>JAXLTC010000001.1:0-1712900 GCA_046330255.1 Solirubrobacteraceae bacterium
CCCGAAGCCGTTGCGGCGGATCACCTCGTGGGTCGCCGCGCGGATCTCCTCGACCGTGTAGGGCAGCGGCATGTAGTAGAGCTCCGCGGACCGGCGCAGCCGATCGAGGTGCTCGCGGTTGCGGAAGATCGCGGGCCCGCGCGCGGTGTCGTAGGCCCTGATCCCCTCGAAGACGCCCGTGCCGTAGTGCAGCCCGTGCGTGAGCACGTGGACCTTGGCGTCGTCCCACGGGACGAGATCGCCGTTCATCCAGATGAGGTCCGCAGGCTCCAATTGGTCTCCCGATCGCCGGCTACAGGTTCCTCAGCACCGCCTCCACGGCCTCGCCGGTCGTGGCGGCGCCCCCGAGGTCGGCCGTTCGCAGGCCCTCCGCCAGCGCACGGTCGACGGCCGATTCTACCGTTGCGGCCTCGGCGTCCATGCCGAGTCCGTGCCGGAGCAGCATCGCCGCGGAGAGGATCATCGCCAGCGGATTGGCGCGCCCGCTCCCGGCGATGTCCGGCGCGGAGCCGTGAACGGGCTCGAACAGCCCCGGCCCGCCGGCGCCGAGCGACGCCGACGGGAGCAGGCCGATCGACCCCGAGAGCATCGCCGCCTCGTCGCTGAGGATGTCGCCGAACATGTTCTCCGCGAGGATCACGTCGAAGTGGCGCGGGGCCGCGATCAGCTTCATGGCGGCGTTGTCGACGAGGATGTGCTCGAGCTCCACGTTGGGGAACTCCGAGGCGTGGACGCGGCGCACCACCTCCCGCCACAGTCGCGAGGACTCGAGCACGTTGGCCTTGTCGACGCTCGTCACGCGGCTGCGGGCCGCACCGAAGGCCGCGCGCGCGATGCGCTCGATCTCCGGGACGCTGTACTCGCAGGTGTCGTAGGCGCGGTCGCCGTCGCGGCCGCGGGCGCCGAAGTAGATGCCCCCGGTCAGCTCGCGCACGACCAGCAGGTCGGTGCCCTCGATGATCTCGCGGCGCAGCGGGCTGGCGTCGTAGAGCGCCTGCAGCGGCCGCACCGGGCGCAGGTTCGCGTACAGGCCGAGGCCCTTGCGCAGGCCGAGCAGGCCCTGCTCCGGGCGCGGGGCCCCGGGGTCGGTGCTGTCCCACCTCGGCCCGCCGACGGCCGCCAGCAGCACGGCGTCCGACGCCCTGCACGCGGCGAGCGTCTCGTCGGTGAGCGCGGTCCCGCGCGCGTCGATCGACGCGCCGCCGAAGACGTGCTCCTCGTAGTCGAACGAGCCCACCGAGTCGAGCACCCGGACCGCCGCGGGTGCGATCTCGGGGCCGATCCCGTCGCCCGGGAGCAGCGCGATCCTCGCGCTCACGAGGCTCTCCGCGCGCTGATGTTGAGCCGCACGTAGTCGATGCGCAGCGGGCTGCCGGCCGCGCCCAGCACGCCGTCGAGGAACGCGTCCCGGTCCGCGGGCCGGAGCCGCTCCAGGTGCGCGCCCAGGCAGATCGTCTCGAGGTAGTCGCGCGGGTCCGCCGGGCGCACCTCGCGCGGCTGAAGCCATGTCTCGACGTCCGTGAAGCCGGCCGCCTCGAGGCGCGCGGCGGTCTCCTCGGCGCCCGCGAAGTTCCACGGCCCGCGCCAGTCCGCGAGCGCCGCGCGGAAGCGCGGCCCGGCGGCGACCTCGCGCGCGACCGCGTACAGCCGCGCGACGTTGGCCCCGCCCCCGCACTGCGCCTCCAGGCGCCCGCCCGGGCGCAGCGCCGCGTGCAGGCGGCCGAACAGGCGCTCGTGGTCGGCGATCCAGTGGAACGTGGCGGTGGACAGGACCGCGTCCACGGGCCGCGGGAGCGACAGCTCGCAGAGGTCGGCGCCCAGCACGGTCGCGCGCTCGCGCGGGAGCGCCTGCCGCGCGAGCGCGACCATCGAGGGCGCGGCGTCGACCGCGATCACGTGTCCCCGGGGCAGGCGCTCGAGCAGCAGCGCCGTGACACGGCCGCTGCCGCAACCCGCGTCCAGCACGGTCTCGTCCCCCGTCAGCGGCAGGCGGGCGAGCACCTCGGCGCCGAGCGCGACCATGGGGTCGGAGACGCGGTCGTAGGTCTCGGCGTCCCAGTCGCGGGTGGGGCCGGTCGCGCTCACAGCGCCGTGGTGACCGGCCCCGTGCGCTCGCGGTCGCGCTCGTAGGCGTCGATGTCGGCGGAGCGCCGCAGCGACAGCGCGATGTCGTCGAGCCCCTCCATCAAGCGGTACTTGATGTCCGGGTCGAGGTCGAAGCGGGCGACGCGGCCGGCGAACTCGACCTCCCCCACCTCGAGGTCGATCGCCGCCTCGCCCTCGGCCATCACCGCGCGGACCTCGTCCTCCCCGAGCACGACCGGCAGCAGCCCGATCTTCGTGCAGTTGGTGAAGAAGATGTCGGCGAAGCTCGGCGCCACGATCGCGCGGAACCCGTAGTCCTGTAGCGCCCAGGGCGCGTGCTCGCGCGAGGAGCCGCAGCCGAAGTTGCGCCCGGTCGCGAGGATCGGGTTGCGCGGCAGATCCCACCCGGGCTCCTTCGCCCAGTCGTGGAACAGGAACTCGCCGAAGCCGGTCCGCTCCACGCGCTTGAGGAACTGCTTGGGGATGATCTGGTCGGTGTCCACGTCGGCGCGGTCCAGCACGCTGACGCCGCCGTGGACGATCGTGATCGGCTCCATGCCTCAGCTCCAGTCCCGGACGTCGACGAAGCGCCCTTCGACCGCGGCCGCCGCCGCCATCTGGGGCGAGACCAGGTGCGTGCGCCCGCCGCGCCCCTGGCGGCCCTCGAAGTTGCGGTTCGAGGTCGAGGCGCAGCGCTCGCCCGGCGAGAGCGTGTCCGGGTTCATCCCCAGGCACATCGAGCAGCCCGCGCCGCGCCAGTCGAAGCCGGCCGCGCGGAAGACCTCGTCGAGACCCTCGCGCTCGGCCTGGGCTTTCACCTGGCCGGAGCCCGGCACGACCATCGCGTCCACGCCGCTCGCCACCCTGCGCCCCGACACCACCTCCGCCGCCGCGCGCAGGTCGCCGATGCGCGAGTTGGTGCACGACCCTATGAACACGCGGTCCAGCCGGATGTCCCCGATCGCGGTGCCCGGCTCGAGCGCCATGTAGCGCAGTGCGCGCTCCTCGCCGTCGTCGCGCGGCTCAGGGACCGCGCCGCCGACCGGCGCGACCATCGCGGGCGTCGTGCCCCACGTGACCTGCGGCTCGAGCGCGCCGGCGTCGACGGTGACCTCACGGTCGAACGAGGCGCCCGGATCGCTGTAGAGCTTGCGCCAGCGCCTGGTCGCCCCGTCCATGTCATCGGGGGCGCCCGGACGACCAGCCACCCACTCGAACGTCATCTCGTCGGGGGCGATCATGCCCGCGCGCCCGCCGCCCTCGATCGTCATGTTGCAGATGGTCATGCGGCCCTCCATCGTGAGCCGCTCGATCGCCGGCCCGGCGTACTCGACCACGTGCCCGGCCGCGCCGTCGACGCCGATCTGGCCGATGGTGCCGAGGATCAGGTCCTTCGCCGTCACGCCGAAGCCGAGCTCGCCGACGTAGCGGATGCGCATCGACCGGGGCCGCGGCGCGACCAGGCACTGCGTCGCGAGAACGTGCTCGACCTCGCTGGTCCCGATCCCGAAGGCGAGCGCCCCGAAGGCCCCGTGCGTGGCGGTGTGGCTGTCCCCGCAGACGATCGTCATGCCCGGCTGGGTGACCCCCAGCTCGGGCCCGATCACGTGCACGATCCCCTGGCGCTCGGAGCCGAGCGAGTAGATGGGAACGCCGAACTCCTCGCAGTTGCGCTCGAGCGTCTCAACCTGGACGCGGGACAGCTCGTCGCGGATGCGCGCCGCGACGGCGGTGCCGTCGGTCGGCACGTTGTGATCGGCGGTCGCCAGCGTGCGGTCGGGGCGGCGGACCGGGCGCCCCGCGAGCCGCAGCCCGTCGAACGCCTGCGGGCTGGTGACCTCGTGCACGAGGTGGAGGTCGATCCAGAGCAGGCCGGGCGCGACCTCGTGGGCGCCCCAGATCTTGTCCAGCAGGGTCTGCGGGGTCTCGGTCATCCGCCGGCTAGCTCCTTCTCAGCCCGGCGCCGAGCACCGCGATCAGCGTCGCGGGTTCGGGCCCGGGGTTCTCGAAACGGTGCGGCAGGTCGGCGTCGAAGGTCACGGCGTCGCCCGCCGAGAGCCTGTGCGCCTCCCCGTCGCAGTGCAGGACGACGCTGCCCTGCTCGACCACGGCGGTCTCGCGGCTGCCGGGCTCGTGCATCGGCGGGTCTCCGCGGCCGCCGGTGAAGGCGCCGGGCTCGAGCACGTGCCGCGAGACCTCCGCGCGCAGGCCGGGCAGCGGCGGGGTGAGGATCTCGTAGCTGTGGCCGCGCGCGCCACGGGGACCGGCCCGGCGCTCGCCCGCGCGCACCACGCTGACGGCGCCGCCCTCGTCGAGGCGCAGCAGCTGGGAGAGGCGCAGCTCGAGCCCCGAGGCGATGCGGGCGGCGACCTGCAGCGTGGGGCTGGTCTCGCCGCGCTCGACCTGCGAGAGCATCGGGGCGCTGACCCCGCAGCGCTCGGCCAGGTCGCGCAGCGAAAGCCCCATCGCCTCGCGCAGGGCGCGTACCCGCGGGCCGAGCGCGGGGGCCGCGTCGAGATCCCGGGCGGGAGCGGGCGGCGTGATCGTCGCGGGCGCCATCGAGCGCGTACGTTATCACGTACGCTCGTATGCGGAGGCGGCGCCCGCCGGGCGCGTTCGATCGACCATCGCATGCGTGGTGAATCGAACGCGCGTGGCCCTTTGCCGGCCGTTCGGCGGTGGGTTAGGCGTCGATCAGGGCCCCGGCACGTACCCGGCGGGCTGCTCGGAGCGGTCGGTGCGCGGATCTTCCCCCGCCTTCGCGCGCTCGCGCCGCAGGACGGCGTTGGACAGCGCGCGCGCGTACGCGCGGCCCGCGGCTTCCAGCACGTCGGTGGAGACTCCCTGTCCGGCGCCGGTGTGCCCGTCGAGCTCGAGCACGATCGACGTCTCGCCGAGCGCGTCCTGGCCTGCCGTGACCGCGTCGATGCGGAACTCGCGCAGGCGCGGGTCGTGGCCGGTGGCGGCGTCGATCGCGTGGAAGATCGCGTCGACCGGGCCGTCGCCGGTGAAGGAGCCCGTCGCCTCGGAGCCGTCCGGGAGCCTCACGCCGACGCTCGCGTGCGGCGGGCGGCGCGAGGAGTCCTCGACGTCGAACCACTCCAGGGAGTAGCCGCTCACCTCCTCGCGCAGCTCGTCGGTCACGAGCGCCTCGAGGTCCATCGCGGTCACGTGCTTCTTGCGGTCCGCGATCTCCTTGAACCGCTTGAAGGCGGTGTTCAAGGCCTGGCCGGAGATCTCGAAGCCGAGCTCCTCGAGCGCCTGGCGCAGCGCGTGGCGCCCGGAGTGCTTGCCGAGCACGATCGCGTTGGCCTCGAGCCCGACGGTCGTGGCGTCCATGATCTCGTAGGTCGTGCGCTCCTTCAGGACGCCGTCCTGGTGGATCCCCGACTCGTGCGCGAACGCGTTGCGGCCGACGACCGCCTTGTTGGGCTGCACCGGGTACCCCGTGAGGCGCGACACCAGGCGGCTGGTGCGCGCGATCTCGGTCGTGACCGCTCCCGTGCGGAGGTCGCCGAGCGCGTCGCCGCGGGTGTGCAGCAGCATCACGATCTCCTCCAGCGAGGCGTTGCCCGCGCGCTCGCCGATCCCGTTGATCGCGCACTCGACCTGGCGCGCGCCGGCCATGATCCCGGCCAGCGAGTTGGCCACGGCCAGCCCGAGGTCGTCGTGGCAGTGGACGGAGAGCACCACCTCGTCCAGGCGCGGGACCAGCTCTCCGAGCCGCTCCAGGTAGGCGCCGAACTCGGCGGGCGTGGTGTAGCCGACGGTGTCGGGGATGTTGATCGTGGTCGCGCCCTCCTCGATCGCGATCGCGCAGGCCTCCGCGGTGAACTCGACGTCGGCGCGGGTCGCGTCCATCGGGGAGAACTCGACGTCGTCCGTGTAGGCGCGCGCATGGGCGACGGCCGCGCGCGTCTGCCCGAGCACGTCCTCGCGCGTTGTCTGGAGCTGGTGGACGATGTGGATGTCGGAGGTGGAGATGAACGTGTGGATGCGCGCCCGCGCCGCGTCGCGCACCGCGTTCCAGGCCGCGTCGATGTCGGCGACGTGCGTGCGCGCGAGGCCGGCGATGACGGGTCCCTCGACCTGGCGCGAGATCGCCTCGACGGCCTCGAAGTCGCCCGGTGAGGTGATCGGGAAGCCCGCCTCGATCACGTCGACGCCGAGCCGCGCGAGCTGCTGGGCGATCTCGAGCTTCTCGTGCGTGTTCAGCGAGATGCCGGGCGACTGCTCGCCGTCGCGCAGCGTCGTGTCGAAGATCAGTACTCGGTTCGGGTCCATCGTCGCGTCACTCCTTCTGTCTCGTCCTGCGTTCTCCTCGGGCTGGTTTGCGGCTTCGCGGCCGCCACGCGCTATTCCCCCCGGAGGGGGAGGAGGAGAAGTCGCAGGGCGAGCGTGCGCGACATCGACGGCCAGCGTAGCATCAGCCCGTGCGGCGCTCTACGGGACGAGGACGACCTTCCCCACGTTGCGCCGCGAGGTGATCGCCGCGTGCGCCTCGGCGGCGCGGGCGAACGGGACGGCTTCGGCGACCAGCGGGCGCACTCCGGCGTCGAGCAGCTCGCGCAGGGGCGCGACCCAGGGCTCGATCGTGCCGGCCTGGTCCCACAGGGCCAGCATGTTCAGGCCGATGACCGACTTGGAGGCGGACATCTGGCTGATCAGGTTGAAGCGCGGCATCGAGATCGCGGCGCGTCCGGCCGCGACCAGGTTCCGCCGCTCCCCGGCCACGACGGACGCGGCGCCGAAGGCGACCAGGCGCCCGCCGCCGCGCAGCAGCCGGTAGCTGCGCCGGAAGCTGCGCCCGCCGATCGCGTCCATCACGAGGTCCATACCCGGCAGCCCCCGCTCCCAGCCGCGGCGGGTGTAGTCGAGCGGATGCTCGACGCCGACCGAGCGGATCGCCTCGTGCTTGCCCGGCGAGGCCGTGCCCCAGATCTCCGCGCCGCGCCGCACCGCGATCTGCGTCGCGGCGATCCCGACGCCGCCGGCCGCCGCCTGGATGAGAACGCGCTCGCCCTCCTGGAGCGCGCCGTAGCGCACGAGGCCGGCCCAGGCCGTCGAGTAGTTGATCGGGAACGCGGCCCCCTCCTCGAAGGACATGTCCGCCGGCAGCCCGATCGCGTCGACCGCCGGTACGACCACCCGCTCGGAGTAGCCGCCGAAGCGGGTCGGCGCCATGACCCGATCACCGGCCGCGTGCGCGGTGACCCCTTCGCCGAGCTCGGCGACCGTGCCCGACACCTCGTAGCCGACCACGCACGGCGGCTTCGGCGCGTCAGGGTAGAACCCGAGGCGCGCCATCACGTCGGCGAACGCGACCCCGGCCGCGGCCACGTCGATCGCGATCTCGCCCGGCCCCGGCCGCGGCTCCGGGCGCTCCTGGACCTGGAGGACCTCCGGGCCCCCGTGGCGGGTGATGACGACTGCCCGCACGGCCGGCCGGGCTAGGGCTCCGGCACCACCAGGACCGGGCAGGCGGCGATCTGGAGCAGCTTGTGCGGCGTCGAGCCGACGATCGCGCCCTTGAGCGGGCCCTCGCCGCGCGACCCGATGACGATCGCGCGCGCCTGCTCGCGCGCGGCCACGTCGACGAGCGCGTCGGCGGGGCGCTCCTCCACGATCTCGACCTCGACCTTCGCCCCCCGGCCGGCCGCCTGGTCGGTCGCGAGCCTGACCCGCTTGTCGGCCTGGTCGCGCAGCGCCTTCGCGTAGTCCTGTACCTCGCTGCCGAAGCGGTTCACCTCGTAGGCGACCACCACCAGGAGCTCGTCCCCGAGCGCGTTCGCGACCTCGATGCCGGTGTCGAGGGCGGCGCGCGAGTAGTCCGAGCCGTCGTATCCCACCAGGATCTTCGCCATCTCAGGAACCTCCCCCGGAAGCCGTGGACGTGAGCACCGCCGGATCGGCGACCTCCGGCTTGCGCCTGAAGAACGTCGGGTGGCGGCCCTGCCACAGGAACATGAACACGACCCCGAGCAGCAGGCCGGCGATCCCGATCACGAACGGGCCGCCGAGCCCGAGGATCACGAGCGACCCGGCGTCCTTCTTGCTCAGGTCGATGCAGGACTTGACGAAGACGTAGGTCAGCGAGATCCCGCCGAGCACCGGCAGCAGGCCGACGTAGAAGAAGTTGCGGAAGCTCTTGCCCAGCTCCCGGCGGTAGTAGACCGCGCAGGCGTAGCCGGTGATCCCGTAGTAGAAGGCGATCATCAGGCCGAGCGCGGCGATCGAGTCGCCGAGCACGTCCGCGCTGACCAGCGTCAGCCCGACGTACCAGAGGACCGAGAAGCCGCCCATCACCAGCGTCGAGAAGTCGGGACTCTGGAAGCGCGGGTGAATGCGCCCGAACGCCTTCGGCAACGCGCCCGCGCGCGCCATCGAGAGGCTCGTGCGCGCGGTGGGCAGGATCGTCGTCTGCGTCGATGCCGAGGCGGACGTGAGCACCGCGATGATCAGCAGCTTGTCGAGCCCCGGGCCGAGCACCGCCTCGCCGATCGGCGCGAAGACGTCATCGGCGTTCTTGCTCAGCAGGTCGGGCCCCGCATAGGCGACCGCCGCGGCCGAGACGACGACGTAGATCGCCACCAGCATGAGCGTCGAGACGATCGCGGCGCGCCCCGGCGCCTCGGAGGAGCCTTCGGTCTCCTCGTTGACCGTGACCCCGCTGTCCCAGCCCCAGTAGATGAAGATCGCCAGCAGGACGCCCGCGGTGAGCGCCGAGACCGACGATATCTCGAACGGATTGAGCCACGAGAGCGACGGCTCGGCCGACGTCGCGGGCGCGTCGCCGCTGTAGACCTTGACCAGCGCGACGACGGCGAAGATCACGAGCGTGATGAACTCCGCGCCGAGCAGGAACTGCTGGGTGCGTGCGGAGAGCTCGACGCCGCGCCAGCAGATCCAGGTCATGACCACGATCCAGACCACGCCGATCAGCGTGACCTCGAACGTGGAGGGGCTGTTGTTCCCGAAGAGCTGGAACGTGTAGAGGCCGGCGATCTGCGAGAGGTTCGCCATCACGATGATGTCGGCGAGGATGATCCCCCAGCCGCCCATCCAGCCGAGGTGGGGGCCCATCGCCTTTGTGACCCATGAGAACGTGGTGCCGCAGTCGGGGTCGGCGCGGTTCATGTACTTGTAGGCCAGCGCGATGAACAGCATCGGGACGAACGCGACCAGCATGATCGCGGGCGCCTGGAAGCCGACGATCGCCGTCACGAGCCCGAGCGTCGCGGCGAGCGAGTAGCCCGGCGCCGTCGAGGCGACGCCGATCACGACGTTCGAGACGAACCCGATCGCGTTCTTCTTCAGGCCCTTGTCCTCGACGGCCCCCGGCGCTGCGACACTGGCGCTCTCCACTGCGTCTCCCTCCCTCGGTGACGCGGGCACTCTATGTCTTTGGCGGGACGCTGTGGCGTCCCGTCGCCGGGCCGGCGCTCAGCGGCCTATGTGAACGCCGATCAGGTCCGGCACCGCGGCGAGGGTCCGGTCCAGCGCGCCGGGACGGCGACCCGCCTCCTCGGCGCGCTCCTTGCGATCCAGCGCCGCCCTGATCGCGGTCCCTCCGGCCCAGCGCAGGGGCTCGGGCGGGAGGCGCGCGGGCGCCGGGTCCACCATCGGGAGCCCGGTTAGCCCGTCGCGAGCGCCGCGGGCGAGCCGCGCGAGGATCCGCCCGCAGAGGTGTGAGGGCCCGACGCCGTTGCCGGTGAAGCCGCCCACCGTCCAGGTGCGCGGGCCGAGCGCGCGGATGGCCGGCAGGTGGTTCGGTGACGCGTCGATCGGCCCGCCCCACGCGTGCTCGACGCGCCGCCCCTCGAGCATCGGGAAGAATCGCAGCAGGTCGAGCCGTGCGCGTTCGGTGATCGCCGCGTCGACCTCGGCGCGCCCGTGGCGGCGCCCGCCGGCCGCGATGCGCCCGCCGCCCCAGCCGAACAGGATGCGGCCGTCGGGCGTGGGCCGGAGGTAGTGGATCAGAACGCGCGCGTCGGTGATCGGCTCCGCGCCGGCCCAGCCGAGCCGCTCGAGGACGTCCGGCACGGGCTCGGTGAGCACGATGTGGCTCGAGGTGAGCGTGAGCGCCGTGCGCCGCCCCGGCACCGCGGCGAGCGCGCCCCCGATCGCCAGCACCGCAACGCCCGCGCGCACCGTGCCGCCGCCCGCGGTGCGCGCGACGACTCCGTCCGGACCCTCCCGCAGCGCCACGACGCGGCTGTGCTCGTGGACCGCCGCGCCGCGCGCGAGCAGGCGGTCGCGCAGCCCGAGCGCAAGGCGGCCGGGGTCGACGGTCGCCGAGCCCTGCGCCAACGCCCCGCCGCGGAACACCGGCGAGGCGCAGCGTGCGCGCACCTCGGCCGCCGTCAGCTCGCGGCACCCGCCCGGATCGCCCAGCGCGGCGTGCGCGCCCACGATCGCCTCCCAGGCGCCGTCCTGCGCCGGCGCGGTCGAGACCATCAGCTGGGGGCTCGGGTGGTAGGCGCAGTCGACGCCCTCGGCGACGGCCCACTCACCGATCTGTCGCACCGAGTCCAGCGAGGCGGCGATCGTCGCCCGCGCGCCGGCGTCGCCGGCCATCTTGCGCAGGCGCGGCGCCGCGAAGCGCAGCGAGTCGACGAAGCCGCCGTTGCGCCCGGAAGGGCCGTGCCCGCAGACGCCGGACTCGAGGATCGCCACCCGCGCACCGGGCTCGCGCTCCAGCAGGTGCCAGGCGGTCCACATGCCCGCGTAGCCGCCGCCCGCGATCACGACGTCGGCCTCGGCCGCGCCGGCGAGCGGAGGGCGGGGCGTCACCGGGCCCGCCTCGCGCAGCCACCAGCCGGTCGCGGTGTGCTCCATGCGGCGGGGCGGCTCGCCTAGGCGGCGGCGGGCGCGGGCTCGGCCGGCGCCGGCGCCACGGCCATCTCGCGCCGCGCGGCGTGGCGCTGGACGAGCACGCCCACGAACATCAGCACCAGCACCACCAGGAGCATCATCGTCGCGAGCACGTTGACGGTCGGCGGCACGCCCTGGCGCGTGGCGCCGAAGATGTAGAGCGGGAACGTCACGGTCGTGCCGGCGTTGAACGACGTGATCACGTAGTCGTCGATCGACAGCGCGGCGACGAGCAGCGCCGCCGCGGCGACGCCGGGAGCGATCATCGGCAGCGTGATCTTGCGGAACGTCGTCCACTCGTTCGCCCCCAGGTCCATCGCCGCCTCCTCGATGAAGCGGTCCATCCCCTGCAATCGCGCCCTCACCGTCACCACCACGTAGGAGATCGAGAACATCACGTGCGCGATCACGATCGTGACCATGCCCGTGGCGAAGTTCATCGTGAGGAACAGCGCGAGCAGCGCCGCGCCGAGCACGACCTCGGGCGTCGCGAGCGGCAGGAAGATGAAGTTGTCCATGGTCGCGCGGCCGCGGAAGCCGTAGCGCACGAGCGCGATCGCGATGAACGTGCCCAGCAGCGTCGCGATCACGACCGTCACGCCGGCGACGATCAGCGAGTTCTTGAACGCGTCGGCGAGGTCGGGATCGGAGAGCGGATCCTTCCAGTGCCGCAGCGTGAACCCCTCCCAGGTCAGGTTGAAGCGGCCCTTGTTGTCGTTGAACGAGAACAGGATGATGATGAAGATCGGGATGAAGAGGTAGAGCAGGGCAAGGCCCGACCAGATGCCCAGCAGCCAGGTGCGCACGCGGTCGACCCGCCTCAAACCGCGGCCTCCCTCAGCGACTCGGAGCCGAGCAGCTTCGAGTAGATGAAGACGGCCACGAGGATGACCGCCATCAGGACGAACGAGAGGGCCGCCGCCGTCGGGTAGTCGAGCACGGTCAGGAACCGCGACTGGATGACGTTCCCGATCATGTACTGGTTGGACGTGCCCAGCAGCGCGGCGTTGATGAAGTCGCCGACCGCCGGGATGAACGTCAGCAGCGTGCCGGCGAAGATCCCCGGCAGCGCGAGCGGGAGCGTGACCTTGCGGAACGCGGTCGCGCGGCTGGCGTAGAGGTCGGTGGCGGCCTCGATGAGGCGCCGGTCGATCTTCTCGAGCGAGACGTACAGCGGCAGCGCCATGAACGGCAGGAAGTTGTAGGCGATGCCGGCGATCACGGCCGTCGGGGTCGCGAGCAGGCGCCCGTTGGGCCCGAGGATCCCGAGATCCTTGAAGCGGGCGACCACCCAGCCGTCGTCGTAGAGGATCAGCTGCCAGGACACAGTCCGCAGCACGTAGCTGACGAAGAACGGGATCACGATCAGCAGCAGCAGCACGTTGCGCCAGCGGCCCGCCTTGTACGCGATGAAGTACGCGAGCGGGAACGCGATGATGAAGTCGACGATCGTCGCGATCCCGGCGTACTGGAGCGAGCGCAGGAACTGGTCGCCGTACTCCGAGAGCGCGTCCGTATAGGTGGAGAAGTGCCAGGTGAGCTGGTAGCCCGTGTCCGGGTTTCCCGTCTGGAGCGAGACGTAGAGCTGGTTGGCCAGCGGGATCGCGAAGAAGACCAGCAGCCACAGGACCCCCGGCGCGAGGATCAGGTAGGGGAAGAGCTGCCGCCGGCGGCGGGCGCTCAGGTTGAGCATGGCGGCGAGCTCTCCCCTCCCACGGAGATGCGGCGCTCTAGGACCCGGTGACCTGGGCCATCGCGGCGTACATCTTGCGCTCCTCGGCGTCGGTGAACGTCGGGTACGGGTACATCCGCTTGCGGATCGCCTCGCCGGGGAACAGCAGCGGGTCGTTCGCCAGCTTCGGGTCGGTCTTGAGCAGGACCTCCTTGACCCCGTCCACGGGCGAGATGTAGTTCACGTATGCCGCGATCTTGGCGGCGATCTCGGGCTCGTAGACGAAGTTCATCATGTTCTCCGCCGCGTACGGGTGCGCCGCCTTCTCCGGGATCATCATGTCGTCCTCGAACTGCATCGCGCCCTCCTCCGGATACGAGAAGCGCATGTTCGGGTTGTCGGACTGGAGCTGGACCATGTCCCCGCCGTAGGCCATCGCGATCGCGACGTTCCCCTTCGTCAGGTCGGTCGTGTAGTCGTTGCCGGTGAAGCGGCGGAACTGCCCCTTCTGCTGCGCCTGGCCGATGAAGTCGATCGCCCCGAGCTGCTGGTCGATCGTCGCGTCGGTCGGGTTCTTCCCCTGCATGGCGAGCACCAGGCCGGCCGAGTCGTAGGGCTCGGAGAGCGCCGTGACGCGGCCCTTCCACTCCGGCGAGAACAGCTCCTTCGTGCTGCGGATCTCGCGGCCGGTCTCCTTGATGTTGTAGCCGATGCCCGTCGGACCGGTCTGCCACGGCAGCGTGTAGTTGCGGTTGGGGTCGTACTTGGGGTGGCGCAGCTGCGCGGCGAGGTTCTTCGCGTTCGGCACGTTGCGCTTGTCGATCGCCTCGGTGTAGCCGTTGCGCACCCACTTAGCGGCCATGTAGGTGGTCAGCGCGACCAGGTCGCGGCCGATCGGCTGGCCCTGGATCAGCTGCTGGCGGACCTTGCCGAAGAAGTCGTTGTTGTCGTTGATGTCCTCGATGTAGTTGACGTGGCCGCCCGTCTGCTTGTCCCAGGTCTTGAGCACGCTCTTGTCGATGTAGAGCGGCCAGTTGGAGAAGTCGAGCGTGGTGATCTTGGTCTTGGGATGGTTCCCGGTGGCGTTCAGGTCGACCTTGTTGGTGTCGGTGCCCGAGACGCCGCCGCAGGCGGCCAGCACGGCCGACAGGCCGGAGAGGGCCAGACCCGCCGAGCCGGCGCGCCCGATGAAGGCGCGGCGGGAGGTGCGGGTCTGCTCGTCGAGCCAGCGCTCCAGCGCGGACTCCATGGACTCACGTGGCATGGGCGGTCTCCTTCGCTACTACGAACGTGTGTTGGGGGCTCCAGGTCAGCAGCACGTCACGTCCGGCGCCGAACGAGTCGGGCTCGGACCCGTCGAGGTTCTGGGCGAAGACGGTCAGCTCCTCGCCGCCGGGCGCCCGGACCAGGTACTGGATCGAGACGCCGAGGAACGAGGCGACGGTGATCTGGCCGCGCAGCATGTTGGTCCCGGCCGGCGGCTGCCCGGCGGCCGGCACGAGCGTGATCTTCTCGGGGCGCACGCCGACGCGCACGGCGTCCGTGTCGTGCGCCGCGAGGCGGTCGGAGGGGACGCTGAGCTGGGCGCCGTCGTGCGTCTGGACGCGCGCGACACCGTTGTCGGTGGAGTGCAGGCGACCGTCGATGAGGTTCGACACGCCGAGGAAGTTCGCGACGAACTCCGTCTGCGGGCGCTCGTAGAGGTCGGCGGCGCCGCCCGCCTGCTCGATGCGGCCGTCGCTCATCACCGCGATCGTGTCGGCCATGCTCATGGCCTCCTCCTGATCGTGGGTGACGTGCACGAACGTGATCCCGACCTCCTGCTGGATGCGCTTGAGCTCGATCTGGAGCTGCTTGCGCAGGCGCAGGTCGAGCGCGCCCAGCGGCTCGTCGAGCAGCAGCGCGCGCGGGCGGTTGACGAGCGCGCGGGCGAGCGCGACCCGCTGCTGCTGGCCGCCGGAGAGCTGCGCGGGCTTGCGCTTCGCGAGGCCGTGCAGCTGCACGAGCTCGAGCGTCTCCGCGACCCGGCGCTTGACCTCGTCGCGCTTGATCCGCTTGCGCTCGAGCCCGAACGCCACGTTGCGCTCGACGTTCAGGTGCGGGAACAGCGCATAGGACTGGAAGACCGTGTTGACGTCGCGCTTGAACGGCGGCAGCTCGGTCACGTCCTGGCCGCCGAGGAACACGCGGCCGGCGGTGGGGTCCTCGAAGCCCCCGATCATCCGCAGCGAGGTGGTCTTGCCGCAGCCGGACGGGCCGAGCAGCGCGTAGAAGCGGCCGCGCTCGATGTCGAGGCTCAGGTCGTCGACCGCGACCGTCTCGGCGAAGCGCTTGGTCACCGACCGCAGCGAGATGTCCGGCCCGTCGCCGGCAGGCGGCTCCGGAGCCTCCGCGGCGGCATCTCCTCCTGTCACGTCCCTGCCCCTCTCCTAAACGGCATGCGCGGCGCCGAAGCGTACAGCGCGGCGCGCCGCCGCAGAGGTGTCCGCAAGCCGGTTGGGACGCGACGGCACACCGCCGGGCGCCCGGTTGTACGCGAAGTCCGTCAGCCCGCTGACAGGGTGATCGCACGACCCTCGACGAAGCCCTCGCCGCCGACGATCTCGTCGATCAGGGCGGGGGGCACCGGGGCGTCGGTGGTGACCGCCATCGCGGCGCTCGCCGGGGGCTCACCCTGCGGGCTTTCCCCGTCGGGCTGGCGGCCCACGGCGGCGGAGACGATGTTGATCCCCGCCTCTCCGAACACGGTCCCGACCCGCCCGACCATGCCGGGCAGGTCCGAGTAGCGGAAGAAGCTCACGTGGTCCTCGAGCTGGAGGTTGAAGCGCTGCCCCCAGGCCTCCAGCAGGTGCGGGCGGTGGCGCTGGCCGAGCGTGGTCCCCACCACGCGGGTGCCGTGCTCGCCGCTGCGCACGGTGACCCGGACCAGGTCGGTGTAGTCGCGAGCGGTCGCGCGCGTGGTCTCGACCAGCTCGATCCCGCGCTCCTCGGCCAGCGAGGGCGCGTTGACCTCGTTGACCTCCTCCTCGGTGTGCCCGCCCAGCACCCCCAGCAGCACGCCGATCGAGAGCAGGCGCGCGTCCCGCTCGGCGATCGCGCCGAGCAGCTCGACGTCGACGCGGTCCACCGAGCCGCCGGCCGGCACGAGCTCGACCGCGATCCGCCCGAGGCTGCGGCACAGCGGGAGGAACGGGCCGAGCACCTCCATGTCCTCGGGGCTGACCGACGGGATGTTGACCGCCGTGGAGACGACCCCGCCGGTGAGCGCCGCGACGACCTGCTCGGCAGTCTGGATCCCGGCGCGGTCCTGCGCCTCGGCGGTCGAGGCCCCCAGGTGCGGCGTGACGACGACGTTCTCGTAGCCGTCGAACAGCGGGTAGTCCGTGATGGGCTCCGAGGGGAAGACGTCGAGCGCCGCGCCGGCCACCGTGCCCGCGTCGAGCGCGTCCTTCAGCGCCTCGTCGACGACCAGCTCGCCGCGCGCGCAGTTGACCAGCAGGACGCCGGGCTTCATCTGCGCGAACGCGTCGGCGTCCAGCCAACCGGCGGTCTCGGGCGTCTTCGGGAGGTGGATCGTGAGGAAGTCCGCCGCGGCGTAGACGTCGGCAGAGGTCTCGGCGCGCTCCACGCCCGTCTCGCGAAAGCGCTCGGCGCCGACGTACGGGTCGTATGCGAGGACCCGCATCCCGAAGCCCTTCGCGCGCTGCGCGACGAGCTGGCCGATGCGGCCGAAGCCCAGCACCCCGAGCGCCTTGTCGTAGAGCTCGACGCCGCCGAAGCTCGAGCGCTCCCAGCGCCCCGCCGTCAGCGAGGCGTGCGCCTGGGGCACGTGGCGCGCGAGCGCGAGCATCAGCGCCATCGTGTGCTCGGCCGCCGCGACGACGTTCGACTGCGGCGCGTTGGCGACCACGATCCCGCGCTTGGTGGCGGCCGGGACGTCGACGTTGTCGACCCCGATCCCGGCGCGGCCGATGACCCGCAGCCGCTCGCCGCGCTCGATCAGGTCGGCCGTGAGCTTGGTGGCGGAGCGGATCAGGATGCCGTCGTAGTCGCCGATGCGGCGCGCGAGCTCCTCGTCGTCCCAGTCGAGCCCGAGGTCGACGTCGAAGCGCTCGCGCAGGAGATCGACGCCCGAGTCGGCGATCTTCTCCTTGACGAGGATGCGGGGGCGGTCGCTCACGCGCTCGGCGCGGCGGCGGGCACGCCGGCGTCGAGGAAGACCCGCTGCGCGGCCCCGACGCCCGCGCCCTGCTCGATCGGCCGGCCGAGGTCGGCGAGCGCCATCTCCAGGCCGGAGAGCGCGGTGATCACGTCGAACGCGCCGAAGTACCCGCAGTGGGCGATCCGCAGGATGCGGCCCTTGAGCTGGTTCTGGCCGCCGTTGGCGGTGATGCCGTAGCGGTCGCGCAGCAGGCCGGGGAGCTTCCCGCCCTCGATGTCGGCGGGCAGCTCGACGGCGGTGACGACCGTCGAGCGCTCGTCCGGGTCGCCGAAGAGGTCGAGGCCGAGGCCGGCGGCGCCTGCGCGGGTCGCGCGCGCCAGCAGGTCGTGGCGGGCGAGCACGTCGTCAAGCCCCTCCGCCTCGATCATCTCGAGCGCTACGTCGAGCGCCGAGATCAGCGTGACGGGCGCCGTAAAGGCGCTCGCCGGCGGGTCGGCGAGCTGGCCCTTGCGGGTGCGTTGCCAGCCGAAGTAGTAGACGGGCGCTCCGGGCCGAGCCGCGCGCTGCAGCGCGCGCTCCGACGCGCTCGCGAGACCGACGCCGGGCGGCGACATCAGCGCCTTCTGCGAGCCGGCGACGACGACGTCCACGCCCCACTCGTCCTGGCGAAGCTCGGTCGCGCCTAGCCCGGAGACGGCGTCGACGACCAGCATCGCTCCGCGGTCGCGGGCGACCCGCGCCACGGACTCGATGTCGTTGACGATCCCGGTCGAGGTCTCCGAGAGCGTCGCGAAGACCAGCTCGATCCCGTCGTTGTTCGCGAGCAGGCCGTCGATCTCCGCCGCGTCGAGGCGCGCGCCCCAGCCCGGCTCGTAGCGCACGGTCTCGGCGCCGAAGACCTCGCACAGCTCGACCCAGCGCTCGCCGAACTTGCCGGCCGAGCAGGCGAGGACGCGATCGCCCGGGCGCACGAGGTTGGCGACGGCGGACTCCATCGCCCCGGAGCCGGTCGAGGCGAAGAGCAGCACGTCATTGGCGGTGCCGAAGACGCCCGGCAGCCGGCGCAACACGCGCTCGAAGACGGCGGCGAACGCCGGATCGCGGTGGTAGAGCACCGGCTCGGCCATCACCGAGCTGACGCGCGGGGGCAGCGGCGTCGGCCCGGCGGTCATCAGGATGCGCTTGACGAACGGGTTCGGCGGCGTCACGGGCGGGGAAGGGTAGCTCAGCCCCGGATGGCGCTAGCCTCGGACGGATGGGACTCTGCCGCCACGGCGAGCACCTCCACAGGCTGACCAGGCAGGGCTGGGTGAACGTCTACCTCGTGCGCGAGGACGACGACCTGACCGTGGTGGACACGGCGATCAGGGGCAGCGCGAAGCGGATCCTCGCGGCCGCGGCCGAGCTCGGCGCCCCGATCCGCCGCGTCATCCTCACCCACGACCACCCGGACCACGGCGGCTCCGTGGACGCGCTGCTCGCGGCGGCGCCGGGAGTTGAGTTGATGCTCTCGGCGCGGGAGGCGCGCCTGGCGCGTGGAGACCGCACGCTGGATCCCGGCGAGCCCGAGCCGATGAAGGGACGCTACGTGCGCTTCTCGGCGCCGGTGGCGCGCGAGCTCGAGCCCGGGGAGCGGGTCGGCTCGCTCGAGGTGGTCGCGGCGCCCGGGCACACGCCGGGGCAGGTCGCTTTCCTCGACACCCGTGACCGCACGCTGATCGCGGGCGACGCGTTCACGACGTTCGGCCGCGTCGCGACCAGCGCGGAGCTGTACTGGCGCTTCCCCTTGGCGACGTCCGCCACCTGGCACAAGCCGACCGCCGTCGCCTCGGCGCGCGCGCTGCGCGCGCTGGATCCGAGCCGGCTCGCCGTCGGCCACGGACCGGTCATCGAGAACCCCGGCGCCGCGATGGACGCGGCGATCGCGCGGGTGAGCGGCTGAGCGCCTCGGCGGGCGTCAGCGCAGCGTCGCTGCCGACTCGATTCCCTCTCGCCGTAACGCCCGTCGAACCCGGCGGTCGAACGAGGCCACGGACAGGTCACTGGCGCGACGCCGTCCGTGTGCGCCGGCGGACGGGAGCCCAATCCAAGGCTGTGACGTACGTGCCTCGCGGAGCGGTGAAGACGCGCCGAGCCGCGCGGCCGTCGACCCGCGAGATCCAGACCGTGCGCCCAAGCTGACCATCAAGGCTGCCTGGGCTACGCAAGAAGGCAAGCGAACCACCGTCCGGGCTCCACGCCGGGGTGCCGGCCCCGCGCAGGACGATGCGCGCGGCGGTCCGCAAGCTGCCTACGGCGATCCCTGTTCGTCCTGCGGCGGTCGCGAAGCCGAAGGCGATTCGGCCCCCGCCTGGACTGAAGCTGATCTTGGTTGAAAGCGCGCCGCGAACTGGCGGAGCGCACGTTCGCGCCCCGGGCAGATATGCGTACGCCGGCGGAACGAGGAAGCACGGCCCGCTGTAGGCGATCAGGCCACGGGCGGACAGGTCGATCGGCGAGGTCAGGAACTCCGTGAGCGGCTCTGGCGCCTGATTCGTTCGCGATCGGTACAGGTCGGTTTGAAAAACCGGCTCGCCGCCCCCGTCGCCGGCCGGACTTAGAGCACGAGTGCCCTCGAAGTAAAGCGTCAGGCCGTCCCCGCTCCATACCGGGCTGGAGACGGCGAGCGCTCTATCCGCCAGCGCAGGCGGCACTGCCGGCGTGCCACCGGACAGCCTCCCCACGCGAAGGGTGCCGTCCTGCGTGAGCACGAACCGGTCGCCGGCGGGTGAGACACGCAAAGAGTCCACGCTCGGGCATTCGCTCGGAGACGCGAACCGGCACCGGTAAACCGTGCGCGCTCGATGGTGCGGTCGGAAGGCAACAACAGCCGTGCGCGGAGCACCCAAGGTGGCGGGCGCAAGGCCGATCACCAGCTCACCGTTCCTGCCGGGGAAGGCGGCCGAGGCGCTATTGGTCACCCCGAGCGTGGCCACGATCAGCGCCGTCGAAGCTAGAAGTAGGCACCTCATACGTCAAAGGTAGTGAATGACGAGCTGGTGGGCGCCCGGTAGCCTTTACTCGGTCGTAAAGGCATGCCGGGCTGCGGGGAGCTACCCGGCGTCGAACTCGGTGTCGATCCAGTCCATCATCGAGCGCAGCTCGCGGCCCTCGCGCTCGACTCGGTGGTTCGACTGCTCGGCGCGCATCCGGCGGAAGCTCTCCTGGCCGGCGCGGTTCTCGGCGATCCACTCACGCGCGAACTCGCCCGACTGGATCTCCCCGAGGATCTCCTTCATCGCCTGCCGCGTGGGTTCGGAGATCACGCGCTTCCCGCGCGTGAGGTCGCCGTACTCGGCCGTGTTGGAGATCGAGTAGCGCATCCCCGTGATGCCCTTCTCGTACATCAGATCGACGATCAGCTTGAGCTCGTGCAGACACTCGAAGTACGCCAGCCGCGGGTCGTAGCCCGCGTCCACGAGCGTCTCGTAGCCCGCGCGGACGAGCTCGGTGACGCCACCGCACAGCACGGCCTGCTCGCCGAACAGGTCGGTCTCGGTCTCCTCGCGGAAGCTGGTCTCGATGACCCCGCCGCGCGTCGCGCCGATGCCCTTCGCGTAGGCGAGCGCCAGCCCGAGCGCATTGCCAGTGGCGTCGCGCTCGACCGCGACGAGCGCGGGCAGGTCGCGGACGACGCCACGTCGGTCGGCGAGGTGGACATCGAGCTGTTTCGCTCCCTCGGGCTCTCCGACACCGAGATCTTCGACGTGGTCGCCGCGGCCGCTGCCCGCTGCTTCTTCAGCAAGATGCTCGACGGCCTCGGCGCTCAGCCGGATGCGCGATTCGCCGAGCTCGAGCCCGCGCTCCGCGAGGCCCTCACCGTCGGGCGCTCGATCGCCGGGCGGTGATCCGGGGGGGGTTTCGCTCAGCGATCGACCAGTCGCGCGCTGCGCCACCCGCGGCCCGGGATGCGCCAGCTGACCCTCGTCCCTCGCAGCCGCAGCACCGGCGCCGCGAATGGGCCCCTCGACTGATCGATACGCCACGAGTCGAGCACCGCGACGCCTCGCTTGTCGAGCCGCTGCACCAGGCCGTCAAGGGTGATGCATGCCCACGCCGCCGACCCTCGAGCGTCGATGACGGGCGAGAAGACGCCGCGCTGCACCGAGCCGGTCTGGCCGCTGAGATCGGGCGCGGAGACCGGGCAGCGCAGCGAGCGGAACAGGCTACGGCGTCGGCCGGAGCGTGCGTCGAGCTTCACGAGGTCGTCGGCCGGCCCCGAGCGCGTGTCCACCGCCCGGACCACGTAGAGCACGTAGCGACCCCCGACGGTGTACGACGGGACGAAATTGCCGTCGGTCAGCGACGAGGAGTAGCGCCGCCCGATCAGGCTCAGGCGTCCGCTCGGCGCCCAGCAGGCGTAAACGCGGTCGTGGCGAGCGATGACCTGAGCCGGTTCGCCGACGCCACGTCCTAGGTGAACCCTGATTCCGCAGGCACCGCTGCCCTCTGCGGCCTCCTGAGCTCCAGTGATCGCGAACAACGCCGCCAAAAGCAACGCCGCAGCAACAAACGATCTGGTTCTTCTCCAGTTCATGACAGTTTCGATGCCGCAACCGCCAGGTCGAGTGCTGCTAGCGTCGGCCGCCATCCTCGCTCCTCGCGTGCCGGCAGTCCCTGTTCCGGAGCTTTGGTCTCTTGAGAAATAAGCCGATGTTCCTCATCTACCAGTGGAGTTGCGGACACCTCTAATGATCGGTCCAGCTTTAGCGTCTCGGCCCTGCACTGGCGAAGCCACATCTCAGCAACCAGGACGTCTCGAATGGCCCGAGAAGCGTCAAGATACTCTCCATAGTCCCGAAACTGCCCCGGCTCCGGCCGGGGCAACAGCGCTGCCAACCGCAACGCCAACCTGCGATGGTAAGGTTCATACGCCGCACCGAGTTCGGCTTCCATCGCGCTCGCGCTCGAGAGGCTCCCTATCCCTGAGCCAAACAAGGCAAGCACGGCGTCAGAGGGCAGTACCGGCACGCGACTGCCTAGGCCTTACCGAAGGGATCCCACGCCAGCCAACCGCCGGCTCGCTCGCGAGCTGTCCCGGCGACCGAGTCGTATACCCAAAGCCCGCTGTCGAAACCGCCGACAGGACGATCGTCACTCCACACCTCATGCTGTGCCTGGGTCAGCTGGCGAGACCATGAGCTTCCACCGTTCGTTAGTCCCCAGTAGACCGCCCATCGCTGCAAATCCTCCGATTCCCCCGAATGAATGGCAAAACCACCTTCTGTAATCCACACGTAGCTACCCGGCCATGGCTGGCTGGCCGCGTCTAACATTGCTACCACAACACCCAATCGCGCCGACGGGGTCTGTCCATTCACGGTCACATAACGCCGCATGTCGGCGTAGTTGTGATGCGACCAGCCAACAGGAACCCGAGGCTGCCAGTTGGCAAGCACGTTGAGCACCTGTTGGGTGAAGTCGTCATAACGAGTAGCCCTCTCTGAAGTGGTCGTTATATTGTCGTCCGTAGCCGGGCCTAACAGCCCAACGGAGCCGCCTGGCGGTTGCCCCCATGCGTGGATGACGTTCTCCGCGGTGAGCAATACTTGCGCCGCGAGGCAGGCCCCAGACAACGACTGAGGCCACCATAGGTTGTTCGGCTCGTTGAGCGGCTCCAGCAGGCTCATGTACGCTCCAAGCGAATTGCCGGCACCTAGGGCGAACCCACCCCAGGGCCTTCTTCCCGGCCCGAGGCCAGGTTTGTATCTCGCGACCACATAGCTCAGGAACCATGCGAACCATGACGACTGGTCTACGCTTGCAGGGGGCAATTGGGTTAGTCGCAACGGCCGGTCCGCCGGCGCGACGGCGTTATACCTTGTCACGGCGTCGGGGTCGGCGGCCCATAGCGGCGTTCCGTCGCAGTTGAGCGTGAGAACAACGTACACACCGCGGTCGTTGGCAGCTTTCACCTGCGCATCGAGATATGACCATGCCGGCGACTGATCCAAGGAGTTCCAGAAGGCCGGCACCGAACCTTTGGCAGTGGAGCCCGGGTCCGTGTTCTGTATTGCGGACCAACTGATCATGATCTTGACCCAGTTCGAGGACCGAGCGACGTAGTCGGCGTTGCTGGTGCCACCAAGCACGGTCAATAGACTACCGGTGTTTGCCTGGCCCGGTGCCGCAAGGTTGCCTTGCATCGAAAACAGCTTCTGGAGCGGTGGCCGCGACACGGTTACCACCACCCTGCCGCAACGGCGATCTGCTCGCGTACAGGTACGCGACCATCCTCGACGAGCACTCCCGTCGCCAGCGCGACTACGTGAAGTAGGGCGCGACCCTGCGGGCCCAGTTCGCTCCGTCCCCCTAGCTCGATCCGAAGCATATCCTTGAGAGCATCACCGCCGCGTTGAACCTGTCCTATTGGCCCGATGGCGTCCAGCGCCTCGTCGGCTATCTGTCGACAGGTGGGACTCGCGGCGACATACCCCGATCGGAAGGTCTCAAGCGCAGCAGTGGAGTTCGTGCCAGGTCCGATGCCGTAGTCGGACACCGCGGCGAGGATAGCGAGGAACGCGCGGGTGCGATCGTCGCGTAGACCCAAACTGCTTGACGCCAACGCGTTAGTACGGCTGCCAAAGGCGAGAACAGCCGAAGCCGCAGTCGAGGCGCCCCACACAAGGGCACGCCGACGGGTCAGTCGGGCGCGAAACGATGTCGATGCTCCCGCCTCAAGACTTGGCCGGCCTGGTAGCACGAACCGAGCCTATCGTTGGGGTCAACATACCGTCCGTTGGCTGACAGTGCATGGCCTGGGTGAAATCAGTCGGAGAGGATGTCCCGCTCGTCGTGGAACGTCGCGACGGCGGTCCCGGTGTGATGCTATGCGGTGGCGAGCGTAACGGCCTCCTTGGTCGGGATGGGGATCGTCGGCTGATCGAGCGCGCGCTCGATCGCGGTCACGAGCTTAGCGAGGTCGGCGTAGCCGATAATCCGAGGATGTCCCGGTCGCTGTGGAACTTCTCGGTGGCGATCCGGTGGTTAGTGGGCGGCTGCGAGCGTAGCGGTCGGCTCGTGGGTCGTGGTGGTCGTGGTCGGCGAGGCGGTGGCGGCGCGCTTGGTGGCGACGTCGCGCTCGACGGCGAGCGTCAGCTTGGCGAGGTGGTCGACGCCGATGATCTTGCGGAACTGCTGCTCGGCTTCGAGCATGCCCGCGGCCGTCCAGCGCAGGCACCCCTCGCCGGACTGCCAGCGCTTGACGTTGCGGCTGGTGCGCCGGACGAACTCGATCATCGACTCGATCGGGTTCGTCGACGAGAGGGTGCGGCGCAGCTGCTCGGGGCAGCCCAGGCGCTGTAGCGTCAGCGTCTCGGCCAGGCCCTCGCGCAGGGACGCCGCAGCACCGGGATGGCTTCGAGCGAGCTCGTCGGCGAGCCGGGTCAGACCGTCGAGCGCGAGCTGGTGGTCGTTGCTCTTCCAGGCGGCCCGCAGCCGGCGCTTGACGACGCCGCGGTCGGCCTCGGGGAGGTGGTCGAGCACGTTTCTCTCCTTGTGACGGATGCAGCGCTGGACCGGGACGGGGCCGAGGACCTGATCGACCGCCGAGCGCAGCGCCTTGCCGCCGTCGAGGACGACCAAGACGCCTTGGTCGAGATCGAGGCCGCGATCGACGAGGTCGGCCAGCAGGTGCCGCGCGACCGTGGCGTTCTCGGTGCTGCCGTCCCAGAGTCCCAGCGGGATCTTGACGCCGTCGGTGCTCACGCCCAGCGCGACGACGCAGCAGCGGCCCTTCAGCTCGATCCCATCGAGCATCAGCGCCGCGAGCCGGACGTCGCCGAGGTCGCGGCTCATCAGCGCGCGCAGGTGCTCGGTCGTGCGGCCAACGAACTCGCGGCTGGCCGCCGATTTCGACGTCGAGCGCTCCGCATCGACGACGTCCTGGCCGACCGGCTCGCGGGTGCGAGCGAACCGCCGCGTCGAGACGCCGGCCAGCATCTGCTCGAGCACCAAGCGCGTCAGCGGGTCACGGTCGGCGAAGTGCGCATAGGTCGCCAGCTTGATCTCGCCGCTGCCGTCGGCTGCGCGCACCCGCGGACGCCGCACCCCGACGCGGCGCCCGCCAAGCGTGACTTCGCCGGCCTCGCGGCCGTGACGGACCGCGACGCGATCGGGATCTCGTCGCCCCTTCGGGCCGACGACCCCGCAGACCTCCTCTTCCATCAACGTGCCCAGCACGCCGAGCCCGACGCCGACCGACAGCGCCAGCAGCCCGTCCTTCGCCGCATTCACGAGCTCGCCCAGCGCCTCCTGCACCGCGGGCGGCAGCCCAAGCTCGCGCCCGTCCTGCGGCTGCTCTACGGTCCCCATGGCGGTCCTCTCCTTCGTCGTGGATGACTTCGCACTCGCCACGCTCCCAGCGGGAGCGGACGAGGCGGGAGGACCGCCACCTACGAAATTCCACGAGCTACGGGACAACCTCTCGGTGTCCAGCACGCAACCACCGGCGCGGGCGTCACTCGGTTTCACGCGCGCTCTTCGCTGCGCAGCCGGTCGAGATAACCCGGCTCGAAGAGACCGTCGAAGACCCCGAGCGCATCCCCGACGTCAGGCTGGGCGCGCCGCACCACGATCGCGTCGGCGCCCTCCGCCTGCACGGTCACCTCGTCACCGGCCTCCAGGCCCGCGCTCCGCAGGCACTCGACGGGCAGCATGATCTGGTTCTTGCTGGAGATTCTCGGCATCGCCTGTACTCGATCGTAGAGGCGCATCGGGCGAAAACGCCTCCTGCACGCGCCCGACTGTCCCGGCGCCGGCTCCCCGAGGAAGGGACGGGGCGTGAACCCGGCGCCGGTGGATCCACGACGGGTGTGGGAGACCCCGATATCCCATCGCGTCCCGGCTGGCGCCTCTCCTGGAGGCACAGGCCGGGATGCGATGCGACACGAGCGGGCTACCCCGCGTCGAACTCGGTGTCGATCCAGTCCATCATCGAGCGCAACTCGCGGCCCTCGCGCTCGACTCGGTGGTTCGACTGCTCGGCGCGCATCCGCTTGAAGCTCTCCTGGCCCGCGCGGTTCTCGGCGATCCACTCGCGCGCGAATTCGCCCGACTGGATCTCGCCAAGGATCTCCTTCATCGCCTGGCGGGTCGGCTCCGAGATCACCCGCCGCCCGCGCGTGAGGTCGCCGTACTCGGCGGTGTTGGAGATCGAGTAGCGCATCCCGGTGATGCCCTTCTCGTACATCAGGTCGACGATCAGCTTCAGCTCGTGCAGGCACTCGAAGTACGCCAGCCGCGGGTCGTAGCCCGCGTCCACGAGCGTCTCGTACCCCGCGCGGACCAGCTCGGTGACGCCGCCGCACAGGACGGCCTGCTCGCCGAACAGGTCGGTCTCGGTCTCTTCGCGGAAGCTGGTCTCGATCACGCCCCCGCGCGTGGCGCCGATGCCCTTGGCGTATGCGAGCGCGAGCCCGAGCGCGTTGCCGGTGGCGTCGTGCTCGACCGCGACGAGCGCGGGCACGCCGCTGCCCTCGACGAACTGGCGGCGCACGAGGTGGCCGGGGCCCTTGGGGGCGACGAGCGCCACGTCGACCTCGGGCGGCGGCTCGACCTCGCCGTAGTGGATCGAGAAGCCGTGGCCGAAGAGCAGCATGTTGCCGGGCGCGACACCGTCGCGGACCTCGCCCTCCCAAACCTCGCGGTGCAGCTCGTCGGGCACCAGCATCATCACCAGGTCGCCCCGGCTGGCGGCCTCGGCGGGCTCGGCGACCTCGAGGCCGTTGTCCCGCGCGGTCGCGACGCTGCGCGACTGCGGCCGCAGGCCGACGACGACCTCGACGCCGGAGTCCTTGAGGTTCAGCGCGTGCGCGTGGCCCTGGGAGCCGAAACCGATGATCGCGACGGTCTTGCCGTCCAGCAGCGCCAGGTCCGCGTCGTCCTCGTAGAACATCCCCTCGGGCATCGGCGCGGCAGGCTAGCAGCGGCCGGCGCTCACGCCGTCGCCGCGGCGACCACCGCGCGGCCGGGGACGGCGAGTGAGCCGTCGGGGGCCTCATAGGGCGAGAGCCCATCGCCGATCCGCTCTCGCACCGCCTCACGCTCGTCGGGCGAGATCCGCGCGACGGTCTCCGCGAACGGGCGCGCGAGGTCGCAGGTCCACGCCCAGAAGTCGTCGAGCGACTCGTAGCGGTAGGTGATGTCGACGGGCTCGCACTCGACCTCGCCGAAGCCCGCGCCCGCCAGCAGCGACGGGACGGTCTCGGTGCCCGACAGCGCGAACATCCCCGGCGTGCCGGGTGGCGGCGGCTCGGCATGCCCCAGCTCCACCAGCGCTTGCGCGGGGATCGACGCGAACGGGTTGACCTCCGGTCCCTCCCACACCGCCAGCGCGATCCGGCCGCCGGGCCGCAGCGTTCGCCGCGCCTCGGCGAACGCGGCCTCCGGGTCGACGGCGAACATGTAGCCCCAGCGGCAGAGGATCGCGTCGACGGTCCCGGCGCCGAAGTCCAGCCACTCGAGGTCCACGACCCGCGCCTCGACGTTGCGGATCCCGCGCTCCCCCGCGCGCCGCCGAGCGATCTCGACCATCTCGGGCACCGCGTCGGCAAGCAGCACGCGCCCGTCCGGAGCGACCATCTCGGCCGCCAGCAGCCCCGCCTCCGCCGGTCCGCACGCCAGCTCCACGACCGTCATGCCCGGCCGCGGGCGGATCGCCTCGACCATCCACAGCGTGACCGCCTGCACGGCCTGCGCCACGGCGTCGGCCCGCCTCCCCCAGCCGGCCGCGGCCTTCGACCAGCGCTCGTCGCGCTCGCGACGCATCTCCTCGGCGTCCACGACCGCCACGCTAGCGCGCTCGGCGGGGTGCGGCTTGCGCGCATCGCGCCGCCGGCCGCTGGTAGATCCGCGTCAGGCGCGGCGTCGCCGGAAGCTCGCTCCCGCGAAAGACGGCGACCACCTCGGCCGGTCCGGACGCGCGGGCCACAGCGCCCCCGTCGAGAAGCCGCCCGGCGACGCAGCCGGGCCGGGGCCCGCGGCGAAGGGCCATCCGCACGCGCGCGAGCAGCGACCCGCCGGAGGGATCCTGTCGCCGGATCGTCAGCGTGCCGCGACAGCCGCGCGGGCATCGCACGGGGATCGCCAGCCGCCCGGAGCGATCGGCGCGCAGAGGCGACGGCGCCACGATCGCGTAATCGCAGCGCCCGGACACCGTCAGCTCGCGCGCGGCCGCGGAGCGGCGCACGACGCTCGTCTGGCCGCAGCGGTCCGTCTGGGCCCAGGCGAAGGTCCTCCCGTCGAAGTCCCACCGGCCGCCGTCGAGCGTCCCGTCTCCGGCCGGGAAGCGTGCGATCGTGCGCGAGCGCCCGTTCAGGTCGAAGACCCGCAGGCGCAGGTCGGTGCTGGTGACGTAGGGCTGGGCGCCGTCGAGCACGGCGACGCGATCGCCCGCGAAGCGCATCGCGAAGACGTAGCGCCCGCGCGGGAGGGGCAGCGTGCCGCCCGGCGCGCCGTCCGGCTCGAACCACCGCAGCGCGCCGGTAGCCGGCGCCGCGGGCGAGGGGGGTTGCGCCAGGATCGCCGCCAGGCGGCCGTCGGACCGCTGCAGGGAGGCCATCGGCAACGCGCCCGTGGGCAGCACGAGTCGGTAGGCCTCGCGTCCCGCGGCCGCGTCGTACACGACCAACATGCCGGTCCCGTGCAGGAAGTCGCCGGCGACGTAGGCCACTCGCGCCCCGGCCGCCGCGACCACGCTCGCCCCGGCCGGGATCCGGCTCGGCGCCGGGGCGGATCCCCCGCTCAGCGGGCGAAACGCGATCGTCGCCGGCTCCGTGAACGAGCCGAAGAGCGCATACGCGAGCGTGTCGCCTTCCAGCCACGCCGACACGCCGGATCTCGGATCGCACCCGGGCTCGGTCGCGCAGTCGAGCGCCGTCCGGACCCGGCCTCCGGCGAGCGGGACCGCGCGCACCTGGTAGCGCAGCGTCACGATGACGTCGTCGTGCGCGTTGATCACGTCGAACCCGTTGTCGAGCCAACTCACCCAGCGAGGCGAGGCGGCGAGCTGGGTGACCGTGTGGTAGCCGCCCGCCCTCGTGCTCAGCGCGAGCGCGCGCACGGGGCCCCGCGCCCCGCCGCTCTCGATCTGCCAGGCGCCACCGGGCAGCAGCCGGCCCCAGACGACCGAGTCGCCCGCCAGCACCGGGCCCGCCAGGCCGGCGGCCGGGTTGTAGCCGAACGCCCGCGCACGCACCCTCGCGAAGTCGCCGAGCGTCTCGGCGCGGGCCCCTGCCGGCGCGGCAAGCACGGCGGCGCATGCCAGGAGCGCCATGCCTGCACCGGCGAGGGTGATCGACGACCGCGGCCGCATTCGGCTCATGTTCCTCTCAACGTTCGGCGCGCGCGGAGGTATCGCTCGGCCGGGCGGCCAGCCCCTACGCGGTGGCCGTCGGCGCCGCCGCCAGCGCTCCCCGCAGGATCTTGCCCGACGCCGTGCGCGGGACGGTGGCGACCGCGATGAAGGACTTCGGCACCTTGTAGCCGGCGAGCGCGGCCGAGCAGTGGGCGCGAAGCGCGGCGGGATCCACCGGCGCGCCGTCACGCGGGACCACGAGCGCGGTGACGGCCTCCCCCCACTCCGGGTCGGGCGCCCCGAAGACGGCGGCGTCGGCGACCGCCGCGTGCGCGAGCAGCACGGCCTCGACCTCGGCCGGCGCGACGTTCTCGCCGCCCGTGACGATCAGCTCCGAGAGGCGGCCGGTGACCGTGAGCCGCCCGTGCTCGTCGAGGCGACCGAGGTCGCCAGTGTGCAGCCGGCCGTCCGGCCCCGCGACGCCGGGAGCGACCGTCGGCCCGGAGACGAGGATCTCGCCGTCCGCGCCGATCTCGACGCGCGTGCCGGGCAGCGGCCGCCCCGCGGTCTCGGGCTCGCCGGGCGCGGACGTCGCGACCTGCGAGCACGCCTCGGTCATCCCGTAGGTCTGGGCCACCGGCACGCCCGCCTCCAGCGCCCGGCGCGCCAGCGGCGCCGGCAGCGGCGCGCCGCCGATCAGGGCGCAACGCAACGCGGGCGGGCGCTCCAGCCCCGCGTCGAGCATCCGCGCCAGCGTCGTCGGCACCAGCGAGGCGAGCGTCACCCCCTCGCTCATCACCGCCCGGGTCGCGGCCGCGGCGTCGAAGCGCTCGTGCACCACGGCCGTCGTGCCGTAGATCGCGCTGCGCACCAGGATCGAGAGCCCGCCGACGTGCGCGAGCGGCAGAGCGCACAGCCAGCGCTCCTCCGGATCGAGCCCCAGTACCTCCGCCGACCCCGCGGCGCTGCGCTCGAAGTTCCCGTACGTCAGCCCGACCGCCCGCGGCGCCCCGGTCGTGCCCGAGGTGTGGAGCAGCACGGCAACCGCATCGGGATCCCGAACCGCCGAACCATCCAATGGCGAACCACCCGCGAGCGGGCCCTCGACCACCACCGCCGCCCCTTCCGCGCGCCGTTCGCGCTCCGCCCCGGCGAGACGCAGGTCGATCGGCTGCGCCACCGCACCCACCAGCAGGCACCCGTGGAACGCGACCGCGAGCTCCAGCCCCGCCGGCAGCGCGATCGCCACCCGATCGCCCGCCCGAACCCCAAGCCCGACGAGAGCTCCCGCCGCCCCGCGAGCGCGCTCGAGCAACTCCCGATAGACCACCGACCCCGCCGTTGTCTCGACCGCCACCCGCTCGGGGTCGGCGGCGGTTGCGCGCTCGAGCCAGCCGTGGGTCGCCATCGCCACAAGTTACGTCCCGCACCGAGCCGGCGGACCTGCGGCGGGGCGGCGACCGGGGGCCGCGAGCCGGAGGCCCCACACCCGGAGCCCGGCAGATCCCGCCACGGGCGAATCGCGCAGCCTCCGGAACGCGGTCGCCGGTCGCCGCCCCGCCGCCCACGGCGCAAGCACGACCGCAGTCCGCGCCGCCCACCGCGCAAGGGCTAACGTTGCCCGCCCGCCAGCGCACCCAGGAGCCACACGTGCCAGACATCACCTGGACCCCCGCCGCCGAGTACTCCGACATCCGCTACGAGCTCTCCGGCGACGGCATCGCGAAGATCACGATCGACCGTCCCGAGGTCCGCAACGCGTTCCGCCCGCAGACGCTGTTCCAGCTCGCCGAGGCGTTCGACCGAGCGCGCGACGACCCGCAGGTCGGCGTGATCGTGCTGACCGGCGAGGGGCCCGACGCGTTCTGCTCGGGCGGCGACCAGCGGATCCGCGGCGAGGACGGCTACATCGGCGACGACCAGGTGGCGAAGCAGGGCATCGGGCGGCTGAACGTGCTCGACCTCCAGATCCAGATGCGCCGAACCCCAAAGCCGATCGTGGCGATGGTGGCGGGCTACGCGATCGGCGGCGGGCACGTGCTGCACGTCTGCTGCGACCTCACGATCGCGGCCGACAACGCGCGCTTCGGCCAGACCGGCCCGAAGGTCGGGTCGTTCGACGGCGGCTACGGCTCGGGCCTGCTCGCACGCCAGATCGGGCAGAAGCGCGCGCGGGAGATCTGGTTCCTGTGCCGCCAGTACGACGCGCAGACCGCGCTGCAGTGGGGCCTGGTCAACGCGGTCGTGCCGCTGGGGGAGCTCGAGGCCGAGACCGTGCGCTGGTGCCGCGAGATGCTCGCGCACTCGCCGCTGGCGCTGCGGATGCTGAAGGCGAGCCTCAACGCGGCGGACGACGGGCTGGCGGGGATCCAGCAGCTCGCCGGCGACGCGACGCTGCTGTTCTACATGTCCGACGAGGCGCAGGAGGGCCGCGACGCCTACGTGGATAAGCGCCGCCCGGACTTCGCGAAGTTCCCGCGGCGGCCGTAGCGGCAGGCCGTGACGGGCGACCGCGCCGAGACGAGGCCCAGCGGCCTGCGCATCTGGTTGATGGCCGCGCGGCCGCGCACGCTGCCGGCGGCGGTGGCGCCGGTGCTCGTCGGCACGGCGCTCGCCGCCGCGCTGCGCGACCAGTTCAAGCCGCTCGCGTTTGTCGCGACGCTGCTCGGCGCGGTCTTCATCCAGGTCGGCACGAACCTGTCGAACGACTACTCCGACGCGCGGCGCGGCGCGGACGCCGAGGACCGCCTCGGGCCCGTGCGGGTGACTGCCGGCGGCCTCGTGCCGCCCAGCCAGGTCCTGGTGGCCACCTACGTGTCCTTCGCGGCGGCGGTGGCGGTCGGCCTCTACCTCGTCTACGTCGCCGGCTGGCAGCTGCTCCTGGTCGGCGCCGCCTCGATCCTCGCGGGCGTGCTCTACACCGGCGGTCCGCGCCCGTACGGCTACGAGGGCCTCGGCGAGGTGTTCGTGTTCCTGTTCTTCGGCGTGGTCGCGGTCAGCGGGACCTACTTCGTGCAGACCAAGCAGCTGGACTGGGAGGCGCTTGCGCTGGCGGTGCCCGTCGGCCTGCTGGCCGCCGCCATCCTCGTCGTGAACAACGTCCGCGACCTGGAGACCGACCGCCGCGCCGGCAAGCGCACGCTCGCGGTGCGCCTCGGGCGCGCGCGCACCCGCGGGCTGTTCGCGGCGATGGTGTACCTCACCTTCCCGTTCGCGCTCGTGACCTGGGCCTTCGGCCCGCTGACGGCCTGGCTCGCGCTGCCGTGGCTGGCCCTGCCGCTGGCCGCCGACGTGGTGCGGACCGTGCGCAACCGCACCGACGGCCCGTCGCTGAACGCGTGCCTCGCGCGGACGGGGATGCTCCAGCTCTGCTTCTGCGTGCTGCTCGCCGCCGGGCTGCTGCTCAGCCGGTGAAGGTCGCGCTGCGGACGGCATCGGTGCGGCTCCGCCGGCCGCTGGCGAGCGCGCACGGACAGGTAGCGGGGCGGGATATGATCCTGCTCGAGCTGGAGGCGGCCGACGGCCTGCGCGGCTACGGCGAGGCCGCGCCGCTCGAGCCCTACGACGGCGTCTCGCTGGACGCGTGCGCCGCGGCGCTCGGCGACTGCACGACGATCCTCGAAGCGGCGGACGAGCCCGCGTCTCTAGCGGCCCGCGCCGCGCTGCTCGCGGAGTGCGGCGAGGCCGCCGTCCTACCGCAGGCGCTCGCCGCTGTCGACCTGGCGCTCTGGGACCTCGCCGGCCGCCGCGCCGGCCGGCCGGTGTGGTCGCTGCTCGGCGCGCCGGCGCCGGCGCCCGTCGCGCTCAACGCGACGCTCGGGGCCGAGGACCGGGCCGGCGCCGGCGCGCAGGCCGCGGGGGCCGCTGCGGCGGGCTTCGGCTGCGTGAAGGTGAAGGTCGGCGCCGGAGACGACGCGGGCAGGGTCGCCGCGGTGCGCGCCGCGGTCGGCCGGGACGTCGCGCTCCGGCTGGACGCCAACGGCGCCTGGAGTGTCGACGAGGCGGTGGCGGCGCTGGCGACGCTCGAGCCCGCGGGGATCGAGCTGTGCGAGGAGCCGGTGCACGGGGTCGAGGAGCTTCGGGCGGTGCGCGAGCGCACCTCAGTTCCGATCGCGGCCGACGAGAGCGCGGTGCTGCCGGGCGCGCTCGAGACCGGCGCGGTGGACGCCGTCTGCCTGAAGATCGCCTCCCACGGAGGGATCACCGGAGTTATCGACGCCGCGGCCCGAGCCCGGCGGGCCGGCACCGGGGTGTACCTGGCCTCGACGCTCGACGGGCCCCTGGGCATCGCCGCGGCGCTGCACGCCGCGGCCGCGATCGCGCCGGATCGCCCGTGCGGGCTCGCGACGCTCGCGCTGCTGGAGATCGAGGACCCGCTGCCCGTCCGCGGCGGGACGCTCGCCCCACCCTCCGGCGCCGGCCTGGGTGTGGATTCGATCCGGCCCGGCTAGGCCCGCGGGCGGCGGGCGCCGTGCACACCGGCGCCCGGTAAATGGGGCGTTGTTACGCTGCGCGCGGTGAGAATCGCGACCGCCGCCGCCGTGCTGCTCGCCATCGCTTTGCTCGGCTGTGGCGGGAGCAGCGCCCCCGTCCGCTTCTCGCCGGACGTGCCGCAGCCCGCCGCCGGCCAGTACGAGCCGGACACGGCGCGCCCCGCCCTGCCGAAACCGTCGACGGTGACCTACAGCGGGCGCCAGACGATGGACATCTACCGGCCCCCGAAGCGGTTCGCCGGCCCGCGGCCGGTGATCATCTGGTTGCACCCCGGGGGCTGGACGATCGCCGACTACAAGCCCGGCGTGCGGATCTACTACCCGCTGATCGAGCGCCAGGTCGGGCGCGGCTACGCGCTGGCCGCGGTCAGCTACCGCCTGGTGAACGGCAAGCAGCCGTGGAACCGCCAGCCGAACCGCTTCCCCGCCCCGCTGCAGGACGCCAAGGCCGCGATCCGCTGGATCAAGGCAAACGCGTCGCGCTACGGCATCGATCCCCGGCGCGTGATCCTCGCGGGCGCGACGTCGGGCGGCCAGCTCGCGCTGCTGGTCCCGCTCACCCCCGGACGCTACGAGCCGCCCAACATGCCGGCGGCGCTGCGCGCCCAGAACGAGAAGGTCCTGGGCGTGGTCGGGATCGCCGCCGCTACGGACCTCTGGATCCTGCGCAAGATGCCGGACTTCTACGGGTTCAACGCCGACCTCGCCGCGGCGAGGCACCTCGGCTGCGACTACCCGGCGCACTGCACCGCCGCGCAGGTCGCGCGCGCGTCGCCGCTGGCCTACGTGCGCGGCGGCGGCCGCAGGGCGCTGCCGCCGATCTTCCTCGCCTACGGGCTCCAGGACCCGTTCCCGGGCAAGCCGATCGTCGCGCTGGGACACGGGCGCCCGCTGCGCGACGCGTGGCGCCGCGCGGCGGGCAGCGCGCGCGCCGCGTTCTACGACGAGGTGCCCGAGGCCGGCCACTTCCTCGGCCGCTCCGAGAACGAGGACCACGGGCACATCAACCGCGCGGTCTTCGAGCGCTGGCTGGACGAGGTCAGCACGGGGCGCCTGCGCTAGCGGTCAGCCGGCCCCGCTCCGGGGCGCTCCGCGGCCCCCGTGGGCGTGGGTCGCGGCGAACGGCGGCAACGAAGGGGAGCCCGGAGGTGGCCGGGCGACCGATCCTGGGTTTCGGCCGTCCTGCGACCCATAGCCAGGATCAGTTGTGCGACAGCCCCTATACGCGACAGGCAACCCGCAACACCCCAGCCGAGCCAGGCCGCCGGCCGAGACCCGGCGCGGGCCGGCCCCTGACCAGCCACGCCGGGAACGCTCCCGCCGCCCATGGGCGCGACGGGTAACGAACGACGGCAACGAAGGAGCCACGCACCCGCCGCCGGAGCCAGGCCGCGCCGCGAGAATGCAATCGACCCCGAAATACGCAGGCAATCGCACTCTCGCGAACAGCCCGCCCCGCGCGCCCGCGAAAACGCCCCCTTCCTAGCCGCAGTTCACGACGCGACAGGCAACCCGCAGCGCCCGAGAGAACCCCGGCGCACGCGCCCAACCCGGCGCACGCACCCAACCCCGGCGCACGCGCCCAACCCGAGCGCACGAGCCGTGCCCGGGCGCCCGTGCGCTCAGCAAACCCGCAGGCAGCGGGGCCGGCGGTCAGCCGCCGATCGCTCCGGCGACGTCCTCAGGCGCCTCGAGGGGCACGGCGTGCCCGGCGCCGGGAACCGCCACGGCCTCGCCGTGCGGCGCGAGCAGCGCCATCGTGGCGGCAATCGTGTGGAAGCGCCAGTCGCGCGCCCCGGCGACGAACCTCGCCGGCATCCGCAGCTCGGCGAGCCGGTCCCACAGCGGCTCCATGACCCCGGCGCCGAGCCCGCGCAGCGCGGCCGCCAGGCCCGGCGCGGTGTTGCGCAGGCGATCCGCGCGCGCCGCCGCGGCGACCGCCGGCGGCTGGCCATCCCAGAGCGGGAGCCTGCCCCAGGCGTCGGTGAACGCCTCCAGGCCGTCGCGCTCGATGACGTCCGCGAGGCGCTCGTCCCGCGCGCGACGCGCCGCGCGCTCGCCCGGATCCGAGAGGCCCGGCGAGGCGCCGACCAGCACCAGGCGCTCGACGCGCTGCGGGTGGGCGAGCGCGAACGCCAGGGCCAGCCGGCCGCCCATCGAGTAGCCAGCCAGGACGAAGCGGCGGGATGACAGCGCGGCCACGTCCGAGAGCACCGCGTCGAAGCTGACCGGGCCGGTCGCGGCCGCGGCGCCGTGCCCGCGCAGGTCCGGCGCGAGGACCTCGCTGTAGCGTTCGCCCAGGCTCGCGCCGACCGCGTCCCAGGCGCGGTGCGTCTGGCTGAAGCCGTGGAGCAGGACCAGGGAAGCCATGGTTCGGGCCGAGATCATGACCGCGACCGACACGCACATGGGACTTCGTGCGCTGGCCGACGAGCTGGCCCGCTGCGGCGTGCGCCACGCGGCGACCTCGCCGGGCTCCCGCTCGGCGCCGCTCGTCCTGGCGCTCGCCGCCGAGCCGCGCATCGCCTGCCACTCCCACATCGACGAGCGCTGCGCCGGCTTCTTCGCGCTCGGCGTCGCCAAGGCGAGCGGAATGCCGGCCGTCGTCGCGTGCACCTCGGGCACCGCGGCGGCGAACCTGCTCCCGGCGGTCGCCGAGGCCCGCGAGGCGCGCGTACCGCTGATCGTGCTCACGGCGGACCGCCCGCCCGAGCTGCGCGACGCGGGGGCCGGGCAGACGATCGACCAGCTCGGCCTCTACGGCGGGCGCGCCGCCTGGTTCTTCGAGGTCGGCAACCACGACGCCGGAACGCCGATCGCCTGGTGGCGGCGCCTGGCGTGCCGCGCCGTCTGGGAGTCGCTCGGCTCGCCACCCGGGGCCGTGCACCTCAACTTCCCGCTGCGCGATCCGCTGGTCCCGCCCGAAGGCATGCCGGCGCCCGATCCGGGGCGCGCCGGCGGGGCGCCATGGGTCGCACGCGGGGCCGTCGATCCGCCGGCGGCGGGCGGCGCGCTGGCCGAGGCCATGAGCGGCCGGCGCCGGGGCGTGGTGGTCGCGGGCCGCGCCGAGCGCGACCCGGCGCTCGGCGCTGCCATCGCCGGCTTCGCGGACCGCGCGCGGATGCCGCTGCTCGCCGACCCCCTCTCGGGCGCGCGGCGCGGGCCCGCCGCCGTGGCTCACTACGACGCGTTCCTGCGCGCGCCGGAGCGGGCTCCCGGCGGTCCCGATCTCGTCGTGCGGCTCGGCGACCTCCCGACCTCCAAGCCGCTGCGCGCCTGGCTCGCCGGGCCCGCCGCCGGCGCGCGGCACGTGCTGCTGGACCCGGACTCCGCCTGGCAGGACCCCGACGCGCTCGCCGGCATGCGGCTCGTGGCGGATCCCGGCGCGACGCTCGCCGCGGCGAGCGGGCCGGTGCAGGCCGAGGAGGGCTGGCTGGAGCGCTGGCGCGACGCCGACCGCGCCGCCGCGCGAGCGATCGGGACCGCCCTCGGCGACGAGCTGAGCGAGCCCGCGGCCGCGATCGAGACGGCCGCTGCGCTGGGGCCAGGTGACGTGCTGATGGTCGCGGCGTCGATGCCCGTGCGCGACCTGGAGACTTTCCTGCCCGTCGCCGAGGACGGGCCGCGCGTGCTCTCCAACCGCGGGGCCAACGGCATCGACGGCACGGTCTCGACGGCGTTCGGGATGGCGGCCGCGCACGGGCGGGTCGTCCTGCTGACCGGCGACGTCGCGCTCGCGCACGACATCGGCGGCCTGCTCGCCGCGCGCCGGCTCGGCGCGGCGCCGACGATCGTGGTGGTCAACAACGACGGCGGCGGGATCTTCGAGTTCCTGGCGGTCGCGGCGGCGGGCCCGGCGTTCGAGGAGCACGTCGCGACGCCGCACGGACTCGACCTGGCCGCCGTCGCGGCGCTGTTCGGGCTCGAGCACGAGCGCGTGACGGCGCGTGCCCGCCTCCGCGACGCGGTCGCCGCCGCCGTCGCGTCCGGGGGCGGCGCGCTGCTGGAGGTGCGAACCGACCGCCGCGCGAACGTCGCGCTGCACCGCCGCGTGTGGGAGGCCGTCGCCGCGACGTCCCCCGGGGCCGATACGGTCACGCGGCGATGACGGTTCCCGCCCAGGCCACCCTGCTGGACACCGGCGCCTCCGAAGCGGACGCCGAGCCCCAGCGCAGGCCGCGCCGCCTCACCGCGAAGCGCATCGCGCCCGGCGACATCGTCGAGGTGGACAAGAAGGGGCGCCGCTTCCACGCGCTCGTGACGGGAGTGGAGCAGGGCGACTCCGGCCGCTTCGAGCTGGACCTGCGCCCGCTGGACCGCCGGATCACGTGGCGGGCCGCGACCGTGCGCGAGGTCGTCGCCGTCTGGCGCCGCGCACACGCCGTCTGACGGCAGCCGGGCGGCCTCAGTCCTCGCGGCGCTCGACGCGCAACGTCCCCACCTCGAGCTCCTCGATCCGCACCTTGCCGAGGCTGGCCCGGCGCACGACCAGACGGCCGATCGCGAGCCCGCCGATCGCGCCCGCGCCGAGCGAGAGCGCCCCGAGCGCCAGCGCCCCGGCGGCGGAGGCGCCGGTCGCCCGCGCGCCCACGGCGCGGGCGCCGGCCTGCGCACCGCGCGCCCGCGGCCGGCGGGCACGCCCGCTTCGCGGCCGGTTGGCGGGGCGGCGCACGGGCAGCACCGTAGCGCCCGGCTCACGGGGCCGCCAGCCCCGCGCGGCGACGCGCGGGCGGCGGGGCGATCATCTAGGGTGCCCGCCGTGCGGGAGCTCTCGACCGCGTTCGTGACCGGTGGCTCCGGGTTCGTCGGCGGCCGCCTCATACGGCGGCTGACGCAAGAAGGCGTGCGGGTCAAGGCGCTCGCGCGCTCCGACGGAGCCGCCGCCGCGGTCGCGGAGGCAGGCGCGGAGCCCGTGCCGGGCGACCTGCTCGACTCGTCCGCGCTGCGCGCCGGCGCCGAGGACTGCGACACGGTCTTCCACGCCGCCGCGGCCGTGGCGCAGTGGGGCCCCTGGGAGGAGTTCGAGCGACTGAACGTCGGCGGGACCCGGGCCGCGCTCGACGCGGCGCGCGCGGCGGGCGTGCGGTGCTTCGTCCACGTAGGCACCGAGGCGGCGCTCATGGCCGGACGGCCGCTGGTGCAGGTGGACGAGACCGCCCCGCTGCGACCCGACTCGCCGGTCGCCTACCCGGCGACCAAGGCGCTCGCCGAGCAGCACGTGCGCGCGGCCAGCAGCGACGGGTTCGAGACGGTGGTCGTCCGCCCGCGCCTGGTCTGGGGGCCGGGCGACACGACGGTCCTTCCCGTTGTGGTGGAGATGATCGAGCGCAGGCGCTTCACGTGGATCGGCGGCGGGCACCACCTCACCTCGAGCACGCACGTCGACAACGTCGCCGAGGGCCTCGTGCTCGGCGCCCGCCACGGCAAGGACGGCGAGGCCTACTTCGTCACCGACGGCGAGCCGGTCGAGTTCCGCCGTTTCGTGACCGACTACGCGGGGACGCGCGGCGTCGTCCCCCCCAGGCGCAGCACGCCCGCGGCGGCCGCCCGCGCGGCCGCGCGCCTCTCCGAGGCGACGTGGCGCGCGCTGCGCCGGCCCGGCGATCCGCCGCTGACCAAGCTCGCGGTTTGGAACGCGTCGCTCGAGTGCACGATCGACATCTCCAAGGCCCGCCGCGAGCTCGGCTACGAGCCGGTCGTGACCTACGAGCAGGGGATGGCGGCGCTGGCTCGCTAGGCGACCGGGAGCGCGACGTTCCTATAGTCGTAAGGGAACACGCAAAGGAGACGCCATGACGAGCGGGTCCCACGTCACGACTCCTTCCCTCCCGCCGGGCCGAGCCGGCGAGGTGCGGCTCGCGAACCTGATCGCGCTGTCGGTCGCGGCGCTGCTCGGCTTCGTTCTCGGCCTCCTCGAAGCGGTGGAGCGCCTGACACCGGGCCCGACGATGCGCGCCGCGATCATCGGGCTCGGGGTGGCTGTGGTGATCGGCCTGGTCGCGGCAGCTCGCGCGCACGCCCCGGCCGGCGAGCGCATCGTCCTCTCGCTGCTGCGCGCCGGTCTGGCGGGCGCGGTGTTCGCGTTCGTGTTCGAGGGGATGCGCCTCTTCTTCGATGTCGGGGAGATCGGCGCCGCGCTCGCATGGTGGGTCGGGGCAGGGGTCCTCGCGTTCCTGCTCCTGAAGCTGCTGCGGCCCGGTTCCCCGGGGTAGGGGCCGCTTGCCGCCCTCCCCGGACACGGCGGGCGCGAGCGGGCGCCGCGGGGAGACGGAGGCGCCGACGAGAACGGGAGCGGTCCTGTCGGGCGGCGGCGCGCGCGGGGCCTACGAGGCGGGCGCGATCTCGGTCCTCGGCCCTGCGCTCGCGGCGCGGGGCGAGCGGCCGTCGCTCTTCCTGGGGACCAGCGTCGGCGCGATCAACGCCGCCTACCTCGCCGCGACCCGCCACCTCGACGCCGGCCAGCAGGCCGCGGGCCTCCTGGACCGCTGGCGCCAGGCCACCAAGGAACGCGTCCTGCGACCGATCCTGAGCCGCCAGATCCCGCTCACCGCGCTTCGCTACGCGGGCGAGCTGCTCGCCCTGCCCGGCGTTCGCCTCGCGAGCCTGCTCGACCCGGCGCCGCTGGAGGCGAGCCTGAGGGAGTGGATGCGCTGGGAAGACCTGCACCGCAACGTCGCCGGCGGCCTGGTCGAGGCGCTCGCCGTCGCCGCGACGGCGGCCGGCACCGGGCGCACGGTGATCTTCACGGAGGGCTCCGCCCGGCCCGCGGGCGATCGCTCCCACCTGCTCGACTACGTGCACACGGAGCTCGGCGACGAGCACATCCGCGCGTCGGCCGCGATCCCGGTCCTGTTCCCGCCCGTGCGGATCGAGCGGCCCGCGCAGGCGCGCGGCTGGTACGTGGACGGCGGAACGCGCCTCAACACGCCGATCAAGCCGGCGCTCGACCTGGGCGCCGAGCGCCTGGTCGTGATCGGCACCGAGGCGATCACGGCGGCCGGCACCGAGCCGGGCCGCCACGACGGCGACGCGCCCGACTTCGGGGACGGCATCCTGCACGCTCTCCACGGCGCGCTCGTCGATCCGCTCGGCGAGGACATGCGCATGCTCGGCAACATCAACCTGTTCTTCGCCGACCCGGCGTCGGCGCCGGCGGCCGGCCGCTACCGCGAGGCTCGCGGAAAGCCCCCCTACCGCCAGGTGCCCTACGTCTTCATCGCCCCGGAGCGCAGGGGCCTGGTCGGCGACCTGGCCTCGGAGGTGTTCCGCGACCGCTACCGCGGCGCGCGGGCGCTTCGCTCGCCCGACTACCCCCTGCTGAACCGCCTGCTGGGCGGGGACAGCCCGGCGCACGGGGAGCTGCTCAGCTACCTGTTCTTCGACCCGGAGTTCATCGAGGCGCTGATCGATCTCGGCCGCGCGGACGCGCGGCGCCGGCTTCGAGGGCGTTCCGGCGGCGAGGGTCCATGGCGGCTCGAGCCGCTCGACGCGTTCACGGCGCAGAACGCGGCGTGAGCGGCGGGGCCGATCGCTCGGGACCGGCTGGGGCTAGGCGGCCAGCACGGGCAGCAGCGCCTGGAGCTTGACCTCGGTCTCGGCGAGCTCGGCCGCCGGGTCCGACTCGGCCACGACGCCGACGCCCGCGTAGAGGTGCGCGACCGGGCCCGCGAGCAGCGCGCAGCGCAGCGCCACGCACAGCTCCCCGTCCTCGTTGGCGTCGGTCCAGCCCACGGGGCCCGCGTACCAGCCGCGGTCCAGCCCCTCCAGCCGTGGGATCAGCCTCTCGGCGACCTCGAGCGGCTCGCCGCCGACGGCCGGCGTCGGGTGAAGCGCTCCGGCCAGCTCGATCGCGCCGACCGGCTCGGCCAGCTGCGCGCGGATCGGCGTCCCCAGGTGCTGGATGTTGGCGACGCGGACGAGGACGGGCTCCGGCGCAGCCGTGACCCAGACCGAGTGCGGGCGCAGCGCGCGCTCGATGCGTCGCGTCACGATCGCCTGCTCCTCGCGGTCCTTCGCCGACCGCATCAGGCGCTCGCCGAGGTGGTCGTCCACCGAGGCGTCGGCGCTGCGGCCGGTCGACCCCGCGAGCGCCACCGTGCTCGCGCGCAGCCCCTCGCGGCGAACCAGGAGCTCGGGGCTCGCTCCCACGAACGCGCGCTCGCCGCGCCCGACCGCGTACACGTAGCAGCCCCGGAACCCGTCCCGCAGGACTCCCAGCACCGCCCCCGGGTCGTGCCCCCCGGGCGCGTGGACCTGCACCTCGCGCGCGAGCACGACCTTCTCCAGGCCGCCCGCGCGGATCAGCTCCACGGCGCGCGCGACGGCCTCCTCGTAATGCTCGGGCGGCATCGCCGACAGCACCCGGCTGCCGCCCGCCGGCTCGGGGTCCAGCAGCGGCAGGGCCGCGTCGCCGAGCGTGGCCAGGCGCCGCTCCACCCGCGCGACGAGCTCCTCCGGCAGGTCATCGGGTGCGGCGAGCGCCGCCACCGTGAGGCAGACGTCCCCGCCGCGCCGCGCGAGCGCCACCTCCGGCACCACGAGCGAGGCAGGCGCGAACCCCGACCACGGCGGCGTCGAGCCCCCGGTGGGCGCGAACGCGAAGCCGCCCACCGCCACGAGCCCGGCGCCCGGCGGGCCGTCGGGAGGGTCGGCGGCGGCCTCCGCCGCGAGCGCCCGCCAGGCCGCGGCGACGCGCGCGAAGCGGACGGGACCACGCGCCTCCAGGGAGCAGACCGCTCCGAGCGCCGCGAGCGCGCTGCCGTCGCGATCGGGCTGCTCCAGGCAGGCCCACGCCTCGCCGGGCCGGCGGGCCGCGAGCACGACCGCGGAGGGATCCGTCCCGCGCGGCGCCGCAACGGTGACGGCGGCCAGGACCTGGCGGCCGGACGCGCGCGCCCGCGCCACCGCGACCCGCGCGCGGTCGGCGAGCCGCTCGCGACCGCCGGCGCCCAGCCACCCGTCGCCGTGCCGGGCGCGGGCGCCGGTCGAGGCCGGCACTAGGTCTCGGCGCGCCCGCGCGAGATCGCGATCTCGCCGGTGCGCGTCATCTCGACCAGCCCGAACGGCCGCACCATCCGCTCGAACGCCTCGATCTTGTCGTGCGTCCCGGTGACCTCGAGCACGATCGAGCGCTTGCCCACGTCGACGACCTTCCCGCGGAAGATCTCGCAGACCTGCATGATCTCGGCGCGCTGGCCGGGGTCGGCCGAGACCTTGAACATCGCCAGCTCGCGGGCGACCGTCTCCTCCGGCTCCAGATCGCGGATCTTGATCACGTTGACCAGCTTGTGCAGCTGCTTTGTGACCTGGTCGATCGGGTGCAGGGCGCCGTCGACCGTGAGCGTGACGCGCGAGTAGGCCTCGTCGTCGGTCGGGCCGACGGCGAGCGTGTCGATGTTGAAGCCGCGACGCGCGAACAGCCCGGCGATCCGGGTCAGCACGCCCGGCTTGTTCTCGACGAGGATCGAGAGGATGTGCTTGCGGCCGGTGCGGATCCCGCCGGCCGCCTCGAGCTCCTCGAGGCTCAGCAACTCACTCGTTCCAGGCTCACCCACGGTCCTCACCCCACCATGTCCCGCGCGGCGCTGCCGGCCGGGATCATCGGGTAGGTGTTCTCCTCGCGCGTCACCCGCACGTCGACCACGACCGGGCCGTCGGTGGCGATCGCCTCCTTGATCCCGGAGACCAGCGTGCGCTTGTCCTCGAGCCGCACCCCGGTGGCGCCGTAGGCCTCGGCGAGCTTGACGAAGTCCGGGAAGCGGCCCATCTCGACGTGGCTGTAGCGCTTCTGCCAGAAGAGCTCCTGCCACTGGCGCACCATGCCCAGGTACCCGTTGTTCATCACGAACACCTTGATCGGGATGCCGTTCTCGGCGCACGTCGCGAGCTCCTGGGCGTTCATCTGGACCGACCCGTCGCCGGCGATGCAGATCACCGTGTCCTCCGGGCAGCCGACCTGCGCGCCCATCGCGGCGGGCAGGCCGAAGCCCATCGTCCCGAGGCCGCCGGAGTTGATCCAGCGCCGCGGGCGCGCGAAATGGAAGTACTGGGCGGCCCACATCTGGTGCTGGCCGACGTCCGAGGTGACGATCGCGTCGCCCCCCGTCGCCTCGTACAGCGCCTGGACCATGTACTGCGGCTTGATCTCCGAGTCGGCGCTGTCCTGGAAGCCGAGCGGGTGCTGGCGTCGCCATGCGCCGATGCGGTCCCACCAGGGAGCCAGCCGCGAGGCGTCGGGCGAGAGCCCGGCGTACTCCTCGGTCAGCCGCGGCAGGATCCGCTTCGCGTCGCCCACGATCGGGATGTGGGCGGGGACGTTCTTGGAGATCTCGGCCGGGTCGACGTCGATGTGGATGAACTTCGCGCGCGGCGCGAACTCGGACAGCTTGCCGGTGATGCGGTCGTCGAAGCGCGCTCCGATCGCGACGATCAGGTCGGCCTCGTCCATCGCGTAGTTGGCGGCGCGCGTGCCGTGCATGCCGAGCATCCCCAGCCACTGCTCGTCCGGGGCCGGGAAGGCGCCCAGGCCCATCAGCGTGCAGGTCACGGGCAGGCCGTCGACGCGCGCCAGGGCGACCAGCTCCGCGGACGCGTTCGCGTTCACGACCCCCCCGCCCACGTAGAGGACCGGCCGGCGCGCGTTCGCCAGCGCCTTCGCGGCCAGGCGGATCTGCTTCTGGTTGCCGTCGGTGGTCGGCTGGTAGCCGGGCAGCCGCACGTCGCGCACCGGCTCGTACGGGATGTCCGCCCGCGAGAGGTCCATCGGGATGTCGATCACGACGGGGCCCGGCCGGCCGGAGCGCGCCAGGTGGAACGCCTCGTGGACGGTCCGCGGGATCTCCAGCGGGTGCTGGATCATGAAGCTGTGCTTGACGACCGGCATCGTGATGCCGATCGTGTCGGCCTCCTGGAAGCCGTCGGTGCCGAGCAGCTCCGTGCGCACCTGTCCGGTGACGAAGACCACCGGCACCGAGTCCATCATCGCGTCGCAGATCGGCGTCACGAGGTTCGTCGCGCCCGGCCCGCTGGTGCCCAGCGCCACCCCGACGCGGCCCGTCGCCTTCGCGTAGCCCTCGGCCGCGTGGCCGCCGCCGGCCTCGTGGCGCACGAGGATGTGGCGGATCCCGGCGTCGACGAACGCGTCGTAGGTCGGGAGGTTGGCGCCGCCCGGGAGCCCGAACACGACGTCCACGCCCTCGGCCTTGAGGCACTCCATGAGGGCGTCGACGGCTCGCATCGCTGCTGTGCTCCTTCGGGTTCTCGGGGTGACGGCAGGCGCCGCGCACCGGGCCGCGCGGCCGAATTCCGAGTCTACCAGCGGGATTTCGCCGCCCGGCCGGGCTCTCCTACGTGCCCGCGCGCCGCGCGGCCGCCTCGGACGGCAGGACCGTCTCGGGGTAGTCGAGGTCGGTCCCGCAGCGGGTGCAGACCGCGTCGTGGAGCTTCAGCACCCTCCCGCACCCGGGGCACTGGCGACGCGGCTCAGCGGTGTCGAAGCGATAGAGCAGGGCCGCCACGAGGCCCAGGATCGGGACGAAGAAGGACACCGCGAACCAGAGCCAGAACGAGCTGCCCTTGATCTTCCCGACGATTCCCCCCGCCAAACCGAAGCACGTCAGCAGGAACAGGAAGGCGACGCCCTCCACCGGACGGGCTCAGAGCGTGCGCCAGGCCCAGACGATCGCGGCGATCAGCCCGACCATGACCGCGATCCACAGGACGGAGGCGAGCGAGCCGATGATCAGCTTGAGCAGGAACCAGGCCGCGAGGACCAGCACCAGGAAGGCGACGACGCGGCGGCCGAACGACGGCTTGCTTGACGATGAGGAGCTCATGGCGGGAAGGGTAGCCGTCCTCGCCGGTCAGGACCCGAGCTGCTCGCGCACGAGCCGCTGCACCTCGGCGCCGTCGGCGCGCCCGCGCGTCTCTCGCATCACGTGCCCCACGATCGGGCCGAGCGCCTTGAGGTTGCCGGCGCGCACCTTCTCGGCCGCGCCGGGATTGGCGGCGAGCGCGTCCGCGACGATCGTCGCGAGCTCGTCGCCGTCCCCCATCGCGCCCAGCCCCTCCGACGCCGCGATCGCGCGCGGGTCGCCGCCGGCCTCCGCCAGCCGGTCGAGGACGGTGCGCGCCGCCGCGCCGGTGATCTCGCCCGCGCCGACCATCGCCACGAGCGCGGCCAGCGCCTCCGGCGCGACGTTCGAGCGCGCCGGGTCCTGCTCGCCGATCCTGGCGACGAGCTCGTTGCCCGTCCAGTTGGCGATCGCGCGCGGCTCGATCCCCTCCGGCGCGGCGCCGAGCGCCGCCTCGAAGTAGTCCCCCAGCTCGGCGCGGTACGCGTGCTGGCGCGCGAGGTCGGGCGGCAACCCGAGCTCCGTCTCGTAGCGCTCGGCACGCCGGGCGGGCAGCTCCGGGAGCGCGGCGCGCGCAGCCTCCACCATCTCCTCGCCGACCCTCAGCGGGACGAGGTCGGGCTCCGGGAAGTAGCGGTAGTCGTGCGCCTCCTCCTTGGAGCGCAGCGGCGTGAGCGTGCCGCCGGCCGGGTCGTAGTGCAGCGTCTGCTGCACGACGGGCTCGCCGGCGTCGAGGAGCGCCGCCTGGCGCTCGATCTCGGCGTCCAGCCCGCGCTCGACGAACCGGAACGAGTTCATGTTCTTGAGCTCGGTCTTGGTGCCCAGCCCGCTCGATCCCGCGGGTCGCAGCGACACGTTCGCGTCGCAGCGCAGCGACCCCTCCTCCATGTTCACGTCGCTGACGCCGAGCTGGCGCAGGGTGGTGCGCAGCAGGCCGAGCCATTCGCGCGCCTGCGCGGGCGCGCAGATGTCGGGCTCGGTGACGATCTCCACCAGCGGCGTCCCGCCGCGGTTGAAGTCGACGACGCTGGCCCCGGAGCCGTGGATGCGCCCGCTCTCGCCGACGTGGACGAGCTTCGCCGCGTCCTCCTCGAGGTGGACGCGGTGGATCCGGACCTCCCCGAGCGCCCCGCCGCGGCACAGGGGCTCGTCGTACTGGCTGATCTGGTAGCCCTTCGGGAGGTCCGGGTAGAAGTAGTTCTTGCGGTGGAACGCAGAGCTCGCGGCGATCTCGCACCCGAGCGCCAGCCCGATGCGGATCCCGAAGTCCACGGCCCGGGCGTTGGCGACCGGGAGCGCGCCGGGCAGGCCGAGGCACACCGGGCAGGTGTGGGTGTTGGGCGGGTCCCCGAACGAGAGCTCGCAGCCGCAGAACATCTTCGTCCGCGTGGAGAGCTGGACGTGGATCTCCAGGCCGATGACGGGCTCCAGCGCGCTCATGCCCTGGCCGCGCTCCCGTCGAAGCCGATCGCGCGCTCGAGCGCGTACGCCGCCTGCAGGATCCGGCTCTCGCTGAACGCGGGACCGGCGATCTGGAATCCGGCGGGCAGGCCGCCCGCCAGCCCGCTGGGAATCGAGATCGCCGGGATGCCGGCCAGCGGCATCGGAACCGTGCAGTAGTCGGCCAGGTACATCGCGAGCGGGTCCTCGGTGCGCTCGCCGAGCGGGAACGCGACGGTCGGGCTGGTCGGCGTGACCACGAAGTCGAAGCGCTCGAACGCGGCGCGGAAGTCCTCGCTGATCTTGGTCCGCACCCGCTGCGCGCGGCCGTAGTAGGCGTCGTAGTAGCCCGATGACAGCGCGTAGGTGCCGAGCATGATCCGGCGCTTGACCTCGTCGCCGAACCCCTGGGCCCTGGTGCGCACGTACATCGAGACGAGATCCTCGCCGTCGACGCGCAGCCCGTAGCGGACGCCGTCGTAGCGCGCGAGGTTCGCGGAGGCCTCCGCCGGCGCGATCAGGTAGTAGGCCGACAGCGCGTGCGGCGCGTGCGGCAGCCGGCACGGCTCGACGGTCGCGCCCAGCTCGCGCGCCAGCTCCAGCGTCGCCTCGAAGGACTCGCGGACCCCGTCCTCGATCCCGCCGGCGCTCAGCTCCTCGGGGACGCCCAGCCGCACGCCGCGCAGATCGCCGTCGACCGGCATCGCGATCTCCTCCGGGAACGGCACCGAGGTCGCGTCGCGGCGGTCCTGGCCGACCATCTCCCGCAGCAGCAGCGCGGCGTCGGTCACGTCGCGGGTCAGCGGGCCGGCCTGGTCCAGCGAGGAGGCGAACGCGATCATCCCGTAGCGCGAGACCGCGCCGTAGGTGGGCTTGAGCCCGACGATGCCGCAGAGCGCCGCCGGCTGGCGGATCGACCCGCCGGTGTCGGTGCCGATCGCCCACGGCGCGAGGCCCGCGGCCACCGCCGCCGCGCTCCCGCCGCTCGACCCGCCCGGCACCCGTGTCCGGTCCCAGGGGTTGAGCACCGGGCCGAAGCCGGAGTTCTCGTTCGAGGAGCCCATCGCGAACTCGTCCTGGTTGGTCTTGCCGAGCAGCGGGGCGCCGCCGGCGGCCAGGCGCTCGATCACCGTCGCGGTGTAGGGCGGGCGGTAGCCGTCGAGGATCCGCGACCCTGCCTGGCTGGGCACCCCGCGGACGCAGAAGAGATCCTTGGCGGCGAGCGGGACGCCGCCGAGCGGCGCCCCGGGCTCCGGCGGGGGGCCGGGCTCCTCCGCGAGCCACAGGAACGCGTTCAGCTCGTCGCCCGCAGCCCGCTCGCGGTAGGCGGCGAACAGCTCGCCCGCGTCGAGCTCGCCCGCGCGCACGGCGGCGGCCGCCTGCGCGGCGGTGAGCTCGATGGGCGAGCTCACGCGCCCGGGCTGGGGACGCGGAAGCCGCCCTCGTGCGGGTCGGGCGCGGACGCGAGCGCCTCCGCGGCGCTCAGCGACGGCTCCGGCTCGTCCGCGCGCAGCGGCGTGTCGAGCGCGACGACGTGCGAGGTGGGCGGCACCCCGTCGAGGTCGAGCTCGCCGATGCGCTCGATGTGCTCGAGGATCGTCGAGAGCTCGCGGCTCGCGCGCTCCACCTCGGACTCGCTCAGCTCGAGCCGCGCCAGGCGCGCGACGTGGAGGACCTGCTCGCGGTCGATCACGGTCGCGGAGTCTAGGGACGACCCGCGCTCAGGCGCTGGTGTGGTCCGTCCACGCCGTGCCGTCCCACCAGCGCAGCCGATGGTGGCCCGAGGGGTCCCCGTACCAGCCGGCGGGCACGGTCGCGGCGGGGGCCTCGGGCAGCGGCGCGGGAGCCTGGCCGGGGGCAGGGCCGCCGACCGGCATCGCCGCGGCGGAAGCCGGCGCGGCGGGCGCCGCGGGCGGCCCCGCGGCCGCTGCGGCACGCGCCGCGAAAGCGAGCAGCGTGCACAGCGCGACCAGCGCGAGCGCCGCCATCAGGTCGAGCCAGATGCCCCAGCCGGCGCTGAGCGTCCGCTTGTCTGCGATGTCGGCGATGTCCGCCACGACGGTCGCCAGCGCCAGCAGCCCCAGGACCCCCGCCGTGATCGGGGGCCACAGCGCCCGCGCGCCCCCGCGCAGCCCGACGGCGACGAGCGCCGCGGCGATCAGCGCGAGCACGATGACGACCACGCCGTCCCGACCTCCGCTCGTCCCCGAGAGGCTGCGCTCGAGGGACACGGACCCGAGCGTCAGGCTCTGGTCGATCCAGGTGCCGAACGCGCCCACCACCAGCGCGACGCACGCGCCCAGGGCGCCGTAGGCGAGCGCTCGCGCGCGCCCCGCGCCGGGCGGGCTCATCCCGATCCTGCTGCCGGGTCGCCCGCGGCCATCACGCGCCCGGCGGGGGGACGGAATCGGCGGCGGCCGTCTCGTGGGCGGGAAGCGCGTCCACGCGCAGCACCGGAACCGGCGGGCGGTCCTCGTCACCGCCGAGCCCGGGGCTCTCGTCGCGCATCGACCACCACCCCCCGACCGCGACCATGAGCGCGGTGAGCAGCCCGAGCCATGCCCCGGGCTCCACGCCGACCCGGTCGTCGGGGCCGGGCTGGTTGATGATCCGGTAGAGCAGCAGCAGCGAGGAGAGCAGGCCCAGCCACGTGACCGCGACGCTGAAGGTCGCCGGGAGCCCGGCCGAGCGCTGGGTGGCCTGGATCACCGCCAGCGCGATCCCCGCCACGGCGGTCGCCAGCAGCAGCCAGCGCAGGATCGTGAGCGCCTGCCAGCCGTCGAGCCGCTCCGTCGCCTGGCCGACCGCGTCGGTGGGTCCGGCGCCCGGCAGGCTCACCGCGACGGCGCGCTCGTACCAGTCGACGAGGAACAGCGAGGCCGCGAGCCCTAGGCCCCCGGCCGCGGCGAGCAGCTCTCCCCAGCGCAGGCGACCGAGCCTCAAGCGCCCGCCTCCCGCGCCGCGGCGACCGTGTTGCGCAGCAGCATCGCGATCGTCATCGGTCCAACGCCGCCCGGGACGGGAGTGATCGCGCCTGCCACGCGCGCGGCGCCGGGCTCGACGTCGCCGACCAGGCCGTCCGGTCCGCGGTTGATGCCGACGTCGATCACGGTCGCCCCCGGACGGACCCAGTCCGCCTTGACCGTACCGGGGCGCCCGACCGCGGCGACGAGCACCTCGGCGCGGCGGCAGACACCGGCTAGGTCGCGGGTCCGCGAGTGGCAGATCGTCACGGTCGCGTTGCGCTCGAGCAGGAGCTGGGCGACCGGCTTGCCGACGAGCGACGAGCGCCCGACCACGACCGCCTCCGCGCCCTCGAGCTCGGCGCCGGCCTCGTCCAGCAGGGCGATCACGCCGAGCGGGGTGCACGGCCGCAGTCCGGGCAGGCCGAGCGCAAGCCTGCCCGCGCTCGGCGGCGTGAGCCCGTCGACGTCCTTGCCGGGGTCGATCAGCGGGACCAGGGCCGCAGCGTCGAGCCCGGCGGGAAGCGGGATCTGGAGCAGGATGCCGCTGACCTCCGGGTCGGCGCCGAGGTCGCCGAGCAGGGCCGCGACCCGGTCGTGCGAGGAGTCCGCCGGGAGCCGGTGGTCGAAGCCCGCGATCCCGGCCTCCGCGCACGCCTTCTGCTTGCCGGAGACGTACACGGCCGACGCGGGGTCCTCGCCGACGAGCACGGTCGCCAGCCCCGGACGGCGACCGCCCCGGGCGAGGAGCTCCTCGACCTCCCGGGCGACCTCGATCCGCACGCGGGCCGCGAGCGCCTTGCCGTCGATGATTCGCGCGCCCATCGCCGGGCGCACCCTAGCGGCGGCGGGCGTGACGGCGCCCACCCCTCAGCCCTTTCGGATCGGGGCGAGGTCCGCGACGAGCTTGCGCTCCCCGCCCTTGCCGGTGAAGCGGACCACGACGATCCCGCCGGGCTCCACCCCCGTCACCACGCCCTCGCCGAACGCCGCGTGCACTACGTCGTCGCCGAGGCGGTAGGCGACCGGCGCCGCGTCCGGCCCGGCGTCGTTCCCGCCCCACGTGGCGGCGCGCGGACGGGACCCGCCGGGACCGGGGCGCGACGCCTCCTCGCGCTCGGCCAGCCCGGCCGGGATCTCGTCCAGGAACCGGCTGCGCATGCCGTAGGTCCGCGTCCCGAACGTGTCGCGCATCGCGGCGTGGGTCAGCACGAGCTCGCGCTGCGCGCGCGTGATCCCGACGTAGCAGAGGCGCCGCTCCTCCTCGACCCCACCCTCGTCGAGCGCCCGCGAGTGCGGGAAGATCCCCTCCTCGCAGCCGAGGATGAACACGATCGGGTACTCGAGCCCCTTTGCGTTGTGGAGGGTCATCAGCGTCACGAGGCCCTCGTCGTCGTCGCGCTCGTCGCTGTCGGCGACCAGCGCGACCTGTGCGAGGAAGCCGTCCAGCGACGGATCGTCGGCGCCGCGGTCGTGCTCGCGGCCGACCTCGACCAGCTCCTGGAGGTTCTCGATCCGCCCCTGGGCCTCGAAGGTGCGCTCCGCCTCGAGCGCGTCGAGGTAGCCCGTCTCGCGCAGCACCTCCTCCAGCAGCTCGCCCACGCCGGCGCCGGCCTGCGCACGCTCGCGCAGCACGCCCATCGAGCCCATGAAGCGCCCCAGCGCCTTGATCGCCGCCGCGCCGAGGCTCGGCACCGACGCAGCGTCCTGCGCGACGTCCCAGATCGGCGCGCCGGTGGTGTTCGCCCACGCCAGCACGCGCGAGAGCGACGTCTGGCCGATGCCGCGCCGGGGCGAGTTGACGATGCGCGTGAACGCGACCTGGTCCTGCGGGTTGACGAGCACCGTCAGGTATGCGATCGCGTCGCGCACCTCGGCGCGCTCGTAGAACTTCGTTCCGCCGACGAGCTGGAACGGGATCTCCGCGCGGGTGAGGCGGTCCTGCAGCGCGCGCGAGATCGCGTTCGTGCGGAAGAAGACCGCGATCTCCTCGCGCGAGACCCCCTCCCCCACCATCCGCTCGATCTCGTCCGCGATCCAGCGCGCCTCCGCGTGCCCATCCCCCAGCTCGTGGATCCGCAGCGGGTCTCCCTCCCCGATCTCCGTCCACAGGGCCTTGCTCTTGCGCCCGCGGTTGTTCGCGACGACGGCGTTGGCGGCGGAGAGGATCGTCTGCGTGGAGCGGTAGTTCTGCTCGAGCTTCACGACCTCCGCGTCCGGGTAGTCGTCCTCGAAGTCGAGGATGTTGCGGATGTCCGCCTGGCGGAACGAGTAGACCGACTGGTCGTCGTCCCCCACCACGGCGAGGTTGCGATGCTCGGCGAGCAGCGCCAGCCAGCGGTACTGCGCGCGGTTGGTGTCCTGGTACTCGTCCACCAGCACGTGGCGGAAGCGCCCGGCCCACTTCTCGCGCACCTCCTCGAACAGCTCCAGCACGTTGACCGAGCGCACCAGCAGGTCGTCGAAGTCCATCGCGTTCATCGCCACCAGCTGCTGCTCGTAGAGGCGGTAGACGTCGGCGACCGCCTGCTCGAAGAACGAGCCGGCCTGCTGCGCGTAGCGCTCGGCGTCGAGCAGCGTGTTCTTGGCGGCCGAGATCTGGCCCTGCACCGCGGCGGGCGTGAAGCGCTTGGGGTCCACGCCCAGCTCGTCCAGGCAGCGCTTGACGAGGCGCCGCGAGTCGTCCTGGTCGTAGATCGAGTACTGCGCGCTGTAGCCGAGCCTGGGCGCCTCGGCGCGGAGCATGCGGGCGCACGCGGCGTGGAACGTCATCAGCCACATACCGCGCGTGGCGCGCCCGACCAGGAGCTCGACGCGGTCGCGCATCTCCTGCGCGGCCTTGTTGGTGAACGTGATCGCCAGGATCTCCGACGGGTGGGCCCGGCCCGTCGCGACCAGCCAGGCGACCCTGTGGGTGAGCACCCGGGTCTTGCCCGAGCCGGCCCCCGCGAGGATCAGCAGCGGCCCGTCGCCGTGGGTGACGGCGGCGCGCTGCGGGGGGTTCAGCCCCGCGAGGAGCTCGTCGGCTCGCTGCTCGTCGACCACGCCGGGCATGGACCGCCGAGCGTAGCGCCCGGCGCGGCGGGCGCCCGGCGGCGCCCTACGCCTTCGCCGGGGGCGGGAGCTGCTGGCGCGCGGACGCCGGGTTGTCCGACAGCAGGCGCGGCACCGTGACCATCCTGAAACCGCGCTTGCGCAGCCCGCTGATGATCCGCGGCAGCGCGGCGACCGTCTGGGAGCGCGGCCCGCCGCCGTCGTGCATGAGGATGATCGAGCCCGGCTGGGCGCCGCCGACGGCGCGCTGGACGATCGCGTCGGCTCCCGGCTGCTCGTAGTCCTGGGTGTCGACGTCCCACAGCACCATCAGCATGCGCTCGCGCCGCATCAGCGCGAGCGTCTGCGCGTTCCACACGCCGTAGGGCGCCCGGAAGATGACGGGCCTCGGGATCCCGTGGCCGACGAGGATCTGGTTGGTCTGGTCGACCTGGGCGGCCTGCCCGGAGGCCGCCAGGCCGGACATCTGGGGGTGGTTCCAGGTGTGGTTCCCGATTGCGTCCCCCTCGAGGATCTCGCGCGTGCTGTAGCGGTGGAAGGAGACGACCTCCTGGCCGACCGTGAAGAACGTCGCGTGCACGCGCTCGCGTCGCAGGATGTCGAGCACCTGCGGCGTGTAGGGGCCGGGGCCGTCGTCGAAGGTCAGGGCGACCTCGCGGTGCTGCGAGCCCGCCTCCCGCACGTACGGGGTGCGGGCGAGCGTTGCGGCGACCGCGCGGTTCTCGGCCCGGCGCTGGCGGAAGGCGAGCGACAGCTGCCCGTTCCCGCCGAGCGCCCGCACGCGCGCTCCCCAGCCCGACGGCAGCCCGCCGGCGCTGCGCGCGACGGCCCGGTCCTCGCCGCCGCCCGCGCCCACCGCGAGGCCGGCGGCGAGCGCCACCAGCGCCACCGCGACCACGGCGGCGGTCCGCCGCCGGCGGCGGTGGTGGGTCGCCGAGGAGTAGGCGAGACGGACGCGCGGAGGCTCTGGACGCTTGCGCATGGTCACAGGGGAGCGGCGGGCGGGAGCGGGACGCACGGCCACCGCGAGGCGCACGGCCGCTCCGGCGACCGCGCACCCCCATGATGCCGCATGGGCTGCCCGAGGGCCAGTCGCGCGCCGCCGCGCCCGCGCGGGGCCGTAGGGTTCCCCGGCCGTGGCCGGCACATGGCTGATCCTTCCCACCTACGACGAGGCCGAGAACCTCGAGGCGATCGTCGCGGCCGCCGCCGGGCAGCTCGAGGCGGCGGCGCCGGGCGACTGGAGGATCCTCGTCGTCGATGACGCCTCGCCGGACGGCACCGGGGCCATCGCGGACCGCGTGGCCGCGCGGAACGGCGCCGTCGAGGTGCTGCACCGGCCCTGCAAGGAGGGCCTGGGACCGGCCTACCTGGCGGGCTTCGCCCGCGCCCTGGCGGAGGGTGCGGAGCGGGTGATCGAGATGGACGCCGACTTCTCGCACGACCCGGCCGACCTCCCGCGCCTGCTCGCCGCGAGCGCGGACGCCGACGTCGTGCTCGGCTCGCGCTACGTGCTCGGAGGGGGCGTGCGCGACTGGGGGCCGCTGCGCCGGGCGATCAGCCGCGGGGGCTGCGGCTACGCGCGCGCCTGGCTGCGTGTTCCGGTCCAGGACCTCACCGGCGGCTTCAAGTGCATCCGCGCCGAGGTGCTGCGCGCGATCGACCCCGCCTCGGTTCGCGGCCAGGGCTACGTCTTCCAGATCGAGGTCACCTACCGAGCGCTGCTCGCCGGCTTCCGCGTGGCGGAGGTCCCGATCGTCTTCCGCGACCGCCGCGTCGGCCGCTCGAAGATGTCTCCCCGCATCGCGCTAGAGGCGATCTGGCGGGTGCCGCTGCTGCGCCGCCGCGCGAGCCGCTCAGCCGCCGCGCATACCGCCTCCCCCTAGGATCTGCCTCATGGGGAGCGAGCCGGAGCGGCCGGCATCCCCGGCGCAGGCGCGCCGGGAGGCGCGCCTGCTGAGCGTCGTGGCGCCGGTCCACAACGAGCAGGAGACCATCCGCGAGTTCCACCGGCGGGTGATCGCGGTGCTCGGCGACCGCCCGATGGAGCTCGTCGTGGTCGACGACGGCAGCACCGACTCCACCGGCGCGATCCTCGCGGAGCTCGCGGCCGAGGACCCGCGGGTGCGTGTCGTCGAGCTGTCCCGCAACTTCGGCCACCAGACCGCGCTGACGGCCGGGCTGGACCACGCCCGCGGCGACGTGGTCGCGATGCTCGACGCCGACCTCCAGGACCCGCCGGAGACCATCCCGCGGATGCTCGAGAGCTGGCGCGAGGGAGCCGACGTCGTCTACGCGGTGCGGCGGCGGCGCAGCGGCGAGACGCGCTTCAAGCTCGCCACCGCGCGCGGCTTCTACAGGGTCTTCGGGGCGCTCACGCAGCTCGGCGCCGAGGCCGACGCCGGCGACTTCCGCCTGCTCGATCGCCGCGCCGTCGACGCGCTGCTCTCGATGCGCGAGCGCAACCGCTACCTGCGCGGGATGACGATCTGGATCGGGTTCACCCAGGCCGCGGTCCCCTACGAGCGCGACGCCCGCAGGGCCGGCGCGACCAAGTACACGCTGCGCCGCATGGTGCGGTTCTCGCTCGATGCGATCTCCTCGTTCTCGAACGCCCCGCTGCAGCTCGCGACCGTGCTCGGCTTCGTCTTCTCCGGGCTCGCGTTCCTGGCCATCCCGGTGATCGTGACGCTGAAGCTGCTGGGCTCCTACCTGCCCGGGTTCAGCACGGTCACGATCGTCGTGCTGCTGCTCGGCGGGATCCAGCTGATCGCGATCGGGATCATCGGCGAGTACGTGGGGCGGATCTACGACGAGGTCAAGGGCCGCCCGCTCTATCTCGTGCGCGCCACGCGCAACATCGACCCGCTGCCGGACGCGGACGACGCGCCCGCCGAGCTTCGCCGGCGCGCCGGCGTGGGCGACGCGTCGCCCTGAGCCGGCGCCCTAGCCGCCGGCCGGGTTGGGCCCGCGGACCGGCCGCAGCGGCCGTACGTCCGCGGAGGCCTGCGTCCCGTCGCCCGTGAGGCGGGCGACCGCCCGCTCGAGCTCGCCGATCCGCACCGAGAGCGCCCGGATCGCGTCCGCGATCGGGTCCGGGAGGTGGATCCAGTCGGCGTCGGGACCCTCGAGCGGGCGGCCCTCCACCTTGACGGGGTGCCCGGGATTGCCGACGACGGTCGAGTTCGGCGGGACGTCATGGATCACCACGGTGTTCGCTCCGATCTTCGAGCCGTGGCCGATGCGGATGGGGCCGAGCAGCTTCGCTCCCGAGCCGATCGTCACGTTGTCCTCCACGGTCGGGTGGCGCTTCCCGGTCGCGAACCCCGTGCCGCCGAGCGTAACCCCCTGGTAGAGGGTGACGTTGCGCCCGATCTCCGCCGTCTCGCCCACGACGACGCCCATCCCGTGGTCGATGAAGAGGTCCTCGCCGACGTCGGCCGCGGGATGGATCTCGATCCCGGTGAACGCGCGCGTGGCGGTCGCCAGCGCCCGCGGGGCGAGCGGGACTCCCGCGTCGCTCATCGCGTGCGCGACGCGGTGGGCGAGCAGCGCCTGGACGCCGGGCCAGACCGCGAGGATCTCCAGCGGACCGACCCCGCGGGCGGCCGGGTCGCGGTCGACGGCCGCGCGGACGTCGCGGCTCACCTCGCGGGCGACACGGGCCAGGGCGCCTACGCCGAGCACGGCCAGAGCGTAGACGCTCGCGCTCGCCCTACGGCGCGAAGAACGGGGTCGAGACGTAGCGCTCGCCCGAGTCGGGCAGGATCACGACGATCCGCGCCCCCTTGGACTCCGGGCGCCGGGCGACCTCGAGCGCCGCCCACAGCGCCGCGCCGGACGAGATGCCCGTCAGCACGCCCTCGGTGCGGGCGGCCAGCCTGGCCGCGTCCAGCGCGTCCTCGTCGGTCACGGCCACGACCTCGTCGACGATCTCGCGGTTGAGCACGGGCGGCACGAAGCCGGCGCCGATCCCCTGGATCCGGTGCGGGCCGGGGGCGCCGCCGGACAGGACCGCCGAGGAGGCGGGCTCCACGGCGACAACGCGCAGGCCGGGGTTGCGCTCGCGCAGGTGCTCGCCCGCGCCGGTGATCGTGCCGCCGGTGCCGACGCCGGCGACCAGCACGTCGACCCGTCCCCCGAGCGCCTCCCAGATCTCCGGTCCCGTCGTGCGGCGATGCGCCTCGGGGTTCGCGGGGTTCGAGAACTGGTCCGGGAGAAAGACGTCGTCGTCGCCCTCGGCGGCGTCGCGCGCGGCCGCGACCGCCTCGGACATGCCGCCGAGCGACTCCGTCACCTCGACCCGCGCCCCGTACAGGCGCAGCAGCGCCTCGCGCTCGCGGCTCATCCCCTGCGGCATCGTCAGCACGAGGTCGTAGCCCTTGGCGGCGCACACGAACGCCAGCGCGATCCCCGTGTTTCCGCTGGTGGCCTCGACGATCGTCGTGCGCCCCGGCTCGATCCTGCCCTCGCGCTCCGCGGCCTCGACCATCGCGACGCCGATCCGGTCCTTGACGCTCCCGCCGGGATTGAGGTGCTCGAGCTTGCCGTAGATCTCGCCGCCTCCGTCCGCCACGAGGCGTCGCATCTGGACCACCGGCGTGCCCCCGACGTGTTCCGCAATGCTGATCGGGATTCGATACATCCGGCGGGAAGCGTACCCGCGCGCGGGGCGCGAACCTGCGCCGGCGGCTGCCGCCGTCCGCTACCGTGCCGCGCCGATGCGCACCCCGTTGATCGCCGCCGCGACGCTCGCAGCGCTCGGGGCGCCACCCGCCGCCACGGCATCGGCGCAGGAGAATCCTTGCGTGCAGGCGTCCTGGCGGGGCCTGCGCTGCCCCGACCTGGTCATGAAGCGGCCCGCCGACGTGAAGGTCGTGCGCGAGGGACCCTGGCGCTGGCTCCAGAGCCAGAACAGCATCGACAACATCGGCTCGGGCCCCGCCGAGCTGGACGCGTTCCGCCCGGGCCGCGCACGCCGCATGGTCGCGCGCCAGCGCATCTACCGGCGCGGCGGGGGCTCGATCGTGGTCGGCGGGCGGGGGCGGGTGGTGTGGAAGCCGATCCCCGGCCAGGGCGGCTACTGGAAGTGGGAGAACGCGGCCCGCATGGAGCTGTGGTCGCTGGACCGCTCGGGCCGCCAGGTGCGGATGGTGCGCCGCAGCCCGAAGCTGGTCTACTGCCTGCGCGACCTGTTCCGCACCCGCCCGCGGCTGCGCGGCTCGCCGCGCCGAGCGCACTACCCGGGATGCAACCAGGACCCCCGGATCCGGCGCGACGTGCTGGGCACCTCTGTCGGCTGGTCAGACGTGTACCCGTCGCACTACTACGAGCAGTACATCGACGTGACCGGCCTGCGCGGCCGCTACGCGCTCGTGCACGTCGCCGACCCCGAGAACGTGCTCTACGAGTCGAACGAGACCAACAACGCCGCGCGCGTGATCGTCTCGCTGCCCTCTGGGCGGGTCGTCGGGCGCTAGCTCATCCGCGCCGCATCCCGCCGCGAGGTAGCCTCGCGCCGCGTGACCGCGCGCGCCGGCCGCTTTCCGCTTTTCGACTCCCTGCGGGCGATCGCCGCCCTGAGCGTGGTCGTGTTCCACCTCGCGTTCGTCACCGGCCTGCCGGGATGGGCGCACCGGGCGGTGCCGTACGTCACCCAGCTCGGGGACGTCGGGGTCTCGATCTTCTTCGCGATCTCGGGCTTCCTGCTCTACCGCCCGTTCGTCGCCGCCCGGCTACGCCGCGACGCCGAACCGTCGATCCGCGCGTATGCGCTTCGCCGCCTGCTGCGGATCCTGCCGGCCTACTGGCTCGCGCTGCTCGTGACGGCGCTGATCGCCCCCCACGACGAGGTGTTCGGCCCCGACGCGCTCCGCTACTGGCTGCTGCTCCAGGGCTACTGGCAGGACTCGATCGCGGGCGGCATCGGCCCGGCGTGGACGCTGACGATCGAGATGGCCTTCTACGCCGTGCTACCCCTCTGGGTCCTCGCGATGCGCCGGGTGCCGTTCCGCTCGGAGCGAGGCTTCCTCGCGACCGAGCTGGGCGGCGTCGCCGCGCTCTGCGCCCTCAGCGCGGTGTGGCGCTGGGCCGCGATCAGGGGGCTGCCCGCCGGCGCCAACCCGCTGAGCCCGCGGCTCCTGAACCTGCCGGCGATGGCCGATCATTTCGCCGTGGGCATGGGGCTTGCCGTCCTGAGCGTCGCCGCCGCTCGGCGCTCCGCGGCGACGGCCGGTGAGCGCTTCCTCGCGCGCTTTCCGTGGGTCCCGTGGCTCGTGGCTGCGGCGGCCTGGTACGGAATGGCCCGTTTCCGCCCGATCGTCGCGGGCAACGGCGGCCACTACGCGGCTCACCGTACGCTGGAGCTCGTGCTCGCGGGTGCCTTTCTGCTGCCGGCGGTGTTCGCGTGGGACGCGGGCGGCCTTGTCAGGCGCCTGCTCGCGCTGAAGCCCCTGCTCTGGGTGGGGATGGTCTCCTACGGCGTGTACCTGTGGCACCTCGACGTGATCACCGAGCTCTCCGAGCGGACTTCCCTGGGCCGCGCCGGCCTGTGGGTGGTCGCCCTGGCGACGACGATCGCGATCGCCGCGGCGAGCTGGTACGCGCTCGAGCGCCACGCGATCGCGCTCGGCCGCAGGCTCGGATCGCGCTGGGTGCGGCCGCGCCGCGATCCCGACGACGCCACCGGGTCGCTCGCGACCCCGGGCCAGGCCAAGTGAACGGCGAGTCCCCGCAGCCGCCGCCGCTCACCGCGCTCGCCCTGGAGCCGTCGCCGCCGGTCGCGCTGCTCAAGCTGCGGCGCCCGGAGAAGCTCAACGCGCTCACGCCCGCGATGCTCGGGGAGATCGCGACGGCGGCCGCGTGGCTCGACCGGGTGCCGGGGGTCGCCTCGGTCATCGTGTGCGGCGCCGGCCGCGCGTTCAGCGCCGGCTTCGACCTCGGAGCGATGGCGGACGTGAACGCCTCCGGCGGTGACGCGCGGGCGACCGCGGCGCTGGGGCGCCGGGCCGCCGACGCCCTGGCCGCAATGCGTCCGGTGACGGTCGCCGCGGTCCACGGCCGCTGCGTCGGCGGCGGCATCGTGCTGGCCGCGAGCTGCGACATCGTCGTGGCCGAGCGAGACGCGCTCTTCTCGATCCCGGAGCTCGACCTGGGCATCCCGCTCGCGTGGGGCGGCGTGCCGGCGCTGGTGCGCGCGGTCGGCGCCGCCCGCGCGAAGGAGCTGATCCTCACGTGCCGCGCGTTCGACGGGGCCGAGGCGCACGCGATCGGGCTCGCGACCCGCCTGGCCGGGCCGGGAGCCGCGCGCGCGGCGGCGGAGGAACTGGCCCGCGACATCGCCGCGCGCGGGCGCCTGAACACGGCGGCCACCAAGGCCCACGTGCGCGCGGCGGCGTCCGGCGCAGCGGCCTCGGCGGAGGCTGAGCTGGACGCGCTCGTGGCCGCGCTGGCCGATCCCGAGTCGGCTCACGCGCGCGCCCGCTACCTGGAGGGGCTCGTGGCGCGGCGGCGGAGCCCTGGGGGTCCGGCGGGAGACGCGCCGGGCTAGGACCGAACCGCCACCCGCAGGATCGCCTCCGCGGCGCGCTCGGTTCCCGGATTCGCCCGCAGGCGAGCCGAGATCGTCGCGAGCCGCGCCGCGAGCGCCTCGTCGCCGAGCAGGCGGTCCACGGCCGACGCCAGCTCGGAGTCCTCGAAGCCGTAGGTGTCGAGGCGCTCGCCGAAGCCGGCCTCGGCGACCCGCGTCGCGTTGTCGTGCTGGTCCCAGAAGATCGGCAGCACGAGCATCGGGCGACCGAAGTGGAAGCACTCGGTGACCGTGTTGTTGCCCCCGTGCGTGATAACGAGGTCGACCTGCGGAAGCACGCTGGTCTGCGGGACCTGCTCGGCCCCGGCCTGGTTCGGCGCTAGCCGCAGCAGATCGTGCTGCGGGCCCATGCTGACCACGTAGCGGTGGGGCGTCGAGCCGAGCAGGTCGAGCAACCGCTGCATAAGCTCGGTGTCGGCCGAGCCGAGCGAGCCCAGGCTCAGGTACACGAGCCTGCCCTCGCCCTCGGCGATCTCCGCCGGGATCTCGTACGCGGCGTCGGTGGCCCGCACGCACGAGTCGAGGCGCGTCCAGCCCGCGCCGAGCGGTCGCGAGCGGGGGTAGTCGGCCTCCTCGGGGTAGAGGAACAGGTTGAGGTCCGGGCTCTCGTGGATGAACGCCATCTCCGGCAGCGGCGGGCAGCCCTGCTCGCCCATCCACTCGTCGAACTCCCGCCACATCGGCTCGTGGGTGCGCCGGTACTCGGCGCGGAACTCCTCCCAGCCGGAGCGGTCCGCGACCGGGTAGCCGGAGAAGACTGGCGGAAGCTCGGGGTCGTGCATCTCCAGGGGGTTGCACGAGACGATCCGCACCCACGGCGCGTCCGCGTTGACGACCGCGGCGAAGCCCGGGACGTTGTCCTCGACGATCGCGTCGGGACGGAGCTCGCCGAAGATCTCACGCAGCCTCGGCTCGACGTAGCGCGCGCCGTCGAGCAGGGCCTTCCAGGTGGGCGCGATGAACCCCTCGAGCTGCTCCAGCGTCGAACGACGGAAGACCGGTGCGGTGTCGCGGATGAAGTCCTTCCAGAACTGCCCCGGTGCCTCCTCGACCTCGGGCGCCGGGCCGAGCCGCATCAGCCGCTCCTCGAAGCCCTGGGCCTCGAGCGTGCCGGCGAACGACTCCTCGACCACGAAAACCGGCCGGCCCCCGCGCCGGCGCAGGGCGTCGGCGATCCCGACGCAGTTGTTCGTCGGGCCGTATGCCCCCTCCGGGAAGAAGACCACCACCGGCTCGCTCGCCATGCCGCCCTCCGTGTCGCGCTGTCGCAGGCGCGCAGTATGCCCTCCCCGCCCCGCGCGTGCCCCTCCTGTGCCAGGCTTGCCGGGATGCTCGTCCTGGACGAGGGAGACGACTGGATCGCGATCCCCCAGCCCGCGCACGCCTGGCTCGCCGGCGAGGTCGCGCGGGCGTGGGGTGACGGGCCGATCGAGCGGCCCGAGCCGTTCGCGGAGGTCTGCCTCGGCACCGAGCAGCACGACGTCGCCTGGGCCGCCTGGGATCTGCGCCCGCCGCTCCACGCGCCCGCGCGGCGCGCGGCGAGCTTCCTGGAGGCGCCGTTCCGGCCCCGGCTGGAGATCTGGTGGGACGCGCCCCGTGTGATGCTCGCCCAGAGCCCGTGGGCCGCGCTGCTGGTCTCGCTGCACGGCACGAACATCCACACGCGCTTCGTCGACGCGGAGCGCCTGCCGCCGGCCGAGGGCGACCTCGTGCGCTCCTACCTCGCCGAGCAGCGCCGGGTCCAGGACGCGCTGATCGCGTCGCTCGGGACAAGCCGCGAGGCGGCCGAGCACGCGGGCGACTTCGTCTTCTGCCTGGACTCGATCTCGCTCGGCGTCTGCCACGGATGGGGCGCGATGGACCTGCCGCCCGTCGCCGGCGAGCGGCTGCGCCTGGCGCCCGCCGGGGAGGGAGCGTTCACGCTCGATCCGTGGCCGCTGGCGGCCCGCCGGCTCGAGGTCGGCGTGCGCGCGAAGCGGATGCGGGAGCGCTTCGACGACGAGGGAACGCTGCACGCGGCGCTCGACGCCGCGCCCTGGGAGCGGCTGAGCTGGACGCTGCACGCGGCGTAGCGGGCGGCGAGCGAGTCAGATGTGGTACATCGCCGCGCCCGCCTCGCGGGCGTCGCGCTCGGCGACGTCGGCGATGGTGGTCGTGCCCAGCAGATCGCGCGCGGCGGCCGCGGCGTCCGCGAACACGCCCTCGGCGTCCTGCCCGAGCGGGCCGTCGAGCAGCTCGACCACGTCGAGCACGGTCACCTCGGCGGGCGGGCGGGCGAAGCTGTAGCCGCCCTTCACGCCGCGCTGGGAGCGCAGGACGCCGGCGCGGCGCAGCGTCGCGAAGAGCTGCTCGAGGAACTGCGGCGGGATGTCGCGGCGACGCGCGAGCTCCGCGATCGGGACCGGCCCCGCTCCGCTGCGCGCGAGCTCCGAGAGGGCCCGCACCGCGTAGGGGCTCTTCGTCGTGATCGAGATCATCGGCGCCCCGATCCTACGTCGCGGGCGCGATACGGATCAGATCCAGCCGCGCTCGGTGGCCATCAGGACGGCCTGGGCGCGGTCGACGGCGCCGAGCTTGCCGTAGATGTTGTGCAGGTGCGTGCGCACCGTGCTCGGGGAGAGGTCGAGCTCGAGCGCGATCTGCTTGTAGACCTTTCCGTGCCCGAGGCGCCGCAGCACCTCGACCTCGCGCGAGGACAGCGGGCAGGGGTCGATCTGGCGTACGCGCCCGTTCCCCGGCGGGAACGGGAGGTCGTACAGGACCGAGCGCAGCTCGACCCCGCCCAGGCCGAGCGCGCGGGCGACCTTCAGCAGCTCGCCGGGAGCCACGGGCGAGCCCTGCGCGTAGTGGGCGAGCATGTCCGCCAGGCGCACGAGCGCCTGCTCGCCCTCGGGGTCGTCGGCGTGGTGGCGCTCGATCGTCCGCGCGACCGCCTTCGGGAGCCCCCAGCGGCGCGCCAGGACGCCGCCCACGAGCGCGTGGTCGACGCCGAGCTCGCGGCGCTCGCGGTGGATGCGCTCCTCGGGAGTGCGGGCGTCCTCGTGCACCTGCCCCGGGTAGCCGGGGTAGGCGTGGACGAGCACGAGCTTGCCGATGTCGTGCAGCAGGGCGGTGACCATCAGGCGGTCGCGCGACTCGTAGCCCAGCTCCGCGCCTAGCCGGTCGGCGGCGCGCTGCGTGGCGACCGCGTGCAGGCGGAACCGCTCGGGGGTCACGTCCCAGAGCCCGCCGCGCTCGAAGAAGTCGAAGGTGCGTGCGCGCGAGGCGAGCGCCTCGACGGCCTGCGGGCCGAGCGCGTCGACCGCCTCGACGACGCTCTCGATCTTGCCGCGGCGCTTGCCCTCGACACGGTTGGCGAGCCGAAGGGTCGCGATCGCGAGCGCCACGTCGGACTCGACCGTGGTCACGATGTCCGCGAGCGCCGGCCGCTCCTCGGTGAGCAGGTGCAGGACGCGGTTGCGCGACTCTGCCAGCACGGGGAACGCGTCGAGCGCCTCGAACGCCGCCGTCAGCCGCCGCCCGTGGCCCTCGTTGTGATGCCGCGAGGCGGAGGCCGCTTCGGCGGTGCTGGACGAGGTCACGTTGGCGGGTGCGGCGGCTTGGGCAGGCGTCACGGTGGGGCGATCAGTCGGAAGGACTACCGGACCGCAGGGCCCGAATCCACCCGCGATCCGCGGGCGGGCACGGTGGCCCTGGGGCTGCTGGACCTATCGGCAACCCCGCGGACCGGGTTTAGGAACGCACCGCCCGCCGGGGACGCCGTCGGCTGGGTTTGCAGGGGGTTTCGACGTCGCACGCCGCGCGCCTCCCGGCCGGCGCCCCCGCGGGCGGCCGAGCCCTCACTCGCGCGGCGCGGCCAGGCGGTCCAGGGCCTTGTCGATCCGCGCGAGCGTCTCCTCGCGCCCGAGCAGCGCGACGCTCTCGAAGAGGCCCGGAGAGACCGTCGTGCCCGAGATCGCGACGCGGACCGGCTGAAAGACCTCGCGCGGCTTGCGCCCGCCGCGCTCGACGACCTCGCGCAGCGCCGCCTCGACCGCGGCCTGGTCGAACGGATCGCCGACCGCGGCGAGCGCGTCCCGTGCCTCCGCCAGCGCCGCGCGGCCATCGGGCGGGCCCAGCCAGCGCTCCCGCGCCCCAGGATCGTCGACCGGCCCGTCCAGGAGCCCCCCCGCAAGCGGCCAGAAGTCCGCGAGCGTCTGGAGCTTCTCCTGGGAGATCGCCGCCGCGGCTCGCACGCCGCCGCGGCCGGTGAACGCCTCGAGCCGCGCCGTCAGCTCCCCGAGCGGCAGCTCGCGCAGCGCATGGCCGTTGAAGTTGCGCAGCTTCGCCTCGTCGAAGACGGCCGGCGAGCGCGAGACCCGTTCCAGCGAGAAGCGCCGCGCCAACTCGCCGAGGGGCAGGCGCTCGTCGTCGGCGTCGTAGCCCGCCCCGAGCAGCGCGATGTAGCTGCGCACGGCCTCGGGCAGGTAGCCGGCGTCGCGCAGCTCCTGAACCGAGGCTGCGCCGTGGCGCTTCGACAGCTTGCGGCCGTCCGGGCCGTGCAGCAGCGGCAGGTGGGCGTAGACCGGTGCCCGCGCGCCCAGCGCCTGGAGGACCAGCAGCTGCTTCGGGGTGTTCGAGAGGTGGTCCTCCCCGCGCACGACGTGCGTGATGCGCTCGTCGAGGTCGTCGACCGCGACCGCGAAGTTGTAGAGCGCGGAGCCGTCCGCGCGGGCGATCACCGGGTCGTCGAGGTGGCGGTGGGCGAAGACGGCCTCGCCCCGGACCGCGTCGTGCACGATCGTCTCGCCCTCGTCCGGGACGCGCAGCCGCACAGCGCCCTCGCCCTCGTCGGCGCCGCGGTAGCCGCGCTCGGCGCCGTGACGCTCCTTCCATGCGCGGACGTCGGCGGCCGTCGCCGTGGAGCGGTAGGTACGGCCCTGCGCCTCCAGGCGCTCCAGCACCTCCGCGTGGCGGGCGGCCTGCTCGTGCTGGAAGACGGGGCCCTCGTCCCAGTCCAGGCCGAGCCAGCGCAGCGCGTCGAGGATCTGCTCGACGTTCTCGGGCGTCGAGCGCTCGCGGTCGGTGTCCTCGATGCGCAGGACCAGCGTACCGCCCCGCCCCCGCGCGAGCAGCCAGTTGAAGAGCGCCGTGCGCGCGCCGCCGATGTGCAGCGAGCCCGTCGGCGCGGGAGCGAAGCGGACGCGGAGCGGCTCGGTCACGGCCGGGATCATGCCGCTACTGTGGCGCGCCGTGCTCCTCGGCGCCCACGTCTCCCCCGCCGGCGGGCTCGCGAAGGCCGTGGGGCGCGGCGCCGAGCGCGGCTGCCGCGCGATCCAGATCTTCAATCAGTCGCCGCGCGCCTGGCGCCCGACCGCCTACGGCGAGGAGGACTTCGCCGCGTTCCGCGAGGCGGCGGCCGCCAGCCCGATCGAGGCGACCGTGATCCACGCCGTCTACCTCATCAACTGCGCCACCGAGGACCCCGAGTTGCGCGAGCGCTCGCTCGCCGCCCTCACCCACGCGCTGCGGGTCGGCGCCGGGATCGGGGCCCGCGCGGTGATCCTTCACGCGGGCTCGGCCAAGGGCGGCGACCCGGCGGCGGCGATCGCGCGCGCCGGCGAGGCGATCGCCGAGGCGCTCGCGGAGAGCGACGGCTGCCGGCTGCACCTCGAGAACACGGCCGGCGCCGGCGGCACGCTCGGGCGCTCGTTCGGCGAGCTCGCCGCGCTGCTGGAGGCCGCCGGGGGCGACGGGCGGATCGGCCTGTGCCTCGACTCGGCGCACCTGCTGGCCTCGGGCTACGACGTGCGCAGCGCGGAGGGTCTGGACACGACGCTCCGCGAGTGCGACGCCGAGGTCGGCCTGCGGCGGCTCGGCTCGCTGCACGTCAACGACTCGCAGGCCCCGCTCGGCAGCAACCGCGACCGACACGCGGCGCTCGGCGAGGGCGAGATCGGCTTGGGCGGCCTGGCCGCTTTCCTGTCGGAGCCGCGCTTCGAGGACCTCCCGGTGATCTACGAGGGCCCGGGCGCGGCCGGCGGGGCTGTCGAGGCCGAGGACGTGGAGGTCATGAAGCGCCTGCGCGCCCGCGGGCGCCGCGCGCGAGCGCGGAGGGCGAAGCGCGGGTAGGGAACCGAGCCCCGGCCAACTGCGGGCCAGGAAAAGGGGGTCATACGCGTCCCGTCCCGGCCTACACCGGCAGGAGAGGTGCCAGCCGGGACAGGTTCGCGTTCAGCCCGCTGATCGGGTCCCGCTCACCCCTTTCCCAGCCGCCGTACGCCGAACCCGCCGCAGCGCCGCCCACGGGCGCCGGGCCGCTACGCCGGTGCGGCGGCGGCGCTCGTGAGCAGCGCGTCGAGCTCGGCGCGCAGCCCGGCGCTCGGGGCGACCCGGTAGTCGGGGCCGAGGCGCAGGCGGCGCCGGCCGGCGGCGGTCCGCATGTCGAGCACGACCTCGGCCTCGCCGGGGAAGCTCTCGAGCACGTGGCGCAGGTCGTCGAGAATCGACGCCGGCAGGCCCGCGGCGTCGAGCTCGAGACACAGCGGCTCGGGGCCGCGAGCGGCGCGCGCCGCGTCCTCCCGCGCCGCCGCGACCTCCTCCTCGCTGGGCGCGAAGGCCGTCGCCTCCTGGACGATCAGGCACGTCTTCTCGCGGTCCTTGTGATCCACCCGCCCGCGCACGAGCACGACGCCGTCGAGCGCCAGCGCGTCCCCGTGCGAGGCCATCGCCTTGCCGAAGACGACCAGCTCGAGGCTCGCGTCGAGGTCGTCGAGCGTGGCGAACATCATCGGGTCGCCCTTCTTCGTGCGAATCCGCCGCGCCTGGGTGATTATCCCGCCGACCGTCACCGACTCGCCGTCGCGGCGCCCGCGCACCTCGGCCAGCGTGCAGTCCGACCGTGCGCGCAGCGCCTCGCGGATCGGCTTGAGCGGATGCGCCGAGACGAATATCCCGATCGCCTCCTTCTCGGCCGCCAGCAGCTCCGCCTGCTCGAACTCGATCGACGGAATCGGCGGGTGGCTGGGGCGCTGCACCGGCGCCGGCGCGCCGTCCGCGCCGTCCGCGCCGTCCCCGAGATCGAAGATCGAGCCCTGCCCGATCTGGGCGTCCAGCTGTGACTGCTGCCCCGCGGCCTGGGCCTGCTCGATCACGCCGAGCATCCCCTTGCGAGAGGCGCCCGTCGAACCGAACGCACCGCCCTTGACGAGGGCCTCGATCGCCTTGCGGTTGACGGTGCGGCCGTCGACCCGCGCACAGAAGTCCCACAGCGACTCGAACGGGCCGCCCTCCTCGCGCGCCGCCTTGATCGCCTCGACCGCCTGGTGGCCGACGCCCTTCACCGCGTCGAGCCCGAAGCGGATGTTGCCGTCGACGACGACGAACTCGTGGTCGGAGGAGTTGACGTCGGGCGGCAGGATCGCGATCCCCATCTGCTCCGCCTGAGAGACGAAGAACGGGACCTTGTCCTTGGTGTCCATCACGGAGGAGATCAGCGCGGCCATGTACTCGGCCGGGTGGTTCGCCTTGAGCCACGCGGTGCGGTAGGAGATCAGCGCGTAGCAGGCCGCGTGCGAGCGGTTGAAGGAGTAGTCCGCGGAGCGCTCGTTGGTCTGCCACAGCCACTCGACGACCGAGTCGGAGGTGCCCGACGCACGGCAGCCCTCGACGAACTCCGGGCGCAACTGCGCCATCGCGGCGCGGTTCTTCTTGCCGATCGCCTTGCGCAGGTCGTCGGCCTTCGCGCCCGAGAAGCCGGCGATCTCGGTCGCGATCCGCATCGCCTGCTCCTGGTAGAGGATCACGCCCTTGGTCGAGTGCAGGATCGGGCGCAGGCGCTCGTCGGGGTAGGTCACGCTGTCCGGGTCGGCCTTGCCGCGCGCATAGGCGGGGATCTGGTCCATCGCCCCGGGCCGGTAGAGCGCGTTGAGCGCGACGAGGTCGTCGAACTCCGTCGGGCGCACCTTCTTGAGCGCCTCGCGCATCCCCTCGGACTCGAACTGGAAGACGCCCACCGAGTCGCCGCGGGCGAGCATGTCGAACGTGCGCTCGTCGTCGAGCGCGAGCCGCTCCATGTCCGGCCGCTCGCCGGTCGAGCGCTCGACGATCGCCAGCGCGTCGTCGATCACGTCGAGGTTCCGCAGCCCGAGGAAGTCCATCTTGAGCAGGCCGATCTCCTCGATCGGCTTCATCGAGAACTGCGTCACGGTCCGGTAGGCGCGCTCCCCGGCCTCCCCCGCCCCCGCGTCGGCGAGTTGGAGCGGGACGATCTCGGTCAGCGGGCGGTCGGCGATCACCACCGCGGCGGCGTGGATCGAGGCGTTGCGCACGATCCCCTCCAGACCGCGCGCGGTCTCGACGATCTCGGCGGCCACCGGGTCGCGGTCGACCTCCCCGCGCAGCGGCTCTCCCGGCTTCAGGCAGTCCTCGAAGGACGGCGGGCGGCCCATGATCGGGTCCGGGATCAGCTTCGCGAGCCGGTCGCCGACGCCGTAGTCGTGGCCGAGCACGCGAGCGGCGTCGCGCGTGGCCGCGCGCGGGAACATCTTGCCGAACGTGATGATCTGCGCCACGGAGTCGGCCCCGTACTTCTCGGTCACGTAGCGGATCACGCGCTCGCGCCCGCGCACGGAGAAGTCGATGTCGATGTCCGGCATCGAGACGCGCTCGGGGTTGAGGAAGCGCTCGAACAGCAGGTCGTAGCGCAGCGGGTCCACGTCGGTGATGCCGAGGCAGTAGGAGACCAGCGACCCGGCCGCGGAGCCGCGACCGGGGCCGACCGAGATCCCGTTCGCCTTCGCGTGCGAGACGAAGTCCCAGACAATCAGGAAGTAGCCGCTGAAGCCCATCTTCTCGATGACCCGCAGCTCCATCTCCATCCGCTCGACGGCGTCGGCGGGCGGCGGGTCGCCGTAGCGGCGCACGAGGCCCGTCTCGACCTGCTCGCGCAGGTGGGCGGCCTCGTCCCCGCCGCCGGGCACGGGGTAGCGCGGGATCAGCTGGCCGCCGAGCTCGAGCTCCAGCTCGCAGCGCTCGGCGATCTCGACGGTCGACGCGAGCGCCTCGGGCCACTCGGCGAACGCGGCGGCCATCTCCTCGTTCGAGCGCAGGTAGAACTCGTTGGTCTCGAACGTGAGCTTGGGCTCGGCCAGCGTCGACTTCGTCTGCACGCACAGCAGCGCGGTGTGGTGGTGGTGGTCCTCGCGGCGCAGGTAGTGGACGTCGCCGGTGGCCACGAGCGGGCGCCCGACCTCGCGCGCGATGCGCACGATCCCCTCGTTGGCCTTCTCCTGCTCGGCGAGACCGTTGCGCTGCACCTCGAAGTAGACGTTGTCGGCGCCGAGCGCACCGACCAGATCGTCGACGTGCGCGCGCGCGTCGGCCTCGCGGTCCTCGACCAGGCGGCGGCAGAACCGCGAGGCGAGGCAGCCCGTGAGCGCGATCACGCCCTCCGAGTGGGCGTCGAGCAGCGCCATGTCGATCGCGGGCTTGCCGCGGTGGAGCCCGTCCAGGTACCCCGCGGAGGAGAGCTTGACGAGGTTGCGGTAGCCGGCGTCGTCGGCGGCCAGGAGCGTCAGGTGGTTGCGCTCCGTCCTCCCCGACGGGCGGGCGCGGTGGTCGTCGACGAGATAGGCCTCGCAGCCGAGGATCGGCTTGATCCCGTGGCTGCGGCAGGCCTTGTAGTGCTCGACCGCGCCGTTCATGACGCCGTGGTCGGTGAGCCCGAGCGCGGGCTGGCCGAACGCGGCGGCGCGCTCGGCGAGCGCCTCGATCTTGCACGCTCCGTCGAGCAGCGAGTACTCCGAGTGGACGTGCAGGTGTGCGCAGGCGCTCGCTTCGGGCATGGCCTCGGCCCGCAGGCTACGCGGATGGGCGGATGCCGCGCTCCGCGCGCGCGATCCATCCCCGGAGGAGGGCGATCGCCGCGGCGTCCCCGCCCTCCTCGACCATCTCGCCCGGCGGCGGGCTCGCGCCGCGCATCGCCGCGAGCACTGCTCCGGGGGTCGTGCGGATCGTCGCGTCGGCGGCAGGGCCGCCGCCGGGCACGACCCGCTCGACGCCGAGCGGGGCGTCGCCGGTGGACCGCACGATCACCCCGGCCGGCGCCTCCAGCCCGATCACGTCGTGGCGCACGACGAGCGCGTGCCCCTCGGTCCAGGACGGGTCGACGGCGGCCGCGACCAGCCGCCAGGCCAGATCCACGCCCGGTCGCACGCCCGCAGCGTCCAGTTCGGCGAGCGAGTGGGGGTGCGCGGCCAGCGCCCGCAGCGCCGCGGCGCGCCTGCGGCCGCGGACGCCCCGCCGGCGCCGGCCCGCCGCCCACGCGCCGAGGCGCGGCAGCGACGCGCGGACGGCGAAGTCGCGCTCGCGGCGCGGCCGCGGCGAGGTGCGCTCCAGGACCTCGGTGGCGCCGTCGCGTACCGTGATCGCGTAGGCCGGGCCCTTGCGCAGGGCGAGGTCGTAGGTGAGGTCGCCCGCGACGGCGATGCCCTGCGCGGGCAGCAGCGCGACGACGGCGCGTCCCGCCGCGGCCGGGTCGGCGGCGGCGAGCGTGCGCAGCGCGGCGGGCAGCCACGGCGCCACCGGGCCCGCCTCGGCGGGGGCGCCCGGCCGATCGCCCTCCGGCTGCGCGCCGATCCCCCGGCGGCCTCGCGATCCCGCAGGACCTCCTCGACGGCGTCCACGTCCCCGCTGACCTCCTCGACGATCTCGCCCTCGCGCGAGGCGTCCTCGACGGCATCCACGTCCCCGCTCGCGTCCTCGACCGACTCCGGCGCCACGCTCGCGCGCAGACGTGCGAGCGCGGCCCCGAGGCGCTCGGGGTCGACTCCCTCCGCGGCGGGAGCCGGCTCCGCCGCGGGAAGCGTCTCCGCGGCGGCGCGCGCGCGCAGCGCGTCGACCTGAGCGCGCAGGGCGTCCATCCGCTCGCGCACCACCTCCGAGGGCGCGCCGGGCGCGGGCTGGGCGGCGAGCGCGGCCGACGCCTCGGCGAGCGCGCCGCGGGCCGCGGCCACACCGGCCGCGAGCCGCGCATCCACGACCCGCCGGCGGGCCAACTCGGCCTCGAGCGCTGCGCGCCGGTCGCGCTCGCGGACCAGTTCGCCCTCGAGCGCAGAGCGCGCGGCGCGCTCGGCCGCGAGGTCGGCGGACACGCCCTGCACCGCCGCGGCGACCTGCGCGCGCAGGCCGGCGACGCGGTCGGCGGCCTCGCGGTCGCCCGGCCGGGGCGGCGCGGTGGCCGACTGGCCGGGGGCCGGCGCGGGATCGCCGTGCGGGAGCGCGGCCGGGTCCGCCGCCGGGGGCTCGGTGCGCTCAGGGGCGCCCGGCGCCGCGAGACCGCGCGCGAGCGTCGCCTCGCGCCCGGCGACCGTCGCGCGGCGGGCCGGCGGCGGCGGCGCGGGAGCGGCGATCGGGTCGGTGTCGCCCCGCGCCCTGCGCTCGGCCAGCGCCGGATGGTCCACGACCGTGCCCCCGCGCCCGGGCGCCTCGGCCGGTGCGGGGTCGGGCTCGGCGGGACCGGGGAGCCCGGGCAGCGGGAGCGCCCGCCCGTCGACCTCGAGGACCGCCCCGTCCGCCAGCAGCGCCTCGGCCACGGCGAACGTGGCGCGCCATTCGCCGCGGGGCCCCGCCCAGCCGCCGACCGGATCGCGGGGCTCGGGAACCGGCTCCACACGCCGCCGGGCCTCGCCGGCGCCCGCGACGAGCACCGCGCGCGGCGCGGCGATCAGCCGTCCGTGCCAGGCGCCGACCACCCGCACGTGAACGACGCCCGGCGCCGCGGGCACGACCTCGACGCGCTCGATCGCAAGGCCGGCCTCGCCGCCGGCCTGGCCGGGAGCGGTCATCGCGGGTAGACGCGCTGGAGAGGGTTCGATCGGATCGGCATTGCGTGTCGAGGGCGCGAGAGCATGCCGTGGACGGCCCCGCCACGGTAGCCGCAGCCGCGGACGCCGGGCGGGACCCGGCGGCTACTGCGCGCGCCGCGAGGCGACGATCGCCAGCGCGGCGGCCAGCGCGACGGCGGCGGCTCCGAGCGCCGCGTGCCGAAGCCGCGCGCGAACGCGCTCCCGCCAGACGAGTCGCCAGGTCAGGTAGCCGAGGAGCGTGTACCCGGAACGACGCATCTCCACCCCGGAACCTACCCGCCGGCCCGGCGGCGCCCGCGTCGGTCGCTCATGCCGGGCCGGCGCCCGGGTCTTCGTGGCGCAGCCGCCAGGCGAGGCGCGACTGCAGCGACCACAGCTCGATGAAGCCCGGGGAGGCGCTCTGGTGGAACAGGCCGCCGGACTCCGCGAACGAGGCCAGCGACGCGTCGTATACCGCGTTGCCCGAGGACCGGGTCTCGACCCGCGCCGACCCCTTGTAGAGCTTGAGCCCGACCGTGCCGCTGACGTGCGCGTTGACGCTCGCCATGTAGGCGTCGAGGTCGGCGCGCAGCGGCTCCCACCAGAGCCCGGCGTAGACGAGCCAGGCCCATTTCCTGTCCAGCGCCGGCTTGAACTCGTTCTGGTGGATCGTGCCCGTGAGGCGCTCGAGCTCCTGGTGGGCGGTCAGCACGATCGCGGCCGCTGGCACCTCGTAGATGTCGCGCACCTTGAGCCCGACGATGCGGTCCTCGATGTGGTCCACGATCCCGACGCCGTGACGGGCGCCGATCTCGCCGGTCCGCTCGATCAGCTCCACGAGGCCGAGGCGCTCACCGTCCAGCGCCACCGGCAGGCCCGCCTCGAACTCGAGCGTGACCCGCTGCGGCGCCTCGGGCGCCCGCTCGGGCGGGGTGACGAGCTGGAAGACGTCGTCCTCGGGAGCGTGCCCGAGGTCCTCGATCCAGCGGCCCTCGGACGAGCGCCCCCAGAGGTTGTCGTCGATCGAGTAGGGCGCCTGCTCGCTGCCGCCCTTCACCGGGATCCCGTGGCGGCGCGCGTAGGCGATCTCCTCCTCGCGGCCCATCGCCCACGTGCGCACCGGGGCGATCACGCGCAGCTCCGGTGCGAGCGTCGCGATCGTCGTCTCGATCCGCACCTGGTCGTTGCCCTTGCCCGTGCAGCCGTGGGCGATCGTGTCGCAGCCGGTCTCCCGCGCCGCCTCGACGGCGATCTTCGCGATCAGCGGGCGGCCCAACGCGGTGAACAGCGGGTAGCCGCCGCCATAGAGCGCGTTGGCCTTGATCGCCGGAGCTACGAAGTCGCGCGCGAACTCCTCGCGCGCGTCGACCACCCGGGCGTCGACCGCGCCCAGGTCGAGCGCCTTGCCGCGCACGACGTCGTAGTCCTCGCCGGGCTGGCCGAGGTTGACGGTCAGCGCCACGACCTCGGCCCCGTACTCGTCCTGGATCCACTTGAGCATCACCGAGGTGTCCAGCCCGCCCGAGTACAGGAGCAGGACCCGGCCGACGGCGCCCGGGTCCGCCTCGTAGCTGGCGGTCCGGGCGGGCGCCGCCGCGATGCGGCGGACCTCGGTCGACTCGGGATGGGCAGGCTCGGCCATCGGGCGCGGAAGCCTACGCGGCCGGGACGGGGCGGGTCCGGGCGGCCGTGGCCGCGGACCTGTCCCAGCCAACCCGGCTCCTGCCGGTACAGGCCGGGACGGGACGCTCGGGCGACCCCTTCCCTGCCCGCCGTTCGCCCGCCGGGCGCGGCGGGGCGCCTAGCCCCCCGCCACGTCTCGCCGCAGGAACACCAGCGCCGCCGCGATCAGCGACGGCACCGCGTAGAGCGCGGAGACCCAGGCCGCGCGGACGACCGGCGCCAGGTCGGCCGGGATCCGCAGCAGGCCCTGCCAGGCGCTGAACTGCTCGGGGAGCAGGTAGGGCTGCAGGCCGCCGAGCCCCGGCAGGATCGCCAGCAACTGCATCACGAGCGCGAGCATCAGCGTGCCGACGACCGCGACGGCGCTGTTGCGGGTCACGGTCGAGAGCAGCAGCGCGATCGAGGTGATCGCGATCACCGGCATCAGGTAGACGCCGAAGCTCGCCAGCGTGAGCAGCAGGGCGCGGTCGGGCGCCACCACCGTGCCGGACAGCGTGACCAGCGGGTTGTAGCCGGAGGCGAGGATGCCCGCGACGATCCCGACCGCCCCGTAGAGCACGAGCGCCACGAACGCATAGGTGATCGCGACCAGCGCCTTGCCGGCGAACACCTGGCCGCGCCCGACCGAGCGCGTGAGGATCGTCTTGAGCGTGCCGTTCTGATCCTCGGAGGCGACGATGTCGCCCGCGACCAGCGAGGCGATCAGCGGGAAGAACCAGACCGAGCCGAACACCAGCCCGACGAGCGGGATCGCCAGCCCCGAGTCGCGCACGTAGCGGCCGAACGGCACGTCCTCCGGGGAGCCGTTCTCCAGGCCGAGCGCGATCACGAACGCGAGCGGGACGAAGATCGCCATCGCGAAGCCGAGATAGGTGCGCTTCTGGGAGACCAGCTTCCGCGCCTCCCAGCGGTAGACGGTCCGGACGCCCGGACGGCGCCGTGCCGGGGCGACAGCGCTCACGGACCCGCCCGCGCCCCGGCCGGCCGGCCGGGCTCGGCGGCCCCCTCCGGCGGGGCCGCGGGGGTGTCGCCCTCGGTGAGCCGGAAGAACAGCTCCTCGAGCGTCACGTGCTCGGGAGCCAGCGAGATCACAGGTGCGCAGGCCTCGACCAGCGCCACGACGAGCTCGGGCACCGCGGCCTCGGCGGCCGTGAAGCGCACCTCGCCCTTCTCCGCTCGCGCCTCCTCGACCCCGGGTTGCGCGCGGCAGACGGCCAGCGCGCGCTCCGGGTCGGAGGAGCGCAGGCGCCAGCCGGCCGCCGCGGCTCCGCGGCGCAGGTCCGCCAGCGCCCCCTCGAACACGATCCGCCCCGCGCGGATGATCGCGACGCGGTCGCACAGCTCCTCCACCTCGGCGAGCAGGTGCGAGGAGAGCAGGATCGTCATGCCACCGTCGGCCAGGCGGCGCACGAGCGCGCGCATGTCGCGCATCCCGGCCGGGTCCAGGCCGGTGGTCGGCTCGTCGAGCAGCAGCAGGCGGGGATCGCGCAGCAGGGCGCCCGCGATCCCGAGCCGCTGCTTCATGCCGTGCGAGTAGCCGCCGACCCTGTCCTTTGCGCGGTCGCTCAGCTCCACGACGTCGAGCACCTCGTCGATGCGCGCGGCCGGGCCGCCGCCGTCGTAGGCGTGCACCAGCTCCAGGTTCTTGCGTCCCGAGAGGTAGGGGTAGAAGCGCGGCGCCTCGACGAAGCCCGCGACGCCGTCCAGCGCGCGCGCCCCCTCCACGAGCGGGTCGCGGCCGAACAGGCGCGCCTGCCCGGCGGTCGGGCGGATCAGGCCGAGCAGCATCCGCAGCGAGGTCGTCTTGCCGGCGCCGTTGGGCCCGAGGTAGCCGTAGACGTCGCCGGCGCGGACTGTCAGGTCGACGCCGTCGACGGCGAGGACGTCGCCGTAGCGCTTGAGCAGGCCGCGAGCCTCGACCGGCGGGCTCGCGGCCTCCCCCATGCGCGTCCTAGAGCCCCCGCGCCGCGGCCTCGGCCGCGACCGCCGGCACCGATCCGAGCACGGTGTAGCTCACGCCGCCGCGCTCGAACGTGATCACGGTGCCCAGTGCAGTCGCGAGCTCGGTGCCGGTCGCGCCGTCGATCGAGACCTCGGGCAGGCGCAGCTCGTGGCGGCCGCCGCCGTCGCCGCGGCCGCGCTCGTGGCGCCCGGGCCGGGCCTGGATCACCGCGATGCCGCCGAGGCCGTCGCCGTAGGTGACGAGCGCGGCGCGCCTGCCGTCGGCGACGATCAGCCGCACCTCGCGGCGCGGAAGGCCCGCGAGCCTTGCCGGGGCGGAGAGGCGGAACGACAGCCGGGCCTGGGCCGCCGCCACGCCGGCGGCGCCGGCGGCGGGCTTGCCGTGACGCCCACCGCGCGCGCCGGCCGGCGCGCGCACGGTGACGACCTTCGCGCCCTTCGGCGGCGCGGCGTCGAACGCGTCGGAGGCGACCGGCCCGTAGCGGATGTCGGTGGCCTCGAGCTGGAGCACCGGGGTGCTCTTGCCGTGCGCGTAGACGCCGATCTTGAGCGGGACGCCGGTCGCGGCGTCCCATGCGAGCTTCGCGGCGCCGAGCAGGCCGCCGTCGCGCCGCGGCGCGACGCGCACCTCGTAGGCGGGGCGGTTCGCGACGGTGCCGGGCTGCGCGCCGGAGACGTCGACCCTGCGCCGGGCGGCGTCGATCTCGCGCTGGATGCGCGCGATCGTCGGGATCCGCCAGCGGCGGTGGGCGGCGTGCGGCCTGCGCTCGGCGGGCAGCGTGCCGCGGTAGACGGTGTTCCCGGCGCCGTAGTAGACCCACCACGTGCGCTTGGGCCCGTCGACGACGATCTGGGCGTCGGTGCCCGTGGAGGCCTGCAGCTCGAGGCGCACGCGGCCGTCCTGGCTCCACCACAGGCGCCCGGAGGCGCCGGTCAGGATCGGGTCGGAGCCCTCGAGGTTGGAGCCGTCGATCAGCCCGTTGGTGAACCGCACGCGCGCGGTCACGCCCTTGGGCGCGGGCGCCCGCAGGGCGTCCTGCGCGGCCTGCGCGAGCGCCTTGGGCGGCGGCGCGGAGGCGCTGCCGCCGAGCGCGGCGAGCGCGATCGCGGCCCCGCCGACGACCAGCGCGACGGACAGCGCGACGACGGCGAGCAGGCGGGCGGTGGGCGTGCGGCGCAGGAAGCTCATGCTGGCGACCTCTCCTCGGTGGCGGACGCCACGCTAGCCCCGTGGCCTGAGAGATCTCTGACGATCGGCAGGTGAAGGGTGACACGGCTGCCCTCCACGGTCACGCGCCCGCCGTGGCGCTCGGCCGTGGCGGCGACGATCGCCAGCCCGAGCCCGGACCCGGGCCGGTCGCGCGCCGCGTCGCCGCGCCAGAAGCGGCCGAACGCCTTCTCCGCCTCGTGCGGCGCGATCCCGGGGCCCTCGTCGGCCACCCACAGGCGGGCGAGCGCGCCGTCGCGCTGCAGGCCGGCGGTCACCGTCCCGCCCGCCGGACCGTGCACGCGCGCGTTGTCCACCAGGTTGCGCAGCGCGCCTGCGAGCGCCTCCGGCTCGCCACGGACGGTGACCGGGTCGTCGCGCAGCAGCTCGATACCCGCCTGCTCGGCGACGGCGCGGGCGATCTCGTCGAGGCGGACGGGCTCCGCGGGGCGCCCGGCCGCCTCCTCGCGCTCGAGCGCGAGCAGCGAGTCGAGCAGCGCGCCGAGGCGCTCGGCGTCGCGCTCGAGGTCGGCGAGCGCCTCGGGGTCGGCGCCGTGGCGCGCGACATAGGCGGCGTTGCCGCGCAGCGCGGTGAGCGGCGTGCGCAGCTCGTGCGACGCGTCGGCGATGAAACGCCGCTCGGTCTCGCGCGCGCGCTCCAGCGAGCCGAGCATGCGGTTGAGCGTCTCCGCGAGCTGGCCGAGCTCATCGCGCGCGGCCGGCACCGGCAGGCGGCGGCCGGGGTCGCCGGTGCGCTCGACCTCGCCGGCGGCCGAGGCGAGGCGGCGCAGCGGCCGCAGGCCGCGGCCGGTCATCAGCGCCACCGCGAGCGCTCCGAGCAGCGCGGCCCCCGCCGCGCTGATGACCAGCAGCGCCCGCAGGCGGCCGAGCGTGCGGTCGATCTCTCCGGTCGTGGAGGCGACCAGCACCGCGCCCCCGGAAGCCGCGCCTCCCGTGCGCGCGAGCGGCGCGACGAACAGGCGGATGGCGTCGCCCTCCAGGCGCGCCTGCGTGTAGCCCGAGCGGCCCTGGCGCAGCGCCTGCGCCTCCAGCGCCCCGCCGGGAAGCAGCTTGCCGCCGAGCGAGGCTGAGCGCGCGAGGATCCGCCCGCGCGAGTCGATCACCTGGACCGAGAGCTGCCTCCCCCCGAACGGCTCGTCGAGCGCGCCCGGCTGGGCCAGCACGCCGGGCGCCGAGGCGCCGAGCCGGGCGATCTCCGCGGCCCTGTCGCGCAGCGCGGCGTCCAGCGAGGAGCGCAGCTCGTGGGCGGTGATCAGCGAGAACGCGATCCCGGTCGCCGCGACCGCCGCCGCCACGGCGAGCCCGGATACGAGGACCAGCCGGGTGCGCAGTCCGAGGCGGCTCATCGCCGCACGGTGAAGCCGACGCCGCGCACGGTGTGGATCGCGCGCGGCTCTCCGAGCTTGCGCCTCAGGTAGCCGACGTAGCGGTCGACGACGTTCTCGACGCCCGCCCCGGCCCACACCTCGTCGAGCGCCAGCGCGCGGGTCACGACCCCGGGGGAGTTGCGCAGCAGGACCGCGAGCAGCTCGCTCTCGCGCGCGGTAAGCGGGATCTCGCGACCGTCGCGGGTCGCCACCCGGGCGTCGGGGTCGAGCGCGATGCCGGCCGCCGCGAGCCGGCCCGTGTCCGCCGCGGCCTGCCCGCGCCGGCCGAGCGCGCGCAGCCGCGCGAGCAGCTCCTCGGGTGCGAACGGCTTGACGAGGTAGTCGTCGGCGCCGGCGTCCAGTCCCGCGACACGATCGGCGACCGCGTCCCGCGCGGTCAGCATCAGCACCGGCGCAGCGACGCCCGCGGCCCGCAGGCGGCGACAGACGGCGAGCCCGTCCATGCCGGGCATCGCGACGTCGAGGACCACCAGGTCCGGCGGGTCGCGCTCGGCCACGGCGAGCGCCTGGCCGCCGTCGGCCGCGGCAACGACCTCGAGGCCCTCGGCCGCGAGCGTTCGCCGCAGCATCCGCCGCACGGGGGCGTCGTCGTCCACCACCAGGACCCGCTCCGGCATGGGGCGAGGATGGCAGACGCGGCTACGTCCCCCGCGGCCTGGGCACCCGTCCGGGCCCATGCCCCTCGGAGGGCACCGAGGTAAGAACGCGCCCCAGGCGGTCGCATACGCCGGCATGCAACCGAACCGAGCCATCACCGCCGTCGCCGTCGTGGCCTGCGGCGCGAGCGCCGGGGTCCACGCCGGCCTCGCTCCCTCGCACCTGCGGGAGGAGCCCGCGCTCGGCGTCGCCTTCATCGTCGCCGCGGCGCTCGCGCTCGCGGCCGGCACGCGGCTCGCGCTGCATCCGCACGATCGCCGCGCAGCGCTGCTGTCGGCCGCGCTGCTCGCCGCGATGATCGCGGCGTGGGCGCTCAGCCGGACGGTCGGCCTCCCGCTGCTGCAGCCGGAGCCCGAGGCCGTCGACGGCGTCGGCGTGGTGACGCAGATCGTCCAGGCGCTCGGCCTCGTGGCCGCGCTCTGGCTCACCCAACCAGCGGGCGGCCGCGGGCCGTCCACGATCGAGGAGGTACCACGATGAGCAGCAATCCGAACATCGCCCGCCGCGCCACGCTGGCGCTGCAGGGCGCCGTCGCTGTCGCGGCGATGATCGCGGTCCTGGCGGTCACCGGCGCGGGCGACGGCCACGCCGCGGGCCGCATCCACGGGCACGGCGCGGTCACTGCGCCCGTGACCGCGCGGCAGGTCGCGTTCCACGACGGCATGCGCAAGCTCTGGGAGCAGCACGTCGCCTGGACGCGCATGGCGATCGTCTCGTTCGTCGGCGGGCTCCCGAACCTGCCCGCCACCGAGCAGCGTCTGCTGCGCAACCAGGTCGACATCGGCAACGCGATCAAGCCGTACTACGGCCGCGCCGCCGGCAACCGGCTCACCGCGCTCCTGCGCACCCACATCACGGGCGCCGTCGCCCTCCTGCAGGCTGCCAAGTCCGGCGAGCAGGCCGCGATCGCCGGTGCGAAGGCGGCGTGGTACGCCAACAGCCGCCAGATCGCCGACTTCCTCAGCGGCGCGAACCCGCGCAACTGGCCGCGTGGCGCCGTGCGAGCGATGATGAAGACGCACCTGGACCAGACGCTGGCCGAGGCCGTCGACGAGCTCACCGGCGACTACGGCGCCGGCGTGCGCGAGTACGACCGCATCGAGAGCCACATCCTCGAGATGGCGGACACGCTCTCGAACGGCATCATGCGCCAGTTCCCGCGCCGCTTCCGCTAGCGGCGGTCGAGCACGCTCCGGGGCCGGGTGGCTCCGGAGCGTGTTCCCGCACGCTCCCCGTCGCGGCGTGGAGACACCCGCCGCCCTACGGGTAGCGGCAGCGCCCGCCGATGCCCTGGTCGGGGTCCGAGCATCGCGTGTTGTTGCCCTCGTCGGACTCGTCCACCGCCGACCCGGCGTCGGCGCGCGCGGTGGCCGTCGCGAGCGACCCGGGCTGGCACTCGGCCGTCACCGTCATGGACTCGCCCGGCGCGAGCGCCGGGGTGTCGATCAGGATCTCGGGCCCGCCGGCCTCGACAGTCCCGTGAGGCTAGCCGGAGCGGGGGCGTCACCCGCGCCGCGCACGTCGACCTTCCACTACCAGCCCGCGGACGGGTCCTCGAACGCGTGGACGCGGTCGAGCGCCCGGTCCGGCCGCGAGGAAGAGCCGGGCGGCGTCGCCGTTACCGACCCCGATCCTGCCGGGGCTGGGCAGCGGGCTTCCACCCGCCGGCCCTCACGGCCCGGTCGTGACCGGGTCGCCCTGGACTCGCGCGAGCGCGATGTCGTAGCCGGCGGGGTTGGCGTCCGTGGAGCCGGTGATGACGATCTTGCCGTCCGGCTGGATCGCGACGTCGCCGTCGAACTCGGCGCCGCCGAAGTCGATGTTCCGGACCCCGCCGTTGGCGAAGCTCGTGTCCGCGCGCCCGTCCGTGTTCAGCCGGAAGAGCTCGAAATCGCCCTTCGCGGCCGGGTCCCCCGACCCGAGCACCACGATCCGGCCGTTGCGCTGGACCGCGAGCGCGAGCCCGGTGTCGCTGGAGATCGGGTTGCCGAGCGTCACCTTGCCATCGCCGCTGAAGCCCCCGTCCAGCCCGCCCGCGGCGTCGAGTCGCGCCACCGCCACGTCGCCGGCGCCCACCGCGCTCGTGGTGCCCGCGACCACGACCTTGCCGTCGGACTGCACGGCGACGCCGTTCGCGACATCGGTCCCGCCGAAGTCCACCGTCGCCCGGCCGTTGGTGGCGGGCGCGAACGACGCGTCGATGGCGCCGTTCGTGTCCAACCGCGTGAGGGCCATGTCGCCGTTGGCGGCCTGCCCGGCGACCACGATCTTCCCGTCCGGCTGGACCGCGACCGCGTTCGCCGCGTCCGCGCCCCCGCCGAAGTCCACGGTCTGCCTGCCGTCAGCGTCGAAGCTCAGATCCGGAGTCAGGTCCGCGTTCAAGCGCAAGACCGCGAAGTCGCCGCCGCCCGACGCGCTCGTGGAACCGACCAAGACGAGCTTCCCGTCCGACTGGGCGACCATCGCCGCCACAGTCTCGTTGCCGCCGAAGTCGACCGCCTGCGTCTGGCCCAGCGCGCCACCAGGCCCCAGCCCCTTCACCACGAAATCCTGGCCGGCGCCCCCATACCCCGCAACCACGACGCTCCCGTCGGGCAAGACGACCACCCCGCCGCCGATGTCGTTGACCGCCGGATCGACATCAAACGTCGCCCTGCCGCCCGAGCCGAACATCGGATCCGGAGCCCCGCCGGCAGTCACCCGGCCCACGGCGAACGCCCCACCCCCAACAGCGTCCGTCGACCCAACCACCACCAAACGCCCATCCGGCGCGACCACCACATGGGTCGCCCGGTCACTGCCGCCGAAGTCAAGCACCGCCTCGCCGTCCCCGCTGAACAACGGATCGAGACCGCCCGGAGCGGCGCGAACGGGCGGCGTGGGCCCGACCCTTCGCCCGGCGGCCGGCGGCAGCGGCGCCATCCCGGCCAGCACGCCGGCGTTGCCGTGAGCGGCCGCGCGCCCGGCCCTGGCGAGGATGTCGAGGCTGCTCCGATCGGCTCCGAGTCCGCGCGCCAGGACCCTCGCGCGCCCCAGCGCTCGCGCTACCAGCCGTCCGGCCTCACGCACGAAGGCCTTGCGAACGGCCTCGAGCCGGCGCACCTGGCGCCCGAGCGACGCCGCCGCGAAGCGGCGCACGGCGGCCGCATCGGCGAGGAACCCGAACCGCCGCCGCATGGCCAGCGCCTCCGCGAGTCGGGCCGAGACCAGCACGGGCCGCAGCCGCACCTCGAGCTCGGCGGCGCACGGGCGCCGCGGGCAGGGCGGCGGGCGTCGTGCGCGGCGCGTCGCGACGGAGAGCTCGCCGCGCAGGCGCTTGACCGAACTGCCGATCGAGGCCACGAATCGCCGCCCCGCGCGGAGGACCAGCCGTCGCTCCTTCAGCAGCTCCCCGATCGGCTTCGACGGCCGCTTGCCCAGTCGCTTCGGCTTCGGCGGGGTGCAGTTCAGCGCCCGCGTGTACTCGTCGATCGAGTGGATGCTGTGGTGATCGATCAGGACCTGGGCCATCTGGCCGCGTGTCAGCCTGCACGAGTCCTGGAGGTTCTCGAGCATCGTCGCCACGTTGCGCTCGACCAGACCGGTGGCGGCGTCGGGGCACAGCCCGTTGATCTCGCCCGCCCAGAACTCCGCCCACCCCTCGTTGAAGGCGAAGCCCGAGTTCGTCTTCTTGCAGGACGTTGCGCTGTGGTTGCGCAGGTACCAGTAGTACGTCGAGTCGAACAGGAAGTGCGCGAAGCCGCCGTCGAACCGGTGTCGGAACGCGTGCGCGAACTCGTGCCTCGCAGTCGAGCTGCCGCTGCTCTTGTAGACCGGGTAGCCGGACGGCCACCAGACCGTGTCGTAGGGCGTGAACGGCACGCCCGAGGTCGGGGCCCCTGCGAGCACGGTGGTGACGCCCTGCGGAGGCCTGCGGCCGACCTGGGCGCGGAACTCGCTTCCGGCGTCGCTGAAGCCGTTCCACACGCCGCACTGGTAGCCCGAGACGAGTTGGGTCCCGTAGTCGCGCACCGGCCGGTCGTTCTGGCTGCGCAGCGTCTCCGCGTACCAGTTCCACGGCCACGGGAAGTCGCGCACCTGCGCGTCCTCCCCGACCATCACCACGCGCAGGAACCAGTTCGTCTCGCCGCCCGTGACGCGGAACCCCCACGCACCGTTCGCATCCGCGCGAGTCGCGCCGCGCATGACGATGTTGGGCGGGACCTTCGGCAGCCAGCGGACGCGCTGCTGCCACAGCTCCACACGGGCTCCCGCCAGCGGCCGCCCGTCCGAGCACTTGAACGCGCCGCGGTAGTCGGTCGTATCGCCGCGCGCCACCGGTGCGAGCGCGAGCGCACTGAGGAATGCCGCCGCCACGGCGGCGGCTCGACGCCTCCCGCGAGTGCACCCCCTCATCCCGCGTGCGACCGTATCACCGAACGGGAGCGCTCGCCGGTCGGCGCCGACGAACGGCGGCAGGCTCAGCCCCCCATCGCCCGCCCGAGCCGGGCGAGCGCGTCGTCCACCTCGGCCTCCCCGACGATCAGCGGCGGCAGCAGCCGGACGGTGGCCGGGCCGGTCGCGTTGACGACCAGGCGCTCCTCGAGCAGCGCGCGGCGGACGACCGCGGGCGCGTCGGCCGCGATGTCGGCGGCCCACATCAGGCCGCGACCGCGGACCGCGCTGACGCCGGGCAGGGCCGCCAGGCCCTCGCCCAGCCGCACCCCGAGATCGCGCACGCGCGCGAGCAGCGCGGGGTCCGACAGGATGTCGTAGGAGGCGAGCGCCGCCGCGGCGACGACCGGGCCGCCCGCGAAGGTCGACCCGTGGTCGCCCGGCTGGAGCACGTCGGCGTAGGCGGGCGAGGTCACCAGCGCGCCCGCGGGCAGGCCGCCGCCGAACGCCTTGGCGGTGGTCAGGAGGTCAGGCACCACGCCGGTCTGCTCGTAGGCCCACAGCGTTCCCGTGCGCCCCATCCCGCACTGGACCTCGTCGAAGACGAGCGCCGCCCCGGCGCGGTAGCAGGCCGCGCGGGCGGCGGCGAGCAACTCGTCGTCGAGGATGTGGACGCCGCCCTCGCCCTGGATCGGCTCGACCATCACGGCCGCGGTGCGCTCGCTCACGGCCGCCTCGAGCGCGCCGGGATCGCGCGGCACCGTGACGAAGCCGGGCACCAGCGGGGCGAACGGTGCCTGCTTGCTCTCCTGCGGGGTCGCGGACAGCGCGCCGTAGGTGCGCCCGTGGAACGCTCCCTCGAGCACGACGATGTCCCCGCCGCGGCGCGCCTTGCGCGCGAGCTTGATCGCCGCCTCGTTGGCCTCGGCGCCCGAGTTGCAGAAGTAGGCCTTGCCGCCCAGCGATCCCTCCGTAAGGCGCCGCGCGAGCGTCATACCCGGCTCGGTGTAGTAGAGGTTGGTCACGTGCTGGAGGCGGCCGACCTGCTCGCGCACCGCCTCGACCACGAGCGGATGGCAGTGGCCGGCGTTCAGCACCGAGATCCCGGAGAGGAAGTCGAGGTAGGCGTTGCCCTCCTCGTCCCAGAGCGTCCAGCCCTCGCCGCGCACGAACTCGACGGGGAAGCGGGCGTAGGACGGCACGACGTGCGCGGCCTCGATCATCTGCAGCTCCTTCAGCGCCATGCGCGCTCTCGTCCGCGGGTCAGTCGGCCGGCCGCAGCTTCGTGCCCTGGCCGGCGTCGGTGAACAGCTCCAGCAGCAGCGAGTGCGGCACGCGCCCGTCCACGATGTGCGCGTGGCTGACGCCACCGTGGATCGCGTCCAGGCAGGCCTGGAGCTTGGGCCGCATCCCCCCGGCAACGGCGCCCAGCGCCGCCTCGACCTCGTCGGCGCCGGCCTCGGAGATCACGCTCTCCGGGTCCGAGGGGTCGCGCAGCCAGCCGGCCACGTCGGTCAGGAACATCACCTTGTAGGCGCCGAGCGCGCGCGCCACCGCGCCCGCGGCCTCGTCGGCGTTGACGTTGTAGGAGCGGCCCTCGCGGTCGGCGCCGATCGACGCGACCACCGGGATGAAGTCCTGGGCGATGTGCTCGATCACCCCGATCTCCACGCGGGCGATGCGCCCGACGTAGCCGAGGTCCTGGCCGTCCGGGCCCGCCGTGCGCTCCACCCGGAACAGCAGGCCGTCGTCGCCGCACAGCCCGACGGCCGGCTGGCCGTGGCGCCCCAGCCGCAGCACGATGTCCTTGTTGACCTTGCCGACCAGCACCATCTTCGCGACCTCGACCGTGTCGGAGTCGCTAACCCGCAGCCCGCCGACGAACTCCACGGGCATCTCCAGGCGCTCCATGTAGGCGGTGATGTCCGGGCCGCCGCCGTGCACCACGATCGGGTTCAGCCCCACGTACTTGAGCAGCACGACGTCGCGCGCGAACTCCTCGCGCAGCGATGCGTCGCTCATCGCCGCGCCGCCGTACTTGATCACCACGGTCCGGCCGTGGAACTCCCGGATGTAGGGCAGCGCCTCGAGCAGGGTGCCGACGTCGCGCATCAGCTCGTGTACTCCGCGTTGATCCGCACGTAGGAGTGACCGAGGTCGGAGAAGAAGACCTCGCACTCGGCCCCGTCGCCGGGCAGGCCGACGACGTACTCCACCGCGGGGCCCGCCACCCGCCGCTCCACGTCCCGCAGGTCGAAGTCCACCGGCGAGCCTGCGCGCACCATCGCCTCGCCCTCGATGTCGAGGTCGAACGGGAGCGGGGCGGTGTCGGGCAGCGCGGCGCCCAGCGCCTGCGCGATGCGCCCCCAGTTCGGGTCCCCGCCGTGCAGCGCGGTCTTCACCAGCGGGGAGTTCGCGATCGCACGCGCGACCTCCTCCACCGCGTGCTCCGATCCCCCGCGCACGACTACCCGACCGACACGGGCCGCGCCCTCCCCGTCGCGCACGATCGCCAGCGCCAGCGCGCGCTGGAGCGAGTCCAGCGCCTGGCCCAGCGCCAGCTCGTCCTCGGAGTCCGGCGCGACGGCCACCCCCGAGGCGCCGGAGGCGAGCAGCAGCGCGGTGTCGTTGGTCGAGAGCTGGCCGTCGACGCTGATGCGGTCGAACGAGCGCTTCACGGTCGCGCCGAGCAGCAGCTCGGCGGTCTCGGGCTCCAGCGCGGCGTCGGTCTCCACGAACGAGAACATCGTCGCGAACGCCGGCTGGATCATCCCGGCGCCCTTCGCCTGGCCGCACAGGCGCACCGTGCCGGCCGACAGGCGCACCTCGAGCGCCGCGCGCTTGCCGAACGCGTCGGTGGTGCGGATCGCCTCGGCGAGCGCGGCGTCGCCGTCCGGCGCGAGCGCGGCGGCGGCGGCCTCGATGCCGCGGCCGACCTCGTTCATCGACAGCGGCACTCCGATCACGCCCGTGGAGGCGACCGCCATCGCGGAGACGGGCACGCCGGTCGCCCCAGCCGCGCGGTCCTGCATCGCGCACGCGTCGTCGTAGCCGCGCACGCCGACCGACGCGTTGGCGTTGCCGCTGTTGGCGACGACCCCGCGGAGCCGCGCGAGATCGCAGCGCTCGCGCGTGGCGAGCACCGGGCCGGCCTGCACGCCGTTGCGCGTGAAGCGCGCCGCGCTGACGGTCTCCGCCTCGTCGCTCACTAGCAGCGCGAGATCCGGGCCGCCGCCGGGCTTCAGCCCCGCTGCGACGCCGGCCGCGCGGAAGCCGGCGGGCAGGCCGCCGCCCGGGATCTCGCGGGCGTGCTGCGGCAGCTCCGCCCAGCGTGCGTCGAAGATGCTCACGGCGCCAGCCCGGCCGTCTCGTCGAGGCCGAGCATCAGGTTCAGGTTCTGGACGGCCTGCGAGCTCGCGCCCTTCCAGAGGTTGTCGAGCGCGGCCAGCACGATCACCATCCGCGAGCGCGGATCGACGTGCGTCGAGATCCGGCACAGGTTGGTGTCGCGCACGTCGCGCACGCCCGGCGGCCGGTCGGCGAGCTCGACGAACGGCTCCGCGGAGTAGGCGTCGGCGAACAGCTGCGCCACCCGCTCCGCCCCGACCGGCTCGCGCGTGCGCACGTAGCAGGTGGTCAGCTCCCCCTGGTCAAGCGGGACGAGGTGCGGAACGACCGTGACGCGGACCCCGCCGGCGCCGAGCCCCTCCAGCCCCTGGTCGATCTCCGGAGCGTGGCGGTGGGTCCCGACCGCGTACGCGGTGACGTTCTCGTCGACGCTCACGAAGTGGGTCGTCTCGGTCGCCGCGCGCCCGGCGCCGGAGACGCCGGTCTTGACGTCGACGACCGCGTCGGCGAGCAGCCCCGCGCGCGCCACCGGGGCGAGCGCCAGCAGCGCCGCGGTCGGGAAGCAGCCGGGGTTGGCGACCAGCGGCGCCGCGCGGATCGCCTCGCGGTGGAGCTCCGGGAGGCCGTAGGCGGCCTCGCGCAGGCGCGCGGGCGCGCCGTGCTCGCCGTAGTAGGCCTCGTAGGTGCCGAGGTCGCGCAGGCGGAAGTCCGCGGACAAGTCAACGACTGCTACCCCGAGCGAGCGCAGCTCCTCGACCACGGGCGCCGCGGCGCCGTGCGGGTAGGCGACGATCGCGGCGTCGATCCCCTCCAGCCGGCCGGGCTCGTAGGGCCCCAGCTCCAGCGGCACGCGGTGACGCGGATAGAGGTCGTCCAGGCGGCGCCCGACGTCAGAGCGCGCGGTCAGCGCGACCAGGTCGACGTCCGGGTGGCGCCAGAGCAGGCTCGCGGCGAGCGCGCCGGTGTAGCCGGACGCTCCGAGGACGGCGACGCTAGGCACGCGCCTGCGCCCCGAGCTCGGCGGAGAGCGCCGCGAGGATCGCGGCCCGCCGGGCGCCCGCCTCCTCGTCGGTGAGCGTGCGGTCGGGCGCGCGGAAGGCGAGCCCGAGCGCGAGCGACACGCGGCCCTCCCCGACCTGGGGCCCGCGATAGACGTCGAAGACCTCGGCGCGCTCGAGCTCCGCGCCGCCGGCCTCGCGCGCGATCGCGACCACGCGCGCGGCGGGCACGTCCTCGGCGACGACGACCGCGAGGTCCTGGCGCACCTCCGGGAACGGCGTCACCTCCGCGTAGAGGGCGTCCGCGGGCGCGGCCGTGATCGCGGCGTCGAGGTCGATCTCGAACCCGGCGCCGCCCGGCAGGTCCCATACGCCGGCGACCTCGGGGTGCAGCTCGCCCAGCCATCCGAGCGGCTTGCCGTCCGCGAGCGCCACCCGGGCGGCGCGCCCAGGGTGCAGGAACGGCTCCGCCGCGGCCTCGACGCGCCACGGCACGCGCAGCGTGTCGAGCACGCCGGCGAGCAGGCCCTTCGCCGCGAACACGTCGGCCGGAGGCGGCTCGGGCTCGCGCCACGTGGGCGGCCGGGCCGGGCCGCAGAGCAGCGCCGCGAGGTGCAGGGGCTCGCGCGTGGCGCTCCCGGCCTCGCGCAGGTAGATCGCGCCGGCCTCGAACAGCCGCGGCGCGTCGGCGCCGCGCGCGACGTTGCGGCGCGCAGCGCCCAGCAGCGACCCGAGCAGCGTCGTGCGCATGACCGCCTGCTCCTCGGACATCGGGTTCTCTAGCGCGACGGCGTCGGCGCGCGGGTCGCCTCCCGGGATTCGCAGGCGCGCGGGCTCGCCCGCCTCGACGAAGCTCCAGCCCGCGATCTCGAAGCAACCCCTGGCCGCGAGCGCGTCGCTCGCGACCCGCCGCAGGCGCTGGGCGCGGGTCAGGCGGCCGGCGCCGGCGCGGGTGGAGGGCAGCGTCGAGGGCAAGCGCTCGAGACCGTCGATCCGGGCGACCTCCTCGATCAAATCGACCTCGCGGGTCACGTCGTTGCGCCGGTGCGGCGGGACGGTCACGTCGAGCCCGCCGGGTGCGTCTGCGACGCCGAAGCCGAGCGCGTCCAGCGCGCCGGCGCAGCGCTCCCGCGGGATCGCGGCGCCGAGCAGGCCCTCGACGCGCGCGTCGCGCAGGCGCAGCGTCACGGGCGGCGGCCCCGGGCCGCCGACGTCGACGGTGCCCGGGACGATCCGCGCGCCGCACAGCTCGGCCATCAGCGCGGTCGCGACCGCCAGCGCCTCGATCGCCTGCTCGGGCGCAAGCCCCTTCTCGAAGCGGGTAGAGGCCTCGCTGCGCAGCCCGAGCAGGGTCGAGGTGCGGTGGATGTTCGGGCCGTCCCAGCTCGCCGCCTCGAGCAGCACGCGCGTGGTTCCGCCGCCGACCTCGGAGCGCGCTCCGCCCATCACGCCGGCGATCGAGGTCGGTCCGTCGGCGTCGTCGATGACGAGCATGCCGGAGTCGAGCTCGCGGGTCTGGCCGTCGAGCGTCTCGACCCGCTCGCCGTCGCGCGCGCGGCGCACGACGAGGCACCCGCCCGCCACGCGGTCGAGGTCGAACGCGTGCAGCGGCTGGCCGGCCAGCAGCATCGCGTAGTTGGTTATGTCGACCACGTTTGCGATCGGCCGCTGGCCGGCCGCGGTCAGGCGCTGGCGAAGCCACGGCGGCGACGGGCCGATCGACACGTCCTCGAATGCGCGCGCGGTGAAGCGCGGGCACAGATCGGGCGCCTCGACCCGCACCTCGACGCCGTCGACCGGGCCGGCCGTGCCGGGATCCTCCTCCCACGGCGCCGGGCCCAGGGGCGCTCCGGTCGCGGCGTGCACCTCGCGCGCGACCCCGTAGACGCCGAGGCAGTCCGGCCGGTTAGGCGTGATCTCCAGCTCGAGCACGGTGTCGGCGATCGGCAGCACGCGCTCGAGCGGCGCGCCCGGCTCGAGCCCGTCGCCGTCGAGCACGATGATCCCCTCGTGGTCGGCGCCGATCGCGAGCTCGTCCTCGGCGAGGATCATCCCCTCGCTGCGCACCCCGCGCAGCTTCGCCGCGCGCAGCTTCGTGCCGTCGGGCATCACGGCGCCCGGCCGCGCGACGGCGACGGTCTGCCCGGCCGCCACGTTGGGCGCCCCGCAGACGATCGTCGCCGTCTCGCCGGACCCGACGTCCACGGCGCAGACGGTCAGCCGGTCGGCGTCGGGGTGGCGCTCGGCGGAGAGCACCCGGCCGACCACGAAGCGCTCGAGCTCCCCCACCCCGTGGCGCTCGACGCGCTCGACCTGGGTCCCGGTCATGTCGAGCCGCTCGGCCAGCTCGCGGGCGTCCAGATCGGGGGCGCAGTGCTCGCGCAGCCATGACACCGGCACGCGCATCTCAGGCGTCCCCGAACTGGCGCAGGAAGCGCAGATCGTTGTCGTAGAAGAGGCGCAGGTCGGGCACGCGGTGTTTGAGGAACGCGATCCGCTCGATCCCCATCCCGAAAGCGAAGCCCTGGACGCGCCCCGGGTCGTAGCCGTGCTCGGAGACGTAGGCGAACACGTTGGGGTCGACCATCCCCGCGCCGAGGATCTCGATCCAGGCCGAGCCCTTGCAGAGCGGGCAGCGCGAGCCGTCCGCCAGGCGACCGCCGTCGCAGTTGAAGCACGAGACGTCGACCTCGACGCTCGGCTCGGTGAAGGGGAAGAAGTGGGGCCGGAGCCGCACCTCGCGCTCCGGCCCGAAGATCGCGCGCGCGAAGGCGAGCAGGACACCCTGGAGATCGGCGAGCGTCACGTCCTCGCCCACCGCGAGGCCCTCGACCTGGTGGAACTGCGGCGTGTGCGTCGCGTCGGAGTCGCGGCGGTAGGTGCGGCCGGGCACGATCACGAACAGCGGCGGCGGCTGCGCGATCATCGCGCGCACCTGGACGGGCGACGTGTGGGTCCGCAGCACCACCTCGTCCTCCACGTAGAACGTGTCGGTGCGCGCGCGGGCCGGGTGGGTCGGCGAGTGGTTGAGCGCGTCGAAGTTGTAGGCGACGGACTCGATCTCCGGTCCCTCGGCCACGTCGAAGCCCAGCCCGAGGAAGACGTCCTCGATCTCGCGGCGGGTGCTGGTCAGCAGGTGCAGGCGCCCGGGCGGCTGCGCGGGGTCGCCGGGCAGCGTCACGTCGACGCGGTCCCCCGCCAGACGCGCGTCCAGCTCGGCGCCGGCCAGCTCGCGTGCCCGCTCCTCGAGCAGGCCCTCCAGCTCCTGCCGCGCCTCGTTCGCCGCGCGGCCGACCGCGCCGCGCTCGGCCGCGGGCAGGTCGCGCACGCCGCGCAGCAGGTTCGGCAGCTCGGCCTTGCGGCCTAGCCAGCGCACGCGCTCGCGCTCGAGCTCCTCGCTCGTGGACGCCGACGCGATCGCCGCCCCGGCCTCGGCCCGCAGCTCGGCGATCCGCTCGGTCATGCGCGGGCCATCCTAGTCAGCTCGTAGAGCCCGACCGTGGCGGCCATCGCGGCGTTCAGCGACTCCGTCGCGATCGGGATCCGCGCGGCCCGGTCGCACGCGGCCAGCACCTCGGCGGGCAGCCCCTCGCGCTCGGCGCCGACGAGCAGCGTGACCGGGCCGGCGGCCGGGCCGTGCAGGGGTTCCTCGGCGTCCTGGTGAAGCGCGACCGTCTCGCCGGGCAGGTCGGCGGGCGCCGCGCGAGCGAGCGGCATCGCGAAGATCGCGCCCATGCTCGCGCGCACGGCCTTCGGGCCGTAGGGATCCGCGCAGCCGGGGCCGAGCGCGACCGAGGCGGCGCCGAAGGCTGCCGCCGAGCGCAGCACGGTGCCGACGTTGCCCGGGTCGCGCACACCGTGGAGGTAGACGCACAGCGGCCCCGCCGGCGCGGACGCCCAGCGCCGGCGGTAGATCGCCAGCGCGCGGGTGCCGGACCCCAGCGCGGAGGCCGCGGCGAGCACCTCCGGCGCGACCTCCTCGCCCGCCAGGCCGCTGCCGGCGGCGCAGAAGCGGCGCTCGGGCTCCCAGCCCGCGGCGTCCGCGGCGGCCAGCAGGTCCTCGCCCTCGGCCACGAACGCGCCGCGGCGCTCGCGCTCGGCCCTTCGCCGCAGCTTGCGGGCGGCCTTGAGGCCTTCGTTGGCGGTTGAGGTGATGGTCATCGGCGGGTCGTCTGGGCGGGAACGAGAAAGGGCGCCGTCCTGGAGGAGCGGCGCCCGGTCTGCGGCGGCGGTCGGTCGGCGCTGTGCGGGGTCAGCCGGCCGTCGCCTCGCGGGCGCGCTCGGCGAATCGCCGGAAGGCCTCGGGATCGCGCACCGCGAGGTCGGCGAGCATCTTGCGGTCGACCTCGATCTCGGCCAGCGCGAGGCCGTGCATCATCTGCGAGTAGGTCGTGCTGTTCTGGCGCGCGGCGGCGTTGATGCGCGTGATCCACAGGCGCCGGAAGTCGCGCTTGCGGTTGCGCCGGTCCCGGTAGCGGTACTGGTCCGCCTTCATCAGGGCTTCCTTGGCGCGCTTGTAGCCCGAGTGCGCCTCGCCCCGATAGCCCTTGGTCAGCGCGAGCGTCGCGCGCCGCTTCTTGCGCGCGTGCACCGAGCGCTTGACGCGCGTCACTTGCCCACCCCCAGCATCTTGCGCACCCGCGGCACGTCGTGCGGCGAGACCACGACCGGGTCGGCGAAGTGGCGCTTGCGCTTGGGGGTCTTCTTCTCGAGGATGTGGCTCGAGAAGGCGTGGCGCGCGCGGACCTTGCCGCCGGCGGTGACCTTGAAGCGCTTCTTGGCGCCGGAATGGGTCTTCATCTTCGGCATGGCGAAGGCCGAGAGTAAAGCAGACGCCCGCCCGTTCCCGGCGACGTCGTCCTGTCCGGTGGTCGTCCTGCGACCACAGACCAGGACGGCTTCCGTCCCGAGGGCTCCCTGGGCGGGCCGGGGCCCCTCGATGCCGCCGTTCGTCAGTCGCCCGTAGGCTCGGCGGCCGGCTCAGCCGCAGCCTCGGCGGCCGGCTCAGCCGCAGCCTCGGCGGCCGGCTCGCTCGCGCCGGCGCCCTCGCCGGCCGGGGCCTTCCCGTCCTCGCCGGCGAGCACCGCCTTCGAGGGGCCGAGCATCATCGTCATGTTGCGCCCGTCCTGGAGCGGGCGCTGCTCGACCACGGCGAGGTCCGCCAGCTCCTCGGCGAGCCGCTCGAGCAGCATCTGGCCGCGCTCGGGGTGGGTGACCTCACGCCCGCGGAACATGATCGTGACCTTGACCTTGTCCTTGTTGCGCAGGAAGCGCGATACGTGGCCCTTCTTGGTCTCGTAGTCGTTCTGGGCGATCTTCGGCCGGAACTTGATCTCGCGCACGTTGATCTGCTGCTGGTGGCGGCGCGCGGCCTTCTGCTTCTGGGCCTGCTCGTACTTGTACTTGGAGTAGTCGAGCACGCGGCACACGGGCGGCCGCGCGTCCGGCGCGACCTCGACCAGGTCGAGGTCGCGCTCCTGCGCGTAGGCCAGCGCCTCGGCGGTCTTGATCACGCCGACCTGCTTCCCGTCCTCGGAGATCAGCCGGACCTCGGGCACCCGGATCCGCTCGTTGGTCCGCGTGGTGTCCCGCTCCGGCGGGCGCCGATCGAACCTGCGCGGGATCGGCACTAGGTGATGTGGCGGCGCGTCAAGCGGGGACGGCCGGCGTGCTGGCGGGAGCGGCGTTCAACGCGGGCGAGTATAGCGGCGGGCGAAGGGCCCGCATGCACCACCGAGCGCCGGCGCCCGGCGCCTCAGCTCGCGGCCGGCTCCGGGTCGGGCCGCACGAGCACGGTGTCGGCAACCGCGATCACCTCGTCGGCGGGCAGTCCGGCCGCCTGCGCGTGGCGGCGGACCGCGTCGGCGCCGGACGCCTGATAGACGCACACGGTGCCCAGGCTGCCGTCGGGCTCGGCGAGCACGTAGCTGCGGATCCACGCGATGTCGTCGGGCATCTCGTCGTCGGCGACCTGGCGGGACCTCGCCGCCGCGGCCTCGAGCTCCTCGCCCGTCCGCCACCCCCCTCGACGCAGGATCACGAAGGTGTCCACGCTCTCCCCCCCTCTGGTCGTCGCAGTGGGCGGCGACCCTACCCCGCGGGAGCACGCCGGTCAACGCGGCGCCGGCGAGGCGCTCGCGCCTCAGCGGCGGGCGTCGATCTCGTCGCGCAGCCGTGCGGCCGCCGCCGCCACCGGCACGGACCCCTCGTCCCCCTCGCGGTGCCGGCGGACCGAGACCTCCCCGGACTCCGCCTCGCGATCCCCGACGACGAGCATGTAGGGCACCTTCCGCAGCTCCGCGTCGCGGATCTTGCGCCCGATCGACTCGTCGCGCACGTCGGCCTCGGCGCGGACCTCGTGCTCGCGCAGCACCTCGACCGCCCGCCGCGCGGGCTCCGCGTGGCGGTCGGAGATCGGCAGGACCACGGCCTGCACCGGCGCCAGCCAGAGCGGGAACTCGCCCGCGTAGTGCTCGATCAGAATGCCGATGAAGCGCTCGAAGGAGCCCATCAGCGCCCGGTGGATCATCACCGGGCGGTGCTCCGCGTTGTCGGCGCCCGTGTAGTGCAGGTCGAAGCGCTCGGGCATGAAGTAGTCGAGCTGGATCGTCCCGAGCTGCCAGGAGCGGCCGATCGAGTCGGTCATGTGCAGGTCGATCTTGGGCCCGTAGAACGCGCCGTCGCCCTCGTTGATCTCGTAGTCGAGGCCGCGCGAGTCGAGCGCGCGGCGCAGGGCGCCCTCGGCGCGGTCCCACATCTCCTCGCTGCCGACGCGCTTCTCGGGTCGGGTAGACAGCTCCAGGCGCGGCGCGAAGCCGAACCGCTCGTAGATGAAGACGCCGAAGTCCAGGCAGCGCAGGACCTCGTCCTCGATCTGGTCCTCGGCGCAGAAGACGTGCGCGTCGTCCTGGGTTATGTGCCGCACCCGCAGCAGGCCGTGCAGCGTGCCGCTCGGCTCGTGGCGGTGCACCAGGCCTTGCTCGGCGAGCCGGATCGGCAGGTCGCGGTAGGAGCGGCGCTCGCGCGCGTAGATCTGGACGTGGGCCGGGCAGTTCATGGGCTTCAGCCCCATGGGCCGGTCCTCGGCGTCGGTGAAGTACATGTGCTCCCGGTAGACGTCCCAGTGGCCCGAGCGCTTCCAGAGGTCGACGTCGTAGAGGATCGGCGTGCGCACCTCCGTGTAGCCCCGCTCGACGTTGGTGGCACGCCACAGCGACGTCAGCTCGTTCCACAGGTGCGTCCCCGCCGGCAGCCAGAACGGCGATCCGGGCGAGACGTCGGAGAGCATGAACAGGCCGAGCTCGCGGCCGAGCTTGCGATGGTCGCGGGCCGCGGCCGCCTCGAGGCGCTCGACGTGCTCGGCCAGCGCGGCCTTCGACAGGAAGGCCGTCCCGTAGACGCGGGTCAGCATCTGCCGCTCGGAGTCGCCGCGCCAGTACGCGCCCGCGACCGACTCCAGGCGCACCGCCCCCACGCGCTTGGTGCCCGGGCCGTGCGGTCCGCGGCACAGGTCCGTGAACGGGCCGTTGGTGTAGAGCGAGACCGTCTCGACGCCCTCGTCGCGCACCAGGTCCTCGATCAGCTCCACCTTGTAGTCCTGGTCCTCCCCGCGGAAGCGCTCCAGCGCCACGGCGACCGGCACGTCCTCGCGCTCGAAGCGCTCGTCGGCGGCGACGTGCTCGGCCATGCGCGCCTCGATCGCGGGCAGGTCCTCCTCGGAGAGACGCACTCCGTCGGGGAACTCGAAGTCGTAGTAGAAGCCGTGCTCGATCGGCGGCCCGATCGAGATCTTCACGCCTGGGTAGAGCTCCATCACCGCGGTCGCGAGCACATGCGCCGCGTCGTGGCGGATCAGCTCGAGCGCCTCGGGGCTGCGATCGGTCACGACCTCGAGCGCGGCGCCGTCCGGCAGCGCCCGGCCGAGGTCGCGCAGCTCGCCGTCGACCTTCACGGCCAGTGCGGCGCGCGCTAGGCCGGGGCCGATCGCCGCGGCGGCGTCGGCGCCCGTCGCGCCGTCCTCGAGCTCCAGGCGGGTGCCGTCGGGGAGGGTGACCTTCATCGCGCGCGGACGCTAGCAACGGGGATGGGCGTTGACGGCGGGCCGCGGGGCTGCGAGGCTCGCGCGAGAGGCGAGCACGGCGGCCGGCGCCGCCGTCGCCCAGCCCGTTCGGGATGAGGGGACCGAGACGCTTCGCGCTGGCCGGCGCCGTCCTTGCGGCGGCACTCGGCGCGGCCCTCGACGGGCCGGTGGCGGCCTCCGGGGCTGCGGAGCTCACGCTCGGCCGGCGCGATGCGCCCGGCCTGCGCGCGCTGCGCTCCTCCCCGGCCGGCGCGAGGGCGGCGATCGGGCGCCGGCTGCCGGGGAGTGCGAAGGCCCTGCTGCGCCGGACGCGGGCCGAGGGGGCGCGCTTCTCCAGGCGGGGGCTCTCGTTGCGCGCCTCTGCGGTCGTGCTGGGAGGCGAGCGCGCCGCGCGGCGCCTGCTGGTCGCGTGGGTCCGCCGCGCTCGCCGGGCGCATCGCCTCGCGCGGGTCCGGGTCGGCGCGGACGGCGTGCTCGCCCTGCGCCGCTCGCGCCGCGGCACCGACGCCGCGATCGCATGGCGGCGCGGGCCGGCGGTGGGCCTGGTCGAGTTGCGGGCGCGCTCGCGCCGGTCGCGCCTGGCCGGCGCGCTGGGGACGTGGGCGCGCCTGGCGGACGCGCGCCTGCGCGTGGGCCTTCGCACGGGCCCGTTCGAGCGGATCCTGCTGCGTGCCCGGCGGGGGCGCCCGTCGAAGGCCGACGCCCTGCGCGCCTTCGCGATGGCGGTGGCGCCGCTGCCCGGCGTGCGCGCGCCGCGCCTGCGCCACGACTCGATCCGCTCGGCGACGCCCGCGCTGCGCTGGATCGATCACTACCGGCCGCAGCTGACCGCCGCCCAGCGCGCCGCGGTGGACTTCGCCCTCGCCCGCCTGTTCGGGGGTCCCGCAGCGGCCGCCGGCCGAGCTCGCGGGCACGCTGCGGGCGCGCCCGGCCAGACCCTGACCCCCAGCCCGGAGGGGCGCCGCATCGCCGAGCAGATGCGCGACCGGATCGCCGCGAAGTGGGGCCGTCCGCTGTCGGCGGGCGTGTTCGTCGCCGTGGGCGATCGGCCGATCGGCGCCGCGACGGCCGCCACGCGCCTGGACTCGGCGTCCAACGTCTGCCGGATCATCGTCACGCCGCTCGGCGCCAAGCGTGCGACCAGCCCCCAGCACATCGAGCTCGATTTCACGCTCGCGCACGAGGTCTTCCACTGCTTCCAGCGCGAGCTGCTCGGCCGCGAGCGCTACAACGCGCTGCCCGACTGGCAGGGCGAGGGACTGCCCGAGTGGGTCGCCTACGACGTGACCGGGATCACCTACGACTCGACGCTCAACGTCGTGCTCGGCTACGTCCTCGGCCCCCGGACGCCGCTGTTCTCGCGCTCCTACGACGCGGCCGGGTTCTTCGGCCACGCGGACGAGATCGGGATCAACGTGTGGGCGGCGGCGCAGGCCATCAGCAGCGGCAACGGCCCCGAGGCGTACGCGGCCGTCGGCGGAGGGGGGCGCAACTTCCTCGACACCTGGGGGGCCAGCCTCCACCGCCGCGCCGCGCTCGGCCCGGACTGGACGATGCGCAAGCCGATCGCGGTCGGCGGCGACCCCCCGCCGCCGGTGACGCCGATCGTCAACAACGGCGCCGTCGGCGCGGACGCCTACACCACCGCCCAGTACTCCGTTACCGCGCTGGGCGACGCCCCCGTGCTGCACGTCGACATCGGGGGCAACGGCCGGATCGCCGACGGGACGCTCGACACCACCGACGTCGACGACGCCTGGTTCTGCACGATCCGCAAGTGCGAGTGCCCGAAGGACAGCGAGGGCGAGCCGCCGCCGACGCTGCCGCTGAAGCCCGTCTCCTACCTCGCGCTGACCGGCGCCCCGAACGCGAACGGCAGCGGGGGGACGATCACGGCGTTCACGCTGAAGCAGTGGTGCCGCCAGAAGCGCGAGCGTCCCAAGCCCCAGCGGCAGGGCGGCAGCCCGGCCGGCTGTGGCGGCGGGTCGTGCGGATCCACGAACGGCGACCCGCACCTCACGACGATCGACCGCCTGCGCTACGACTTCCAGGCCGCGGGCGAGTTCGTGCTCGCCCGCGCCACGTCCGGGGGCGGGTTCGAGGTGCAGGCGCGGCAGGAGCCGTTCCCCGGGTCCGACTACGTGTCGATCAACACCGCCGTGGCGATGCGGGTCGGCCCCGCCCGCGTGCAGGTGGACCGCGGCGACCCGCTGGGCGTGCGTGTGGACGGGCGCCGGGTGCGCGTGATCGAGAGCCGGCCGCTGCGCCTGCGCGGCGGCGGGCGCGTGAGCGTGCTGGGCGACCCGCTGGCGGGCGCGGACCAGGTCGAGGTCGCCTGGGCCGACGGCTCGCTGGTGCGCGTCTGGGGGGTCGGCTCGTGGGGGGTCGCGCTGCTGGTCGAGCCCGCGCCGGGCAGGGCGGGCCGGCTCGCCGGGCTGCTCGGGAACTTCGACGGCGACCGGCGCAACGACCTCGTCGCGCGCAACGGCCGGCGGCTCGACGCGGGCGTCGCCGACGACTACTCGCGAGCGAGCTACGCGGCGCTGTACCGCGTGCTGGGCGACTCGTGGCGCCTGCGCTCCGGGGAGTCGCTGTTCGCCTACGGGCGCGGACGCTCCACCCGCTCATACGACGTGCGCGGCTTCCCGCGCCGCTTCTACACCGTGCGCTCTCTGAGCGCGCGCGCCCGCCGCGCCGCGGAGGCGATCTGCCGCCGGGCCGGGATAACCGATCCCGACATCCTCGAGGGCTGCATCCTCGACACCGCGGTGACCGGCGAGGAGGGCTTCGCGGAGGCCGCCTCGGTGCAGCAGACCGCCGAGCGGCCGCCGGGCCCCGTCGAGGTGCCCGACACGCCGGTCGCCTGGTCGCCGATCGCGGCGCTCGCCGCTCGCAGCGGGCCGGTCGGCCTGGGGGTCACACCCGACGGCGCGCTGCACCTGGCCGCCACGGTGCGCTCCGGCGTGGGCGACCGCCGGGACCTCGTTCACGTGCCGGTCGCGACAGGAGGCGCGGTCGGCCCTGCGACGACGATCGCGCAGGACCTCGACGGCGAGCCGGACGTGGCCGCCACGGCGGCGGGCGGCCTGCGGGTCACGGTCCCGAGCATCTCGCTCACCCGCAACCAGCTCGGGACGTTCACGTTCGACGCGCCCGCGGCCGGCGACAGCTGGGCGCAGGGCCAGTTCGTCACGCCGCGCGGCTACAGCTACGTCGGACGCGCCGTGACCGCGAGCGGGCCCGGAGGAGTCCAGTTCACCGTGCTGCCGAACAACGGGTTCGCAGGCGTCTGGCGCGGGATCGGCCATCCGATCGGCGACCAGGCGGCCGATCCCTCGCCGGGCAGCGGCTGCTACTCGTGGCGCCCCTCGATCGCCTCGGACGGGAGCGACGTGTGGGTCGCGTTCATCCAGTGGGGCTGCGCGGACGTCGGCTACTGGGTGGCGCGCATCGACCCGGCCACCGGCGCGCTGGCCGCGCCGCGCAGCAAGGCGCCGGAGTCGAGCGCGCCGCGATCGGGCGCGGAGTCCTGGATCGACACCTCCCTGCCGGTGGCGCTCGCCGCCCGGCCGGGCGCGAGCGGGGTGTGGATGGCATACGGGCAGCCGGTCGGGAGCGGCTCGCGGATCCTGCTCTGGAGGATCGGCGCGCCGGCGCCGATCGAGGTCGCCCGTCTGCCGGGCGGCGATCCGGCGCAGGTGACGCTGGACGCCGAGCCATCCGGTCGCCTGTGGATCGCGTGGGTCGCCTCGGGCCGGCTGTTCGCCCGGCGCACCGCGCCGGACGGGGGCGCCGTCGAGGGCCCGGTCTACCGCCCGGCGCTGCCCGCCGCCTCCCAGGCGCTCGACTGGGCGGTCCGCGCGCGGGCGGGCGGGCTCGACCTGGTGGCCGGCCATACGGCCCGCTCGGACGCGCCCGGCGCGACCTGGCACGGCGTCATGCGGCCCTGAGCGCGGGCGGGACGCGGCGGTTCGCCGCGCGTCAGCCCACCCTCGCGCCCGACACCGCATACAGCGCCCACGTGCCTGGCACGCCGCGCAACTCGCGCTCGCCGCGCGGCTCGAACGCGATGCCGGACCCCACGACCAGGTCGCGCACGGTGCCCGAGGCCAGCACCTCGCCGGGCGCCGCCGCCTCGGTGACGCGCGCGCCGATATGCACCGCGACGCCGCCGACGTCGTCGCCCAGCATCTCGCACTCGCCGGTGTGCAGCCCGACGCGGAGCCGCAGCCCGAGGTCGCGCACCGCCTCGTGCGCCGCCAGGCCGCAGCGGATCGCGCGCGCGGGCCCGTCGAAGACCGCCAGCACGCCATCGCCCGTGGACTTGACGGCGCGCCCGCGATGGCGCTCGATCTCGTTGCGCAGGCGCTCGTCGTGCTCGGCGAGCAGGTCCCGCCAGCGGCGGTCGCCGAGCGCCGCGGCGCGGCCGGTCGAGTCGACGATGTCGGTGAACAGCACGGTCGCGAGCACGCGCTCCGCCTCGCGCGCCGAGCGCGACCCGGTGACGAGCTCCTCGATCTCCTCCACGACCGGCTCGAAGTCGCCCGCCACGCCGATGTGGTCGTCGCCCTCGAGCTCGAGCAGCCGCGCGCCGGGGATCGCCTCGGCCAGGTGACGGGCGTTGGCGATCGGCGCCACCCGGTCGCCGCGGCGGTGGATCACGAGCGTCGGCACGCTGATCGCGCCGAGCACGTGGGTCACGTCGACGCGCGCGTTCAGCCTCAGGATCGCGAGCGTCCTGCCCGGGCTCGCGGCGAGGCGCTCGAGCCGCGACCACCACTCCACGAAGCGCGTGTCGCCCGCCAGCGACGGCGCGAAGATCCGCAGGTTGCGCCCCGTGCCCCAGTCCTCGATCACGCGCCGGCTGCGCGCCTGCGGGGAGGCGCCGAGCGGATCGCCGGGGTGGAGCGGGAAGGTCCGCGGCAGCGCTCCCCAGAGCACCAGCGCCCGCGTGCGGTCCGGCCGGCTGGCGGCGAACAGCGCCGACATCGCGGCGGCCTCGGAGACGCCGAGGATCACGGCCCGCTCCGAGCCGGCGGCGTCGAGCACGATCCGCAGGTCGTCCATCCGCTCCTCGAGCGTCGGCGCGCCCACCACCGGGTCCGACGCGCCGCTGCCGCGCCGATCGAAGAGGATCAGCCGGCTGAAACCCGCGAGCCGCTCGAAGAACCGCGACCAGCGCGGCTCGTCGAAGACCAGGTCGACGGAGAAGATCCAGTTGGGGACCCAGAGCAGGTCCACCGGCCCGTCGCCCAGCGTGCGCCAGGCGATGTGGAGGTCGCCCTCGCGTGCGTAGCGGGTCGGGGTCGGCTCGGGCATGGCCGGCAGCGCGCAGCGTATTGGCTGCCGGTGTGACCGACATCACATTGCAACCGTCGAACGCGCGTTCGGCCCCTGCTAGGGTCGGCTGACCGCAGACCGGGCGAGACCCGGCCTCGGGGCCGTCGCCGGCGACGCCGGCGCGAAGCCATCAGGCCCCGCGCGCCGCCTCTCCGGTGAACGCAACGCGGCGGTCCGCAGGCGCGAGGAGCGCGTCCGCGGCGCGCGCCGCCCGCAAGGAGACGCTCGATGTCCATGCCGAGAGCTTCCGCAGCCGCGCTCGTCGCGGCGCTCCTCCTCGTCGCGGCCGCGACGCTCGCCGTGACCGCGGGCGCCGAGCCCGCTCCCGCCTCCGGCCCGGCGACTCCGGCCTCGCGCGCGCTGCTCGCCGGCAGCGGCGCGGCGGGCGCGGCCGAAACCCTGCGCCGGGGCGCCCGCGCGGTCGCGCGGCAGCGCGCCGCCGAGCGTGCGCGGGCCCGCCGCCGCGCCGAGGCCGCCCGCCGGCGCGCTGCGGCGCGGATGGCCGCCAGGGTCGCCTCGGTCCCGGGCGGTCCGGACCGTGCGACGCTCGAGCGGATCGCCGCGTGCGAGTCGGGCGGCGACCCAACCTCCGTCGGCGGCGGCGGCGCCTTTCGCGGCAAGTACCAGTTCGACACCGGGACGTGGGCCTCGGTCGGCGGCAGCGGCGACCCGGCCGCCGCTCCGGAGTCCGAGCAGGACTACCGAGCGGCCCTGCTCTACGCGCGCAGCGGAGCCTCGCCCTGGCCCGTCTGCGGCCGCTGAGCGGGGCGTCACTCCGCGGCGGTGGCGGGCTCGGTCTCGACGCTGTCGACCGGGGCGGCCCGGTGGCCGCCCGTCTCCGCCAGGAACGAGAACAGGCTCTCGTTGAAGACGGCCGGGCGCTCGAGCATCGGGACGTGGCCGGTGTCCTCGAGCAGCACCACGCGCGAGTCCGGGATCAGGCGGTTGAACTCGTCGGCGTCGCTCGCGGGCACCAGCATGTCGTCGGCGCCCTGGACGACCAGCGTCGGGCAGGCGATCTCCGGGAGCCGGTCGCGGAAGTCGTAGTCCATGATCGCGTCGAGCGAGGCGAGGAACGCCGGCTCGGTGCCGCGGCCCACCATCTGCTCGGCCAGCAGATCGCGCTTCAGGCGGGTCGGGTGGCGCGCGATCGTCGCCACCGCGGCGTGCAACGCGCCGGGACGCGCCGGGAGGAAGACGCGCCCGTCGCCGGGCGACGTCCTGCGCGCCCGTGCCGTGGTCCCCAGCGTCAGCATCTTCGCCATCGCGCGGGCCGGGCGGCGCATCAGCTCGGAGGTCGAGATCCCGGCGGCGTCGACGAGCACCAGGCGCTCGACGCGGGCCGGGTGGCGGATCGCGGTCTCGGCCGAGGTGAAGCCGCCCATCGAGTTCCCGACGAGCGCGACCGGGCCGAGGTCGAGGTGGTCGCAGAGCGCCTCGACGACGTCCGCGAAGCCGGGGATCGAGATCTCGCCGGCCGGCGGGTCGGACCACCCGAAGCCGGGCAGGTCGAGCCCAATCGCGCGCCGGTGACGCGCCGCCGCGGGGAGGTTCTCGAGCCAGTTCTGCCACGAGCCCCCGAGCCCGTGGATGAAGACCACGGGCGACTCCTCGCCGGCCTCGCCTAGGTCGACGTAGTGCAGCCTGGAGCCGAGGATCTCGGCGTCGTGCTGGTGGGCGCGCCAGTCGACCGCGCGCCAGTCAGGGTCCGCGCTCGCGCCGTAGTCGGCGCTCGCCTTCGCCGCGTCGCGGCGCCGCGCGGGCCGCGCCTTGGAGATCAGGATCTTGGCCATCGCGGCCACGGACGATAGCTGGCGGCCCCGCGCCCCGCCGCCCGCGACCGGCGAGCCTTCGCCCGCGGCCGGGCGGTGCCCGGCCGGAGCAACTAGCTTGGCGGGGCGATGCGCGACTCCGCACCCCTGAGCGGCGCGGCCCTGGCGCTGCGCACCGCGCATGCCGCCGTGGCGGTCACCTTCCTGGGCGCCATCGCCTACGTCTGGTGGTGCGGGCTGACGCGCCGCCGGGGACGGGTGCTCCGGGGCTGCGTGGCGGCGCTGGCGTGCGAGGGAGCGGCGGTCGCCGCCAGCGGCGGCGACTGCCCGCTCGGCGGACTCCAGGAGCGCGTCGGCGACCCGGTGCCCCTGTTCGAGTTGGTGCTCTCGCCGCGAGCGGCGAAGGCGGCCGTCCCGGCGCTAGGCGCGGTCGCCGCCGCGGGCGTCGCGCTCGTCGCGCTCCGCCCGCCGGCCGGGGCCGGGCAACGCACGGCCTACCGGCGCGCCGGGCGCCGGACCTCGTAGAGCGCGGCGCAGCCGCGCGAGGCGACACGACGCGCTATGAGCCGGAAGCGCGCGAGGGCGGCGGGACTGGTGCCGCACCCGGCGACGATGTAGCCGCGCGCGTGACACGCCCAGCGCCGCGAAGGCCGCGAGCGGCAGCAGCGCCGCCGCCAGCGCCCACGGGCGCGGGAACTCGCGCCCGATGAGCGCATCCGCCTCGCGCCACGCCGGATCCAGGCGCCCGAGCAGGTAGTAGTAGACGAGCGGCAGGGCGACCGCGGCGCAGAGCGCCGCGAGCGCTCCCAGCCTCCGCCGCTCGCGCCGCCACGCGGCGACGCCGAGCACGATCAGGATCAGCGTCGCTCCCTGCCAGGGCCGCAGCCAGGCCACGACCACCCCGGCCGCCCCCACTCCGGCGAGCCGCGCGAGCGGCGGGCGCCCGCGGGCAGCCGCGAGTAGCCGCTCCAACCCGATCACGAATGCCGCGCTCAGGCCGAAGGCCACCGCAGCGTGGTGCTGCCCCCATGTGGCACCCGCCGGGAACAGGTTGTTGACCGGAAGCGCGAGCTCGAACTCGCGGGAGGGCGCGCCCAGCCCCCACTCGAGCAGCGCCGCCACCGGGGTCACGTAGAAGAGCGCGAGCAGCAGCGCCGCGGCACGCTGCGCACCGCCCGCCAGACGCCGCCGGACGTAGGGCGCGAACCCCGCGACGAGCACGACGACCGCCACCGGCTTCCAGATCAGGTAGGCGAGCTGAACGCTCGCCCCCAGCCGCACGAGGACGCCGGACGGCGTGTACATCGGGCGCAGGAAGTCGTGATGCTGGGGCGCGATGCCCCAGAGGGAGGACGAGAGCCAGTTCCGGCCCGCGTCCACGATCCACGCCATGCACTGGAGCTCGTCCACCGGCGTCCCGCTCGCGGCCCCCGTCGGGGAGCGATCGGGCAGGTAGTGGGCGTAGACCCAGACGAGCGGGATCAGAGCCCAGATCGCGACGGCGCCGCCGACGAGCCACGGGAGCAGGCACAGCGAAGGGATCGGCTGTCGCGGATCCAACCCATCCCGGCTAACACGGCTCCTGCGGGTGTAGCCTGGGATGGGTTGGCCGGGGACACCGCGCGGACGCCCGACCGGCGCCCGCGCGCGTCATCCGAATCGGGCGATGCGCGGCGCGCGCCGCGCCTCTAGCCTCACCGCTCCGGCGGGTCCGGTCCCGCGCGCCACCGACCAGGAACGACGTCCATGATCCTTGCCGCCTCGACCACCACGTTCGTGATCCTCGGGATCATCTACGTGATCCTGCTCCTGACCCTCGGGATCATGTCGATCCGAAAGGGCCACTGGATCATGTTCATCATCGGGATCTTCATCCCGATCTTCTGGATCATCGGCGCGCTGCTGCCGCCGAAGGAGTGAGCCGCCCCGGGCCCGGCGGCTCGGCAGTGGGCGATACTGGGCTCGAACCAGTGACCTCCGCCTTGTCGAGGCGGCGCTCTCCCAGCTGAGCTAATCGCCCTGGGGGCGCCGAAGGCTAGCAGCGGCGGTCCGACCGGCGCCGGGCTCGCCGGCGACCGCAACCGCGGCTGCGGGAGGTGCGCTCCGCGGGCGCGACGGGTCGGCTACCGTCGCCGGCCGATGCCGGTCCTCGAGCGAACCCTGAGCCTGCCCGACGGCCGCGCCGTCGCGGTCGCGGAGTACGGGGACCCGGACGGGCTGCCGCTCCTCAACTGCCACGGCGGCCTGCTCTGCCGCCACGACGTGGCCTCCGCAGACGCCTCGGCGCGAGCGCTCGGGGTGAGGATCGTCTCGCCCGACCGGCCGGGCGTGGGCGGCTCGGACCGCCTCCCCAGCCGGACGCTGCTCGACTGGCCCGCGGACGTGGTGGCGCTCGCGGACGCGCTCGGGATCGGCAGCTTCGCGGTGCTCGGCTGGTCGATGGGAGGCCAGTACGCGCTCGCGCTCGCCCGCGCGCTGCCCGAGCGCGTGCGCGCGCTCACGGTGGTGGCGGGCGTCCTGCCGCTCGACGATCCCGGCGTGCGGGCCGGTCTCAGCGCCCTGGACCGGCGCCTGACCCTGCTCTCGTGCCGCACGCCCCCGCTCGCTCGCGCCGCTTTCGCCACGATGCGGGAGGTGGCACGGCGCGCGCCCGAGCGCTTCGCGCGAGCGAGCGCGCGCGAGGCCGGGCGCGCCGACGCGGCCGAGATCCTCCGCGACCCGCTCGCCTACTCCGCGGCCGTGGCCGAGGGCCTGCGCGACCCGCGCGGGGCCGTCGAGGAGTACCGCGTGTTCGCCGCGCCGTGGGGCTTCGCGCCGGAGGACGTCCAGGTGCCGGCGCATATCTGGTGGGGGACCGAGGACCGGTTCGTGCCGCGCGCCGACGTCGAGGCCCTGGAGAGGCGGATCCCGGGCTCGCGGCTCACGATCGTCGAGGGCGCCGGCCACTTCGTGGCGCGCGCGCGCTGGCCCGCGGTCCTGGGCGACTTGGCGGCCCGGACGGGCCGCGACGCCACGTCGAGGCAGGCCTAGGGCCGGCAACCCCCGTCCGGCGCCCGGACTCACCCGGTCCGCCCGAAACGCGCGTGAAACGCCGACGCCGGGCGACGAGACGGACGCGCCGGACCCGCTCCCTTCCTGGCTGCCGTCGGCCGGCGCACGACGGGGCGGGAGGCCTCGAGATGGAGGGCTGAGCGGCCGGTCGGGGCCGCTAGGCTTCGGGCCGCGCGGCGACGTGGCGGAGTGGTTACGCAGCGGCCTGCAAAGCCGTTTACACCGGTTCGATTCCGGTCGTCGCCTTGGACGCCGCGTGCGCGGCTCACGCGGGTCCCACGAGCTGACGATGGGTCCCCATGGAGCGTCGCCGCTCGACGGATGCCCGCTGGGCGCCAGCGCGGATGCCGGCCTGGCTGCGGCACCGGGTGGGACCGCGGGTCGGCGCGCCCGAGGACCCCGCCGCGGACCGCGTCCTGGTCGCCCGCGCGCTCGCCGGCCTGTTCCTTGCGGGCGGCGCGCTCTCGCTGATCTGGCTCGCCCTCCCCCACCGCTCCGGCGCCGACGACACCGGTGTTCTGATCCCGTCGCTGGCGGCGGTCGCGTGGGGCCTCCTGCTGTTCGCCGCGTTCGACCGCCTGCCCGGCTGGGCGATGGAGGCCACGATCACGATGGCGACCGTGGTCATCACGGCGGCGCTCGCCGCCGACGGATCGGACGGCAGCGTCTACGTCACCTACTACTTCTGGGCGACCACCTACGCGTACTGCTTCTTCCCGCTGCGTCGCGCCGCGCTGCAAACGGCGTTCGTCGGCGTCGCGTTCGGCTTCGTGCTGGCCGCGCAACGCGAGGCATGGACGAGCGAGATCGCGCGCTGGCTGATCACGATGGGCACGCTCGCCGCCGCCGGCCTGCTCGTCCACCACCTCGCTCGCGCACTGCGCCACCGCTCGCTCCACGATCCGCTGACCGGGCTGCCGAACCGGCGCCTGTTCATCGAGCGCCTCGACCGGGCGCTGCGCGAGGCGCGCGGCCGGGGCGAGCGGATCGCGGTCCTGTTCCTCGACCTCGACCGCTTCAAGTACGTCAACGACTCGCTGGGCCACCACGCCGGCGACGAGCTGCTCGGCGCGATCGCCCCGCGGCTGCTCGAGGCCGTGCGCTCGGGTGATCTGATCGCGCGCTTCGGGGGAGACGAGTTCGCGGTTCTCAGCACGGGCCCGATCGACGAGCGCGGCGCGCTGGCGCTCGGCGCGCGCCTGAACGCGGCGATCGGCGCGCCCCTGCGCATCGGCGACGACGACCTCGTGGTCAGCGCGAGCATCGGGGTCGCGGTCTCGGGCTCCGGCACCGAGGACGGCGAGGCGCTGGTGCGCGACGCCGACGCGGCGATGTACCGCGCGAAGGACTGGGGTCGCGCGCGCTGCGAGCTCTTCGACGAGGATCTCCGGCGCTGGATCCTGCAGCGGCTGCGGACCGAGAGCGACCTGCGGGGGGCGATCGGGCGCGACGAGCTGCGCGTCGCGTTCCAGCCGATCGTCGCGCTGCCCGGCGGGCGCCCGGTCGGGCTCGAAGCCCTGGCGCGCTGGCAGCATCCCCGCCGCGGGCTCGTGCTCCCCGGGGAGTTCATCCCGGTCGCGGAGGAGTCGGGCCTGATCGTGCCGCTCGGGCAGTGGGTGCTGGAGGAGGCGTGCCGGCAGGCGGCCGAGTGGGACCGGGACGCAGCGCCGCTCGCGGGGCTCCCGGTCAGCGTCAACCTGTCGGCGCGCCAGGTGTCCCACCCGGACCTCGCGCGCGTCGTCCGCGCCGCGCTGGCCCGCGCCGGCCTGCCGCCCGAGCGGCTCGTGCTGGAGATCACCGAGAGCGTGCTGATCGAGCAGGCGGCCGGCCCGATCGCGACCCTGGCGGCGCTGCGCGGCGAGGGCGTCCGCTTCGCGCTCGACGACTTCGGTACCGGCTACTCGTCGCTCTCCTACCTCCAGCGCTTCCCGCTGGACCAGCTGAAGCTCGACCGCAGCTTCGTGGCGGGCCTCGAGAGCGGGCCCCGCGAGCAGGCGATCGTCGGCGCGATCGTCGCGATGGCCCGCGCCCTCGGCATCGAGGCGGTCGCCGAGGGCATCGAGACGGAGCGCCAGAAGGCCGCGCTCGAGCGCCTCGGCTGCCCGCTGGGCCAGGGCTTCCTGTTCGCCCGCCCCGCCTCCGCCGCGGAGCTCGCCGCGCGCGCAGGCGCCGGCGGCGCGGAGCTCACGGCGACTCCGGCACCCGCCGCCTGAGACGCTCCCGGGCGGCCGGCCGGGCTCCCGGGCGTCGCACCGCGCCGGGCTATACTCGGCGGCCCGCGCGGATGTAGCTCAGTTGGCTAGAGCGTCTGCTTGCCATGCAGAAGGTCGTGGGTTCGAGTCCCATCATCCGCTTGGTCGGACGTTGACGGATGCGCTCGTCGGGTAACCCGGTTCCGCAGGTGCTCCATCTGTCCCTCGTGGCCGGCGGGGCGCTGCGCGACGGCGACGGGGCGCGTCTGGGTCGGGTGGACGACCTGATCGTGCGCCTCGGCGACGACGACCACCCGCCGATCACCGGGGTACTCGTGACCGTCGCCGGACGGCAGGCCTACGTTCCGGCCGAGCGCGTGGCGGACCTCGGCAGCGGCGAGGTCCGCCTCAGCAGGGCCGAGCTCGACCTGCGCGGGTTCCGGCGCCGGCCCGAGGAGGTGCTCCTGAAGCGCGACGTGCTCGACCGCCAGCTCATCAACGTCGACGGCGCGCGCCTCGTGCGCGCCAACGAGATCGAGCTCGCGCGGCTCGAGGGCTGGTGGCGCGTGGTCGGAGTCGACACGGGACCGCGGGGGCTGCTCCGGCGCCTCGTTCCGCGCCGGCTGGGGCCGAGGCTGCGAACCGGCGCCTTTCTCGACTGGGCGAGCGTCGAGCCGTTCGTCGGCCACGTGCCAACGGTCCGCCTGCGGGTGCCGCACCCCAAGCTCGCGCGGCTGCATCCTGCCCAGATCGCCGATCTGGTGGAGGCGGCGTCGCACCGCGAAGGCGAGGAGATCATCGCGGCGGTCGGATCCGACGAGGATCTCGAGGCCGACGTGTTCGAGGAGCTCGACGAGCAGCACAAGCTGGAGTTCATCGCCGAGCGCTCCGATGCCGACGTCGCCGGCGTGCTCGCGCGGATGGCGCCGGACGACGTCGCCGACGTCGTCGCCGAGCTCGACGAGGGCCGCCGCGAGCCGGTGCTCTCCCTGCTCGCGGCCCCCAGGCGCGCGAAGGTGCGCACGCTGCTCGGGTACGACCCCGCCGAGGCGGGCGGCCTGATGAGCACGGAGTTCCTCTGCCTCTACCGCTTCGCCACCGTGCGCGAGGCGGTCGAGCGGGTTCGGACCAGCGCGATTCCCGCGAGCCTGCTGACGACCGTCTACCTGATGGACTCGCGGCGGGCGCTGAGCGGGGCCGTCGCGGTCGCCGAGCTCCTGCGAGCCGAGCCCGAGTCCCCGCTGGCGGGGCTGGTGGGGCGCAGCCCACCCCGCCTGCGCGCGGACGCCTCGCTCGAGGAGGTCGCCCGCGTCATGTCCGACTACAACCTGACCTCGGCCGCGGTCGTCGACGAGCGGAATCGCATGATCGGGATGGTCACCGTCGACGACGTGCTCGAGGTGCTCCTGCCGAAGGGCTGGCGCAGGCGGTTCGGGCTCTTCGGCGAGGACTGAGCGACCGCGCGCGCGACCCGGTCGTTACGCTCAGAGGCGATGCCGTGGAGCGATCTCCTCGATGGCGGTTCGAGTACCGCCGCTGCGCCGTCTGGTCAGGCGTGCCCGCCGGGGACGCCTGCCGCTGCCCGCCCCGCTTCGTAGCGGGCGCTCCCGGCTCCTCCTGATCCTCGGCGTCCTGGGCCCGGGCCTGATCGCCGCCAACGCCGGCAACGATGCCGGCGGCGTCGCGACCTACTCGTCGGTCGGCGCGAAGTACGGCTACCAGCTGCTCTGGCTGCTGGTCCTGATCACGGTCTCGCTGGCGACCGTGCAGGCGCTCGCCGCGCAGATGGGCGCCGTCACCGGGAAGGGGCTGGCGGAGCTGGTGCGCGAGCGCTACGGGGTCCGCTGGTCGCTGTTCGCGACGGTCTCCGTCCTCGCCGCCAACCTCGGTATCTGCATCTCCGACTTCGTCGGCATCGGCGCCGCGCTCGGACTCGCCGGGATCCCGGCGCAGGTCTCGGTGCCGATCGCCGCCGTGATGATCTGGCTCATCATCGTGCGCGGCTCCTACCGCGGCGCCGAGCGGATCTTCATCTGGCTGACGGTTCCGTTCTTCGCGTACCCGATCGCGGCGATCATGGCCAACCCGGACTGGGGGCAGGTCGCCCAGGGCCTGGTCCCCTCGATCCAGCACGACACCACCTACCTGCTCCTGGTGATCGCGACCGCCGGCACGACGATCACCCCGTACATGCAGCTCTACCTCCAGTCCGCCGTGGTCGAGCGTGGCCGCGGCGAGGAGGGGGTCGCGGCGGAGCGCCGCCAGGCGATCGCGGGCGCGGTCTTCGCCGACGTGATCGCGGGCTTCATCATCATCGCGACCGCGGCGACCCTCTACACGAGCGGCATCCACGACATCGGCTCGGCCGCGGACGCCGCGAAGGCGCTGGCGCCCTTCGCCGGGGGCTACGCCGAGACCCTGTTCGGGATCGGGCTGCTGGGCGCGAGCCTCCTCGCGGCCGCGATCCTGCCGATCGCCACGGCCTACGTCGTGGCGGAGTCGCTGGGGTTCGAGAAGGGCCTCTCCCTCGGCGCCCGCGAGGCGCCCGTCTTCGTCGGCGTGATCACCGCGATGGTCGTCGCGTCCACGGTGGTCGCGGTGGTGCCCGGCATCCCGGTGGTCGCGCTGCTCGTGGGCGTCCAGGTCGTCAACGGCGTCCTGCTGCCGATCAACCTCTTCTTCATCTGGAGCCTGGCGCGCGACCGGGAGCTGATGGGGCGCCACCGCAACCGCGGCGCGTTCGACGTCGTGGCCGGCGTCACCGTGGCGCTCACCAGCCTCCTCTCCATCACGCTGGTGGTCGTCACCGTGCTCGGCGTCTGACGCCGGCCTGCACCGAGTCGTTGCGACTCGGCGTGAACGCGGGCCAGGGCTCCCGGCGCCGCTCAGGCCACACCCGGCTCGGCCTGAGCGCGCCGCCAGGGGCGCCACCGCCGCCGGCCGCCCTCGTTGACGGGCTCCGCCGCGCGCCGCTCGCACAGGTCGAAGTACAGCAGCGTGCGGCCCAGCGCCACGTAGGGGATCAGCAGCGCGAACACGACCGAGCCGAGGAAGTTGATCGCGATCAGCGAGAAGTTCGCGAAGATCAGCACGAAGCCGAGCACCGGGCCGGCGGCCACGCTCAGCAGCCACAGGAACCCGGCCACCCTCACCGTGCGCCACCAGCGCCCGCGCACGACCCGGGTCGAGCCGCGGAACGCCTCGCGCATCCCGCGGTCCTCGAAGAGGACCTCCTGCTGCACGAACTGCCAGTCCACGTACTTGCGGATCGCGATCGGGATGCCGATGATCGTCAGCGCGATCAGGCCCGCGGCCAGCGAGGCGAGCAGCTGGCAGAACGCGACGGCCCAGAAGCGTGGCGCCAGCGCGCGCCACGCCGCGCGGTACCCGGCCGGGCGGCCACGCTCGAGCTCGCGGGCGAACGCGATCACCGCGCCCGAGACGACCGCCGAGCCGACCGGGATACCGATCGACGCCACCGACCCCGAGATGTCGAGGTGGATGCCCGAGCCGCCCGAGCCGAGGCTGCCGGTCAGCAGGTCCGCCCCCCGCCGCAGCAGGTCGACGCCCAGCACGATCGGGACCGCCGTCAGGCCGATCGGCAGCAGCACGCGCCAGTGCCGCCCGTACAACTGCCGGGCCGCTCGGATGAGCTGGCCGAAGCGGCGGGTCGCGCGCAGCGGTGAGAGCTCCACCGGCCGCCAGCGCGTCAGGAGCGCCGGCACGGCCACGAGCAGGCAGATCGCCAGCGCGACGAGGATCGCGCCCAGGCGGGTCCGTGCGGCGAGATTGATGTAGCCGGACACGGTCGCCACCGCGCCGCAGAACGCGCTCGACACCGCAGGCCCCAGCAGCGAGCCCCCCGGGAGCTTGGGGCTCAGCAGCCGCAGGTCGTCCATCGTGTCCGCCGGCGCGAGCCACTGCGGCTTGGTGTTGGGGCCGGTCGGGCCGTTGTTGAAACCGGACTCGCGCTGGCCCCAGCGGCCGGTGAACGTGAGCCACTCGAACGGGCTGCCGCGCGCGGGCGACGTCGGCACCACGACCGGCCGCACCCGCCAACGCCGCCACGGCCCGGTCGTGTTGTCGCAGCCCAGGCCCGACCCGCCCTGGCCGTTCTCGACGTAGACCGCGGGAGCGAAGAACGTCGCGTGCGACCCCGCGGCCGAGTAGACGACCGGGTGGGTTCCCTCCTTCTCGACCTTGTCCTCGGACCATCCGGCGCGCTCGCCGCCGCCGTGCTGGAAGAGCCCGATCTCCTCCGGGCCGCTCGCCAGCGCCTGGCGGACGGTCCGCTCGCCGAAGGAGATCTGCATCCCCTCCCAGTCGCTCTCGTGCACGTCGTTGAACTGGTTGAAGTAGTAGTAGAACCAGTACTGAACGAAGAGGCCCTCGCCGGGCTGGCGCCGCACATGCGCGTAGGTGATCGGCGGCGCGCGGCCCGAGCGCGCGATCGCCGCGAAGTCGCGCGCGAAGCGGCAGCCCGCATCGAGTGGGTCCCCGGGCAGGTTCAGGTAGAAGCCCTTGCCCCTGCCCGCCACCTCCGCGGCCGTCGGCGCCCGCAGCGGCGGGCGTCCCGACCCCCTGGGGGCGACCAGCGTCACCCGGGGGTTGCCGAGCACGGTGTCGACCGTCGTCGGGCGGTACTGCTCCTCGCTCGCGTCGCACGGCGGGTCGCGCTGCGCGCGCACCACCACGATCGGCGAGTAGCGCTGCGCCAGCTGTCGCTCCGCGGCCGTATCGCCGGGCGCGACGCCGGGAGCCACGAGGACGCCGAGCGCGACCGAGCCGCCGATTCCCGCCCACCAGCGCCGTCGCCGGCTCACGCGGGCGACGCTACCAGACGTATCGCGCCCTAAGATCGGCCGCGCCGATGATCTTCCGCCAGATCACCCACGACGACCTCGGCTGCGCGTCCTACGTGGTCGGCGACGAGGAGGCGGGCGTCGTCGCGGTCGTCGATCCGCGCTTCGACGTCGAGGAGTACCTGCGCCTCGCCCGCTACCTCGGGGTGCGGATCGCGCATGTCCTCGAGACCCACAACCACGCCGACCACGTCTCCGGGCACGGGCGCCTCGCCGAGGCGACGGGCGCCCCGGTGCACATCCACCGTCTCGCCGACCCCGGTTACGCGCACGAGCCGTTCAACGACGGCTGGGAGCTCGCGCTGGGCAGCGTCCGGATCCGCGCGATCCACACGCCAGGCCACCGGCCCGAGCACACCGCGTTCGCGCTCATCGACGAGGCGCGCGGCAGCGAGCCGTGGGCGGTGCTCACCGGCGACACGCTGTTCGTGGGCGACATCGCGCGCCCGGACCTCGCGGTCGAGAAGGTCGAGGGGGCGCACGGCATCTTCCGCTCGCTCCATGAGGGGCTGCTGACCCTGCCGGCCGAGACGGAGGTCTGGCCCGGCCATCTCGGCGGCTCGATGTGCGGCGGGCCGGGGATGGACCTCAAGATCTCCTCGACGATCGGCTTCGAGCTGGCGCACAACGACATCCTGCGCGAGCCCGACGAGGAGCGGTTCGTCGAGCGCGCGATCGCCGGCCTCGGCCCCCAGCCACCCAACTTCCGCAACATCGTCGCGCTGAACCGCGGGCCGTTCGTGACCGCGGGCGCCGAGGCGCCGCCGCTCGCCCCGCGCCAGGTGCAGGTCGCGCAGGACGCCGGCGCGCTGGTCGTCGACGTCCGCACCGACCTCCAGTTCGACGACGCGCACGTCCCCGGTGCGCTGTGCATCCCCGCCGTGCGAGCCGGGTTCGGCACGCGCCTGGCGTGGTTGGCGGGCGACGATCGCGAGATCGTCCTGGTCGGCCGCGACGACGCCGACGCCGCGGGCGCGGCCGCGCTCGCGGCCTCCGTCGGGCTGACCCGCATCGCGGGACGGCTCGCGGGCGGCATGACCAGCTGGCGCGAGGAGCGCCTGGCGGTCGAGACGGTCGAGCGGGTGGCGATCGATCGTCTGGCGCAGCGGCTCGGCGAGGACCCCGGCCTCCAGGTGCTCGACGTCCGCGAGCGCGCCGAGCACGCCGGCGGCACGATCCCCGGCGCGCTGACGGTGCCCTGGCACGCGCTCGACCCCCCGCCCACCGGCCTGGACCCCGCGCGGGCGGTCGCCGTGGTGTGCGCCTCGGGCGAGCGCGCGGCCGTGGCCGCTTCGGTTCTCCAGCGCGGCGGGCAGGACGGCGTCGTGCACGTCGTCGACGGCGGCATCTCGCGGTGGGAGGCGCTCGGCTCGCCGCTGGAGGCGCCGGCCCCCGCGGGCGCGAGCGCCTGAGCGCCGCTCAGCCGGCCGGCGCGTCGAGCGCCGCGTTCACGAGCGCGTCCGCGCGGGCGTTGCGGGCGCGCGGCACGGAGCGCACCGACCAGCGCGCGAACGCGCCCAGCGCGGCCACGGCCTCGGCGTGCAGCGGGCGCAGGTGAGGCTGCTTGACCCGGTAGTCGCCCAGGACCTGGCGCGCCACCAGCTCGGAGTCGTTCACGACCTCGACGTCGGTCGCGCCGAGCGCCGCGGCGCGCTCCAGCCCGCGCACGAGCGCGCGGTACTCGGCCACGTTGTTGGTCGCGTCCCCGATCCGCTCGGAGACCTCCTCTAGCACCGCGCCGTCCCCGTCGCTCACCACCACGCCGATCGCGGCCGGTCCGGGATTCCCCCGGGCACCGCCGTCGACGTGGACGACGACCCTCACCGGCGGCAGGCGCCGCGCGGCCCGCTCACGCGCGCACGAGCGGCGGGAACTCGCCGGGCACACGCGCGCGGCGGCGGTAGCGGGCCCCGCTCGCCGCGGCGGTCGGGCGCCCGTCCTGCGGCGGGCGCCGGCGCCGGTCGCGGATGACCTCCACGTGGGGATCGTCCGCGTAGTAGTCGGAGAGTCGCTCGAACAGCTCGGGCTCGAGCTCGGGGGGCACGACGCAGTAGATCATCTCGACGCGATCCTAGTGCGCAGCGCCGACGGCGCGCCATCGAAGGACGGTCCAGTCGGGCCGCGCTCAGGACACGGACAGATGTCCGCGCTCGTCCGCCGCCGCGTTCGGCTCGCGCTCCTGCTCGCCGAGCTGCGCCAGCTCGTGGCCCTGCGCCGCGAGCCGCACGGACGGCTCGTCGTCACCCAGCAGAACCTCGAACCGGTACCACGAGAGCTCCCAGGCGACGACGATCGAGACCTCGCCCGACGGACCGTCGAGCGCGCGCACGGCCACCTCGGGCGCGCCGAGGGTTCGCGCGACCCCCGAGATCGTGCGCGGATGCTCGGAGGCGTTGAAGCACTCGATCGCCGCCGCCACGCGCTGCTGCGAGCTCATGGGCACCGCTCGCACCGCGCGGCCGGGCCGCGCAGGGGCGGCGGCGGGGCGCGGCGGCTGGTGGCCGGCCACCGGCCCGGGCTCGTAGGCGACGGCCTCCGTCCCGGCAGTGTCCGGCAGCGAGGAGATCGCCTCGGTCTCGGCGGCGGCGGCGCCGGGGGTCGCGGGCGGGCCGAGCTCGAGCCCGGGCGCTGCGCCGCGGGCCGCGCCCGAGCCCTCGCCCGAGCGTCGGCCGCGCAGGCGCTCGACCAGACCGCGGCGTCGCTCGCTGCGCGCAGGCTGCGGGTCGGACTCCGGCACGTCGCCCTCGCGCACCCACCCTTCGCGCAGCGCGCGCGGCGCGCAGAGCTCGCACACGGCCCGCCTGACGCCGGCCTGGAGGAAGGTGTCGGCCTGCTCGCCCCGCAGCAGGCTCCGCCCGCACACGTCGCACACCTCGTGCACGTTCGCGGTCCGGATCTCTCGCGTGGCCATCGGCCGCGCGAGCGTAGCAGCGGCCGCGCCGGCCGCTGCAAGGCCTCGTTCTACGCGGCCGCGCCCTCCCGCGCGGCGGCGACCACCTTGTCGGCGAGGTGCGCGGGCACCTCCTCGTAGCGGGCGAACTCCATCGCGTACTCGCCCTGCCCGCCGGTCAGCGAGCGCAGGTCCGGTGCGTAGCTGAGCATCTCCGCCATCGGAACCTCGGCCTTGACCTCGGTCATCCCGCCGACCGGCTCCATGCCCAGCGGTCGCCCGCGACGGCTGTTGAGATCGCCGATCACGTCGCCGACCGCGGACTCCGGCACCGACAGCGTCACGACCATGATCGGCTCGAGCAGGACGGGCCCTGCGTCCCCCAGCGCCTCGCGCATGGCGTGCGAGGCCGCGATCTTGAACGCCATCTCAGAGGAGTCGACGGTGTGGTAGGAGCCGTCGTAGAGGCGCACCTTCACGTCCTTCACGGGATAGCCGGCGACGACGCCCTCCTGCATCGCTTCCCGCACGCCCTTCTCGACCGCCGGGATGAAGCCGCTCGGGATCACGCCGCCCTTGATGGCGTTCTGGAACTCGAACCCCTCGCCGGCGGCGAGCGGCTCGATCTCGATGCGGCAGTCGCCGAACTGGCCGCGCCCGCCCGTCTGCTTCTTGTGGCGCCCGTGGGCCTTCGCCGAGCGCCGGATCGTCTCCTGGTAGGGAACGCGCGGGGGCTTGAGGTTGACCTCGGCGCCGAAGCGTGAGCGCAGGCGCTCCACGACGACCTCGACGTGGACCTGCGACAGGCCGGCGACGATCTGCTCGCCCGTCTGCGGATCGCGGTGCAGGTCGATCGTGGGGTCCTCCTCCTGCAGGCGTCGCAGCGCGGTGAAGACCTTGTCCTCGTCGCCCTTGCTGCGCGGCTCGATCGCGAACGCCATGACCGGCGAGGGCACCGCGATCTGCGGCATCTCGATCGGCGCCTCGCGCGCGGCGAGCCAGTCGCCCGCACGCGTCTCCTTGAGCTTCGCCACCGCCCCGAGGTCCCCCGGCCCGAACTCGTCGACGTGCGTCGTCTCGCGACCGCTGAACGAGAGCAGCTGCCCGATGCGTTCCTTCGCGTGCGCCCGCGTGTTGAGCAGGTGGCTGTCGTGGGCGACGACGCCCTGGTAGACGCGGAACAGGTTGATACGCCCGGCGAACGGGTCGGCCCGGGTCTTGAAGACATAGGCGTACGCGTCGGCGTCCTCGACGGGCTCGAGGGTGATCCCGCCCACCTCGAGTCCGCCGTGCTTCACGGGCGAGGGCAGGTCCTCGACGATCGCGTCGAGCAGCCTGTTGGTCGCGAGGTGCCGGGTCGCCACGCCGCAGGTCACGGGGAAGATCCCGCCGTGGTTGGTGCCGTCCTTGAGCGCATCGACGATCTCCCCGTGAGAGATCTCCTCGCCCTCCAGGTAGCGCTCCATCAGCGCGTCCGAGTTCTCCGCTACCTCGTCCATCAGCTTCTCGCGGTACTCCTGCGCCAGCTCGGCGAGGTCGTCCGGTATCGGGATCTCGGCGCAGTTCTCGCGCTCGTCGCCCTCGTAGGCGTAGGCCTTCATGTCGACGAGGTCCACGACGCCGCGGACGTCGTGCTCGGCTCCGATCGGGATCTCGGTGGCGACCGCGTGAGGACCGAACGCGGCCTTCAGGCCCTCGAGCGTCCGGAAGAAGTCGGCGCGTTCCCGATCGAGCATGTTCACGAACACGAGCCGCGCGAGGTCCAGCTCGGCGGCGCGCTGCCAGAGCCGGGTGGTCGAGACCTCGACGCCCATCACGGCGTTGACGACGAAGACGGCCGCCTCGCAGACGCGCAGGGCACCGAGCGCGTCCGCGACGAAGCTCGGGTCGCCCGGGGTGTCGATCAGGTTGACCTTGCGCTCCTGCCACTCGAACGTCGTCACGGTCGCCGAGATCGACATCTGCCGGGCCTGCTCGTCCTCGTCGGCGTCGGAGACCGTGGTGCCGTCGACGACGCTGCCGAGGCGGTTGACCGCCCCGGCCTCGAACAGCAGCGCCTCGTGCAGGGAGGTCTTGCCGGAGCCGCGATGGCCCACCAGGGCCACGTTGCGGATCCGATCGGCGGATTTGTGCATCGAGCGGCTCTCCTTCCCTCGCTGGAGAGCCGAGCCTAGCGCGACGCGGGAAAGCGGCGGCGGCCCGAAACCGGAACCGGGCCGCCGCCCTCCTCCCGCCTGCCGCGACCAGACGGTCAGGACGCTCCTTCAAGGCCGGCAGGGCGGAGGCCGTCGCGGCCTCCGACGAGGCCACCTGGCGCCTGATGCGGACCCTGTTCGCCGGGACCGCGCACGTGATGGGGGCGACGAGCACGATCGCCACCGCCTATCGCATGGTGCTGACCCCGCGAACCGGGACGGAGGCGCTCGGTGCGCGGCGTGCGCGCCGCGCGGCTAGAGCCCGTGGTGCGGCCAGTCGAGCTCTCGCCGGCCGGCCTTGAACGCGGCCGCGCCGAGCGTGTGCGGGTCGCGGCGCATGAACATCGAGACGATCATCTCCGCCTCGATCCGCAGCCGGTCCTCGAGCGTTCGCCCGACGCCGCGCATCAGCGTCTCCTTGTCCGTGCGGATCGCGCCCTGCGGCAGCGCCGCGATCTCGCGGGCGAGCTCGAGCGAGCGCTCCAGCGCCGCTCCTCGGGGGACGATTTCGTGCGCGAGCCCGATCCGCTCCGCCTCCCGGGCGCTCACGCGGCGCCCGGTGATGATCATCTCCATCGCGCGCGAGAAGCCGACGGCCAGCGGGAGACGCGCCGTCATGCCGTCGCCCGCGACGATGTTCCAGCGCCGCTCGGTCGCGCCGAACTCGGCGTTCTCGGCGGCGATCCGGATGTCGGCGAGCAGCGCCGTCTCCAGACCCGCCGCGAACGCGTACCCGTTGACGGCGGCGATCACCGGCTTGAACACGTCGACGCGGCGGGTGTAGCCGCACTCGCCGGGCGAGCTGTGCAGCTCGCGCCGGAAGCGGTCCCAGTCCCCGAGCTCCGTCGCGTCGGCGGCGTCCTGGAGGTCCCATCCCGCGCAGAACGTGGTCTCCCCCGCGCCGGTGAGCACGAGCACGAACGCCTCGTCGTCGTCGCGGAATCGCTGCCACGCTGCGTGCAGCTCCCGGTTCATCGTGCGGTTCACCGCGTTGTGCTGCTCGGGGCGGTCGTAGGTGAGCACGACCACCCGGTCCTGCTGCTCGTAGCGCAGCGTCTCGTAGCCCCCCGGGCCGGTCATCTACACCAGCTCGTCGCTGTCACCCGCCAGCTTGGAACGAAGACGCAGCACGGCCTTGGTGTGCAGCTGCGAGACACGGGACTCGGTCACGCCGAGCACCTCGCCGATCTCGCGAAGCGTCAGGTTCTCGTAGTAGTACAGCGCGATCACGAGCTTCTCGCGCTCGGGCAGCCGCGCGATCGCATCTGCGACGCGATCCTTGAGCTCGCCGACGTCGACGAGCCGCTCCGGGTCAGGGGCATCGTGGTCCTGGATCGTGTCCAGCAGGGAAACCTGATCCCCGCTCGAGTCCGACATCGTCCACAGCTCGTCCAGCGCCGCGACCGTCGAGTTGGAGATCTGCAGCAGCGCCTCCTGGAACTCCTCCGCGCTCATGCCCAGCTCGCCGGCCATCTCCTCGTCGGTCGGCACGCGCTGGAGGCGGTGCTCGAGCTTCGCGTTGACGCGCTCGATCTCGCGCGCGCGGGCGCGCACGGAGCGCGGGACCCAGTCGAGCGAGCGCAGCTCGTCGATGATCGCCCCGCGGATCCGGGGGATCGCGTAGGTCTCGAACTTGATCTCGCGATCGGTGTCGAAGCGCTCGATCGCCGACATCAGGCCGATCAGGCCGTAGGAGATCAGGTCGGCCTCCTCGACGTGCGACGGGAGGCCCGACGCCATGCGGCCGGCCACGTACTTCACTAGCGGCGAGTAAGCCACCACCAGACGCTCGCGCGCCCGGTCGTCCCCCGACTCGCGGTAGCGGCGCCAGAGGTCCTTCAGCTCGATCGCCTTCACGTTCGTTTCCAGCGGTCCCTCCCTACGCCCGCGGATGGCTCCGGGCATACGCGGATCTGAGCCGCGCGGACTCTACCCGAGTGTAGACCTGGGTCGTTGAGATGCTCGCGTGCCCGAGCAGCTCCTGGATCGATCGGAGGTCGGCCCCGCCCTCGAGCAGGTGGGTGGCGAAGGAGTGCCGCAGAGCGTGCGGGTGGACGCCTCCGCGCACGGCCGCGCGGCGCGCCCAGCCGCGCAACCGGCGCCTGACGTCGGAGGTGGAGAGCCGCCTCCCGGAGCGCGAGAGGAACAGCGCGCGCTCGCCGGGTCCGTCCTGGAGGGCGGGGCGGCCGCTCGCGAGCCAGCGCTCGAGCGCCGCGCGCGCGTGCTCGCCGACGGGCACCAGGCGGGTGCGCCCACCCTTGCCCTCTACCCTCACCCGCTCCGCGTCGAAGTCGAGCGAGCCGACGTCGAGCGAGACGATCTCCTGCGCCCGCAGCCCGCTCGCGTAGGCGAGCTCGAACAGCGCGCGGTCGCGCACCTCGAGCGGGGTCGTCGCGGGGATCCCGTCGAGCAGCGCGGCAACCTCGCCGGGCTTCAGCACGCGCGGCAGGCGCTCGGCCCGTCGCGGCGAGGCGAGCAGCTCCGCCGGGTTCTGCTCGGCCGCCCCCTCCTCGACCAGCACCCGGAAGAACGCGCGCTGGGAGGCGAGCTTTCGCGCGACCGTGGCGGGGGCGAGGCCGCGCTCGGAGAGCGATGCGGCGTGACGGCGCAGCATGCGCGGGGTGATCGTCGCGGGCTCGGCGCCGGCGGCGGTCGCCCACAGCGCCAGCTCACGGAGATCGAGCGCGTACGCCCGGCGAGTCTTCTCCGCCGCGCCGCGACGGAGGAGGTCGCGCGCGAAGGCGTCGAGAGCGGTCGCCCACGCCGCGCTAGGCTCGCCGGGGGTGGGGTCGTTCTTCATCGACACGGCGACGGGCGCGATCGCGACTCAGGACCAGCTCGCGCGCGCGGGCATCGCCCCGGAGGGCGAGCAGCCGCCCCGGCCGTGGCTGAGGATCCAGGGCACCGGCGACGCCTCGACCCTGTGGTACGCGGTGCTGCGGAGGCGGGAGCGGGGCGTGCACATCGGCGCTCTCACGATTCGACACGGAGCCCACCATGCCTCTTTGCTGGCCGCCGGCTGGGAGGAGGTGGAGCCCGGCGACATCGGCGCCGGGCTCGCGGGCCATCGCGGCCGCGGCGAGGTCAGCCCGTCGCCGTGGACGGGCGACGGGCGTTAGGCCCGGGGCGGGCGGGCTCCGGGCGGCCGTCGGCCGCGAGCTCCTCGAGCACGTCCGCCGCCCGGTCCTCGCGCAGCTCTGAGGCGATCGTGCGCGCCGCGCGGCCCGCGGCCTCGCGGTGGGCGGGCTCCTCGAGCACCCGCCGCACCGCCGCGGCGATCCGCGGCGGGCGCGCGCCGCTGCGCACGGTCACCGCGGCGCCGATCCGCGCGGCGCGCGCCGCCAGCTCGTTCTGATCGCGCCCGAACGGCATCGCCACGAACGGCACCCCGGCGGCGAGCGCCTTGACGAGGGTGCCGTGTCCGGCGTGGGTGATCATGGCCGCGGCGCGCGGCAGGAGCTCGGCGTGCGGCGCCGCGGGCACGACGGCCACGTTCGGCGGCGCGGCGACGCTCGCCGGGTCCAGCGCGGGGCCGGTGGTGATGAGCCCGCGCACCGGGAGCGTCCCGAGCGCGTCGGCGATGCGCTGCGTCGCCGACGCGTGGTCCTGGAACGTCGTGGTCAGCCCGACGAGCACGAGCGGCGCCTCGCCCGCCGGGAGCGCGACCGGCTCCGTCGCCCAGGCGGGGTCCTCGAGCCGCGCTCCGGTGACATGGACGTGGGGCGGCGGCGCGAACCCCGGATAGGCGAGCGCCATCGTGCTGAGGACGATCACGCGGTCGACATCGGCCATCTGGGCCTCGATGTGGCGCACGGGCGCCAGCCCGTGGGCGGCGCGCGCCGCATTGACCGCGGGCCGTCCGCGATCCCACAGCCGCTCGCTGATCGCCCATGCCGCGCGTTCGCGCACGCGGCCGATGGCGCCGGACGCGGGCGGGAGGCCGAGCCCGAAGGGCGGCTCTCCCCAGTGCCGCAGCGAGAGCCAGGTGGCGGAGAGGATCGCGCATGGCACGCCCGCCCCGCGCGCGCCGATCATCGTCCCGAACGTCAGCATCTCCCCCGCCGCCGCGTCCGCGGGCTCGCGCTCCAACTCGGCGCGGACGTCGTCGGCGTAGGCCATCGCCGGGCCGCACATGTAGCCCTCGATCGAGCGGGCCATGCTGCCCATGGGCGTGCGGGCCTCCCAGTCGCGCGCGAGGTCGCTCTCCGGGTCGTGGTCGAGGCGGTGCGGAGCGGTCGTCCACGGGACGAAGCGCGCGCCGGCCGCGCGGACGTCGGGCTCGAGCACGGGGTCCGCGAGCACGCGAACGTCGTGCCCGCGGTCGAGCAGCGCGCGGGTGACCGACATCGTCGGCGGGACGTTCCCGCCGCCGGCGGCGAGCGCGATCAGGAAGCTGCTCACCCGGGCCGCTCCGGCCCGGCGCCGGTGATGGCGGTGACCATCGCGAGCAGGTTCCTGGTGGTCGCCGGACGCGAGAGGCCCCCGTCACGGCGCAGCCGCTGCCAGGCGTAGACATCCGTGGAGACGAGCAGCTGGGCGACGCGGTCCGACCGCGCGCGGCCGCCCGGCGGCAGGTGCGGCCCGAACGCGCGCGTCACCCATCGACGGTGGGCCGCGCGGCCCCTGTCGAGGACCGGCTCGAGCTCGGGCAGGCGGTGCTCGAGGGCCAGGACCCGGACGACGACGTCCCCGCTGCGCTCGTAGTCGGCGACGAGCGCCCCCACGGCGCCCGGGAGGTCGCCGGGCTCCACGGTGTCGCGGGCGGCGCCGATCTCCGCGCTGAAGCGCTCGCGCCCCCAGGCGGCGACGAGCCCCAGCTTGCCGCCGAAGTGGTTGGTGAGCGTCGGGCTGCTGACGCCGGCGGCGCGCGCCAACTCGGCGAGCGTGAGCTCGTCGTACCAGCGCGTGCGCATGGCGTCGCCGACGGCATCGAGGATGCGCTCGCGGGTTGCCGCCATCGAGGCGGCGCGCGCCCCGAGACGGTAGGGCCGGCGCGGACGGGAGAGCTCGGCGCGGCGGCCCTCGCGGCCCGGCTCCGTTTTCATTTGCGTTGGCACAGGCCAAATATATGCGCTGTGTCAAGAACGTCCCGCCCAGCCCGTCCCGGGCCATGCCCGCGGATGGGAATCAGCCGGGACGCGCTGAATCCGCGACCGCCGGTCCCTTCGATGCGCCGTTCAGCCCGCCCGCCGCCAGAACTCGGGTCTGGGGCGCGCTAGGCGATGTAGACCGGCGTCCCGACGCTGACGCGGTTGTAGAGGTCCTCCACGTCCGGGATCGCCATGCGGATGCAGCCGTGGGAGGCGGCCGTGCCGAGCGAGCCCAGCTCCTCGGTCCCGTGGATGCCGGCGCCCGCGTAGATGCCCATCCAGCGCGCCTTGATCGGGTTGCTCGGTCCGGGCGGGATCACCTGTCCGGCGAGGCTGCCGGCCCACGCGCTGTTGGGCACGTGCCACGAGGGGTCCACCTGCTTGTCCTGGATGTTGTAGAGGCCGGCGGGCGTCTCCAGGCCCGCCTGGCCGACCGCGATGCGGTAGCTCTTGGCGAGCTTCAGGTCCTTGAACAGGCGCAGCGTGAACGTGCCGCGGCTGACCGTGATCACCGTCGGGTAGCGGGACGCGAGTTGCGCGGTCGAGACCTTCGGGCTGACCTTCGCGACGGGAGCCGCGAGCGTGGTCGAGCCTCGCCGCACGAGCGCGACGCCGACGGCGTCCCGCAGCCTGCGCTCGCGCACGGTCAGGCCGTCGCGGCCCGGCACGGGCGACAGCGAGTCGGGGGAGAAGTTGATCGAGGCGTCGCGCGGGGCGCGGTCCAGCGCGCGCGAGACCGCGGTCGCGAACCGGCGCACCGCGGCCCTCGAATAGGAGACCTCGGGCGCCAGCGCCGCGTCGACGCGCCCGCCGGTGGCCTCGCGCCACACGCGGCTGAAGATGTTGCCCTGGCGGCTGCGGGCGAGCGCCTCGTCGACGGTGCCGTCGACGTCCACGCGCAGCCCGGCGCGGCGCGGATCCAACCGGAAGCTGCGCCCCGTGTAGGTGACCACGATGGGCCGCTCGAAGCGCGCCTCGTACGCGCGCCGCACGGCGACGCGGGCCTGGTCGCGGCTCATGCCGCCGACGTCGATCCCGGCGACGCTGATGCCCTTGGCGATGCTGTCCTTGCGGCTCTGGTCGTAGGCGTACGCGACCGCGCCGCCGACCAGCAGGACGGCCAGGACCACGGCCACGGCGATGAAAGGCCGGCTCCGCACCGCAGATGAGAATATCGGGCCGGGAAGCGGGTCCGTCACACCTGCAACGGGGCGTGCGGCGCGATCAGTCGCCGCGGCCGGGCCGCCCCGCGAGGGTCGGCTCGAGCGCCCGCGCGAGCGCCGGCCAATCCCCGGCCGATATCACCTCGCCCGAGGCGCACAGCTCGCGGTTCCACGGGTGCACCAGCGTCGCCCCGGCGATGCCGGCTGCGCGCGCGCCCGCGAGGTTCACCGGGCTGTCGTCGATCAGCAACCCGACCCCCAGCTCCCGGCAGCGGGTGAGCTTGTCGAACGAGCAGTGGAGATCGTCGTAGGGCAGGCCGATGCGCTCGAGCCACGCTGCCGTGGCGTCGTGGGCGCGGGGGCGGCGATGGCTCGTGACGTGGATCCAGTGCCCCTCGCCGTGCCAGCGCGCGAGCGCCTCGACGGCGCCCGGATACGGCTGCGCGGAGAGGATCTCCTCGTCGGCGTGGGTGTCGTCGACGACGGCGCGCAGCTGGTCGGGCTCGAGCTCCGGGATGCGCCAGGTCAGCTGGCGCTCGTAGGCCAGCTCCACGCCGTAGCGGCGCCGGGCCGCGACCTCGAAGAGGTCCCAGTAGTGGTGCAGCGTCGAGTCGATGTCGACCGCGATCCGCACCGGCGCACCCCGCTCAGCGCGTGACGGCGCCCTCGGAGGCGCTCCCCACGAGCTTCGCGTACTTCGCGAGCACGACCTCGCCGTCGGGCGCCGGCGGCGGCGAGTAGGCGGCGACGCGCGCCGCGATCTCCTCGTCCCCGAGCGCGACGTCCAGGCGCCGGGTCTCGACGTCGAGCGTGATCTCGTCGCCGTCGCGAACGGCCGCGATCGGTCCCCCGCGCGCGGCCTCCGGTGCGACGTGGCCCGCCATCAGCCCGTGCGTCGCCCCGGAGAAGCGGCCGTCGGTGATCAGCGCGATCGACTCGCCGAGTCCCTCGCCCACCAGCGCCGCGGTGACCGCCAGCATCTCCCGCATGCCGGGACCGCCGGCCGGCCCCTCGTTGCGGATCACGACCACGTCGCCGGCCGAGATCCCGCCTCCGGTCGCCGCCGCCATCGCCTGCTCCTCGGACTCGAACACGCGCGCGGGCCCCGTCTGGCGGCGGCGCTCGTGCCCGGCGAGCTTGACCACGCACCCCTCCGGCGCGAGGTTGCCGCGCAGGATCGCGAGCCCGCCGGTCTCCTTCAGCGGGTCCGACAGCGGACGCACGACCTCCTGCCCCGCGGTCTCGCTCGCCGCGGCGGCATGCTCGCCGACCGTGCCGCCCGTGACCGTCGGGGCGCCCTCGTGCAGGACTCCCGCCTCCAGCATGCGGCGCATCACCAGCGGGACGCCCCCGGCGGCGTAGAGGTCGACCGCCACGAACCGGCCGCCGGGCTTCAGGTCGCACAGCAGCGGGGTGCGCGAGCTGATGCGGTCGAAGTCGTCGATCGAGAGCTCCACTCCCGCCTCTCGCGCGACCGCGAGCAGGTGCAGCACCCCGTTGGTGGACCCGCCGCTGGTCGCGATCGCGGCGATCGCGTTCTCGAGGCTCTCGCGCGTGATCAGCTCGCTCGGGCGCTGCCCGCGCGCGAGCACGTCCATGACGAGCCGCCCGGCCTCGAACGCGACCTCGGCCTTGCTCGGGTCCTGGGCCGGCACCATCGCCGAGGCCACCGGGGAGATCCCCATCACCTCGAACGCCATCGCCATCGTGTTCGCGGTGAACTGGCCTCCGCACGCTCCGGCGCCCGGCGAGGCCGAGGCCTCGAGCTCCGCCAGGTCGGCGTCGCTCATGCGCCCGGCGGCGTGGGCGCCGACCGCCTCGAAGACGTCCTGGATCGTGACGTCGTGGCCCTGGAAGGTCCCCGGCGGTATCGAGCCGCCGTAGAGCATCAGCGACGGGACGTCGAGGCGGGCGAGCGCCATCACGGTTCCCGGGATCGTCTTGTCGCAGCCCGAGAGCGCGACCACCGCGTCGAACAGGTAGCCGAGGCCCGTCAGCTCGATCGAGTCCGCGATCACCTCGCGCGAGACCAGCGAGGTCCGCATGCCGGAGGTCCCCATCGTGATCCCGTCCGAGATCGCGATCGTGTTGAACTCCATCGGCGTTCCGCCCGCCGCGCGGATGCCCTCCTTGACCTTCGCGGCGAGCGCGCGCAGGTGGAAGTTGCACGGCATGCACTCGATCCACGTCGAGGCGACCCCGACGATCGGCTTGGAGAGCGCCTCGTCGTCGAAGCCGATGCCCTTCAGGTAGGCGCGCGCCGGCGCGCGCTCGGGGCCTTCCGTGAGCGCCCGGCTGCGGTGCTTGGGGTCCAGCGCCTCGCTCACGGGGCGGAGAGCGTACCGCCGGGCGCGAGCGAGTCGCGGCGCGCCCTGGCGCGCTCCCACTCCCCGAGGCGCCACAGGTCCCGCTTGACGGCCCGGGGGTCGACCTGGCGGCCCGGCAGGTGCATGTTCGCCTGGCGTATCAGCCCGCGCTCGTCGCCCGTCAGCGCCATCCACTTGGCCAGCACGTCGTCGGAGTCGGGCAGGCGCGCGCTGCCGTAAGGGCGGGTGCGGTCGGGGAACTCGACGCAGTACTCGCTCAGCAGCCGGTGCGTCTGGGGCACGTAGGCGACGAGCGGCCGGTGCGGGTAGAGCAGGTACGCGTAGGGCGCGCCCTGCGCGCCGTCGGGCGCCACGCGGTGGCCGGCCTGGCCGCCCCAGACGCGCAGGAAGCCGAGGTCGCGGTACATCTCCCAGTCCTGCTCGCTCACGCACGAGCGCAGGAGTTCTCGCGCGCGCTGCTCGGCGCGTCGCTCGCGGCCGGGGTCGTATTCGTAGCGGACGGGCCGGGCGCGGCGGGCGCGGCGCCGCGCGAGCGCCTCGGCGGCGCGCGGGACCAGCACGTCCGAGAGGAGCGCGACCACCACGATCGCCGCGGCTCCGAGCGCGAGCGCCACCGGGTGCCCTAGCCCCCGGAGGCGTGCGGGAAGAAGATCACCCGCTCGGCGTCGCGCGGGACGTCCTCGAAGCTCCGCACCATCCGCGCCTCGCGCCGCCCGGCGCCGCCGGCGACGGGCACCGCGGCCCACAGACCCTCGTCGAGCTGGCGCCGAAACGCCTCGATCAGCTCGAGCTCGTCCTCGGGCACCTCGACGTCGCCCTCCGCGATCAGGACCTCACCGTGGCCCGGCTTCATGCGCAACAGCCTCACGAGCGCGATTATGGCACGCGGGCCGGGCCGTCCGGCGGCCCGGCCGTGCCGTCCGAGGTCCCCGCCGACCCGTCCTGGACACCACCGGGGACGAGGGCGCCGAGCGCGTTCACCGGCCCGGGCCCGGCGCCCGTCCCGCGCAGGCCGTCGCGCACCGCGATCCCCGCCAGGCGCCTCGCGAGCCGCGCCGCCTCGAGCGGCGTGCGCCCGAGCGCGAGTTGCGCGGCGAGCGCGGAGGAGTGCGTGCAGCCCGAGCCGTGCGCGGCGCCGCCCGGCTCGCGCTCGCCCGGCAGCGGAACCGCCCGGGCGCCGTCGAAGAAGAGGTCGGTGGCCGCCTCGCGGTGGCCGCCCGTGACGACGACCGCGCGCGGGCCCAGCGCGTGCACGGCGCGTGCGAGCGCCTCCTGGTCGGCCCCGGGCGAGGCGCCGCTCAGCGCGGCGGCCTCGGGCACGTTCGGCGTCGCGACGCTCGCGCGAGGAAGGATCAGGTCCACGAGCGCTGCGCGAGCGTCGGCGTCCAGGAGGCTCGCCCCGGACTCGGCGACCATCACGGGATCGACCACGACCGGCGTGCCTTCGGCCAGCAGGTCGAGCGCCCGCGCGACGGCGCGCGCGGTCGCGGCCGTGCCCAGCATCCCGATCTTCACCGCGTCGACCCCGATGTCGCCCGCGACCGCGCGGACCTGCGCGACGATCATCTCCGGGGAGACCGCCTCCACCGCCGCAACCTCCACGGTGCTCTGGGCGGTGATCGCGGTGATCGCGGTCATCCCGTGCACGCCGCACGCCGCGAACGCCTTCAGGTCGGCCTGGATCCCCGCCCCGCCGCCGGAGTCCGAACCGGCGATCGACAGCACGGCGGGCACGCGCCCCGGGCGCGACGCCGCCCCGGCGGGCGCGCCCGCTTCCGGTCCCGGCTGACGGTCCACGGTCGCCATCTCGCGGGAGGCTAGAGCGTCCCGCCGGCGGCGAGGCGCCGCCCGCCTCTACCCGGCCGGGACGTAGCGGCCGCCCGCCGCCCGCGTTACGGCGCCGAGCAACTCGAGCTCGGCGAGGCCGTCGAGCACGTCCTCCAGGGGGCGCCCGGCGCCGACCAGCGCGGCGACGGTGTCCCGCCCGGAGGCCAGCTCGTCGCGCAGGGCGCGCAGCGCGGCCGGCACCGCGATCGCGACCGGGCCGGTGCGGGCCGAGGCAGGCGGTCCCGCCGGGCCGCAGGCGAGGTCGAGGACGTCGCGGGCGTCGCGGACCAGCGCGGCCCCGTCGCGCAGCAGCGCGTTGGTCCCCGCCGACAGCGGCGAGGTCACGCGGCCCGGCACCGCCGCCACGGCTCTCCCGAGATCGTCGGCGAAGTCGGCGGTGATGAGCGACCCCGAGCGCTCGGCGGCCTCGACGACGACCGTCACGGCCGCGAGCGCCGCGATCAGCCGGTTGCGGGCCGGGAACGCCCAGCGGCGCACGACCGTGCCTGGCGGCATCTCTGAGAGCGCCGCGCCGCCGGAGGCGAGGATCCGCCGGTGGAGAGCGCGCTTGCTCGCCGGGTACGGGCGCTCGGCGCCGCCCGCGAGCACCGCGACGGTCGCGCCGCCCGCCGCCAGCGCGCCCTCGTGCGCCGCGGAGTCCGCGCCCAGCGCCATGCCGCTGATGACGGGAAGGCCCGCCGCCGCCACGCCGCGCCCGAGCGACCGGGCGACCGCGAGGCCGTACGGCGACGCCCGGCGCGCGCCGACGATCGCGACGCCCGGCGACTCGGGGCCGGGCGCGCTCGCGCCGGCCCCCTCGTCCAGCGCCTCGACCGCGGCCGCGTCGCCGGCCAGGTGGATCACCGCGGGGGCGTCCGGCAGCCGCCGCAGCGCCGCCGGGTAGGCGAGCCCGCCGCCGTGCGGGCACGCGGCACGCAGTCCCGCCTCTCCGATCTCGACCCGGGCCGCGGCGGCGTCGAATCCGGACCACGCCCTGCGCAGCGGGCCGGCCCTCGAGCCCGCGAGCGCCTCGATCAGATCGGCGTCCGGCAGCGCGAGCACGCCCCGGAGCGGGTCACGCTCGACGTGGCGGCGCTCGATGTGACCGCCGAGCCGCGCCAGCAGCCACGAGCGCCGCAGGCAATCGCCGCACGGACCGGCGCTCACGCGGCCTTCTCCGCCTTGCGAGGCGCCCGCTCGCGAAGCGACAGCGCCCGCAGCACGTCGCTCTTGCGGACGCGCTCGCGCGCCGCGAGATCGGCGAGCGTCCGCGCCACCCTCAGCACGCGGTGACGGGCGCGCGGGCTCAGCCCGCCCTCCTCGTAGGCCTCGCGCAGCGCCCGCTCGCCCTCCGCGTCGAGCCGGACGTGGCGGCGCACCGCGGCCGGCCCCATGTCGCCGTTGCAGCGCAGCCCCTCCGCCGCCAGGCGCGAGGTCTGGCGGGCCCGAGCCTCGACCACGCGCTCGCGCACGACCGAGGAACGCGCCGGCGGATCGCCCTCCAGCGCGTCCGCGCCGGGCCGCTCGACCGCGGCGAGCAGGTCGATGCGGTCGAGCAGCGGACCGCTGAAGCGCCGCCTGTGCCGGGCGAGGTCCGCCTCCCCGCACGCGCAGCGGTCGCCGGGCGCGTGGCCGCACGGGCACGGGTTGGTGGCGCCGACCAGCATGACCCGCGTCGGGAAGACGACGGCCCGCTGCCCGCGGACGATCGCCACGCGCCCGTCCTCGAGCGGCTGTCGCAGCGACTCGAGCGCCGGCCGGGAGAACTCCGAGAGCTCGTCCAGGAACAGCACGCCGTTGTGGGCGAGCGTCGCCTCCCCGGGCGTCGGCGGGGCCGCGCCGCCCACCAGCCCTGCGGCGGAGATCGTGTGGTGCGGCGCGCGGAACGGCCGGCGGCTCGCGAGCCCGTCCCCGCCGTGCAGCCCGGCGACGCTGTGGATGCGGGTGACCTCGAGCGCCTCGGCCGGCGCGAGCGGGGGCAGGATCCCCGGCAGGCGGCGGGCGAGCATCGTCTTGCCCGTGCCCGGCGGTCCCTCGAGCAGCAGGTGGTGGGCGCCCGCCGCGGCGATCTCCAGCGCCAGGGAGGGCAGCTCCTGGCCGCGCACGTCCGCGAGGTCGCCCTCCGGATCGGGCGCCGGCGGTGGCGAGCCACGACTCGGGGGCGGCGGCAGCCGGCCCTCGGCGAGCGCCGCCGCGAGCGAGCGCAGGTCGCTGAAGCCCGCCACGCGCAGCCCGCCGACCAGCGCCGCCTCCACCTCGCGCTCGCGCGGTACGAGCAGGGCGTCGAGACCGGCGCGGGCGGCCCCCTCGGCGACGACCAGGGTGCCCCTGCAGCCGCGCAGCTCGCCCCGCAGCGAGAGCTCGCCGAAGACCGCGAGCCCGTCGAGGCACAGGGACGGTAGCTGGCCGCTGGCGACCAGCACGCCGGCGGCGATCGCGGCGTCGAACCCCGGGCCCGACTTGCGCAGGTGCGCCGGCGCGAGGTTCGCGGTGATCCGGCGGGCGGGGAACTCGAAGCCCGAGTTCTGGATCGCGGATCGCACCCGCTCGCGCGCCTCCCGCACGGCGGCGTCGCCCAGCCCGACGATCGTGAAGGCCGGCAGTCCCGGACGCAGATCGACCTCCACGCCGACCGCGTGGGGCTCCACCCCCTCCACCGTGAACGTCGCGACACGGGCGAACACGGGGCGCACGCTAGGCATGCGAATGCTGCGTCTCAGCGCGCGCCGGTCAAGACTCGGCGACGGCGGGCCGGCGGTCCGGCGGCGTGTGCGCGGGCCGCGTGCGACCCGGCACGCCGCGCCGCACACGCGGCACGGCGGCGCCCCTAGCGTCGCGCGTCGTGCAGGGCGACGATCCCCGCCGGTCGCTCGGTCGCCTCGGAGAGCGGCTCGCGGCCGACCACTACGAGCGGCTCGGGTGCGAGGTGCTGGAGCGCAACGCGCGCATGCGCGGCGGCGAGCTCGACCTCGTCGTGCGCGCCGGCCGCACGCTCGTCTTCTGCGAGGTCAAGACCAGGCGCGCGGGCGCCCGCGCGGAAGCGCAGCTCGGCCGCTCGCCGTTAGAGTCGATCGGGCCGCGCAAGCGCCTCCAGGTGAGGCGCCTGGCGATCGAGTGGCTGGCGAGCCGGCGCGAGCGCCCCGCGGCCGCCGAGGTCCGCTTCGACGCGATCGCCGTCCTGGTCGACGCGCGCGACCGCCTCGTGGCCCTCGAGCATCTCGAGGCCGCGTTCTAGCCGGGCTGCCACGGAATCGCGGACCGCGGGAGGCCGGCGCCGGGTCCACCGTCCTGGGTTGGGCGGCACATGCGACCCCCAAGGCAGGAGCATGGACCCCCGCGACGCCCCGGCAGGACGCGCTACCCCAGCGCCAGTTGCTGGTAGGCGATCGACTGGAAGGAGAGCCGGTGCAGCGGCGAGACGCCCAGCCGCTCGATCGCGGCGCGGTGCTCCGGCGTCGCGTAGCCGACGTGGCGCGCGAACTCCCAGCCGGGGTGCAGGGCGTCGGCGCGGCGCATGTAGCGATCCCGCGTGACCTTCGCGAGCACCGAGGCGGCCGCGATCGCCGCGCTGCTCGCATCGCCGCCGACCACGGCGCGCTGCTCGTGGCCGAGCGGGCCGACCGGGAACCCGTCGCTCAGGCAGACGCAGCCCGGGCGCGCGACGAGCGCAAGCGCCTCGCGCAGGGCGGCCAGGTTGGTGACGTGCAGCCCGTGGCTGTCGATCCGCGCGGCGCTGCGCGAGACGATCGCGACCTTGGCGGCGAGCCGCAGGATGATCGGGTAGAGCGCCTCGCGCCCCGCCTCGGTCTGCTGCTTGGAGTCGTTGAGCGTGCCCAGGAGCCGCGCCTCGGAGCGGCCGATGCGCCGGTAGTCGAGCAGGACCGCGGCGGCCACCAGCGGTCCGGCGAGGCATCCGCGCCCGGCCTCGTCGGCGCCGGCCACGAGCGCGGAGCCCAGCGAGCGGTCGAACTCCAGCAGGCGACGTCCGGGCCGCCTGTGGCCGGGCGAGCGCCTAGAGGGGCCCGATGCGGTCCGGCGGCCAGTAGGTGGCGAAGGCTCCGCCGATGATCCAGCCGGTCGGGACCGGGCCCCAGAAGCGGCTGTCGTCCGACTGCCCACGATTGTCGCCCATCATGAACCAGTGACCGGGCGGAACGCGGATCGTGCCCAGGTTGCATTCCGGGCCGCCACCGCAGGGTCGCGTGAACGACTCCTTCTGGAGCACCCCGTTGCGCACCGCGTGGCCGTCGCGGACCGAGATGCGATCGCCCGGGCCCGCGACGATGCGCTTGATGAAGTTCTGGTCGCTGCGCTGCGGCGTCGGGCGCGAGCACGGCCGCCGGCTCAGCGGGCCCTCGTAGAACGGCCCCTCGCCGGGCACTCCGCACTCGCTGCGCTCGGCGCCCTGCGGCGGGTGGAAGACGACGATGTCGCCCACGGACGGGTCGCTGAAACGCTCGCCGATGCGGTTCACCAGGACGCGCTGGCCGATGTCGAGCGTCGGCTCCATCGATCCGCTCGGGATCCGGTACGGCTTGACGATGAAGGCCTGGATCAGCAGCGCGAGCCCGAGCGCCACGGCCACGATGACGACGAGCTCGAGCAGCGAGCCCGCCCTCGACTTCCGCTTGAGCCTCACCCGGCCGGCTCGTCGGCGTCCCCGGATGCCGCGGCGGGGCCGTCCTCGCCCTGCGCCGACTCGGCGCCGGCGTCGCCCGTGCCCGTGCCCGTGTCGGCCGCGGCGGCGTCGCGGGAGTCGTCCGGCGCGTCCGCGGCGTCGGGCGCGGTGTCGGGAGCGTCGGGGGCGTCGGGAGCGTCCACCGCGGCGTCGGGCGTGGCGCCGGCGTCCTCGTCCTCGGGCGACGCGTCCTGCGCGCCGTAGAGGAGGTCGCGCTCCAGCACCTGGTCCGGCGAGATGTCGCGCCGCTCGCGGACCCGCGCGCGCTTGCCGACGCGCTCGCGCAGGTAGTAGAGCTTGGCGCGGCGCACGTCGCCGCGCGATGCGACCTCGATCTTCTCGATCTTCGGCGAGTGGAGCGGGAACGTCCGCTCCACGCCGACGCCGAACGACTGCTTGCGGACCGTGAACGTCTCGCGCACGCCGTGGCCCTGGCGCTTGATCACGATCCCCTCGAACACCTGGGTGCGCCGGCGGCTGCCCTCGACCACCTGGAAGTGGACGCGGACCCTGTCGCCGGCGCCGACGGACGGGAGGCGGCGCATCTGCGCGCGCTCGAGTTGCTCGATGATCGTGCTCATTGGGCGAGGAGGGCGCGAACGGCACGGTCCGCGCTCGGCGGCCTATCGTAGCGGCTCGGGGCCGCCGCCCGTCTCGGCGTCGGCGGCCCGGCGCCGGCTCTGCTCGCGCCGCCACTCCGCGATCCGCTCGTGGTGCCCGGAGAGCAGGACCTCCGGCACTGCTCGCCCGCGCCATTCGGCCGGTCGCGTGTAGTGCGGGTACTCGGGCGCGCCGCCGAGCGCCTCGCTGAAGGACTCCTCGACGGCCGAGCGCTCGTCGCCCAAGGCGCCGGGGAGCTTGCGCAGCACGGCGTCCGCGACGACCATCGCCGGAAGCTCCCCGCCGGCGAGCACGTAGCGCCCGATCGAGACCCGGTCGGTGCAAAGGTGCTCGAGCACCCGCTCGTCGAAGCCCTCGTAGCGCCCGCACAGGAGCACGAGTCGGTCGACCGCCGCGAGGTCGCCGGCGAGCGTGTCGTCCAGCGCCCGCCCCGCAGGGGTCAGGGCGATCACGCGTCGCCCGGGAACGCGCTCGGCCGGATCGCCGGCGAGGAGCGCCCGCAGCGCCGCCTCGACGACGTCCACCCGCAGCACCATCCCGGCGCCGCCGCCGAACGGCGCGTCGTCCACCTGCCCGGCGCGCAGCGGAGTGTGGTCGCGGTAGTCGCAGATGCCCAACTCGTGGCCGCGCTCAAGCGCGTTGCGCACGTGACGCTGGCCGGCGAACCACGCGAACGCTTCCGGGAACAGCGTGAGCACGTCGATCCTCACGCCGACTCCCCGAGGAAGCGCAGGCTCACGTCGATCTGCCGGGCGGCGACGTCCACGCTGCGCACCGCGTCCCGCACCAGCGGGACGAGCACCTCGCTCCCGTCCGGGCGCGCCACCTCCAGGACCTCGCACGATGGCAGGCCCGCCAGCCGCCGCACGACGCCGATCCGGGCGTTCCCGTCGACGACCTCGCAGCCCTCCAGGTCGCGCGCCCACCACTCGTCGTCCCCGAGCGCGGGCTCGGCGCCGCCGGGGACGAGCAGGTCCTCGCCGCGCAGCGCCTCGGCCGCGTCGCGGTTCTCGCAGCCGTCCAGGCGCACGATCGGCCGCCGCGGCGTGCCCGCCAGGCGGGTGACGCGGCGCGACGCTCCCCGGACCTCGACCGCGCCGCCCTCGCGCAGGAGCGCCTCCACTGGCCGCGTCACGTGGAACGAGCCGTCGAGGCCGTGCGGGCGACCCACGCGCCCGGCCACCAGGGGCGCCCGCCCGGACGGCGTCATCGGCGGGGCGCGACGGCGCGTGCGGCCGTCTCAGTCGACGATGTCGAGCAGCACGCGCCGGCGCTCGCGCACGGCCGCGGCCTTGAGCACGGTCCGCAGAGCGGAGGCGGTGCGACCGCCGCGGCCGATGAGCTTGCCGTAGTCGTCCTCGTGCGCGGAGAGCTCGAGCAGCACGGTGCCGTCGTCCTCGGTGGTCGCCTCGACGCGGACGTCGTCGGGGCGGTCGACGAGCGTCCGCGCGAGGTAGAGGAGCAGTTCCTGCATCGCGGCCCGCGCACGACGGAGCCCGCCGGCGCCTAGCTCCCGGAGGGGTCGATCCCCTTGATCCGCATCAGGCGCCGGACTGTGTTCGAGGGCTGCGCTCCGCGCGCCAGCCAGGCGCGGACGCGCTCCTCGTCGAGCACGATCGTCGAGGGATCGGTCTGGGCGTTGTAGCGCCCGAGCGTCTCGAGCACGCGGCCGTCGCGCTTGGCGCGCTGGTCGGTCGCGACGACGCGCCAGACGGGGTTCTTGTGCCCGCCGACGCGGGTGAGGCGGAGTCGGACTGCCAACGGGGCTTCCTCGGTGCGGATGTGGGCCGGGCCCGGGCGGGGCGCGGCTGGGGACCGCGACAGGGTAGCGGGTGGCGCCCCGCGGGCGCCCGTCACCGCTCAGGCGGTGGCGCGGCTGCGGGCGAGTGCCTCGCCGGCCGGCCTCGCGGGGATCGAGATCCAGACGTCCGCCCCGCCGCCCGGACGGTCGCGAGCGCCGGCGCTGCCTCCATGCGCGGCGGCGATCGCCTCGACGATCGCCAGGCCCAGCCCGCTTCCGCCGCGCTCACGCGCGGGATCGGCGCGGGTGAAGCGGTGGAACGCGCGCGCGGCGAACTCCGGGGGAAGGCCGTCGCCGCGGTCGGTCACGTGCAGCTCGAGCCGATCCCGCTCCGTCCTCGCCTCCAACTCGATCGGCCCCGCGCCGTGGCGGAGCGCGTTCTCGACGAGGTTCCCGAGCGCCTGCTCCAGCCGCAGGCGGTCGCCGAGCGCCGGCGCCGGATCGCGGCCCGTGACTCCGAGCGCGCGCCCGGCCTCGGCCGCCCGCCGCGAGAAGCGCCGCCGGACGTCGTCCAGCAGATCGCGTACGTCGAGCTCCTCGAGCCGGATCGGGAGCCGTCCCTGGTCCGAGCGGGCGATCACGAGCAGGTCCTCGGCGAGCTGGTTGAGCCGATCGGACTCCTCCGCGGCGGATCGCAGCGCCTCCTCGAGCGCCTCGCGCGTACGCGGCCGCTCCAGCGCCAGCTCGAGCTCCGCCCGGAGGATCGCCAGCGGGGTGCGCAGCTCATGGCTCGCATCGCTGACGAACTCGCGCTCGCGCGCCAGCGCGTCGGCCTGACGGCCCAGCAACGCGTTCAGGGTGCGTCCGAGCCGCGAGAGCTCGTCGTTCCCCGGCGGGACCGGCAGGCGAGCGCCGGGCTCGGCGACGGCGACCGCGTCCGCGGCGCGCCGCATGGCGTCGACGGGACGCAGCGCGCCGGCGGCCACCCCGTAGCCGGTGAGCGACGCGAGCAGCAGCGCGATGGGCCCGCCGACCAGCATGATCGCGACCAGGCTGCGCAGCGCCTCGTCCCGCGCGTCGAGCGAGCTCCCGACGACCACGACGAGCGAGCGGTCCTGCGCGCGTACCGGGACGGCGAGCAGTCGCGCCGGCCCCTCCGGCACGCCGGCGACGGAGCGCGCGACCATCACCTCGTGTGTGCGCGCGCGCACCAGTCGCTTCCCGCCGATCAGCGGGGTCGAGCGCACCTCGGGCGTGGCGTCGAACACCCGGCCGCGGGTGGTGAGGACCTGCGCGAACGTCTCTTCGCGCGCCGCGAGCGAGCCGGGACGGTTCGCCTCGAGTCCGTTCTCGGTCGAGCGCAGCAGCGTGGCGATGTCGGCGGAGCGCGCGCGAAGCCCGGCGTCGAGGCCCGCGTCGAGTTCGCTGCGCAACCGCAGGTAGACGAACGCGCCGGCCGCGGTGAGGACCGCCGCCATGACCAGCGCGAAGGCCAGCGTCAGGCGAATCCGGATCGGCATGCGCGCCAGCCGACGCTTCACGGGAGCTTCCCCCGTGGGGAGCGGCGGCCCGGCGCGCGCCGGCTGCTCCCGGCCCGAAGGCCGGGAGCAGCCGTACGGCGACGCCCCGGCGGGCTAGTGCTGACCCTGCTGCTCGGTCGTCGCGCCGGACTCCGGGGAGTCGGCGTGCCCGCCGGGCCCGTCGGCGCGCTCGCCGGGGGACTCGGCGCCGTCGGGCTTCTCGGCGCCGTCGGGCTTCTCGGCGCCGTCCGGCTTCTCGGCGCCGTCGGCCTTCTCGCCGCCCGGCTCGGCGCCGTCGGGCTTCTCGGCGCCGCCCTGCGGGTCGGGAGCGCTCTGGTCGCCCTGCTGGACGCTGTCGTGGTCCGCTCCCGTGCCGGCCGGCTCGCCCTGGCTCGGTTGCGCGGGGGCGGTGGCGGGCTTCGGCGCCTGGCCGGTGTTCGGGGCGGAACCGGTCTGGGCGACCGCCACGCCTCCGACGCCGAGCGCCGCGACCGCGGCCGCGGCGCCGATCGCCGCGAGCCGGTGCTTGAATCGATGAACCATCGTGTTCTCCTTCGTGGAGTTGACGAGACGCGGCGCAAGGTAGGAAGCGGGCGTGAGATGGAGATGAGGCCGCCCCGGGCCGCTCAGCCCGCGGGCCGGCCGCCGTCGGAGCGCACCCTGTAGCCCACGCCGCGCACGGTCTCGATCGACGCGACGCCGAAGGGCCGGTCGATCTTCTCCCGCAGGTAGCGGATGTAGACGTCGACGACGTTCGAGCGGTTCTCGTAGTCGAAGTCCCAGGCGCGCTCGAGCAGGTGGTAGCGATCGAGGACCTGGCCGGGCCGGCTCATCAGGGCCTCGAGCAGCGCGAACTCCTTCGCCGACAGCCGGATCTCCTCTCCGCCCCGCGCGACCCGCTTCGTCGCGGGCTCGAGCACCAGGTCGCCGAGCTCCAGGACGGGCGGGCGCTCGAGCGGACCGCGGCGCGCGAGCGCACGCAGCCGCGCGACCAGCTCGGCGAAGGAGAAGGGCTTGGTCAGGTAGTCGTCGGCGCCCGTGTCCAGGCCGCGCACGCGGTCGTCGATCCCGTCGCGGGCGGTGAGCATCAGCACCGGCGCCAAGACCCGGTCCTCGCGCAGCCGCCGGCACAGCTCGAAGCCGTCGATGCCAGGCAGCATCACGTCGACGATCAGGGCGTCGTAGTCGGTGGCGGCGGCCATCCACACGGCATCCTCGCCGTTGATCGCCACGTCGGCGGCCATCCCGTCCTCGCGCAGGCCGCGCCGGAGCAGGGCCGCGAGCTTCACCTCGTCCTCTACGACCAGAACGCGCACACGACGATGATCCCCGGCGAAGATGAGCGTTCGATGAGAGTCGCGTTGAGCCGCGCGGGGCTCAGCGCGCCTGGCGCATCAGCGCGCCGAGGTCCGGCGTCCGGCCCGAGGAGACCTGCTTCATCACCTTGCGCATCTGCCCGAACTGCTTGACGAGCTGCTTGACGGCCTGAACGTTGGTCCCGGAGCCGCGCGCGATCCGCAGCCGCCGCGAGCCCTTGATCAGCTCGGGCCGGTGGCGCTCCTCCGGGGTCATCGAGAGGATGATCGCCTGGATCCGGTCGAACTCGCGCTCGTCGACCTTCAGGCCCTTCAGCTGAGCTCCCATGCCGGGGATCATCCCCATGATCTGCTGCAGCGGGCCGAGCTTGCGGACCTGGCGCAGCTGCTCGAGGAAGTCATCGAGGTCGAAGTCCTCGGAGCGCAGCTTGCGCTCCAGGTCCGCCGCCTTGGCCTCGTCGTGGATCGTCTCGGCCTTCTCGATCAGCGTCATCACGTCGCCCATCCCGAGGATCCGCTGCGCCATGCGGTCCGGGTGGAAGCGCTCGAAGCGGTCGAGCTGCTCGCCGGTGGACGCGAACAGGATCGGCTTGCCGGTCACGGCCTTGACGCTCAGCGCCGCGCCGCCGCGCGCGTCGCCGTCCAGCTTGCTCATCACGACCCCGTCGAACGCGACGACCTCGGCGAAGCGCTCGGCGACGTTGACGGCGTCCTGGCCGGTCATCGCGTCGACGACCAGCAGCACGTCGGTCGGCTTGGTGACCTTGCGGACCTCGGCGAGCTCGGCCATCAGCTCCTCGTCGACGTGCAGCCGCCCGCTGGTGTCGACGATCAGCACGTCCTTGCCGTCCGCCTCTGCGCGCTCCCGGGCCCAGCGCGCGATCTCGACCGCCCCGGCCTCGGTCCCGCGCTCGTAGACCTCGGCGCCGGCCTGCGCGCCGACCTTCACGAGCTGCTCGACGGCCGCGGGCCGCTGCACGTCGCAGGCGGCCAGGGCGACCGAGGAGCCCTTCTCCCGCGCCAGCCAGCGGGCGAGCTTGGCGGTCGCCGTCGTCTTGCCGGACCCCTGCAGGCCGGCCATCAGGATCACGGTCGGCGGGCGCGGGGAGAAGGCGATCTCCGCCCCGGTCCCGCCCATCAGCTCCGTCAGCTCCTCCGAGACGATCTTCACGACCTGCTGGCCCGGGTTGAGCTGGCCGATCACGTCAGCGCCGAGCGCGCGCTCCCGGACCTCGGCGGTGAACGACTTGACGACCTTGAAGTTGACGTCCGCCTCGAGCAGCGCGAGGCGGATCTCCCGCATCGCGGCCTTGACGTCGTCCTCGGTCAGCGTGCCGCGGTCGCGGACGTCCGCGAGCGTGGCCTGGAGCTTCTCGGAGAGGGTGTCGAACACGGATGCGCGCCTGTCCCCGGCCGCCCGGCGGCCGGGAGGCTCAGGCTAGCGCCCGCCCTGCCCTGGCGGCTGCCGCGGGTCCTCGGCGCGCGGACCGGGTGACTGCTCGCCGGGGTCCGCCGGCGGCCCGCCCGCCGCCCTGCCGATCGCGCCCGCGACGCCGCCGAGCGCCTGGGAGAACTCGGACGGGATCACGAAGATCTTGTTGGCCTCCCCCTGCGCGAGCTGGGGCAGCATCTGGAGGTACTGGTAGCTCAGCAGCTGCTGGTCGGGGCGGCCCTCGTGGATCGCGCGGAAGACCGTCTCGATCGCCTTGGCCTCGCCCTCGGCGCGCAGGATCGCCGCCGACTTGGCGCCCTCGGCGCGCAGGACGGAGGACTGCTTCTCCCCCTCGGCGGTGAGGATCTGGGACTGCTTGACGCCCTCGGCGGTCAGGATCGCGGCGCGGCGGTCGCGCTCCGCGCGCATCTGCTTCTCCATCGCCTCCTGGATCGTGCCGGGCGGATCGACCGCCTTGAGCTCGACGCGGTTGATCCGGATGCCCCAGCGCCCGGTCGCCTCGTCGAGCACGACCCGCAGCGCCGAGTTGATCTGGTCGCGGCTGGTGAGCGACTGCTCGAGCGTCATCCCGCCGATGACGTTGCGCAACGTGGTGACGGTGAGCTGCTCGATCGCCTGGAGCGGGTTGGCCACCTCGTAGGTCGCCGACTTCGCGTCGGTGACGGTGAAGTAGAGGACGCTGTCGATGTTGACGGTCAGGTTGTCCTCGGTGATCACCGGCTGGGGCGGGAAGCTCACGACCTGCTCGCGCAGGTCGATCAGGGGCTTCACGCGGTCGACGAACGGGACCACGATCGCCAGCCCCGGGCTGAGCGTGCGGCTGTAGCGCCCGAGCCGCTCGACCACCCCGGCGCGCGCCTGGGGCACGATCCGGATGGTCCTCGCGGCGACGACGATCACGAAGACGGCGATGACGATGACTGCGATGGCACCTGCGGTCATTGCGGCTCCTCGATCTCCTACGTCTCGCTTACGAGCGCGGTGGCGCCCCGGATCTCGATCACGTGGACCTTCGCGCCCGGCTCGATCACCTCGTCGTCGAAGGCTCTGGCCGTCCACACCTCGCCGTCGATCTTCACCACGCCGACCGCCTCGTCGTTCGCGATGCGCTCGAGCACCATCGCCTCGCGCCCGACGAGCGCGTCCGTGCCGGTGCGCAGGACGGGCGGCGTGCGGCGGTGTGCGCGTGCGATCGGGCGCACGACCCAGAAGAGCAGGATCGACACGACCAGGAACACCACGCCGGCGGCCACGTTCCCGGCGCCGAGGGCCGCCACGGGGGCGGCCACCAGCGCCCCGCCCGCGAACGGGGCGAGGAAGAAGCCGAGCGTGAGCATCTCGCCGATCGCGAGGATCGCCGCGAGGACGAGCCAGAGCACCCAGGCGTCCATGATGGGAGCGTACCCGGCGCGCAGGCCGCTCCCCGCCGGGGTCGTCCCACTCGCTTCGCGGATCAGGCGACCAGCGCGCGCGCGAACTCCGCGGCGTCGAACGGCCGCAGGTCCTCGAGCCCCTCGCCCGTGCCGATCAGCTTCACGGGTATGCCCAGCTCCCCGGCGATCGCGAGCGCGATCCCGCCCTTCGCGGTCCCGTCGAGCTTGGTCAGGACCAGGCCGCTGACGGGCACCGACGCGCCGAACAGGCGCGCCTGCCGCAGGCCGTTCTGGCCGGTCGTGGCGTCGATCGTGAGCAGCGTCTCGTGCGGGGCTCCAGGGATCTGCTTCCCGACGACGCGGCCGATCTTCCCCAGCTCCGCCATCAGGTCGTCCTGCGTGTGCAGCCGGCCGGCGGTGTCGATGATCACGACGCCCGCGCCGCCGCGGCGCGCCGCCTCGACGGCGTCGTAGGCGACCGAGCCCGGGTCCGAGGAGGGAGCGCCCGCGACGACCTCGCAGCCCGCGCGCTCGCCCCAGCGCTGGAGCTGCTCGACGGCCGCGGCGCGGTAGGTGTCCGCCGCGCCCAGGACGACGCTGCATCCGAGGACCTCGCGCAGGTGCCAGGCGAGCTTGCCGACCGTCGTGGTCTTGCCGGTCCCGTTCACGCCGACCGCGAGGATCACGGCCGGGGAGTGGCGCAGGTCCACGCGGTCCTCGCCCTCCGGCGTCGCGATCTCGGCCAGCAGCGCGGCGAGCCGGTCCCGCAGGGCCTCGCCCTGAAGGCCGCCGTCGCGGGCCTCGGCCTCGAGGCGCTCGACCACCTCGGCGGTCGTGCGCGCGCCGAGGTCCGCGGCGATCAGCGCCTCCTCGAGGCGCTCCCACGCCTCCTCGTCGAGATCGCCCTCGAAGAGCGTGGCGCCGATCTCCTCGGTCAGCGCCTGCCGGGTCTTGCGCAGGCTCTCGCGCAGGCGCCGGAACATCCCGGCGGGGCGGGCGTCCTCCGCGTCCTCCCCCGGTTCGCCGGCGCCGGGCTCGCGGTCGGCCGCCTCGCGGGCCGGCGGCTCGCCGTCGACGATGAAGAGGTCTCGCCAGTCGCGGGCCATCGGCGCGGCGAGGATAGCGGCGGGGAGAGCCTTCGCGAGGGCGGTCACGCGCGGCGAACAGCCTCATCGAAGGGTGGTCTCGAGCGGCCGCGGCGTCCGATCCTGGGTAGCGGTCGTCCTGCGACCACGGGACAGGATCGGTTCGACGCCGCCGTTCGGGCCGCGGCCGGCGCCGCTCAGGCCGCCTCGGCGCCGGCAGCCTCCTCGGGCAGCCGGCGCGAGACCACCTTCGAGACGCCGTCGCCGCCCATCGACACCCCGTAGAGAACGTCGGCGGCCTCCATCGTTCGGCGCTGATGGGTGACCACGATGAACTGCGCCCGGTCGGAGTAGGCGCCGAGCAACTCGAGGAAGCGCCCGAGGTTCGCGTCGTCCAGGGCCGCCTCGACCTCGTCGAGGATGTAGAAGGGGCACGGGCGGGCGAGGAAGACGGCGAACAGGAAGGACAGCGCGGTCATCGACTTCTCGCCGCCGGAGAGAAGCGACAGGCGCCGCATCGACTTCCCGGCGGGGTTGATCTCGATCTCGATCCCGAGCAGCTCGTCCTCGCCGTCGCGCTCGCGCCGCTCGGCCTCGGCTTCCGCCTCGGCCTCGGCCTCGGCCGCGGCGTCGGCGCCGGCCGGCTGGTCGCCGTCGCCCGCGGCCTCGGCGCCGCCCAGCACCCTGCGCGGGCCGGCGTCCTCGCGGACGATCCGCAGGCGGCCGCGCCCGCCCGGGAAGAGGCGCGCGACGATCTCCTCGAAGTTGCGAGCCGCCGCCTCGAAGGTCTCCTCGAACGTCTCGCGGATCACGCGGTCGGTGTCCCGGATGAGGCTCTCGATCTCGCGCAGCGCGGCCTCCAGGTCCTCGCGCTGGGATTCGAGCTGCTCGACGTGCTCGAGCGCCTCCGCGTACTCGCGGCCCGCGAGCGGGTTCACCGGGCCGAGCTGCTCGCGCCGGCGCGCGAGCCTCTGCACGCGTTCCAGGAGCGCGGTGCGGGCCTCCTCGCCCAGCGCCTCGGTGGCCGCCTGCGCCTCGAGCCCGAGCCGCTCGGCGAGCGCCGACAGCTCGCCGCCGGTCTCGGCCGCGCGGTCGCGCGCCTGCTGCGCGTGCACCTCGGCGGCCGTCAGCGCGTCGGCGCGCGAGCGCAGCCGCGCCTGGATCTCGGCCTCCTCGCGCGCACAGGCGCGCAGCTCGGCCGTGACGCTCTCCCCCTCCGCGCGGTCCGCAGCCAGCTCCGCCTCGAACGATCGCCCGCGGGCCGCGATCGCCTCTCCCGCGGCGGCCAGCGCCCGTGCCAGCTCGTCGGCGGCGGGGGCGAGCGCCGCCTCGCGGGCGCGGCGCTCCCGCTCGGCCACGAGGCGAGCGGCGAGCGCGGCGCGCTCGGACGCGAGCCGCTCGGCGACGCGCGACTCCGCGGCCAGCTCGGCCGCGACCTCGGCGCGACGCACGGCGCCCGGACCCTCGTCGGGCGTCTCGCGGCGCTGCTCGGCCCGCAGACGGGCTCGGCGCTCCTCCTCGGCCGCCGCGTCGCGGGCGCGCGCGGCCTCGAGCGCGCCGGCCTCGGCCGCGCGGTGCTCGCGCAGGGCCGGCTCCAGATCGGCGGCAGCCTCCTCGACCGCGCGCCCGGCCGCGAGCTCGGCCGCGGCGGCGGTCTCGCTGCGCCCGACCAGCTCGCGGCGGCGGTTGCGCTCGGCCAGCACCCGCTCCTCGCCCCCGGCGGCGACCTGCCGCAACTCGCCGGCCGCGCCGGACCACAGGCGCCCGGCGCGCGTCACCGCGACGCCCGCGAACCCCGCCGGCAAGCCGTCGAGCCGCTCGACGAGCCACACCCCGGCGAGCAGGCGCCCGGCGATCGCCAGCGCCCGCGGCGACCCGTCCACGGCGTCGAGGAGCGGAAGCGCGCCCGCCGCCGGGGGCGCGCCGGAGCTCGCCGCGGGCGGGCCGTCCGCGACCAGCGCGCTGGCGCCATCTCCGCCATGGCCGTCGAGCAGCCGCTCGCCGGCCGCAAGGTCGTCCACGACGGCGGCGCCGAGCCGCGCCCCGAGCGCCGCGGCCAGCGCGAGCTCGAGCCCGGCCTCCACGCGCAGCTCGGAGCCGAGCGCCTGCGCGGCCCCGGGCGCCCCCGCGTGCGCGCGCAGGAACTGGTTGGCCGCGGCCAGCTCGCCCCCGACCCGCGCGGCCTCGCGCCGGGCGGCGTCGGCGGCGGTCTCGGCCGCGGCGAGCGCGGCGCGGACGGCCGTGACCGCCTCGGCGCGCTGCGCCGCGAGATCCGCCGCGCGGTCGGCGCGCTCGCGGGCGCCGGCATGCTCCGCGGCGGCCCGCTCCGCCAGGTCCCGCGCCTCGGCCAGCTCCCCGGCCGCCCGCTCGGCCCGGCCGCGATCGAGCCGCTGCAGCTCGGCCTCGAGCTCGGCGATCCGCGGCGCCGGCGCGGGGCCCGCCGGGTCGGCGGCGAGCTCGGACTCCAGGGTCTCGATCCGCTTGGCGCGGCGCGCCTCGCGCTCGCGCAGGCCGTCCGCGATCGCGGCCGCGCGCGCGGCGCGGTCGGCGACGCGCTCGCCGGCCGATCGCACGGCGAAGCAGCGGGCCGCGAGCTCCTCGTGCCTCGCGCCGCGGAGCGCGAGCGCCTCCTCGGCCGCCTCGCGCCGGGCGGCGACCGCGTCCAGCGCACGCTGCACCTCGTCGCGGCCGGCCCGCTCCCGCCCGGCGGCGGCCTCGGCCGACCCGAGCGCCTCGATGCGCTCGCGCGCGTCGTCGCGGACCAGTTCCCAGCGCGCCTCGAGCGACTGGCGCTCGAGGCGCTCGTGCAACTCGGCGGCCTCCGCCTGGCGCTTGAGCGGGCGCAGCCGCGTGCGCGCCTCGCGCTCCACGTCCAGCGCGCGGTCGAGGTTCTCGCGCGTGCGCTCGAGCTTGAGCTGCGCCCGGCGCCGGCGCTTGCGGTGCTTGCCCAGGCCCGCGGCCTCCTCGACCAGCAGCCGCCGGTCGCGCGGGCGCGAGGTGACGATCTGCTCGATGCGGCCCTGCGAGACGACCGAGTGGCTCTCCTTGCCCAGCCCGGTGTCCGAGAGGACCTCGAGCACGTCCACGAGCCGGCAGCGGGCGCCGTTGAGCCGGTAGGACCCCTCCCCCGCGCGATCGAGCGAGCGGACGATCGAGATCTCCGCGGCGTCGAGCCCGAGCGCGTGCTCGGCGTCGTCGATCACGATCTCCACCTCGGCCGCGCGCGCCGCCTGCCGGCCGTGGCCGCCGGCGAAGATCACGTCCTGCATCGTCTGCCCGCGGACGTTGAGCGGCGACTGCTCGCCCATGGCCCACAGCACGGCGTCGGTGACGTTGGACTTGCCCGACCCGTTCGGCCCGACGATCACGCTCACGCCCCGCTCGAAGCGCAGCCGCGTGCGCTCCGGGAAGGACTTGAAGCCGCGCAGCACGACCTCTCTCAGGTGCACGGGCTCATCCTCCGCGCTCCCCGGGCACCTCGTCGAGCGCGCTGTGCGCGGCCTCCTGCTCGGCCTCCTTCTTGCTCCGCCCGTGGCCGCGGCCCACCTCCCGGCCGGCGACCAGGGCGCGCACCGTGAACGCGCGCTCGTGCGCGGGCCCCTCCTCCGCCACGACCTCGTAGGCGACGGTCTCGCCGCGGCGGGCGAGCGCCTCCTGCAGCGCGGACTTGTGGTCGCCCGGATGCTCCAGCGCGCGGTCGATCTCCGGCGCGAACGCCTCGACGACGGCCGGCGCCGTCCGCTCGAACCCGTAGGTCAAGTAGCAGGCGCCGATCACCGCCTCGACGATCTCGGCCCCGACCCGCTCTCCCGTGAGCAGCGCCGCGGCCGGGACACCGCCCTCCGGCTCCCGGGCGCGCATGCGCTCCGGCAGGCCGAGGCGCTCGCCGACCTGCCGGCACGCCCTCCCCGACACGGACGCGGCGCGGACCTGGGTGAGCCGCCCCGCCCCGTAGCGGTCCGCGTCCAGGCGCGGCCACAGGTGCGCCGTGACCGCGAGGCCGAGCACGCTGTCGCCCAGGAACGCGAGCCGGTCGTAGGCCTCCGAGCGGCGCTCCACCCACGAGGCGTGCGTGAGCGCCTGCCGGGCGAGGCCCTCGGGCAGCGCCTCGAGCAGCTCGGCCAGTCGCTCCAGCGCTCAGGGCCCCGGCTCGCTGTCGCCCGCGCCGTGCGCGACCACGTAGTCGACGGCCTGCCCGACCGTGAGGATCTTCGCGGCGTCGTCGTCGGTGATCCTCACCCCGTAGCGGTCCTCGAGCTCCTGCACGAGCGTGTAGAGGTCGAGCGAGTCCGCCTCGAGGTCCTCCTTGAAGCGCGTCTCCTCCCGGATCGTGTCCGGATCCGCCTCGAGCTCCTCGGCGAGATGGGCGCGGATCAGGTCGAGCACGTTGTCGCGGCTCATCGGGGTCATGGTCGCGCCGCCACGCTAGAGGAGCCCGCGGACGGCGCACGGCGCAGCGCGCCGGCCGCCTCGAGCGCCTCGTGAGTGCGCTCGGTGACCCGCTCGCTCGCGCCCCGCGCGGCGCGCTCGATCGCGCTCGCGTAGCCCCGGCGCGTGAAGCGCCCGTGCGGGACGACCGCCAGGCGCCGCAGGCCGAGCATGTAGGCGCCGCCCTGGCCCTCCGGGTCGAGGTCGTCGCGCAGACCCCGCAGCGCCGGGCGCAGCAGGAGCCCGCCGGCCTTCGCCCGCGGGGTCGCGGTCGCGGCGGCCCGGACCGCGCCGAGGAGCGCGCCCGAGACGCCCTCCATGAGCTTCAGCGCCACGTTGCCCGTGAAGCCGTCGGTGACGACCACGTCGGCCTCCCCGGCGGCCATGCCCGTCCCCTCGACGTTGCCGGCGAAGCGCAGCCCGCCGGCGCGGGCGAGGCGCTCGTGCGCCTCGCGCAGGAGCGGGGTGCCCTTCGACGCCTCCTCCCCGTTGGAGAGCAGCGCCACCCGCGGCTCGCTCACGCCCAGCACCGCGCCGGCGAGCGCGGCGCCCATGAACGCGAACTGGACGAGGTGCTCGGCGCGCACCTCGGCGTTGGCGCCGACGTCGAGCAGCAGCACCGGAGCGCCGGGGATCGGCACCGGCAGGGCCAGCGCGGGCCGGTGGATGCCGCGCGCGCGGCGTACGTGGAAGAGCCCCGCGGCGAGCGCCGCGCCGGTCGAGCCGCCCGTGACGAGCGCGTCCGCTTCGCCCGCGCCGACCGCCCGCGCGGCGCGCACGATCGATGCCTCCGGCGTCTCGCGCACCGCCCGCGCGGGGTCGGCGGCCTTCGCGATCGAGACGGGCGCGTCCACCACCTCGACCCCGTCCGGGGCCCGGCCGATCTCCGCGGCCGGGCCGTAGATGCGCACGCGCACGCCGCGCTCCGCGGCCAGCGCGGCCCCGGCAGCGACCTCGGCCGGCCCGAGGTCGGCGCCGTTGGCATCTACCGCGACCGTGCTCACGCCGGCCGGCGCGCCGCGCTCAGGAGCCGGCGTCGCGCTCGCCCGGGAGCACCTCGCGGCCCGCGTAGGTGCCGCACACCGGGCAGACGCGGTGCGGGCGGCGCGGGCTGTGGCACTGCGGGCAGGCGTTGTGGGCGGGAGCCGCGATCTTGTGCTGCGCGCGCCGCTTGGACGTGCGCGCGTGCGACTGCTTCTGCTTGGGGACGGCCATGGCGGCTGGGGAGGGTAGCAGCGGGCCGCGGCCGGCCTACGTGGACCCGCCGAGCTCGCGGAGCTTCGCCCAGCGCGGGTCGGGCGCGCGCTCGTGCCCGTGCTCCGGACCGGCCTCGTCGAGCCGCGCGCCGCACTGCGGGCACAGACCGGCGCAGTCCTCGCGACAGAGCACCTGGGCGGGCGCGGCCAGCGCGAGGGCGTCGCGCGCCCAGCCCGCGAGATCGAGCACGCCACCGTCGACGTAGGGGCTGTCGAGCTCCTCCCCCTCCCCCCGCTGGTCGATCTCGCGAGCCTCGACCGCCACCATCGGCGCAGCATCCCCCAGGCAGCGCATGCACGGGCCGGCGAGGCTCGCCTCGAAGCGCAGCCGCAGCGCCCAGCCCGCCCCGGTCGTGCGCGCGACGTCCAGCCGGGCCGCGACGGGGTCGGGCGCGACCGCGTACCCGCTGCCGCCCAGCTCGAACTCCCCGACCGGCACGGCGAGGTCGAAGCGGCGCCCCTCGCCGGAGCTCAGCTGCAGGCGCCCGAGGTCCAGATCGTGCGCGTGCGCGGCCACCGCCCGAGGGTAGCGGCGCGGCGGGGACGCGACCGCGTCCGGCGCTCAGCCCAGCTCGCGCCGCAGCACCTTGCCGGTCGCGTTGCGCGGGAGCTCGGAGACGAACTCGACCTCGCGCGGGACCTTGAAGCGCGCGAGGTTCGCCTTGACGTGCGCGCGCACCTCGTCGGCGTCGAGCGCCGCGCCCTCGCGGAGCACCACGACCGCCTTCAGGCGCTGCCCGAACTCGTCGTCGGGCACGCCCACCACCGCCGCCTCGCGGATCGCGTCGTGGGCGTGGAGCAGGTCCTCGACCTCGGCGGGGAACACGTTCTCGCCGCCCGAGACGATCATGTCGTCGTCGCGGCCGTCGACGAACAGGCGCCCGGCGGCGTCGAGGTGGCCGACGTCGCCCGTGGACATCAGCCCGCCGAGGATCTCCTTCCCGCCCCCGCCGGTGTAGCCCTCGAACTGCATCTCGTTGGCGACGAAGATCCGCCCGGTCTCGCCGCGCGGGACCTCGCGCCCCTCCGGGTCGAGCAGGCGCATGACCGTCCCGCGCGGAGGGGTCCCGGCGGTGCCGGGCGCGGCACGCAGGTCCTCCGGCCCGGCGATCGTCGCCCAGGCGACCTCGGTCGAGCCGTAGAGGTTGTAGAGGACGTCCCCGAAGGTGTCCATCACCTTGATCGCCAGGGGCCCGGGCAGCGCCGAGCCGCTGGCGGCGATCACCCGCAGGCAGGAGGTGTCGTAGGCGGCGCGCCGCTCCGGCGCCAGGTCCATGATCCGCTGCAGCATCACCGGCACCACCGCGAGCGCCGAAGCGCGGTGCTCGGCGACCGCGGCCAGCGTGCCCTCCGGGTCGAAGCGGTGGCGCAGCACGATCGTCGACCCGAGCGCCGTGCCCAGCGTCCAGTGCGCGAAGCCCCAGGAGTGGAACAGCGGCGCGGCGATCATCGTGGTCTCGCGCGCGCGCAGCGGGATGCGCTGGAGCAGCGCGGCCGCCGGCGCGAGCGAGTCCGGCGTGCCGCGGTTGGCGCCCTTCGGCGTCCCGGTCGTGCCCGAGGTGAGGATCACCGTGCGGCTCGTGTCGGCGGGCGCGCCGGGCTCGTCCGGGCTTCCCTCGGAGACGAGCCGCTCGAGCGTCTCCTCCGCGGGCTCCTCGTCGGGCTCGTGCCAGGAGATGAAGCGCTTGCGGCGCCTGGCGGCCTCGCCGACCAGCCCGGCGAACTCGGCGTCGTAGACGAGCGCGCGCGCGCCCTCGCGCTTCACGACGTCCGCGATCTGGGGCGCCGCGAACGACGTGTTCAGGTACAGCACGTGTGCGCCGACCTTGTTCAGCGCGACCGTCGCCTCGATGAAGCCGCGGTGGTTGCGGCACATCAGCGCGACCGAGTCCCCGGCCGACACGCCGCGTTCGCGCAGCGCGTTGGAGAGCCGCGTGGTGCGCGCATCGACCTCGGCGAAGGTGAGCGTGCCGCGCTCGTCGACGATCGCCACCCGGTCCGGCGTCCGCGCGGCCGCCGCGGCGTAGCCCGCCGCGTGGGTCTTGCCCCACTTCCCGAGCGCCAGCACCGCCCGCGCCACGCGGTCGGGCCGGCCCGGCGACACGATCCCCGCGGAGATCAGCGTCCGCGCGACGAACGCCTGGTCGGCGAGGGCGTCGAGGGGGAGTCGCACGCGGCTATCCAACCACGTCTCGCGCGGGCCGGGAGCGCCGCGGCCGGGCGAAGGCCTACAGGTCCGCGAGATCGAGCCCGGGCGGAACCTCGCCGCGCTCGATCATCCGGTGGATCTCCCCCGCCCGGCGCGGGTTGAGGTAGACGTGCCGCTGGCCGACGCTGCGCTTCTCGCACAGCAGGCCGGCGGCGAGGAGCCGCTCGCCGACCTCGCCCGCGAGCGCGCGGTCGTTGCCCTGAAAGCCGCGGCTCAGGTGCTGGAAATCGGTGTGGTAGCCGCCCCACTTCCCCATCCCCGACAGCCGCTGGAGGATGCGCCGCGCAACGCGGCGCGCGGGGTCGGGGTCCTCGTGCGGGCGGCTTGCGCGCGCCGCCGGCTGGAGCACGGCCAGCACCGCGTCCTCCAGGCCGTCCACCGACGCGGCGTCCGCGGGGCGCCCGCCCAGTCGCGCCACGACCTCCGCCGTCCGGAGCGGGTGATCGCCCCCGATGGGCGGACGCAGGTCGGCCACGCCCTCCAGCACCGGGGGAGGCAGCGCGAGCCCGACCGCGCGCAGGCGGTCGATCTCGGCCGTCTGGTCGGAGAAGTAGAGCGCGGCGAGCTCCGCGGCCTCGCCGGCGTCGGCGCCGGGCTGCAGCGGGGTCTGGAGCGCGAGCCGCCGGTCCCAGGAGCCGGCGAGCAGGATCAGGTCCTCCGGGCCCGCGGGCGGGCGCGCGCCCACCGCGGCGAGCAACGCGCCGGCCGCGGCGGCGGCGACGAGCCACCCTCGCTCCGGTCCGGCGCCGGGGTCGGCCCGGAGCTCGGGCTCCAGCGGCAGCACCGCGAGCAGCGCGTCGCCCGCCGGCGCGGCGGCGAACAGCGCCGCGACCGGGTGCTCGTAGCCGGAGCGGGTCAGGCGCAGCTCCCCCTCGCCGTGCCGCATCGCCGCCGCGGCCAGGTCGCGCAACTGGGCGGCGCGCTCGCGGGGAGCGTCCACGCCGCCCGCGTCGGCGAGCGCGGCGGCCAGCGGGTCCGGGGTGTCCACGCACCCGAGCGTAGTGAGGTGTCCCGCGCGTGCGTCCGGTGGGATCATCGGCGTGCCCGAGCAGGCGGCGACCATCGGCCCGAATCGCGTGCGCTCCCAACCGACATCCTCCGTGACCCGCCCGGCCCGCCGCGCGCATGGGGGCCGTGGCACGCTCGTCCCCGGCGAGCGGCGATGACCGCGGTGCGACGCAGGGTCGTGGTCCGCGGCCGGGTCCAGGGCGTGTGGTTCCGCGCGTCGGTGCGCGAGCGGGCGCGCGAGTTGGGCGTCGCCGGCTGGGTCGCGAACCGCGGCGACGGCGCGGTCGAGGCCGTGCTCGAGGGCCGCGAGGAGGCGGTCGAGCGCCTGGTCCGCTTCTGCCGCTCGGGGCCCCCGGGCGCGCTGGTCGACTCGGTCGAGGTCGCCGAGGCACCGCCCGTGGGCGCGCACGGGTTCGAGATCCGCTGAGTCGCCGGGCGAACGGCGGCATCGAGGGAGAGGATCCGGCGCCTCGCGCCCCGAGGCCCCCGGACCCGTCCCAGGCTGTTGTCGTCCTGCGACAGCCGGCCGGGACGGGTTGATCCGTGGGCGCGGCTACTTGCCCTCGGGCGGCGGGCCGGGCGGCGGGACGCTCGTTCGGGCGCGCCGGCCCTCGCGCCCCGCCAGACGCTCGCGATGCGCGCGGGCGCGCTCGAGCCGCAGGCGCTCCCGCTCGCTCTCGTAGCGCTCGTCGTGGGGCGGCGGGAGCCCCTTCAGCTCCCACCACGGGATCTCGTCGTTGGTCGGGGTCACTCGGCCTCGCCGGTCGGGTCCTGCGGCGGTGATCGGCGTCCCGCTCCGCGGCCTTGAGCCGGCGGCGGGCTCGGCGAACGGTGACATCGAACGAGAGCGCGAAGCCCCCGCCGCCCTACCCCACCCCCGCGTCCCGGAGCGCTTCCGCGAACGCCTCGTGCGCCTGCGCGCCGCGCACGCACACGATCACCTCGCGCGGGTCCGACCCCGCGGCGAGATGGTCGCGCAGCGCGCCGGCCATGATCCGCGCGCACTCCTCCAGGGGGAACCCGCCCACGCCCGTGCCGAACGCGACCAGCGCGAGCGAGCCGGCCCCCAGTTCGCCGGCGACCCGCAGCGTGCTGCGCGTGGCGCCCGCGATCGCCTCCGCGGACGTCGGGCCGCCCGGCTCCATCGTCGCCGCGTGGATCACCCACCGGGAGGGCATGTCCCCGGCGGTGGTCGCGACCGCCTCGCCGAGCGCCAGCGGGGCGCGCTCGCGCGACTCGCGCTCGAGCGCCGGCCCGGCCGCCCGCGCGATCGCGCCCGCGACGCCGCCTCCGTGCAGCAGCCGCGTGTTCGCGGCGTTGGCCACCGCGTCGACCGCGAGGGTCGTGACGTCCGCCTCGCGGACATCGACCCTCGCCATGGCCGAGGCCTCCGGGCGCCGCCGCGGTCAGCCGACCTCGGCCGGCTCGTCCTTGCCGGCGAGGCGCTCGCGGCCGCGCTGGACGGCCGCGATGAACTTCGAGAGGTTGACCTCGAGCGTGTTGAGGATCTCGTCCGCGTAGTCCTCGGCGCCGAGCCGGATCTCCCGCTCCCGCGCGCGGGCGTCCTCGATCACGTCCTCCGCGGCGCGCTCGGCCTCGCGCGTGACCTCCTGCTGGGAGACCAACTGGTCCTGGCGCTCGCGCGCCTCCTTGATGATGCGCTCGGCCTCCTTCTTGGCCTCCGCGAGCATCTCCTGGCGCTCCTTCACGATCCAGCGCGCCTGCTTGATCTCCTCGGGGATCGTCGCGCGCATCTGATCGAGGATGTCGTAGATCTCCTCCTTGTCCACGCGCACCTGATCGGTGAGCGGCACAGGCTTCGCGTTGTGAACGAGATCGTCGAGCTTGTCGATCAGGACCAGGACGTCCATGGGCACCTCTTGTTCGTCAACGGGCGAGCTCTTCCTGCAACCGGCGGGCGACCGTCGCGGGGACGAGCTCCCCGATGTCGCCGCCGAAGGTGGCGAGCTCCTTTATCCCGCTTGAGCTGAGGAAACTGTACTGGGGCGAGGCCATCAGGTAGACGGACTCCAGGCCCGGGGCCTGCAGCCGGTTGAGCTGGTTCATCTCGAACTCGTACTCGAAATCGGAGATCGCGCGCAACCCCTTCACGATCGCGCGCGCCCCGACCGCGCTCGCGAACTCGACCACGAGCGTCGAGAACGGCTCCGTGCGGACGTTCTCCAGGTGCGCCGTCGCCTCCTCCACGAGCGTTACGCGCTCCTCGGCGGAGAACAGCGTGCTGCCCTTGCGGATCGGCAGGTTCACGACGCCCACGATGACCTCGTCGAACATCGCCGCGGCGCGCGTGATGACGTCGATGTGACCGTTGGTGACGGGGTCGTAGGAGCCGGGGCAGACGGCGCGGCGGTTACTGGGTGTCATGGATCCTGATCGTGGTGTCGCCGTGGCGGCGCTCGCGGCTCAGCGGGAGGCCGAGCTCGAGCGGCACGCGGCGGTCGCTCTCGCAGGCCACTCGGGCGCCGGGGGCGAGCACCGGCGCGAGCGCCTGCGCGAGCTCCGGGCCGATCGCCGATGCGAGACGGTACGGGGGGTCGAGGAGGACGAGATCGTAGTGACGCCCGTCCGCCGATGCCTCCCGCAGCGCGGCGCGCCAGTCGCGGCGGCGCACCTCGGCATCGAGCTCGAGCGCCTCGAGGTTGGCTCGTATCGCACGCGCGGCGGCCGGCGAGGAGTCGACGAGCGTCGCCTTCGCGGCCCCGCGCGAGAGCGCCTCGATCCCCAGCGCCCCAGAGCCCGCGAAGAGATCCAGGACCCGCGCCCCGGTCACGTCGCCGAGCATCGAGAAGAGCGCCTCGCGCACGCGATCCGACGTCGGCCGGGTCGCGCGACCGCGCGGGGCGCTCAGGCGGCGTCCGCCGCGGGAGCCGGCGATGACCCTCACGCGCGCGAAGCTACCGGGGCGGCGCCCGCCCGGTCACGACGAGCAGCGGACCGCCCTTCGCCCGGGCGCCTCGCACCCGTAGCGAACGCGGGGCGCCAGCCCGGCCCGGATCCCGATGCGCACCAGCTTCGTGAGGTGCCGCGAGTCCCACACGCGGACCTCGATCACCGTGCCCGCCCGGAAGAACCGCTCGAAGCGGCGTGCGCGCAGCACCCCGCGGCGGCCGACGGCCGCCCCCCAGCGCGACCGGATCGCGCAGCGGCGCCCGCGGCAGCGCACCTCGACCTTCGCGCCCGGGTCGGCGCGGATGCGCAGAGTCTGCAACAGGGCTCCCCCCGCGCCGACCAACTCGGAGTCCTGGACCTGCCATGACCCCGGGGGCGCCGGAAGCTGGCGCACGCGGAGGCGGCGCGTCACGGTGGCGCTCGCCCCCAGGGCGTCCGTCGTGGTGAGGGTCACGACGTAGGTCCCGACCCGTGGGAAGCGCACCAGCGCGGTCCTCGCCAGCGGCCTCGGCTGCGTCAGCCGCACCCCGCGGCCGGAGACCCCCCAGCGCTGGGCGGTGATCGGGCTGTCCGAATCCGCGGACGTCGCGGTCAGCCGCGCCATCTGCCCCACGCGCGGCGGGGACGGGTCGATCACGAAGCCCGGCAGCGGCGGCCTGTTGAGGCGGACGGTCCAGGCCCACACGGGCGGCGAGCGATCGGAGTTGCCGGCCGCGTCGGTCGCCGTCACGGAGAACACGTGCGGTCCCTCGGCCAGGCCCGTGTAGGACACGGGCGAGGCGCACGGGCGCGAGGCGCCGTCGAGCGTGCACGTGAACCGCGCGCCGGGCTCCGAGTGGAACGTGAAGGCGATGCCCCTCGTCCGCGCGGCGGCGACCGCCGGAGCGTCGAGCGAGGTGACCGGCGGCGTGGTGTCCACCGTCCACGGGTAGGTCCTCGACGACTGCCCGTCATCGTCGTCGGCCGCGGTGACCGTCAGCAGGTGCGGCCCTTCGCCGAGCGGCCCGTAGTGCTGGGCGCTGGTGCTGTCGCACGGCGCGGGCAGGTCGAGGTCGAGCGTGCAGTTGACCCTCAGCGGCTTCGTGGGGTCGGCGCTCGGCGTGATCGAGAACTTGAAGTCCGCGCTGGTGGCGTTCGTCAGCCGCGGCGGGCCCGAGATCGACTGGACGGTCGCGGCGACCGCCTCCCCGGCGCCGAGCGCGAGGGCGACGACTGCTGCGGTGGTGAGACCCGCGAGGCGAGCAACTCGGATCGATCCCATGGCGTGTCCGCTCGGACCAGCCCTCCGACCCGCCGTGCGTGCCCCGCACGGCGAGCGTCGACTGGCCCGGGCTTGTAGCAGGGCCGCCGGACGCCGCCGACCGCCCGTTCCCTCCCCGCGGCGTGCTCGCGCCGGGTGGCGGCGGCGGCCGCGGCGCCGGGCTCAGGGGTGGTAGCCGAGCGCGGCGAGCGCGTTGAGCTGGCGCTCGACCACGCGCTCGGCGGCGATGGCCGCCGCGCGGGCGCGGCGGAAGTCGGCGGTGCGGCGGTGCGCGGAGGCCGACGCGAGCCGGCGGTAGGAGCCCGCCGCCCGATCCAGGGCGCTCGCCAGCCCGGGCTCCCGGGCGCCGCGAGCGGCCTTCCCCTGCGCGCCGTTGGTGCTCAGCAGCCGGGCGGCGGAGCGGACGCGGCCGGCGGCCGTCCGGTAGGCCGCGGTCAGCGCCAGGGCCGCCGCGGCCTGGCCCGCGCCGCTGTCCGCACGGGCGAGGTGCCGGCGGCCGGCGCGCCGCTGCGCGCGAAGGCGCGTCAGCGCGACCCCGACGGCGCGGCCGAACGCCGGGTCGAGCGCGGAGACCTGCGCGGTCTGCACCGCCGGGAGCGTCAGCGACTGGGCGGCCGTGCGGCAGGCCGGCATGAAGGCCGCCGCTCGGCTCGGCGAGGCGCGGCACTCGACCGCGTAGACCTGTCCGCCGGCCGGCACGACGTAGAGGTCCACCCGCTGGCGCGCGGCGGGCACCACGACCCCCGCGTAGAGGAGCGCGTCGGCCGGCCCGATCGCGATCCCCCGCGCCGGCGGGACGCGCACGGCCGCGTTGGAGACGAAGGAGTCGGGCAGCAGGGTCGGCGGCGGCGCGGAGGCGGCGCGGCCGACGACCAGCGCCGTCTCGGTGGCGTGCCCTCCCGGCCCGTAGGCGCGGGCGCCGGCCAACCGGAGGCCGGGCAGCGCCGCGGGCGGGGCGGCGCGGTGCCAGTCGGCGGGCATCGTGAGCGAGACGCCCTTCATCGCGGGGACGGGCACGATCGCCGCGGGCGGGGTGCGCTTCACCGGGATCAGCACGCCGGCTGCGACGGCCAGCAGCGCGAGCCCGCCGCCGATCCACGGCAGCGCGTCGCGCCGCCCGCGCACGGCGGCGCCTCGCGGAGAGGAGGCGCGGGGGGCCGGCGCGCTCGCTCGCATCGCCATCGTCAGCCCGAGCTCGAGAACCGCTGCGGCGCCGGCGCGGGCCTCGGCGCGGGCGCCGGCGCGGGAGCCGGCGAGGGGCTGGGAGTGGGCGCGCTGACCGCGGGGGCCGGGCTGCTGGGGGCCGGCGAGGTGAAGCGCGGCGTGGGGCTCGTGGTCACGGCCGGGGTGCGGGTGACGGTCCGCGCGCGCCGCCGCGGCCGGGGCGGCGGAGGCGGTGGCGGCGGCGCCGGCACGCTGCGGGGCAGCGTGCGCGCATGGCCGAGCGAGGCGAACGCGGCGGCGTGCGCCGGCCGCGGCGCGACCGCGGCGACCTTGCCCTGCGCGGAGCCCGACTGGGTGAACCCCCCGCGCGCCCCGTACGGGAGCGCGAAGGCCAGCAGGATCGCGCCGGCGGCGATCCAGATGCGGTTCGCGCGGGTCACGGGCACCGTCCCGGTCGCCTGCCCGGCACGATGCAGCCGTTGAACCGCGAGACCCCGTGGTTGCGGCCGCGGACGCGGATGCGGACGTACTTCGTCAGGTAGTCCGGGTCGACGATCCTCACCTCGAGCACCGACCCCGCCCAGAAGAACGTCTGGTAGGACCGGACGTAGACGTTCGCGCTGGGCCCGACGGTCTTGCGGAACTCGCGCCGCACGCGGCAGCGCCTCCCGCGGCAGCGGACGTAGACCCGGTCGCCCTGCCGCGCGCGGACGCGCAGCTTGGTGAACCTGGCGCCCTTCACGCGCGGCAGGCCGCTCACGTCGACCAGCCACGGCGGCGCGGGCCGCTCGAGCACCTTGATCCGCTTGGTGATCGTGCTCACGGCGCCGAGCGAGTCGATCACGCGCAGCGTCACGCTGTAGTTGCCGGGGCGCGGGAAGCGCGCGGTCGCCGAGTCGCCGGCCTGGTCGAGGCGCACGCCGCGCCCGGTGACGCTCCACGTCTGCGAGGCGATCGGCGTGTCGGAGTCGGTCGCGGTCGAGATCAGGTCGATGTCCTGCCGGGCGCGGGGCTTGCGCGGGCTGAGCCTGAACCCGGCTACCGGCGGGCGGTCGCCGACGTGCAGCGTGACCTCGGCGGTGCCGCTACCGCCGCCCGGCTGCGAGACGACCTTCAGGCGCACGGTGTGGTTGCCGGGGGTCGCGAACGAGCGCGCGACGACCGCCCCGTTCCCGTCGCTGAAGCTGCCGTCGCCGCCGAGGTCCCAGGCCCAGCCGGTGACCGTGTAGCCCGGGTCGGCGGTCGAGGTGTTCGTGAACGTGACCGGCACGCCCGTGAGCGGGTTGAGGTTGGAGACCGCGAACGAGGGGTGCGGCGCGCCCTTGATCGTCCAGGACCAGGTGTCGCCCGTGGGGTCCGTGTTGCCGGCCTGGTCGGTCGCCTTGGCCAGCAGCACGTGCTGTCCCGAGCCCAGCCCCAGGTAGGCGACGTGGGAACCGCACGGGGCCGGCGCGCCGCCGTCGAGCTGGCACGTGAAGGTCGCGGGGTTCTCGGTCGAGAACAGGTCGAAGCTCGCGTCGCCCGACGAGGTCGTGCCGGCGGGGCCGCGTCCGATCGTGGTCTTCGGGGGGGTCGTGTCGACGGTGAAGGTCTGGGAGGCCGGCGCGGAGGTGCTGCTGGTCGCGGTGACGCCTCGCACGTCGAAGGTATGGGCCCCGTCGCCCAGCGGCCCGAAGACCGCCCCCGAGGCGCACGGCAGGTAGCCGCCGCCGTCGATCTGGCACTGGAAGGAGACGACTGCGGGGTCGGTGTCGCTGAACGTGAACACCGGGCTCGGGTTGTTGCTGAGCGCCAGCGCCCCGGTGACGATCTGCGGGGCGCCGACGATCGGGGCGGTGATGGTCCATTGCCTGCCGGCCGGGGTGGGGTCGACGTTCCCGGCCTGGTCCGTGGCGGCGACCGAGAAGGTGTGGGAGCCGACCGGCAGTCCGGTGTAGGTCTGCGGGGAGGTGCACGGCGCGCCGGCGCCGCCGTCCAGCGAGCAGGTGAAGGTGGCGAGTTTCTCGGAGTGGAACGTGAATGTCGCCGACGTGGAGGTTGTCGAATCGGGCGGGGAGGTGTCGAGCGCGGTGACCGGCGGGTCCGTGTCCACCGTCCACTGGTACGAGGCGCCGCTCTGGGTCCCGCTCCCGTCGTCGGCCGGCTCGACCTTGAACGTGTGCCCGCCGTTCCCGAGGCTGGGATAGCTCGGAGCCAGGTCGCATGTGGCCGGCGCGTTCTGGTCGAGTTGGCAGGTCAGGCCGATGCCCAGGGGGCTCGCGATCAACGTGAAGAAGGCGTCCGTCTGGTTGGTGAGCGCCGGCGGATGCGTCTCGATCGTCACGCTCGACGCGCTCGCGACCCCCGCGCCGAGCGCGCACCAGAGCGCGGTGAAGACGACGAGAACTGCCGGGCGGATGGCGGGAGTGCGTCCCATCAGATCGTTCCTCCGTGATGCACGGGCGTCGCGCGCCGTCCGAGGGCCCTGCTATGCGCCGACGCCGCCGTCGTGTCTATCAGAGATTGCCGCTTTGGCGAGCAATTGACGTTTCGCGCCCGCCCGCCCGCGCGCGCCGCGCGGCACCCGGCCGGAGCCGCCCGCGCGCCTAGTGGCAGTCGGCGGAGCCCGAGTCCGTGAAGCCGCCGGCCTTCGTCGGCACGAACGACCACGAGTAGGACGTCGGGTGGAGCGTCATCTGCAGCACGCCGTAGGTCGACGCGTTCGACGCGTCGAGATTCGCCGCGGTGCCCGTGAAGGGGTAGTAGCCGATCCCGCCCGTGCCGACCACGAACTCGCGCAGGCCGCGCGCGTCGTCGCGCTGGTCGGACGGGTTCTGCGGCGCGAAGCGCTGGTAGTCGTGCTGATGGCCGCTGAGGATCACGTCCGCCCCCGCCGCGTAGAGCGCGTCGACCCAGGGCTTGACCTGCATGTCGCGGTCGTGCTCGGCGGTCTTGCGGGTCCAGTACGGCTCGTGCCAGTAGGCGAGCGTGCACTGCGCCCGGTCCGCGGCCAGGTCGGAGCGCAGCCAGGCCAGGATCCCCGCGGTGTTCTTGCCGTAGCGGTAGGCCGCCGACGGCAGGCTGATGATGTGCCACGCCCCGACGTCGAAGCTGTAGGGCTGGTAGGGGTCGCGGCCCCAGTAGGCGCCGTAGTCGGTCTGGTCCGAGGCGCCGCCGGTGACGTCGTGCGTCGGCCCGGGGGTCGGCCGGATCAGGCTCTTCAGAAAGCCCCAGTTGCGGTCGAACCCGCCCTTCAGCGCCGACAGGCTGCCGTAGGTGTACTGGAAGTCCCCGAGGCCGAGGATCACCTGCGGGTGCATCGAGGCGGCCAACTGGGCCGTCGCCCCCGGGTTGCCGCCGACGGTGCCCGGCGGGTTGATGTCCCCGACCGCGGCGATCGTCGCCGTGCCCCCGGGGACCGCGGGCGGGGCGGGCGGGGCGACCCGCCTCGGCGCGCGGCGCCGGAAGGCCGCCCGCGCGCGCTGGACGCGGCGCACGACCCGCGTGGTCCGCCTGGTCCGGTGCCCGCGTCCACGCCGGGTGATCCGCACCCGCACGCGCCGAGACAGCGTCGCGGTCAGCACGAGGCGGCCGGAACGGCCCGCCGGGATCCGCACCCGCACGCGGAAGCGCCCGCGGCGGTCGGCGCGCACCCGCGCCAGGCGATGGCGCCCGGCCGACACCGATCCGCGCGCGCCCGCGCGGAAGCCGCGGCCCGACACCACGACGCGCGCCTTCCCCACCCCCGCCGACGGGCTGACGGCCAGGCGCGGGCCGGAGCGCGAGGCGGCCGGGGCGCAGGCGGCGGGCACGATCGCGAGCGCCAGCACGATCAGCGACGCGCCTCCGAGACGCGCGCGCCAACTCGCGCAGGCGGCGCGCCAAGGCGGCCGCACGCGTCCGGGGCGGGAGCGCATGATCGCCAAGGTAGAGCATCGCGGCGGCGGCCGTCACGGTTCTCGTGCCGGCGCCCATCAGAGCGGCGCGGCCGTGGTCAGCAGGATCACCGCCAGTTGCGCGGCGGCGAGCGCCGGCAGCGAGCAGCCCGCGCGGGCGGCCGCGGCGAAGGCGACCGCCGAGACCGCGACCCCCGCCGCGATCGGCAGCGTGGGCAGCGCCAGCGCGGCGATCGCCGCGAGCGCGAGCGCCAGCGGCCAGCGCGGCGAGGCCAGGGCGGCGCGGGCGGCCGCCCGCAGGCCGTCCGCGAACGCGAGCCTGTCGAGCGCGAGCGCGACCAGCACCGCGAGCGCCGCCGCGCCCGCGAACGCGGCCCAGCCGAGGCCGGCGCTCGCGTGCGCGCGCTCCGGGATGGCGGCCGCGGCCGCTCCGGCAAGCAGGCCGAATGCGATGGCCGCCGCGTCCGCGGGCAGGCTCGCGCGGGATGGCCGCAGCGCGATCCAGGCCGGGTCGAGCGAGCACGCCGCCGCGGCGAGCGCGGCGAGGATCGGCGTCGAGATCGCCGCGTACCAGACGTGCTGCTCCATCAGGTCGAACGGGGTGGCCAGCCCGACCAGGCGCACGAGCGCGACGGCCGCGACCACCACGAGCAGGTCGGAGGCGGCGTACTCGGCGCGCCGGCGCCGCGGGGCCGCGAGCGCGGACCGGTCCAGCACGGCGCTGCGGTTCAGCAGGTAGACGAGGACGAGCGCGTCGAGCACGGCGCCGACGACCGGGCTCACGAACGCGGTCAGCGCCTCCGCCCCCACGAGCGCGGCGATCCCGTTCGCCACCGAGGCGGCCGCCCGCTCCTGCGGCGTCCGGGCGGCGAGGCGCCCGGTCAGACCACGTCGCGGCGTGCGCGCGTCCGCCCTCATGCCACGAGCGTCGCGAGTCGGGCCGCGACGATCACGACGAACGCGATCGTCAGGGCCGGGATGGCCATGCCGGTGGTGCGCATCCGCGCCTGCAGGCGCGGCGAACCGGAGGCGCGCAGGATCTCGCGTTGCGCCAGCAGCACGACGAGCAGCGCGCCGACGACGATGTCGATCGAGCCGCCGCCCAGGCTGCCGACCGCGAGGATCACAGCCCCTCCAGTCCGTCGAGCGAGCCGTTCTGCGGCGCGGGGCGCGCCGGGCGCGGCGCCACCGCGGCGCGCGCCAGTTGGACCGCGCAGCAGGCGACCGTGAGCGCGGCCACGATCACCAGCGTGCGCTCCGGGGACCAGGCGTGCGCGTAGAGGCCGATGCCCGCGACCAGGCCGTCGATCACCACGCTCAGCGCAAGCGCGATCGTCCACTCGGCGACCGGGTCGCGCAGCCCCAGCAGGCCGACCACCGCCAGGCCCGGGCCGAGCAGCAGGAACGCGAGCACCACGACGTGGCGCGGGATCCCGCCCACGTCCGCGAGCGAGAGCGCCACCGCCGCTCCGGCGGCGAGCGCGGCGATCACCGGAACGGCGGCGCGCCGGGCGCTCATCCCGAGCTCCCGCCGCCCGCGAGGCGCAGGATGACCGCGTCCCGGTTGCGGTAGACGACGCGGAACAGCCGGGAGCCCAGGAGCGCGCGCTCCAGCCGCGCGATCGGCAGCAGCTGCGTCGCGCCGAGCAGCTCGTCGTGGGCCAGTTGGCTGCGCGTGACGATCAGGAACGAGCGCCCGCGCGGGAACGCGGACATGACCGCGCGCGTCTCCCCCACCAGGCCCGGCGTCAGCTTGCCCTCCGCGGCGGCGTGCTGCACCTCCTGGCTGAGGATCCGGAACTTGTAGCTCCCGTAGTCCTGGAACTTCCAGGGCAGCGGCTGGGAGGCGGTGAGCAGCAGCGAGCCGCGCGGCGCGACCCGGTAGAGCTCGTGCACGGCCGCGACCTCCTGGTCGCTGAAGAAGTCCATCTTCTCGTTGCCGTAGCGCGCGAAGAGGAACAGCGCCAGCAGGCCGGCGCACACCACGCCGACGAGCGCCGGGGCGCGCCAGCTCGGCAGCCTCCAGCCGTCGGGAGCGAGCGCGCTCGCCGCGAAGAACGCCGAGAAGGGCAGCGAGAAGAGCGCGACCCGCACGAGCATCTCCCCGCCGTAGGGCTGCAGCACTAGCAGCGGGAACGGCGCGAGCGCCAGGACGGCGTGCGCGCGCACGGGAAGCCCGCGCCGCATCCGGCGCAGCCAGCCGAGCCCGGCGAGCGCGAACAGGCCGCCCGTCAGCGCCAGGCGGCTGTAGACGACGATCAGGTGGCCGGGGTCGCCGGCGATCCGGTTGCTCAGGTTCGCCGAGACCGCGGTGTCGACCTTGCCGACGCTGCCGGTCAGCGTCGAGAGGTGGCCCTTCAGGAAGACCGTGGTCATGTAGGCGATCCAGATCCCGATCAGGACGGCCATCAGGATCGGCAGCCCGCGCGCCGTGCAGCCGCCGAACAGCACCAGCACCGTGGCCGCGGCGAGCGCCGCGAACGGCGTCAGCTGGTGGCTCGGCACCACCGCCGCGAAGCACACGATCACGATCCCCATCAGCGCCATCCGCAGGGCCGGCCCGTCGCGCAGGCCGCCCGCGGGGTCCCGCTCGGGACCCCACCACGGCAGCCGCGCGGAGCTCAGGAGCGCGGAGGGGCGCAGCGAGACCGCGGGCTCCGCCACGAACCAGCGCAGCAGGATCGCGACGATCACCAGGAAGAGGAAGTACCCCGCCGCCTGCGGGGAGAAGTAGTCCTGGCCCATCCAGTTCGCGACCGACACGATCCACAGCGTCAGCCACAGCACGCGGCGATCGGGCGTGGCGGCGCGGACGATCATCACGATCGGGCCGATGTAGAGCAGGTTGAAGAAGACCGGCGCCCACGCGAGCAGGCTGATCGCGCTCTGGTAGCCGGCGGCCTTCACCAGCAGCCCGCCGAGGATGAAGAACCCCGGCCAGCTGAAGTAGGCGTCGATCCCGGGGTCGACCGTCCCGGTGCTGGTGATGAACTCGATGATCCCGGCGTGGCGCCAGGCGGCCTCGAAGCGAGGCTGGCTCTCGACCAGCGCCGTGACGCCGAACAGCATCACGATCAGCGCGCCGAGTTGGACCGCGAGCAGCGGGACGACGAGATCGCGCCGCGTCACCGTCACCGCGAAGCTGGCGGTGAGCAGCGCGAGCGCGATCAGCACCCCGGCCGGCATGATCGACACCAGGCCCGTCGCGTCCATGCGCCGGGGATCCATCGCGCCGATGGAGAACGCCCACAGCACCACCGCGATCGCCGTTCCCGCGGCCGGCAGCGCCGCGGCCCGCCATCGGCGCGCGCGCGGCGGGGCGATCGGCGCCGGCGCCGGGCCGGCGGGCCGCACGGGCCGGCGCTCCAGGCTCGCGACGCTCACCGGGCTGCCGCACTAGTCGCGAGATCGCCGCTCTCGACGTGCGCCGGCTCCGCCGAGCGCCCCAGCACCACCACGAGTCGCCAGGACGCGAACGCGCCGACGACGACCTGCGCCAGCACCCAGCCGAGCGCCATCCCCACGAGCCCGTCGCTGGAGGCCGCGAGCGCCGCCACGAGGACGGCCACGGCGTTGCCGATGAGGCCGGTGGCGACCGCCTCGCCCAGGCGCCGCGCGGCGCGGCAGGCCGCGAAGTACGCCTGGACGAAGGTGATCGGGATCACGCCGATCAGCAGGATCCGCAGCGGCTCGGTGCCGGCCGCCGCGTAGGCCGGGCCCAGCAGCGAGAGCAGCGGCTCGGCCAGCAGCGCCCCAACGCAGGCGCCGGCGATGCCGATCCCGAGCGAGGAGCGGATGCCGTGCGGGATCAGGCTGCGCAGCGACTCCGGCTTCTGCGCGGCCTCGGCGAACACGGTCAGCCCGACCGAGATCGGGACGAAGTACGCGGCCCAGGCCATCATCCAGACCGCGTACCAGTAGGCGTTCGCGGTCGGCGAGAGGACCGAGATCACCACTACCGGGAGGATCGGCCCCGGGGCGCGCTCGGCGAGCGTCAGCGCGTAGTTCGGCAGGCCGATCCTGATCAGCGAGCGGGTCAGCCCGGAGCTGATCCGCGGCCGGTAGCGGTAGCGCTCCAGCGCGCGCCACAGTTGCAGCAGGCCGACGGCGCACATCACGATGCCGCCGAGCGTCCAGGCGGCGAAGATCGTCAGCGAGCTCTCCGCTCCGACGAGCGGGAGCGCGGCGATCAGCACCACGGTCGCGGCGCCGGAGACGAGGTTGCGCACGACGACCTGCTCGCCGCTGCGCAGCGCCGCGGAGATCTGGTCGAACAGGATCCCGACGGTTCCGAGGACGCACATCGCCAGGAACAGCGACGCGTAGAGGGGGTCCTCCGCGACCACCGATAGCTCGCCCAGGACCGTGCCCGCGAGCGCGAGGAAGATGCCCCCCGCGATCAGCGCGGCGATCGAGACCAGCCCGATCGAGGTGTCGAGCAGCAGCATCGGCCGCGAGCGGTGCAGCGGGAACTGGTCGATGACCGCCGAGCTGATGCCGAGCAGCGCGAACTGGGTGCAGAGCATCATCGCCGAGACCGCGCCCGCGGCGAGCCCGACCTCGTGCGCCGTGAACAGCCTCGCGGCGACGATCCAGGCGAGGAAGCCGAGCGCGACGCTGGCGAGCTTGCCGGCGATCAGGCCGATGGAGCTGGCGAGCATCGCGCGCGAGCGGGCCGCGCCGATGTGCTCGCCGCCGGCCACCTCGGCTAGCGCGCCGCTGCTCGCCCTCTCCGCCATCCCCGCTCTCCGACCTCCTCGGACATCCCGACGTAGTTGAACACCAGGTAGCACGCGTAGTAGGGGATCCACTGCGGCTGCAGCCGCACGAGGCTGAGCCCGATGCCCCGCGCCGCGGCCAGCGCGGGCAGCGCCAGAAGCCCCGCCGCGCGCCAGCGGTGCTTGGAGATCATCCGCGCGAGGCCGCGCCCGTCCGCGAGCCACTGCCCCTTCGCGAACTCCCACGTGTCCTCGAAGCGGTGCATAACGACGGTGCGCTCCGAGACGCCGATGCGGGCACCGTCGCGCTGCAGGCGCCAGCGGATCTCGATGTCCTCGCCCGAGAGGAACTTCGGGTCGAACCCGTAGGAGAGCAGCGCCTCGCGGTCGAAAGCCGTCGCGACCAGCCCGAACCAGTTCTTGCTGCGCCCGCTCATGTGGTGGTTGACCAGCGCGCGGCCCCAGTAGCCGTCGCCGGAGGTGCTGCGCAGCCCGGCCTGCAGCGCGGTGTACCCGCCTTCGTCGAACTCGGCCACGAGTTGCTCGAGCGCGCCGTCCGGCAGCCGCACGTCGGCGTCCACCAGCGCCACCGTGCGCGACCTGGCCGCGCGCGCACCGAGCGCCCGTGCGGCCGGCAGGCCGCGCCCCTCGTCGGAGATCACGTTCGGCGTCACGCGCCGCGCGACCTCGGTCGTGCCGTCGGTCGAGACCCCGTCGACGACGATGATCTCGCGCGGCTCGCTCGCGGCGATCGAGTCCAGGCAGTCGCCGAGGATGTCCTCGGCGTTGCGGGTCGGGACGACGACCGAGACGTCGACCATCGGGCTCAGGTCGCCGCCGAGGTGATCTTCGGCGGGCGCCCGTTGGTGGACGGGCTGCCCGCCCCGCCGTACGGCGAGCCGCTCTCCGCGATCTCGATCAACCGGTCGACGATCACGTCCGACGCGTCGTCGGGCGGGAGCGTCTTCGGGACCTGCAGGAGGTAGGTCGGCGCCTCGCCGAGGCCGCTCTCGACGACGGCGCGCTTGTCGGCGAACGCGCGATCGATCGGCACCAGCCCGGTCGCCCCCAGCGCGGTGATCAGCTCGCGCGAGTGGCGCGAGAGCTCGGCGTGGAAGTTGCCGACGAGCCTCGAGGCCATCCAGTCGCGGCTGCGCTCGGAGAGCACCGTGCGCGACGCGCTCACGCGCTCGACGAACACGACCGCGGCGAGCGGCGCGCGCCCCACGAACGAGCCGTCGGGGAAGGCGTCCCGCGGGCGCACCATCATGTGCTCGGGCGACCAGTGGCGCGCCATGCCCGCGAGCCGCGGGTACTGGGTCACGACCGGATGCACGATCGTCGTCAGGCGCGACAGCGGGTCCGAGAGCCGCGAGGGCACCATCGGCTTGCGCTTCTCGTCGAACAGGTGCGGGTAGATCGAGCGGTGGTGGGGCTTGATGAACATCGGCTTCTCGTAGCCGAGCAGCTGCCCGTCGGCCGTCAGGAACGCCCAGTCGTCGCCCATGAACGCGGCGTCGTCGCGGCGCAGGAGCTTCGCCATCGTGCTGGTCTTGCCGACCCCTCCCCACGCGGGCATGCAGATCCCGCGGCCGCGGTAGGCGACCGTCGCCGCGTGGATCATCGCCGCGCCCTTCTCGACCGCGATGCGGTCGATCAGCGGCAGCGCGGAGACGAGCAGCTCGCGCGAGCCGTGCAGCCGGAAGGACCCGTCCTCGGCGCGGACGACCTGGACCTTCGTGTCGTTCACGTAGAGGCTCTCGTCCGTGTAGAGGTAGTCGAGATCGCCGTGGGCGACGCCGTTGAACACCTCGGGCTCCGCGGTGATCGTCAAGTCGTAGCGGTCCAGGCCCGAGGTCCCGAAGGGCGCGAGCATGTCCGCGAGCTGCGGCGCGGTCGGCGCGTCGGGGTGCACGCCGACGGCGACGCGGTCGTGGATGTTGAACTCGATCCAGCTCATCGGATCTCGGATCTCCCGTTGTCGGTGGTCATTGGGCGGATCGGCCGCGCAGGCCGGCGATCCTGCCGGTCGCGTAGCCGGCGGTGGTCACGGCCAGGCCCGAGACGATCATCGCCGCCCGGGCCAGGCCGCCCGTGTCCCCGCGCAGCACGTCGCCGATGCCGGCGGCGACCCCGCGGGGAAGGGTTCGTGTCGCGTAGGCGCGTTCCGAGGCGAGCGCGCCTCCGGCGCCCACGCTGCGCGCGACCGAGGCCTTCGACAGGCCCTCGGCCCAGCAGCGCGACAAGAAGTAGGAGCGGCTCGAGCGCCCGCCCGGCACCCGGTGAAGGACCGTCGCGCGCGGCTCGTAGAGGAACACCCCGAAGGGCCAGCGATTGCTCGCGCGGATGCAGAGCTCCGTCTCCTCGCAGCCGAGCGGGCGGGTCCCGATCCTCCCGATCCCGTCCCGGAAGGCGCCGACCTCGGCGATCACGTCGCGCCGGATCGACATGTTCGCCCCGATCAGGTTGCGGACCGGCCTGCGAGTGGCCGGCATCCCGCGGTAGGTGCAGCCGACGACCCAGTCGAACTCGCGCGGGAAGGCACGGGGCCGCCCGTCGGTCCAGACCGGCTCGATCGACCCGCCCACGCCGAGCACCAGCGGCCCCTCGTAGGCGTCGGCGAGGCGCTCGAGCCAGTCCGCGGCGGCGACCGCGTCGTCGTCGAGGAACGCCACCACGGTGCCGCGCGCGGCGGCGACGCCCGTGTTGCGCGCGCCCGCGAGCCCCTGGCGGTTGTCGTTCTCGAGGACCTCGACGCCCGTCAGCTCTCGCCGCGCGCGCTCGGCGAGAGCCGTGTTGTGGTCGGCGACCACGATGACCTCGCTCGCGGCGAGCGTCTGGCGCGCCGCGGAGTCGACGGCGGCCACGAGCTCCTCCCAGCGGCCCTCCGTGTACGCGCAGATCACGACCGAGATCGTCGGCCGCTCGCCGCTGCGGAGGGGGACGACCGTGGCCGCCTGGCTAGCCGCCATTCGCGCCTCCCGCCGGGTAGACGCCCTCGATCGCGACGCCGTCGCGCGCCGGCCCCAGCCGCGAGGCCGCGATCCACGAGGTCAGCAGGGTGCGCAGCACCCGCAGGCCGTCGCGCATCGCGTTGAGGTTGGAGTCGCCGTAGTGGCGCGGAGACTCGAACGACGCGACCTCTCCGATCCGGAAGCGCCCGGTCAGCGCGCGCACGGCGATCTCGGTCTCGATCTCGAAGCCGTCCGAGCAGAGCCCCAGACGCTCCAGCGCGGTGCGGCGGAACCCCACGTAGCCGTAGCAGAGGTCGCTGAACTCGGCCCCGTAGAGGCGGTTGACCAGGGACACGAGCCCCGAGTTGCCGAACATCCTGATCGGCGTCATGTCCGAGGTCCCGCCACCGCTGATGAAGCGCGACCCCTTGACGACGTCGTAGCCCTCGGCGAGGCGCTCGACGAAGGAGTCGATCTCCGCCGGCTCCATGCTGCCGTCGGCGTCGATCATCACGACGGCGTCGCCCGTGGCCCTGGCGAAGCCCGCGCGCAGCGCGGCGCCCTTGCCCGGGCTGTCCTGGCCCGTGACGACGATGTCCGGGCGGATCCGGCGGGCGATCTCCACCGTTCCGTCCGTCGAGTTGCCGTCGACGAGCACGACCTCGTCCACCGAGGCGGGCAGGCGCCGGAGCACCCACGCGATGTTCCGCGCCTCGTTCATCGCAGGAATCACCACCGAGACCCGCCACCGCGGTCGCACCGTCCGGGACCGCTCGAACAGGCTGCCGACCACGATTCCGTCGGCTAGCGTTGCGCTCTTCACCTGCCACCTCCCAGCTGTCTCGCCGGCCGTTCGTCACAACGGCGCGGCCCTTGCCAGGAGCGCACCCTAGGTCGCGCTCAGCGCCCAGGTAAGGGGATCATCGCCATGAACCGCATCGAAGACGGTCATGTACGGGATGGCTGCCATCGGCAGCAGCGATGGATGAGCCGCGCCGAGGGCGGGCGATCATGAGAGAGAGATTGCGGGGGCCCAATCCCTCACGAAACCTGCGCGAAAATTGTCGCAATTTGCGGTTTTTTCATTGATTCGGGCACTTGCTTCGCGAGCGCTGGTCAGGTTTTGTGAGCTTTGCTCAGCGACGGGCCGATCCCGCGCTTCCGAGCGTTTCCGCAAAATGCGAACACAGCCCCAGAGCCCCGAATTCCGGATCGTGCGCCCCGCGCGCGGCTCGCGGCGGGGCCCAAGAGCGGTGTTCGCGGTCGTCACGGCGCTCGCGCTCATCGCCCCGGCGAGCGCGCTCGCCGACGACCCGGTCCCCGCGGACGCCACGACGACCCCGGCCGCGGCCTCCCCGGCGCCGGCCTCCGATCCCGCCGCTGCGCCGGTCGATCCGGTCGCTGCGCCGGTCGATCCGGTCGCTGCGCCGGTCGATCCGGCCGCTGCGCCGGTCGACCCGGCCGCCGCGCCGGTCGACCCGGCCGCCGCGCCGCCGCCCGTCGCCCCGGCCGCGGTGACGCCCCCCGCCACCCCGGATGCCGTGGCGACGGCGCCCGCCGAGCCGGCGATCACCTCCGTACCGGCCGCCGACCCGACCGCGAGCATCGGCGCGCCCTCGGCGCCCGCCGTCGTCGGGCCCGCTGACCCGCCCTCTCCCCCGTCGCCGCCGACCGCGGCGCCGCCGCCCGTGGCGATATCAGCCCCGGTCGCGCCGAGCCTGCCGGCGGCCCCGGCCGCGATGCTCGCCGCACCGCCGTCGGACACGCTCGCGGCTCCCGGGACGCAGGGCCCGGGCCTCACGCCGAGCACGCTCATCTCGACGCTCCCGGCGCGCGTGCGCTTCGTTCTGGTGCCCTTCGACACCACGCTCCTGGCGTGGTCGCCGATCTTCGCCCGCGTGCCGGGGCTCGCCGCGGTCGGTGCCGCGGCTCCGCTCGCGCTCGCCGCCCTGCTGCCGGGGGTGGCCGGCAGCGGCGCCGGCTACGCGGCCGGCGGCGATGCGATGCCCGCCGGGACCACGGCCACTCCGGCGGCCGCGGACCGTGCGCGCCCACCCTCGGTCGCGTCGCCGGCGCCATCCGTGCCGCTGCCCTCCCCGCCGCAGCGTGAGCCCGGCTACGTGGGGCCCAGCGCCGCCCCCGGCGGCGGGCCGGCCCCGGGCTCCGCCCTGCTGCTCCTGTTCGCGGTCCTCGCCGCGGGCGCCTGCTACTGCGTCCCGCGCGCGCTGTCCGCGCGCCGCTCCTCACCGCTCGGGCTCGGCTCGATCTGGCCGGCCCTGGCGCTCGCGCGACCTGACTAGAGCACAGGCGCGTCAGCTGCGATTCCGCCTGCCCGCAGGCGGAAGAGTCCGCAGCGACCCCCTGCCGGCCCCCCGCTCCGGGGCGGCTCGGCGCGATCTCCGCGCGATCGCGGCTGTATCCAACCGCCCCAGCAACAACCACTTCACTTCACCCCACCCCCAAGAGCCAATGACCGATCTATCCCCAGGTGTCAGAGCCCATCAAGTCGAAACGGCGAACCCGCTGCGCCTTCGCCTGCTGATCGAGATCGGCCGTCGAGGCTCGATCTCCGCTGCCGCGGCGGCCTGCGCCATCGGCCAGCCGTCCGCGTCGTTGCACCTGCGCACGCTGGAGGCGGTGACCGGTCGCTGGCTCGTGGAGCGCCACGGCCGCGGCAGCCGTCTCACCGAGGCCGGCCGCGTCGTGGCCGAGCACGGAGAGCGCGTGCTCGCGCTGCTCGACCAGATGCACCGCCAGTTGGAGGCGCTGGACGGCGGCGAGCGCGGCGAACTCACGATCGCGGTGAACGCGGGGCCGATGGTCTCGCTGTTCCCGCTGGTGCTGCGCGCATTCGGCGAGCGCCACCCCGGCATCACCCTCAAGGTCCGCACGGGCTCCAGCGAGTGGGTCGCCCGCCAGGTCGCCACCGGCGAGGCCGATCTCGGCGTCGCCGGCCAGACCTCGCCCGACGAGCGCCTGTCCTACGAGACGGTGCTGGTCGACGAGATCATCGGCATCGCCGCCCCGGACGTCCTCGAGATCGAGGACGGCGTGGTCGGCGTCGCCGAACTCGGGCGCCAGACCGTGCTCATCGGCGCGCGTGGCTCCAGCACGCGCGCCGTCACCGAGAGCTACCTCGCGCGGGTCGGCCACAAGGCCGACCGTGTCTGGGAGCTCGACTCCCAGGAGGGGCTCAAGCGTGCGGTCGGCAGCCGGCTCGGCGTGGGGTTCGTGTCCTCTCTGGCGGTCGCCGACGAGCTGCGCCGCGGCGAGCTGGTCGGCTTCCACGTCGAGGGCGTGGAACCGATGGTGCGGCCGATCCAGGCGATCCACAGCGCCGGGTGCGAGCTGCAGGCGCCCGAGGCGGCGTTCGTGGAGCTGCTCAAGTCCCAGGCCGCGCAGCTGACCACCACGGCCGCCGAGGAGCGTGTCGCGGAGGAGCTGCCCGCCCGCAAGACCCCCAAGCGCAGGGTGCCCGCCGAGGCGAGCCCGGTCGCCGCCGAGACGCCCGACCTCACCGCCGCGCTCGCCAACGGGCGGGCGTGAGCGAGGAGCCGGGCGGAGCGAGGAGCGCACAGGAACTCGAGACCCTCCTACTGAGCGACCTGCACCTCGGCGCCGGCCCGGCCGCCAACGGGATCCCGGACGACTTCGACGCCGACGAGGCCTTCGCGTCGTTCGCCGCCTCGCTCTGCGCCACGGCGCGCGCCGCGCCCGGACCGCGCCGGCTCGTGGTCCTCGGCGATCTGCTCGACGTCCAGCGGCTCGCTCGGCGTGAGCCTCCCGCTCGCGATCCGGCCGCCGCCGCGCTCGCCCGGATCGAGCGCATCGCGGAGGGCCACCCCGCCGTGTTCTCATCCCTCGGCGACCTGGTGCGTGCGGGCTACCGGCTCGAGATCGTGCCGGGCAACCACGACCTCGACCTGATGCGCCCCGCAGCCCAGGGGCGCCTGCGCGACCTGCTCTGCGGCGGGGACCGGCGACTCGGCGCGCGCGTCCGTTTCAGCCCGTGGCTGGTCCACGTGCCCGGCGTCCTGTACGCCGAGCACGGCAGCCAGTACCACGACATCAACCGGCTGCCGATGCTCCTGACCCCGTGGCGCGACGGGCCGCAGGGCGCGCTCGACGAGCCTTTCGGCGCCCACCTCGGCGCGGGCGACGGGCGCAGCGGGATCGCCGGCGCGGCCAACCTGGCACGGGCGGCCCTCGCGGACACCCGCCTGCGCAACATCCGCGGGCGCCGCGCCGCGATGCGACGCTATCGCGAGCGGACCCTCGCGCCGTACGCCCGGGACGTCGGGCTCCCGCCCGGCGCGCTCGCCCGCGTCGACGAGGTGTCGGAGGCCTCGAGTCGCCGGATGGCCACGCGGATCGCGCGCAGGATCGCCACCGGTCGAGGGGGCTACGACCTGCGGGCGCCCGCGCGCGAGATCCACGGGCTCCTGAGCGCGCGGGGCGCGGACGTGCGCCACTACGTCTTCGCGCACAGCCACGCGGCGGATCGCACGCCGCTGGCGGCCGGCTCCGAAGCCGGCCGCGAGGCGGTCTACCTGAACACCGGCACCTGGTCGATCCCCCGGCCCAGGCCGGGTCTGGAGCACAGCGCGCAGCGCATGACCTACGTGCGCATCGCCCCGTTGCGGCACGCCGGCGAGCCGACGGCCACACTGATGCGATGGAACGCGGCCACCGCCCGCCACGAGACGCTCGCCTGAGCGCGCTCCGCGCGCCCCGGATCGCGCTCTGCGTCGCCCTCGCGGCGGCGGCCGCGCTCGCCGGATGCGGCGGTGGCGGCGGCGAGCCGCCTGGGCAGAAGGTGGCCGTGCGCGTGGACCGCGCCCATGTCGTCACGCGCAGCCGGATGCGCGTCGGGATCACCCACACCGAGTTCAGCCTCGACGTGCCGGCGTCGCGCGCGGCGATCGCGCGCGGGCGGGCGGTGGCGAGCCGTGTCGCCGGCGTCCAGAACCAGCACATCTACGGCTGGGGCGCCTCCAACCCGGAGCCGCGCCCGGGCGTCTACGACTGGCGCTCCCTCGACCGCCGGGTCGCGCTCATGCGCTCACTGCCCGGCACCCCCGTGATCACGCTCTGCTGCGCGCCGGACTGGATGACGCGGCTCGGGCGGACCGGCTCGACCTACCCGAACCTGCCGCCGACGGCGGCCCACGTCGCGGACTTCGCGCGCCTGGCCACCGCCGTCGCGCGGCGCTACCCGTCGATCCGCCACTTCATCGTCTGGAACGAGCTCAAGGGCTACTACTCGCGCCGGCTGCGCAACTGGGACGCCGCCGCCTACGCGCAGCTATACAACGCCACCTACGACGCGCTCAAGGCGGTCAACCCCGCGATCCGCGTCGGCGGCCCCTACATCGTGCTCGCCGGCACCGGCTCCGGCCACGCGGCGGCCCACACCACCTGGGCCACCGCGGACCCGATCATCGCGCGGGACCGCCGGTTCCTGCGACGCTGGCTGCGGCTCGCGCACGGGGTCGACTTCCTCGCGATCGACCGCAGCCTCGTCTCGCCCACGCACGATCCCAACCGCTACCCGCGCTCGGTGCTGATCGGCCTCACCCACTGGTTCGGCGACGTCGTGCGCGAGCTGAGCGCGATGAGCCCGGCGCCCGTCTGGTACGCCGAGAGCTATATCCATCCCGAGAGCGGCGGGCGCTTCGCGCAAGCCGCGGAGGCGTCGATGCTGGCGCAGGAGCTGCGCGGCGGCGCCGCGGTGAGCCTGCGCTGGGGCCCGCAGGCGACCGGCCCCTCGAGCGAGCGGCGCAACGCGGAGGCGCTGTGGTCCGACCCGCGCCGCCCGGGCGGCGGTCGCCCGCTGCCGCTCGCGGCGATCTACGCGCTCTTCCGCGTCACCTTCCCGCCGGGGACGCCGATCGTCGCGTCGCGATCGAGCTCGCCCGGCGTCGAGACGCTCGCCTCGACCCGGACCGTCCTGCTGATCAACAAGCTCCCGCGCCCGGTCTCGGTGACGCTCCCCGGCGCCCGCGTCGCCCTGCCCGGCTACGGGGTGCGCGTGGTGCCGCTCGGCAAGGGCGCGTAGGGTCGCGGCGGACGCCGGCTCACACCGAGAGCGAGTCCGGCGGGCGCTCGCCGTCGGCGAGGATCCTGGCCTTCTGGGCCGCCGCCTCGTCCTCGTCGAGGATGCCCTGCTCGCGCAGCCGCGCCAGCCGCTCGAGCCGGTCCACCACGGGGTCGCGCGCCGGGCCCCTGGCGCCCGGCGTGAGCGCGGCGGCGGCGTCCACGGCATCCGCCACGAGCCGTCCCTGCTCGAGCCAGGCCGCGGGCAGGGGCGTGCCCCAGGTCCAGTCGCGCCCCTCGAGGCGAAGCGCCGCGACGACCTCGCCCCCGCTCCCGCCGCGCGCCCCCGGCGACTCGCCGCCCGCGTCCAGGTGCGCGCTGACGGATCCGTCGATCGGCGCCCAGGCCCCTCCCGGCAGCACGATCCGGTCGAGATGCACCACCAACTCGCCGATGGCGGCGATCGGCGGCGAGCCGGGCCAGGCGCCGTCCTCGCGGGCCGGCACGACCTCGTGGGCGGCGACCGCCAGCAGGTGCGGCGCGCGCGAGACGGGCCGCAGGTCGCGAAAGCGCCGCCCGAGCCCGTCGACGACGACGGCGAGCGCGCGCCCGGTCGCGAGCAGCCCGCGCTCGAGCCGCGCCTCCGCGATCGCGCGCAGCGGCCAAGCCCGGCTCTCGCGCTCCTCCTCGAAGGGAACGAAGACGAGCCGCCGGCTGGTGGCGAGCAGCAGCCCGGCCCCGGCGCCGCGCCGCGACCCCTCGACGCACTCCGCAAGCTCGATCAGCCGCTCGTTGCGGTGCAGCGACTCCGGAATGCGCCGGTGGGGCTCCCATGACGGATCCCCGCGCTCCTCCGGAGGGACGCCGAGCTCATCGAGGAGGTGGGCGAGGATCAGGTCCCAGCCCTTGGGCGTGTGGCTCACGCGCCGGATGCTAGTGGCGGGCCGCCGCCTCGGGGCGAGACCCGAGAACGGCGCTCGGCGCTCGGCCCTGGCCATCGCCAGCGGCTATGCCCGCCATACGGGAATCAGGTCAGCCGATGCGGTCCATACCTCATCAACCCTGGCAATCGGCGCATCCCGCGCCTAGGGTCGCCACGATTCGAGGCGTTCGGACGCCGTGCAGGACGCGCGGCGTGCCCCGGATGCAAGGAGCGTAGAGATGGCCCGCACCCCGTTCGCCAAGCCCCTCACCCGGCAGCCCGCGGTGCTGGCCGCGCTCGCGGCGGCGCTGCTGGCCCTGCTGCTGGCGGCCGCGCCGGCGGGTGCTGCGTCCAACATCGGAACCCCCGGCGTGAACTGGGACGGCGGTCCCTCGGCTCCCACGAGCGACAAGCCGCAGAGCAAGGTCTGGTACACGACCGACGCGCAGGGCAAGGTCACCTGGTGGGCGACGATGTGGTTCACCTCCACCCAGTCGGGGGCGTTCCAGATCGCCCGCTTCGACACGGCCTCCTCCAGTTGGAAGCCGACGGGCACGGTCGTCGACTCGCGTTCGCTCTCGCTCCAGGACACGCAGTGGGACGGCTCGCACCTGTACGTGGCGAGCGCCGTCACCCAGCGGCCGAGCCAGGACCCGAGCAATCCGTCCGTGGACCTCGGGACACGGGTCATGCGGTTCTCGTTCAACCCGTCCAACCAGACCTGGACGAGGGACTGGCAGACGACGGTGGAGACCAAGCACGACGTGCCCGCCACCGACCCGCACGGAGTCGCCAAGACCTGCTTGGGCCAGACCGGCACGGCGACCCAGTGCGTGGGCGGCACCGAGAGCGTCACGCTGGTCAAGGACGCCGGCGGGCGCGTGTGGGTGACCGACACGCGCGACACGGGCCTCAACCAGGTCTGCAAGCTGGACCCGAACTCCATCCCCCCGAACCAGCCGGTCCCCGATCCGAACCTGCCCGGCCAGTGCGTCCAGGACACCAACGCCGGGGTGCCCCAGTGGAGTTCCACCGGGCGCTCGGTCTACGTCTACTCGCTCTCCGACGCCGGCCAGGTGCTGTTGACCCCGACGGTGCTGCCGGTCGGGACGAGCGCCTCGCAGATCAACGCCGACGACATCTCCTCGATCGTCGCATTCGACGGCAACGTCGGGGTCTTCTGGAGCAACCAGAACACCGGCACCTTCTACTTCGCCACCCACAGCGCGGCGAGCCCGCCCAACGGGGCCTGGTCGTCGCAGGTCGCCTTCGCGGGCTTCCCCGGGTACACGTCCGTGGCCGCCGGGGCCAAGGGTGGCTGGGCGGACGACCACATCAACGTCAAGACGCTCGAGGGCGATCCCGCAGGCCAGGTGTTCGCGGTCGTGAAGACCTCGCGCAACGACCTGGGCTTCTCGCGCAACGGCGACCCGGTCACGGTCTTCCTGCGCCGCAGCGCCGCGGGCACGTGGAGCGGGTACTCCGTCAATGGGGTCAACCGCGACTCCAAGGACACCACCGTCGACCGCAGCCCGACGCGCGCGATCCTCTCGCTCGACCCGACGAATCGCACCGCCTACGTGTTCTCCTCGTCGCCGTGCTGCAGCGGCGGGACGATCTACGAGAAGCTCTCGAACCTCGACAGTCCTTCGTTCGACAGCGCGGCGAGCCACGTCGGCGCGCCGTTCATGTACGACGCCTCGCAACCGGTCTCGACGCCCGCTTGCAAGAACGCGCCGTCGTGCGGCGTCAACAACCCCACCACGACCAAGCAGCCGGCTCCGGCAGGCGACTTCCTCTACGTGCTCGCCGGCCAGGTGCAGAGCCACTTCTACTGGTGGAACAGGATCGCGATCAACAAGCCGACCCCGCCGCTGAAGCCGGGCGACTGCCCCGGAGACCCAAGGTGCCCGAAGCAGCCGCCCACCGAGGTCTGCCCCGGCGGCCCGACCTGCCCGCAGACGCCCGTCAACCCGCCGACGCCCATCGTGCTCGACGCGCGGCGCGGCTCGATCGCGGCGAGCCTGTCCTACGTGCGCAACCTCGACGCCGCCGCCATCGGCGCCAAGCTGCGGATCACGCGCTCGGGGCGGGTGCTGCTCGACGCGTCCCTCGCGAGCCAGTGCCGCTCGTGCCGGGGGAAGATCGACGCGACGCGCGGCCGCGCGCCGAGCCTGGCGGTCGTCCCGCTGCAGCGCGGCCAGGACCCGCAGGTCCTGGTCAGCTTCCAGACCGGCGGCCGGACGATCTCGCTGATCTACCGCGTGCGCGGCGGGCGACTGCTGCGCACCGGCGTGGACTGGGGCGCTGCGGGCTTCTACCTGCGCGACCTCAACCGCGACCGCGTCCTCGAGTTGATCACCCGTGACACGCGCTTCGCGCGCGTCACGGGCGGCGGCCCCGACACCTACCTGCCGCTGCGGATCCTGAGCTTCCGCGCCGGCCGGTTGGTGGTCGTCACCAAGCGCTTCCCGCGCTCGGTCTCGGCAGACGCGACGAAGCTGCTGCGCAGCTACCGCGCGCTGCGCCGCCACCGAGGGCACGACCTGCGCGGCGTGCTGGCCGCCTACGTGGCCGACCTGTCGCTGCTCGGCAAGCAGGCCCGCGCCAAGCCGGTGCTCGCCTACGCGCTGCGGCACGGCGAGCTCGGCAAGCGGTCCGGCGGGCCGCGGGGTCGTCAATTCGTGGCCTGGCTGCCGCGCTTCGTGCGCGCCGCCGGCTACCGGAGGTAGCGGGCGACCTTCAGGCTCCGCCGCCTCCTTCGCATCGCGCCGGTCCCGCGGTCCTAGCCCGGGATCGGCGCGGTCGCGTCCTCGCCGTAGACCCCGGCCAGCGCCTCGCCGAGCAGCGCATGGTCCGGGCGACGCAGATCGGGGTCCTCCCCCAGCATCCGCCGCGCCCAGCCGCGCGCGCGGTCGAGCAGCTCCGCGTCCTGGGGCAGCCGCGCGACCCGGAAGGCCGGCAGCCCCGACTGGCGCACGCCCGCGAGCTCGCCCTCGCCGCGCAACTCCAGGTCGATCTCCGCCAGGCGGAAGCCGTCGCGGTGCTCCGCGAGTGCCCGCAGCCGCCGCGAGTCGGCGGGCCCGAACAGCAGGCACAGCGACTCGTGCTCGCCGCGCCCGACCCGCCCGCGCAGCTGGTGCAGCTGCGAGATCCCGTAGCGATCGGCGTCCTCGACCAGCATGACCGTCGCGTTCGGGACGTCGATCCCGACCTCGATCACCGATGTCGCGACGAGCGCGTCCGCCTCGCCGGCCGCGAAGCGCGCCATCGCGTCCTGCTTCTCGGGCGGGCGCATCTGCCCGTGCAGCAGGAGGACGCGGAAGTCGCGCAACTCCGTCGCGGCGAGGCGCTCGAACTCCGCGGTCGCCGCGCGCGCCGCCAGCGCCTCGGACTGCTCGACCAGCGGGCACACCACGAACGCCTGGCGGCCCGCCCGCAGCTCCTCGCGGATGCGCTCGTAGGCGCGCGCCCGCTCCCGCTCTCCGGAGATCACGTGGGTCGCCACGGGCCGGCGGCCCGCCGGAAGCTCGCGCAGGACCGTCACGTCGAGGTCGCCGTAGGCGGTGAGCGCCAGCGTGCGCGGGATCGGGGTCGCGGTCATGTGCAGCACATGCGGGCGAAGCCCGTCGGGCCCCTTGGCGTCGAGCGCCGCGCGCTGGCGCACGCCGAAGCGGTGCTGCTCGTCGACGACCGCCAGCGCGAGGCGCGCGAATCCCACGTCCGGCTCGATCAGGGCGTGCGTGCCGACGACGATCGAGAGCTCGCCGCCGGCCAGCTTCCCGAGCACGTCGCGGCGGCGCGCGGCGGGCGTCGAGCCGGTCAGCAGCGCGAGCGGGACCAGCTCACCGGGCAGCAGCGCCTGGAGCGTGGCGAAGTGCTGCTCGGCGAGCGTCTCGGTCGGCGCCATGAGCGCGCCCTGCTTCCCCGACTCGACCGCGCGCAGGAGGCCCCACAGCGCGACCACCGTCTTGCCCGAGCCGACCTCGCCCATCAGGAGCCGCTGCATCGGCCGCTCGCCCCCGAGGTCGTCGCGCAGGGCGGCGATCGCGCGCTCCTGGTCGCCGGTCGGGGCGAAGGGCAGCAACTCGGCGAGCCAGCGGGCGCTCAGCGACGGCTCGGCGTCGAGCGCGGGCGCCGCCGCGGACCGCTCGCGCAGCGCACGGCGGCGCAGCAGGGTCAGCTGGGCCAGCATCAGCTCGTCGAACGCGAGCCGCCGGCGCCCGCCGGAGTCGTCGTCCGGCGTACGCGGGAAGTGGACGGCGGCGAGCGCCGCGGGCCGGCCGGCGAGGCGCTCGCCGGCGAGCAGCGCGGCCGGAAGCGGGTCGACCACGTCGCCCACCGCCTCGCGGTAGGCCCAAGCGAGCTCCCGGATCCGCTTGGACGCGATGCCCTCCGCGGCTGGGTAGACGGGAACGAGGCCGGCGGAGGACGCCTCCCGCTCGAGCGTCGCCCCGGCCGCGCCGGCGGGCGCGGGCTGCCAGTCGCCTACGCGGAAGCGGTTGCGTCCCTCGTAGCGCCCGTAGAGCACCACGCGCTCGCCGGCGGCGACCCGCTCCGCGACCCACGGCTGGTTGAACCAGACGGCCCGCATCGGCCCGCTGTCGTCGGCGACGGTCGCCTCCACCAGCGTCAGCCCCCGCCGGCGGGTGCGGCGCAGCGCGATGCGGCTGACCGTGACGACGACGGTCGCGTCCTCCCCCGGCGCCAGGGACGCGACCGCCCGCGCGTCGCGGCGGTCCTCGTGGCGGTGCGGCACGTGCTCGAGCAGGTCGCCGACCGTGCGCAGCCCGAGCGTCTCGGCGGCGCGCGCCGCTCTCGGCGGGCGGATCGCGAGCGGGCGGGCGAGCCGCGACGGGCGCGGCAGCCGCACGGGCGCCTCGAGCAGCGCACGCGCGTCGAGCGGCTCGAGCGACGCGAAGCGGAGCGGGAGGTCGGCCGCGGTGACGGGCACCGCACGAGGATGACGCGGGCGGCGGTCGCGCAGGCGGCTACTCGGCCGCGACCAGCCACCACCAGGTGGGCGGCCCGCCCGGGCTCAGCTCCACCTCGACGCCGGCCGGCGCGAGCGCGGACACCGCCTCCTCGCCCAGCGGAGCGTCGTCGCTCGCGATGCACGTGAGCAGTTCCGCGCCCTCGCCGAGTCGCTCCAGCACGGCAGCCAGCGCGCTGCGGGGCTCGCCCCACGCCACGATGTCCTCCTCCACGAAGGCGACCGCCTCCCCCGCGGAGAAGCGCCCCCGGGGGTCGTCGCGCGCCGCCGGCGCCACGCCGCCCGTGCGCACGCGCTCGAGCGCGCGGCGCATCGCCTCGGCGTTGGCCGCGGCGGGGCGCGCGGGATCGTGGGCGAAGGCGATCGCGAGGCTCGCCTGCTGCGAGCGGGTCGGCACGACGTGCACCTCGCGCGCTGACTGCTGCGCGGCCGCCTCGGCGGCCATCAGCACGTTCGAGGAGGACGGGAGCAGCACGACCTGCTCGGAGGGGACGGCGTGGATCTTGGCCAGCAGGTCGTAGGTGGAGGGGTTGAGCGTCGGGCCGCCGTTGAGCGCGTGCACGCCGAGGTCCTCGAACAGGTCGCGCATCCCGGTCCCCGACACGACCGCGATCGCCGCGGTCAGCGCGCCGTTGCCGGGCTGCGCGGCGGCGAGCCGCTCGGAGCGGCGCTCGACCTGCTCGTGCATGTCGGCCACGTCGACGTGCGAGACCTTGCCGACCCCGTCGAACAGGCGCGTGGCGGCATCGGGATCGTCCGCGTGCACGTGGACGCGCAGCGTCGAGCGGTCGCCGACCACCAGCACGGAATCGCCCAGCGCCTCGAGCCCGGGGATGTGCGCGGTGGGCTCCAGCGCGCTGCCGCTGACGGCGAAGTTGATGCAGTAGCGGTAGGTCGAGGAGTGGTGCTGGGGCTGGGTCGCGCGCGCCGCCGCGTGGTGCTCGATCTCGGGCGGCTCGTCCCCGCGGAGCGCCGCGACGACGCCGGAGAAGATCACAACCAGCCCGTAGGCGCCGGCATCGACCACGCCGGCCTCGCGCAGCGCCGGCAGTAGGTCCGGGCCGCGGCGCACGGATTCCTGGCCGGCGTCGATCGCGTCCTCGATCACCCCCGCGAGCACGCGGTCCTGGACCTCGGGCGTCGTCCCGCCGTCGAGCCGGACGACCTCGGCGTGCGCGTTCTCGGAGACGACGCGCAGCGCCATCTCGCGGACCGTGGTCAGGATCGTGCCCTCGGCGGGCTCGCGCACCGATCCGTAGGCCTGGTCGGCGGCGCGCACCATCGCGGCGCCGACGAGCACCGGGTCGATCAGCTCCCCGGGGCGCGAGATCAGCTCCTCGGCGGCGCCGCGGATCAGCTGGGAGAGGATCACGCCGCTGTTGCCGCGCGCGCCCAGCAGGGCGGCGCGGGCGACCGACTGCACGATCTCGTCGCGGCCGATCTCGTCGAGGCTGCGGCCCGAGTCGGCCAGCCGGTCCAGCTCGTTCAGCACCGCGCGCAGCGTGAGCGCCATGTTGTCCCCGGTGTCGCCGTCCGCGACCGGGAACACGTTGAGGTCGTTGATCTCCTCCCGACGGGACTCGAGCGCGCCCAGGCCGCCCTCGACCGCGCCGCGGAACCGGACCAGGGAGACGTTGGCCACGCCGCCCGCCCGGCGCTAGCGCGCCTTGGTGACCTTGCCGGCCTTCAGGCAGCGCGTGCAGACGTACACGCGCCGCGGCGTGCCGGCGTCGTCGATCCGGACGCGCTGGAGGTTCGGGTCAAAGCGCCGCCGGGTGGCGCGCATCGAGTGGCTGCGGCTGTTCCCGAACGCGGGGCCCTTCGCGCAGACGTGGCAGACCTTGGCCATGGCCGGGTGAGGATAGCGGCGCCGGACACCAGGCGCCTCGCCGCCCCAGACCCTGCGAGAACGGGTGGCGGCGGCGCCAAGCGCGCGATTGATCCCGCTGGGCGGGATCACAATGCGTCTCGGCGCCCTCGGGCCGTCAGGCGATCGACCAGGGCCGCCAGATCGCCGACGGTGCGAACGGCCGCGAAGCTCTCGTCGGTGATGACGATCGAGAGGTGCTCCTCGAGCTCCATCCGGATGCAGAGCAGGTCGAGCGAGTCGGCGCCGAGGTCGTCCGCGAGGGACCCGCCGGCGGTGACGTCCTCGCACTCGAGCACCGTTGCGACGGCGGAGCGGACTTGCGTGAGGGCGTCGTTCGCCGGGCGGTCGCCCGGGGTCATGGAGCGGCGCGCGCACCGCGACGCCGGTGCGTCAGCGGGCGCGGCCGGCCGTGGTCGCGGGTTGCCAGGCGGGCTGCTGGGCGTCGGTGAAGGCGCGGTCGCGTCCGGTGACTCGGATGGCCGTTCCGCCGCGTGCGGGCATCACGTAGATGGCGTGGTGAGCGCCGATCTTGCCGCGCGCGAACGCGATCCAGCGGCCGTCGGGCGACCAGGCCGGCGTGGTGTCGTCGAAGCGGCCGTTGGTAAGGCGGCGCAGTCCCGTCCCGTCGGCGCGCACGAGGTAGAGCGCGTGGCGGCCATACGGGGCGCCGCAGTCGTAGACGAGCGCGGTTGCGCCCGGCGACCAGGACGGCCACTCGCAGCGCGAGCCCGGGAGCTCGCGCGTCACGCTGCCATCGGGTCCGGCGATCACCACCCGAGCGGCGCCCCGGTTCTGGCCGTAGCTGTACCAGGCGCCGTTCGCTCCCGACCCAACTCGCACAAACGCCAGTTTGCCGCCCCGCGACACTGCCGCCATGATGTCGGCCGACGGGCTGTCCGAGGCTGCCACCTGCGTGGCGGCGCCGCCGTTCCGCGCGATCTTGAACAGCCTGACGCCGGGTGTCGGGGTCACGAGGCCGCGCGAAAAGATGACGGTGTCGTTGCCGGCCCAGGCGGGGTAATCGTCGCGACCGATCGTGGGCGGCGTCAGCAGCGATCGCGTCAAGCCCGGCCAGGTGGCCAGGCCGATCGCCGGCGGGCCGGTGTAGGGCGCTCCCTGCCCGAGCTCATAGGCGGAGTAGGCGAGCGCCGTCCCGTCCGGCGCGAACGCCGGCCGCTCCATGCCCAGCGGCGCGCCGTCGGCCGCGATCGGCCGAGCTGTGAAGACTGACCGCGCCCGGCCGCCGCGAGCCGCCACCCGGAACAGCCTCAGAAACGTCGCGCCGGAACTCGGCTCCACGCCGGTGAACACCAGGGCGCCGGACGGCAGCGCGCGTGGGACGCGGCGATGCGCCGTAGCCGCAGCGGGCGAGGCGAGCAACAGCGCAATGGCGCAGGCCACCACCCCCAGGACGAGTCCCCCACGTGACGCAGTGGGCCGATGAACTCGATCTGCGCGACCCATCACGGGGCTCCCATCAGTCGCAATGTGGCCCCCTCGACGCGAAGCATGCCCCCCCTGAGCGCCAGGTCAAGCCGCAACCGCGCCGCGAGGACGCTCAGCCGGTGAAGCCCGTGCGCCCGGGTCTCTGCTCCATGCTGCGCTTGACCTCGAGCACCGCGAGCATCGCCTCCACGGCCGCTCGTCCGGAGTCGCGCGTGTCGCCGTCGGCGCGCGCGCGCGCCTGCTCCATCGTGTCGACGGTCAGCACCCCGAAGCCGCAGGGCACGCCCGTGAGAAGCTGGACCTGCTGGATGCCGCGCGCCGCCTCCGCGCAGACGTAGTAGTAATGGTCGGTGTCGCCGCGGATCACGGCGCCGAGCGCCACGATCCCCGCGTAGCGGCCGGACTCGGCGGCGTAGCGGACGGCGAGCGGCAGCTCGAACGCGCCCGGGACGTCGAGCTCGTCGACGTCCTCGTGGCCGGCGGCGGCCAGCGCCGCGCGCGCCCGCTCGACGAGCCGGTCGGCGACCTCCCCGTAGAAGCGCGCGACGCAGAGCGCGAAGCGGTCGGGCTCGCTCATCGCCCCTTGCGCCGCTCGCGGTCGGCCGCGCGCTCGTCCTGGATCATCTGCTCGTCCAGCGCGAGCCCCTGGTGGTGCAGCGTGTGGCCCATGCGCTGCTGCTTCGCGCGCAGGTAGTCCGCGTTGTGCGGGTTGGGCCGGGGCTCGATCGGGATCTGGTCGGTGACCGACAGGCCGTAGCCCTCCAGCCCGATGATCTTCTTCGGGTTGTTGGTCAGGATCCGGATCGAGGTGAGCCCCAGGTCGGTCAGGATCTGCGCGCCGATGCCGTAGTCGCGCAGGTCGGCGGGCAGGCCGAGGCGCAGGTTCGCGTCGACCGTGTCCAACCCCTCCTCCTGGAGCTTGTAGGCGCGCAGCTTGTTCAGCAGCCCGATCCCGCGCCCCTCCTGGGAGAGGTAGAGCAGCACGCCGCAGCCGTCGGCCTCGATCATCGCCAGCGCCGACTCGAGCTGCTCGCCGCAGTCGCAGCGCAGCGAGTGGAACACGTCGCCGGTGAGGCACTCGGAGTGCACCCGCACGAGCACGTCGGACGCGCCGTCGACCTCGCCCTTGACCATCGCGACGTGGTGCTTGCCGTCGACCAGCGAGCGGTAGCCGACCACGGTGAAGTCGCCGAACGCGGTCGGCAGGCCGGTGGACACGACGCGCTCGACCAGCTTGTCGTGGCGGCGGCGGTAGGCGATCAGGTCGGCGACCGTGATCATCCGCAGGCCGTGGCGGGCGCAGTAGCCGACCAGGTCGTCGACCCTCGCCATCGTCCCGTCGTCGTTCATGATCTCGCAGATCACGCCGGCCGGGTTCAGCCCCGCCAGGCGCGCGAGGTCGACGGCCGCCTCGGTCTGGCCGGTGCGCTCCAGGACTCCCCCGGCCTTCGCCTTCAGCGGGAAGACGTGGCCGGGCTGGACGAGGTCGCGCGGCGCGGTGCTCGGGTCGATCGCGACCTGGATCGTGTGCGCCCGGTCGGCCGCGGAGATCCCCGTTGTGACGCCCTCGCGCGCCTCCACCGACACCGTGAAGGCGGTCTCGAACGGGGACTCGTTCTTGGCGGCCATCAGGTCCAGGCCGAGCTCGTCGCAGCGCTCGGGGGTGAGCGCGAGGCAGATCAGCCCGCGGCCCTCCTTGGCCATGAAGTTGATCGCCTCCGGGGTGACGAACTGCGCCGCCATCGTGAGGTCGCCCTCGTTCTCGCGGTTCTCGTCGTCGCAGACGACCACCATCTTGCCCTGGCGGACATCGTCGATCGCCTCCTCGACGGTTGCGAAGCTCGTTCCGGTGCGCGGGCTCACAGCCTCACCAGCCTCTCGACGTATTTGGCGAGCACGTCTGCCTCAAGGTTGACACGCCGGCCCGGCTCGGCGCCGCCGAGCGTGGTGCGCTCGAGCGTCTCGGGGATCAGCGAGACCGTGAAGTCGCCCTCGCCGAGCGCCGACACGGTGAGCGAGACGCCGTCGACGGCGATCGACCCCTTCTCGGCCACGTAGCGCAGGAGCGCAGGGTCCGCCGAGATGCGCACGGCGCGGGCGAAGCCGTCGGGCCGCACCTCGGCGACCGTCCCGGTGGCGTCGACGTGGCCCTGGACCACGTGGCCGCCGAGGCGATCGGAGGCGCGCAGCGGCAGCTCGAGGTTGACCCGCGAGCCGGGCCGGACGCCCTCGAGCGAGGACCGGCGCAGCGTCTCGGCCATCACGTCCGCGCGGAAGCTCCCGCCGTCCGCGGCCACCGCCGTGAGGCAGACCCCGTTGACCGCCACCGAGTCGCCCTCCCGCAGCTCGGAGGCGAGCCCCGCCCCGACCGTCAGCCGCGTCCCGCCGGGGGAGGGCTCGACCGCCTCGACCGTGCCGAGCTCGGCTACCAGGCCCGTGAACATCACCACTCCCGCAGCCGCGCGCGGACGAGCAGGTCGCCGCCGACCGTCCCGCTCTCGAGCGTCAGCGCGCGCACCGCGTCCGCGATCGACTCGACGCCCTCACCCTCGAGCGGGTCGCGGGCGGTGCGGGACCCGAGCAGCACCGGCGCCACGAAGAACCGCAGCTCGTCGATCTCGCCCGCGTCGAGGAAGGCGCCGGCGAGCCGCGGCCCGCCCTCCAGCAGCACCGACGTGACGCCGTCCCCGCCCAACTGGTCCAGCGCCGAGCGCACCCGGCCGGGCTCGTTGGCGCCGGTCGCGACGATGACCTCGACGCCCGCCGTCTCCAGCGCGCCGACGGCGGTGCGCGGGGCGCCGCGCGAGACGACGACCGTCAGCGGCTGCTCTCCCGCCCCGGCGACCAGCCGCGAGGTGAGCGGCAGCCGGGCCTCCGAGTCGAAGACGACGCGGCGCGGCTGTCGGTGCACGTCGGGCACGCGGGCGTCAAGGGTCGGGTCGTCGGCGAGCGCCGTGCCGATCCCGATGGCGACCGCGTCGCACTCCGCCCGCCAGCGGTGCGCGAGCGCGCGGCTCGGCTCCGCGGAGATCCACTTGGAGTCGCCGGCGGTCGTCGCGACCTTGCCGTCGAGCGTCATCGCGGACTTGAACAGCACCCACGGGCGCCCGGTGCGGGCGTGCTTGCGGAACGGCTGGTTCAGGCGCCGGGCCCGTGCCGCGATCTCCCCGTCGGCCACGGCGACGTCGATGCCCTCGTCGCGCAGGATGCCCAGCCCGCGGCCCGAGGCCTTCTCGGAGGGATCGTCGGCGGCGACGACCACGCGCGCCACGCCCGCCGCGGCGATCGCGTCGGTACACGGCGGCGTGAGGCCGTGGTGGCAGCACGGCTCGAGCGAGACGTAGAGCGTCGCGCCTCGCGCGTCGGCCTCGCCGGCGGCCCGGATCGCCTCGACCTCGGCGTGCGCGTTGCCGTGGGCGGTGTGCCAGCCCTCCCCCACCACCTCGCCGTCGCGGACCAGCACGGCTCCGACCAGCGGGTTCGGGCTGACCCGCCCGCGGCCCTTCGCCGCGAGCTCGATCGCGCGCGCGAGGTGCGGGACGTCTGTGTCGGTGCGGACGGGCATCGGGTCGCTCGCCGCCCCCAGGATAGGGCGGCGCGCCCGCGCGGGTCCGGGTCCGGGGCGCGTATCCTCTCCTGCTCGCAGGTGTAGCCCTGCGCGGAGGTCGCCGCCACCGTGAAGCTGATCATCCAGATTCCCTGCCTGAACGAGGAGGAGACCCTCCCGGGCACGCTCGCCGACCTGCCCCGCGAGGTCGAGGGCTTCGACGTGGTCGAGTGGCTGATCATCGACGACGGGTCCACCGACCACACCGTGGAGGCGGCACGCGCCGGCGGCGTGGACCACGTCGTCCGGCTCACCAACAACAAGGGCCTCGCGGCCGGGTTCCAGGCCGGCCTCGACGCGTGCCTGAAGCTCGGGGCGGACGTGATCGTCAACACCGACGCCGACAACCAGTACCGCGGCGACGACATCCCGCGCCTGGTGGCTCCGATCCTGCGCGGAGAGGCGGACATGGTGGTGGGCGACCGCCAGGTCGAGACGATCGAGCACTTCTCGCCGATGAAGAAGTCGCTGCAGAAGCTCGGCTCCTGGGTCGTGCGCCAGGCCTCGGAGACCGCGATCGGCGACACCACCTCCGGGTTCCGCGCCTACAACCGCGAGGCCGCGCTGCAGATGCAGGTCGTCTCCAAGTTCACCTACACGCTGGAGACCATCATCCAGGCGGGCAAGCTGCTGGTCGCGGTCCAGGACGTCCCGATCCGCACCAACCCCAAGACGCGCGAGTCGCGGCTCTTCCCGTCGATGGGCGCCTACGTGCGCCGCAACGCGCTCTCGATCTTCCGGATCTACAGCCAGTACGAGCCGCTCAAGGTGTTCTGGGGCGGGGCGGTCGTGGTCGGGCTGGCCGCCCTCGCGGTCTGGATCCGCTTCCTCGTCGCGTTCATCGGGGGCAGCGGCGCCGGCCATGTGCAGTCTCTGATCCTCGGCGCGGTGCTGTTCAACGCCGCGGCCCTGCTGGCCGCGCTCGGCGTGATCGGCGACCTGCTCGCCGCCCAGCGGGTGCTCACCCAGCGCACGCTCGAGAAGGTGCGGCGGATAGAGCTGCAGCTCGGCGTGGAGCCGTCCCACAGCGAGCCGGCGCCGGGCAAGGACGACGCGGGCGACGCGCGGCCCGGCGGCGCCGGCGAGGGCGACCGGGAAACGCTGAGCGTATGAGCGCGGGCGCCGCCGAGCAGGTCCCGACCGGCAACACCTACGACAAGTACGGGTCCACGAATCCGGTCGTCCGCCGCCTGATGGGCGGCTTCGAGGCCACGCTCGACGAGCTCTTCTCCCGCGCCGCGCCCGGCTCGGTGCTCGACGTCGGCTGCGGCGAGGGCGTGCTCACCGAGCAGTGGGCCGACCGCCTCGGCGACGGGCGCATCGTCGGCATCGACCTCGAGGACGAAAAGCTCGCCGCGGAGTGGGCGAAGCGGAGCAGGGACAACCTCTCCTACCGCGTGATGAAGGCCGAGAACCTGCCGTTCTCCGACGGGGAGTTCGAGCTCGCCGCCGCGATCGAGGTGCTCGAGCACGTGCCCGACCCCGAGCACACGGTCGCCGAGATGGCGCGCGTGGCCTCCCGCCACCTGCTCGTCTCGGTGCCGCGCGAGCCGCTGTGGCGCGGGCTGAACATGGCGCGTGGCGCCTACCTGCGCGACCTCGGTAACACTCCGGGACACCTGAACCACTGGTCCAAGCGGTCGTTCGTGCGGCTGCTCGCGCGCCACGGCGAGGTCGTCGAGGCGCGCTCGCCGTTCCCGTGGACGATGCTGCTCGTGCGCGTCGGTGGCCCGGCCTGACGCCGGGTCCGGCGGGGAGCCGCAGACCCGCTCCTACGCCGCCGGCGCGCGGATCCTCTCGATCGGGATCGCGTCGACCGGCCTGGTCACGTTCCTGTACTTCGTGCTGGCGAGCCAGGCGCTCGGCCCGGACGCCTACTCGCGCATCGCGGTCATGTGGTCGGTGCTGCTCACGATCGTGTCGGTCATCTACCGGCCGATCGAGCAGCTCCTCTCGCGCTCGATAGCCGACCGCCGCGCCCGCGGGCTGGAGGGCGAGCAGCTGCGTGTCCCGCTTGCGATCCAGGCGGGCTTCGCGCTCGCGTTCCTGGCGGTGGCGCTGCCGCTGCGCACGACGATCACCGACGACGTGCTCGGGGGGAGCGCGACGCTCTACTGGATCCTCGTCGTTGCGGTGCTGGCGTACGCGGCCAGCTACTTCGCCCGCGGCTGGCTCGCCGGCCACCAGCGCTTCGGGCTCTACGGCGGGCTGGTGTTCCTCGAGTCGCTGTCGCGCACGCTGTTCGCGCTCGCGGCCGTGATCGGGATCACCTCCGGCCAGGACGCGGTCGCGGCCGGCATGGCCGCGGCGCCGTTCGTCTCGCTCGTGGTGGTTCCGTTCGCGTTCTCGCGGCGCCGCGCGAAGCACGTCGAGGGCGAGGAGCTCGTGCCGGCCGCCGACGCGGCGCTGGAGGCCGGACCGGCGTCGGAGACCGTCGAGGAGGCCAGCGGCGACCTCAGCCTGCGCCGCGGCACGGGGTTCGCGCTCGCCGTGTTCGCGATCATGCTTTCGGAGCAGACGCTGCTCAACGGGGGCGTGCTGGCGATCGACGCGACCTCGGGCAACGCCGCGCTCGCGGGCTTCGTCTTCAACGTGCTGCTGATCGCGCGCGCCCCGCTCGTCCTCTTCCAGGCGATCCAGACCTCGCTCCTGCCCCACCTCGCGGGACTGGAGGCGCGCGACCGCACCGCGGAGTTCGCGCACGCGATCAGGGTGACGCTGCTCGCGATCGCGGCCTTCGCCGGGGCCGTCGCCCTCGGCCTGCTCCTGATCGGCCCCGAGGTGATGTCGGCCCTCTTCAAGGGCCATGCCGACTACTCGCGCGTCGGCCTGGCGATCGTCGGCGTCGGGATGGGGCTCCATCTCGCCTCCGGGACGCTCAACCAGTCCGCGCTCGCGCGCGGAGACGCGCGACTCGCCGCCGGCGCCTGGCTGCTCTGCGCCGGCCTCTTCATCGCGTGGTGCCTCTCCGGGATCGTCCCGGACGAGGTCGAGCGCGTCGAGGTCGGCTACTTCGGCGCGGCGCTGCTGCTGTGCTGCCTGCTCTACGGGCTCTACCGGCGGCCGAGCGCCGAGGCGGTCGCCACGGCGGAGCCGGCGCCGGCGTAGGCGGCGCGGCGGCGCGGCGGCGCCGTGGCGGCGTGAGCCCGTAGCGAACGACGGCAATGAAGCAGCCCTCCGGCCGGGGCCCCGCCTCGAGAGTGCAATTCCCCGCGTATTGCAGGGACGAATGCAGTCTCGCGAAAGGCGCCCGGCCGACGGTCCCGAAACGGCGCTGATTCCACCGCCGCGCCCGCGTCCGGGCTATGGCGTGGTCCTGTTGACGTTTCCCACCTCGCTCCCCCTCGATGACGCCGTTCCGGGAAGCCGGCGAGGCCCGCGCTACTCGTAGGCCAGCGCCTGGAGCACGTCGATCCGCGCCGCGCGCCGCGCGGGCAGCAGCGCCGCGAGCACGCCGAAGAGCCCGGCGACGATCACGATCACGACCAGCGTGCCGACCGGATAGGAGAGCACGAAGCCCTCGTCGGCCAGCGGTCGCGTGACCAGCGCGCCGAACACGCAGCCGAGCGCGACCCCGATCAGCGCCCCGATCAGCGCGGTGATCACCGACTCCCAGCGCACGATCGCGCGCACCTGCGCGCGCGAGGTGCCGATCGCGCGCAGCATCCCGAGCTCGCGCGTGCGCTCGTGGATCGAGAGCGCGAGCGTGTTCGCGATCCCGAACAGCGCGACGATCACCGACAGCGACAGCATCACGTAGAAGAGCGCCAGCAACTGGTTCACCTGCGCGGCCTGGCGCTTCTTGAACTCGGTCTTGTTGAGCGCCTCGACCGTCGGATACTGCGCGTCCAGCACCTTGGAGATCGCATGCTTGACCGTCTGCTCCCTGGCCCCGGGCGCGAGGCCGACGAGCGCGAAGGCGTCCTGGCGGGCGCCGAAGACCGTCCGCAGCGTCGCGTTGGTGACCGTCGCGTCCGTGAGCAGGTTGCCGCGATCCTCGTAGACCCCCGCGACGCGGAGCGCGGGGCGCCGGCCGGACGCCGTCAGCGTGCGCAGATCGTCACCGACCGAGAGGTGGTTGTCGCGCGCGAAGCGCTTGCTCACCAGCGCGCTGCGCGGCCCGAGGCGCGCCAGCGTGGCGTCGTTGCCGTGAACCCAGGTGAACGAGTACAGCCGCGGGAACGAGCGCGGGTCCACGCCGCTGAAGCTGACCTTGTCCGCGACCCCGCGCACCTTCGCCTGGCTGAAGCTCGCCGGGGAGACCTCGCCGACGCCGCGCACGCCCCGCAGCGCCGCCACCGACGCCGGCGGGATCGGGGAGAACCCGTTCTCGTCCTGGACGACGAACGTCCCCTTGAAGTTCTGGTCCACCGCGCGATCGACGCTCGCCGTGAGCCCGGCCGCGAAGACCGCGACGAACGTGATCAGGGCGACGCCGATCATCAGCGCCGCGGCGGTCGAGGCGGTGCGCCTCGGGTTCCGAACCGCGTTCTCCCGCGCCAGGCGCCCCGGGACCCCCCGGACTCGCTCCACGGGCCAGCCGACCGCGGAGGCGATCGGGCGGACCAGGAACGAGGACAGCAGGCCGACTCCGAGCAGGACCAACCCGGCCCCGGCGCCGATCTGAGCCAGCGCCGCGTCGCCCTCGGCGCTGCCGAACAGCCCCAGCGCCATCAACCCGAGGCCCCCGAGCGCGAGCAGCGCGGCGATCGCGGTGCGCAGGCGCCCGCCACGGGCCGAGGCGCCCGCGGAGGACTCCTGCAGCGCCGCCACCGGCGGGACCCGCGTCGCCCGCAGCGCCGGCGCGAGCGCGGCGGCGACCGTGACGAGCGTCCCGATCAGGACCGAGACGATCGCGGTGCGCGACTCGAACACGGTGCCGGTGCTGGGGATGTCGGCGCCGAGCGCCTTGAACAGCCCGCGCAGCCCCGGCGCCACCAGGAAGCCCAGCGCAAGGCCCACCAGCGAGGCGAGCAGTCCCACCACGAACGCCTCGGCGAAGACCTCGCCGAGCACCTGGCGGCGCGAGGCGCCGAGCATGCGCAGCAGCGCGAACTCCTTGATCCGCTGCGCGACCGTGATCGAGAACGTGTTGAAGATCATGAAGCCGCCGACGAACAGCGCCACGCCCGCGAACACGAACAGGATCGTCGTGATGAACGAGAAGCCCTGCTGGGTGTCCTTCGCCCGGCTCTCGGCCTGCGCCTGGCCGGTGCGCACGGTGAGCGAGCGCGGCAGGGCCGCCCGCAGGCGCCGCGCGAGCGCCGACGGCTCCAACCCGGGCGTCGCCTGCACGTCGATCCCGTCGAAGCTCGAGCCCTTGCGCAGCGCCCTCTGGGCCTCCCCGAGCGACATCACCGCCACGCTGGCTCCGGCGAGGCTCGCGACGTCGCCGTAGCGCGCGATGCCGACCAGGCGGTAGCGATGCACCGGCCCGTCGCCGGCCACCGGGACCGAGTCTCCGATCCGGTAGCTCGTCTTGTCGGCGGTGGCCTTGTCGAGCGCGACCTCGCCGGGACCGGCCGGCGGGCGGCCCTCGACGTAGCGGAACGGACTGAACGGCGGCGGCTGCGCGGAGGCGATGAAGTCGGGCGCGCCCCGGGCGGCGACGTCCTTGCCCTTGCGGTCGAAGATCCGCGCGACGTCGAACACGTCGCCGGCGGCCTTGCGCACGCCCGCGACGCCGCGCACGCGCCGCAGCGCGGAGGCGGGGATCGTCGCGGCGGCGTTCCCGAGCCCGCCCTGCTGCTGCTTGACCGCCACCGTCGGCGTGATCGCGACGTCGATGCCCTGCAGGCCGGTCGTGAAGATCTGGTCGAAGGAGCGGTTGATCGTATCGGTGAGGATGTAGGTGCCCGAGATCAGCGCCACTCCGAGCACCACTGCCGTCGCGGTCAGGATCGTGCGCAGCTTCCGGGCCCGCAGGCCCCTGATCGCCAGCGCGCCCATCAGGCGGCGACGCCCTTCATCAGGTCCACCACCTCGTCGGCCGAGCCGGCGGGGCCGTCGTGGATGACGCGACCGTCGGCCAGCACCACGAGCCTGTCCGCGGTGGCGGCGGCGAACGGGTCGTGGCTGACCATGACCACCGTCTGCCCGAGATCGTCGACGGAGGTGCGCAGGAGCGCGAGCACCTCCTGGCCGGAGCGGGAGTCGAGGTTGCCGGTGGGCTCGTCGGCGAACACCACCGCCGGCCGGGTGACCAGCGCGCGGGCGACCGCGACACGCTGCTGCTGGCCTCCCGAGAGCTCCGCCGGGCGGTGGGACAGGCGGTCGCCGAGCCCGACCGTCTCCACGAGCCGCGCGAGCCACTCGGCGTCCGGATCGCGGCCCGCGATCCGCAGCGGGAGCACCAGGTTCTCCTCCGCGGTCAGCACCGGCAGCAGGTTGTAGGCCTGGAAGACGAAGCCGATCTTGTCCCTGCGCAGCCGGGTGAGCCGGTGGTCGTCGAGCGTGGAGAGCTCGACGCCGTCGATCGTCACGGAGCCCGACGTCGGGCGATCGAGCCCCGCCAGGCAATGCAGGAGCGTCGACTTGCCCGACCCGGAGGCGCCCATGATCGCCGTGAACCCGCCGGGGGGCAGGTCGAGCGTCACTCCGGCGAGCGCGTCGACGGCGGTCTCGCCCTCGCCGTAGCGGCGGGTCAGCTCGCGCGCGGAGACGATCGGCTGGGCTGGGTCGGGCATCTGGGACCTCGGGTTCAGGCCGCGGTGGCCGCGGCGGTGACGGCGGCGTAGGCCGCCGCAGGGTCGTCGGAGCCGAACACGGAGGACCCGGCCACGAACAGGCGCGCGCCGGCCCGGGCGCACGGCCCGGCGGTGTCGGCCCCGATCCCGCCGTCCACCTCGATCGCGCACCGTTCCGGCAGCAGGTCCGCGAGGCGGCGCACCTTGCCGGGCGAGCCGGCGAGGAACGGCTGCCCGCCCCAGCCAGGGTTGACCGTCATGCAGAGCGCGACGTCCAGCGAGTCCGCGACCTCCGCGAGCGCGCCGGGCGGCGTGGCGGGGTTGATCGCCGCGCCCGCGGCGCAGCCCGCCTCGCGCACGATCTGGAGCGCGCGGTTCAGGTGCCGCGTCGCCTCGGCGTGGAGCGAGATCGAGTCGGCGCCCGCCTCGGCGAACGCCGCCACCTGCGCCTCCGGGCGCTCGATCATCAGGTGGACGTCCAGCATCGCGCCGGCGTCGTGCACGACGTCCGCCAGCGCGGAGACCGCCAGCGGGCCCATCGTGATCGGGGGCACGAAGTGACCGTCCATCACGTCCACGTGGATCACCCGCGCGCCGGCCGCGAGCACCTCTTCCACCTGGGCGCCGAGGCGCGCGAAATCCGCCGCCAGGATCGACGGAGCGACGTGGACCGCACCCAGCAGCGCGGCGCGCGCGTCGTCGGCGAGCCGGCTCAGGCTCAGACCGCCCTGAGCATCGACTCGTGGCAGTGGTTGCACTCCACGATCGCGGTGCTCGACATGCGCACGATCGTCGAGTGCTCTCCGCAGTTCGGGCACACCGAGGTCAACTCGAAGCGCCGCAGGCAGTAGACGCAGCGATAGCGGCCCGCCAGGTTGGTGGGGCGCAGCCACGGCTCGCCGCACGAGGGGCAGTCGAGCCCCAGCTTGACGTCGGCGTCCGCCACCCGCCCATCATGGCGCATCGATCCGACGCGCCGCGGGCGGAAGCGTGCGACGCAGCCTGGAGATGAAGAATCCGTCGGTGCCGTCGCGGTGCGGAAGCGTGAGCAGGAAGCGCGGATTCGCCGGGTGGCGCAGGCCCGGAGCGGCGGCGCCGAGGTCGTCCACCTCCAGCCCCGGGTCGGCGTCCAGCGCGGCTGCGATCACCCCCTCGTTCTCCCGCGGGCTGATCGTGCAGGTCGCGTATACGACGCGCCCCCCGGGCCGCAGCGCGCGGGCGCCGGCCAGGAGGATCGCTCGCTGGGCGCGGGCGAGCCCCTCGACGGAGCCCGGGTCGGCGCGCCAGCGGATGTCCGGCCGGCTGCGCAGCGTGCCGAGGCCGCTGCAGGGCGGGTCGGCGAGCGCGGCGTCGAAGCGCTCGGACACCGACAGCGTCGCCGCGTCGGCCTGCAGGACGGAGACGATCCCGCCCGCCCGCATCCGCGCGACCGTCCGGCGCAGCGCCGCCGCGCGCGCAGGCCGGCGCTCGACGGCGACCACGCGCCCCTCCCGGCCCGTCAGCGCCGCGAGATGCGTCGCCTTGCCGCCGGGCGCGGCGCAGAGGTCGAGCACCACCTCGCCGGGCCGCGGCTCCAGCGCCCGGGCCACCAGCATCGCGGCTCGGGACTGGGGCATCAGCGCGCCGGCCTCGTAGAGGTCCGAGCCGTGGACGTCGAAGGGCCCGCGGAGCACGAGGCCCTCGGGCATGCCCGGCGCCGGGCCCGCCGCGACGCCGCGCGCCGCGAGGCCGGCGCGGACCTCCGCCGCCGTCGCCAGCAGCGCGTTGGCGCGCACGGCGTGCTCGGCCGGTTCGTTGGCCGCGCGTGCGAGCGCGCGGGCCTGCGCCGGGCCGAGGCACTCCCACCACATGCGGACCACCCACTCCGGGAGCGAGTGGCGCAGCGCGGCCGACTCCGGGTCCTCGTCGCCGAGCGCGGCCAGCAGGTCCGGGGCCTCCGCGACCGCGCGGCGCAGGACCGCGTTGACGAGCCTGGCGCCGCCGGGGCTGGCGGGCTTGGCGAGCTCCACGGACTGGTCGACCGCGGCGTGCGGCGCGATCCCGTCCAGGAACGCGAGCTGCACCAGCCCCAGCCGCAGCGCCGCGAGCACCGCCGGCTCGAGCCGGTCCACCGGCCGCCCGGCCAGGAGCGAGGCGAGGTGGTCCAGCGTCGCGCGTCGCTGCACCACCTCGAAGGCGAGCCGGGTGGCGAGCGCGCGCTCGCGCGCGTCGAGCCCGGCCCGCCCCGCCTCGGCCTCCAGCGCCCGGTCGGCCCAGGCGCCGGACTCGAAGACGCGCCGGATGACCGCGAACGCGACCAGGCGGGCCGGGGTCACCGCGCTCGCGCGCCGGCTCCCCGGGCGGCCGGAGCGCCGAGCGGCCTCTCGCGGGCTCACGCCCCCGCGGCGAGCGGATGCCCGCGCAGCCAGTCGGCGACCGCCATCTCGCGCCCTCCCGCGGGAAGCACGCGGTCGACCTCGAGCGCGCCCTCGTCGCACCCGAGCACCAGGCGGTCGCCGTCGACCGCGAGCTCGCCCCGCGGCGGCCCGGACGCGAGCTCGCGCGCGGCGCGAACGCCGATCAGCGCGCCGTCCGGCAGCCGCAGCCGCGCGCCCACGTGGGGAGTGAGCGCGCGCACGGTGCGCGCGAGCGCCGCGGCCGGGCGCGCCGGGTCCAGCAGCCGGTCGCCGGGGCCGAGCTTCTCCGCGTAGGTGGCCGCGGCCTCGTCCTGCTCGTGCCACTCGAGCGCGCCGCGTGCGAGCCCGTCCAGCGCCTGGGTCAGGAGCTCGCCGCCGAGTGCGGCGAGCCGCGGCGCGAGGCTGCCGTAGGTGTCCTGCGGGGCGATCGGCTCGGCCGCCGCCAGGCACACCGGGCCGGCGTCGAGCGCGGCGACCAGCCGCATGATCGAGACGCCCGTCTCCGCGTCCCCCGCCATGATCGCGCGCTCGACCGGCGCGGCGCCGCGCCAGCGCGGGAGCAGCGAAGGGTGGACGTTCAGCATCGGCCAGGCCGACAGCAGCGGCTCTCGCACGAGCGCCCCGAACGCGCACACCGCGACGACCTCGGGCTCCGCGGCGGCGATGCGCTCGCGCGCCGCGTAGTCGCCCACGTCCTCGGGCTGGAAGACCGGGATCCCCAGATCGGCGGCGCGCGCGGCGACGGGCGGGGGGCGCAGCCGGCGCCCGCGGCCGCGCGGGCGATCGGGCCGCGTGACGACCAGCGCCGGGCGGTGCGCGCCGCCCGCCAGGCGCCCGAGCACCGCGGCCGCGAAGTCCGAGGTGCCGAGGAAGACGCTGCGCACGGCGGCGCGGGGCTCGCGCGCTAGGCGGCTCGGTCGTCGTCCCGCTCGGCCGCCTCGCGCAGCGCGCGCATCGCCGAGCGGCGCTCCTCGCGACTGGTGCGGTCGAGGATCAGGACGCCGTCCAGGTGGTCGATCTCGTGCTGGATCACGCGCGCCTCCAGGCCGCTGGCCTCGACGCGGACGTCCTCTCCGCGCTCGTCGCGCCCGCTGACCCGGACGTGCACCGGGCGCTCGACGCCGACCAGCACGCCGGGCAGGCTCAGGCACCCCTCCTCGAGGGTCTCCAGATCGTCGCCCGACCACTCGAGCCGCGGGTTGACCAGCGCGATCACCGGGCCCCCGGGCTGCGTGCGGTAGACGAGCAGGCGGTGCAGCACGCCCACCTGCGGCGCTGCGAGCCCTACGCCGAGCGCGTCGTCCATGATCGCGGCCATGCGCTCCGCCTCCTCGCGGAGCGCGGAGTCGAAGCGCTCGACCGGCCGCGCCGGGCTGCGCAGCACGGGATCGCCGAAGCGGCGCACGCGGGCCAGCGCGGCGTCGCGCCGCGCGGCTACCTCGGGGTCGAGCGTGGGCTTCTGCGCGGGCGCCTGCTCCTCGAGCGTCGGCTCGTCTGACATGCACCTGATGCTACTGGGGGTCGACGTCCACCCCGACGGTCGCCGCCCGGCCCTCGCGCGTGCCCGCGACGGCCGCCACCGCGTCGCCGACGGAGCGGATCGCGGCGTCCCGATCGGCGGCCTTGACCACGAGGTGGCGCCGCTCGCGTCCGCGCAGGCGGAACAGCGGCGCCGGTCCCAGCACCTCGGCGCCGGGCGCCGCGATCCGCCGGCGCACCGCCTGCGCCGCCTCCTCGGCGGCGGCCTGCTCCGGCGCGGAGCACGTGATCCGGATCAGCGTCGCGAACGGCGGGTAGCGCAGCGCGCGCCTGCGCGCGAGCTCTCCCTCGAGGAAGCCGTCGCTGTCGTGCGCGGCCGCGTGCAGGATCGACGGCGCGTCCGGCGACAGCGTCTGCACGAGCACCCGCCCGCCGCGCGGGCCGCGGCCCGCGCGGCCGGCGAGCTGCGCCACGAGCGAGAACGTCCGCTCCTCGGCGCGGAAGTCGGGGAAGCGCAGCGTCTGGTCGGCGTCGAGGACGAGGCCGAGCGTCACGTCGGGGAAGTCGTGCCCCTTGGCGACCATCTGCGTGCCCACCAGCACGCCCGCCGGCGCGGCGTCGAAGCGCTCCAGCGCGCTCAGGAGGCTCCCCCGCGTCGCGGTCGAGTCGGCGTCCAGGCGCACGATCGGGAAGTCCGCGCCGCCGAGCGCCTCGGACAGCTCGCGCTCGAGCCGCTCGGTGCCCGCGCCGTGGCGCGCCACGGTGTCCGAGCCGCACTGCGCGCAGCGGTGCGGCTGCGGCTCGCGATGACCGCAGTGGTGGCAGGCGACGTGACCCCTGGCGCGATGCAGGACGAGCGTCACGTCGCAGTCCGGGCAGCACCAGGCGTGGCCGCAGGCGCGGCATGAGAGGAAGTTCGACCACCCGCGCCGGTTGAGCAGGACGACGGCCTTGCCCCCGTCGCGCCGGACCTCCGCGAGCGCGGCGCGAGCGCGCGGATGCAGCGGGCTGCGGGCCTCGCGCATGTCGAGGATCTCGACGGGCGGCAGCGGACGCCCGTCGACCCGCTCCGGCAGCCGCAGCCGCGTCAGCGAGGACGCGCTCTCGGGGCGGGGCGTCGCGCTGCCCGCGACGAGCACGGCGCCCGCGATCGCGGCGCGTCGCCCGGCGACCGAGCGCGCGTCGTAGCGCGGATCCCCCTCGTGCTTGTAGGAGGGGTCGTGCTCCTCGTCGACGACCACCAGCCCCAGGTCGCGCACCGGCGCGAACGCCGCCGAGCGCGGCCCGATCGCGATGCGCGCCTCCCCGGCGGCGAGGCGACGCCACTCGTCGTGTCGCTCGCCGAGCGCGAGTCCCGAGTGCAGCACCGCGACCACGTCCCCGAAGCGCTCCCCGAAGCGCGCGGTCGTCTGCGGCGTGAGCGCGATCTCGGGCACCAGCACGATCGCTCCGCGGCCCGCCGAGAGCGCCGCGGCGACGGCGCGCATGTAGACCTCGGTCTTGCCCGAGCCGGTCACGCCGTGCAGCAGGAACGAGGGGGCCGCGCCGCGGGGCCCGGCCAGCGCCGCCAGCACGGGCTCGAGCGCCGCGCGCTGCGCGGGAGTGAGCTCCGGCGGGCTCGAGCGCCGCGCCCCGACGGATGCGCGGGCCGGGCGGCGGCGCAACTCGCGGCGGCTGAGCGAGATCAGGCCGCGCGCCTCGAGCCGGCGCAGGCCCCCGTGGTCGAGACCCGCCTCGCCCGCCGGCAGCGATCCGGCGCCGGCGAGCGCGCCGAGCGCGGCGCGCTGCCCGGCGGTCAGGCGGACCGACGGATCGCCCGCCGCCGCGCGTCCGGCGTCGGTGAGCGCGGCGAAGAGCACGCGGCGCGGCCGGGCCGTGTCGCGACCGCGCCCCGCCCCGGGAGGCGCGACCAGCGCGAGCGCGCGCGCCGGCGTCGAGCAGTACTCGCGGGCCAGCCAGCCGGCGAGCTCGACGAGGTCGGCCGGGATCGGCGCCCCGAGCCGCTCGCGCGGCTCGGCGAGGCGCTCCGCCGGGACCTCGGAGGTCGCGGCCAGCCCGACCACCACGCCGGGCACGTCGCGCCCCGCGAAGGGCACCAGGAGCCGGGCGCCGACCTCGACGTCGGCGAGGCCGGCCGGCAGCCGGTAGTCGAACGGCCCGCGGACGGCCCGCGCCGTGGTCAAGGGCTCGATGCGGGCAATCGGCGTCACGGGCCTTGCGAGGGTAGGCGCGCGAGCGGACGCGCGGATATCGTCGGTCGGTCATGACCCCGCAGGCCCTGGCCGACGAGCTGGGAATCAGCGCCTCGACGGTGCGCGCGTGGCTGCGCGCGACCTATCCCCGCCCGCCCGGGGAGCGGGGCCCGTGGCGGCTCACCCCCGAGCACGTGGACGCGGCCCGCGCGCGCTGGGGACGGCTCTCGGCCGAGCGCCGCCAGCGGGAGGCGGAGGTCGCGGTCGCCGCGATCGCGGAACTGGAGGCGCGGCCGGTCCCGCCCGCGCCGGCGGCGGGCGCTCCGCCGCAGCCGCCGTCCGGCGCCGCGACGACGGTCCGAGCGGCGGACCGCCCGGTGGCGGCGCCCGGCCACGCCACTCGCGTCCGGCGGCGCTCCCGGGCGCCCGCGAGGCGCCCGCTCGAGCCGCCGCCGCGCGTGCGCCCCCCGGACACGCCCGAGCGGCGACGCGCCGTGTCCCGCGGCTGGCAGATCGAGTCCTCGCTGTTCGCGCTCGCGCTGATCCTCGGAGGGCTGCTCCCGCTCGGCGCCGCCGGCGTCGTGTCGCAGGCCTGGCTCGGCGCCGGCGTGAGCATGGTCGCGTTCGGGATCGCGCTCGACTTCTACGCGCGCGCCCTCGGCGGCTACGCGGCGCACGAGGAAGGTCAGCACGGCTGGATGTGGGCCTGCATCATCGGGGGAGCGCCGGTCGTCCTGGTCCACGCTGTCGTCCGCCGCTCCGGCGAGCCGGCCGTCTTCGAGGCGGCGCCGCTGGTCGCGCTGGGCGCGCTGGTCCTCATCTTCACCCTGCTCGGCGCCGCCGCTGCCGGCCAGGGGACGTAGCCCCGCCGGCCGTCAGGCCGGCTCGCGCCCCAGCCAGCCGCGGTAGAAGCCCTCGAGGTCCGGGAGCACGTCGTGCACGACCGGGTAGCAGGGCGGGACGGCCTCGACCTCCAGCAGGTGGCCGCTGCGCGGGCACAGGTACTCGCGCAACTCCATCCAGTCGGGATCGCAGTGGCCGAGCGTCGGGTAGATCTCGCGCAGCGACTCGACGCTGTCGCGCACGTGGATCGCCGCGCCCATCTTCCAGTTCTCGTCCCAGCGGCACAGGTCCGCGCCGGCGTCGGTGCGGATCACGTGCTCGCCGTCCGAGCGGCGGCGAACGATGTTCAGGCCCTCGCCGATCGGCAGCACGATCGGGTCGTCGTAGCCGACGCGCTCCTGCAGCAGCGGCAGCCAGTTCCCGAAGCGCGCCGTGTCCTTGTAGCCCGACTGGATCTCCTTCACCGCACGGCGCGAGAGCCGCTCCTCGTGGAGGTCGCGCAGCAACTCGCGGGACACGGTAGCTCCCTCGACCTCGTCGCCCTCGTCGCCGGGCCGGAACGCGCGCGCGTCGCGCAGGAACGCGGCGTTGACCTCGGCCGGCGTCAGCTTGCCCGCGACGGACGCCGGCGCGGCGACCGTCGGCGTGGAGGCGTCGAACTCGAAGTCCTCGGGCAGGTCCCAGAAACCTCGGTACTCGGCCGCGAAGCGCGGCGAGAGCCGCATCGACTCGGCGAGCATCTCCCGCACCGGGGCGATCATGTCCTGCGCGAGCACCCGCTCGCGCTGCTCGGCCCACCACTCGCCGGCCGGGCGCGCGCGCTCCAGGCGCCGCCGGCGGGCGGCGTCGCGATCCGACACCGCGTAGGCCGACTCGGCGTAGGCCGGCAGCAGGTGACCCTCCGCGACGTCGCGCTCGACGGCCTCCACCGGTCGCAGCAGCGGGTCGCCCACGCCGCCACCCCCCTTGTAGACCATCAGGAACAGGTCACCGGGCCGAGCGGGCTCGAGCGTGCGCAGGGCGTCCTGCTCGTAGGTGCGCTCGCCCTCCAGGCTCATCAGCGCCGGCGCGTCGTAGCTGCCGTCGCCCGTCGGGTAGCTCTCGCCGGCGGCGACCCGCTCCAGCAGGTCCGAGTCCTTGAGGATGTGCGCGTAGGCGGTCGAGGCGGGATACCCGCCGAAGATCCCGGTCGACCCGAACAGCTTGCTCAGCCCGAGCGTCTGCACCTCGTAGGAGGGCGTGTTCCAGGTCAGGAACAGGGACTCGAAGCCCGAGCCGCCGCGGTGGCGGCCGATGCCCGCCGAGGACGCCTTGACCTGGCGTCCGAGGTAGAGGAACGGGCTCAGCAGCTCCCACATCTCGCAGTCGCCGTGATCGCCCTCCGGGTTGAACGGGGCGGCCGCGTAGTCGAGGCCGTCGAGGACGGACTTCGCCCCCATGCCGCCGGCGGCGAGCTCGAAGTTCATGAACCCGGAGGTGTTCCCGAGCTGGTCGATGCCGCCGCCCTGGAACGCGGAGGGCAGCTGGTAGGAGGTCATGACCTCCTCGATGAAGCCGCGCGCGTACAGCGCCCGGGAGAGGCCGCGCAGGTAGCCGGTGAACGTCACGAACAGCGGCGGCCAGGGAACGCTCGAGGAGCAGATCTCCTCGCCCTTGTTGGTCCAGGTGCCGCGCGGGTAGTTGCCGCGCGTGGCGAGGTAGCCGCCGTCGTTGATCTTGTCGTTGCAGATCAGGCCCTGCGTGAGGACGAGCCAGGTCATCCCCTGGATCCCGGCGGGCGTCGCGTTCAGCGCGTGCCACCCCCACGCGGAGCTGCCGTCGAGGTCGACCTCCATCACGCCGTCCTCGCACAGGCGCATCTCGTAGCAGCCGTGCATCACGAAGTCGCGGCGCGCGACCTCCGGCAGCTTCGTCTTGGAGGCGAACTGCGCGTCGAAGAAGCCGGGGGCGCGGTAGCGGCCCGGGATCGTCACGCGGCGGATCGTGCGCTTGAACGAGCGCCGCGTGTCCTCGATCACCTCGCGCGTGAAGCGCTTGAAGCGCTCGACGCCCTCGTCGGCGATCAGCCGCTCGACGGAGTCGCGGATCATGTGGCACCCGGCGAGCCTCGTCTTCTCGTCGAGCAGGTAGTACATCGGCGCGCGGGTCATCCGCTTGATGCGCTCCAGGTGCGCGCGCGAGATCTCGTCCCGCTCGCCGATGCGATCGCCGTGCAGGTCGATGCCGTCCTCGAACACGTAGGTCGGCCCGACGGGGACCCCGCCCGGGGTCGATGCGCCGATGTCGAGCACGTGGGTGACGCCGCCGGCCCAGGCGACGAGCTCGGAGCCGTGGAAGATCGGCACGAAGGTCTGGACGTCGGCGGGATGGACATCGCCGATCACCGGGTCGTTGTTGGCGAAGATGTCGCCGGGCCGGATCCCGGGGTTGTCCTCCCACCCGTTGCGCACGAAGAACTTCAGCGCCTCGGACATCGTGTGGACGTGGACGATGATCCCGGTCGAGAGCGCGATCGAGTCGCCCTCGGGCGTGTACAGCGCAAAGCACAGCTCGCCCAGCTCGCGCACGATCGGCGAGGCCGAGATGTTCAGCGCGGTCTCGCGCGCCGACACCAGCCCGCCGCGCACGCGGCTGAAGAGCTTCTCGTAGCCGATCGGGTCGCCCTCCTTCAGCTCCAGGCGCTCCGTGCCGCGATAGCACCCGGTCTCGGCGAACAGGCGCTCGCTCTCGGCGAGCATCTCGTCCAGCCGAGCGCCGTCCCAGCCGATCGGGGCGCCGCGGGGCTCGAGGTCGGCGGTGGCCTGCACGAGCGGTGTCATGGGCGCTCCTCGGTCTCGAGGTGGAACAGGTCGTGCGCGTCGATCCAGGCGCGGCGGTCGGGCGGGATCGCAAACGTGGTCGACGGCGCCTCGATCACCGCCGGGCCCTCGATCGAGTGCCCGTTGCGCACGTCGGCCATCTCGTAGACGGGGGTCTCCTCGAAGCCGCCCCGGCCGCCCCCGGGGGGCGCCCACCAGACCGGGCGGACCGCCTTGACGGGCGGCGACCCCGACACGACCTCGCGCTCGGGCAGCACCGGCTTCTCGACCTCGACCGACCCGCGCACGATCGCCTGCGTGATCAGGTAGCCGAGTTCCGGCGACTTCGCCGACACCGCGTACAGCCGTCCGTAGGCCTCCTCGAACGCCGCCACCAGGTCGTCCATCTTCTCCGGCGTGTCGAGGCTCGCGTGCGGGGAGACGATCTCGATGTCGTTGAGCTGGCCCCAGTACTGCATGCGCACCGCGTGCACGAAGCGGATCTCGTCCGCGGCGAAGCCGGACTTGGAGAACTCGGCGGCGACCCGCTCGCCCAGCGCGTGCCAGGCCTGCGCCACGAGCGCGCCGATACCGACGCGCGCCTCGTCGGGCGCGCCGGGCAGCAGTGGCAGGTCGACGGTGCGGTCGTAGCGGTACTCGTAGTCCGCACAGGCGCAGCCGAAGGCGCTGAAACCCGCCGCCCATGCCGGTACGAGCACCTGCTGGTAGGGCACTCCGGCCGTGTAGCCGGCGACGTGCAGCGGCCCGCCGCCGCCGTAGCAGAGCAGGGTGTAGTCGGCCGGCGAGTAGCCCTTGCCCAGCACGCGGCCGACCGCCTCCTGGCGCAGCGTGGTCTCGAACAGGTCCACGATCCCAGCGGCCGTCTCCTCGACCGACAGCCCCAGCGGCCGCGCGACCTGGCGCTCGATCGCGTGGCGCGCGCGCTCGGTGTCGAGCGGGACCTCCCCGCCGAGGAAGTAGTCCGGGTTGAGCCGGCCCAGCACGAGGTTCAGGTCCGTGATCGAGATCGTCTCCAGCCCGCCGCCGGGCCAGCACACCCCGACCCGGGACCCGGCCGAGTCGGGGCCCAGCTCCGGCCGCCGCGAGCTCGGGTCGATGCGCACGAACGAGCCGCAGCCCGCGCCGAGCGAGTCGATCCGCACGAGCGGCATGTTCAGCACGAAGCGCGCGATGCCGGGCGTGGGCGTCACCTCGTAGGAGCCGCCGGTTATCAGCGCGATGTCGAAGCTCGTGCCGCCGATGTCGGTGCACAGGACGTTCGCCAGCCCCGCCCGCTCGGCCAGCCAGCGCGCCCCGACCACGCCGCCGATCGGCCCGGAGACCAGCGTCGTGGCGAGCTCGCCGGCGTCGACGCCGATCGTCCCGCCGTGGGCCGCCATCACGCGCAGCTCGAAGCCCGCGCCCGCCTCGCGGGTGCGGTCCCGCACCGCACGCAGGGTCCTGCGCGAGGGCTCGGCCGCGTAGGCCTCGATCACCGTCGTGTTCAGCCGCGGAAGGTCGCGCCGGGTCGGGTACAGGCGCGAGGAGACGAACACGGGGCAGCTCCCGTTGGCGCCGCGCGCGGCCTTCTCCTCCTCGACGATCGCCGCGACCCGCTCCTCGTGCGCCGGGTTGCGGTAGCTGTAGAGCAGGGAGATCGCGATGGCCTCCACGTCCTCGTCGAGCAGCGCCCGCGCGGCGTCGCGCGCGTCGGGCTCGCGCAGCGGCAGGACCTCCTGGCCGAACATGTCCACCCGACCGCCGACGCCGTGGATCCGCTCGCGCGGGACCAGCGGCTCGTTGTGGTGGTGGGTGGCGACGTGCAGGCGGTCGCCGTAGGAGTAGCCGAGGTAGGTCTGGATCCCGCGCTCCATGCGCAGCGCGTCCTGTTGCCCGGCGGTGACGATCACGCCGATCCGCAGCCCCTCGCGAGCCAGCAGGCGGTTGATCATCGCCGTCCCGCTGAAGACCCCGGAGACGACCGTCCCGAAGCCCTCCTCGACCTCCATGCCCCACTGCCCCAGGGCATCCTGGGCGGAGCGCATGAAGCCGAGCGACTCGTCGTCGGGCGTCGTCTGGGCCTTGCCCACCACGAAGCCGCCGTGCTCGTCCACGACGAACGTGTCGGTCATCGTGCCGCCGGCGTCGATCGCCAGCACGCGTGCCCGGTGGGTCTCTGCGCTCATTGCCGTCTCCCGTGCTCGGACTGGGTGGCGACGCTAGCGCGACCGCCCGGGAGGCGCATCGTGCGCGCGGACCAAGTCCGGCCTCCGGGCTTGGGCGCGCACACCGGCCCCGCGGCGCCCGCGCCCGCGGGCGCCGGCGGTCAGCTCGCGTCGAAGCCCTCGGGCAGCGCGGCGCCGCCCAGGCGCCCGAGCGCCTCGAGCGCGAGCGGCACGTCGATCGCGCCGGCCCGCAGGTCGCGGTCCAGCAGCTCCTCGGCCCGCCGCACGCGGTAGAGGATCGTGTTCTTGTGCGCGCCCATCCGCTCGGCCGCGAGGCGCGCGTTGCCGCCCGCGGCGTACCACGCGGCCAGCGATTCGCGAAGCCGTGCCGTGGCCCCATCGCCCTGTGCCAGCGGACCGAGCGTTCTCGCGACGAACGCCGCCAGCCGCGCAGGGTCCGCGCTGAGCAGCGCGACGACCGCGACCTCGTCGTGGCGCACCACCTCGGAGCGCCCCGCGAGACCCGCCACCCGGCGCGCGTCCACGGCCTCGGCGTGGCTGGCACGGAAGCCGTCCAGGCCGGCGCCCGGGCGCCCCAGCGCGACGCCCTCACCGGGCCGCCGCAGCGACTCCGCGGCGGCCGCCGCGCGCTCGAGCGCGTCCTCGCTCCCGGCCGAGCACCACATCCACAGGATCGACGTCCCGGCCGGCACCGCGAGCGCTGTTCCGCCCCCGGTGGCCGCCGCGACGCCGGCCGCCAGCTCCTGAAGCCGCTCGAGCGCCCCGCCGTCGGCGTCGGGCTCCCGCTCGCTCCACAGCACGCACGCGACGAGCGGCCGGTCGAGCTCGAAGCCGAGCGTGCGCGAGACGGCGCCGATCTCGGGCTCGGCGCCGTCGAGCAGCGCCCTCACCAGCGCCGCCCGCTGCGCGATCACCTGGCCGAGCCACGCCTCGCGGGTCGCCTCGTAGTGGCGTAGGAGCTGCCCCACCACCGCGTCGAGGTACGCGTAGGAGCGCGTCAGGGATGCGTCCAGGACCTCGACCAGCGCGCCCCGCTCCTCCACGCGGGCGGCCACCTCGGCGGTCCACCAGCGGATGAACGTGTTCTGGCCGACCCTGTAGGCCTGGATGATCGACTGGGGCTCGATCCCGCGCCGCACGACGCTGGTCGCGAGCTCGACCGCCGCGCGCGGCGCCGCCGCGTCGCCGACCGTGGTCCGCGAGTCGAAGAGGTCGAAGCCGCGCTCGATGTTCGCGACCACGCTGCGGCGGAGGTCCTGCGCTATCGCCTCGTCGGCGCCGAGGGACGGCTCGGCGCCGACGATGGCGTCGACTACGCGGTCGGCGACGCGGTCCCTCGACGGTCGCAGCTCCGCCACGACGGCCGCCAGCAACGCCAGGCTCTCGGCGGAGGGCGCCCCGTTCGCCACGACCCGGTCCGAGATCCCGCCAGCGCCGTCGGCGACCATGTGGACGGGGAATCTAGACGCTCGGGCCACACGGGCGCGGAGACGGCAACCCGCCGGCGGGCTGCGGCTCCCCTGCCTGGACGGGGGCGGATGAGTGCTTTCTACGGATGGCCACGTCCTGGCCCGGTCATAGCATCCGCGCGCCGAGGAGGCCGGCGGGCGGCGTGATGCGTTGCGGCCGGCACGGCGTCCGCCCGATGGGCTGCTGCGTGCATGAGCTGACCTACACCCGCCCCCAGACCTGGATCGCGATCCTGTTCGTCGTGATCGTGGTCCTGCTCGTCGCGGCGTTCGTGTCCGTCGGGCTCAACTCCCGCCGCCAGGTGGAGTTCGACCAGGTCAAGACCGTCGGCTACCGGATCCGCACCCGGTGGCTCGCGGTGCTCGCCACGCTGCTGACCATCGGGGTGGTCACCTCGCTCTTCTTCCTGCCCTACTCGGGCGCGCACGACCCGACCGGCCCGGCCCGCAACGTGGCGGTGACGGGTGGCCAGTTCTACTGGACGGTCGCGCCGCGGACGGTCAAGGCGGGCCACATCCGGTTCCTGGTCACCTCCGCCGACGTCAATCACGGGCTGGGGATCTACTCGCCGCACGGGGAGATGCTCGGCTCGGTGCAGGCGATGCCGGGCTACACGAACAAGCTCAACATCGAGCTGACCGAGCCCGGCCGCTACCAGCTGTCGTGCCTGGAGATGTGCGGCGTCGGCCACCACAAGATGCAGGCGGCGTTCACTGTGAGCCCGCGCTAGCGATGGCCACCGAGCGGGCCCACGTCACTCCCGCGGCCGCGATTCCCGCGGCCCCCACCGAGTTGCCGACGGTCGTCGAGCGCCGGATCGGCTGGCTGCTGGCGGGCACCGGCCTGGCGCTGTTCCTGCTGATGATGCTGCTGGGGATCACGATGCGGGCGTCGCAGGCGGACCTCGTCGACATTCCCGCCAAGTGGTACTACCGCATCCTCACGCTGCACGGCGCCGGCATGCTGGTGGGCGCGCTGCTGGCGATGATGGGCGCGCTGTGGTTCGTGCTGCGGCCGGTGATCACGATGTCGGCGAAGCGGCTGCTGTGGGCCTACGGGTGCATCGTGGTGGGCGCGCTGCTGGTCCTGGTGGCGGCGATCATCGGCGGGTTCGCGACCGGCTGGACGTTCCTCTCGCCGCTGCCCTTCCACCCGCTCGGCCAGTGGGCACCGTGGGCCACCGCGACGTTCTTCGTCGGCATGCTGCTGGTCGGCACCGGCTTCTTCCTGTACTGCATAGACCTGGTGCTGGCGACCACGACGCGCTACGGCGGCCTGTCCGCCGCGCTCGGCATCCCCTACCTGCTCGGGCGCACCGAGAAGGCGCCGCCCCCACAGGCGATCGCGGCCACCGTCATCGGCCTCGACGGGCTGATCGCCAGCGCGGGCGGGACCGCGATCGTGGTCGCGATGCTGAACCGCACGATCGACAGCGGCGTGGTGATCAACGCGCTGTGGGCCAAGAACCTCACGTACTTCTGGGGCCACACGATCGCGAACCTGATCATCTATCTCGCCGCCGGCGCCCTGTACGTCCTGCTCCCGCGCTACGCGGGGCGGCCGTGGAAGACCACCAAGCCGATCGTCGCCGGATGGCTGGCGACGCTGGTGTTCGTCGCGACCGCGTTCTCGCACCACCTCTACATGGACTTCGCCCAGCCGGGATGGGCGCAGTACGTGTCGCTGGGCGCCTCCTCGGCGGCGGCGATCCCGGTCGCGGTCGTGACGATCTACACCGCGATGATGCTGATCTGGGGCTCGCGCTACCGCTGGACGCTGGCCTCGGTGCTCATCTACATGGGCTTCCTGGGCTGGGCGATCGGCGGGATCGGCGCGGTGCTCGACTCGCTGATCCCCGTCAACTTCACCCTGCACAACACGCTCTGGGTGCCCGCCCACTTCCACACCTATCTGCTGATGGGGGTGATGCTGTGGGCGATGGCGTTCGTCGCGCATCTCGCCGAGCGCGCGGCCGGGCGGCCCGCCTCGCGGCGCGCGGCGATCGCGGTGCCGGCGCTGCTCGTGACCGGCGGCTACATGTTCGTCGGGTCGTGGTACGCCGCGGGGGCGCTCGGCGTGCCGCGGCGCTACGCGGTGCACCCTCCCGGCACCCAGGCCTACGACGTGGTCGGGACGATCGGGGCGCTACTCGTCCTCGTCGGGTTCCTGGCGTTCGCGACGGTCGTGCTCCGACTGGTCGCGGAGAGGCGGGGCGCCAGGCTCGAGAGCCGTCCCGAGATGGCGACGGCGCCCGTCCGGCTCGTGCCGCCGGTGACCACCAACGCCGGGTTCGCCGCGCTGTCGGGCATCGCCGTGGTGTGCCTGCTCGCGCTGCTGCCGCGAACCATCGAGATCGCCGACCGCACCACGGAGGCGCACCATCTCACCCACAGCGCGCAGTTCCTGCTCGGCGGGCTCGTGGCGCTCGGACTCGGCTCGCGGCGGGCCCTGCTCGAGCGCATGCCGGCGGGCGCGTCGTGGTGGGCGCTGACGATGGTGATCGTCGCGCCGGTCGTCATGCTGCTCGTGATGACGCCCGCCATCTACAAGCCGCTCGAGAAGGACTCGGGCCTCCACCTGCTCTTCCACTGGGGGATCATCGTGCTGGGAATTGCGACGGGCTGGGCGTGCGTACGATTCGGACGCGTGACCGGTATGGCGCTGTTCGTGCTCGCGGTCGCGATGGGAGCGGCCTTCGCCGGAGGAGTCGGAGGATGAACGCGAATCCCGAAAAGCACGACGAGGAACCGGCGGACGAGCCCCGCCGCACCCCGGGCGGGTTCGGATCCTGGCTCTTCGGAGCGTGGATCGGGGCGCTCGTCGCGCTGGCGATCGTGTTCGCCTGGCTGGCCGGGCGCGACGAGGGACGTCACCACCCCGCCGGCTCGGGCGCCGCCAAGAAGGCGGCCGGCCCGGCGACCAAGACGACGAAGGTCGTCGCTTCACCGGGGCAGAAGCTGTTCGCCTCCACCTGCGGTGGCTGCCACACCCTCGCGGCCGCCGGCACGACCGGGTCGGTCGGCCCCAACCTCGGTCAGTTGAAGCCGAACCAGGCGCTGGTGCTGTCCGCGATCAAGAACGGCGGCGCCGGCTCGGGTGCGATGCCCAAGAACCTGGTGGCGGGCGCCAAGGCCGACGAGATCGCGCAGTTCGTGGCCAAGGCGGCAGCCGGATCGCAGTGAAGACCGCGATCGCCATCGCGTTCTTCGTCGTGCTCGGCACCGGCCTGCTGGTGCTCGCGATCCGCGCGCAACGTGCCCAGACGCAGTGGCCTGTCGTCGGCCGGGGCCGCTTCGCCTTCGTCACCGGCCTGTGCTGCGCCGTGTTCGGCGTGGCGCTCCCGGCGATGATCATCCTCATCGACCGCGACCGGCCGCGATCCGCGGGCGGCGCGCGGCTCGCCCGCGCTCAGGTCGACGGGCGCGACCTCTTCACCACGAACTGCGCGGGCTGCCACACGCTGGCCGCCGCGGCCGCCGTCGGAACGGTCGGCCCGAACCTCGACCGGCTGAAGCCGCAGGCCGCGCTGGTGGTCAACGCGATCGAGCAGGGCCGCACCGTCGGGCGCGGGATCATGCCCGCCGGGCTCCTCGACGGGACGGACGCCCAGCGGGTCGCTCGCTACGTGGCGGCCGTCGCGGGTCGCTGACCGGCATTCGCTACGGCTCGACGAGCCCCCGCCGGATCGCGTAGCGGGTCAGCTCCACGCGGTCGCTCATGCCGAGCTTGCGGAGGATGTTCGCGCGATGGCGCTCGACCGTCTTGCGGCTGATCGTCAGCAGCGCCGCGATGTCCTCGTTGCTGTGCGACTCCGCGACGAGCTTCACGATCTCGAGCTCGCGTGAGGTCAGCGGCTCGGTCGTCGCCAGGGTCTCGCCGCGTCGCGCGCGCTCCAGGTAGTCGCGCACGAGCGCGCGGACGGCGCCGGGATAGAGGAAGGGCTCGTTGCGCATCGCCGCGCGGCATGCCCGCACGACGTCGCGGTCGGCCGCCGTCTTGAGCACGTACCCGGAGGCGCCGGCCTCGAGCGCCTCGAAGAAGTAGCGCTCGTTGTCGTGCATCGTCAGCATCAGCACGCGGACGTCGCCGCGCTGCCGCGTGATCTCGCGCGCGGCCTGCAGGCCGGTCATGCGGGGCATGCTGACGTCCAGCAGCGCGAGATCGACGTCTCCGGCCAGCGCCCGCCGGACCGCCTCGGCGCCGTCCGAGACCTCGTCGACCACGCGCAGGTCCGCCTCCCGGTCCAGGACCGCCCGCAGCCCGCTGCGGTACAGCGGGTGATCGTCGGCGAGGAGCACGTTCGCTACCAGCGGGACGGCCATCAGCCCTCGCGTTCCGGCACCCGCAGGAGCACCTCGGTCCCCTCGCCCGGGGCCGACTCGATGCGCAGCCGCGCACCGATCAGGACCGCCCGCTCGCGCATCCCGCGCAGCCCGAACGAGGCGCCGTCCCGCAGCTCACCGGGAAAGCCGCGCCCGTCGTCGCGCACCCGCAGCGCCACCCCACCCCCCGGCTCCCGGCCGAAGTCCAGCGCGACGTTGTGCGCGTCCGCGTGGCGAGCCACGTTCGTGAGCGCCTCCTGGGCCACGCGGTAGATGACCAGCTCGTCCTGGGAATCCATCGACAGGCCCCTCTCGATCCGCCGCGACACGGGCACGCCGGAGTGCTCGACGAAGGCGTCGGAGAGGGCGACGAGCGCGCTCTCGAGGCCAAGCTCCTCGAGCGCCTCGGGACGCAGGCGCTGCGCGATCCGGCGCAGGTCCTCGGCGCCGGCGCGCGCGGTCTCGCGCAACTCGTCGAGCTCGGCGCCCAGGCGCTCGGGCGCATCCGCGTGGATGCTCTCGATCTGGAGCAGCATCGCGGTCAGCGTCTGCCCGACCTCGTCGTGCAGCTCGCGGGCGATCCGCCGGCGCTCGCCCTCCTGCACGGCGAGCGCCATGCCGGTGCTCTCGCGCCGCTCGTCCTCCAGCCGGCCGATCATCGCGTTGAAGCTCGCGGTCAGCCGCGCGACGTCCGGGCCCGCGCCCCGAACCTGCACGCGGCGACCGGGCTCCAGGAGGTCGACCTGGCTCATCGTGTCCGTGAGCGCCCGCAGCGGCTGCAGCGCCCGGCCCAGCAGCACGAGATTGATGCCGAGCATCGCGAGGAGCCCCAGCGCCAGCACCAGGAGCTCCGTCGCCCGGACGGGGAACGACACCGTGAACGGCCCGAACGCGAGCACCGCGGTCGCGATCGCGAGGACCGCCGCGTTGGTCAGGAAGACCTTCCACACGAGCGGCAGACCGCTCAGGTCCCGGGCGATGCGCGCTCGCATCAGCAGAGCGCGCCGGCGGCGGCTGTCGCCCGCGTTCCGCGGGCCGGATGACGGCGTGGCGAGGCCATCCGCGCCGACGATAGGACACCCCCGGCGCGGGCCGGGCGCCGATCGCGGGGCCGAATGAGGTCTCGACCCCATTGGCGCGCGGGCCGCGCGCGCTCATCGTGGGCTGGTCATGCGAGCAGCCCCGTCCACGCCGGCGATCCGGCGCGCCCGGATCGCCGTCCTGGACGATCACGCCGCGGTGCGCCTCGGGCTCGAGCGCCTCCTCCGGCGCGAGCCGGGCCTTCGCTTCGTCGCCGCGCTCGGCGACGAGCGCGAGCTGCTGGACGCGATCGCGCGCGAGCCGGTCGATGTCGTGGTGCTCGACTACGAGCTCGCCCGCGGCGACGGCCTCTCCATCTGCCAGCGGCTGAAACAGGGCGAGCGGCCGCCCGCCGTGCTGATCTACTCCGCCTACGCGGGAGCCGGATTGCTCGTCGCCGCGGCCATCGCGCAGGCGGACGCGGTGGTCGGCAAGGCGGAGCCCGTCTCCCATCTGCTGGACTCGATCCGCCGGGTGGCCCGGGGCGAGCGCCTCGTGCCCGCGCCGGGAATCGATCAGCTCGCGGCGGCGACGGCCCGGGTCGAGCCGGGCGATGCGCCCGTCGCCGCGCTGCTCGTCGACGGCGCCACGGTGTCCGACATAGCCCGGGCGCTGGCGATCGACGAGCGGGAGGCCGTCCACCGTACGCGCCGCGTCATCGGCCGCCTCCACCCCCGGCGCGGATCCGGCCCCGGCGGGTCCGGCGGGGCCGATCTACATGCCGGACCCCATTCACGTGCGCGGGACCGCTCGGCAGACTCCCATCATGCGCCGGATCGCGATCACATCGGCTGAGCGGATCGGCGCAGCGCCGCGGCGAGACCCCGCGCACGAGCTCTACGACCGGGCCTGCGACCTGGTCGCGGCGGCCGCGGAGCTGCGCGCGGCCTCGGCCGACCGCGACGGCGACGCCGCCGTCGCCGCCACCCTCGGCTCGCTCGGGGCGGCGCTGGGCGACATCGCCGCGGCCGTCGATGGGCTGCGCTGCTCGAGCGTGCTCCGGATCTCCAGCGCCTGGCCCGCGTTCGGGGAGGGGGCCTGCGCCGAGGCCGGCGACGCGAGCATCCGCTTCGACGCCGCGTCCGCCGCGATCCGCGCCGCCGCCGGCGCCTGCGACGACGCCCGCCGTGAGGTCGGTCCGCTGCTGGCCGAGCTCTCGCCGCGGTAGGCCGTCCCCTTCCGGGGCTGGTGGCGACGGGATCGGCGGTCGTGGACCAAACCCGTCCCGGCTGAGACCCGTCCTGCGGGCATAGCCTGGGACGGGTTGGCCGGGAGGGGGCCGGGCGCAGGCCCGTGCCTCATGCAGTGGCCGTCACCAGCGTCATGGCGCGCTGGAGGTGGAGCGAGCCGTCGGCTTCCCGATGGTCGACGACCAGCCGTTCGAGCTCCGCGAGCACGGCCGCGCGCTCGGAGGCGCTGAGCGCCGCGTCCAGGCGGCGCACGTGGCCGTTCTCGCGCGCCATCCACGACCACAGGCCGGCTGCGTCCGGGACGTCCAGCCACTGCCGCAGCGTCCGGGCTCGCACATCGGCGAGCCCCGCAGCGCGATGGGCCGCCATCGCCTCGTCGCGGCCGCCCAGACGGCCGAAGGCGCGCGCGTAGCCGGCGCGGTGCGCGCCGAGGGCCGCCGCGGCGGCGGAGCGCGGAAGCCCGAACCAGGGGTTCACCCCGACCGGCGCCCACAGCGCCGTGACGACTCGACCGCCGGCCCCGGTCACGCGCCGCAACTCCCGCAACGTCGTGACCGGCTCGGCGGCGATCATCAGCGCCAGCCGGCTAACGGTCGCCGCGAACCGGCCTCCGGGGAACGGGAGCGGGCGGTCGAAGTCGAGCTCCATGAGCTCCACCCTGGCGCCCGCCGGGTGCGCCGAGAGCCGCGCGCGTCCCTGCGCGAGCCGCTCGCTGCTGGTGTCGATCCCGACGGCCTCCGCCGCGCCGGCGTCTGCGAGCGCCAGGGTCAGCCGCGCGCTGCCGCAGCCGGCGTCGAGCACCGAGCCGGCATCGGCGACGGCGGCGACGATCTCCGGGATCCCGAGCGGCGCAGTGCCGCCGGGATCACCGTCGGCACGATCGGACAGAGGCCCTCGTGCGGCCGGGGGTGACAACAACCGACACCTGCCTCGCGCACGGGCACAACGCCAGTGGAAGTCGGGCAGCACCGCGATTCCGTGGCGACGCAGCATCGTGTAGGTCCGGTGGATGCGCCTGAGATACGCGTCGTCGTAGACGCCGGGCCGGGGCTCCAGGCCCTTCCAGACGATCCCGAGGCGAACGACGCCGAAGCCGCGGACCGCCTGGTCGGTGATCCAGCGCCCGGCCTGCCCGAAACGCGCGTTCTCCGCGCTCATGGCGTCCGCCGACGTGCCGCCGGCGGTAGCGAGGCGGACGGCGGCCGGCAGGGCACCGACCGCCTAGCAGGCGCCGGAGCCTGCGGTTGAGAAGCGCAAGGAACGTGTCGTGCGGGCCGATCATCTGACCTCGGGCGGGCGCGGGCGCCGCAGGATGACAGGCACCGCCTCCGCTGGTGGCGGTCGGCTTCGGAACGGCGGGAACATAAGGTGCAGCCATGCTCGATCCGACCGACCTCGACCTGTCCCTCTCCGACGCCGGCGCGCGCGTCGCGGAGCGCCTGCGCGCCTTCCTGGACGCGGAGGTGCTTCCGCGCTCCGACGAGCTGAGCGCCCAGATGGACTCGGTGACCGGCGGCGAGCCGTACCCGCCGCTGATGCGGGAGCTGCGCGCCCGCGCCCGCGAGCAGGGCCTGTGGAACCTCTTCCTGGCCCAGCGCGCCCACGGCGGGGAGCTCTCGCACGTCGACTACGGCCATCTCTGCGAGCTGATGGGCCACGACGGGTGGGCGCCGGCGGTCTTCAACTGCAACTTCCCCGACACGGGCAACATGGAGATCCTGCTCGAGCGGGCCGACGAGGAACAGCGCGCGCGCTGGCTGGGGCCGCTGCTCGACGGCGAGATCCGCTCCTGCTTCGCGCTCACCGAGCCCGAGGTCGCGAGCTCGGATCCCACCGGGATCGAGACGGTCGCGCGGCGCGACGGCGACGGCTGGGTGATCGACGGGCACAAGTGGTTCGCGAGCGGAGCGGTGGGCGCGGCGCTCTGCGTCGCGATGGTCCGGACCGGCGACGACGGCGGGGAGCGCCACCGCCGGCTGAGCGTGCTGCTCGTGCCGATGGACGCCGAGGGCCTGGAGGTCGTGCGCAGCGTCCCGGTGTTCGGGCACGCCGGCGGGCCGGGCCACGGCGAGCTGCGCTTCGACGGCTGCCGGGTCGGGAACGACGCCCTGCTGGGCGAGGTCGGCGAGGGGTTCGCGATCGCCCAGGACCGCCTGGGCCCGGGGCGGATCCACCACTGCATGCGCCAGATCGGGGCGGCCGAGCGCGCGCTGCGCCTGGCGGCCGAGCGGGCGCTCACCCGCCCCCATCGCGAGGGGGTCCTCGCCGACACGCAACTCGTGCGCGCGCACCTCGCGGAGTCGCGCATCGCGCTCGACGCCGGCCGGCTGCTCGTCCTGCGGGCCGCCCGCGCCATCGACCTCCACGGCAAGCGCGCGGCGTACCGCGACATCTCGATCGCGAAGGTCCAGGTCGCCCGCATGATCCAGGACGTCGTGGATCGCGCGATCCAGGTGCACGGGGCGCTCGGCATGGCCGACGACTCGCCGCTCGGTCGCATGTGGGTCGTCGCGCGGGCGCTGCGCATCGGCGACGGCGCCGACGAGGTCCACCTCCTCACGATCGCCAAGCACGAGCTCGCGGCGACCGCGAGCCCCGCCCGGCTACGATCGCGCCCGGCGTGAACCCGACCCGTCCCGAGCAGACCGAGCGCGCGCCGGAGGCGTCCCTGGCGCACGTCGGGCCGGCGGCGGCGTGAGCGCCCCGCTCGAGCCGCCCGCCGCGATCGCGGACACGCTGCGGGCGCTGGACGAGTTCATCGAGGCCGAGATCAGGCCGCTCGAGCGGGACGGCGACAACGCCCGCTTCTTCGACCACCGGCGTGAGTGGGCGCGGACCGACTTCGAGCGCGGCGGCGTCCCGAGCCGCGAGTGGGAGGAGCTGATCGGAGAGATGCGCCGCCGCTCCGACGAGGCGGGCTGGCTGCGCTGGGGGCTGCCCGAGCGGCTTGGCGGGCATGGCGCCTCGCACCTGGAGATGGCGTTCGTCCGCGAGCACCTCGCCCGCCGCGGGGTGGGTCTGCACGACGACGCGCTCTACGAGAGCTCCGTCGTGGGCAACTTCCCGGTGGTGGTGATGTTCGACGCCGTCGCGTCCGACGAGCAGCGCGCGGAGTGGATCGAGCCGATGATCACCGGCGAGCGCCCCGTGGGGTTCGCGCTGACCGAGCCCGGATACGGCTCGGACGCGATGCGGATGGAGGCCAGGGCCGCGCTCGAAGGGGAGGTGTGGGTGATCAACGCCGCCAAGCGCTGGAACTCCGCAGCGCACGCCGTCTCGCACAACGTGGTGTTCGCCCGGACCTCGGGCGAGCCCGGGGAGCCGCTGGGGATCACCGCGTTCCTGGTCCCGACCGACGCCCCCGGGTACACGGTCGAGTTCTACTGGTGGACGATGAACATGCCCGCGGACGCGGCGGAGGTCACGCTGCGCAACGTGCGCGTCCCGGCCTCGGCGGTGCTCGGCGAGGTCGGCGGCGGCCTCGTCGCCGTCCAGCACTTCGTCCACGACCAGCGCATGCGCCAGGCCGCCCAGAGCCTCGGCGCGGCACAGCACTGCATCGACGGGGCCGTCGCCTACGCGCGCTCGCGGCGGACCTGGGGGCGCCCGTTGAGCTCCAACCAGGCGATCCAGTTCCCGCTCGCCGAGTTGCACACCGAGGCGGAGATGGTGCGCGCGCTGCTGCGCGCGACGGCCTCCGTGCTGGACGAGCACCCGGCCACGAGCGTGTCCCACCTGGTCGCGATGTGCAACTACCGCGCCAACCGGCTCGCGTGCGACGCGGCGGACCGCGCGATGCAGGTCTGCGGCGGCGTGGGCTACAGCCGCCACATGCCGTTCGAGCACATCTACCGCCGCCACCGGCGCTACCGGATCACCGAGGGGGCGGAGGAGATCCAGATCCGCAAGGTCGCTCAGCGGCTGTTTCAGGAAGTGCCCTCCGGCTTGCCGGAGGGGATCTGGCCGCGCGACCTGCCGGCCTGGCCGGAGTCTCAGGATCCGCGCAGGTAGCCCGGGTTGGCGATCTCCAGCTGGTCGCGCGCGGACGCGCGCAGCGCGTCCAGGACCGCCGCGCGGTCCTCGCCGCTCAGCGCCCCGGCGCGGATGCGCTCGACCAACTCCGCCTCGAGGGCGTCCAGGTCGCCGGCGTGCCCCAGCAGGCGCGCGAGGCGCTCGCGCTCGCGCGCGCGCATCTCCGCGCCGCGCTCGTAGTCGCCGGCCGCGATCTGCAGCAGGCGGATCGCGATCAGCGACTCGAACCGGGCGTGGCCCGTCAGCGCCGGCCGGACGGTCGTCGCGAGGAACTCGATCACCGCCCCGACGAGCTCGCCGGGGGTGGGCTCGTGGTCGCTCACGGCTCGACTCTAGACGGAGCGGGCGCGACGGGCCGGCCCCGGGACGGTAGAACTCCGGTCGTGCCCGACGAGGCGACCGCCACCCTCGCGGCAGCGCTCGCCCGCGATCTGGCCCCCGAGCTCGGCGAGGTCGGGATCGACGATCTCCGGCGCCTCACGGGCGGCGCGTCGCGGGAGACCTGGGCCTTCGATGCGGTCGACGCGGCGGGCGCCCGCCACGAGCTGCTCCTGCGCCGCGACTTCCGCGGCGGCGCCACGCAGAACCCCGACGTCCTCGCCGGCCGCGCGGACGCGCTGCACCGTGCCGGCGAGCACGCCCTGCTCGTGGCGCTGCACGCCCGCGGCCTGCCCGTCCCCCGCCCGCTGGCGCTGCCCGCCTCGGACGAGCTTCGGGACTCGTTCGTCATGGAGCGCATCGCCGGGGAGTCGCGGCCGCACGTGATCGTGCGCGAGCACGGCGACACCGTCGGCGAGGGCTCGCTCGCCGCGCAGCTCGGCGGCGCGCTGGCGGCGATCCACGCGCTCGGCGAGGACGACCTGCCGCGGCTCCCTCGCCGCGGGGCCGTCGAGAAGCTCGAGATCGTCCGAGCGCTGCTCGACCGCGGCCCGTCGCGGCCCGCGCTCGAGCTCGCGCTGCGCTGGTGCGCCGACCACGCCCCGGCCGACCACGGCCTGCGGCTCGCCCACGGCGACTTCCGCACCGCGAACTACATTCTGGGCCCCGAGGGCCTGCGCGCGATCATCGATTGGGAGTTCGCCCATCTCGGCGACCCCCACGAGGACCTGGCGTTCGCCTGCATGCGCGCATGGCGCTTCGGCGCCGACGAGCGCGAGGTGAGCGGCGTCGGCCGGCGCGAGGACCTCTACCGCGGCTACGAGGCGGCGGGCGGCGGGCGGATCGACCCTGCGGCGGTCCGCTACGCGGACGTCCTGGCCCACCTCTACACGGGCGCGGTCTTCATGATGCGCGCCGTCCAGTTCCGGGACGGGTCCGAGCGCTCGCTCGAGGGCGCCGCGATCGGGCGCCGGCTCGCGGAGATCGAGTACGACCTGCTCGAACTGCTTCGGTGACCGGAGCCGCGCCCGCCCGGGCGCCTCTGGTCGCGGGGGACGGCACCGCGCAAACCACGGATGGCGCGCGGCCCCCGGTGGGCTAGGTTGCGCGACGAGCACTACGAGGGAGACCGAGAGCCATGACCACGACGCCCGGAGGCCCGGCGGCCTCGCCGCCCACCACGAGCCCGGTCCGCCCGTTCGCCGACCTCTCCCGCGACGACGTCCCGTGGGCCGGGGGCAAGGGCGCGAACCTGGGCGAGCTGACCGCAGCCGGCCTGCCGGTGCCGCCGGGCTTCGTCGTCGGCGCGCCGTCCTACGCGGCCTTCTGCGACGAGAACGGCCTGCGCACGCGGCTCGCGGACGCGCTGCGCGACGTCGACGTCGACGACACGATCGCGCTGCGCGACGGAGCGGCGGGCGCACGAGCGCTCGTCGAGCGCGAGCCGATGCCGGACTGGCTCGAGCAGGCGATCCGCGCGGCCTACGCGGAGCTCGCCGACGGCGGCGAGGAGGTGCCCGTCGCGGTCCGCTCCTCGGCGACCGCCGAGGACACCGCGTCCGCGTCGTTCGCCGGGATGAACGAGACCTACCTGAACATCGTCGGCGCCGACGAGGTCGTGGACGCGGTCCGCCGCTGCTGGGCCTCGCTGTTCGGCGCGCGCACGGTCTTCTACCGCTCCCAGCGCGGCTTCGGGCAAGCGGACATGGACATCGCGGTCGTCGTCCAGCGCCAGATCCCGTCGGTCAGCGCGGGCGTGATGTTCACGATCGACCCCGCCTCCGGGAAGACCGACCGGCTCGTGATCGAGGGGTCGTTCGGGCTCGGGGAGAGCGTCGTCTCGGGAAGCGTCTCGCCGGACCGCTACGTAGTGGACAAGGAGACGCTGTCGATCGACGCGCGCGAGGTGCGCGCCAAGGAGCTCGCGATCCTGCCGCTCCCCGGCGGCGGGACCGAGACGACCGAGCTCTCCGCGCACGAGCGCAAGCGCGCGGTGCTCGACGACGACCAGGTGCGGGCGCTGGCCGAGCTCGGCCTGCGCATGGAGGAGCACTACGGAAGCGCGCAGGACACCGAGTGGGCGGTCGACCCGGACGGCGCGCTGTGGGTGCTGCAGGCCAGGCCCGTCACGGCCGCCGGGGGGGTGCCGCTCGGCGAGCCCGCGCGGGGCGCGGTGCTCGTGCGCGGCCTCGGGGCGGCGCCGGGCGTCGGCGGCGGGCGGGTGCGCGTCGTGCTCGCTCGCGACGACGCGGCCGACCTCGACGACGGAGAGGTCCTCGTCACGCACATGACGACCCCCGACTGGGTGCCTCTGATGCGGCGCGCGAGCGCGATCGTCACCGACTCCGGCGGGATGACCTGCCACGCCGCGATCGTCTCGCGCGAGCTCGGGATTCCCTGCGTCGTCGGCGCCGGCGATGCGACCGAGAAGCTGCGCAACGGGGAGGCGGTCACCGTCGACGCCGGCGCCGGCCAGGTGCTCGAGGGGCTGCCCGCGCCCACCGCGGCCGCCCCGGCTCAGGCCGCCGCACCCGGCGCCGCGCCCGCGGCGCCGGTCACCGGCACCGCGCTGCTCGTCAACCTCTCCGAGCCCTCCCAGGTCGAGCACGCGGCCGAGCTGCCCGTCGACGGCGTCGGGCTCCTGCGCGCCGAGCTGATGGTGCTCGAGGCGCTCGAGGGCGCCCACCCGCGGCTGCTGCTCGAGCAGGGCCGCCAGGACGAGTTCATCGAGCGGATGGCCGGCGCGCTCGAGCGCTTCGCGACGGGCTTCGCGCCGCGGCCGATCACCTACAGGACGATCGACTTCCGCACCAACGAGTTCCGCGGCCTGGACGGCGGCGATCGCTTCGAGCCCGAGGAGGCGAACCCGATGATCGGGTACCGCGGGGCGCTCCGCTACACGCACGAGCCGGAGGTGTTCGCGCTCGAGCTCGCGGCGATCCGGCGCGTGTGGGACGCCGGCCGCGAGAACCTGCACGTGATGCTTCCGTTCGTGCGCACGGCGCGCGAGCTCGAGCGCTGCCACCAGCTGGTGGCGGACTCGGGGCTGCTCTCGCGGCCGGGCTTCGAGCTGTGGATCATGGCCGAGGTCCCCTCGGTGCTGTTCTCGCTGCCCGACTACGCGAAGCTGGGGATCGCGGGCATCTCGATCGGCTCCAACGACCTCACCCAGCTGCTGCTGGGCGCCGACCGCGACTCCGAGGTCGTGGCCGAGGTGTTCGACGAGCGCGACCCCGCGGTCGTCGCCTACCTCTCGCAGCTGATCCCGGCGGCCCGGGCGCTCGGGCTGCGGAGCTCGATCTGCGGCCAGGCGCCGTCGGTCTACCCGGAGTACGCCGACCTGCTCGTGCGCGCCGGGATCGACGCGATCTCGGTGAACATGGACGCCGTGGACCGGGCGCGCCGCTCGATAGCCGCGGCAGAGCGGCGGCTCCTCCTATCCTCCACGCGCGGCTGAGGCGGCGGCCCGTTCGCCCGGTGGCGCGAGGGTGGGACCAGGGTCGCGGCGAAGGTTCGGGACCGCGAGCGAGGAGCGGGCCATGAACGCACAGGAGGCGATGGGCAGCGCGGACGCAGCGTGGCTGCGCATGGACCGGCCGACCAACCTGATGGTCATCAACTCGGTCTTCTGGTTCGACGAGCCGGTGGACTGGGCGCGCTTCGCGGAGGTCCTGCAGACGAGGCTCGTCGAGCCGTTCCCGCGCTTCAGCCAGCGGGTCGCCGGGCCGAGGCTCGGCGTCGGCGGACCGCACTGGGAGGACGATCCCGCCTTCGACCTCGATCTCCACCTCCACCGGGTCGCGCTGCCCGCCCCCGGCGACCGGGCCGCGCTCCAAGCCTATGTGGCGGACCGCATGGTCACGCCGCTGGACCCGACGAAGCCGCTCTGGCACGTGGACATGATCGACGGCTACGGCAAGGGCTGCGCGGTGCTCGCGCGGCTGCACCACTGCATCGCTGACGGGATCTCGCTCGCGCGGGTCCTGCTCTCGCTGACCGACGAGCGCCCGGACGCCGGGCTCGAGCCGCCCCAGCCGCCGGCCGGCGACCGCCGGCGCGGCGGGCCGGTCGGAGCGGTGCTGCGCCCGGCGGGAGCCGCGCTCTCGCTCACGCGCGGGGCCGCCGGCGCGATCCTGCACGAGGGCCTCGAGGTCCTCGCCCGCCCGAAGCGGACGATCGACCTCGCGGCGATGGCGCGCGACGACGCGCAGGCGCTGGCAAAGCTCGTGCTCGCCGGCGCCGATGCCAAGACGGCGCTCAAGGGCGAGCTCGGCGTCGCGCAGCGGGTCGCGTGGACCGCGCCGATCCCGCTCGCGGAGATCCGCGACCTCGCCCATGCCCACGGGGCGACCATCAACGACGTCCTCGTGGCGGCGATGACCGGCGCGCTGCGGCGCTACCTCGAGTCGCGCGACAGCCTCGTCGAGGAGATCCACGCGGTCGTCCCGTTCAATCTCCGTCCCCTGGACGAGCCCCTGCCGCGGCGGCTCGGCAACCGCTTCGGCCTCGTCTTCCTCTCGCTCCCGGTCGGCGTCGAGACGCCGGGCGGGCGCCTGGCGGCGGTCAAGCGGGGGATGGCCGAGATCAAGAGCTCGCCGGAGGGACCGATCGCCTACGCGATCCTCAGCGCGCTCGGAACGACGCCCTCCCTCGTGGAGAGCGCGCTCGTCGACCTGTTCAGCTCGAAGGGCACTGCCGTGATGACGAACGTCCCCGGCCCGCGCCAGACCGTCTATCTCGCTGGATCGCCGGTGCGCGGCGTGCTCGTGTGGGCGCCGTGCTCGGGGAACATGTCCATGAGCGTCTCGATCCTCAGCTACCACGGCGAGGTGACGGTCGGTCTGATGACCGACGCCGGGCTCGTGCCCGATCCCGACACGATCCTCGACGCGTTCGACTCCGAGCTCGACTCGCTGAAGGCGCTGCCGCCGGACTGACCGGCCGGCGCCTACCGCCGCCGCGCCGGCCGCGTCCGCCCCGAGCGCCCGCGGGAGGACCGCCCGCGCGCGGGCCGATCGGCCTCCTCGGCGAGCTCGCGGCCGAGCGCCTCCTCGGTGGCGTCGCTCATCGCAAGCGCGAACACGGCGGCGACCGCGTCTCCCGCCAGTGGCCGCAGTAGCTCGAGCGCGCCGCGGACCTCGGGCCAGCGCTCCGGCGGGCGGCCGGCCGCGTCGAACGGCGCCCACACCTCCGAGAGGAACAGGTCCACGAACGCAGCCGCGATCCGATCCGCCTGGCGGCGCATCCGCGCGGCAAGCGGGAGCACCCGCTCCGGCGGGATGCCGAGCGCCGCGAGCTCGGCGCCGACCGCCAGCAACCGCGGGCTGCGCACCTCGAACGCGTCGTCGCCGAGCGGACGCAGCATTCCCAGCCGCACGGCCTCGCGCGCGGCCCGCGCGCCGCCGTCGAACGTCGCATTCAGCTCGTCGGCCGCGATCACCGCGGGCGCCTCCTCCTCGAACGAGCGCGCCGCGCGCGTGAAGCGCAGCACCTCCGCGCTCGAGCCGCCCGCCCGGTCGAGCAGCCGCCGGATCGCGGCGAGGTTGAAGCCGTCGGCCTGCAGCTCCTGCACGAGCTCGACGCGCGCCACGTGCTCGGCTCCGTAGTACCCGGTGCGGCCGCGTACCTCGGGCGGCGGCAGCAGGCCCCGAGCCTGGTGGGCGCGGATGTTGCGCACGGTCATCCCGGTGCGAGCGGCGAGCTCGTCGATGGTCAGGCCGCGGGCGGCGTCGGGCACGGCACGATCCTACATCGACTGATGTGACATCATTCCATGTCGTATCTACACCCTCCCGGAGGAGGCCCCGCACATGCCCCAGGAGCAACAGCCCGCCCTCGACACGGCCGCGGTCGATCCGGTCGAGTTCGCGCGCCACATAGCCTCGACCTCGGACAACGATCTGGCCACGGCGATGCGCTCGGAAGGGCGCAGCCTGGTGCTCGACGAGGTGTTCGCCCGCATGGAGCGCCATTTCCTGGCCGACCGCGCCCGCGGGGTCGAAGCGATCATCCACTGGCGCATCGGCGACCGGCCGGACGGCGGCCACGACGTCTACGAGGTCGTGATCCGGGAGGGCGCGTGCCGGCTGAGCGAGCAGCCGCTCGCCGACCCCGGCCTGACCTTCACGGTCGGCGCGGTCGACTTCCTGCGTCTCGTCACCGGAGGCCGCCAGGGACCGATGATGTTCATGCGCGGCCGGCTGAAGGTGGTCGGGGACCTGCCGCTCGCGGCGCGGATGACGTCGCTGTTCTCGATCCCGTCGGCGTAGGACGGGCGGCGGGAACCGCCCGCGCCCTCTCGGGCGGGGGATGCGCGCCGCGGCGCGATCCCCAATAGGCTCACGCCGGCATGCGCCGCAGCCATCCGAGAGGAAGCCCGGCAGTGCTCGCGCTGGCCGCGGCGACCCTGGCCCTGTCGGCCGCAGCCGGCCCCGCCGCGGCCGTCGCCCCGCCTGGGCGAGCGTCCCTGCGCTGCGCGGCGACGATCGCCCAGGGAGGGCTCCGGGGAGCCGCGGAGCGCGGCACCTGCGCCTTCCGCGGGATCCGCTACGCAGCGGCGCCCGTCGGCGCGCTGCGGTTCCGGCCGCCGCAGCCGCCTCCATCCTGGCGCGGCACGCTGCGCGCGACGCGGGCCGGGCCGATCTGCCCGCAGGACCGCGACCTGCTCGAGCAGTACCCCGACCGGCGGCCGCGCTACACCGACGAGGACTGCCTTCGCGTGAACGTGTGGACGCCCCGACCCGACGGCCGCCGGCGCCCGGTGATGGTCTTCGTTCCGGGCGGCGCGTTCGTCGTCGGCGCGGGCAGCGAGCCACTGTACGACGGCGGGCCGCTGGCGCGGCGTGGCGGCGTCGTGGTCGTGACGCTCAACTACCGGCTGGGGATGCTCGGCTGGCTCGAGCTGGGCCGTCTCGACCCCGCCTACCGAGGCTCGGGGAACAACGGGCTGCGCGACCAGATCGCCGCATTGCGGTGGGTGCGGCGAAACATCGCGCGCTTCGGCGGCGACCCCCGTGAGATCACCGTCTTCGGCGAGTCGGCGGGAGGGATCTCGGTCAGCGCCCTGCTCGCGACCGCCCACCCCGAGCGGCTGTTCCGGCGGGCGATCGCCCAGAGCGGATCCGGCTACCTCGTGCACACGCGCGCCTACCAGGAGGAGATCGCGCGGCGCCACATCGCGATCGCCGGCGTGCGGAGCGTGCGCGCGCTGCTGGCGATGAGCGCAAGCCGCATCCTCGACATCCAGAAGACGGCCTACGACCGGGCGCCGCTCTTCTCGGGAGACACCTACTTCGCGCCGTACGTCGATGGTGCGCTGCTCCCCGGCCCGGTCGTCCGGCGCGTGGCGGCCGGCAGCGCCCGCAAGATCGACCTGCTCAGCGGGACGACCGAGAACGAGACGCAGTACTGGGGCCTCTACGACCCAGCGCTGCTCACCCTCCCGCCGGCCGCCAACCCGTTCTTCCCCGGCGGCCTGAGCGCGCGCCGGGCGCAGATCACGGCGACCTACCGTCGCGACCGGCCCACCGCCACCGACGGCGAGATCTCCCACGCGATGCTCACCGATCAGCTCTTCCGCGTGCCGCAGATCCGGCTCGCGCAGGCCCAGGCCCGCTGGCGGCCGCGCAACGACTTCGCCTACTGGTTCCGCTGGCGCCGCGCCTCCACGCCAGCGGCCGGGCCGTATGCGAACCTCGGAGCGGTGCACGCGATCGAGCTGCCGTTCGTCTTCGGCAACCTCGACCTGAGCTGGATCCCGCGCGGTCGCACCTCCGACCCGCGCGAGATCGTCCGCCGCCGCACGCTCTCCGACCGCGTGATGGACGCATGGATCTCGTTCGCGCTCACCGGTAGCCCGAACGCGCGCCGCGGGCGCGGCGTGCCGTACTGGCCGGCCTACGGCGTGCGCCGACGCGCGACGATGGCCTGGAACCTGCGCCCCGCGGTCGTCGACGCGCCCGCCGACCGCGAGCGCCGCCTGTGGGACGGGCGGACGTTCGACGCCTGGGACTTCGTGCCCTGAGCGCGCCGTCGCCCGCGCGCCAACGGCGGCCACCCGTGCGCGCTCGCTCGGCGCTCACCGCTCCGCTTCCGGCTCGACGACGATCCTGACCACGCGACCGCGCTCGCGTGCGAGGTGCGCGAGCGCGGCGTCGGCCTCCGCCAGCGGGTAGCGGGCCGAGATCGAGTCGCGCAGGTCGAGGCGGCCGGCGGCGATCAGCGCGTAGAGGTCCTCGCTGTCGGCGCGGTCGGCGCCGAAGGACCCGAGCACGGCCTGCTCGCGCCCTACGAACGCTGCCAGCGGGGGCAGCGACGCCCTCGAAGGGCCGACCCCGACGACCACGGCGCGGCCGCGCTTGCCCAGGCTGCGAAGCGCCTGCTCGACGGTATCGGGCAGGCCGACCAGCTCCAGCGCCAGCTCGAGCCCGCCCGGGGCGACGGCGCGGATCGCCTTGGCCAGGTCGCCCTCGCGCGGGTCGAGCGCGACGTCCGCGCCCAGCGCCAGCGCGCGCTCGCGCGCGCCGGCGTCGATGTCCACCGCCACGATCGGGGCCGCGCCCATCAGGCGTGCCAGCGCGACCGCGTGCGTGCCCAGCCCGCCGCAGCCGAAGACCCCCACGCTCTCGCCCGCGCGCAGGCCTCCGCGGGCGCGCAGCGCGTGGAAGGGGGTCGCGACGCCGTCGGTGACGATCGCGCCGATGTCGAACGCAACGTCGTCGGGCAGCGGCAGCAGCGACCGCGCCGGGACGACGACGTACTCGGCCAGCGCTCCGTCGCGCGCCATCCCGTAGACCTTGGAGGAGTCGCACAGGGCCTCGCGCCCGGCCAGGCAGAAGCGGCAGCGCCCGCAGGAGGCGGCGGGGAACAGCGCCACCCGCTGCCCCTCCGCGACGCCTCCGGCGCCGGGTCCCAGCGCGGTGACCACACCGGCCGCCTCGTGGCCGAGCGTGATCGGCGTGTGCTCGACGGGCAGATCCCCGTCGACGGCGAGGTGGAGGTCGGTCCCGCACAGCCCGCAGGCGCGGACCCGCACGAGCGCCTCGCCCGGCCCGGCCTCCGGCACGGGCAGCTCCTCGATGCGCAGCGGCCGGCCCGGGGCGAGGAGCCGGGCGGCCTGCATCGTGCTCATCGCGTCCCCCGCTCCAGTCCGCCCACCAGCAGGCCGAAGGCCGCGTCGAGCTCGCGACTGCTGGGGTGCGCCCTGGCGCCCAGGTTGGCGCGCGAGTCGCGCAGCACCATCAGGCCGACGAAGCCGCCCCACAGCAGGTCCGCCGCCACGCGCCCGCGGCCGGGGCCGACGATCTCCTCGAGGTAGTCGCCGAGCATCCGGAAGTTGTCGCCCGAGCGGCGCGCGAGCTCGCGCTTGACCTCGTCGTCCACCGCCGCGGTCGACTGCGGGTGCGCCAGGTAGCCGAACACGTGGTAGTACTCGGGATGCGCGTCGCGCAGCTCGGCGAAGAAGTCCCACAGGCGCTTCAGCGTGCGCTCGGCGGGGCCCCCGGCGGAGACGATCTCCTCCAGACCCCGGGCCATGAACTCGACGCCCTCGAACAGCAGCGAGGTGAAGATCTCGTCCTTGCTGCGGAAGTAGAAGAACAGCGTCGCCTCGGACAGCTCGCAGCGCTCGGCGATCTTGCGGGTGGTGGTGCTGTTGAAGCCCTGCTCGCGGACAAGCTCGCGGGTCGCGTCCAGCACCGCCCGGCGGCGAGCCTCGCGCTCGCGCTCGCGTCGCTCTTTGACGCCCACTGGTCAGACCCCCATTCCCCGCGCGATCGTCTCGCGCTGGATCTCGCTCGTACCCTCGCCGAACTCCAGCACCTTGCAGTCGCGGTAGAAGCGCTGAGCGGCGCTCTCGAGCATGTAGCCGTGGGCGCCCTGCAGGTGCAGCGCGCGCTCGCAGGCCCAGGTGCAGGTCTCGCTCGCCGCCAGCTTGGCCATCGACGCCTGGCGACCGTGCGGCAGGCCTGCCTGCGCGAGCCGCGCCGCGGCGAGCGTCAGCTGCCAGGCGCCCTCCAGGCGCGTGTCGAGGTCCGCGAGCGTGAAGCGCACGAACTGGTTGCGCGCCAGCGGGCCGTCGAACTGGACGCGCTCGCGCGCGTGCTCGAGCGCCGCCTGCCGGGCGGCGCTCCCGAGCCCGCAGGCGAACGACGCCGCGGCGATGCGCCCGAGCGTCAGCACCTCCATCGCCGCCAGGAACCCCCGATCCTCCGCGCCGAGCAGCGCCTCGCGGGGCACGCGGCAGCCGTCCAGGACGACCTCCGCCATCTCCGAGGCGCCCATGCCGAGCTTGCGCATCGGCGGCCCGACCTGCAGGCCCCGCGCCTCGCGCTCCACCACGAACAGCGACAGCCCCTTGAGCCCCCGCTCGGGCGAGGTCGACGCGACGACCACCGCGAAGTCGGCGATCGGCGCGTTGGTGATGTAGAGCTTGGCGCCGTCGAGCACGTAGCCGCCGTCGTCGCGGCGCGCGCGGGTGGCGACGCCGGCGGCGTCGGAGCCGGCGCCGGCCTCGGCGTAGGCCCAGCACCCGACCCGCTCCCCGCGCAGCGCCTCCGGCAGCAGCGCGCGCCGTTGCTCGTCGCTGCCGAGGTGCATGATCGCGGCGCACGCCAGCGCCGTGTGCACGTAGGCGCCGAGCGCCACCCCGGCCGAGCCGCGGGCGAGCTCGGCGCACAGGATCGCGTACTCGACCGGCCCGCCCCCGCTGCCGCCGCAGTCCTCCGGGAAGGCGGTGCCCAGCCAGCCCAGCTCGCCCAGGCGCCCCAGCAGCTCGCGCGGGTAGCGGGCCTCCCGGTCCCAGCGCCCCGCGTGCGGCGTGATCTCGCGCGCCACGAACGCGCGCACCGCGTCCTGCCAGGCCGCCTCCTCGTCGCTCAGCAGCGAGCGGAACGCGTCCATCACGCCCCCTCGAAGCGCGCCGGGCGGCGCTCCCGGAAGGCGGCCACGCCCTCGCGGTGGTCGGCCGTCTGCAGACACTGCACCTGGGCGAAGACCTCGTAGTCGAACTCGGCCTCCATCGCTAGGTCCAGCGAGCGGCGGATCGCGCGCTTGGTGAAGGCCAGCGCGCGCGGCGGCCCGTCCGCCAGGGCGCGTGCGAGCTGCCCGACCTCCGCGTCGAGCTCGCCGGCCTCGACGCAGCGGTTCACCAGCCCGATCCGCTCGGCCTCGCGCGCATCGACGAAGCGCCCCGTCATCATCAGCTCGGTCGCCCGGCCGAGGCCGACCAGGCGCGGCAGGAAGTAGCCGGCCGACATGTCGCATCCGGCCAGGCCGATGCGCACGAACGGGGCGCAGAGCCGCGCCTGCGGCGCCGCGATTCGCATGTCGCAGGCCATCGCCAGCCCGAGCCCGCCGCCGACGGCGTCGCCGTGCAGCCGCGCGATCACGGGCACGTCGATCCCCGCGATCAGGCGCACGGGGTCCAGGTAGCGCTCGACGATCCGCTCCCAGTCGGCCGCGTCCCGGGGCACCATCTCGCCCTGGTCGGCGCCCGCGCAGAACGCGCGCCCCGCCCCGGCGAGCACCACGACGCGCTCCTGGCCGGCCGAGACCTCGCGCAGCGCGGCCACCAGCGCCTCGAGCATCTCTCCGTCGATCGCGTTCAGGATGTCGGGGCGGTTGAGGGTCACCGTCGTCACGCCCGCCTCGCGCTCGACCAGCACGGGGGCGCTCATCGGCGCGCCTCGCGAACCGCGTAGTCGCAGGTCCCATCGACCAGCACCGTGCCGGCGGCGTCGAGCACGCTCACCCGCGCCTGCAGCTCGCCGCGCCGCGACCGCGCGTAGGCCTCGCGCGCGCTCTCGGCCGCCGGGCCCTCGACGCGGCCCTGCGCCACCACCTCGCCCTCGCCCGGCGCGCGGTAGCTCACTCTCGCCTCCCGCAGCAGCACCACCGCGCCGGGGTCGATCGTGGTCGCGGCCGCCACGCCACCGGCCGCCTCGGCGGCCGTGAACAGCGCCCCGGCATGCACCGTCCCCACGTGGTTGCGCAGCTCGGGACGGTCCGGGAGGCGCACGCGCGCCGCCCCGTCGCCGGCCTCGAGCAGGTCCACCCCGTGCAGGCCGAGGTAGGGGATCGCGGCCAGCGTCTTCCTGGTCAGCTCCATGCCCTAGCCCTCCAGTCCCAGCGCCCGCAGCGCGTTGTCCCGCACCAGCTTGCGGCGGACCTCCTCCGACAGCCCGAGCTCGCCCGTCTCGCGCAGCGCGCGATCGAACGGAAGCAGCGGGTAGTCGGTCCCCCACACGACCTTGTCCTGGCCCCACGAGCGCACGAATTCCACGAACGCGGCCGGCCAGTGCTTGGGCGTGCGCGCCGACGTCTCGACGTAGACGTTGGGGTGCTTCCAGGCCAGCGTCATCATCTCCTCGTGCCAGGGCTGCCCGAGGTGACAGCCCAGGACCACCAGCTCGGGGAACGCGAGCGCGACCTCGTCGAGGTAGATCGGGCGACCGCACTCGGACGGCAGCAGCGGGCCGGTGTGACCGACCTGGATCGCCACCGCGGCCCCCAGCTCGCAGCACTTCAGGTAGACGGGCCAGTAGTGCTTGTCGTTGGGCGGAAGCCCGGTCATCCCGTCGCCGTACATGTAGGGCTCCAGGCGGATCACGCGCATCCCCAGCTCTCCCACCAGGCGCTCGACCTCGCGCGCGACCTCCGCCGGGCGGTGCAGCGGGTTGACGGTGCCCGAGCCGATGAAGCGGTCCGGGTGCGCGGCGACGGCCTCGGCGACCTCCTCGTTGCTGACCACCGCGAGGTCCTTGTGGTAGAAGGCCGAGAGCACGCAGCGCTCGACGCCCGCGGCGTCCATCTCCGCCAGCATCTGCTCGAGCGGGATGCCCTCGAAGATCGAGCGCGGCGAGCGGTACTTGCGGAAGATGTGCAGGTACTCCGCCGGCCAGCGCTTGGCGGCCTCCGGTCCTATCCAGCTGCCCCACGCGTCGATCGCGATCGGCTTGCCGTTGCTGCTCACGAGTTCCCTCCTTCGAGCTCGAGCGCGGTCCGTGCCTGGTCCGGGCTGGCGGGCTCGAAGCCCAGCTCGCGGACGATGCGCACCGCCTTGTCCACCATCTGGCCGTTGGACGCGGCCGGCTCGCCGCGCCCGATGTACACGTTGTCCTCGAGCCCGACCCGCACCTGGCCGCCCATCGCCACGGCTGCGCCGAGCATGCGGAAGTGGTTGCGCGCGCCGATCGCGCTCGTCAGCCACACCGCCCCCGCCGGCAGGTCGCCGACCAGGAAGGCGAGGTTGCGCACCGTGGGCTCGGTGCACTCTCCGGGGATGCCCGTCACGAGGTTGATCAGCAGCGGCTCGGCGAGCACTCCGCGCGCGCGCAGCGCGCGCACCGTGTTGAGCATGCCGGCGTGGTAGACCTCGAGCTCGGGCCGCACGCCGCACCGCGCGAACAGACGCGCAGCGCGCTCGAGCTCGGCGTGGGAGGCGAACAGCGCGACGAAGCGGTCGTTGGCCCATTCGCCCGCGCGCTCGTCGAAGCGCCCCAGCAGGGTCCCGCCGCCGACGCTCAGCGAGGCGATCTCCGGGCGCAGCTCGCTGACCACGGCGAGACGCTCCTCGAGCGGGATGCCGGCGACGGCGCCACCGGTCGAGAGGTTGAGCACGGCGTCGCAGCCGGCCTCGCGCAACCCGCCCACGATGCGGCGGAAGACCGCCGGGTCCGCGGTCGGGCGCCCGTCGGCGTCGCGCGCGTGGAGGTGCAGGATCGCGGCGCCCGCCCGCCAGGCCTCCAGCCCCTGCGCGACGATCTCCTCCGGCGCGAGCGGCAGGTTCGGGTTGGCCTCCTTGCCCTGCTGGGCACCGGTCAGCGCGCAGGTGACGATCACGCTCTCGGCGCTAGCCATCGGGGCGCTCCCGCCGCCGCCCGGCCAGGAACGAGCCCATCCCCTCGCGCTGGTCGCGCGAGCCGAAGCTCAGCACGACCGTGTTGATCGAGAAGTCGATCGCCGACTCGAGATCGGTCGTCATCCACTTGTGCACGATCTCCTTCTGGGTAGCCAGCCCGGTCGCGCTCTTGGCCGCGAGGCGCTCGCACCAGCCGGCGAGCTCGGCCTCCAGCTCGCCAGAGGCGACGACGGCGTGCAGCAGGCCCCGGCGCTCGGCCTTGGCGGCGTCCCAGAACTCCCCGGTGTAGGCCAGCTCGCGCGCGCCCTGGATGCCGACGGCGAGCGGCAGGATCGCCGCCTCGACGATCGCCGGGATCCCGCGGTCGATGTTCGGCAGCCCGAAGCGCGAGCGGTCACTCGCGACCATGAAGTCGCACGAGACCGCGAGCTCCAGCCCGGCGCCCAGGCACAGGCCGTCAATCGCGGCCACGATCGGCTTCTCGGTCGTGCGCAGCGCCAGGAACGTGCGGTGGAGCTCGCGACCGACCTCGCGCGCCGCGAGCCCCTCCAGGTCCTTCACGTAGGCGACGTCGATGCCCGCGCTGAACGCACGCTCGCCCGCGCCCGCCACCGCGATCACGCGCACCGCCGGGTCGGCCGTTGCGGCGGCGAGCGCCTCGCGGATCTCGGCGAGCATGCGCCCGTCGATCGCGTTGTGCACCTCGGGGCGCGCGAGCGTGATGCGAGCCACCGGTCCCTCGGCGGCGAAGCCGATCGTCTCGAAGCCCGCCACGCTCAGCGCCCCTCGAACCGCGGCTCGCGGCGCTCGGCGAACGCCCGCAGGCCCTCGCGCACGTCCTCTGTCTGGCGCAGCGGCTCGGCGTGGAGCTGCTCGAGCGCCAGCGCCTCGTCCAGGCCCAGGTGGGCGCCCGCGCGGGCCGCCGCGCGCGCGGTCTGCACGGCCAGCGGCGCGTTGCGCGCGATCCGCCGGGCCAGCTCGAGCGCCTCCTCCGCCAGCCGCGCCCCCTCGACCACCCGGCTCACCAGCCCGGCGCGCAGGGCCGTGCCGGCGTCGACGGGCGCGCCGGTCAGCAGCATCTCCATCGCCAGAGCGCGAGGCACCGCCCGCGGCAGCCGCTGGGTGCCGCCGGCGCCGGGGATGATCCCCCAGCGCACCTCCGGCAGCCCGAAGGTCGCGTGCTCGGCGGCGATCCGCAGGTCACACGCGAGCGCCAGCTCGAGCCCGCCCGCCAGGCAGGCGCCGTTGATCGCGGCCAGTACCGGCTTGCCGGGATCCAGGTTGCGCGTCAGCCCGCCCAGCCCCGGCTCGCGCTCGCCGTGGCGACGGCGCTCCAGGGGCGTCATCGAGCGGTACCACGCCCCGACCTCCTTGAGGTCGGCGCCCGCGCAGAACGCCGCCTCGCCCGCGCCGGTGAGGACCGCCACGCGCAGCCGCGGGTCGTCGCGCAGCTCGGTCCAGGCGGCCGCGAGCTCGCGGCTCATCTGAAGCGACAGCGCGTTGCGCGCCCGCGGCCGGTCGATCGTCACCATCAGGACCGCCCCGTCGTGCTCGAGCCGGACGCTCACCCCGCGTCCTCCGCCTCGAAGCCCTCGATGTCGCGCACCCCGCCGCGGCGCTCGGGCGCGAAGCGCGCCCGCACGCGCATGCCGGCGCGCACGGCGCGGGGAGCCGCCAGCAGCCGGTGCACGAGCGCCCCGTCGGCGCCGTCGAGGCGCACGAGCCCGAAGCACCCGCGTCCCGGCACCTCGGTCCACGAGACGAGCGCGCCGCCCGGGCCGACCTCCACGGGCTCGCCCGGCGCGCCGCCGCAACGACCGCAGAACGGGCCGGGAGGGCACAGCACGCGCCCGCAGCCGCCGCAGCGCGCGGCGAGGATGCGCCGCTCGTCGCGCAGCGCCAACCCGAAGCGGCTCGCGGCCGCGCCCGCGGCGTAGCGGAACGGGATCTGCACGCGACCCTCGACGATCATCCCGCCGCCTCGAAGTGCAGGATGTCGTCGAGCGCGCCGCGCAACTCCTGCCGCCACACGGCCCGCACCCGCAACCCGATCCGCAGCCGCCGCGGGTCGGTCTCGGCGAGGAAGTGGTTGAGCGTGGTGTCGGCACCGTCGAGGCGCACGAGCCCGATCCCGTACGGGGCCGGGCGCGGCTCGCCGGTGCGCCCGTCGAGGATCGGCAGGCGGTAGACGCTCCACGCAGCCAACTCGCCCTCGTCGGCGACCGCCACCCACTCGCGCAGACGCAGGCGGCAGTCGCCGCACAGCGGGCGCGGCGGCAGGTAGCGGCGCCCGCAGCCCGAGCAGCGCAGCGCCTCGATCCGCCGCTCGCGCAGCCCGCCCAGGAAGCGCTCCATCGCCGCGCCCGAGCAGTAGCGCCAGCCCAGGTCCATCGGGGCGGAGACCTCAAGCGCCTCGCTCGCGATCACGCCGCCTCCTGCGCGCCGAGCACGACGACGTCCGCCCAGGCGTAGACGCCGTATCCGGTGGCCAGCGCCCTGCTCGCGCCCTCGACCTGGCGCTCGCCGCCGCGGCCGTGGATCTGCAGCGCCGCCTCGGCGACCCTGATCACGCCCGAGGCGCCGACCGGGTTGGAGCTCAGCACCCCGCCGGACGGGTTCACCGGAAGCTCGCCGTCCATCGCCGTTACGCCCTCCTCCACCAGCCTGCCCGCCTCGCCCTCGGCGCAGAGGCCCAGCGCCTCGTACCAGGCCAGCTCGGCGTAGCTGACCGGCTCGTAGATCTCGGCCACATCGAGGTCGGCCAGCGGCCGGCGGACGCCCGCCCGCTCGTAGGCGGCCCGCGCCGCGTCGCGCAGCGTGCGCATCGTCACCAGCCGCCGATCGATGTCGCCGATGTAGGGCTGCTCGTGGCGGGTCTCGGCCGCCAGCACCCACGCGGGGCGCCGGCAGCGCCGCCGCGCCGCCTCGGCCGAGGCGACCACGATCGCGCACGCCCCGTCGGACTGCGGGCACATGTCCAGCAGCCGCACCGGGTCGGCGAGCATCCGCGAGGCGAGGACCTCCTCGACCGTCAGCCCCGCCATCTGCAGGTGCGCGTGCGGGTTGCGCGCCGCGTTGCGCCGCGCCTTGACCGCCACGAGCGCGGCCTGCTCCTCGGTCACCCCGCGCTCGGCCACGTACTGCGAGACCGACAGCGCGAAGTTGCCGACCGCGCCCGAGGCGACCGCGCGATCCCAGAAGGGGTCCGTGAGCGCCATCCCGGTCTGCGCGTGCCCCTCGGAGTGCTTCTCGTAACCCACCACCAGAACCACGTCGAACAGGCCGGCCGCCACCTGGTGGAAGGCCGCGATGCACCCGCTCGTGCCCGACGTGCCGCCGGTCGCGACCTTCATACACGGCCGCCCGGCCGCGTAGGCGCCCTCGCCCGCCCAGAGCTCCGGCAGCGCGCGCCCCTCGAACAGCTCCATGTTCGCCAGCAGCACCGCGTCGAGGTCCCCCGGTCCGACGCCCGCGTCGGCAAGCGCCGCCTCGGCCGCCTCGCGCACCAACTCGGGCTGTGAGACGTCGTCGCGGCGACTCGCGTGCCGCGTCTGCCCGGTGCCGATGATCGCCACCGCGCTCACCCGTCCGCCTCCAGCACCGCGACGGCGTGGGCCTGGCCCGCCGGGCCCCAGGTCCCGTGGGCCAGCGCGCGGCGCGCCGTCCCCGCGCGGATGCGCCGGGCGGCGTCCGCGAGCCTCGACAGCCCCGAGGCCACCGGCGCGGCGCCGGCGAACAGCCCGCCGCCGGGAGAGACCGTCACCCCCTCGCCGACGCCCGCCGCCGCACGGAACAGCTCCTCCTCGTGCGCGTACAGGCAGGACGGCTCGGCCAGGTCGAGCGCGGGGTGCGAGGGGTCCAGCCCGGCGGCGGCGTACGCGCGGTCGGATGCGCGCCGCAGCCCCTCCCAGCGGCGCAGGTCGCGCTCTCCGAGCGAATGCGGCTCCAGGTCCCACCCCGCTCCCGTCAGCAGCACCCGGTCCTCGCGCTGCGCGCCGGGGGGTCGCGCCGTCAGCGCCACAGCGCAGGCGCCGTCGCCAGGCGGCGCCGCCATCCCCGCCCGCAGCGGCGACGCGACGATCGGCGAGGCCAGCACCTCCTCGACGCTGCACGGTCCCGCGATCGCGTCGCTCCCCGCGTCCGCGCGGCGCGCGGCGGCGAGCTCCGCCCAGCGCCCGACGGCGCCCGCGTCCTCCTCGGCCAGCATCCGCGCCTGCAGCCCCGCGCAGGCCAGGAAGCCCACTCCCAGCGGCTGCAGGAACACAGGGTCCATCGCCCACTCCGTGAGCGCGGGGTGCGACGCCATCGACGCCTTGCCGTGCGCGACGACCAGCACCGTGTCGCAGGTGCCCGCCAGCAACTCGCAGGCGCCGTGGATCGCCGCGCAGATGCCGTCCCCCGAGATCCGCGTCTCCGGGCGCATCACGGCGCCCACCACCTCGGTGACCGCCACGTTGGACGCGGTCAGACCGTCGAAGAGGTCCACGGAGGCCGTCACCACGGCCTCCACGTCGTCGTAGCCCAGGCTCGCGTCCGCCAGCGCCGCCTCGACCGCGTCGAGCACCATCTCCGGGATCGAGCGCGGGTCGCAGGCCAGCGGGCCGGACTCGCCGACCCCCGCGACCGCGACGGCGGCTCCGTCCGCGCGCCTCATCCAGCCCCCGCCGGGACGAGTCCCGCCTCGCGCGAGATGATCTCGCGCATCACCTCGCTGGTGCCCGCGCCCACGCTGAAGGCGAGCGAGTCGCGCGCGAGGCGCGCGATCGGCGATTCCTCCATGTACCCGTAGCCGCCGAAGATCTGCGCGCAGTCGTGCGCGACCCCGACCGCGCTCTCGGCGGCGAGCAGCTTCGCCATCGAGACCTCGCGGTCACACGAGAGCCCGGCCACGTGGCGCTCCAGCGCGCGGGCGGTCAGCGCCTCGCACGCCTCGATCGTCGTCAGCGCGTCGGCCAGCCGGTGCCGCCAGGACTGGAAGCCCAGCAACGGTCGCCCGAACGCCTCGCGTTCCAGCCCGTAGCCGCGCGCCTGCTCCCACATCAGCCGCATCTGCACGCAGCAGATCAGCGCCAGCACCAGCCGCTCGCCGCGGAAGCCCTCCATGATCAGGCCGAACCCCGCGCCCTCCTCCCCCACGAGGTAGCGGACCGGCACCCGGCAGCGCTCGAACGAGAGCTCGCCCGTGTCCGAGGAGTGCGTCCCCAGCTTACGCAGGCGGGGCCCGCGCACCAGGCCCGGCGCGTCTCCCGGCACCACGATCAGCGAGATGCCCCGCCTGCCCTGCTCGCCCGTGCGCACCGCCAGCGTCACGAAGTCGCACGTCGGCGCGTTGGTGATGAACGTCTTGGCGCCGTCGATCACGTAGTCGCCGCCGTCGCGCGCCGCGCGCGTGCGGATCGCGGCCACGTCGCTGCCCGCCCCGGGCTCCGTCACCCCGAGCGCACCGATCCGCTCTCCCGCGATCGCGCCCGGCAGCACCTCCGCGCGCAGCTCCGCCGAGCCGGCGCGATCGATCACCTTGCTCGCGAACTCCGCGTGGGCCAGCACGCTCACGGCCACCCCCACCGAGCCGCAGCGCACGAGCTCCTCGACCAGCACCGCCGTGTAGCGGAAGTCCCGCCCGCCGCCGCCGTGCTCCTGCGCCAGGCCCATCCCGAGGAAGCCCAGCTCGCCCAGCCGCCGGAAGAGCTCGCGGGGCACACCGCCCGCCGCCTCCCAGTCCAGCGCCGCCGGCGCGATCTCCGTGTCCACCAGCCGGCGCAGGGCGTCGCGGAGCAGGGCGAGCTCCTCGCGCTCGGCGGCGCTCGCACGCGGCTCGAGGTTGGGGCTCTCACGCCCGGCCGTCATCGCCGACAGCGTGATTGAGTGATGCTCAGTTGTCAAGTGTTATTCAGGTCAAGGCGCCTTCGACGTGCGGCCGGGCGAGTCTGCGACGCGGGCCGGCGAGGTAGGCGATGATCGAGCCGCGGCCGGAGCGCGACGTGAACGCCTACCTGCTGATGATCACCTTCCGCGTGTTCTTCGCCGAGCTGGCGGTCAGCGCGGTGAACTACTTCGTCCTCATGCGCCGGGTCTACGAGCCGCGCGCGGGCGCGCTTCGCGCACACCAGATCGGAATGGCGACGCGCATCGCCTACATCTTCGTCTTCGCCTACGTGATCCTCGACGCCGTCGGCGTATACACCCCCCTCGAGCTGCTCTCGGCGGGCGCGTTCTGGATGGCGCTGGTCTTGATCTTCGAATGGGGCGGCAGCCTGCTCACCCGCCGGCCGGTGGCCGAGATCCTCGTCGGCTGGCGCGTCACCCGCGGCTACATGTGGCCGTTCGTGCTGCTCGCGTACCTGCTGTCGCCGCTGCTGGTCGGCGTGGCGCTGCGGCCGGGGGCCTGAGCGCCCGGCGCCCGCCGTTACCGACTCGCGGCGCCTACGGCAGGCGGATCGTGGCGACCACGCCGGCGTGATCGGAGGGCCACAGGCCGCGGATGCGGTCGGCGGGCCTGTTGCCGATCACGCGGGTGCGCAGCACCCGCGCGCGGGGCCGGACGACGATGTGGTCGATCCAGGTCTTGAGCTCCGAGCGCGGGTTGTTCACCAGCTCGTTCTGGCAGCACGTCGCCACCCGCCGGCCGGTGTCGACGAAGCCGGCGCCGGCGACCGCCCGGTAGGCGTTCGGCTCGGGGTCGGCCGGGTCGGAGTTGAAGTCGCCGGCGATGATCGTCGGCAGCGTGCGCGACCTCGCCGCGCCGCGCAGGAGCTGTTGGAACTGCCCCTTGGCCGAGGACGCCGAGTAGGCCTCCGCGTGCGGGTCCAGGAAGCGGAACCGCCGTCCCGCGACGCGCCCGTCGATGCCGGCGTAGCCGCGATGCAGGTCGACCGCGCCGCTCGGCAGCGTCACCCGGAGCTGGTCGGTGAACTGCCCCGACAGGCGCCTGACCCCGGAGACCCGCGCGCCGCGACCGGTCCGCACGAGCACGGCGTTGCCCAGCTTCAGGCGCAGGCCGTAGCCCGCGGCCGAGGGCACGGTGATGTCCAGCTCGGTCTGCTCGGCAGCGACCCGGTAGGACTGGCGCTGCGCCTTGAGCTGGCGCTGCAGCAGGGCCATCCAGTCGTACAGCGGCCGCTTCGCCGCCTGCCCGGGCGTGGCGTCCGCGGAGCGGTAGTAGCGCGCCACCTCCTGCAGCCCGATCACGTCCGGCTTGGTGAGCGCGATCTCGCGCGCGATCGCCTTGGCCCGCAGCGGGAAGTTCGTGCGCTCGACCGTCTGGAACAGCGTCGCAGCCTTGGTCTTCTCCACGGCCAGGTCCGGGGCCGAGGCGAGCTGGATGATGTCGGCGCCGAGGTAGAGGTTGCGCGACATGATCGTGACGTCGGGCTTGGGCTTCGCCTTGGCCTTCGCGCCGGCGATCGCGGCGCCCGGGCCGAGCAGCGCGAGCAGGCAGCAGGCCAGGAGCGGGAGGATGCGGGGGGACGGCGCGGCCGGCGACATGGGGAAGGACCTTCCTTACAGGGGCGGGGCACGGCGACACTAACAGCGGGCACCGCGCCGGGCGCCGGTCCTGGGGACACGCCGCCTCCACCCCGGCGCGGCTCTCACGCCCGGCGAGGCCCGATCCCTCAGCCCGTGGGCGCCCGCGTCGTCAGCGGCTGCCAGTCGAGGCTGAGCGGCAGGCAGCCGGACGTGTCGGATCCGTGCGGCCGGCAGCGGGCCGGGTCGGCGCGCCTGATCATGCGCAGCCGCGAGCCGTCCGTGCGCGCGGTGTAGACGCCGCGGCGCCCCACCAGCGCGAGCAGGCGGCCGTCCGGCGACCAGGCGGGCCGGCTGCCGAACCTGATCACCGGCCGCCTGCTCCCCCCTGGGCGCAGGGTGCAGAGCCGGCCGCCGCAGCGGTAGGCGACCTCGCGCCCCGAGGGGCTCCAGGCGGCCGACTCGCCGCCCGCCCTGGTGATCGGGTGCGGGTCGCGCCCGTCGGGCCTCACCAGCCACAGGTTCGCGTGGCGCACGAAGCGGCCGCGGCTGCCGATCGTGGTCGTGATGCGCGTGAACGCGATCCAGTTGCGCGTCGACCAGGCTTGCTCCGCGGGCTGCGCGCCGCCGCGCGGGAAGGCTCCCAGGCGGGCGATCAGGCGCAGGTCGCCGCCGTCGGCGCGCACGGAGTAGAGGTCCTGGGAGCCGGCGCCCAAGGCGCTCAGCCACTCGAATGCGATCCGGCGGCCGTCCGGCGACCAGGCCGGCGGGCCGGACAGCCCGCCGCCGGCGCCGAGGCGCGGGTCCGCGGGCGAGACGACCGTGCGCAGCGCGCCCGACACGGGGTCGCCGACGACGACCCCTTGGGCGCTCGCATCGGAGGCCGCCGCGCGCATGAACGCGACCCGGCGGCCGTCGGGCGACCACGAGGGATCGGTCCCGTCTTCGAAGATCCGGCGCGCTCGCGTCCCGTCGGGGCGCATCCGGAAGATCGTCGGCCCCTGCGCGTCCTCGCACACCGAGCCTCCGATGCACAGCGGCCAGACGTGGAACGCGAGGTCGCCGTTGGCCCCGGTGAACGCCGCCCCCGCCCCGGCGGGCAGCGCCAGGGCCAATGCGGCCGGCGCGGCGAGGAGCGCCGCGCGGCGCCGCAGGCGGATGCGTACCGGCACGGGCATGGCCGTTGAACGCTAGCCCAGCCCAACCGGAGTTGCGACAGGCCAACCCGTCCCAGGCTATGCCCGCAGGACGGGTGCCGGCCGGGATGGGTTGGATCCGGAGCTGCCGATCCCTTCGCTGCGCCGTTCGCGCGCGCCCGCCACTACCGCCAAGGGCGCGCTAGCCGCTCGGCACGTACGGGCAGCTCGGGTCCGAGGCGAGCACGTTGCCGGTCACCCCGAAGGCCCGGGCGCGGCTGCCGCCGCACAGCTCGCGGAACTCGCAGCGGCCGCACTTGCCCTCGAGCAGGTCGGGATCGCGCAGCGAGCGGAAGAGCGGCGCCTCGCGATAGAGCTCGACCGGGTCGGCGCTGCGGACGTTGCCGGCCGACAGCGGCAGGAAGCCGGAGGGCATCACCTCGCCGCGGTGGGAGACGAACATGAACCCGCGGCCGTCGTTGACGCCCCGCGCGGGGCGGTCGAGCCCGTCGGCGAAGCGGTACCCGGCGCCCGCCGGCGCGCCCGAGCGCTGCGCGACTATCCGCCGGTACTGCGGCGCGGCGGTGGCCTTGACGTCGAACGGCGCCGTCTGCGACAGCGAGTGCAGCCAGCCGAGCACGCGCTCGTGCTCGTCCGCCGAGAGCATCTCGAGCCGTTTCCCGCGGCCGGTGGGCACGAGGAAGAAGACCGACCACTGCACCACGCCCCACTCCTCGAGCGCGGGCACCATGCGCTCGAGCTCGTCCACGTTGTGCGCGCAGACGGTCGTGTTGACCTGCAGCGAGAGGCCCTCGGCGGCCGCGTTGCGCATCCCGCTGCGCGTGCGCTCGAACGAGCCCTCGAAGCCGCGGAAGCCGTCGTGGACGGCGGCCTGCGCGGCATCGACGCTGAACGCCACGCGACGGATGCCCGCCTCCCGCGCGGCGCGCATGCGCTTGCGCGTGGCGAGCGCGGTGGCGGTCGGCGTCAGCGACACCCGCAGCCCGCGCTCGTTCGCGTGCTCGGCCAGCTCGAAGACGTCGCGGCGCATGAGCGGGTCGCCCCCGGTGAGCACGAGGATCGGGCGCGTGCCGAAGGTCGCGAGGCGATCGATCAGCGAGTGGGCCTCGTCGCCGTCCAACTCGAGCGGGTCGCGGCGCGGCTGGGCATCGGCGCGGCAGTGCAGGCAAGCGTAGGCGCACGCGCGTGTGATCTCCCAGGCGATCGTGAACGGGGCGCGATCGAAGTCCAGCCGCGCGAGCCACTCGTCGCGCTCGGCGCGCGCGACGCCGGCGGTCGCCTGCGGGCTCACGCGGCGATCTCCTCGTCGGTCAGGTAGCACGCCGGGTCCGACGCGCCGGCGTCGCCGTAGGCCGACTCCGCGCGCACGCGCAGGCCGCCGTTGCAGAGGTCCAGGAAGCGGCACGACCCGCAGCGCCCGCTCAGCTCGCGGGGCCGCGCGCGGTACGGGGCGAGCACGGGGTTCGCGTCGGCCCAGATGTCGGCGAACGTGCGCTCGCGGACGTTGCCCGCGCGCACGTGCCAGGAGAACTGGTCCGGATGGACCCAGCCCTGCGGGTCGATGCTCGCGACCGCGACGCCCGACTGGTTGCCGCCGTTGAAGCGCAGCAGCCGCTCGACCTCGTCCGCGCGCTCGGGACTGCGCTCGCGCAGCCGCATCAGCAGCAGCACGTTGTCGGCCGGGTTGTCGACCGTCAGCACCTCCAGCGGCGAGCCGCGCTCGCCGAGATCCTCCACCCGGTCGAAGATCTCCTCCACCGCGACCCGTGCCTGCGGCGGCGCCACGTCGTGGCGGCGGATCCGGGCGCCGCGCCCCGCGTAGGCGAGGTGGTAGACGCAGAGGCGGTCGACGGGGATCTCCTCGGCGAGGTCGAAGACGGCCCCGAGCTGATCGTAGTTGAGCCCGTGCAGCGTGAACCGCAGCCCGGTGCGCAGCCCCGCGCGCTTGCTCGCCGCGATGCCCTCGAGCGTCCGCTCGTAGGCGCCCTTGCTCCCGCGCAGCTTGTCGTGGCGGGCGCCGATCGCGTCGATCGAAACGCCGACGTAGGAGACGCCCGCCGCCGCGATGCGCTCGGCCGTCGCGTCGTCGATCTGCGTGCCGTTGGTCGAGAGCACGGTGCGCATGCCGAGCGCGCGCGCCTCGGCCGCGAGGTCGAGCAGGTCCTCGCGCAGCAGCGGCTCGCCGCCGGAGAAGAGCACCGTGGGCACGCCGAAGGAGGCGAGGTCGGCGAGCAGGGCGCGCCCCTCGCCGGTGCTCAACTCGCCCGGGTAGTCGCGGTCCTTGGAGTCCGCGTAGCAGTGCGCGCAGTGCAGGTTGCACCGCTGCGTGGCGTTCCAGACCACGACGGGCCGCTTCTCGCGCGCGAAGTGGAGCATGTGCGGCGGGCAGGATGCGTCCGCGCGTCCGTAGCGCAGGGCGTCCTGCTCGCCGACGAGGCCGTTCAACAGCCGGGTGGCGCTGAGCACTCCTGCACGATACGTCCGGCGGGCGCGATCCCGGACGGGGCGGACTACGGGACCGACCGCCGCACCCACTACTGAGCCGCGGCGCCGACCGCGGCCTGCTCGCCCGGACCGATTTCGGGGTCGACCACGGATGCGTTTCGCGACGCGATCGCTAAACCTCTGTTTCCCCACCCGGATTCAGGAGTTTCCCTTGACCCACCGAGTCCTGATCGTCGGCGGCGGCGCCGCCGGGCTGACCGTCGCGGCGCGGCTGCGCCGGGCCGCGCCGCGGCTGGAGGTCACCGTCCTCGAGCCCTCCGGGACGCACGACTACCAGCCGCTCTGGACGCTGGTCGGAGCCGGAGTCGTGCCGAAGGAGCGCAGCCGGCGCGCGCAGGCCGACGTCATCCCGGCGGGGGTGCGATGGCTGCGCGACGAGGCGACGGAGTTGCGCCCGGACGAGCGCGCGGTGGTGACCGCCGGCGGAACGCGCGTCGAGTACGACGCGCTCGTGGTCGCGTGCGGCCTGCGCCTCGACTGGGACGCGATCCCGGGGCTGCGCGACGCGCTGGCCGGCGGCGCGGCCTGCAGCATCTACGGCTACGAGCGCGCACAGGACACGTGGGCGGCGCTGCAGCGCTTCGACGGCGGGACCGCGCTTTTCACGATGCCCGGGCCGCCGATCAAGTGCCCCGGCGCGCCCCAGAAGATCGCCTACCTGGCCGACGACGCGCTGCGGCGCCGCGGCGTCCGCGAGCGGTCGCGCATCATCTACGCGAGCGCGATGCCCGGCATCTTCTCGGTGCCGCACTTCGCCCCGTCGCTCGACCGCGTGATCGAGCGCCGCAAGATCGAGGCGCGCTACCGCCATGAGCTGGTGGCGGTGCGCCCCGAGGCCCGCGAGGCGCTCTTCCGCGACGGCGAGGAGCGGGAGGTCGTGATCCCCTACGATCTCCTCCACGCCGTGCCGCCCCAGGCTCCGCCCGCGGTCGTCGCGTCCAGCACGCTCTCGGACGCGGCCGGCTGGCTCGAGGTCGACCGCCACACGCTCCGCCACCCGCGCCACCCGGAGGTCTTCGCGCTCGGCGACGCGAGCAACCTGCCGACGTCCAAGACCGCGGCCGCGATCCGCGCGCAGGCGCCGGTGCTGGTGCGCAACCTCCTGCGCGAGCTCGGCGAGGAGACGGCGCCGCCCGCGACCTACGACGGCTACGCCGCGTGCCCGCTCGTCACCGGCTACGGACGCGTCGTGCTGGCCGAGTTCGACTACGAGAAGCGGCCGCAACCGACGTTCCCGTTCGACCAGCGGCGCGAGCGGCGCAGCATGTACGAGCTCAAGCGCAGGGGGCTCCCGGCCCTCTACTGGCGCGGCATGCTCCGCGGTCGCGCCTAGGCGCGATCGTCCCTCACGACCACCACGTCGAGCAGGGCCGCGACCCGGTCGGCTACGACCAGCCTCCCCGCCTCGACCAGCGCGTCCCAGACCAGGCCGAAGTCCTTGCGGCTGAGCGTGCCTCGCGCAGTCATGCCCACGGCCCCGTCGTCATGGTCCACGCGCGACACCTCCAGCGCCAGCGGCCTCGTCACGCCGCGAATCGTCAGCTCTCCCTCGATCCGCCAGCCACCCGCGTCCGGGGTCGCGCGCCCGGCGGTGAACGTGATCGTGGGGTGCTCGGCCGCAGCGAAGAACTCCGACGAGATCAGGCGCTCGTCGCGCACCGCGTCGCCGGTCGCGAGCGAGGCGACGTCCACGACGCCGTCGATCCGCAACCGCTCCCCGCCCTCGAACCGGCACTCGAACGCCCCGAACGTGCCCCGGACGCGGGCAACTCCCAGATGGCGCACCTCGAATGCGACGCTTGATCGGTCCGGATCGACCTTCCACCGGCCGTCGGGAAGCAACGCGTCGCGGTCCGGAAGTCCCGCGGGCTGGCTCGGCATCGGCGACCACGATAGGACACGGCGCCGACGCCGCTCGGCCGCCGGCGGCCCGGCTCAGAGGCCGCCTCGGCTCGCTCCACGATAGACTTTACGCAGTTCTGCTGTGTAAATCTCGGGGAGGTCGCCGATGCCGGCATCGCCGGCCCTCAACCCTCACGGCCGTGGCGGGACGGTCCTCTTCGAGGTCCCGTTCACCGCTCCGGCGGGCGAGTTCGCGCTTGCGCGCCTCGCCCACGTGCTCGACGTCTGGACGCACACCCAATCGAAGACACGTCCCGACCCCAACAGCCCGGGCGTCGTCCGACTCGACCGTCACTCGGGCGTCTTCCTCGAGCGCGGAGACGACGACGGCCGCTGGCTCCTGCAGGGCCGGACGTGGGGCGACCCCTCTCCGCGAACCGTTCACGAATGGCACCTGCTCGCGGCCCAGGCCGCCCGCCAGGTCGACCCCCGGGTTGCGCTGCCCGAGCGCCTGTCCGCCGCGGGGCCCACGACGACCGACCGCCCGCTGGGGGAGGCCGCCAACAAGCATCTGACGGGGTTCCGCCGGCGGCTCGTGGGACTGCCGCGGCTGCCCTAGCCGGGCTGCCCTACGGGCAAAGCGCGCCCCGCTCCTCGAGGCCGCGCAGCAGCAGGTGGAAGTATACCATCCCCGCGTGCGGCCTCCAGCGCGCCAGCGCGGCGTCCGGGTCGTCGTCGAGGCCCGAGTCCCGCAGCAGCCCGCGCAGGCCGTTGAGCGCGCCGACGTCCGTCGAGGGGAACACGTGCAGCCGGCCGAGCCCGCGCAGCAGTACGTACTCGGCGCTCCAGCGTCCGATCCCGGGCCGTCGCACGAGCGCCTCGACCGCCCGCGCGTCGTCGAGCGGCTCGAACCGGTTCAGGTCGAGCTCGCCCTCGGCGGCGGCGCGCGCCAGTGCGAGCACCGTGCGCGCCTTCCGGTGACTGAGCCCGAGCTCGCGCAGCGTCCGCTCCGGCAGCTCAAGGACACCCTGCGGGGCGGGGAAGCACGACGGTCCGCCGGTCGGCGGCGCCGCCCGCTCCACCAGACGGCCGAGCACGGTCAGCCCGGCGGCGAGCGAGAGCTGCTGGCAGGCGACGGCGTTCAGCAGGCATTCGAACAGCGTCGGGAAGCGCGGCGGCTTCAGGCCCCTGTAGCGTCGCGCCAGTGGCCCGAGGACGCCGTCCGCGGCGGCGGCCGCGTAGAAGCCCGAGAGGTCGACCTCGAGTCCCAGCAATCTGGTCAGCGCGTCGGCGACGGCCGCGGTTCGGGCCCGCGCCGGACGGGCGCCGGTGAGCGCGACGTCGAGGCGCGGATCGTCGGGGCCTCCGGCCTGCTCGACGGCGATCTCGACCGGCCGGCCCTCCACCAGCAGCGCGCGCCGGTAGGTGCGCCCGTCCCAGCGGTCGATCGGGTTCTGCGTGCGGCGGCGCAGCGCCCACGCGGTCAGGTCGAGCCGGAACGGCGGCCGCGGATGGAGCCGCACGGCGGCGTTCTCAGGCGACGGCCTGCAGCCGCGAGCCGATCCGGTCGAGCGAGGCGGCCTCGAGCGACTGCTCGAGATAGGGGAACAGCTCACGCTCCTCGAACTGCACGTGCTCGCGGAGCCGGGCCCCCAGCGAGCGCACGCGCTCGGGACTCGCCGACGCGGGATTCGCGCCGAGCCGCCGCGCCTCTTCGCGCAGGTGGCGGTGGTCGGCGCGGGCACGCTCGGCCAGCCGCCGGCCTCGCTCTCCCGCCGGGAGCTCCGGCAGGAGAACGGATTCCTCGAGCGCGAAGTGCCGCGTCTCGTGCTCGAGCATGAAGTCCGCGAAGAGCATCGCCGACGAGCGAGCCGTGGGCGGGGTGGCGCGCGTCAGCGCCATCGCGATCACCAGCGCGTGGTGGTGATCGCGCGACAGCGGCGCGAGTGCGCGCCGCCGCCTCACGCGCGATCGCGTGTCGCTGCCCGCGAGCCGGCTTCCGCGCACACCCACCCGTCGGGAAGGCGCCCCGACTCGAGGAACGCCCGCAGGCCGGCACCCCCCGGAGCGCCGGCGGCCTCGTCCGCCTGCGGGTAGACGATGGCCTCCTCCTTGCTGTTGTGCCGCTCGAGCTGTACGAGCAGCAGGCTGCACGTCCGGGCGTTCGGATCGCCGGCCGGGTTCGCGCGCAGCTGCTCCTCGAGCAGGTCGAGCGTGTCCCAGATCTCTCCGTGCTCGCGGAGCATCACGAAGATGGGCGCCACCAGGCCGGCCTCCCGCAGCGGCGGGAACAGGTGCTCCTCCTCGAGGAAGATGTGCCGGCGCAGCGCCTCGACGGCGCTCGCCAGCGGCTCGATGTCGACGCGCCCTTCGGCGCGCCCGGCGAGAAAGGACTCGATCCCCCTGTCGATCTCACGGTGCTCGCGCTCCAGCGCGGCGGCAAGCATTTCGGTGTTCATCCGGGCGAGCTCCTCGGAGGGGCGGTGGTCCGACGGCGGGCAAGAGTTTACATCGTCTCGATGTGAGAAAGCACCTGCCGGGCTCCGCATGTAGGGTCCGCGCATGATCCTCCGCCGATGCCTCCCGGCGGCCGCACTCTGCGCCGTCGCCACCCTCCTCCCCGCCCTTCCCGCCGCCGCGCAGCCCCTCGACGCCCGCCCGGCGTCGCAGGCCGTATCGGTGCGCGCGAGGCTCGTCGAGTGGGCGATCCGCCGCGCGCCGGCGGTCGTACCCTCCGGCCGGGTGCGGTTCGTGGCCCGCAACGCCGGCGTGTCCCGGCACGAACTGGTCGTGATCAAGACGCGGCGCCGCGCGAACGCGCTCGGGAGGGGACTGACCGTGCCGGAGCGCGGCGCGCGCGGCGAGATCGAGGAGTTCGGGCCCGGGCGCACCAGGTCGATGACGCTGCGCCTCGCGCCGGGGCACTACGCCCTGATCTGCAACCTGCCCGGCCACTACAGGGCGGGCATGCGCGCCGACCTCTGGGTCGACACGCCGCGCGGGTAGCCGGCGCGCCCGGTCGCGGCGCGGCCGGAGGGGCAACCGAGCCGAAGCCGTAGTTAGTGCGGACGGCCCGCCCGTCCTCGCCGGGTAGCGTCGCGCGCGATGAGCCCGCAGCGCGCCGAGTCGATCGTGCGCACGACGATGTGGGTCCTGGCGGCCACGTTCGCGGTCGTCGGCATCCTGTTCATCGCCACCCCGGCCGGGGTAGTCGGGCGGGTGGACGACGTCGGCGACTGGCTGGGCGGCTTCTCGCCCGCGCCGGGGACCGGCGTGAGGCTGTGGCTGGCGCTCGGCTTCGCCTACATGACCGTGATCACGGGGATCGCGCTGCTGGTCGCGAGCGACGTGGCGCGCTACCGCCACGTGCTGCTCGCGCTCGCCGCGGGCAAGGCGGCCTCCTCGCTTGCGGCCGGCTTCTACTTCGCCTTCGACCACCACGTCTTCATCTACCTCGTGAACTTCGTCGTCGACGGCACGCTGGTGGCGATCGTGCTCTGGTGCTGGTCGCTCGCCGGGCGCGTCGAACCGCGCACGCCGGGCTGAAGGAGCGCCCCCGGCCTGCGGGCGCGCGAGGCGGAGATCCTGCGCGCGTTCGCGCAGGCGCAGGTGCCGGCCGGGCGGGCGCTCCCGGGCGCCGAGGTCGACGGCGGCGTAGATGTGATCGGGCCGGCCCAGAAGGTGCTCGCCGCCGCTCCCCCGCGCACGCTGCTGGCCGCACGCGCAGGCCTGCGCGTGCTCCAGTGGACCTCGTTCCCGCGCCGCTTCACGAGCCTCTCGCTCGAGCGCCGCATCGAGCACCTCGGTCGCCTCGAGGGCGGGCGCTTCGCCGCGCTGCGCGACCTCCTACTGCTGTGCAAGACGATCACGGCCGTCTCCTATGCGCGCGACCCGGCGGTGCTCGAGGCGCTTGGCGCGCGCGGCGGCTGCGAGCCCGCGCGTGCCGGCCTCGAGCGCGACGCCGGCCGCCCGCCGCCACTCGATCCGGCGGCGATGGCGGCCCCGCAGGACGTCGAGCGCTGCGACGCGGTGATCGTCGGCTCAGGCGCCGGCGGCGCCTCGGCGGCCCGCGCGCTCGCCGAGGCCGGGCTCGACGTGATCGTGGTCGAGCAGGGCGACTACCGCGACGCCGCCGGCTATCCGGAGGACCCCGTCGATGCGCTGACGCTGCTCTACCGCGACGCGGGGCTGACGATCTGCGAGGGCCGACCCGCGATCCCCGTTCCGGTCGGCCGCTGCGTGGGCGGCACCACGGTCGTCAACTCCGGGACCTGCCTGCGCCCGCCGCGCGAGGTGCTGGACCGCTGGCGCGAGGAGCACGGCATCGCCTGGGCGGCCGATCTGGACGGCCACCTCGACGCCGTCGAGCGGGCGCTCGGCGTCACCGACGTCGAGCTCGCGAGCGCAGGACGCAACGCGGAGCTCTGCCACGCTGGCGCGCAGGCGATCGGCGCCGCGAACGGCCCGGTGCGGCGCAACGCGCCGGTGCTGCGGCGCTGCGGTACGTGCCCCAGCGGCTGCCGCATCGACGCCAAGCGCGCGATGCACGTCGGCGAGCTGCCGCGCGCGGTGCAGGCGGGCGCGCGGCTGCGCGCGAACGCGCAGGTCCACGAGGTGCTGGTCCGCCACGGACGCGCCGCGGGCGTCGACTGCCGGCTGGCGGGGGGCGGGCGCTACGAGGTCCGCGCCCCGCTCGTGGTCCTCGCCGCGGGGGCGCTCGGCACGCCCGAGCTGCTCCTGCGCCAGGGGATCGCGAACGGCTCGGGCGCCGTCGGCCGCCACCTGCGTATCCATCCCGCCTGCTGGGTCGGCGCGCGCTTCGACGATCCGGTTCGCGGGTGGGACGGGGTCATGCAGAGCTGGAAGGTCGACGAGTGGCAGGATCGCGGCCTGTTCCTGGAGGCCACGTTCACGCCGCCGTCGTTCGGCGCGCCCTGGCTGCGCGGGGTCGGCGAGGAGTACGCCGAGCGGCTCGCGGCCTATGACCACCTGGCGGTGATCGGGGTCCATCTGGCCGATCGCTCGGAAGGCCGCGTGCGAGTGCGCGGCGGCGCGTTGCGGCTCTCCTACGCCCTGTCCGGCGATGACGCGGCGGCGCTTCGATTCGGGATCGCGCGCGCGGCCGACGTCCACTTCGCGGCGGGCGCACGGGAGGTCTACCCGCAGATCGGCGGTGTGCCGCCGCTGTCACCCGGTCGCCAGGTCGCGCTGGTCGAGCGCGCGCGCGTGCGACCCGGCGACCTGCGGCTGGAGGGCTTCCATCCGATGGGAACGACGCGGATGGGCAGCGACCCGCGCGCCTGCGTGGTTGGACCCACGGGCGAGAGCCACGACGTTCCCGGGCTCTACGTCGCCGACACGGGTATCTTCCCGACATCGCTGCGCGTCAACCCGATGGTCACCGTGATGGCGTGCGCGCGGCACATCGCCTCGGGGATCGCGGCGCGCGCCGGCTGACGGCGGGATTCCCGGCATGACCGCGAGCACCACCGATCCTCCCGTCACCCCGCGCTTCGGGGCGCTCGCGCAGGGCGACGGTGGCTACGAGTCCTTCTACCTGCGCGCGGTCGACCCGGAGCGCGCGCGCTCGGCGTGGCTTCGCCACACCGTTCACAAGTCGCCCGGCGCCGGCGCGGTCGGATCGATCTGGGTGACGCTCTTCGACGCGTCCGCCCCGGCGCCCGCGACGCACAAGCTGTCGGTCCCCGGCCCGTCCCCCGACGGCTGGATCCGGATCGGCGACAGCGGCTTCGGCCCCGGCGGCGTGCGGGGATCGGCCGGCCCGGCCTCGTGGGACCTGCGCTGGCAGGGCGGCGAGGGGATCCTGCGGCACCTGCCGAGCGACTGGATGTACCGGGCCAGGCTGCCGCGCACGAAGCTCGAGTCGCCCTCTCCGCGCACGTCGCTGGACGGGCGGATCGCCGTCGGCGAGACGGCGATGGCACTCGACGCCTGGCCTGGCATGGTCGGCCACAACTGGGGCGCCCAGCACGCCGAGCGCTGGATCTGGCTGCACGGCGTGCTGTTCGACGAGCGGCCGGACGCCTGGCTCGACCTCTCGCTGGGGCGCGTGAGGCTGGGGCCGATCACGACGCCGTGGATCGCCGCCGGCGCGGTCTCGATCGGCGGGCGGCGGATCCGCCTCGGCGGGCCCCGACACCGCCCGCGGGTGAGCGAGGACCCCCGGCGCGTTCAGCTCGTCGCGGCGGGGCGGGGCGCGCGGCTCGAGCTGGAGGTCACCTCCGTGCCCGGGCAGATCGTCGTCTGGCGCTACGCCGACCCGGACGGCCACGAGCACCACGTCGCCAACTGCTCGATCGCCGCGCTCGACGGGGTGCTGCGCATCGACGGCGGCGAGGCCGTGCGGCTTCGCAGCGCGCACGGCGGCGCCTACGAGCTGGGCATGCGCGAGACGACGCACGGGCTCGAGGTCCAGCCGTTCCCCGATCCCTGACCGGCCCGGCCGCGCCTAACAGGAATGCAACGTCAGGGCGCCGCTCGCGTCCTAAGATCCCGTGCGCGCGGGAGACCGGGCCGAGAAAGGAGTTCCCACGATGGAACGGATCTCAGTGCGCTGGGTGGGACGGTGCGTGCTCCTCGTGGCGCTGGTCGTCCTCGGCGTGGGCCTACTCAGCGCGCCGGCGCTGGCGCGTAGGCACCACAGGGTCCACAGGACCACCAACAGCATCTCGATCACGGGGCCGACGTCGGTGAAGCTCGGGACCCCCTTCCGCTTCCACCTCAGGGGCTTCCTCGCTAAGCCGGCGACCAAGGTCGCGGTCTTCGAGGACTCCAGAGCGTGCGCGGTCAGGCAGCTCGACGAGCTCCACCGGATGAGCTCGGCGGAGATGGACCAGTTCTTCCCGCCGGCCGGACACCACTTCTCGAGGATCGAGAGTCTGTTCGCGCGCAATCCGGGCAAGCACTATCTCTGCGCCTACGTCTTCAACCGCAGCGTGCCGTCGCACAGGACCTACGCGCGCGCCACGCACATCTGGCGCAACCACGCCTGACCCGGCGCCGCCGGTCGGGCCGTCGCCGAAGCGCGGGTCGTCCACATCCGGGCGGCCCGCGGGTCGGCGGGCCGTCGCCGCGACTAGCCGCTCAGGCTCTTGATGTACTCGACCACGGCCGCGATGTCGGCGTCCGACACCTTGCCCTTGAAGGAGGGCATCGAGGGCCCGAACCCGGCGGCGACCTGGGCGTTGGGATCCAGGATCGAGGTCTTGATGTAGGCGGCGTTCATCGGGACCTTCTTGCCGCCGCCGATGTCGATCTGCGTGCCGAAGGTCCCCTTCCAGGTCGGCCCGGCGCCCTTGGCGCCGTCGATCGAGTGGCAGGCCGTGCAGCCGTTGGAGGCCGCGACCTGCTTGCCCTTGTCGGCGAGCGCCTTGTCGAACGCGACGGCCTTGCCGCCCCCGGCCGGCGTCTCCTTCTCCTGGGGAAGCGCGTAGATGCCCCCGAAGACCGCCGCGAGGAGGACCGCCAGCCCGGCCGCCACCCACAGCATCCGGCTCACGACATCACCTTCCGGTAGGTGCGGATCACCTGGTAGCGACGCCCGAGGTAGCCGAGCGGCAGCGTCCACATGTGGACGAGTTTGGTGAACGGGAAGTACGCGATCACCGTGAACGCCAGGATGATGTGGATCTTGCTGATCGTCGCCAGCCCGGCCATGCCGCCGACCGCCGGCGTCAGCTCGAAGATGTCGCGCAGCCATGGCCCGACCGTGAACGAGAGCCCGAACGTCTTGTCCGCGATCACCGGCCACAGCCCGGTGAACGAGGTCGCGGCCAGCAGCACGAGGATCACGTAGTCCTCGGCGAGGCTGATCACGCGCATCTGGGGCACGATGATCCTGCGCACCAGCGCCAGGCAGACCCCGTAGAAGAAGATCACCCCGCCGGCGAAGCCGATCCAGTGGAACAGGTCGATCCAGTCGGCCTTCGTGGCCAGGCCGCCGATCAGCCCGAGCAGGTGGCCCGCCAGCAGGATGATCAGCCCCCAGTGGATCGCCATCGCCGCGACCCCCAGCGACGGGCGCTCGAAGAACCCGCTCGCGCGCGTCGACCAGCGGAACCCTCCGAAGCGGCGCCGGATGATCGGAACGACGATGAACAGCGTCAGCGCGATGTACGGATAGACGGTGAAGAAGAACTTATCCACGGCCCGTCGCCTCCTCGATGCGGGTCACCTCGAGCACCTCGCCGCCGCCGGCCGCGGCGACCAGGTCCAGCTCCCTGAGCGGCTCGAGCTCGAGCTCGAGGCCGGCTCTCAGCGCGGCCACCAGATGCCGCTGCGGGGCCTCGCTCTCGCCGAGCTTGGCCTCGAGCCGGCGGACGCCCTCGATCATCAGCCGCTCGATCAGGCGCACGCGCACCTCGTCGTCGGCCGGCGAGCACGCCGCGCTGATCGACAGGAACTCCGTCATCACCGGGAGGTAGTCGGGCAGCTCCGTGTGCAGCTCGATCGCGAAGTGGCGATAGATGTTCGCGATCTCCAGCATGTAGGTGTTGCGGTCCGACATGCCGGCCTGGCTGCACGTCGTCGGCTCCTCGAACTGGTAGGTCCCCAGGTAGAGCGGGTAGCGCGGATTGAGGTCGAACAGCGCCACATAGGACTCGGCGTCCACCGACTCCCGTTCCCCGAGGAAGGCGCGCAGGTGGTCGGCGACCTGCGGACCGATCGCGCGGGCGGCCGAGAGCGTCTCCCCGGCAGCTCGCGCCTCCAACGTCGCGGGATCGATCTCGTCCGGGTACAGCAGCCATTCGGCGATCGCCGCATAGACCCGGCGCAGCTCGGCGAGCGGCTTGTCCCGCGGGGGCGCAAGCGTCATTTGCTGGGCCCCTCGGCGTGTGGCGCCGCGTGGAAGCGCTGTCGGCGCTTCATGTCGGCCGTCGGCGACATCTCGTCGAAGCCGGCGAAGCCGCGCTCGATGAACGGATCGCTGCGGGACTCCTCCCGGCGCGTCGTCGGGATCACGAAGCGCTCGTTGATGAACGCCAGCGACAGCATGCGGAACATCGCGTCCGCCTGGGAGGGGGTCAGGCCGACCGCCTCCAGCACGCTGCCGTCCGAGCCGCCGTCCACCTCCTGCTCACGCCGGTAGCTGCGCAGCGCGAGTTGCCGCGCGAGGGCCGTCTTGACCTCCTCGACGTTGCCGGCCGAGAACATCGACGCCAGGTAGGCGAGCGGGACCCGGAAGCGGTCGATCGTCGGCAGCCACTCGCCCGGAGACTCCCAGCAGCCGTTGCGGTCCAGCGCGGTGATCATCGGGCTCTCCGGCGGCACGTAGAACAGCGACGGCATCGTGCGGAACTCGGGGTGCAGCGGGAGCGCGATCTTCCACTCGATGAACATCCGGTAGACGGGCGAGCGCCGGCAGGCCTCGAGCCAGTTGTCGCTGATCCCCTGCTCGCGCGCGGCCGCGATCACCTCCGGGTCGTTCGGGTCGAGGATGATCTCGCGCTGCGCCTCGACCAGCTCGTCGTCGGGCCGGCCGGCGGCCTGCGCGACGCGATCCATGTCGTAGAGCAGCGGGCCCATGTAGCGGATCCGGCCGACGCACGAGTGGAAGCACGCCGGCGCCTGGCCCGTCTCGACGCGCGGATAGCACAGCACGCACTTCTCCATCTTCCCGGAGCGCCAGTTGTAGTAGGTCTTCTTGTACGGGCACGAGGTGATGCACTGGCGCCACGCCCGGCACACCTCCTGGTCGATCAGGACGATCCCGTCCTCCTCGCGCTTGTAGCCCGCGCCGCTCGGGCATGCGGCGACGCAGCCCGGATTCATGCAGTGGTTGCAGATCCGCGGGAGGTAGAAGTAGAAGACCTTCTCGTACTCCAGGTAGGCGTCGCGCTCGGCATCGGACATGCCCTTGAAGTTGACGTCGCGCTTGCCCGTCACGTAGGTCCCGGCGGCATTGTCCTCCCAGTTGACGCCCCAGTCGATCTCGATGTCCTCCTTGCCGGTTATCAGCGACACCGGCCGGCCCACCGGCTGCTGGGGCAGCTGCTCGGGCGACTGCAGGTCCTCGTAGGTGAACGTGAACGGGCCGCCCTTGCCGGCGTAGTCCTCGAGCGTCGGCAGCACCGGGTTGTAGAAGATGTTCAGGAGCTCGCTCGCCTTGCCGCGTGCGCGCAGCTTCACGGGCTTGCGCTCCTTGCCGGTGCGCTCCCAGCCGCCGCGGTAGCGGTCCTGGTTCTCCCATTCACGCGGATAGCCGACGCCCGGCTTGGTCTCCACGTTGTTCCACCACATGTACTCCGCGCCCTCGCGGTTGGTCCAGACGTTCTTGCACGCAACGGTGCAGGTGTTGCAGCCCAGGCACTTGTCCAGGTTGAACACCATCGCGATCTGGCGGCCGATCTTCATGTGCTCTGCTCCAGTCCGTCGTTCACCAGTATCTGACACCCTCGTGGCCGACGGGCATCTTGCGCAGTGCGACGGACATGTCGCGCTCCGCGGGGCTGGTGCCCCAGTAGTTGATGAAATACGTGAACTGCGCGTACCCGCCCGGCATGAACGACGGGTTCATCTGGATGCGCGTGGGCGCGTTGTTGGTGCCGCCGCGCAGGTCGCTCGTGCCTCGCTGGATCGCAAGGGGCGAGAACGGCACGTTCAGGTTGCGCTCCGACGAGTGGTACATGATCACGGTGTCGCGCGGGACCTGATGGCTCACGGCGGCGCGCGCCACGATGATCCCGGTGTTGCTGTAGGCCTCGACCCAGTCGTTGTCCTTGATGCCGAGGCTCTCCGCGTCCGGCGGGCTGATCCAGATCACCTGACCGCCGCGGAAGAGGCGCTGCATCCACAGGTTGTCCCAGAAGTTCGAGTGGATCGACCACTTGCCGTGCGGCGTGAGGAAGCGGAAGACCCGCGAGTCCGACTCCACCTGCGAGAGGTCCAGCACCCCGGTCATCGTCGTGTCGATCGGAGGCTTGTAGACCGGGAGGCCCTCGCCGAGGTCCTGGTAGACCGAATGGTCGAAATAGAGGTCGATGCGCCCCGACAGCGTGCGCCAGGGCACGAGGTTCTCAACGTTGACCGTCCACGGGGAGTAGGTGCGCCCCTCGGCCTCGACCCCCGACCAGTGCGGCGAGGTCAGGACGCGCCGCGGCTGCGACTTGAGGTCCTCGTAGTGGAACAGCGCCTCGCGCTCGCCCTCGACGATGTGCGTGAGCTTGCGCCCGGTCCGCCGCTCCAGCGTCTCCCAGGCCAGGAACGCCGACTCGCCGTTGGTCTCCGGCGACATCTGCAGGATCGCCTCGGCGACGTGCTCGTCCTTGAAGAGCGACGGGCGGCCGTTCTCCCTGGACCCGATGCGGTGATCGGTGAGCATCGCGTCGTAGATCGGCGAGATGTCGTAGAAGATGCCCTTGGCGCCGAAGTCGGTGCGGATCTTGGGCCCCAGGCTCGTGTACTTCTCATAGGTGCGCTTGTAGTCGCGCTCCACGATCTGGAAGCGCGGCATCGTCTTGCCGGGGATCGGCTCGACGTCGCCCTTCTTCCAGTCCTTGATCGAGCCCCACGGCTGCGCGTACTCGTCCGGCGTGTCGGTCATCAGCGGGGTGACGACGAGGTCCTTGACCGGCTCCGGGAAGTGCTTCTCGGCCAGTTGCGCGAACTTCTCGGCGATCAGCTTGAAGGCGTCCCAGTCCGTCTTCGTCTCCCACGGCGGGTCGTGCGCGGCCGAGAACGGGTGGATGAAGGTGTGCAGGTCGGTGACGGTGACGTCGCTCTTCTCGTACCAGTGCGCGGCCGGCAGCAGCACGTCGGCGTAGTTGGCGCTGGAGATCATCCGCAACTCGACGTTCACCAGCAGGTCGAGCTTGCCCTCCGGCGCGTCCTCGCGCCACTCGATCTCCTCGACCTTCCCCTCGGCCGCGTCGGCCTCGGTCATCACGCTGTGGTGTGTGCCGAGCAGATGCCGCAGCGCGATCGTGTTGCCGCGCATCGAGGTGCCGATCAGGTTGCCGCGCCACACCATCAGGTGACGGGGGAAGTTGGCCGGGTCGTCGGGGTCCTCGATCGCGAACTTCAGATCCCCGCGGCGGACCCGGTCGATGACGTGGTCGATGATCTCCTCGTCGGTGCGCGCGCCGGCGGCACGGGCGTCCTCGACGATCTTCAGCGGGTTCTCGTTGAGCGTCGGGTAGAAGGGCAGCCAGCCGTTGCGCACCGCGACCGCGTTCATGTCGGCCGAGTGGTTGTAGCGCGGCATGTCCTGCGCCCACGGGACCGTGATCGGGTCCAGGTTCATCGAGTCGTAGCGCCACTGGCACGAGTGGAAGTACCAGTAGGAGGTGCTGTTCATCAGCCGCGGCGGCCGGTCCCAGTCGCGGGCGGTCCCGATGCCCTGCACCACGGCGGCGACGTTGCGCATCTTCTCGGTGCCCACGTAGTGGCACCAGCCGCCGCCGTTCACGCCATGGCAGCCCGTCAGCGCGCCGAGCAGCACGCCGAAGCGCTGATAGAGGTCGGAGTGGTACCAGTGCGTCGCGCCGGGGCCGGCGATAATGAGCGACTTGCCGTTGGTCTTCTCGGCGTTCTCGGCCCACTCGCGCGCGAGCTGGATCGCGATGTCGCGCGAGATCTTCGTCTCCTGCTCCTGCCAGGATGGCGTGTAGGGCTTGGGATCGTCGTAGTCGGACGGGTAGTCGCCGGGCAGCCCGCGCGGCACGCCCATGTGCGCCATCAGCAGGTCGAGCCCGGTCGTGACGAGAATCGTGCGCCCGTCGATCGTGCGGATGCGCTTGGCGGGGACGGCGCGCTGGAACTCGCCGACCTTCGCGTCCGGGTCGGAGTTGCCGACGACGACGTCGAAGGTGCCGGTGAAGTCGGGGAACGAGACGAGCGGCTTGTCGTCCTCGCTGCCGAGCAGCGTGAGCGTCGGGTCGTACTCCTCGCCGCTGCGCGCGTCCTTGAGCTCGAGGTTCCATCTGCCGCTCGCCTGCTCCTCCCAGCGGAACCCGATCGTGCCCTGCGGCAGGCGCAGGCGGCCCTCGGTGTCGAGCTGCAGCAGCTTCCACTCGGCGTTCTCCTCGCCGGCGTAGTCATCCACCGCCGCGGCGCGCAGCAGCCGCCCGGGCACGTAGCGCCCGTCGCGCTCCTCCAGCTCGACCAGGAACGGCAGGCTCGTGTAGCGCTTCACGTAGTCGGTGAAATACGGCACCTGGCGGTCGTGGAAGAACTCCTTCAGCACGACGTGGTTCATCGACGCGAGGATCGCGGCGTCGGTACCGGGGCGCAGCTGCACCCAGGTGTCGCAGAACTTCGTGACGTCGCTGTAGTTGGGCGAGAAGACGACGAGCTTGCCGCCCTTGTACTTGAACTCCGGCGCGAAGTGCGCGTCGGGCGTGCGCGTCATGGGGAGGTTCGTCCCCATCGTGATCCAGTAGGTGCTCTGGTACCAGTCGGCGGCCTCGTGGACGTCGGTCTGCTCGCCGAAGTTCTTCGGCTGGCAGTGCGGGTTGTCGTGGTACCACTCGTAGAAGCTCAGCACGCTCGCGCCGAGCAGCGACGTGAGTCGCGCGCCCGCGCACCAGCTCACCATGCTCATCGCGGGGATCGGCGAGAACCCCGCGATCCGGTCGGGGCCGTACTTCTTGATCGTGTGGATCTGCGAGGCGGCGATCAGCTCGGTCGCCTCATCCCAGCTGACCCGCTTCCAGCCGGCCTTTCCGCGCGCCTGCTTGTACGCGCGCTCGCGATGCGGGTTGCGGAGGATGTCCTCCCAGGCCTCGACCGGGTCCTTGCCCGCCGCGCGCGCCTCGCGGTAGAAGTCGATCAGCTTGCCGCGGACGTACGGGTACTTGGGGCGGACCGGGCTGTAGACGTACCAGGACGACGAGATCCCGCGCTGGCAGCCGCGCGGCTCGTAGTTCGGCGTCTCGGAGTTGATCTGCGGCCAGTCGGTCTTCTGCAGCTCCCAGGTGATCAGGCCGTCCTTGACGAAGACCTCCCAGCTGCACGAGCCCGAGCAGTTGACGCCGTGGCTCGTGCGGACGGTCTTGTCGTAGGACCAGCGGTCGCGGTAGAAGTCCTCCCAGCCACGCGAGCGGTCGGTCACATGGAACCAGCGGTGCTTGGTCTCGTCCATCTCGAGGAGCGCTCCCGTGCTCGTTCGGGGGCCTCTTGGACCCCGTGCAACGGCAAGCTAGACCCGGGCGGTTCCACCCGGGTTCCACGCTCGGGACGAGAACGTCAGGAGCCCGGGACCGCGCCGATCAGCTCGGCGAGCGCGACCGTCCGCGGCTGCGGCTCGCGCCACGGGGCTCGCGCCAGCGCCTCGCGGCAGGAGGCGTACTGCCTCCGCGCCTCATCCACGCGGCCGGCCTCCCACAGCAGGCGCATGAGCTCGCGGTGCGCGTCCTCCTGCGTGTCGTCGACGCGCAGCGCGCGGCGGTGGCACGCGATCGCGCCCTCGAGCTCGCCGCGCGCGAGCAGCAGCGTCGCCGTGTGGCGCAGCAGCGTCAGGAACCGGTCGCACAGCTCCTCGCGCTCCTGGACGCACCAGTCGGCGTAGAGCTCGTCGGCGAGGAAGTCGTCCGCGTAGAGGTCAGCCGCGGCGCGGTAGGCGACCAGCGCCGAGTCGACCTCGCCGAGGTGCGCGAGGCGCTCGCCCCATGCCATCAGCGTCGCGAAGTCGCGCGAGTCGACCCGGTGCGGCGAGGCCGTGTCGAACGCGTATCCGTGGCCGGAGCGCACGACGAAGCGCCCGGCGTAGGACGCCGGCGCCACGGGCTCGAGGGTGCGGCGCAGGTCGTGGACCAGCACCTTGAGCTGGGCGGCCGCGCCCGGGCCCGGGCCCTCGGGCCACAGCCACTCGATCAGCACGTCGTCGTCGACCGGCGACCCGTAGCGCGTGAGCAGGATCTTCAGCAGCCGCCAGGCGCGCGAGCGCCGGAGGTGGGATCCGTCGATCCGTTCGCCGGCACGGAAGACCGTCAGCCGGCCGAAGCAGCGGATGTCGAGCATCGCGGGGTCGGCGGCGACGTCCGTGTCGCCCGCACCGGCCTCCGAGGGGGCGCCGGCGGGGTCGCCGCCGCCCCCGTTGACGCCCGCGATCTCGAGCGCGCTCGAGCGCAGCGCCCGCTCCACCGCCTCGAGCCGCTCGCCGGCGCCCGCACTCAGCTCCGCCATCGCGGGGCGCAGGCCGCGCTCGAGCAGCTCGTCGAGCTCGCCCCGCATGCGCAGCTCGCGGCTCGCGATCGCGCGCTGCTCGGCGGCGAGCGCCGCCTGCGCGTCGGCGACGTCGGCCGCGAGCCGCTCGGCCATCGAGCGGGCGACCGCCAGCAGCCGTCCGGGCAGCGGCCCGTGGTCGGTGAAGCCGAGCGACACCGCGCCCAGCACCTCCTCGCCGTCGACGAGGGGCACGCAGGCGACGCGCCCGTAGCGCGAGGGGGCGACCGAGCAGCGGCACACGCCCTCGCCGGCGCGCGAGGAGCCGACGGCGCCGCTGCGCTCGCTGATGACCGAGCACGCGTAGCTGACATGGCCCGAGCCCGCGACCGCCGAGCGCACGTCCTCGTACGCGCCGGCCTGCGCCCACGGGTGCAGCGCGCCCGAGCGCGGCTCGCGCAGCAGCACGATCCCGCCGCTCGCCCCCGTGACGTCGGCCATCACCTCGAGCGCCCGCCGGAGGCGCAGCTCGAGGTTGCGCGTCGCATCGAGCGCCGCGTCGGAGCGCAGGACCGAGACCGCGTCCTTCGCGCGGAGCTGGCCCAGCTCGAGCATGCCCGCGATCCTGCGCGCGGCGTCGGCGAGCGCCTGCGGCCGCCCCACGCGCGCCGGGTCGCGATGCCGCGCGACCAGGTGCAGCGTTCCCATCACCTCCCCGCCGGCGCCGGTGACCGGCACGCCGTGGAAACAGCGAAAGCCGCGCCGCTGCAGGCCGCGGCGCACGAACCGCGGATCCTCGCCGAGGTTCGCGGTGAGGATCGGCTCGCCGGTCTGCGCCACGAGGCCCGGATAGCCCTCCCCCATGTCGAAGACCGTGCGCGCGCGGAAGTCGCGTGCGGCGATCCCGCGGTGGGCCGCCAGCCACAGCCGCCCGCCGCCCGGCTCGCGCACGAACAGCTCCGCGGCGTCCGCGCCGCTGAGCTCGAGCACCTCGTCGAGCACGCCGTCGAGGTCGGGTTGGGAGACACCCTCGCGCACGGCCATACCCGCGATTGTCGCATCAGGGGCGACGGCGGGTACCGTAGTCTCCACGGTTGCGGATGGCACGCGGTGCCGCTGTTCTGCCCGCGATGCGGATGACCGCCTCCGTCCCCTCGCCCCCGACGACCGCGCGCGCCGTCGGGTGGTGGCTGCTCCTGCTCTGCGGGCTGGTCGTCGTGATGGTGCTGCTCGGCGGCTATACCCGGCTCACGCACTCGGGCCTCTCGATGGTGCAGTGGAAGCCGGCCACGCTGCTGCCGCCGTCCAGCGAGGCCCAATGGCAGGCGGCCTTCGCCGACTATCGCCACTACCCCGAGTACCTGCGGATCAACCGCGGCATGACCCTGGCGGAGTTCAAGGACATCTATTACCCGGAGTTCTTCCACCGCCTCGTCGGCCGGCTGCTCGGGCTGGCGCTGATCGTCCCGTTCCTGTGGTTCCTGCTGCGCGGGTCGATCGCGCGCTCGATGCTCCCGCGCCTGTTCGGGGTCATGGCGCTCGCGGCGCTGCAGGGAGTGATCGGCTGGCTGATGGTCAGCAGCGGCCTCGTCGAGCGGCCCGACGTGAGCCACTACCGCCTCGCGCTGCACCTGCTGGCCGCGTTCGCGCTCTTCTCCTGGATGCTCTGGCTGGCGCTGGAGATACTGCTACCGGCCGATCGCACCGCGGGGACGAGCCCGCGGGCGCTCCGGGAGTTGCGCAAACCGGTGGCCGTGGTCGGGGTTCTGACCGTGGTTACGGCCGTCTGGGGCGCGTTCGTCGCCGGCCTCGACGCGGGCTTCATCTACAACCGCTTTCCGCTGATGGGGAACTGGCCGTGGCCGGACTCGCTCGGCTCGGGACCCGCCGCGCTGGCGCCGTTCGAGCAGGCGGCCGTCGTGCAGTTCGTGCACCGGGTGCTCGCCACCACGACGTTCGCTTGCGCCTGCTGGCTCGCGCTGCGCATCCACCGCTCCGGGCTGGCGGCGCGCACGAAGCGGATCGTGGCTCTGGTGCCGGGAATGGTTCTCGTCCAGTTCGCGCTGGGAGTCTCGACGCTGCTGCTCGTCGTGCCGGTCGGGCTCGGGATGGCCCACCAGGCGGGGGCGCTGGCGCTGCTCTCGCTGACGCTGATCGCGCTCGCGCAACTCCACGCCCCGAGCGAGCAGCGCGCCGAGGTCCCGGTGGCGGCGCACCCGGCCGCGCCGTAGCCGCGGCGATCAGCCGGGCCGGACCACCGGCGCGCGGCCAGGCCTGCTTCCTCGGTCACCCGGCTGCGATTGTGCTCGCCTGGCGAGCGCAATCGCGCGCGAGTGGAGCTGGGCCTACAGCCCCGCGTCCGCGCGCAGCGCGTCGGCCTTGTCCGTGCGCTCCCAGGTGAAGTCGTGGTCCTCGCGCCCGAAGTGGCCGTAGGCGGCCGTCTTCTGGTAGATCGGCCGGTGCAGGTCCAGGTAGTTGCGGAACGCGCCGGGGCGCAGGTCGAAATGCCGCGAGACCAACTCGTGGATCGTCGCGGGGGCGACGCTCTCGGTCCCGAAGGTCTCGACCATCACCGACACGGGGTGCGCGACGCCGATCGCGTAGGCGACCTGCACCTCGGCGCGCCGAGCGAGGCCCGCGGCGACGACGTTCTTGGCCACGTAGCGCGCCGCGTACGCCGCCGAGCGATCGACCTTGGACGGGTCCTTGCCGGAGAAGGCCCCGCCGCCGTGGCGCGCCTTGCCGCCGTAGGTGTCGACGATGATCTTGCGCCCGGTCAGCCCGGCGTCGCCGACCGGGCCGCCGATCACGAAGCGGCCCGTCGGGTTGACCAGGAACTCGCCCCGCAGGCGATCGGCGGTGTAGAGGTCCTTCGGCAGCACGGGCTCGACCACGTGCTCCCAGAGGTCCTCCTTGATCATCTCCTGGCCCGCGTCCTCGGCGTGCTGGGTGGAGATCAGCAGCTTCTCGATCGCCACGGGCCGCTCGTCCACGTAGCGCACGGAGACCTGGGTCTTGCCGTCAGGCCGCAGGTAGCCCAGCGTCCCGGCCTTGCGCACGTCGGTGAGGCGGCGCGCCAGCTGGTGGGCGAGCGCGATCGGCAGCGGCATCAGCTCCGGCGTCTCGTCGGTCGCGTAGCCGAACATCATGCCCTGGTCGCCCGCGCCCGCAACGTCGAGCTCGTCGTCGTCGCCCGGGTCGGTGCGCGCCTCGTACGCCGTGTCCACTCCCTGGGCGATGTCGGCCGACTGCTTGTCGATCGCGTTCAGCACCGCGACCGAGTCGGCCGAGAAGCCGAGGTTGCCGTCCACGTAGCCGATCTCCCTGATCGTCCCGCGGGCGATGTCCTGGATGTCCACGTAGGTCTCGGTCGAGATCTCGCCCGAGACGACGACGAGCCCGGTGTTGACGAGCGTCTCGCAGGCCACCCGTCCGCCCGGATCGGCCGCCATCACGGCGTCCAGCACGCCGTCGGAGATCTGATCGGCGACCTTGTCCGGGTGGCCTTCGGTGACGGACTCGGACGTGAAGAGATACTCGCGGTCGGTGGTGCTCATCGAGAGGGGCGCTCCGGGGAATCGAAAGGCGGGAACGCCGATCGGGAAAACGCTGAGCCGATCGGCGCCCGGGGAGGTTAGATGATCGGGCGCCGCGAGCGGGCCCTAGCGGCTCCGGGCCCGCGTCCGCCGCCCGCCCCGGCGCTCGGAGCGCTCGACGACGTCGACGATCGCCGGGATCCCCTCCAGCCGGAAGCGGTCGCGCAGCCGGTTCTCGAGGAAGTAGAGGTAGTCGCGGGTGACGCGCCTGCGGCTGTTGACCTGGACCGAGAAGCGCGGCGGCCGAGTGCCCGTCTGCGTCATGTAGAGCAGCTTGAGCCTTGCGCCGTGGCGCGCCGGAGGCTGGCGCGCGGCGACGAGCTCGCCGAGGAAGCGGTTGAGCTGCGAGGTCGGCACGCGGTGACCGGCCCGGTCCGAGAGCGCCAGCGCCTCGACCAGCAGCCGGTTGACGTGGCGGCCGGTCAGCGCGCTCACGGTGAGCACGCTCGGGCGCAGGCGCAGCTTGCGGGCGACGACGGCGCGCTCGTGCTCCAGGTCCACGTCGGCGCCGTCCTCCCCACCGGTGAGGTCCCACTTGTTGAGAGCGAGCGCGGTCGCGCACCCCTCGCGCATAGCGAGGTCGGCGATCCGCAGGTCCTGCGCGGTGACTCCGGCGCTCGCGTCGCAGACGACGAGCGCCACGTCCGCCCGGGCGGCCGCGCGGCGCGAGCGCAGCGCCGTGTAGTACTCGAGCGACTCCCCCACCTTCGCCTGGCGGCGCAGCCCGGCGGTGTCGATCAGGACCACCTCGCGCGCCGCGCCGCCCGCGAGCCCGGGCTCGACCGTCAAGGGGAGGTCGATCGCGTCGCGCGTGGTGCCCGCCTGCGGCGAGACGATCACCCGCTCCGACCCGGCGAGGCGGTTGACCAGCGAGGACTTGCCGACGTTCGGGCGCCCGAGCAGCGCGAGCCGGACCGCGTCGCCCTCGGGCTCCTCGGAGTCGGGCAGCAGCGCGGCCAGGCGGTCGAGCAGATCGCCCGTGCCGAGGCCCTGGGTCGCGGAGACAGCCACGGGCTCGCCCAGGCCCAGCCGGTGGAACTCGGCCGCCGCCGGGATGTCGGCGGCGACGTCGACCTTGTTGGCGGCGACCACGACGGGGAGCCCCGCCCGCCTGAGCAGGTCGGCCATCTCCTCGTCGCCTGCCCGCAGGCCCGCGCGCGCGTCCACGACCAGCACCGCCGCCCGCGCGTCGGCGAGCGCGGCCCGCGCCTGGTCGCGGATCAGCCCGGCCAGGTGCGCATCGTCGGCGAGGTCGACGCCGCCGGTGTCGATCAAGGTGAACGCACGGCCGTTCCACTCGGCGCCCACCTCGTTGCGGTCGCGCGTGACGCCCGGCGTCTCGTGCACGACGGCGTCGCGCGTGCCGCTCAGGCGGTTGACGAGCGAGGACTTCCCGACATTGGGGTATCCGACGACCGCGACCTTGGCCATGCGCCGCAGTATGCCGCCGCCGGCGCCCGCCCCCGCTCAGGCAGGGCGACGGGCGAGGAAGCAGAAGTGGCCGCAGAGCGCGAGCTTGGCCGAGTTGCGCGCGCCGGCGTCCGCCCCGAGCGCGCGGCCCGCGACCTCCAGCAGGGCGTTCAGCGGCGAGGTGCCGGTGAAGAAGCGGTCGAAGGAGCGCGGGGCGCCCGCCAGCCTGCGGGCGATCAGGGTCGCGCCGTCGACCCCGGGGCGCAGCTCGAGCGCCTGGAGCCCGGCGGCCGCCAGCAGGCGCACGAGGCCATACGGGGTCGGATTGGCGGTGCTGCGCGAGTGGTAGGGCTCGAGCTGCGACGTCGACCCGCCGATCAGCCCGCCGGGCCGCAGCACGCGCGCCGCGTCCGCGACCAGCTCGCGCGGCCGCTCGGCGTGCTCGAGCACCTGGCGGCACAGGATCGCGTCGGCGCAGCCGTCGGCGAGCGGGATCCGCACCCCGTCGAAGGCCAGGAAACGCGCGTCGTCGCGCGTGCGGCGCGCGACCTCCGGCGAATCGGGGAGATCGACGCCCGTCCACTCGAGGTCGGGGCGCACGGCCCGGAACAGGTCGACCGAGCCGCCCTCGCCGCAGCCGAGGTCCACGATCCGCGGGCCCGCCGCGGCGAGCACCGGCACGTAGCGGTCGGCGTGCGCCTGGCGTGCGTGGTCGCGGGGAAGCGCCGAGCCGAGCTCGGACGCGAGATCGCCGCCGGGGAGGCGCGCGGCCCTCACCGCGCGGCCCGCGCGAGCGCCGCGACCCGCTCGACGACCGCGTCGAGCGGGAGCCCCGTCGTGTCCAGCTCGACCGCGCCGGGGGCCGGCTCGAGAGCCGAGCGCCCGAGCGTGGAGTCGCGCCGGTCGCGCGCCGCCTGCTCGGCCGCGACGACGGCCTCCTCCGCCCCGATCTGGCCCGCACGCCGGCGGGCGCGCTCCGCCGGGTCCGCGGTCAGGAACACCTTCACCGCCGCGTCGGGCGCCACCGCGGTCGCGATGTCGCGTCCCTCGGCGACCCAGTCGCCCGTGGAGACGATCTCGCGCTGGCGCGCGACCATCGCGCTGCGCACGTCCGGGTCGGCCGCGGCGCGCGACGCGGCCTCGCTCGCCTGCGGCGAGCGGATCGCCACGGTCACGTCCTCCCCGTCCAGCAGCACCCGCTCGCCCAGCACGATCCGCGCCTCGCGCGCGGCCACGGCGGCCGGCACTCCCCGCCGCGCGGCCGCCAGGCCCACGCAGCGGTACATGGCGCCGGTGTCGAGATAGGTGAAGCCGAGCTCCTCCGCGACGGCGCGCGCGACCGTGGACTTCCCTGCGCCCGCGGGGCCGTCGATCGCGACGACCATCAGCGTCCCCGCCGCAGGCTCGCCAGGTCCTCGACGAAGCCGGGGTAGGAGACGGCGGCGGCCTCGATCCCGTCCACCTCGACGCCCTCCTGGGAGGCGAGGCCGGCGACGGCGCCGAGCATCGCAAGGCGGTGGTCGCCACGGGCGTGCAGCCGCCCGCCCCGCAGGCCGCCGCCGCCCCGCACGGCGAAGCCGTCCGCGGTCGCCTCGATCTCGCCGCCCAGCCCTGCCAGGCCGTCGACGACGGCGGCGATGCGGTCGCTCTCCTTCAGGCGCAGCTCGCCCGCGCCGCGGACCACGGTCTCGCCCTCGGCGAAGCAGCCCAGCAGCGCCACCAGCGGCAGCTCGTCGATCGCCAGCGGCACCTCGTCCGCCTCGACGGCGGTTCCCTTCAGCTCGCCGTGGCGCGCGAGGAGGTCGCCGCTCGGCTCGCTGTCGGCGGCGGCGGAATCGCGCGGCTCGAGCTCGCCGTCGATCCGCGCGCCCATGCGCCGCGCGATCGCGACCAGACCGGTGCGGGTCCAGTTGACGCCGGTGCCGCGGACGGACACCTCGGCGCCGGGGACCAGCAGGCCCGCCACCAGCATGAAGGCTGCCGAGGAGACGTCGCCCGGCACCGAGATCTCATCCAGCTCCAGCTCGTCCACGGAGCGGATCGCGATCCGGTCGCCCTCGCGCTCCACGGCAACGCCCGCCGCGCGCAGCATGCGCTCCGTGTGGTCGCGGCTGGGAACCGGCTCGACCACGGCGGTCTCGGCGTCGGTGAGCAGCCCGGCCAGCAGGACGCAGGACTTGACCTGGGCGCTTGCGACCGGCAGCTCGTACTCGATTCCGCGCAGCGCGGCGCCATGGATCGTGAACGGCGGGAAGCGCCCCTCGCGCGCCTCCACCCGGGCGCCCATGCGCTCGAGCGGCTCGGCGATGCGATCCACCGGCCGGCGACGGATCGAGCGGTCGCCGTCCAGGGTCCAGGACGTTCCCTCGAGGCCGGCGAGCCAGCCCGGCAGCAGCCGCATCAGGGTCCCGCTGTTGGCCACGTCGATCGGCGCCTCCGGCTCCTCCGCTCCGCGCAGGCCGGTGCCGCGGACCAGCAACTCGTCCGGGCGAGCCTCCACCACCGCCCCGAGCGCCCGCAGCGCGTTCGCCGTCGCGTTCGTGTCCGCGCTGTCGAGGTAGCCGCGCACCAGCACGGGCTCCGCGGCCATCGCCGCGAGCAGCGCCGCGCGATGGGAGATCGACTTGTCGGGCGGCGCGTCGACCGCGCCGCGCAACCGGCGCGCGGGCTCGAAGCGGGTCTTCACGCGCGCGTCACCCGCAGCCCGTCGCCCTCCAGGACCTCCTGCGCGCGTCCCGCCGGCCCGTCGCCGGCGATCCACAGCGCGACGACGCCCTCGCCGCCGCCGGGAGCCGGGTAGAGGGCCATGTCCGTGATGTTGACCCCCGCGCGGCCCAGCGCGAGCGCGACCTCCGCGACGACGCCCGGGCGATCCGGCACGGCCACCCGCAACTCGTGGACCAGCCCGCCCGCCAACTGGCTCCCGAGCAGCCTGCGCCGCTCCGCGGCCGCCGCCTCGTTCCAGGCCTCCACCGCCGCGGCGTCACCGGCCGCCAGCGACGCGCGCACGGCCCCGATCCGCTCGCTGACCTCGTCGAGCGCCCGCACCAGCGCCTCGCGGTTGGAGAGGTAGATGTCGGTCCAGATCGCGCTGTTGGCCCCCGCCACCCGGGTCGCGTCGCGGAAGCTCGGCCCGGTCGCCGGCAGGCGCTCGCCCTCCGAGGCGAGCGCCCCGCCGACCTGCGCCACGAGCACGTTCGCGAGCACGTGGGGCAGGTGGGAGACGCCGGCGAGGATCCGGTCGTGCGTCTCGGCGTCGATCGCCTGCGGATGCGCGCCGAGCGAAGCGAGCAGCCGGTAGAGGCGCTCGAGGCCGGTGCCCCTGGTGCGCGCGGTCGGCGTCAGGTACCAGGTCGCGCCCTCGAAGAGGTCCGCGCGCGCGTTCTCGACACCGGCGCTCTCGGCCCCCGCCAGCGGGTGACCGCCCACGAAGCGCGGATCGTCGTGGGCCGCGACGACAGCGCGCTTGGTCGAGCCGACGTCGGTCACGACGGCGTCCGCGCTCGCGGCCTCGAGAGCGGCGCCGACCGCCGCGGGCAGCGCGCCCACCGGCGCGGCCACCACGACGACGTCGGCCCCGTCCACCGCCTGCCCGAGCGACGCGGCGCCCGCGTCCAGCGCGCCGCGGCCGGCGGCCGCGTGCACCGCGTCGGGGTCGGGGTCCCATCCGTGCACCTCGGCGCCTGCCCGCTCGCGCGCGGCGAGCGCGACCGAGCCGCCGATCAGCCCGACCCCGAGGACCGCGACGCGCACCCTCCGCAGCCGCCTACGCCGCCGCCGCGCCGGCCGACGCCGACTTGCCGGCCAGGGCCGCCGCCTGCTCGACCCTCGCCGCGTAGGCGGCGAAGTCGCTCGCGACGAGCGCCTGCGGCCCGTCGCAGATCGCCGCCTCAGGGTTGGGGTGCACCTCGACGATCACGCCATCGGCGCCCGCGGCCGCGGCGGCGAGCGAGAGCGGCTCGACCAGGTCGCGGCGTCCCGCGGCGTGGCTGGGGTCGACGATGACCGGGAGGTGGCTGAGCTCCTTGAGCACGGGGATCGCGGTCAGGTCGAGCGTGAAGCGGTACGCGGTCTCGAACGTGCGGATCCCGCGCTCGCAGAGGATCACCGAGCCGTTGCCCTCCTTGAGCACGTACTCCGCCGCCATCAGCAGTTCCTCGAGGGTGGCCGACAGGCCGCGCTTGAGGATCGCCGGGCGGCCGGCGCGGCCGATCTCGGTCAGGAGCGGGTAGTTCTGCATGTTGCGCGCGCCGACCTGAATCGCGTCTGCGACCTCGAGCACGGCCTCCATGTCGCGCGCGTCCATCAACTCGGTCACCACCGGCAGGCCGGTCTCCTCGCGTGCCTCGGCGAGCAGCCGCAGGCCCTCCTGGCCGAGCCCCTGGAACGAGTAGGGCGAGGTTCGCGGCTTGTAGGCCCCGCCGCGCAGCATCGTGGCGCCGCCGGCGCTCACCGCGCGCGCCGTCTCGAGCGTCTGCTCGCGCGACTCGACGGTGCAGGGCCCCGCGATCATCGCGAAGTGCGGACCGCCGATGCGGCGGCCGGCGATCTCGAGCACCGTGTCGGAGCCGTGGGTCAACTGGCGCGAGGCCAGCTTGTAGGGCTTGACGATCGGCACCACGCGGTCGACGAACGGCAGGGTCTCGAGGCCGAGCCCGGCGACCCTGGAGTCGCGCTCGCGGTCACCCATCGCGCCGACCACGGTCAGCGTCTCACCGCGGCTGACGTGCGCGGCCGCGCCCGTGGCCTCGACGCGGCGCACGACCTCGGACACCTCCTCCTCGGTGGCCCCTTCGCTCATGACGATCATCATCCGGTCACTTCCTTTCGCTGCGGCTCGCAGAACATAGGGAACGGGCGGGCTCGGGGAGCCCTTCGGGAACGGCGCTCGACGCCTGCGGCACGGCGCCCGTCGCGGGCGCGGCGTGGGTCGAGCGCCTAGCTAAATCGCCAGGAGCGGAAAGCGCGATAGCCCACGCGGCGCGCGGTGCGGCCGACGGCGGCGCTGCCGAGGTGCGGGCTCGCGGACATCGACCGCCCATTGAAGCAGAGCCGTGCCGTCGCCGCGAGGCGCGGTCTCGTTCTTGCCGCGACGCCGTCCGCTAAGTTCCCACGCTTCGACCGTCGCAACCGACCCGGGAGGACTTCCCCGTGATGCCGCACCACCGCGCCGGCGCAGCCGCCGCGCTCTTGGCCGTGACACTCGCCGCCGGCTGCGGCGGGGGCGGCAGCGACCGGTTGAGCCAGGCGGACTTCCAGCAGAAGGCCGACGCCATCTGCCAGCGCTCGCGCGACCAGATCCAGCCGCTGGCCAAGGGCGCGAACACCGTCGAGGGCCTGAAGAAGTACGCCGGCGCAGCGGCGTTCTCGATCGCGGCCGAGGCCAAGGCGCTCTCGGCGCTGAAGCCGCCCGAGGACAAGCAGGACGCGTTCAACCGCGCCAAGGCGCTGGTCGCCTGGCAGGCCAAGCAGGCGGTCGCGCTCTTCCAGGCCGCCTCCGCGCGCGACCCGCAGAAGGTCAATCAGGTGGCCAAGGAGCTCAGCTCGCGGCGGGCCGAGGGCAGGCAGATCGGACAGGAGCTGGGGCTCAAGGTCTGCGGCCAGGGCTGAGCGCGCCGGCGTGCCGCCCCGCGCCGGGCGGCTAGACGCTCGCCAGCAGCGCCCCGAGCTCGCGCAGGAAGCGCTCGTTCTCCGCGGGCCGCCCGACGGTGACCCGCAGCGCGCCCTCGCGGCCGAGCGCCCGGCCCGCGCGCACGAGAACGCGGCGGCGGCCGAGCTCGGCGACGACCTCCGCCTCCTCCGCCTCGGCCGGCAGCGTCAGCCAGACGAAGTTCGCCTGGCTGTCGGCGCTCGGCACGCCCAGCTTCCGCAGGCCGTCCTCGAGCTCGAGCCGCGCGGCGATCGTGCGCTCCACCCGGCTCGCGACCTCGTCGCTGTGGCGCAGGGCCTCGCATGCCGCCGCCTGCGCGGCGACATTGCAGAAGAACGGCTGGCGAACCTGGTCGACGGCCACGCGCAGCTCCTCGGAACCGCACAGGGCGAAGCCCACGCGCAGGCCGGCCAGGCCGTGAACCTTGCTGAAGGTCCGCAGCAGGGCGAGGTTGGGGTGGCGCGCGAGCAGGTCGATCGAGGCGTCCGGGTCGTCCAGGGTGGAGAACTCGCAGTAGGCCTCGTCGACGATCACGCAGACGTGGCGCGGGATCGCGGCGACGAAGCGCGCCACGTCCTCGAGCGGGCGCGCCGTGCTGGTGGGGTTGTTCGGGTTGCAGACGACCACCAGGCGGGTCGCGGCGGTGACCTCGGCCGCCATCGCGTCGAGGTCGTAGCGCTCGTCCGGGTCGAGCCGCACCTCGATCGCGCGCGCACCCGTCGTCGCGGCCAGGTGCGGGTAGACCGAGAACGACGGCCATCCGTAGACGACCTCGGCGCCGGGCTCGAGCAGCGCCTCGCCGGCGGCGAGCAGCACGTCGCAGGACCCGTTGCCAATCGCGATCCGCGCCGCGGGCACCCCGTAGCGCTCCGCGAGCGCGGCGCGCAGCGCGCCGTTGGCGGGGTCGGGGTAGCGGTGCGCGGAGGCGAGCGCCCGGTGCGCGGCCGACAGCACCTCGGGCAGCGGCGCGAACGGCGCCTCGTTGCTCGCGAGCAGCGCGACCTCGCCGTCGAGCGCGTAGCCGTCGGCGGCCGGGTAGACCGGGATGCGCCGGATCCGCTCCGCGAACTCGATCGCCATCGCGCGGATTGTGACGCGCGCCGCTACTGCGCGGCTTCGAGGTCCGTCCGCAGCGACGCGGCCTCGCCCAGGTAGACGTGCCTGACGGGCCGCCCGTCCGGCATGTGGCAGTGGACCAGCGCCCGGATCACGCGCGGCAGCGCTCCCGGTACCGGCACCTCGCGCGCGCACAGCAACGGGACGCCCTCGAGCCCCATCGCGCGCGCCGCGACGGCCGGGAACTCCGCGTTGAGGTCGTCGGTCATCGTGAAGAGGCAGGAGACCATCGCCTCCGCGCCGAGATCGTTGCGCGCCATCAGCTCGGACATCAGCTCGGTCGTCCCGCCGAGAATCGCCTCGCGCTCGTTGCGGTCCACCGAGATGGCGCCTCGCAGCGCGTGCAGCCTCATGACGGCGGCGGATTCTGCCATCAGCGGCCGCCCGCGGGCCTCGCGGGCGCAGCGCGCGGGGGCCGCGAGGCCCTGCGCAGGGCTACGACCTCACCGGCCGAGAGCTCTCGCCACTCTCCCTCGCCCAGGCCGTCCAGCCGCAGCGGCCCGAACGCGGTGCGCCGGAGCGCGGTCACGCGATGGCCGACGGCCTCGCACATGCGCTTCACCTGGCGCTTGCGCCCCTCGCGCAGCACGATCTCGAGGCGGTCCTGCCCAAGCCGCCGCACGCGTGCGGGCGCCGTGAGGCCGTCGTCCAGCAGGACGCCCTCGCGCAGGGACCGGATCGCGCGCTGCGCGACCGGACCGCGGCGCACGGTCACCTCGTAGGTCTTCGGAACCTCGTAGCGGGGATGGATGAGCCGGTTGGCCAACTCGCCGTCGTTGGTCAGCAGCAGCAGCCCGGTGGCGTCCGCGTCGAGTCGCCCGACCGGGTAGAGCCTGTGCTCGGATCCGACGAGCGCGACCACGGTCGGCCGGCCTCCGGGGTCGTGCGCGGTCGAGTAGACGCCGGCGGGCTTGTTCAGCATCACCGTCTCGTGCTCCTCGGCGCCGCCGAGCGCGGCTCCGTCGACCGCGATCGCCTCGCCGCCCGCGACGTCGTGCGCCGGGTCGGTGACGACGTCGCCGTCCACCGTGACACGGCCGGCGCGGACGATCCCCTCCGCGGCGCGGCGGGACGCGACGCCCGCGTGTGCGAGGTGCTTGGCCAAGCGCACGCCTGCCACGATAGGCGGATGGACCTGGACCGCCTCGCCCGGGCGCTCGCCGAACGCGGCGAGCCCGCCTACCGCGCCCGCCAGGCCTGGGGCTGGGCCGCGCGCGGCGCGCGCGGCTGGGCGCAGATGACCGACCTCCCCGGCGCGCTGCGCGCCGGGCTCGAGGGCGAGGTCCCGTTCTCCACGCTGCGACTCGAGCGGGAGGCGACCGCGCGCGACGGCACGGTCAAGGCGCTCTTCTCCACCCACGACGACCGCCCGGTCGAGGCCGTGCTGATGCGCTACCGGGACGGCCGGCGCTCGGTCTGCCTCTCCTCGCAGTCCGGTTGCCCGCTGACGTGCACGTTCTGCGCGACCGGCGCGATGCGCTTCGGGCGCAACCTGACGACCTGGGAGATCCTCGACCAGGCGCTGCACTTCCGCCGCATCGAGCCGATCGACCACGTGGTCTTCATGGGCATGGGCGAGCCGCTCATGAACCTCGACGCGGTGCTCGCCGCCTGCGAGCGGCTGCCGGACGCCGGCGTTTCCCGGCGCCGGATCGGCATCTCGACGGTCGGCTGGATCCCGGGGATCGACCGGCTGGCCGGCGAGCGCGCGCCCGTACGGCTCGCGCTCTCGGTGCACGCGGCGGACGATGCGCTGCGCTCGCGGATCATGCCGGTCAACGACCGCTACCCGCTCGCGGACGTGCTCGCCGCCTGCGAGCGCTGGCACGCGGCCAAGCGCCGCAGGGTGTTCGTCGAGTACGTGATGCTCGCCGGGGTCAACGACCGCTACGAGCAGGCGCTGGCGCTCGCGGACCGCCTCGACCCGCGGATCTACAAGGTCAACCTGATCCCCTACAACCCGACGGGCGCCTACCGGGGCTCGAGCCGTGAGGCGATCGCCGCGTTCCGCGCCGCGCTCGAGAGCCGCGGGCTGACGGCCACGGTCCGCCTCACCCGCGGGCGCGACATCGACGCGGCCTGCGGCCAACTGGCCGCGGCGGCCGCCTGAGCGGCGCGATCAGCCCTCCTCGGAGGGCACCGGGCCCGCCCCCGCGCGCTGCTCGCCCGCGCGCAGCAGGCGGTCGCGCAGGTCGGCGGCGACCTCCGGCTCGGGATCGAAGGCCGAGATGTCCGGCAGCCCCGCGAGCGACTCGAGGCCGAAGAGGCGCAGGAACAGCGGCGTGCTGCGGTAAAGGACCGCGCCGAACCGCGAGCGCCCGGACTCCTCGACCAGGCCGCGCTCCAGGAGCGTCTGCGTGGCCGACTCCGCGTTGACGCCGCGGATGCGGGCGATCTCGGGACGCGAGACCGGCTGCAGCCAGGCGACGATCGCAAGCGTCTCGGCCTGCGCCTGCGTGAGCGGCGGCGTGCGCGGGCGGGCCAGCAGTCGCCGGGCGGCGGCCTCGGCGTCGGGGTGGCTGGAGAGCGCCCAGCCGCCGCCGAGCTCGCGCAGCACGAGCCCGCGGCGGTCGAACTCGTAGCCCTCGCGCAGGCGCTCGAGCGCCGCCTGGACCGCGTGCGGCTCGGCCTCGCAGGCGTCGGCGAGGGCGTCGAGCGGGACCGGCTCCGCGGACAGGAAGAGCAGCGACTCGAGCGTCCGCTCCAGCCCGCCGTCGCTCATGAGCCGACCGTCCCGGGCCCGGCCGCGGCGGCCACCGGGGCACCGCGCGCGGTGACCGTGATCTCGGCCAGCGGCTCGGCCTGGCGCCATGTCGCCTCGCCGCGGCGGTGCAGCTCCAGCAGCGCGTAGAGCGTGGTGGCGACCGTCGCGCGGTCGGCGCCGGCGACCGACTCGTCGAACGCGAAGCTGCCGCGACGCAGAAGCGCGCGCAGCGCGTCCAGCCGCTCGGCGACCGACACCCGCGGGCGGTGCACGTGGCGCAGGTCGATGCGCGGAGGCGGGCGTAGCAACTCGCCGAGCGCCACGCCGAGCCGCGCCGGGTCATAGACGGCGCGCGCCTCGGCGAGCGGGGCGCTGCGCAGCGCCGCCGGCAGCGGCGCGGCGCGGAACCGGTGGCCCTCCTGCGCGGCGAGACGCTCCCGCAGGTGGTCGGCGGCGCCGCGGTAGCGGCGGTGGTCCAGCAGGCGCGCCAGCAGCTCCTCGGCGGCCTCGTGCGGCGCGAGCTCGGCGAGGTCGGGCTCGGCGCCGGGAAGCATCAACCGCGACTTGAGCTCCAGCACGGCGGCCACGAGCACGAGGAACTCGGTCGCGGCCTCCAGGTCCAGCTCGCCGCGGTGCTCGAGATGGTCGAGATAGGCCAGCACGATCTCCGCGAGATCGACCTCGAGCAGGTCCACCTCCTCGCGCAGGACGAGCGTCAGCAGCAGGTCGAACGGACCTGCGAACACGTCGAGATCGAGCTCGAGGTCCGCGGCGCGCAGCACGAGGGCCGCCACGCTAGCCGACGGGCCCGACGCCCATCGCGCGGCGCACGTCCCGCAGCGTCTCGCCCGCGATCGCCTGCGCCTTCTCCGCGCCGGCCGCGAGCACCGCCTCGAGCGCGGCCTCGTCCGGGCGGATCTCGGCGTAGCGCTCGCGCACCGGGGCCAGGCGGGCGACCACCGCCTCGGCGACGGCCGCCTTGAACTCCCCGTAGCGCGCCTGGGCGAACTCTTCCTCGACGTCCTCGGGCGCCGTCCCCCGCACCGCGGCGAGCACGTCGATCAGGTTCGAGATCCCGGCCTTCTCGGGGCCACGGCGCACCTCGGACCCGGAGTCGGTCACCGCCGAGCGGATCTTCTTCTCGATCGCCTTGGGCTCGTCGAGCACGTACACCGTGCCGGCCTCCGACCCGCTCGTGGTCGACATCTTGGCGGCCGGGTCCTGGAGGTCCATGATCCGCGCGCCGACCCGTGGGATCCGGTGCGCGGGCGCCACCAGCACCTCGCCGAAGCGCGCGTTGAAGCGCTCGGCTACGTCGCGCATCAGCTCGACGTGCTGGCGCTGGTCGTCCCCGACCGGCACCTCCTCGGCGCGGTAGGCGAGCACGTCGGCCGCCTGCAGGACCGGGTAGAGGAAGAGCCCGGCGGAGACCAGCTCGCGCTGCGCGCCCGCCTTCTCCTTGAACTGCGTCATGCGGTTGAGCTCGCCCCACGAGGTCACCGAGCACAGCAGCCAGCAGAGCTCGGTGTGCTCGGGGACGTCCCCCTGGCGGAAGAAGACGCAGCGCCCCGGATCGAGTCCCGCCGCGAGCAGGATCGCGGCCGTGTCGTAGGTGCGCTCGCGCAACTCGGCCGGGTCGTAGGCGACCGTCGTCGCGTGCAGGTCGACGATGCAGTAGATCGCCTCGCCGCGATCCTGGCCCTCGACGTACTGGGTGATCGCGCCGATGAAGTTGCCGAGGTGCTTGCGGCCGGTCGGCTGGATCCCGGAGAAGATGCGCATCGCGGGCGCGCAGGCTAGCGAGGCGGCCGGGCAGCGACGTCCCATTGCTTCCCGGCTGACTGTCGTCCTGCGACAGCAGACCGGGAAGCAACGCTCGTGGCGAGGGGGCGAGACTCGCTCGGCGCCACCCTCGATGCGACGTGCGACCTTCAACTCTCACGGTCGAGCGCGAGATGGCGCGGCTCGCGGAACGCGCGCACGGGCTGGTCACCCGGGGGCAGCTGCTGGCGGCGGGGGTGAGCGAGTCGGAGATCCGGCATCGGCTGAGGACGGGCGCGCTGTTGCGCGAGCACCGCGGCGTCTACCGCGTCGGCCATCGCGCTCCCAGCCGCGAGTCCCGCTACCTCGCCGCCGTGCTCGCGGCCGGGGACGGCGCGCTGCTCTGCGGGCGAGCCGCGGGGCATCTTCTCGGCTTGCTCTCCGGGCCTGCGCCCGGGCCGGAAGTGATGGCGTGCACCAACCGGTCCATCCCCGGCACCGAGGTGCACCGCTGGCGAATGGGCTCGCCGCCGCCGCGCACGACCTGGCTCGGGATCCCGGTCACTACCGTGCCGCGGACCCTGGTCGACCTCGCAGCGGTCCTCCCGCTCGATGACCTCGCCCGCGCGTGCCACGAGGCCGGCATCCGACACGGAACGACGCCGGCGGCCGTCGAAGCGGTGCTCGCCGGCAGGACGCGAAGCCCCGGCGCTCGGGCCCTTCGCCGCGTGTTGAACGGGGAGAGGGAGGTGACCCTCAGCCACCTCGAGCGCGCCTTCCGCGAGCGGCTGGCCGCCGCCGGGCTGCCCCTCCCCGTCATGAACCGCCCGGCCGGCGGACGCAGGGTCGACTGCCGCTGGCCCGAGCGCCGCCTGACCGTGGAGGTCGACGGCTACCGCTTCCACCGCTCCCGCCACGCGTGGGAGCGCGACCGCCTGCGCGAGCGCGAGGCCTACGCCCGCGGCGACGAGTTCCGCCGCTACACCTACGGCGACGTGCTCGAGCACCCGCAGCGGATGCTGGCCGAGCTCCACGCCCTCCTCCCGTCAACCCATCCCGGATAGCCCCTCTCCTGCGGGGGCAGGCCGGGACGGGTTCGGTGGAGCGGCGGGGCGCCCTACATCGCGTGGCGGATCACCGGCCGCCTGCCGCGGGGCAGCGGGACGTAGTAGATGCGCACTCGCAGGGACTCGATGTTGCCGACGATGATGGAGGCGAACAGCGCCCAGCGGGTGTGGGTGGTGGCGATGGCGGTGCCCGGCGCGCGGTCGCGCGGGTCGGGAAGCCGCCACGCAACGGTGCGGCGGCCGCGCAGCTCGCGCGCGTAGACGGTGCTCTTGTCGAGGTTCACCCAGCTGACCCAGCCGGCGTCGAGGAGGATGCCGTCGCAGCCGCGGCGGCAGCGCAGCGTCATCGCGCGCCGGCGGCGCTCGGGGACGCTGCAGTCCTCGATCCCGGTCACAGGGAACCCGAACGCGACGAACGACCGCCACGCCCGCTCGTAGCGGTCGACCCGATGGCAGAGACGGTAGGGCCCCAGGCCCGGCGAGTCGATGTCGAGCACCGTCGAGGCGGGCGAGTAGCGCAGCGCGCCGGTCCGCCGATTCACGTACACGAACTGGAAGGCGCTCGGTTCGAGATGCCCATCCCCGCAACTCCCACCGCCGGCTAACCAGTACCGGCCGCCACGATACGGGCTGGTATCCGGCACTCTCGCCGGGGTCGACACCAGCTGCGCCGGGGCACCATCGAACCGCACCAGCCAGCTGTCGAAGCCCGGCCCGTCGACGCAGTCCACGATCGCGATCCCAAGCCGGTAGCTGATGATGAAGGGGCGCGAGCACGCGGCCGGGATCTCGGCGCGCACTCGCCGCCCCGTGTCCGTGTCGATCCGAACCAGCAGGCTCGGCTGCGGCTGGATCACTACGTAGCGCCCGTCGGTGATGGCCGGCTCGCGGCTTGTCGCCAACACGCGCGCGTGCCGCACCGGCGCCGCGGCCGCGGCAGTCGTGGCCAACACGACCAGCGCCAGCACCCCGGCGCCCGCGAGCCGGCTCATTGCGGCCCAGCGCCCGCCCCTCGATCCGCTCCGCGCGGTTCCACGCCTCCAGCAACGCCGCTGGCGTCTCGAGGTTGCGAGGGTCCGGCCGCGGGAGCCCCCGCCCCGCCTCTGCCGGACGCGAGCTTCGGTGGCCGCGTGAGCATCCCCCTTCGCCCTCGCCCCGGCCGGACCCGCCGGCCCCGACTCCGCAGGATGCGGAGCGCGGCCGCCGGAGATCGCGCCCGGCCCGCCGGCGCCGGACGCGAGCTTCGGTGGCCGCGTGAGCATCCCCCTTCGCCCTCGCCCCGGCCGGACCCGCCGGCCCCGACTCCGCAGGATGCGGAGCGTGGCCGCCGGAGATCGCGCCCGGCCCGCCGGCGCCGGCGAGCCTCAGAGCGCCTGGCGGATCACCGGGCGCTTCGCCGCGCCCGCCTCGTCGAGTCGGCGCACCGGCGTCGTGTAGGGCGCCTGGCGGGCGATCTCCGGATCCTCGGCTGCCTCGCGCAGGATCTCGGCGACCGCGTCGGCGAACGCGTCGAGCGTCTCGCGCGTCTCGGTCTCGGTCGGCTCGATCAGCAGCGCCTCGTCGACCAGCAGCGGGAAGTAGACGGTCGGCGGGTGGAAGCCGTGGTCCAGCAGCCGCTTCGCGAGATCCAAGGTCCTGATCCCCAGGTCGCGCTTCATCGGCGCGCCCGAGAGCACGAACTCGTGCATGCACACCCGGTCGTAGGCGAGCGGCAGGTACTCCGCGACGCCCTGCTCCCGCAACCGCGCCAGCAGGTAGTTGGCGTTCAGCACCGCGACCTCACTGGCCTCGCGCAGCCCCTCCGCGCCCAGCGAGCAGATGTATGCGTAGGAGCGCACGAACACCCCGAAGTTGCCCTGGAAGCCGCGCAGGCGACCGATCGAGCGCGGCCGGTCGTGGTCGAGCTCGAAGCGCGGGCCGCTGCCGTTGGCGCCCTCGACCCGGACCACCTGCGGGCGCGGCAGGTAGGGCTCGATGCGGTCGGAGACCGCGATCGGGCCGGCGCCCGGCCCGCCGCCCCCGTGCGGCTGGGTGAAGGACTTGTGCAGGTTGTAGTGGACGATGTCGAAGCCCATGTCGCCGGGCCGCGAGATGCCCATGATCGCGTTGAGGTTCGCGCCGTCGTAGTACAGCGTCGCGCCGGCGGCGTGCACGATCGCGGCGATCTCCTCGATGTTCGGGTCGAACAGCCCGAGCGTGTTCGGGTTGGTGAGCATCAGGCAGGCGACGTCCTCGTCCGCCTTGGCGCGCAGGTCCTCGACGTCGACGCCGCCGTCCGGCGCGGTGCCCACCTTCACGACCTCGTAGCCGGCCATCGTCACGGTCGCCGGGTTGGTGCCGTGCGCGGTGTCCGGGGTCAGCACCTTGTGGCGGCGCTCGCCGCGGTCCTCGTGGTAGGCGCGCGTCAGCAACACGCCGGCCAACTCGCCCTGGGAGCCGGCCGAGGGCTGAAGCGAGACGTGCGGCATCCCGGCGATCTCGCCCAGCGCCCGCTGCAGGTTCCACATCAGCTCCAGCGCGCCCTGCGCGCGGCGCGGGTCCTGGAGCGGATGCAGGCGCGCGAACCCGGGCAGCGCTGCGACCCGCTCGTGCAGCTTGGGGTTGTGCTTCATCGTGCACGAGCCGAGCGGGTAGAAGCCGGTGTCGAGGTCGAAGTTGCGCTTGGAGAGCCGGTTGTAGTGGCGCACGATCTCCGGCTCGGCGATCTCGGGCAGCCGCGGCGGCTCGGCCCGGCGCAGCCCGGCGGGGATCAGCTCGTCCAGATCGCGCTCCGGGACGTCGCACTCGGGCGCCACGAAGGCGCGGCGTCCCGCACGGGAGCGCTCGAAGATCGTGAGCACGGGGTCGCGCTGGGCCGGGGTCTCGGCGCGCTCGCTCATGCGCCCACCCCCGCCGGGGCGGGCGCGCCGGCGCGCTCGGCCTCGAGTGCGGCGCCGAGCGCCTCCGCGAGCCGGTCGATGTCCGCGCGCGTGCGGCGCTCGGTCAGCGCGACCAGCAGCCCATCGGGGTACTCGGGGTAGTCGGCGCCGAGCAGGAAGCCCGGGTTCATCCCCTGCGCCGCGCAGCGGTCGGCCACCCGGCGCGCCGCCTCGAGCGAGCCGACCCCGAGCGATACCGCGAACTCGCGCACGACCGGCTGGGAGTGCAGCGGCTCCACGCCGTCGATCGCACCGAGCGCGTCGCGCGCGTAGGAGGTGCGGCGCACGAGCAGCTCGCCGAGCTCGACCAGGCCCTCGCGTCCCAGCCAGCTGAGGTAGATCACCCCGGCCAGCGCGTTCAGCGCCTGCGCGGTGCAGATGTTGGAGGTCGCCTTCTCGCGGCGGATGTGCTGCTCGCGCGTCTGCAGCGTGAGCACGAAGCCGCGGCGCCCGTCAACATCGGTCGTCTCGCCGGCGATCCGGCCGGGCATGCGCCGGATGTGCTCCTCGGAGGCGGCGAAGAACCCGAACGACGGGCCGCCGAAGTCGAGGCGGTTGCCGAGCGTCTGCCCCTCCCCCACCGCCACGTCCACCCCGCACTCGCCGGGCGAGCGCAGCAGGCCGAGCGGGATCGGGTCGCAGCTCGCGACGACCAGCGCGCCATGCGCCTTGGCCAGGGCGGCGAGCGCCTCGAGGTCCTCGACCGCGCCGAGGAAGTTCGGCTGCTGCACGATCACCGCGCCGACGTCGTCGGAGAGCATCGACTCCAGCGCCGCAAGGTCGGTGAGGCCCTGCTCGAGCGGGATCTCCTCGACGCTCGTCCCGTAGCCGTGGGCGAGCGTGGCGAGCGTCTCGCGGCTGTGCGGGTGCGCCCCGCGCGAGATCAGGTGGCGCGGGCGCCCGTTCGCCAGCTTCGCCAGGTACCCGGCGGCTGCCACGGCGGAGGGCCCCTCGTACACGGAGGCGTTCGACACCGGCAGGCCCGTCAGCTCGGAGATCGCGGTCTGGTACTCGAACATCACCTGCAGCCCGCCCTGCGAGATCTCGGGCTGGTAGGGGGTGTACGGCGTCAGGAACTCCGAGCGCGTGATGATCGCGTCGACCAGCGCGGGCACGTAGTGGTCGTACATGCCCGCGCCGAGGAAGCTGATCTCGTCCTCGGCGGAGACATTGCGCGCGGCCATCGCGCGCAGGTGGTCGTGGACCGCGGTCTCGGGAAGCCCCGCGGGGATCTCCAGCCGCTCCGTGCGCCGCAGCCCCGCGGGGATGTCGGCGAAAAGCTCCTCTACGGAGGCGACGCCGATGCGCGCGAGCATCTCCGCGCGCTCGGAGTCCGTCGCGGAGACGTAGGAGGTGTGGTCGCCGGCCGCCAAGGCGCTACTCCAGCGTCGCCTGGTAGGCGGCGGCGTCCAGCAGCCGCTCGCGCTCGGCGGGGTCGCTCATCCGGACCTTCACGAGCCAGCCCTCGCCGTAGGGGTCGTCGTTGATGCGCTCCGGCGCGTCGCCCAGCCCGCCGTTGACCTCCACCACCTCTCCGGACAGCGGGGCGATCACCTCGGAGACGGCCTTCACGGACTCGACCTCGGCGTAGGCCTCGCCCTGCGCGACGCTCGCGCCGAGCGCGGGCGGGTCGACGAACACGACCTCGCCGAGCGCGTCCTGCGCGTACCAGGTGATCCCGAGCGTCGCGGTCTCGCCCTCGATGCGCGCCCAGTCGTGCTCCGGGTGGTAGAGCAACTCGTCGGGGTAGCCGTCCTGCGCCATTCACGCCGCCTTTCTGTAGAGCGGCTTGGAGCGCACCTCGGCGGGGCGCAGCTTGCCGCGGACGTCGATCTCGATCGCGCTGCCGGGCTCCGCGAGCGCGACCGGCACGTAGGCCATCCCGATCCCGATGCCCAGCGACGGCGACATCGTGCCCGAGGTCACCTCGCCTCCACCGACCACCGCGTTGCCCTGCCGCGCGATCCCGGGCCCGGTGAGCGCGAACGCCACCAGCCGCTCGGGTGTCCCGGCCGCGCGCGCGGCGGCGATCGCCTCGCACCCGACGAAGCCCGTCTCCTCCTTGCAGCACCAGCCCAGCCCCGCCTCGATCGGCCCGCGGTCCTCGCTCAGGTCGTTGCCGTAGAGGTGGAAGCAGACCTCCAGGCGCAGCGTGTCGCGCGCCGCGAGGCCGCACGGGACCGCGCCGCCGGCGGCGAGCGCGTCCCAGACCGGGCCGGCGTCGCCCGGGTCGAGCAGCAGCTCGACGCCGTCCTCTCCGGTGTAGCCGGTCCCGCAGATCATCGCCGGGACGCCCGCGACGCTGCGCTGGGAGGTGTGCATGCGCGGCGGGAGGTCGCCGTCGGCCAGGCCGGCGACGAGCTCGTGCGCGGCCGGTCCCTGCACGGCGAGCATCGCGAAGCGCTCGGCCGCGTCGATCACGTCGACGTCGAAGCCACCCTCCCCCGCCTGCCTGCGCAGCCAGGCGAGGTCGCGCTCGTGGTTGGCGGCGTTGGTGACCGTGAGGTAGTGGTGCTCGGCCAGGCGGTAGGTGAAGAGGTCGTCGAGGACGCCCCCGCCCTCGCGGCACAGCAGCGCGTACTGCGCGCCGCCCTCGGGCAACCGGCGCAGGTCGTTCGAGAGGACGCGCTGGAGGAACGCCTCGGCGTCCGGTCCGCGCGTCTCCACCTGGCCCATGTGGGAGACGTCGAAAACCCCGACCGCGGTGCGCACGGCCTCGTGCTCCACGCGCACCCCGGCGTACTGCACCGGCATCTCCCAGCCCGCGAAGGGCACGATCCGGGCTCCGAGATCGACGTGGCGGGCGTGCAGGGGCGTACGCCGCAGCTGTGCTGTGCCGGCGGCTGACACGGCGGCTGACACTACCAATCGCCGATGCCCCACAGCCGTCGCGGCCGTGGGCCGGCGAGGCCCGCGCCGGGCCCCGCGGGAGCCCCTCTCAGCGCCGCTCAGTCGCGCAGGAACGCCGGGATGTCGATCTCGTCGTCGTCGATCTCCAGCGAGCTGCGCTGGCCCTCGTCGAGCGTGACGTCGCGGTCGCGGCGGCGCGCCCGCGTGGCCTCGCGCGCGCCCGTGGCGCGGGCGGTCCCGCGGTCGAAGCCCGTCGCGATCACCGTGATCCGCACGTCGTCGCCCATCTCCTCGTCGACGACGGCGCCGAAGATGATGTTCGCGCTGCCGTCGGCGGCGCTGGAGACGATCTCCGCGGCCTCGTTGACCTCGAACAGGCCGAGGTCCTTCCCGCCCGTGATGTTGAGGAGGATCCCGGTCGCGCCCTCGACCGAGAGCTCGAGCAGCGGGGAGGAGATCGCGATCTTCGCGGCCTCCACCGCGCGGCTCTCCCCGGCCGCGGACCCGATGCCCATCAATGCGCTGCCGGCGTCGTGCATGATCGTGCGCACGTCGGCGAAGTCGAGGTTGATGAGGCCGGGGATCGTGATCAGGTCCGTGATCCCCTGCACGCCCTGGCGCAGGACGTTGTCGGCCTCGCGGAAGGCGTCGATGATCGACGTGCGGCGCTCCACGATCGAGAGCAGCCGCTCGTTGGGGATCACGATGATCGTGTCGACGTTCTCGCGCAGCTTTGCGATCCCGTCCTCGGCCGCCTTCGTGCGCTGCGCCCCCTCGAAGCTGAACGGGCGCGTGACGACGCCGACCGTGAGCGCGCCGATCTCGTTCTTGGCGATGTCGGCGATGACCGGCGCGGCGCCGGTGCCGGTCCCGCCGCCCTCGCCCGCGGTGACGAACACCATGTCCGCGCCCTTCAGCGCCTCCTTGATGTCGTCGCGCGACTCCGCGGCCGCGCCCTGCCCGACGTCCGGGTTGGCGCCCGCGCCGAGTCCCTGGGTCAACTCGTGGCCGATGTTGAGCTTGACGTCGGCGTCACACATCGCGAGCGCCTGCGCATCGGTGTTCGCCGCGATGAACTCCACGCCGCGCAGGCCCGCGTCGACCATGCGGTTTACCGCGTTGGTGCCGCCGCCGCCGACGCCGACGACCTTGATGACTGCGAGGTAACTGCCGCTCTCCATGTGGACCATCCGACCCTTGAGTTAGAGTTGAGCGTTTTCGCTGCAAACCGCCCGGGAAGGGGAGTTTGTCACGTTACGCAGGGAATCGGCGCGAAGTCAACTTCCGTCGCGCCACGCAAGGCGCGTTGCAGATGGCCGAACCCTCGATTGGCTCGCTACGGTTGGGCTCCCGACTGGGGTCAGGCTCGACTTGAGCCTTAGCCTATGGAACTCCGCCCGTTCCCCCGCCTGCGCCGCTCGTCGCGGACGGGTCCGGCGGGGCGAACCCGGCCTGCGCGTCGCCCGGTTGGGCGCCGCCCGCCAGGCCGCCCACGGCGGGTCGCTCCGGGGCGCTCAGGTCGATGTAGGCCGCGCCGGCGGAGCTCGGGTCGGCGAGCACGCGCGCCGCCGCGACCCACTTCGCCCGCAGCCGCTCGGCCGGTCCGAGGTAGAGCGACGGCCCGCCGCGCATCTCGATCACGATCCCGTGCTCACGGGTGATGAGCCCCCTCGAGGCACGGGCGCGCAGCGCGCGCGGAGCGGCGGCGAGGGCGCTCACGACCGTCCGCGCCGCGGGCGTGCTCAGCCGGGGGCCGGCCGGCTCGGCGCGAAGCGTGACCTGCGGGAGCCCGGTCGCCGGCGCCTGCGGCAGGAGCGTCCCGTCGGCCGCGACGGCGAGCGGCCGGCCGCCCGCGACGAGCGCCGCGACGGGAATCTGCGGCGAGGCGAAGATCACCAGGCGATGCGGCGGGTGGGCCACGACCCGGATCCCGCGCACCGCCGGGAAGGCCGCGGCGACGCGACGCAGCCGCGCCTCGTCGACGTCGAGCGTCGTCATCGAGCGGGCCGCGTCGCGGAGGGCGAGCGTGGCGGGCGCGGCCCCCGGCCCGCTCAGCCCTCGGACCTCGACGCGCTCGACCGCGACCAGGGAGGAGTCGCGCAGCCACAGCCACCCGCCCGCGAGCAGGACCGCCAGCACGGCGGCGACCATGAGCGTGCGACGCCGCGGCCGGCGCGGGCGCACGGAGACCAGGCGCCCGGCGGCGCGCCGCGACGCGCCCGACAGGGCGCTCACGGGCCGCCCCCGGAGTCGCGCGCCGGGTCGATGTCGGGTTGGCGGGTCGGAATGGGCTCGGTGCGGCGGTCGGGACGGGCGGGCGCGACGGCGGGCCCGCACCACCGTGATTCGACCCGTGCGCGCCGTCCCCTACCCAGCCGTCCCGCGCCGCGTCTCACACCACCAGCGCCCTGCCGAGGGCGTTGACGTCGCCTGCGCCGAGCACGACGCAGACGTCGCCCTCGCGCAGGGAGCGCGCGAGGTAGGGCTCGGCGTCCGCGAAGCGCGGCATCCACGCGACCGTCCCGCCCGCCGCCGCGTCGGCCGCCGCCTCCGCGACCAGCAGGCCGCTGACACCCGGATGGTCCTCGGCGCGCTCGCGGGAGGGGTAGACGTCGAGCACGACGGCCAGGTCGGCGGCCGCGAGCGCGGCCCCGAACTCGCGGTGCAGCGCCGCGGTGCGGGAGTACAGATGCGGCTGGAGGACCGCGACGACGCGCCGTGGCTCGAGGCTTCGCGCCGCGTCCAGGGTCGCCGTCACCTCGGTCGGGTGATGGGCGTAGTCGTCGTATACGCGCGCGCCCGACGACGTCTCGCCCAGCGGCTCGAAGCGGCGCCCGGCCCCGCTGAAGGCGGCGATCGAGTCGGCCGCCGCGTCCGGGTCCGCGCCCGCCGCCGCGGCGGCCTCCAGCGCGCCCGCCGCGTTGACCGCGTTGTGGGCGCCGGGCACCCGCAGCGCCACCTCGCGACCGCGCCAGGTGAACGCGACCCCGCCCGCCTCGGGCCGGGCGTCCGGCGCGTCGTAGGGGACCGCCTCCACCCCGTCCGGGACGAGCGCGAGCAACTCGGGCCGCTCCCAGACCACGGCCGTCCGCGCGGCGCCGAGGAAGGCGGTGAACGTATCGCGAAGCTCCAGCAGGGACCCGTAGGTGGAGTGGTGGTCGAGCTCGGCGTTCGTCAGCACCGCAACCTCGGGCGCGAGCCTCAGCAGCGAGCGGTCGGACTCGTCGGCCTCGACCACGAGCCACTCGCCGCCTCCCCAGGCGGCGTTGACGCCGGTGGAACGGAGATCGCCGCCGACGACGTAGGAGGGGTCCATCCCGCAGCCGCGCAGCACCTCGACGACCATCGAGCTCGTGGTCGTCTTGCCGTGCGTGCCGGTCACGGCGATCGTGCGGCGCAGGCGGGTCAGCTCGCCCAGCAGCTCGGCGCGGTGCAACTCGCGCAGGCCGTGCTCGCGCGCGGCGGCCCGCTCCGGGTTGTCCTGCGCGATCGCAGTCGAGACGACGACCTCGCCGGCCGCGGGGACGTTGCGGGGGTCGTGACCGATCACGGGCTCGATCCCAGCGGCCCGCAGGCGGTCCAGGTAGGCGGTCTCGGCCCGGTCGGACCCGCTGACGGTCGCGCCGAGCGCGCGCGCCACCAGAGCCAGGCCGCTCATCCCGGCGCCGCCCACCCCGATCAGGTGGAGGGTGCGCCCGCTCCACTCGCGCCCCGCGCTCACGTGGCGAGGGTATTGGCCGCCCCGGCCGCCCCCGCGGCGGCGAGCACCTCGCGCGCCACGTCCCGCGCGGCCCCCGGCCGCGCCAGGGCGGCGGAGGCGCGGCCCATCGCGGCGAGGCGATCGGGATCGGAGAGCAGCGCGTCGACCTCCGCGCGCAGGCGCGCGGGCGTCAGCTCGGCATCGGGGACCACGACCGCCGCGCCCGCGCGCTCCATCCAGCGCGCGTTGGCGGCCTGGTGGTCGGCGCTCGCGTGGGGATACGGGACGAGGATCGCGGGGCGGCCGGCGGCCGCGATCTCGAACACCGACCCGCCGGAGCGCGCGACCACGAGGTCGCTCGCCAGCAGCGCCTCGCCGAAGCGCTCGAGGAACCCGTGCAGGTGGTAGCGGGAGGCGGGAGCCTCCAGCTCCGGCAGGTCGCGCTCGCCGGCCGCGTGCAGCACCTCGAAGCGGCCGCCGGCGAGGCCCTCGACGGCGGCGAGGTTCACCGTTCGCGCGCCGAGCGAGCCGCCGAACACGAGCACGCAGCGGGCGCCGGGCGCGACGTCGAAGCGCCGCCGCGCGGCGTCCCGGTCGGTCGCCGGCGACGGCACCGGTCGCCCGGTGAGAAGGAACCGCGGCCCGTCGAGGCCCTCGATCGGGAACGAGAGGCACACGCGCCGCGCGAAGCGCGCCAGCGCGCGGTTGCTGAGGCCGAGGTGGCTGTCGGCCTCGGTCAGCACCAGCGGCACCCGCCTGCTCACCGCGGCGAGGCCCGCGACCCCCGCGACGTAGCCGCCTCCGCCCAGCACGGCGTCGATCCGCCGCTCGCCCAGGATCCTCCGAGCCTGCGCGACACCCCGCGCGCCGCGGGCGAGCGAGCGCGCCGCGCGCAGCGGGTTCGAGCGCGACAGGCCCTCGGCGCTGATGCGCGCCAACTCGTAACCGGCCTGCGGGACGAGCGCCGTCTCGGCGCGCCCGCCGCCCACGAACACGACCTCGGCGCCGGCGGCGCGCAGCTCACCGGCGACGGTCAGCGCCGGGAGAACGTGCCCCGCCGTTCCCCCCGCCGCGACCGCTATGCGCGGGCGGGCGCCCGCGCCGCCGGCTGGGCGCGCCCGCGAACCCGCTGGATGTTCGGCATCGGCCGGCACGGGAGGTCAGCTCGGCGGGCAGCTTGGCAGAGCCTCTCCCGGACGACCCGCGGCGCGCCCTCAGCCCGCGGCGCGCCGGCGCCCCCGGTCGGCGCCGGAGCGACGCGACCCGCCGTCGCGCCCGCCTCCCGCGGGGCGCTCGCGCCGGCCGCGGCCCTCGGGTACCGCGCGCAGATGCACGGAGCCGCCGCGGGAGACGTTCAACAGCAGCCCCATCGCCACCAGCAACACGCAGAGGTTCGTCGGGCCGTAGGAGATCAGCGGCAGCGGGACGCCCGTGAGCGGCGCGAGCCCGAGCACCACGAAGATGTTGAGCGTCGCCTGGCAGAGGATGATCGAGGTCAGCCCCGCGGCGAGCAGCTTGGCGTAGCGCCCGCGGGCGTTGCGCGCCGTGCGCAGCCCGCCGTAGAGGACCATCGAGTAGAGCGCGATCACGCCGAGGATCCCCGCCACGCCGAGCTCCTCGCCGATCACCGCGAGGATGAAGTCCGTGTGCGCCTCCGGGAGGTAGAACACCTTCTGGACCGACTCGCCGAGGCCGACGCCGAAGAGCCCGCCCGAGCCGAGCGCGATCTGGCCCTGCACCGCCTGGAACCCGGCGCCCCCGGAGTCCGCCCACGGGTTCAGGAACGAGGTCAGGCGCGCGCGCTGATAGGGCTCCGCGAGCGCGAGCAGCAGCAGCACGAGCGCCGCCGCCCCGGCGACCATCGCGAGGTTGCGGATCGGCACCCCGGCCGCGATCAGCACGGCCGCGACCGATCCGGCGACGACCATCGAGGTGCCCAGGTCCGGCTCCGCCGCGACGAGCACGCAGCCCGCGCCGAGCGCGAGCAGCACCGGCATGATCCCGCCGAGCGTGCGCAGCCGCGCGGGGCGGGCGGTGGCGCAGTAGCCGACCGCGTAGAGCACCAGCGCGATCTTCAGCAGCTCCGAGGGCTGGAAGGACAGCGATCCCGGGCCGATCCAGCGCCGCGCGCCGTTGACCTCGATGCCGACGCCCGGTACGAGCACGCACAGCACCAGGAACATCGCGGCGAGGAGCAGCGCCGGCGTCAGCCGCCTCACCGTGTCCAGCGACACCCGTGCCGCCGCCTGCATCGCCACGAGCCCGACCAGCGCGAAGATCACGGTGCGCACGAAGTACTGGGTGCCGTTGCCGTGCCCGGAGAGCAGGTTGCGCGCGGACGACGCGCTGTAGACCATGACCGCGCCGAACGCGATCAGGCACAGCGTCGCGACCACCAGCACGCGGTACTCGACCGGCGCGGGCCGCGCGGCCGGGCGCGGCGCGCGCTTGCGCGCCGGTTTCGCCGAGCGCCCGGCGGGACCGCGGCCGGCCGCGGCGCGGCGCGCGCTCACGCGCCGCTCCCGGCCAGCGCGCGGAAGTGGTCGCCGCGCGCCTCGAAGTCCTCGTACTGGTCGAAGCTCGCGCACGCCGGCGAGAGCAGCACCACCTCGCCCGGCGCCGCCAGCGCGCTCGCGGAGGCGACCGCCGCCGCCAGGTCGCGATCGTCGCCGACCGGCACACCGCTCCCGGCCAGCGCGGCGGCGATCTCGCCCGCGGAGGCCCCGATCAGGTGGACGCTCGAGGCGCGCGCGGCGACCGCGTCGCGCAGCGGAGCGAAGTCCTGGCCCTTCCCCACCCCGCCCAGGATCAGCCGCACGCGCCCGGGGAACGAGGCGAGCGCGACGAGCGTCGAGGCCACGTTCGTGGACTTGGAGTCGTTGACGTAGAGCACACCGCCGCGCTCGCCGACCGGCTCCAGCCGGTGCGGGACACCCGCGAACGTGCGCAACCCCTCGACGACCGCGTCCCGGTCCAGCCCGCGCGCGAGCGCCACGGCGGCGGCCGCCATCGCGTTGCGAACGTTGTGCGGGCCGGGAATCGAGAGCTCGGCCGTGCCCAGCAGGCGCTCGCCTCGCCACCACAGCGCGCCCTCGCGCTCGCACAGGTCGGCGCCGGGCCCCTCGCCGAAGCGGACCCGACGCGCCGCGCCCGGGACGTCGGACTCGTCGAACCCGGTCGGCAGCACGGCGATGTCCCCGGCGCCCTGGTTGGCGAAGCCGCGCAGCTTCGCCGCCCGGTAGGCCGCCATCGTGCCGTGACGGTCGAGGTGGTCCGGCTCGAGATTGAGCAGGACCATCGCCTCGGGCGCGAAGTCGAGCGCGTCCTCGAGCTGGAACGACGACGTCTCGCAGACCACGGTCGCGGCCGGGTCGACATCGCCCGCCAGCGCGGAGAGCGCCGTGCCGACGTTCCCGGCGACCGCGACCGGCGCCCCAGCGGCGCGGTGCACGTGCCCGAGCAGCTCGACGGTGGTGGTCTTGCCGTTTGTCCCCGTCACCGCGAGCAGCTCGTTCGGCACCAGCCGCCAGGCGACCTCGAGCTCTCCGGCGACGAGCAGCCCCGCGGCGCGGGCCGCCCGCACGACCGGCGCGCCCTCCGGCACGCCGGGGCTCTTGACGAGCGTGCGGGCGCGCGTGACGAGCTGATCGCCGGGGGCATCCGGATGGACTTCGACGCCCGCCGCGCGAAGCCTCCCGAGGCCCTCGGGCGAGCCCGCGTCGACCCCGATGACCTCCTCGCCCCGCGCGCGCAGCGCCAGCGCGACGGCCTGCCCCGACCGAGCCAGGCCCGCGACGAGGAAGGGCCCCGGCGGGAGCGGCGGGCGGCCCCTCACGACCCTCCCCGAGGCGGGCGCGCCGCGCGCGCCGCGCTCACCGGAGCGAGGACTGGTAGAGCGTGAAGCCGATCGCAGCGCACGCGAGCGCGACGATCCAGAAGCGCAGGATGATCTTGGTCTCCGACCAGGCGAGCATCTCGAAATGGTGGTGTATCGGCGTCATCAGGAAGACCCGTTTGCGGAAGAAGCGGAACGAGACGACCTGGATCAGCACCGAGACCGCCTCGATCACGAAGATCCCGCCGAGCAGGATCAGCAGGATCTCGGTCTTGGTCATGACCGCCAGGGCGGCGATCGCCCCGCCGAGGCCGAGCGCGCCGGTGTCGCCCATGAAGATCGTCGCGGGGAAGCTGTTGAACCACAGGAAGCCGATGCAGGCGCCCACGAGGCATCCGCAGATCAGCGCCAACTCGCGCTGGCCGGTGGTGATGAACGTGATCCCGATGTAGGTCAGCAGCACGATCGCCGCGCACCCGGCCGCGAGCCCGTCGAGCCCGTCGGAGAGGTTCACCGCGCTCGTGGTCCCCGCGACGACCAGGTAGATGAAGATCGGGTAGAGCCAGCCAAGGTTGATCTCCAGGTCCACGAACCGCAACCGCAGGGTGCTGTCGAGGCCCGCCTTCTGCGTGGCGACCCACCAGAGGCCGAGCGAGATCAGGATCGTCGCGCCGAGCTTGGTCCTCGCGCGCAGGCCGAGCGAGCGGCGCTTGACGATCTTCGTGTAGTCGTCGGCGAAGCCGAGCAGCGCGCACGCGATCGCCGTGCCGAACACGCCCATCGCCTCCCAGCCGTGCTTGGAGAGGATCAGGAACGGCACCGCGATCGCGGCGAAGATGATGATCCCGCCCATCGTCGGCGTCCCGGCCTTCACGGCGTGGCCGGCCGGTCCCTCCTCGCGGATGTTCTGTCCGAACTCGCGCTCGCGCAGGAACTCGATGAAGCGCGGCGAGAGGAAGAGGCACATGAGCAGGGACGCGGTCCCCGCGATCAGGATCCGGCCCACGCGCTAGTCCCCGGCCGGCCCGCCGTCGCCGAGCCGCTGCGCGACGACCTCGAGGCCCACGCCGCGCGAGCCCTTGACGAGGACCGTGTCGCCGGGCTCGAGCAGCGCCGGCAGCGCGCCCGCCGCCTCGCTCGCGCTGGCCAGCGCGAGCGCCTCGCCCGGGAAGGCGCCGCCCGCCTCGGCCGCCAGCGGGCCGACTGCGACCAGCAACTCGACACCGGCGGCGGCGGCGTGGCGGCCGATGTCCGCGTGGAAGTCGGCCTCGCGCGGGCCCAGCTCGAGCATGTCGCCGAGCACGGCCACGCGGCGCCCGCCTCCCGGCTTGGACGCGGCCACGGCGGCGAGGTCGTCGAGGGCCGCGCGCATCGACATCGGGTTCGCGTTGTAGCAGTCGTCGATGACGGTGATCCCGCCCGGCAGCTCGATGCGCTCGCCGCGCAGAGCCGAGAACGCCACGTCCAGCCGGGCGGGCGGATCGGCCCCGATCGCGCGGGCCGCGGCCAGCGCCGCGAGCAGGTTCGCGCGGTTGTGCGCCTGCGTGAACGACACCTCGATCGCGATGCGCTCCCCGGCGAGGTCGATGTCGAGGCGATCGCCGTCGGCGCCGATGAGCCGCACGTCGCCGCGCTCGCCGAACGTCACGACCTCGATGTCCGGGCGCCGCAGGTGGGGCTCGAGCAGCGGCTCCCCCGCCGGCACGACCGCCGTGGCGCCGGGCCGCAGGTCGCGGACGAGCTCGGCCTTGGCCGCGGCGACCGCCTCGAGCGAGCCGAGCAGCTCCAGGTGCACCGGACCCACGTTCACGATCACGCCGACGTCGGGCTCCGCGATCGCCACGAGCTCCGCGATCTGGCCCGTGCCGCGCATCGCCATCTCCAGCACCAGCGCCTGCGTCCCGGGCGGCGCGGCCAGCACCTGGAGCGGCAGCCCGATCTCGGTGTTCAGGTTCGCCTGGCTCGCGACCGTCTCCAGCGACGGGGCCAGCAGCGAGGCGAGGATGTCCTTGGTCGAGGTCTTGCCGGTCGAGCCGGTGATGCCGACCACCCGCCCGCCGAGATCGCGCCGGACCTCCCGCGCGAGCGCGCCGAGCGCCGCGGTCGGGTCGGCGGCGGCCAGCACGGCGCCCGCGTCCTGCGCCGCCAGCGCCTCGCGGGCGCGCGCGGGCACGACGAGCGCGCCCCACGCGCCCGCCGCCAGCGCCGTCGCCGCGAAGGCGCCGCCGTCCACGCGCTCGCCCGGGATGCCGAAGAAGAGGTCGCCCGGACCCGCCGCGCGAGAGTCGACCGTCGCGGCCAGCGGACCGCCCGTCCCCTGCGCCGGGTCGCGCAGCAGCTCCGCGCCCGCCGCGGCGGCGATGCGCTGCGCTCCCCAGGCCCTCATCCGGCGCGCGCCCCCGCGGCGCGCAGCGCCTCGCGCACGACCGTCACGTCGTCGAACGGGATCTTCTCCCCGCCGGGCAGCTCCTGTCCCTGCTCGTGGCCCTTGCCGGCGACGACGATCACGTCGCCCTCGGCCGCGCCGGCGACCGCGGCGCCGATCGCCGCGCGGCGGTCGACCTCGGCCTCGGCCGCGGGACCGGCTCCGGCGAGGATCTCCTCGACGATGCGCTCCGGAGGCTCGGAGCGCGGATTGTCGGAGGTCACGATCACCCGGTCGGCGAGGCGGCTCGCGATCTCCCCCATCAGCGGCCGCTTGCCGCGGTCGCGGTCGCCCCCGCAGCCGAAGACGCACACCAGGCGGCCCGCGGTGATCCCGCGCGCCGCCGCCAGCACGTTCTCCAGCGAGTCCGGGGTGTGCGCGTAGTCGACCAGCACCGCGAACGGCTGGCCCTCGTCCACCGGCTCGAAGCGCCCCGGAACGCGGCCGGCGCCCGGCAGCGCGGCAGCGATCGCATCCATCGGCACCCCGAGCGCGCGGACCGCGGCGACCGCTCCGAGCACGTTGGAGACGTTGAAGCGCCCGGGCAGCGGGGAGGCCAGGTCGACCTCCCCCTCCGGCGTGCGCACGGTCATCCGCGAGCCGGCCAGCCCGGTCTCGATCGCCGTCGCCCGCCAGTCGGCGCCCCGATCCTCGATCGCGACCGTCACGGCCCGCGGATGCTCGGCCGCGAGCCGCGCGCCGTAGGGGTCGTCGACGTTGATCACGGCGTGCCGCGGCGAGGCGTCGAACAGGCGGCGCTTCGCGGCGAAGTAGTCCTCCATCGTGGGATGGAAGTCGAGGTGGTCCTGGGTCAGGTTGGTGAACACCGCGACGGCCCAGCGGATCGCGTCGGCGCGATGCAACTCCAGCGCATGCGAGGAGACCTCCATCGCGCAGGCCGCATCCCGGGAGTCGAGCATCTCGCGGAAGGTGGCCTGGAGGTCGATCGCCTCCGGGGTCGTGCGCTCCGCCGTCCGCTCCCGCCCTCCGACGATCGCGCCGACCGTGCCGAGCAGGCCGGTGCGGCGGCCGGCCGCCTCGAGCAGGCCGCGGACGAGGTGCGCGGTGGTGGTCTTGCCGTTGGTCCCGGTCACGCCGACGACGTCGAGCGTCGCGGTGGGGTCGCCTTCGAAGCGCGCCGCCGCAGGCGCCATCGCCGCGCGGACGCCGGGCACCCGGACCTCGGGCGCGCCCGTGCCCAGCGGCCGCTCCACGACGAGCGCGGCGGCCCCGCGCCCGAGCGCCTCGCCGGCCAGATCGTGGCCGTCGCGAGTGAAGCCGGGCACGCAGAAGAAGAGCGTCCCAGCGGCCACGCGGCGGGTGTCGTAGGCCAGTGCGGCGATCTCGGGGTCGGCGGCGGGAAGCTCCCCGAGGCCCGCCATCAGCTCGCGCAGGCGCATGCGCCCGGGAGTCTAGGCACGGGCCCTGCCGCGACACGGCCGCGCGGTGGCGCCCGTCAGCGTGGCGGGATCCCCAGGTAGGGCATGGCGAAGGCCGCGATGCGCGTGAACGCCGGGGCGGCGACCTCGCCACCGTAGATCGAGCCCTGCGGCTCGTCGACCATCACGGTCACCAGCAGACGGGGCGCATGCGCGGGCGCGAAGCCGACGAACGACGCGATGTAGCGCGTCTTCGAGTACGTCCCGGTGACCGGGTCGGGCTTCTCGGCGGTGCCGGTCTTGCCGGCGAGGTCGTAGCCCGGGATCGACGCCTCCGAGGCGGTCCCGCCGGGCCCGAGCACCCCGCGCAGCATCTCGCGCACCTGCGAGGAGGTCGTGGCGGAGATCACGCGCCGCCCCGGCGCGGGCGGGACGGGCTTGCCGTCGATCGCGGCGATCAACCGCGGGCGCCGCAGCACGCCGCCGTTCGCGATCGCCGTGTAGCCCATCGCCATCTGCAACGGGGTCACCGCCTCGCCCTGGCCGATCGGCAGGTTCCCCATCGAGGAGCCGGAGTAACGCTGCCAGGGCAAGACGATTCCCCGCTCCTCGCCCGGGAGCCCGATCCCGGTCGCGCGGCCGAAGCCGAAGCTGCGGACCCAGTGGTCGAAGCGGCGCTTGCCGAGGCGCATGCCGACCAGCGCCGCGCCCACGTTGCTCGACTGCGCGAGGATCTGGCTGACCGTCAGCGTCTCCGGACCGCGCTCGTGGGCGTCGTGGATCCGGCGGTCGGCGACCTGCAACTCGACGGGCAGCGCGAACGGCGTCTCGGGAGTGACCTTGCGGTCCTGGAGCGCGGCCGCGACCGTGAAGGCCTTGAAGGTCGAGCCGGGCTCGTAGGTGAAGCCGACCGCGCGGTCCTGGCGCGCGTAGGCGGGCGCGTTGCCCGCGTCGTTGGCGTCCACGCGCGGCCAGTTCGCGAGCGCGAGCACGTCGCCGTTGCGCGGGTCCATGACGATCGCGGTCGCGCCCTTGGGCCGGTAGGCCTGCCCGACGCCGTCGAGCACGCGCTCGACCTGATCCTGCAGCGCGGCGTCGAGCGTGAGCCGCACGTCCTCCCCGGCCTTCACCGGGTGGTCGTCGGTGATCGAGATCGGCTGCCCGAGCGCGTCGCTGACGATCCGCCGCACCCCGCCCTGGCCGCCGAGCACCTCGTTCTCGCCCAGTTCGAGACCCGCGAGCGGCTTGCCGTCCACGCCGACCATCCCGAGAACCTGGCTGGCGGCGAACGCGCGCGGGTAGGTACGGCGCATGCTGGGGATGAAGCTGAGGCCGTCCGCCTTCATGCGTTGCACGCGGTCGGCCGCGGTCGCCGGGACCTGGCGCGCGAGGTAGACGAAGCCGCGCGAGCGATCCGAGAGCTTCGGCAGCAGCGCGTTCGCGTCGACGCCCAGGAGCGGCGCGAGCCTGGTCGCGAGCCGCGGCGGGTTGCGGATCTGGCGCGGGTTCGCAACCACGTCGTCGGCCGGTTCGCTGACCGCCAGGTCCACGCCGTTGCGGTCGGAAATGTTGCCGCGCGGCGCCGGCATGTCGATCGTCTGGACCTGCTGGGTGGCCGCCGCCCGGCTGAGCGTCCCGTGCTTGACGAGCCCGAGGTAGGAGGCGCGTGCCCCCGCGGCGAGCAGCAGCACGACGAAGACCAGGAAGAGCAGCCCGACGCGCCGCTCGACCGTGCCCACCGGCTACTGACCGCCCGCTACCGCGCCGCCGCCCGCCGCCGCGGCGCCGATCCCGCCCGCTGAGGGCGCCGGGGCGCTCACGGGAGCCGGGGCGCTCACGCCGGAGTCGCCCGGGCCGGACGCGGCGCCGGGGTCGCTCGTGGCCGCCGCGGTCTGGTCGGGGGCGACCGGGGCCTCGACCGCGGGCGGCGGGGCGCTGCCGTCGGCCTGCGCCTGGTCGGCGCTCGCCGCCGGGTCCGGCGCCGCCTGGGCGAGGTCTCCCGTGCCGGCCGCCGCGCCGCCGCGCGCGAGCGCCGCGCCTGCGCGCGCCGCCTCTCCGGGCCGAGCGCTCAGGAACCGGGGCGTGCCGGCGGCGGGCTGGATGAACCCCATGCGCACCGCCGCGGAGAGAATCCGATCGTCGCTCGAGCGCGCGGAGATCTCGCGGCGCAGCGAGGCGTTGGAGCTCTCCAGCGCCGCCGAGCGCTCGACCGAGCGCCCGATCGACGCGTGCATCCCGAGCAGCGTCACCTGCATGAAGACGATGCCGCTGAGCGCGAGCGCGAGCACCGCGATCCACACGCGCCCGCGCGCAAGCCGGTGGGTGACCGCGTGATCGGGGGCCTGGCGCACCGCGATCGCCAGCCGCGCGGCGAGCGGCGTGGACGCCGGGACGCGCGCGGGCGCGGCCGGGCCCGAGACCCGCCGCGGCGCCCGGGGCGCGAGCGCTCCCCCGCGCGGCGACTTCGCGGCCGGCGCGCGCCGGCGGGCGGCCGCGGTCGCGCCCGGGGGCGTCACGCGGACTCCACGAGCTTGCGGGCGGCGCGCAGACGGGCGGAGCGCGCGCGGGGGTTGGCCGCGACCTCGCCGGCTGTGGGTGCGACGGCGCGGCGCGTGGCGAGCTCGGCCTCCGGCTCGCGCCCGCAGGCGCAGACCGGGAGGTCGGGCGGGCAGATGCAGCCGCGCGCGCGGGCGGCGAGGAAGCGCTTCACGCGCCGGTCTTCGAGCGAGTGGAAGCTGATCGCGGCGAGCCGGCCGCCGGGACGCAGCAGCTCCCAGGCGAGCGGCAGCGCCTGGTCCAGCTGGTCGAGCTCGTCGTTGACCGCGATGCGCAGCGCCTGGAAGACGCGCTTGGCGGGGTGGCCGCCCCCGAAGCGCGCCGGCGCCGGGATCGCGCCCTTGACGATCTCCACCAGCTCGGAGGTGGTGGAGATCTCGTTCCCGCGGCGGGCGCGGCCGATCGCGCGGGCGATCTGGGCCGCGTAGCGCTCCTCGCCGTACTGGCGCAGCGCGCGCGCCAGGCGCCGCTCGTCCCACGTGTTGACGATCTCGCGCGCGGTCAGCTCCTGGTCGGGGTCCATCCGCATGTCGAGCGGCGCGTCGTAGGCGTAGGAGAAGCCGCGCTCGAAGGTGTCGACCTGCATCGAGGACATGCCGAGGTCCAGGTAGACGAGATCCGCGACGATCCCCTCGTCGCGCAGCTCGGCCAGGCCGGAGGCGAACGGCGCGCGCAGGAAGCGCGTCTGGCACGTGACCTCCGCGGCCAGCTCGGCGAAGCGCGTCTCCGCGACCGGGTCGCGGTCGATCCCGATCAGCGTGCCGGACGATCCGATCCGCTCCGCGATCAGCCGCGCGTGCCCGCCGCCGCCGACCGTGCAGTCGACCGCGGTCTCGCCCGGGCCCGGAGCCGCGAGGTCGATCAGCTCCCCGGCCAGCACGGGGACGTGGGTGGCGGTCATGTCAAGCAGCAGGGCCAATTGCGTCGGTCAGGTCGGGGATCTGCGGGCTGATCTGCGCGTCGTAGTCGGACCAGGTCCGTCGGTCCCAGACCTCCAGGCAATCCTCGTTGCCGACGACGACGACGTCCTTGCGCAGCCCGGCGTGCTCGATCAGGGGCGCCGGCAGCATCACGCGCCCGGCCGAGTCCAGCTCGGTCTCGAAGGCGCTCGCGGAGATCACGCGTCGGAACTGGCGGCCCTGGGTGGTCAGCCGGCCCATCGCGCCGACCATCTCCTCGGTCCAGGCCTCGAAGTCCGCGGGGCGCCACAGCGCCGCGCACGCCTCGATCCCGCGCGAGACCACCACGCCCCCGGCCAGCTCGACGCGGAACTTCGACGGAACGGTGAGGCGGTTCTTCGCGTCGAGCGTGTGGTCGAAGGTTCCGCGGAAGGCCACTGGATGTCACGGGCCGGGGCTTTGGTCGAGAACCGGGGTGGCCGGGTGGGAGGAGCCCTGCCACCCCGGTCTCCGTTGCTGAGACGATCGGCAACCTATCCCACTTCCTCCCACGATGCAACACAATTTGTTTCGAGTCCCCCACACGGGCATCCCGGGCCACCCCAACGGTCCACATCGCCCGGTGCCGCGGGGCATTCCGGCCGCGAGCGCTCGCGGCGGCGCCCTCCGCAAGCGTTCGTGCATCTCCGCCCTCCGGGCGGGAGGTTGCACGACGGGAGCGTTTCCGCCGGAGCGTGTGCATCGGCGTGCGGGCGGCAAGCGTCCGGCCCAGGGGTCGCCATGCGACACCTATCCAGGACGCTTCGGAGAGAGGATCCCGGCCGCCCGCACCGTTCCCGGCCGCTCCCGCCCGGTCCCCCCTTCCCCGGCCGCAGTTCGGGCCGGCGCGACGCCGCCCGCCGCCCTACCCGCCCGCCAGCGTCCCGAGCGTCGCCGCGGCCACGAGCAGCAGCACCGAGGGCACGAGCGCCAGCGCCACCACGAGCTGGATCTTCGGCGCCGCGCGCGCGGCGTGCTCCCGGACCCGCGCCGCGCGGAGCGCGCGCGCCTCGCGCGCCTGGCCCGACAGCGCGTCGGCCAGCGGGGCTCCCAGTCGCGCCGCGCGCCCGATCGCGCCGAGCAGCGCGTCCACCCCCTCCGCGGGGCAGCGGGCGCGCATGCCGTCCAGCGCCTGGAGCAGCGGCACGCCGAGATCGACCTGCGCCGCTATCCGGCGCCACTCGGCCGCAAGCGGTCCGCGGTGGCGCCTGGCCACCTCGGCGATCGCGCGCGGGAGCGGTAGTCCCGCCCGCAGCGCCAGCGCCAGTCCGTCGAGCAGGTCGGGCAGATCGTGGGCCATCGCCGCCCCGCGCCGGCGAGCGACACGCGCGAGCGCGGCGTCCGGCGCCAGGAACGCCGCGGCCGGCAGCGCGAGCAGCGCCGCGACGCCGAGCCTGTCCGGCAGCCCGGCCACCACCGGCGCCGCGGCGACCAGCGCGGCGAGCGCGCCCCCGGCCTTGATCGCCGTCACGTCCGCGGCCGTCAGACCCAAAGGGCTGCCGGCGGCCCGCAGGCGCGCCTCCAGCCCGGGCGCCGGCGCCGGAGCGCCGGCGCCGCGACCGAGGCGCGCGAGCACGCCCAGCGCCGCGCGGGGCAGGCGCGACCCTGTGCCACGGGCGGTCGCGGCGAGCGCCGCGAGGTCCACGACCGCGCCGGCGGCGCAGACCCCGGCGGCCGCCGCGAGCAGCGGGGCGAAGCTCATCCGACCGGCCGCGCCAGGCGGCGGATGGCCACGAGCGCGCCGACCTGGACGAGCCCGGCCGTGAGCAGGAGCGGGCCGGAGAGCGGCGCCGCCAGCAAGCTCGAGGTCGTACCCGGGCGCGCGAGCTCCGCCAGCGCCGCGGCGCCCAGCGGAAGGCCGCACACGAGCTGGCCGGTCAGCCTCGCCTGCGCCGTGGCGGCGCGCGCCTCCGCCTCCAGGCGCGCCGAGCCCTCGTGGGCAGCCGCCACCCCGCGCAGGGCGGCGGGCAGGTCGCCGCCGGCGTCGGCGTGCAGCAGTATCGCGGCGACGATTGCGTCGACCTCGGGTCGCGCGGCGCGCCGGCGCAGGCGCTCGAGCGTCGCCTCCGTCGTCTCGCCCGCGTCGAGGTCGGCGAGCATCCTTCGCAGCTCCGCGCCCATCGCCCCGCCCCCTCGCTCGCCGCGAGCGCCAGCGCGCCGCGCGGGGCGTGGCCGGCGGCGAGCAGGTCCGCGAGCACGCGGGCGAGCGCGGGCGCGGCCCGCCCGAGCGCCGCGCGGTGCCGCCGGCGGCGCTCGCGCAGCAGGGCGCCGGCGGCGGCCGGGGCGCACGCCGCCAGCGCGAGCCCCGCCACCGGCCCGGCGACCAGCCAGCCCGCCGGGAGCATCGTCGCCGCTCCGAGGGCCACGAGCCTGCGCCGCTCCGCGGGAGCCGTCTCGCGGCCGTCGCGACCGGCCCTCAGCAGCGGCGCGATCCTCGCGGGCAGCGATCCGGCGCCGTCAGTGCCGATCGACGCGAGCGTCTCCCACAGGCCGAGCACGCCGAGCGCCCCGGCGAGCCCGCCCGCGACGGCCGCAGCGCTCACGAGCGGCGCGGTGGGGTCGCCGCGCCCGGCCCGGCCGCGCCTTCCGGCTCCGCCGGCGAGGCCCCGGGCGCCGCGCCGGCGCCGGCCGCCAGCCGCGCCGCGAGGTCGTCGTGCCCCGCGCGCCAGACGGGCCGGCCGTCGCGCAGGGCGTACAGCTCGCGCGTCGCGGCCCCGCCCGCCGCGCGCACCACACGCGCGACCGACGCGACCCTGCGCCCACCGTCCGCGTCGCGGCGCTGGTGGACGACCAGATCGATCGCGGTCGCGACCTGATCTCGCACGGCCGCGTGCGGCAGCCCGATCCCCGCCATCAGCGCCAGCGTCTCCACGCGCCGCAGCGCCTCCTCCGGCGAGCCTGCATGGACGGTCGAGAGCGAGCCCTCGTGGCCGCTGCCCATCGCGGCGAGCATGTCGAGCGCTTCCGGGCCGCGCACCTCCCCCACGACGATGCGGTCGGGGCGCATCCGCAGCGCGTTGCGGACCAGGTCGCGGATCGTGACCTCGCCGCGCCCCTCGAGGCTCGGCGGGCGGGACTCGAGCCGGACCACGTGCGACTGCTGCAGGCGCAGCTCCGCGGCGTCCTCGATGGTCACCACCCGCTCGCCGTCCGGAATGAAGCGCGAGAGCGCGTTGAGCGTGGTTGTCTTGCCGGAGCCGGTTCCGCCGCTGACGAGCAGGTTCAGGCGCGCGCGCACGCACGCGCGAAGCAGGTCCCGCAGCGGCGCGGTCAGGGTCCCGGCGGCGACGAGGTCGTCCGGTCCGAGGCCACGCGGCCGGAAGCGCCGGATCGTCAGCACCGCGCCGTCGAGCGAGAGCGGCGGGATCACCACGTTCACGCGCGACCCGTCCGGCAGGCGCGCGTCGGCCAGCGGGCTGGACTCGTCCACGCGCCGCCCGAGCGGGCTCAGGATCCGCTCGATCGCGTGGCGCAGCTCCGCCTCACCGGAGAAGGCGGCGCCAGCGCGCTCGAGCCGCCCGCGCCGCTCGACCCAGACATCCCCGCTCCCGTTGACCATCACCTCGTCGACCTCGGGATCGCGGAGCAGCGGCTCCAGCGGCCCGAGCCCCGCGGCGCGCTCGGCCAGCCGCCGGGCGAGCGCCGCCCGGTCGTCGGGGGCGAGCGCCCCGGCCTCCCGGTCGACCAGCGAGCGGATTCGCTCGCGCGGCCCCTCGCCCGCGACCTCGCCGTGCGCGTCGGCCAGCAGCCGCTCGCGCAGGACGTCGGCCAGCGAGTCGAGGTCGGATGCCCGCGCGCGCGCCACGCCCCGGCTAGGGCGCACCGCACGGGTTCTCTCCCCCCGACCCGAAAAGCGGACCGCCCGCTGGAGGGCGGGCGGTCCGGTCTGGGAGGAGCTGTGGGGGAAGTCTCGCGCCGGGGTCAGGGCCCGCCGAGGAAGCCGATCGGGATCGGCGGCGGCGGCAGCGGCTTGGGGCTCTTGTCGTCGAAGGGCGGGTAGGACTCCTTCGGCAGCGGCGGGTGCAGCGGGCAGGTCGGGGAGCCGTAGTCCGGCAGGCAGGGGTTGAACGGCTGCACCCAGTAGGCGGTGCGCGCGATCTCGTCCTGGTTGGCCCAGCCGTCGTGGTCCACGTCGTCCGCGCCGTCCTTGAGGCCGTCGCCGTCGGTGTCGGCGTCGAGCCAGTCGGTGCCCTTGAGCGGGACCGTGAACGGCTTCTCATCCTCGTACATGGCGGTCCACCAGGGCTGGCCGGACATCGGGCCGTGCGCCTCGACCCAGTTGCCCAGGCCGTCGTTGTCGATGTCGCGCTCGTCGTCGGACAGCGTGCCGTCGCCGTTGAGGTCCAGCGAGGCGGTGGCCGGCGTGACCGGGATCGGCCCGCCCGTGTTCTGGGTGCCGTCCGAGTAGTTGAGCGGCAGCTTGCGGGCGCCGAACTTGACCCACGCGTTGAACTCGTCGGTGAGCGTGAGGCCGTCGCCGTCGAAGTCGATGTTCTTGTCGGTCGGGTCGAGCGCGTTGGGGTACGGGCGCTTGCCCGGGTACGGCAGCGCGCGCGAGTTCAGGTCCAGGGCGGAGTTGAACTCGTAGCCGTCGGTCACCCCGTCGCCGTCGGAGTCGGCGTTGCAGGGGTCGGTCTTGTACTTGATCTCGCTGGCGTTCGAGAGCAGGTCATGGTCGATGTCGCCGCCCGGCTGCGACTTCGCGTTGCGCAGGCACGTGTTGGCCACGGGCGCCGTTCCCGACGCCGGCGCGACGCGCGGCGAGAGCTTGCGCGGCGTCTGGTCCTTGGCGAAGCGCCGGCCGAGCACGCGGATCGCGAACCGGGTCTCGACCGCCTTGCCCCCGCGGCGCCCGAGGTATCCGCCGAGCTTGCGCGGGACCGTGACGGTGAGCGTGGTGAAGGTCGCGTCGTTCGCCCGCGCGAAGATCGCCGGGGCGCCGCTGCGCAGGAACACGACCGTGGTGCGCCCACGGCCCGGAACGAAGTTGCGGCCCCTCACGGTCAGCTTGCCGCCGATGCGCACGCGCAGCGGGCGGACCGAGCTGACGGTCGGGATCGACCCCGCCGCGAGGTTCGCGATCGGCGCCCAGGCGCGGCTCACGTGCTTCGGGCGCGCGGCCGTGGCCGGCGCTGCGAGCACGCAGAGCGAGAGGGCGACGAGCAGGGAGACGGTGACGCGGCGAGACATCGGTCGAGGTCCGTCATCGGCGGATCCGGCCCGGGGCTTGAATCGCTCGTACAACCGTCCGCACGACCCCTCAGCGCAGCCCCTCGCCGACGGCCACCTCCGCACGCTCCGTACGCCCGTCGCCGGCGCCGCGCGGCAGCAGGCGGATCTCGCGCGCGAAGCTCTGCGCCGCCGCGAGGAACACGGCCTGGCGCAGGGTCACTCGCAGGTCCGCCTCGACCAGGCGCCCCGGCGAGGGGGCGCGCCCGCCGCCCGGGTCCCCGGGCGCGGAGCGCGCATCCAGGACCTCGACGTCCTGGAGGGCCAACTCGGTTCGCCCGCCGCCCGCCCCGCCGCCCTCGCGCGTGACCAGCACGTCCACGCGACCGCCCGCCTCGACGCCGGTTCGCGGTCCCTTGGCGACGACGGTCGCGACGCGCTCGCCGGGTCGCACGCCGGCCGCGCCGCCCGCGGCGCTCGGGTCGCGAACCGCGCCCGGGCCCAGCACGGCGCCCGCCGGCAGCGCGGCCGCGACGACGAGCCCCGCCGCGTCGCGGGGGTCCGCGAGCGCCCCGGCGGGCGCGAAGCGCGCGGGCACCTCGCGCAGCGCGAGCGCGCGCCGGTCGACGCGCCGCCCGGCCGGCAGCGCGTCCCGCGTCACCAGCACCGGCACGAGCGGACCGAGCCTGCGCTCGAGCTCCGACTCCCGCCGGCTCACGTCGGACGCGGCGAGGCCCCCGAGCACGAGCGCCAGCCCGAGCAGCAGCGCCGCCCGCCGGCGGCGACTCACGCCGCGCCGGCACGCGCCGGGAGCTCGAGCGCGAGCCGTGCTCCGCGCTCCGCCGGCGCCGCCGCCAGGCGCCCGCCGTGACGGCGGGCGATCTGGCTGGCGATCGCGAGCCCGCGCCCGCGCGCGCCGCGACCGCCGCGCGGGCGGGCGGCGAGCGCGGCGACCGGGGCCGGGAGCCCCGGCCCGCGGTCGGCGACCTCCAGCGCGACACAGCCGTCCCCCGCGCGGCCCGAGAGCACGATCGGCCCGGCTCCGTGCTCGATCGCGTTCGCCACGAGGTTGCCGCAGGCCTGGACCAGTCGCTCCGGGTCCGCCTGGACGATCACGGCGGGAGCCGGGCGCACCACGAGGTCCACCCCGCGGGCGGCCGCCGCCGGCCGCCACTGCTCCGCCGCCCGGCGCAGCACCTCGCCCACCTCCACCGGCTCGCGCCGCTGGCTCCCGCACCCTCCCGAGCGCGCCTGTGCCAGGTCGTCGAGCGAGCGCCCGGCCCCGGCGACCGCGCCGCTCACCGCCGCGAGCACGGCCGGGCGCGACGCGCAGCCGGGCCGCCTCAGGCGCTCCAGCCCCAGCCCGGCGGCCGTCAGCGCGCCCCGCAGCTCGTGGGCGGCGCGCGCGACCAGCTCCATCCGCTCCAGCAGCGCGCGCCGCGCAGCCAGCGCCGCCGCGAGGGCGGCCAGCGCAGCCACCCAGCCCGCGAGCGCGATCGCGGTGCTCACGCCGGCGCGGCCTCGGCCGGGACCGGCCCGTCGACGAGCCGGTAGCCCACGCCCCACACGTTGATCACGAACCGGTCACCGTCAGCCGCGAGCTTGCGTCGCAGCCGGCAGGCGTGGGAGTCGAGCGTGCGCGTCGTCCCGAGCGAGCGGTAGCCCCACACGGTGCGCAGCAGCTCCTCCTTGGTCAGGACGCGGGTCGGCTCCGCGGCCAGCGCGCGCAGCAGGCCGAACTCCTTCTGGCTGAGGTCGAGCAGCGCCCCGCGCAGCCGCACCTCCCGCGAGGGCGGGTCGATCTCGAGCGGGCCGACGCGCATGCGCCCTCCGGCGGCGCGCCGGTCCGCCCGGCGCAGGACCGCCGCGACCCGCGCGCGCAGCTCCGGGTAGGAGAACGGCTTGCAGACGTAATCGTCGCAGCCGCGCTCCCACCCCCGCAGGCGGTCGAGCTCGGAGGCACGGCCGCTGACCAGCACCAGCGGAAGCGCGGGGTCGATCCGGCTGGCGACGCCGTCCGAGTCGCGCACCTCCCGGACCAGGTCGAGACCGTCGCGGTCGGGCAGGCCGAGGTCGACGATGGCGAGGTCGGGGTAGCGCTCCTCGATCAGCCGTAGCGCATCCGCGGCGTTGCCCGCGACCAGCATCTCGTAGCCGTCGGCGGTGAGGTTGTCGGCGAGGAACGTCCGCGTCGTCGCGTCGTCCTCGACCACCAGCAGCGTGTGGGCGTCGTCGTTCATGCCCGACCCTAGGTGGGCGGCGCCCGCACCTCGCCCCCGTCCCCGGGGCGCAGATGCAACATCCGCTGCACGGCGCGGCGGGCGCAGGAAACCGGTTTACGATGCCGACGCCCTCGGACGGGAACCCCTCCCGCACCCGGCTCCGGCGACATGAGACGAGGCAACTACAACTCCGGCGACGACTTCGTCCTCGAGTACGGGGAGCTGCGCTTCACGTTCAACGAGCGCGACTTCGAGGAGCGCTGCGAGCAGGCCGCATTGAAGCTGGGCTTCGTCGGCGACCGGCTCGGCGAGGAGGAGAGCGAGGACCTGGTCGACCTCGTCGTCAACGGCGAGATCGGCGAGCCGTCCTCCGCGCTCGGCGAGCACGTCAACGACTGCTGGCCGGAGCTCGTCGGCCCCTCCGAGCGCTCGCTGGTGCACTGGCTGCGGCGCCTGATCTTCCGCTCGGCGTGGCTCGATCAGCGCGTCAAGGAGGACGAGCTCGACGTCGAGTGGGACCAGGACCGCGGCACGTTCCGCTACATCCAGCCGGACCGCGACGGCGAGCCGATCGAGCTCGCTCCCGAGCCCTCCTGGGACCGGGTCGCCTACGTGCCCCGCTGAGCGGGCGCGAGCGCCCCGGACCCCTTCCCTACTTCGCCTTCGCGGCGTCGGCGTGCGCCTTGGCGATCGCCTTGAGGCCCTTCTCGCCGACCAGCAGGTCCGCGCGCACCGTCCCGCTCAGCGCCACGTCGACGGCGGGGAAGCGGCGCGCCGCCGCGCGTGCCGCGTCGAGCGCGATGACCGTCGTCTCGCCGCCGTAGGGCTTGGCCGCGGTCGCGATCACGGTCAGCGACCCGCCGTCCGGGACGTTGCGGGCGGCGGCAAGGACCTTCCGCGCCGCCGGGGCGTGCAGGCCCTCGAGCGTGTCCACGAGCAGGACCGCATGGCCGCCGCGCGCGGCCGTCCGCCGCGCCGCCTCGAGCGCGCGATCCACCGCGTGTCCCTGCGTCTCGGCGGAGTCCGCGATCGTCGCCGCCTGCACGGGCGGGGTCGGCGAGGCGCCCCAGCCGGGAACCTCCTCGGGCCGCACGCCCGCCAGCGCGAGCGAGGGCTCCAGGTCGGCGTCGGCGGCGAGGCGCTCGGCCAGCGCGCGCAGCAGCTCGCTCTTGCCGGCGCGGGCCCCGCCGACGACGAGCACGCGCGAGCCGCGGCCGAACGGCGCCACGCGGTCCACGAGGTGGAGCGTGTCATCGTCCTTCCCGAGCTCGATCTGCCGGTCCGGGAACGTGGCCTGCAGGTCGTCGAAGCGGGCGGGGGTCGCGTCCTCGGCGGGGACGCCGTCGATCGTCTCGACGCGGACCAGGGACGGGTGGCGCTCCGAGCGCCGGGGGGCCCGCACCGGGCCGGAGACGCGGTTCCCGCCGGCGAGCTCGCAGCGGCGGATCTGGGCGGCGGAGACGTAGACGTCGCCGTCGCTGTGCTCCGGCGGGTCGACGCGCACGAAGCCGGAGCCGTTCGGCAGGACGTCCAGCTCCCCGTCGACGTGCTCGGCGGCCTGCTGCTCACCGCCCGACGGCTCCTCGCGCTCGTCACGCCCCCGGCCGCGCCCGCGGCCTCCGCGACGGCGGCGCGGGCGGGCGGGCTCGGCGTCCTCCTCCTCGTCGCCGCCGGGCTCCGCGGCCGCCGGCGACGGCTCCTCGGCGCCGCCGGCCTCCGCCGCTTCCCCGTCGCCGTCACCGTCGCCGGGCGGCACGGGCGCCTCGCCGCCGTCCTGGCGGGCCAGGATCGCGTCGACGAGGTCGGCCTTGCGCAGGCGCCGGTAGGAGTCGAGACCGATCTCCGAGGCGATGGCGTGGAGATCGGCGAGCGGGCTCGCCTCGAGGGCGGAGCGGTCGAGCACGGACAAGGGGTCCTCCGGTTCTGGGGTCGGTGGGCGCCCGGCCGCGTTGGGACAGCGGCCGGCGACGGGCGCGGCGCAGCCTAGAGGATCACCCCGGCGGCCGCGCGCCCGGCGGCTCGCGGCGCAGATCCTCGGCGAGGCGCGCGTCGCGGTCGATCTCGCGCTCGCCGCGCAGCACGGCGCGCACGGCCAGGAAGTCGGCTGCCGCGGCGACATCGTGGACCCGGAAGAGGTGCGCGCCGGCGTCGACGCCCCACGCCAGCGCGGCCAGCGTCCCGGCGCCGCGCTCCCGCGGCGGGCGGCCGGTGACGGCGCCGACGAAGTCCTTGCGCGAGATGGCCAGCAGGACCGGCCGCCCGAGCTCCAGGACGGCGTCCAGCCCGCGCAGCGACTCGACGGTCTGCGCCGGGGTCTTGCCGAAGTCGGGGCCCGGGTCCAGGACGATGTGCTCGGCGGAGAGGCCCTGCTCCGCGGCGAGCTCCATCCTGTCGCGCAGGAACGCCACGACGTCGGCCGTGACCCGGCCGTCGTTGGCGGGGTCGAGCAGCTTGCGCTTCGGGGGCGCATAGGTGTGCATGAGGACCAGCGCCGCACCGGCCTCGGCGCAGACCCGCGCGAGCGCCGGATCCCGCAGGCCGCTCACGTCGTTGACCATGCAGGCGCCGGCCTCGATCGCGGCGCGCGCGACGGCCGGCTTGTAGGTGTCGACCGATACCGGCGCGCCGAGCTCGCCGGCCACGCGCTCGACGAGCGGCACGACGCGCGCGATCTCGACGTCCGGGTCGACCGCGGGCGTTGTCGTGACGCCGGACTCGCCGCCGACGTCGATGATGTCCGCGCCGGCCTCGAGCAGCTCGGCGGCCAGCTCGACCCGGCGCTCGAGCGTGCCGCGCTCGCCCCCGTCGGAGAACGAGTCGGGGCTGGCGTTGACGATCCCCATCAGCCACGGGCGCTCGCCGAGCGTCAGCGTGCGGCCGGCGGCGCGCAGCTCGTGGACGGCGACCGGCGGCATCCGCCGGGAGGCTAGATGGTCTCCATGGCACTGTCCTACCCTGCGGTCGCAGGACGACCACCAACCAGGACGGCACGGGGGGAGCAGGCCCCGCAGGAGGTGCGCACGGCTCCCGGACGCCTCCCGTCGCTGATGCAGTTCGGCCGGCCCGACGACCGGCTCGCGGACAGCCGGACCGCCGTAGGATGCCGACCGTGGTGAGCCACCCCGCAGCGAGGCGATGCTCCGGCGCCCTCGCCTTCGCCGTGACGGCCGCGCTCGCGGCGAGCGCGCTCGCCGCGCCGGCCGCCGGCGCCGCGCGCTTCCCGCTGAGCTCGTGCCTGTGGCTGGGGCCGGCCGCGGGCAACAGCCCGAGCGCCGATACCAACTACGCCTTCCCGGACTCCGGCGCGATCTACTGGACCGCGCAGATCGAGCTTCCGCCCGGCTCGACGCTGCTCCTGCACGGGCGCTACGTGCACGGGCGCTACCAGTCGCTGAACTCCTACGGGACCGCCGCGGAGCCGACCGACGCGCTGAACGACGTCTCCACGCGCCCCGACCGCGGCTCGCGCAACCCCTTCGCCGTGGGCGCGCCGCGCCTGCTGCGCAACCGCTCCTACACCGCGCGGATCGTCGACCTGCCCGCGCCGGCGTCGCGCTCGGCCCGTGCCGCGAACACGCTCTACGCGGGCGTCGCGGGCCAGGCGCGGCAGCGGATCATCTACCGCGTCTATCTCCCGGATCGCGGCCGCGACCTGACCGGCGGCGTCGGCCTCCCGTCACCCGAGCTGCGGCTCGCAGACGGCACCTCGCTCGAGGGACGCGCCGCGTGCTCGGCGCTGCGCGTCGCGCGCGGGCGCCTGCCGCTCACGACCCTGCCGCGCGCGCTCTACGACTCGCTGCGCGACCAGCCCGGCAAGCCGCCCACCTTCCCCGCCCGGCGCGTGCCGGTGTTCCGCGCCTTCTACAACATCGCCTTCAGCATCGCCTGCGTCTTCCACGACCGGTGCGGAGGCGACCCGGTCCGGACGGGCGGCCAGTACAGCAACATCGACAACAACTACGTCTCGGCGCAGGTCAGCCGCGGCTTCGGGGCCGTCCTGGTACTGCGCGGCAAGCTGCCGCACACGCCGGACACCTACCCGGGGCCTCGCCGCATGCCGGCCGGGCAGATGCGCTACTGGTCGATCTGCCAGAACGAGTCGCTCTACACCACGCGCGGAGCGGGGTGCGTCTACGACCACCAGATCCCGGTCGACCGCCGCGGCTACTACACGATCGTGACGAGCCGATCGGCCGATCGGCCGAACAACGCGCGGACGCGCTGCGGCGTCGCGTTCATCCCCTGGCCGGCGCGCGGCGACGGCGCGGGCCATCCCGGCGACGGCCTGCTGCTGGTGCGCAACATGCTGCCCGCCGCGAGCTTCCGCTGGGCCATCCAGCGCACCCGCCGCCCGGGCGACGAGCAGCGGGTGATGGGGCCGTACTACCCGCGCGGCACCTACATGAGCAGGGCGGCTTTCCAGCGCCGGGGCTGCCGGCGCTGAGCCGCGCCCTCAGCGGCGCGACCGCTTGCGCTTCGGCTTGGGCTTGGGCTTGTAGACCGTGACGTAGCGCTGGACGACGCTCGAGTTGCCGGCCACGTCGCGGACCACCACCCGCACGCGGAAGCGCCCGGTGCGCGGGTAGTAGTGGACGAAGCTCGCCGCCAGCGCCGCCACCCCGCGCCGCGACGAGACGCGGGCGACCTTGCCGTCGCCGAACTCGACGCGGATGCCGACGAGGCCCGACGCCTTCGCCGCGTCCGCGCCGCGCGTCCTCGCGCGCGGGCGGGCACGGCTGCGGCGCGAGCGCGCCCCGGAGGGCCTGCGCGCACTCGCGCGGCGTCCCGGACGGGCGTGGCGGCGCTTCGCGCTCGCGGCGGCGCGCCGAGACGGGACGCGCGCCCCGCTGCCGGCTCCCCCGCCGCCGCCGGGCGTCGTGGCCGGGAGCGGCGGCTCGTCGAGGGCATCGACCCGGAAGCGTACGCCGGCCGCGAGCAGGCTGCGGGACGGCAGCCCCGTGATCTCGACGGTCGGCGGGGTCCCGTCGATCTGCACGAACGACCCGCCCCCCGCGCGCTGCTGGCCGCGGCGGTCGGCGGCCGACACCTGCCAGGCATAGCGGCCGTCGGCGAGCGGCCCCGGCAGCCGGAACTCGGTGCGGCGCGTGGTCCCCGCGAACCGGCCGTCGAGCGTGACCGTGTAGACGGCCCCGCCCCACAGCTCGCGCGAGGTGGTCCAGCGGACCACCGGGCGGCGCGAGCGGGTGAAGCCGGTGGAGGCCGACGCGACGAACCGCCCGGGGGGCTGGTCGCCGCTGGCCACGACCAGGCTGCGCGCCCCGGCCGGGCCCTGGAGGAAGGCCACCGCGATGTCTCCGTAGCCGTCCGCGGCGGCCTGGAGCCCGTCCTCGGCGTCGGTGGCGCCGAGGTCCGCGTTGGACAGCGTGACCTGCGGGTCGAAGCTCCCGTCGCCGTACGGGCGGCCGACTATCTCCGGCTGGGTGCCGCCGGCCTCCTCCCAGATGGCGAGCGTCGCCGCGCCGCTGCTGGCGGCCACCGCGGGGTGCGCGGCACCGCCGCCGGGCGTCGCGTCGATCTGCTGCGGCCCCAACAGGTTCACGCGGCTGCCGAGAATCGTCCCGATCACGTCGCCGGAGTCGCCGCGGGTATCGACCACCATCCCGCGCCCGCTGCCGGACGCCGCGACGCGGGGCGGCTCGGCGTCCTCGACCCCCGGCGAGCCCTGGCCGTCGACCGCCATCTCGGGCAGGAAGAGCGACCCCCGCAGGCGGCGCACGAATCCGCGCATCACCGGTCCAACCTGCTGGCGCCAGGTGACCACGGCGTAGGAGGAGTCGTTCAGCGTCGCGATCTCCGGGCTCTCGCCGGCGCTGCCGGGCAGGCTCGCCTGCGGCGCCACGATGCTCGGCTGGGTACCCCACACGCGCCTGGCGTGGATCTCGCCGGCCTCGCCCCACGCGACGATCCCGATCCCGTCCGCCGAGGCGGCGACCTTCGGGCGCCCGTCGCCCGCGCCCGCGGCCCGCGCGGGATCGACGTCCAGCGGCGCCCCGACAAGCGACCAGCCGCCGGCGCCGCGCGCGAACGCGACCCGCACGTCGCTGCCGCCCGCCCCCGGCGCCGCGAAGGCGAGGTAGGACTTGCCGTGCACGCTGGTCGAGATCGAGGGCGGGCCGACCGGGCCGCCCCCGTAGAGCAGCGTCGGGCCGCTCCACGGCTGGTCGGCCGACGGGCGTATCAGCGTGTAGAGCGCGCCCCCGTTGAGGAACGCGACCCGCACCGCGCCGCCCGGCGCGACCGCCACGGCGGGGCTGGAGGAGCCGCCGGGCAGACCGGAGTCGAGCTGCTCGGGCGCGCTCCAGGCGCCGTAGGCCAAGCGCGAGGCGAACACGCGGTCGGCGCCGCCGACGCGCTTGACGTAGACGAGCGCGCCGGTGCCGTCGAGCGCGATGTCCATGCCGTCGACCGAGCGCAGGTCAGCGCTTGGCCCGTCGATCGGCTCACCGGGGAAGTACGCGGCGGGAGCCGAGGCGGGCGCGCCGAGCGTCGCGAGCGCGGCCGTGAGCGCGAGTGCGAGTGCGACGGCGTGGCGACGCCGCGCGCGCGGCCGGCCGGGACGGATCGGCGTGTCGGTGGGGCGTCCGGGCACGCAGGGGAAAAATACGCGGTTGCGGCCTCGCGCGAGCCGGTGCGTCAGCCGGCGGGGACGATCCCCTCGGCGGCCGCCTCCCGCCTGAAGTCGCTCACGGCCCTCGCTCTGCGCCCCTCGTCCCAGCCGAGCTCGGCGGCCAGCGCATCCGCCACCCGCTCGGGCACGCGGCTATCAGGCCTGCTGACCTCCCGCGCCGCGAGCAGGCCGAGCCGGGTCCGGCGCAGCAGCACGTCGCCGACGCTGCGCGCCTGCTCGGCGCGCGCCGCGTGGGGCGCCTCGGCGAGCAGGTCCGGCAGCCCCGCGACGATCGGCTGGGCCAGCTCGCCCCGCTCGGCCGCCACCCGCAGCACGTCGTGCGCGGCGTGGCCGTAGCGCCCCGCCAGGGCCGGGTAGGAGTCCTCGGGCACTCCCTCGACCTCAGGCAGGTCATCCGGGTCGATGGCCAGGCCGAGCGGTATGTCGGCGGTGCGGCACGGCGCCTCGCCGCCCTGGCGCTCGACGAGGCGATCGACCGCCATCTTCGCCATCCGCCGCCACGTGGTCAGCTTCCCGCCGGTGATCGTGATCAGCCCGGAGGAGGTCTCGTAGAGCTCGGCCTTGCGCGAGATGTCGACCGACTTCTTCGTGTCGCCGGTCGAGACCAGCGGGCGAACGCCGGCGAAGGCGCCCGCCACCTCGCCGAAGCCGATCTCCGTCCCGAAGAACTCGTTGACGGCGTCGAGCAGGTAGCTCATGTCCTCGGGGGAGGGCTCGACGTGGTCGATCTCGCCCTCGTAGTCGTTGTCGGTCGTGCCGATCAGGCTGCGGCCGAGCCACGGCAGCGCGAAGATCGAGCGCCCGCTCCCGGCGGGAACGATGGCGCCGGCGACCAGCGGGAGGTGCTCGGGCGAGATCGTGATGTGGGTGCCGCGACTCGGGCGGATGACGGGCACCTCGGCCTCGTCGCGCAACTCCTCCGGGCGGATGCGGTCCGCCCAGACGCCGGTCGCGTTGATGACGCTGTCGCCCGCGACCACCATCTCCTCGCCGCTCTCGGCGTCGCGGACGCGCACTCCGGCCGCGCGCCCGCCCTCCTCGACGAGCGCGAGCACCTCCATCCGGTTCGCGCACACGGCGCCGAAGCGCTCGGCCTCACCGAGGACGGTCAGCACGAGGCGCGCGTCGTCGGTCTGGCAGTCGTAGAACAGGTAGCCCCCGGTCGGCTCCCTCGCGGCCAGGGCCGGGAGCATCTCGACGACCTCCTCGCCGGGGATCGTGCGATGCCGCTCGGGGCTCCAGTCGGCGCCGCCGCCATCCGGCTCCTCGGCCCCGTCCCTCGACAGCCTGCGCCCGAGCCGCCGCCGCGGCCCCGGCGAGGCCATCACGTCGTAGGCGTTGAGGCCCAGGCCCACCATGCGATCCGGCTTCGCGCCGCCGAACGCGGGGACGATCAGCGGCAGCGGGCGCACGAGGTGCGGCGCGAGCTTGACCATCAACTGGCGCTCGAGCAGCGCCTCGCGCACGAGCCCGAGATCGAAGTTCTGCAGGTAGCGCAGGCCGCCGTGCACGAGCTTGCTCGAGCGGCTGCTGGTGCCCGACGCGTAGTCGGCGCGCTCCAGGAGCGCGACGCTGAACCCGCGCGTGGCGGCGTCCAGCGCGACGCCCGCGCCGGTGATGCCGCCGCCGATCACGACCAGGTCGAAACGCTCGGAGACGAGCGCGGCGATGGCGTTCTCGCGCGTGTTCATCCGCCGGAGCGTACGCGGCCCGCGCGCCGCCTACAGCAGCGACTGCTGCGCGGGGCCGGCCGGGCGCACCGGCGGTCCCGGGTCCTGGCCGAGCAGCTCGCGCATGCGGCGCGCGCTGTCGGGCGCGTCGCGGCCGCGGTTGTTGTTGAACATCGTGCGCACGTCCTGCGCCTGCGCGGCCAGGTCCTCGACCCGGCCGCGGATCTCTCCCAGCTCGTCGTCGGAGTAGCTCCAGGCGAAGCGCTCGGCGACGGTCGTCCCGTGCAGGAACGCGTGCGCGTCGCGGCCGTGCGCGCGCAGGTAGGCGAGCTTCGGGCTGGTGACCGCGTCGAGCGGCGGCATCATCGTCGGCGCCTCGCCGCGCGGCGCGTCCACGCACACGAACGCGGCCCCGCGCTCGGCCAGGTGGTCGAGCGTGGCGGCGGCCCGCTCGCCGGACACCCAGGCGCGGTGGCGCAGCTCGATCGCGACGGTGTGCGGCGCCAGGCGCGCGAGCAGCGGGTCGAGCTCGGACAGCTCGTTGCGGTCGGGCCTGAAGGCGGGCGTGAGCTGGAGCAGCAGGCTGGAGAGCTTGCCGTCCTCGATCAGCGGGGCCAGCGCCTCGAGGGTCCGCTCGGCGACGGCCGCCTCGATCGCCCCGTCGCGCACGACGCGGCCGCGGCTGTTGACGGTCGCGCGCTCGCGCAGGTCGGGCGGCAGCGATTCGACCGGCGTGGCGTGTCGCGAGAGCAGGCGCGGGAGCTTGATGTCGAAGCTGAAGCCGGACGGCGCGATCCGCGCCCAGCGCTCGACCGTCTCGCGCGCCGGGATCGCGTAGAAGGGCGAGTCGACCTCGACCGCGTCGAAGCGCTGCGCGTAGTAGGCCAGGCGCTCGCGCGCCGGCATGCCCTGCGGGTACCACTCGGCGACGAAGCCGGGATCGGCCCACGAGCACGTGCCGACGTGGATTGCCCCGCTCACGCGCCCGTCTCCCCGCCCGGCGGCTCCCAGCGGCGGCCGGCCGCGATCCAGCGCGCCAGCAGCGGGTCGACGATCCGCACCCCGCCGGGCGAGCCGGGATCGTCCTCGACCTCACCCGCGGCCCGGAGGGCCGCCAGCGCGCCGGGACTGGCGCCCTTGCTCGTGCGGTAGCGCGCGATCGTCGCGGCGGCGGTCAGCTCGCCCACGCCGTCGGCGAGCGCGGCCAGGACCCGCTGGCGGGTCGCGGGGAGCGCGCCCCAGGTGGCGCGGAACGCGTCCTCGACCTCGCGCCCGGTGGCGGCGAGCGCCGCGGTCCACTCGTCGCTGGTCGCGCGCCCTTCCGCAGGCGTGGCGGCCCAGAGGTGGTAGGCGAGCTGCATCGCACGCTGAGGATGCCCGCCGGCGAGGTCGAGCAGCGGGCCGAGCGCGTCGCCCGGGTCGCGCCGCGAGGCGGCGAAGCGCTCGCCGAGGTGCTCGGCCAGCGCGTCGGCGGGCAGCCGCCCGATCGTGAGCGGGCTCGCCTGGTCGAAGAGCGGGCGGTCGCGGCCGCCGAACAGCTCGGCCATCATCCCCGGGTGCGAGCCGGCGAACACGTAGGCGACGCCGTCCCCGTGGTGCTGGATCTCCGAGCGCAGGACCGCGTCGAGCTCCGGGCCGGCGCCGAGCAGCGACTGGAACTCGTCGAACACGACCACGACCGGCGTGCCGTGGCGCTCGTGCAGCTCGCGCGGCGTGGCGAGCCGCTCGAGCAGCGCGCGCTGGGCGGCCGCCGGCCGGTCGGCGGCGGCGAGCTCCAGCGACGCGACTCCGGCGGAGACGCGCGCCGAGGGCCGCAGGGTGCGCCTGAAGCCGTCGTACCAGCGCCGCAGGCGGCCGTCGAGGTCGCGCTCGTAGGCGAGCTCCACGCGCACCGCCACGTCCTCGACCGAGAGCACGCCGTAGAGGTCGACGTAGACGGCGGCCATCCCGTCGCGCCGCGCGTCGCGCAGCAGGCGCCGCAGCAGCGAGGTCTTGCCGAACCGCCGCGGAGCGGTCAGGCGCGTGTTGCGCCCCTCACGGGCGCGGGAGGCGAGCGCGGCCAGCTCGGGCTCGCGGTCGATCAGCTCGTCGGGCGCCACGGGCTCCTCGTAGCGGAAGGGATTGGCGCCTGGAGTACTAGGCATTAGTACTCAAGCGTACTGGATGTCAGTACCGACCCCGGCCGCTTAGCACCTCGGCCCTGCGCGCCCGGCGACGCGCGGCATCGCGAACGGCGGCCAACGAAGGAGCCCTCGCGGGGGGGGGCCCGGGCAGGAGGCGCGCTCGCCGCCAGGTCGGACAACCCGTCCCGGTTGACTGTCGTCCTGTGACAACAGGTCGGGATGGGTTGCCGCGACGCGCCTCGCGGGCGGGCCACGACCCGAGGCCCCTCCCCCTCCCCAGCCGCCGTTCGCTCGGGCGGCGGCTCACCGGCCGGGCGGCCGCCGCGAGCGGGCGAAGCCGCGACTGCGCGCGGCCCCACCCGACCCCACCCCTACGCTCCGCCCGTGTTCTCGCTCGACCTGCCCGCGCTGGTCGTGACGCTCGTGCTCGCGTTCGCGGCCGCCGCGCAGACGGGCGGCGGCGCCCCACCCGGGACGGGGGCGCGTCCGGCGCCGCCGGGCCTCGACGCCGTGCAGATGGCCGGTCAGCGCGTCGTCGTCGGCTACGACGGGACGGACGTGCCCGCGGCGGTGCGCCGCGCGATCGGCCGCGGCGAGGCCGGCGGCGTGATCCTGTTCGCCGCGAACATCCCCTCCCCCGCCGCGCTGCGACGTCAGGTGCGCGAGCTGCGCGCGGTCCGGCGACCTCGTTCGCTCCGCGACGCGCCGCCGCTCGTGATGCTCGACCAGGAGGGCGGCCTGGTGAAGCGGCTGCCCGGCCCGCCGTCGCTCTCCCCCGCGGCGCTCGGCCGCACCCGCGACGCCGGTCTCGCGTTCCGGGAGGGCCGCGCGACGGGCGCGCTGCTGCGCTCGGCGGGCGTGAGCGTCGACCTCGCGCCGGTCATGGACCTCGCGCGCCCGGGGAGCGCCACCCGCCGGCTCGGGCGCTCCTACTCGGGCGACCCGCGGCTGGCCGGCCGCCTGGGAGCGGCGTTCGTGCGCGGCCTGCGCCTCGGAGGCGTCGCCTCGGCGCTCAAGCACTTCCCGGGCCTCGGCTACGTTCCCCGCGACGAGGACCTTGCGATCCAGGCCGTGCCGCTGGCGGCGCGCGGGCTGCGCGCGCGCGACGAAGCCGCGTTCGCGCTCCCGATCGCCGCCGGCGCGCAACTGGTGATGAGCTCCGACGCGCGCTACCCGGCGCTCGACCCCGCGCCCGCGATGCTGTCGCGCCGCATCGTCACGGGCGAGTTGCGCGGGCGCCTGCGCTTCCGCGGCGTAACGATGACCGACGACCTCGGCCTGCCCGTGCTGCGGCCCTGGGGCGACACGGCGCGGCTCGCGCTGCGGGCGGCGGGCGCCGGGAACGACCTGCTGCTGTTCGCGCACTCACCCGCCCAGGGAGCCGAGGCAGTCACCGCGCTGACCCGGCGCGCGGATCCCGCCGCCCAGCGCGCGGCGGTCGGGCGGATCCTGGCGCTGCGGCGCTCGCTGCGCTGACGCGGGAGCGGGACGAACTGCATCTGGGGAAGGCACGGGCGGCCCCGCCGGGTCCAACGGAAGGCTGATCCCGCTGAGCGGGACCAACTCGCCGTTCGACCTGGTGGACACGATCTCGTTGTTTCCGCCGTGGTGCCGTTCCCCAGATGCCGTTCGCGTCGGCGTGACGCCCGGCCGGCGCGCCGTCCCGCTCTACAGCGCGTTGACCTCGCTGACGATCTCGTTCACCGACGCCTTCGCGTCGCCGAACAGCAGCGAGGTGTTATCGAGGTAGAAGAGCGGGTTGTCGATCCCCGCGAAGCCCGCGTTCATCGAGCGCTTGAGCACGATCACCGATCCGGACTCGTTGACCTCGAGGATCGGCATCCCGTAGATCGGCGAGTCGGGCTGGTCCTTCGCGGCCGGGTTGGTGACGTCGTTGGCGCCGATCACCAGCGAGACGTCGGTGCGCGGGAACTCCGGGTTGATGTCGTCCATCTCCTTGAGCTGGTCGTAGGGCACGTCGGCCTCGGCCAGCAGCACGTTCATGTGGCCGGGCATGCGACCGGCGACCGGGTGGATGCCGAACGACACCGCGATGCCCTTCTCCTCCAGGGCGGTGGCCAGCTCCCGCACCGCGTGCTGGGCCTGCGCGACAGCCATGCCGTAGCCGGGCACGATCGCGACCTGGCGCGCGTAGGAGAGCTGGATCGCCACGTCGGCGGCGGTTGTGGACTTGACCTGTCGCTGCTCGCCGCCGTCGCTCGCGGCGGCGGCCGCCGCCCCCCCTCCGCCGCCGAAGCCGCCGGCGATGATCGACGGCACCGAGCGGTTCATCGCCACCGCCATCAGGTTGGTGAGGATCGAGCCGGAGGCGCCGACGAGCATGCCCGCGACGATCAGCGCGGTGTTGTCGAGCGCGACGCCGGCCGCCGCCGCGGAGAGACCGGTGAACGCGTTCAGCAGCGAGATCACCACCGGCATGTCGGCGCCCCCGATCGGCAGCACGACCATGTTCCCCAGGATCGCGGCGGCGACGAGGATCGCGATGAACAGCGCCTGCGACTCCGTTCCGGCGGCGATCGCGACCGCGCAACCGATCGCGACCACCAGCAGCGCGACGTTGATGAACTGCTGCCCCGGGAGCTGGATCGGGCGGCCGGGAAGGATCTCCTGGAGCTTGCCGAACGCGATGTTCGAGCCCCAGAAGGAGATCGAGCCGATGATCGCGGCGAACAGGATCGGGATCAGCTTGTCGAGCGGCAGGTCGACGCCGACGTCCAGCGCGTGGCGGTACTCCGCCCACGAGATCAGCGCGACCGCGCCGCCGCCGACGCCGTTGAACAGCGCGACCATCTGCGGCATCGCGGTCATCTTCACGCGCAGCGCCGCGGGGATGCCGATCGCGGTTCCGATCACCACGCCGACCGCGATCAGGACCGCGTCCTCCCCGTTCTCGATCACGCCGGGCTTGATCAGCGTCGCGACGAACGCGATCAGCATCCCGACGGCGGCGATCTTGTTGCCGCGCACCGCCGTGTTCGGTCCGGTCAGTCCCCGCAGGCCGACGATGAACAGCGTGAACGCGACGATGTAGAGGAGGTTGATGAAGTCCTCGGCGCGGTACCAGACGACGGCGAGCGCGCTCACGAGGACCTCTCTCCGTCGCCCTTCTCCTGCTCCTTCTTCGCGGGCTTGCGCTTGAACATCCCGAGCATCCGGTCGGTGACCAGGAACCCGCCGACGACGTTGATCGTCCCGAACGCGATCGCGACGACGAGGATGAACTTGCTGAGGAAGCCGGTCGCCTCGGCGATCACGAGCAGGCCGCCGAGCAGCACGATGCCGTGGATCGCGTTGGTCCCCGACATCAGCGGCGTGTGCAGCGTGTTCGGGACCTTCGAGATGACCTCGAAGCCGACGAACGCGGCGAGCACGAGAAGGGCGATCTCGGTGACGAGCACTGTTTCGGTGGTCCTTCGCTAGGGGATCGGTCTTCTCAGGCGGCGCCGGCAGCGGCCTTGGCGCCCTCGTGCACGATCTCGCCGCCGCGCACCACGCAGGCGCCGGCGATGATCTCGTCGTCGAAGTCGAGCCGCAGCGCACCGTCCTCGCCGCTCATCAGCTCGAGCAGCGACTGGATGTTCTTCGCGTAGAGCTGGGACGCGTGCTCGGCCATCGTCGCCGGCAGGTTCAGCGGCGCGGCGATCTTCACGTCGTGGCGCACGACCGTCTCGCCCGGGCTCGAGAGCTCGCAGTTGCCCCCGGCCTCGCCCGCGAGATCGACCACGACCGAGCCCGGCCTCATCGCCTCGACCGCGGCCGCTGTCACGAGCACGGGCGCCCGGCGACCGGGCACGAGCGCGGTCGTGATCACCACGTCGACCTTCCCGATCGCCTCCTGCAGCAGCTCCTGCTGGCGCGCCTGCTGCTCGGGGGTCAGCTCCTTGGCGTAGCCGCCCTCGCCCTCGAGGTCGCCGCCGAGGTCGAACTCGAGGAAGCGCGCGCCCAGCGACTCGACCTGCTCCTTGACCGCGGCGCGCACGTCGAAGGCCTGGACCACCGCGCCGAGGCGCCGGGCGGTGGCGATCGCCTGCAGGCCGGCGACGCCGGCCCCCAGCACGAGCACGGTCGCCGGCCGGATCGTGCCGGCCGCGGTCATCAGCATCGGGTAGAAGCGGCCGAGTTCCTGGGCACCGATCAGCGCGGCCCGGTAGCCGGCGACGTTGCTCTGCGAGGACAGCGCGTCCATCGACTGCGCGCGGGAGATGCGCGGCACCGCCTCGAGCGCGAACCCGGTCGCGCCGGTGGCCGCCAGAGCGCGCACGCCCTCCGCGTCGCTGAGCGGGGCCAGGAAGCCGACGAGCACGCTGTCCGGTCCCAGGCGCGCGGCCTCCTCGGCGCCGGGCGGCGCGACCTTGACGACCACGTCCGCGCCCCAGGCGGCAGCGGAATCAGGCGTGACCGTGGCGCCGGCGTCCGCGTAGGCGGCGTCGGGGATCATCGCCCCGTCGCCCGCGCCGGACGCCACGACGACCTCGTGGCCCTTGCCCGCGAGCGCTCTGACGACCTCCGGGACGAGCGCCACGCGGGCCTCGCCGGCGGCCGTCTCCTTCACCACCCCGATCTTCATGGGCGCGGAAACCTACCGATTCGCAGTGCCGCCCGGCCCGTCCAGCGCCCGCGCGGCCAGGCCCACGAGCAGCCCGGCGTCGCGCGCCAGCGCGAGGATCCCGGCCTGGCTCCTCGCCGCGACCCGGGCCCGCGGCGGCGCGGAGCCGGGCGGGCGCGCCGCGCTCGCCCGGGCGCGCGGGGAACGGTGGCGCGAGGCGGCCGGCGCGCGTCCCGGGCCGCCCGCCCGTGCGAGTCGCGCGGCCCGCCGCGCGCGCGGGCCCGGGCCAAGCGGGAGCGTGCGCCCGGCGAGCGCGAGCAGCGCCTGTGCGGTCACCCAGACCGGCGTCTGCGCGCTCGTGCGGGAGTAGCGCACGGCGCCGCCAGGAGCGGTCAGCGAGCGCAGGTAGGCGAGCGGGGAGCGGCCGCCGCCGCGCGGGCGCACGCGCGCGGGATCGACGCCGGCCGCGAGCATGCCCTGGACCGCCCACGCGGTCGACTGCGCGTTGGAGGGGCCGCCCGGCTGCAGCGGGAAGCCTCCGTCGGGGCGCTGGCGGGCGCGGACGAAGCGCGCGGCGCGGCGCGCCCGGTCCGAGCGTCCGCGCCCGGCCGCGCCGAGCGCCTGCAGCGCGGCGCCGGTGTCGTCGATGCCCGACTGGGCGCCGCGGGTCGCGAACGAGAAGCCGCCGTCGCGGTTCTGCTGGCGGGCGATCCACCCGGCCGCGCGCGCGACGTCGCGGGAGCGGGCGGGCTCGCCGCCCGCGCGCAGCGCCAGCACCGCGAACGAGGTGAGGTTCACCAGGCCGCCGACGGAGCCGTCACGCCGGACACGGTGGCGCAGCATCGCCACCAGGTCGCGTCCCGCGAAGGCGCGCGGCGAGCGCCCGGCGGCGCGCAGCACGAGGATCGTGCGCTCGATCTCGCCGGTGTCGGCCAGCCCGCGGGCACCCGCGCGCACGTAGTCGAGCAGCGAGCGCCCGCCCGCCCGCCGAACGTCGGCGGGGTTGCGCCCGGCGGCGGCGAGGCCGAGCGCAGTCCAGCCGCTGTAGAGCTGCGAGCTGCGCACGCCCGGGCCGGACCCGAACCCGCCGTCGCGGTTCTGCGCCCGCTCGAGCCAGGCGCGGGAGCCCGCCGCCGACGCCGTGCCCGGGGCGAGGGTCCCGGTCCCGGCGAGGACGGCGGCCGACAGCAGCAGCGCGGCGCCCGCCGCGGGCGGCACCGCCGGCGGTAGCCAGCGCACCTCGAAACGGTCTCGGAAACGCGTCACCGCGCGCAGCAGCGCAGGACCGAACGCGAGCGCGAACGCCGCGTTGCCGCCCGCGTGCGCCAGGTTCCACGGCAGGGATGTGGCCGAGTAGGCGAGCAGCGCGGACGGGCGGTGGTCTCCCGAGTAGAGCAGCCACTGGCTCGCGTCCATGATCGCGCCGAACATCAGCCCGCACAGCGCGCCGGCGAGCGCGAGGCCCAGGCGCCCGATGTGCCGGCCCGTGAGGCGGGCCAGCCCGGCGCCGGCGATCCCGACGAGGCCCCAGGCGGCCATCTGCCACGGCGTCCACGGGCCCTGTCCGAAGAACAGGTTCGAGACGAGCGCGGCGAGCGCCCCGACGGCGAAGCCGGGCGCGCCGCCGAGCGCGAAGCCGGAGATCAGCACGATGTCGGTCGTCGGCTTGACGTTCGGCAGCGGCGCGAACGCGACGCGGCCGACGACCGCGAGCGCCGCGAGCGTCCCGACCAGCGCCAGCACCCGCGGAGACGGGTGCGAGCGCTCGTACCAGGCAAGCCCGCAGGCGAGCGCGGCGGCGACCAGCAGCAGCGACGCCAGTCCCCAGCTCACCCGACGCGCTCCCCCGTCGCCGCGCCCAGGAGCGCGGCGCCCTGCTCGGGCAGCAGGGCCCCGCCCGCGCCGCCCAGGACGCGCGCCGTCTCGGTCGCGAAGTGCCAGCCGCCGCAGAGCAACTCGCGCGCGGACCCGTCGGCCGCCACCTCGCCGCTCCCGAGCAGCACCACGCGGCTCGCGACCGTCGCCGCCAGCTCGGTGTCGTGCGTCGCGACGATCACCGCTGCGCCCGCGGCGGCGCGCTCGCGCAGCAGGGTCGCGAGCTCCTCCTTCCAGGCGCGGTCCATGCCGCGCGTGGGCTCGTCGAGCGCGACGACGGCGGGCGGCGCGCCGTCTCCCGCCGCGCCGACCAGCGCGAGCGCGAGGCGCTGGCGCTCGCCTCCCGACAAATCGCGCGGGTGGCGATCGGCCATGCCCTCCAGTCCGGCGGCCGCGAGCGCGGCCGGCGGCGCGAGCGCCCCCACGCGGTCCGCGATCAGGTAGTCGCCCGGGCCCTGCAGCAGCAGCGCGACGCGCCCGGCGGCCTCGACCCTCCCGCGGGTCGGAGTCGCGAGCCCGGCGATGTGGCGCAGCAGCGTCGACTTGCCCGCGCCGTTGCGCCCCATCAGCGCGACCGTCTCGCCGCGCCCCAGCTCGAGGTCCACGCCGCGCAGGACCGCGCGACCCCCGGGCAGCTCGCACCATGCCCCGCGCACGCGCAGCGCCGGGTCGCGGTCGCCGCGCGCGCGGCGCCCCAGGCGCGGGCGGCGTGGCGCGCTCTCGTCAGGGCCGGTCCGCGCCGCGGGATCGGCGGGCGCGGGCAGCAGGCCGCGCGCGCGCAACGCGGCGCGCGCCTGCTTCACGCCCGCGGGCGCGGGGGCGAGTCCGGCCCGCGCGAACAGGCCAGCGGCCGGAGTGGCGAGCGCCGGCGCAGCCTCCATCGCCCAGGTGAGCATCTCGGCCGGCGGCGCGTCGCACGCGACCCGCCCGTCCAGCAACGCCACGACGCGGTCTGCCGCGGACAGGCAGCGCTCGAGGCGGTGCTCGGCCAGCACGACCGCCACGCCCCACTCCTCGTTGAGCCTGCGCAGCAGCCAGATCAGCTCGTCGCCGGCCACCGGGTCGAGCTGCGAGGTCGGCTCGTCGAGCAGCACCAGGCGCGGGCGGCCCGCGAGCGCGGCCGCGAGCGCGACGCGCTGCAGCTCGCCGCCCGAGAGCTCGGCCGTCGGCCGGTCCAGCAGCCCGGCGATGCCGAGCGCGAGCGCGGCCTCCTCCACGCCGCGCGCGACGGCGGCGGGCGGCTCGCCGCGGTTCTCCAGCGGGAGCGCCAGCTCGGCGCGGACCGTGCCCATCACGACCTGCGTCTCGGGATCCTGGAGCAGCGTTCCGGCGACCGCCGCGATCCGGCCAGGCCCGTGCTCGCGAGTGTCGAGACCGCAGACGGTCACGCGGCCCGCCGCCTCGCCGCCGTGGAAGTGGGGCACCAGCCCGCATGCGGCGCGCAGCAGCGTCGACTTCCCCGAGCCGGAGAGCCCCGCCAGCACCACGAGCTCGCCCTCCTCCACGCGCAGCGAGACCTCGCGCAGCGCCGGGCGCGGCGCCCCCGGGTAGGTGTACGTCAGGCGCTCGATCGCCAGCGCGCTCATCGCCCGATCCCCCTTCGCTCCAGCAGCGGCGCGACGGCCACGACCGGGATCGCGGCAGCGAGCGCGAGCGTCGCGGCGCCGAGATCGGCGCTCAGCGCCGGATAGGGATGGAACGCGGCCGCCCCCAGGGCCCGCCCGCACACGGCGAGCGCCAGGATCGCCACGGCGGCGGCGGCGATCGCGAGGTCATGGCGCGACCACGGCCGCCGCGCCGCCCGCGGCGCGCGGCGAGCCGATCCGTAGCCGCGCAGCTCGAGCGCCGCCGCGACGTCCACCGCACGATCGAGCGCATTGGCGGCCACCGCGGCGACGAGCGCCGCACGCGAGGCGCGGGCGGGCGCCGGGAGCGTGCGCTGCGCCTCGGCCATCCTGGCGGCGTCGCGCCCCAGCACGGGGACCATCCGCGTGGCGAGCGACGCGCTGAGCGCCGAGCGGAACGAGACGCGGCGCACCAGCCGCAGCAGCTCGTCGGGATCGACCGCCGCCGTGAACAGGGCCGCCGTGAGCGCGATCGCCGCCACCCGGAGCCCCAGCACGCCGCCGTAGGCGAGCGCCTCGGCGGTGACGTCGAGCCTCCCCAGGACCGGCGCCTCGCCGAGCCGCAGCACGACGGTCAGGCCGTCGCGGCTGATCAGCGGGTTGACGAGCGCGACGGCCAGCGCGAGCGGCACCGCCAGCAGCGCCGCCCTGCGCAGCGTTGCGCCGGCGCAGGCCAGCGCGCCCGCGGCGAGCACGGCCGCGATGGTCGCGGCGAGCACGAGCGGGTTGTCGTAGAGCAGCGCCACCGTGCCCAGCGCGAGGCAGTACGCGGCGCCCGCCCCCGCGCGCGCCGCGTGCAGCGCGCTGTCGCGCCGCTCGTAGCTCACCGCGCCCGCTCCGGCAGCGCGAGCCTGCCGCCGCCCGGCGCGACGGCGAGGGCGAAGCGGTTGCGCAGGTCCGCCTCGCGGAACGCGCTCGCCGCCGCGCGCACACCGGCCGCGTCGGTTCCCGTCACCACCCACGTCGGCTGCTGCTCCTCCAGTCGCGTGGCCGCGACCAGGCCGCTGCCCGGCCCCAGCCGCCGGACCGGGTCGCCGCGCGCGTCGAGCGTCTGGATGGTGGCTCCGCCGCCCGTGATCCGCACGTAGACGCCCGACAGCCGCGGCCCGTCCGCGATCAGCGTCGCGGACCCGTCGCGGCGCACCTGCGACCAGGGACCGACCAGCACCCGCAGGACCTTCTCCCCCGCGCCGGTCCCGAGCACGCTGCGCGCCGCGGGGACGCCGAGCGCCTCCAGGCGGTCGCCGACGGTCGCGCACGCCGCGTCGGAGCCGGGCGCGCACGCGAGCACGACCGGCAGGCGCCGCCCGCCGGTCCCGTGCACGAACGGCTCGGGGAACGACCCGACGACAGCCGGCACCCGCATCGCCGCGCCCCAGTCGTGGCGGTCCCACCAGATCCGGTCGCCGCCGTCGACGCCGGCGTCCGCCGCGCCGGAGGACGCCTCGATGCCGTTCACGTAGTAGAACCAGTCGACCCGCCGGCCGCCGGCCGAGCCGCCCGAGAGCCCGTCGATCGACTGCACGAAGCCGCCGCCGTAGCGCGTGGTGACGCTGAACTCCCGCTGGAGCAGTCGCATCACGGTCTCCGAGCCGGGGGTGCCCTCGAGCGTGCGCGCCCCGATCGGCACCGAGCCGAAGTCGCGGGTGACCGTGACCGTGACGTCGCTCGCGCCCTTGCCGGCGCCGACCCCGCAGCCCGCCGCGCCGGCTGCCAGCGCCGCGACGGCGACCAGCGCGAGCGTGCGGACGCGGGGGCTCATCCGACTCGCACCGTCTCGGGAAAGGAGGGAATCGCACCCCGGGCGCTCGCCGCGAGGCGGTAGCGGCCCGGGGCGACGGGCGCTCCCGCCGGCGCCGGCCCCGCCAGGACCGCGCGGCCGCCGGCGCCCGTGACCGCGCGCATCCGCCCGAACGTCACGGTCGCGCCCGCGACCGCGCGGCCCCGCCCGAGGTCGTCGAACGCGCGCACCGTCACCCGCAGCGGCGCCCCGGGCGCCAGCGAGCGCGCGGCCGGCAGCACCACGAGCGAGCGCTGGCAGTCCAGCGCGGCCCGGCACCAGAACCACAGCACCCGCGCGCCGGAGCGCAGCCGCCCGGCGCCGAACGGACCGGACGGGTCCGCCGCGCCCGACGTGCCGGCGCGGGTTCCCGCCTTGTAGACCCACCCCGCCTGGCCGCGGTTGCGGTCGTTCCCGATCCGGCGCACGAACAGCCCGGCGGAGTCGCGCGCGGTGCGCGCCGAGCAGGCCGACGCGAGATCCGCTACGCCGAACGACGGGCCGCCCGCGCGTCGCGCGGCCGCGAGCGCGGCGAGCGGCGTGCCGGCCGCCACGCGGCAGCGGCGCCGGCCCGCGGCGACCGTCGTCGCCGCGGCGAGGACGGGGCGCGCCGGGAACGTCACGCGGCCGTCGCGGGCGACCACCATCGTCTCCACGCGCGGGCCGGCCGCGCCGGTGGCCGCCGCGGGCGTGGCGGCGAGCGCGCACAGGGCGACCACGACGGCGGCCGGCGCGGGGCGCCTCATCGCGGCCGCCGCACGCCGACGTAGACGGCGATCCGCGTGATCCTGTCGACCGGCGCCGAGCGGTTGCCGGCGCGGTCGGTCGCGCCCAGCGCGATCAGCCAGCGCCCGCGCGGCAGGCGGCGCGGGAGCAGGTATGACCACGCCGCCCGATCGCCGACCGCGAACGCGCGCGCCGGGTTGCGGCGGCAGTCCGCGCTCCGGAAGGCCTCGCGCGCGCCGTCGTAGTACGAGCAGCGGCCGCGGTGGCGCCCGGTGATCGCCAGCTCCACGCGCGCGATGCCCGACGGGTCGGCGGCGACCGTCCCGCGCAGAACGCGCGGGCCGCGGGCGGCGGCGAAGATCTCGTTGTAGCGCAACGAGGTGAGCCGGGCGACGGGCCCGGCGAGGTCCCGGGCCGGGGGCGGGGCCACGACCGTTCCGGTCGCCGACAGGCAGGCCCCGGCGGGCGACAGCGCCGCGCAGAGCGTCGTCAGCGCCATGTCGGAGCGGGCGAAGCCGGCCTTCTCGGCGCGCAGCGAGGCGCTCTCCCCGGCGGCCGTGACCGAGGCCGTGCCGTCCGCGCCCGTAACCGCGGGCGCCGCGCCGCCGGCGACCGTGGCGCCTGCGACCGGCGCGGGCGTGCCGTCGGCGGCGTAGCGCACGACCCTCACGCTGAACGGCTTCCCGCGGACCGCTCGATCCGGAGCGCTGAGCCCGAGCGGCAGCACGGGCTGGTTCGCGCAGCCGCCGACCTGCGCGTCGTAGTCGCAGCGATCCAGGAAGAACAGCACGCGGTCGCCGTCCTGCAACTCGGTGTCGCAGATGCCGGTCTGCGAGCTGCGCTCGTTGACCCAGAGCGCGAAGTAGCTGGACGGATCGGGCGGCGCGGCGCCCTTCAGGCTGGTTACGAAGTACCCGAGCCCGTCCGCCCACGAGGCGCCCCAGTCGCCGCCGGTCGCCTGCTGCAGCGCGCCCGCGACGCTGGTACCCGTGCACGAATGGGCGGGGTTGCCGTCCTTCACGACGGCGGCGGTCGTGGTGGTGACCTGGGTGCGCGGCAGCAGCGTGCCGTCCGCGCCCTCGATGCGCACCGAGACCGTAGCCGGACCGGAGGCGAGCGCGGCGGAGGGCAGCAGGGCGAGCGCCGCCAGGGCGCATGCTCCCGTGAGGGAGTGGGTGATCGATTTCTTCATGCGGGCCATCCCCTTTCCGCGAGGGACGTATGGGCTCCCGGCCGGGGGCAGGTCTCCTGGCTTCCGGGTCGACCTTCCGCGCCTTCCCGAGGACGCCGTGGCGTCCCCAGTGGCTGCGCCGCACGCGGCGCGTGCGGAAGGCATCCCCGGTCACAGTGGCGGGACCGCACCGGACTCTCACCGGACTTCCCCGACCCACCGGCCGCTTGGGTGCTGCGCGGCGATCCTATACCCGGACGGCGAGCGCGGGCGCCGCGGTATCGTCGGGCGGCGATGACGGTCAACCTCACGCGCATCTACACGCGGCTCGGCGACGCCGGCGAGACGCATCTGGGCGACATGAGCCGCGTCGCGAAGACCGATCCGCGCATCGAGGCCTACGGGACCATCGACGAGCTCAACTCGCTGGTCGGATTGGTCCGCACGCTGGACTTGCCGGACGGCCACGACGGCTGGCTCGCGCGGATCCAGAACGACCTCTTCGACGTCGGCGCGGACATCTCGGTGCCGCTCGACGATCCCCGCGAGCGCCTGCGCGTCACGCCCGCGCAGACGGCCTGGCTGGAGGGGCGCTGCGACGAGGTCAACGCGACGCTCGCCCCGCTGCGCTCGTTCGTGCTCCCGGGCGGAGCGCCGGCGGCCGCGCAGCTTCACGTGGCCCGCTCCGTCTGCCGGCGCGCCGAGCGCGCCGCGGTCGCGTGCGGCGAGGCGATCAGCCCCGAGGCCGTCCGCTACCTCAACCGCCTGAGCGACCTGCTGTTCATCCTCGCGCGCGCGGCCAGCGCCGGCGAGGAGACGCTCTGGGACCCGGAGCGCTACCGCGCGAGCGGTCCCGGCGACGCAGCGGCCTGAGCCGCCTCACCGGCCTCCGCCCAGCCGTCGCCCGACCGCGCCCAAGCGCGGGCGGGGCCGGGCGCAAAGCGCTCGCCGGCCAGGCGCCACGGCGTGATCTCGATTCGATCGGCGTCGACGCCGATCGTCGCGAAGCCGTTGGCCTCGCCGCGCAGCCGGCTGGAGCAGGCCGTCGGCTCCCAGAGTGCGACCATCTCGCGGCCCGAGGGCGTCGTGTGGAGCCAGGCGCCGGTGTGCGCGACGTGGCGATGACCCGAGAGCAGCAGGTCCGCGCCCCCGGCGGCGGCCGCCTCCAGCAACTCCTCGCGCCCGTGGAAGGAGCGCTCGCGCTGCCCGGGGGGCGTCACCAGCGGATGGTGGGTGAGCAGCACGCGCGCGCACGGCTCCTCGGGCTCGGCGAGCGTGGCCGCGAGGCGCTCGACCTGGATCGGCTCGACGCGCCCCTCCACCCGCCGGCGCGGGCTCGCCGTGCAGACCGCGGCGACCAGCGCGCCGGGCGCGCTCCACTCGCCGTCCAGCTCGGGCGCGACGTGAGCCCGGTAGCGGCCGTAGGGATCCCGCATCCGGCGCAGGACGTCGTAGAGCGGGATGTCGTGGTTCCCGGGTGTGGCCAGGTAGGGCAGCCCGACACGCTCCAGCCAGGCGCGCGCGGCGGCGTACTGGCCGTGCCGGGCGCGCTGGGTGAAGTCGCCGCCGACCAGCACGAGGTCGGGCCGCGCCTCGCGGAGCGCGCCGGCCAGGGCGTGGGCGACCGCCGGGTCGTGCGCGCCGAAGTGCGGGTCCGAGACGTGGGCGAGCGTGGCGCCGCTCACGCGCCCGGGCGCCGCAGCGCGACCGCGAGGCCCGAGGCGAACGCGAGCCCGGCGGTCGCGATCGCGACCGCCGCGGCGACGAACGTCGTGTGGTCGTGCGCGTAGGCGATCGCCGCCTCCGGCCGCGCGAGGACCGCGAGGCCGGCCGCCGCGGCGACCGCGGCGGCGGCGACGACCGTCGGTGCGATCGTCGCCTCGATGCGCGCGCGCCCGCCCGCGGCCGCGCGCGCCCGGGACGGCAGCGCCCAGAGCGCCGCGAGCACGGCGAGCGCCCACGTTCCCGCGACCAGGTACCCGGCGAGCACGTCGCTCGGGAAGTGCCAGCCGAGGACGAGCACCGCGGACGGGACCGCCACCGCGAAGCACCCGCCCGCCGCCGCGACCAGCGGGCGCCGTGACGGGGGCGCCACCAGCACCGCCGCGAGCGCGAGCGACATCGCGGCCGTCGAGTGCCCGCTCGGCCACGAGGAGAGCGACACCTGGACGGGACCCAGGATGTCGGCCGCCCGCGGCGCGCCGAGCAGCGGCTTGAGCATCTGCGTGGTGACGCTCGCGCCCGCCAGCAGCACGCCGGCGCCGAGCGCCAGGTCGGGCCTGCGCCGCACGAGCGCGACGGCGACGAGCAGCGCCCCGAGCAGCGCGAACGGCAGCGGGTCGCACAGGTGCGCGAGCGGGGGCGCGAGCAGGCCGACCGGGCCGCGGTCCAGGCCCACGTAGCCGCGCAGCGTCGCGGCGTCGAGCGAGCCCGCGAGCTGCGAGTGGAATGCGGCCGCCCAGACGGCGACGAGCGCGCCGGCGCCTGCCAGCGCGCCCAGGAACGGGGGGCGGGAGCTGCGTCTCGTCACGATCCGAGGGTAGCGAGCGCCGGTGCGCAGACCTGCCGCGACCGAGCCGCTTCGGCGCGTGACGCCTGGCCATGCGGCATGCTGCGCGCGTGGCCCCGGAGCGAGGAGAGCGCCAGCCCGATCGTCTCGCGCGCCGCGAGCGGGCCGCCCGCCGGGCGGCCGTGCGCCGCCGCCGGCTGGGCGCGCTCGTGGCGGTCGCGGGGGCCGCGCTGCTTGCCGGGGTGCTGGTGTCCGCCGGAGCCTCGAACGGCGGCGGCGGACCGCCCCGCGCGCCCGGCGCCCCGCCCCCGCCGGACGAGCCGGTGCACCTGACGGTGGAGGTCAACGGCGACCTGCTGATCCACTCCCCGGTCTGGTACCGAGCCCAGGCGCTCGCGGGCGGCCGGGGCTACGACTTCCGCCCGCTGCTGCGCGAGATCCGCCCCTTCGTGCGCGGCGCCGACCTGGCGATCTGCCACGTGGAGACGCCGATGAGCCCGCGCCCGCCGCAGGGCTACCCGGTGTTCAACACGCCGCCCGCGCTGGCGCGCGCGATCCGCTGGACGGGCTGGGACGCGTGCGACACCGCGTCCAACCACTCGCTCGACCAGGGCCAGTACGGGATCAACCAGACGGGCATCGCGCTCGACCGGGCCGGCGTCCGCCACACCGGATCCTTCCCGTCCCCCGCGGCGCAGCGGCGGATCATGATGCTCGAGGCCAAGGGCGTGAAGATCGCCTACCTGGCCTACACGACGATCACCAACGGCATCCCGCTGCCGCACCCGTGGTCGCTGAACCTCGGCACCGCGCGGCGCATCCTGGCCGACGCGCGGCGCGCGCGGCGCGCCGGCGCCCAGGCCGTGATCGTCAACCTCCACTGGGGGGTGGAGTACCAGTCCGCGCCGTCGCCCAGCCAGGTGCGGCTCGCCCGGGTCCTGGTGCGTTCGCCGGCGATCACCGCGGTCGTCGGCCAGCACGTCCACGTCGTCCAGCCGATCCGGGCGGTCGGCGGCAAGATGGTCGTGTTCGGGGAGGGCAACCTGCTCTCCAACCAGACGGCCGCGTGCTGCCCCGCGGCCTCGCAGGACGGGATCATCGCGCTGCTGCGCATGACGATCGACGACCGCGGCGCGCGCGTGACGCGCGTCGACTACGTGCCGGTGTACGTCCGCCATCCGGACTTCACGGTCGTGCCGGTCGCGCAGGCCCTGCGCCGCGGCGAGGGGCCCGCCTCCGAGCTGCGCGCGTCGTGGCGGCGGACCGTGAGCGTCGTCGGGCGCGACCGCCGCCACGCGCCGCTGCGCTGAGCGACGCCGGCGCGTCCGTAGTGACCGCGCAGGCGCGTCCGTAGCCCGTCCGCTCGCCGCGGGTCGCGCACGCGCACTAGTCTCGGCCGATGGCCCATCCGAAGCGGCCCGTGGTGCTGGTCGCGGGTGGCGGGGTGGCGGCGCTGGAGGCGGTCCTCGCGCTCCGGGTGCTCGCCGGCCCCGCGCTCGAGCTCGAGCTGCTCGCGCCCGGCGAGGACTTCGTCTACCGCCCGGGCGCCGTGATGGTGCCGTTCGGTCGCGGCGAGGCGCGGCGCGTGCCGCTCGCGACCCTGGCCGAGGACCAGTCCCTGACGCTTCGCCACGGAGCGCTGGCGGAGGTCGACGCGGGCGCTCGCACGGTCCTCGCGGACACCGACGAGGAGCTCGCCTACGACGTGCTGCTGGTCGCGCTCGGCGCCACGCCCGAGCCGGTCGTACCGGGCGCGCTCACGTTCGCCGGGCCGGCCGACGCGCTCGCGCTGCGTCAGGCGCTCGACGACCTGCGCCGCGGGGACGCGCGCAGCATCGCGTTCGCCCTGCCGGTCGGAGCCTCGTGGCCGCTGCCGCTCTACGAGTTGGCGCTGATGACGCAGGCGGCGCTGGCCGCGGACCGCGTGACGGGGGTGGAGATCACCATCGCCACGCCGGAGGAGACCCCGCTGCGCATGTTCGGCCCGGCTGCCGCCGCCGACCTCACCGAGTTGCTGGAGCGCCGCGGGATCGCGGTGCGGGCGCTCTCACATCCGACCGCGGTGGTCGATGGCCGGCTGCTGCTCGAGGGCGGCGGCAGCGTCGCCGCCGACAGGGCGGTGGCGCTGCCGCGGCTTACCGGCCCCTCGATTCGCGGGCTCCCGGCCGACGCCGACGGCTTCCTGCCGACCGACGAGTCCGGGCGCGTACGCGGCGTCGAGGCCGTCTACGCGGCCGGCGACTGCACGAGCTTCCCGCTGAAGCAGGGCGGGATCGCCAGCCAGCAGGCCGACGCCGCGGCGGCGGCCATCGCGGCGGCCTGCGGAGCGCCCGTCGAACCGGAGCCGTTCCGGCCGATGCTGCGCGGGATGCTGCTCACCGGGTCCTCGCCGCGCTACTTCCGCGCCGATCCGCTGCGGCTGGGCGCCGACTCGACGGTCGCGATCGACGCGGCCCCGTCCCGCGCGGGCCCGCCCGCGGAGGGCGCGGTCGCCCACCGCGCGCTCTGGTGGCCGCCCGCGAAGGTAGCGGGTCGCTACCTGGCCCCCTACCTCGCGGACGCACGGCCCGTCCCACTCGCCTCGGCGCCGCTCGCGGATCGCGCGGCGCCCGCCCGTCCGGCCAACAGGGAAACCGACGCCGAGCGTCACGAGGCGGCCGACCTGGCGCTTGCGATGGCCGACGGCGACGCTCGCTTCGGCGACTACTCGGGCGCGCTCCACGCGCTGGCGGCCGCCGAGGCGATCACGGGCTCGCTCCCGCCCGAGTACGCCGAGAAGCGGCGCATCTGGCGCGAGGAGCTCGGTGGCGGCCGCGTGACCGCCTGAGGCGGCGCCGCGCTCAGCCCACGCGCTCGACGCCCGGCGGCAGCCAGGCGCGGCTGAGCGCGCGCGCCGTGGGCCAGTACAGGCGCAGGTTGAGCCGGAAGCCCCCCGACGGCGGAGACGGCAGCCAGTTCACGCCGCGCTCGGTCGGCCGGGTGCGCTGGATCAGGACCACCACCGAGCCGTCGGCCCGGCGCACCAGCGGCGGGTGCGAGGAGCCGACCGCGTAGCGGTTGGTCGGGTTGGCGACCAGGTAACCGCTGATGTCGTACATCGTCAGCGACCAGAACGAGCGCACCGGCGGAAGCTGCCCGCGCTTGAAGACCATCCTGTAGCGGTTCGCGCTGTTGAACAGCTTGCCCGTGGAGTCGGCGATCGCGACCGGGTACATCGCCTCCTCCTCCGTGTTGGCGCCGATGCCGGCCACGGCCACGTCCGCGCGGAACGAGTAGTCCGTCCCGTAGCGCCCGATGTTGCTCGGCGCGACGTACCAGCCGTGGCGGGAGAGCGCCTCGCGCAGCACGCGCAGGCGCATCGTCGTCTGGCGGGTGGCGCTCTCGTCGTTCACGCCCTCCACCAGGCCGGCCAGCGCTTCCGGGGACAGGCCGGCGCGCGAGGGGCTCAGGCCCGGGCCGATCCCGACCGCGCGCAGCTTCGCGAGGATCGCGCTGTCGCGGGCGGGCGGCGGGTTCTCGCGCATCGCGACGCCGAGCGCGTCGAGGAACGCGAGCCCCTTCGGCAGCGGATGCTTGGTCTCGCGACCCGGGCGCACCGGCAGCGGCCTGCCCGGGCGGCCGAGGCGCGAGAGCGGCGTCAGCGTGTAGCGCCGCTGCAGCGCGTTGGCCTTGCGCACGTCCGCGCGGCTGCCGTCGGAGAGCGTGCGGCCGATCACCCAGATGCGCCGGTAGCGGACGCGCAGCACGCGGATGCCGCGCGGGATGCGCTGCCGTAGCCGGGCCCCGGTCCACACGAGCGCGAGACGCTCGGCGCGCTGCCCCGTCGTGCGGCTCCCGAGGTAGCCGACCACGTTGGTCCACGGATCGACGAACTCGAAGTCGTAGAAGCGCCGTCCCATGTCCGGGTGGCCGAGCACGATCGGCTCGCGGCCGAGGTCCAGGTGCGAGAGCGAGTAGAGCGTGTCGACGTTCGGCAGCACCACCGTGCGGTCCTTCGCCGTCGCGAACGCCATCGCGTTGCTGAACACGTTGACGGGCGACGCGCCGCGGCCGTTGGAGTAGCGCACGCTCGTCTCCTCGCGGCGGATCCGCAGGAGGTCCATCAGCGGGAAGCCGTACTGCCAGGCCTCGCGGCCGAGCTGGACGGCCTGGTCATGCGTGAGCGCGGGTGGCGAGACGGCCGGCGAGGCGGCCGGCGCGGCAAGCGCCGCGAGCGCGAGGGCGCTTGCGGCCAGGGCGGTCAGGCGGGCGCGGCGGCGGGGCATCTCTCTCCTCGGCGGGCAGGCGGGGCGAACCTCCGCAGCCTATGTGCTTCGGCGCCGCGACGTCGCAGTTGTTGGCGCCGGCGCCGACAGGGGTCGCTCCCCCGCGACGGGCTCGGCCTCAGCGTCCGCCGAGCGTCAGCGCGATGCGGGCGCCGGCGCGGACAGGCCGGCCCGGCGCGGGGCTCTGCGCGATCACGCGGCGCAGTCCCGACCGGACGCGCGAGCGGCGGAAGACGGCCTCGAGGAGGGACGTTCCGGCGCCCTGGCGGGCGTCAGCCGGCGCCAGGCCGATCAGGCGCGGGGCGACCGGGACGGGCCTGCCTCCCGTGAAGCGGTACGCCCCCGGGCCCGGCCGGACCGTCTGGCTGCCGCCGAGCAAGCGGCGACCGTGGACGGGCACGGGCAGCCTGATCCGCGCGACCGGCCAGAACGGGTCCCCGTACTGGCAATCGCCGCCGTTGCCGGACCAGACGAAGCGCAGCCGGACGGCGAGCATCCTCGCCGTGACCCGGAAGCGCTTCTCCAGGCGCGCGAAGCACGGGGCGCCCGGCGCCCACACGACCGCAAGCGTTCGCTGGTCGGCCGAGACCTGCTGGACCCGCCAGGGCGCGTCGAGAACGGTTGCCGCGTGTCCCGGCGGGCCCGCGGTCGCGCGAGCCGGACCCGCGCAGAGCGCGATCGAGGCGCACAGCACCAGCGCCGTGGCGCCGCGGCGTCGCGTGCTTGCCCTCATGGTCGCTGTGACCGCACGCAGGGCCCGGCGTGACGCCGGGCCCCTGCCGCGCGCGGGGCCTACAACCTGACGTCCACCGCCACCTCGTACTGCTCCACCGACGCGCGCTTGCCCATCGAGCCCTCCGGCGGGGACATCGCGTCGAGCACCTCGCCGCCCACGCGCATGTCCTCCTCGGTGGCGAAGAGCGCGATCGCGAGCACCCTGCCGCCGTCCGCGTCGGCGAGCATCGTGAAGCCGTTGGCCGGAACCCCCTCGGGCGGGCCGCTGGGGGCGTCGGAGCCGATCCGCTGCATGTTGCGGCGGATGTCCTCCGCGCTGCCACCCTCGAACCGTGCGACACGTGCGTACATGAACGACCCCCCTTTGTTGATCTCGGAACCGGGCGAGCCTACTCCCGGGCGCCTCGGGCGTCGAGGCGAGCGCCGGGGAGGCCCGGCCGTCAGCCCGCCGGCTGCGCCTGCAGCCAGCGCTCGACCGCCGCGCTCGCCCGGCTCACCGCCGCCTCGGGCGTGGCTCCCGCCTCGCGCAGGGTCCGCCACACCTCGAGGTCGGTGATCGCTCTCAGGGCCGCGACCGATGAGCCCTCCGGGCGGGCCGCGCGCAGCGCCTCGGCGACGAGCGCGTCGAAAGAGATGTCGAGCTCTCCCATCGACTCCTCCAGCGCCCGCACGTCGTTGCGCTCGCGGCGCGCGGCCGTGATGCCGTCCGCCCCGCGCTCGTAGGCACCGAAGAGCGTCTCGACCAGGCGCCGGATCCGCTCGTCCTCCGACGCGGCGCCGGCGAAGACCTCGGGCGCCCGGTCGGCCGGCGGGAAGCGCAGGCTCTCCATGAAGTGCTCCCCGCAGCTGCGGACCAGCTCGTCCTGGGTGGGGAACAGCGCCTCGACCGTCTCCAGCGGCACGCCCGCCCGATCGGCGATCTGCGGCCAGGTGGTCGCCTGGATCCCCTGGCTGGTGTGCAGCTCGAGCGTGCACTCGATGATGCGCTCACGGGTGGGATCGACCGTGCGGGGCTCGCCGGGCTGATCGCCATAGGCCCCCTCGAACCCGCGCCGCAGGGCCTCCTGCCAGAACCCCGAGCCGGCGGGTTGGCGCCGGGCGGGCGCGTCCTCGAGCGCGCGCCGCCCGCGCGGGGTCAGCCGCCAGAACGCCTGGCGGCCGACCTTGCTCCGGGTGACGAGCCCGCGCTCCAGCAGCCGGCGCCCGGCGCGGCTGACCTGCGTCTCGTCGACATCCAGCAGGCCGCGCAGCTCCGCGCTCCCCAGGCGCGGCGCGCCGTCGAGCGCGCGCAGGAAGTCGTGGTCCCGCGTTCCCCGGGTCACGGCGGCCGGCGCCGGCGTGCGCTCGAGCCCCCAGTGGGAGACGTCGATCGCCGCGTCCAGCCACCCGGTCAGCTCGCGGTCACCGCCGGCCCGCGCCCGGGCGTCGCGAAGAGCGTGCAGGGCGGCGCCGAGCGTCTCGCCGTCGCCTTCGAGCAACGCGTCGACCAGGCCGAGCGCCACGGCCTCCCGGCGGGCCGGGCTCGCGTCGAGGCTCGCGATCCGCGGCACCAGGGCCCCCGCGCGGTTTTCCTCTACGGTCCGTCCGGCCACGCCCGGATCGTAGCAGCCGCTTGTCAACTATCTGTCAAGTGTGAGCAGGGACTGCGCAGACCGCTTCTGCGAGCTGTTCGACCGGCTCGACCCGGCCGAGCTGCACGCGCAGGGCGAGGGCTGGATCGCGGACGCGGCGGTCGCGGCCACCGCCGCCGGGGTCGAGCGGGCGGCGCTCGGCGGCGATCCCGTCCGCTCGCCGCGGGGCGCGCGCGAGACGTTCGCCGTCCTGCTCGGCCTCGATGCGGCGCTCGCCCGCGCCAACCCGCTGCTCGGGGCCGCCGCACCGCCCGCGCTGACCGAGTACGCGCTCCGCTACGCGGAGTCGGGCCGCCTGGACTCCGGCGCGCTTCCCGGCGCGCTCCTGCCCCGCTTCGCCCGTCCCGGCCGCCGCGGCCAGCTGCCCGACGACCCGGCCGACGCATTCGGCTCGGTCATCCGCGTCGGCGCCGCCGACTGGGACGCCTGCGACCACGTCGCTCTGCCGAGCCGCTCCCGGCTGACCCGGCCCGAGCGCGAGGCCGGCCTGCGCGTGGCCACCACGCCGATGATCCGCGCGCCCGACGAGCTCGAGTGGGAGGTGCAGGAGCGATCCGGCCTGCGCTTCTACCGGATCGGTCCCGCCGACCGCGAGCCCACCCGGGCGCGGGTGGAGCGAGTGATCGCGGCCTGGGACGAGCGGGACGCCACGATCGGCATGGCGCCCGAGCTCTGCCTGTCGCGCGAGCTGCTCGAGCGCTGGCAGGTCGCGCTGCGCGAGCGCGAGGGCGCGAGCGCCAGCAGGCTGCGGCTGGTGGTGGCGGGCAGCGGCAACGTGGACGGCTCCTCGCCGCCGGTCAACGAGGCGGTGATGCTCGACGCCCGCAGCGGCGAGGCGCTCGTCCGCCAGCGCAAGGTCCACCCGTTCAACTTCTCCCCGCAGGACCTCGAGCTGTGGAGCCTCGCCGACCGGCTGACCGCCCCGATCGACGAGGACCTGAGCCGCGGCGAGCGGGTCTGCGTGGTGGAGGCGGGCGGCGCCCGGCTGGCGATCCTGGTCTGCGAGGACCTCGCCCGGCTGCACAGGTTCGCCGCGGCCATGCACGCCCACGGGGTCTCGCTGCTGCTGGTGCCGGTGTTCGCCCGGCCGACCAAGGACCGCCGCTGGGAGCGCTCGCGAGCGGAGGTCTACAGCGACGCGATCGGCTCGAGCGTCGTGGTGGCGAACAGCCTGGTGATCGCCGAGGTCCAGCGCAGCGCGACGCCCGTCGGGACGGCGATCGCCGTAGCCCCCGGCCGCGCCGCCGTCGGCCACGCCTCCGAGCCCGACGACGTGGTCGTGTTCGCACTCGACGGCGACGGCCCGCGCGTGGCGCACGAGCGGCGCAGCGGATCAGGAGCCTGACCAGTCAGTAGCGTCCGGATGCATGGCGCAGATGCGAGCGGTGGTCGCGGAGCGGCCGGACGGGCCGGACGGGCTCGTCGTTCGTGAGGTGCCGCGCCCCGAGCCCCGCGCGGGCTGGGCGCTGGTCAGGGTCGAGGCATTCGGACTCAACCGGTCCGAGTACAAGACCCTCAAGGGCTATGCCGGCGACGCCGTGACGTTCCCGCGGATACTCGGCATCGAACTGGTGGGCGTGGTCGAGGCGGTGCACGCGGATGCTCCCGCCGTGCCGCCGGGGACGACGGTCGCGGCGCTGATGGCAGAGATGGGACGTGCGTTCGATGGCGGTTACGCGGAGTACGCGCTCGTCCCGGAGCACCAGCTGATCGCGCTCGACACCACGCTGCCGTGGGACGTGCTCGGCGCGCTGCCCGAGACGTTCGTGACCGCCGCCGGCTCGCTCGAGCACCTCGACCTGGACGAGGGCAAGACGCTGCTGCTGCGCGGCGCGACCTCCTCGGTCGGCCTGGCCTGCCTTGAGCTCGCCCGCGCCGCCGGCGTGCGCGTGATCGCAACGACGCGCAGTGAGGCGAAGGGGCGACGGCTGACCGAGCTCGGCGCCGCGGGCATCGTGCTCGAGGGCGAGGGTTTCGCCGCGCGCGCTCGCCGCGCGCTGCCCGAGGGTGGCGCCGACGGCGCCGTCGACCTGATCGGCGGCCCCGCGGTGCTCGAGACGCTGCGCCTGCTGCGCCGGGGCGCGACGGCCTGCAACTCCGGCTCGCTGTCCGACACCTGGCTGATCCCGGACTTCGAGCCGGTCGCGATGATCCCGTCGGGGTGCAAGCTGACCGCGTTCCACTCCGGCGACGCGCACGACGCGCGGGTCGGCGGACCGCTGCTGCGCGCCATCGTCGCACAGGTCGAGCGCAGCGAGGTGACGCCGAACATCGACACGGTCTACACGCTCGAGCAGACGATCGACGCGCACCGACGGATGGCGGCCAACGAGGCGACCGGCAAGCTCGTCGTCCTGCCGCACGCCGCTCAGGCGCTGTAGCGGAAACCCCGCGATCAGCAGGGTTTCGCGAGTACCGCCACGGGGATTCGAAAGCAGCCGGGCGACCCGCCACGGCAGGCGATATCGCGGTTAGCAGGGGCTTCGCGCCCGCCTGGACCCGCCTCGACCCGCCGAATCGGGGTCAACTGTCGCGCGACTTGTCGCGCGGGGGCGGCATCGAGGTAGGCATCGAGCTTCTCCGCGGTGGCTTCCTCCCACCCGGGGACGGCCTTCGCGTAGATGTTCATCGTGGTGCGGATGTCGGCGTGTCCCATTGCCGTCTGAATCTCCTTCGGCGCCAGCCCGGCGGCGGCCAGGTAGCTCGCGCAAGTGTGCCGCGCCTCGTGCGGCGTGAGACCGTCGAGGCCCGCGCGTAGCCACGCGCTGTCGGCGCGGGAGCGGACCGTCGTGCTGATGAACGCATCGCGGCGGGTGCGCCCGAAGCACAGGTCGTCGGACCCGCGGCCGGAGCGAGCTTGTGCTGGGCAAGCTCGGAGCGCAGCCGGCCGATCAGCGGGACCGTGCGCTCACCGGCGTCGGTCTTGGTCCGCTGCGGCCGCTGACCCTCGAGAAGGCAGTGGGAAGGGCGGCACGTGAGAGGCGGTTGGGAACGTATGTTCGCTTGCGCAAGCAGCTCGCGGAGGACGGGCTTGAGAACCTAGCCGCGCCGCGCTGCGCCTACGCCGCGGTGCCACGCTGCCGCTGTCGCGAATGCGAGACCCTGCGCCGCGCTGACCGCAACTGGAGTCAAGGCGAGGGGTAAAGGCGCTCTCTCGGGCGGGTCGGGGAGCTAGGACAAGGATCGGGCCAGACCGGCTGAACGCTCTCAACGAGGCACTGTCGATCGCCATACGGGTCCGCGAGCTTTGCCCCTGCAAAGCGTCCAGCCAGCGAGACCGCACTCGATCAGTCGAGCGGCTAGCCCAGCGGCCCGGCCGCGAACCGCACAGCACGTGCGTGCCCTGGCGGCGGCGCGGAGGTCCGCGGCGAGTGATCCGGCGATCCGCGGCGCAAGCGACCGGTTGGCCGCCAGGCCCGACACGAGCGCCCGAAGATCTGCGACGGTGATCGCTCGATAGTCCCGGGAGAGCGCTCGAGTCGGGGCCTGCACGGCGAAGCGCGCGAGAAGATCTACGGGGGCCCTTCGGGACGAGCGCGAACGCGTCCGCGACGGTCCCCGTATGTCGGCGAGCGCCAGCCGCACCGGCGACCGCTTTTCCGATCTCCCGAACTCGCGCCAGCGGCCAGGCGTTGGGTGCCGGCGCCGGTGGCGACGACTTCACCCGGCAACTCTCCGGAGCTGGTCAACGTCCCACGTGGAGATGCCGAGCTCGTCCGCGATACGCCCCGTCGGCCACTTCTGAACTCTGCGACGGTCGTCGAGGTAGGCGGACAGATCCGAGAAGTTGCAGACCCGAGCCTCGTTCTCTGCCCGACACCGAGGACAGAGGTAATCGCCGTTAGCCATGAGACCGTCCTTCTCGCACTCAGGGCACCAAGCTGGCCGGTAGAGGGCTCGGTAGACCTGGTCTCCGCGCTCCGCGTCACCCGATCTCTCGACGCGCCCGCGTTCCACGAGCATGTCGAGCGTTGCGTCGACGCGCAGGACCTCCATGTTCGGGGTCTTCTCCGCTATCTGGCCCGGCGACCACCATCCGGCGAGGTCCCGTTCACGATCGTGGGAGTCCCGTTCACTATCGAGGTCGTCCATGCCTTTGAGGACCTCGGTGAGGAGCTCTTCCATCGTCACGCCGCCCTCCGGCGCTTGAACTTGCCGCCGAGTCTTGGGGCGAGGACGGCCTCCTCGCCGATCAGTCCGAGCAGCGCCATGGTGAGCGCCGGCTCCGAGCGGAGGTCGTCCTCGACGGTCTTGGAGGGGAGGACGTCCTTAAGAAACTCCGAGTGGGCGATCTTCGCCACGGCGATCTCGCCGTAGGCCTTGATCACTTCGTCCTTGATGTCGTCGGCGTGGTGGTCGGCGTAGAGCGCCTGCCAATGCTCGATCTCATTGGCGAGCACGGGGTGCTCTACGTTCAGCAGGACGACACCCTCGGGATGGCCGGGGTCGTTGGGCTGCCACGCCGCGAGCATGCCATCGCCAACCTCGTCTTGGGTTACCGCGCGGTAGGTGGGAATTCCGCCCGAGACCTTGACCTTGGCCGCGGGGGTGTCGCCGGCCTTTGACCCGAGGGCGATCAGTCCGCCCCGGCCTCCCTTGCCGCCACCGGGCGCGGGGCCTTGACGCTTCTTCTTGGCCTTGATCGGCCGGCCGCCGGGCTGGGCGGGGTCGACGCCGTGAGAACCGCCCTTGTGCCGGCGGAGCTTGGGGATGCGCCAGCGGGAGCCGAACCGGTCCGCCAATCGGTCGCGCCAGGTGGTGTCCGTGACGGTCCCCTCTCCGCCGCCGCGGGCGGCCTTGATCGCCGCCAGGATGGCGTCGGGCATGTTGTCGGCGAACTCGCCCGCCCAGTCGTTGATCGGCAGCGAGCCGCCCGCATTCGGGCCTCCCTTGAGCAGGAGAGCGTTGCGATCGGTCCGCGGGTAGACGCCGTGACGATCGTCGTCATCGAGCACGGGCGGGCGGGCGACAAGCCACAATTTGCTGCGCACCGGTCGCTCTGCGATGCCGAACGACCGGTATGTCGAATGATGCGCGGTGACGTCGTACAACTCGTCCTTGTACAGGACAGCGATGTAACCGCCGAGCGAGGCGTAAGACTGGACCGCGGGTCGCTCGCCGTCCCAGAGGAACCAATCCAGGCCGGTCCCGTCGCTGAGAGTGACGGTGCCCCACCCCTCGAGCTTGCCAGCCGTGAAGGTCGGGACGGGATAGCGGATGAAGTACTCGGCCCCGAGGATCGTCCGCAGGTTGGTGCGGCGATCCTTCCCCTTCGTCAGCGAGGATCCGTGGGCCGTCGCCTCGTTCTTCGGCCAGTCGGCGCGCTCCTGGGTGCGGAGCTCGTCCACCGTCACCTCCACGCCGTCTTGAATCTTCCAGATTCGACGATTCAGATACGAGGAGATTCCCTTGATGTCGGACTCGTTGCGGTTCGGGTCGCCCAGCACGGAGTTGTCGGCCGGGTCGTCCCCGAGGAGCACGATCACCGTGCCGTGATCCTTGAGCCAGTCAGGGCGAACGGCGGCCCAGTTGCAGCCATGCTCGTCGTCCACGTACGGCTCGAACACCGTCTCCCGGCTGGTGGTGCCTTCGTCGTCGATTGCCTCGACGACTCGGAGCCCGTACTCGCCGGTCGACGGGTCCTGCGTGATCCAGATCATGGACGCGTCCCCGTCGGCGTAGGAGATGACCACGACGCCATGGCGATTCCACGGCAACAGCGAAGTCTTGGCCCCGACGCCGTAGTTCTCGTGGACTCCGCCGATCGGCTTCCCGCCCCCGCCGAACGTGTTAAAGAATTCTTGCAGCTGGTCGGCGGTCATTCCCCGCCCGTCGTCGGCGATGACGCGGCGGTACACGCCAAGGTTCTCCACCGCCTGCCACTCGACGCCGAACGCGACCCGGGTCGCGCCCGCCTCGAGCGCATTGACGTACGTCTCGCGCACCCACTGGAAGGCACCGCCTTCGCGGTGGATGCGCTCGATGAAGTGCTGAGTGCCAGCCGCCTTCATCGGCAGAACCGAAACGCCCTGAATCGGCGCCATGTCCACGTCTCCCCTTTTCAAGGCCGCGACCTTGATCGCCGGCCACCTTGAACATGCCCTAGCGCCTGCTAGGACGCCCACGATTATACCAACGCCCGTAGGCCTCCCGGGTGAAGGCCGGGTCGTGGATCCTGCTCCGGCCATGGGGCGTTCCCGCGGCAGCCGCCTGGCCCTCGCCATGCCCGCGGTCGCGGGCATGAACACGTCCTCGCGGTCGCCACAGGGTCATGGTCCGGCACCCACGCCAGAGGCGGAAGCGGCATCCGGCGACGGAAGCGCACCCTACGCGGGGGATTCGCCCGCGAGGAGCGCCACGCGTTGCCGCGGGAGTTCGAACAGCCCCGGATCCCGCCCCCCGTTGACGGCCCTGTGGCGCGCCGCTTGCTGCGGACTGTCGCGCGGACTGTCACGCGGCGCCCCTCGGAACGCCGAAACCCCCGTCAGCACGGGGGCCTCGCAAGTACCGCCACGGGGATTCGAACCCCGGTTTCCGCCGTGAGAGGGCGGCGTCCTAGTCCCCTAGACGATGGCGGCTAGGGACGCGGGTCAGCCTAGCAACCGACCCTGGGACGGCTCCCGGGTTACGAGCCCGCTCCGCGCGGCCCGCGTATCATCGGGCGCCCGCGCGGATGTGGCGGAATTGGTAGACGCGCAGGCTTCAGGTGCCTGTGTCCTTCGGGACGTGGAGGTTCGAGTCCTCTCATCCGCATCGCTCGAAACCGGCCCTCGAGGGGCCACGACGCGGGAGGAGCGCTCGATGAGCAGCCTGATCGGGGAGGTCGACACCAAGAACGTCAGCGGGGACGACCTCCCTTGGGTCCCGTTCACGCCGTACAGCGACGAGGTGTTCCTCAAGTACTTCCGGATCGATCCGGTGCGCGGCGAGATCGTGTTGTCGATGCGCTTCCCGCCCGGCCTGGAGCTGCCCACGCACTACCACACCGGAATCGTGATCGGGCACACGATCCGCGGCGCCTGGCGCTACCTCGAGCACGACTGGGTCTCGCGCGCCGGCGACACCGTCTACGAGACCGCCGGATCCGCGCACACGCCGCAGAGCGTCGGCGACGAGGACGCCGAGGTCTTCTTCTTCCTCGTCGGCGAGCTCGAGTTCGTCGACGCCGACGGCAACCTGCTCGCGCGCGAGAACTGGAAGACCTCGCTCCAGCGCTACCACGGCTTCTGCGAGGCCAACGGCATCGAGCCGCACGACCTGACCAGCTTCGCGACGGAGTAGCCGAGGCGCTCAGCGGCGCCGCAGCGCGAACGTCACGCGGGCCGAGCGGCACGGCTGGCCGGTGGCGATCGTGCCGAGCACCCGCAGCCGGCCGCGCATGACCCCGCGCGAGATGCGGGCGTCGACGCGCACGCGCTCGGCGCGCTCGCCGCTCAGGAACGCGATGCGGCCGCCGGCGCCGACGGCCGCATCGGGCTCGACCCGCGCGGTCAGCGGCCCGACGTCACCGCCGAGCTCGCAGCGGTAGTTGCGCACGGTCACCGAGAACGCGGCCACCCTGCGGCCCTGCACGTGCGCGACGATCGCGGGCGCCCCTGGCGCCGTGCCGCGATAGCGCCCGTCGGGCGAGGCCGGGCCGCCGTGGGCCTGCCGCGCCTGGGCCGCGGCGGCGACCGCGAGCGCCCCGCAGAGCAGGAGCGCGCCCCAGACCGCGAGGGCCCTCGGAAAGCCGGGCAGGGAAAGACGCGGAGAGGACACTGCCGGCCACGGTAGCCGGGCCGCCGTCCCGCCGCGCCGGCTCCCGCGCGGCCGGCGCCGCCCGCGAGTGCCGAGTTGACAGCAACTATTGCTGCAAACTCGTAACTCGATGAGAGCCTCGGTCGGGGCCGGCCTTCGATGCGCTGTTCGCACAGCGCAAGCGCCCGCCCGTCAGCCCCGCACGAGCTCCACGAGGCAGGCGACCACGCGCGGGTCGAACTGCCGGCCCGCACACGCGCGCAGCTCCGCGAGCGCGTCGTCCACCCCCAGCGCCGCCGCGTACGGGCGCTCGGCGGTCATCGCGGAGTACGCGTCGCAGACCGCGATCACGCGGCTCTCGACCGGGATGCGCTCCCCGCGCAGCGCGTCCGGATAGCCGCTCCCGTCCCAGCGCTCGTGATGGGCGCGCACCGCGCGCGCGACGGGCCCGAGGCCGGGCAGCAGCCCGACCGTGCCCGCGCCCCACGCCGGATGGTGCTGCATGAGCGCCCACTCGGCGCCGTCGAGCGGGCCGGCCTTGCAGAGCACGCGGTCCGGGATCGCGATCTTGCCGAGGTCGTGCAGGCGCGCCGCTCGCTCCAGCGTCGTCAGCTCGGACTCGCGGAGCGCCAGCGCCCGCCCGACCCGCAGGCTCAGGCGCGCGACCTCGTCGGAGTGCACCGCCGTGGCGGCGTCGCGCAGCGCGACCATGCGCGCGAGCGCGTCGACCCCCGCCTCGAGGTCGCGCTCGCGCCACGCCGCGGGCGCGGCGTCCTGCGCGGGGAGCGGGATGTCGAGCACCTCAGGGGTCATCCGTGGCCGGGCGCTCCGGCCCTACGGGCATTCGCGCCCGCCCTGCCATCCCCTGCCCGCGCTCGCCGCGCCTGCGGAGCCGGGCACCGCCCCCTCCCCTACCCTGGCCTCGCGGTGCTCCTGGTCACCTGGAACGTCAACTCGCTCAAGGCGCGGATGCCGCGCGTGCTGGAACTGCTCGCCCAGCACCGGCCGGACGCCGTGTGCGTGCAGGAGACCAAGTGCGCGGCGGAGGCCTTCCCGCACGAGGCGCTCGCCGACGCCGGCTACCTCGCGGTCGACCACAGCGGCGGGCGCTGGGCCGGGGTCGCGATCCTGGCGCCGATGGGCGCTCCGCTCGAGGACCCGCGCGCGGGCCTGCCGGGCGAGCCCGACCCGGACGAGGCGCGCTGGATCGAGGCGACGGTCGCGGGCGTGCGCGTCGCGAGCGCCTACGTCCCGAACGGCCGCGCCCCGGGGACGCCGACGTTCGATGCCAAGCTGCGCTTCCTCGACGCGATGGCCGGGCGCGCGGCGGAGCTGACCGGCGACGGCGCGGCGCCCGTCGCGATCGCCGGCGACCTGAACGTCGCCCCCGCCGATATCGACGTCTACGACCCTTCCGCCTTCGCGGGCGAGACCCACGTGACCCCGCCCGAGCGCGAGGGCCTGCGGCGCGTCCTGGACGCCGGCCTGCGCGACGCCTACCGCGAGCTTCACCCCGGCGAGCCCGGCTTCACCTGGTGGGACTACCGCCAGGGCCACTTCCACCGCGGGATGGGCATGCGCATCGACCTCGCGCTGCTCTCCCCGGAGCTGGCCGGCCGCGTGCGCGAATGCGGGATCGACCGCGACTACCGCAAGGGGCCCAAGCCCAGCGACCACGCCCCGCTGCTGGTGGAGATCGCGTGAGCCGCGGCGGGCGGCCCGGGCCGCTGCGCATCGCGCTCGGCCGCGCGGGCTTCCGCCTCGCCTACCGCCTCGCGCACGTCTACTGGGCGATCGTCCGTCCGAGCGGGCGCGGCGTGAAGGTGGTCGTGCGCCGCGGCGACGGGCGCCTGCTGCTCGTGCGCCACACCTACGGGCCGCCGACCTGGACGTTCCCCGGCGGCGGCGTGCACCGCCGCGAGTCGCCCGTCGACGCGGGCCGGCGCGAGCTTGCCGAGGAGGTCGGGGTCACGCCGCCCGGCGAGTGGACTCTGCTCGGCTCGTTCCCGGGCAAGCACTCCAAGCGCGCAGACAGCGTGAGCGCCTACATCGTGGAAGACGAGGCGCCGGCGGTCGTCCCCCGCGCGATCGAAATCGCGGAGGCGACCTGGCGCCTGCCGAGCGACCTGCCGGCTCCGCTGGACCCCTACGCCGAACGCACCGCGGTCCTCGTGCGCGACTACCTCGCGGGCAGCTCGCCCGAGGCCGGGATCCAGTAGTCGAGCCACTCCTCGCGCGTGGCGCCGATCCCGTCGTAGAGGCGCTGCGCGGTGTGGTTGTCCTTCGCGGTCTGCCAGATCAGCGTCTCGATCCCGCGCTCGCGGCAGCGCTCCCGGCACGCGTCGATCAGCGCCCTGCCGACGCCGCCGCCGCGCACGCCCGGCGTGACGAAGAGGTCGTTCATGAGCCCCGTGCGGGCCGCCGACAGCGTCTGCCAGCCCCAGTAGATCGTCGCGAAGCCGACCGGGCGGCCGTCGTCGTCGCGCGCGATCAGCTGCACGCCCTCGCGCGGCTCGGAGAGCAGCGCGGTCGAGAGGTCGCGCAGCGCCTCGTCGGAGGGATCGACGCGGTAGAAGTCGCAGTAGGCGCGCATCAGCGGCGCGAGCTCGTCGAGGTCCTTCGCGGTGACGTCGTGGATTCGCATGGCGGCGATCCTCGCATCAGCGCGCGACTCGCGGTCCGGCGAAGCCACCGCTAGGCTCGCAGGCTATGGCCGAGCGACCCGACCTCTCCCGTCACGCGCTGGTGGTGGTCGACGTCCAGCGCGGGTTCGAGGACCCGTCGTTCGGCCCGCGGGGCAACCCGGACTGCGAGGGCAACGTGGCCGCGCTGATCGCCGCATGGCGCGCGGCGGGGCGCCCGCTGGTCTTCGTGCGCCACGACTGGCGCGAGCCGGGCGCCCCGCTCGAGCCCGGCACGCCCGGCCACGAGCTCAAGGACGTCGTAAGCGGCGAGCCGGACCTGCTCGTGAGCAAGGAGGTCCACTCGGCCTTCGGCGGCGACCCCGACCTCGACGCCTGGCTGCGCGAGCGCGACCTGGACGGCATCGTGGTGTGCGGCATCACGACCGACCACTGCGTGTCGACCACGGTGCGCGACGGCGGCGACCGCGGCTACGACGTGCTGCTCCCGCTCGACGCCACCCACACGTTCGACCGCACGGCGCACGACGGCACGACGATTCCGGCCGACGAGGTCGCGCGCGCCAACGCGGCGAGCCTCGACGACGAGTTCGGGACCGTCGTCGCGACCGCCGATCTGCTGACCTGAGCCCGGACGCCTGGCCGCGAGCGCCCGTTCCGTCCGGCGCGCGCGCGAAGGTGGGCCCATGTTCATCGCCCGCCTCCAGTGCTCCGATCCCGCCTGCGCCGAGGAGAGCGTCGCCGAGGCCACGACGCTCGCCGAGCTCGACACGCTGAGCTGCGAGCGCTGCGGCGCCGGCCTCGCGGTCCTCGCCTGGCCGGATTTCGTCGAGGACGAGGAGCGGGCCGAGGTCATCCCGCTGCGCGCGCGCCGCTCGACGGACGGCCTGCCGAGCGCAGCCTGAGCGACCGCCCGGCCGCCCGCGCGCCTCAGCGCTTGCGGTCGCGGTCGCGCGAGGGCTGCACGCGCTTGGGCTCGCCCGGCATCTTCGGGTAGTCCGGCGGGTAGGGCATGTCCCCCTCCCCCTCGGATTCGTCGCGCTCGTAGAGCGCCAGCAGCGGCTCCAGCGAGTGCGCGACGTCGTCGATCGCGCCGTGGCGGTCGCCGAGCGCGGCGAAGCGCGCCGGCATCGTGGCGACCGTGAAGTCCCCGGGCTCGACGTCCTCCAGCTCGTCCCACTCCAGCGGCGCGGAGACCGGTGCGCCCGGCCTCGGCCGCACGCTGTAGGCCGAGGCGATCGTGCGGTCGCGCGCGTTCTGGTTGTAGTCGACGAAGATGCGCTCGCCGCGCTCCTCCTTCCACCACTTGGTCGTCACGCGGCCGGGGAGGCGCCGCTCGAGCTCGCGGCCGAACGCGATCGCGGCGTGGCGGACGTCGGTGAACGTCCAGCGCGGCTCGATCCGCACGTAGATGTGGATCCCGCGCCCGCCCGAGGTCTTCGGGAAGCCGGCGTAGCCGAGCTCGCCGAGCAGCGTGCGCGCCTCGCCCGCGACGCGCACCGCGTCGGCGAAGCCGGTGCCGGGCTGAGGGTCGAGGTCCAGGCGCAGCTCGTCGGGATGGTCGACGTCGCGATCGCGCACGGGCCACGGATGGAACGTGATCGTCCCCATCTGCGCCGCCCATCCGACGACCGCGATCTCGGTCGGGCAGATCTCGTCGGCGTGGCGGCCGGACGGGAACCGGATGCGCGCGGTGCGCACGTAGTCGGGCGCGCCGCGCGGGATCCGCTTCTGGAAGAACGCGTCGCCGCCGCCCTTCTCGCGCGTCGAGAGGACGATGCCGGGCTGGACGCCCTTCGGCCAGCGCTCGAGCGTCGTCGGCCGGCGCTCGAGCGCGCGCATGATCCCGTCGCCCACCGCGAGGTAGTACTCGACGATCTCGAGCTTGGTCAACGCGGCCGAGCGCTCCGTGGCCGGGAAGATCACGCGGTCGGGGTTGGAGACGCGCAGCTCGCGTCCGCCGGCGTCGAGGACGGTGGCCTTCGCCGACGCCATCGACCGCCGCCCTAGCCGCCCGTGCGCGGAGAGCGGCCCTTCGACGCCCGGGCTGCCGCCTCGAGCAGCTCCTCGCGGTAGTCGGGGTGCGCGATCGCGGCGAGCGCCTCGCCGCGCTGATGGACGGTCTTGGCCTCCAGTTCCGCGGCGCCGTACTCGGTGACCACCACGTCGACCTGGTGGCGCGGCGTCGTGATCACGGTCCCGGCGTCGAACCACGGCACGATCCGCGAGCGAGTCTCCCCGGCGATCCGCGCCGTGGACGGCAGGCACAGCAGCGAGCGCTGGGCCAGCGACAGCCCGGGGCCCGAGATGAAGTCCTCGGCCCCGCCGATCCCGGAGTACTGGTCGCCGTTGATCGTGTCGGCCACCACCTGCCCGTGGATGTCGATCGCGAGCGCGCCGTTGATCGTGACCATCCCGGCGTTGCCCGCGATCACGTCCGGGCTGTTCACCTCGGAGACCGGCAGGAACGCGACTTCCTCGCGCCCGTCCAGCCACCGGTAGAGCGCCTCCGAGCCCATCGCGAACGTCACGACGGAGACTCCGTCGTACTGGCCCTTGGCGTCGTTGGTCACCTTGCCGGACTCGTGCAGGCGCATCAGCCCGTCGGTGAACATCTCCGAGTGAACGCCGTAGCCGCCGCCCTCGCCGTCGGCCAGCCCGGCGACGATCGCCGACGGGATCGCTCCGATGCCCGTCTGCACCGTCGAGCCCGGCGGGATGAAGCGCCGCGCGTGCCCGGCGATCGCGGCGTGCACCGCTCCCGGGGAGACCTCGGGCAGCGCGAGCGGCGAGTCGCCGGATTCCACCAGCAGGTCGACCTGGTCGACGTGCAGCGCGTGGCGGTAGCCGCCGTGACCGAATGTGCGCGGGAAGCGATCGGACACCTCCACGACCAGCGTGCGCGCGGGATCCTCGCCGGCGCGGACCAGTTCGTCGAACGTGCCGCCGGCGTGCAGCGAGAGGCTGCACCACCCGTCGGCGTCCGGCGGTGAGGCGACGGTCGCCATCACGGCCGGCTTGGCGGCCTCCAGCAGCGGCGCGAGCCGGCGGAAGTCGGCCGCGGCGAAGCTGATGTTCGCGCCGGACTCCCGCAGCGCGCGCTCGAGCGGTCCGAAGAAGCCCGAGAGGTAGTGGACGTTCGGATGCGAGAACAGCGCCGTGCCGACGGCGAGCAGCGCGCCGGCGACCCGCAGCTCCTCCCAGTCGTCGCGCTCGCCCAGCGCGCGCAGGAACGCCGGCGGCTGGCCCGGCCCCAGCGGGAGGCCCAGCGTGTCGCGCCGCCCCACGCGGGCGGCGGCTTCCTCTGGCGTCAGCGTCTCGGCCATCGAAGGATCCGCCGCGAACCTACCGGGCGGGGCGCGCGGGCGACGTCGTCCGCGAGGCGATCGCCCGCGCGCGCGTAGGATGCGCGCATGGGGACGCCTCAGCAGCGACCGCTCGAGTTGATCCTCGCGCGCAATCTCCTGTCGAACCTCGCCACGCCGGCGGCGCTGACCAACGAGCCCGGCGACATCGTCTTCTACAACGCCGCGGCGGGGGAGTTCCTCGGGCGCCCGTTCGAGGAGACGGGGCCGGTGCCCGCCGAGGCGTGGGTCGAGGACTATGGGCCGCTGGGCGAGGACGGCGAGCCGGTCCCGATCGACCGCGAGCGGTTGGCGCAGACGCTGCGCAGCAGCCAGGCCGGCCACGAGCGCTACAGGATCCGCACGCTGGACGGCACCGAGCACGAGATCGAGGTCAGCGGCGTCCCCGTGATCGGGCCCGACGGCTACCACGGAGCGATGATCTTCTTCTGGGCGCCGCGGGAGCGCGGGGTGTGAAGCTCGAGGTCTGGGGCGCGCGCGGCTCGATCCCCGCACCGGGGCCGGAGACGACCCGCTACGGCGGCAACACCTCGTGCATCGCGGTCTCGCTCGACGACGGGGGCACGCTCGTGCTCGACGCGGGCACCGGCATCCGCAGCCTCGGCCTGGCGATGGCGCCGCCGGACCGCCCGCTGCACATCCTGCTCACCCACCTCCACCTCGACCACATCCAGGGACTGATGTTCTTCGCGCCGCTGTTCCGCGCCGAGTCGGAGGTCGTGGTCTGGGGGCCGTCATCGCCGGAGGCGTCGCTGCGCGACCGCATCGCGCGCTACATCTCGGCGCCGCTGGCCCCGATCGAGGTCCGCGAGCTCCCGTGCCATCCCTCGTTCCGCGAGGCCGAGCCGACCGAATGGACCCTCGGCGGCGCCCACATCCACGCAGCGCCCGTCACCCACCGCGGCCCGACGCTCGGCTACCGGATCGAGGCCGACGGCGCCGCCCTCTGCTACATCCCCGACCACGAGCCGGCGCTCGGCGCGCGGCTCGCCGACGTGGACGAGGAGTGGATCTCGGGCTTCGGCTTGGCGCACGACGCCGACCTGCTGATCCACGACGCCCAGTACACCGACGAGGAGTATCCGCAGCACCTCGGTTGGGGCCACTCCGCGCTCGGCGACACGCTGACCTTCGGCGCGCGCACCGGCGCGCGCCGCATGCTGCTCTTCCACCACGACCCGCTGCACTCCGACGAGATGCTCGACACGCTGGGCGCCGCCGCGGTCGAGCGCTGGGCAGCGCTGGGCGGGGCGGACGGCGCGGTCGAGCTTGCCACTGAGCGGCACGAGATCCCGCTGCGGCTGCGCGCCGCGGGCGACGCCGCGGCCTGAGCGGACTCCCGCCCGGGCGCGGACGCCGATCGTCCAGGCGCCGTGATTCCGGGGGGCGCGGCCGTTACGTTCCCGGCCCGCCTGCGACCCCCGGAGCCACCGTTGAGACCCAGCCGCGCCATCGTCACCGCTCTCGCCGCAGCCACCGCGCTGGCCGCCGTGCCCGCCACCGCCCAGGCGGTGATCTTCAGGATCGACGCGCAGACGTACAAGGGCCGCATGGATGCCGCCCTCACCGTGACGTGGACCCGCGCGAAGGGCGCCGTCGGGGCGCGCTGCCGCGACTGGTTCTCCTCGAGCGGGACCGAGCGCCTCAACGCCACCTCGCGCGAGTATCACCTCAACCGGGTGTCCGGGCGGGTGTTCGGGGCCGGTGCGTTCACGGGCCGGGGCGCAACATCCGGGAAGGTGACCACGGCGTTCTCCACCGAGGCGGGGTGCCCCGCGGTCTGCGCCAGCGCCGTTCCCGGCCGCCCGCGGGCGCGCGCGGCCGACTGCGTGTCGGCGGACAAGCGCGCCGCGTCGCGCTGGCGCTGCTCGGCGCGGCGGGTCGCCGGCGCGGTGAGCCTGGACGGCGGCCCCCGGATCGACGCGCTGGCGAGGATCCGGCCCCTCTACTCCTCGGCGACCGCGCCGAAGTGCGGGCGGCCGCCCGACAGCGACAAGCCCTTCCGCGTGAACCTCGGCCAGGAGAGCGATCTGCGCCACGTGGGGCGCCGCGGCCGCTACATCGCCCGGGGCACCCGTCACGGCAACTGCCCCGGCGTGAAGCGGGTCGAGGGCGACGGGACGCGCGTGACCTGCCGCTACAGGCTGAGCGTGACGCTGAACGTGCGGCGCACCGGCTAGGGCGGCGAGCGCCGCCCGTAGGCCGCCGCGAGCGCACCCGCGCTCAGGCCGTGGAGGACCACGCTCGCCAGCACCACCATCACCATCACCTGGACGACGATCGCGGCCTCCCGCGGATGGCTCAGGTCGATGAAGGCGAGCAGGCCGAACACGATCGACGCCAGCCCGCGCGGCCCGAGCCAGCCGATGAAGAGCACGTCGCGGCGCGCGATGCCCGTGCGCGCCAGCGCGAGCGTCACCGGGGCGATGCGCACGACCGTCAGCGCGAGCAGCGCGTAGAGCAGGATCTCCCAGTCGAACCCGATGCGCAGCGCCGCGGTCACGAGTTGGCCGAAGGCGAACCACACGGCGAGCGTGAGCAGGCTCCCGACGTCCTCGACCAGGTGCAGCGCATCCTCGGGCAGGCGGTGCGCGGAGGAGTTGAAGAAGACACCCGCGATGAACGCGGCGACGAAGCCGTTGCCGTCCAGCGAGACCGAGGCCGTGTAGCAGAGCAGCGGAAGCGCGAGCACTCCGAAGCGCAGGGCCGCGGGCTCGGTCCAGCCCCTCGCCCACGAGCCGGCGAGCAGCCGCGCGCCGGCAAGCCCGACCGCCGCGCCGACCCCGAGCGCGATCAGCACGGCCGGCAGCGCGTTCGCGAGCGCGTCGCTGACGGGCGTGCCACGGCCCGGAGTCTCCGCGCCGGCGATGCAGAAGAGGAAGAGCGGCGCCACGACTCCGTCGTTCAGGCCGGCCTCGACGTTGAGGATGCTGCGCAGCCGCGAGGGCACCCGCCTGTCGCGCACGATCGCCACCGCGGGCGCGAGATCGGTTGGCACGGCGACGACAGCGAGCACAGCGAGCACCCACGCATCCTGCTCGGGGAACAGCGCGAAGCCGGCCAGCCAGGCGAGCAGCAGGCTCAGCGGCAGCGCGATCGCGAGCAGCCGGACCGTGATCCGCGGCTCGGGCCCGAGGATTCCCTTCGGCACCTCGGTCGCGTCGACGAACAGCACGATCGCCAGCGCGACCTCGACCGCCCGCTCGACCGTCTTGGTGTCGAGGTCGATCTCGAAGACCGGGTTCGACCCCACGCTCAGCGCGATTCCCGCCGCGACCATCGCGATCGCGGCCGTCACGCTGCCGCGCGCCAGCCGGCCCGAGAGCAGCGCCCAGGCGAGCAGGACCACGAGCATCGCGATGACCGCCGGCACGGCGCGCGACGCTACAGGCCACCCCGGCTTGCCGCGCTCGCCGGCCGGTGTACGGTGAACGGCATGGGTCGATCGCGCGCGCGCCTGGTCGGGATCAACCACGTCGCGCTCGAGGTGGACGACATCGACGCCGCGCTCGAGTTCTACGGGCGGCTGTTCGGCTTCGAGTTGCGCGGCCGCCACGGGTCGCGCATGGCGTTCCTCGACGCCGGCGACCAGTTCCTCGCGCTCTCGGCCCCGCGGCGCCAGCCGCCCGACCGCAGCCGCCACTTCGGGCTGGTCGTCGATGACCGCGACGCCGTCCGGGCCGCCCTGGAGCAGGCGGGCGCCGAGATCGTTCCCGGGCGCGGCCTCGACTTCCTCGACCCGTGGGGCAACCGCGTAGAGGTCGTCCAGTACGACGAGATCCAGTTCACCAAGGCGCCCGGGGTGCTCGCGGGCATGGGCCTCGGCAACCTGGGCAAGACCGGACCCGCGCTCCAGGAACTGCGCGCGAAGGGGCTCGCGGAGCCGGACGGAGAGGACTGACGGGGCGCGCGGTCGCGCTTGCCGCGCCGGGCGCCCGGCGCTACCTTCGGCGCATGGCGATCGGCGAGCACCGCCCCGAGCCGGCGCCGGCCGCCCAGGACCTCCCGCCCGCGGAGGCCTACGCGGCGATCCGCGCGGAGGCGGAGCGCCTGGCCGGCGGCCCCGGCGACATGCCCCCGCGCGTCGCCCACCTGCACTCGATCTTCGTGGAGTCCGGCGGCAACCACGCGTTCCCGGAGGTCGCGCTGCACGGCGCCCTGTGGGCCTACGGCTTCTACGAGCGGCGCGGGACCGTCAGCCGCATGATCGCCTACCGCTACTTCTACGACCGCGACGAGCGCGCGCGGCGCAGCTACATGCTGTTCGAGTTCTCCCAGGGCTTCAAGGAGGCCAACCGCTCGGTCTTCGTCGACACCTGGACGAACTTCCACTTCACGCGCGACCATGGCGAGCGCGACGGCGCCGACGAGGTGCTAGCGCCGGAGCTGCTCGACGCCCTCGGCCGGGTCCACCACGCGGCACGGGCGGGCAGGCGACTGGGCCGGAGCGAGCGCGCCGAGGTCTTCCGCACCTCGCTGCTCTTCGAGCAGGAGAACACGGTCGGCCCGAAGGTGCGCGCGGAGATCGCGAAGTTCGACTGCCCCGTGCTGTCGACGATCGTGCGCAAGCCGGTCGTGCGCTTCGTCTACTTCCCCCGCACGACGTTCCTGCGCTTCGACGACTTCGGCGACACCGACGAGCGCATCGAGCACGCCGTCCGCAGCTACGAGCTCGCAGAGGACGCCGGCTGGGAGAACGTGTCGGCCGCGATCCGCTACCACGGCGTGCTGCCGGCGCGCTTCCAGCAGGACCCGCTGGGCTACGCAGCCGAACTGCGCGCCGCGGCGACCGCCTGAGCGGCCCCGCGCGCGGTCGCTCCGCCCTGCAGCCCGATCGCGCGGCGCATCGCGGCCCGGATGCGGTCGAGCGCGCGCTGGTCGCCGAGCAGGCGCCCGGCGACGCTGCCGCCCGAGGCGAGGGCGTGCAGTTCCAGCGCGACGTCCGCGGGATCGCGGTCCGCGGGCAGGTCGCCGTCCTCGCGCGCCCGGCGCGCCTCGGCGTCGAGCACCGCCAGCCAGCGGCGCACCGCGACCGCGGCGTCGTCGCGCAACGCTCCAGGGCGCGCGTCGTACTCCACCGATGCCGTGGTCACGAAGCAGCCGCCCGGGAAGGTGCCGTCGCGCAGGTGCGCGATCCACGCGTCGACGATCGCCTCGAGCCTTGGCAGCCCCGGCTCGACCCGGCTCGCCGGCGCCCACACCGCCTCGGTGAAGCGCCCGACGGCCGCGGCGAGCACCGCGCGCTGCAGCGCCTCCTTGTCCCCGAAGCGCCCGATCAGGCCGCTCTTGCTCATGCCGAGATCGCCCGCGAGCCGCCCGATCGTCAGGCCCTCGAGCCCCTCGACGGAGGCGAGGTCGACCGCCGCCTCGACGGTCGAGGCGCGGCTGTCGGCGACGTCGGCTTCGGCGCGGCGCGGCATGGCGGTGCCGAGGAGGATACAGGACGAACGATCGTTCGCTATAACTCGACCGCGACCCCCGCATCCGATACGAGGAACCGAACATGCGACTGAGATGGCTGGGCTGGGCAGGCGTCGAGCTGGAGGCGGACGGCGCGACGGTGGTGATCGACCCGCTGGCGGACGCCGGCGCCGTGTTCGCGCCGCTCGGAGACCGCGCGGCGGGCACCCCGTCGCCGGATGTCGTGGCGCCGAGCCGGGGCCGCGCGGTCGCCGGCCTCGTGACCCACCTGCACCGCGACCACGCCGATGCGGAGGCGCTCGCCGCCGCGCTCGCTCCCGGCGCGCCGCTCTACGAGCCGCCCGCCGGGAGCGGCGAGGGCCTCGAGGAGCTCGCACTCGCCCAGGCCCAGCACGAGCTGGGCGCCGCGGGCCTCGACCGCCGGCGGATCGAGCCGTGGCGCTCGGCGGCGGCCGGCCCGTTCACGCTGACCGCGCTCCCGGCGGTCGACGGCACCGGCGACCCGCAGGTCTCGTGGCTCATCGAGGCGGACGGCGCCCGCGTCCTGCACCTCGGAGACACGATGTTCCACGGCTACTGGTGGCGGATGGCGCTGCGCCACGGCCCGTTCGACGTCGCGCTTCTCCCCGTGAACGGCGCGGTCGTCGGCTTCCCGCACCGCTCGCCCGCGAGCCCGCTGCCGGTAGCGATGGACCCGGAGCACGCGGCCGTGGCCGCCGAGCTCCTCGGCGCCCGCCTCGCGATCCCGATCCACGCCGAGGGCTACGAGATCGGCGGCGTCTACGAGCCGGTCGCGGGCGCTGCCGAGCGCTTCGCCGCGGCGGCCGCCGGGCGCGGCGTGGCGGCGCGGACGCTGGGCGTCGGCGAGGCGCTCGAGGTCGGCGAGCCGGTCGCGGTCGAATGAGCCGCCCCTTCCCGGCGCTCGCCGGCGTCGGGGTCGAGCACCGTTTCGTGCAGGCCCGCGGCCTGCGGTTCCACGTCGCGCTCGCCGGGCCGCGCGGCGCGGAGCCGCTCGTGCTGCTCCACGGCTGGCCGCAGCACTGGTACGAGTGGCGCAAGGTTCTTCCGAGCCTGGCCGAGCGCCGCCGCTGCGTGATGCCGGATCTGCGCGGCCTCGGCTGGAGCGACGCGCCTCCCCGCGGCTACGCGAAGGAGACGCTCGCCGCCGACGTGCTCGCGATCCTGGACGCGCTCGGCATCGCGCGCACCGACCTGGTCGCCCACGACTGGGGCGCCTGGATCGGCTTCCTGATCGCGCTGCGGGCGCCGCACCGCCTGCGGCGCCACCTGGCGCTGAACATCGCTCCGCCGTGGATGCCGAGCTCCCCCCGCCGGCCACGGCCGCGCGACGCGGCGGCGCTGCCGCGCCTCGCCTACCAGCTTCCGCTCGCCACGCCGCTGCTGGGAGCGGCGCTCCTGCGGCGAACGCGGGCGGTCGAGCGGATGCTCACCGCGGACAACGTCCACCGCGACGCCTTCACGGGGGAGGACCTGGCGGCGTTCGCCGAGGTGCTGCGCGAGCCCGCGCGGGCGCGCGCCTCGTCGCTGATCTACCGCACGTTCCTCGGCCGCGAGCTGCTGCCGCTGCTGCGCGGCCGCTACGAGCGCGTCCCGCTAACGGTCCCGACCCGCCTGCTCTTCGGCACGGGCGACTTCGCGATCTCGCGCCGCCACGTCGACGAGGCCGCCACGAGGCCCGGGAAGGCCTACGAGGTCGAGCACGTCGCCGACTCGGGCCACTTCATCGCCGAGGAGCGCCCCGACCTCGTGGTCGCCCATGCGCGCGACCACCTGGGCGCCTGACCCCGGCCGCCGCGACGGCCCGCCGGCCCCTGCTCAGCGCGCGAGCCCGTCGATCGCGACGGCGACCGACAGCAGCAGAGCCTCGTCCTCGCCGGGCGCGATCTCGATCCCGAACGTCTCGCGGACCCGCACCCACTTCTTCGAGACCGTCGCGATCACGTCGCCGTCGCGCTTGATCTCGTACTCGTGCTCGAGCACGTTGCCCTTGGCGCTGAGGTCCTCCCCGCCCTCGACCTCGATCGAGAACCGGTCGCGGATCCCGACGAGCGCCTTGTGGACGGTCGCGAGATCGCGCCCGTCGCGCTCGATCTGCATCGTCCCGCGCACGTGCGCGACGCGGTCCTGGATGTGGGCGACCTCGTTGCCGGAGGGGTCCTCGAGCACGAACGTCTTGCGCACGCGCAGCGCCTTGCCGTTCACCTTGAACGCCTTCTCCCCGGCCTCGTCCTCGATCCAGAAGTCGTCGCCGATCGAGAGCAGCTTCTCGCGCATCACGAACCGCCGCCCCCCGTCTCCGTCACCGCGTCGCAGAAGTCCCATCGCCCGCCTTCCTGGTCGATTCTCTCGCCCGCCGGGCAAAGCCTAGGGAACCACCGCGCGGGCGCTCGCCGGTCACGCCGCCCAGCGCTCGACGAACGCGGAGAGCGCGGCGACGCCGAGCTCGAGCACCTTGCGGTCGGGCTCGCGGGGGTCGCGGAAGGCGACCTCGAGGATCCGGTCGCCCAGCTCGGTGACGAGGTCGAAGACCTCGACGGGCGTGTCGGTGCGCACCAGCCCGCGCGCGACGAGCAGCTCGCGGACGCGGCGCGCGAGCTCATGGTTGCGCCGGCGGACCGACTCCACGACGGCGGGCGAGGCGCGGCCTCCGAACCACAGCGCGGCGAGGCTCGGGTGGTCCTCGTAGTAGCTGACGTGCAGGTCGAACTCGAGCCGAAGCAGACCCTCGAGGTCCCCCGGCTCCCAGGTGGCCTCGCCCGCGCGCGCGTGCTCGTCGAGGTCGTCGACCATCTGCTCGAGCAGCGCGTCGAGGACCTCGTCGCGGTCGGCGAAGAAGCGATACAGCGACGGCGCCGCCACGCCGGCGCGCTCGGCGATCGCGCGGGTCGTGGCCGCGTCGACGCCCTCCTCGGCGACGAGTCGCTCGGCCGCCTCGAGGATGCGGCGCACGGTGCGCCGGCTGCGCGCCTGCGCCGGCACGCGGCGGGCTCTCGTCGGCGTGCTCATGCGCGCCTTCGAGCATCGCAGGGGAGCCGGCGGGGCGGCCCGGCGACGGTTCGGCTTGACACGGTATCCACGCCCTCTGTAGTATAACACGAGTCGCGTTATAGTTCTGTGTCCCGCCGAGAGGACCCCCGAGAGATGGCCACGACGCCGCAGACGACCGGCAAGCCCGAGCCCCAGCGATACGCCCCCGAGGCCTATGCGCCGACGCCCGGGGGCGCCGCCCCGGCGCCCGAGGCCTACGCGGCGCCCGTGCCCGCCCTCGCCGGAGCCGCGTCGTGAACGTCGCGATCACCGGAGGCGCGCGCGGCATCGGGCGCGCGACGGCCGAGGCCGCCGTGCGCGCCGGCCACCGCGTCGCGATCGCCGACCTCGAGGGCGCGCTCGCCGAGTCCGCGGCACGCGAGATCGGCGCCCAGGCGGCCGGTTTCGCGGTCGACGTCCGCAACCGCGACTCGTTCACCGCCTTCCTCGACGGCGCCGAGGACCGCTTCGGCCCGCTCGACGCGCTCGTCAACAACGCCGGCGTCGCGTTCCTCGGCGCGTTCGCCGAGGAAGAGCCCGGCCGCACCCGGCAGACGGTCGAGGTGAACCTCCTCGGCGTGCTCACCGGCAGCCGGCTCGCGCTCGACCGCTTCCTGCCCCGGGGCCGCGGGCACGTCGTGAACCTCGCCTCGTCCGCCGGGCAGATCGCGCCCGCGCACGGCGCGACGTACGCCGCCACCAAGCACGGCGTCGTCGGGTTCACCCGAGCGCTGCGCGCCGAACTGCGCGGCACGGGCGTCCGCACCACGATCGTCATGCCGGGCGTGATCCGGACCGAGATGATCGGCGGCTTCGCGAGAGCGCGCGCGACGCGCACCGTCGAGCCCTCGGTCGTCGGCGAAGCGATCGCGGACGCGCTGCGCACCGGCAGGCCGGAGGTGTTCACGCCCCGCGAGCTCGGGCCGGTCGCCCGCCTGATCGCAGGCCTGCCGCCGCGCGCGTCGGACGCGCTGAAGCGCCTCGCCGGGGCCGATGACGTCATGACGAACGCAGACCGGTCCGCGCGCGCCGACTACGAGCGAAGGGCCGGCGGCTCGTGAGCGCCACCGCGCACGCGAACGCCGCCCGGGCGACCACGCCCGCCGGCCCGACTCGCGCCGGCCGAGCGACGACGGCAGCTCGCACCGTGCGCGCCGGCCGCGCAACCCTCCGTGGCCTGGACAGCGCGTGGCTCGCGGCTCCCTCGGACAGCACCCCCGCGCTCTACGTCCACGGCGTGCCCGACGCGGCCTCGATGTGGACGCCGTTCCTCGAGCGCACCGGTGGCATCGCCCTCGACCTGCCCGGTTTCGGCGAGACGGCCAAGCCCCGGGACTTCCCCTACGGCATCGGCGCGATCGCCGACCACCTGGACGCGCTGCTCGCCCACCTCGGCGTCGAGCGCGTGAAGCTCGTCGTCCACGACTGGGGCGGCGCCGCGCTCGCCTGGGCACAGCGCAACCCTGAACGAGTCGAGCGTCTCGTGGTCCTCGACGCCGCTCCGCTGCTGCCCGGCTACCACTGGCACCGCCTGGCCCGCGTGTGGCGCACGCCGATCGCCGGCGAGCTCTCGATGCTGCTGATGAGGAAGCCGGTGCTGCGGCTGCTCTCCCGCGAGGCGCGCGTCGCCCCCGGTCCCATGCCGCACCAGTGGCTCGAGCGCGTCTGGTTCCACCTCGACCGCGGCACGCGACACGCGATCCTGCGCCTGTACCGCAGCGCATCCGAGCAGGACCTCGCCGCCGCCGGGGCCCGCCTCGGCGATCTCGCCTGCCCCGCGCTGGTCGTGTGGGGCGACCGCGACCCCTACGTCCCCGCCCGCTTTGCGGACGCCTACGGCGCCGCGCTGCCGGCCGCGACGGTCGAGCACGTGCCCGATGCGTCGCACTGGTGCTGGATCGACCGGCCGGACCTGGTGGACCGCATCGCCCGCTGGCTCGACGACGACTCCGCCCGCAAGCCCCCCGGACAGAGGCCGACATGACACATGCGCACGCCCAGCCCATCGCCCCAACGCCGCAGCAGGCGGAGCTGCTCGCCGGGCTCCCGCCGGACCGGCCGGTCGTGATGGTCAACCTGCTCGCCTTCAAGCCCGACGGTGAGCGGCACTACGAGACCTATGCGCGCGAGGTGCAGGCCCACCTCGACGCCGTCGGCGCGAAGGCGCTGTACGCGGGGAAGGCGGCGGCGTTCGTCGTCGGCGACGGCCCGCAGCCGTGGTGGGACGCGATCGTGGTCGTCGAGTACCCGACTCCAGCGGCCTTCGTGACCATGGTCACCGGCGAGAGCTACGCCGACGTCCACGTCCACCGGGCCAACGCCCTCGAGCACGCCGAGCTGGTCGCTACCAACGGCTGGGACATCGAGCTCCAGCCCCGCACCCAGACCAACCGAACGGAGCACCCATGACCGAGATCACCGGTGGCGAGCTGTTCGCCCGCGCCCTGCAGGCGGAGGGGATCGAGTTCCTCTTCGGCCTCCCCTCCCCCGAGATCGACCCGCTGCTGGCGGCGCTCGAGGATCACGGCATCCGCCTGGTGCCGATCCGCCACGAGGCCGCGGGCGCGCACATGGCCGAGGGCCTCTACAAGACCACGGGGAAGGTCGCCGCGGTGCTGGGCAACCCGGGCCCCGGCTCGGCGAACCTCGTGCCCGGCGTCGTGACCGCGCTGCACGAGGGCGTGCCGCTGCTGGCGATCACCTCCCAGCACCGGCTCGGGCTCGTCTACCCCTCCTCGCCGGCAACCTTCCAGGGGCAGGACCAGGTCGACCTCTTCCGCCCGGCGGTCAAATGGGGCGCCCCGGTGCTGGAATGGGGGCGCATCCCGGAGGTGCTGCGCCTCGCGTTCCGCGAGATGCGGATCGGGCGCCCGGGCCCGGTGCACGTCGACCTCCCGGCGCCGATCGTCTACGAGGCCGGCGAGGCGGAGAGCGCGCCGATCCTGCCGCCCGAGGCCACGCGCGCCCCCGCGCCGCGCGCCTCGGCCGCCGCGCTCGACGAGGCCGCCGGGCTGCTCGCGACGGCCGAGCGCCCGGTGCTGGTCGCCGGCACCGGCGTGGACCGCGCGGGGGCGAACGCGCTCGTCGCGGAACTCGCCGAGCTGCTCGGCTGCCCGGTCATGACCACGATGGCGGGTCGCGCCGCGGTGCGCGGCGACCACCCGAACGCGATCTTCGGCTTCGGCGCCGGCGGCGACACCGCCCGCGCGGAGGCCGACGTGCTGCTCGTCCTCGGCTCGCGCATGGGCAACCTCGACACCCCGTTCGACAAGTACTGGGGCGACCCGGCGGGTGGCCGGCTGATCCAGATCGACCTCGACGCGCGCAACATCGGCGTCACGCGTCCGCTCAGCCTCGGCATCGTCGGCGAGGTGCGCGACGCGCTCGAGGGCCTGCTCGAGCGACTGCGCGCCTCCGGCGTGCGCGGCGCGGACGCAGAGGACCTGGCGCGCTACCGCGCGATCGACGAGCAGGCCAAGGCCGCGATGGCGGCCCCGATCCTCGAGTGGCAGGGCCCGGGCATCCATCCCGCGCACGCGATCGGCGCGATCGGCGCCGTCTTCGGCGAGGACGCGGTCTACACCGTGGACGGCGGCAACACCGCCCTATGGGCCTACTCGGTGCTGCCGCCCACCGGGCCGCGCTCCTACCACTCGATCCTCGAGCTCGGGATGCTCGGCACCGGCATCCCCTCGGCGATCGGCGCCAAGCTCGGCGCCCCCGAACGCGAGGTGGTGTGCATCACCGGCGACGGCGCCGCCGGCTTCAACATCATGGAGATGCAGACCGCCGCCCGCGAGCGCCTCGCGCTCACGACGATCGTCTTCGCCGAGGGCACCTGGACGATGGAGGAGCCCAACGAGCTCGCGCAGTACGGCCGCACCTTCGGCACCGAGCAGGGCGAGATCCGCTGGGACGTCGTCGCCCAGGGCCTGGGCTGCCACGGCGAGTACGTCGAGCGCATCGAGGACCTCGACGCGGCGCTGCGCCGCGCCCAGGCCCACGACGGCCCGAGCCTCCTCTGCATCCGCAGCGACCACGACGCCAACCTCGCCGTCCCCGAGGAGATGCTCGCCCGCTTCTTCGAGGTCTACTCGGGACCGGTCGAGGCGCCGGCCGAGGTCGCGGCCGGCGGCTGAGCGGGGTCGACGCCGTGCGCCAACTCACCAGCCTCGACACGCAGTTCGTCGCGATGGAGGACGGCCGCGTGCACGGGCACGTGTCCGGCCTGGGGATCTACGACCCGAGCACGGTCCCCGACGGGGACCTCACCGCGCGCCGCATCCGGGCGACGATCGCGGGGCGCCTGCACCTGCTGCCGCCGTTCCGCTGGCGGCTCGTGCGGGTGCCGCTCGACCTCGACTACCCGTACTGGGCCGACGGGGCGGACATCGACCTCGGCTACCACGTCCGTGAGCTGGCGCTGCCCGACCCGGGCGATCCCGCGACGCTCGCCGAGCAGGCCGCGCGGATCGTCTCCCAACCGCTGGACCGGAGCCGTCCCCTGTGGGAGCTCTACCTGATCCACGGGCTTCCCGAGGGCCGCAAGGCGATCCTCACGAAGGTCCACCACGCCGCGCTCGACGGGGCCTCGGGGGCCGAGATCTTCGGCGTGCTGTTCGACCTCTCCCCCGAGGGCCGGCCGCCCTCGCCGCCCGGCACGCCGCCGGCCGGCGAGGAGGCGCCCGGGAGCCTCGCGATGCTGTGGCGCGGCCTGGCCGGCGTGCCGCGCCAACCGGTGCGCGTGCTGCGCACGGTGCCGCGCGCGCTCCCGCACCTCGACTCGGTACCGACGCTGCGGACGATCCCGGGGGTCACGACGCTGACACCGCTCGCGCGCCGGCTGGCCCGCGCCCTTCCGGGCGCGGGCGGGCGTGAAGCTGCTTCCGATCACGCGGTGCACGCCCCGCGCACCTCGCTGAACGCGCGGATCTCGGCCCACCGGCGGGCGGCGTTCGCGCGCGTGTCGCTCGACGAGGTCAAGGCGGTGAAGGACCACTTCGGCGTGAAGGTGAACGACGTCGTCGTGGCAATGTGCGCGGGCGCGCTGCGCGACTGGCTCGGCGGTCGGGGCGAGCTTCCCGTCGAGTCGCTGGTGGCGCTGATCCCGGTGTCGGTCCGCACGCCGGAGGAGGCGGGTACGTTCGGCAACCGCGCGTCGACGATCATCGCGCCGATACCGACCGACGAGCCCGACCCGCGCCGCCGGCTGCTGCGCGCGCACAAGCAGCTGCGCGACGCCAAGGCCCGCCACGGGGAGGCCCCGCGAACGATCCTCGAGGACGCCAACCACCTCATCCCGCCCCCGGCCCTCGCCGGCGCCGCGCGGGCACTCGGCCGGGCCGCGAGCGGGCGCCTCGGCGAGGCCCCGCTGAACGTCATCATCTCGAACGTCGCGGGCTCCCCGCTGCCGCTCTACCTCGCCGGCGCGCGCCAGGAGGCGATGTACCCGCTGTCGGCGATCATTGACGGCGCCGCGCTGAACCTGACCGTGATGAGCTACGCCGGCGGGCTGGACATCGGCATCGTCGCGGATCGCGAGCTCGCCGGCGACCTGTTCCCGCTTGCGAACGCCACCCGCGAGGCGCTCGCCGAGCTGGTGGCGCTGCTGCCGCGCTCGCGGCAGGGACGAAGCGCGGCGATGGCGCGATGAGCTCGCCGTTCGAGCGCCCGCCCGACCAGCTCGGCTGCGTGGTGCCCGACCTCTCGGTGGCGATCGCCGAGTGGGTGGAGCAAGGGGTCGGCCCGTTCCTGCTGATGCGCAAGGTGAGGCTCGCCGACTACCGCTACCAGGGCCGCCCGTCCCGCCCGACGATCGACGTCGCCTTCAGCCAGCAGGGCGAGACGCAAATCGAGCTGATTCAGCCCGTGGACGCCGAGCCGTCCGCCTACCGGGACTTCCTCGCGGCCGGGCGCAGCGGCCCCCACCACCACGGCTGGTTCTGCCCCGGCTACGCGGCCGAGGTCGCCGCGGCGGCGCGCGCCGGTCGCGCGGAGCTGCAGAGCGGGCGCTGGGGCGCGCTGCACTTCGTCTACTACGAGCCGGCCGCGGGCGAGGAGATGATCGGCGAGCTGATCGAGCTGGGCGAGCTGGGCGAGCGGGTCTTCGGGCTGATCCGCCGCGAGGCGGAGCGCTGGGACGGCGCGCGATCGTCCCGCCACCTGCTCGCCGCCGCCGACTGGGGCCTGCGGTGGGAGGCCGCGAAGGTCGAGTTGCGCGCGCGGCTGGGCCGGGGCTGAGCGACCCTGCGAATGCCCCGGGGGCCGGCGTGACGCACGCCGGAAGGTCGCCGCCCGGCACGTCCGCCCGCTTACGCCCGGGGTCCGGGCTCCGGTGCTACCTTGGCGAGCGGCTTCTGGGCGGTCGAAGGATGAGACGGCTCCGGACAGCCTGCGGTTTGGTCGCCGTCGCGGCGGCGGCGGCCGTCACGGCGTCGCCGGCACACGGCGCCGGCCGCGTCTATTGGGGAAACGAGTCCGCGAGCGCGCTCTCCTACGCCAACCTCGACGGGAGCGGCGGCGCCGACCTGGCGACCACCGGCGCACCGAAGACCGGCATTCTCGGGGTCGCGATCGACGCCGCCACGAGCACGATCTACTGGGCGAACTACGCGCCCGGGGCCGGCTCGATCTCCTACGCGAGCCTCGGCGGGAACGGCGGCGGCATGCTGCCCACCACGGCGGGCACCGTGAAGGGGCCGTTCGGGCTCGCGCTCGACCCCGCCGCGGGCAGGCTCTACTGGGCCAACAAGGACGGCGGCACGATCGCGTACGCGAACCTCAACGGGACCGGCGGCGGGACGCTGTCGACCGCCGGCGCGACGATCAAGTCCCCCACGGGCGTCGCCGTCGACCCGGCCGCAGGGAGGATCTACTGGGACAACTTCGTCAGCGGCGGCGGCAGCATCTCCTACGCGAGCCTCGACGGGAGCGGCCACGGCGGCGACCTGACCACGACCGGAGCGACGGTGAACGGGCCGGAGGGACTGGCCATCGATCCGGGCGCGAACAGGCTCTACTGGGCCAACTACTCCTCCTACCACACGATCTCCGACGCCCGCCTGGACGGAACAGGCGGCGCCGATCTGGCGACCACGGGCGCAACGGTGGAGTCGCCGACCGGGCTCGCGATCGACGCGGGCGCGGGCAGGGTCTACTGGGCCAACTCGACGCAACCGGGCGGCGGGATCTCCTACGCGAGTCTGACCGGAGGCGGCGGCGGCGATCTGCCGACCGGGACCGCGACGACCGCCGACCCGGCCTTCCCGCTGCTGCTCGAACCGCCGCTCGGCACGGGCGCCCCCGAGGTCGGCGGCGGGTCGGCGACGGGTTCGAGGCTCCAGTGCTCGCAGGGCACGTGGGCTCCGGACGTGGTCGAGTCGTTCCTCGACCGCGCGCCGGCGAGCTTCGCGTACCGGTGGACCCGCAACGGCGCCGCGATCGCGGGGGCGACCGGGGGCTCCTACACCGCCGCGACGCCGGGCAACTACGGCTGCCAGGTGATCGCAGCCAACTACGCGGGCAGCAGCAGCCAGACGAGCGCACCGCACGCGATCGCGGCCGCCCTCGCGTCGCCGAGGCTCAAGCTCGCCCACGTGTCCCAGTCCCACCGCCGCTGGCGCGAGGGCAACGGGCCGGCCCGGACGGCCCGCAGGCGCCGGCCGCCGGTCGGCACCACGTTCTCGTTCACGCTCAACCAGTCGGCGCGCGTGCGCTTCGCGTTCACCCAGCGCGTTCGAGGGCGCCGGGCGGAGGGCCGCTGCGTGGCCCGAGCCAGGCGGACCCGGCACCGGCGCGCGTGCGCACGCACTCTGGTCCGGGCCGCGCTGTCGTTCACCGCCCGCAGCGGGCGCACCAGGGTCGCCTTCCGGGGCCGCGTCTCCAGGCGCCGGAGTCTCAGGCCCGGCCTCTACACGCTGATCATCACGGCGACGAGCAGGGCGGGCGGGCACGCGAGCGCCAGGCTGACGTTCAGGATCGTCGCCTAGCCACGCCGGCTACCGGCGCCCCGTGACGAGGGCATCGGCGGCGATCCGGACCTCCGGGACGGGCTCCACGAAGTCCCGGATCAGCCGCGCGGTCTCGGCGGGGGCCTCGAGGAAGGGATGGTGGCCCAGGCCCATCATCGCGACGAACTGGGCCTTGGCGATGCGCGCGCTCGCCCGCCGGCCCTCGTCGAGCGGCGCCATGTCGTGCTCCCCCCACAGGACGAGCGTCGGGACGTCGATCTCCGCCAGTTCCTCGCCGAGGTACATGCCCGGCCTGATGCCGCGCAGGCCTGCGATCCGCCGCAGCAGCACCGCCCAGGTGTCCTGCGTGGCCGGGATCGCGACCCCGGCGACCCGCGAGGCGAGGTAGGGCTCGGGCACGAGGTCCGGGTCCATCCCGAACATCCGCTTGTACTGGGCCCGCTGCGCCTCGACGCTGGCGCGGGTCCTCATGAAGCGCTTCGACAGGCCCGGCACCCCCGCGATCACGCGCAGCGGGAGCGGCGCGCTCCGCGACATGCCGACGGGCATCCCGACGAACGCCAGCCGCCTGACCCGGTCCGGATGGTCGAGCGCGGCGGCCAGGGCGAAGAACCCGCCCATCGAGCAGGACACGAGCGTCGCCGACGCCAGCCCGAGGGCGTCGAGCGCCGACGTGACGAAGTCGCCCGCGTGCCGGCGGATGTCGACGCCGCGGTAGTCGAACGGATCGCTGAGCCCGCAGCCGGGCCGGTCCAGGGCGTAGAGGCGGAAGTCGTCCTGCAACTCCGCCATCAGCGGGGCCCAGATCGCCCCCTCGCCGTCGCCGCCGTGGATCAGGATCAGCGGCTCGCCCTCGCCGGCCTCGAGCGTGTGGATCCGCATCCGAGGCCGCGCGATGTCGATGGATCGCGACCGCGCCCGCACGTCGTAGAAGCGGAGCAGCTCGCCTTGGCGCTTGGCGAACGCCTCGCGAGTGCTGTTGTCGTTGGCGGTCATCGGGGTTCCTCCTTCGGTGGGTCGAAGCTCGTCCCGATCGTGCACCGCAGTCGCCCGGAAGGGAAACGGAGATCGGCTGTCGCCCCTACAACCGGCGCTTGTGACGGCTCTAGACTCGTGACGTGGATGTCGAGCTCCGGCACCTGCGCGCGCTGATCGCCGTCGCCGAGGAGCTCAACTTCACGCGCGCAGCGGAACGGCTGCACCTCACCCAGCAGGCGCTGAGCGGCCAGATCCGCCAGCTCGAGCAGCGCGTCGGGACCCGGCTCGTGGATCGCGACACCCACCGCGTGGAGCTCACGGCAAGCGGAGCCGCGCTGTACGAGCGCTGCCGGCCGCTGCTCACCGACGCCGAGCAGGCCGTGGCCGCGGCGCGCGCCGCCGGCGGCGAGACGCCCCGCCTCACGGTCGGCTACCCGGCCCCGCTGACGCACCGGATCGCGGCGCCGACGATCGAGCTGTTCGCCGCCCGCCGGCCCGACGTGGCGATCACGATCCACTTCGGCGGGCTGCTCGACCCCTGGGGCGGGGTGCGCGACCGAGCCGCCGACGTGGCGATCGCCTACGGCGCCTTCGGCACCGAGGGCCTCGAGCTGCGTCGCCTGTTCAGCGAGCCGCGCGGCGTCGCGCTCGCCGCGGACCACCCGCTGGCGCGCAGGCAGGCGGTCACGCTCGACGAGCTCGTGGAGCAGCCGATCGTCGACGTGCCGTCGACCGACGCGGTCTCGCGGGATTTCTGGATCGCCGCTAGCCACCGCCACGGCAGGCCGCCCCGCATCGGCGCGACCGTCGAGACCCTCGACGGCCTGGTCGAGGCGATCGGCGCGGGACTCGGCGTGGCGACCGCCGTCGCCGCCGTCGTCGACGCGATGGGCGCCTCCGCCGGCGTCGTGTTCCGGCCGGTCGCCGGGCTCGAGCCACTCGACTTCTGGGTCGTGCGCCGGACCGGCGACGAGCGCCGGCCGGTGCTCGACTTCGTCGACGCGGCCGTCGACGCGCTCCACGATCGGGACGAGCCCGCCCCGGGCTGAGCGGGCGGCCCTGGGAGCGCGGGAACGAAAGTCGGGGAGACAGGATTTGAACCTGCGACCGCCCGGCCCCCAGCCGGGTGCGCTACCAGACTGCGCCACTCCCCGAGGAGGCCAAGGGTACTAGCCTCGTGCCCGTGCCCTGGCTACCCGACGGCTTCGCCCACCCCGAGCGCCTGGGCCTGGCGACCGGCCACCACCTGCGCCCGATCCGCGAGGCCGACGTCGAGATCGATTACCCGGCGGTGATGGGCTCGCGCGAGCGACTGTGGGCGCGCTACGGCGAGGCGTGGGGCTGGCCGCCGGCGACGATGACCTTCGAGCAGGACCGCGCCGACCTCGCGCGCCACGAGGCGGAGATCGCCGCACACGAGAGCTTCAACTACGCCGTGCTCGACGCCGCGGAGACGGCTCTGCTCGGCTGCATCTACATCGACCCGCCCGACGAGCGTTCCCCCGAAGGCGCCGACGCGCTCGTCTCGTGGTGGGTCGTGGACGCGGAGGCTGGCGGGGCACTCGAGCGTGCGCTCGACGAGGCCATGCCGCGCTGGCTCGAGGCGGAGTGGCCGTTCACGGCCGTCCGCCGCCATCCGTGAGGCGCACCCCCGCGGCGGAAGCGGGCGACGGGAATCGAACCCGCCCTAGAAGCTTGGAAGGCTCCTGTGCAGCCACAACACTTCGCCCGCAAGCCCGAGCGCGGATTGTAGTTGCCGCCACGGCCTCTGCGGAAGCCCGGTCAGGGCTCGGGCCGGAGGCGCCGGCATCCACCTGCTCGCGAGGGGCTGACGGATCAGATCGTGCGGAAATCGAACCCGCACGCCGGGCAGTCCAGCACGCCGTTGACGACCGGCCGTCCGCAGCGTGGACAGGGCCGCTGCGACCCGTTCGCCCGGCGCGACAGGCGGACGACGAGGACCACGACGCAGATCAGGCCGACGGCCAGCGCCAGGAGAAGCAGCAACTCGAGCGGGCCGACCTGGGAGAACACGCCCCATGAAGCAAATCACAGGGACGGGACCGCGACCCTCCCCGCCCGCATCCGCTGCGGGTGGTCGCCGACCTTGATGCGGCGCACCTCGCGCTCGGTCGCGTAGGAGATAACGCTGACGCGGTCCTCGCCGGCGACCGACACCAGGCAGTAGCGGCCGTCGAGCGAGTTCGTCGCCCAGTAGGGCACGCGGCCGACCGGGATCACCCTCGCGCGCAGCGTGCGGCGCGAGACGACCGCGGCGTAGCCGGACATCGTCCCGGCGACGCACAGCTTGGTCCCCTGCGGGTTCATCGCCAGGCCGTGGTGGGCGGAGTCGAGCAGGTAGTCGGAGCGGCGCAGCAGGCGCGCGCCCGCGGACACCGGCAGGCGCGCGATGCGCAGCGGGCGGTTGGCCTTCAGGTCGTACTCGACGAACCCGTGCAGGAACGAGAGCTGCATGTACGCGTAGCGCCCGCCCGGGGCGATCGCCATCGGTCGCACCGCGGAGGAGTAGCCCGGGCGGCCGGTCTCGGCGAGCCGCTTCCCGACGTCGATCCGGCGCTTGACGCGCAGTGTGCGGGCGTCGACCACCTCGAACCAGCGGTCCCCCTTGGTCGCGTCCTGCGACGGGTCGTCGTTCCCCGTGTAGACGAAGCCGATCGACGCGTGGTAGATCAGCTTCCCGTCGGGCGAGAAGTTGTTCTCGTGCGGCGAGTCGCCGGACGGGAAGCGCCCGGCGATCCGCCCGCCGCGCGTGTCGATCACGTCGACCGTGCGGGCGGTCGAGGCCGAGACCAGCAGGCGGCGCCCGTCCGGCGAGAGCGCCATGTGGTCGGCGCGGTAGCCGTCGACCGGGCGGCGCCAGACGATCCGGCGGCTGCGCAGGTCGATCGCGATCACGTCGGCGAAGCTCGGCCGCGACACGAACAGCCGTCGGCCGTCGCCGGACAGGAACGCGTCGTCGACCCACTGGTTGTGCCCCTCCCCCACGATCTCGCGGATCGAGCGGAAGTAGAACCGGCGGCGGTCATCGGGCGAGGCCTGGATCTCGCGCTCGCGCTCGCGCCGGTCGGGGATGATGTTGATCCGCGCGAGGCGCCTGAAGCCGGGCACGGCGACGACGTCGGCGGTGCCCGCCCAGTTGTTCGAGACCACCACCACGTCGAGCATCCGCTGCTTGCGCGCCGCGCTCCCGGAGGGAGCCGCCACGGCGGCCGCAGCGAGCAGCGCAAGCACTCCGGCGGCCGCCAGCCGACCCGCGCGACCCGCGCGACCCGCGCGACCCGCGTCCCGAGCTCCGATACCGCTGCGCCTCATCTGCCCGCCCCCCCTCGACCCTGCCCCACGAGCGCCGCGATGCGCGAGCGCCCCCTCCGGGACCGGATGCTAGGCCACCGGGTCCGCGTCAGCGCTGCCGCTCCTCGATGGGCACCGCGCCGCTCTCGTCGCCCACTCCTTCCGGCGGCCATGGCCCCCACCAGTTGTCGGCGCCGCCGTCGAGCGTTACCACCGAGCCGCTGAACGAGCGCCCGAGCGGGGTGGCGAGCAGCGCCGCCATCCATCCGTACTCCTCGAGGGTCCCGAGCCGCTGCAGCGGGACGGAGCGGGCGGCGCCGCGCCAGACCTGCTCGGGGTACTTGCGCAGCGACTCGGTGTCGAAGCGCCCGATCGCCAGCGCGCAGACGCTCACCCCCTCGGGCGCCCAGCGCTCGGCCAGCTCTCGTGAGAGCGCCTCGACGGCGGCGCGCGCCGTACCGGTGTGGGCCATCGCGGGCATCCCGTGATGGGGTGAGACCGTCGTGTTGACGATCGCGCCGGAGCGCTGCGGGCCCATCGCGAGGTCGTGCGCCAGCTCGCACATGCGCAGCGTCCCGCCGACGTTGAGGCGCCGTACGGCGCGCCAGCCCTTGTCGGTGATCGCCTCCGCCGGGACGAAGTACTGGCCGCCGGCGTTGTTGAGCAGGAAGTCGAGACGGCCGTGGCGCTCCAGCGCCGTCTCCACGATCCCCCGCGCTCCCGCGTCCTCCCGGATGTCCCCGGAAACCCAGGAGCAGCGCTCGCCGATCTCGCTCGCCGCGGCGGCCAGGACCTCCTCGCGACGGCCGGCGATCACGACCTCCGCCCCGCAGCGGGCGAGCTCCGCGGCCGCCGCCTTGCCGAGGTTCGTGCCGCCCCCGGTGACGAGCGCGACCGTGCCGGCCAGCGCGTCCGGCGCGAAGACGGCGGACTCGCCGGGGCCGCTCACTCCCCCATCGCCTTGATCACGAGCCGCTTGGGACGCCCGCCGTCGAACTCGCAGTAGAAGATCGCCTGCCAGGGACCGAGGTCCAGGCGCCCGTCCGTCACCGGGATCACGACCTGGTGGTGGACGAGCAGGTTCTTGAGGTGGGCGTCGCCGTTGTCCTCCCCGCCGCGGTGGTGGCGGTAGTCGCCGCCCTCGGGCAGCAGTTCGCGCGCGACCTCGCCGGACGGCGGGGCCCAGCTCGGCGGCGCGAGCTTGTCGAGCCACTCGAGCGCGTCGGCCTGGATCCCCGGCTCGTCGTCGTTGACCCACACGCCGGCTGTGATGTGCATCGCGGAGACCAGGACCATGCCCTCCGCGATCCCGGCCTCGCGCACCGCCTCGGCGACGTCCTCCGTGATCCGCACGAACTCGCGCCGACGCTCGGTCTCGAATGTCCTGTAGACGGTGTGGGAGCGCATCGGCGCAGCGTACGCGGCGGACGGGTGCCCCCGCCCTCCGGGCAGCCTTGGACCGCGACCGCCCATCGGGCCGATGTGCCACCCTTCCGCGCTCGATGCGCCGACCCACCCCCTCCCCCCGATCCGCCCTCGCCCTCTGCCTGGCGCTCGCCGGGCTCGCGCTCGCGCTGCTCGTGCCCGCCGCCAGCGGCAAGGGCGGCGGTGGCGCCGGGCCGGAGCCCGCCCCGGCCGACCAGCCGGCGCCCACGGCCCCCGTCAAGCGCACGACCGCGATCGGCATCTCCGATGAGACGGCCGCCATGTTCCAGAACCCGACCTTCCAGGGGCTGGGCGCGGGCGCGGTGCGGGTGACGGTCCCGATCGACTACCGCAAGCGCAAGCACTCGCGCGAGCGCATCGAGTCCTGGCTGGCCGGTGCGAAGGCGGGCCGCTACGACATCTTCGTCACGTTCACCCGCGCGAACGCCCGCGGCAAGCCGCCGACCCCGCGCGCCTACGGATCGTTCGTGCGCTCGTTCGTGCGCGCACACCCCTACGTCCGGCGCTACTCGCCCTGGAACGAGCAGAACCTCTGCACCCAGCTCCTGTGCCGGGACCCGAAGCTCGCCGCCGCCTACTATCGCCAGCTCGCCCAGGCGTGCCGCACCTGCACGATCGTCGCCGCCGAGCTCGTGGTCGCGCCTCCGCTGCCCGGCCGGCTCATCGAGGCCGGCGCCTACGGGCGGATGATGATGCGCTACGGCGTCCGCCCGCGGGTCTGGGGCTTCCACAACTACACGGACGCCAACCGCCTGCAGACCACCTGGACGCGGAAGGCCGCGCGGGTGCTCCCCGGGGAGATCTGGTACTCGGAGACCGGCGGGATGGTCCATCGCCCGCCCTACAGGGGCGCCAAGCCACCCGGCTACCGCTACCCCGCGAGCGTCAGCCACCAGGCGAAGGCGATCCGCTACCTCTTCGGCCCGCTGGCACGGGTCACCAGCCGGGTGAAGCGCATCTACGTCTACCAGTGGTTCGCGGGCCCGCCCAGGGGCTGGGACTCCGGGCTGGTCGACTCCAAGCTGCGTCCGCGCCCCGCCCTCGCCACCGTGCGCCGGGCGATCGCCGCGCGCACGCGCTGAACGCCCGCGCTCGCCCGCCGGCGCCGGCACGGCCGGCCCCACACGCACCGCAACTCCCCGGCGGCCCCCGTGTTCGAGCGGGCACAGGGGTCGGAAAGCAAACCACCGTGGAGGTTCATCCAAAGATGTCGCGTCATCGCGTTCGACTGCTCGCCCCGGCACTGTTCGCCGTGGTCGCGCTGCTGGCCTTCGGGGCCGCGGCTGCTCAGGCGAAGGTCGTGAAGATCACCGGCACGCAGACGACGATCACGCCGTCCGCCGCCACCAAGCAGTTCCTGCAGAACCAGGGCATCACCGTCTCCGCCATCAACGGCGCGACGCTCGCCGACGGCACCGTGACGCTCGCGATCACGGGTGGCCGAGTCCACTCGAAGACCCTCAACGGCTTCATCCGCCACAAGGGCGGCCTGAAGTTCACGAAGGGCAACCGCTCCGCAACGCTCGGCCAGTTCATCGTGGTCAAGACCAGGCGCGGGATCGGCGTCACGGCGGTCGGCCGCGTGCAGGTCCGCTGCAAGCGCGTCATCCAGCGCGGGCGGGCGGCGGCGAACGGCCTCGGCCGCAAGCTGCGCCGCATCCTGCGCCGCCACCACGTCCAGGTGCGCTGCTTCGCCTACAAGCGGATCCTGGTCGCGCGTGTCGTGAACCCGAGCAAGACGGTCGGCAACGGGACCGCCACGCTGAAGGGCGACCTGAAGCTGACCGCCCAGGCCGCGCGCATCATCAACCGCGCCACCGGCGCGTCGGTCCAGGCCGGTGCCCCGCTGGGCAGCGGCGTCTCCGAGGTGACCTACTCGGTCTCCTAGCACGCAGGTTCTTTCCGTCCCAAGGCGCAGCGGGCGGCCCACGGGCCGCCCGTTTCGCGTCGGGGGCGAAGCGGGCGGCGCGCGCCCCGGACGCCCATCCGCATAGGATTGGCCCGGGGGATGCTCGAGAAGACCACAATCAGGTTCTCGCGCCGTGCGATGGTCCTGATCCGCGAGGCGGCCGAGCGCGAGGGCGTCAGCGCCGCCGAGTTCATCCGGGAGGCCTCGCTGGCGCGCGTCTACTTCGTCATGGAAGGCGAGGAGCGCCGCGAGATCGAGACCGTGATGGAGTGGGTCAAGACCGCGATGCGGGACGACTGAGCCGCGACCTCAGCGCCCGATCCCGCGCAGGTACGGGATCAGGTGGGCGAGGAAGTCGTTTTGCGGGCTGGCGCCCGCCGGATCGTTGTGGGCATAGGTCTCGTGCCGGTCGACGAGCGTCACGCGGCTCGCCGGGATGCGGGACTGGGCCGCCAGGGCGGTGGCGGCGGCCAGTACCCGCGGGCCGCCGAGGGACGCGGCGAACGCGTAGATCCGCAGCCGCCGCGGGAGATCCGCGCCGTGGGTCGCGTGTACGTCCAGCACCTCCTGCGCGGGGTTGGCGTTGCCCGCCGCGACCGCTCCAGCGTCGATCGTCAGCCGCTGCGGGTGGTACCAGGCCGTGCCGTCGAGCCCCTTCAGCCCGGTGCCGGAGAACATGTCCGCGTAGCGCCGCAGCGGCGTCAGCGCGCCCGTCGAGTCCCAGCCCCGCGGGTCACCGCTCGCGGCCAACTGCCCCAGGTGCGCCTGCGCGGCGACGAGCCCTGGCGGCGAGGTCTTGGTGTCGAGCGCGTAGCCGTAGCCGCCGGCGTTGGTCGCCGGGACCGGCGGCACCAGGTTCCCCGGCAGCAGCGGCCAGCCGGTGAGGACCGAAGGGGCGTCGGGCTCGCGGCGCGCCGCGGTCGAGCCGACGATGTTGAACAGGCCCGTGAACGGCGCGGGGATCCCGCCGAACGTGAGCCACGGCGAGCCGGCTGCCAGCGCGGCCAGCGCCGCCTTCGCCTGGTCGGCGCCGATCGGGGTGGGCCCGCTGCCGCCGTCGATGTAGACCAGCCCGGAAAGCCCCTTCGCGCCCGGCTTGCCGCCGAAGTCCCAGGTCGCGTAGGCGGTCGTGATCGACCCCCCCAGCGAGTGGCCGCCGACCACCACGCGCCGGCCGCGGCGCTCGGCGTCGAGCACCACGCGGCGCAGGTCCTGGATCTCGACGTTCATTCCCCATTGCTTGGCGAACGCGACGTCCGCGTCCGGGATCGGCTTGAAGTGGTCGGTGATCGCCGGGTTCGTGAGGTAGCCGAGGTAGTAGTCGAAGAGCCGGCGGATCGTGGCCTTGCCCTGCTTGGCCCGGTCGAGCATCGACTGGTCCTCGAGCAGGTTCTCGCGCCGCTCGACCGACCAGACCGCCCAGCGGCCGTGCGTGTCGCGCACGATGTCCTTCGCCAGCGGCTCGAAGTACGCGGCGCTCGCCGACGTGCCCGGGTTGAGAACGAGGATGTTGCGCGCCCGCGGCGAGCCCGTCTTCAGCACCCCGACCCTGTTCAGGCGAGCGGGCGTGCCCGGCGCCGGGTAGCCGTCGAGACGCTCGAAGCTGACCCGGACGCCGTGGCCGTGGTGGCCGTGGTGGCCGTGGCCGTGGTGGCCGCTCCCGTCGCGGCCGTGCGCCGGCGCGGGCGTCGCGGCCCAGGCGAACGCCATGGCGGCGAGCGCCGCCGCGATCGCGAGCGGGCGGGTCCGGGTGATCGTGGAACGCATCCTTGGTCCTCCCCTGGTGGCGCAACTGGTGGGCGTTCGCGGCGCAGCCCTCGAGCGCCGCGAGACTATCCGACCCGCGCGGACCGGCGATCCGGTATCGCCCGCGTGCCTGATGGTGCGCCCGAAGGCGTAGATTGGGGTCGTGGGCGCCCCACCGCGGCGATTCCAGCGTTCCGAGCGCCGGCCGGCGGCGCGTCCCGCCGGCGCGCGCACGGCGCCGCGAGACATCACGTCGCTGCCGGACCTCGCGCACGGCCGCTCGCGCGCGGGCCCGGTGCGCAGCGAGCGGCCGGTGTACGTCGACCTGCTGCCGCCGTGCAACGCCGCGTGCCCCGCGGGGGAGGACATCCAGGCGTGGCTCGCGCACGTCAACGCGGGCGAGACCGAGCGCGCCTGGCGCGCGCTCGTGGCGGACAACCCGTTCGCCGCGATCCACGGGCGAGTCTGCTACCACCCGTGCGAGGGCGACTGCAACCGGGCGAGCCTCGACAGCGCGGTCTCGATCCACGCCGTCGAGCGATACCTCGGGGACCTCGCGCTGCAGCGCGAGTGGCTGTTCGACCCGCCGCCGACGCGCAGCGGGAGGCGCGTGCTGGTGATCGGCGGGGGCCCGAGCGGGCTCTCGGCGGCCTACCACCTGGCGCGGCTCGGCCACGAGGTCGAGATCCGCGACGCGGGCCCCGAGCCCGGCGGGATGATGCGCTACGGCATCCCCGCCTACCGGATGCCCCGCGACGTGCTCGGCGGCGAGATCGAGCGAATCGCGGCGCTCGGCGTCCGCATGACCGCCGACCACCGCGTGACGGACCTCGAGGCCGAGCGGCGAGAGGGCTCCTTCGACGCCGTGTTCGTCGCGGTCGGCGCGCACCTCTCCAAGCGGGTGGACATCCCCGCGCGCGACGCCGGGCCGGTCGTGGACGCGGTCTCGTTCCTGCGCGGCGTCGCGTCGGGCGAGAAGCCCCTGATCGGGCGCCGCGTCGCGGTCTACGGCGGCGGCAACACGGCGATGGACGCCGCGCGCACGGCGCGCCGTCTGGGCGCCGAGGAGGCGCTGATCGTCTACCGCCGCACGCGCGAGCAGATGCCCGCGCACGAGGAGGAGGCGCAGGACGCCGAGCGCGAGGGCGTCCGGATCAACTGGCTGCGGACGATCAAGGCGTTCGAGGGCCCGCAACTGCAGGTCGAGGTGATGGAGCTCGACGAGTCCGGGTTCCCCCAGCCGACCGGTCGCGTCGAGACGCTCGCCGCGGACACCGTGATCCTGGCGCTCGGCCAGGAGACCGACACCGCGTTCCTGCGCGACGTGCCCGGCGTGGAGTTCGAGCGCGACGGCACGGTGCGCGTGTCGCGATCGCTGATGACCGGCGCCCCGGGAGTGTTCGCGGGCGGCGACATGGTGCCGGCCGAGCGGACGGTGACGGTCGGCGTGGGGCACGGCAAGCGGGCCGCGCGTGAGATCGACGCGTGGCTGCGGGGCGAGCGGCTCGAGCGGGGGCCCAAGCACCCGCCGGTCAGCTTCGAGATGCTCAACCTGTGGTACTTCGGCGACGCCGCGGCGCGGCGCCAGCCCGAGCTCGAGCCATCCGCGCGCGTCGCGGGCTTCGAGGAGGTCGTCGGCGGCCTGTCGGAGCGGGAGGCGGCGTTCGAGGCGAGCAGGTGCCTGTCGTGCGGGAACTGCTGCGAGTGCGACGGGTGCCTCGGCGCGTGCCCCGAGGACGCGGTCATCAAGCTGGGCCCGGGGCTTCGCTACCGCTTCGACTACGACCGCTGCACCGGCTGCCGCGCGTGCTTCGAGCAGTGCCCGGTGCACTCGATCGAGATGGTCGCGGAACCGCGCTGATGCGCGCCACGCTGGACGGCAACGAGGCGGCGGCGTCGGTCGCCTACCGGCTCAACGAGGTCTGCTGCATCTACCCGATCACGCCGTCCTCGCCGATGGCGGAGCTGGCGGACGAGTGGTCAAGCCGGGGCCTGGAGAACGTCTGGGGCACGGTACCCGCGGTGGTCGAGATGCAGAGCGAGGGCGGCGCGGCCGGCGCGCTGCACGGCGCGCTGCAGGGGGGCACGCTGGCGACGACCTTCACCGCCTCCCAGGGGCTGCTGCTGATGATCCCCAACATGTACAAGATCGCGGGCGAGCTGACCGCCGCCGTGCTGCACGTGGCCGCGCGCTCGCTGGCGGCGCAGGGCCTGTCGATCTTCGGCGACCACTCCGACGTGATGGCGGTGCGGCAGACCGGCTTCGGGCTGCTCGCGTCCGCCTCGGTCCAGGAGGCCCACGACCTCGCGCTCGTGGCGCAGGCCGCGACGCTCCGCAGCCGGGTGCCGTTCGTGCACTTCTTCGACGGGTTCCGCACCTCGCACGAGCTGAACACGGTCGAGACGCTCTCCGACGAGGATCTGCGCGCGCTGGTCGGCGAGGAGCTGGTCCGGGCCCATCGCGGGCGCGCGCTGTCGCCGGAGCGGGGATTCATCCGCGGCACCGCGCAGAACCCCGACGTCTACTTCCAGGCGCGCGAGACCGTCAACCCGTTCTACGCGCGGGTCCCGGAGATCGTGCAGCACTCGATGGACGAGTTGGGCGAGCGCACCGGGCGCCGCTACCGGCTGGTCGACTACGGCGGGCACCCGGAGGCCGAGCGCGCGATCGTCGTGATGGGCTCGGGCGGGCAGACCGCGCGCGAAACCGTCGCCTTCCTGGAGGCGCGCGGCGAGCGCGTCGGGGTCGCCCAGGTGCGGCTCTACCGCCCGTTCCCGGCGCGCGAGCTCGCGCGAGCGCTGCCCGAGAGCGTGCGGCGCGTGGCCGTGCTGGACCGCACCAAGGAGCCCGGCTCGCACGGGGAGCCGCTGTTCCTCGACGTGCTCGCGTCGCTCGCCGAGTCCCACGCCGACGGGGAGCGCGGGGCGCTGCCGAGCGTCACCGGCGGGCGCTACGGGCTGTCCTCCAAGGAGCTCAGCCCGGGGATGGTCGCGGCCGTCTTCGAGGAGCTCGGCCTGGAGCGCCCGCGGCGACGGTTCACGGTCGGGATCGACGACGACGTGTCGGGCACCAGCCTCCCCTACGACGGCTCGCTGGACATCGAGCCGGCCGGGACGGTGCGGGCGGTGTTCTTCGGGCTCGGCTCGGACGGCACCGTCGGCGCGAACAAGAACACGATCAAGATCCTCGGCGAGGAGGGCCTGCACGCCCAGGGCTACTTCGTCTACGACTCCAAGAAGTCGGGCTCGCAGACGGTCTCGCACCTGCGCTTCGGTCCCGAGCCGATCCGGGCGCCCTACCTCGTCTCCGGGGCCGGCTTCGTCGGCTGCCACCGGCTCGGGCTGCTCGAGCGCCCCGAGGTGCTCGAGCGCGCGGCGCCGGGAGCGACGCTGCTGCTCAACACCCATCACCCGCCGGATCGGGTCTGGGAGCAGCTCGCGCGCCCGATCCAGGAGCGGATCCTCGCCAAGGGGATCGAGCTCTACGTGATCGACGCCGGGCGGATCGCACGCGAGGCGGGCCTCGCGGGACGCACCAACACCGTGCTGCAGACCTGCTTCTTCGCGATCTCCGGCGTGCTCGAGCGCGAGCGCGCGATCGAGCGGATCAAGGCCTCGATCTCCAAGACCTACGGCCGGCGTGGCGCCGAGACCGTCGCGCGCAACCAGGCGGCGGTCGACCGCGCCCTGGAGGGACTCCACCGCGTGGCGCTGCCGGAGCGGGCCACCTCGACGCGCGAGCCGGCGCCGGTCGTGCCCGACGACGCGCCGGAGTTCGTGCGCACCGTGACGGCGGCGATGATGGCCGGCCGCGGCGACGAGCTTCCGGTCAGCGCGCTGCCGGTCGACGGCACCTATCCGAGCGCCACGACGCGCTACGAGAAGCGCAACATCTCCGAGCAGGTCGCGGTCTGGGACCCCGAGCTGTGCATCCAGTGCGGCAACTGCGGCTTCGTCTGCCCGCACAGCGTGATCCGCTCCCGCTACTACGAGCCCTCGGACCTCGACGGGGCTCCCGACGGCTTCCGCTCGGCCCCGCTCAACGCCCCGGGGGTCCCGGACGCGCGCTACACGCTGCAGGTGTACGTCGAGGACTGCACCGGCTGCCGGCTGTGCGTCGAGGCCTGCCCGGTCTCGGCGGGCGGGGACCCGGTGCGCAAGGCGATCAACCTGGATGCGCGCGAGCCGCTGCTGGCCGCCGAGCGCGAGAACATCGCGTTCTTCGAGCGCCTGCCGCACAACGACCGCTCGCGGGTGGACTTCGGCACGGTGCGCGGCACGCAGTTCCTGGAGCCGCTCTTCGAGTTCTCCGGCGCCTGCGCCGGCTGCGGCGAGACCCCCTACCTGAAGCTCCTCTCGCAGCTGTTCGGCGACCGGATGATGGTGGCGAACGCGACCGGCTGCTCGTCGATCTACGGCGGCAACCTGCCGACCACGCCGTGGGCGCTCGACGCCGACGGCCGCGGCCCGGCGTGGTCGAACTCGCTGTTCGAGGACAACGCCGAGTTCGGGCTCGGGATGCGGCTTGCCGCAGACCGCCACGCCGAGCTCGCCCGCCGGCGCCTCGCAGAGCTGCGCGACCGGATCGGGCCGGAGCTGGTCGACGAGATCCTCGACGCGCCCCAGCTGCGCGAGTCGGAGCTGCGCGCGCAGCGCGAGCGCGTCGCGGAGCTGGAGCGCCGGCTCGACGGGCTCGACGGATCGACGGTGGACGATCTGCGCAGCGTCGTCGACCACCTCGTGCGGCGCAGCGTGTGGATCGTCGGCGGCGACGGCTGGGCCTACGACATCGGCTCCGGCGGGCTGGACCACGTGCTCGCGAGCGGCCGCGACGTCAACGTGCTGGTGCTCGACACCGAGGTCTACTCGAACACCGGCGGCCAGATGTCGAAGGCGACGCCGCTCGGCGCGGTCGCGAAGTTCGCCGCCGCCGGCAAGGCGATCCCGACCAAGGACCTCGCCCTGCAGGCGATCGCGCTCGCCAACGTGTACGTCGCCCGGGTCGCGATGGGCGCCGATCCCCAGCAGACCCTGTCCGCGATGCGGGAGGCCGAGGCCTACGACGGGCCCTCGCTCGTGATCGCCTACAGCCACTGCATCGCGCACGGCTACGACATGAAGGACGGGCTCGACCAGCAGTACCGCGCTGTCGCGAGCGGCCACTGGCCGCTGCTGCGCTACGACCCGCTGCTGAGAGCCGCCGAGCGGAGCCCGTTCCTGCTCGACTCGCCCCGCCCGCGGATGCCGCTGGCGGGCTACCGCAAGCGCGAGCTGCGGTTTCGCGCGCTAGCGGCCGCCGACCCGGTCGAGGCCGAGCGCCTGCTCGACCTCGCCCAGCAGGAGGCCGACCGGCGCTGGCGGACCTACGAGCAGATGGCCACACGCGGCGCCCGGGACTTCCCGTCCGACGCGCGGAAGGAGCGCTGATGGAGCTCTCGACCGACTACATGGGCCTGAGACTGCGCAACCCGCTCGTCGCCTCGCCCTCGCCGCTCTCCTACACGCTCGACGGCGTGCGGCGCCTGGCCGCCGGCGGCGTCGGCGCGATCGTGCTCTTCTCGCTGTTCGAGGAGCAACTGCGCGAGGAGGCCGCCCGCACCGCCCGGCTGGTGGAGGGCCCCGCCGAGAGCTTCGCGGAGGCGCTCGACTACGTGCCGGCCGTCGCGAAGGAGGATGCCGGCCCGCGGCGCTACCTGAGCCTGCTGGAGCGCGCCTGCGCCGCGGTCGACGTGCCCGTGATCGCGAGCCTCAACGGCGTCACCCTCGAGGGCTGGGCCGACCACGCGCGCGCGATGCAGGACGCCGGCGCTGCGGCGATCGAGCTGAACATCTACTACCTGCCCGGCGACCCGCGCATCAGCGGGCGCGACGTCGAGCAGCGCCACGTCGACGTCCTGCGGGGGGTCAAGGACGCGGTCGGCGTCCCGGTCGCGGTCAAGCTGAGTCCCTACTTCAGCTCGACGGGCGAGCTCGCGCTGCGGCTGGACGAGGCGGGCGCGGACGCGCTCGTGCTGTTCAACCGCTTCCTGCAACCGGACATCGACGAGGAGGAGCTCGCGGTCGTCTCCGGCGTGGCGCTCTCGAGCCCGGCCGACGCGCTGCTGCCGCGGACGTGGATCGCGCTGCTGCACGGGCGGGTGAGCGCTGCGCTCGCCGCCACCAGCGGAGTCGAGAGCCCGGCCGACGTCGCCCGCTACCTGCTCGCCGGGGCCGATGTGGTGATGAGCGCCTCGGCGCTGCTGCGCCACGGGCCGGGGCATGCCGAGGTACTGCTCGACGGGCTCCGCGACTGGATGGCGCGCAAGGGCTTCGGGTCGGTGGACGAGCTGCGTGGGATGCTCGCGGTGCCCGCGGGCGAGGACGAGGCGGCGTGGGAGCGCGCGGGCTACGTCAGCGCGCTGCGGGCCGCCAACGCCCATGCCGAGGGCCCCTGGTGACGATGTGGCGGTCGACTTCTCGCTCACCGACGAGCAGCGCGCGATCCAGGAGCTCGCGCGTGACTTCGCGCGGCGCGAGATCCGGCCGGTGGCGGCCCGCTACGACGAGCGCGAGGAGCTCCCCTGGCCCGTGCTGCGCAAGGCCGCGCACATCGGGCTGCTGAGCTACGGGCTGCCCGAGGAGCACGGCGGCGGCGGGGTGCCGGACGGGCTCGTGGGCGTCACCAACTTCGTCGTGACCGAGGAGCTCGCCTGGGGCTGCGCGGCGATCGCCACCGAGATCACCTCCACGACCTACGCGGCCGGGCCGATCCTCGCATTCGGCACCGAGGAGCAGAAGCGCCGCCTCCTGCCGCGGTTCTGCGACACCGAGGAGGTGCGCCTCGGCGCTCTGTGCATCACCGAGCCGCAGGCCGGCTCCGACATCTCGGCGCTGGCGACGACCGCTCGCCGCGACGGGGACGACTGGGTCATCGACGGGCGCAAGCAGTTCATCACCAACGGCGGGATCGCCGACGTCCACGTCGTCTTCGCGCGGGTCGAGGGCGAGGGCGGCATGGCCGCGTTCATCGTCGAGCGCGGCACGCCGGGCCTCCGGATGGGCGGCAAGGAGCGCAAGCTCGGCGTCCGCGCCTCGCACACGGCGGAGGTGGTCCTGGAGGGCTGCCGCGTGCCGCGCGAGAACCGCCTCGGCGGCGTCCCAACGGCGCCGCAGCTTCGGCGCGCGGGCGGCGGCGAGCGCTCGGGCGCCGCGCAGGCGCTGACGCTCCTGCAGTACTCGCGCATGACGTTCGCCGCCGCCGCGCTGGGCATCGCGCGCGCGGCGTTCGAGTACGCGCGCGACTACGCGCGCGAGCGCAGCACGTTCGGTGTGCCGATCGCCCGCCACCAGGCCGTCGCCTTCAAGCTCGCCCAGATGGCGATGGAGATCGAGGCGGCGCGGGCGCTGCTGTGGCGGGCGGGGTGGCTCGTCGCCTCGGGGCGACCGCTGAGCATGGCCGAGGGCTCGATGGCCAAGTGCATGACCGCCGACGTCGCGGTGCGCTGCACCGACGAGGCGGTCCAGATCCTCGGCGGTCACGGCTACGTGCGCGACCACCCGGTCGAGAAGTGGTACCGCGACGCCAAGCTCTACCAGATCTGGGAGGGCACCAACGAGATCCAGCGCCTGGTGATCGCCCGCGCGGTGGTGGGCTCCACGCGCTGACTCGGAGTCCGGCGGACGCTGGCGTCGAGGTAGGGCCTCAGGATCCGGCGTCCCGCTCACGGAGCATTACCGCGGACGCGCCGGGCGCCTCGGTGAGCGCGGGAGCGTGCCTGGGCCGTGCCCGCGCCGCCGGCGTCACCCGGCCCTGCGCGACGAGCCGACCGAGCTGGTCATCGCCGGCTGCAGCGCCGGCATCGCGGTCTGGCCGCTGGATGGCCCCTGTTTCCAGGCCTTCCGCCGAGCGGGGGACCGAGGAGTCGAACCTCGCGTTGCGGTTTTGGAGACCGCCGTGTTACCGATACACCAGTCCCCCGGGTGCGGCCGGTCATTGTAGGCGGGCGCCCGCCCGGCCATGCCGAGGGCGCCGCTACGCTTGCATCGTGTCGAGCGGCAGTCCGGACGAGCGGCCCCGGGGGGCCTGGACGCGAGCGGAGATCGAACGCGAGCAGGCGGCGCGGCGCCGGCGCACTGTCGACGCGGCTGCACGCGGCCCGTCCGCGAACCTCGAGCAAGCGGCCGCCCTGAACCGCTTCGCGAAGCGGTTCGCCGAAGCCTTCCGGCGCGGCCCGCGTTGAGCGGCGCGCTGGATCCCGAACCGCTGCTGCGCGCCCTGGACGAGGCCGCGGTAAGCCACATCGTCGTCGGGGGATTTGCCGTCAACGCGCACGGCTACCTGCGCACCTCTGCCGATCTCGACGTAGTCCCCGACCCGGAGCCCGAGAACCTCGTGCGGCTTGCGCGGCTGCTGCGCGAGCTCGCGGCCGACCAGGTCGAGTCGACCGACTTCGGCGCGGACGAGCTACCGGCCGATCCGACGGATCCGGCCGACCTCGCGCGAGGGGGCAACTTCCGACTCGCCACCAGGCTTGGAGCCCTCGACGTGATGCAGTGGCTCTCGGGCATTGATGCCCCGGATCTCTATGCCGAGCTCGCCACCGAAGCGGTCGACGGGCGGCTGGCCGGCATCCCCGTGCGGGTCTGCGGGCTGCGCCACCTGCGCGCCATGAAGGCCGCGTCGGCCCGGCCGCGCGACCTCGACGACCTCGCGCACCTGCCGGAGGCGTGACTCAGGCGCGCAGCAGCGTCCTGAACCCGCTCGCCAGGTCGGCCGGGTCGATCGCGGTGCCGCCGTCGTACTTCGCAGCGATCCTGCCGTCGCGGTCGATCAGCCAGACCGTCGCGGTGTGGGCGCTCTCGGGCCGGCCGGGGATCTGGGGCGCGGCGAACCACGCGCGCCAGACCGGCTGGAGCTCCCTGCGCGAGCCGATCCCGTAGGCGAACTGCGGGGGCGCGCGATGGGCGCGCAGGAACGCGCGCACGTCGGCGGGCGTGTCGCCCTCGGGATCGACGCTGACCGCCGCTACGGCGACGCGCGACGCCGCGGGCCCGAGCCGCCGCAGCGCGCCGACGAGCTCCTGCGCGATCAGCGGGCAGACGTCGGGGCAGTGCACGTAGAGGAACGTCACGGCGTAGGGGCGGCCGCGCAGCCGCGCGGTGTCGAGCGTCCCGCCGCGCGCGCTCGCTAGGCGGAACGCCGGCGCCGGCCGCCCGCGCAGGCCGGCGGGCAGCAGGCTCGCCCCCGGGAAGCCGGCCGTCCCCGCCCCGGCGCCGGAGGACGTCCCGCCGCCGCCGCTCCCGCCGCCGCATCCGGGCAACCCGGCGAGCGCGGCCACGGCGAGCGCGGCCGCGAGCAGAGGACGAGTTCGGAACCGGCCGGGCACCACCCGAACGCTACGCGCCGCGCGGCCCGCAGGCGGCCAGCCCGCACACCGGGCATAATCCCGACCTCTGTGGTAGAACTTCGGCTGCCCTAACCGTTAGGGTCACCTAACACCTCCCGCCGGAGACCTCCGCCCCAGTGCTCCCCACCTTCGTCATCACCCTCCGCGAGGGCGTCGAGGCCGCGCTGATCGTAGGGATCGTCGCGGCCTTCCTGGTGCAGGAGGGCCGCCGCGACGCGCTGCGCTGGATGTGGGTCGGCGTCGGTGCTGCGGTCCTGCTGTGCGTCGGGGTCGGCGTCGGGCTCGAGGTCGTCGGGGGGGACCTCCCGCAGCGCCAGCAGGAGGGACTCGAGACGATCGTCGCGCTGGTGGCCGTCGGGATGGTCACCTACATGATCGTCTGGATGAAGCGCCACTCGCGGGGCCTGAAGGCGTCGCTGCAGGGCGAGGCCGCGGCGGCGCTCGCCGCCGGGTCGACGATGGCGCTCGTCGGGATGGCCTTCCTCGCCGTCCTGCGGGAGGGCTTCGAGACCGCCGTGTTCCTGACGGCGGTGTTCAACGAGTCGACCGCGAGCACGGCCGCCGGCGCGGGCGCGATCCTCGGCCTCGTCGCCGCCGTCGCGATCGGCTACGCGCTCTACCGCGGGGGCGTGCGGATCAACCTGCAGCGCTTCTTCCGCATCACCGGCTTGGTGCTGGTCCTGGTCGCCGGCGGCCTGTTCGCAAGCGCGGTGCACACGGCCCACGAGGCGGGCTGGCTGAATGACCTCCAGAACCAGGCCCTCGACCTCGGCTGGCTCGTGCAGCCCGGCACATGGACCGCGTCCCTGCTCACCGGGATTCTCGGCATCCAGCCGCAACCGGTCGTCGCGGAGGTCGCCGCCTGGCTGATCTATGTGGTTCCGATGGCCGCCTACGTCCTGTGGCCCGCGCGCTGGCGCCGCGCGGCCGTCGCCCCGACCGCGACGATGGCGATCGGCGTCGTCGGCCTCGTCGCGGCCGTCGCGGCGGGCTGCGGATCGTCCGGTGGCGGCACTTCGTCCGGGGAGGGCGGCCGCAAGGTCGCGATCTCGCTCAGCGACGAGGGCTGCAGCCCCGCCTCGCTGAAGCTGCCCGCGGGCGCGACCACCTTCGAGGTCACGAACGCCGGCGGCGCGCGGGTGACCGAGTGGGAGGTGCTGAAGGGCAGCCGGATCATGGGCGAGGTCGAGAACATCGCCCCCGGCACGTCCAAGTCGTTCTCGCTGACGCTGAAGACCGGCACCTACCGCGCGCTGTGCCCGAACGGCAAGCAGAACCAGGGCGGACCGATCGTCGTCACGGGCGGCTCGGCCGCCGCCGCCACAAGCGCCGAGGCACGCGCGGCAGCACACCGCTACGAGTCCTACGTGGACGAGCAGGCCGCACTGCTCATCGCCCGCACGGAGGCCTTCACGAACGCCGTCCGCGCCGGCGACGTCGCGCGCGCGAAGGCCCTCTACGCCTCCGCGCGCGCTCCGTGGGAGCGCATCGAGCCCGTGGCCGAGAGCTTCGGCGATCTCGACCCGCGCGTCGACGCGCGCGTCAACGACGTCGAGCCGGGCGCGCGCTGGACCGGCTTCCACCGGATCGAGAAGGCGCTGTGGGTCCACCGCTCGGCCGCGGGCATGCGCCCGATCGCCGACCAGCTCGACCGCGACGTGCGCGAGCTCCGGCGCAGGGCGCGCACCGTGACGCTCGAGCCCGCCCAGATCGTGAACGGGGCGAACGAGCTCCTCGGCGAGGTGTCGAAGTCGAAGATCACCGGCGAGGAGGACCGCTACTCGCGCACCGATCTCCACGACTTCGCCGCGAACGTCGAGGGCGCCCGCGTCGCGTTCCAGGCCGCGAGCCCGATGCTCGCCGCGCGCAGCGCGGAGCTGGCGCGGGAGGTGCGGCTCCGCTTCGACGCGGTGGACGCCGCGCTCGCCCGTCACCGCGGCGCCGAAGGCTTCGTTCCCTACGGCGAGCTCACGAGCGCCGACACGCTCCGCCTGAGCCGCGTGATCGACCAGCTCGCCGAGCCGCTCTCGCAGGTGCCGGCGCGGCTCGTCGCCTGACGGGCGCCGCGATGGGCACGCCGCCCGATGGTCCGGCGCGCGACCGGCCGGACGAGACCGACGCGCCGCTGCCCGCACGCCGGACCGGCGGGCTCACCCGGCGGGGGCTCCTGGCGGCGGCCGGCGGGGCCGCCGGCGGCGTCGCGCTCGCCGGCGCGGGCTACGCCGCGGGCCAAGCGGAGGCGGACGGCGAGAGCCCGGGGGCGGAAACGGCCCGCGCGGTCCCCTTCCACGGTCGCCATCAGGCCGGGATCGCGACGCCGGCGCAGGATCGGCTGCACTTCGCCGCGTTCGACCTGACGACGACCTCGCGCGGCGAGCTGCGCGAGCTGCTGCGCGCCTGGACCGTGGCTGCCGCGCGGATGTCGGCCGGGGAGCCGGCCGGCCCCCGCAACGACGTGCCGCCCGCGCCGCCGGACGACACCGGCGAGGCGCTCGGCCTTCCGCCCTCGGCGCTGACCGTCACGTTCGGCCTGGGCCCGTCGCTCTTCGACCGGCGCTTCGGGCTCGCGGCGCGGCGCCCCGCGGCGCTCGCCGACCTGCCGCCCCTCCCCGGCGACGAGCTCGAGGCCGAGCGCTCAGGCGGGGACCTCTGCGTGCAGGCGTGCGCGAACGATCCCCAGGTCGCGTTCCACGCCGTGCGCAACCTGGCGCGGATCGGCCGCGGCGCCGCCGTGATGCGCTGGTCCCAGCTCGGCTTCGGCCGGACGTCCACGACCAGCGTCAGCCAGGCCACGCCGCGCAACCTGATGGGTAACAAGGACGGAACGAACAACATCCGCGCGGAGGACCTGGAGGCGATGCGCCGCCACGTCTGGGTCGGCTCGCGCGACGCGCCCGCCTGGATGCGCGGCGGCTCCTACATGGTCGCGCGCCGGATCCGGATGCTGATCGAGGTCTGGGACCGCGCGAGCCTCGACGACCAGGAGCGGACCATCGGCCGCCGCAAGCAGAGCGGCGCGCCGCTGCACGGGGACCGCGAGTTCGACCCCGTCGACCTGAAGCGCAAGGGGCGCGACGGCAGGCCCGCGATCCCCGTGGACGCCCACATCCGGCTGGCGAGCCCGGACACCAACGACGGCGCGAAGATCCTGCGCCGCGGCTACTCGTTCACCGACGGGATGGACGAGCGCCGCGGCCAGCTCGACGCGGGGCTCTTCTTCATCGCCTACCAGCGGGACCCGCGGACCGCGTTCGTGCCGATCCAGCGGCGCCTCGGCGCTAACGACGCGCTGAACGAGTACATCGTCCACACGGGCAGCGCGCTGTTCGCCGTGCCGCCCGGCACCCGGCCCGGTGGCTACGTGGGAGAGACGCTCATCTGAGCACGGCGAAGGGCCCGGCGGGCGCGTGCTGCGCCCAGCCGGGCCCTGTCGCAGTGGGCGCTCAGCGCCGCTTGCTGCAGTAACGCCGCTTCTGGGCGCGCGTCTTGGCGTGCTTGCAGGCGCGCTTGCGCGCCTGGGCGCGGCGCTTGGCGGCGGCCCGCTTGCGGGCGGCGGCCCGGCGCTTGGCCGCGGCACGCTGCTTGTTGTGGAACGGGTCCTGGTACTGGTGGTCGCCGGCGCCCTTGGAGGCGGACGACGTGGCCGGAACCGCGACGGCGGGGACCGCGACCGCCGTGGCGAGCATCGCCACGACGAGCATCCGCAGCCGCGCCCGGCGGGAGGGAGTTGGCATGTTGGTCATGCTAGGTGAGACAAGCGCCGCGGGCGGAAGTTTCGCGGCTTCACGCGAGCTTCATAACGGCGAAGAACCCGACCGCCGGGCCCACGCGGCGCTCCCAGGCGAAGCCGGCCCCCTCGGCGCGCTCGCGCAGGCGCCCGGCGGTCACGACGTGCGGGTCGCCCCAGAGCTCCCCGACGACCAGCCGGCCGCCCGGGCGCAGCACGCGCCCCAGCTCGCGCAGCGCCTGCGCCTGGTCGGGGATCTCCCCCAGCACGGTCACGAGGTAGGCGGCATCGAAGGCGTCGTCCTCGTAGGGCAGCGAGCGGGCGTCTCCCTGCGACGGGTGGACGTGGCCGAGGCCAGCCTCGCCCGCGCGGCGCATCGTGTGGTCGAGCATCTCCTGCTGGAGATCGAAGACGTCGAGACACCCGTCCGGACCGATCCACTCGGCGACCGGGAGCGAGTAGTAGCCGGTCCCCGGGCCGACCTCCAGCACGCGGCGCCCGCGGACCTCGCCGAGCGCGTCGCGCAGGCGCTCGCGCGTGATGAAGGGGTGCGGGGCCTCGACCCAGAAGCGCTGGCTGTAGGGGCACGCCGAGGGGTTGCGCCGCCACCACACTGCTCCGGCGGCGAGGGCGCCGGCGGCCAGCAGCGCCGCTCCGGTGGGGCGATTCATGCGCGCCTCATACTCGCACGTGTGGCCGCGAGCGGCCGCGGCCACCGATGCGGGCGGAGGGACTCGAACCCCCAAGGCCCTGAGGCCACCGGCTCCTAAGGCCGGCGTGTCTGCCAGTTCCACCACGCCCGCTGGGCCGCGGCGCGCGTCCGAAACCCCCGGAGCCCGGGGATGCGCACGGCCGGGGGGCATTGTAGGGTCCGCTACGGGATGGAGAACGAGGGTGTGATCATCGAGCACCCGAACCGCGAGAAGCCCGAGTCGAAGGCGACGAAGGCGACGGTGGTCCTGCTGCTGCTCGCCTCCGCCGCCCTGATGCTGATCGTGCTGGTGTTCGGATGGTCGGTGCTGGAGGGCCAGAAGCTGGTCTCGTTCGGCTACGTGATCGTGTACCTCCTGCTCGCCTACTACGTGTCCCGCTGGACGCGGGGCGCGCTGCCGATCGCGGCCGCGCTGGCGATCATCCTCGCGATCCTCTGCGTCGTGGCGGGGCCGGGCTGGTTCGAGCGGGACAAGACCGGCTACGCGGCGCCGGAGACGATCTTCGGCGGGACGGGCCTCGACGCCGACCTCCTCGGCCTGCTGGTGCTGCTGATCGTTCCCGTCCAGATCCTGCTGATCGCCTTCGGCGCGCAGGGCTTCCGCCAGGCGTGGAACGTGGAGCTCGAGGTCCCGGCCGACCGCGCCGGCGGCGCGGGCGGGCACCCCGGCGGCCCGGGCCCGGCCATCCCTCCGGCGACGGCCTGAGGCGCTTCGCGCAGAACGGCATCAGGGGGGCGCGGCCCGCGGGGAACTCGGAAACCGCGTCGGTCTCGACCCCTATGAGGGGTGCTCGTTGACGCGGTGAACCGGCGGGCCGCCGGCGCCGGGGCCGGGCCGCCGGCCCTTATGGCGCCGGGGGCGGCGGGCCTACAATCGGGTTCTGCGGCGGTGGTGGAATCTGGTCAGACACGGGGCCCTCAAAAGGCCTTGCCCGAAAGGGCGTGTGGGTTCGAGTCCCACCCGCCGCACTGAGCCGGGCGAGCGATCCTGGCTTGTGGTCGTGCTGCGACCGAAAGTCAGGATCGGATGGTCAGCCGGAGCGGAGGACCGCCGCGCTCAGCCGATGAGCGGCAGGAGCTCCGCGGCGAGGGTCGCCGGCGCCGCGAGCAGGCCGCCCGGCAGGGGGCCGGACGGCTCGAGCTCGCGCACCTCGAGCCCCGCGCGGTGGCAGACCAAGCCGCCTGCCGCCAGGTCCCAGCGGTTGAGCCCGCGCTCGTAGTAGGCGTCGTAGCGCCCGGCGGCCGTCCAGCACAGGTCGAGCGCCGCGCTCCCCAGCCGCCGGATGTCGCGCACGCGCGGGAGCAGGCGCGCGACCACCTCGGCCTGGGCCGCGCGAACCGTGGCGTCGTAGGCGAAGCCGGTGGCGACCATCGCGCTCGCCGGCTCCTCGCGAGCGGAGCCGCGCAGCGTCTCGTCCCCGAGCCGCGCGGGTCCGCCCCGCGTGGCGGTGAACTCCTCGCCGCGCGGCGGGTCGAGCACGACCGCGGCGATCGCTCCGCGGTCGTCCTCGCAGGCGACGCTCACCGACCACTGCGGAATCCCGAACAGGTAGTTGACCGTGCCGTCGAGCGGATCGACCACCCAGCGCACCCCGCTCGGCCCGCCCGCCTCCCCTCCCTCCTCGCCGAGGACCGCGTCGTCCGGGCGCCGCGCGGAGAGCAGCTCGCGGATCGCTCGCTCCGCGGCCAGGTCGGCCTCGCTGACGAGGTCCGTGGGCGTGCTCTTGGCGCGCACCCCGCGCGGGCGCTCCCCGGCTCGCTCGAGCAGCAGGTCTCCCGCGGCGCGGGAGACCTCGCGCGCCACCGCGAGCAGCGCGTCCGGGTCCGCGCCGCTCACCCGGCGAGCGCGGGGCGGCGGTCCGCCCACGGGCGCTCCGCCTCGATCTGACCCGCCAGCGACAGCAGCCCGGCCTCGCCGTCGCGCCTGGCGACCAGCTGGACCGCGAGCGGCAGGCCGCCCGCCGCCGTTCCCATCGGGATCGCGGCCGCCGGCTGGCCGGTGACGTTCCAGAGGCCGGTCCACGGCGTGAGCTGCGCGGCGCCGTTCAGCGTCCACGCGGCGCCGCGCCCCTCGAACTGCTCGATCTCGAGCGGCAGCCGCGCGAGGCCGGGCTGGAGCAGAGCGTCGCAGTCGGCCCACGAGGAGTTGACCCGCTCGGCGAGCGACGCCTCCTGCGCGCGCAGCTTCGCGAGCCCCGCGGGCGGGACGAGCGAGCCCAGCCGCATCATGCCGCGGGTGCGGCGCTCCAGCCGGCGCCGGTCCCCCATCGCCACCCCGTCGTCGTGGATCCCGCGCAGGTAGCGGGCGACGACGTGGATGAAGGCCGGGCCCCAGTCGAGGTCCCGCTCGACGACCTCGTGCCCCAGGCCGCGCAGCAGCTCGATCGCCTCCTCGTAGGCGCGGACGGGCTCGCTCGCGACGGGGCCCGGCACGGGGAGGTTGCGCGCCGCCGCGATCCGCAGCCTGCCCGGCGGGGTGCGTGCGGCATCCGCGTAGCGCACGCCGGCGGGAGCGTCGGCCGTGACGTCGAGGAAAAGCGCCGCGTCGGCGACGCTGCGGGCCAGGGGGCCGAGGTGGTTGAGGCCGTGCCAGCCCTCGACCTTCGGCGCGAGCGGGATGCGATCGCGCTGCGGCTTGAGTCCGAAGAGCCCGCAGCACGCCGCCGGGATGCGGACCGACCCGGCGCCGTCCGAGCCCAGCGCGGCGGGCACGAGCCCGGCCGCGACGGCGGCGCCCGACCCGCCGCTCGAGCCGCCCGGAGAGCGCGAGTCGTCCCACGGGTTGCGCGTGACGCCGAACGCCGCCGACTCCGTGAAGGGGAAGATCGTCAGCTCCGGGACGTTCGTCTTGCCGACGACGATCGCGCCCGCCGCGCGGAGCCTGCGCACGACCTCCGCGTCCTCGAGCCTCGGGACCGGGTCGTGCGCCGCGCTCCCGTAGGCGGTGACCTCCCCCGCAACGTCCACGTCGTCCTTGATCGCCACCGGCACGCCGAGCAGCGGGCGCTCGTCGCCCGCCTCGAGCCGGGCCGCCGCCTGCTCGGCCTCGGCGAGCGCCCGCTCCGCCATCACGACGCGGAAGCTGCGCAAGCGCCTGTCGATGCGGTCGATCCGTGCCAGCGCGACCTCGACGGTCTCGCGCGGGCTGACCTCCCGCTCGCGGATCAGCTCGGCCTGGCGCGCGAGCCCGGCGAAGGCGAGATCGGTGGGCTCCATGGCCGCCGGATCCTATTCAAAGTCGCGCATCTCTCCTCAGGGCGGGAGCCCGGCCTGCCGATGCCTCGGGTAGCCCGTGAGCGCACACCGCGCCAGCCTGCCCGAGGACCAGCCCGCCCGCGAGCCGGCGGACGGCGCCGCCCTGCCCGCCGGGGAGCCGCGCGAGTCCAGCGGCGCGACGATCCGGGGGCTCCTCGCCTATGTCGAGGGCGCGCGCGGCGCCGCCGCCCGGGCCGAGGTGATCGCGCGCGCGGGGATGACCGGGCGCGAGGCCGACCTCGACGACGAGGCACGCTGGTGGTCGCGCGAGCTGAAGCTCCGGCTGTTCCGCTCCGCGGCCGAGGTCGTGGGCGATCCCGAGGTGCCCCGGCGCCTCGGCGAGAACGCCGTGGAGATCGGCGCGCAGAACGCGGCGCGGATCGTGCTGGGAGCGCTCGGCTCGCCGCGCGCGATCTACTCGCAGGTGGGCCGCGTGTGCGCCCGCTTCACCGCCACGCTACGCCTGGAGCCGCTTTCCGTGCGGCGCGGGACCGCCAGGATCCGCGCTCGCCAGGCGCCCGGATTCGAGGCGAACGTGGACGAGTGCGCCTTCGTCGCCGGGATGCTTACCGCGGCCCCGCGCCTGTTCGGCGCCCCGGCCGCCCGCGTCCGCCACACCCGCTGCGAGGCCCGCGGGGACGAGGCCTGCCTCTACGAGGTCGCCTGGGACGTCGAGCGGCGCTGGCCCCGGCGGCTCGCCGTCGCGGCCGGCGGCCTCGGCGCGACCGGCATCGTCGCCGCCGCGGCGCTCGACCCCGCGCTCCTGCCCGAGGCCGCGGCGCTGGCCGCCGGCGGCCTCGGCGGGCTGCTGTGGAACGGGCAGTCGGCGGGCCGCCGGGAGCGCAAGCGGCTCGAGGCGGAAGTCGAGCGCCAGGCCGAGGCCGCGGGCCGCCTGACGCTCTCCCTGCAGGACCTCGTGTCCGGCCTCGCGCTGGACGATGTCGTCGCGAAGATCCTCGCGAACGCGCGCTGGGTGCTCGGCGGAAGCGAGTACCTGCTCCTGCTGGACGACGGACAGGGCCCGCGCTGCCAGGGCGCGTGGCACCTGCCGCCGGACGTGGTGGCGGCGATCGAGACCTGGGCCGAGGCGCGTGGCGCGATGAGCGAGCCGCGGATCGCCGACGAGCTTCGCGGCGTGCCGGAGCTCGAGCTGCTCCCGGACCACCCGGACTTCCCCGTCGGCTCGCTCTGCTCGGCGCCGCTGCGCTGGCGGGACGAGAGCGTCGGGGTGATCGTCGCGCTGTCGCCGGCCCCGTGGGCGTTCCTCGGCGTGGACCTGGACCTGCTCGCGTTCTACGCGACACAGGCGTCGGTGGCGGTCGCGAACGCGCGCCTCTATCAGGAGCAGCAGGACCGGGCGAGCCGCGACGCCCTGACCGGCCTGCTCAACCACCGCGAGTTCCACGAGCGCGTGAACGCGGAGATCGAGCGCTCCCGCCGGCACGCGGGTCGCTTCAGCGTCGTGCTGTTCGACCTCGACTCCTTCAAGCTGGTCAACGACCTGGCCGGCCACGCCGCGGGCGACCGCGTGCTGCGGCAGGCGGGACGCGCGCTGGAGCTCTGCGCGCGCGCCTCGGACGTCGCGTTCCGGCTCGGCGGAGACGAGTTCGCGCTGCTGCTCCCGGAGACCGCGGCGGACGCCGCCCGCGACGTCGCCAAGCGGGCGGGATCGGCGCTCGCCGCGATCGACTCGCGAACGGGCGCCTCCTACGGGGTCGCGGCGTGGCCGTCGGACGGCCACGCGAAGGACGCGCTCCTGGCACGGGCCGACGCGGGGCTCTACGCGATGAAGTGGAACGGCGGCCACGAGCCGGAGGAGGCCTCGCCCCGGAGCGAGGAGCCGGACGGCGACGCCGAGCCCGACGGGCGGCTCGCGCTCGCAGCGGCCGCGATCCAGTCGGCCCACCAGCGCGAGCGCCTGAGCGTCGCGAGCCGCCTCTCGGCGAGGCTCGCGCCGCTGGTGGAGCCCGGGGAGATCTGCCGGGCGACCGTCGAGGAGCTGCACCACTCGTTCGACTACCACCTCGCGGACATCCACCGCCTCGAGTCGGAGGGCCTGCTGCGTCTGGCCGCGGGCGCCGGCGCGCTGATGGCGGAGCTCGAGACCGGGAGCGCGCAGGTCCAGCCCGTCACCACCGGCGTGCGTGGCCTCGTGGCGCGGGACGGCCAGCGGAAGCTGGTGCGGGACACCTCGCGCGACCCGGACTTCATCGGTCCGGCGTCCGGCGACGGCGGGCCGGGCTCGGAGCTGTGCGTCCCGATCGTGGTCGATGGCCACCTGTGGGGCGTCCTGAACCTCGAGCAGGACCACGTCGACGGCTTCTCTGCGGACGACGTCCTGCTCGCCGACACGGTCGCCGCGCAGGTCGGCGCGGCCATCCACCGGTCGGTTCTCTACGGTGAGCTCGAGGCTGCGTTCACCTCGACGATCGCCGCGCTGTCCGACGCGCTCGAGGCCAACGACGCCTACACAGCCGCGCACGCGCGCGAGGTCGCCGAGCTGGCGGCCCGGGTCGCCGCGCGCGTGGGGATGGACGCCGAGCAGCAGCGGATGCTCGGCTACGGCGCGCTGCTGCACGACATCGGGAAGATCGCGCTGCACCCCGACATCCTCGGCAAGCCGGGGCCGCTCGACCCCGCCGAGCTGGAGCAGATGCGCCAGCACACGGTGATCGGCGAGCGCCTGCTCGCGCGCATCCCGTTCTTCACCGGCGTGCATCCGCTCGTGCGCTCGGCGCACGAGCGCTGGGACGGGCACGGGTATCCCGACGGGCTCGAGGGCGAGGGCATCCCGCTCGGCGCGCGGGTGATAAGCGCCTGCGACGCGTACCACGCGATGACCTCGGACCGCCCCTACCGCCGGGCAATGTCGCGCGAGCGCGCGGTTCGCGAGCTGCGCGAGGGCTCCGGATCGCAGTTCGACCCCGTGGTCGTGCGCGCGCTGCTCGCGGAGCTGGAGCGCCCGGGCCGCTAGCCGGGCGGCGCCCGCCACGACGGCTGCCATCATCCGCGCTCGGATGGAGCCGATCGATCTCGCGCGCGAGCTGGGCGCGATCCGGGCCCGCGCGCCGGGCAGCGACTCCGAGCGGCGCGCGGCGCTCCTGCTGCGCGATCGCCTCGCCGCGCTCGGCCGCGCCCCGGCGGTCGAGACGCTGTGGGTGCGTCCGAACGCCGCGGCGGCGGCGGCCTGGGCGACGCTGCTCGGGATCGCCGGCAGCCTCCTCTCCGTTGCGGAGCCGCGCGCCGGCCTCGCGGCGCTCCTGGTCGTGCTGGTCGCGTTCGCCGCCGAGCTGACCGGGATCCGCGCGCGACCGCTGCGCCTGCTGACCCGCGAGCGCGCGACCCAGAACGTGCTCGCCCCTCCCCCGCCCCGCGACGGCGAGCAGCCGGCGCTGACCCTGACGCTCGTGGCCGGCTGTGACGCGCCGCCCCGCGCCCGCGGGCTGGCTCGCCCGCTGCAGGCGGCCGCCGCCGGGCTGTGGCCGAGCGCGCGGGCGTGGCTGGGCGGAGCCCTGCTGGCGCTGGTCGTGCTCGCGGGGATGCGGGCACTGGGCCAGGACGGCCGCGGGGTCGGCGCCGCGCAGCTCGTCACCACCGTCGCGCTGCTCGCGGCGCTGCTCGTCCTCGCGGAGATCTCGCTCGCGCCCGCGGCCGGTGGCGAGCGCGAGGCCGCGGCGGCCGCTGTCGCCGTGGCGCTCGCGGCGGCGCTCGACGCCGCCCCGCCCCGCGCGCTCGCCGTCGAGGTGCTGATCGCGGGCGCCGCGAGCGCCGACGCGGCCGGGGCGGAGCGCTGGGTGCGCTCGCGCCGGCGCGGGGTGAGGCGCGAGAACGTCGCGGTGCTCGCGGTCGAGCCGTGCGGGGCGGGCCCGCCCGCCTGGCGCCGCTCCGACGGACCGCTCGTGCGACTCCGCGCTCACCCCCAGCTGCTCGCGCTGTGCGACCGGGTCGCGCGCGAGGAGCCGGCGCTCCGGGCGCGGGCGATCGCCGGCCGGGGCACCTCGCTGTCGCTGCCCGCCCGGCGGGCGGGCTGGGCCTCGATCGCCGTGCAGAGCGCCCCGTCCGCGGGCGCCGGGAAGCCGGGCGCGGCGACTGATCCGGACGCGGGCGCGCCGGCCGCGACGCTCGAGTTCTGCCTCGCGCTCGTCGGCGCCCTCGACGACGAGCTGTCCCGGTCCGCGACGGCGCGCGCCCCGGCCGGCGCAGCCGCCGGGTGAGGCGCCTCAGCCGGACCGGCCCAGCGCCTCGCGGATGCCGTCCAGCGACTCGGGGTTCTCGGCGCTCGAGAGGTCGCCCGGGTCCTCGCCGATGGCGGCGGCGCGCACGGCGCGGCGCAGGATCTTCGCCGAGCGGGTCCTGGGCAGCGCCGCTACCCGCACGACGCGCGAGGGCTTGAACGGGCGGCCGAGGTCGGCGGCCACGCGCTCGGCGAGCTCCGCGGAGACGTCCTCGCCGCTCGCGTCGACCGGGACCCAGAAGCACCAGACGGCCTCGCCCTTGGTCTCGTCGGGCACGCCCACCGTCGCCGCCTCGGCCACGGAGGGATGGCCGACCAGGATCGACTCGACCTCCGCGGGACCCAGGCGCTTGCCGGCGACGTTGATCGCCTCGTCGGAGCGCCCGTAGAGGAACCACTGGCCGTCGGAGTCGATCATCGCCCAGTCTCCGTGGCGCCAGACGCCGGGGTAGGTCGACCAGTAGCTGGCGAGGTAGCGCTCGGGGTCGCCCCACACCCCGCGCGTCATTCCCGGCCAGGGCGCGCGGCAGATGAGCTCCCCGACCTCGCCGCGCACCGGCCGCCCTTCCCGGTCGAAGACGTCGACGTCCATGCCGAGGCAGGGCCCGCCGAGCGAGCAGGCCTTGATCGGCTCCACCGGGTAGGGGGACAGGAAGCAGGCGCCGACCTCGGTGCCGCCCGAGATGTTCATGATCGGCACCCGTCCGCTCCCGACCTCGCGGTGCAGCCACCAGTAGGGCTCCGGGTTCCACGGCTCCCCGGTCGAGCCGATGATCCGCAGCGAGGTGAGGTCGTGGCGGCGCGGGTGCTCGTCGCCCTTCGGCTTCAGCGCCCGGATCAGCGTCGGCGAGACCCCGAGCATCGTCACGCGGTGGCGCTCGACCGACGCCCACACGCGGTCGGGCCCGGGGAAGTCCGGGGCGCCTTCGTACATGACCATCGTCCCGCCGACGGCGTGCGAGCCGACCATCGCGAGCGGCCCCATGATCCAGCCCATGTCCGTGACCCAGTAGAACGGCTCGCCGGCGTGGAGGTCGAGGGAGTAGGCGACCTCGGAGGCGATCTTCACGAGGAAGCCGCCGTGGACGTGGACGGCGCCCTTGGGCCTGCCGGTCGTGCCGGAGGTGTACGCCAGCATCATCACGTCCTCCGCGCCCGTGTCGTGCGCCGTGCGGCCGTCCGCCGGATCGGCGGCCGCGAGGAAGTCGTCCCAGGCGATGTCGCGGCCGGCCCGCATCGGGACGTCGCCCAGCCCGAGGCGCCCGAGCACGACGACCCGCCGCACGTCAGGGCACTCCGCCACGGCCTCGTCGCAGGCCGGCTTCATCGCGACCCGCTTGCCGCGCCGCCAGGTGCCGTCGGCGGTGAGCACGACCTTCGCGTCCGCGTCCCGCAGGCGCGCGGCGATCGCGTGCGGCGCGAACCCGGAGAAGACGGGCAGGTAGATGGCGCCGACCTTCGCGATCGCGTAGGCGGCGATCACCGCCTCGGGAACCATCGGCATGAAGACGCCGACCGCGTCTCCCGGCCGCAGCCCGTCCGCCCGCAGCGCGGCCGCGAGCGCGTCGACCGCCGCGGCGAGCTCCCGGTAGGTGAGCGTGCGCACCTCGCCGTCCTCCGCCTCGCCGATCAGCGCCGGCGCGTCGGCCCTGGCCGGATCCTCGCGCCAGCGGTCCACGCACGCGGCCGCGAGGTTGATGCGCCCGCCGGTGAACCAGCGCGCCCACTCGATCCCGTCCGAGGTGTCGAGCGTCTGCTCGTAGGGAGTCGAGAAGGGAATCCCGAGGTCCTCGACCACCGCGTCCCAGAACGCCGGCAGGTCGCCGACCGAGAACCGGCGCAGCTCGTCGATCGACGAGGCGCCGAGCCGGCGCATCAAGCGCGTCACGTTGGCGCGCTCGACGTACTCAGACGTGGGTGTCCAGGCGACCTCCGTCATCGCCCGGCGATTCTATGGAGCCCCGGCCGCGCGGTCAGTCGTCGTCGTGGTCGCCGTCGCCGCCGTGGGTCTTCCCGTCGTGGTCGTCGTCGCCGTGGGCCGTGGAGCCGGGCACGGTGCGCGACGGCGCGGCGCCCGAGGACGGCCCGAAGCCGGGCGCGGGAGACACCGGGGGCGCGACCGGGCCACCGCGCGGCGCCGCGCCACCGGAGCCGCGCGGCACGACGGGACGAGCGGCCGAGCCGCGCCCGGAGAGCGCCGCGGGAACGAGATCGTCGCCCGCCGAGGCCGGCGCCTCGGCGAGCCCGATCGGCTGGCTGGTCAGCCGATCGGTGGCGTAGGCGAGCGCCGCCGCGGCGGCCACGCCGAGCAGCCCCAGGGCGATCACGAGCAGCGCGCGCCGAAGCATCGCCGAAGGCTAGCCGGGCCCCGGTGAAGCCTCGGCAAAGGCGGGCAGCGCCAGAACCGCGACGGCGCCGCGGTCGTCGCGGTTCGCGAGGCTCGCCTCGCCTCCCCACGAGCGCGCCAGCTCGCGCGCGATCGCCAGCCCGAGCCCGGTGCCGGATGCGCCCGCCCGCCCGGCGCTCCCGCGGTGGAAGCGCTCGAAGACGGCCTCCGCCTCGCCCGGCGCCAGCCCCGGCCCCTCGTCGAGCACCTCGATCCGCCCCGCGCCGGCGACGACGCTGACCTCGGACTGCGGCGGCCCGTAGCGGATCGCGTTCTCGACGAGGGCGTCGAGGGCGCGGTCCAGGTCGACGCGCGCGCACCACACGTAACGATGCGGCTCCGCCTCCGGGCCGGCCGCGATCGCGATGCCCGCGTCGCGCGCCGCGGGCATCCAGCGCTCCGCCGCGCGCGTGGCCGCCTCGTCGAGGCTGAGCCGCTCCCCGGGCGCGTCGCGCTCGCCGGCGCGGCTGAGCACCAGCAGCTCGTCGATCGTCACGCTGAGACGGTCCAGCTCGTGCATCCCCGCGTCGAGCTCGCGTTCCGCCCCGCCGCTGACGCCCTCGGCGCGCGCCTCCTCGAGCCGCAGCCGCAGGCCGGCGAGCGGGGTGCGGAGCTGGTGCGAGGCGTCGGCCACGAAGTCCTGCTGAGCCCGGAGCGCCCGCACGAGGCGCTCGGTCATGTCGTTGAAGGAGCGGGCGAGCGAGCGCTGCTCGGCGGAGCCCTGCTCCTGCGCGCGGAGCTGGAGGTCGCCGGCGTCGAGCGCGCGCGCGGTCGCCTCCAGGCGGCGCAGCGGTCGCGCGACCTGCTCGGCGATCACGAGGCCGGCCCCCAGGCCGAGTACGAGCACGACCAGGCCGACGAGCGCCAGCCCGACGATCGTCCGCTCCACGGCGCCCTTGACGCGCGCCACGCTCTGGGTGATCCGCACGGCGCCGACCGTCCGGCGCGAGGCGACGATCGGCGCGGCCGTCGCGAGGAGGTCCTCGCGCAGGGTCTGGCTGCGGCGGGTGTCCTGGAAGTCGCGACCCGACAGTGCAGCCACGATCTCCGGGCGCGACGAGTAGTCGTCGCCCAGCGTGTCGTGACCGGCGCTGTCCGCGATCACGATGCCGTGGGCGTCAACGACGATCACGCGGCCGCGGACCGAGACGGCCGAGGTGCCGACGAGCTCGGCGAGCGCGGCCGGGCGCGGTGGCGAGACGAGCCCGGCGGCGCTCGCGGCGACGACGTCCGCCTGGCTGCGCGCCTGGGAACGGACCTCCGCGTCGACGCGTCGCGCGAGATTCAGCGCGAGCGGGACCTCGAGGGCCACGATCGCGAGCACCAGCACGTACGCGAGCGCGATCAGGAGCCGGAGCCGGAGGCTCAGGCGGGACCGACCTCCCCGGGCGCGCTGAAGCGAAAGCCGACTCCGCGCACGGTGTGGATGTAGCGGGCGGATGCCGCGTCGTCGCCGAGCTTGCGCCGCAGCCAGCCGACGTGGACGTCGAGCGTCTTGGTCGACCCGAACCAGTTCTCGTCCCAGACCTCCGCCATCAGGTCCTCCCGGGTCACGACGCGCCCTGCGTCGCGGACGAGCCGCTCGAGGAGGTCGAACTCCTTGCGGGAGAGCTCCAGGTCCTCCCCGTCGAGTGTCGCCCGCCGCGCGGCCGGATCCACGTGCAGCGGCCCGATGTCGCTCGCCGGGCGCGGCCCCGCGCCGGCCGCCTCGCGCGCCGCACGGCGCAGGATCGCGCGGATCCGGGCGATCACCTCGTCGCCGCTGAAGGGCTTGACGACGTAGTCGTCCGCGCCCAGCTCGAGGCCGACGATGCGGTCGGTCTCCGTCCCGCGCGCGGTGAGCATCAGGATCGGCACCTCGCCCCGGCGGCGCAGCTCGCGGCAGACATCGCGCCCGTCGCCGTCAGGCAGCGACAGGTCGAGGACCACCAGGTCCGGGCTGAGGCGCTCGTGCAGGTCCAGTGCCTCGCGCGCGGTGCGCGCGCTGACCGGCTCGAACCCGGCGCGCGCCAGCGCCCGCGTGAAGGGCTCGGAGATCGACGCCTCGTCCTCGACCAGCAGGATCCGCGCGGGCAGGTCGGCCACGATCGGGACGATAGACGGGCTCGCGGGCCGCCTCGCGCACCTTTGCCCGGCCTTTACCCCGCATTGGGCGGTCGCTTGTGGGCCCACGCCGATCCTGGCCGTGTGTCCATCGCGAGTCGAGGAGCCTGCCCGTGAGACCCAAGCGCACGACGATCGCCGCCGGCGCGACTCTGCTCGGCCTCGGAGGCCTCGCCGCCGCGGCGATGAGCGCCGGTGGTGAGACCACGCAGCCGGTCGCCGCAACGGGCCCGGTGGAGATCCGGACCGAGGTGATCCACCAGACGGTCCACCGCACCCGGCGCGAGCGCCCGCCCCGGGCCGGCTCCGGCGCCGGGCCGGCACCGCGAGGCGAGACGCAGGCCGGCGCGATCCCGGTCTCGGTGGTCTCGGCGCCCCCGCGAGGAGGGAGCGGCCCGGCGGACGCGCCCGCGCCCAGGGTCGCCACCCGGCAGAGCGGTTCCGAGCACGGCGACGACGCCCGCGAGCACGGCGACGACACCTCCGAGCGCGGCGACGACACCGAGTCCGAGCACGGCGACCGTCGTGGAGGCTCCCACTCGAACCGGGGCCGCGGCCGCGATGACTGACTCCGGCTGGAGCACGAGAAGCGACGACCGCCGCCTGGAGCGGCGGGGCGCGCGGCCCCCACGGGCGACCCCCCCAAAGCCCCGCGCACGAAAGGACGGCGGTTCGCGCCCGGCCATGGTCGCGATCCCGACGCTGGCCGCCTTCTTCGCCCTGTTCGGCGGTCTGGCCCTGCAGATGCGCGAGGGCAGCGACCCGGCGCTCGGCGCCGGATCGCCGGCGGCGCGCAAGCACACCGTTCTCGTGCGCCGCACCGTGCGCCGGACGGTGGTCACGCACGTCGTTCCCGCGACCGGGGCGGGGACCGCGGCCGCCGGCTCGTCCAGCGGCTCCGGCTCGTCCGCTCCGCCCCCGGGCGCGGGCTCGTCGAACGCGGCGCCGGCGGCGTCGACTCCCGCCCCCGCGCCACCGCCGGCGCCCGCGCCGACGGTGGTCACGCGCCAGTCATGACCGAGCACGACCTCACGTTCCGCGCGATGGGCTGCGAGCTGCGTCTGCTGGTCGGCGGCTCGTCCGGGCGCGCGGTCGCCGACGCGCGCGCCTGGGTCGAGGACTTCGACGCCCGCCTCTCGCGGTTCCGCCCCGACAGCGAGCTCTCGGCGCTCAACCGCGACCCCCGTGAGGTCGTACCCGCGTCCGGCCTCCTGCGCGCGGCGGTCGCTGCGGCCCGCTGGGCGGCGGAGCGCACCGGCGGGCTCGTGGACCCCACGCTGGTGGCCGAGCTCGAGTCGCTCGGCTACGGGGCCTCGCTCGCCGGCGCGCCGCGCGCCCCGCTGCGAGACGCCATTGCCGCCGGTGGCCGGCGGGCGCCCGCGCGCCCACGCCGCCCGCGGGCGTGGGAGGCGATCGAGGTCGACGACGAGGCCGGCGTGATCCGCCGGCCGCCGGGCCTGCGGATCGACACCGGAGGCACCGGCAAGGGCCTCGCCGCGGACGCCGTCGCCGTTCGCCTCGCGGGCTGCGAGCGCGCCTGCGTGGACATGGCCGGCGACCTGCGGATCATCGGCCCTGACGCCGAGCGCCGGCCCTACGAGGTGGCGGTCGAGCACCCGCTGACCGGCGCCTGCTGCCACACGTTCCGGGTGGGGTCCGGCGGAGTCGCGACGTCGGGAGTCGGCTCGCGCATCTGGCGGACCGCCGGGGGCGGGTTCGCCCATCACCTGCTCGACCCGGCGACCGGGCGCCCGGCCTGGACCGGCGTGCTGATGGCGACCGCGATCGCGCCCTCCGCGCTCGAGGCGGAGACGCTCGCCAAGCTGGCGGTGCTGCGCGGCCCCGACGCGGCGCGCGAGCTGCTGGCTCCGGCGGGTGGGCTGCTCGTCACCGACGACGGCGAGGTCCACGTCTTGCCGCAGCCCGTCGCCGGCCGCCTGCTCCTGCGCCGTCCGACCGCGGCGGTCGCCGCATGACCCGGCCGGACCCGCTGCACTACGGTTGGTGGCTCGCGAGCCGCGCCTCCGGGGTGGTGGCGATCCTGCTCGTCACCTGCTCGGTCCTGCTCGGGCTGGCGATGGCCTCCGGGCTGCTGCGGCGCCCCGGCCTCAAGCGCGGCCTCCGCGGCTACCACGAGCAGCTCGCGCTTACGGGGCTGATCGCGATCGGCGTCCACGGCGTCACGCTGCTGGGAGACCCCTGGCTGCGGCCGGGGATCGCGGGCGTGCTGGTGCCGTTCCGCATGTCCTACCAGCCCTTCTTCACCGGGCTGGGCATCCTGGCCGGCTACGGCGTCGCGATCCTGGGGCTCTCGTTCTACGCGCGCCGGCGTATCGGCGCGCGCCGCTGGCGCTCGATCCATCGCGCGACGAGCGTGGTGTGGGCGATGGGCGTGATCCACGCGCTCGGGGCCGGCACCGACGCGGGCAGCCGCTGGTTCCAGGTCCTGGTCGCGGCGTCGGTGGTGCCGGTGCTGGCGCGGCTCGCGGTGCGCGTGCTCCGCGGCCGCCGGCCGGGGCGCCCGGCGGCCGCGCCGCGGAGCCGCCCGCTGCCCGCTGCGACCGTCCCCGCGCTCGCGGACGGCGCCCCGGCGGCGTCCGTCGCCACGCCCGCCGCCCGCCGGTCCGTGGCGCGGCGAGCCGCGCGCTCCCGGGCGGCTGCGGAGGGAGCGCTGCCGTGAGCGAGGGCGTCGTGATCGCCGGCGGCGGGCTCGCCGCGCAGCGCTGCGCGGCGGCGCTGCGCCGGCACGGCTACGAGGGCCGCGTGCGCATCGTCTGCGCCGAGGACGCGGCGCCGTACGACCGCCCGCCGCTCTCCAAGGAGGCGCTGTCGGAGGGCCGCGCGCACGGCGAGCTCGAGCTGCGACCGGCGGCCTGGTACGCGGAGCGGGATCTCGAGCTGCTGCTCGGGGAGCGGGCGGCAGCGCTCGTGCCCGCCGAGCGGCGCGTGGAGATGGCATCCGGCGCGTCGCTGCGCTACGAGCGGCTGCTCGTGGCCACCGGGGCCGAGGCGCGCTCGCTCCCGGGAGCCTCCCGCCGCGAGAACGCGCACGTCCTGCGGGACCACGGCGACGCCGCCAGGCTGCGCGCCGCGCTGCGCCCGGGCGCCCGGCTGGTGATCGTCGGCGCCGGCTTCATCGGGCTCGAGGTCGCGGCGAGCGCCCGCGCCCTCGGCGTGGAGGTCGCCGTGGTCGAGGCCGCGGACGCCCCGCTCGCGCCGATCGTCGGCGCCGGGATCGGCGGCTGGTTCGCGAACCTCCACCGCGCGGAGGGGGTCGATATGCGCCTGGGCGCGGCGGTGGCGTCGTTCGAGGGCCCCGCCGACCGTGTCGACGCGGTGGTGCTCGCCGGCGGCGAGCGGCTGGTCTGCGACGCGGTGCTGGTCGCGGTCGGCGCCCGCCCCGCGACCGGCTGGCTGGCCGGGTCGGGACTTCCCACCGACGGCGTGCCGACCGATGCCGCGGGGCGCACGAGCGTCCCCCGCGTGTTCGCCGCGGGCGACGCCGCGAGACCTTTCGTCGCTGAGCTGGGCGCGCACGCGCGCTGCGAGCACTGGGAGGCCGCGGGTCGCCAGGGCGCGGCGGCCGCCGCCGCCATGCTCGGGCTCGATCCGCCGCGCGCTCCCGAGCCGTCGTTCTGGAGCGACCAGTACGGCGTCCGCATCCACCACATCGGGCGCCCGGACGGAGCCGACGGGATAGTCGTCGAGGGCGACCCCGGCGCGCGCGACTTCGCGGCCACCTGGACCGCCTCGGGACGGCCGGTCGCCGGCCTGCTCGTCGGCCGCCCGGGCGCGCTTCCCCACCTGCGCCGCCGCCTCGCGGCCAGCGCCGCCGCGGAACAGGAGAGGGTGGCGGCATGAGCCTTGTCCCCGTGATCGACGAGGCCGCCTGCGCCGCGCACGGCGACTGCGTCGAGGTCGCGCCCGACGTGTTCCGCCTCGACGACGTCGTCACGGTGATCGGCACCGGTCCCGACGAGACGATCCTCGCCGCCGCCGCGGCGTGCCCGTCGGTCGCGATCGCGGTCGTCGACGACTCCTCCGGCGAGCAGGTCTACCCGTAGCTCTCCGCCGTGCCCGGCCCGCGCCGGACACGGGGCGGATAGGCTCGCCGCGATGCCCAGGCGCCCCTTCGCTCGCGTGCCGGCGCTCGCGCTCGCCGCGTTGCTGCTGCTCGCGATCCCCGCGCATGCCGCCGACCCCGGCCGCTGGCGGCAGGTCGGCGCGAGCACGATCAGCTTCCGCTACTGGCAGGGGCTTTCCAGCGACCTGGTGCCGCGCCTCTTCTTCACGGGCATCCGCCAGGGCGTGTACCGCACCGACGCGGCGCTCGTCCAGCAGGCCGGCACCGACGACGCGATCCCCGCCGACGTCCATCAGCGCGAGGGCTACAACCACATCGGCGACCCGTCGTGGGACGCGGCGGGCGGCGGCCGCGTGCTGCTGCCGCTGGAGTGCTACGACGACCGCCTCGGCAACACGTGCGGGACGGGCGCGTTCGGCGTCGCCGACCCGGACACCCTCGCCTGGCGCTTCTACGTCAAGCTCGATCCGGGGGAGATCAGGAAGGCGATGTGGGTCGAGGCCTCGCCGGACGGCAGGCTCGCCTGGACCTCCAGCGGCGACGACCTGCTCGCCTACCGCCTGGCCGCCGTCCGACCCGGTAACGCCTCCCCCGGGCACCCGCCGATCCACTCGGTGCGCCGCCTGCGCGGCGCGGTTCCGCCGTCGGGGATCACGGGGGCGGCCTTCTGGCGCGGGCGCCTGCTGCTCGCCGGCCAGCAGGGCGCGAGCTTCCAGGTCTGGAGCGTGAACACGCGCACCGGCGCGCGGCGGCTGGAGATCGAGCGCACGATCAACGGCGAGGCCGAGGGCATCGACGTGACCCCCGCGCTCGGCGGCCTGCTGCAGTGGGGCGTGATGCCGCTCTCGAAGACCGGGCCGGCGACCTACCCGCAGCCCACGCTGCTCACCTTCACGCCCGCGCCGGCGCCGCAGCTGCGCGTGCGCGCCCCGCTGCTGGTGCGCGCGGGCCGGCGCGTCGCGATCCCGGTGCGTGTGGTCACCGGGCCGGGCGAGCCGATCGGCGTGGCGACCGTGCGGCTCGGCGCGGCGAGCTCGGTCAGCTCCAAGGACGGCCGCGCGATGCTGCACGTGCGCCTGCGCCGCGGGGCCCACAGGATCACCGCCGCGCTCCCGGGGACACGGCCGGGCGCGGCTCTCATCCTCGCGCGCTAGGTGGCGACGTGCCCGGGAACGTCGCGAGCGACCTGAGGGACGTGCCGCCGGCGCCCGACCCCGCGCAACTGGACCGGCTGGCCGCGCTGGTCGCACCGCTGAGCCGCGTGCTCCAGCCCAAGCTCTACGGCGTCGACCGGCTGCGCGAGCCGATGCTGCTCGTAGGCAACCACACGCTCTACGGCCTGCTCGACGTGCCGTTCCTGATCGCGGAGCTGTGGATCCGTCGGCGGATCGTGGTCAGGGGCCTCGGCGATCACCGCCACTACGCGATCCCGGTCTGGCGCGAGCTGCTGGAGTCGGGCGGCATGGTGCGCGGCACGCGGGACAACGTGCGTGCGCTGATGCGGGAGGGCGAGAGCATCCTCGTCTTCCCTGGCGGGTCCGACGAGGTCTTCAAGCACCGCGGCGAGCGCTACACGCTCAAGTGGAAGGAGCGCGTGGGATTCGCCAAACTCGCGATCGAGGCAGGCTACCCGGTCGTCCCCTTCGCCGCGGTCGGCGTCGAGGAGATGTTCGACGTGGTGCTCGACAACCGCACGCCGGGAATCTCGCAGGCCTCGGAGCTGACGAGGCGCCTCGTCGGCATGCCGCTGCCCCCGCTGGGCGTCGGCCTCGGACCCCTGGTCCCGCGGCCGGAGCGGCTCTACTTCTGGTTCGGCGAGCCGATCGACACCGGCCCCCTCCGGGGCGGAGGCGACACGGCGGCCCGGGCGCTGCGCGACCGGACGCGCACCGCGGTCGAGAGCGGCATCCGGCTGCTCCGGGCGGAGCGCGACGCCGACCCGCACCGGCGGCTGGCGGTGCGCCTGCTGCACCGGGACGCCCCGGCGGACGCCGCGCGGGATGACTCGCGGGCGCCCTTCGTGACCGCCGCGGTCAACGCCTGGAACGTCGCCGGCGCCGGCGGCGCGGCACCGTGGCTCGCCTCCGACGTCGTCCTGGAGGACCCGCCCGGCTGGCCGCGCGCGACGAGCCGGCGTGGACGCGACGCGGTCGTCGAGCGCATCGACGAGGTGACCGCCGAGCTGCGGGGGCGCTGGGCCGAGGTTCTCCGCACGTCGGCTGCCGGAGACGAGATCCTCGTCCAGCTCCGCCTGCGCGCGTCGGGCTCTCGCGAGGGCGTTCCCGTCGCCACCTTCTTCGCGCTCGTCACCGTCCGCCATGGCGAGATGGCGCGCCTGCGGATGTTCGTGGACGAGTCGGAGGTCGCCCGTGCGCTGACCGCCGGCGGGTGAGCGCGCTCAGACGGGCGTGATCGGGTTGCGCTTGGCCGGCCACTCGCGCGTGCGGCGTGAGGCTGCCGCGAGGCGGCGGACCAGGTCCTCGCGCAGGTCCTCGGGCTGGACGACGGCGTCGACGACGAGCTCCGAGGCGAGGTGCAGCACGTCGATCTCCTCGGCGTACTCCCGCCGCAGCTCCTCGGTCCGGCGCGCCCGCTCCTCCCCGTCCTCGATCGCCTGCAGCTGGTTGTAGTAGACGGCGTTGATCGCGGCCTGCGGGCCCATCACCGCGATCGAGGCGGTCGGCAGCGCGATCGTCGCGGCGGGCTCGAACGCCGGCCCGGCCATCGCGTAGAGCCCGGCCCCGTAGGCCTTGCGCACCACGACGCAGACCTTCGGGACCGTCGCCTCGGAGACCGCGCTGATCATCTTCGCGCCGTGGCGGATGATCCCCTCCCGCTCCACCGCGGTCCCGATCATGAAGCCGGGCACGTCGGAGAGGAACACGAGCGGGATCGAGAACGCGTTGCAGGTCCAGATGAAGCGCGCGGCCTTGTCGGCGGAGTCGACGAACAGCACGCCGCCCTTGACCTTCGGCTGGTTCGCGACGACGCCGACCACGCGACCGTCCAGCCGTCCGTAGCCGACGATCACCTCCTTGGCCCAGCGCGCGTGGACCTCGAAGAACGAGTCGGCGTCGAGCAGCGCGTCGAGCAGGTCGCGCATGTCGAACGCGGTCACCTCGTCCTCGGGCACGATGTCGCGAATCGGCTCGGCGCTCGCGGGCGCCGCAGGCGGTGCCGCGGGGGGCTCCTCCTCCCACGAGGTCGGGAAGTAGGACAGGTAGCGCTTGGCCGCGTCGATCCCCTCCTCGTCGGTGGAGACCAGCAGGTGCCCGCAGCCGCTGCGCGAGGTGTGCATCCGCGCGCCGCCCATCTCCTCGAGCGTCACCTTCTCGCCGATCACGACCTCAGCCATGCGCGGCGAGCCGAGGTACATCGACGCGTTCCCGTCGCGCATGATCACCACGTCGCAGAACGCCGGGATGTAGGCGCCGCCGGCGGCGCTCGGGCCGAACAGCACGCAGACCTGCGGGACCACGCCCGAGAGCTTCACCTCGTTGTGGAAGATCCGCCCGGCGCCGCGCCGGCCCGGGAACATCTGGACCTGCTCGGTGATCCGCGCGCCCGCCGAGTCGACGAGGTAGACGAGCGGCACGCGGCGCTCCAGCGCGCGCTCCTGGAGGCGGATGATCTTCTCGACCGTCTTCGGGCCCCACGAGCCCGCCTTGACCGTCGGGTCGTTGGCCACCAGCGCGACGGGCCGGCCGGCGATCGTCCCCATCCCGGTGACGACGCCGTCGGCGCCGAGCCCGTCCTGCTCCCAGTTGGCGAGCAGCGCCTCCTCGGCGAACGAGCCCGGATCCAGCAGCCGCGCGACCCGCTCGCGCACCGGCAGCTTGCCCTGCTCGGCAGCCTTGTCACGGTGGCGCTCGGGACCGCCCGCGACGGCGCGCTCGGATGCGTGGTCGAGATCGCTCATGGGCCGGGGAGGCTAGCCGGAGCGCTCAGCAGCCGAGCGCCGCCCGCAGCGCCCGGCAGGCCCGGGCCATCCGCGCCGGCGGCAGCGCGGCGACCCGGCGCCGGAACGCGGCCCGCGGCAGCGTGTGGAGATTGTCGAAGTTCACCACGCAGTCGGAAGGAACGCCGTCCGCCGCCGCCGTGAGCTCGAGCTCTGAGACGAGCCCGCGCCTGGTTCGCGTCAGCGCGGCCACGACGACGGCGCCGACGCGGTCGGCCACCGGATCGCGCGTGAGCACCAGCACGGGGCGGTCGCCGCCGGGCGTCGCGGCGAACCACACCTCACCGCGCAGCATCGCCCCAGTCCGACCAGTCCTCGGCCGGCCCCCAGTCCGCGACCTGCGCCAGCGAGCTCTCGGGCGCGCTCAGCGGCGCCCGTACCCAACGCTCGGCGTCTCCCTCGGCCTGGAGCTCGGCCAGTAGGCGATGCACGGCGTCGCGGAGGAGCTCCGAGCGGTCGACGCCGAGGGACGCGGCCCAGCGCTCGATCTGCGCGGCGTCCTCGTCGGCGATGCGGAAGCTCAGCATGGTCATACGCCGAAGTATTGCGCGTATGACAGCGCCCTATCCCTGGGCTTCGCCGCCCGGAGGATCGGGATGCAGCGCCGTCGGCGGGTCGGGGTCGCCGTCTTCGCTCCCGCCCGGCTCGGGCGGCAGCTCGCGGCGCGGGCGCAGGCCCGCCACCACGGCGATCCCGCCGACCAGCAGCAGGAGCAGCGGCCAGCCGATGAGGCTCGCACCCGCCGGCGCGGCCCGGCCCGCGAGCACGACGAAGACCGCGAGCGCAAGCGCGGCGAGGAACCCGGGCCCCCGCTCACGGTCGACGCCCGAGTAGGCCGCGAGCCCGAACGCGGCGCCGAGCAGCACGATCTCCCACCAGGTCCCCAGATCGCCGAGTGGCGTGATCGCGTCCCCCGCGGGCGCGTAGGAGTACCGGCGCAGAGCGGTCAGGGCGGTCAGCGCGATCGCGATGACCGCCAGCCCGGCGGCGTCGACGAGGTAGACCGACTCGCGGCGGTGGCCATCACGGAGCCGCAACGAGCCGAACACGAACCCCCCCGCGATCGCGAGCAGCACCCAGCGAAACGTCGTCACGGTGTGCGGCTCGAAGACCCACTCCACGAGCGCCAGCAGCGCGATCGACCCGGCGACGCAGGCGACCAGCGCGCAGATGGCCGCACGGCGGCCGCGCACGCACGCGACCGCCGCGGCGGTGAGCAGCCCGAAGATCCAGACGACGGTCCCGGCCGAGCCCGGCGGTCGTTCCACGCCCAGGACCTGCGCGAAGCGCAGCAGGGTGACGAGCAGCAGCGCGAGCCCGAGCAGCAGCAGCGTCGACTGGTAGCTGCGCGGCCGCTCGCCCTCCAGCGGCGCCAGCCAGCCCATGCCGAGGATCAGCGCGCACGCGAGCGCGTCCAGAACCAGGAACACGCCGTCGCCCCAGACGCCGTCCATGCGCACGTTCACCAGCGCCACGCCGAGCGCGAGCGGCACCGCTCCCGCGGCGATCAGGTCGCCGCGGTGCGGGTGCGGGCGGATCAGGTCTAGCGCGCGCTCCAGCGCGGGCCTCAGATCCCCGGGTTGGGCACCGGCGCCTCGCCCGAGTAGTCGTAGAAGCCCATCCCGCTCTTGCGCCCGTACCAGCCGGCCGACAGCATCTTGCGCAGCGTCGGCGGCTTGGCGAAGCGCCGCTCGCGGAACTCGTCGAAGAGCACGTCGCAGATCGCCCCGAGCGTGTCCAGCCCGACGAAGTCTGACAGCGTCAACGGACCCATCGGGTGCCCCGCCCCGGCCTTCATCGCGTCGTCGATCTCGGCGATCGAGCCGATCCCCTCCTCGTAGCCGCGGATCCCGTCGAGCAGGTAGGGCACCAGCAGGCGGTTGACGATGAACCCCGCCGTGTCGCGCGTCTGGACGGTCAGCTTCCCGATCTTCGCGCCGTAGTCGAGGCCGACCTGGAAGGCCTCGTCGGAGGTCGTGACGCAGCGGATCACCTCGAGCAGCTTCATCACCTGCGCGGGGTTGAAGAAGTGCAGTCCGAGGAAGCGCTCGGGGCGGCCGGTCGACGCGGCCTGGTCGATGACAGCGAGCGACGAGGTGTTGGTCGCGAAGTACGCCTCCGGCTTCACGATCGCGTCGACCTCCTTCCACATCTCGAGCTTGAGGCCGAGGTCCTCGGTGATCGCCTCGATCACCAGGTCGGAGCCCGCCAGGTCGCCGTAGTCGACGGTCCCCTGGATCCGCCCGCGCACCGCGTCGGCGTCCTCCTGGGTGGCCTTGCCCTTCTCGACCGCACGCGCGAGCTGGCGGTCGATCTTGCCGAGGCCCTTCTCGAGCGTCGCCTGGTCGACCTCGCGCAGCACCACGTCGTAGCCCGCCTGCGCCGTCACCTGCGCGATGCCGTGGCCCATCAGCCCGGCCCCCAGGATCCCGACCTTCCCGATCTCCGCCATTGCTCCTCCGTGTCCGGTTCGGCCCGGCAGCCTAGCTAGACGCGACCGATCGCACCCGCTGCGCGCCGCGGCACGCCGGCGACCAATCGTCAAGGCTCTGAGCTGCCTCGGCTACGCGGAACGCGAGACGCGAACTTCGGACACGTCGAAGTCCCTACCTGGCACCGCCGAGATGGCGGTCTCACGCCAGGCGCGCCGCAGCAGCTCGCTCGCTAGCGACCGGGCTGCCTGAGCAGAGGCGGCAAAAATCACAAAACTCACGGTCACCCGTTGCTCACCATCGTCTCCGCACGCACCCTCGACAGGCAAATAGCTCCGGATCGCGGAGGCAAGAGCGCGAGCGACCGCTTCGCCGTCGTCGCGAAACCACGCTGTCCTCGCGACAACGCGCCAGGGAGTGAGCCGCGCCGGCTGAGAATCGCCACTGGGAGCCCGGGCTGCCGGGCTAACTCCCCACGAATAACGAGAATCCGAGCCCGCCCAGCTAGGATCGCCGGTTGTGCGCCTGCCTGCGCTGTACACGCGGCTCCCGATGCGCAGCACGACCAAGTCGCTCTTGTCTCGAGCCCATTCGAGCGCGGCGTTCAAACACACGAGCATAGGGCCTTCTTCGATGCAAAACGGACCCGATCCGGGATACTCTACGTGCGCGCGAAAGGTATTCGCGTCCCCGGCGACAAAGGCGACCGGCCAGCAGCCGGCTACGGAAATCGGCAGAGTCCCGTGGAACAGTAGAACACCGGCGTCTCCTTGACAGGCGACACAAACGTTCCATCCGGAGTGCTCGGATTGCTGATCCCCTGAGCACGAAGGTGGAAGTTGTAGTGCAGCCCATACCCTGACCCATGGAAGTACGGGAACCAGGTGTTCATGGTCTGGTAGCTGGCAGTGTAACCGCCACGAGTGGGCGTGATAGTCTCGGTATCGTCTGCGAGGTTCCCTCCGTCCGTCCACGCGTTGACGCGGAAGTCATAGCGGACGGCGCGACCTGTTTGCACGGCCCCGGATTGATCTACTTGGCCTTGTCGTCCGTTGAAGCTCACGTGACCCTGCCACAGTACGGACCCAAGTTCGGTTCCACCAATGCCGTAGTGCAAGGTGTTGGCATAGCCCCACGAGTACTGATATGCGAGTGTGGCGCGAGGCCGCGGGGCTTCGGACTGGGATAACCGCGCCGCGCGAGGTGCTCCCATCTTGGCGGCACCCCCAAGAGCCTCCCTCGACGACGCGACACAGACCCATCCCTTTCCGCTGGAGTGCGGTACTCCACAACTTGCATCAATGTCCTGTGAGCCCCGTCCAGCGGGCGAGTAGTCGAACCGTCCGGTCTGATCGTCGGCAGCGACTAAGCCGGGGACAAGCATCAGCCCGACGATGCAGCAGCAGCAAGCTACGGCGAGGGAGGCTGGCAGCGATCCAGTTCGTAGCATCGCGGCAGCCTAGCCGCCTCGCCAACTTCTCGTCAAGGATGCGGCGTTGACCGCCCAGGCCGCGGTAGCGTCGATGCTGACACTCCGGCAGGTATAGACATAGATGGCCGACGCCGGTGCGCTTTGCACGTCTACGACTTGAGCTGCCGAGGTTTGACGGTCCGGGCACCGGGGGCTCGGACGACGCGCCGATGCCGAACCGACCCGCAAGCTGGCAGGATCGTCGTGGCCACGTTGCCGATGACACACCCTTCTGGCCTGCTGCAAGCCGCGAGCGCCCGTCTCGGCGACTTCGGGTGGGCTTGCCTGGTTCGCCAAACAAGGCCTGCGGCCCGCAGGAGAGCGGCGGCGCTTGAGGTCGATACCGTCGAGCATCGCGCTTACCGTCGGCGCTGCGCACGAGCGGTGGGCGCTAAGCGCGGGCGCGGCGACCGCCGAGCGTCACCTCGCGGTCCGGGATGCTCGGCAACCGGTACCGTCCGCGCCATGAGCACCGTCACAACAGAGGATCGCGGCGCGGTCCGCCACGTCATCCTGAACCGCCCGGAGAAGCGCAACGCGATGAACGGGGAGCTTGTCCAGGCCGTCGGCGTCGCGCTCAAGCAGGCGGCCAACGACGGCGCCGTGCGCGTCGTCGTGATCCGCGGCGCCGGAGCGATGTTCTCCGCCGGGATGGACGTCGCCGAGCTCGGCCGGCTCTCGGAGATGCAGGAGCACCTGCGCGCGTTCCGGCGCGAGTGCATCGACGCCTGGAACCTCGCGGAGGAGATGCCCAAGCCGACGATCGCGCAGATCCACGGCGGGGCGATCGGTGGCGCGATGGAGCTGGCGCTCGCCTGCGATCTGCGGGTGATGGCCGACGACGCGGTGATGTGCCTGCCCGAGACCCGCATCGGCCTGATCCCCGACGTCGGCGGCTCCTCGCGGCTCCCGGCGATCGTCGGGCTCGGCCGCGCGAAGGAGATGATCATGACCTCGAAGGTGGTCGGCGCCGAGGAGGCCGAGCGCATCGGGCTCGCCAACCGCGTCGCTCCGGCCGGCGAGCTCGACGCCGCGGTCGAGCGGCTCTGCGCCGAGCTGCTCGCCTGCGCACCGACAGCGGTCGGCCTCGCCAAGCGCGTGATGGACGCCTCCGCCCGCCCGGCGCTGGCCGCGACGCTCGAGCAGGAGGTCACCGCGCAGCAGGTCTGCGCGGCAAGCGAGGACTTCGCCGAAGGCGCCCGCGCGCTCTCGGAGAAGCGCCAGCCGGAGTTCTCGGGCTCCTAGCGGGGGTCAGCCGCCCGCGGCCGCCCACTCCGCCGCGATCCCGGCGGCGATCTCCGCGCAGGCCGTGACGCTGTCCCAGTCGACGCGGTCGGCGGTGTCCGTCGGGCGGTGGTAGTTCGTGAACGTGCCGCGCGGGCCGATCGAGAGCAGCGAGATCGCGTGCAGGCCCGCGAAGCGCGCGAGGACAGGGTCGGTCCAGCCGCCGATGCGCCAGCGCTGCGGCGCGGGAGCGCCGGCCCGCGCCGCACCGCGATCGGCCAGCGCGAGGTCTTCCCCGGCGTAGCGGTGGGTGAGGATCGTGCCCTCGGCGGCGGCAACGATCGGCGTTCCGGCGCCCAGCGTGTCGAGGCCCAGCACCAGCGTGCCCGGGCGGTTCAGCGAGCGGCCGTGCGCGCGCAGGAACGCGGCCATCCCGCCCATGCCCGACTCCTCGCAGCCCGGCAGGACCGCGATCGTCTCGAGCCCGTCCGGCGGATCGGCGCCCAGCGCGCGGACGAGGTCGACCACGACCGCCACCCCGGTCGCGTTGTCGGATGCGCCGGGCACCGTCGCGCCGCGCGCGACGTCGAGGTCGGCCGCGATCGAGAGCGCGCAGAGCGCCGCGCCCGCCGCGCGCAGCGGGCGCCACGGGGTCGCGCACAGCGCGAGGCCCGCGGCGGTCGGCAGCATGAACCCGTCGATGCGCCGGGTGCGCAACCGCCGTGCCGCCCCTGCCTCGGCGATCGCGTGGTGCCAGACGAGGCCGGTGCGGGCGGCGTCGTGGTGCGCGACGAGCACCAGGGTCGAGCGCCGCTCGCCTCGCGCCGGCAGGCGCGCGACCACGTTCGCGCCCTCGTCCGCCGGAAGCAGGCGGCGCACCCACTGGAGCCGTCCGCTCGCCTCCAGCTCGAGCGAGGCGAGCGCGGCGCCCGCCAGCAGCGCCCCGCGCAGGCCGCCGAGCCGCGCCGCGAGCAGGCCCGCCGCGGCGTGCAGGGCGTGCGCGTGCGCGTAGGTGCCCTGGTAGCGGAACGGCTCCACCGCGACCTCCGCGGCGCCCGCCTCGCGCAGCCGTTCGGCAAGCCGCCGCGCGCTCGCCCGCTCGCCCTCCGCCGCGCCTTCGCGGACCTGCGACGCCATCGCCTCGACCTCGGCCCGGATCGCGTCGCGGTCGGGGGTCACGAGGGCAGAAGCGTCAACGCGGCGACGTGCCGCGGGCGCATGACGGTGAAATGGCGTCGGTCGAGGGTGGCGAGCTTCTCCTCGCCGAAGCGCTCCACGACCGCCAGCACCGCGGCATCCACATATCCGACCCGCAGGTCGCGGTAGTCGTCGAGGAGGACGCGTACCCGTGCGAGGTCCTCGAGCATCAGGTCCACCACCTCGAACGCCCCGGCCACGATCTCGCCGAGGAACCGCGACATCGCCTCCGGATGCAGTCGGCGGAGGAGGTGGTCCAACTCGACGAGCACCGGCGCCGGGACAAGGCGCCGCTCGCGCGTGCCCGCGAGCAGCTCGGCGCAAGCGACGTGATCCCGGTCGCCGGCATCGATGCCGGCGATCAGGACGCCGGTGTCGACTACGAGCGCCAAGGATCCGGCTCGAAGTCCATCTCCCCCGCCCGCCTGCCGAGATCCCCCTCCCCCGACTCGTATGCGCCGAGCATCCGGATCGGGGGCGGCGGCGAGTCGCCGAGGTCGCGGGCCACCGCGTCGCGGACCACCTGGGCCGCTGAGATCCCCCGCTCCGTCGCCGTCCGCTTCACCCGGCGGGCCATCTCCTCGTCGACCTGGATGATCATCCGGCGCATGACATCATGATATCAGTGCCACTCCACCGGCCCTGCCTTCAGCACGTGGCTGCCGAGCGGGCGGCCCAGCACGCGCTGGGCCTCGCCGGCCGCCGCGACCAGCGCGGCGAGGTCGATGCCCGTCCCGATCCCCATCTCGTGCAACATCGAGACGAGGTCCTCGGTCGCGACGTTCCCGGTGGCGCCCGGCGGCACCGGGCAGCCGCCCAGCTCCCCGAAGCTCGACTCGAACGAGTCCACCCCGGCCTCCAGCGCGGCGAGCGCGTTCGCCAGCCCCTGCCCGCGGGTGTTGTGGAAGTGGGCGGTCAGCTCCACACCGAGCAGCGCCTCGCGGGCGGCCGGGAAGAACTCCCGCACCTGGCGCGGGTTCGCCATCCCGGTCGTGTCGCCGAAGCCGATCTCCCGGGCTCCCGCGGCGACCAGCCGCGCGGCGATCTCGAACACGCGCTCGGGCGCCACGCGGCCCTCGTAGGGGCAGCCGAAGCTGGTCGAGATCACGCCCTCGCAGCGCAGGCCCTCCGAGAGAGCGCGCGCCAGCACGCGCTCGAGCCCTTCGAGCGACTCCGCGATCGAGCGGTTCACGTTGCGCCGGTTGTGGGTCTCCGAGGCCGAGAGGAACACGTTCACCTCCTGGAAGCGGTCGCGCTGGGAGAGCGCGGCATCGAGCCCCCGCTCGTTGGGGATCAGCACCGAGACCGCCATCTCCGGTGGCGGGTCGATCCGCGCCAGCACATCGGCGCCGTCGGCGAGCTGCGGGATCACGTCGGCGCGCACGAAGCTCGTCACCTCCAGCCGGCGCAGGCCGGTGCGCGCGAGCGCGTCGATCAGCGCGACCTTCGCGTCGGTCGCGATCACCTCGGGCTCGTTCTGGAACCCGTCGCGCGGGCCGACCTCGCGGATCCGGACGCTGCGCGGAAGCTCCGCCACCGCGGCGATCCTAGGCCGCGGCGGCCGGCGGTTCGGGCGGCCTGATCACGCGCCGCTCGTGCGTGCCCACGCCGATCGTCCGCTCGCCCTCGCGGACCTCGACCGCGAAGCGCAGCTTGCGCCCGTCGACGACGTCCTCGAGCCGGGCGGTCGCCACGCAGCGGCTGCCCTCGCCGGCAGCCGCGACGTGCTTCACGCACACCTCGAACCCGACCGTCGCCGAGCCCTCGGGCAGCAGCGGCTGGACGAGCGTGGCGGCCGTCAGCTCGATCATCGCGATCATCCCCGGCGTCGAGAGCACGGAGGCGCCGAGCGTCCCGCCGACGTCGGTCAGCAGCAGGCCCTCGGCCACGAACTCGTGCTCGTGCCCGATGCCCGGGCGCAGCTCTCCCCCGCCCGCGCTCATGCCATCGAGAGCCCGCCGCTGACGTTCAGCGTCTGGCCGGTCACGAAGGACGCGTCGTCGCTCGCGAGGAACGCGATCGCGGCCGCGACCTCGTCCGGCTCGCCGCTGCGCCCGAGCGCCGTGGAGTCGATCATCCCCTGCTTCAGGCGCGCGCCGATCTCGCCCAGCAGCGCCGGGGCGGCGTTCAGCAGCGGCGTCTCGATCGGCCCCGGCGCGACCGCGTTGCAGCGCACCCGGTAGCGCGACGACTCGCGCGCGATCGCGCGCGTGAAGCCGATCACGCCGGCCTTCGCCGCCGAGTAGGTGACAGACCCCTGCGAGCCGACCCGGCCGGCCTCGCTGGCGACGTTCACGATCGACCCGCCGCGGCGCTCGTGCATCGACGGCAGCACCGCGTGGGTGACCGCCAGGGTGCCGCGCAGGTTCACGCCGAGCACGAAGTCCCACAGCTCCTCGTCGGTGTTGACGAAGAACGAGAAGCGGTCGGTGCCGGCGTTGTTGACGAGCACGTCGATCGGCCCGATCCCCGAGACGGCGGCGTCCACGCCGGCCCTCACCGAAGGCACCGAGCCCACGTCCATCTCGACCGCGGCGCCGTCGATCTCGCCGGCCACCTCCCGGGCCCCGTCGAGGTTGACGTCGGCGAGCGCGACGCGCGCCCCCTCGGCCGCCAGGCGGCGCGCGGTCGCCGCGCCGATCCCCGATGCGGCGCCGGTCACCAGCGCCGTTCGCCCCTCGAGCCGCATGCCGCGCGAACCCTATACTCCGCCGCCGTGCCGGACCCGGTCACCATCGTCGGCGGGACGGGCGCGCTGGGCTTCGGCCTCGCCCTCCGCCTGGGCCGGGCCGGCGTGCCGGTGGTGATCGGCTCGCGCGACGCGGGCCGCGCGGCGGATGCGGCGGAGCGGGCAGCGACGGCGGTGCCCGAAGGCGCCTTCGAGGGACTGCAGAACGGCGACGCCGCCGCCCGCTCGCAGATCGTGTTCCTCTGCGTGCCGTTCCGCAACCAGTCCGAGAACCTGACGAACCTGAAGGAGACGCTGCGCGAGGGCCAGATCCTCGTCGACGCCACGGTCCCGCTTGCCGCGGCGGTCAGCGGACGCGCGACCCGGATGCTGGGCGTCTGGCAGGGCTCGGCCGCGCAGCAGGCGCAGGAGATGGTCCCCGACGGCGTGCGCGTCGTCTCCGCGCTGCACACGGTCAGCGCGGCATCGCTCGGCGACCTGGACCAGACGCTCGACGAGGACGTGCCGGTGTGCGGCGACCGCCGTGCGGACAAGCGCGCCGTCGCGGAGGTCATCCACCTGATCCCGGGCCTGCGCTGCGTGGACGCGGGGCGCCTGGAGATGGCCCGCACGGTCGAGTCGCTGACGGCGCTGCTGATCGGGATCAACGCGCGCTACAAGACGCACGCCGGCATCCGGATCACAGGCGTCCCGGACGACCCTGCCGCGCTGTTCCCGGCCTGAGGTGAGTGGGTCGGGACCCGTCGTCGTGCTGGCCGGCGGCACCGGCGGCGCGAAGCTCGCGCGCGGGATGCTCGACGTCGCCGCCGACGGCCTGGTCGTGATCGCCAACACCGGCGACGACGTCGAGATTCATGGCGCGTACGTCTCGCCCGATCCGGACCTCGTCACGTTCTGGCTCGCGGACCGCATCGACGAGCGCGGCTGGGGGCTGGCGGGCGACACGTTCGCGGTCATGGACGGCCTGCGCGAGCTCGGCCGCGAGGTGTGGTTCAACCTCGGCGACCGCGACCTGGCAGTCGGCATCGAGCGCGCGCGCCGGCTCGACGAGGGCGCGCGGCTCACCGAGGCGCTCGCCGAGCTCGGCGCGGCGCTCGGCGTGGACGCGCGCGTGCTGCCGATGAGCGACGCGCCGGTCCGTACGCGCGTGCGCGCGCGCGGGCGTGAGTGGCCGTTCCAGGAGTTCATGATCCTCGGCCGCGGCGAGGGCCCGGTCGAGGACGTGGCCTACGACGGGGTCGAGGACTCGGCGCCGCCGCCCGAGGCGCTCGAGGCGATCGCGGCGGCGCGCGCGATCGTGATCGGCCCGTCGAACCCGGTCATCTCGATCGGCCCGATCCTGGCGGTGCCGGGGATGCGCGAAGCGCTGTCGTCGTCCCCGGCGGCGGTGGTGGCCGTCAGCCCGCTGGTCGGGGGCGCGGTGGTGAAGGGGCCGACCGGGCCGTTCCTCGAGTGGGCCGGCCACCCGCTCGACAGCCACGGGATCGCGGCCGCATACGTCGGGTCGATCGACGGGCTGGTCGCGGACGCGCCGGCCGCCGCCGTGCCGACCCGCGTGTGCGACGTGCTGATGGAGGACGACGCCGGCCGCCGGCGCGTCGCCGCCGAGGCGCTCGCCTTCGCGCAGGAACTTCGCCGGGACGGATAGCGTTCCGGCCGTGCCGACCCTCGCCGTCCTGCCCGTGAAGCGGTTCGACAGCGCGAAGCTGCGCCTCGAGTCCCTGCTCGCACCGGGCCCCCGGCGCGCGCTCGCCGAGGCGATGCTCTCCGACGTGCTGGTCGCGCTGCGCCGCGCCGAGTCGGTCGACGCGGTGCTCGTGGTGACCGCCGACCCGGTCGCGGAGCGGATCGCCGCAAGCCACGACGCCGACACGCTCCCGGATGAGCGCGAGGACGGCCAGAGCCCCGCCGCCGAGGCCGGGCTCGCCGCCGCGGCGCGCGGCCGGGCCGATCGCGCGCTGCTGGTCCCGGGCGACTGCCCGCTGCTCGACCCCGCCGAGCTCGACTCGCTGCTCGGTCGCCCGCGCGCGGCGGGCGCCCACGCGATCATCGTGCCCGACCGGCACGGAAGCGGCACCAACGCGCTGCTGCTCGAGCCGCCGGGCTCGCTGGCGCCCGCGTTCGGGGAGGACAGCCTCGCGCGCCACCTCGAGGGCGCCCGCGCCGCGGGACTCGCGCACGAGGTCGCCGAGGTCCCGTCGCTGGCCCTCGACGTCGACACGCCCGACGATCTCGCCGCGCTGCGCGAGGCGCTCGCCGGCCAGCGCGGCGGCGCGGCGAACACGCGCGGGATGCTCGTGCAGTTCGACCGCACGACCGGCGCGGCGACGGCCCCCTGAGATGGCCGGCGCTCCGGCGCTGCGCGCCTGGGCGCTGCCCGGCCTGCCCGAGATCCGGGAAGGCGACGACCTGGCGGCGCTGCTCGCTGAGGGAGCGGCGCGCGCAGGCGAGCCGCTGCGCGAGGGAGACGTGCTCGTCCTCGCGCACAAGGCGGTGTCCAAGTCCGAGGGCGCGGTCCGGCGCCTGGAAGAGATCGAGCCCGGGTCGCGCGCCCGCGCGCTGGCAGCCGAGCACGACAAGGACGCCCGCGCCGTGCAGGCGGTGCTGGACGAGTCCCGCGAGGTGCTGCGCGCCGAGCGCGGCGTCCTGATCTGCGAGACCCGCCACGGGCTGGTGTGCGCGAACGCCGGCGTTGACGCCTCCAACGCCGCGCGCGAGGGCGAGGTGATCCTGCTGCCGCGCGACCCGGACGGCTCGGCGCGCGGGCTGCGCACCCGCATCCGCGAGCTGGCCGGCGCCGCGCCGGCCGTCCTGATCACCGACTCGTTCGGCCGCGCCTGGCGCCACGGTCAGTGCGATGTCGCGATCGGCTGCGCGGGCCTGCGCCCGCTCGAGGACTGGCGCGGCCGCCCGGACGCGGCGGGCCTCGAGCTACGCGCCACCTGGATCGCCGTCGCGGATGAGATCGCCGCCGCCGCCGACCTGGTGCGCGCGAAGGACTCGGGCGAGCCGGCCGTGGTGATCCGCGGCCTCGACCGCCACGTCGCCCCCGAGGACGGACCGGGCGCGGCGGCGCTTCGGCGCCCGCGCGGAGAGGATCTCTTTCGGTAACGCCGGCGTGACGGGCGTCAGGCGGCTAGGCGACCGGCGATCTACGAGCCCGCGCACTTCGAGTCGGCCGCGTCCGCCGGCACCCCGGTATCGGCCACGTGGTGGCCGTCGGCGGAGTCCCACTCGACGGTCCGCGGCAGGGGCGCCTTGCGCGCGGCCGTGATCACGAAGGCGTTGCCCTCCACCTGCACCGGCGACTTGGAGCCATCGTCGAACGTGACCACAACATCGCGGGCGCCGTCGGCGAGGGTCCCGTACACCTCGACCTGACCGGGCGGCAGGGTGGGCGAGCAGACGATCGCGTCCCGCGGCCCGCTCAGCGCGCGCGCTACTGCGTCGGTGCAGGCGCTCTCGCGACCCTTCGAACTCAGGAAGCACACAGAGTTCGCACCAGGCACCAGATACACCTGATCTCCATCTCGCGTGGTGAGCGCCAGCCGGGCCAGGTCCCTGTTGGCGCCGAGCGCCTGCGCCCGAGGCGAGAGCGCGATCGCCGCGGCGTGAGCGTCCGGCGCGCCTCGCGGCCGCCGGAAGAGAGCCAGCGACCTGCTGACCAGGGGATCTACCGTGACCGGTGCGGGCTGCGTCTGGGTACCCGACGAGTCTTGGCTAGAGTTCGCGGACAGCACCATCGAAGCGCCCACTCCGGCTGCCGAGGCCGCGGCGCCACAGGCCACGAGAACGACCGCGATGCGAACGCCGCGGGTCATCAGAGGAACGCGCGCAGGTTGCGCGCGAAGCCGGTGATCGTGTGTGGGTAGCCGGAACCGTTGCCGACCACCATGTACAGGTACGAGTACTGGTGCGGCAACAACTCGGTTCCGCTGTCTGCCTCGTTCGCGTAGCAGCAGTCCGAGTTGCAGTGTCGACTGGCTATGTACCCCCCGCTGGTGTGCGCCAGCTCGCAGACGCTGATCGAGCCGTCGCCGTAGTAGGCAGCCTGATTGTACCGCCACCCCCACACATACGCGTGGTAGAATGGCGGGTTGTCGGCGCAGTGCGCGTGCGGAGAAGTGAGCAGGCGACAATAGGAGTACGAGTAGTCGGCTCTCGCAACCGTCGCCGCACCCGGCGCGAGCACCAGCAGCGCCGCGACAGCGATAAGCAGAGCCCAGCGTCGCCTCCTCACGAGACTGAGTGTACTTCGCCCCCCCCGGGTGTCAAGGCCGGCGGGCCTCGCGGAGCTACGCCCGCACGAGAGCCCGTCACACGGGACACGACCCGCCGAGCAAGCCCTCGTTCTCCGACGGCGGTAGCGGCGGGTACCCGACCTGGTACCCCGTGCTACCCGCTCCCGAAAGCCCCCCCCCCGGCGGGCACCGCTCCGGCAGCTCGGTCCCATGCGACGCGTGCCCGTCTCCGTTGCCCCACGCGCGCCAGCGCATGCCGGAATCTCGAGGATCGGGGCCCCCTGGATGTGATTGCGAGAATTCCCCACCCTTGGCCGCGCGCCGAGGGCGGCTCGAAGCGACGCCATGGTGTCGCGTGCGCGCACGCGGTAACGGTCGCCGTTGATCGAAGGGGGGGACGCGTCGCAGAAGGCGGTCAAGGATCGCAACGGCGACGGTGGTGCCGTCGAAGATCGCGCCTCAGTCCGCTCCGCCGGCGGCAGCGATCAACCCTCTCACGGGTTACGACGCGGTGCTCGAGGACGTCGCCGCGTGGCGCACCCGGCCGCTGGGGGCCGTCTACCCGATCGCTTACGACCTGCGCCGCCGCGGCGTCCAGGTGTCCTGTCGCCTGCGTCCACGGCCACATGAACCCATCCTCCTCAGCAAGACGCGTTCGCGAATCCCTCAGCCGCCGCGATGCGAACGCCGCAAGTCACCAGGCGAACCGTCGCAGGTTGCGGGCGAGGCCGGTGAGCGTGTCGGCGTCGCATGAACAGCAGAGCCGCCGGTCTCTCGTCCTCAGGTCACAGCACCTCTTGCCGACCGGCTATCACCGTGGCAGCCCCCAGCAGGATCACCGTCGGTACGAAGAGCATTCCGACACTGAACCCCGAGATGACGGCGAATGCCGCAAGCAGCACCACCGCCGTCCGCGCGAGCGCCCGTGCCGAGCGACTCGACCTCGCGCACCAACGATGAAGGCCCCACCATGCCACCAGAGCGAGGCACAACGGAAGCATGAGCACGGCCACCACGGCGGCATCCACTCTCTGAACCAGCGCCGAGAGCCCGATCACACACGCGACGGCTGACCAGACGACGCCGCTGGTCGCCATCCAGAGCGCCAGACGGTGCTTCGCCGCGGAGGGGTCGCCGAGGTCGCCTGACCTCCCTGACGGATGAGCTGGCGTGCTCACGACATTGAAACGTACCCGCGGGGGCGGAACCGGGGTCAACGCCGGCGGACCGCTCGTCCGCTCAGGCCGCGGCCGGCACCTCGAAGCGCCGGCATGCCTCGTACAGCGTCGTGCGCTCCGCCGCGGGTCGGCCCGCGCGGTGCGCGGCCGCGATCAGGTCCGCGGGGTCCAGCCGCGTTCCGTGATGGCCTCCCGCCATGCGGGTGATCGACTCCTCCATCAGCGTGCCGCCGAGGTCGTTTACACCCCAGCGCAGCGCCTCCGTCGCGGCGTCCAGCCCCATCTTCACCCAGGACGCCTGCAGGTTGGAAACGGAACGACCGAGCGCGAGACGGAAGACCGCGGTGTGGCGCAGGTTGTCCTCAGCCGTGATCTCCTCGATGCCGTGGGTGCGGCCGAGCAGCGTGTGGTAGGGGACGAACGAGAGCGGCACGAACTCGGTGAAGCCGCCCGTGCGCTGCTGGAGCGCGCGCACCACCCGCATGTGCTCGGCGAGCTCCCACGGCTCCTCGACGTGGCCGAACATGACAGTGGCGGTTGAGCGCAGCCCCTCCGCGTGCGAGGCCTCGATCACCTCGACCCAGCGCGCGACCGGCAGCTTGTTGGGCGAGATGCGCTCCCGCACGCCGTCGTGCAGCACCTCGGCGGCGGTGCCGGGCGTCGAGTCCAGACCGGCGGCGCGCAGGCGGGCGAACACCTCGCGCGGCCCTAGGCCGGAGACCGCGCACATGTGGTCGACCTCCATCGCCGAGTACGCATGGAGGTGGATGCCGGGCGCGATTTGCTTCGCCAGCGCGAGCCAGCCCTCGTAGTCCTCCAGGCCCCAGTCGGGATGGATGCCGGACTGGATGCACAGCTCCGTGGCGCCGTACTCCACCGCCTCCTCCACCCGCTGCGCGAACTCCTCGCGGTCGTGCTCGTAGGCACCGGGCGAGCGTCGCCCCTGCCCGAACCCGCAGAACGCGCAGCCGACCACGCAGATGTTGGACACGTTGATGTTGCGGTTGACCACGAACGTGACGGTCTCCCCCGCGAGCTCCGCGCGCAGCTCGTCGGCGGCCTGGCGGATGTCCTCGACGGCCTCGGGGCGCGTCTCGGCGAACAGCGCGGTCAGCGCCTCCGGCTCGAGCGCGGCGCCGTCGCGGGCGGCCGCGACGGCCGAGGGAACGAGGTCCCGGCGGATCGTGCGCGGCTCCCCCCTGCCCGACGATCCGCGCGGGATGAAGCTCCAGTAGTCGCGCTTGATCACGTCGAGCACGCCCGCGGCGAGCCAGTCCGGGTCGATGTAGCGCGGGTACACGCACAGCCGCTCGCTGAGCGCGCAGCCCTCCTCGCGCAGCCGCGCGCGCGCCTGGGCGGGCGACGGGAAAGGGTGCTCGGGCGAGATGTGGTCGCCGTTGGCCGACAGCCCGCCGAGGTCTGTCGCACCGGCCGCGACGAGCTCCGGCCACCAGTCGGCGAGGTTCGGCGGAACCTGGATCCCGACGTCCGGCATGAGACGCCGGGTCTCGGTCACCAGGCGGCGCATGTCGTCGAGCGTGACCGCGCAGGCCCACGGCGGCATCGGGATCTCCGGGCCCTCGGCGATCCCGGTCCGCCAGTAGCGCTCCGCCGCCTCGGTGGCGATCTCGGCCGGCTCCTCGCCGTAGTAGCGGCGGTGCGGGACGTAGTTCTGGAGGATCACCTCCTGGATGTGCCCGTGTCGGGCGTGGAGATCGGCCAGCGCCTGCAGCGAGGCGACCCGCTCAGCCTCCGTCTCGCCGATTCCGACGAGGATGCCGGTCGTGAACGGGATCCGCAGCTCGCCGGCCGCGGCGATCGTCTCCAGGCGGCGCGCCGGGTGCTTGCTCGGCGAGCCGCGGTGGACGGTCTCCATCAGGCGCTCGGAGACCGACTCCAGCATCAGGCCCTGCGACGCCGTGACCTCCCGGAGCCGGGCCAGGTCCTCGCGCGACAGCACGCCGAGGTTGGTGTGCGGCAGCAGCCCGCGCTCGAGCGCGCGCTCGCAGGCCCAGACCACGTAGGAGGTGAAGTCGGCGTGGCCGAGCTCGGCCAGCCGCGCGGCCACTCCGGGGTTGACCTCGGGCCGCTCGCCGGTCAGCACGAGCAGCTCCTTGGCGCGGTGGCGGGCGGCCTCGCCGAGCAGCCGCCCCACGTCATCGGGAGTCTGGAGATGCGCCTGGTGGGTGGCGAACTCGCAGTAGCGGCAGTAGCAACGGCACGTGCGCGAGAGCGACAGCGTGACGTTGCGCGAGAAGGTCACCCGGCGCGCCATCGGGTCGCAGTCTAGTTAGCGTGGCGTGCGCGCCCGCAACGCCGGCGCCGCGCGAGGATGAAGGGCTCTCCGCAACGCAGGCGGCTGGGCCGCCGCGCTCCATCTCGCTCCCTCTCCGGCTTCCGTTCTCGGGTCACGCGGGCCCCGGCCGGGCCCGCCTATGCTCCGTTTCGATGCGCGCAGCCGCTCTCCTCGCGCTCCTCGCGCTCGCGGCGGCGACGGGGGGTTGTGCCGGGGGCGGGGGCGTGCAGCCGCCCTCCGACGCGACGCTGGTGCTCGACTTCGCGCCGAACGCCGTCCACTCGGGCATCTACCTGGCGACCGCGCGAGGCTTCGACAAGGCGGAGGGGGTGCGACTGCGCGTTCGCGCGCCCGCGTCCTCGACCGACGGCGTCAAGCTGCTGGCCGCCGGCCGGGCCGATCTGGCGATCCTCGACATCCACGACCTGGCGATCGCACGCGCGCGCGGCCAGGATCTCGTCGCGATCATGGCGATCGTCCAGCGCCCCCTGGCGTCGGTCATCGCCCAGCCGGGCGTGCGCCGGCCGCGGGCGCTGGAGGGCAGGCGGGTCGGCGTGACCGGGCTCCCGAGCGACGACGCGGTGCTGAACGCCGTGGTGCGCGGCGACGGCGGCGATCCCCGCGCCGTCCGGCGCGTGACGATCGGCTTCGCGGCGGTGCCGGCGTTGCTGGGCCGGCGCGTCGACGCCGCCACGGCGTTCTGGAACGCGGAGGGAGTGGCGCTGCGCGCGCGACGACCCGGGATGCGGGTGTTCCGCGTGGACGACTACGGCGCGCCCCGCTATCCGGAGCTGGTGCTCGCGATGGAGCGCCGCCGCCTCGAGGAGGACCCCGCCCTGGCGCACGCGGTGATCCGGGCGCTGGTGCGCGGCTACGACGAGGCGCTCGTGGACCCGGCCAGCGCGGTGGCGGCGCTCGTGGCCGGCGCGCGCGGAGTCGACCCGAAGGTGGCGCGAGCGGAACTGGACGCGGTCGAGCCGGTCCTGGCGGCGCCGGGGGGCCGCGTCGGCGTGCTCGACCGCGGCGCACTACGCGCGTGGGCGCGCTGGGAGGCTTCCTCCGGGATCGTCGCCCGGCCGCCCGACGTCGACCGGGCGTTCGACTTCGGGCTCATGCCGGGGCGGTAGAGGCTGCGGGAGAGCCCTCAGCCAGGATCGGCCAGCGCCGCGACGAGCGCCGCGCCCTCGCGGGCCATGCGGGATCGCGGCACGACCCGGTCGAGGCCCGCGTCGAGCGCGAGCGCGCGGGTGTCGGCCTCGACGTGGGAGTAGAAGGCGAGCGTCCGCACGCCGTCGAGGCCGCCATCGGCCGCGAGTGCGCCGATCGCCTCGAGCCGCTCGGGCGCGTCCGCGGTGAGGTCGATCACCAGGAGGTCGGCGCCGGGCGCCTCGCGCTCCACCGCCGCGGCGTCGGCGCACAGCGCCACCTCGTGCCCCGCGGCGCCCAGGGCGCCGACCACGTTGGAGCCGAACAGGAGGTCGGGGATGAAGGCGGCGACCCGCGCCACTACTGCGCGCGCCGGCGGCGCAGCTCCTCGCGCACCGACTCGGGGCGACCCCACATCTGGGTCACCTCGGCCCGGCCGGTCCGCACCCCCCGCTGCGCCAGCTCCCCGCTGATGCCGGCCGCGTCCAGGAGCCGCAGCGCGCCCAGCACGGCGGGCACGGCCGCCGCGTGCCCGAAGCTGTGCGCCGCGCGGATCCGCCACTGCCAGTCCCGGCGCGAGTACGGCTGCGCGTTGCAGGTCACCAGGTAGGTGGCGGCGTCCACGTAGCGGGCGATGTCGTCGATGCGCAGGTCCACGTCGAGGTCGGTCCAGTCGTCCGGAAGCGTGGACAGGATCCGCTCGTAGTCCTCGGCGAGGGCCATCGGAGCGAAGGCTAGCGGTCACCTGCCCTTGCGCGCCGTCCTCGCCGCGCACTAGGTTCGCGGTTGCGATGTGGATCACGATCGAGCCCAAGGACGGCCCGGCGCGCGTCGTGGAGACCGGCGACAGCATCGTCGTCGGCCGTCGCGCCGAGTGCGACCTGGTGCTGGAGGACTCGCAGGTCAGCGGCCGCCACGCCGAGATCCAGTCCGTTCCCGGCACGGGGATGGTGGTTCGCGATCTCGGGTCCACCAACGGCACTCGCGTCGCCGGGGTCCGCATCGAGGGCCCGGCCACGCTCACCGGCGGCGAGGAGGTCCGGGTCGGCGAGACGGTGCTGCGGCCCTCGGCCACCGACCCGAAGCTCGCGCCGCCGCCACCGGCAGGGGCACCGCGGTCGCCGCCGCCGCGGGCGCCGGCGCCGCGGCCGCGGGAGCTCAGGCCGCCGGCGCCCAGCCCGTGGCCGGGGCGCCCGCGGCCGGCGCGCCGCTCCCGCCCCCGCCCCCCAGCGCGTCGCGCATCGAGCGCCTACGCCTCGCGCGGACCGCCAACCGCGCGCTGTTCCTCGCCGGCGGCGCGGTCCTCGTGGCCGCGATCGCGGTCATTCTCGCCGTGACGGGCGTCTTCTCGTCCTCCAAGGAGAAGCCGACGGTCGCCCAGGTCGTCAAGGCGATCACGCCCTCCACGCTGCTGATCATCGGCGAGCGCAACGGCGAACCGGTCGAGAAGGGCACCGGCTGGGTGCTCGACGCGGACCAGGGTCTCGTGGTCACCAACAACCACGTCGTCCAGGGCGGCGAGACGCTGAAGGTCGGCGTCGGCACCTCCGGCGGCAAGCCGCTCAGCGAGCGTGTCGCGAAGATCGTCGGCGCGGCCCCCTGCGAGGACATCGCGGTGATCAAGGTGACGCCGACCGACGGCCTGCGGACGCTGCCGCTCGGCAGCCAGTCGAAGCTCACGGAGGGCGACGGCGTCGTCGCACTCGGCTTCCCGGCCAACGCCTCGTTCCGCGACAACCTGGTCGCCACCTCGGGCGTGGTGTCCACCGTCAGGACGGTGTTCGAGGCGGGCAGCGACGTGCCGTCGCTGCCGAACGTGATCCAGACGGACGCCGCGACCAACCCCGGCAACTCCGGCGGGCCGCTCGTCAACTTCGACAAGAAGCTGGTGGGGATGAACACCGCCGGCTTCACCGCGGCGGGCGGTCGCGTGATCCAGGGCCAGGGCTACGCGGTCGGCGTCGACCGCATCAAGCAGATCGTCGCGCGGCTGCGTCAGGGCCACTCGATCGGCTGGGCGGGCCTCGGGCTGAGCTTCCCCGACCCGGAGAAGCTCCGCCAGGCCGGCGCCCCCGAGGGACTGCTGGTCACGCATACCGAGTCCGGCAGCCCCGCCTCGCGCATCGCGGAGCTCAACCAGGGCACCGTGCTGCTGGTCGGCATCAACGGCAGGCGGCTCGGCACCACACTGCGCAGCTACTGCGCAGCCGTGCGCGACATCGCGCCCGGGCACACGGCGCCGATCACCTTCCTCGACAACAACGGCCAGCTGCGGACGGCGACGCTGCCGTTCTCCTAGCGGCGCGGCGCGTGGTGGCGCCTGGCTCGGACCAACCCCGGGTTGTTGCGACAGCTCGACTTGTGGGGAGGCCCCGAGGTGCGGGCGCCCCGGCCGGCTCGCGGGGGGTTCTCGCGGGGGCCCGGCCGACCCATCCCGGGCTATGCCCGCGGGGCCGGTGTCAGCCGGGATGGGTTGGAACTCGGGACCGGGACTCCCTAGCTCAGCCGCACGCTCTCGACCATCGGAAGGAAGATGTCCGCGTCGGCGGAGGCGAAGCGGCTAGGGGGCGCGCTGCACTGGACGGAGTAGACGTCGCGGCCCTGGAAGTACCACACGTTGCGCCCGGCGAAACGCGTCTTGAGGATGTCGTCCAACTCGACGATTCCCACACCGGTGTTGCCGCTGGCCGACTTCTGGATCTCGACCGCGCGCAACTGGAAGAACTTCGCGTTGCGCTGCAGCACCTTCGCCTTCTCGTTGCCGAAGTTCAGCAGGCCCTGCTGGCTGCGGTCGCGGGGGGCGCCGCCGACCTCGCGGAAGGTGTTGCAGAAGAGGTCCCCGCTGCGCACCTGGACCAGCCCCGGGCTCTTGATCGTCTTGCGGCGCCAGGCGGCCGGGTACTCGAACGAGAAGCCCAGGTCGTTGCGGCTGTAGGTGCTCGTGACCGCCCGCGCGGTGGTGGTCGGCGTCGTCGTGGTGGTCGGCGTCGTCGGGGTGGTGGTCGTGGTCGCGGCCGTCTTCTTGTCGTCGCCGCCGCCCGCGGCTAGGCCGATCACAATCAGCGCGACGATCACGGTCGCGACGCCGGCGACGACGCCCCAGACGACGCCGCGCCGCGGGCTGCCGCCCGAGGACGGCGCGGGCGGCGGCGGAGGCGGAGGCGGGCTCGGAGGCGGGCTCTGCGCCCCGGCCGCCCCGGCGGCCGCTGCCCCGGCGGCCGCCGCACCCGCGGCGGCGATCGGCTGCGGCGGCGGAGGCGAGGGCTGCGCTGCCGGCGGCGGGGGCGACGGCTGTGCCGCAGGAGGAGGTGGCGTCACGGCCGCCGGCTGGGGCGACGGCTGCGCGGGCGGGGGCGACGGCTGCGCGGGCGGGGGTGACGGCTGCGCGGGCGGGGGCGACGGCTGCGCGGGCGGGGGCGACGGCTGCGCGGGCGGGGGCGACGGCTGCGCGGGTGGAGGCGACGGCTGCGATCCCGCCACCGCCGCGCCGCCGACCACCGTGCCACCGGGTCCCGCGGCCACCTCGCCGATCCGGGTCTCCCCGGTTCCGGACGCCGCGGCGACCGCCGCGCGCCCGAGATCGCCCGTCGACGGGTAGCGCGCACCGGGATCCTTGGCCAGCGCCTTGGCGACGACGACGTCCATCTCCGGCGGGAGACCCGCCACCCGGGCGGTCGGAACCGGCGGCGGATCGTGGATGTGCGCCCAGAGCTTCGCCGCGTCGCCCTCGCGGTCGAACGGCACCGCGCCGGTCAGCAGCTCGTAGAGCACGCAGCCGAGCGCGTAGACGTCGGCCCGGCCGTCGACCTTGCCGCCCTGCACCTGCTCCGGCGCGATGTAGTCGAGCGTGCCGACCCACTGGCCGGTGCGGGTCAGGCCCGCCCCGGAGGCCGCGTTCTTGGTCAGGCCGAAGTCCGTCAGGTATGCATGCTCCTGGCCCCCCTCGCGCGCGACGAGGATGTTCGCCGGCTTGACGTCGCGATGCACGAGGCCGCGCTCGTGCGCCGCGTCGAGCGCGCCGGCCACCTGCGATATCAGTCCGGCGGCGCGCGCGGGCGCCAGCGGGCCCTCCGAGTCCACGAGCCGGCGCAGGTCGGTCCCCTCGACGTAGCGCATCGCGATGAAGAGCTGCCCGTCCGCCTCGCCCGCCTCGTGGATCGGGAGCACGTGCGGATGGTCGAGCGAGGCCGCAACCTTCGACTCGCGCTGAAAGCGCTCGCGGAACGACGCGTCCTCGGCGAGCTCGGGCGCGACCACCTTGAGCGCCACCGGGCGGTCCAGCGCGAGCTGGGTCGCCTTGTAGATCACGCCCATTCCGCCGCGCCCGACGAGCGCGTCGATCCGGTAGCCGGCTAGCTGGGTGCCGATCGGGAGGCCGGTCATGCTTGAGCGTGCGCCGTCATGGCTGCTGCGACACTACCCGGCGAGGCGGCGCCCGCGCCAGACGGCCCCTACCCGGCAAACGTGTCGAAGAGCAGGAAGCCGTTCAGCCCGATGATCAGCGCGGCGACGGCGCAGGCGCCGATCGTGGTCACGCGCCGGTTCACGAGCGGGCCCATGATCCGCCGCTTGCTGGTGAATATCACCAGCGGCACGAGCGCAAACGGGATCCCGAACGAGAGCACCACCTGGCTGATCACGAGCGCGCCCGAGGGGTTGACGCCGATCGCGAGGACGATCAGGGCCGGGGTCATCGTCACCAGGCGCCGCAGCGCGAGCGGGATCGCCCGAGCGATGAATCCCTGCATGACGACCTGGCCCGCATGCGTCCCGACGCTCGAGGCGGCGAACCCGGAGGCGAGCAGCGCGAGCGCGAACGCGAGCGCCGTTCCGTTGCCGGCGAGCTTCTCGAAGCCGGCGTAGGCGCCCTCGATCGAGTCCACGTTCGCCAGCCCCGAGCCGTGGAACAGGGACGCGGCGACGATCAGCATCGCCATGTTGATGACGCCGGCGAGGCCCATCGCGATCAGGACGTCGACCCGCATGAAGCGAAGGAGGTGGCGCCGCTCGCGCTCGTCGCTGGCCGGAATCCGGTCCTGGGTGAGCGCCGAGTGCAGGTAGATCACGTGCGGCATCACGGTCGCGCCGAGAATGCCGACGGCGAGCAGCACCGACCCGGTGCCGTCGAACGACGGCACGAGCCCGCCGGCCACGGCGCCCGGGTCGGCGCCGATGCTCAGCGTGTCGTAGAGGAACCCGAGCAGGATCACCGCGAGCAGCCCGGTGATCACGACCTCGAAGCGGCGGTAGCCCCGGGTCTGCAGGCCGAGGATCGCGAATGCCACCGCGCCGGTGATCAGCCCGGCCGCGAACAGCGGCACGTCGAAGAGCAGGTTGAGCGCGATGGCCGCGCCGACGAACTCGGCGAGGTCGGTCGCCATCGCGATCAGCTCGGCCTGTACCCACAGGCCCCAGCTGACCGGCCGGGCGAACTCCTGACGGCACATCTCGGGCAGGTTGCGGCCGGTCGCGAGCCCGAGCTTGGCCGACAGGCTCTGGATCAGCATCGCCATCAGGTTGGCGGCGACGATCACCCACAGCAGCAGGTAGCCGTACTTCGAGCCGCCGGCGATGTTCGTCGCGAAGTTGCCGGGGTCCACGTAGGCGACCGCGGCCACGAACGCGGGGCCGAGCAGCGGCAGCGTCCCGCGCACCCCGCCGCGCGAGCGGATGCGCTGCAGCGCGCTGGGCGGCGGCAGCGCGACGGCGCCGGCGTCCGCCGGAGGCGGAGGCGGCGGCGGGTTCACGTGACCTCCACCCGCATAACCAGCGCCAGCTCGCCGCCGAGCACGTGCACCTCGTCCCCGAAGCGAACGAACAGCGGGCCGCCGAACGGCTGCTTGTCCACCACCTCGAGCTCATCGCCGGGACGGATCCCGCGCTCCGCGAGGTAGCGGAGCATCTCGGGCCGCGTGTCGGACACCCGCACGAAAACGGCGCGCTCACCCGGCTCGAGAGCCTGCAGGCTACGCGTCGCGCGCTCATCGATCTCGAGGTCGGGGGTCGGGATCGGGTCGCCGTGCGGGTCGCGCGTCGGGTGGCCGAGCTTCGCCGCGATCGCGGCCTCGAGGTCCTCGGAGAGCACGTGCTCCAGGACCTCGGCCTCCTCGTGCACCCGGTCCCACGGAACGCCCAGGCTCTCCGCCAGGTAGGTCTCGAGCAGGCGGTGGTGGCGCAGCACCTCAAGGGCCACGCGCTCGCCCGCGTCGGTGAGCGCGACACCGCGGTAGGGCTCGTGACGCACCAGCCCCAGCTCGTCGAGGCGCTTGACCATGCCCGACGCCGAGGCCGCCGTGACGCCGAGCCGGTCGGCCAGCGCGTTGTTGCTCACCGCGCCGCCCTCCTCGGTCTGGAGCGCGTAGATCGCCTTCGCGTAATCCTCGATCGCGGAGCTGACGTCGTGTCCGGCGGGATCCTTGACGGGCATCTCGAAAGAGATTATGGCACACCTAAACTCTGGATTCGCCCGCGCGGGGACGCGCGACCGCCCTTCTATCCTCGGAGCATGGCCGCCACCGACCGCGCCGCCGCCGCCCGCCGCGTCCTGCAGCACGGCTGCGGGCTGATCGACCGCTCGGAGCGCGGCAAGCTCGCGCTGACCGGTGGCGACGCGGCAGGGCTGCTGCAGGGCCAGGTGACCAACGACGTCGAGGCGCTGGAGCCGGGCACGGGCTGCTACGCCGCCTTCCTCACGCCGAAGGGCAAGATGCTCGGCGACCTGCGGATCCTGAACACGGGCGAGGAGCTGTGGCTGGACACCGAGCGCGTGGCCCTGCAGGCGCTCTTCAACCAACTCCGCCGCGCCACCGTCGGCCACGATGCCGAGTTGCACAAGCGCACGCTGGAGCGCGGGCTGGTCTCGCTCGAGGGACCGCGCTCGCGGGCGATCGCGCCGGCGGGCGACCTGCCCGAGACGGAGCACGCGAACCGCCCGGGCGAGATCGGCGGGGTCGCCGTGCTGACCGTGGTCACCCCCACGGGAGTGGACCTGATCTGCGACGCCGGCGACGTCGACGACCTCGTCGCGGCGCTCGTCGAAGCCGGCGCCGAGCCGGTCCCCGAGGAGGCGGCCGAGGCCCTGCGCGTCGAGGCCGGCCGGCCGCGCTACGGCATCGACCTCGACGAGACCGTGATCCCGCAGGAGGCGGGACTCAACTCGCGCGCGGTGTCGTTCACCAAGGGCTGCTACATCGGCCAGGAGACCGTGGCGCGGCTCTTCTACAAGGGCAAGCCGAACCGGCACCTGCGCGGACTGCGGCTGTCCGCGCCCGCGAACCGCGGCGAGGCGCTGCGGCTGGCCGGCAAGCCGGTCGGCACGGTCGGCTCGGTCGCCGACTCCCCGGCGCACGGGCCGATCGCGCTTGCGATCGTGCGCCGCGAGGCCGCGCCCGGAGCGCTCGTGGAGGTCGGCGAGGGCGGAGCCCGCGCGGAGGTCGTCGAGCTTCCGTTCTCCGAGCCGCCTGCGGACGCGGCCGGCTGACGGCGCCCGCGCCCGTCTCGACCCCCCGGACGGCGCCGAGGGCGATCGCGCGCGGGTCCGTCCCGGCGCCGGAGTCAGCGGGCGCGCGCGCGGCGAGCGCGGCGCGGGGCGCGGCCCTCGTGCCGCCGCCCGCCCCCGGCCGCGGGCCCCGCCGGCGTGCCGGCGGCGCGCCGGAACTCGTCGTGGAGCCCGAGAGCGGAGGCGATCCGCTCGACATCGCGATGCTGCTCGGCCCCGAAGAACGTGACTCCGGAGCCGCTGCTTCCCGCCCGCCCGGTGCGACCGACGCGGTGGACGTATCCCTCGCGATCGGCCGGCGGGTCGAAGTTGATCACGTGCGAGATCCCGGCGACGTCGATCCCGCGCGCGGCGACGTCGGTCGCCACGAGCGTGTCGATGCGGCCGTCCTCGAAGCCCGCGAGCGCCCGCTCGCGCTGGCCCTGGGACTTGTCGCCGTGCATGGCGGCGGCCACGACGCCGTGCGCGCCAAGCCGCTTCACGAGGCGGTCGGCGCCGCGCTTGGTGCGCACGAAGACGAGCGCGAGGTCGCGCTCCCCGCGCAACTCGCGCACGAGCGCGGACAGGCGCTCGGTGCGCTCGACCGCGACGAAGCGGTGCGCGACAGGGGCCGTGCGCTCCGGAGCGGGAACGTGCTCGCGACGCACCGGATCGGTCGTGTACTGCGCCGCGATCCGCCCGGCCTCCCCCTCAAGCGTCGCCGAGAAGAACAGCGTCTGGCGGTCGGCCGGGCACTGGGCGACGATCCGGTCGACGGGCGGGCGGAAGCCCATGTCGAGCATCCGGTCGGCCTCGTCGAGGACGAGCACGCGGGCGTGCTCGAGCGTGAATGCGCCGCGCGCGAGCAGGTCCTCGAGGCGGCCGGGGGTGGCAACGACGATGTGCGCGGCGGCCGCGAGGCGGGCCTGGCGCTCGATCCCGACGCCGCCGTACACCGCGGCGATCTTCAGCGCGCGGGCGTGTGCGAGCGGCCGGATCTCGTCGACGATCTGGGTCGCGAGCTCGCGCGTCGGCGCGAGCACGAGCGCGGCCGGGCGCCTCGCGCCCGCCTCGATCAGGTCGACGAGGGGAACGCCGAAGGCGAGCGTCTTGCCGGACCCGGTGGGCGAGCGCGCGAGCACGTCGCGCCCGGCGAGCACGTCGGCGACGACCAGGCTCTGGATTGCGAACGGCCGCTCGATTCCTCGGGCGGCGAGGGCCGAGACCACGGCGCGCGAGGCGCCGAGGTCGGCGAAGGACTGCGATGACATCTGAATGCTCCTGACAGCGGCAGAGGGCCGCGAACGGTTCGGAGGCTGTTGCTGACCCGAACCGCCCTCGGGCGGGACCCAAGCGAGCTGCCTCGCGGCCGACGGTGCCGACCGCGCCCGGAACGCTAGCAGCCGGCGCAGCGGCGACCCGGGTGAGAGGATCACCCGCGATGCCCACGGCATCCGCCCCATCGCCCGGCCGCTCGCGCCTGGCCCGAGCTCGCGCCGCGCTGAGCCCGGCCGAATGGCGTCGCCTGGGCGCGATGGGGGCGGTCATCGCCGGGCTGCACATCGTCGGCTTCGTGACGCTGCTGGCGTTCGTCGTGCCGGAGCACTACGACCTCGGCGGGTCGGGGGTGCTCGGCATCGGAATCGGCGTCACCGCGTACACGCTCGGCCTGCGTCACGCGTTCGACGCCGACCACATCGCGGCGATCGACAACACGACTCGGAAACTCATGGCCGACGGGAAGCGCCCGCTGAGCGTCGGCTTCTTCTTCTCGCTCGGCCACTCGACCGTCGTGTTCGTGCTCGCGCTGCTGCTCAGCCTCGGGATCAAGGCGCTCGCCGGCCAGGTCGAGAGCGACACCTCGGCGCTGCACGACGTCACCGGACTGATCGGCACGACCGTGTCCGGCACGTTCCTGTACCTGATCGGGATCGTGAATCTGGTCATCCTGGTGGGCGTCGTCCGCGTGTTCAGGCGGATGCCCCGGTCACTACGACGAGCGCGAGATGGAGCGCCGGCTCGAGAGCCGCGGGACGATGAACCGCTTCTACGGACGCTTCGCCCGGGCTGTGAAGGCGCCCTGGCACATGTACCCGCTCGGCGTCCTTTTCGGCGTGGGGTCCGACACCGCGACCGAGGTCGCGCTGCTGTTCCTGGCGGCCGGCGCGGCCGTGAGCGGCATTCCGTGGTACGCCATGCTCTGCCTTCCGATCCTCTTCGCCGCGGGCATGTCGCTGCTCGACACGATCGACGGCTGCTTCATGAACTTCGCCTACGGATGGGCGTTCGCCGAGCCGGTGCGGAACGCCTACTACAACATCACGATCACGGGCCTGTCCGTGGCGGTGGCGCTGATCATCGGCACGATCGAGCTCGCGTCGGTGGCCGGGGACCGGCTCAGCCTGACGGGCGGAGTCTGGGACTGGGCCGCGAACGCCGACCTCAACTCGGTCGGATTCGTGGTCGTGGGGCTGTTCGTGGCGACCTGGGCGATCGCGCTCGCCGTGTGGCGCCTCGGACGGATCGAGCAGCGCTTCTCACCGCGCGGGGCCGCCACCGGCGAGCGCATGGCCGACTGAGCGCGAGCGCCGCGCGGCGGCCGCGAACCGCTCCACCTCGCGGGGTGTGGGTGACGGGTCGAGGGCCAGCCGCGGGGTGTCCGGATGCGCCTGGAGCCAGGCGGCCGCGGTGCGGATCTCCGGCACCTCCTCCGCCGGAACCCAGGCGCCGATGCCGGACCGGGCCCGGTCGGACAGGACGGCCTCGGTGCGCTCGACCAGCCGCGACGACGTGGAGAGCGGCTCCCACGCCGCCACTCGCCCACCGGCCAGCCAGACCGCGTCGTGGCGATCCGCCAGCGGGTGGCGGGCGAGCACCAGCTCCGGGGCGGCGTGCGTGGCTCGCAGCACGCCCTCCAGGCGCCCGAGCACGACCTCCAGGCGCGCGCGGCGCCGGCGCAGCGCCTCGGCGCGCTCGTAGCGGCGCGTCTCGGCGGCGCGGCGCATCTGCGCGGCGACGTGGTCCAGAAGGGCCTCGCCGCCGCCGCGCCGCGACGCGAAGAGCCCCAGCGCCGCGTCGAGCCGGCGTCGATAGAGGTTCGGGTCCAGGTCGCCCAGGCACGGCGACAGGCAGCGGCCCATCTGGCCGTAGGCGGACGGACCGGCGCGAGGCTTGAGCGTGCGGCCGCAGTGGCGCAGGCCGAACAGCGAGTCGACCTGCTCCATCAGCTCGATCGCCGCCGCGCGGCCGCGCACCGGCCCCGCCGACCAGCCGTGGCCGCTCGCCGGCTCGGGAGCGACCTCCAGCGCCGGGAACGGGTCCTCCAGGCGGCAGCGGAGGTAGACCAGACGCCCGTCGGGCCCGCGCAGGCGCTTGTTGCCGGGTGGGCGCAGCTCGCGAATCAGCCGGCATTCGAGCAGCAGCGCGCCCAGCTCCGACGCGGTGGAGCGGTAGTCCGCGACCGCCGCCTGCCCCGTCCACTCCGCGCCTCCCAGCGAGGGCGCGAAGTGGGCCCGCGCGCGCGAGCGGATCGACACCGACTTGCCCACGTACAGAGCGCGCCCCGCGGCGTCGCGGAAGATGTAGACGCCGGGGTCGCTCGGCAGCTCCCCGAGATCGATCTGCGAGAGCCTCGCCCGTGCGCGCGCGACGGCGGACCCGGAGCGCTCCCGCGGCGCCCGTCGCGGCCGGCGCCTCGGGCGCAGCGCATCGAGCCCGTCGCCGACCGTGCTCGCCTGCGCGCACAGGCGTGGCAGCAGCGCGCACAGGACCCGCCCGCACGTCTCCGCGTCCGCGAGCGCGCGGTGCGCGGCTGCCACCTCGATGCCGAGCGCGGAGGCGACCTCGCGGAGGCCGCGCCGGCGCTGGAGGGGGAGCATGCGCCTGGCCAGCGCGATCGTGCAGATCACGGGCGGGTCGGGCCATTGCAGCCCCGCCCGCGCGAACGCCTGCCCGAGCACCCGCACGTCGAACGCCGCGTTGTGCGCGACCAGCACCCTCCCCTCGAGGCGGGCGGCGAGCGCGGGCAGCACCTCCTCGCCGGCGGGGGCCGCGTCCACCATCGCCTGGGTGATCCCGGTGAAGCGCTGGATGCCGTGGCCGAGCGGGGCGTGCGTGCGCACGAGCGAGCACCAGCGGTCGTGCAGCTCTCCCCCGCCCGCGAGCACCGCGCCGACCTCGGTCAGCTCGCAACGCTCGCCCCCGCGGCCGTTGGTCTCGGTGTCGACCGCCAGGAACTCGGCCTCGCGCAGGGGGGTGTCGAGCAGCACCGTCACTCTCGGGGTGGATAGGCGCGGGCCCGGACGCGGTGCACGCGCCCTTGCGCGCGGCCGGCGCGCGCCTTCCCCGGCGCCGTGCGGTCGGTTAGGGTTGGCGCGTTGCGGCCCGGCTCCCCGGGCCCGAGAGGAGGGCGGAAGCCGCCGATGAGGATTGCGCCGATCGCAGCGACGGGGTTCGCGGCCATCGCGGTCGCGGGCTGCGGCGCGGGCGGCTACGCCAACGACCCGCGTCCGCCACGCCCGCTGAACATCGGCGCGTTCATCAACGGGGACCGGGTGACGATCTCCCCGGGGCGGATCGGCGGCGGTCCCGCGACGATCGTCGTCACCAACCAGAGCCGCGTCTCGCAGGACCTGTCGCTGCGGGGCGCGCGGGATGCGGACTCGTGCACGCCGCTGGCCGCCTCGACCGGGCCGATCAACCCGCAGGGCACCGCGACGTTCAAGGTCAGCCTGACCGAGGGCGCGTGCACGCTCTCCACCCGCGACTCGTCGGTCGCGCCGGCACGCCTCGAGGTCGGCGCCCGGCGCCCGACCTCGCAGAACGACCTGCTGCTGCCGTAGGGCGGCGACCCCCTACGGCCCGGTCCACCCCGCTGAGTAGCACGGCTTCGCGTCGCACGTGTCGACGACCTTGCCGCCGATCGACATGAACGCCGACTTCATCGCCCGGCTCGTGACCGTGCGCCGCGGGTACTCGTGCGGATCGACGCCGTCGTTGGGGTTGGCGCCCTCGGCCTCGACCGGCGGCGTGTTCCTCGCCGGCGCCGGGTTCACGCCGAGCCACCCGCCCGCGCCGTCCGAGCGCACCGGGCCCGAGTCGAACATCACGAGCGCCGACCCCGCGTACGGGTAGGAGGGGATCGGCGCGATCCCGTAGAACGGCCGCACCTCGCGGCTGCGCCCCGGATCGACCGCGGGCGTCCGCAGGCGGGCGCCGATCGTGCGCGCCTCGACCTCGGCCGTGACGGGCGCTACCTGGAAGTCGCCGACCGCCACCGACATCAGAACCTCGTGGCGCGGGGTATCCGGGAGCGGATCGCCGGTCATGTGGTTGGCGTAGCCGTCCGCCTCGCCGCGGTCCCAGAGCATCTGCACGATCGCCAGGACAAGCGGCCGCTGCAACTCGTTCGTGTAGGCAGGCTCGAAGATGAGCTTGTAGGTGTTGAAGTCGACCGAGCGGGTGAGCAGGGTCGAATAGTTCATGCCGTTGACCCCGAGCGAGATCCGGTCCGCGTCGACCGAGATCGCGGCGAACGCGCCGCCGAGGATCCCGCCCTGGCTGTTGCCGTCGTAGAAGAGCCGCGAGCGGTCGATGAGCGAGCGCCCGTCGCCGCCCTGGAACGCGGGATCGCTGCTGAAGCCGTCGGGGTGGATCATCGCGCGCCCGAGGTAGAGCTCGTCGAGCAGCCCCTGCTGGGTGCGGTCGGCCGCGGTCGGGAAGTAGGAGAAGTCGCCCAGGATCTTGATCGCCTGGCCCACATCTCCCCCGGAGAAGCCGATCTCGTCGGTCGCGCAGTAGATGAACCGGTGCTCGTTGGTCATGTCCTGCGCCTGGCCCTGGTTCACCTCGCCGGCGTCGCCGAGCAGGCCGTGGCCATACAGCGACGGGCGCGCGGGGATCGCGGCTCCCGATACCGTGCCGCCCGCGAACGCGGAGCGCGGCTCGATGCAGATGAAGTTCGCCTCGTAGGTGTTGCCGGGGATCTGGCTCGGAAGCGACGCGCCCGGCGCGTAGTGGAACCTCGATCCGGCCGGGCAGCCCGGCTGGTCGAGGTAGCACGGCACGGTGAACGTCCCGGTCACCCGTCGCGCGATCTTGGAGTTCTGGTCCGGGGTGAAGTTCTCCACCTGGGTCACCTTGAACTTCGGCGAGACGCCCTGCACCTTCATGTCGCGCAGGTTGTGGTCGCCGAGTTGCGCGAACGCGTCGTTGCGGATGTGGAGCATCCGCTCGGTCAGCGACTTCGTGCTCGCCACGGTGAAGTCCCACGCGAGGTAGAGGTCGCGGCGCGCGATGCCGGCGCGCCGCAGCGTGCTGAAGATCGAGCGGAAGTGCGCGCGCCGGCGCTCGATCGCGGGCTGGTCGGTGACGATCCCGTCGCGAAAGACCTGGAAGCCGCGCCCCGCCGCGATCACCGATCCGTCGGCCCGGCGCAGGTTGCGCAGGGCGACGATGTAGCGGTGGCCGTCCTGCAGGTTGCGCCCCTCGCGGATGATCAGCGCGCGCGAGGCGTCGCTCGTCGCGTTGGAGTCGAGCTCGGCCCAGATCAGCTGGCGCTTGCCGGTCCGCGCGTCGATCAGCACCGCCGGCTGGTTGCGCCGGTAGGTCTGCGCGATGTCGGTTTCGGGCACCAGCCCCGTGCGGTCGAACGCGGCCTGGTTGTCGAGGCCCGGAACCTTCAGCACGATCGGCTCGCCCGGGCTGAAGCCGTCGTTGCGGTTCCACTCGGTCGGGTCGATCGGCGTGTTGCTCGAGTTGCGCGGCATCGAGTCGACCGAGAAGTCGACGCGCCGGCCGGTCGGGGTGGAGCGGTCCCTCTTCGTGAAGTAGTCGTTGGGGAAGGGGAACAGGCAGTCGCCGTTCCCGATGAAGTCGCAGCGGTCCGCGTGCGCCAGGTCGATCCCGGCTCCGTGGTCCAGGTCGCGACACAGCGAGGCGCTCGAGCGCAGCCGCGCCGAGTCGCGGCCGAGCCCCCACGTGCCGACCGCGACCACGGCGACGCGCGGGTCGCCGCAGCGCCGCACGAGCTGGCGGCCGATGCGCGTGAGCGGGAGCGCCACGACCTTCGCGCCGCGGCGCAGGCCCACCGGGATCCGTCGAGTGATCGCGTAGCCGACTCCCGCGTTGCGCGCGCGGCCGGCGAGCAGCACCAGTCCGGGCCGCTCCGCGGAGACCTGCACGAGCAGCGCATTCGACCGCAGCGCCTGGCGCTGCGTGCCGGTCAGCAGCTTCACGCTCGGCCCCTGCCACGCATGCGCGGCGGGGGCCGCGGCGCCGATCAGCGCAAGGCCGGCGATCATGGCCCCGACGGGGCGACGAAGGCGAGACGGGCGGGCAGATCCGGTCGGCACGGTGGCGCTCCTCCTTGTTCGTCCACATGCTGCGACGTGAGCGTGGCGAAGCTAACAGAACGCGGGCGTCCCGTGGCGCATTCTCCGGTGGCGCCCTCGCCATACCGGCAGCCGGCTTACACCTGGCGCTCAACGGCGCTTGACATCCGTTCGATTCGCGCAATACTTGCTTGCGCGAACGCAATGACTTCCACAACGTCAACAGAAGCCGCTAACGCAACGGATTCGGCGAAGCACGTTTCTTCCGAGGACCTCGGCCACGTCGTGCTCGAGGTCTTCGCGGCGGTGCAGCGCTCCAGCGGCGCCGAGCAGGTTATCGCGGTGATCGACGAGCTCGATCTGACCGTCACCCAGTTCAAGCTGCTGCTCGAGCTCGAGGTGCGCGAGCGCCCCTGCTCGATCAAGGAGGCGGGCGGCTGCGTCGGCCTCTCGCTTCCCGCCGCCAGCCGCGCCACTGACACGCTCGTGCGCCGCGGCCTGCTGGAGCGCCACGAGGACGAGCAGGACCGGCGCATCAAGCGCCTGCGGCTCAGCCCTGCCGGCCGCGAGGCCGCGGGGCGCATCCGCGAGGCGCGCCTCGCCGGCATCGAGGAGATCGCCGCGCGGCTCACCCCCGCCGAGCGCACCCGCATCGCCGAGGCCGTGCGCCCGCTGATCGCGGCCGCCCGCCACCCCGGCACCGACACGACCGACGAGGACCCCGCCACATGACCAAGGCCATCCACCGCCACCGCGCCCGCCTCGTCCACGACGGCAACCGCCGCTGGTGGACGCTCGCGGCGATGTGCTTCGCGCTGTTCATGATCATGCTCGACAACACGGTCGTGAACGTCGCACTGCCGTCGATCCAGCGCGACCTGAACACGAGCCTCTCGGCGCTCGAGTGGACCGTGAACGCCTACACGCTCACGTTCGCCGTGCTGCTGGTGACGGGCGGGCGCCTGGGCGACATCTTCGGGCGCCGGCGCATGTTCCTGTTCGGCGTAGTCGTCTTCGCGCTCTCCAGCGGAGCGATCGGCTTCTCGCCGAACGACACGTGGCTGGTCGCCTGGCGGGCGATCCAGGGCGTCGGCGCGGCGTTCATGATGCCCGCGACGCTGTCGATCATCACGAACGCGTTCCCGCCCGAGGAGCGCGGCAAGGCGATCGGCACGTGGGCCGGCGTGTCCGCGCTGGCACTGGCGATCGGCCCGGTCGTCGGCGGGTTCCTGACCGAGCAGGTGAGCTGGCAGTCGATCTTCTTCCTCAACCTGCCGGTCGCCGTGGGCGCGATCGCGGTGACGCTCTTCGCCACGCGCGAGTCGCGCGACGAGACGGTCTCGCGCGACGTCGACGTGCCCGGCATCCTCGCGCTCAGCGCCGGCCTGGCCGCGATCGTGCTCGCGCTCGTCGAAGGCAACTCGTGGGGCTGGGGCTCCCCCGCGATCGTCGCGCTGCTCGCCGGCGGGGTCGGCGCGCTCGGCGCCTTCTTCTGGATCGAGCACCACAGCCGCGCGCCGATCGTCGACTTCTCGTTCTTCCGCTCGCGCTCGTTCGCGGGCGCGAACATCGTCGCGTTCATCGTCTCGTTCGCGATGCTCGCGATGTTCTTCTTCATCGCGCTCTACATGCAGAACATCCTCGGCTACTCGCCGCTCGAGGCCGGGGTGCGCTTCCTGCCCTCGACGGTGATGATCGTCGCGATCGCGCCGATCTCCGGCCGCCTGGCCGACCGCATCGGGCCGCGTCCGCTGATGGTGGCCGGACTGGTGCTCGCCGGCGCCTCGCTGCTGTGGCAGTCGCAGATCACGGTGAGCACCGGCTACGGGTACCTGCTGCCCGCGTTCGTCCTGATGGGCATCGGCATGGCGCTCGTGATGTCGCCGATGAGCACCGCAGCGATGAACGCCGTCGACGAGGCGAAGGCCGGCGTCGCCTCCGGCGTGCTCTCGATGACCCGCATGGTCGGCGGCACGTTCGGCGTGGCGATCCTGGGCGCGATCGTCAGCGTGGTCGGGCGCACGAAGATCGACCAGGCGCTGCCGCGCCTGCCTCAGACCGTGCGCGACCGCATCGTCGACGGCCTCGGCTCCGGCGGGATGGCCCACGGGCACGCCCCGCCCGAGATCGTCGCCGCGACCAAGAGCGCGTTCGTGTCCGCGCTGGGCAGCGGCCTGGCGCTCGGCGGGATCGTCACGCTGGTCGGCGCCGCCATCGCCTGGGTGCTGATCGAGCGCCGTCCGGCCGCGGCGCGCGCCGCGGATGCCCACGACGCCGCGCCGTCGATGCCCGGCCCGCCCGCCGAGATCGAGGCGATCGCCGCCGTCGAGCACGAGCCGGCGGTCACGCGCTAGCCGGGCCGCCTGCGAGGTCACTGAGCGCTCGGGGCGCGGGGTCGCGCTCGGAGTTCCCAGCGGCCCGTCGCGCCGCGAACGGCGGCAATGGAGGAGGCTCTTCGTGGTCGGTTCGGGCGCGACGACCGCGGGAGAGGGCGCCGGGGCCGCCGTCCTGGGTAGGGGGCACATACGACCCCCAAGGCAGGAGCGCGGAATCCCGCCGGGGTCGCGCTCGGGCGCTGCGGGGTGCCTGTTGCGTCGCGAACTGCGGCAAGGAAGGAGGTATTCGCGCTCGCGGAGGGCGCGGCCCTCGCGACTGTGCGATTGACCGCGTATATCGGTGTCAATCGCACACTCGCGGCGCGGCCGCCGGAGCCGGGCTCCTTCGTTGCCATCGTTCGCCACGACTCACGCCCGCGCGATGAGCCCGGACCGCGACCGGTCGGCGCCGGCCGTGCGGCCGGCGCCGACCGCGCGCGGTAGCGTGGTCCGTGTGGAGGTCCTGAACGGGATCGACCTGAAGCACATGGACTCGCTGCGCCGGCGCGGAGAGTTCTTCTGGCTGGACCTGCACGAGCCTGCCGCGGGCGTGCTCGACAGCCTCGCCACCCACTACGGCTGGCACCCCGTCGTCCGCCAGAACCTCGCCGACCAGCACCAGCGGCCCAAGCTCGCCTCCTACGGCGACTACTCGTTCCTGGTCTTCTACGGCGCGCGCAAGGCGAAGCTGGCGCGGCTCTCCGAGCAGCCCGACGACGCGCACCTCGTCGAGGTGCACCTCGTGGTCAGCGGGGACTACGTGATCTCGATCCACCGCAGGCCGCTGAAGGAGCTGGACGACCTGCGCGAGTCGATCGGCGAGCACGAGCCCAGCTCGGAGGAGGGCGTCATCTACGAGATCCTCGACGCGCTCACGAACACCTACTTCGACGTGCTCGATGACATCGACACCGAGATCGACGACCTCGAGGACGCGATCGTCGCGCGCCCGACCGAAGATCAGCTCGAGCAGGTCTTCCACCTCAAGCGCGTCCTGATCCGCACGCGCCGGGCGGTCGACCCGCAGCGCGACCTCGCCGCGCGGGCCCTGGACGACCTCGAGCGCCTGCCCGGACTGCAGACCGACGGGAGCGACTACTTCCGCCAGGTCTACGACCACCTGCTGCGGATCTCGGACCGCGTGGAGGCCTACCGCGACCTGCTCACCAGCGTGATGGACGTCTACCTGTCCACAGTCTCCAACCGCCTGAACGTCGTGATGAAGCAGCTCACGATCGTCGCGACGATCTTCCTGCCGCTGACATTCGTGACCGGCTTCTTCGGGATGAACTTCTCCTGGCTCGTCACGCGGATCACCGGGCCCTTCATGTTCTTCGCGCTGGGCATCGGGCTCCTGCTGGCGCCGATCGTGGCGATGCTCGTCTGGTTCCGCCGCAAGGGCTGGCTCGGGGACGGCGAAGCGCCCGCGCCCACGACGCGCAGGTAGAGTCCCCCGCCCGTACCCCGACGCCGAAGGAAGTGGTCGCCTGTGGCAGTTGACGTGAGCCAGGTCGCGCAGATCGACGCCGAGCCGGGCGAGCTGCCCTCGACGATGGCCGCGTGGGTCATCCGCGAGGAGCGCTTCGGCGAGCCGGTCGACGCCTTCCGGGTCGAGGAGATCGAGGTGCCCGAGCCGGGCGCCTTCGAGGTGGTCGTGCGCGTGATGGCGGCCGGCGTGAACTTCAACAACGTGTGGGCGGCGCTCGGCGAGCCGGTCTCGGTGTTCCGCTACGGCGACCACCCGCAGTACGGCCACCACATCGGCGGCTCGGACGCCTCCGGGATCGTCTGGAAGGTCGGCGAGGGCGTGACGCGCTGGAAGCCCGGCGACGAGGTCGTCGTGCACTGCAACCAGGCCTCCTACGAGGACCCGGAGGTCCACGGGCTCGACCCGCTCGCGGCGCCCTCGCAGCAGATCTGGGGCTACGAGACCACGTGGGGCAGCTTCGCCCAGTTCACCAAGGTCCAGGCCCAGCAGCTGCTTCCCAAGCCGCACCACCTCGCCTGGGAGGAGGCCGCCAGCTACGGGCTCACGTACTTCACCGCCTACCGCATGCTGCTGGACCGCGCAAAGGTGCAGGCCGGCCACCGGGTGCTGATCTGGGGCGCCGCCGGCGGGCTCGGCGTGTTCGCCACGCAGCTCTGCAAGCTGACGGGCGCGGACGCCGTCGGCGTGGTCTCCTCGGACGAGAAGGGCGCGCTCGTGGAGCAGCTCGGTGCGAAGGGCTTCGTGAACCGCAACGAGTACGCCGGCATGCTGCGGCGGGGCGGTGAGGACGCGGCCGCGGAGAAGGCGCGCTTCAAGGAGTCGCGGCGCTTCACCAAGGCGGTCGAGGAGATCCTCGGCGGCCCGCCCGACATCGTCTTCGAGCACGTCGGGCAGGCGACGTTCCCGACGTCCGTGCTCGCGGTGAAGCCGTTCGGCAAGGTCGTGATCTGCGGCGCGACCTCCGGCTACACGCTCGACTTCGACGTGCGCTACCTGTGGATGCGCCAGAAGGAGATCCTCGGCTCCCACTTCGCCAATGCGTATGAGGCGATGCGCGCCAACGAGCTGATCGAGCAGGGGAAGATCCGCCCGGTCCTGTGGCAGACGATGGGCTTCGACGGGGTCGCCGAGGCCCACCAGCTGCTGCGCGACAACAAGCACCTCGGGAAGATCTCGATCCTGGTGGGAGCCGAGGCCGAGGGCCAGGGCGCGACCGCCGAGGGCGAGGGCGCGATCCGCGCCGAGGTGGGTGCCTGAGATGCGTCACGTCGTGCACATCCCGTGGTACGCGACGCTGCTCCGCGCCGACGCCTTCGAGGAGGCGCTCGCCGAGATCGCCCCGCTCGCGCTGCGCTACGGGGCGAGCGACTACTTCGTGCACCGCTCGCGCGAGGACGGCTACAAGTTCCTCCAGATGGCGGGCTTCGAGGACAAGGCGGACTTCGCCCGCTACTGGGACGGCCCGGAGTTCATCCGCTGGCGCCAGGTCCACGGCTCCTGGTACCAGGTCCCGGTGCTCTACGCCTTGCAGCAGGTGACGGTCGAGGGCGCGCTCGAGTACGACGAGGCGGCAGCGGCGACGCCCGCCGGCGGCGCGCCCGAGCCGCCCGCCGCCGCGTAGTCGTCGCGACGCCCGGTCGGCGCTACCCTCGGGCCATGGACGGCCCGGTCGAGACGCTCGAGCGCTGGGAGCGCTTCGGTGGGCACTGGCACGTGCTCGAGCTCACCGACCGCCATGCCGCCGTCGAGCTGTGCGCCTGCACCGGCGAGCGCATGGACCGCCTCGAATCCGGCGACGCCGCGCTGATCGCCTACCTGCGCTCCGAGCGGCCGGGCCGCCCGGCGCCGCCCACGGCCTAGTCGGACGGCTCGGGGTCGGCGAAGAGCCGCCAGAGCGCAACCATCACCGCGCCGGTGACGGCGACGTCGAGCACCATCACCGGCACGAGAATCCACCAGGTGTCGACGACCGCCAGGGCGACCACCGCTCCGACGATCGCGGCGATCGCGCCGAGGAACACGAGCAGGAGGTCGGTCCCTTGCCCGGACGGCGTTGCGGGCGGGACGTGCGCTTCCAGGCTGGAGGACATCGAGATCACCTCCGGGCGGTCGTATTTCCTAAGGTAGCTATGAAAATAGCGCCCGCCCGGGGCGCAGCCAACGCGACTGTCAGCGTGCGGACGCTACGAGCCGCTCGCTCGCCGCGTCCGCTCTAGGAGGCCGTGCCGGACCCGCCGCCGGCCATCGGGCCACGCAGCTCGATCGTGCAGCCGGCCTTGGCCGGGTCGCGCGGGACGAACGAGGTGAGCTCGGTGTCCGGATCGATCGCGTCCAGCAGGCCGAGCGTCATCCCGCGGTGCAGGCCGCACACAACCTGCCGGCGCTCGCCGGCGACCTCGCGGTAGGGGCAGTTCCTGAGCTTGTAGGAGAGCCGCCCGCGCCCGCGCGCCCGCTTGCGCTCAGGGCTGAACCCCAGCGCCGCAAGCACGCCGCGCATCCGCTCCTCGGCGGATCCGTCGTCGGGGTCGGGCGCGAGCTCGCGGCCGATCCGCCGGCCGGTCGCCTCCACCTCGTCCACGCCGACCCCGGCTCCGGCGAGCGAGCGCACGAGCCACCGGCCCAGGTCCGCGTAGGCGCTCGGCGCCTCGCCGCTCGGCCGCGCGCCGGGGCTCACCGACCAGGTGTCGCGCGGGCGCCCGCGCGGGAGCCGCTCGCGCCCGCGCTCGAGCAGGCCGGCGTCGGCGAGGCGCTCCAGGTGGAGGCGGACTCCGTTCGGGTGCAACCCGAGCCGCTCGGCGAGCTCCGCGGTCGCCGCCGGCCGCCGCAGCTGCACGACCAGCGCGAACAGCCGTGCGCGCGTCGGGTGCGCCAGCGCTCCCCCCGGTGTGGTCAGCACATCCACCCCGCCGGGAGTTTCGCATACTCGGGCTGGGAGAACCAGCGGGTCCGGCTGCGGGCGTCCCGGGCGAGCTCTCCCGGAGCAACACGGCCTCCCCGGCTTTTTCCTATACTGCCTGTGCTAAACCAGCCCTGGGAGCCACCGTGGCCTACGTGATCAACGAGCCGTGCATCGGGACCAAGGACGTGTCGTGCGTCGAGGTCTGCCCCGTCGACTGCATCCATCCCACCCCGGACGAGCCGGCGTTCGAGTCGGCCGAGCAGCTCTACATCGACCCCGAGGAATGCATCGACTGCGACGCCTGCGTGGAGGCGTGCCCCGTCGACGCGATCACCCCGGAGGACATGGTGCCGCCGGAGTGGCAGCACTACATCGAGCGCAACGCGGCCTACTACCGGGTCGCCGGGCGCTGAACGTCTGAGCGCGCGCTCAGCCCGCGGCGCGGGGCAGCTCGAGAAGGTCGCCCCGGTAGCCAGCGGCGTAGACGCTGCGGGCGGAGAAGCCGCGCCGGCCCGGACCGGGCGCGACCGAGCTGAATCCGGCCGCGCCGCGGTGCAGCACGCAGATGCGCCGGCGCGCGTCGATCCGCCAGACCTGGCCCGCCCCGAACGCCGCCGCGTAGAGCGTGCCGCCCCGGCGGGCGAGGCCGTCCAGGAACGCGTTGGCAAAGGAGGCCGGCGGCGAGGCCCACGTCGTGAAGCGCCCGTTCCGGGTGTCGATCCGCAGCACCGCCGTGGGACTGCCGGAGCGGTTGGCGTAGAGCCAGCGTCCCGTCGCGTCCAGCGCGAGCCCGTTGGTGAACGGCGCGCGCGACCACGCGCGCTGCACCCGTCCGCGCGGCGAGATCCTGTCGACCGTCGGCTTGAAGTCGTCCGAGGCGTAGAACGTGCCGTCCCGGGCGCGCACCACGCCGTTGGCCATCGAGAGCCCGCGGGCGAAGACGCGCTTGCGCCCGCTGCGCGGATCGATCACGTAGAGGCCCGCGTTCCCCTTCGCCGGCGCGCCCTGGCCGTTGGCGATGTTGTTCCCGAAGCCGACGTAGATCCGGCCCTGCCGGTCGAACGCGATCCCGCCCGGGTCGGCGATCCCCGACGCCAGCACGCGCGGGCGCGCGCCGCGGCGATCGACCACCAGCAGCGCCTTGCGCACGCGGTCGGTGAACAGCAGCCGCCCGGACGTGTCGAAGGCGAGCGACTCGATCTGGCCCTGCCCCGTCAGCAGCGCCCGCGCGGGACGCGATCCCGCACAGTCGGGAAGCGCCGTGGCCGCCGCGGCCGGCGGCGGCCCGGAAAGCGCGAGCGTCGCACCGGCGGCGAGCGGTATCAGCACCCTGTACATGCCGCTCAGCCCTGCTCCAGCGGGGCCATCGTGAGGCCGCTGTCGCGGAGCTGCTCCCAGTAGAGCTCGGCCACCTCGCGATCGCCCGACCACACGATCGCCTGGCCGGTCGAGTGGATCCGGTCGGCGATGCCGAACCCCTTGCTCACGCTCACGCCGGGGATGAAGCGGGCGAGCGTGTGCGCGACGTGCTCGAAGGTGTTGTGGTCGTCGTTTCGGACGATGACGCGCCACGCCCCGCCCGACCCGCTTCCGGGGCCGGCGGCGCGCTCGCGCTCGACTGTCTGCGGCATCGCCCCAATCCTAACCTGGGCGGCCGGGCTCGCGCCGCGCCCAGTAGCGCGCCAGGCCGGCGTGCAGCGAGAGCGCCGGGGAGGCGTGCTCGAAGACGGCGGCGGTCCGCGGGTCGCTCGCGGCCGCGATCTCGGCATGGATCCGCGCGGCGAACTCCTCTGCGCCGAGCTCGCGCGCGAGCGCCGCGTGGGTGTCGAGGCTGGCGCGCACCCCCGCGATCTGGGCGCCGGCGTCGCCCACCGGGCCGAAGTGCGTCAGGCCGAGGCCGGCGGGCTCCCACGCGGCGAGCGCGGCCAGCGAGGAGCGCCAGGCATCCAGATCGATGTCCGGGGGCGGGGTCGGGGCCAGCACGTGGGCGGACGGCGGGATCCGCACCCCGGCGAGATCTCCCGTGAGCGCCCAGCCGCTCGGAAGGTGGCGGTAGGCGACGTGGTGCCAGGCATGCCCGGGCGTGTAGGCGACCTCGACCCCGCCCTCGAGGTCGAGCGTCTCCCCTCCGCGGAGCACGTGCAGCCGGTCCTCCGGGACCGGCGCCATCTCGCCCCAGAGCGTCTCCATCGCGTCCCCGTAGATCCGGCGCGCGCTCGCCCACAGCCGCGACGGGTCGGCCACGTGGGGCGCCCCGCGCTCGTGCACGTAGACCTGGACGTCCGGCCAGCGGGCCGCCAGCGTCCCCGCGGCGCCGGCGTGGTCGAGATGGACGTGCGTGAGCAGGATCGCCCGGGGAACCCGCTCCCCGAGCGCACCCACCAGGGTGTCCGCACACGAGGCGGGCCCCGGGTCGACGAGCACGTCGCCCACCCGCCAGCAGCAGATCGCTCGCTCACGGCCGAGGTGGCGCACGTCGATCGGCTCGAGGTCGGCCGGGAGGTCCACGGCGCCTGACGCTAGCCCACCGGCCGGTACGATCGGGACCACGATGAGCGAGCATCGCCTGCCCGAGCCCGACCGCCCCTGGATGATGCGCACCTACGCCGGCCACTCCACGGCCGCGAAGTCGAACGAGCTCTACCGGACCAACCTGGCAAAGGGGCAGACCGGGCTCTCGATCGCGTTCGACCTGCCCACGCAGACGGGCTACGACCCCGACGACGAGCTCGCCCGCGGCGAGGTCGGCAAGGTCGGCGTGCCGGTCTCCCACCGCGGCGACATGGCGGCGCTGCTGGACGGGATCCCGCTGGACCGCATGAACACCTCGATGACGATCAACGCGACCGCGGCCTGGCTGCTCGCGCTCTACATCGTCACCGCCGAGGAGCAGGGCGTCGAGCCCGCCAAGCTCCAGGGCACCACGCAGAACGACATCATCAAGGAGTACCTGTCCCGCGGCACCTACGCCTTCCCGCCCGGCCCGTCGATGCGCCTGATCGCGGACATGGTCGCCTACACGGTCGAGCACGTCCCGAAGTGGAACCCGATCAACATCTGCAGCTACCACCTGCAGGAGGCGGGAGCCACCCCGGTCCAGGAGATCGCCTACGCGCTCAGCAACGCGATCGCGGTGCTGGACGCGGTCCGCGAGCGGGTCGACGAGGAGCTCATGCCGAAGGTCTTCGCGCGCATGTCCTTCTTCGTCAACGCCGGCGTCCGCTTCGTCGAGGAGCACGCCAAGCTGCGCGCGATGGCCCTGCTGTGGGACGAGCTGGGCCGCGAGCGCTACGGGGTCGACGAGGAGCGGCTGCGGCGGTTCCGCTACGGGGTCCAGGTCAACTCGCTGGGGCTCACCGAGGCGCAGCCCGAGAACAACGTCCAGCGCATCGTGCTCGAGGCGCTCGCCGTGACGCTCGGCCGCAACGCGCGCGCACGCGCGATCCAGCTGCCGGCCTGGAACGAGGCGCTCGGCCTGCCGCGACCCTGGGACCAGCAGTGGTCGCTGCGGATCCAGCAGGTGCTCGCCTACGAGACCGACCTGCTCGACTACCCGGACATATTCGAGGGCTCGGCGGTGATGGAGGGCCTCGTCGAGGAGCTGCTCGCCGGTGCTCGCGCCGAGATGGCGCTGGTCGCCGAGCACGGCGGCGCCGTCGACGCGGTTCCGTACATGAAAGCCGCGCTGGTCGAGTCACATCGCGAGCGACTGCACCGCATCGAGGCGGGCGAGCAGGTCGTCGTCGGGCAGAACCGCTTCACCGAGACCGAGGCCTCGCCGCTGACCGCCGACGGCGAGGGCGGCATCCTGGTGGTGGATCCCGAGGTGGAGGCCGGGCAACGCGCCGCCGTGGAGCGCTGGCGTGCGGCGCGCGACCAGGCCGCCGTCGACGCCGCGCTGGCCGAGGTGGCGCGCGTCGCCAGGGCGCCGGGCGAGAACATCATGCCGGCGACGATCGCGGCGGCACGCGCTGGCGCCACGACCGGCGAGTGGTCGGGCGCGCTGCGCGAGGCGTTCGGCTCCTACCGCGCGCCGACCGGGGTCGGCGAGGCCGCGGCGCCGCTCGCGGGCGACGACGACCTGGCCGCGCTGCACGACGAGGTCGAGCGGGTCTCGGAGGGCCTTGGCCGCCGCCTGAAGATCCTCGTCGGCAAGCCGGGCCTGGACGGCCACTCCAACGGCGCCGAGCAGATCGCGGTCCGCGCGCGCGACGCCGGCATGGACGTGGTCTACGAGGGCATCCGGCTCACGCCCGCCCAGATCGCCGCCTCGGCGCTCCAGGAGGGAGTCCACGTCGTGGGGCTCTCGATCCTCTCCGGCTCGCATCTGGAGCTGATCCCGGACGTGGTCGAGGCGCTGCGCGCCGAGGGCATCGGCGAGGTGCCGGTCGTGGTCGGCGGGATCGTTCCCGACGCGGACGCCCGGCGGCTGCGCGAGGCCGGGGTCGCCGCCGTGTACACGCCGAAGGACTTCGATCTCACTCGCATCATGCGCGACGTGGTCGCGCTGGTCGCCGAGCGCAACGGCCTGGCCGTAACCGCCTGAGGTGGCCGGCGCGGGCGCCGAGCTCGGCCGGCGCCTGCGCGAGCGCGACCTCGCCGCGGCTCCCGCGGTGCTGAACCTGGTCGAGAGCAGCTCGCAGGACGACCGCGCGGAGGTCGACGAGCTGCTCGCCGCGCTCTCGCCGGCAGCGCTCGGCGGCGAGGCGCCCGGTCACGTGATCGGCGTCACCGGCCCGCCCGGCTGCGGCAAGTCGTCGCTGCTCTCGGAGCTGGCCGCGGCCTGGCGCGCGGACGGACGCAGCGTCGCGGTGCTGGCGGTCGACCCGTCGTCGCGGCGCACGGGCGGGTCGCTGCTGGGCGACCGTGCGCGGATCGCCTCCGATCCCTCCGACCGGGGGCTCTTCATCCGCTCGACCGCGGCGGGCAACCGGCTGGGGGGCCTGGCACCCGCGACCCGTGCCGCCGCGGCGGCGCTGGCCGTCGCGTTCGACATCGTCGTGATCGAGACCGTCGGCGTAGGCCAGTCGGAGACCGAGGTGGCGGACGTCGCCGACACGGTCGCGGTGGTCGTGCAGCCCGGGTCGGGTGACGTGCTCCAGTTCCTGAAGGCCGGGATCATGGAGATCCCGGACGTGCTGGTCGTCACCAAGGCGGACCTGGGCGCGGTGGCGCAGAACGCGCGCCGCGACCTGCATGCGGCGCTGCGCTCGCTGGGTGCGGGAGCCGAGGTTCTCGCCACCTCGAGCGTCCCGCCGCCGAGCGGCATCGGCGAGCTGGTGGCGGCGCTCGACGCGCACGGGGCGTCCGTCGACCTTCCCGCCCGGCGGCTCGCGGCCCGCCGCGCCCACGCGCTGGCCGACTTCGCGGCCGAGCACGGCGAGCGCGGCGTGCGCGTGCTGGGCGGGCGACGCGAGGCGGAGCGCTTCCTCTCGGAGCAGGACCCCGGCCTCGACGTCGCCGCCCTGCGGCGCGCGCTCAGCCGACGAGCTTGGCCTTCATCGAGTTGAACTCCTCCTCGGAGATCGCGCCCTTCGCCTTGAGGTCGGCGAGCTTGGCGAGCTCGTCGACCTGCGAGCCGCCGCCGCCGGCGGCGGCGGTCTGGCGCACGTACTCGTCGAACTGCTTCTTGGCGTCGGCCTGCTCCTTGACCGAGCGCTCGCGCATGCCGCTGCCGCGCGCGATCAGGTAGACGAGCGTCGTCAGGAACGGGATGAACACCAGGAAGAGGACCCAGACGGCCTTCCACCAGCCCGAGAGCTCGTGATCGCGGAACAGGTCGGTCAGCACGACGATCAGGATCCAGATCCAGATCACGAAGAAGAAGATCGAGATCACCGTCAGGAACGCGTCCCCGAAGGTGAAATCAGCCAGCGGTAGTGACAAGGGTGCCTCGTTTGGTCGTTTGGTCGTCCCGGCGTCGGGACGCGCGACAGGGTAGCGGGGCGGCCCTGCCGCGCGCCCCGCTACGGTGCCTCGCCGATGAGCGCGCACACCGCAGCTCCCCCTCCCGCCGCCGCGGCGCAGGCCGGCCGGCTCTGGCCGACCGTCTGCATCGTGCTGGCGTCGGTCCTGCTGTTCCTGTGGTCCTTCGCGACGTGGACGAACCGGCAGCTGCTCAACACCGACAACTGGGTGACCACGAGCGGGCGCCTGCTCGAGAACAAGGATGTCCGCGACGCGCTCGGCCCCTACCTCGTCGATCAGCTCTACCAGCAGGTCGACGTCGCGGCGGAGCTGCAGGGCGTGCTCCCGACCGACCTGCGGCCGCTCGCCGGCCCCGCCGCGGGCGGCCTGCGGCAGCTCGCCGAGCAGGTCGCCGACAAGGCGCTGGCCAACACGCAGGTCCAGTCCTTCTGGCAGGGCGCGAACCGCGCCGCCCACGAGCAGCTGCTGAAGATCCTCGAGGGAGGCAGCGGCAACATCTCGACCCGCAACGGCGAGGTCACTCTCGACCTGCGCGGCATCGTCGCCCAGATCGCCTCGCGGATCGGGCTGCCGGCGGACCTCGCGCAGAAGATCCCCGCCGGAGCGGCGCAGCTGACGGTCCTGCGCTCGAACGACCTCAAGACCGCCCAGGACGGCGCCGAGGTGCTGAAGGGCCTGAACTGGGTGCTCTCGATCCTCGCGATCGGGCTGTACGTGCTGGCCGTGTTCCTCGCGCGCGGGCGCCGGCGGCGCACGGTGATGGCGATCGGGCTGACCTTCGCGCTGGTCGGCGTGCTGGTGCTGATCGCGCGCAGCTTCGCCGGCAACGTCGTGGTCGACGACCTCGTGACGAACGACTCCGTGCTGCCTGCCGCGCACGCGGTGTGGTCGATCGGCACCTCGCTGCTGTCCGAGATCGCGGTCGCGACGATCTTCTTCGGCTTCCTGCTGATGGCCGGCGGCTGGCTCGGCGGTCCGATGCGGCCCGCGGTCGCGGTGCGCCGGATGCTGGCTCCGCCGCTGCGCGAGTACCCGGCCGCCTCGATGGTCGCCGCGCTGCTGGTCGCGCTCGCGATCCTCGTCTGGCACCCGTTCAACTTCGGCCGCTCGCTGATCTCGGCGCTCGTGCTGCTGGCCGTGACGGTCATCGGCGTGCTCGCCCTTCGCCGCCAAACCGCAGCCGAGTTCCCCTCCGCTTCAACTGCCGAGCTGGGAGCGCGGACCCGCGCCGCCGGCGAGCGCGTCTGGCAGACGCTGCGCGGCGGCGGCTCCGCCGTTCGCGGGCGCGTGTCCTCTGCGATCGCGGAGCGAGGAGGGGCCGGGTCCGGGGCCGCCGCGTCCGGGGATCGCCTCGCGCGCTTGGAGCGGCTGGTCGCGCTGCGCGACGCGGGCGCTCTCACGGACGAGGAGTTCGCCGCAGAGAAGGCCGCGCTGATGGGCACATCCTCGCCGCCGCCGGCCGGGCCCGACGCGCCGACCGCGCCCCTCCCCCGCCCGGACGGCGAGCCCCCCGCGTCCGGCTGACCCGCCAGGATCCCGCTCCGTGTCCTTCGCCCAGACCGCCGGCCTGCCCACCGGGGCCGACCGCACCCGCACCCTGTTCGGCCAGGTCATGGGCCTGGTCGCGCTCACGGTCGCCTGCTGCGCGGCGGGCGCCTACCTCGGCCGCGACCTCGGCGGCGCGTCGTGGTTCGTGGCATGGATCGTCGCGTTCGGATGCCTGATCGGGCTGAACGTCGCCAACGCCCGCGGCAACCGCGGGCTCGCGCTCGTGCTGCTGCTGGTCTTCGGCGGTCTGCTCGGCGTGAGCGTCGGCGCGACGCTCGACTACTACGCCGCCAACGACCCCGGCGCCGTGCGCCAGGCGCTGCTGGCCACCGCGCTGTTCGTCGGCGTGCTCGGGTCCGCCGGCTACGCGATCAGGCGCGACCTGTCCTTCCTCTACCGCTTCCTGTTCTTCGGGCTGCTCGCGGTGCTGGTGTTCGGGCTGGTGACGGTCTTCGTGCGGATACCGGGCGGGACGACGATCTACGCGCTCGCGGGCCTGGCGATCTTCGCCGGCTACACGGTCGTGGACTTCAACCGCCTGCGCCGCGCGGGCTCGGACGCCGCGATCCCGCTCGCCGCCGGCATCTTCCTCGACGTCTTCAACGTCTTCCTGCTCTTCCTGCAGCTCTTCGGGCGCCGGTAGCTACCGGCCGGCGCCGTGACGGCCGAGAACCAGGTCGATGCGCGCGCGATCGCCGCGGACGGTGCTGGACCGCGGGGCCTGCGAGATCACGACCGTACAGCGGGAGCGACTGCGGGAGCGCCGCGTGCGTACCCGTCCGATCGTGCAGTGCGCCTGCTTGGCGAGCATCGCGGCGGCGGCTCGCCCGAGGCCCCGCAGGTCGGGTACCTGGCAGGTCGTCGTCGGGAGCGCGACGCGGACGATCGCGGGCCGGTCATAGTCGGTACTCGCTGCCCACACGGTCCGCCCGGGGCCGGTCGCGATCGCCCGCAGACGCTGCACACCGGTGTGGTAGCGCGCAATCTGCCCCGCCGGGGTCACACGTCCGACGACGTCCGGCAGCTGGGTGAACCAGACGTTCCCGTCGGCGCCGGCCGCGATGTAGTTGATGTCGCGACTGCTGTTGTCGTTGCTGTGGCCGCGATTGACCGTGTAGCGGGTGATCCGCCCGTCCAGCGTGCTCGCCCCGATCACGTTGCGGGCGGAGTACCACATGCGGCCGTCCGGCCCGGCGATCACCGTCCGAGGACCAATGCCCAGAGGGTCGACCCGGCGGCCTGCGCCAAGGCCCCTTGTGAACGCCGTCACGCGCCCGTTCTTCCACCGCCCCAGATAAAGCGGCTGCGTCGGCTCCTCGGGGAGCGGAGCGCCATCCTGGGCGAACCACATGCTGCCGTCCCGCCCGAACGCCAGACCGTAGGGGAGGGCAATCCGGGGATGGGCGCCGATCACGGGAACGCTCGTCACGGTCCGGGTCGCCGGGTTCAGGCGCACGAACCCGGCGTCCTGGGTAAACCACACAGACCCGTCAGGTGCCGTACCGCGGCCCAGATCAAGGGTCGTCGGGACGCACGGTCCGAGCGTAATCAACCCGTCGAAGCCGACGCGACCCAGCGTCGTGTAGGCGCCGATCCACAGCGACCCGGCGCCGTCGGCAGCGATCACGTCGGGGGCGATGCCCGCGGAGCCTGCAAGACACGGGTTGGTCCCTAGGCCCTGCGTGTACTCCGCCACGCTCCCGTCCGGGCCGAGGCGACCGACGCCGCCCGCGTTCAGCAGATACCACATGGCACCGTCCCCGCCCTGAACCAGCCCCAGCCCCGTGATCCCGCCCGGGCTGATCCCCGCCGAGAACGTCGTGAACCTCGGAGCCGGCAACCCCGAGCGGGCCGACGCACCCGGCGAGACCACAACCAGGGACGTCACTGTCACAAAGACAACCAGACCGGCACGAAGCAGCGCCGGGTGCCTCGCGGTCACACCCGAGAGCAGACCCATCACCGTCAACAACCCGCGCTTGGCGGAAGGCGGAGGTCATCCATCCTGATCACTTAGCAGCGGCGATCGTCCAAGGACACCGTGGCGACCACGGACCCGCCCACCGCAGTCGACCGCAGCGCATGTGAGCGCGAGAGCCCACCCGAGCAGGACACTTCAGCCAGGACGGGCCGCACCCGCGGCAAGCGTCCGGCCTAGGTGGCGCATGGCGACACCAGGGCAGGATGCTTCGGACGCGCGGCGCCATCGCGCGACCACCGCAGGGCACCTAACGCCGCTGCTCCATCCGCAGGCCGACGCCGAGCGCGACGACGACCGCGATCCCGACCAGGGCCGCGCCGACGCGCAGGCCGGTGCCGCCGGTATCGCCCCTTGAGACCCCGATCGCGAGGAACGCGATCGGCGTCGCGGTGAGGAGGAACAGCAGCACGACGCGCACGGCGCGCCGCAGCCGGCTGCCGGGGTCGCGGCGTACGGCGATCGATCCCGGCTGGTCGGAGGCGCTGCGCTCCTGCGAGCGCTCGGCGTACCAGACCTCGGCGCGCGCGCCGGTCTTGCGGGTGTCGCTCTCGCACGCCCACGACATCACGACCATGAAGGCGACCGGCAGCACCCAGGTGAGGATCCAGATCCCGCCCGCGACCAGCAGCCCCAGGGCGGCGATCAGGCGGCCGCGCCGGGGTCCAGTCTCGGGCGCCTGGAGGAAGCCGGCGAGGATCAGCACCCGGTAGACGAGGATCACCCACGTGCGCAGCGGCGCCCGCCAGGCCTTCGGCGGCGGGTCCGCCGGGAGCTCGTCGATCGCCAGCTGGGCGGACTCGGGCGTCTTGTGCACGCCGCGCAGCGCCAGGATCTCGGCCGCCATCGCCGGGTCGGCCGGGTCGCGCCCGTGCAGCGCCGCGATGCGCAGGACCAGCCACATCTGCGCCCACAGAACCTGGACATAGGCCGGCACCAGCGCGATCAGGAACGGGGTGCCGGCGATCGCCCCGTCGAGGCGCGAGAGGCGCGCGGTCGACTGGCGCATGCCCCGGATCGCCGCGGCGCGGTCGTATCCCGGCTCGTCGCGCCGGCGCGCGGCCCAGTCGCGCGCCGGCTCCCCGAGGCGGGCGCACGCGTAGGTCACCAGGCGCTCGGGAAGGTGCTGCGGGTCGCGCCGCAGCAGCCCCGCGAGCGCGCGGAAGTCTGCCGCCGCGTCGCTCGTCCCGGCCTCGACGTCCCCCACGAGCCGCTCCGCCATCGAGCGGCCCAGCCTACGCCCAGTCGCGCGTGAGGAAGAGCCACAGCGCGAGCCCGGCGTGCGGGCCGTAGCGGCGGAAGCGCCGCTCGATCGTGCGGTCGCTCGCGCGCCTGCGGCCGCTCAGGCGCGCGAACGTCGGGCGCGTCCACGAGTCCAGGATCAGGCGCGAGGGGCGGCCGATCAGCAGCATCACGTGCGCCGCCGCGTAGGGCCCGATGCCAGGGAGGGACTCGAGCGCGTCGCCGACGGCGGCGTCGTCCAGCTCCTCCCGCGTCGCGCGGCCCAGGAGCTCCAGGTCCACGCGCCCGTCCGCGACCGCGCTCGCCACGCCGTGCAGCGAGCGGGCGCGGTAGCCGGCGCGCGCCACCTCGCGGTAGAAGCCCTCCCCGGCCTCCGCCATCGCCGCGGCGCTCGGGAAGGCGCGGCCCAGCGGGCCGTCGGGCGGGGCCCCCGGAGCGCGCTCGCCGAGGCGGCCCACGATCGTCCCGACCATCCGCTCGGTCGCCGACCAGGCGCAGTTCGTGGTGCAGATCGTCTTGACCACGTCCTCGAAGACCGTCTGGCCGCGCGCCATGCGCCCGGCCCCGGCGGTCGCCCACTCCAGGTCCGGGTCGCTCGCCGCGAGCGCGTAGAAGCCCGAGAGGTCGTCGTCGAGGCTCAGCACGTGGCGCACCTCGCGCGCGATCTCGGCGGCGAGCCGCGCGCCCGGCCGGCGCCCGGCCACGTCGATCCGCGCCCGGGTGCGCCCCGCCGGGCCGACGACCACGGTCCGGGCGCCGCGACCGGTCGCGAGCGTCACCTCCAGCCTGCGCCCGCCGTCCACGACCCGCATCGGCGCCAGGTCGGCGAGCCCGTGCGAGTTGACGACGCGGCGAAGGTCCACCGGCTCGCCCGCGGGCCCGCGCAGCGGGAGCGTCAGCGCCGCCGCGGGACTCGGTGCCCGGGAGTCACGAGCGGGGCGGGCGGGCACGCCGCGGCATCCTACCCCGCCCCCGCGACCCCTCGCCGGCCCCGAAGTTAGTGGGATCGATTCTCATCTAGTCGCTAGACTGCGGCTTCGTTCCGCCGCCCGGCTTCAGGCCCGTGCTCGATCCCTTCCAGCTCCCCTACGTCCAGCGCGGCGTGCTCGAGATCCTGCTGCTCGCGGTCCCCGCCGGACTGCTCGGGACGTGGATCGTGCTGCGGGGCCTGGCGTTCCACGCTCACGCCGTCGGCACCGCCGCCTTCCCGGGCCTCGTGCTCGCGGGGGGCCTGGGGTTCGCCGCGGCGCTCGGCGCACTCGGCGCGGCGCTCGCGATGACGGGCGCCGTGGCGCTGCTTGCCCGCAGGCGCGACACCACGGCCGACAGCCGCACGGCGATCGTGCTCGTGGGCATGCTGGCCGCGGGCATCGTCCTGGCGAGCGACGTGTTCCACTCGGCGGCCTCGGTCGACAGCCTGCTGTTCGGCTCCGTGCTGCTCCTCGCGCCGCGCGACGTCGCGCTCGCGGGCGCGGCGGCCGCGATGGCGCTCGCCGCCACGGCGCTGCTGGGCCCTCGCTGGCTGGCCTTCGGCTTCGACCCGGAGACCGCGCGCGCGACCGGCGCCCGCTCAGGTGCGCGGGAGGCGGCGCTGCTGGTGGCGGTCACGCTCGCCGTGGTCGCCGCCCTGGCGGCGGTCGGCGCGCTGATGGTGACCGCGCTGTTCGTCGTCCCGGCCGCCACCGCCCGGCTGTTCCTCGACCGCATGGGACGCTGGCAGGCGGCGTCGGTCGCGCTGGCCGCGGTCGAGGGCGTCTCGGGCATCTGGCTCGCCGTGCGGCTCAACGCTCCCCCCGGGGCGACGATCGCGGTGCTCTCGGGCGCCGTCTTCGCGCTCGCGGTCGGGGCGCGGGCGCTTCGCCGGCGGCGGCCGCGACCGGCCGTCGCGGCCGCCGGTCTGGCCGCGCTCGCGCTTGCCTGCACGGCGGCCGGCTGCAGCTCCGGGTCCGCCGCCGGCGGCGGCGGCGGCGTGGACGGCAAGCGCATCGACGTCGTGGCGACGACCACCCAGGCGGCCGACTTCGTGCGCAACGTCGGCGGCTCGCGCGTCAAGGTGACGCAGATCCTGCAGTCCAACACGGACCCGCACTCCTACGAGCCGCGGCCCGACGACGTCGCCGCGGTCGCCGGCGCGAAGATCCTCTTCACCAGCGGCGACGGCCTGGATGCCTGGGCTTCCAAGCTCGTGACGCAGTCCGGCGGCTCGCCCGAGGTCGTCGACCTCGGCGCGGACGTACCCGTCCGGCTCACCGGATCCTCCGGGAAGGTGGACCCGCACTGGTGGCACGACCCCGTCGACGCGCAGGCCGCCGTGGCGCGCATCCGCGAGACGCTCGATCGCGCCGACCCGCGCGGCGCGCCGGTCTACCAGGCCCGCGCGACCAGCTACCTGACGAAGCTCGGAGTGCTCGACAAGGGCATCCAGGCCTGCCTGGCCACGATCCCGCGCGGCGAGCGCACCCTCGTGACCGACCATGACGCGTTCGCCTACTTCGCCAAGCGCTACGGCATCGCGGTGGTGGGCGCCGTCATCCCTTCGCAGAGCACGCAGGCGCAGCCGTCCGCCGCCGACGTGAAGCGGCTGATCGGCCTGATCCGCGCCCGCCGGGTGCGGGCGATCTTCCCGGAGAGCTCGCTGAACGCCCGGCTCGCGCAGGCGATCGCCCGCGAGACCGGCGCGCGCGTCGGCGCGCCGCTCTACGGCGACACGCTCGGCCCGAAGGGATCCCGCGGCGCCGGCTACCTCGCGATGGAGCAGGCCAACGCGGACGCGATGGCGCGCGGCTTCAGCGGCGGTCGCGTCGGCTGCGCGATCCCGGGGATCCCGTGACGGTCGCGGCCGTGGTGGCCGCCGAGGGCCTCGCGGCCGGCTACGGCTCCGCGCCGGCGATCGAGGGCGTGACGTTCACCGCCGCGGCCGGTGCGCGCCTCGCGCTGCTCGGGCCCAACGGCGGGGGCAAGACCACGCTGCTGCGCGTGCTGCTGGGCGAGCTGGAGCCGATGGCCGGGACGGTCGACGCGCCGCGGCGCTGCGGGTACGTCCCGCAGACCGAGCGCTCGCGCCTGGACTACCCGGTCAGCGTGCTCGACGTCGCGGTGATGGGCTCGATCTCCCACCTGCCGTGGTGGCGGCCCCCGGGGCGCGCGGAGCGGCGCGCGGCTCGCGAGGCGCTCGGGCTCGTCGGGCTGGAGGATCTCGCCGGCGCGTCCTACGGGGAGCTGTCCGGGGGCCAGCGCCAGCGCGCGCTGATCGCGCGCGCGCTGGTCGGAGGCGCGCGGGTCCTGCTGCTGGACGAGCCCTTTCGCGGCCTCGACGCACGCGCGGCGGCGCGCCTGCGCGGCCTGCTCGACGCGCTCGCCGGCCGCGGGCGCACCCTGATCGTCGCCACCCACGACGTCGAGCTCGCCCGGCGCTGGGACCTGGTGCTCTGCCTCAACCGGCGCCAAGTCGCCTTCGGGCCGCCGGCGCACGCGCTGACCCGGACGGCGCTCGAGGCCACCTACGGCGAGACGCTGATCGAGCTGCCCGGCGGTGGCCGCGCGCCCGCCCCGGCGCACCACCACGACGACCAGCCGGCCGGGGCGCGCTGATCCGGTCGTGCTCGCATCGGCCTGGCACGCGATCGCGGATCCGTGGTCCAGCGGGATCATGGCCCGCGCGCTCGCGGAGATCGTGCTGGTCGGCATCGCCGGCGGGACGCTCGGGTGCTGGGTGGTCCTGCACCGCGCCTCCTACGCCGCCGAGTCGCTCGCGCACGCGCTCTTCCCGGGCCTCGTCGCCGCGGCGCTGCTGGGTCTGCCGCTGCTGGCAGGCGGGCTCGCCGGCGTGATCGTCGCGGCGCTCGCGATCGCGCTCGCGAGCCGGATCCCGTGGGTGCAGCGCGACACCGCCGTCGCGGTCGCGGTTACGACGCTGTTCGGGCTGGGCGCCCTGCTGGCCCTGTCCGCCCGGACTCCGCCCGGGCTCCAGGAGCTCCTGTTCGGCGACGTCCTTGGCGTCTCGCCGGGCGACGTGCGCCTGGCGGCCCTGCTGGCGGCGGGCGTGGTCGCGATCCTCGCGCTGCTGCACGCGCGCCTGCTCGCCTCGGGATTCGACCCCTCCGTGGCCGCCTCGCTGGGAGCCTTCCCTCAGGCGATGACGGCCGTGCTGCTCGTGCTGGTGGCGCTCACGATCGCGGTCGCCGTGCAGGGCCTCGGCAACCTGCTGGTGGTCGCGGTGCTGATCGGGCCGGCCGCGGCCGCGCGGCTGCGCTCCAGGCGCGTGGGCCCGATGCTCGCCCTCGCGGCCGGGCTGGCGACGCTCGCCGGCGTGGCCGGCCTCTACCTCTCCTACTACGCCGGCGTGGCGGCCGGAGCCTCGATCGCGCTGGCGATGGTCGCCGCCTACGCGATCTGCGCGGCGCTGCCCGGCCCGGCTCCCGGAGCGCGGACGGCGTGAGCGCCGCGGATGGCATCGGCGGGGTGGGGAGAGCCGCCGGAGACGGGTGGGTGGAGTACGCGCTCACCACGCTCGGGCGCGCGGGCTTCCGCCGCGGGGGCGCGCGCAGCGCCGTGGTCGAGATGCTCGGCCGCCAGAGCTGCGCGGTCACCGCGCGCGACATCGACGACGGGCTGCGGGCGGAGGGCCGCGCCGTCGGGCGTGCGAGCGTCTACCGCGCGCTGGAGCAGCTCGTCGAGCTGGGGCTCGTCTCGCGCGTGGAGGTGGGCCAGGGGATGGCGCGCTTCGAGCCGGCCCACCCCGGCGGCGAGCACCACCACCATCTCGTCTGCGAGCGCTGCGGGGCCGTGGAGCCGTTCGAGGACCCCGCGCTCGAGCGCTCGATCGCGCGATTGGCCGACCGCGTCGCCTTCGACGTGTCCGAGCACGACGTGGTGCTGCGCGGCGCCTGCCGCGCGTGTCGCGACTGAGCGCCGCTCAGGACCCCGCCAGGGCCACCACGCCGGCGGGCGACACCGCGCGGCCGACGTGCAGGCGCGGCATCTCGAGCGGGGCGGTCGTCGAGAGCGTCGTGCCGTAGGCGGTCGTGTAGGCCATCGTGAAGCCCGCCCGCCCGACGGCCGCCCGGACGGTCGCGTCGTTGCGCCCCGACGGGTACGCGAACGCATAGACCGGGTGACCCACGACGCGCTGCAGCGCCCGCCGCGAACCGGCCGTCTCGACGGCTAGCTGCGGCGCCGCCATCGCGGTGAGATCCAGGTGCGAGCGCGTGTGGTCGCCGATGTCCATTCCCGCGCGGTCGAGCTCGCGCACCTGGCCGGCGGTCAGGAAGCCCGGCTCGCGGAAGCGGCCGGTGATGATGAAGAACGTCGCGACCATGTGCTCGCGGCGCAGCACCGGGAGAATGCGCTTGACGTCGTCGACATAGCCGTCGTCGAAGGTCAGCAGCACCGGCTTGGAGGGCAGCGCGGCGCCGCGCCACAGCGCGTCGAACACCTGCTCCTGGGTGACGGTGTGGAACCCGGCGGCTCGCAGCGCGCGCATCGAGGCGGCAAACGTGGCGGGCTCGACGGTGAGGTCGGTCTCGATCGGGCTCGCGTTCGGGCGCAGCGGGATCACGCGGTGGTAGGTGAGCACCGGCACGTGCACGGTGCGCGCCGGGGCGCCGGCCGGCGGTACGAGCCGGGCCACCCGGCGCGGGGCGGGCGGCGCCTTCGCGCGCGTGGCCGCCTTGGCGCTGCTCGCGCTTGTGGCGCCCGAGCCGCTCCCGCCGCCCGACCCGCAGCCCGTCGCGGCGAGCGCGGCGAAGGCGAGCACGGCGAGCAGCGCTGTCCGGCATCGGGGCGGGCGCACGACCCGCGGAACGGTAGCGCCGCGCCCAGCGGCCGGGCTCAGCGCCCGACGGTGAAGCTCGCCGTCGACGAGGACCGGGCGCCGTAGGCGTCGGTCAGCGTCACGACGGCGGCATAGCGGCCGGGCGAGAGCCCGCGCCGGCCGGTCCGGCGCGAGATGCGCACCGCGTTGAAGCCGTCGCGGACGCTGCTGCGGATCGTCGCGACCACTGGGCCCCCGGCGCGCCGCAGCGCGACCCGCACCGAGCCGCCGACCGTGGTCGCGAAGCGCAGCGCCACCGTTTGCCGCCCGCGCAGCACCCCCGGGCGCACGGCCGACGAGAGGACCTTGGCCCGTACCCGCCGCACGGCGTGGCTGTCGCTGGAGGACAGTCCCGTGCCGTAGCGGTTGATCGCCAGCGAGTAGCAGAAGACCTTGCGGCCCAGGTACCCGCGCGGGACCGTGAACGTGCGGCCGGTCGCGCCCGGGATCGCCTGGGAGTCGTTGCCGAGGTCCACGGACCACTGGTAGCGGTAGCGCGTCGGGCGCCCGCTCCAGGTCCCGCGGTCGCAGGTCAGGGTCTGGCCGACGCCGTACCCGCCCGAGACCTTCGGGTCCTTCCGGGGCTGGGGCCAGCGCGTCGGGTCGCACTGCTCGGTGTCGGGGCACTGCTGGGGATCGGCGTGGCCGCCGACGCCGGAGATCTTCGGCAGGTCGGCCGGATTCGCGGGCCACTGGATGTGGATCGCGGCCGAGGCCGCGTCGTTGGAGTAGTCGGACTCCTTGAGGAAGTGCTTGCCGACGTTCCCGCGGACCGAGTTCACGCGATGGGTGAGCACGTAGTCGCCGCTAGGCACCGTGGTGGGGTCGATCGCGATGAACTGCCCCTCGACGTAGGCGTCGTAGTTGTCGCCCCAGCCCGGGTTGATGCCCTCGCGGATCGACGTGTAGCGCTCCTTGTTGCCGAAGTCCATCAGCCCGCAGTCCCCGTCGAGCATGCGGTGCATCGGGTCCGTGGCGAGCGGCTCCCCGGGCAGGCGCAGCGCGTAGTCGCTGTTGTAGCGGTCCCCCAGGCAGAAGCCGCTCTTGCGGTCCGGCGCGACGGTCCGGTAGTCGCTCATGCGGTGCAGCTCGTAGAGCTCGAAGCCGCGCAGGTGCCAGTGTGAGTGGTAGCGGTCGAAGTAGATCTGCCCGACGTTCGGGTAGCGATTGGCCACGATCTTGCCGTTGGAGAGCCGGACCGCCTGGCTCGCGACCATGTCGACGTTCACGTCCGGGTTCGACTTGTGGCCGTCGACGATCAGCGGCCCGCGCCCGACGTTGTCCACCGCGGAGGAGAAGTTGAGCTGCCAGCGCGAGGAGATGTCGGAGTCCGTGTCCCCCGGGCACTTGCCCGGTACCTGCGCCGAGCGGTCGGGCGGGTTCTGGCAGACGGAGATGTCCGCGGGCGGCAGCTCCTTGAGGTCGGGGAGCAGCGCCACCGGGGAGCCGCCCTCGGAGGCGGCCGGGCGGATCGCCAGAAGGGCGAACGCCACCGCGGCCGTCGCGGCCACGAGGACGATCGCCGCGAGTCCCATCCGTGGGTTCACGCCGCGCACCGGAAGCATCGTAGAGCCCAACCCCGGCGGATCTGCACGGTTGCGCCCGGAATGCCCGCCTCATCCCGGATCCACACGCGCCGGCGGCGGTCCCGGCACCCGCGCGGCGCCGTGCGCCACAATGCCCGCCGGTGCGGATCCAGCTCGCCATCCTCCTGGGCGCCTTCGCCGGCGCCACCGGCATCGCCGCGATCGCCGGCGCGACCAACTTCGGCACCGCGCTGACGTTCGGCCAGATCGCGTTCGCGGGCGCCCTGGTCTGGATCATGCTGACGCGCTAGCGACCTGGGTCGAAGTGTCCTGCCCTGTACCGGCGGGACGAGGGCAGAGCAGGATGCTGCGGCCCGCGGCCCGCGGCCCGCGGCCCGCGGCGCGCGGATGCTTCAGCCGGCTGCGATCGCCTCGATCTCGCAGCGCGGCCCCGTGGCGGCGGCGAGCCTGCGGTCGGTGGTCAGCAGCACCGCGTCGAGCGCCTCGGCCAGCGCCACGTACATCGCGTCCGGGCCGCGAACCGTGTCGCGCAGCTCCCACGCCCGCGCGAGCAGGAGCCGGTGGCCGAAGCGCTCTCCCGGCCAGGCCTCGAGGTCCTCGATCGCCTGGGCGGCGGCGGTCCGGTCGAGCCGCCCCCGCATGTGCTCGCGCCGCACGACACCGAGCACCTCGACGTCCACGACGTGGGGCGCGGCCTGGTCCTCCTCGGCCGCCAGCCTGTCGCGCACGGCCTCGGCGCCCGGCGTCCCGATCAGCACCTCGCAGAGGCAGGACGCGTCAACCACCAGCACCGGGCCACCGGCCGCGCTGCTCGTCGAGCGCGGCGCGGATCTCGCCGCCCTCGATCGGCGAGAAGCGCCGGCGCGTGCGCTCCAGCCACGTCTCCACGCTCGGCCTCGCGGCCAGGCGCGCGGCCTCGGCGCGCAGCAGCTCGGGCACGCTCACGCCAGCCTCGGCGGCGCGGCGCGCGAGCGCGGCGTACACGTCGTCGTCGAGATCGCGGATCTGGACGGTCTTCGGCATGCCGAGAGCGTATCATGCGTTGCTGCATCTCTACATGCGTGGACGCATCAGCCCTCGCGCAGCCTGCGCGAGCGTGCGCCGCGCCGCTTCGAGCCGGCCGAGCCGGCCGGGATGCTTCAGCGCATGTCGCGCGCAAGTGCGCTCCGGCGCCCCCCCCCGGTGCTCGTCCTCGCCGTGCCGTTCCTCATTGCGATCGCCGTCCTGCACGGCCTGACGGTTCAGATCAGGACCTTCCACTACACGGATGAGCACGCCTATCACCTCCCGACGATCACGGAGTTCGCCAGATCCTGGCCCTTCCCCGACCTGACCCGCTACCCGGCCGCGCAGACGCCGCTTTACCACTGGACCATGGCGGGCGTCGTGAAGGCGCTCGGCTTCCACGTCTGGATCCTCCGGCTGCTGAGCGCGGCGTTCAGCTATGGCGCGGCGGTGGTCCTCTTCAGGCTGCTTGTTCGTCGTGGGCTGCGCGAGTGGAGCGCGTGCGCGCTTGCCCTGCTGTTCGCCCTGTCGCCGTACGTCTTCGGCACCTCGTTCCTCGCCATGACCGACGGCCTGGCGCTGCTCCTGATTCTCCTCGCGCTCGCGCGCCTGGACGCGTTTCACTCCTCGTCGAGGCCGTTCGACTTCGTGGTCTTCCTCCTGTGGCTGGCGCTTGCGGTGCTGACACGTCAGAGCGCCCTCTGGCTCGCGGCAGCCGGGATCTGCTTGGTTGCGCTCGATACCCGGTCGATGCGATCCATCGGCCTGGCCTGCGCCGGGACCGCACTCGCCGTCGCTCCGTTCGCGGCCCTTGTGCTGGCGTGGGACGGCCTCGTCCCCCGCGGCTCGGATCCGACGTCGTGCGGTCTCTGCCGCGCCGGCGACGCCGCGACGACCGTCACGCTCCGCCCAGGCCTGTTCACGCTCGCCATCGTCGGCATCTATGCGGCGAGCGTGCTGGGGCCTTCCCTGGTCGCCGTCCCGCCGCGAGCGCGATCCCTGTGGCCGGCGATACTTGCCGCGGCGGCATCGCTCCTCCTCCTCGCCGTTGAGCCGCTGCAGAGAACGGGCGAGCGGGACGCGGGATACCTCTGGCGCGTCGCAAGCCATCTGCCCGACGCTGCGAACGCAAGTCTCATCTTCTGGCTCCTCGTCCCGATCGGAGCGCTGCTGGGCGTGTACCTCGCGACGCGGGCGTTGCCCGACCCTTTCATCGCGGTCCTCGCCGCCGCGTTCCTGCTCTCGACCCTCGTCGTGCGACTTCCTTACCAGAAGTACTTCGACCCCTTCGCGCTCCTCTTCGTGATGCTGGCCGTAGATGCGTCGCGCGACCTGGGCCGGCCCTGGCGCTGGCTCGGAGTCATCGTCCTGGGGCTCGCCTTCGTCACCTACACCATCACCTTCTAGAGCGCGGACCGGACCTTCGAGCGCGCGCCCACGCGAGCGTCTGCGCCGCACCACCCGCCACCCCGTTCACGACCACCGCGGCGCCCCGCTTGGCCGCCGAGGCGCCGGCCGTGGCCCGGTGCCCGTCCCAGATCACGCGTCCGTCCATCGCGACGCTGCGCGCGGCGCCGCCCAGCGGTACCGCGACCTCCCCCGGGTGCCCGCGCGGCCCGCGGACCGTGAGGCGCAGGCCGCGGCGGTCGAGCGCCCAGCGCGAGAGCACGCGGCCGCCCGGCACGAGCATCGACCCCTGCGCCCAGCGCAGGCCGGAGGGCTGCGGCGCGACCGACCATCCGCCGCGAGCCCCGGGCGCGATGCCCAGCACGCCGGTCGAGAGCGCGTAGGTCGCGCCCGTGCTCCAGCCGTGCGCGAGCGAGGTCTCGCCGGGCGGGCCCGGCGGGACCGGGCCCCCTGTCGCGCCGTAGGGCGGCGGGCGGCCGTCGGCGCCCATCCGCTCCCACAGCACGCCGCCGGGATCGGCGCGCGCCATGTGGCCGAACAGGCGCCTGATCAGGCGCACCGCGCCGCGCCCGTCGCGAGCGGCGAAGCGCGCCAGGGCCTCGAAGGAGCCGATGAACGGCGAGATCTGGCGGGTCATCCACGGGTTGGCGCGCGCGTCGGTCGTGAGCGTGCCGAACCGAGACCCCATGCGCCCGGCCAGAAAGGCGAGCGCCCGGCGCGCGTCGCGACCGCGCAAGAGGCCCGCCAGCACCGCATACGCGGTCGCATCCTGCGCATGGCCGGGCGACACCTGGGCGGTGCTGACCCGGAAGGCGCCGGCCGCGGGGTCGTACAGCCGGGCCAGCAGCGCCGAGCGGACGGCACCGGCCGCGCGCTCGTACGCACCGGCGACACCGCGGCCCGCGCCGAGCTCGGCCTCGAGCGCCGCCATGTCGCGCAGCGCGCCGTACCAGCAGGCGTTCGTGAACGCGTCCTCGCCGTCGGCACGGTCGAACGGGTGCCAGTTGATCTCCAGCCCCTCGCCGAGCGCGCGGTAGAGGCCGTCCGGAGCGCGGGCTGCGAACCACGCCAGCCCGCGCCGCAGCACCGGCAGCAGCGCCCGGGCGAAGGCGTCGTCGCCGGTCGCCTGCCGGTAGCGGGCGACGGCCGACACGAACAGCGGCACGTAGGCCCCCAGGCGCGGAGCGTCCGAGCCGAGCGCGTCCGGCGGGACGCGAGGCGGGCGCTCCAGGTCCCGCAGCCGGCAGGGCGCGCGCGGCTCGACGGCGGGCGGGAGGTAGCCGTCGGGGTGCTGGGCGCAGGCGATCGCGAGCAGCGAGTCGCGGGCGATCGCCCGCGCGCGGGCCGTCGTCGCGAACGCCGTCAGGTTCGCGACCGCCAGGTCGCCCGACCAGACGAGGCGGTCGCGCTTGGCCCCATCGACCGAGACGAGGCCTCGGCCTGCGGGTGCCGTCGCCAGCGCCCAGGTGTAGGCGCCTGCCCACCAGACCCGGTTCAGGACGCGATCCGAGGAGAGGAACCGCCCGGCGTAGTCCCCCGTGCGCGGCCTGTACTGCGTGAGCCGTACGCGCACGTAGTCGATCACCGCCCGCCCCGCCCCGGCCGTCGACAGCACGACGTAGCGCTGCGCGCCGCGGATCGCGGGGCTGCGCCACCGGCCCGTGCGGCGCGCGGGCAGCGTGTCCGACCGCTCCAGTACGCCGCGCAGCGCGGGCGCGTCGCCGAGCGTCTGGCCGTCGCGGCGGGACTCCGCGTAGCCGAGCCGCAGCGGGGCGCCCGTGGCCGAGCGCACGCCGACCTCGACGTACCCGCCGACGTCGCGGCCGAGGTCGATCAGCGCGACACGCTCCCCCGTGCGCGAGCCCGCGATCACCGCGGCGCCGCCGCCCGGGGCGCGCACACCGTCCAGGTGTCGCGAGCGCCCCCCGACCGCCTCCACGGACCGCGGGTAGACCAGCGCCGTGCGCGGGCCGAGCGCCTCGCGCCGCCACTGCGGGCGCTCCGCGACCGGCTCGCAGGAGAGCCGCTCCGCACCGGAGCCGGCGCAGCGGGCGGCCGCGCCCGCCTGCCCGGCCACCGGCCCCGCGAGCAGGAGGCCGCCGAGCACGGCGGCCGCGATCGGGCGCGCTGCGGGCATCGCGCGATCGTCCCAGACCGCCGCCGCGGCCCGCGGCATATGCTGCGAGCCGCATGGCCCGCGCGTGCTTCATCTCGACCGGTCGCTCGCTCGAGGCGGCCGTGGAGCGCGTGCGGCTCGCCGAGTCGCTCGGCTACGAGGCCGTCTACGTCACGCACCTCGCCGGGCGCGAGTCGCTGACGGTCGTTACCGCCTACGCGCTCGCGACCGAGCGCATCCGGATCGGGACCGGGGTCGTGCCGATCTACTCGCGCACGCCGGCGACGATGGCGCAGACCGCGGCGACGATCGACGAGCTCAGCGGCGGCCGGCTGGACCTCGGGCTCGGCGTCTCCCACCGGCCCGTGGTCGAGGGCTGGCACGGGCAGACGATCGACCGCCCGATCGCGGAGATGCGGGAGTACGTCGCGATCCTGCGCGCGATCCTGCGCGGCGAGGACCCGCCGGCGGGCGAGAAGTGGCGCACCGGCTTCCGGCTCGCCGGGCTCGACCCGCGCCCGGACGTGCGCATCTACGTCGCGGCCCTCTCCCCCGCGATGCTGCGCCTCGCCGGCGAGATCGCGGACGGGACGATCCTGTGGCTGTGCAACGCCAACTACGTGCGCGACGTGGTCGCGCCGGAGGTGACGGCGGGCCGTGAGCGCGCCGGCAAGCCGCTCGAGGGCTTCGACATCGTCCCTGCCGTCCCCGCCGCGCTGACGGACGACCCCGAGGCGGCGCGGGCCTCCCTGCGGCGCGACCTGATCCCGTACTTCGGCCTTCCCTTCTACCGCGCGATGATCGAGCGCTCCGGGTTCGGCGCCGACATCGAGGCGTTCGACGCGGCCGCCTCCGGCGGCGACCTCGACGCGATGACGGCCGCGATCTCCGACGACTTCCTCGAGGTCCTGTCGGCGGTCGGCGACGAGGAGCAGCTGCTCGCGGGCCTGCGCCGCTACGCGGACGCGGGCGCGACCTCGCCGGCGCCGGGGCCGATCGCCCGGACCGACTTCGAGGCCACGCTGCGCGCCGGCGCCGGCGCGGGCGCAGGCGCAGGCGCCTGAGGCGCTACCTGGACTTCACGAGCCCTACCAGGTGACCCTCGGGATCGGCGAACATGCCGATCTCGATGTCCCCCATCACCTTCTCGGGGCCCATCGTCCGGGTGCCGCCCAGGCTCTCCGCCTTCGCGAGCCCGGCCTCGACGTCGGGCACCTCGACGTAGAAGGTCACGTGACCGTCGTAGCCCTCGGGCCCGGCGCCCACGCCGCCGCCGATGCCCGCGCCGTCGGCATTGGTGTTGCCGTCGCGCTGGACGACGCCGTATCCCATCGGGTTGGCGGCGTCGATCTCCCAGCCGAACAGCTCCGCGTAGTAGCCGTGCAGCTTCCCCGCGTCCTTCCCGATCACCTCGAAGTGAACGACCGGCGCTCCCATCGTGCCCCCCTTCCGCGCCGCGTGGACGGCGCATCGCCTGGACGGGACGCTACCGCCACGGCCCGGCCGGCGCCGGATCCGGGCGGCCGCGCCGGGCAACGTCTACGCTGGGGTCGTGCCGCGCGAGCCCCTGATGGACGGACATGGCCGGCGGATCGGCGACGTGCGCGTGTCGGTGACCGACCGCTGCAACTTCCGCTGCCAGTACTGCATGCCGGCGGAGGGCCTGCCGTGGCTCGAGCGCGCGGAGGTGCTCGACTTCGAGGAGATCGCGCGTGTGGTGTCGCTGCTCGCCTCGATGGGCGTGAGCGACGTGCGGTTGACCGGCGGCGAGCCGCTCGTGCGCCGCGACTTCCCGCGGCTGGCGGCGATGCTCGCCTCGGTCGGGGGCGTCGAGGACCTGAGCGTGACCACCAACGGCTACCTGCTGGCGCGCGACGCCGACGCGCTGGTGGCCGCGGGCGTCGGCCGCTTCAACGTCTCGATCGACTCGCTCCAGCGCGACCGCTTCTTCGCGATGACGCGCCGCGACGCCCTGCCGCGGGTGCTGGGGGGACTGGAGGCGCTGGCGGCGCACCCGGAGGCGCACCCGATCAAGGTGAACGCCGTCGCGATGCGCGACTTCACCGAGCAGGAGGTGCTGCCGTTCGCCCGGTTCGCGCGCGAGCACCCCTACGAGGTGCGGTTCATCGAGTTCATGCCGCTGGACGCGGACCGCGCGTGGTCGCCCGACCAGGTCCTGACCGGCGAGGAGATCCGCACGATCGTGCACGAGCGCTATCCGCTCGAGGCCGAGCCGCGGGAACCGAGCGCCACCGCGCGCACCTACCGCTTCGCGGACGGCCGCGGGCGGATCGGCTTCATCAACCCCGTCTCCGAGCCGTTCTGCTCGGACTGCGACCGCATCCGCCTGACGGCCGACGGCCGCCTGCGCACCTGCCTGTTCTCCCTTCGCGAGACGGACCTGCGCGGCCCGCTGCGCTCCGGGGCCGACGACGACGAGCTCGAGCAGATCGTGCGCGACGCGGTGTGGCGCAAGGAGCTCAAGCACCACGTCGGCGAGCCGGGCTTCGTGCAGCCGCCGCGGACGATGTCCGCGATCGGCGGCTGAGGTCGGCCGGCACAGCGCCGCCGGGCCGCCGGACCGCCCGCGCCGCGCCGGTAGCGAACTGCGGCAACGAAGGAGCCCTCGCTCGCCGGTCCAGGGACGCGTTCGACGTTTAGCACCGTAGTGGTGCAAAACGTAGCGAGGACCGTCGCGGCAGTGGTGCCGCGGGCGCCGAGGCCCATCCCTTCCCTGCCCGTCGTTCGCCGAGGGCCACGCGGCGCCCGAGGCGCGCCAAGCCCGCTAGCTCTGCAGCCCCTTCAGGACCGCGGCGCGGAACGCGTCGACGCCGAACGCCCCCTCGAGCCGCGCGACGATCACGCCCTTGCGGTTCACGACGAACAGCCACGGCTCGGTGCGCAGGTTGAACGCCAGCAGCTGCGGGCGCAGCCCCTTCTTGGGGTTGTTGTCGCGGTAGACCTCGTTGTGGATGAACGCCATGCGCTTGCCGTAGGCGGCCTGCATCTGCACGGCGATGTCGGTCACCGGGCCGCAGACGCGCGACTGGCAGAACTGCGGCGTGGCGAACAGCAGCGCCACCGGCTTGTGCCCGAGCGCGTCCTTGAAGGAGACCTGGTGCATGTCGTCCGGCGGGATGCGCGTGTCGATCGAGCGAATGTCGCCGCCGGCCGAGGCGACGGTGGGTGTGGAGATCGCGGGCGGCCGCTGCCCGACGCCGGGGATCGCCGTGCGCTTGGCCACGTCGATCGTGGTCGTGCCGCCCAGCAGCTTGCCGCCCGAGCGTGAGGCGACCAGCACGGCGTAGCGCCCGCTCTCGCGGAGCGGCACGTGCGCCGCGTAGACCGCCTTGATGTCGTCGCCGTCCGCGGCGGCGGTGCGCGACTGGTAGGGCGGGCGCACGCTCATCGGGTCCGCCGGCGCCGGGAAAGGCCCCTGCGCGGGCGAGCCCGGGGTCCGCGCCACGTAGACCGCCGACGGCGCGTAGAGGAACCCGCCGCCCGACGCGATCAGCCCGAACGCGAGCCGGTTGACCCCCGGAGTGAAGACCGAGGAGGCGAGACCGACCTGCGGCCCGGGCTGCAGCTGGCCCGCGACGTCCTGCAGTGAGCGGCCGTTCGGCTTCGGGAACTGGGCGAGCGGCACCCGCTGCGCGGCCTTGACCGCGGGCGGGACCGGCGCCGCCGTCGCGGCCGGCTCCGAGCTCCCGCTCCCCCCGCAGCCGGCCGCCGCCAGCACGACGGCGCCCGCGGCAAGCGCGGGCGCGAGCAGGCGAAACCGGGGGCGGGCGACCGTCATCGCGTCAAGTGTGCGCATTGTTCCTCAACGCGCGATCAACGCGCGCCGGTCAGCCCTTGAACGTCGAGGCGCCCGCGTCGCCGAACGGCTCGTCGCGCTCGCGCACCGCCGTGCGGAAGCCTGCCTCGGCGGCCCGCCGCTGGAACGCGAAGCCCTCCGGCGTGTGCCGCGTGATCCCGTCGAAGACGGTCCCGAGCACCTGGGTCTGGTGCAGGCCCTGGGCGGCGACCGTGCCGTTGAGCAGCAGCTTCATCATCACGAGCTGGTTGACCGGCACCTGCGCCACGCGGCCGAGCAGCACCTCGAAGCGCTCGTCGAGCAGCTCTGCCGGCGGCGCCTCTGCCGCCAGGCCCCACTCGACCGCCTCCGCGCCGCTGATCGAGTCGCCGGTGAAGAGCAGCCGCTTCGCGCGCGCGACGCCGACGCGGTGCGCCCACAGCGCGGTCGTCGGCGATCCCCACACGCGCGCCGGCGGATAGCCGAGCTTCGCGTCGGCCGCGATCACCAGCAGGTCCGAGCAGAGCGCCATGTCGGTGCCGCCGGCGACGCAGAAGCCCTGGACCTTGCAGACGACCGGCTTGTCGGCATGGAACAGCGACATGAAGCCGCGCACGTTGCGGCTCATCATCTGCCAGTCGACGACCGGGTCCCAGGCCCCCTCCGGGTCGTGGTTGCGGGCCTGGACGGCGGGGTCGAGCGCCGTTCCCTCGCGCTCCGGGTCGGCGGTCCGGGCGTCGGCGAGGTGCTCAGCCCACTCGTGCAGGTCGTAGCCGCCGCAGAAGCCCTTGCCGTTGCCGGCGAGCGCGATCACGTGAACCCCCGGGTCGAGGTCCGCGCGTTCCACGAACGCGGCCAGCTCCCCGGCGGTGTGCGAGGTGATCGCGTTGCCTCGCTCCGGACGGTCCAGCGTGATCCGCGCGATGCGCCCGTCGCGCTCGTAGGTCATCGTGCTCGCCCGCTCCATCCGGCCTCCCTCGCGTCGCTGACCGCGCGGGGACGCTAGCGCGCCGGGGCCGCCCGGCGCGGGGGTCATATAGTCGGGGCCGCATGGAGGGCTCGACCGAGACCGTCCGCAGCTGGCTGCGCTGCTACCGCTGCTGGTCCACGAACCTCGAGGTGCAGGTCCACTACGAGGGCATCCACCGGATCGACCCCGAGACCGGCGAGCGCACCGACGTCGTCGACGAGATGCAGGAGGCCGTGGTCCAGTGCCTGGACTGCATGCACGACCAGCCGCACCTCGGCTTCGCGGACGGGCGCGTCCAGCCGATCCAGGATCGCTGGGAGCGGATGGTCGCGGGGACGCCCTGGGTCGCATCCTGCACGGTGACCGTCGACGCCGACGAGGTCGAGACGTGCTCCGGGCCGGAGGCCGGCGACGCCCTCTCCTACGCGGCCTTCGGCGACCACGGGACGCGTGAGTTCTTCACCCACGTGCGGTTCCACAAGCACGACGAGGACCGCATCGTCGTGCACCTGCTCGTGGAGCTCTACGCCCGCAGCTCCGAGGAGGCCAACGAGGTGCTGCAGGGCGCCTCGCGCGGAGACCTGGCGATCACCTCGCTCGCCGAGGAGTCCCGCCCGCCCGCCGCCGGGGCGAACGACGCGCACTGAGCGCGCCGCGGATGTCATCGCCGCAGGGCATCGAGGCGGAGGGGCTACGCCGCGAGTTCAAGGAGGTCCTCGCGGTCGCGGGCATCGACCTGCGCGTGCAGCCGGGCGAGATCTACGGCTTCCTCGGGCCCAACGGCGCCGGGAAGTCGACGACCGTGCTGATGCTCACCACCCTCCTGCCGCCGTCCGGGGGCCGCGCGAGCGTCGGCGGGTTCGACATCGCGACCCAGGGCCCGGAGGTGCGCGCCCGGATCGGCGCCGCGCTGCAGGAAGCGGCGCTCGACCCGATCCTCACCGGCCGCGAGCACCTCCGCCTCCAGGCCGCGCTCCAGGGCATCCGGCGCACCGAGCGCGACCGCCGCGCCGCCGAACTGCTGGAGCGCGTCGGCCTGGCCGAGGCCGCCGACCGGCGCGTGGGCGGTTACTCCGGCGGGATGAAGCGGCGGCTCGACCTCGCGCTGGCGCTCGTGCACTCGCCCGCGATCCTGTTCCTCGACGAGCCGACGACCGGCCTCGACCCGCAGAGCCGCATGGCGCTCTGGGACGAGGTCGCCCGGCTTGCGCGCGAGGACGGCATCACGGTCTTCCTCACGACCCAGTACCTCGAGGAGGCGGACGCCCTCGCGGGGCGCGTGGGGATCATCGACCACGGCCGGATCGTGGCCGAGGGCACCCCGGCCGAGCTCAAGGCCCGGATCGGCCGCCCCAGCGTGGAGATCGTCCCCGCCGACCCCGGGCAGGCGGGCGCGCTGCTCGAAGTGCTCCGCGCGTTCGGCGACCCGGCGGCCGACGGGCGCCGCGGCGGCGCATCGGTGCAGCTCGCGGGCGGCGAGGCGCAGCTCGCCGAGGTCGTCCGGCGCCTGGACGCGGCGGCGATCCCGGTCGCGACCCTCCAGTTGCACGCGCCCTCGCTGGACGACGTGTTCCTCGCCCAGACCGGCCGCAAGCTCGAGGGCGCGGGTGACTGACGCGGCGCTCGCGGGCGCCGGGCTCGGCGAGCAGGTCGCGGTGATCGGCGAGCGCTCCGCGCGGCGGATCTTCCGCCAGCCGGCGCTGCTGGCGTTCCCGTTCGTGTTCCCCCTGCTGCTGTTCGCGATCAACGCGAGCGGGCTCGGCGCCGCCGCGAGGATCCCGGGCTTCCCGGGCGCGAGCTACGAGGACTTCGCGCTGGCGGTCCCGTTCGTGCAGGGGGCGCTGTTCGTCGCGATCCAGGCCGGGACGATGATCGCCCGGGACATCGAGACCGGGTTCCTGAACCGGCTCTCGCTGACGCCGCTGCGCGGCGCCGCGCTGATCCTCGGCCAGCTCGGCGGCGCGCTGGTGCTCGGCGTGACGCTGTCGGTCGTCTACCTGTTGGTCGGGGTGCTGATCGGGGTGCCGATCGCGAGCGGGCCCGCCGGCGCGCTCGTGCTGGTCGCGCTGTCCACGACGATCGCGTTCGCGTTCTCCACGCTGGGCGCCCTGATCGCGATCCGCTTCGGGACCGGCGAGGCCGTCCAGGGCTTCTTCCCGCTGCTGTTCGTGGCCCTGTTCCTGTCCTCGGCGTTCCTGCCGCGCGAGCTGATCGCGCAGGACTGGTTTCGCACGATCGCGACCTGGAACCCCGTCTCCTACATGGTCGAGGGCATCCGCAGCCTGATCCTGGTCGGCTGGGACGCACAGGCGCTGGCGCTCGCGTTCGGGTGCGCGCTGGCGATCCTGGCCGCCGGGCTGGCGCTCTGCGCCGCGTCGCTGCGCACGAGGCTGACGCGGACGTGAGCGCGCGCTTCCACACGGTCGCGGCGGCCGTCGCCTGGCGCTCGCTGCACAACGCGATCGTCAACCCGGCGATCCTCGTCCCCTCGATCGTGTTCCCGCTGTTCTTCCTGATCGCGTTCGCGGGCGGGCTCTCGGCGCTCGGCAACGCCCCCGGCTTCGCCTACCCGCCCGGCTACACGACCTGGCAGTTCGTGTTCGTGTTCTTCCAGTCGGCGGCGTTCGGCGGCGTTTTCACGGGCTTCGCGATCGCACGCGACTTCGAGTCCGGCTTCGCGCGGCGCCTGCTGCTGGCCGCACCCCGGCGCGGCGGGATCGTGGCGGGCTACGCGCTTGCGGCGCTCGGCCGCTGGCTGATCACCGGCACGGTCGTGACGATCGCCGGCTTCGTCGGCGGCATGACGATCGACGCGAGCGCGCGCGAGAGCGTCACCGTGATCGTGCTCGCGGCGCTCCTGAACCTCGTCGCGACCCTCTGGGGCTGCGGCGTGGCGATGCGCCTGCGCACCGAGGCGGCCGGCTTCCTGATCCAGATCCCGGTCTTCATCGTCCTGTTCGTGGCGCCGGTGTTCGTGCCGCTGGACATGCTGACCGGCTGGGTGAAGGCGGTTGCGAGGATCAATCCCGCGACCGCCCTGCTCGAGGCCGGGCGCTCGCTGCTGGCAGGCTCGCCCGAGAAGGTCGCGCTCAGCCTGGCGCTGCTCGCGATCGGCCTGCTCGTGTTCGCGGTCTGGGCCCGCGGCGGCCTGCGCTCGGCCGAGCGCGCGGGCGGCGCGGCGGGAGGGTGAGATCGAGGGTGCCGGCCCGGCGCGAATCGGGCAGCGCCGGCGAACGGCGCCATCGAAGGAGGCCGGGCGGCCCGCCCACTCGAGTGCGATTCTGGTGTCCAGACGACCAAGATCGCACACGCGTGCCGCGGCACTCGGCCCACTCCCTTCCCCAGCCGCCGCTCGCCGGAGCCGCCGGCAGCGCCGAGCGGGGCGCGGGCGCCTGCGCCCGCCCACCCTGGCGGCGAGCCCCTACCCCGCCTCGCCCAGCCGGCGCTCCAGGGCGTCGGCCTGGGCGCGCATCTCCTCGGGCACGCGGTCGCCGAGCGAGTCGAGGTACTCGCGGATCAAGGACAGCTCGCCCTTCCAGGCCTCGACGTCGACTTCCAGCAGGCCCGCCAGGTCGTCGCCGCGGAGGTCGAGGCCGTCGGTCGGCAGCGCTTCCGGGGCGGGGACGCGGCCGATCGGCGTCTCGAGCGCCTCGGCCGTCCCGGCACAGCGCCCGAAGACCCAGGCCAGAACCCGGCTGTTGTCGCCGAAGCCGGGCCACAGGAACTTGCCCTCGGCGTCCTTGCGGAACCAGTTGACGTAGAAGATCTTCGGCAGCTTCGAGCCATCGCCCTTGCGCCCGATCTCCAGCCAGTGCGCGATGTAGTCGCCCATGTTGTAGCCGCAGAACGGCAGCATCGCGTAGGGGTCGCGACGCAGCTTGCCGACCGCGCCGGCCGCCGCCGCGGTCGTCTCGGAGGACATCGTCGCGCCGAGGAACGTGCCGTGCTCCCAGTCGAAGGCCTCGTTGACGAGCGGCACCACGCCTGAGCGACGGCCGCCGAACAGCATCGCGTCGATCGGGACGCCGGCGGGGTCCTCCCACTCGGGTGCGATCGCCGGATCCTGCGCGGCCGGCGTCGTGAAGCGCGCGTTCGGGTGCGCCGACGGGGTCTCGGAGTCGGGGGTCCAGTCGTTTCCGTGCCAGTCGATCAGGTGCGCCGGCGTCTCCTTGGTCATCCCCTCCCACCAGATGTCGCCGTCGTCGGTCAGCGCGCAGTTTGTGAAGATCGAGTTCTCGCGGATCGTCGCCATCGCGTTCGGGTTCGTTTGCTCGCCGGTCCCCGGCGCGACGCCGAAGAAGCCGGCCTCCGGGTTGATCGCGTACAGCCGTCCGTCGTCACCGAACTTCATCCACGCGATGTCGTCGCCGATGGTCTCCACCTTCCAGCCGGGCAGGGTCGGGATCAGCATCGCGAGGTTCGTCTTGCCGCACGCCGAGGGGAATGCGCCCGTCACGTAGCGGACCTCGCCCTCGGGCGAGGTGAGCTTGAGGATCAGCATGTGCTCCGCCATCCAGCCCTCGTCGCGGGCCATCACCGAGGCGATCCGCAGCGCGAAGCACTTCTTGCCGAGCAGCGCGTTGCCGCCGTAGCCAGAGCCGTAGCTCCAGATCTCCCGCGTCTCGGGAAAATGGACGATGTACTTGCTCTCCGCGTTGCACGGCCACGGCACGTCCTGAACCTCGTCCACCAGCGGCATCCCGACGGAGTGCAGGCAGGGGACGAAGTCGCCGTCGGAGCCGAGCGCGTCGAGCGCGCCACGTCCCATGCGGGTCATGATCCGCATGCTCGCGGCGACGTAGGCCGAGTCGGTGAGCTGGACGCCGATGTGGGCGATCGGCGAGCCCAGCGGGCCCATCGAGAACGGTACGACGTACATCGTGCGGCCCTTCATCGCTCCGGCGAACAGCTCCTCGAGGGTTCCGCGCATCTCGGCCGGGTCGCGCCAGTTGTTCGTGGGGCCGGCGTCGACCTCGCGCTCGGAGCAGATGAACGTCCGGTCCTCGACGCGCGCCACGTCGGCCGCGTCGGAGCGCGCCAGGTAGGAGTTGGGCCGCTTGGCGTCCGAGAGCCGCTCGAAGGTTCCCGCGTCGACGAGCGTCCGGCAGAGGCGGTCGTACTCCTCGGCGGACCCGTCACACCAGTGGATCTCGTCGGGCTGGACCAGGGCGACCATCTCGTCCACCCAGGCCAGGAGCCTGGCGTTCTTGGTCGGTGCGGCTGTGGCGCTCACGGCGGGAATCAACTCCTCGGGTTAGCTGAGGCGGATCGGGCGATTGTGCCGGATCGCAGCGGCCGTGCGGCGCCCGGCAGGGAGCCCAGGGCACAAACCCTACCCCCCTCACACGGGGCCGGCGCAGGCCCGTCGCGGCCCCGGGACGACATCCGCGGGCCGTCCGCGCGGCACCTCCCCGCGTCCGGTCAGCGTACGGTGAAGGACGCGCGGGCCGCCGTCCGGGCGCTCGCGCCGCGCGGCAGCGCGACCAGCACGTAGCGCCCTCGCGCGAGCGCGCGACCGGCGATCCGTCCCGTGAATACCACGCGGTTGGAGCCGGCGCGTCCCGCGTGCGAGAAGCCGCCGCGCACCCCCACCTCGCGGGTGCAGCGCCGTGCGCGGCGGGGCGTGCGGCGCCTCGCCGCCGCGCAGCGCCGTCCGCTGCGCACGCCGCGGCTGAGCCTGCGCACCGTGAATGCGACGCCGGCGGCGCGGCTCAGCCGGTAGCTCACGGCCGCCCCCTTCGCGCCGAGGCTCGCGCCCCGCCCGCGTGCGCGGAACGCGCGTGGCCGCACGGCAAGGGCGCTGATGCGCGCGTCGCCGGCGGGCGGCCCCGCGCTCCCGCCGCCCGGGCCGCCGCCCCCGGGACCGCCGCCCGGCTGCCCCGCCGCCGGGGTGACGAACGTCGCGTCGGCGCCACGGACCGCGCCGAGCGCGTTCTGCGCCTCGAGCGCGTAGTGGTAGGCGGTGCCCGGCGCGAGCCCCGCGAGCGAGCCCTCCACCGCCGCTGCGCCCGCTCCCGCAACGAAGCCGGAGGGCGCGGTCGCGGACCCGTAGGCGGCCGTCGGGCCGTAGAGGATCCGCCACGTGCCGGCAAGCCCGCCGGGATCGACGCTGCCGGCCAGCCGGACCGCCGTCGGCCCGAGCAGCGTGGCGGCGCCGGTGGTTGCGACCGGCGCAAGCGTCCGCTCGTAGGCGCCGTAGTCGCGCGCGCCGCCGATGATGCGCGCCACGCCGGCCAGGTCGGTCCCGGACTCCCCGGCCGCGAGCGGCTGGGCGTCCTGGTTGATCGCCGGCGAGCCGGCCGCGAGCCGGTAGTCACCGGCGCCCGCGTTCGCGAAGAGGGGATCGAGGTCCGCGACGGTCGCGGCGAACGTCACCGCCCCGGCGCCGGACGAGTAGGTGGTGCCGGGGCCGAGCGGCGCGATGGAGTGGTCGACGCCGACGCTCGCGGTCCCGGCGGACGAGTAGCGGTAGACGGTGTAGTCGAAGCCGCGCAGCACCGCGTCGCGAACCGTGATGGTCGAGGCCGCCGGCGCGGAGGCGTAGGTGCTCGAGGCGGCGAGCGCCTTGGAGGAGGACCCCGGCGTGCCGACGACCGTCACCTGGCGGGCCGTCAGCGCGCTCGGGCCGCCGGCGGTCGTGCGGTAGGCGCGCAGACCGGTGCCGGCGTTCGAGGAGATGCGGACGAGCGAGCTGTCGATCGTCGCGGTCGATCCGGCCTCTGCCCCGATGCCGAGGCCCTGGGCGCGGACGGTGGCGCGCCGCACGGCCAGCCCGCCGAGCTCCGCCTTGATCCCCGTGGTCGGCGCGACCACGGTGGAGTCCGATAGGTCGACCGTCCCGCCGATGGCCGCGGCCGCCACGCCGATGCCGGCTCCCGCCGCGGTCAGGTCGACGTCGAGGCGGGCGAGGGTCGCGTCCGCCGCCAGCCGCATGCCGACCGGCGACTGCGCGCCCGCATCGGTCCGGATCCGGACGTCCGAGATCGTGATCGGCGTCGAGCTGCCGATCCCCAGCGGCTGCGAGCCCCCGCCGCTTCCCGGGCCGACCCTGACGGTCAGGTCGCGGATCGTCGCCGGCGCGCCGCTGATCGTCAGCACCGCGCCGTTGGCCGACGCGCCGCGCGTGAGCGTGGTCAACGCGGCGCCGGCGCCCGCGATCTCGACCGGGTCCGTGCCGATGTAGTCCAGGCCGCTCTCGTTGTAGGTCGCCGCGCCGAGCTCCACCCGGTCCGGGCCGGCGAGGTTGCCGGCCGCCCCCAGCGCCGAGGAGACGGTGCCCATGTCGAAGTCGCAGCCCGTGCGCGGCGCGACGCAGAAGGTCGCGGCGCCGGCGGAGGGCGCGCCCGCCAGCAGCAGCGCGAACGCGAGCAGGGCGGGTCGGACCGTCCGCGCGGACATGCCGCTCCTATCGGCCCGATCGGGTCCCCGCTTGACCCGGCGGGCTGCGCCGCGGCCGGCGCGGCGAGCCCTCCCCGGCTAGGCGCCCGGCGTCCGGCGCGGCACCAGCACGAGCCGCTTGAACTCGGCGACCAGCACGCCGTCCTGGTTGAGCACCCGCGTGTGGACGCGCACGGTGCCGCGATCGGGCTTGGAGCGCGACTCGCGCACCTCCAGCACCTCGGTCTCGCAGAACAGCGTGTCCCCGTGGAAGACGGGGTTGGGGTGGCTGAGCTCCTCGGTCGCGAGGTTCGCGATCGCCTTGCCGGAGACGTCGGAGACAGACATCCCGAGCGCCAGCGAGTAGACCAGCGGCCCGACGACGACGTTGCGACCCTGCTGCGACGCGCCCGCGTAGACGTCGTTGATGTGCAGCGGGTGGTGGTTCATGGTGATCAGGCAGAACAGGTGGTCGTCCGCCTCGGTGACGGTCTTGGCCGGCCAGTGCTTGTAGACCGCGCCGACCTCGAACTCCTCGAGGTAGCGTCCGTAGGCGTGCGCGCCGCTCGCCTCGCGCGTGGCCTGGTCGGTCTCCACGCCGGTCGTCTTCTCGTCGGTGGTGCTCATCGGGCTCAGGTTTCTCCTGCGTACGGGTTCAGTGACACGACAGGATGCCGCAGCGCGCTCCCCGGCGCGTCCGGGACGCGCGCTGCGGCCCTTCGCTAGCCTGGCCGGCCGTGCGCAACCCCAGAGACTTCCTCGAGCCGCTCGCGATCGGAGCTCCGCAGCCGCTGCGCGAGATCCCGTTCCCGCCCTCGCGGATGATCCACTTCTTCGACCCCTCGAACGAGAAGATGGCGGCGAAGCTGCCGGACATCGCGAAGACCACCGACATCCTGCTCGGCAACCTCGAGGACGCCGTCCCGGTCGATCGCAAGCTGCCGGCCCGCGCCGGCCTGGTGAAGATCGGCAAGGAGGTCGACCTCGGCGGCACGGCGCTGTGGACGCGGGTCAACGCGCTCGAGTCGCCGTGGGTCCTGGACGACCTCACCACGCTCGTGACCGAGATCGGCCACCGCCTCGAGGTCGTGATGGTCCCGAAGGTCGAGGGCCCGTGGGACATCCACTACGTGGACCGCCTGCTCGCGCAGCTCGAGGCGAAGGCCGGCCTGGAGCGCCCGATCCTCGTCCACGCGATCCTCGAGACCGCGCAGGGAGTGACCAACCTCGAGGACATCGCGACCGCCTCGCCGCGCATGCAGGGCATGAGCTTCGGGCCCGCCGACCTGGCCGCCTCGCGCCGGATGAAGACCACGCGCGTCGGCGGCGGCCACCCCGGCTACCGCGTGATCGAGGACCCGGACGCCGCCGATCCGGAGGCGCCGCGCGCCGGCGCCCAGCAGGACCTCTGGCACTACTCGATCGGGCGCATGGTCGACGCCTGCGCGGGCGCCGGCATCCTCCCGTTCTACGGGCCGTTCGGCGACATCAGGGACGTCGACGGCTGCGAAGCGCAGTTCCGCGCCGCGTTCCTGATGGGCTGCGTCGGCGCCTGGTCGCTGCACCCCGTCCAGATCGGGATCGCGAAGAAGGTGTTCTCGCCCGACCCGGACGAGGTCGCGTTCGCGCGCAAGGTGATCGAGGCGATCCCCGACGGCCGCGGCGTGCACATGATCGACGGCAAGATGCAGGACGACGCGACCTGGAAGCAGTGCAAGGTCATGGTCGAGCTTGCGGAGATGCTGGCCGCGAAGGACCCGGAGCTCGCCGCGGCCTACGGGACGGCCGGCGCGGAGAGCTGACTCACCCGACCAGCGGGTTGCGGGTCCGCAGCGCCGGGAAGCGGCCGAAGTCGCGGTCGGCGGTCCAGAGCTCGCTCACGCCGTTCGCCAGGCAGACCGCGGCGATACGGGCGTCGTGCACCTGCCGGCCGCGAGCGCGACTGTCGGCGAGCATCCCGCGGAGCCGCGGCCAGATATCCGGGGTCTCGCCGATGAGACGTGCGCCGGGCATGGAGATCCACCTGTCGAGGGCACCGAGGGCCTTTGACGCCTGCGGCGTGCGCCACAGTCGCGGCTGCGTGGCGAAGGCGTAGAACTCGGCCACCACGATCCAGGGCAGCCCCCACCGAGGCTCGCCGGCGAGTCGGGCCATCGCGGCGAGGCCGCGGTCGTGCTCCGGGCTCTCCTCGCGGAATGCCGCCGCGAGCACGTTCGTGTCGACCGCGATCACGCGGGCGGATCCTGCCGATAGATCTCGTCGCGGATGGCCCCCCAGTCATCCGGGTCCACACCCGGAAGCGGCTCGAGGGACGCCGTCACGGGCACAAACGGCTCTCGCTCCGCCGGATCGGACTCGGCGAGCACGTCGCGCAGGCCGCGCTCGACCAGCGCTCGCAGCGTCGTCCCCTCCTGCTCGGCGCGAGCCTTGGCCTGCACCAGCAGGCTGTCGGCAATCTCTATGGTCGTTTTCATATGGGTACCCATACCGCAGACCGGAAGGGTCCGCAAGCCGCTGCCCGGTCCTTAGCTATAGGCTCCCGCGCCGCCGCACCCGCCCCCTGGAGTCCATGCGCTTCTTCGAGTACGAGGCCCGCGAGATCGTCAAGCGGGCCGGCATCCCGGTCACCGACTTCGGCTTCGTCACCGAGGCCGCGCAGGCGCGCGCGATCGCCGAGCGGATCGGCGGGCCGGTGGTCATCAAGTCACAGGTCTTGACCGGCGGGCGGATGAAGGCCGGCGGCGTGCAGTTCGCCGACACTCCGGACGAGGCCGTCGCCCACGCCGAGCAGGTACTGGCGCTCGAGATCAACGGGCACGTGCCCCGCGGCGTGCTCGTCGACCCGAAGGCCGACGTCGCGCAGGAGTACTACGCCGGCGTCGTCTGGGACGGCACCCGCAAGCAACCGGTGATCATCTTCTCCCCCGTCGGCGGCATCGACATCGAGCAGGTCGCGGAGGAGCAGCCGGACAAGGTCTCGCGCCGCCACTTCTCGAACCTGCTGCCGTTCGCCGAGTTCCAGGCGAAGGAGGCGATCGCCTCCACCGGCGTGACCGGCTCGGACCTCAACCGCCTGGTCCCGATCGTGACCCGCCTGGCGAAGCTGTTCGTCGAGCACGACATGACGCTCGCCGAGATCAACCCGCTGGGGAAGCTCTCCGACGGCAGCTTCGTCGCGCTCGACGCGCACATGGACATGGAGAACGAGGCCCGCGGGCGCCACAAGGCGCTGCTCGCCGATCTCGGCGTCGGCGACGAGGAGACCCGCCAGGCGCGCGAGCCGACGCCGTTCGAGCTGGCGGGCGAGGCCGTCGACGCGGCCAGCCACCGCGGCGTCGCGGGCAACGTGACGGAGTTCGACGGCAACCTCGGCCTCGTGATCGGCGCCGGCGGCGGCTCGCTGACGCTGTTCGACGCGGTCCGCGCGCACGGCGGCAAGCCCGCGAACTACTGCGAGATCGGCGGCAACCCGTCGGTCGAGAAGGCGTGCGGCCTGGCCAAGCTCGTCCTCTCGAAGCCCGGCGTCGAGCGGATCGCGGTGATGATGTCGATCGTCTCCAACACGCGCGTGGACATCGTCGCGCGCGGCGTGATCAAGGCGTGCCTGGAGCTGGACATGGACCCGGCCGAGAAGATCGCGATCTTCCGCATCCCGGGCGCGTGGGAGGACGAGGGCTTCAAGATCCTCGACCGTTACGGGGTCGAGTACGCGGACCGGAGCGTGTCCATGCACGAGGCGGCGCGCCGGGCGGTGGAGAAGATCCAGTGAGCATTCTGATCGGGGCGGACACCACCTTCATCGTCCAGGGCATCACCGGCCGCGAGGCGGTGAACCTGACGCGGGAGTGCCTGGACTACGGCGCCGGCGCGAAGGTCGTGGGCGGCGTGACGCCGGGGCGCAAGGGCCGCGAGGTCCACGGCGTGCCGGTTTTCGACACCGTCGCGCAGGCCGTCGAGCACCATGGCGCCCCCGTCAAGGGGAGCGTCGTGACGGTCCCTCCCGCGTTCACCAAGGACGCGGTCTTCGAGGCGATCGAGAACGGCATCGAGCTGGTCGTGATCGTCACCGAGCGCATCCCGCGGCGCGACGTCGCACAGATGGTCGAGCTGGCCGGGATGCGCGGCGCGCGGATCATCGGCCCGAACTGCCTCGGGATCATCGTGCCGGACGTGATCAAGATGGGCGGCATCGGCGGCCCCGCGAAGGACGCGGCGAAGGCCTACACGCCCGGTTCGGTCGGCGTGATCTCCCGCTCGGGCGGCATGACGACCGAGATGTCCTCGACGCTGACCGCCGCCGGCCTGGGCCAGTCGGCCGCCGTCTCGATCGGCGGCGACGCGATCATCGGCTCCACCTACGCCGAGCTGATGCCGCTGTTCGAGGCGGACGAGCGGACCGAGGCGATCGTGATCTACACCGAGCCCGGGGGCCGGATGGAGGCCCAGCTCGCCGAGTGGGTGCGCGAGAACGACTCGCGCCTGCCGATCGTCGCGTTCATGGCGGGCCGCTTCATGGACGAGATGCCCGGGATGAGCTTCGGCCACGCGGGGACGATCGTCGAGGGCAAGGAGGACACCGCGGCCGAGAAGATCGCGCGCCTCGGCGAGGCAGGGATCGTGGTCGCGGAGGAGATCTCCGAGATCCCCGGGATCGTGAAGGCGAAGATCGCCGAGCGGAGCGCCGCGTGAGGTCCGACGCGATCTTCATCGGGCTCGAGGTCGACGACGCGGTCGCAGCCGACGCGGCGCTGGCGGCCAAGCTCGAGGAAGTCTGCCCGGTCGACATCTTCGCGGTGCGCGACGGGCACGTCGCACTCGTCGAGGAGAACCTCGACGAGTGCGTGCTGTGCCGCCTGTGCATCGACGCCGCTCCCGCGGGCGCCGTGAAGGTCCACACGCTCTACGACGGCGGGGTCCTGAGCTCGGGCTGAGCTTCCGGCCGGACCGTCGTCAGCCGGACTCGATGGTCGCGGCCGCAGCGGCGGCGGCGAAGCCCGAGCGAACAGCACATCGAGGGTGCGAGGGCGGCTGCCGGGGCCGTTTCACCACTCGGCTGCGATTCTGGTCGCCTGGCGACCAAGATCGCACGCGAGTGGCGCCCCACGGCCCGGCGCCCTCGCCCCGCCGGCCGCACGTTCGCGGCGGGCAACGCGCCTGGCGCCGGCGCCGGGGTGTAAGCTGGCTGACAAGTGGAGGGGATCGCGCAGTTGGGGGGAGGGCGCGGACGGGCTCTCGGGCTCGTCGCGGTGATCGCTGCGAGCGTCCTCGCCGTCGACCTCGCTTCGCCCGCCGAGGCGACCGACGGCTCGCTGGAGCTGATCTCCCAGCCGACGGGCGCTCCCGACCCGGACAGCGCGAGCGCCAGCTTCGGCGGCGCGTCCGAGAACGGGGCGCGGGTCGTCTTCACGACCACCGAGAAGCTCACCGCGGACGACAACGACACGAACCGCCTCGACGTGTACGAGCGCGCGGGCGGCGTCACGACCCTGGTCAGCGGGCCCACCGGGGTGACGGATCCCAACACCGGCGACGTGTCGTACCGCCACGTCTCGCGGGACGGGTCGCGGGTCCTCTTCTCGACGACCCAGCGGCTGACCGCCGACGACAACGACACGAACCGCCTCGACGTGTACGAGCGCGCGGGCGGCGTCACGACCCTGGTCAGCGGGTCGAGCGGGGTCGCCGATCCGAACACGGCCGACGCGCAGTACGCCGGCGCCTCGGCGGACGGCGCGCGCGTGTTCTTCTACTCGACGCAGAAGATGACCGCCGACGACACGGACACCAACCGCGGCGACCTCTACCAGCGGGCCGGCGGGCAGACCACGCTGGTCTCCGCGCCGACCGGCGTGGCGGACCCGAACACGGCCGATGCGTACTACGCGGGCAACTCCCGGGACGGGGCGCGGGTCTTCTTCGCCACGACCCAGAAGCTCGCCGCCGACGACGCCGACACCAACCGCCAGGACGTCTACGAGCGTTCCGGCGGCCAGACCGCGCTGCTCTCGAAACCGACGGGGGTCGCGGACCCCAACACCGCCGAGGCGAGCTTTGCCGGAAGCTCCGAGGACGGGACGCGGGTGTTCCTCCTCACGCCCCAGAAGCTCACCGCCGAGGACGCCGACACGAACCGCTACGACGTCTACCAGCGGGCCGGCGGAGAGACGACGCTGCTCAGCGCGCCGACCGGCGTGCCCGACCCGAACACCGGCGACGCCTTCTACCGGGGCGCCTCCAGGGACGGGAGCCGGGTCTTCATGCTCACAGCCGAGAAGCTCGCCCCCGACGACCCCGACACCAACCGCCTGGACGTCTACGAGCGCTCCGCCGGCCAGACCGCGCTGCTCTCCAAGCCGACCGGGATCCCGGACGCGAACACCGCTGACGCGAGTTTCTCCGGAGCCTCCGAGGACGGGACGCGCGTGTTCATCACGACATCCCAGAAGCTGGTCCCCGAGGACGCGGACACGAACCGCTCAGACGTCTACCAGCGGGCCGGTGGGGAGACGACTCTGCTCAGCGCGCCGACCGGCGTGCCCGACCCGAACACCGGCGACGCCCTCTTCGGCAGGGCCTCCGCCGACGGGGCGCGGGTCTTCATGTACACGAATCAGAAGCTCGCCGCGGACGACGCCGACACCAACCAGCAGGACATCTACGAGCGCGAGGCCGGAGTGACGTCGCTGGTCAGCGGCGCGAAGGGCATCGCGGACCCGAACACGGCCGCGGTCCTCTTCCGCGGGATCTCGCGGCTCGGCAACCGGCTCTTCTTCCGCACGACCCAGAGGCTGGTGCCCGGCGACCTCGACCAGGGACGCAACGACATCTACGCGGCCGGGTCCCCGGACCAGACCGGCGCGGGACCGGGCGGCGGCGGAACGACCGGGCGCGACCGCACCGCGCCGCGCGTCCGCGCGCTGAAGGTCACCCGCCGCTTCCGCGCCTCCTCCAGCCTCCCGCGCGCCGCCGCGCGCACCCCCACGGGCGGGATCATCAGCTTCACGCTCTCCGAGCGCGCCACCGGCCGCTTGGCCTTCGCCAAGCGCTCCGCGGGGCGCCGCGTCGGGCGCCGCTGCCTGGCCCCCACCCGCGCCCGCCGCCGCCGCGCCCGCTGCACCCGCCTCACCAACGTCCGCACCACGATCCCGCTGCGCGCCCGCAGCGGCCGCGTGCGCATCCGCTTCTACGGACGCCTCAACCGCCGCAGCAGCCTGCGCCCCGGCGCCTACCGGCTCACCGTCACCGCGACCGACACGGCGCGCAACCGCAGCCGCCCGGCCCGCGCCGACTTCACGCTTCTCCCCGCCGCGAAGCGACGCAGTCGCCGCTGAGCGGAACGACCTCGGCGCCAGGCGGCCCGCTGCTCAGCGCCGCGCCTTGCGCGTCCGCGCGCGCTCCTCCTGGCGCTCCACCACCTGCGTGACGAGCTTGAGGATCGGCTCGGGACCGGAGGCCTTGGCCTCGCCGTGCTCGAAGGCGGCGCGCCAGTCCTTGACCGTGCCCTTCTCGGCCAACTCGTTGAAGTCGGCGCGCACAACCGAGAGGCGCACCTTCGCGTCCTCCGCGATGCCCTTCTCGACCTTGGGACCCGGCATCTCGACGCGGTATAGCTGCGTGTCGCCGCGCCCGCGGAGCTCGAGGCCGACGACCAGCTTCAGCTGCTCGAGCGCGGGCACCTCGGCGAGGAAGCGCCGCGCGGCCTGCTCGATCGTCTCCTTCGTGCCCGTGGCCATCCGCGCGCTCTAGATCTTGTGGCGCTGCAGGAGCTTGCGGCCGATCACCATGCGCTGGATCTCAGAGGTGCCCTCGCCGATCAGCAGCAGCGGTGCGTCGCGATACAGGCGCTCGATCTCGTACTCCTTGGAGTACCCGTAGCCGCCGTGGATGCGGAAGCTCTCCTCGACGCAGAAGCGGCCGGCCTCCGAGGCGAAGAGCTTCGCCATGCCGGCCTCGAGATCCGAGCGCTCGCCCGCGTCCTTCATCCGCGCGGCGCGCATCGTCATCAGCCGCGCCGCGTCGACCTGCGTCGCCATGTCCGCGAGCTTGAACTGGATCGCCTGGTGCTGGGCGATCGGGCGGCCGAACGTCTTGCGCTCCTGGCTGTAGCGCAGCGCAAGCTCGAGCGCGCGCTGTGCGATGCCGACCCCGCGCGCCGCGACGTTGACGCGGCCGACCTCGAGCGCGTCCATCATCTGCACGAACCCCCGGCCGAGCCCGGCCTCCTCGCCGCCGAGGATGTTGTCCGCCGGGCAGCGGTAGCCGTCGAAGACCAGCTCGGTCGACTCGACGCCCTTGTAGCCCATCTTCTTGATCTTGGGCGGAACCGTGAACCCGGCCCAGTCGCCCGTGTTCTCGTGCGCGCCAGGCTCCTTCTCGGCGATGAAGCAGGTCATGCCCTTGTAGGCGGGCTCGGCGGCGGTGTCGGTCTTGACGAGCACGAAGCACAGGGCCGACATCAGCCCGTTGGTGACCCACATCTTCTGCCCGTTGATCTCCCAGGCGCCGTCGTCCAGCCGCTTGGCGGTCGACTTGATGCCCTGGACGTCGGAGCCGGCCTCGGGCTCCGAGAGCGAGAACGAGGCGCGGATCTCGCCCGTGGCCATCTTGGGCAGGAAGCGCGCCTTCTGCTCCTCGGTGCCGAACTTCATCAGCAGGTAGGAGCCGATGAAGTGCGTGTTGATGATCCCGGAGATCGAGATCCAGCCGCGCGAGAGCTCCTCGACGATCATCGCGTAGGTCGTGAGGTCGAGCCCCATCCCCCCGTGCTCCTCGGGGATCGTCACCCCGAAGAGGCCCAGCTCGCGCATCTGCTCGACGATCGGCTCCGGGAAGGAGTCCTCGTGGTCGTAGTGCTCGGCGTTGGGGATGATCTGCTCGTCGACGAACTGGCGCACCATCTCGGTGATCGCCTTCTGCTCGTCGGTCTTGTCCGTGGGGGTGGGGCTGGCGATGGCCATCTGCGGGGCGGCTCCGGGGTTGCTTGGGTGCCGGCCAGGATACCCGCGGCGCATGGTCGGGCCGCTGCCGGCGGGGCGAACCTAGACTGCCGCAGCGTGACCCCCGGGGCGCCGATCCTGCCGATGGCGGCGTGAACTTCGCCCGCGACGTCGTCGCTGCCGCGCCGCCCGGCGGGCTCGCGATGGTCTCGCTCTCGCGCGAGGGCGAGCGGCGGGAGTGGAGCTTCGGCGAGGTCGCCGAGCGCTCATCGAGGCTCGCCGGTGCGCTTGCCGCGCGCGGGGTGGGCCGGGGACACGTGGTCATGACGCTCGTGGGCAACCGGCCGGAGTGGGTGCTCGCGATGGTCGCCTGCTTCCGGCTGGGCGCCGTGGCGCTCCCCTGCAACGAGCAGCTGCGCGCCGGGGACCTGCGGCTGCGGCTCGGTGCCGCACGCCCGCGGGCGGTGATCGCCGACGAGCGGAACATGGGCGAGCTCTCGGCGGCCGCGCCGGAGTGCGAGGTGCTCGTGGTCCCGGACGAGTCGCTGTTCTCCGCCCCGGCGGCCCCTGCGGTCGATGTCGCCGCGGACGACGGCTGCCTGGTGACGTTCACCAGCGGCACGACGGGCGAGGCCCGCGGGGTCCTGCACGGGCAGCGCTACCTCGCGGGCCAGCGCCTCCAGGCGGAGCACTGGCTGGACGCGCGGCCCGGGGACCTCGTCTGGTGCACCGCGGCGAGCGGCTGGTCGAAGTCGGCGCGCAACGTGTTCGTCGCGCCGTGGCTGCGGGGCGCCGCGGCGCTGCTGCACGACGCGCGGTTCGACCCGGCGCAGCGGCTGGAGATCCTCGAGCGCGAGCACGTGAGCGTGCTCTGCATGGCGCCGACCGAGTACCGCGTGATCGCCAAGCGCGCCGAGCCGCGGCCGGTCGATGGCCTGCGCTCGCTCGTGGCGGCGGGCGAGGCGCTGAACCCGGAGGTGCTTCGGGTCTTCTCGGAGGCGACCGGCCTGGAGATCCGCGACGGCTACGGCCAGACCGAGACCGGGCAGACCACGGGTGCGCGGCCGGGCGAGCCGGCGCGACCCGGGTCGATGGGCCGGCCGCTGCCCGGCGTGCGGCTGTGGATCGACGACGGGGAGCTGATGGCCGACCCGCGCACCGTCCCGACGTTCTTCGTCGGCTACCTCGGGGAGCCGCCCGTTGCGCTCCGGGAGCCCTGGCGCACCGGCGACCGCGTATGCCGGGACGACGATGGGTTCCTGTACTTCGAGGGCCGCGCCGACGATGTGATCATCAGCGCCGGCTACCGGATCGGGCCGTTCGAGGTCGAGTCGGCGCTCGTCTCGCATCCGGGCGTGGCCGAGGCGGCGGTCGTCGCGGCGCCGGACGAGGAGCGCGGCTCGGTCGTGCGCGCGGTCGTGGTCCTGCGCGACGGCTTCGCCCCGGGCGACGGCCTGGCGCGCGAGCTCCAGGAGCACGTCAAGGCGCAGACCGCGCCCTACAAGTACCCGCGCGTCGTCGACTTCGCCGCCGAGCTGCCGAAGACGCCGAGCGGGAAGGTGCGCCGGGCTGCGTTGCGGGAGGGGTAGGCGGGAGCGGAGCGCCCCGTCGCGCTCCCCGCGAACGGCGGCATCGAAGGGGGATGGGCGGCTTGGCCCGAGCCGCTCTGCCACCTCGGCGAACGGCGGCATCGATGAAAGCCGCGCGGCCTGCGGCGGTGATTCGGCGCATTCGGGCGCCCACGTATCGCGGTTCGCTCCGGATAATGGGCGCATGGTCGGCCCTGGTGTCCTTAACCCCCATAGTGGTGGTCAACCACACGAGGAGCATCGGGATCGCCGGATCGGTGCGCTCGCGGACCGGCAGCACGGCGTTGTGGCCCGGCGAGACCTCGAGCGACTGGGCGTGAGGCGGCGCGCGATCGAGCGACGCCTGGAAGCCGGGCGTCTGAGATCGCTCTACCGCGGCGTGTACTCGGTGGGCCATCGAGTCGTCCCGCGTGAGGGCCACTTCCTTGCCGCCGTTCTCGCCTGCGGGCCCGACGCGACGCTGAGCCACCGCTCAGCGGCGGCGCTGTGGGGCATCCGCCCTACGGCTCGGGCTCGCACCGAGGTGAGTTGCCCCCGTGCGCTTCGCCCCCGTGATGGCATCCAGCTCCATCGCGCCATCCTCGCCGCGGACGAGCGCGCAACCATCGAGGCCATCCCGGTCACGACTCCCGCACGCACGCTCCTGGACCTCGCCGCGGTCCTCGATCGCCGCCAGCTCGAGCGCGCCGTCAACGAGGCCGAGGTCCAGCGGATCTTCAACGGCATCGCGCTCGCGGCGCTGCTGGACCGTCACCCCCACCGCCACGGCGCCCCCGCCTTGTCCGCGGTACTCGCCGATTCGGATCCCGGCGCGACCAGAACCCGCAGCGAGCTCGAGGCCGCCTTCCTGGACGTCGTCCGACGCCACGGGCTCCCGTCGCCCGAGATCAACACCCGGGTCGAGGCTCCCGGGAGCTCTTACGAGGTCGACGCTCTCTGGCGGCCCCAGCGCCTGATCGCCGAACTCGACGGTGCCGCCACGCACTCCACCCGCCGGCAATTCGAGCGCGATCGCCTGCGCGACACCAAGCTCACACTCGCAGGCTGGCGCGTCGTGCGGATCACCTGGCTGCGCCTGCGCGGAAACCCCGCCGAGGTCGCCGCCGACCTCCAAGCGCTGCTGGCCCCATCCCATGCTCCGCGTGTGGTTGACCACCACAGTGGTGGTTAACGACACCCGGAGCGACCCACCCGTTCAGGACCCTCCCTCGATGCCGCCGTTCGACGGCCGGTACCCTGACCGCGCCGATGTCCACGACCGCCGTCTCGCTCTTCTGGAACCTCGGCCTGCTCGGGATCATCATCTGCGCCGTGGCGGTCGCGGCGCTGCTCTACCCGATGCTCAGGGCCGACCGCGCCGAGCGCGCCACGCCGCCCGACGACGAGCCCGACTCCTGAGCGCGGGCCGCCCGGCCCTCACGCCCTGATCCGCTCGCCCTTCGGGTCCCACAGCGGCTCGACGGCCACCTCGCCCTCGACCCAGCGGTCGAAGATGTCGACCTCGACCGCGGTCCCGGGCTCGGCGTGCTCGGGCGGCACGTACGCGTAGGCGATCGAGCGCCCGACCGTGAATCCGTAGGCACCCGTCGTCACGCGACCGACGATCTCGCCCCCGATCCGCACGGGCTCGTTGCCGAGCGCGACCGAGCGCGGGTCGGCCAGCACCAGGCAGCGCAGGCGCTTGCGCGGACCGGCCTTGCGCGCCGCGACCAGCGCGTCGCGCCCGATGAACCCGCCATCCTTGTCGAGCTTCACGCAGAAGCCGACACCGCCCTCGTACGGGGTCTCGTCCGGAGTGATGTCCGCGCCCCACAGCCGGTAGCCCTTCTCGATCCGCATCGTGTCGATCGCGCGGTAGCCGCCGGCCACCATGCCGTGCGGCTCGCCCGCCGCCCAGAGCGCGCGCCACAGCCCGAGCCCGTACTCGGCCGGGCAGTAGAGCTCCCAGCCGAGCTCGCCGACGAACGTCACGCGCAGCGCCCGGCACGGAACGTCGCCGACCGCGATCTCGCGCATCGTCATGTAGGGGAACGCCTCGTTGGAGAGGTCCGCGGCGGTGACCGCCCCGAGGATGTCGCGCGCGCGCGGCCCCCAGAGCCCGAAGCACGACCGCTGCGAGGTGACGTCCGCGACGCGCACGCTCCCGTCGGCCGGGGCATGGCGGCGGATCCAGCCGAGGTCGTGGTTCCCGAACGCGGTGCCGGTGACGATCGAGAGCTCCTCCTCCCCCACCCGCGTGACCGTGAAGTCGCACTCGATCCCGCCGCGCGAGTTGAGCATCTGCGTGTAGGTGATCCCGCCGACCTCGCCCGCGACCCGGTTGTCGCACAGCCGCTCCAGGAACGCCGCCGCGCCCGGCCCGGAGATCGAGAGCTTCGCGAACGACGACTCGTCGAACAGCCCCGCGCGCTCGCGCGTGCCCTCGTGCTCGGCGCCGATCGCGGGCGACCAGTGCTGCCCCGCCCAGCCGCGCGGGCGCAGCGCCTCGTCGCCGGCGGCCGCGTTGGACTCGTACCAGTTGACGCGCTCCCAGCCCGACTTCTCCCCGAACGCCGCGCCGTGCTCGCGGTGCCAGGAGTTCGCGGCGCCGACGCGCAGCGGCCGCCCGGCCTGCCGCTCGTGGCCCGGGTACTTGATGTCGTAGTAGGTCTCGTAGACCTCGCGCACGCGCGCGAGCGTGTAGGAGGGCGAGCGGTAGTGGCGCCCGAAGCGCCGGATGTCCATGTGCCAGAGGTCGATCGAGGGCTCGCCCTCCGCGATCCACTCGGCCATCACCTTCCCGATCCCGCCCGCGCCGGCCAGTCCGTGCGCGCAGAACCCGGCCGCGACGAACAGCCCGCGGACCTCGGTCTCGCCCAGGCAGAACTCCCCGTCGGGGGTGAACGCCTCCGGGCCGTTGATCAGCCGCGTCACCGTGATCTGGTCCATCGCCGGCACGCGCCGGCGCGAGTTGCGCACGATCTCCTCGAAGCGGTCCCAGTCCTCCTCGAGCAGGCGGCCGTTGAAGTCCGGCGGGATCGCGTCGAAGCCGCGGCCGCCCCCCTCGAGCGCCCAGGGCGCGGGCTCGCGCTCGTAGCCGCCCATCACCAGGCCGCCTCCCTCCTCGCGGAAGTAGATCAGCAGGTCGGGGTCGCGCAGGGTCGGCAGCCGCTGCTCGCCGCGCTCGCGAAACGGCTGGGTGACGAGGTACTCGTGGGCCATCGGCACGATCGGGACGCGGACTCCCGCCATGCGCCCGATCTCCGCCGCGTACATCCCGCCCGCGTTGACGACCACCTCGGTCTCGATGTCGCCCTTCTCCGTGCGCACGCGGCGCACGCGGCCGTCCTCGGCGTCGATCCCGGTCACGCGGCAGTTCGTGTACACCCGGGCGCCGCCCTGGCGCGCGCCGTCGGCCAGCGCGTAGGTGAGCTGCGAGGGGTCGAGGTAGCCGTCGGTCGGCAGGTAGGCGGCGCCGAGCACGCCCTCGGTCGACATCAGCGGGAACAGCTCCTGCGCCTCCTGCGCGGAGATCAGCTCGAGCGGCAGGCCGAACGTCCGCGCCCAGCCCGCCTGGCGGCGCAGCTCCTCCATCCGCGCCTCGCTCGAGGCCAGCCGGATTCCCCCGCACTCCGTCCACCCCGGGTCGAACTCGGACTCCTCCCGCAGGCGCCGGTAGAGCTCGACGCTGTACATCATCATCTTCGTCAGCGAGACCGACCCGCGCAGCTGGCCGACGAGCCCCGCGGAGTGGAACGTGGACCCGCTGGTGAGCTGGTCGCGGTCGACGAGCACGACGTCGCTCCAACCGAGCTTGGCGAGGTGGTAGGCGATCGAGGCGCCGCCCACCCCGCCTCCGATGATCACGCAGCGGGCGGAGTCAGGCGGGGTGCGGTCGATCGCCATGCGCGGCGGCCTCCTTCAGCCAGGTGGTGAACGCGGGGTCTGCGGCCGCGGCGTGCAGGCGGGCGAAGTGCTCGGCCGCGTAGCCGCGGAAGTCGAAGTCGATCGAGGAGATCGCGGACTGCACGACGCCCCACATCGCCTCGCGGAAGTCGGACATGGTCCGCATCAGGCGCACGGAGGCGAGCCTCCCCGCCGGGCACGGCTCCTCGAAGTAGGCGACCAGGAGCCGCTCGTCGTCCTCGATCGAGAAGCCGTTGTTGACCGAGAGGTTGGCGAGGTCGAAGTAGCGGTCGCCCATGCCCGCGTACTCCCAGTCGAGGATCCGGATGCGGGCTCCGTCGTCGAGGAAGTTCGCGATCAGCAGGTCGTTGTGGCAGGGCACCGGCGCGTGCTCCGGCCCGGTCATCGCGCCCTCGATCCGGCGCGCGATCTCGTGCGCGGCGTCGTAGTCGGCGGGGACCTCGGCGCCGCGCTGCAGAGCCGTCGCCCGGTAGCCCTCCACGAGGCGGAAGCTGTTGAAGCGCGTACGCAGGTCCGGCCCCGTGTGGACCGCGCGCAGCGCTGCGGTGACCTGGGCGAGCGTCCGCGGCTCGCGCAACGCGTCCCCGGAGATCGGCTCACCGGCGATGAACTCGGTGACCAGGCAGCCCTCGTCCGCGAGGAACGCGCCCACGCGGGGCCCGACACCGGCCGTCGCGGCGGCCGCGGTCGCGTCGCGCTCCACCTCGCGATCGATCCCGAGCAGCCCGGTGTCGCGCCCCGGCAGGCGGATCACCCAGTCGGCTCCGCCCAGGCGGACGCGGAAGTTGCGGTTGGTGATCCCGCCCTCGAGCGGCTCCGGCTCGCCCTCGGCCGCGCCCAGCTCGGCCTCGAGGCGGGCCACGATGCGCGGGAGGCGATCAGGCACGCGCGCCCTCACGCGCCTCGGAGTGCACGAGGAACCGCGCCCGGTCGCCGCGGTAGCGGTCGCGCGCGAACTCGATCGCGGAGCCGTCGGCCGTCCACGCCGTCCGCTCGACGAGCATCAGCGGCGAGCCCGGCTCGACGCGGAGGGAGCGCGCATGGCCCTCGCCGGCGAGCACCGGCTCGAGCCGCTCGACGGCACGCACCGGCCGGCATCCGTAGGTGCGATCGAGCAGGTCGTACAGGGACCCCGTCAGGTCGTGGGTGTCGAGGTCGGGGCAGCGGTCACCGGGGATCCAGGTGTCCTCCAGCGCGACGGGGGCGCCCGCCGCGAGCCGGATCCGCTCGATCCTCCACGCGGGCCGACCCTCGGGAATCCCCAGCGCATCCCCCACCCCCGGCGGCGCCGGCTCCGCCCGCGCGGAGCGCACTCGGGCCCCGGCCTCCAGGCCGTGGCGCTCGAGGCGCTCGGTGAGCCCCGTGACCCGCGAGAGGTCGTGGTCGAGTTTCGCGCGCGCGACGAACGTCCCGCGCCCCACGCCACGCTCGACGAGCCCGCGCCCGGCCAGCGACGCGAGCGCCTGGCGCACGGTCATCCTGCTCACCCCGAGCCCGGCCGCGAGCTCGCGCTCGGACGGGATCCGGGCGCCGGCCGGCAGCTCCCCGCCGCAGATGCGGTCCGCGAGCTGCTCCTCGATCTGGGCGTAGGCGGCCAGATCGGAGTCCGGCCGCAGCCGCCAGCGCTGCCCGAACACACGCGATCGCCAAGGCACGTCTCCCTCCAACCTCCATTGGTACGGACCAATGAGCCCGGGCAACGATACGCCGCCACGCCTGCGCCCGCAACCCGGTTTTCCGGTAGTTCCGGGCACAAGAAACGCTCGTGACGAATCGAACTTGACTTCCGTCCGCGCGCGGTCATAGGGTGCGCCCCGGTAAGAAAGGACGGACCGTCGTACCTTTCCGGCGGGCCGAGTCGGATCTGGGAGAGGGGCGTCGCCGCCGGTGGCGCCGGGCCAATACCTAGGAGGGTCCGTGGCGGACATCCAGAGCATCCAGGACGCAGACGAGCGCCGGCTCGCCGAGATGGGCTACAAGCAGGATCTGAAGCGCACGTGGAGCGGGTTCCAGAACTTCGCGATCAGCTTCACGATCATCTCGATCCTCGCCGGCTGCTTCACGACCTACTACCAGGCGTGGAACAACGGCGGTCCGATCGCGATCTCGTGGGGCTGGCCGATCATCAGCTGCGCGATCCTGGTCATCGGGTTCTGCCTCTCGGAGCTGGTGTCCGCCTACCCGACGGCCGGCGGCATCTACTGGTGGGCCTCGAAGCTCGGAGGCCCGGGCTGGGGCTGGATCACGGGCTGGCTGAACCTCGTCGGCCTGGTCGCCGTCACGGCGTCGGTCGATTACGCGTGCGCGACGTTCATGAACTGGACGTTCGGGATATACGGGCTCGACCTGGGCTTCATCAACTTCGGCGACGACAAGCACGTCCTGACCGAGATATTCGTGCTGTTCGCGCTGATCCTCACCCTTCACGCGCTGATCAACATCCTGGGGTCGCACCTCGTCGCGGTCCTGAACTCGGTCTCGGTCTGGTGGCACGTGCTCGGCGTAGCGGTGATCGTCGTGGTGCTGATCGCGGTCCCGGCCAAGCACCAGAGCCTCGACTTCGTCTTCACCAAGCAGATCAACAACTCCGGCTTCTCGCAGTCGATGTTCTGGTGGTACGTGCTTCCGCTCGGCGGCCTGCTGACCCAGTACACGATCACCGGCTTCGACGCCTCGGCGCACATCTCCGAGGAGACGCACGCCGCATCGATGGGCGCCGCGAAGGGCATCTGGCGCTCGATCTTCTACTCGGCGGTCATCGGCTGGATCGTGCTGCTCGCGATCACGTTCGCGGCGACCAACGTCAAGGGGATCAACGACGGCGGCTCCTACGGCGCCGGCTCGTCGATCCAGGTCTTCGCGACGGCGATGAGCGCCGCCTGGGTGAAGCTGATCCTGATCATCTGCACGGTCGGCCAGTTGTTCTGCGGCATGAGCTGCGTGACGAGCGCGTCGCGGATGACCTACGCGTTCAGCCGCGACGGCGCGATCCCCGGCTGGCGGCTGTGGAGCAAGGTGAACGCGAACAGGATCCCGTTCAACGCGGTGATCTTCGTCGCGGTGGTCGCGCTGATCATCACGCTGCCGGCGCTCAAGGGGAACGCCGCGGGCGTCCCGGTCGCGTTCCTCGCGGTCACCTCGATCGCGGTGATCGGGCTCTACCTCGCCTTCGCGATGCCGATCTACCTGCGGCTGCGCAAGGGCGACGACTTCGAGCCCGGACCGTGGAACAACGGCAAGAAGTACAAGGTCATGAACTCGTTCTCGGTGGTGTGGACCGCGCTGATCACGATCGTGTTCTGCCTGCCGTTCACTCCCGCGGCGGTGCCGTGGAACGACGAGTTCGACTGGAGCGCGGTCAACTACGCGCCGCTGGTGACGGGCGCGGTGATGCTCGCGATCGGGATCTGGTGGTGGGTCAGCGCACACAAGACCTTCACCGGGCCCCGCCACACCTACGGCGAGCTCGACGAAGAGGTCGTGCCCGTACCCAAGCCCGAGTTCTCGCCCTAGGCGGGAGCGCCGAGATGGCAGCGACTGGCCGCCCGCGCGCTATGCGCGGGCGGCGGGTCGCCGACCCCGGAGGAGGCATGACGGACAGCGCGCTGGCGATCGTCTTCGACCCGGTCTCGCCGCCGACGGCGTTCGAGGAGACCGTCGCGCGGCTCGGAACCGGCGTCCGCGTGGGGTTGCTCGCCCCCGGCTCGAAGCTCCCGTCGGAGCGTGAGCTGGCGGGGCAACTCGGGATCTCGCGCTCGACCCTGCGCCACGCGATCACCGCGCTGGTGCAGAGCGGGCTGCTGCAATCGGTGCGCGGCCGTGGCGGCGGGACGTTCGTCACCGCGGAGCCCCCACTGGCCGGAGGCCCCGCCGTGGCGCTCGGAGCGGAGGCGCGTGCGGTACTGGACGAGCGCCTGGCGACGGAGGCCGGCGCGACGCTGCTCGCCGCCGAGCGGGCCGGGCGCTCGGACCTCGACGCGCTCGAGGAGCTCGTCGCGCGCATGGCGGACGCCGATGATTTCGAGGTCTACCGCCGAGCCGACATTCGCTTTCACATCGGCCTCGCGGAGGCGGCGCGCTCGCCACGGCTGGTGGCCGCGATGACGGAGGTGCAGGGCCGGATGAGCGACCTGATCGCGCTGATCCCCCACCCCGACGAGGTGCTCACCCACTCCAACGCGCAGCACCGGCGCATGGTCGGGCTGCTGGCGCGCCACGATGGCGGGCGAGCGGTGCGGCTGCTGCGCGAGCACCTCGCCGGGACCGAGCACCTGCTCGAGGGGCTGACTCCGAGTTGAGGCCGCGGTGCGGGATCCGATAGGTTCCGAAAGGATGGCTATGCATACCTTTGGAGGGGCGGGATGACGCTGGACGAGCTGAAGGACGCCATCGCGAGCGGCGAGATCGACACGGTCCTGCTCGCCATCGCGGACATGCAGGGGCGGCTGCAGGGCAAGCGGCTGACGGCCTCGCACTTCGTCGACGAGGTCGTCGCCAAGCACGCCGAGGGCTGCAGCTACCTGCTCACGGTCGACGTCGACATGAACACGGTGGACGGCTACGAGCTGACGTCGTGGGAGAAGGGGTACGGCGACTTCGTGATGGCGCCCGACCTCGACACGCTGCGACCGGTCCCGTGGCTGCCCGGGACCGCGCTCTGCATGGCCGACATCACCGACCACGACGGCAAGCCGGTCGCCCCCTCCCCGCGCCAGGTCCTACGGCGCCAGCTCGAGCGCCTCGCCGAGCGCGGCTGGACCGCTCTCGCGGCGACCGAGCTCGAGTTCGTGATCTACAACGACAGCTACGAGGACGCCTGGCGCAAGCGCTACGTCGACCTCGATCCCGCGAACCTCTACAACGTCGACTACTCGCTGCTCGGCACCTCGCGCGTCGAGCCCCTGATCCGGCGGATCCGCAACGGGATGGCGGGAGCGGGCATGCCGGTCGAGTGCTCCAAGGGCGAGTGCAACCTCGGCCAGCACGAGATCAACTTCCGCTACGGCACGGCGCTGGCGGCCGCCGATGATCACTCGATCTACAAGAACGGCGCCAAGGAGATCGCCGCCCAGGAGGGCAAGTCGATCACGTTCATGGCGAAGATCGACGAGCGCGAGGGCAACTCGTGCCACATCCACCTCTCGCTGCGCGGCGAGGACGGGTCGCCCCTGCTCGCCGACGAGCCCGACACCTTCCGGCGCTTCGTCGCCGGCCAGCTCGCCTGCATGCGCGAGCTGACGCTGTTCTTCGCGCCGCAGATCAACTCCTACAAGCGCCTGGTGAAGGGCTCGTTCGCGCCGACGGCGGTCGCGTGGGGCGAGGACAACCGGACGTGCGCGCTGCGCGTGATCGGCCACGGTCACGGCCTGCGGGTCGAGAACCGGATGCCGGGCGGGGACGTCAACCCCTACCTCGCGCTCGCGGCGATGATCGCCTCGGGCCTGCACGGGATCGACCAGGGGCTCGAGCTCGAGCCGCCGCTCGAGGGCAACGCCTACGAGTCCGACGCTCCCGTCGTGCCGGGCACGATGCATGAGGCGCGCGAGCTGTTCGCGACCTCCGCGATCGCGCAGGAGGCGTTCGGCGAGGAGGTCGTCGACCACTACCTCAACTACGCGCGGATCGAGCTGGAGGCCTTCGACACCGCGGTCACCGACTGGGAGCGCTTCCGGGGGTTCGAGCGACTGTGAGCGGGCCCGTCATCGGACTCTGCACCGCGCAGGAGAGCGCGCGCTGGGCCGCCTGGGACATGGAGGCGGTGCTCCTGCCGCGCAACTACGTGGACCGCGTGCAGGGGACCGGCGCGATCGCGCTGCTGCTCCCGCCGGATCCGGCGGCCGTCGAGGACCCCGACCGGCTGCTGGACCTGATAGACGGCCTGCTGCTCGCCGGGGGCGCGGACCTCGACCCCGCCTGCTACGGCGCCGAGCCGCACGCCGCGACCGCCGGCAGCGTCCCGTTCCGCGACGCGTTCGAGATCGCCCTGACGCGCCGGGCGATGGAGCGCGACATGCCCGTGCTCGGCGTCTGCCGCGGGATGCAGGTCATGAACGTCGCCCGCGGCGGGACGCTCGACCAGCACCTGCCCGACAGCGTCGGGCACGAGCGCCACCGCGCCGTGCTCGGCAGCTTCGAGGGCGCAGATCACGAGGTGGAGCTGGAGCCGGGGTCGCTCGCCGCGCGGGCCGCCGGCACCACGAGCTGCTCCACGAAGTCCCACCACCATCAGGCGGTCGACCGCCTCGGCGACGGCTTTCTCGTGACCGGCCACGCGCCGTTCGACGGCCTCGCGGAGGCGTTCGAGCTGCCCGCCGCGCGCTTCGCGCTGGGGATCCAGTGGCACGCCGAGGCGACCCCGGGCGACCGGATCATCGACGCGTTCGTCGCGGCCGCCCGTGCGGCCCGGGATGCCGGTGGCGCCCGCTCAGGGGCGGGGGCATGAGCGTCGTCGCGCGCGCGCTCGCCTACCCGTACGAGCGCCCGGCGGAGCGAGACGGCAGCGGGCCGCCGCCCGACGCCGACGGACGCACGGCGCTGCTCGCGATCGGCGCGAACGCCTCGCCGCAGGCACTCGCCGCGAAGCTCGGCGACGAGCGCGACGTGCCCTCCGCGCACGCCTGGCTGGCGGGCTTCGACGTCGTCTACTCGGCGCACTTCGCCCCCTACGGCGCGATCCCCGCCACGCTCCAGCACAGCCCCGGCACGGAGGTCGACGTGCGGATGCTGTGGGTCACCGACCGCGAGCTCGAGGCGCTGCACCCGACCGAGGGCAACTACCGCTTCGGTCGCCTGGAGGGCATCGAGCTGCGGCTCAGCGACGGGACGCGCCTCGATGCGACGCACGCCTACCTGTCGCGTCACGGCTGCATGCGGCTGGACGGCGAGGAGGTGTCGCTGGCGGCGGTCCCCGCACGGCGCCGGCGCCTGCCCGCGCTGGACCAGCGCGCCGCGCTCGAGCGCGCGCGCTCGCTGCTGGCGCCGGACCGCGACCTGGCTGCGTTCGTCGCCGAGCACGTGGACGACGCCGAGCTGCGGGCGCGGCGCTCCGCGCGGCTGGCGGCCGGCGCCTCGCGGCTGCGCTGGCCGGCGTTCGCGGAGGAGTCGGCCCCGTGCTGAGCGTGCTGGAGCCGGCCACCGAAGAGGTGCTCGCCGAGCTGCCGCAGGCCGGCGCCGAGGAGGCCGACGCGGCGGTCGCCCGCGCGCGGGCCGCGCTGCCGGCCTGGCGGGCCGTGGCGCCGCGCGAGCGCTCCGAGCTGCTGCGCGCGGTTGCGGACGGCATGAGCGCCGAGCACGAGCGCCTCGCGCTGCTCGAGGCGCGCAACGCGGGCAAGCCGATCGGCTCGGCGCGCGGGGAGATCGCGCTCGCGATCGACACCTTCCGCTACTACGCGGGCGCCCCGGAGCGGCTGCTGGGCGACACGATCCCGGTGCCCGGAGGTGTCGCGATGACGTTCCGCGAGCCGCTCGGCGTGGTCGGGCTGATCACGCCGTGGAACTTCCCGCTGGCGATCGCGTGCTGGAAGCTCGCGCCCGCGCTGGCGGCCGGCAACACCGTCGTGCTGAAGCCCGCGGAGCTGACCCCGCTCACGGCGGTCGAGTTCGAGCGCATCGCGGTCGAGGCGGGGATCCCCGAGGGCGTCGTGAACGTCGTCGTGGGCCCCGGGCGGGTCGTCGGGCAGCGGCTGGTCGAGCACCCGGACGTGGCGAAGATCGCGTTCACGGGATCGACCGAGGTGGGCCGCTCGATCGCGGCCGCCGCCGCCGGGACCATCAAGCGTGTCACGCTGGAGCTCGGCGGCAAGTCCGCGAACGTCGTGTTCGCCGACGCCGACCTCGAGGCCGCGGCCGCCGCCGCGCCGTGGGCGGTGTTCGACAACGCCGGCCAGGACTGCTGCGCGCGCGCGCGGATCCTGGTCGAGCGGCCCGCCCTGGAGCGCTTCATGGAGCTGCTCGAGCCGCACGTCACCTCGATCCGCACCGGCGACCCGCTGGACCCGGACACGCAGATGGGGCCGCTGATCTCCGCCGGCCAGCGCGAGACCGTCGCCTCGTTCGTGCCGGACGGCGCGCCGGTCGCGTTCCGCGGGGAGGTGCCCGACGGGCCGGGCTACTGGTTCCCGCCCACGGTCCTGTGCCCCGTCGACCCCGGCGACCGCGCGGTGCGCGAGGAGATCTTCGGTCCGGTCGCGGCGGTGGTGCCGTTCGACGGCGAGGACGAGGCGGTGCGGCTCGCGAACGACACGATCTACGGGCTGTCCGGCTCGATCTGGACGCGCGACGGCGCGCGTGCCCTGCGCGTGGCGCGCGCCGTGGACACCGGGGTGCTCTCGATCAACTCGAACAGCTCGGTGCGCGTGCAGACGCCGTTCGGCGGCTTCAAGCAGTCGGGCGTCGGGCGCGAGCTCGGGCCGCACGCGCTCGACCACTACACCGAGCCGAAGACCGTCTACTACGCCACGGAGGGATGAGCGTGTCCGGACGCCTGGAGGGGAAGGTGTGCGTGATCACCGGCGCGGCGAGCGGGATCGGCGCCGAGACCGCGCGACGGTTCACCGAGGAGGGCGCGCTGGTGGTGGGCGTCGACCTCGCGGCCGGCAGCGAGGGCGAGCTGGCGCTGCAGGTCGACGTGACCCACGACGACGACGTCTCGTCGCTCTACGCGGACGTGCGCGAGCGCTACGGGCGCATCGACGTGCTGTTCAACAACGCGGGCATCTCGCCGCCCGACGACGCGTCGGTGCTCGAGACCTCGCTCGAGGCGTGGCGCACCGTCCAGGAGGTCAACCTCACCTCGGTCTTCCTGTGCTGCAAGCACGGGATCCCGCACCTGCTGGAGACCGGCGGCGGCAGCGTGATCAACACCGCGTCGTTCGTCGCCGTAATGGGCGCCGCGACCTCGCAGATCTCCTACACCGCCTCCAAGGGCGGCGTGCTCGCGCTGTCGCGCGAGCTCGGCGTCGAGTTCGCCCGCCAGGGCGTGCGCGTCAACGCGCTCTGCCCGGGGCCGGTGGCGACGCCGCTTCTCGAGGAGCTCTACGCGAAGGACCCGGAGGAGGCCGCGCGCCGCCTCGTGCACCTCCCGATGGGCCGCTTCGCCCAGCCCCGCGAGCTCGCCAACGCCGCGCTCTTCCTCGCTAGCGACGAGAGCTCCTACGTCACGGCCTCGACGTTCCTGGTCGACGGCGGGCTGTCGAGCGCGTACGTGACGCCGCAGTAAGGCCGCAGAACGGGAGCGAAGGCGGCGTGCCCGCCGCAGCCCCCCCTACGACGTCCGTTGGCTCGGGTGGCGCTTGTGGGGCGGAGCGGTAAGGGTCGCCGGCCGGAGGTGGTGCATGCGCGGTCGTGGGTTGGGCTGGCGAGCGGGGCGGGCGTTGGTCGTGGCGCTGCTCGCAGCGGTCGTCGTGGGCGCGGTGCCCGCGTCTGCGGGGGTAGCTGCGGTGGAGCGGGACGCCTCGTCCGTGGTCGATCGTGTCCCGGCGCTTCCGGATGATGTCGTTGCTTCGGCGAGGGCGCGGGCGCTGGAGCTCGAGGGTCCAGAGGCGGTGCAAGCTCGCAAGGCGTCGCGGACGGCCTATGGCGGTTTGAGCGACTCGTTGGCGCGCGAGTTGGCGGCGGCGAAGTTCCCGGGGGCTGTGACGGCTCCGGTGTACCGGGGGCTTGGCGGGGAGGCGCTGGGGGACGGCGCCCGGGTGAAGGGCTACACCGGTCCGGTGACCGCGAAGGTGCGGGACGGCTCGGGTGAGACCGGTCTGGCGGTGTCCTCGGTGCCTGTGCGCTCCTCGGTCGGCTCGGGCAAGCCGGAGGCGGTGGATCTGCGCCTGGCTGAGCGGGACGGTGTAGCGGTGTCGGCGAATCCGTTGGTGGCGGCTCGCTTCGGGCTCTCGGCGAACGATGGGGTGCGGTTCCCCGGCAGCGGGCTCGCGATGCATCTGGAGGGCGCCGATGGCGCGGGTGGCGAGGTCGCGGACGATCGGGTGTTCTACGCGAACGCGCTTGCGGATACCGATGCGTGGCTGACGCCGGTCCCCGGTGGGGCAGAGTGGTTCTTGCAGCTGCGCTCGGCAGCGAGCCCGGAGCGGTTCGCGTTCCGGCTCGACCTGCCGGAGGGGGTCGCGCTGCGCCAGGACAAGGAGACGGTCGAGCTGGTGCGCGACGGCAAGCCGGTGGGTGGGCTCTCGCCGGTGGTCGCGCACGACGCGGACGGGCGGCCGGTGGCGGGCAGCTACACGGTCGACGGCGACCGGGTCGTGTTGGAGCTGGCGCATCGCGAGCGGGATCTCGCGTACCCGTTGCTGGTGGATCCGCAGGTGTGGCCGGGCTTCGATTGGCGCTGCCAGCCGGGCACCGGCTGCGACGGGGACGCGACGGCAGCGGGGTGGGCGAGCGGCACGACGGGCGGCCCGTATGAGACCTCGTGGTCAAACTACCTCACCGTCTGCGCGTTCCTGACCGGGCTGTGCGCCCGGTCGCTTCCGGGTGGCTACGCGTCGGGGGCGAGCGCGTGGTGGTCCTACAACTCGATCCGCCAGTCCTATGTAACGCGGTTCTACGCGAACATGAGCACCTCGCCGTACTGGGAGTGCCAGGGCGCAGGAATCCTCAAGCCGACGTTCGCGTATGAGGGGAATACCGGGTATCGCTGCGCTTCGGGGGCGTGGAACGTGACCGCGTGCGTGGCCTCGGACTGCAACTGGAGCTCCGGGACGGAGGGCAACGCGGCGGTGATGAGCGTCGCGAAGCTGAGCGCCGTCACCCAGCCGTCCGGCTCCTACGGCTGGGGGCTGATGTCGGACGGCAACGTGGTGCTGTATGACCGCAACGCGCCGAGCGTGACGGGCCACGGGTACTGGCTGGGGGCGAGCTCCTCGGTCTCCGGGCACGACGACGGCCTGGGGGTGCGCCAGGCGAGGATCCACACGGCGGGCGCCGTTCGCGGCGTCACGACCCATTCCTGCACCGGGGCGCGGCCCGATCCTTGTCCGGCCGATTGGGCCGCGACGGTGGCGTTCGGGCCAGACCACAACGGTGTCAGCGAGGGCGAGCAGAGCGTCTCTGTGGATGTGGTCGACGTGATCGATCGTGTCTCGTCGCCGGTGTCGTTCGCCGGCGGGGTGGACTGGACCGGCCCGTCGATCGGGACCCCCTCGGGAACCCTGTGGGACCACCGGGACGGGTCTATCGGCGAGGGCTCCTACGGGCTCCACGTGAGCGCGACCGACGGGGACCCGGCGACCGCGGCGACGCGCCGTTCGGGGGTCGTCAAGCTGCAGCTGGTGGTGGACGGCATTCCGCAGGCCGCGGCGGGATCGGTCCTCACCCAGCCCTGCGCAGGCCCCGGCTGGAGCTGCGCAATGGCCGGGGACTTCACGATCACTGGTGCCGCCCTGGGCCCGGGGGCGCACAAGATCCTGGTGCGCGCGAGCGACCTGGCGGGGAACGCCAGCGACTCGGCGCAGGTGGCCGTCAGCGTCCATCGCGCGGACGACGCCGGCCTGGGCCCCGGGCAGGTCAATCTGCGCGACGGCGAGTTCACCACCACCGCCTCCGATGTGAGCGTCCCGGGCGGCCCGGGGATCGACCTAGCGATCACCCGCACCTTCCAGTCCAAGCACCTGACCGGCGACACCGTCGGCGCGTTCGGCCCCGGGTGGAGCGTGGATCTGCCCGCCGATCAGCCGGGCGCCGACTTTCCCGAGCTGCAGGAGGGGTACTACGACACCGGCAGCAGCACCTCGGTCTACGCCCAGCTTCTGTCCGGGTCCGGCGAGGCCGGGGATCTGAACTTCACCTACGACCACACCGGCACCGACGGGCGGCTCTACTACACGGCCCCGGCGGGAGCCAGCGACCTCAGCCTGGTCAAGACCCCCGGATCCGGAGGCGACCCGGCGACCTTCACCCTGACCGACGCCGACCACAACAAGACCGTCTACGGTCCGGACGAGGAGGGGCTCTGGACGGCGAAGAGCACCGAGACCTCCAGCGGCACCGGCACCGCGCTCTCGAAGACCGCCGTCTATGTTTGGGACCTGACGACCGATCCGCCCAGGATCACCAAGGTCATCGGCCCGCACCCGAACAACAATCCCAGCGTGCCCGACCAGTCGAGCTGCAACGTCGGAAGCCCCGCCAACGGCTGCCGCCTGCTCACCCTGGTCTATGCGACCGGCACGACCGCGTCAGGGACCGGCGAGACGCAGTGGGGAGACATCCAGGGCCAGGTCAAGCAGATCGACCTCACCGCCTGCGCGCCGAGCGCCGACGGGAGCTCCTGCCCGGGGATGAGCACCGACACCGTCGCCCGCTACGCCTACGACAACACCGGACGGCTGCGCGCCGCCTGGGACCCGCGGCTGAGCCCGGCGCTCAAGACGAAATACGACTACGACGCCAACGGGCGGCTGAGCGTCATCACCCCGCCCGGGCTTGACCGATGGGCGTTCGGCTACGACGCCGGCGACCCCGGCCGAATCGTCTCCGCGGGCCGCCTGGACGGGAGCAACAGCCCGACACTGACGACCAAGGTCGCCTACAACGCCCCGCTCTCCGGGGGCGGCCTGCCCGACCTGACCGCATCCGCGGTGGCCGGCTGGGGCCAGAGCGACAGGCCGATCACCGCCACCGCCCTGTTCGGGCCGGGCCACGACCCTGCCTCCGGCTGGGACGGCGCCCAGCTCAGCTACCTGGACGAGCAAGGCCGCCTGGTGAACACCGCCGAGCAGAAGACCGGGTCAGCATCGTCCTGGGCGGTCACCACCACCGAGTACGACAACCACGACCTCCCCGTGCGCACGCTGACGGCCGCCAACCGCGAGCGGGTCCTCGCCAACAGTACGCTGGCCACCAAGCTCGACACCCAGACCACCTACGCGAACCCCGCCGACGACCAGCACATCGACGCAACCCAGGTCCTCGGCCCCCAGCACGCGATCCGCCTCCCCGGCGCCACCGACACCGTGCTGGCGCGTCGGAAGACCACCACCAGCTATCTCGCCAACGGGAGCGGCAAGAGCGAGCATCTCCCCACCCAGACAGACGAGGCCGCCGTCGTCGTCGGCCAGTCCGGCGACCAGGACCTGCGGACCACCACGATGGACTACAACGGCGCCGGCGGCATGGTCGCCCGCAAACCCACCACAACCATCGTGGATCCCGGCAGCGGCCACCTCGCGATCACCTCCAGCGCCACCTACGACACCGCGACCGGCCAGCAGACCACCAGCACGATGCCCGCCGGCGGGTCGGCCCGCCAGACCTTCACCCGCTACTACGCCACCGACGCCTCGAGCGGCGACGGCGCCTGCAACAACCGGCCCTGGTACGCAGGCCTGCCGTGCAAGGGCGGCCCGGCGGCTCAACCCTCAGGAAGCCTGCCGACAATCCCGATCACCACTTATCTCTACAACCGCCTGTGGCAGCCCACGAGCGACATCGACGCCCTAGCTGCCGGCGATACCCGCACCGCCACCACGAGCTACGACGCCGCGGGACGCGTCACTGGAACCACCGTGGCCGCCAGCTCCGGCGTGGCCGATCCGGTCCCCTCAACCAATCAGAGCTACGACCCCAGCACCGGGCTACCGACCACGATCACCGCCGCCGGTAAGACCCTGACCAGCAGCTACGACACTCTCGGCCGCATGACCGGCTACACCGACGCAGACGGGGTCACCTCGACCACCGGTTACGACAGCCGCGGAAGGGTCTCGCACAGCGACGACGGAAAGGGCGCCCAAGACCTTGCCTACGACCCCACGACCGACCAACTCACCACCCTGACCGACTCCGCGGCCGGCGTGTTCACCGCCGCCTACGACGCCGATGGACAAGCCACCCAGCAGACCTACCCCAACGGCCTGCAAGCCACCACCACCTACGACGAAACCGGCGACCCTACCCACCTCCAATACATCAAGATCACCAACTGCTCCTCGAGCTGCACGTGGTATGACGAGCAGGTTGACTCCTCTATCCACGGGCAGTGGCTGCACCGCGCGAGCACTTTGTCCAACCAGGACTACGCCTACGATCAGGCTGGCCGGCTCACGCAGGTCAACGACACCGACGTCAAGAACAACCAGCCCTGCACGCAGCGGCGCTACAGCTACGACCCCGACAGCAACCGCACTGGCCAGGTCGCCGGCGCCTCCTGCACCTCTGGGTCCGGGGGGACGAACGCGAGTCACAGCTATGACGAGGCGGATCGGCTGACCGACGCCGCCACCGGCTACGACAAGCTCGGCAACACCACCGCCCTGGCCGCCGCCAACGCCGGCGGCTACGCGATCACCAGCACCTACTATGCCGACGACCGCCTGCACACCCAAACCCAGGCTGCGATCACCGAGACCCAGGACCTCGACCCCGCACGCCGCATCCGGACTTTGACCGTCGCCGGCCAGACCACCAGGGTCGACACGTACCACTACAGCGACGACGGCGACAGCCCCGCCTGGATCGGCTCCAGCCCTGGCTCCTGGAGCCGCAACGTCCAAGGCCCGGGCGGCGACCTGGCCGCAATCCAGGACGGCGCCAACGGCACCGTCACCCTCCAGCTCTCAAACCTCCACGGCGACATCATCGCCACCGCCACGACCAGCAGCACCGCGACAGGTCTCACCGGCACCCAGGAACAGACCGAGTTCGGAGAACCTCGCACCCCCAGCCTGGCCCGCTACGGCTACCTCGGCGCCAAACAGCGCCAACTCACGTTCCCCTGGGGCACGATCCAGATGGGCCAACGCTCCTATATCCCCCAGATCGGAAGATTCTTGCAGCCCGACCCCGTTGCCGGCGGATCTGCTAACGCGTACGACTACGCCAATCAGGATCCATTCACTCAAACGGACCTCGACGGTGACGCCGCCCAGTGTCGACCGCAGGTCTGCCCGCCGATCATCGTATGCGTACAAGTCAGGGTCGAAAGGAAGGGCGGGGGCAAGAAGGGTGGAGGAAAGAAGGGTGGAGGAAAATCCAGAGGCCAACCTGACCGACAGGGCGGGAAGCGCGGAAAGCCGCATAAACGGCCAAAGGGCGGTTCCAAGAGACCGGATGATCACACCAATCCACGCCCCGGCGACGCGGCCAAGCGTCCGCCATATCGAAAGCGACCCAAGAGACACCGGGGGCCGTATCCGCCGCCGGAGGCATAGCAAAGCGCTAAGCTAGTCAAAGTGACGGCGTCCATGGAATCACAGGATGAGCAGCTATTCGCTCAAGCGCGCAAGCGGCTGGCCGTACATGGCGTAACGACTGGTAGTTGGCCGCCATCCGAGAGCGTCTCGATCGCAATCTACGACATGGCCGAGACGCTACATGAGTGGGGCGAGCTCGACCTGGCAATGACTTTCTATCGGCGAGCCTTCGAGCTCGGCGTAACCGAAGGCGCACTGAACTTGAGCGCTTTGCTGAGGGTTCACGCGCGCGAGCCAACCGAGGCGGTGGCGCTCGCAAAGCAGGTAGCTGAAGCTGGCGACGGGCGGGGCTATGTGGCATGGGGAGACGCCGAGCTCTCGCTCGGCAAGCTCGATCGCGCAGCCGCATTGTTTGCTCGAGCAGCCGAAATGGGTGAGGCGCTCGGCGTGGAGCGGCGTGGAACGGTGTATGAGCAGTCCGGCGACGTCCAATCGGCCCTGGAGTGGTATCGGAGAGCCGGCGAGATGGGTCTGGCACGCGGCTGGACGCTGCTCGGATGGCTGCATTGGCGACTAGGTCGAGTCGAAGAGGGGCGCGAAGGCCTCTCGCGTGGCGCCGAGCAAGGGGACGAGGAGGCGCTTCCAGCCCTCGGAGAGCTCGAAGCGGAGGCGGGGAACCGCGAAGCCGCTGAGAAGTGGTTTGGTAAGGCTCAGGCTGTTCATCCTTGCCTCGGAGCAGTTCAGTTTGCCAACTTTCTCAGTGAAAAGCCAGACCGCTGGACGGAGGCTGAAGCGGTATACCGGCGCGCCCTGGAGTGCGGCGACGAGGACGCGCGACACAACCTGGGCGTTCGACTGCTCGATCTACCAAGTCGCAGATCGGAGGGCGTCGAGCTCATCTCGGAGGCCGCTGATCGCGGGGACCCGCTAGCCATCAGGGCGCTCGAGCGCATCGAGAAGTAGACGGCCGCGAACATGTGGAGTGCCGCTCGTGTCAACGCCCTACCGGGGACCAGGCCGCGACGCGCCATGCACCTCGGGATCGAAGGCGGCTAAGAAGCGATGCTTGGCGCATCAAAGGCGGGCTCGTCATCGCCGGCCTCACCCCAAGCGGCGACCGAGGCGGCGCCCGCGTCACCACCACAAGCATCCCTGTGGTGATGCCCATTCGCCAGAACCCCCACATGCACACCCGCGCGCGCCCTGGCCTGACGTCAATCCGCCTGGCGCCCCGGGCTGGGATCCGGAACCTGTGCCGCTTCCCGCTAGCGCACAGGCCGCAGCATGCGATCCGTCCCTGCTAGGGTGACGGTCACGGTAGAAGTGCTGTGCTTCGGTCTCTGCGTCGCAGGCTTGGTCCTGGCAGACAAGCGCAAGAAGGCGGCAGCTCGCCGCATCCGGCGTGGGAGACTCGAGATGGCCGACATCAGCGAGCCTGCGTCTACCCTCCTGAAGGATGGCTTCGTCGCTAGCGCCATTGCGGGTGTCGCATACGTCCTAGCAAGGACCGGGGAGTCGTGGTGGCGTCTGTTCGTTTTCGCTCTTACGCTATCGGTGGCTTGGACGTACATAGTGAGCGGACAAGTCGTCCGGCGCGGCGTGCCGATCCGCGGGGCGATCTTCTGGTACTACATATGGGCGTTATGCTTCGCCGGGTCGTCCGTGCTGGTCGGCCTGCTTGTAGCTCGTGTTCTCCATTGACCTCACCTCGACCTCGGCCTGCGCTTCGCTGTGGCACCTTCCTTCCACATGTGGCCGCACAGCGATTGTGCTGGCGGTGAGCATTGCGCTGGCCGGTGTGCCGTCTGCATGCGGATCCGAGCGTTACTCGGTCTTGCCCGCCAAATCAGCGGACGCCTATCGCACGGTGAGCGCCATCTGCGGTGACGGCGGTACGGCTCCCACCGCGCACGAGATCCAAGAGGTGAAGAGAGCTCTGACCGTTCTAGGGAAGCAACTGCAGCACACTCCCGATCGCAAATGGCTCTTAGACGATTCCGATAAGACAGCGGAGTCGCTCTCGACCGCCTTGGCGGATCTTCGCACGGACTTCGTTGCGGAAGCTCGATGTCAGGAGGCATGGCCGACCTTGGTTCGCTACCTTCGTTCGGTCGGCAAGTAGCCCGGACCCCGCGGCGATTGACAGCTTGGTCGCGGGGATGTGGTCTACCGCATCACCTCCACCCCGTACCCGCCCTCCCGGATCGCGGCGAGCACGCGGTCGGCGTGCTCCCGGCCGCGGGTCTCGAGCACGAGCTGGATTCCGGTCTCCCGGACGTGCAGCTCGACGCCCTCGCGCACGTGCTCGACCTCGACCACGTTCGCGCCGGTGTCGGCGACCAGGCGCAGCAGCCGCGCGAGCCCGCCGGGCGTGTCCGGGACGCGCGAGAGCAGCGCCAAGCGGCGCCCCTGGCCGGTCTCGTGGCGGCGGGCGATCGATGCGAGCAGGCCCGCGTCGACGTTGCCGCCGGAGAGCACCGCGACCGTCGTCCCCTCGGCCGCCGGGGCGACCAGCCCGCCGAGTAGCGCCGCGACGCCGACCGCGCCCGCGCCCTCGACGACCAGCTTCGCGCGCTGGAGCAGCAGCACCATCGCCTCGGCGGTGGCCTCCTCCCCCACGCACACGACGTCGTCCACCCATTGCCGCAGCAGTGGCAGCGTGACGCCTCCCGGCCGCTTGATCGCGATGCCGTCGGCGATCGTGAGCCGCGACTCGACCGTCACCGGCTCGCCGGCGTCCAGCGAGGCGCGGCAGGACGGGCAGGCCTCGACCTGGACGCCGACCAAGCGCACCCCGGGCCGCTGCGACTTCACCGCGATCGCGGTGCCGCTCGCCAGCCCGCCGCCGCCCACCGGGACGACCACCTGCGCCAGGTCGGGCACCTGCTCGAGCAGCTCCAGGCCCAGCGAGCCCTGCCCCGCGACCACGACCGGGTCGTCGAACGGGTGGATGAACGCCGGCCCGCCGGGCTCGCCGGCGCGGGCGCGGGCGGCGGCCACGCAGTCGTCCACCGAGCCGGTCACGTGGTGGATCTCCGCGCCCAGCCCCGCCGCGGCCTCGGCCTTGGCGATCGGCGCGTCGTCAGGGATGAACACCTCGCATCGGACCCCCCGCGCGCGCGCCGCGTAGGCCACCGCCTGCGCGTGGTTGCCCGCGCTCGCGGCGACGACCCCGGCGGCGCAGCCCTCCTCGCCGAGCGCCGCGAGCTTCGCCATCGCCCCGCGCAGCTTGAAGGAGCCGGTGCGCTGCAGGTTCTCGGCCTTCAGCGCGACGGTGCCGCCCGTGCGGGCGCCGAGCGTGCGCGAGGACAGCACCGGGGTCGGGCGAACCACGCCCTCCCCTGCCTCGGCGGCGCGGCGGATCGCGGCGCCGTCCACGCGCGCCTCCGCCGCGGCGCCCATCAGTCCGGGAGCGCGACGACCGCGTCCATCTCGACCTGCGCGCCCTTGGGCAGCGCGGCGACGCCGATCGCGACCCGCGCGGGCGGGTCGGAGGGGAAGAACTGCGCGTAGACCTCGTTGACCTCCGCGAACGCCGTCATGTCCGTCAGGTACACGGTCACCCGAACGGCGTCCGCGAGACCGGCGCCGCCCGCCTCGCAGACGACGGCCAGGTTCTCCAGGCAGCGGCGAGCCTGCTCGGCGGGCGTGGTGCCGGTGATCTCGCCCGTGGCGGGGTCGAGCGGGATCTGCCCCGAGCAGAACAGCAGGCGGCCGGCCCGGACCGCGTGGACGTAGGGGCCGACCGCCGCCGGCGCGCCGGGCGCGGTGACGGTCGCGCGGTGGTGCGACACGTGGCACTCCTTTGGTCGGGTGAGCGGACCTTATCTCCCCGGCTAGGGTGAGTCGAATGGCGAACGCGCTCGCCGGCGAGACCTCCCCCTACCTCCTCCAGCACAGCGAGAACCCGGTGGACTGGCGGCCCTGGGGCGAGGAGGCGCGCGCCGAGGCGGCGGCGCGCGACGTGCCGCTGATCGTCTCGATCGGTTACTCGGCCTGCCACTGGTGCCACGTCATGGAGCGCGAGTCCTTCGAGGACCCCGGGATCGCGGCGGTGATGAACGAGCGCTTCGTCCCGATCAAGGTGGACCGCGAGGAGCGCCCCGACGTCGACGCGCTCTACATGGAGGCGTGCCAGGCGATGACCGGCGCGGGCGGCTGGCCGCTGAACGCCTTCGCGACGCCGGACGGAGCGCCGTTCTGGGCCGGCACCTACTTCCCGCCCGAGCCGCGCAGCGGGCTGCCGGCGTGGCGCTCGGTGCTCGATGCGATCTCGGAGGCGTGGGAGCAGCGCCGCGAGGAGATACGGGGCCAGGGCGAGCAGATCGCCGCCCGGCTGTCGGCCGGGGCCGCGCTGCGCCAGTCGGACGAGCCGCTGGACGCGGGGCTGCTCGACGGCGCGGTCGAGGGCCTGCGCGCGGCCTACGACCCGCGCTTCGGCGGGTTCGGCGGGGCGCCGAAGTTCCCGCCCGCCTCTGCGCTCGAGCTGCTGCTCGCGCGCGGCGAGCGGGAGATGTCGCTCGGGACGCTGCGCGCGATGGCCGCGGGCGGCATCCACGACCAGCTCGGCGGCGGCTTCGCGCGCTACAGCGTCGACGCGCGCTGGGTCGTGCCGCACTTCGAGAAGATGCTCTACGACAACGCGCTGCTCGCGCGCGCCTACCTGCACGGGGGCCTCGCCTCCGGCGACGAGGATCTGCTGCGCGTCTGCACCGGGACGCTCGACTGGGCGTTGCGCGAGATGCGCGGCGAGGAGGGCGGCTTCCACTCCGCGCTCGACGCGGACTCGGAGGGCGAGGAGGGACGCTTCTACGTCTGGACGCCGGACGGGATCCGCGAGGCGCTGGGCGACGAGGAGCTCGCCGCGGAGGCGATCGCCTTCTACGGCGTGACCGAGCGCGGCAACTTCGAGGGCGCCAGCGTGCTCGTGTGCGCGGCGACGGAGCCTCCGGCGCGTATCGGCGAGATCCGCGAGCGGCTGCTCGCCGCGCGCGGGGGGCGCGTGCGCCCCGGGCTCGACGACAAGCGCCTGAGCGGCTGGAACGCGCTGATGATCGCCGCGCTGGCGCAGGCCGGCGCGGCGCTCGATCGCCCGGAGTACCTGGCGGCCGCGCGCGAGTGCGCGGAGTTCGTGCTGGAGCGCATGCGGGACGGCGACGGCCGGCTGCTTCGGACCTACAACCGCGGGGTCGCCAAGATCCCGGCGTTCCTCGACGACCACGCCTTCCTCGCCGAGGCGCTGCTGACGCTCTACGAGGCGACCTGGGAGGAGCGCTGGTTCATCGCCGCGCGCGAGGCGGCGGAGGCGATGCTCGCGCGCTTCCGCGACCGCGAGGGCGGCGGGTTCTTCGCCACCGCCGACGACGCCGAGGCGCTCGCCGCGCCGCGCCGCAAGGACCTCGAGGACACCCCGATCCCGTCCGGGAGCTCGGCCGCGGCGTACGCGCTGCTGCGGCTCGCCGCGCTGACCGGGGAGGCCCGCTACGAGGAGCCGGCGGTGGAGGTCCTGCGCCTGCTCGCGCCGATCGCCGCCCGCCACCCGGCCTCGTTCGGCCACCTGCTGCTCGCGCTCGACTTCCACCTCGCGCCCGTTCGCGAGATCGCGATCGTCGGCCCCGGCCCGGAGCCCCTCGCCGCGGTGGTGCGCGGCTCCTACCGCCCGCACGCGGTGCTGGCCGGCGCCGGCGACGCAGCGGGGCCGGGCGCGGCGGTGCCGCTGCTCGAGGGCCGCGGGCCGGTCGACGGGCGCGCGGCCGCCTACGTGTGCGAGCGCTTCGCCTGCCGCGCGCCGGTCACCGCGCCGCCCGAGCTGGCCGCCGCGCTGGGCGACGCCTGAGCGTCGCGAGCCCCCTACGCGCGCGCGGGCTCGGGCGCCGGCGCGCGCCCGGCCGCGTCCGGCAGGGTGTCGCCCGAGCCCTCCTCGACGGGCTCGGGCTCGACGCGCCCGCGCCCGCGCGGCACCAGCAGGAGCGCGAGCACGATCCCGAGCGCGGCGAAGCCGGCGCCGACCGCGAACGCGGACTGGAACCCGTCGGTGAGCGCGCCTGGCAGCGCGTCGCGCGCGCCGCGCGCCGCGCGCATCACGTCATCGGTGCGCGTGGTCGCGACGGTCGAGAGGATCGCGAGGCCGAGCGCCCCGCCCACCTGCTGCGCGGTGTTGATCAGTCCGGAGGCGAGACCCGCCTCGGCCGCCTTCACCCCGGAGACCGCGGTGATCGTGAGCGGGACGAACGCGAAGCCCAGGCCGAACGCGACGATCACCGAGGGCACCAGCACGTCACCCGAGAACGAGCCGTGCACGCTCACGCCGCTGAACATCAAGAGCCCGGCGACGATCAGCGCCAGCCCGCCGACCAGCACGGGCTTGGTGCCGGCTCGCTGGACCAGCGCCGAGGCGATCCCCGCGGCGAGGATGATCGACACCGCAAGCGGCAGGTAGGAGACGCCCGCCTTCAGCGCCGAGAATCCGAGCACCTGCTGGAGGTAGAGCGAGATGAAGTAGAACATCGAGAAGAGCGACGCGCCGACCAGCAGGCCGATCACGTTGGCGCTCGACACCGCACGGTTGCGGAAGATGCCGAGCGGCGCGAGCGGGGCGCGGGAGCGCCGCTCGATCGCGACGAACCCGGCGATCAGCGCGGCCGACACGGCGAGCAGGCCGATCGTCTGCGCCGAGCCCCAGCCCGCGCTGCCCGCGTCAACCAGCGCGTAGACGAGGATCACCAGGCCGGCGGTGATCGTCACCGCGCCGGCCACGTCGTAGCTTCGCTCGCGCTGGTCCGCCCGGCTCTCGGCGATCAGCCGCGGCGCGATGACCATCGCCGCGAGGCCGATCGGCGCGTTGACGAACAGCACCCACTCCCAGCCCAAGCCCGAAGTCAGCAGCCCGCCGAGCAGCACGCCGGCGGCGCCGCCCGCCCCGGCGAGCGCGCCCCAGATCCCGAGCGCCTTGTTGCGCTCGGCGCCCTCGCGGAACGTGACGGTCACGATCGACAGCGCGGCCGGCGAGAGCAGCGCCGCACCGAGTCCCTGCAGGCCGCGCGCGGCGATCAGCCAGCCCTCCGACTGCGCGAGCCCACCGAGCAGCGAGGCGAGCGAGAAGACGCCCAGCCCGATCACGAACATCCGTCGGCGCCCGAGCAGGTCGGCGAGCCGGCCGCCGAGCAGCAGGAAGCCGCCGAACGCGAGCGTGTACGCGTTGACGACCCACTGGAGGTTCTCCTGCGAGAAGCTCAGGGCGTCCTTGATCGACGGCAGCGCGACGTTCACGATCGAGGCGTCGAGCACGACCATGAACTGCGCGGCGCAGAGCAGGATCAGCGCCCTCCAGCGTCTCGGGTCGGGGGTCGCGAACGGCTGCGGGCTGACGGCTTGGGTGGAGGCGGTCGTGGCGCTCATCTCGGGCCTTTCGGGTACAATCGGAGGTTGAGTTCCGGTTCCGTTTCGCGCAGTGTAGCGGAATCGAGGTTCCGTTTTGTACCCCGGCCCGCCGACCGCCACAGCCCGCTCCCCCCGCGCCGACGCCGTCCGCAACCACGCGCGGGTGCTCGAGGCGGGGGCCGAGGCGTTCGCCGAGCACGGCGCCGAGGTCCAGATGGACGACGTCGCGGCGCGCGCGGGCGTCGGGGTCGGCACCGTCTACCGGCACTTCGCCACCAAGCAGGACCTGCTCGGCGCGCTGCTGCTCGAGCGCATCGGCGAGGCCCTGGAGGCAGCTCGCGACGCCCGCGGAGCGCACGACCCGTGGGACGGCTTCGCGTCGGTGATGAGGCGGGCCGCCGAGATGCAGGCGGCCGACCGCGGGTTCGCGGACCTGCTCGCGGCCGGAGCCGGCCAGACCGAGGCGGTGCAGCGAGCCAAGGCGGAGCTGCACGAGGCGATCGCCGCCGTGATGGCCCGGGCGCAGGACGCCGGCGAGCTGCGACCCGACGTCAGCATCGCCGACGTTCCGGGCCTGATGTGCTCCCTTGCGGGGGTCGTGAGCATGGCCGATCGCGCGGGCTGGGAGCGCTACCTGGCGATCCTGCTCGACGGCCTGCGCGCGAGCGGCACGAGCGCACCCCCACTTCCCAGGTGACACACCTCACGCGGCAGGGCGCGCGGCGGCTGCTATCCATGCTCCCCGTCCCGGGCGCATGTCCTCGCTGAGCCGCATCCTCCAGCTCCCCGCGGGTCGCGTGGCCCGCTTCGTCGCCGTGGCCGTGTGGGTGCTGATCGCGTTCGCGGCCGGCCCGTTCTCGGGCAAGCTCGACGACGTCCAGAAGAACGAGCAGTCGAGCTTCCTGCCGGGCGGCGCCGAGTCGGTGCGGGCGCTGAAGGCGGTCGAGGAGGCGCGCAAGGGCGACACCGCGACGGCGATCACGGTCTTCCGGCGCGACGGTGGCCTGCGGCCCGCCGACCGCCGCTTCATCGCGCGCCAGGTGGCGCTGGCCCGCGCCAAGGCGGTGGCCCCGCCCGCGCGCGGCGTGCGCGGGGCCACGGGCCCGCAGGTCTCGCGCGACGGCACGACCGCGCTGACGTTCACGGACATCTTCGCGGGCGGCAAGGGCGAGTTCATCACCGGCGCGGTCGACGACCTGCGCGGCGCCGAGGACCGGGCGCCGCCGGGCCTCCAGATGAAGGTCACGGGCCCGGCCGGTTTCGGCGCCGACGCGATCGACGTCTTCAACCAGATCAACGGGACGCTCCTGCTCGCGACGCTCGCGATCGTGTTCGTGCTGCTGATCATCATCTACCGCAGCCCGATCTTCTGGATGATCCCGCTGTTCTCGGTGGTCTTCGCCGAGATCACCGCCCGCGGGATCGCCTACGGGCTCGCGAAGGCCGGGGTGGTGATCAACGGCCAGTCCGCGGGCATCCTGCCCGTGCTGGTGTTCGGCGCCGGGACCGACTACGCGCTGCTGCTGGTCGCGCGCTACCGCGAGGAGCTGCGGCGCCACGAGTCCAAGACGGAGGCGATGCGGCTCGCCCTGCGCCGCGCCGGACCGCCGATCCTGGCCTCCGCGCTGACCGTGATCGCCGGCCTGCTCTGCCTCACGCTCGCGGAGGTGAACGGCACCTCGGGCATGGGCCCGATCGGCGCCATGGGCATCGCCGTGACGATGCTGGCGAGCCTCACGCTGCTGCCCGCGATGCTCGTGATCGCCGGCAGGCGCTGGTTCTGGCCCCGGATCCCGCACGTCGGCGACGAGGGCACCGACGAGACCCACGGCGCGTTCCGCCGCCTGGGCGAGCGCATCCGGCGCCGCCCGCGGGCGGTCTGGATCGGCACCACGGTCGCGCTCCTCGCGATGGGCCTCGGGATGACGCAGTTCAACACCGGACTGACCCAGGGCAACTCGTTCCGCGGCGAGGTCGAGTCGGTCAAGGGGCAGAAGCTGCTCGACCGCGCCTTCCCCGCGGGCGCGAACGCGCCGGTCGACGTGGTCGTCGCCGACCAGGCACGGGCGCGCGCGGTCCAGGCCGCGCTGCGCGCGGATCCGCGGATCGCAGCCGTCCCGCCCGCGGTCGCGCCGACCCGCCGGGGCGCCGTCTTCCAGGCGATCCTGCGCGCCAACCCCTACAGCGAGCGGGCGTTCAACCAGATCCCGGGGCTGCGCCGCACCGCGAGGGCGGCGGGAGGCCAGGGCACCCTGATCGGCGGGCCCAGCGCGCAGGAGCGCGACCTGCGCATCTCGGCGACCCGCGACAACCGGCTGATCATCCCGATCGTGCTGGTTGTGGTGTTCCTGATCCTCGTCGCGCTGCTGCGCGCGGTGGCCGCGCCGCTGCTGCTGATCGGGACCGTGATCCTGTCGTTCTTCGCCGCGATGGGCGTCGGCGCGCTGGCGTTCGAGTACGTCTTCGACTTCCCGGGCTCCGACCCGGCGCTGCTGCTGCTCAGCTTCATCTTCCTCGTGGCGCTGGGGGTCGACTACAACATCTTCCTGATGGCGCGGGTGCGCGAGGAGACGATCGCGCGCGGCACGCGGCTGGGGATGGTCCGCGGCCTGGCCGTCACCGGCGCCGTCATCACCTCGGCGGGAATAGTGCTCGCGGGGACGTTCAGCGCGCTGGCCGTGCTCCCGCTCGTCTTCCTCACCCAGATGGGGTTCGTGGTCGCGTTCGGCGTGCTGCTGGACACGCTCGTCGTACGCTCGATCCTGGTGCCTGCGCTCGTGCTGGACATCGGCAAGCCGATCTGGTGGCCCTCGCGCCTGGCGCGCGCCGAGGAGCCGCCGCCCGACGGGCCCGCCGTCACCGCCCCTTCGGACCCCGACCCCGAGGCCGAGCCGGCCGGGGCGCGCTCGTAGCCGTGGCGGTCGGCGTGACAGGCGCGCGGCTGGCGGCACGCGCCGGAGCAGGGGCGGTGCCCGCCTCGGCGCCCGTCCCGCTCGACGCCCGCGCGCTGGGCCTGCTCTCGCTCGGCCATGTCGCCGCGGACACGTGCCAGGGCGCGGTGGCGGGCCTGCTTCCGTTCCTGATCGCCCAGCGCGGGCTCTCCTACGCCGAGGCGACCTCGCTGGTGCTCGCCGCGACGCTCGCGGCGTCGGTCGTCCAGCCCGCGTTCGGCGTGATCGCCGACCGCCGCTCGTGGCCGTGGCTGATGCCGGCCGCGCTGCTGCTCGCCGGAGCAGGCCTGGCCGCGGTGGGCTTCCTGCCCTCGTATCCCGCGACGTTCGCGACGGTCGTGCTGAGCGGCCTCGGCGTCGCCGCCTTCCATCCGGAGGCCGCGCGCCGCGCGGGCGGCGCGTCCGGGTCGCGCCCGGCGACCGGCATGAGCCTCTTCTCCGTCGGCGGCAATGCGGGGTTCGCGCTGGGACCCCTGCTCGTCATCGTCCTGGTCGGGACGCTCGGACTGCACGGAACGCTCGGGCTGCTCGCCGTCCCGCTGATCGCGGCCACGGCGCTCGTGGCGGGACGCGGCCACCTCGACGGGGTCGCGGTCGCCGCTCGCCGCCGGGCGCGCGCGGGCGCCGACCGCTGGGCGCCGTTCGGCCGGCTCTCGGGAGCCGTGGCACTGCGCTCGGTCGTCTACTTCGGCCTGCTCGCCTTCGTGCCGCTCTACGTCGCGCGCACGCTGGGCGACGGCGCGGCGGCGGGCTCGGCCGCGCTGACCGTGATGCTCGTCGCCGGCGCGATCGGGACGCTGATCGGCGGTCGCGTCGCCGATCGCATCGGCCCGAGGGTCATGTTCGCCGCCTCGATGGCCGCGCTGCCGCCGCTCCTGCTGGTGCTGCTGCTGGTCCCGGGCGCGCTGCTGCCCGCGCTCGCGCTGATCGGCGCCGCGAGCGTCGCGACGTTCAGCGTGACGGTCGTGATCGGCCAGGAGCTGCTGCCGAGCCGGCCCGGGGTCGCGTCCGGGATCACGCTCGGGCTCGCGATGGGCATCGGCGGGCTCGGAGCCTCCCTGCTCGGGTTCCTCGCCGACGCGGACGGCATCCGCGCCGCGCTGGCGACGCTGGTGGTGCTGCCGATCCCGGCGCTGCTGCTGGCGATCAGCCTGCCGGGACGCCCTACAGCACCGACAGGTAGCGCTCCAGCTCCCAGGGCGTGACCTGCACGCGGTAGTCGTCCCACTCCTGGCGCTTGATCTCGACGTAGCGGTTGAACATGTGCTCGCCGAGCGCCCGCAGCACGAGCTCGGACTCCGCCGTGACCTCGATCGCCTCGCCGAGCGTCTCGGGAAGCTGCTCGATCCCGAGGCGTCGCCGCTCCTCGGGGGACAGGTGGTAGAGGTTCTTCTCCATCGGCTCGGGCAGCTCGTAGGAGTGCTCGATCCCCTCCAGGCCGGCGTGCAGCAGCACGGCGAAGGTCAGGTACGGGTTGCACGCCGGGTCGGGGCAGCGCAGCTCCATCCGGGTGGTGCGCTCCTTCCCCGGGTGGTAGAGGGGCACGCGCACCAGCGCCGAGCGGTTGCGCCGCGACCACGCCGCGTACACGGGCGCCTCGTAGCCGGGCACCAGTCGCTTGTAGGAGTTGACCCACTGGGCGAAGATCGAGCACAGCTCGCGCGAGTGGCGCAGCTGGCCCGCGATGAAGGCCTTGCCCACCTCCGACAGGAAGTAGGGGTCCTCGGAGTCGTAGAACGCGTTGTGCCCGTCGGTGAAGAGCGACTGGTGGGTGTGCATCCCGGAGCCGTTCTCCCCGTAGAGCGGCTTGGGCATGAACGTCGCGTGCAGGCCGTACTTGAGCGCGTACTCCTTGACCGTGATCCGGTAGGTCATGCAGTCGTCGGCCATCTTCATGGCGTCGGCGTAGCGCATGTCGATCTCGTGCTGCGACGGGCCGACCTCGTGGTGGGTGTACTCCACGTGGATGCCGAACTGCTCCAGCGCGAGGACCGTCTCGCGCCGCAGGTCGGAGCCGGCGTCGAGCGTGGTGAGGTCGAAGTAGCCGCCCTCGTCCAGGACCTCGGTGGACTTGGAGTCGCGGAAGTAGAAGTACTCGAGCTCGGGGCCGACGAAGAAGTTGTCGAAGCCCATCGCACGGGCCCGCTCGCACGCGCGGCGCAGGACGTGGCGGGGGTCTCCCTCGTAGGGGGTGCGCTCCGGGGTGAGGATGTCGCAGAACATCCGCGCCACCCCGCTCTCGGACGGGCGCCAGGGCAGCACCGCGAACGTCGACGGGTCCGGCATCGCGATCATGTCCGACTCCTCGATCGCGTTGAACCCCGTGATCGAGGAACCGTCGAAGCCCATCCCGCCCTCGAACGCGTCCGGGAGCTCGTCGCGGCCGACCGAGAACGACTTCAGCTGCCCGAGGATGTCGGTGAACCAGAAGCGGATGAAGCGGATGTCCCGCTCCTTGACGAGGGCCTGGACATCGGCGGCGGTCAGCGGAGCGTCGGCCATGGCGGCGGTCCTTCGGACTCGTTTACGGGCTCGGCGCCGCAGCGCCGGGGCAACCCTACCGGGCGCCGCTCGCGGCGCGACGGCCGTTCGCCGGCGGCGCCGCGCGGTCAGGACCGCTCACCGCGAGCCACCGTCGCGCCCACCCCTGGAGCTCCTTCAGCGCGGGCGACAGGTCGCGCCCCATCTCCGACAGCGCGTACTCGACGCGAACCGGCGGACCCGGGATTACGGTGCGGCGCACCATGCCGCGGGCCTCGAGCTCCTTCATCCGCTCGGACAGCAGGCGATCCGAGAGCTCCGGGACGGCGACCGAGATCTCGGAGAAGCGCATCGGCCGCTCCATGAGCACGCGCAGGATCGCTCCGGTCCAGCGTTTGCCGATCAGCTCGACCGCCTCGTGGTAGAGGGGACAGCAGCGGGAGGGGCCTCTGGACTCGGCTCCGGAGCGGTGGGCGACGGGCTCCTGCTCCGGGCTCATCGGCTCAGGCGGCCCGCAGCGAGCGGGGCTCCTCCACCGAGCCGTCGGCCGGCACCTCGCCGGCGACGTTGACGAGCGCGGTGAACGCCTCCAGCGACAGCCAGGCGATCGCCTCCAGGATCTCCTCGTCCTCCCAGCCCGCCTCGCGCGCCTCCTCGTGCAGGTGCACAGGGACGTTGCCGCGGTCCGCGAGCACCGCCTTCAGGTAGGCGAGCAGGGCCGACTCGCGCGGGTCGCGCGAGTCGAACTCGCGCGCGAGCGCGACCTCGTCGAGTCCCAGCCCGGCGGCCCTCGCGGAGCGCGAGTGGGTCGCGATCCCCGGCGCCGAGCGGTAGTGCTCGGCGACCGCGAGCGCGATCCGCTCCTGCGTCGGGGGATCCAGCCGGCCGTGTCGCAGCTCGGAGCGGAACCGCGCGTATGCGCGCAGCGTCGCGGGCGATCCCGCGAGCACGCCGAGGATGTTGGGTAGCCGGCCACCGCCGCTGAGGGCACCCTTCAGCACCGGCGCCGATCCCTCCGGCGCGGTGAGGTCGTCGTGGATCTGGAACCTGCTCATCGAGCTCTTCATGCCGATCACCGAGGGCGGTAGAAGGCGACTCCATGGTCGCCTTACGCTTCGTAAGTGTAGTCGCGGCCTTCGCTCGCCACAAGCGAGCGCGAGCCGTCGAACACAGCTATACGCGGCGGCATGAAGCGCGGCTCAACCGGCAGGCGGGCGGCGCACCGGGAGCGGGCCGCTACGCGTGCCCGCTGGTGGCAGCAACGACGACGAGCAACACCCCCATGAGCACCGCCCAGAGAGCGAGGCGGTCGGGGCGGGGCCCCAGGCGCTCGATCGCGCTCGCGCGCGGGCGGCGGCGGTCCAGCGCGACCACGCGGGACGCGCGCGGCGCCGGGGCCTGGCCGGTGATCGTCACCGTGCGGCGCCCCGGCTGCGGCCCCGCCGGGGGCGCCGCGCGGTGACGGCGCGGCGGCTGCCAGAGGTCGGGCCCGGGCGACTCCCAGGCTCGTGCTGCTGCGTCTGCGGGTGGCATCGGTCGTCCTCTCTTTCGAGTGCTTACGGGGTTAGCTGACGGGCTCGCGCCGAAAGAGCGGCGCTACGCGGGCTGCGATTCGCCCCAGACGACTGGGTCCCCCGCTTCCTCCCGCCGGCGGGCCGGCGAGTGAAATTCAGCGGTATGACGGCGCGCAGGAGGCTAGCAGGGGCGCCGGCTTCGCGACCCAGCGGGACCGGCTCCTCCCTGGAGGCCCGGGACACGGGACGGAATGGTCCCCGTGGCCGCGGACGGAAACGCGCTAGCGGCCGCCGCGCTCGTGGCGCTGCTGCTCGGCGATCGTCCGCTCGGCCCAGGGAACTGCCTCGAGCCGCTCGTCCGGGATCGGCTCGCCGCTGTCGACCGAGCGCCCGTAGGTCCCGCCCGCGAGCCGCTGCTCGGCGCGCTCGATCGCGGCGAGCTCCGCGCGCAGGTCCTCGGACATGCCGGCATCCTTCTCGCGCTCGAAGAGGTCGCTGCCGGAGTCGGCCGGGTGCTGGCCGGTCCCGCCCTCCTCCTGACCGAGCACCTCCGGCTCGAGCTCGGCGAGCGAGCGCTCTACCCGGGCGCGCTCGCGCGCCAGCAGCTCACCGGCCCGCTCGCGATCCACGGCTACTTCCCGGCGACCGCCGCCACATAGGCGGCGACCTTGGGCGCCTGCTCCGGGGTCACGACGAGCGCGGGCATCGTGCCGTTCCCCCGCTGGCGGCCGTTGACGACCGCGTCGAGCACGAAGGCCTCGGTCGCCTGGTACTGCTTGACCGCGGCGGCCGCGTTCGGCGCGGGCGGCTTGCCGAGCAGATCGTCGAGGTTGGGCCCGATGCGCCCGACCGCCTCGGAGGCCTTGAGCGTGTGGCAGCTCGCGCAGGTCTGGGCGAAGAGGGTGCGGCCCTCGCGCTGCTCGGTCGTGAGCCTCACGCCCTCGCCCTTGACCTTGCGCTCGTCGCGGTGGCTCGAGCGGATCGCCAGCGCGGGGATCGCGACCCCGAGCCCGACGAACGCGAGCGTGAAGATGATGGCCGCCGCGCGCTGCGCTCCGCGCGACTGCGACTGGAGCCGCTCGCGCGCCCCGCGCGGCCCGCCGCTCATGGCCACGAACAGCAGCCCGAGGCCGAGCACGACCCACGCGGCGATGAACAGATAGGTGCCGACCATTGGCGCGCGAACCCTACCGTGAAGGGCGGCAGGCTTGGGGATTCCGGACGCACGCCTGCGGCGGGCCGCTCCGCGGCCGGCGGGGGCGAGCGGCGCGCCGGGACCGGGGGCCGCGAACGGCATCGGGGAAGGGGCGTGGGATGCGGTCGACGAAACCCCGGATATGCGGGGAAAACGTCGACCGCATCCCCGCGGCGAGCCCTTCGATGCCTGGCGCCGGAGCCGCCGATCCGCCGATCCGCCGGGGTCGCCGGCGCTGCGCGACCGCTCAGCGCCGCCGCCCCCGCCCGAAGCTCATCGCCTCCGGCGCCACCGCGCGGAAGTCGCCGCCGCCCGCCGCGGCGGCGACGCGCGGCTCGCCCTCGGCGTCCCGGGCCTCGCCCGCGGTCCCTTCCTCGGCGGCGCGGCGGCGGCGCTCGCGCTCGTCGAGCGAGTTGAAGTCCCGGATCTCGGCGAGCGGCGCCTCGGGCGCGGCCAGCGGCAGCACGCGGCGGACGAGCACGTTGATCGCGCCGCCGGCCGCGGGATGGCGCTCGAGCCGGCCCTCGGCCGCCACCAGCGGCTCGGTGCGCACCGCCAGGCGGTGGCGCTCGTAGACCGCCGGCGGGAGAATCAGGTTGATCGTCCCGCGCTCGTCCTCGAGCAGCATGAAGACAACGCCGTTCGCGGTGCCCGGCCGCTGGCGCGCCACGACCAGCCCCGCGACCCGCACACGGGCCCCGTGCGGGAGCGTGGCGAGATCCGCGCTGGTCGCGGCGCCCCCCAGCCGCGGCCGCAGCAGCGCGACCGGGTGGTCTCGGAGCGTCATCGAGGTCGTCGCGTAGTCGGCGATCATCCGCTCCCAGTCGCTCAGCGCCGCCAGCCGCGGCGGCGCGGGCAGCTCGAGCGGCAGCGCGAGCTGAGTGCCGCCGGGCACGGGCCGCCCGGGTCCCGCGACGCCGAGCTGCCACAGCACCGCGCGCCGCCCGCCCGGCGCCAGCGCATCGCAGGCGCCAGACCAGCCGAGCAGCTCCAGCGCCGGCCGCCCCGCGCCGGCCCGGGCGGCGAGATCCGCGATCCCTCCGAACGGACCGCCGGCCTCGCGCGCCGCGACCAGCGCGGCGACGTCCTCGGAGCGCACCCCGCGCACGTAGCCCAGCCCGATGCGGATCGCGCCGTCCGGCTCCAGCGCGCACTCGGCGGCGCTCGCGTTCACCTCGGGCGGGCGTACCTCGAGCCCCCGCCGCTGGGCCTCGTGCACGAGCGCGTCGGGCGGGTAGAAGCCCATCGGCTGCTCGTTGAGCAGCGCGCACAGGAACGCCCCGGGGTGATGGACACGCAGCCACGTCGACTGGTAGGCGAGCAGGCCGAAGGCGGCGCCGTGCGCCTTCGGGAAGCCGAAGCCCGAGAAGCCGCGGACCATCTCGAAGACGCCCTCGGCGGTCGCCTCGCCGACCCCGTGGCGCTCGCGCGCCCCGGCGACGAAGCGCCGGTGATGGGCCTCGATCGCGGCGCTCGAGCGCTTGCGGCTCATCGCGCGCCGCAGGCTCTCGGCCTCCCCGGGCGAGAAGCCGGCGAACGCCATCGCGACCTCGATCACCTGGTCCTGGAAGATGATCGTGCCGAGCGTCTCCTCGAGCACGGGCTCGAGCGACGGGTGCGCGTAGGGGACCTCGTAGCCCGGATCCTCGCGCAGGCGCCGGCGGCGCTCGATGTAGGGATTGACCGCGCCGCCCTGGATCGGGCCCGGGCGCACGATCGCCACCTGGATCGTTATGTCCTGCAGCGTCTCGGGCCGCGTGCGCCGCAACGAGGCCATCTGCGCGCGGCTCTCGATCTGGAAGACGCCCATCGTGTCCGCGCGCTGGATCGTGGAGTAGACCTCGGGATCGTCGTAGGGGATCCGCGAGAGGTCGATCCGCTCGCCGCCGCGCGCTGCCACCAGCTCGACGGCGCGCTCCACGGCGGAGAGCATCCCCAGCCCGAGCAGGTCGATCTTGAGGAAGCCGGCGTCGGCGCAGGAGTCCTTGTCCCACTGCGCGATCTGGCGCCCCTCCATCGCCGCCGGCACGACCGGGACGCAGTCGATCAGCGGGCGGGTCGCGACGATCATCCCGCCCGGGTGCTGGGAGAGATGGCGCGGCAGGCCGTGGGCCTCCGTCGCCAGGCGCGCCAGCCACGCCCAGCGCCCGCTCGCGGCGCGGCGGGAGCCGAGCGCGGCGGCGACGTCGCCCTCCACCTCGCGGCCGGACCACCCCTCCGAGCTGCGCGCCACGCGCTCGATCTCTCCCGGCGGGAGGCCGAGCGCCTTGCCGATCTCGCGGATCGCGCCGCGCGCGCGGTAGGTGGGGAACGCCGCCACGAGCGCCGAGCGGTCGCGGCCGTAGCGCTCGTGGATGCGCGGGATCAGCGCCTCGCGCACGTCGCGCGGGAAGTCGATGTCGATGTCCGGCAGCGCGGTCAGCTCGGTGTTCAGGAAGCGGCCGAGGTGCAGCTCGTTCGCGATCGGGTCGACGTGCGAGAGGCCCGTGAGGTAGCAGACGATCGAGGAGACGCTCGACCCCCGCCCGCGGCCCGGCGGGAGCAGCGCGCGGGCGGTGTCGGGCCCGCGCACCTCGGCCGCGACCTCGCGCGCCAGCTCCAGCATGTCGCGGTGCAGCAGGAAGAAGCCGCAGAGGCCGAGCTCTCCGATCACGCGCAGCTCCTCCTCCAGGCGCCGGGCGGCCTCGGCGGCGCGGGCGGGGGGCTCATCCGCGTAGCGGCCCTCCAGCGCCGCGCGGGTGATCTCGGCCAGCACGCGGTCGGCGGAAGGGTCCTCGGAGCCGGGATAGCGGTAGCCGCTGTCCCCGGCCAGGTCGAAGCGCAGCCGCTCGGCGAGGCGCAGCGTCTCGGCGACCGCTTGCGGGTGGTCGGCGAAGCGCGCGGCCATCGCGCGCGGCGTGGTCAGCACGTGGGAGGAGTTGCCGCGGCGCAGCGGCTCGGAGGAGTCGAGCGTCGCCCCGTTGCGGATCGCGACGAAGGCGTCCTGGAGCGGCGCGCGCTCGCGCGCGTGCGCGTGGACGTTCCCGGTCGCCACGCACGGCACCCCCAGCCGCGCGGCGAGCGCCTCGAGCCGGCGGTTGCGCGCGCGGTCCCCGTGCAGGAACGGGCGCTGGAGCTCCACCCGCAGGCGGTCGGGGCCGAAGGCGTCCAGCAGCCGCCGGGCGGTCGGCTCGTCGTGGACCCCTCGCGAGGCGCAGCCGGTGAGGCAGACGAGGCCCTCGGCGTGGTCGAGAATGGTGTCGAGCGGTGTCGCGGGGTTGGCTGCGAGGGTCCGAGACCGGCGTTTCGCGCCTCCGGGCTCCTGCACGCTCCGCTCCTGGAGTGCGGAGACCGCTTCGCGCGCAGGAGCAGCTACACGCGTGTGAGCGTGGGCGCGCGTGAGGATGCGGCAGAGGTTGCTCCAGCCCCGATCGCTCTCCACCAGCAGCGTCAGGTGGCGGCCGTCGTCGAGGGTCGTCTCCGCGCCGTGGATCGCGCGCAGCCCGAGCGGAGCGGCGGCCTGCGCGAGCTCCATCGAACCGCCGACCCCGTCGTGGTCGGTCAGCGCGAGCGCCGAGTGCCCGAGCTGCGCCGCTGTCGCCGCCAGCTCGTCCGGCAGCGAGGCCCCGTCCAGGAACGAGAAGGCCGAATGGCAGTGGAGCTCGGCGTATGGCGGGGTGCCGCATGACACGAACATATGTTCGCATGCCATCCGGCCATCTGCCAACCGCGAAACGGCGCGCCGCTCCCGGCGGGATACTCGGGCGCGTGTCGCGGGACAGCGTCGAGTCGATCCGCCGGCTGGCCGAGGGCTTCTTCGCCTGCCGCAGCGAGGAGGACTTCGAGGGCTGGCTTGCCCGGGCGGCGGAGCGCTGGGATCCGGAGATCGAGTTCGACACCTCGGACTTCCCCTTCCCGGACGTCAGGGGCATCTCGCGCGGGAGACAGGCCGTGGAGCGCTGGTGGCGCGACTGGCTCGCCGCATGGGGCACGCTCGAGGCCGACTACGAGCTGCGCGACGCCGGGGACAGCGTCGTGCTGCTGCTCAACCAGCGCATGCGCGGACGCTCCTCGGGCGTCGAGGTCCCGGTCTGGCGCTACGCCGTGGTGATCACGCTGAGGGACGACCTGATCACCCGCTGGCGGGTGTACGCGAGCCAGGACGAGGCGCTCGCGGCCGCGGGCCTGCCGCGAGGTGACTCCGCGGGCGAGCCCTGAGGGTCGCGGCGGCGGCCTCGCGGCCGGCTCAGACGAGAACTACCTCCAGGGGCCCGTGCTCGGCCAGGGCGAGGAAGTCGCGGTCCTGGGTGAGCACCGGCATGCCTTCGGCGATCGCGGTGGCGGCGATGAGCCCGTCGAGCACGGACGCGCGCCGCCCGGCGCGGCGCAGGGCGATCTGAAGGTCCGCGAAGGCCTTCGCGGACCGCTCCTCGACCGGAAGGACCTCGAAGGCCTCTGCGACGGCCAGCGCCCCGGCTCGCTGCATGCGGACTTCCGGATCCGAGGCGAGGCCGATGCCGACGCGCAGCTCCGCGACGGTCACCACCGAGAGGCAGGTTCGGAAGGCTGCGACCGCGTCCCAGTCGAGCTCGCGGCCGGAGTCGGCCGCGATGAAGACGCTCGTGTCGAGCAGCGCCCGGGCGCTCAAAGGTCGTCGGTCGTGTCCGGCAACGCGTCGCGCAGGTCGCCGGCCAGGCCGGGGTCGGCCTGCGCCCCGCGCAGGCGATGGCTCAGCTCGGCTCCCGGGATGTACCGCCTCCTGGACGCGTGGGGCACGATGTCGGCCACCGGGCGCCGGTTGACGGTGAGGACGACCCGCTCGCCGGACTCCACCGCCGCGACGACGTCGCCGGTGTGGTTGCGCAGCTCGCGGACCGACACCTCTCGCATGTGGCACATCGTAGCACAGACTGGTCCATTCAGCGCTGCAGGTACCAGCGGCCGCCGATCACGTCGTGGAAGACGACCAGGTTGCGCCCCTCGGCGGTGACAAGCTCCCAGTAGCGGCGCCGCAGCGGGCGCTCGGTCCACCAGCGGTCCTCCAGCAGCCACGACTCGCGCACCGCCTCGACGCTGCGGCCCCCCACCCGCAGCGGACGCCCGTCGCGGGCGGCGCGCACGAGCACGGCGCGAGGGGCGGCGAGGCGGCGGGGGCCGGTCACCGCGATCAGGCCTCGAAGGGCGCCAGCACCACGCGCCGCTCGGGCAGGCGCGACTCCGGGTCGACGGCCAGCACGCGCAGCGCGGCATCGGGGCCGGCGGCGGCGCGGGCCTGGCGAACGGCCTCGCGCAGCCGGGCGGCGCGGGCGGCGCGAGCCTCGGAGAGGAGCGCGCGCTGGTCGCTCGACGGCGGGCCGAAGCGCGCGACGGCCAGCCGCAGGCGCTCGGCGGGCGCGGGCAGCAGCGCGAGGCGCGGGACGAGCGCGAGGCGCATGCGCTGCGCATCCGCCAGGGCCTCTCGGAACGGCACCTCGACCCGCCACGTCCCGCCCTCGACCAGCGCCGCTGCGAGCACGACCGCGCGCAGCGTGCGGCCGTCGCGCTCGCGGCGGGCGAGCAGGCGGTCGATCAGCAGCCCGAGCGCCCGCTCGAGCTGGGCGCCGGAGCCGGCCTCGGGCAGCTCGAGCGACTCCTCCAGTCGCTCGGCGGGCGGGCGCGGCGCCGGAGGGGCGTCGCACCCCAGCGCGAGGTCAAGAGCCCGCAGCCCCGGAGCGCCGAAGCGGTCGGCCACGGCGGCGCGCGGCAGCGCCGCGAGCTCGCCGAGCGTGCGGATGCCCAGGCGAGCGAACTGGTCGGGCAACTCGCGCGTCTCCTCGCGGCCGCGCAGCAGCGCGACCGGACGGGCGGCGAGGTAGGCGCGCGCGCCCTCCCCTCCCCCGCCCACGACCTCCGGCCGCCGCGCCCGCGCCCGGGTGGCGGCGGCCAGCGCGCAGAACCGCGACGGCGCGGCGCCGATCCTTGCGGGCCCGCGAACGGCGCGCCGGGCGGCCGCGAGCACCGCGTCCGGGCTGCCTCCGTGCAGGCGGCGCAGGCCGGCGGCGTCGAAGAACGCGCGGCCCGGGCAGGTCGACTCGACGCCGGCCCCGATCCCCTCGAGGCGCCTCAGGACCCGCTCCCATCCGTCCGCCACGCCGGCCGGATCGGGCGGTACGAGCGCCAGGCGCGGGCAGCGGGCAAGCGCCTCCGCGAGCCGCATCCCCGCATGTACGCCGAACGCCTCGGCGGCGAGCGTCACCTCCCCCACCGCCTGCACCCCGCCCGGCTCGGGCGCGAGCGCCGCGGGCTCCCCCAGCAGCCTCTCCCGGTCGCCGGCGGCGACCGTGAGGGCGAATCGGGGGACGAGGACGCATACGATCACCGTGCGAACACATGTTCGCATCGCCTCGCGCCGGATACAACCCCCTGGGAGAAGCAGTAGCGTCGCCCGCCAACCGAGCGAGGAGACCCGTGTCAGAGGACAACGAGGAGCTGGTCAGGCGGCACTTCGAGGAGCTCTTCAACGAACGCAACCTCGACGTCTGCGACGAGCTCATGGCGGAGGACTTCGTCGAGAACGCGGCCGCGCCGTTCGCGCCGGCGGCCCCCGGACCCGTCCACGGACCCTCCGCGATGCGGGCGACGGCCGAATGGCTGCTCACCCAGTTCCCCGACATGCACATGGAGATCGAGGCGCTCGTGTCCCAGGGCGACACCGTCGCCGTGCGGGTGCTCTCGACGGGCACCCAACTCGGCGTCGCCCCGGGCGCTCCCCCGCCGTCCGGTAAGAGCTTCACCGCCCACCAGAGCCACTGGTTCCGGGTGCGGGACGGCAAGCTCGCCGAGCACTGGGCCACGCGCGACGATCTCACCGCGATGCTCCAGCTCGGCGTGGTGCGGCCCCCGGGGCCGCCGCCCGGCTGAGCTCACGCCCGTCTCGGGCCGCCCCGGCGCCCGCGACCAGCGCCTCGCTAGCTGTAGGACCCGAGCAGGTTGTTCCGCTCGTTTAGGCGGGCGATGGGCGGCTTGTGGTTGAGGGCGCCGTGGGGTCGTCGGTGATTGTAGAAGTGCAACCAGCCGGCGAGGGCGGCGTGTCGCTCGGCGCTGGTTCGGTAGATCGCGCCGTAGGCCCAGCCGTGGAGCATGGTGCGAATGAAGCGCTCGGCCTTGCCGTTGGTCTGGGGGCGGTAGGGCCGGGTGCGGAGGTGTCGGAGGCCGAGGGCGCGGCAGGAGATCGCGTGGGCAGTCGAGACGTAAGGGCTGCCGTTGTCGGTGATCACCGCCTCGACAGTGATGCCGTAGCGGGCGAAGTGCTTGATCGCTCGCCGCAGGAACCCGATCGCGGTCGTGGCCTTCTCGTCATCGAGAACCTCGACGTAGGCCAGTCGGGTCGCGTCGTCGATGGCGATGTGGACCGCGTCCCAGCCGACCAGCTTGCGTCGGTGGCCCTCGGCATCGGTGCGGCTCCCGGTGTAGCGGCCGCGTCGGCCGGTGATTCGGTGACCCGCGCCCTGGTGGATGCGCCCGAGCTTCTTGACGTCGATGTGGATCAGCTCGCCCGGCCGCTGCCGCTCATAGCGGACTGCCCGTTCCATCCCGAGCCGCCCGAGCTTGCCCATCCCGATCCTCATCAAGATCCCCGACACCGTCGAGACCGCCATCCCCAGACACTCGGCGATTTCCGCCCCGGTCATCCGCAACCGCCGCAACGCCGCGATCGCCTCCACCCGCTGCTCCGGGACACGGTTCGCGACCCGGTGGGGCGTCGAGCTGCGATCCACCAGTCCCGCTGGGCCCTCCGCCCGATAACGACCCAGCCAAGTCCGCGCCGTGCGCTCGCTGACTCCGGCCGCCGCGGCGGCCTCCGTCAGCGACCACCCCTCCCGCTCAACCCGATCGACCAACAAACCACGACCTCTGACGCTGAGACGAGCGTTAGCGTGCAGCTTCATCCGGTGTCCTCCTTGGGACTGAGGGCTTCGACACCACTCAGCCTCCAAGGAGGCCCGGATGAACAACGTGCTCAGGAACTACAGCTAGCCCGCACCGGCCGCCGCCAGCGCCTCCTCGCGCGTGTCGAAGCCGTCCTGGCGCAGGATGCGGCCGTCCCGGACCGCGAACAGATACGCGAACCGGCGCTCGACGTCGATCGAGCTGCGCAGGCCGCGCAGGGACAGGGTGGCAACGACCACGACGCGTCCACCCCCGAGGTCGACCATCTCCTCGGCGCGCCAGTCCGTGCGCGACCAGTTGCGCGCCCAGCCGCGCACGTAACGCTCCAGCCCGTCGGCGCCCGCCACGACGGCGGCGCCCGGGAGGCTCGACGCCTCGGTCATCTCGAAGTCCGGATCGACAAGGGCGAGGATCGCGTCGGCCTCCCCGCTGCTGCACGCCTCCATCCAGGCGCTCACCGCCTCCACCGCGCTGTCCATCGCTCTAGCGCCCCGGCTCCGTTGCGCCCGTGTCCCCGTCCGCGGCCAGGCGGGTTACGCCGAGCCGCTCGAGCTCGGCGACCGCGCTCGCGCGCGCGGCGGCGGCTTCCTCGGAGCCGGCGGCGGCCAGCACCCCGGCGCGCAGTAGCGCGCATCGCGCCGCGTCGAGCGGACGGCCCAGCGCACCCCACCATTCGGCGCTCTCCTCGAGCGCCCCGGCGTCGGCTGCGACGAACCCCTGCGCCTCCCGCGCCGCGACCCGCGCCACGGGATCGGCGACGCCGCGGGCCGCCTCGACGGCGGCCGCCGTCTCCGCGCGCGCCTCCTCCTGCCTTCCGGCCCCGGCGAGGACCTCGGCGCGCAGGGCGTGGAGCTGCACCGCCCGGGCGCTCATCCCCGCCCGCGCGCACGCGTCCAGCGCCTCGCCGAGCACGTCGATCGCGCCCTCCGGATCCTCGCGGTCGCGGCGCAGCAGCGCCTGGCCGTGCAGCAGCGTTGCCCGGACCTCGGTCCAGCCTCCCTCCTCGGTGAGCTCGAGCGCCTCCGCGTACAGGCCCTCGGCCTCCTCGAAGCGACGCAGGCGCCAGGCCTCCACGGCCGAGAGCCCGAGCATCAGCGCGCGGCGGCGCGAGCGCGCCTCGGTTCCTCCAAGTCGGTCCACGGCCTCGCGCCGTGCCGCTGCCTGCGCCCAGTCGGCGCGCACCACCGCGAGCTGCGCCAGCTCGAGCAGGATCTCCACCTGGTCCAGCACGCCGCCGAGCCGCTCGGCGATCGCGAGCGCGTCCTCGTAGGCGGCGCGCGCGGCCTCGTAGCCGGCCTCGACGGACTCGTGGTGGCGCGCGAGCTCGACAAGCGCGACGAGGGTCCCGGCGTCGTCGCCCCTGACCAGCTCGACGGAGCGCTCGAGGCTCTCGCGGGCGCGCTCCGCGTCGCCCATCCGCCCGAGCACTCGCCCGAACACGGCGTGGGCGCGGCTCGCGGCCCGCGGCTCGCCCACCCGCTCGGTCAGGCGCAGCGCCTTCTCGGCCGCGTAGACCGCGAGCATGTTGTCGCCGTTCTCCAGGTACAACAGGGCCGCCTCCTCGTAGAGCGAGACGAGGTCGAGCGACGGCGGGGCGTCCTTGACCGCCGCGATCCCGCGCTGCAGGTGCTCGACCGCCTCGGCCCGGCGCCCCGCGCGGCCCAGGCCGGCGCCGAGCTTGCGCAGCAGCCGCGCCTCGGTCGCGCGGTCGCCCTCCCCCTCCGCCGCCGCCAGCGCGCTCCGCCAGCCCACGAGGGCCTCGTCGAGGCGCCCGATGCGCGCCTCCACGTCCGCCCGCTTCTCGTTCAGGCGCGCGCGGGTCGCGGAGTCCGCGCCGAGGCGCTCGTCGAGCGCGGCCACGTAGCGGTCGAGCGCCTCCCGGTTGGCGTAGATCTCGGCGGCCGCGTCCCCCGCCGCCTCGTGCAGCTCGAGCGCGCGCTCGCCCAGGCGAGCGACCTCCTCCGCCGGGAGGCCGGCCTCGATCGCCAGCGTGGCCGCGCGCCCGAAGTGCTCGGCCAGCAGGGCCACCACCTCGTCGCCCCGGTCGCCGGCCCGGCGAGCGAGCAGCTCCCCGACCTGATGGTGCTTGCGCGCCCGCACGCCCATCGGCAGGGTCGCGTAGGCGACGTCGCGGATCAGCACGTGGCGGAAGGCCATCTCCGCCCCAGCGGTCGCGTGGCCCTCGGGGACGATCAGGTCCTTCTCCCGCAGGACCGCGAGCGTCGCCGGCACGTCGATGCCCTCGGCGGCCAGCGGCTCGAGCTCCTCCGCCGAGAAGGTCCGGCCGATCACGGCGGCGTGCTGCAGGAAGCGGCGCTCCAGGGCGGGCAGCGAGTCGAGCCGCGCCGCGAGGACGCCCTGCACGGTGTCCGGCAGCTCCGCCGCTCCGGCGTCGCCGTGCTCCCTGACGCGGCGCGCCATCTCCTCGGCGAACAGGGCGTTGCCCTCGGCGCGCTCGGCCAGCGCGCTCGCGCGCTCCCCGTCGCCGTCGGGCAGCAGGCTCGCCAGCAGCTCGTGCGTCTCCCGTTCCGAGAGCGGCTCGAGGAACGCGAGCGTCCCGAGCCGGCGCGCGGCGCCCCAGCCGGGGCGACGCTCCAGCAGCTCGTCGCGGGCCAGGCAGACGACGAGCAGGGGCGCGCGAACGAACGCCGTGACGTGCTGGACGAGGTCGAGCAGACCGTCGTCGGCCCAGTGGACGTCCTCGAAGATCACCACCAGGGGCCGCCGCGCGGCCATCGCCTCCAGGCAGGCGGCGACGGCCGCGAACGCGGCGTCACGGGCCCGCTCCGCGTCGGGCTCGACGGCCTCCAGCCCCTCCGGCACCTCCATTCCCAGCAGGCGCCCGACCAGCGCGGCGCGGCGCTCGGCGACCGCGGGATCCCCGCCGAGCAGGTCGGCCAGCCGCGCCCGCAGCTTCTCCCAGGCGAGGTCGGAGGGATCGCCGTCGCGGATCTCCGCGTCGGCGCGGAACACCTCGCCGAGCGCCCAGTAGACGATCCCCGAGCCGTACGCGGGGCAACGTCCCTCCAGCAGCCGGGGGCCGCCCGACGCCGCGGCCAGGCCCGCGGCGGCCTCGCGCATCAGCCGTGACTTGCCCACCCCCGCCCCGCCGACGACGGTGAGGAGATGGGCGCCCCGCTCCTGCACCGTTCTCGCCTGTGACTCGGGGATCAGCCGCAGCTGCGCCTCGCGCCCGACGAACGGGGTCTCGGAGCGCACGGCGCGCCGCGCCGGGAGGTCCGCCACCGCCGCCGTCGCCTCCCATGCGGGAACGGGGTCCGCCTTGCCCTTCAGCTTCAGCGGCTCGAGCTCGCGATAGGCGAACGCTTCAAGCGTCGCCTCGTGGGTGCGACGCCCGACGGTCACCCGGCCGGGGCGGCAGGCGCTCTCCAGCCGCGCCGCGGTGTTCACGGCGTCACCCGTGACCGTGTAGCGCTCGCCGACGGCGCCGGCAAGCACCTCGCCCGTGTTGATCCCGACGCGCAGCGAGAAGCTCGCGCCGCCCACCGAGTCGAGCCCGTCGTTGACCTCGCGCATCGCGGCCTGCATCGCGAGCCCCGCGCGCACGGCGCGCTCGGCGTCGTCCTCGTGCGCGAGCGGCGCCCCGAACAGGGCCATCAGGCCGTCGCCGGCGAACTTGTCGATCGCGCCGCCGTGGCGATCCACCTCGTCCTTGAGCCGAAGCAGCGTCGTCTCGCTGACGCGCTTGGCGACCTCCGGGTCCAGGCGCTCCGAGACGGCCGTCCAGCCCGAGAGGTCGGCGAACAGGACCGTGACCAGGCGCCGCTCCTCCGGCGCCTGCACCGGCTCACGGGCCGCGGGCGCGCCGGTCGGGAGCGGCTCGCCGCAGGCGCTGCAGAACCGCGCACCGGCCTGGGCCGTCGCCCCGCACTTGCCGCAGGCGAGCGGCAGCGCGGCCCCGCAGGCGGGGCAGAACCGGGCGCCGGCGGGCGCGGCCGTCCCGCAGCGCCCGCACGCCACCGGGCTCAGATCGCGGCCTCCTGGCCGAACATCTCCCCCAGGCGCAGCGCCAGGTCCGCGTCCCCCCGGATGTCGATGCGGCCTTCCAGCAGCGCCCGGGCGGGATCGAGGTCCTCGCCGGCGATGCGGATGAAGTCCGACAGCGGCATGGCGATCGTCAGCGCGGGGGCGCCGGCGTGCCCGGGCCGGGCCCGCGCTCGCGCGCCCGCGACCTCGACGACCCACGGCCGCACCCCGCCGTCGCCGTCGCGCAGCTCGTACTGGATCTCGCCGCTGAACCCCTGTGCCCGCTCCGGCACGTAGCGCCGCGCCAGCTCCGCGAACATCAGCCGCAGGCCGGGTCCCGACCCGGCCGTGCGCTCGAGCCGGACGTCGGCCGAGCGACCCACCCAGTCGCGGAAGGCTCGCTCCCCGCGCCGGCGCGCGCGGTGCCCCAGCGCCCCCGCCGCGTCCCGGCCGGCCCGCGCGGCCCGGGCGCCGGCGGCGCCGCGACCCTCGGCCCCGGCTTCCGGCGATCGCGCCCTGACCCCTCGCTCGGCGGGAGGCCCGGAGTCGAGCGGGCCGATGACGTAGCCGGGGTCCGCCACGCGCGGCGCCGGCCGCCGCGCGAGTGCCGCGGCCACCGGCCGCGCGAGCCGCTCGCGCTTGGCGGCCTCGCGCGCCTCGCGGCCCTCGGCGAACGCGGGCGCGACCTCGGCCGCGAAGAGCTCCAGCGACTCGCAGATGTGCTCGTGGCGGTTACGGCCGGCCTGCAGGCAGAAGATGACCTGGTCCACGCCGGCCCGCTCGTAGCGCTCCATGAGCTCCCGTATCTGCGACGGCGTGCCGATCGCCCCGCGCAGCGAGCCGAGGCCGTGCTGGAGGATCTTCACCCCGAGCGGCGCGTCGTCCGCGTCGACGATCTCACGCGCGAAGCCGACCTCGGCGCGGCGCGCCTGGAACTCGTCCCAGATGCTGGTGCGCCCCGGGCGGTGGTCTCCGAGCGCGTAGTAGTGGGCCAGCGAGTAGCCGAAGAAGTGCGCGCCGTCGATCCCGCGCTCGATCGCGGTGGCCTCGTCCGGATGGCACATCATCGGCAGGACGACCGCGACGTTGGGGTTGACCGAGAAGCCCGCCGGTCGGCACCGCTCGGAGGCGACGATCTCGTAGTACTCGTCGACCCACGCCTTCGCCTCCTCGGGCTCCACGAAGGAGAACGACAGCGCTCCGATCCCGTGCTCGGCGGCCATCGCGATCGTCTCGCGCCGCGAGCAGGCGACCCACAGCGGCGGATGGGGCTTCTGGACCGGCTTGGGCACGACGTTGCGGATCGGGACGTCCAGGAAGCGGCCCTCGTGCCCGGCGAACGGCTCCTCGACCATCATCCGGGTGACGACGTCTATCGCCTCCTCCCACTGCTCGCGCTTGGTCGCGCGCTCGACGCCGAACCCGCCGAGCTCCGCGCCCGAGGACGTCTCACCCGTGCCGAGCTCGCAACGCCCGCCGGAGACCAGGTCGAGCATCGCGGCGGTCTCGGCCACGCGCGCGGGGTGCTGGTAGCCGGGCGGCAGCGGCAGGATCCCGAAGCCCAGGCGGATGCGCTCGGTGCGCTGGCTCGCGGCCGCCAGGAACACGTCCGAGGCCGACGAGTGCGAGTACTCCTCCAGGAAGTGGTGCTCGACCTCCCAGACGTAGTCGAAGCCCAGCCGGTCGGCGAGCTCCACCTGCTCCAGCGCGTCGGCGATCAGGCGGCGCTCGGAGTCCGGCTCCCACGGGCGCGGGAGCTGGTGCTCGTAGAAGATCCCGAAGCGCATGCGCTGCGCGCGATCCTACCTGCGGTTCGCTCGTGCAAGCCGATCGATGAGCGTGCGCCCCGCGCGTCGAGCGAGCCCGCCTCAGGCTGCGCAGCGCGACCGATCCGCATCGGCCAGGCGCGCGAAGCGCCGATTCGTGGACACGGCGGTGATGAACGGATCGGGCTGCCTGCCCGGCAGGCGCCGGCGAGCGAGGAAGGCGACGTACGGAGTCCCGGCGTACGCCTGCTTCGCGGGACAGCGCCTCGCGGCCGCGACGAGCGCGTCGACCTGACCGGCCGACAGCTCGCGACGAGGTCCGGAGGCCGCGAACGGTCGCGTGCTCACAGCCGGGTCGTTCGGGGCCACCAACAGCGAGGCGGACTGCGCGAGGCCCAGCAGGGCGAGGCCGCCGGCAACGATCAGCGCCGCCCTCGCGCGCCTATCGGCCAGCGCCTCCCGGGCCAGCCACACGAGCCCGGGCACGGCAAGCGCGAGCAGCGGCGGCTCGGCGACCGCCAAACCGTTGATCCACGTTCCCCGCTTCACCACCATGAATGTCAGGATCAGCGCGCCCCCCCCGCCGCTGCCAGCGCGCGCAGCAGCGGTGGATCGCTCGAGCGGCGCCGGAGCACGAGCGCGGCGGCGCACCCGCCCAGCAGCGGCACCGCATTCCAGGCCGCCTGCGCCCACAGCCCGCTGATCGCGTGCACCGACGCCCGACCGCTCGCTAGCTGCGCGACCACGATCTCGCGCCACAGACTCGAACCGAAAACGAGCCAGGAAGCGCCCGCCATCACCCCCACGGCGGCCCCGAGGCCGGCGAGCGCCCGCCGCCGCCCTTGGGACGCAAGCGCGATCGCCAGCGCTGGAACGGCGAAGGCGAGCTTCAGCATGATCATGCCAGCGCCGGCGACGCCGGCGACCGCGCTCGTCGACCGTCGCGCGGCGAGAAGCGTCGCGGCCATCACGAGCGGTGCGGCCAATGTCTCCGGCGTGAGCTGCGCCGTTTCGTGCAGGGTCATCAGCGGCAACGGGGCGAGCACGCCCGCCACGACCGCCACCCAGCGATCGCGGGCGAGCCGCCAGACGGTCCAGCCGACGAGACCGGCGGTGAGCAGGTCGACGAACGCGAGAGCCACGCGCACGGTGCCCACGGCATCGTGAATCCCGAGCAGTCCGGCAGAGACGACATAGATGCCGGGCGGCTGAGCCGCCGCGAAGTCGCCATACGGCGCCCAGCCGTCCAGCCAACCCCGTCCGGACAGCAGGTAGACCCCGTCGGAGTAGTTCCAGTACGACCGTCCGCGCCAGATGACGAGCGCCGCTAGCAAGCACCCGCACAGCACAAGCCACGCGAAGAAGGGGCCGGCCGCGCTCAGACGACCGTCGGCGCGTCTCGAACGGTGGCTTGGCGGCATGAGTCGATGAGAAGCCCCCCGGATACGCCAGCGAACCTAGCGAATCCCACGTCCGTCTATCCAAATCCGCCGAGGGCTCGGGCGCGGGCCAAGCTCGGACGCCAAACAGCCGATCTCCTTCTCGCGCAAATCAGGCAGTATCCCGAGAAAGTCGCCGACGTGATGCCGCCCGCGAGGTCAGCTACCGCCCTGCCAGCCCGCGCCGCAGTCGCTTCCACCAGCCACGCGCGACCGCAGAGTTGACCCGGATAGCGACTGCCACTTATAGCCACTCGGCGCCCCGGACAATACCCCGTTGAAGTAGCCCCGGGAGTTTACCGACAAATAGGCCGTGTACGTACCGTTCACCGCCACGACCTTGACGTTACCGTTCAACACCGGCTGTGGCCTGACAGCGCCCCAAACATGCAAACGACCGTCCGCAGCTTGACGCCACACGGAGATCGGCATCTGCCATGCGTTGAACGACTGCTTTGGACTGCCATCGCCATGCCGAAGGCCCGTGTACCATTGACCATTGGACCCAGCGCTCGGAGATGGACCATCGTTCATTAAGTACTGCGATGTCGAGACGTTGCTGCTGTTGTTGTAAAGACCCTCCTCGGTGCAGTTCACGTACGCAGCACCGACTGTCTCGGTACGCGCGTTAGTAGGGTCGTACAGACCCTGATCCACAATCTTTTGACAGTCCGCTTCCGAAGGCCAGCAGGTTCCGTTGTGGATCCCGAACTCAGACGAAGCGATGTACGCGCCAGAACGAAGTCTGCCGAGCGACGTTGCAACGTACTTCACGTAATCGAAGTCGTTAATGACTGAAACGCCATCGGCTGGATTCGTCTCATACGGGTGAAACGAAAGGGCTTCGGCATCGATCTGCTGCGGGCTGCTTCCACAAGACGCATAACGCGAATCCTGGGAGACGAAGTTTCCGAGGCACAGCGCCGTCTCTATGAAGCCTGCGCTGTCGCCCACATATGTCTCGGCCCCATGCCGAGTGGTCTCACCGAACCAAAGAGGAGCCGCGCTTCCCGCGTTTCGAATAATCGGGAGCGCCAGAGTCCACATCTGACGGTAAATCAACGCAGCTTGTCGAGCACCGTTCTTCGACTGGGTGCCGGTCCCGACCGTCAAGGTATCGTTCGCGTCGGGTTCATTGTAGGGCGACCAGCGATTGGCGAACGGATACTTGTGAGCTAATGCGGAGACGAAGGCGGCATACGCATACAGATTTGGATTCAGAGTGCAGGAAGCAGGAGGCTGGGGACTACACGACTGAGGGTCAGCAGATGCATAGCACGGGAAACCGCCGCCGATTGTGAGGTAGACCGGCAGGCCGTCGGCCACAGCTCGGGTGATGATTGCATCATAATTGTTGTAGTTCCAATTGTAGCTCGCAGGATCGCTCAAGTTGATGCCCGATGGCGCCGTGCAAGACTGTGCGCCAGGGCTCGTGTGATACCAACTCACGATCAGCTTGATGGCTGTAGCACCGCGCCCCTTCGCGGCATCGACCTGCGCCGCGTCGCCAGGATTGACGAGGATCGCGTTTTGCGTGGTTTGCGCGGGCGCCGAGCTGGCAAACACTGCGCCTGAGCTCCATAGCGCCACTCCGACCAACGCGATGACGAGTCTGACCGGCGGCTTCATTGTTCCTCCCTGGTCGTGCTTCGGAGGACGCGACGCCCCAGGATCGCGATTTCCATGCGACTGGACCGCTAACGTCTTAGCTGACCTGGAGACTTCTTTACTGCGCTAGAGCGCTTGGATCAACGCGGGCGGTGCTATTGATCAGGTTTCGCGGCGAGAACCGTCCAACTGGCCTTGGAGCGCCCGGTCGTGCGGAGCTCGCAACGCCCGCCGGACACCAGGTCGAGCATCGCGGCTGTCTCCGCCACGCGCGCGGGGTGCTGGTAGCCGGGCGGCAGCGGCAGGATCCCGAACCCCAGGCGGATGCGCTCGGTGCGCTGGCTCGCAGCCGCCAGGAACACGTCGGAGGCGGACGAGTGCGAGTACTCCTCGAGGAAGTGGTGTTCCACCTCCCAGACGTAGTCGAAGCCGACGCGGTCCGCGAGCTCGACCTGCTCGAGCGCGTCGGCGATCAGCCGGCGCTCCGAGTCCGGCTCCCACGGTCGCGGGAGCTGGTGCTCGTAGAAGACCCCGAAGCGCATGCGCTGCGCGCGATCCTACCTGCGCGCCGGCCGGCGACCGCGGCGCGCGGCGTGAAACAGGAGGCCCCCGCCGTGGCGGGGGCCTCCCTCAGCCGGTCGGTAAGCCGGATTCTGTCGTGGGCAGCCATCCATCTGTGCGGCCGACCTGGACCTCGGCGGGCAGCCTGCAAGCGGTCCTGCTTGGCCTTGCACCGGGTGGGGTTTGCCTGGCCGCCGCGTCACCGCGACGCCGGTGCGCTCTTACCGCACCATTTCAACCTTGCCTGCCCGCCCGCAAGGGGCGGACGTGGGCGGTGTGTTTCTGTGGCACTTTCCCGCGGGTTTCCCCGGGTCGCCGTTAGCGACCACCCTGCCCTGTGGTGTCCGGACTTTCCTCGAAGGACTCACCTCCGCGACTGCCTGACCGGCGCCTCTGAGCGTAGCGGGCCGTGCCCGCGCTGGCCAGGCGGGAGGCGGCGTGGACGGCGGCGGGGCCGGGCGCCGGTGGCCACCCTCCGGAGCACGCGATTCGGGGAGGCACGGCCGGCGCCGCGCCGGGTGGAGACGCTCCGTCGGATGGCCCCCGGCGCCCGTCCACGGGGCGGCCGGCCGACGGGCGGGGGAATGTGGCGGAGCCGGTGGAGCCACGGGGCCGGCCCGACGCGCCGGATAGCGTTGGCGGCATGGGTGACTGGCGCGTGGACCTGGTACGGGCGTCCTATGACGCCTTCGCCGCGTCGGACCCGGACGCGCTGGTCGCGCTGTACGACCCGGAGTGCGTGTGGGACTCCGGGCTGGCGGGCGCCGCGTTCCCGCAAACCGTGTGGCACGGTCATGACGGGCTTCGGGCGATCGTCGAGGAGTTCCAGACGAACGTGTCGGCCCTCGTGCCGCGCATCGTCGAGTTGCGCGACAGCGGCGAGGACATCCTCGTTCGCCTCCGGGCGCGGGTCGAGGTCGAGCACGACGGTCCGATCGCGATCGAGAGCGCGATGGGGCAGGTGATCACCTTCCGGGCGCGGCGGATCCTGCGGATCACCGTGACCGACGGTCCGCCACCCGGTTGGGCGGACGCCGCGCCCGTCCCTGGGGGCGGCTAGTCCCGGGGCGTCCGCGCGGGGCCCCCCGGCCAACCCATCCCAGGCTATGCCCGCAGGACCGGTGTCAGCCGGGATGGGTTCGGTCCGAGACCTGGCGCCACAACCCGGGCAGGACGCGCTCAGGCCGCGCCGGGCGGGGGCTGGCTCGGCGGCGGCTGGCTGGCCGGCCGGTCGGGCTCGGCGAGCGGGTCGCCGGAGGTGACACCGCCGCCCGGAGCGGGCGGCTGCCGGGGCGGGGCCGCGGCGGGGGTCGTCGGGGCGTCCGGCGCCGCGGGCGTGGCCGGCGGGGCGGCAGCCGGGGCGGCGGCCGGTGGCGCCGGCGGCTGCGCTGCCGGGGGCGGCGGCGCCTGGGCCGGCGCGGCGGGCGGTGCCGGCGCAGCGGGCTGCGCGGGCGCCGGGGGTGGCGGCGGCGGCGGGCCTCCGGGCGCGGCGGGCGGCGCCCACTGCCCTGCGGGCGCGGCCACGGCGCCGGCGGCCTCGCCGTGCGCCTCGCGCAGGTCGAAGTACACCTGTGCCTGCACGAGCGCGGAAAGCGGCGCAAGCAGGACGGCCAGGGCGATCAGGACGATGATCCCGAGGATCGGCGTGATCGCGACGAACGCCAGCGCGACGATGAACACGGCGATCACGATCAGGATGATCACGATCAGCACCAGCACGACGCGCCAGAAGTTGCCGCTCACGAGCTTCATGCTGCGGCCGAAGGCGTCGAACGCGGACCGGTCGCTCTCGACCACGATCGCCGGCGCCAGGGCGATCCAGTAGGTCGCCAGGATCAGCGCCGGGATGACCAGGAAGATCGCGGCGATCCCGATACCGATCGCCGCGAGGATCGCGATGCCGATCAGCGGCAGCAGGCGCGGTCCGACCCGGTCGAACAGCTCCGAGATCTTCGGCTCGGGCTCGCTCGCGCGGTCGGCCTCGACCAGCTTGATCACGAGGCCCGCGAGCAGGAAGGTGGCGACGAACTGGAGCAGGTTCGCGATCATCCTGAGCCCGATGTTGCCGCTGTCCGCGATCAGGCCGAAGACGATCCCGACGGGCACCCACACGATCACCGCGACGAGCAGCAGCGTCGTGAGGTGCTTGCGGTACATCTCGAACACGCGCCCGAGGGTCGCGCCCACATCCAGGTGACTGGTCATGCGGCGCACCGTAGAGCAGGGGGCGGACGGCGCCGGGAGGAGCGGACGGGCGTCCGAGCGGCCGCCCCGCGGCCGGGATCGCCGTGCGGCGTCAGCTCAGCGCCGAGCCGCAGCCCGTGCAACGGCCCTCGACCGGGATCGCCGCGACGCCGTAGACGGCCTCGAGCCGCCCGCCACAGACGGGGCACGGCGCCTCCCCGCGGGCGGCGAGCCTCTCCCAGGCGCGGGACACGAGGGCGTCCAGCGCCGACTCGCCGCCGCGCGCGTCGAAGAGCGCGGGAACCCGCGCGGATCCGGCCGGGGGGTCCGCGAGCAGCACGGTCATCCGAAGGTCCTCAGCAGTCCGACGACGCGGCCCAGCACCCGCACCTCCTTGGAGCGGATCGGCTGCATCGCGTCGTTCTCAGGCTGAAGCCGCACGTGGTCGTCCTCCTGGAAGAAGCGCTTGACGGTCGCCTCCTCCCCCACCAGAGCGACGACGATGTCGCCGTCCTGCGCGGTCTCCTGCGGGCGCACCACGACGAGGTCGCCCTCGAGGATCCCCGCGCCGGTCATCGACTCGCCGCGGATGCGGAGCACGTACTCGCCGTCCTCGCCCCCGGCCGCGCCGGGCACCTCGACGTACTCCTCGATGTTCTCCTCGGCCAGGATCGGCGACCCCGCAGCGACCTGGCCGACGAGCGGCAGGCCGCCCGGCCGCACGATGCTCTTGACGCTCCCGACCGCGCGGTCGAGCATCTCGATCGCGCGCGGCTTGGACGGATCGCGGCGCAGCAGCCCCGCCTTCTCGAGGTTCGCGAGGTGCGCGTGCACCGTCGAGGACGAGGCGAGGCCGACCGCCTTGCCGATGTCGCGCACGGTCGGCGGGTATCCGTAGCGGGCCGAGTAGCGCTTGATGAAGTCGAAGATCTCCTGCTGGCGCTTGGTGAGGTTCAGCTCCACCACGGCTCGCTCCTGACGTCGATCTGGAAGGCTGAGACGAACATGTGTTCGGTACCCTAGCGCCCCCGTCAGACGGACTCAAGCCCGCCGGCCGCCCGTGCCGGCCGGGAGCGAGCCGAGGCTATACTCGGCCGTCCCCGGCGCCTGTGGCGGAATTGGTAGACGCGCAAGGTTGAGGGCCTTGTGGGCTGTAAGGCCCGTGGAGGTTCGAGTCCTCTCGGGCGCATGGGGCGGGGTCGTCGGCGCGGGCGTGCCCGTCAGACGGCGACCGGCTCCGCGGCGCGCTGCTCGCGGTACTCGACGGCCGCCGCCCGGAGGATGTCGAGCATGGCGGCCGTGGCGGGCGGGCGGTGACTCCCGGCGAGGGCGGCGGCCGCGATGTGGCGCACGGGGGCATCGCGCCCGAGGTCGCGGATCACGATGTCCTCGCGCAGGTTGGCGAGCGCTAGATCCGGGATCAGCGAGACCGCGACGCCCGCGGCGACCAGCCCCTGGATCACGTTGTAGTCGTCGCTCTCGAAGGCCACGCGCGGCTCGAAGCCCGCGCGCCGGCAGGCGGTCAGGTGCATGAGGCCGCAGACCTCGTTCATGTCGCCCTGGACCCAGGCCTCCCCCTCAAGGTCGGCGAGCCGCAGGCGGCGCCGCTCGGCGAGCGGGTGGCCGCACGGCAGCGCCGCGTACATGCGGTCCTCCAGCAGCTTGTGGACCTCGATGCCCTCGTCGCCCGGACGGAAGACGCTGCCGGGCAGGTTCTCGTACTCGAACGTGAGCGCGACGTCGAGCTCACCCGCCTTCAGCAGCGGCAGGCTCTCCTCCGGCTCGGCCTCGACCAGCGAGAGCTCCACCCCGGGATGGGCGGCGCTGAAGCGCGCGATCGCGAGCGGCATGAGCGTCGCCCCGGCCGTCGGGAACGACGCCAGGCGCAGGCGTCCGCCGCGCAGCCCGGCGATCGCCTCGAGCTCGGCCTCGGCGGCGGCGAGACGGGCGAGGATCGCCTCGGAGTGCTCCACCAGCGCGCGGCCGGAGTCGGTGAGCCGCACGCCGCGCGAGCCGCGGTCGACGAGCGTCGTGCCCGCCTCGCGCTCGAGCGCCGCGATCTGCTGCGAGACCGCCGACTGGGTGTAGCTGAGCGACTCGGCGGCTGCTGAGAACGAACCGCGCTCCGCGACCTCCTTGAGGACCCTCAGGCGCTTCACGTCAAGCATTAGGCGAGCTTATCGCAGACCCTCGAAAGGGTTGATTGTGCTGATGGCGGTCCGGTGCCACGCTCGTCTCACGCGGCGATCGCGCCGCACGTTCCATCTACGGACCGAGACCCGACGCGAAGGGACCGCCATGAGGAACCAGGCCGACACCATCACGATCCGCACCGCCGGCGACGCGGACGCCGCCGCGCTGCGCCGCCTCGCCGCGCTGGACAGCGCCGGGGCGCTCGCCGGCCCCGCGCTGCTCGCCGAGGTCGGCGGCGTGCCGGCGGCGGCGATCGCCATCGACGGCGGCGTCGTCGTGGCGGACCCGTTCCGCCTCACCGCGGACATCGTCGAGCTGCTCGAGCTGCGCCGCGCGCGGCTCGCGACCGGCGAGGCGTCCGGGCGTGGCCGCGGCCGCCGCGAGCGACGCCTCCGCGGCCTGACGACGAAGGGAGGGCTGCGCCATGCATCCGCTCATCTCTGGTGATCTCGCACGCGTGATGCTGCACGGGCAGGAGCGCGAGCTTCGCGAGCGCGCCGAGCGCGAGCGCGTCCGCGCCGACCGGCCCGGGGCCGGCGCGCGGGCCGCGGCGCGAGGCATCACCCGCCGGCGCACCGCGCGGTAGCGTCCGGCGGGTGACGCCCGCCGCCGATCCGGCACGCCCCTTTCGCTGGCGCGACGGGGAGCGCACGATCTTCTTCGGCCACGGCGCCGTGACAGCCGGCCTGGAGGAGCTCGGGACCGGGTACACGCTCCTGACGACCGCCCGTGGAGAGGACGCCGCCCCGGCGCTGGTGGCGGGCGCGGGGGCGGTGCATCACGTGCCCGCCGGGCGGGTCGACGAGGTCGCCGCGGCGATCCGCGCGGAGGTCGCGGGAGAGCTGCTCGTGGCGCTCGGCGGGGGGCGCGTGGTCGACGTGGCCAAGGCGCTGGCCGCGGCCGACCCGCCGCGGCGGGTGTGCGCCGTGCCCACGACGCTCTCCGGCGCCGAGATGACCTGGCTGCACCGCCATGCCTCGGGCGTGCCGGCCGGCACCCCCCGGGCGCGCCCGCAGATCGTGCTCAACGACCCCGCGCTGAGCGCGTCACAGCCGCCCGAGGAGCTGGCGGCCAGCGCGCTGAACGCGCTCGGCCACGCCGTCGAGGCGCCCGCCACCACACAGGCGAACCCGGTCGCGACGCTTGCCGCGCTCGAGGCCGCGCGCCTCCTGTCGGCGGGGCTCGAGGCGCCGGCGCAGCCCGATCGCGACGCGCTCGCGCTCGGCGCGCTGCTCGCCGGCTACGCGGCGGACTCCGCCTGGTACGGGCTGCACCACGTGCTCTCGCAGACGCTCGTGCGCGTCTCGGGCTCGGGCCACGGCCCTGTGAACGCGGTGCTGCTGCCGGTCACGGTCGCCGCGCTCGCCGGGCGCGCGCCCTCGGCCGCGGCCGAGCTGGACCGGGCGCTAGGTGGCGACGCGACCGCGCGCGTGGCGCGGCTGCGCGCGCGGACCGGCGCCGAGCGCCTGCGCGACCTCGGCGTCCGGCGCGACCTGCTGGCCGAGGCGGCGAGCGCCGCCGCCGAGCGACCCGAGCTCGAGCTCACGCCCCCGCGCGCGAGCGAGCCGGAGATCCTGGGGCTGTACGAGAGCGCGTGGTAGGGGCGCGCCCGGCGCCGCCCGCGTCGCTCAGACCTTCAGCAGCAGGATCGTGTTGACCGCGAACGCGATCGCGAAGCCGACCGTCCAGCGGTTCAGGTTGCGCTCGACCAGCGAGCCGCCCCCGAACGGGCCCGCGCCGGTCCCGACGCCGAATGCGCCCGAGAGGCCGGCGTCCTTCCCCGAGTGCATGAGCACGAGGAAGATCAGGACGACCGAGATTACGACCTGGATCACGCCGAGGATCACGTACATGTCGGGGCCAGGCTACTACGCGCCCGCGTCCGGGTCGCCCGCGCGGCCGGCCGCGTCCGGGTCCCCCCCGCCCGCGCGGTCGAGCGCGCGCAGGATCTCGACCGCCTCCGCGCGCAGGCCCGCGTCGAGATCGCGCCAGTCCGGCTCGGAGAGCTTGCCCGTCCGGTAGTCGAGCTCGGCGTCGCGGATCTCCCGGTACTTGGCGTCGCGGGCGGCGCGCAGCTCGTCCGCGCCGTTCGGCGCGCCCTCGCCGCCGTCCGCTCGGGCGCGCCGCAGGGGGCCGGCGAGCGCCGCCGCGACCGCGGCGAGAACCGCCACGACGATCAGCAACTCGAGCAGCACGGGGGGCCTAGGACTCGGGGCGCGCGGCGAGGTCGCGCGCGAGCCGTGCGCGGTAGCGCGCCGGGACGCGCCGGCGCGCCGCGGCGGGCGGCGGCCAGATCGCCACGAGCGCGCCGAGGAACACCACCAGCGCGCCGATCCAGATCCACATGATCAGCGGGGAGATCAGGATCCGGAAGGTCGCGGGCGGCGCCGAGGCCACGTAGCGCGCCGAGATCCGCCCGACCGCCGTCCGCACCCCGCTCTGGATCCCGCTGACGATCCGCGCCTGCTCAGCGGGCGTGGCCTGCGCGAAGACCGGCCCGAAGCGGCGCATCAGCGCGCCGAAACGCCGATCGGCGCGCGCGACGACCGGCTGGATCGAGCTCGTGTCCGGCTCCACCGCGGTCCACAGGTCGCGCCGCAGGCCCGGCTTCACGCCGACGTCGGACTCCGGCTCGCCGTCGAACCAGCGCCCGATCGCGCCGTCCCCGATCGAGCCGGCGCCGGAGGAATACCAGCCCTTGGCCGGGCGCAGCGTCGCGACGTGGCGGCCGTCGCGGCGAACGTCGACGACCGCGCCGTAGGACAGCTCGTCCGCCTTCAGCCGGGTGGTGGCGCGCACGTAGGTGAAGCTGTAGCCCTCCACGCGCGTGGACTGCCCGGGACGCAGCACGGTCTCCTGCACGGTCTGGAACGCCGAGGACGCGGCCACGCCGATGAACAGGACCGCGATGCCGAGGTGCACCAGGTAGCCGCCGTAGCGGCGCCTGTTGCGCCGCACGACCGAGAACAGCGCAAGCGGGGCCGGCTCGCCGGACATCGCGGCCCGCGCGCGCATCCCGCGCCACAGCTCCTGCGCCACGCCGGCGATCACCACCACGCACAGCGCGAGCACCGCAAGCGCCAGCGGCTTCTCCGTGGTCACCGGCACCGCCAGCGCAAGCACCAGCGCGGCCACGGCGCCCGCCGCCAGGGGGACGGCCACCGTCCGCCGCAGGCTCGCGACCGTCTGCCGGCGCCAGGCGAGCAGCGGCCCGAGGCCGGTGAGCGCCACCAGCACGAGCGCCAGCGGACCCGTGTAGCGCGAGAACCACGGCGGCCCGACGCTCGACTTCGTCCCGGTGATCGCCTCCGAGATCAGCGGGAAGAACGTCCCCCAGAAGATCACGAACGCGAGCCCGACCAGCACGACGTTCTGGAACAGGAAGAACGCCTCCCGGCTGAGCAGCGAGTCCAGCCGGTGCTCGGAGCGCAACCCGTCGCGGCGGCTCAGCACCAGGCCGACGGAGCCGGCGATCATCACGGCGATCAGCGCCACGAACAGCCAGCGCAGCAGCGCGCCGGGCTCGACGAACGCGTGGATCGAGCTGAGGATCCCCGAGCGCACGAGGAACGTGCCGACGATCGCCAGCACGCCCGTCGCCAGGATCAGCGAGACGTTCCAGACCTTCAGCATCCCGCGCTTCTCCTGGATCATCCCCGAGTGGATGAACGCGGTCGCGGTCAGCCACGGCAGCAGCGCGGCGTTCTCGACGGGGTCCCAGGCCCAGTAGCCGCCCCAGCCGAGCTCCGTGTAGGACCACATCGCGCCGAGCAGAATCCCCACGCCGAGCGCCAGCCAGGCCCCGAGCGCGAAGCGGCGGGTCGCGCCGATCCACTCGGCCCCGGCCCGCCGCGTGATCAGCGCGCCGATCGCGAACGCGAACGGCACCGCGATCAGCGTGTAGCCGGAGTAGAGCGCCGGCGGGTGGACCATCATCGCCCAGTGGCGCAGCAGCGGGTTCAGCCCGGCGCCCTCCGCGGGCGGCGCGGCGACCGTGTCGAACGGGCTCGCCAGGAACACGACCAGGAACGAGAAGAACGCGCCGAAGCCGAGCAGCACCGCCGTCGCGTAGGGCGCGATCTCCCGCAGGCGGTTGCGCGTAAGCACCAGCGCGAGACTCGACCAGCCGGCGAGCAGGAACAGCCACAGCAGCAGCGAGCCCTCCTGCGAAGACCACATCGCGGTCGCGCGGTAGAAGGTCGAGAGCGTGCTCGCGGAGTGCTCGGCGACGAGCGCGAAGCTCAGGTCGGTGCGCAGGAAGGCGGCCTCCAGCAGGACGAACGCGAGCGCCACCACCCCGAACAGCGCGTAGACCGCGCGGCGGCCGGAGTCGATGAAGCGCCGGTCCCGCGCGCGGGCGCCGTAAACGGAAGCGACGATCCCGTAGACCGAGATCGCCAGGGCGAGGATCAGCAGCGCGCGACCGACGGTCGCCATCTCAGTTGCCGTTCTTGGCGGCCTTGAACTTCGAGGGGCACTTCGTCTGGAGCGAGTCGCGCGCGCCCGCGAACCCGGCCCCCTGCTTGCGCACCGTCACGATGATCTCGCGCCCTGCGCGGAACGGGTCGGGGACCGTGCCCACGTAGGCGACCGGGACCGACGCGGCGCTGGAGCCGGAGCGGTCGCGGACCCGGAAGTGGAGCGTCTCGCCCTGCTGGCGGATCGAGCCGGGCACAACCTTGCCGGTGAGCTGGTAGCTGCGCCCGGGCTGCGCGTCGCGCAGCAGCTGCGACGGGGTTCGCGCCTCGCTCCCGGCGCTGAAGCTGGTGTAGACGAGGAACGTCGCGAGGACGAGCGCGGCGGTCAGCGCGACTACCAGCCGCACGGTGCGCTTGCGGGCGGGATCCATGCGGCGCCCAGTATCTCAGACCCGCCCGCGCGGGCCCCGGGAGCGAACCGGCGCGTCAGTGGACGGACGTTGCCAGGATTCGAGCATCGGACCGCGAAACCCTGCGATCACATGAGCGTTTCCCTGGGTATGGAGATCGGGACCGGCATCCGTCGCGCCGCGCGGCGGGCGCGGCCCGGGCGATCGGCGCCCTCCGTCGCGGCCGGGCGCTGCGCGGCTGTGCCGCCCCCGCCGGCGATCAGCGGGCGCACCGAGCGCGCGCGGCAGGCCGGAGGGCCGCAGGACCGCGCGCTCTACGTGTGCGGATGCGGATACCTGTTCCACGCGCAGGTCACCGCCTCGACGCCCTGCCCGCGCTGCGGCGCGGACCAGGCCTGGTAGCGCCGCCGCGGTCACCGGCGCGCCACCGGCAGATCCCGTTCATCCTTCCGAAAAACCCACCCCGTGGCGGTACGCTGCCCTGCCCACGGAGCGTGACGCCGGACGGCGTCGCGCATCTCCGCTCCCATGACCAAGCGCAGAGCCCTCCGCAGCCTGACGGCCATCTCCGCGACCGGCCTCCTGGTCGCCTGCGCGCCGGCCGCCGCACTCGCGGCCGACCCCACGGTCGCGGGCCCGGAGCCGGCGGCGTCCTTCGTCGTCACGCCGGACGCGCCGCTGACGGGCGCGACCGTGGCGTTCATCGACACCTCCACGGCGCCGGCGGGCCGCTCGATCGTCTCGCGGGCCTGGGACCTCGACAACGACGGGGCCTACGACGACGCGGGCGGGCCCGGGACGAGTCGCCGCTTCAACCGTCCCGGCACCTACGTGATCGGGCTGCGGGTCGTGGACTCGGCGGGCGCAGTCGGCACCGCGCGCCGGACGGTCACGATCGGCAACCGACCGCCCGAGGCCAGGCTCCTCGTGTTTCCCGGGAGCCCGGTCGTGGGCGATCCCGTGTACCTGGTGTCGATCTCGGCCGACCCGGACGGCCCGCTCGTCAGCCAGCAGTGGGACATCAGCGGCAGCGGCACGATCGACGACTCGACCAGCGTGAGCACCCGAGCGTTCTTCGACAACCCGGGACGCCAGACGATCAGCCTCACCGTCACCGACGCGGACGGCGCCGTCTCGCGCGTCACGCGCACGATCGCGATCGGCAAGGCGCGGCCCAAGCTGCTGCTGCCCTTTCCCGTGGTGCGGATCGCAGGGGCGCTCAGGGGCCGCGACACCCGGATCAAGACGCTGGCGGTCGAAGCGCCGCGCGGCTCGCGAGTCGAGGTCCGGTGCCACGGACGGGGGTGCCCCGGACGCCGCGTCGTGCGGCCTCGCCGCGCCGGCGCCACCGCGATGCGGACGTTCCAGCGGACGTACGGTCCCAACACCGTGCTCGAGGTTCGCGTGACGCGGGTCGGGCGGATCGGCAAGTACGTGCGGTTCCGGATCCGCAGCCGGCGCGCCCCGGCGCGCACGGACGCGTGCCTGCTGCCCGGCAGCAGCCGGCCGACGAGGTGCCCGTCTTGACGCGGGCGGCGTTCGTGGGATCCGCGCTGGTCGCGATCCTGCTCGCGTTCGGGGTTCCCTACGCCGCCCGCGGCGGGCTGCGCTCCAGCGAGTCCGGCGATGCCGCGCAGGCGGCGCCGCCGCAGGCGCTGGCCGGGCCGGCGGCCGGATCCGTCAAGGCGTCTCTCGGCCCGGCGCCGGTCCTTCCGGCGCTGCGTCCGGCGGGGGCGGCGAGTCCGGGCCCCGCCGCCGCGACGCGCGCCGCGGCGCCCGCCGTCCCGATCGCCCGCGCGGCGCCCACGCCCGTCGTCGTGCCCCGCTTCGTCCCGGCGCCCCCGCGGCCGTCGCGCCCGGCGCCCGCGCCCAACCGCGGCAGCGCGGGCGGCGGCAACTCCGGGGGCGGCGGGTCGGGCGGCGGCGGGTCATTCGACGACTCGGGCTGAGCGCCGGTGGCCTCCCGTCCCGCTCCACGCTACGAGCGCTGGTACTACCTCCCGGGCCTGGACGTGCATGTCCCGGTCTCGCCGTGGCTGCTCGGCATCCTCGCCGGGGTCGGCGTCCTGGCACTCGTCGCGGGGCTGTTCCTGCCGATCTCCAAGCCGCCGCGCCCCGGCGGGCCGGCGACGCTGAAGGGCGTCAGCGGCCTCACGATCGACGTGCCGCCCGGCTGGCGCCCGACCGGCGCCCCGCCGGAGATCCCGGGCCTGCGCTTCTTCGAACGGGCCGCGTTCGCCTCCGACGCGGGCGGGGGGATGATCGCCGGGCGGGTCGTCGCGGGACCTCCCACCTATCTCCCGCCCGCGCTCGTCGAGCGGGCGGGAACGCGCGTGCCCGACGCCCGCCCGCTGTTCGTCGGCGCCTCTGACGCCTACGAGTACCCGGACATGCGGATCGCGGGCTTCGACCGGCGGCTGACGCTGTACGTGTTCCCGGCCGAGCGGCGCCCGTTCGTGCTCGCGTGCTTCGCGGAGCCGGGCCGCGCCGCGCGCTTCATGCCCGAGTGCGGAGCCGCCGCCGCGACCGTCGGGGTGCCGAGCCTGCTGCTGACGCCGAGCAACGCAGGAGACCCGGGCTACGGGCGCAGCGTGCGCACCGCCGTCCGCCGGCTCCGGGCGAGCAGGGCGCGCGAGCGCGCGAGGCTCGCCCGGGCGCCCAGCTCCAACGTCCAGGCGGCTGCGGCGCTGTCGCTCGCCGGCGCCTACCGCGACGCGGCAGGGCGGCTGCTCGCGGCCCAGGGGCGCCTGCCGGCGGGGCGCGTCGGCGCCTCCTCGACGGGCGGGCTCGCCGTCGCGCTCGGCGCCGCGGAGGGCGCCTACCGCGCGCTGGCCACCGCGGCCCGGCGCCGCGACGGCGCGGGCTGGCGCGCCGCAGGGATTCGCGTCAAGGCCGCGGAGACCGCCGTGGACCGGGAGCTGGCGGCCCTCGCCGCGGTCGGCTACGGAAGCCGCTGACTCAGGTCACGTCGTCCGCGACCCATTCGCCGCCGCGCCGCCCCAGCCGGATCGTGCCGACACCCGACGCGGTCGCGACCCTGAAGAGGGCCTGGTCGGAGTCCGTGCCCGGCTCGTCGCGCACCGCGACCAGCGTGACGCCGCGAACCTCCTCGCCGGGCCGCTCGGCAGCGTACAGGCGCCGCGCGGCGGCACCGAGCGCCTCGGGCTCCCAGCCCTTGTCCTGGGCGTGGGCCGCCGCGAGGCGCCGGTTGGCCTCGGCGACCACGTCGCCGAAGCCCTCCGCGGCGCGGCGGTTGCGACGCGAGACGTAGACCGCCCCGCCGATCCCGAAGAGCAGCACGAGGGCGGCGAGGCAGGCGAGGACGACGATCAGCCAGGTCGGCACGCCGGGGATGCTATGCGCGGCGGCCCGGGAAGGAGCGGGACACGGGAATCGAACCCGTCTCTCCAGCTTGGGAAGCTGGCGTTCTACCGATGAACTAGTCCCGCGCGGCCCGCATGGCGGGCAGGCGGTGATGCTAGCCGGTCGGCTTCTCTAGCCTGTGACTCGTGCGTCGCGTGCTGGTCCCAGTCTCCGTGATCGCGCTCTGCGCGGCGCTCGTCGCGCTGATCGTCTTCGGCGTGGTGGCGAAGTCGGCCGACAAGAGCATCGACCAGGCGGTCGCGGCCGGCGAGCGGCCCGCGGCGCCGGACCAGGGGCGGCGCCTCCCGGCGCTCGACCGGCCCGGCCGGACCGCGCTGCGCGACCTGCGCGGCAAGGTGGTGGTGCTCAACTTCTGGGCCTCCTGGTGTGAGCCCTGCAAGGCGGAGGCCCCGGCCCTGGAGCGCGCCCAGCGCCGCCTCGCGCGCCAGGGAGGCACCGTCCTGGGCGTGAGCTGGAACGACGCGATCCCGGACGCGCGGCGCTTCGCGCGCGCCTACGGGCTCAGCTATCCGGTGGTGCGCGACGTCGGCGGCAAGCTCGCCCGCTCCTACGGCGTGACCGGCCTGCCGGAGACCTTCGTCATCGACCGCCGCGGGCGGATCGCCGCGCTGCGGCGCTTCTCGGTCGACGGGACCTACCTGGAGCGCGCGCTGGCCCCGCTGGTGGGCGCCCCGTCATGATCCGCGCGGCGGCGCTCGCCCTGCTCGCGGCGCTGGCGCTCGGCCCGGCGGCGGCGGCGCTCGCCGCGCCCGCGCCCCGCACCTCGCTGGCCGACGTCGAGGACGAGGTCATGTGCACGGTCTGCGGCGTGCCGCTCGACCTCGCGCGGGAGGCGCCCGCCGCGCAGCGCGAGCGGGCGCTGATCGCGAGCCTGGTCGCGCAGGGCAGGACCAAGGCGCAGATCAAGCGGGTCCTGGTCGCCACCTACGGCACGGAGGTCCTGTCGCTGCCGCGCGACGAGGGCTTCGACCGCGCCGCCTACCTCGTGCCGCTGGCGGCCGTCCTGGCCGGCCTCGCCGGCCTCGCGCTGGTCGTGCGCCGCGCGCGCCGCCGCCGGCCCGCCGCCCGGCCGGAGCCCGCGCCGCTGGCCGCCGCCGACGCGCGTCGCCTGGACGAGGATCTCGCCCGCTTCGACAGCTGACCCGTGCGGGCTACATCGAGTCGGGCGCGCTGACGCCCAGCAGACCGAGCGCCGAGGCGATCGTCCGTCTCGTCGCAGCGCTCAGCGCGAGCCGCAGGGACTCCACCTCCCGCGGCTCGGCGCCGATCACCTTGCAGTCGCGGTAGAAGGCCGTGAAGTCCTGGGCCAGCTCGAGCGCGTAGGCCGGGATCCGCTGCGCCGCGCGACGGTCGGACGCCTCGGCGATCTCGTCGGGGAACGCGATCACGCGCTTGAGCAGCTCGCGCTCGGCCGGGTGCAGCGGCCTGGCCGGCGCCCCGGTGGCCTCGAGCGCCTCCTCCACCCTGGCATCTCCGGCGCGCTGCAGCAGCGAGCTGATCCGCGCGTGCGCGTACTGCACGTAGTAGACCGGGTTATCGCTCGACTGCTCCCGCGCCAGGTCGAGATCGAGATCGAACGTGGTGTCGTGCGAGCGCGCGAGCAGGAACCAGCGCGCGGCGTCCACGCCGATCAGCTCGATCAGCTCGTCCAGCGTCACGAACTCGCCGCGGCGCTTGCTCATCGATGCCCGCTCGCCGCCCTCGACCAGGTGCACGAACTGCATGATCAGGATCTCCAGCTTCCCGGGGTCGGCGCCGAGCGCGGCGAACAGCGCCTTCATCCGCCCCACGTACCCGTGGTGGTCGGCGCCGAAGACGTCGATCAGGCGGTCGAAGCCGCGCTCGCGCTTGACCAGGTGGTACGCGACGTCGGAGGCGAAGTAGGTCGGCTCGCCGCTCGAGCGCTCGAGCACGCGGTCCTTGTCGTCGCCGAAGGCGGTCGTGCGGAGCCACAGCGCGCCCTCGGAGCGGTAGAGGTGCCCGGCCTCCTCCAGCAGCGCCCGCGCCCGCCCGACGGGGGACGGGTCGCCCTCGTACAGCGCGCGCTCGGACGCGAACGCGTCGAAGCGGACGCCGAAGCGCTCCAGCGTCGAGCGGATGCGCGCGACCATCAGCTCGGCGCCCCGGCGCGCGAGCTCGTCGGGATCCCCGTCGGCGGCGTCCGGGATCTCCGCGGCCAGCTCACGGACGTAGTCGCCCTCGTAGCCGCCCTCAGGCACGGACTCGCCCCGCGCCCGGGCGCGGATCGACTCGCCCAGCCTCCGCACCTGGCTGCCGCCGTCGTTCATGTAGTACTCGCGCTCGACCACGTGGCCGTGGAAGGCCAGCACCCGCGCGAGCGCGTCGCCGTAGGCGGCGTGGCGGCCGCTCGCGGCCGTCAGCGGCCCCGTGGGGTTGGCGCTCACGAACTCGACCAGCAGCCGCTCCGGGCTGGCGGCCCCGCCACGCCCGAACGTCGCGCCCGCGGCGATCACGCCGTCGAGCGCGTCCCGGTACCAGGCGTCGGCGAGGACGAGGTTCACAAAGCCCGGCCCCGCGACCTCCCAGCGCTCGAGCCCGGCGCCCAGCCGCTCCTGAAGCGCGCCTCCGATCCGCTCGGCGATCTCGCGCGGGGGCGCGCCGAGGCTCGGCGCGAGGAGCATCGCCGCGTTGGTCGAGTAGTCGCCGAACGAGGCCTGCTTGGGGCGCTCGAGCGACGGAGCGCTCGGCGGCGCCCCGTGCCCGTCCAGAACCGAGCCGCAGGCGGCCTCGACGGCGTCGCGGAGGGATTCGAGCGCTCCCGGCACCGGCCGAGGGTACCGACGGCGATCAGTAGTGGTAGGGCTCGCGCGCGAGGATCTTGTGCGCCCTGTAGAGCTGCTCCAGCAGCACCACCCGCGCAAGCTGGTGGGGCAGCGTCATCGGACCCAGCGACAGGCGGTGATCGGCGCGGTCCAGCTCCAGCCCGAGCGGCCCCCCGACCACGAAGAAGACGTCGCGGCCCTCCTGGCGACGCGCCTCGAGGAAGCGGCTGAACGCGACCGAGTCCATCTCCTCGCCCTCGGACCCCAGCAGCGAGACGAACGCCCGCTCCGGGATCCGGCCCCGGACCTTCTCGTCCTCCCGGACCTCGACCAGCTCGAGCCGCGCGTGGCCGGCGATCAGCTTGCGGTAGTGCTGGACGTCGTCCGCGAATGGCGGCCGCAGGCGCCCGACCGCGAGGACGACGATCCGCACCGTTGCGATACTAGAGCGCCACCCGACCGCGAGGACCCTCTCCCGATGCAAGATCCGGACGCCGGCGAGCGCCACATCGACATGCAGATCAACCCGGAGCAGATGGCCGGGCACTATGCGAACTTCGCCAACGTGAGCCACTCGGACTACGAGTTCACGCTCACGTTCGCGCGCGTCGAGCACGACGTCGAGGAGGACCCGATCCCGGGCGTCGTGGTGACCCGGGTCAACCTCTCCCCCCGCTTCATGGGCGAGCTGATCGCCGCGATGCAGGACAACTACTCGAAGTGGTCTACCCGGGTGGGGATCCAGAACCTCCCCGAGACCGAGCCTCCGCCGGAGCAATAGCGCGCTGGGAGAGAACCGCCCGGACGCCGTTGACGATCAGCGCCCGGGCGAGCTCGCAGCGCTTCATGCCGAGACCGAGCGCCGCGCGCTCCAGCGCGGCGGCATCGTCGCGGCGCAGGCGCAGCCCGAGCTGGACGCCGCGGCGCGGTGGCTCCTTGGGAGCGGCCGCGCCGCCGGCGAGCGTCCCGCCGAGATCGGGGGGCGGCACCTGCTCCGCGAGCCGCCTGCGGCGCCAGTAGACGGGACTGCGGACCTCCCGGAGAACCCTGGCGACCTCGGCCTTGATCTCGCGGCCGGCCTGTATCTGGACGATCGTGTCCAGGTTCGCCGGCAGCGGCCGCAGCGCCTCGTGCCACTGGTCGCGGGGCAGCTTGTCCAGGTCGGGCAGCACGTAGCCGTACATGCGCACGACGCGGCCGTTGTCATCCATGACCAGGTCGCCGCTGCTCATACCCGTCCCTTCACCGCAACCGCCGCGGTCGCCCGACCCGCAGGCGCCCGACCCGCAGGCGCCCGACCTCGCCGGAGCGGCCCTTCCAACAAAGGTCGGGTTTCACGGGGTACCAGATCTGGTACCCGCTGAAACCCGCGCCTCCGGCAGGGGGTGGCGCCGCTCCAGGGGGTGGCGCTCCGCCAGGGGGTGGCGCTCCGCCAGGGGGTGGCGCTCCGCCAGGGGGTGGCGCTCCTCCAGGGGGCCACGCTCCCCTGGAGGAGCGGCCGCGGGGTCGAGGTCCGTTCCGTACACGGCCGGCACGGTAGGCGGGATCGGGTGACGGATGGGCGGCGCGCGGCTACAAGTCGCGCGCGGCCCGCTCGTAGGCGAGCGCCGCGCCGATCCGCTCCACGACCGGCGGATGGGTCGCGAGCAAGCGCGCCGGCAGGCCGGGCGGGTCCGGATCGGCGAGGTTCCGCACCGCCAGCCCGCGCCAGAAGGCCACCAGCGCGCCCGGCGCGCCGGTCATTCGCAGCGCCTCGGCGTCGGCCCGGCGCTCCACGGCGCGCGAGAGCCGGGCGGCGGCGAGCGTCGCCGGAGCGCCCGCCAGGCCGGCGGCCAGGGCCAGCGCGGGCAGCGCCCCCGGCGCCCCTGCCGCGGCGCCGCGAGCGCCGAAGCGGGCGGCGAGCTCCCGCGCCGTCAGCGCGGCCGGCAGCGCCACGAGCGCGGAGAACGCGAGGCTCCGCCAGACGTCGCGGTGGCGCACGTGCGAGAGCTCGTGCGCGACGACGATCCTGACCTCGTCGCGCGCGAAGCCCTCCAGCAGGGTGTCGTAGAGCACCACCCGCTTCGTCGGCCCGAGCCCGGTCACGTAGGCGTTCGCGGCCACGGTGCGGCGCGACGCGTCGACCCCGAAGACCTCGCCGACGCGCACGCCCGCGGCGCCTGCGAGCGCCAGCACGTCGTCGCGCGCGTCGCCCTCCGGCAGCGGCGAGAAGCGGTTGAACCGCGGCGCGAGCAGGACGGGCCCGAGCGTCGCGAGCGCCCCGCCCAGAGCAACGGAGCCGGGACCCGCGAGCAGCCACCAGTCCCGCGGGCGCCGGCGCACCACGGCGAGCGCGAGCGCCGCCACCGCGGCCGCCATCACGCTCTCGATCGCCTGCGCCTTCACCGCATCGGCCGCCCAGCCCCGCCACGACTGCGTCGCCAGGCCGACCGCCAGCGCGCGGCGGCGCGCGAGCGCCGCGAACGGCAGCGCGACGGCGCCGAGCGTCGCCGCGAGCCGGGCGCCCGCGAGCGCGTCGCGCAGCGGCCGGGCCGGCGCGCGGCGCTCGGACGGCGCGGAACGCGCCCGCACGCGGCGCCGGGCGAGCGCGGCGAGCAGGCCCGCCTGCGCCAGCGCCTGCGCCGCCGCGAGCGCCGGCTGCGGGCGGCGATGGGCCCGCGCGCGCTCGATCTCCGCCGCCGTGAAGTACGATCGCGCGCTGACCGGCGCCGGCTCGGGAGCCTCCGCGGGCCGCGGGCGCAGGACACGCGCGCCGGCCTCGGCCGCGACGAGCGTCGCGAGCGCGGCCGCCGGCCAGCGTGAGCGCGCATCGCCGTCCATGCCCGCCAACCTAACGAGCCCGGCCCGCCGCATGCGCGTCGCCGTCGTCACCGACATCCACGCGAACGTCCAGGCCTTCGAGGCCGTGCTCGACGCCGCCGAGGCGGAGCGCGCGGACGAGCTCTGGTGCCTCGGGGACCTCGTCGGCTACGGCGCGGACCCGGACGCGTGCGTCGCGCTCGCACGCGAGCGTGCCGCGATCTGCCTGGTCGGCAACCACGACCTAGCGGTGCGCGGCGACATCCCGCTGGACGAGTTCTCGCCCGGCGCCGCGCTCGCCGCGCGCTGGACGCGCGACGCGGTCTCGCCCGCGACGCTCGCCTACCTCGGCGACCTGGAGCCGTCCCGGATCGAGGGACAGATCGGGCTCTACCACGCGAGCCCGCGCGATCCGGTGTGGGAGTACGTCCTCTCGCCGCTGCAGGCGGAGCTCTGCCTCGACGCCCAGGAGCGCCGCATCTGCCTGATCGGCCACTCGCACGTCGCGCTGTCCTTCTCGCGCCGGGAGGGCGAGCCCGCGGGCGGCCAGACCCGGGCGGCGGGCGTCCGGCTTGATCTCCGGGACGGCGAGTGGCTGCTCAACCCCGGGAGCGTCGGCCAGCCGCGCGACGGAGATCCCCGCGCCGCGTGGCTGCTGCTCGACACCGAGGCACCGGCCTGCGAGTACCGCCGCACGGACTACGACGTCGCGGGCGCGGCGAGCGCGATCCGGGCCGCCGGCCTGCCCGAGTCGCTGGCCGAGCGACTCGAGTACGGCCAGTAGCATCCGATCGCCATGCGCGCGCTCGCCATCCTCCTCGCGGCCGGCTCGCTCGGGCTCGGGGCGGCGTTCCTCGCCGCGTGCGGCGAGCGCAGCGACCTGATCTCCTCCCGCGACGCGAGCGGGCTGAACGGCGCGCTCGACGCGGTCGACGGGGCCGTCGGAGCCGGTGACTGCCGCGCCGCGAGCCGCGCCTCCCTCCAGCTGCGCGACCAGGTCGCGAGCCTCCCGCTGACCGTGAACGCGCGGCTGCGCCGCAACCTCTCCGAAGGGGCCTCGACCGTCAGCGAGCTGGCCGCGCAGGACTGCCAGGCGACGACCACCACGACGACGGCGCCTCCCACCACGACGGAGACGACCCCCACCACCACCACCGAGACGACCCCCACCACCACCCAGACGACCCCGACCACGACCGAGACGACCACCACGAGCACGGACAGCACGACCACCCCGCCACCGACCTCCCCGGGAGGCGGCGGCGCGCCGTCCGGCGGGGCGTCGCCGGGCGGCGGCGGGGCGGGGAGCCGCTAGGCATGGCCGACGCGCCCACGATCGCGGGCCGCTACCGGCTCGAGAGCAAGCTCGGCGTCGGCGGCATGTCGACCGTCCACCTGGCGCTCGACACGCGGCTCGAGCGCCACGTGGCGGTCAAGCTGCTCGCCGAGCACCTCGCGGACGACCCCGCCTTCGTGTCGCGGTTCCGGCGCGAGGCGCTGGCCGCCGCCCGCCTCGTGCACCCGAACGTCGTGCAGGTCTTCGACTTCGGCTTCGACGAGCAGAGCCACCACCACTTCATCGTCATGGAGCACGTTTCCGGGCGCTCGTGCGCGGAGATCCTGCGCGACCGCGGCCACCTGGAGGTGGGCGAGGCGACCGACATCGTCGGCCAGGCGTGCCAGGGGCTCGACTACGCGCACCGCAACGGCGTGGTCCACCGAGACGTCAAGCCGGGCAACCTCCTGGTCTCCGAGACCGGCGTCGTGAAGCTGGCGGACTTCGGGATCGCGAAGGCGACGGAGCAGTCGAGCATCACGCAGGTCGGATCGGTGCTGGGGACGGCGGCCTACCTGGCCCCCGAGCAGGCGCGCGGCGAGGAGGCCGGCCCCGCGACGGACCTCTACTCGCTGGGAGTAGTCACCTACCAGCTGCTCTCCGGCCGGCTTCCCTACGAGGCGGCCTCGCTCTCGGAGCTCGCGCTCAAGCAGCAGAACGACCCCCCGACGCGGCTCCCGGCGCTCAACCCCGACGTCCCCGAGGAGATGGCGGACGCCGTCGCGCGCGCGCTCGCCCTGGACCCTGCCCGGCGGCCGCCGGACGCGGCCTCGTTCGCGGCGATGCTGCGCGACGGGGCGCACGGCGTCGCGCCCGCGCCCGTGACCGCGGCGACCGCCGTCGCCGCCCCGACGGCGGCCACGAGGGTGCTGCCGGCGGAGGACCCGACGGCGGCGACGCGGATCGCCGGCCCGCGCGAGCCGGCCCCCCCGCCGGCGATCGCGCCCACCGCCGGGCGCTCCGGGCCCGCGCGCCCGGAGCGAGCGGACGCGGCGGCGCCCCGGAAGGCGCCCGGCCGCGGGCGCCTCGCCGCCCGGCGCGCGCTGGCGATCGTCGCGATCGTTCTGCTGCTCGCCGCGGGCGCGGCGGCCGCCTACTTCGCGACCGCCACCTCGAAGGACGCGCTGACCGTCCGGCGCGTCGTCGGCAGCAACGCGGACCAGGCGATCCAGTCGATGCGCGACCTGGTCTCCGAGAACACCAAGTAGCGCGGCCTCAGGCGGCGACGGCGCCGGGCGCTGCGCCGGCGCGCAGCGCCGTCGCCGCCGCCGCCAGGGTTCCGCCTGCGATCGCCGCTCGCAGGTCGGCCATCACGCGTGAGACGAACGCGAGGTTGTGCAGGGTCAGCAGGCGCAGGGCCGTCGGCTCCCGGCCGCGCAGGAGGTGGTGCAGGTAGGCGCGCGAGGCGCCCCCTGCGCAGGCCGCGCACGGGCAGCCCTCCATCACCGGGCGCGGGTCGCGGCGCGCGGCGGACTTGGTGAGATCGACCCTCCAGCGCCGGGCGGGGTCGGCGACCAGCGCCATCCCGTGACGGCCGAGGCGGGTCGGCATCGCGCAGTCGAACGTGTCGATCCCGAGCTCCACGCCGGCCACGAGGTCGTCTATCTCCCCGATCCCGAGGAGGTGGCGGGGCCGCGCGGGCGCGACCGCCTCGAGCTCCGCCGTCGCCCAGCCGACCACCTCGTGCATCTGCGCCTTGTCCTCCCCCAGCGACCCGCCGATCGCCACGCCGTCCACCGGGCGCGCGGCGACCTCGCGCGCGGAGCCGCGGCGCAGGTCGGCGTGGACGCCGCCCTGCACGATCCCGTAGACGGCCTGCTCGCGCGGGCCGCGCGCCGCGTGCCACGCCAGGCAGCGGTCGAGCCAGCGGTGGGTGCGCTCCGTCGAGCGCTCCGTGTAGTCGCGCGAGACGTTGAACGGGGTGCACTCGTCGAACGCGAGCGCGATGTCGGAGCCGAGCGCGGCCTGCACCTCCATCGAGCGCTCCGGCGAGAGCGCGCGCTCGGCGCCGTCCACGTAGGAGCGGAAGCGGACGCCGTCCTCGCCGATCCGAAGGACGCGACCCTCGCGCCGGGGCCCCTGCGCGGAGCGTCCCTTGATCTCGTCGGCGACCGCCCCGTGGCCCATCGAGAAGACCTGGAAGCCGCCGGAGTCGGTCACGATCGGCCCGTCCCAGCCCATGAAGCGGTGCAGGCCGCCGAGCTCGGCGATCAGGTCCTCGCCCGGGGCGAGCATCAGGTGGAACGTGTTGCCGAGGACCATTTCGAAGCCGAGCTGCGCGACCTCCCCGGGCAGCAGGCCCTTGACCGTCGCCTTGGTCGCGAGCGGCACGAACGCGGGCGTGCGAACCCGCCCATGGGCCAGCTCCAGCACCCCGGTGCGCGCCCGGCTCCCCGGGTCGCGCGCCGTGATGTCGAAGGCGGGCACCCGGTCGAGACTAGCCGCCGTCGCCCGGCCGCTCGCCGGCGCGCAGGCGATCCCAGGCATCGGCGAGCGCCGACTGCTGGGTCGTGGAGAGGCGGTCGAGGAACAGCCGCCGCACGCCGGCCAGGTGCACGGGGCGCGCCCGCCGCAGCGCCTGCGCGCCCGCCGGGGTGAGCGCGGCGAAGGCGCCGCGCGCGTCGTCCGGGCAGGGCTCGCGCGCGACCAGGCCCTCACGGACCAGGCGATCGACGAGTCTCGTGAGGCCGCTGCGGCTGAGCAGCACCGCGTCGGCCAGCTCGCGCATCCGCAGCCGCCGGCCCGGTGCGAAGGACAGCTGGACCAGCACGTCGTAGGTCGCGAGCGGCATGCCCCGCTCGCGCCGCAACTCCTCGTCGAGCTCCGCGACGAGCTCCTCGTGGACGCGCAGGAACCCGCGCCACACGGCGAGCTCGGGCTCGGACAGGGATACCTCCTGGCTCATCGTTGCGCGTACAACGATAGCGGTCGGCGGCGCTCAGCGCGCGATCAGCGAGCGACCGGTCATCGCGGCGGGCTGCGCGATCCCGAGCAGCTCGAGCACGGTCGGCGCGACGTCCGCGAGCACCCCGCCGTCGCGCAGCGAGGGCCCGGGCACGGTGACGACGAGCGGCACCGGGTTCAGGGAGTGCGCGGTGTTCGGGCTCCCGTCGGGCTCGAGCATGTTGTCCGCGTTGCCGTGGTCGGCGGTCACCACGCAGGCGCCACCCGACTCGTGCACGGCCGCGACCACCTCGCCGAGCCCGGCGTCGACCGTCTCGACCGCCTCCACGGCCGCCGGGATCACGCCCGTGTGACCGACCATGTCGCCGTTGGCGAAGTTGATGATCCCGAAGGCCGGCTCGTCCGCGCGCCACGCCCCGACGAACGCCGCGGCCGCCTCCGGGGCGCTCATCGCGGGCCGCTCGTCGTAGGTCGCGACGTCGCGCGGCGAGGGGACCAGCTCCCGCCGCTCCCCGTCGTACGGGGCCTCCTCGCCACCGTTGAAGAAGTACGTCACGTGCGGGTACTTCTCGGTCTCGGCCACGTGGAGCTGGCGACCGCCGGTGCCGGCGATGACGGCCGAGAGCGTGGCCGCCGGGTGCTCGGGCGGAAAGGCGACCGGGTAGGGCCAGCCCTCCTCGTACTCCGTCATCGTCGCGTAGCGCTCGACCGGCGTAGCGCCTCCCCGATCGACGTCGGTGAAGCCCGGGTCGGCGAGGGCGCGGCTGATCTCGCGCATGCGGTCGGGGCGGAAGTTGAACGCGATGACGCTGTCCCCCGGCCTGATGCGCGCCTCGGCCCCGACGGTCGTCGGCGTGATGAACTCGTCGGTCTCGCCCCGCTCGTACGCGTCCCGCACGGCGGCGGGCCCGCTCGGGGCGGCGTGCTCGCCGCGACCGTGGACGAGCAGGTCGTAGGCCCGCTGGACGCGGTCCCAGCGGCGGTCGCGGTCCATCGCGAAGTAGCGCCCGACGACGGACCCGATCCGCCCCGCGCCGGCCTGCGCCATCCACCCCTCGACCGTCTCCAGCAGCCCGGCCCCGGCGGTCGGGAGGGTGTCGCGGCCGTCGGTGAACGCGTGCAGCACGAGATCGGGAACGCCGGCCCCGGCCGCGAGCCCGATCAGCGCGCGCAGGTGCTCCCAGCCCGAGTGGATGCCGCCGTCCGAGGCGAGGCCGATGAGGTGCACGCGGTCGGCGCCGCCCATCGCCTCGCGCAGCACCGGCTCGGCGGCGAGCGACCCGTCGGCGGCGGCGGCGTCGATCCGGGTGAGGTCCTGGCGCATCACGGCCCCGGCTCCGAGGTTGAGGTGGCCGACCTCCGAGTTCCCCATCTGCCCGTCCGGCAGCCCGACGGCGCGCCCGCACGCCGTCAGCCGGGTGTGCGGGAAGCCCTTCCACAGCTCGTCGAAGACCGGCGTCGAGGCGAGCTCGATCGCGTTGCCCGGCCCGGGCGGCGCGAGCCCCCAGCCGTCGAGCACGACGAGGCACGCCCGCGGCACCGGGATGGCGCCCGGCCCCGGCGGCAGCGTCATCGCGGCGCCGCTGCGACGATCGCCGCGAACGAGTCGGGCTCGAGGCTCGCCCCGCCGACCAGCGCGCCGTCCACGTCCGGCAGGGCCAGCAGCTCGGTTGCGTTGTCCGGCTTCACGCTGCCCCCGTACAGGACGCGGCAGCGCTCGGCCTGCTCGGGCGAGCGCCCGGCGACGAGCGCACGCACGAAGCCGATCGCCTCCTGCGCCTGCTCCGGAGTAGCGACCTTCCCGGTGCCGATCGCCCAGATCGGCTCGTAGGCGATGACGACCTCGCCGAGGCGGTCGTCGGCGACCTTCGCGAGGTCCTCCTGCACCTGGTGGCGCAGCTTGCGCTCGGTGTCGCCCGCCTCGCGCTCCTCCTCGGTCTCCCCCACGCAGAGCACGGGCCGCAGGCCGGCCTCGAGCGCCGCGGGCACCTTGAGCTGCAGCGCGCGGTCGGTCTCGCCGAACAGCGCGCGGCGCTCGGAGTGGCCGAGCACGACGCCGTGCACGTCCAGCTCGGTCAGCATCGGGGCCGAGACCTCGCCCGTGAAGGCGCCCTGCGGCGCCTCGCTCATCGTCTGCGCATAGACCTCCACGCGCGAGCCCCGGGTCGAGTCGACCATCGCCGCGAGCGCCGGGAACGGCGGGCAGATCGCGACCTCGGCTCCGCCGGCGTCCGAGACGCGCGGGAGCAGGCCCGCGATGAACGCCTCCGCCTCGGCGATCGTCTTGTGCATCTTCCAGTTGCCGGCGATCAGGGGGGTGCGGTCGCTCATCGCAGCGCCTCCACCCCGGGCAGCGGCCGGCCCTCCATCAGCTCCAGCGACGCGCCGCCGCCGGTCGAGACCCAGTCGACCCGGTCGGCGAGGCCGAACGCGTGCAGCGCGGCGACCGAGTCGCCGCCGCCGACGACGGTCGTGCCGGGCGCCGCGGCGACCGCCTCGGCGACGGCGCGCGTGCCGCCGGCGAACGGCGCGAGCTCGAACGCCCCCATCGGCCCGTTCCAGAAGACGGTCCCCGCACGGGCGATCTCGTCCGCGTAGCGCGCGGCGGTCCGCGGCCCGATGTCGAGGCCCATCCAGCCGTCGGGCACCTCGACGCCGTCCGCGTCCCGCGTCTCGGTCGCCGCGTCGAACGCCCGGCCGAGCACGAGGTCGTCCGGTAGCGCGAGCGAGGCGCGGGAGGCCTCCGCGCGCGCGAGCACGTGCCCGGCGGGCTCGATGCCCTCGGCCTCGCACAGCGAGTCGCCGACGGCGTCGCCCCGGGCGGCGAAGAACGGGAAGCACATGGCGCCGCCGATCAGGACGGTGTCCGCGAGGTCCAGGAAGCGCTCCAGCACGGCGATCTTGTCCGTGACCTTCGCGCCCCCGACGATCGCCACCAGCGGGCGCCTCGGGCGCTCGAGAATCCCGGTCAGCGTCTCCACCTCGCGCTGGAGCAGGCGCCCGGCGGCGTGCTCGGGAAGCCGGCGCGCGACGCCCTCGGTCGAAGCGTGCGCGCGGTGGGCGGCGCCGAACGCGTCGTCCACGTAGACGTCGGCCAGGCCGGCGAGCGCGTCTGCCAGCCCGGGGTCGTTGCTGGTCTCGCCGGGCTCGTAGCGGACGTTCTCGAGCATCATCACGTCGCCGTCCGAGAGCCCGCCGGCCAGCGCCTCGGCGCGCTCGCCGACGACCTCCGGCGCGAGCCGCACCTCGGCGTCCAGCAGCTCGCCGAGCCGCTCGGCCGCCGGCCGCAGCGACAGCTCCGGCTCGCGGTCCTTGGGCCGCCCGAGGTGCGAGGCGAGCACCAGCCGCGCCCCGCGGTCGCGCAGCTCGCGCAGGGTGGGCAGCGCCGCCCGGATGCGCGAGTCGTCCGCGACCGCGCCGCCGTCGAGCGGGACGTTGAAGTCGACCCGCACCAGGACCCGGCGGCCGGCGACGTCGAGGTCGTCCAGCGTGCGCACCGCCTAGAGCATCCGCTGCACGAGGTCGACGCAGCGGTTGGAGTAGCCCCACTCGTTGTCGTACCAGGCGATGATCTTGACCATCGTCCCGTCCAGCACGGCGGTGAGCTGCGAGTCGACGATCGACGAGTGCGGATCCTTGACGATGTCGCTCGAGACCAGCGGCTCCTCCGTGTAGCGCAGGATGCCCTTCAGCGGGCCTTCGGCGGCGGCCTTCAGCGCGCCGTTCAGCTCCTCCACGGAGGTCTCGCGCCGCGCCTCGAACGTGAGGTCGACCACCGAGCCCGTCGGTACGGGCGCGCGCACCGCGAAGCCGTGCAGCTTGCCGTTGAGCTCGGGGACCACGAGGCCGATCGCCTTCGCGGCCCCGGTCGAGGCGGGGATCAGGTTGACCGCCGCCGCCCGCGCGCGGCGCAGGTCGGAGTGCGGCATGTCCTGCAGGCGCTGGTCGGCCGTGTAGGCGTGGATCGTCGTCATCAGGCCGTGCTCGATCCCCACCGTGTCGTGGACGACCTTCGCGGCCGGCGCCAGGCAGTTGGTGGTGCAGGACGCGTTGGAGATCACGTCGTGGGCGCCGCTGTCGTAGACCTCGTCGAAGTTGACGCCCAGCACCACGGTCGCGTCGGGCTCGGTGGCGGGCGCCGAGATCATCACCTTCTTCGCGCCGCCGTCGAGGTGCTTGGCGGCATCGGCCCGTGCCGTGAAGCGCCCGGTCGACTCGATCACCACCTCGACGCCCAGATCGCCCCACGGGAGGGCGGCGGGATCGGTCTCGGCCAGCACGCGGACGGGCACCCCGTCGACGACGATCGACGAGTCATCGGGCACCTCGACGGTCCCCGGGAACGGCCCGTAGCTGGAGTCGTACTTCAGGAGATGGCCGAGCGTGCGGGCGTCCGTCAGGTCGTTGACCGCGACGAACTCGATGTCCGCCCCGGCCTCCTTGGCGGCGCGGAGGACATTGCGGCCGATCCGGCCGAAGCCGTTGATGCCGACGCGTACGGGCATGCGGTGACGTTCCTTCCTGCAGCGAGTCTGAGGAGTGGCGCCGGGCGCGAGAGCGGCCTGCCCGACGAGGACCGGAAGGCTATCCGAACCGCCGGCCCGGGTGGTCGCTCACGCGGCGGCGGGCCGGTCCGCGTCGCGGTGCATGACCTCCACGAGGTAGGGCCCCTCACCGGCGTAGCGCGCGGCGAGGTCGTTCGCGATCGCGACGGAGCGGTGCCGGCCGCCGGTGCAGCCGATCGCCACGACCAGGTGCGCCTTGCCCTCGGCGAGGTACTGCGGGAGCAGGAAGTCCAGCAGCGGATGCAGGCGCGCGTAGAAGTCGTCGAGCGCGCCGTCGCGGTTCACGTACTCGCGCACCGCCGGGTCGCTGCCGGTCAGCGGCCGCAGGTCCGACTCGTAGTGGGGGTTGGGGAGGAAGCGGACGTCGAGCGAGACGTCCGCGTCGCGCGGGGGCCCGTGCTTGAAGCCGAAGCTCTGGAAGGTCACCGCGAGCCGCCCCGGGGTGCGCGTCGGGAGCACCTCCTCGGCGAGCTTGCGGCGCAGCATCGCGGCGGTCAGTCCGCTGGTGTCGAGCACGACGTCCGCGCGCTCGCGCAGCGACCCGAGCACCTCGCGCTCGGCCGCGATCCCCGTGGCCACGGTCCCGGCGGCCGAGAGCGGGTGGCGCCGGCGCGTCTCCTTGAAGCGGTTGATCAGCGACTGCTCGTCCGCGGTGAGGAACAGGACGCGGTGCGCGACGCCCGCCGCCTCGAGGTCGCCGAGCACGCGCGAGAGCCCGCTGAAGTAGTCGCCGCCGCGCACGTCCGAGACGACCGCCGCGCGCTCGACCTTCGACCCCTCGTGCGTGAACAGCTCAGCGAGCGAGCGGATCATCTCCGGCGGCAGGTTGTCGACGCAGAAATAGCCCTCGTCCTCGAAGGCCGCCATCGCGGTCGATTTCCCCGCGCCCGAGAAGCCGGTGATCACCACGAAGTCGGTGAGCGCCGGCGGGGACGGATCCGGCGGGTCCATGCCCCCAGTGTGACGTGCCGGGGCGACGGGGCGCCCCGGTCGCTCAGCGTCCGGTCTTGTTCAGGTGGGCCCAGAGGTCCCGGGCCACCTTCCCGGGCATGCCGGGGACGGCCTCGAGCTCCTCGCGCGAGGCCGCGGCGAAGGCGTCGGGCGAGCCGAAGTGCTCGAGCAGCAGGCGCTTGCGGGCGGGGCCCACACCGGGCAGGTCGTCGAGGATCGAGGCGGTCATCGCGCGGTCGCGGCGCTGGCGGTGGTGGGTGATCGCGAAGCGGTGCGCCTCGTCGCGGACGCGCTGGAGCAGTTGCAGCTCCGGCGTGTCGTGGGCGAGCCGCAGCGGCACCGCGCGACCGGGGACGAACACCTCCTCGATCCGCTTCGCGAGCGAGATCACGAGCACGCCGCGCTCGCGGAAGCCGCCCAGCGCGCGCAGGCCCGCCGAGAGCTGGCCCCTGCCGCCGTCGATCACGACCAGGCTCGGCAGCGCCGCGAAGCCGGCGTCGTGCTCGCGGTCGTGGGGACTGCGCTCGCGCTGCGCCTCCCAGGCCGCGAGGCGCCGCGCGAGCACCTCCTCCATCGCCGCGAAGTCGTCGGGCTCGCCGATGCCGCGCGCGGCGCCGTTCTCGCCCTCGCCGCGGACCTTGAAGCGGCGGTAGTCCGAGCGCTTCGGCGCGCCGCCCTCGAACACGACCATCGAGGCGACGGTGTGGGTGCCCATCAGGTTGGAGATGTCGAACCCCTCGATGCGAACCGGCGGGACGTCCAGCCCGAGCGCCCGCTGGAGACGTTCGAGCGCCTCGACGCGCTGCTGGCGGCGGCGCTCGCCGCGCAGGCGCTCCTGGTCGAGCGCGAGCCGCGCATTGCGCTCGGCGAGGTCGAGGACCCGCCGCTTGTCCCCGCGCTCGGGCACGCGGACCTCGACCTTCCCCCCGCGGCGCGACGCGAGGGCCTGCGCGAGCGCGCCGGCGCCCGCCGCCTCCCCCACGTCCCGCTGGACCGCCAGCAGCGCCGGGATCATCGCGGCGCTGCCGTAGTACTGGAGCAGGAACGCCTCCGCCACCTCCGCGACGCCGCGGCCCGCGGCGTTGTCGAGGTAGAAGCCCTGACGGTCGGCGAGCACGCCGTCCCGGACCTGAAAGACCTGGGCGTTGGCGTCCGTGCCGTCGACCGCCACCGCGACCGCGTCGAGCGTCCCGATCGCCTCGTTGGCCACGCGCTGGCGCTCGAGCAGCGAGCGGACGGCGCGCAGGCGGTTGCGCTCCCGCGCGGCGTCCTCGAAGCGCCGCTCCTGCGAGGCGCGCTTCATGCCCTCCTCCAGCGCTCGCTCGATCTCCCTGTAGCGACCGGACAGGAAGTCGATCACGCCGTCGATGCCGCGCCGGTAGTCCTCGCGGGACACGTACCCGACGCAGGGCGCCTCGCAGCGCTTGATGTAGTAGTCCAGGCACGGCGAGCCGCTGCGCCGTCCCGGCTCCGGTCCCTCACAGGAGCGGAACGTGAACACCTTGCCGAGCAGGTCGAGCGTCTGGCGCACCCGCTTGGCGTTCGCGTACGGGCCGAAGTAGGCGCGGTCGCGGCGGTGGCGCTCGCGGGTGAAGTAGACGCGCGGGAAATCCTCGTCGAGCGAGATCGCGATGTACGGGTAACTCTTGTCGTCGCGCAGGCGGATGTTGAACCGCGGCCGCTGCTGCTTGATGAAGCGCTGCTCGGTCAGCAGCGCCTCCGCCTCGGTCTCCACGACCAGGCTCTCGATGCCGTCGATCAGGCCGAGCAGGTCGCGACCGGCCTGCGTGCTCGGCGCCGAGAAGTGCGAGGCGACGCGCTTGCGGATCGACTTCGCCTTCCCGACGTAGATCACCCGGCCCCGCTCGTCCGTGAACAGGTAGACGCCGGGCGAGTCCGGCAGCGCACGGCGCTGCTCGAGCAGGCGCTGCTCGCGCATCCGCGGCTGGGTCTTCGCGGCCTCGGGCATCTCCGATCGAGGATAGGGTCCCGCGCTCGCCGTCCGGACCGCGGCGGGGTAGGCTCACGGCGTGAGCGCGACGGAGTTCGTCTCCCATCGCACGTGCCCGCTGTGCGAGGCCACGTGCGGCCTTGAGATCACGCTCGCCGGCGAGGAGGTCCGCGCGATCCGCGGCGACGCCGAGGATGTCTTCAGCCGGGGCTTCGTCTGCCCGAAGGGAGCGTCGCTGAAGGCGCTCCACGAGGACCCCGACCGGGTGCGCACACCGCTGCTGCGCCGCCCCGACGGCACATTCGAGCCGGCATCCTGGGACGAGGCGCTAGCGGCGATCGACGAGCGCCTCGCCCCGATCCTGGCCGGCGGCGACCGCAACGCCGTGGGCGCCTACATCGGCAACCCGGCCGCCCACAACCTCGACACCCAGCTCTACGGCCGCGTGCTGCTCAAGGCGCTGGGGACCCGCAACGTGTTCACCGCGAGCACGCTCGACCAGATGCCCAAGCAGGTCGCGGTCGGGCTGATGTTCGGAACCGGGCTGAGCGTGCCGATCCCGGACGTCGACCGCACCGACCACATGCTGATCCTCGGCGCGAACCCGCTCGCCTCCAACGGGTCGCTCCTGACCGCCCCGGACATGCGCGGCCGGCTGCGCGCGATCCGCGCCCGCGGCGGCCGCGTCGTCGTGGTGGACCCCCGCCGCAGCCGCACGGCGACCGAGGCCGACGAGCACCTCTTCATCCGGCCCGGCACCGATGCGGCCTTCCTGATGGCGCTGGTGCACGTGCTGTTCGCGGAGGGGCTGGTCGCACCCGGGCCCCTGGGCGAGCGGATCGACGGCATCGAGGCGATCGAGCAGGCGGCGTCCGCGTTCACGCCGGAACGCGCCGCGGCCGCATGCGGCATTCCGGCCGCGACGATCGTGCGCGCCGCCCGCGAGCTCGCGGGCGCGGAGCGCGCCGTGGTCTACGGACGGATCGGCACGTGCACCCAGGAGCTCGGGACGCTCGCGAGCTGGCTCGTCGACGTCCTCAACGCGCTGACCGGCAACCTCGACCGCGAGGGCGGGGCGATGTTCCCGCACGCGGCCGCCGGCCAGTCGAACTCGACCGGGAAGCCGGGAAGCGGCCGCGGGGCTCCGCTGGGCCGCTGGCACTCGCGCGTGCGCGGGCTGCCCGAGGCGTTCGGGGAGATCCCCACCGCCGCGCTCGCCGAGGAGATCGAGACCCCCGGCGACGGGCAGATCCGCGCGCTGCTGACCCTCGCCGGCAACCCCGTGCTCTCGTCGCCCAACGGCCCGCGGCTCGAGCGTGCGCTGGACGGGCTCGAGCTGATGGTGAGCGTGGACGTCTACGTCAACGAGACCACGCGTCACGCGGACGTCATCCTCCCGGCGCCCTCGCCGTTGCGCCGGCCGCACTACGACCTCGCGTTCTACCAGCTGTCGGTGCGCGACATCGCGAACTACTCGCCGCCCTCGCTGCCGCCCGATCCCGCGATCGCGGACGAGTGGGTCACGCTGCTGCGGCTGACCGGGATCGCCACGGGGCAGGGACCGGACGCGGACGTCGGCGCGATCGACGACTTCGTCGCCGGGGAGGCCGTGCGCCGGGCGGTCGCAACGCCGGGCTCGCCGGTCGAGGGACGGGGCGCGGGCGAGGTGCTCGCGGCGCTCGCTCCGCGCACCGGGCCCGAGCGCCTGCTCGACCTGCTGCTACGGACCGGCCCCTACGGCGAGGGCTTCGGCGCGCCCACCGCGCTCGCCGCCCGCACCCCCGGCGGCGCCGGCCTGTCCCTTGCGGTGCTGGAGGCGCACCCGCACGGGATCGATCTCGGCCCACTGGAGCCGCGGATGCCGGACGTGCTCCGGACCCCGTCGGGCAGGATCGAGCTCGCGCCGGAGTCGATCCTGGCCGACGTGCCGCGCCTGGAGCGCGCGCTCGAGCGCCCCGCCACGGAGGGTGTGGTGCTCGTCGGCCGGCGCCAGCTGCGCTCCAACAACTCCTGGATGCACAACCTCGAGCCGCTCGTGCGCGGCAAGGACCGCTGCACGCTCCAGGTCCACCCGCGCGACGCCGAGCGCCACGGCCTGCTCGACGGCGGCCGCGCGCGGGTGCGCTCGCCCGCGGGTGAAGTGGTGGCTCCGGTCGAGATCACCGACGGCGTGATGGAGGGCGTGGTCAGCCTCCCGCACGGCTGGGGGCACGGCAAGGCGGGCGCCGTGATGGCGGTCGCCGCCGAGCACCCCGGCGTGAACAGCAACGTGCTCGCGGACGAGTCGCACGTCGAGCCGCTCTCGGGCAACGCGGTGCTCAGCGGCATCCCGGTCGAGCTCGCGGCGGTCGAGGCGAGCGGCAACGGGTCGGCGGCAGGCGAAGGCGCGGCCGCCCACGCGGCGGCCTGAGCCCGGGCCGTCCCGCGCCGACCCCGATGCCGGCCCACGAGATCCGCGAGCAGACGCAGGACGGCCTCGCGACGGTCGTGCTCGTCTCCGGCGAAGGCCTCGAGGCGGCGTTCGCCCCCGGTGCCGGCATGGTCGGCTGCTCGCTGCGCGACGCCGGCGAGGAGCTGCTCGGCAACCCCGACGGTCTGCCCGCCTACGTCGAGCGCGGCGCGACGTTCGGCATCCCGCTGCTGCACCCGTGGGCGAACCGCCTCGGCGCCTGGGACTACGCCGTCGCCGGCCGCGAGGTCCGGCTCGACCCGGAGTCCGCGCTCCTGCACCGCGAGCAGAACGGCCTGCCGATCCACGGGGTGCTCGCGGCGGCGCCCGACTGGGAGGTGGTAGGGCGCGAGACCGGCGCTGACTGCGCTCGGATCACCGCGCGGCTCGACTTCGGCGCCGTGCCGGAGCGCCTGAGGGCGTTCCCGTTCCCGCACGTGCTGGAGCTGGAGGTCTCGCTGCGGGGCCGGACGCTGGAGCTGGTCACCACGATCGAGGCCGGCGGCGAAGGGCCGGTTCCCGTGAGCTTCGGCTGGCACCCGTACCTGGCGCCGCCGGGCGCGCCGCGAGCGGAGTGGGTGATCTCCGCGCCGGTCGATCTCGAGCACCTCGCGCTCGACGCGCGGATGATCCCGACCGGCGCCCGCTCGCCGGCCGGCTCGCTCGACGGCCCGCTCGGCGCGCGCACGTTCGACGACGGGTACGCGGGCGTCCGGCCCGGCGGGACATTCACCGTGAGCGACGGAGAGCGGGCGATCGCGGTGCGCTTCGGCGACGGCTATCCCTGGGGACAGGTCTTCGCGCCGCCCGACCTCGACGTCGTCTGCTTCGAGCCGATGACCGCGCCCGCCGACGCGCTGCGCTCGGGCGAGGGCCTGCGCCTGGTCGCGCCGGGCGAGCGCTTCTCCGCCGCGTTCGAGATCGAGGTCGAGCCGCTCAGGGCAGGAGCCTGACCTCGCAGCGGACTCCGGGAGCTCGAGCGAGCCCCCCATCCGCGGTCACGAGCGCCGCGCCGAGCGCCTCGGCGAGCGCGACGTACGCGGCGTCGTAGGGCGTGAGCGCGTCCGCCAGAGCCCAGATCCGCGCCAGCAGGGGCCGGTGCGGCGCCCGCGCGAGCGGCATCCGCGCGAGGTCCCCCAGCGCGCGGAGCCCGCGCTCGCGGTCGAGCAGGCCGGCGCGCACGTGGCGGCGCAGCGCCGAGGTCACCTCGAGGTCGACGACCCCGGGCGCCGCCAGGCGCTCCCCGCGCAGGCGCGCGCGGGCGCGGCGGCCGTCGTCCGCGTCGTCTCCCAGCGCCGGCACCAGCACCGAGGCGTCGACGACGATCACCGCCGGTCGCGATCCGCCCGCACCGCCGCCACGGCGTCGGCGAAGCCGATCCTGCCGCCGTGGCGCTCGCCCGCGGCGTCGAGGACCTCGTCCAGCGTCGGCGTCCGCGCCGACTCGCTGAGCTGCGCCAGCAGGTACTCCTGCAGCGACTGGCCGGCCGCTGCCGCCCTGGTTCGCAGAATCCGGTGAACGTCCGGGGGCACGTCCTTGATCTGGATGCTCGGCATCTCGGCCATGCTACATGTGTCTTGGCGCCACTCCAACCGATCTGGCGCCCATCACCGCACGAGACGGATCGTCAGGCCGCCCGCCCCCGCCGGCTCTCCGGCCCCGCGCAGCAGCCCGAGGATCCGCGCGACGTAGCCCCGGGTCTCCGGGTAGGGCGGGATGCAGCCGCAGCGCGCCACCGCGCCCGGCCCGGCGTTGTAGGCGGCGAGTGCGAGCGGCACCGAGCCGAAGCGCCGCAGCAGGTCGCGCATCATGCGCGCCTGGGCGTCGATCGAAGCGCCGGCGTCGAATGGGTCGCGCAGCCCGTACGCCGCGCCCGTGCCCGGCATGAACTGCGCGATCCCGCGCGCGCCCGCTGGCGAGACCGCGTACGGGTTGAAGCCCGACTCCGCGTAGAGCTGGGCCGCGAGCAGCGCCGCCCCGACGTTCCAGCGCTGCGCCGCGCGCGCGATCAGCGGCGCGTAGCGGGCGGGCACGAACGCCGGCAGCGACCCGCGGCCGTCCGCGCGCGCGAACCCCACCGAGGCCGAGCCGGCGTTGCGGACGTAGCCGAAGTGCCAGGGCTCCCAGGAGTAGCGCTTGACGAAGCCGAATCGCCCGGCATTGGCGGCCAGCCAGCCGTAGGCGCCGTCGGGTCCGAGGTCGAGCTCGGTGCCCAGGCGGTGCAGCGAGCGGCCCGGCGGCGCGACCCACTTCGGATCCGGGTGGCGGGCGAACAGCACGGCCTGCTCGGCCGTGGAGCGGAACGCGCTGACGACGATCAGCCCGATCCCGGCGCGCGCCGCGGCGGCGGCCATGCGGTCGAACGCCGTCGCCACGTCGGGGCGCATCGGCTTGCCCTGGCGCACCGCGAGCGGCCCGCGGTAGTCGCCCGGGCCGGCGCCCTCGCCGAGGGACGTCCAGGCAGGCGGGTCGAGCCGCGCCTCGGCCGGCGCCCGCACTCCCGCACTCCGGCGCGCCCCGCCGAGATCGACCCGGACCGGATCGCTGACCACGACCCGGACGCGCACCGGCGCCATCTCGCCCGCGTCCGGGAATCCGGCCGCGACCGAGCGCGCCCCGTTCGCGGCGGCCGCCGACAGCGCGGCCGCGCGCGCCCGCGCCAGGTAGGCGCCCTTCGCCAGATGGCGGGGATTGGGCGCGCTCCCGAGCAGGACCGGCTCGAACAGGCGGTCGTAGTCGTCGCGCATCGACCTCGCTCCCGCCAGCGCGCCCAGGTCCGCCGCGCGCTGGCTCCCCGCCCGCGCCCCCAACCCGCGCGCGACGCCGCCCAGCGCCACGGCGCCGAGCAGCACGGCCGCGAGCGCGAACAGCAGCACGACCGTTGCCTGACCGCGTTCGGCGCTCTTCATCTCGTGTCCCCGAGCGCGCCGCGAAGGCCGGCCGCCCAGCGCCGCCGCACGGCGATACCGGCCAGCGCGAGCGATGCCGACACCGCGTCCGGCGCGACGGGCGCTGCCGCACACGGGACCCCGAGCGGCTCGAGCCCGGCGAGCACGGGTGCGACCAGGCCGATGGAGCTCTCCCCCGCGACCACCAGCACGGCGTCCTGGGCGCCCAGCAGCCGATCGAGAACCGTGTCGCGCGGAGCGGCGGCGGCCGTGACGCACGGTCCGCCGAGGACGGCCGCGGCGCGCGGGACCTCGACGGGCTCGGCCGCCAGGCGGACGAGGCGCCCGGCGGCCAGCGCGTCGTGACCACGATCGCGGAGGCGAGCGGCGGCCCGCGCCGCGGCGGGCGTGGGAGGAGACGGCAGCCGCGCGGGCGCCGTTGCGCCCACGATCGCCAACAGGCCTGGACCCCGTACCGCGAGCAGCAGGGCGGTGGCCGCGGCGGTCGCCGCCACGGCCTCCGGCGACCCGAGCACCGCGACGGTCGCGGCCGGCAGCGCCCGCGACGGGACGGGCCGGGGCGCCGTCCCACCCGCGTGCGCCGGCTCGACGAACGCCTCCAGCAGGCGGCGCGAGAGCACGCTCATCGGGCCGCGCGCGCCTCGGCCGTGTGCGCGAGCAGGTCGCCCAGGCCGCGCAGCGGCGCGGGCGGGCGGACGCGGACCCGCACCATCCGGCCCCGCACCGTCACGGACATCGCGCCCCGCGACCAGGCGGGAGCCGCCCGGCGGGCGGCGTCGCGCGGGTCGCCTCCCTCGAGCATCGCGATCGCGCCGGCGCCGGCGGCGTGCTCCGCGAGCTCCGCGGCGGCGCCCGCCGCCAGCAGCTGCAGGACCGCGAGGGCCACGCCGGCGAGCAGCGGCAGCAGCGCGACCAGCTCGACCGACGCCTGCCCGCGCTGCGAGCGCAGCCGGATCACGGGCGCTGGGGCTCCAGCCGCGCGCGCGCCTCGAGCGTAGTCAGCCGCCCGGAGCCCAGCGCGAGCGGCACCGCGACCCGCACCCGGACCGTCCCGTCCGCGAGCGAGCGCACGCGCAGTCCCGGCTCCAGCCGGCGGGGCAGGACCCGGCGGGCAGCAGCCTCGGGATCCGCGCCGAGTGCCTGCGCGCGAGCCGCCGAGCGCGCCGCGCCGGCCGCGAGCCAGCCGGTCTGCCCCGCGAGCACGCACTGCCACAGGGCCGCGACGGCGATCGCGACCAGCGGCAGGATCGCGACCAGCTCGACGCTCGCCTGCCCGGACTCACCGCCCGGCGAGCGCTCGCTCGCCCGGCCCGGCCACCCACGCGCGCGCATCGACATGGGCGCCGACCCTGCCCGTGTGCGGGTAACGGAACCAGACGCGCGTGTGACGATTCAGCCGCGGCGCGCGGGCGTCCGTCCGCGCGCACCGCCGGGGGCGGCGCCCGCGCTCAGTACGCGCGCCAGGCGCGCCAGCAGGTGAGCAGGCCTGCGCAGATGAGCGCCACCAGCGCGAACCACACGAGCGTGCCCGCGCCCGTCTGCCAGAGGCGCCCGCTCGCGGTGGCCGTCAGCACGATGAGCCCGAGCGAGGTGTAGAGGATCGCGCGGATGCGATCGGGCAGCGTCTCGAGATCGACCCGGCGCTCGCGATAGAGCCGCACGGCGAACCAGCCGACCGCCACGAGCATCAGCGCGTACAGCGCCTGGAGCGCGGTCGCTCCCGCGGTGCCGCCGCCCGGCAGCAGCGCGACCGCGGCCGCGGCCGCCAGGATGATCAGGACGTTGCGCGCGGTGGCGCTCACGAGAGGGCGCCGACGCCGGGACGCAGCGTGCGGGCGGCGCGGCGCGCGGCCTCAACGCGCGCCCCGCCGGCCGCCTCCGAGTACGGCAGGACGCCGGGCGCGGCGTCGGTGTCGCCCGGCTCCGGGCCCTCCGCTGCGAACCGGTAGCCGACGCCGAAGTGCGTATGGATGTAGCACCAGCCGGGTGACGCGAGCTCCAGCTTGCGGCGCAGCTTGCGCACGAAGACGTCGATGGAGCGGTCGCCGTGCGCCATCGCGTAGCCCCAGACCCGTTGGTAGATCTCGTCGCGCTCGAGCACGACCCCCTCGGTGCCCACGAGCAGGTGCAGCAACTCGAACTCGCGCCTGGTGAGGTCGAGGCTCCGCCCGTCGACGAACGCCTGGAAGAGGTCGGGCCGCACGACAAGCGGGCCGCTGACCAGCGGGGCGCCCGGCGCCGGCGACGAGACCCGTACACCGCGGCGCACGACCGCCTCGAGGCGCGCGACCACCTCCTCGGGATGGCACGGCTTCGTGATCCAGTCGTCCACGCCGAGCCGCAGCCCGCGCACGCGCTGACCGACCGAGGAGGGGCCCGTGCAGACGATCACGCCGAGCTCCGGCAGGCCGGCCCGCAGTTCCTCCATGTAGGAGCGCGCGGTGGCGCCGAGCAGGGCGAGGTCGATCACGACCGCGCCGAGGCGCATTCGCACCAGCGCGTCGACCGACGGCGGGTGCTCGAGCGAGCGGAGCTCCCAGCCCTGTGCCTGGACGCGCTTGGCGAGCACGGCGACGAAGCCGCCGTCGCGGTCGACGACGGCGATGCGGACGCCGCTCGGCGGGCGGGCGGCTCCGGAGGGGCCGCGCCGGCCCGGGATCTCGGTGAGCGCCATCGTGCGTGGAGTCTAGGCGCCTGGCGGGCGACCGGCGAGGCCGCGGTAACCACCCGTTAACACGCTCTGTGCGGGGAATCTCCGGCGTGGGTCGCATTCGCTACCGTCCCGGCCTTGCCGCTGCGGACCGCGTTCCTCGCCTTCCCGGGCCTGACGGCGCTCGATCTCGTCGGCGCCTACGACGCGCTGCGGCGGATCGCCCCGATGGGCATCGACCCCGCCGCCACGCAGCGCATCGTGGGCACGCACGCGACGATCCAGGACGAGACGGGCCTCACGATGATGCCCGACGGCGTCTACGAGGACCTCGACGCGTTCGACCTGCTGGTGGTCCCGGGCGGCGTCGGCACGCGTCGGCTCATGCACGACGAGCGGGCGATCTCCTACCTGCGCTCGTGGGGCCGCGGGGCACGCGGCCGCCCGATCGCGAGCGTCTGCACCGGAGCGCTGCTGCTCGGCGCGGCGGGCTTCCTCAAGGGCCGCCGGGCGACCACCCACCATCTTGCCCGCGGAGAGCTGGCGCCGTACTGCCGCGAGGTCGTGCGCGGCGAGCGGGTCCTCGAGGACGGGCCGGTGACGACGGCCGCGGGGGTCAGCTCCTCGCTCGACCTGGGCCTGCACCTCGTGGAGCGCCACTGGGGCGCCGATGCCAGGGCGCGGGTCTCGGCCGTGATGGAGTACCCCGCCGCCCCGGACGCGGCTGCCTGAGGCGCGCCGCGCCCGCGCCGGACGGCGCGAATCGCCGGGTGGTCCGGCCCGCGCGGGATACGATCGACCCGATGCTGGAGCGAGAGGTCAAGCTGGCGGCGCCGCCGGGCTTCCGGCTGCCCGAGCTGGACGGCATCGACGGCGTCACGGCGACGGCGCCGGAGCGCCTGGACCGGCTGGCCACCTACTGGGACGCGGAGGACCTGCGCCTGGTCCGCTGGGGGGCGACCCTGCGCCATCGCGCCGGCGAGGGCTGGACGGTGAAGCTCCCGCGCGGCGAGGCCGACGGGCTGCTCTCGCGCACCGAGATCGTGTTCCCCGGCGGCCCGGGTCGACCTCCGCGCGAGGCCGTCGAGCTGCTGCTCGCCCACCTCCACGGGTCTCCGCTGCAGCCGGTAGCGCGGATGCGCACCATCCGCCTGCGCGTCGTGCTGCGCGATGCGGAGGGCGAGCGCGCGGCCGAGATCGTCGACGACGAGGTCTCCGTGCTCGAGGGACGGCGCGTCGCGGCGCGCTTCCGCGAGCTCGAGGTCGAGCTGGGCGCCGCCAGCGCCAACGGCCTGCTCGGCCGGGTGGTCGCGCGGCTGGAGGCGGCCGGGGCCGCCGTCCAGGAGCCGCTGCCCAAGCTGGTGCGCGCGCTCGGCCCGCGCGCGCTGGCCCCGCCCGAGGTGGTGGTGCCCGACGCGGGCCCCGACAGCCCGGCCGGGGACGTCGTGCGGCGCGCGCTCGCCGCATCGGTCGCGCGCTTCCTCGCGCACGATCCGGGCCTGGTGCTCGGCTCCGACGCGGAGGACACACACCAGGCGCGCGTCGCACTGCGCCGCCTGCGCAGCGACCTGCGCACGTTCCGGCCGCTGGTCGAGGACGACTGGTGCCGGAGTCTGCGCGCCGAGGCGAAGTGGCTGGGCGCGCTGCTCGGCGAGGTGCGCGACGCGGAGGTCATGCGCGACGGCATGCGCGAGCGCGCCGCCCCGCTTCCACCGGCCGACAGGGCCGCGCTCGCCGGCGTGCTGGCCGGCCTGGACGATGTCCGTGAGGAGGCGCGCGGGCGGCTGCTCGCGGCGCGGCGCGAGCCGCGCTTCGCGGCGCTCGTGGATCGCCTCGTGCACGCCGCCGGCGAGCCCGCGCTCCTGCCGGAGGCCGATCGCCCCGCGCTCGAGGTCCTGCCGCCGCTGGCCGCGCGGCCGTGGCGGCGCCTGCGCCGCGCGCGCAAGAAGCTGGACGCCGACAGCTCGGACGCCGAGCTGCACGCCCTGCGCCTGCTCACCAAGCGAGCGCGCTACGCGGCCGAGGCGGTCGCGCCCGCGCTCGGACGCCCGGCGCGGCGCTTCGCGCGCGCGGCCAGCGAGCTGCAGGACGTGCTCGGCGACCACCAGGACGCCACACTCACCCAGGCGTGGCTGCGCGGGCGCGCCGTCGCCGCAACACCGGCCCAGGCGTTCGCGTGCGGCGAGCTGTGCGCGGTCGAGGCGAGGCTGGCGCTGGAGAGCCGCGCCGCGTGGACGTCCGCCTGGAAGCCGCTTGCGCGCCGCGGCCGGCAGGCCTTCGGTCGCTGAGCGACCGGCTACCCGCGCAGCTTCACGCGCGAGGCGTCGTCGAACTCGCGCAGGCGGCCGGTGACGACGAACGCGACCTGCTCCCCGATGTCGACGGCGTTGTCGGCGATGCGCTCCAGCGCGCGCCCCGCGAGCACCATGTGCATCGCCCATTCGCGCAGGTCGGCGTCGTCGCCGATCGCCAGCGCCCGGCGGAAGATCCGCTTGTTCAGAGCGTCGATCTCGTCGTCCTGGCGGGTCAGGTCCTCGGCCAGCATCGCGTCGCGGCGCTCGAACGCGATCCGCGACTGCGCGATCAGCGAGCGCGCGAGCAGCCCCATCCGCTCGACCAGCTCCAGGATGCGCTCGTCGGTCGGCGGCTCGTGGCCGGCCAGCGGGATCAGCTTGGCGACGTTCACGCACTGGTCGCCCATGCGCTCGATGTGCTTGATCACGTGCAGGATCGCGGCCAGCAGGCGCAGGTCGGTCGCGACCGGCGCCTGCAGCGCGAGCAGCGCGAGCACGCCCTGGTGCACCTCCACGTAGCGCTCGTCCACGCGATCGTCGTCGGAGACCACCATCGCGGCGAGCTCGACGTCCTGGTGGCGCAGCGCCTCGAGCGCGCGATCCAGCGACGCCGTGACCATGTCGAGGCCTTCGAGCGCCTCGTGCTCGAGGCGCTCGAGCTCCTCGCGGAAGTGCTGGCGCGTCTCCTCCACGTCGCTCCCGCCCTACCCGAACTTCCCGGTCACGTACTGCTCGGTGCGCTCGTCGGTCGGGTTCTGGAAGACCTGGTCGGTGCCCCCCGCCTCGACCAGCTCGCCGAGCAGGAAGAACGCGGTGCGATCGGCGACGCGCGCGGCCTGCTGCATGTTGTGGGTGACGATCACGATCGTGTAGCGCTCCTTGAGCTCCTCGATCAGCTCCTCGATGCGCAGCGTCGCGATCGGGTCGAGCGCGGAGCAGGGCTCGTCCATCAGGATGACATCCGGCTCCACGGCGATCGTCCGCGCGATGCACAGGCGCTGCTGCTGGCCGCCCGAGAGGCCCGCCCCGGGCGCACCCAGACGGCCCGAGACCTCCTCCCATAGGCCCGCGCGCCGCAGCGAGCGCTCCACCCGCTCGTCGAGGTCGGCGCCCTTCACGCCGGCCAGCCGGATGCCGGCCGCGACGTTGTCGTAGATCGACATCGTCGGGAACGGGTTGGGCTTCTGGAAGACCATCCCGATCGCGCGCCGGACGGCGACGACGTCGATGTCGCTCGCGTAGATGTCGCGCCCGCCGAGCGTGACGGTCCCGGTGGCGCTCGCGCCCGGAACCTCCTCGTGCATCCGGTTCAGGCAGCGCAGCAGCGTCGACTTCCCGCACCCCGACGGGCCGATCATCGCGGTCACGTGGCCCGCGCGGTACTCGATCGAGACGTCGCGGATCGCGTGGTTGGGCCCGTAGTGCGCGTCGAGCCCGCGCACCTGAACGGAGTGGCCGCCGGCACGGGGCTGCGCCGCCGGAGCTCCGGCCGGGCGCGCGCCGGGAGGCGTTACCCGGGGAACCGCCTCCCGGCCGGCCGGCGGCGGCACGGCCAGGACGTCCTGAGGGGCCTGCGGAGGTTGGCTCATGCGACCAGACGGCTCCTTCTCGCGGCTGCGAACCGCGCGACGAGGGTGATCAGCAGGATCAGCGCTACGAGGGTGAGGGCCGAGCCCCACGCCCGCTGGACGACCTCGGCGTTGGCGTTCTGCACGTCGCCGAAGATCTGGATCGGCAGCGAGTTCATCCGCGCGTTCAGGTCGTAGGAGGTGACGAGGGTCGCCTGGGCGGTGAAGATCAGCGGGGCGGTCTCCCCCATCGCGCGCGCGACGGCGAGCAGCGAGCCGGTCAGCAGACCGGGCAGCGCGGTCGGGAGCACGACCTTCCAGATCATCCGCCAGCGCGGCGCCCCGAGCGCGAGCGCCGACTCGCGCAGGCCGTTCGGCACGAGTGCCAGCACGACCTCCGCGGATCGGATCACGACCGGGAGCATCAGCAGCGCCAGCGCCGCCGCGCCCTTCCACGCCGCGAAGCTGCCGCCGAGCGCGCCGCTGAGCACGAGCGTGATGTAGATGAACAGGCCGAAGACGATCGAGGGCACGCCCGTCAGCACGTCGACGAAGAACCGCACGACGCTCGCGAGCCGGCTGCCGCGGCCGTACTCCACCAGCCACACGGCCACCCCGATGCCGGTGGGGATCGCCATCGCCGAGGCCACCAGGACCATCTCGAGGGTCCCGAGCAGCGCGCTGCGGATGCCGCCCGGATTGCCGAGGAAGTTGCCCGTCGGGTCGGTCGTGAAGAACTCGACGCTCAGCGCCCCGAGGCCCTTCTCGACCAGGTAGTACACGACCAGCACGAGCGGGGCGACCGCGACGACCGTGAGCGCGAGCACGGCGGCGCGCGCGATGCGGTCGGTGCGCCGCCGGCGCGGGCTGATCGCGTCGAGCGCGCCGAGACCGCCGACGGCGCTCACGCCTCGGCCTCCGTGACGGCGAGCGAGGTGACCTTGCGCCCGCGCTCGGCGCGCACGACGAATCCGCGGGCGACGCCGTTCACCAGCAGCGTGAGCAGGAACAGCACCAGGCCGGCGGCGAGCAGCGAGGAGCGGTGCAGCGGGTCGGCGGAGGCCTCTCCGAACTCGTTCGCGATCACGGCCGCCAGCGAGTAGCCCTGGTCGAAGACCTGCTTCCCGATCGTCGCGGCGTTGCCGATCACGAGCGTGACCGCGATCGTCTCGCCGATCGCGCGGCCGAGGCCGAGCATCGCCGCGCCCGTGATCCCGGCGCGCGAGTACGGCAGCACGGCCATGCGGATCATCTCCCAGCGCGTCGCGCCGAGCGCGAGGGCCGCCTCCTTCTGGTCCCGCGGGACGGTGGAGATCACCTCGCGCGAGATCGCCGAGACGATCGGCACGATCATGATCGCGAGGATCAGCCCGGCGATGAAGTAGCTGGGCCCCGCGACGGTTCCGCCGACGAACGGCAGGAACGAGAACGTGTCGGCCATCCACTGCATCGCCGGCTTCAGCGCCGGGATCAGCACGAACACGCCCCAGAGGCCGTAGACGACCGACGGCACGGCGGCCAGCAGCTCGACGAGCGTCACCAGCAGGCCGCGGCCGCGCGCCGGCGCGAGCTCGGTGACGAACAGCGCGGAGGCCACGGCGACCGGCACGCCGATCAGGAGCGCCAGCCCCGACGTGACGAGCGTGCCCACCACCAGCGGCAGCGCGCCGAACTGGTCGCGGGCGGGGTTCCAGTCGTTGTCGAGCAGGAAACCGGCCACGCCCTGCTTCGCGAGCACCTCGCGCGAGTCGTCGATCAGGACGAAGAAGAAGACGACGAGCAGCGCCAGGACGGCGAGCGACAGGCCCAGGAGCCCGTAGCGCAGCGCGCGGTCGGGCAGCCGGGCCGGCGGCGGGCGCTCGAGGCTCGAGCGCCCGCCGCGGGTGAGCGTTCCGGCTTCCATTCCTCGCGGGCGCTAGCCCAGCGCCTTCCCGTTGCATTGGAGTCCGGCGACCTTGGCCTTCGCCTTGGAGAGGATCGCGGGCGGCAGCGGCGCGTAGTGGAGCTGCTGCGCCTGTGCCTGCCCGGCCCCGAGGCCGTAGTCGAGGAACTGCTTGACGCCCTTGGCCTGCCCCTCGGCGACGCCCGCCTTGCACATGTCCCGGTAGACGAGGACGAACGTGGCCGAGGCGATCGGATAGGCCTGCGCGCCCGGGGCGTTGATCGCCGAGAAGCGCAGGTCGGCCGGCACGCTGAGCCCGTTGCCCGCCGCCGAGGTCGACTGCAGCGACGGCACCACGTAGTTGCCGGCCTTGTTCTTGACCGCGGCAAACGTGAACCCGTTCGCGAGCGCGTAGGCCTGCTCGACGTAGCCGATCGACCCGTCGGTCTGCTTGACGGCGGCCGCGACTCCGTCGTTGCCCTTGGCGCCCGTGCCGGTCGGCCACTTGACGGACTTGTCGGACCCGACCTGGCTCGCCCACTGCGGCGAGTGGTCCTCGAGGAAGCTCGTGAACAGCTTCGTCGTGCCGGACTCGTCGGAGCGGTGTACGACCGTGATCCCGGAGGCCGGCAGCTTCACCCCCGGGTTCTGCCGCGCGATCGCCGGGTCGTTCCAGCTCGTGATCTTCCCGAGGTAGATGCTCGCGACGGTCGCGCCGTCGAGCTTGAGCCCCTTCGGGACGCCCTTGGCGTTGTAGGACAGGGTCACGGCGCCGAACACCGTGGGGATGTCAAGTGGCGTGCCCTTGGCCTGGGCCGCCTTGACCTCCTCGTCCTTCAGCGCGGCGTCGCTGGCGCCGAAGTCGACCGTCCCGGCGGTGAAGTCGGCGACTCCCTGGCCGGACCCGACCGCCTGGTAGTTGACCGTCAGGCCCTGCTTGGACCTCAGGTCCGCGCCCCACTGCAGGTAGACCGGCGCCGGGAACGTCGCTCCCGAGCCGTTGATCGTCCCGCCCGTGCCCGAATCGGCGCCGCTCGAGCCGCCGCAGGCCGCGACGCCCGCCGCGAGGAGCGCCACGGCCGGCAGGCCGAGGCCGAGCCGCGGCCACCTGTCTCTGCTCTCTCGTTGTCTGTTCATGGCCGGCAGCCTCCTGGCCGGAGGCCGCCAGCCTGTTGCCGTGGCGTGGCCACGATGTGAAGGGGTTGTGAACGCGCCTACCCCGCGCCGCTCTCCCAGCGTTCGTAGAGCTCCTCGACGCGGCGCCGGGCGGCGGCGTGGCGCTCGGCGCTCTCCCCGGCGCGGGCCGGCTCCCAGGCCGAGGGGTCGGCGAGCTCGCCCTCGAGCGCGCGGACGGCCGCCTCGGCGGCCTCGATCTCCCCCTCGAGGCGCTCGCGGCGGCGCAGCTCGTTCTTGGAGGGCGCGCGCCCGCCCTCATCGCGGCCCGCGGCCGGACCGGAACCGCGGGCATCGCGCTCGGGCGGCGCAGCACGGCGATCCGGCCGCGCACGCCGCTCCTCCCGCGCGCGCAGGTACTCCGGCCAGCCGCCGAGGTAGGAGCGCAGCGTCCCGTCCTCCACCGAGACCGTGCGCGTGCCGACCGCGTCGAGCAGCGCGCGATCGTGGGAGATCACGAGCACCGAGCCCTCGAACGCCCCCAGCGCCGCCTCCAGCGCCTCGCGGCTCTCGACATCGAGATGGTTGGTCGGTTCGTCCAGCACCAGCACGTTCGCCCCCGACTGCACGAGGATCGCCAGCGACAGCCGGCGGCGCTCGCCCCCCGAGAGCCCGTCCAGCGGCTTCTCCGCGTCCTCGCCGCTGAACAGGAAGCGCCCGAGCAGCGCGCGGGCGGGGTTCGGGGCCAGTCCGGTCGCCTTCTGGGCCGCCTCGATAACCGTGCGGCCGGCCGGCAGCTCCTCGGCGTGCTGGGAGAGATGACCGACCTTGACGTTGTGCCCGCGGCGCAGCCTGCCCGCGGCCGGCTCGGCGTCGCCGACCAGCGCGCGCACGAGCGTGGTCTTGCCGGAGCCGTTCGGGCCGACCAGCGAGACGTGCTCGCCCCGCTCGAGCCACAGCTCCGCGCCGTCCAGCAGCGGCCGCCCGCCCGCCTCGATCCGCCCGTCCTGAAGCTCGAACACCACGCGCCCGCTGCGCTCGGGCGGCTTGAACGAGAACTCGAGCGCCCGGCCGTCGCGCGGGTCGCGCCCGATCCGCTCGATCTTGTCCAGGCGCTTGGCGCGCGCCTGCGCCTGCCGCGCGCGCGTCCCGGCGCGGAAGCGGTCGACGAAGCGCTCCAGGCGCGCGACCTCCGCCTCCTGGCGCTCGATCGCGCGGCCCAGCGCGATCTCGCGCGCCGCCTTCTCCGTGCGCCACGCGTGCCACGGGCCGGAGAAGAAGCGCCCGCGTCCACCCTCCAGCTCGAGGACGGACGTGCCGACGGCCTCCAGGAACCAGCGGTCGTGCGCGACGAGGACGACCGCGGCGTCGAGCGCCTGCAGGTGCGCCTCGAGCCACTCGAGCGCGTCGATGTCGAGATGGTTGGTGGGCTCGTCGAGCAGCAGCACGTCGGGGTCGCCGGCGAGCGCGCGCGCGAGCGAGCCGCGCGTCAGCTCTCCGCCCGAGAACGTGTCGAGGCGGCGGTCCAGGTCGGCGTCACGGAAGCCGAGCCCGTGCAGGGTGGCGAGCGCGCGGTCGCGCCAGCGGTAGCCGCCGGCGTGCTCGAGGCGCGCCTGCGCCGCGCTGTAGGCCTCGAGCGTCGCGTCGTCGTGAGCGCCGCCGGCCATCGCCTGCTCGAGCCGGGCGAGCTCGCGCTCGATCGCGACGAGCTCCGCGGCGCCCGACAGCACGTAGTCGCGCAGCGTCAGGCCGAGCTCGCGCGGCGGGCGCTGGTCGTGCAGTGCGATGCGGACCCCCTTGGCGAGCGTCAGCTCGCCCGCGTCGGCGCTCGCCTCACCGGCGAGCACGCGCAGCAGCGTGGTCTTGCCCGAGCCGTTGCGCCCGGACAGCGTCATCCGGTCGCGCCGCTCGAGCGTGAACGACACGCCTCCGAACAGCGGCGCGCCCGCGACGTCCTTCCCCAGATCCGCTGCGATCAGCACGGCCATGCGCGAGATCGTAGGAGCCCGCAGGGCCCCGGCCGTCGCGCGACGCCGCGCGACGCCAACGGCAACGGCGGCAACGAAGGAGCCCGACCGGCCCGGGCAACCCCACAACGTCAACCTGACCCCCTCACAGGGGGTCTAGTTGACGCGGTTCGTCTCCGCGGCGAACCGGGTCGCCCCACCGGCCCGGGCAACCCCACGACGTCAACCCGAGTGCCTCATAGGCACCCTCGTTGACGCAGTTCATCTCCGGGGCGTAGAGGGGGCCACCCGACCACCCCCCTTCCGGCGCCGTTCGCCGGGACCACCCGACCGTTCCGCGCCTCCCCGCGAACCGTGGCGCCCGGCCACCCGGGCCTCCGTCTACCCCCCGCCCTGCGGCAGCCCGGCGCCGTGGCGCTGCCAGTCCTCGAGCACCGCGTTCTCCCGCGCCACGCGGGCCGCGCCGCCGCGCTCGAGGTCGAGCTCGCGGATCAGCGCCTTCGTCCGGCGCGCGCCCGGGTTCGCCGCCACCGCGGCGGCGAGCTCGACCGCGACGCCCTCGGCCTCCCCGGCGGCAGCGGTCCGGTGCAGCAGGCCGGCCTCGGCGGCGGCCGCCTGGTCCAGCGTCCGCGAGGTGAGGAGCAGCTCGGTCGCGGTCGAGTGGCCGACCAGCGGGACCAGCCGCGCCGGCCCCACCGGCACGCCCAGGCGCGCGCCGACCCAGCCCAGCCGCAGGTTGTCCCCGCCGACGCGCAGGTCGCTCCCGGTCGCGAGCTCCGCCCCGGCGCCGAGCACGTCCCCGACGCAGACGCAGACGACCGGCGCCGGGAGCTCCTCGAGCGTCGCGTAGAGGCGCGAGAACGCCTCCATGCGCGCGACCCCGCCGGCGGCGTCGAGCTCCTCGCCCACGTCGGCGCCCGCGCAGAACGCCCTCGCGGAGGTCGTCGAGAGCACGAGCGCGCCGAGCTCCGGGTCGTCCGCCAGCTCCGCCAGCGCCCCGGTCAGCTCGGCGATCGCGGGCGAGTCCAGCGCGTTGCGGACCTCGGGGCGGTCGAGGCGCAGGATCTCGACGCCGTCCTGCGGACGCTCGCGGCGCAGCGGCATGACGCGCGATCCTACGCGGGCGCAACGGAGCCGTGCCCGGCCGCGGGCGGCGCCCCGCCTTCGGCTAGGATCCGCCGGGATGGCCGCGCGCATCCGCCTCCTGGCGCTCTCGCTGACGACCTGCGCCGTCTTCCTGGCCCTGCTCGCGCCCGCCGCGCTGGCGCGCAACGTGAACCCGGGCGAGGGCACCTACGGCGAGACCGACGACAAGGTCGTCACCAACGCGGGCTTCATGGTGATCGCGTTCTTCCCGCTGCTCGTGTTCGTGCTGAGCGTCGCCCAGCACAAGCTCGAGAAGCGCAAGGACGAGCGGCTGGCCGCCCAGAAGGCGCGCGCCCAGAGCGCCGACTGGCGCGGCGGCTGGTAGCGGGCGCCGGGCCCCGCCGGGCAGCGATGGCCGAGCCCGTCCGCTACGAGCGACGCGGCGCCGCCGCGGTGCTCACGATCGACCGGCCCGAGCGGCGCAACGCGGTCGACGGGCCGACCGCCGAGGCGCTGGCGCGCGGCTACGAGGAGTTCGCGGCCGACGACGGCGCCCGGGTGCTGGTGCTCCACGGCGCGGGCGGCGTCGCGTTCTGCGCAGGAGCCGACCTCAAGGCGATCGAGACCTTCGGACCGCGCCTCGCGGACCCGCGCGGTCCGCTGGGCTTCACGCGCCTGACGCCGCCCAAGCCGGCGATCGCAGCGATCGACGGCTGGTGCCTCGCGGGCGGGCTGGAGCTCGCGCTGTGGTGCGACTTGCGCGTCGCCGGGGAGGGGTCCACGCTCGGCTTCCCCGAGCGCCGCTGGGGCGTCCCGCTGATCGACGGCGGAACCCAGCGGCTGCCGCGCATAGTCGGTCTCGGCCGGGCGCTGGACATCATCCTCACCGGGCGGATGGTCCCCGCGCGCGAGGCGCTGGAGATCGGCCTCGTCACCGAGCTCTGCCCCGCGGGGGACGCGCTCGGGCGCGCGCTCGCCTATGCGGAGGCGCTCGCGGCGTTCCCGCAGCAGACCATGCTCGCCGACCGGCGCGCCGCGATCGAGGGGCTCGGGCTCCCGCTGGCCGACGGCCTGGCGCTCGAGGCGCGGGCCGGCCCCGAGGTGTTCGCCGACGCCGTGCGCGGCGCGGCGCGCTTCGCCGGGGGCGAGGGCCGCGGCGGCAGCGGCGCCGGCGTCTGACCGAGCACTGGCCGCGCGACGCGGCGGGGTAGGATCGGCGCAGGCACCAGGGGCGAGCGGGAGAGGGGCGACCACGATGGACTACTTCGTCACGGGGGGCACCGGCTTCATCGGCCGGTTCCTCGTCGAGAAGCTGCTCGAGCGCGACGGCGACATCCACGTGCTCGTCCGCGAGGGATCGGTCCCCAAGCTCGAGGAGCGCATCGCGGAGTGGGGCCACCCGGGGCGCGTCCACCCCGTCGTGGGCGACCTCGCCGAGCCGCTGCTGGGCGTCGGCGACGACCAGGTCGCGGCTCTGAAGGGCAAGATCGGCCACTTCTTCCACCTCGCCGCGATCTACGACATGACCGCCGACGACGAGCGCAACCGGGTCGCCAACGTCGACGGCACACGCCACGCCGTCGAGCTCGCGAATGCGATCGGGGCCGGCTGCTTCCACCACACCTCCTCGATCGCCGCGGCGGGCATGCACAAGGGGCTCTTCCGCGAGGACATGTTCGACGAGGGCCAGAAGCTCGACCATCCCTACCACCGGACCAAGTTCGAGTCGGAGAGGATCGCGCGCACCGAGACGACCGTCCCGTGGCGCGTCTACCGCCCGTCGGTGGTCGTCGGCCACTCGCAGACCGGCGAGATGGACAAGATCGACGGGCCCTACTACTTCTTCAAGCTGATCCAGCGCAGCCGCAGCATGCTGCCTGCGTGGTTCCCGCTGGTCGGGCCCGAGCTGGGACACACGAACATAGTGCCGGTCGACTACGTGGCCGCCGCGATGGACCACATCGCCCACCAGCCCGACCTAGACGGCCAGGCGTTCCACCTCACGAGCCCCAAGTCGCAGCGCTCCGGCGAGGTGCTGAACAGCTTCGCGCGCGCGGCGCACGCCCCGCAGATGGCCGTGCGGATCGACAAGCGGCTCACCGACGCGCTGCCGAAGGGCCCGCTGGCGATGGCGATGAAATTGCCCGCGCTGCGCGGCGTGCGGCGCAGCGTCCTGGCGGAGACCGGCATCCCCGACGACGTGCTCGAGTACGTCGGGCTCACCGCGGAGTTCGACACGCGCGACGCCGAACGCGCGCTCGAGGGCTCGGGGATCGAGGTGCCCGACCTCGACGGCTACGCGTGGCGCCTGTGGGACTACTGGGAGCGCCACCTGGACCCGGACCTGTTCCGCGACCGCTCGTTCGAGGGCGCGGTCAACGGGAAGACCGTGATCATCACCGGCGCCTCGAGCGGGATCGGCAAGGCCGCGGCGATGAAGATCGCCGCCGCCGGCGGGATCCCCCTGCTCGTCGCCCGCTCCGCAGACAAGCTCGAGGAGACCAAGCGCGAGATCGAGGCGCGCGGCGGGACCGCGTACACCTACTCGGCGGACCTGTCCGACACCGACTCCATCGAGCGCCTCACCGAGACGGTGCTCGCGGAGCACGCCACGGTGGACATCCTCGTCAACAACGCCGGCCGCTCGATCCGCCGCTCGATCGCGCTGAGCTACGACCGCTTTCACGACTTCGAGCGCACGATCCAACTCAACTACCTCGGCACGATCAAGCTGATCATCCAGTTGCTGCCGCACATGCGGGAGCGCAAGGCGGGCCACGTCGTCAACGTCTCCTCGATCGGAGTGCAGACGAACCCTCCCCGCTTCTCCGCCTACGTGGCCTCGAAGGCGGCGCTCGACGCGTTCACGCGCGTGGTGGCGAGCGAGACGATCGGCGACAACGTGACGTTCACGACGATCCACATGCCGCTGGTGCGCACGCCGATGATCGCGCCCACGAAGATGTACGACTCGTTCCCGACGATCTCCCCGGACGAGGCGGCCGATCTGGTGTGCGAGGCGATCCGCTCCAGGCCCAAGCACATCAACACGCGGCTCGGGACCTTCGGCGAGGTCGCCTACGCGCTCGCGCCGAAGGCCGTCGACCAGATCCTGCACATGGCCTACCGGGTGTTCCCCGACTCCGCGGCGGCGAAGGGGCGCAAGGACCCGCAGGAGAAGGCGAGCACCGAGCAGGTCGCGCTCGCGCACCTGATGCGGGGGGTCCACTGGTAGCGCCCGGGGGCTCGGGGACGCCGGCGCCGCCCGAGCCGCCGGAGCCGCGGAGCCTCGCCGCCGACACCGCGGTGCGAGCGCTCGGGGGCGGCCGCTACGCCGGCGCGATCCACCCCGAGTGGTGGGGCGGCGCCGGGCCCCACGGCGGATTCGTGGCCTCGCTGCTGATGCGCGCGCTGCAGGATGCGGTCGGCGATCCCGCGCGCGCAGCGCGCTCGCTCACGATCCACTTCTGCGAGCGGCCCGCCGACGGGCCGGTGACGGTGGCCACCGTGCTCGAGCGCGCGGGGCGCTCGCTCACGACGGTGAGCGCGCGGATGCTCCAGGACGGCGTTGACGGCGGGGAGCGGACGCTGGCGCTCGCGCTGGCGGCGTTCTCCCGTCCCAGGGAGGCCCCGCCGCTCGAGGACGGGGCTGCGGCGCCGCCGGCGCCGCGGCCCGCCGAAGTGCCGGAGGTGCCCTACCTCGGCCCGCCGATGCCGCGCATGTTCGTCCAGTCGGAGATCCGCTCGCTCAGCGGGCCGGCGTTCGGCGCCGGCCCGAAGGCGGAGGTCCTGTGCTGGCTGCGGCCTCGCGTGCGCCAGCCGCTGGACGCGCCGACGCTCGCGTTCCTGCTCGACGCCTGCTGGCCGCCCATCTTCGCGCGGCTCGGCCGGCCCGCCGGCGCGCCGACGATCGACATCACGATGCACTTCCGCCGCTCGCTGCCGCCGCCCGGCGCCGCGCCCGGCGCCTGGGCGCTCGGCCGCTTCAGGACTCGGCTTCTCGCGGAGGGTTTCTTCGAGGAGGACGGCGAGCTGTGGAGCGAGGACGGCGAGCTGCTCGCGCAGTCCCGGCAGCTCGCGCTGCTCATACCGCGAGGCAGTCGGCGCGCGGCATGAACCCGAGCCCCGGAAGCCGGGTCGCCACGCCGGTCAGCGCCTGGCGCGAGCGCTCCAGCGAGTAGTCCGCGTCGAGCCGCGCACCGGCCCCCGCGCCGGCGCCCGCATGCGTGCGGTCGCCCCGCACGCGCCACGTCTGAACGGTGGTCGCGCCCGAGGAGCGCAACCGCGCCGCGAGACCGGCCAGCGCCCCCGCGATGCGGGCCGGGCCGCCCGACCCGAGCGCGGCCAGCAGCCGCCGCGCGGCGACCGCGGAGGCGGGATCCGCCAGATCGAGCGCCGACTCCGCCTCGACGGCCGTCCCACGCTCGGCGCGCCGGCCGAGCGCGCGGCGCATCCCGGGCGGCACCCGCCAGCCGACGCCCGCGACGACCCTCCCCGCCACGCTCAGCGCGAGGCGGGCGGGGCGACCGCGACGGTCGGTCGAGTAGGCGGCCATCGCCGACCCGGCCGCGATCCCGTCGAGGCCCGCCACCAGGCCGGCGTGCACGGCGGCGCGGGCATCCAGCCTCAGGTACCAGGTGAGCCCGCCGCCGCGCTCCAGGCGCCTGCCCAGCGCGCCGGCGAGCGCCGCGTCGGCGGTCGCCTGGAGCGCCCCGGCGCCCGCGCGCGCATGCGCGCCGGCCGACGCCCCGCCCGCCTCGAAGCGGACATCCGGCTCGGGCGGCTCCGGCGGGTCATCGGTCAGCACCGCGCACAGCGGGCAGTGCTCTCGCACCCGGCGCCAGGCACGCCCGAGCAGTTCCTGGTTGGAGCCGTAGCGGCGCAGGAAGCGCTCGGCCGCCGCGGCGTCGCGGAGCAGCCACTCGCGCCCGGCCGCGAAGGTGAGCCCGCCATCGACCGAGGCGACCGCTCCCGCGCGCACCGGGCCGGCCTCGACGTGCGCGCCGACCCCGGCCGTCAGCCCCGCGCGTGCGGTGTCCGCGAACGCGATCACCACCCTGCCGTCGGAGCGCCGCTCGACCCGCATGCCGAGCTCCAGCGCGAGCTTCGCGATCGCGGCCGCGCCGCCGAGCTCCTCGGTGCGAAGCTCGCGCGCGACCGGGCAGGGCGGGAGGTCGGGGCGCGCCGCTGCGGCCGGTCGCGGAGCGGGGCAGCCGGTCCCCGTCACGGCGCAGAGCCCGCGCCGGATACCCCGGAGCAGCGCGTCTCCGACCCCGCCGGTGGTCAGCGCGGCGGCGCTCGCGAGCACGAGGCCGACCAGCGCGATGACGGCCACGTACTCGGCCGAGGCCTGGCCGCGAGGCGAGCGCATGCGGTCGAGGATCGCGCGCGCGGGCCGCCGCGGCGCCGAGGCGGTGCAGCTACGTCACCGCTTCGCGCGGCTCTCGTGCGGCCCCGCCTGAAGGAGGGCGCCCTCCCGCACTCCTCCGCGCACCGCGAGCAGGGTCGCCCCGAACGCCGTGGACCCGGCCTCGAGCAGCACGATCGCCGCCGGCAGCAACGCGACCCGGCGGGCGTCGAGCCCCATCCGGGACGCGACCTGAGCCGCGGGGCCCGCGAGCAGCTCGGCGAGCCCCGCGCGAAGCGAGCCGGGCCCGAGCTCCGCTCCGGCCACGCGCACGAGCGAGGTCGCGCCGCCGCCGACGGCGAGCGCGCGGTCGACCGAGGGCGCCCCGAGCGCCGCGAACGCGGCGCGCACCCCCTCGCGCGCGGCGTCCACCTCAGCGCCCGAGGGCGGGTCGCCGGCGAACCAGCGGGCGGCGACGTCGGCCGAGCCGAGCCCCGGGGAGCCGTACCACGAGGGCGACTCGCCGGGACAGCCGGCGATGAGCTCGGTGGAGCCGCCGCCTACGTCGATCACCCCGACCGTCTCCCCCGTCCGGCAGCCGCCCTCCGGCGCCGCGGTCGCGCCCAGGAACGCGAGCTCCGACTCCTCTCGGGGCGAGAGCACCTCGACGGGGCGGCCGGCGCCCTCCGCGATGGCGGCCGCAAGCGCGTAGCCGTTGGGAGCCCGCCGGATCGCGGCCGTGCCGAGGACCCTAACGCTCTCCGCGCCGCGCTCGCGGGCGCGCCGCTCCTGGGAGGCGACCACCTGTGCGACGTCCGCGATCAGGTCGCGGGCGAGCGGCCGGCCCGTCGCCACCGCCCGCGCGAGCGGCGTGAACACGCGCTCGTGATCGACCTCGCGCAGCTTTCCGCCCTCGACGTCGGCCACCAGCAGGCGCGTGGTGTTCGAGCCGATGTCGATGCATGCGCGCCGCACCCGCGCCGACCCTACCCGCCTGGGATGATGCCGCTCCCGTGAGCCGCGACGACGCGATCCTCGTCCGAGACCTGCGCAAGTCCTACGACGCCGTCGAGGCCGTGCGCGGCATCGGCTTCTCGGTGCGCCGCGGCGAGGTGTTCGGTCTGCTGGGGCCCAACGGGGCGGGGAAGACGACGACCGTCGAGATCCTCGAGGGCTACCGCTCGCGCTCCGGCGGCGACGTCGCCGTGCTCGGCCTCGACCCCGGCGAGCGCCCCCGCGCGCTGCGGGAGCGGATCGGCATCGTGCTGCAGGCGACCGGCATCTACCGCCATATCACGGTGCGCGAGGCGATCTCCCATTTCGCCTGCCTCTACCCCGAGCCACGGGACGTCGACGAGGTGATCGCGCTGGTCGGCCTGGAGGGCAAGGAGGGCTCGCGCACGCGCACGCTCTCGGGCGGGCAGCTGCGGCGCCTGGACCTCGGCCTCGCGCTCGTCGGGGATCCTGAGCTGATCTTCCTCGACGAGCCCACGACCGGCTTCGACCCGGCCGCCCGGCGCGCGGCGTGGGACACGATCCGCTCGCTCAAGCACCTCGGGAAGACCGTCCTGCTGACCACGCACTACCTCGACGAGGCGCAGGCGCTGGCCGACCGGGTCGCGATCGTCAAGGACGGGCAGATCCTGGTCGAGGGCGCGCCGGCCGAGCTCGGCGCGCGCGACGGCGCGGCGCGCTACAGGGTGAGCTGGCGCGACGCGAGCGGCGTCCCGCACCAGGAGGAGGTCGAGGACCCGACGCGGCTGCTGCACGAGCTGACCGGCGCGGCGCTGGCGAACGGCGGGCGCCTGGAGGGCCTGAGCGTGACCCGCCCGTCGCTGGAGGACGTATATCTGGAGCTGACGGCCGAATGAGCGGCTCCTCCCCCGGCGTCGCCGCGCTCGCCTGGCGCCAGTACCGGCTGGAGCGCAAGCTCTTCTGGCGCAACCCAAGCGCCGCGTTCTTCAACTTCATGCTGCCGCTGCTGTTCCTCGCGCTGTTCGGCGCGATCTTCTCCGGGAACCAGTCGAACCTGAACGTGATCATCCCGGGGATCGCGGGCATGAGCATCATGGCGACGACGTTCTCGGCGCTTGCCTTCAACCTGGTCTACCTGCGCGAGTCCGGCGTGCTGAAGCGGATGCGCGGAACGCCGCTGCCGGGCGTCGCCTATCTGGCCGGCATCGCCGGCAACGCCGTGACCAACGCGACGCTCCAGATCGCGATCGTGGTCGTGGCGGGACGCGTGTTCTTCGACATCGGCTGGCCGAAGAACTGGGGCGAGCTCGTCCTCTTCCTGGTCGCCGGGGTGGTGTGCTTCGCCTCGCTGGGCGTCGCGTTCTCGCACGTGATCCCGAACTTCGACTCCGCGCCCGCGTATGTCAACGCGGTCTTCCTCCCGATGATCTTCATCTCGGGCGTCTTCTACGACGTCGACGAGGCCCCCAAGTTCCTGCGCGACATCGCCGAGGTGCTGCCGCTCACGCACGTGATCGACGGGCTCTCGGGCGCGATGGTCACGGGCCGCGGGATCGGCGACAACCTGACGGGTCTTGTGATCGTCGGCCTGTGGTCGGCCGTGGGGATCGTGCTCGCCGTGCGCGGCTTCTCGTGGGAGCAGAAGCGGTCGTAGGCGGCGCCCTACGACGGTCGCGACGCGGCCTACCATCCTCTGAACGACCCCGGATCCCGGCGGGTACCAGATCTGGTACCCCGTGAAACCCGACGGTCGCGAGGAAGCCTGGCCCGGAGGTGACCCGGCGATCTCAGGGCCGCCACGCGGCCGGCGGCGACCCGCTGATCTCGACGGGCACCGCGGCGAGCGGCGAGCGCTCCCACTCGTCGCGCAGCAGCGAGTGGGTGACCACGTCGTAGACGCGCTCGCCGTGGCGGTGCCAGCGGCGCAGCGTGCCCTCGGGCCGGAAGCCCAGGCGCTCCAGCGCGCGCCGCGAGCGCCCGTTCTCGACGGCCGCGTAGGCGCCCAGGCGCTCGAGGCCCAGCGTACGGAACGCGAGCGCGGCGACCAGCGCCTTCGACTCCGCGTTGGCGCCGCTGCCCCAGTGCGCCCGGCCCAGCCAGGTGCCGACGACCGCGCGGCGGTCGCGTCGCGAGAGCTCCGAGATCCCGGTCACGCCGAGGACGGCGCCGTCCCCGAGCCGCACGACCAGGAAGTCCATCTGCCGACCCGCCGCGCGGTCGGCCGCCAACCCGTCAACGTAGGCGCGCGGCTCGTCCTCGCGCTCGTAGGGGCCCCAGGAGAAGAAGCGAACGACCTCGGGGTCGCGACCCAGCTCCATGAGCGCAGGCGCGTCGGCCGGGACGGCGAAGCGCAGCCCGAACTCGGGGCCGCGCAACTCGAGCTCCGGCGCCTCGCCTCGCACGGCCGGCGATGCTATAGCTGGAGGCCGTGCTCGCCCTGCTCTACGACGTCCACGGCAACCTGCCGGCGCTCGACGCGGTCCTGGCGGACGCCCGCGAGCAGGGCGCAGACCGCTACCTGCTCGGCGGCGACTACGCGCTGTTCGGGGCCTTCCCCCGCGCGACGGTCGAGCGGCTGCGCAGGCTTCGCCCCGTGACATGGCTGCGCGGGAACGGCGAGCGCTGGACCGCCGAGCCGGCGACCGCTCCCGGCGACGAGGTCGTCCAGGGCGCGATCGCCGCCGCGCGCGCGGACCTGGGCGACGCGATGGTCTCCGATCTCGCGGCCGTTCCCTTCCAGACGGTCCTGGACGGCACGCGCTACTGCCACGCCTCGCCGGTCTCCGACGTGCGCTCGTTCCTGCCCGAGCCGGCCGACGACGAGGCCGAGCTGCTGGCCGGCGTCGGCGAGGGCCGGCTCGTGTTCGGGCACACCCATCTCCCGTTCGAGCGCACCGCCGCGAGCGGCGTGGCGCTCGTGAACCCGGGGAGCGTCGGGATGCCGTTCGACGGCGACGTGCGCGCCGCCTACGCGCTCGTGCGCGACGATGGGAGCGTCGAGCATCGCCGGGTGGGCTACAACCGGGCGCGCACGCTCGCCGAGTTGCGCGAGCGATTCGGCTCGGAGGGCTGGGCCGCGACCGTGCTGCACCGGATCGAGACCGCGTCGTTCTGAGCCGCCGCCGGCCGCCGTGGCGAACGGCGGCAACGAAGGAGCCTCGCCGCCGGCGGCCGTGTCGCCCGAACCAACCGCCAATGCCTCCTTCCTAGCCGCAGTTCGCGACGTAACAGGCGCCCCGCAGTGCCCGAGCGGCGCCCGGGCGCCCGCAGGCAGCGGAGCTAGCCCCCGCCGCAGATCGCTACCGGCGGCCCCTTCGCGCCGCGCCGCAGGAACGCGACCCAGGCCCGCGCGGACGGCGACAGCGCGCCGCCGGGGTGGACGATCCCGTACCAGTCCTCCTCGCTCGCCGGATTGCGCTCGGGCGTGGTCCAGGTGTACGGGTAGATCGCGCGGATCCCGCAGTCCGAGCGGGCGAGCACGTCCGCGACGGCCGGCAGGTCGATCGCCCGCTGCCCCTCGGGCTTGTAGTGCCCGCTCGTCGCCGGGCTTGTCACCCACCCGTACTCGGTCACCCAGAGCGGCACGTCGCCCAGGCCGGCCGCGCGCAGGGCGGCGCGGCGCTTGCGCACCTCCTCCGCCGTCCCGGGGACGGTCGGCGAGTACGGATGGATCGCGACCCCGTCGATCGATCCGCGCAGGGCGGGCACAGCACCGACCATGTCGGCCACGTAGCTCTCGTAGGCGTTGGTCAAGCCGCCCACCAGCACGGTGGCGCCCGGGTCGGCCGCATGGATCGCGGCGCGCGCGCCCGCGTACATCCGTGCGTAGAGCGCCGCATCCGGCTGGCCGCCCCAGAAGTGGGTCGAGTTCTCCTCGTTCCAGATCTCCCAGGCGCGGATCGGACGGGCGGGCACGTCCGGGTGCGTGCGCCAGAACTCGCCGCCGGGGCCGTAGCGGCGGGCGGCGGCGCCCGCGAAGGCGGCGTAGTCGGCCGGGTTGCGCGGCGGCCCCTTGCGCGGAGCGGGGACGCCGGACGCCCAGGCGGGCGCGTAGTCGATGATCGGGAGCCATGCGATCCCGCTGCGCGCGAGGCTCGACGCGACCCAGTCGCCGAAACGCCAGTCGTAGGCGTGGCGCCCGGCCACCGGGGGCGCGCGCTCGGTCGCCTCCCAGAACAGGTCGCTGCGCGCGTTGCGGATGCCCGCCGCGCGGGCCAGCCGCAGCAGCGGCGCGGCGCGAGCGTCGTCGAACGGGGCGTCGTTGAAGACCCGGTTGAGGTTCATCCCGAGCGTGACGCCGGAGCCGGCCTGCGCGGGCCCGGGCACGGTCCGCGCGGTGGTGCCCGGCGGGACCGTCCCCGTTCCGCCGCCGCCTCCCCCGCCCGTCGAGAGCGCGATAACGAGCACGGTCACGGCAACCAGCGCCGCCGCCACGAGAAGTCTTCCGCGGCTCATCGGCGGCGAGCATGACGGTCGCCGCGCCCGCGCGCGCCGCCGGGCGCCCGGCCGTGCGTCATGCTTGGGCGCGAGCCATGCACGCCGCACGCAGCTGGCACCGCCGCAACAGCTTCCACCACGCCTCCTTCCCGGTCGGGTGGCTGGCCGCTCAGCGCGCCGAGACCGTCTCGATCTGCCTCCCGGCGCGCGACGAGGCCGCGACGATCGGACCGATCGTCGACGCGCTGGTGCCGCTGCTGGAGGCCGGCGTCGCCGACCAGCTCGTGGTGGTCGACGACTCCGGCGACGGGACCGGCGCGATCGCCGCGGCGCGCGGCGCCGAGGTGCACCGGCAGTGCGATCTGCGGCCGGAGCTGGGCCCCGTGCTCGGCAAGGGCGATGCGATGTGGCGCGCGCTCGGCGTGCTGAGCGGAGACATCGTGTGCTTCCTGGACGCGGACTCCCGCGCGTTCGGCGCGCACTTCGCGAGCGGCCTGCTCGGCCCGCTGGTCGCGCGCGAGGAGCTGCGCTTCGTGAAGGCGTTCTACCGGCGTCCGTTCCGCCAGGGCGGGGTCACGCTCGACGAGGGCGGCGGCCGTGTCACCGAGCTCACGGCGCGACCGCTGCTGAACTGCTTCTACCCCGAGCTGGCCGGCTTCCACCAGCCGCTCGCGGGCGAGATCGCGGCACGGCGGGAGCTGCTCGAGCGGCTCCCGTTCCTGACCGGCTACGCGGTCGACGTGGCGCTGCTGATCGACGCCTGGCGCGAGGCCGGGCTGGACGCGCTCGCGCAGGTCGACCTCGACGTGCGCCACAACGACCACCAGCCGCTGCGCGAGCTCGGCCCGATGGCCTCGGCGGTGCTGCGCGCGGTCACCTCGCGCCTGGAGCGCGAGGGCCGCCTGGCGCCCGCCGGCGGCGACGGCTACCTCGCGCCCGTGGCCGGCGGCCTCGAGTCGCGCGCGGTCGATCTGGTCGAGCGGCCACCGCTCGTCGGGCTGCGTGCCGCGGCCTGACCGGCGCGCGGCACGCCCTACGTCCGGCCGCAGACGGGCCAGGGTGCGGCCCCGCGCGCGCGGTAGAGCCGCAGCGCGATCCGGTCCTGGGTGCGCTCGGAGGCGCGAGCGGGGTCGCCGCGACCGCCGTGCGCCCGCCAGGTGCCGCGGTCGAACTGGTACTTCCCGCGGTAGGTCCCGCCCGCGGAGATCGCGCGCGGGTCGCCGCCGGACTCGCAGATCGCTATCCGCCGCAGGATCGCGGGCAGCCGAACCGCTCGCTGGCGCCTGTGACGGCGGGCGTGGTAGACCCGCCCGATCCTGCCCCGCAGGCCGAGCGTGCGCCGGGTCGCGGGCCCCACGAGACCGTCGACGGCGAGGCCGTGCCGGCGCTGGAAGCGCTTCACCGCGCGCAGGGTCCGCGGGCCGAACACGCCGTCGGCCGGGACGTGCAGCGCGCGCTGGATCCGCGCGACGCCGGGCCCGCGGTCCCCCCGGCGGACCGAGGCCGCCATGGCGGGCGCGGCCACGAGCAGCGCGATCGCGATCGCCGCGACGACGGATCGCGGGACCGATCTCCCGACAGGTCGGCTGGATGGCATGCGGCGTTCTCCCTTCGCTTCCGGCGCCTACGAGGTGAGCTGACGGGCTCGCGCTGAAGCTGCGCTACGCCGCTGTGGCGGCGACTCGCCCCTGGAAAGGCCACGGCCCTCCCGATGGGTCCCCCGTTCCCCGCCGTGCGGTCCGGCGGGGACTCGGCGCTATGTCATCTGCTGCGAGGCGGCAGTGTAGCGGGATTTCCCTGCTCGCCGCCCGCTTCCGGCGCGGGTCAGCCCCCAGCGGCCAGCGCGGCGAACCGCCGGGCCATCTCCGTCGCGACCGCGGCGTTGGCCGCGTGGCACTCCGCCGACTCCGCCAGCAGAGCGTCCGGATCGACGCCGGCCGCGCGCAGCCGCTCTCTGCTGTCGGCCACCCACCCGGCGATGATCGCGGGATCGACCTCGACGTGGAACTGGATCCCCCACGCGGGCGCCCCGTCGACGCGGAACGCCTGGTTGCCCTCGCCGGCGCGCGCGAGCAGGCGCCCGCGCGGCGGCACGGCAAACCCGTACTCGTGCCACTGGAACCCCTTGTACGCGGCCGCCGGGAGTGCGCCCATCACGGGGTCGCGCCCGGCGCCGCCGACCGGATCGACGCCCAGCCACCCGACCTCCAGGCGCCCGATCGGGCCGGCCTCGCCGCCCGCGGCCTGCGCGAGCAGCTGGCCGCCCAGGCACACGCCGAGCACGGGCGTCCCCCCTGCCAGCGCCTCGCGCGCGAGCTCCCGCGACACGGCGAGCCATGGATGCTCGGCGTCCTGGGAGGGATGCGCCTCGCTGCCGAGCACGACGAGCCCGGCGGCGCCGTCGAGCGCCGGGCGCGCGTCGCCGCGCGCGCGCCAGATCTGGAGCTCGCAGCCCGCCGCCCGCAGCGGCGCCTCGAGCAGCCCGAGCGGCGCGTCGGGGTCGTGTAGCGCGACGACGATCCGTGGCGCGGCGTCGTGCATCTCGATCAATCCCCGGCGGCTACGGGCGCTAGCGGTAGAGCGGGCGCAGGCCTAGCAGGCGCTCGATCGTCACGGCGTGCAGTCCGCGGCGGCGCAGGGCCGGCAGGATCTGGGCCATCGCGGCCACCGACTGGCCGCGCGGTCCGCCGCCGTCGTGCATGACCACGATCGACCCGCCCCGGATCGACCCGAGCACCCGGCTCACGATGGCGCCCGTGCCCGGCGTGGACCAGTCGCGCGGATCGACGTCCCAGATGATCGTCAGCATCCCCTGCGAGCGGGCGATCGAGACCAGCGATCCGCTGACGGCGCCGTACGGCGGGCGGAACAGGCACGGCGCGAAGCCGGTGGCCCGGCGGATGGCGCGCGCCGTGGACGAGATCTGCCCGGCCGCGAACCCTCCGCCGCCGGCCAGCGACGGGTGGCTCCAGGAGTGGTCCCCGATCGAGCTTCCCTCGCGCAGGATGCGCCGCATCACCGCGCCGCGCCCCGCGACGTTCTGGCCGATCTCGAAGAACGTGGCGTGGGCTCCGTTGCGGCGCAGCACGTCGAGCATCGAGCCCGTGAAGGCGCTCGGCCCGTCGTCGAGCCCGAAGGCCACGGCGTGGCTGCGCCGGGGGCCGTTGGAGCGCAGCGATGGACCAGCCGCGACGCAGCCGGACGGAACGGGCGCGACGAGCGTGCCGCGCCCGGCAGGCCCGCCGGGCGCGACGTCCAGGCAATGCGCCTCGCCCGCGGTGCGGTCGGGGCCGCAGACGCCGCTCTGGCGCCAGGTGCTGCGCACCCGCCAGCGGAAGGAGCCGATGCGCAGGCCCGCCGCCGACGGCCTGAACCGCGCGCGAAGCTGGTTGACCCCCGGGCGCGCGATCGTGGCGCCCACGAGCGCGCCGCGGCCCGGCGCGCCGCCGGGCCCGAGCGGCGCGAGCCGCAGGCGCGCGACGCCGGAGCGAGCGACGAGGCACAGCTCGTGGCGGCCGGCCCCCTGCGCGGTGAGCAGGCAGAGGCTGCGTCCGTCCCGCCCCAGCGCGCTCGCCGTGATCCGCCCGCCGGTGCGCACCACCCAGACGAGGTCGGGCCCGTCCTGCGCGAGCGCGACCGCGCGCAGGTCGAGCGGACCCCTGGTGTCGCCCGCGCGATCCCCCGCCCTGCCGGCCGATGCGGGCACGGCGCCGAGCACCAGCAGCGCGCCGCAGACGAGTATCGCGAGCCGTGCGGTCCGGGAACGCCCCATCGCCGGGCCATGTTGGCAGACGTCCCCGGTACGCCGCGGCGGCGCATCCGACACCCGGCCAGAACGAGGCTAGGATCGGCCGCGGTGCACGGCCCGCTCGCGTCCTTCCTCACCGACCTCTGGCACGACCAGCTCGTCTCGCGCGGCCAGCAGGGCACGTTCCTGGTCCTGGCCGGATTCCTCGGCTCGTTCGGCTTCATCCGGATGAGCACGCGGATCATGCGCAGCCCGCGGATGTCGTGGTGGCCGGGCAGCGTCGTCAGCGACGGCGGCGTGCACGTCCACCACCTCGTGTTCGGGATCGTCGCGATGATCGCCGGCGGGGTGATGGCCATCGGTGTCTGGAACTCTCCCTGGTGGGAGATCGCGTGCGCGATCTTCGGCATCGGGGTCGGCCTGACCGTCGACGAGTTCGCGCTTTGGCTGCACCTCGACGACGTCTACTGGTCCGAGGAGGGCCGCTCGTCGATCGACGCCGCCGTGGTCGCGGCGCTCGGGATCGGCCTGGTGATCCTCGGAGCCAAGCCGTTCGACTTCCAGTCGGCGAGCGTGGAGACCGTGGCGCTGAGCGCACTGGTGATCGCCACCGACCTCGTTCTGGTCGCCATCTGCTTGCTCAAGAAGCGCCTCTGGCACGGCTGTCTCGGCATCTTCTTCCTCCCGATCGCGCTCTACGGCGCCTGGCGCCTGGGCAAGCCCGGCTCGTGGTGGGCGCGGCGGCGCTACGGCGAGCGCCGGCCGGACAAGCAGGCGCGGGCCGGGGAGCGCTTCCCCCCCGACCGTCGCACCGAGCGGTTCAAGAACGTCTTCCGGGACGCGGTCGGCGGCACGCCGACCGACGTCTACGAGGCCAAGCTCGCCGAGCGCCGAGCGGCCGAGGAGGGCGCGCGCGCGTTGCGCGAGCGCGCCGACCGCCGCGCCGAGCTCGAGCTGGCGGCCGCGGAGAGTCGCATCCCCGAGCCGCGCGCCTAGCCGAACGCCTCGCGCGCCGCCTTCGCGCCCTCCCCGGCGCGCTCCCAGTAACCGTATGTGCCCCGCTCGCGCAGCTCCTCCGCAGCCTCAACCGCCGCGCCGAGCGCGGCGAATGCGAACGCGCCGCCGACCGAGACCCGGGCGACGCCCGCCGCCGCCAGCTCCGCGACCGGCGGGGCGCCGGGCAGCGCCAGCACGCTCACGGGCGCGCCGACGGCCTTGACGACCGCGCGGATGTCCTCGATCCGGGTCAGGCCCGGCGCGAACAGCACGTCGGCGCCGGCCTCCTCGTAGGCGCGCAGCCGCGCGATCGTGTCGGAAAGGTCGTCGCGCCCGCGGATGTGGTTCTCGGCGCGGGCCGTGAGCACGAGCCGGACCGGCCCGTCGTGCGCCGCCCGCACGGCGGCCGCGACGCGCTCGACCGCGAGCCCCGGCTCGTAGATCGGGTCCTCCTCGCGTCCGCTGTAGTCCTCGACCGAGCAGCCGGCGAGTCCGGCCCCGATCGCCAGGCCGATCGTCTCGGCGACGCCCGCGGGATCGTCGGCGAAGCCGTTCTCGAGATCGGCCGAGACGGGCACCTCCGTGGCCGCGACGAGCGCCGCCGAATGGGCGATCGCCTCCTCCCGCGTGACGCCGCCGTCCAGGCGCCCGAGCGTCGCGGCGAACCCGCTGCTGGTCGTCGCGAGCGCCTCGAAGCCGAGCGAGGCGAGCAGGACGGCCGAGCCGGCGTCCCAGGCGTTCGGCATCAGCAGCGGCCGCCCGGGCCGGTGCAGCTCGAGGAACCGCTGCGCCCTGTGAGCCTCCTCCGGGCGGCTCACGAGCGCGCCGCCGAGACGGAGTAGACCGGCGGCAGGCGCGAGGCGACCGTCGACCAGGTCGCACCGGAGTCGCCCGAGCCGAACAGCTCGCCGGAGGTCGCGCCGAAGTAGAGCTCGAGGCCCTCTCCCTCCCCGGCGGCGTCGAACGCGCGGCGGAGCACCGTCAGGTACGCGTCGCGCGCGGGAAGCCCTTCGCCGCGCGGCGACCACGACGCGCCGGCGTCGCGCGTCTCGTACACGCGCACGCGGCCCTCCGGCATCACGCGGTCGGTGTCGGCCACGAGCGGGATCACGTACGCGCTGTCCGGGTCGGCCGGGTCGAGCGCGAGCGGGAAACCGAAGTCCGACGGCAGTCCCGCGCCGATGTCCGTCCAGGACTCCCCGGCGTCGTCGGAGCGATACACGCCGCCGTGGAACTGCATGAAGATGCGCTCGGGCCGCAGCGCGGCGCGCTGCAGTCGGTGGACGCACAGACCGACCGCCTCCTCGGCCGCGTCCTCCGGGGCGTAGTTCGGGACCAGGCCCGCGTTCCCGCGCCGCCACGACCCGCCGCGGTCGTCGCTCAGCCACACGCCCGCGGCCGAGACCGCGACCGCGATCCGGTCCTCCTCGCCCGGCCACGGCGCGATCGAGTGCAGGCACAGCCCGCCGCCGCCCGGCTGCCAGGAGCCGCGCGTCGGGTGCTCCCAGAGCGCGCGGTTGAGCTCCCACGAGCGTCCGCCGTCGCGGCTCTCGAAGAGCACGCCGGGGTCGCCGCCCGCGTAGAGCGCGCCGTCGTCCTCGCCTGGGACGATCACCCAGATCCGCTCGAGCGCCTGCTCGCCGCCGTCGGGCAGCGAGACTCCCGAGGCCTGCTCCCACTCGCCGCCGGGGTCCTCGCAGAAGAAGATCTTGGGGCCGTAGAACGGCGAGGTCACCCCCGCCAGCAGCAGCCCGCTGCGCCGGTCGCGCAGGGCGAAGTCCACCGGCTCGCCCGCGAACGCCCGGGCGGTCACCTCGAACTCGCCGCCCGGCTCCCCCTCGAGCGCGAACAGCCCCTTCTTGGTCCCTACGACCAGTTCGGTCATGCGAATCGGCTCCCCCCTCCTGAGATCGCGGGGATCACCTCGATGCGGTCGGCCGGTCGTACCGGCGTCGTCTCGGCGGCTCGCTCCCCGTTCACGAACACGTTGATGTGCCGGCGAACGCGACCGCGCTCGTCCAGCACCCAGCCCGCGAGTGGCGGATGGTCACGCTCCAGGCTAACGAGCAGGTCGCCCACCGTCGCTCCCTCGACCTCCAGCTCCGCGCGCTCGTCGGCGAGCTTGCGCAACGGACCCCGGAGGCGCAGCACGGCCATGCACCGATCCTAGAGGGGCGCCGATGCCGGCACGCGCGCGCCGGGCGGCGGATATCGTCATCGCGGTGCCGGTCGACGCCCCCGTCAGCAGCCCGCGCGTGGCTCCCGGGTCGCGCGCCCAGATCGGAGCGGTGAACGCGCTGCTGGTCGGGGTGATCCGGCGCGCCGCGGGAACCCGCGAGCCGCCGCACCTGTTCACGACGCTCGCCCGCCACCGCCGCCTCTTCCGGCGCTGGCTGCGCTTCGCCGGCGGCCTGATGCCGGGCGGCAGCCTGCCGAGGCGCGACACCGAGCTGGTGATCCTGCGCGCCGCGCACAACTGCGACTGCGCCTACGAGCGCGCGCACCACGAGCGCATCGCGCCGGGCGCAGGGGTCACCGCGCAGGAGATCGCGCGCACGATCGAGGGCCCGGACGCGCCCGGCTGGAGCGAGCGCGACGCGGCGCTGCTGCGCGCGGCCGACGAGCTCCACGGCGAGCGCGCGATCAGCGACGCCACGTGGTCCGCGCTGCGCGCCGGGCGCACCGAGGTCGAGCTGATCGAGCTGTGCATGCTCGTGGGCCACTACGAGATGCTCGCGATCACGATCGGCGGCCTGCGCATCGAGCCCGACGAGCACGACGGACGGCCGCCGTCGCGGCTCGCCCGGCTGGCGGAGCGCGGCCGGTGAGGCGCGCGCCGGAGCCGCTGGCCGGGCGGCGCGTCCTGGTCACCGGCGCGGCACGCGGCATCGGCGCCGCCACGGCGCGGCGCCTGCACGCGCGCGGAGCGAAGGTCGCGCTGGCCGGGATCGAGCCCGACGAGCTGCGGCGAACGGCCGCCGCGTGCGGCGACGCGCCCATGTGGGAGTGCGACGTGGCCGAGCGCGAGCAGGTGGAGACGGCGGTCGAGGCCGCCGCCGAGGCGCTCGGCGGGCTCGACGTCGTGGTCGCGAACGCCGGCGTCGCGGCCCAGCTCCCGCTGGTCGGCGGCGACCCGGAGATCTTCGAGCGCACGCTCGCCGTCAACACGCTCGGCGTCTACTACACGCTGCGCGCCGCCGGCCCCCACATCTCCCACCCGCGCGGCTACGCGCTCGCGATCTCCTCGCTGGCCGCCGCCGTGCACCCCCCGCTGATGGGGGCCTACTGCGCCTCGAAGGCCGCGGTCGAGGCGCTCGGCGACGTGCTGCGCGCGGAGCTGCGCCCGAGCGGCGCCCGCGTCGGCGTCGCCTACTTCGCGGAGCTGGATACCGACATGACCAGCCGCGGGTTCTCGACCGCGGCCGCCAAGCGCCTCGTGCCACGCCAGCGGGTGGCGCCGCTCTCGGCCGGGATCGACGCGATCGAGCGCGGGATCGCGCGGCGCTCCCGCCGCGTGTGGGCTCCGGCCTGGGTCGCCCCGCTGCTGCACGCGCGCACGCTGCTGCAGCTCGCGGCCGAGCGCGCGACGCGGCGCGGGCTCGACGAGACGCTCGCGGTCGCGCGCGGGGAGCACGCGCCGCTGACCACCCCGCAACGCGACCCGGCCGGGAGCGTGACGCGATGAGGCGAGCGCTCGCCGCCGCGCTGGTCGCCGCGGCCGCCCTGGCAGCCGCGCCGGCCGCGGCCACGGCGCTCTCGCCGCCGGCGCCTGACCGTGCCGTCACCGTACTCTCGACGCGCCGGCTCGACGCGCGCCTGCTCGAGCTGACCGTCCGCACGCCCGCCCTTGCCTCCCCCACGCGGGTGCGCGTGCTGCTGCCCGACGGCTACTCCGCCGCCGCCTCGCGCCGCTACCCCGTGCTCTACCTGCTGCATGGCGCGGGCGGCGACGAGAGCGGCTGGACCCGCGCGGGCGGCGTGGAGCAGGCGACGGCGAACCTGCCCCTGATCGTCGTGATGCCGGACGGCGGGCGCGCGGGCTGGTACACCAACTGGCGCAACGGCGGCCGCGGCGGGCCGCCGGAATGGGAGACCTGGCACACCTCCCAGCTCGTGCGGCTGGTCGACTCCCGCTTCCGCACGATCGCGGCACGGCGGGGCCGGGCGATCGCCGGCCTCTCGATGGGCGGCTTCGGCGCGCTCAGCTACGCCGCGCGCCATCCCGACCTCTACACGGCGGCCGCCGGCTTCTCCGGCGGCGTGGACCTCGAGCTGCGGCTCTACGGGCAGCCCGCGGGCAAGATCACGGTCGCCGCGACCGCCCCGAACGACGGCGGCAAGGCCGATTCGGTGTTCGGGGACTTCGACACGCAGAACATCCTCTGGCGCGGCCACAACCCGCCCGACCTCGCCGCGAACCTGCGCGGGCTCGCGCTCGGCCTCTACACGGGCAACGGGCAGCCGGGCGGACCGCTCGGCGGGCCCGCCGATCTCGACATCATCGAGCTGGGCGCGCACGACATGAGCGTGAACGTGCACCGCCGCCTCGCGCGGCTCGGCATCCCGCACGTCTGGGACGACTACGGCAGGGGCGCGCACACCTGGCCCTACTGGGCGCGCGACCTGCGCTGGACCCTGCCCTGGCTGATGCGCCGCTTCGCGCACCCCGCGCCTCCGCCGGCGCGGGTCCGCTACACGTCGATCGAGAGCGCCTACGAGGACTTCGGCTGGCGCGTGTCGATCCGGCGCCCGAACGTCGAGTTCAGCACGCTGTCCGGCGCCTGGCGCGGCGGGTTCTCGCTGACCGGGAGCGGGACGGCGGCGGTGACCACGCCGCCCGCCTACCGGCCCGGGGCGCGGCTGCGGCTGCGGATCGACCGCGGGCGCCGGAGCGCCTCCCTCCTCGCGCGAGCCGATCGCACGGGGCGCCTGCGCGTCGCGCTGGGACTCCCCCGGCGCGGAGCGACGGCGCGTGTGCAGATCCGCGCGGCCGGCTGACCCGGGGCCCGGGCCCTCAGACCTCGAGCGCGGACCACGCCGGCAGCGCGCGCACGGCGGCGAGGTCGTCGTCGGAGGCGGCGCGCTCGCGCAGCTCCGGCAGCGTCGCGATCGCGCCCTTCAGCTCCGCCAGCGCCGCGGGCGCGTCACCGGCGCGCGAGAGGCAGCACGCGAGCCGGTAGCGGATGAACGGGCTCTCCCGCTGCTCGCCGGCCTCGCGGCGCAGGGTCTCCGCCGCCTCCGCCCAGTCGCCGCGGCGCATCGCCTCCTGGGCGAGGTAGATCGGCTCCCACGGCAGCGAGTGGTAGGGCTTCTCGCGCCAGCCGCCGACGGCCAGCACGACGGTCCCGTCCTCGAGCGCCGTCGCCGCGCGTCGCAGCTCCGGGACCGCGACGAACACCGCGCCGCCCGCCGGCACGTCGACCTCGCGCTCGCCCGCGGTGAAGCGCATGGCGCCCGCGACCACGACGTAGAGCTCCTCCTGCCCGGGCGACTCGACGTGCTCCTCGATCACGGCGTCGCCCGCGCTCGCGGCCCGGTAGGCGTTGGTCCCGAACGCGCCGATGCCGAGCCGCCGCCGCACCGGCACCCACTGCAGCGCGCCGCCGTCGACGGGCACGGCCTCCTCCTCCAGGAGCGACATCACGCGGATCGGCTGCTGCTCGTCCCCCACCGGCCGCAGCGTCGCAGCCGGACGGGCGGGCGGTCAAGGCGCCGGGGTTACGCGGCTACGCCGAGCTGCGGCGGCGGCAGCATCCGCAGCAGATCGTCCGGCAGCGTCTGGCTCGCGTGCCAGTACTCGAGGCCAACCGTCTCGCCTGTCGAGGGATCCAGCTCGCGCAATCCGGCCTCGACCTCCTCGGCCACCACGCTCGCGGGGTCATACCCCTCGAAGCGCAGCCAGGCGATGTCGGCCTTCGCGTCGTAGTGGCCGTCGATCCCCATCGTCGTCAAGCTACCGTTGGCGGACTCGACATCGGAGCGCGTGATACAAGCCTTGCAGTCGTCGAGCGTTTGTCGATAAAATAGCGAGCGTGGCCACAGCCTTTGCGAACGAAGCGGCGCGAGTAGCTCGGACAGGGCATTTGTCCGTGTCGGACATCGGACGTGCCACGCGCGCCCATGAAACGACCGTGCGGGCGTGGCTGCGGGAGAGCAGCTCTCCCACGGGCATCCACGCCGAGCGGCTCGGCGAATTGTCCTCGATTGTCGATCGCCTCACGCTTCTCATGGAGGCGGAGTACATCCCTGTGTGGATGCGCAAGCCGATAGTCGCTCTCGACGACGACAAGCCGATAGACGTAATCGCAGACGGCGATTTTCGTCGCTTGTCTCGCGTCCTCGCCGGCCTAGAGTCGTCCGGCGCTGCCTAGCCTGGTCATCAGATCCACGCACGTCTCCGGGGTCTGGTGGCGTCAGATCCCCAAGGGCGCTGACGTCTATCACGAACCTTCGGAACCGGCCGACAACCGCTGGCAACGCGGCGCCTCAATCGACGCGCTGTACTTCGCCGATGAACCAGCCACCGTTTGGGCGGAGTGGTACCGGTCAGCGGCAGAAAGCGGGATCCCTCCATCCAGCCTGCTCCCGCGCGACCTATGGCAATGGGATATCTCCCTGCCTGTGGTCGCCGATCTGAGGGCTCCCGAGCTGCGTGCCGATCTGGGCCTCCCCGAGCCGATGATGCCGACGCGACGACAGTGGAGTCCGTTTCAGGCGCTTGGAGAGCAGCTATACGAAACGGGGTGGTTCGGCCCTGCTCAGCCCATCGGCTGCCCGCCCATCAGGACTGGTGCTGTGCGTGTTTCGGCCTGCCCGAACGGTTCCGGGCGCCAAGCCGCTTCCTCCTTCTGCGACCATCGCGGATCCTCCGATTGTTCCGACTGGCATGCAAACGTGAGTGCGAACGCGCCAGCTCAGGAGCCCGAGCCCGACTCGGCGGCCGCGAGCTTGTCCCGCTCCGCGAAGTAGGGCTTGACGAGCTCCTCGCGGAAGCGCGCCCAGTCGGCCGCGACCACGTCCACGGGGAACGATGGCCAGTTCCGGGCCGCGGCGCAGCCAGTGAGTCTCGCGATCACCTCTTGGAAGCGATCAGCAACCTCGTTGTCGTTGAACTGGCAAAAGATGCCGATCTGAACCTCGACCCCGCGATCGGTGGCGTAGACGCCGACCCCGGACGAGTACTGAGCTTCATCCGGAGTGTGTCGAGGCCGGTAGTTGAACCCCGTAGATGCGGACGTTCTCACCAGGCCGAGCTCTGCGGTCAGCTGATCCATCCGCTCGACCAGTTCGTGGAACTCTGGCGGGGCGGTCGCCAGGGCATCACCCGGCCTGCCGCGGCGCGGAGTCGGTTCGCTGATCCACGAGGGAACGAAGTGGTGCGCGGAACCAGCGCCGCCGAGGATGAGTCTGCCTGCGGGAAGTAGTCCACCTCGACCGCGAAGAACGTCATCCGCGGACCCTCCGCGAGGAACGTCATGATGCGCCGCGAGCGCTCGTCCAGATCGCGGCCGACGTAGAGGAACACGAAATCGCCGCGGTCCAGCGAGTCCTCCACGCCCGTGCGGAACTTCTCCGGATCGAACTCCACATCGAGCGTCGCGCAGCGCTCAGCGGCCAGTTCGCAGAGCGCCGCCCCCTGAGCCGGCTCGCGCTCCTGGCAGCGCTGGTCCAGCTCATCGAAGCTCGTCCGCCACAGGCTCACTCCGTAGTCGAGCAGCTGCGCGACCACCTGGCGCACGTCGGGGTTCTCGCTGCCCCTCTTGAACTCCACGATCACAATCCGACCGGCGGGATCGGCGGTCAGCAGATCCATCGGCCCGGAGCCCAAGTCGAGCTCTCTCGCGAGCGCGATCAGCGGGCCGAGGCCGAGATCCTCCGATGGCAACACCTCCGGGCGAGCGGTGATCGCATCTTGCAGGTAGCGCTCGTCCTCGAACCGGCTCTCGGCCGCCACGCTGATCGTCTCCCCGTCGATCTGAAGAATGCGCCGCATGACGGTCCGCATCCTCTAACAATCAGCGCCTGGACGCACGTCAACCCACGTTGCGAGTCCGGGCCGGCGGGGTGCGTTCAGAGCCCGGGAAAGGCCTGAACTCAGCCTCGCGGCCCCCGCGAAAACCCCCGAAAACCTCTCACGCCCGTTTTGCAGGGGTTTTCCGGTTGTGTGTGTGGGAGGGTCGTTTCAGAGCGGTTTTCGCGCGAGCCCGAACCCCGAAAACGCCCGTGGCTACAGGCGATTCGGGGGTTTTGGAAACGCTCGTGGAATCTCTCCCGAGTGGAGACGGTGGGAATCGAACCCACGTCCGCGGCCGCGTGAAGGGTGGCGTCTACGAGCGTATCCGGCGCTCTGGTCTCGCTCCCCGGTCGCCTCGCCGGCGGGGTTGCGGGGAGCCAGCCTCCTGTGATTTCCCGGTGTCGGCGGAGGCGGGCCTTCCCCGGTGAGCCCGCTGTCTGATCCCGGTGATCCCCGCCGCGGGCTGCGGGGGCCGAGACCTCACGGCCTAGCTATCGGCTAGGCGGCGAGGGCGTACTCGTGAGAGTCCGCACCTATGGTTTTCCCGGCTGTTTTACGAGGCCTGCCGGGACCTCGGCTCGCGACCACCCCCACGGATCGACCACGTCGAAGCCTGTCGTCCCCGGGGGTGTATGTCGCTGCCCAGTCTAGCCGCGCGCGGCCGGCCGGCGGACGGCCCGGTGGATGTGAACCACGAAGCGCTGGCTGAGCGAGCCTCGGGGCAGTTCGGCCGCGATCGGCGTCAGGAACCGCCGCCGGTCCTCGGGGCTCATCGCGGCGACCGGCGACAGCGTCCCCAGGTAGGCGATCACGCCCGCCGCGTCGGTCGCGCGCACCTCCTCCACGGCGCGGTGCTCGAGCGGGCCGAACGCCGGATGGGCGGCCAGCGCGACACGGCCCTGGTCGGCGGTGAAGCCCGGATGGTCGCCGACGATCCCGGCCACGGCGGCGGCGAGGGTCGCGAACCATGCGGAGCCGTCCTCCGGCGGCTGGGGGTGGCGCCACAGGAGCGCGAGGGTCCCGCCCGGCCGCAGCACGCGCGCGACCTCGCCGGCCGCACGGCGCCCGTCGAACCAGTGCCAGGCGTCGCCGACGGTGACGGCATCGACGCCGGCGTCCGGGAGCGGGATCGCCTCGGCGGTGCCGTCGAGGACCTCGTCGGCCTCGATCAGCGCGCGCATCGCGGCGAGCGGCTCCACGGCCACCACGGGATGCCCGGCCGCGCGCAACGCCTTCGTGAGCTGGCCGGTGCCGGCCGCCAGATCGAGCACCCTGGCCCCGGCTCCCAGCTCGAGCGCTTCGATCACCGCCGGCGAGTAGCCCGGGCGGGCCGCGTCGTAGCGCTCGCCGTCCTCCGCGAAGCCGGCCGCGACGAGCGGATGGAGCTCCCGGCTCACCCGAGCGCGGCCGGTCCGCTTCTGGTTTCAGGCCGGAACGACGCCATGAGCAAAGCCTACGCTGAGGACCTGCGTGTGCTCGAGCGGGCCGGTCTGATCAGCCGCGGCCGCGAGACGCAGCGGCGGCCTTCGAGGCTCGAGGGAGCGCCGCTCGAGGCGGCCGCGGACTGGCTGGCCGAGTACCGAGGAGCTCATCCCGCTGGCCGAGTCGGGCTGGGCGACCTCGCTGGACAACCTCGCCACGACGCTCGGGGGCGGCAGTTCCGCGAGTGACGACCTTGCGTGAATAGTTGTGGTCAACTCGACACTCGCGGACACGGGCGCATGGCGGCCGCAGGCCCGGCCGCGCCGCCGCCTCCCTACGGGCCGCACGGCAGCTCGACCCGGACGACCGTCCCGGCGCCGCGCTCGCTCGTCACGGTCAGGCGCCCGTCGAGCGCGGCGACGCGATCGGACAGGCCGCGCAGGCCCGAGCCCTGCGCCGGGTCCGCCCCGCCGATCCCGTCGTCGCGCACCTCGATCGCGAGCGTCCCGTCGAGCCGCTCCAGCGCCACCTCGGCGCGTGAGGCCCGCGCGTAGCGGGCGACGTTGGTGAGCGCCTCGGCGACCACGAAGTAGGCTGTCGCCTCGACCGGCGCCGGAAGCCGCTCGAGCTCGGTGCCCGAGACCGCGACCGGAATCTGCGCGCGACCCGCCAGGGCCTCGACGGCCACGCCAAGGCCGCGGTCGGTGAGCACCGCCGGGTGGATGCCGCGCGCGAGCTCGCGCAGCTCGGCGGTGGCTGCGTTCAGCTCCCTGCTCGCCTCGTCGATCCGCCCGCGCGCGGTCTCGAGATCGCCGGAGGACCGGGCCGACTGGAGGTCGAGGGCAAGCGCGACCAGACGCTGCTGCGCGCCGTCGTGCAGGTCGCGCTCGATGCGGCGGCGCGCGTCGTCGCCCGCCTGGACGATCCGGGCGCGCGACGCCCGCAGCTCGTTGATCCGGGCGCGCAGCGCAGCGCTCAGGCGCTCGTTCTCGAGCGTGAGCGCGGCGGCGCCGCCGACCGCGCGCACCAGGTCGCGCTCGTCGTCCAGCGAGGCGTCGTGGATCACGACTGCGAGCGGCTCCCCGCCGCGTTCGATCGGGGTCGCGATGCGGCCGTCGCCGCTCTCGGGCAGGACCACCGGCCGCCCGTCGGCATCGACGTAGGCGCCCGTATCGGGGGCCCAGTAGGCGAGCGTCAGCGAGCTGTCCGCGAGCGCCTCCGCGAGCGAATCGCGGAGCGAGGCGCGGGCGTCGTCGGCCTGCCCGAGCGACTCGACGAGCTCCGCCACGGCGGCCGCGCGGGAAAGCCGGCCGCGCAGGACGCCGGCGAGGAACGCGAACGGGACGGTGAGGAACGCGGCGAAGGCGAACATGCGCAGGACGCTCGCGCCCGGACCGCCGAGCAGCGCCGACCCGAACAGGCACGCGAACGCCACCAGCGTCGCGGCGCCGGCGTATACGACCGGTGCGTAGACCTCGCGCTCCTGACCGCGCGCCCGCCGCACGCCGCGGATGAGCTCGCGGGTGACGAGCACCAGCGCCGCGACCGCGCAGACGTTGACCACCGCGGCGCCCGCGCCGGCGATACCGGCGCTCGCGTGGACGAGCAGCGGGTTCGGCGGGCAGCCGTCGCACACCGAGTCGCGCCCCGTGTCGAGGAAGAGAATGCCGGGGAGTTGGAGGAGCGTCGCCGTGAGGTAGCCGAAGGCGATCAGCCGGCGCTGGTAGCGCGACGCGAGCCGGCCGCTTGGGACGGCGAGCACGAGATGCGCGAGGCCGGCGACCGGCAGCGCCGTGGTGAACTGCCCGGCGATGAACAGCGCCGGGACGTCGGAGAAGGACAGCGCCGCGAGGAACCACAGGAACCCCACCCACGTCATGAGCGCCCCGCTGCGGTTGTGCGGCCGCCGCCACCACGCGTAGAGCCCCGTTCCGACGAACGACCCGCCGAGCGCCGCGCCGAACACGGCCCAGGTGCCGCGGTTCGACATGTGGTGGCTCGTCAGGATCAGCGCCACGGCGCCGGCTCCCGCGGCGAGCGCGAGCGCGGCCACGACGACGAGTGCGCGGCCGAGAGGCCTCATGGCCTGATCCTCCTACACGGAGCGAGCCGCGTGGCGGAGCGCGAGGTTTGCAGCCGCGGGCGGTCCGGCGGCTCAAGCCAGGAGCCGCGCAAGATCGCCGGCGACGCGGGCCGGGCGGTCGCGCAGCTCGCGCCAGGTGATCCGGACGACCGTCCAGCCGGCGACGGCCAGCGCGCGGTCGCGGATGCGGTCCTCCTCGAAGGCCCGGCGCGTGCGGTGGGCCGCGCCGCCGTCGAGCTCGACGGCCAGCCGGTGAGCCGGCCAGGTCGCGTCGACCTCGTAGGCGCGGATGGCGGTGGGGATCTCGGCGTTCACGTCCGGCCGCGGGAGGCCGGCGCCGTCGAGGGTCTCGAGGAACCGGTCCTCGAACTCGCTGCGCGTGACCTGAACGCCGCGATCGGCGAGGTCGTCGAGGATCGCCCGCAGCGCCTTGGCACCGCGCCGGCCGGGATGGCGGGCGAGCAGGGCGGGAAGCGAGGTCGGGCTGAGGAGGCGACGGACCTCGGCCTCGTGAACGGCCCGTTCGAGGCGGGCGCGGTTGAGCACGGTGGCGAGGTCGGACAGCGTCCTGGACGGGGTCGTGACGGGGATGCCATCGTGGCTGGTCACCTCGTCGGGCTTCAGACGGGCCTGGTGGATCTGCAGGCCGGCGCTCCCGCAGCTCCGGCCGGGCGTCGTGATCTCGATCCTCGCCCTCCCTGCGTCGTGGATTCCCCAGAGAGCGGCGGCGTCACGATGGCTGAGCACGGCCCCGGGTCCGCAAGCCAGGACGGCCGCGATTCGATGCCCGTTTCGCGTCAGCGCGGTGTGGCCGACGGCATAGACGCCGCGATGCAATGGCAACAGCCGGCCGATCCGAATCCGATAGTCCACCTCGTGCCGCTGCAGCCCGAGCCCGAACAGCTGACGGCGCGAAACCACCCCGTGCTGGCGGGCCGCAATCGCGGCGATCGACCCATCGCCTCCGCGAGCTACGAGTTTGCGTGAATAGTTGTCGTCAACTCGACACTCGCGGACCACGGGGCGATGGTGGCCCGGCAAGCGTGACGGAACAACGCGCGAACGTCGCGGGGCTCAGCAGGCTGTGATGGATCCCTGCCGCCAGGTGACCCGGGCTCCGCGCCGGCGCGGCGGGGCGCGCCCGGCCGGCACCGGCCCCGGCAAAGCCGGTGCCGGGCCGGGCCGCGCCATCAGCCGGGCCGCGCCATCGGCCGCGGCGCTCGCTCGCTACCGCTCCGCCTCCCTCACCGCCCTTGCCATCTCGTGCTCCATCTCGCGCTTGCGGATCGACTCGCGCTTGTCGAAGCGGTCCTTGCCGCGGCCCAGGGCGATCTCGACCTTCGCGCGTGGGCCCTTGAAGTAGAGGCGCGTCGGGACCAGCGTCAGCCCGCGCTCGGCGGCGCGCTCGCCGAGGCGCGCGATCTCGCGCCGGTGGAGCAGCAGCTTTCGCGGGCGCTCGGGGTCGTGGTTCTCGCGCGAGGCGGGGGCGTAGGGCGCGATGTGGAGGTTCTCCAGCCAGATCTCCCCCTCCCGGACCACGGCGTAGGCGTCCTTCAGCGTCGCCCGGCCCTCGCGCAGCGACTTGACCTCGCTGCCCTGAAGGGCGATCCCGCATTCGACCCGCTCGAGCAGGTCGAAGCGGTAGGAGGCCTGGCGGTTCGAGGCCACGTCCCCGGCGCCGGCCTTGCGCTTTCCCTTCCCTTTCGCCATCGCGTCCCGGAGCCTCTCAGGCCTCCGCGGCCGGATAGAGGTCCACACGCCCGCGCGGAGCGTCGACCCGGCCGACCTCCACGGACACCGGATCGCCCAGCCGGATCGCGCGACCGCTGCGCTGCGCGATCAGGATCGTGCCCTCCGCGTTCAGCTCCCACCAGTCGCCGCCGAGCCGCCGCGCCGGAAGGAAGCCCTCGTGTCCCTCCCCGAAGGCGACGAACGCGCCGCCGCCGACCAGGCCCACCACCTCGCCGTCGTAAGCCTGCTCCAACCCTCCCTCGAACCGCTCGCGCTCGAGCAGGAACGCACGCGCGACGTCATCGGCGTCGCGCTCGAGCCGCTGGGCGTCGCGCTCGCGATCCGAGGCCCACGCGCCGCCCTCCGGCAGGTCCGAGGCGAGAGGCGCCTCCTCCCCGGCCCCGATCGCCGAGAGCAGCGCGCGGTGGCAGACGAGGTCCGGGTAGCGCCGGATCGGCGAGGTGAAGTGGCAGTAGCGCGGCGAGCGCAGCCCGGCGTGGCCGATGTTGCGCGGGCTGTAATGGGCCTGCCGGAGCGAACGCAGCACCAGCGAGGTGAGCGCCCCCCGCCCGCGGCCGGTGCGCCGGACGTGGCGCTCGACCAGCTCCGAGGCCTCGCCCACCAGCTCCTCCGCCTGCGACGCGGACATCGGCTCGGGCGCCGGCGGGGTGGCGACTCCCAGCGAGGTGAGCTGCGAGAGCAGCCGCTCGACCGCCTCGGGGTCCGGCTTCTCGTGCACCCGGTAGAGCGCCGGCACCTTGCGCGAGTCCAGCAGCGTCGCGACCTGCTCGTTCGCCGCGATCATCAGATGCTCGATCAGCCGGTGCGACTCGGTCTGGGCGACGCCGCGCATCGCGGTCACGTGACCCTCGCGATCGAAGGAGAACTCCGGCTCGGGCGAGTCGAGCGTCAGCGCATGGCGCTCCCTGCGCCGCGCCTCGCGCGCCGCGGACACCGACCGCGCGAGCGCCAGCGACGCGGCCCACGGCTCCTCCGCGACGGCGCTCCCGGTGAACACGGCATCGACCCGGTCGTAATCCAGGCGCGCGTCGGAGCGGATCAGCGAGCGGTGGAACGCCGCACGGCGGACCTCGGCGCCCACCATCTCCATCTCGACCGTGACCGCGAGCCGATCCTCCCCCGGCACCAGCGAGCACGCGCTGTTCGAGAGCGCCTGGGGCAGCATCGGCTCGACCGCGCCCGGCACGTAGACGCTCGTGCCGCGGCGGTAGGCCTCGCGCTCCAGCGCGCCGCCGGGGCGCACGTGCGCCGACACGTCGGCGATGTGGACCCAGACCCGCGTGCGCCCGTCGCCGAGATCCTCCGCGGAGATCGCGTCGTCGAAGTCGCGCGCGGAGGCCGGGTCGATCGTGAACGTGACCAGGTCGCGGAGATCGCGGCGGGCGGAGCCGCCGCTCCCGCGCGCCGCGGCCGCCGCCCGCTCGGCCTCCGCCTCCACGCGCTTGTCGAACCCGCGCCGCAGCCCGCGGTCGAGCATCAGCGCCTCGATCACGTCGCGCGCGACGTCCGGGCGCCCGAGCACGCGCTCGATGCGCGCGCGGGCGCCGCCCCGCCGCCCCCGGCCGCCGGACCCCGCGCCGTCGCGGGCGGACCGCTCGGCGCGCAGCAGCACGAGATCCCCCTCGCGGGCCCCCGCCCCGCCGCGCTCGACCGTGCGCCGCCCGCCGCGCTCGAACAGCGGGACCGCGACGAGGAAGCGCCCGCGCGACTGCAGCACCGCGACGCGCGACGGCGCCTCGCGCCCCGGCGCCGCGACGCTCACCGCTGCCCCGCGGGAAGCTCCCGGGCGAGCGTCGCCAGGCCGGCGTCGAGCGCCTCGTCGGCGCGCGTGCGGGGACTCTCGCCCGGCACCGGCACGTTCGGGTGGATGCCGGCGCCCTCCCGCACCCCGGGCCCGCCCAGGTTGCGCCCGCTGGGCAGGAAGTACTGGCCGACCGTGATGTCGAGCGCGCCCCCGTTGGAGAGCGGCTTGATCTCCTGGAAGACGCCCTTGCCGAACGTCCGCGTGCCGACGATCTTCGCGCGGTGGCGGTCCTGCAGCGCGCCGCTGACGATCTCCGACGCCGACGCCGTGCCGTGATCCACGAGCACCACCACCGGGATCCGCGCTGGGATCGCGCCGCCGGTCGCGTCATAGACCCGGCGCGGCCTGCTGCGCCCCCTGGTGCTCACGACGGTGCCCTCGGGGATGAACACGCTCGCCACCGAGACTGACTCGTCGAGCAGGCCGCCGCCGTTCCCGCGCAGGTCGAGGACGATGCCGGAGGCTCCGCGCCGAAGCAGCCGCGCGACCGCCTGGCGCACCTGGTCGCCGGCGCCCTGGGTGAACGAGGCAAGCTCCACGTAGCCGATCTTCCGCCCGCGGAACGAGATCAGCCGCGAGGTGACCACCGGCACGCTGATCCGGGCCCGCCGGATCCGCAGCGTCCGCGAGCGCCCGCCGCTGGAGACGGTCAGCCGCACGGCTGTGCCGGGCCGCCCCCTGATGAGCGCTGTCGCGTAGTCCGACGGCTTCCCCGCGAGCGAGCGGCCGTCCACACCGGTGATCAGGTCGAGCGGCCGGATGCCGGCGCGCTGGGCCGGTGAGCCGCGGAAGACCCCGAGCACCTCGAGGCCCTTGGGGTCCTGGCGCACGTTGAGGCCGACGCCCGAGAAGCGCGGGTCGGTCTGCTGCTGGAACTGCCGGTAGGACTTCGGGTCGAAGTAGTTGGAGAAGCGGTCGTCGAGGCTCTTCACGGCGCCCTGCAGGCCGCGGTTCACCAGCGCCGAGCGGCTGACCTTGCGGTAGTAGTCGTCCTGGATCAGGTCCAGTGCCTCGTTGACCAGCGCGGTCTGCCGGTTGCCGGCGACGTCCTGCAGCCATCCGGGCAGGACGTTCGAGTGGCCGCCGAGCCAGATCCCGGCGAGGAGCGCCACGACGGCGAGTGCCGGCGCGCCGAGCGCGTATGGCCAGCGGGAGGGGCGGGGAGACACGGCCGGTTGAGGGTAGCGGGGCGCCCGCGCGCGCCGAGCCGGCTCAGACCCGCAGGAAGCGGCGCAGCGAGAGACCGGAGCCGAGCGCCGAGACCGCGATGCCGGCGCCCACCAGGACGGCGATCAGCACCGTGAACGGGATCGTGTCCGGCGCCGCGATCAGCGCGAAGTCGCTTGCGAGCGGATCGAGCAGCGCGACCTTCGCGACGAGCAGGATGAGGATCGCCAGCACCGCACCGCAGGCGCCGACTATCACCCCCTCGATCACGAACGGCCAGCGGATGAACCAGTCGGTCGCGCCGACGAGCTTCATCACCTCGACCTCGCGCCGGCGCGCGAACAGCGAGAGCCGGATCGTGTTCGCGATCAGCAGGATCGACGCGATCACCAGCAACGCGGCGAGCGCCCCGACCGTGATCTTCACGAAGCGCGTCGCCTCGAGGATCTTCCCGGCCTGCTTGCGGCTGTCGCGGACCTCGTCGATCGCCGGGTCGATCGGCCGCGAGCCCCCGAGCGCCGCCTTGAGCCGCTGCGTGTCGTCCGGGTTGCGCGGCGTGACACGGAAGGTGTCGGGCAGCGGGTTGGACCCGAGCAGCGCGTAGGCCTGCGGGTTCTGGCGCTTCTGCTCCGCGTAGGCCTGCTGCTTGGAGACGAACTCGACCTTGCCGACGTAGGGCGCCTTCTCGATCTGCGACTGCACGCGCTCGCGGTCCGCGCGCGTGGCGGACGTCTTCAGGTAGACGTCGACCAGCACGCGCTTGCGCACGTCGTTGGCCGCCCCCGTCGTCGCCTGGACGATCGGGATGAACACGCCGAGCACGAGCAGGGTGACGAGCACCGTCGCCATCGCGGCGAACGACGGCGCGGCGTTGCGCCCCATCGAGCGCAGCGCCTCGCGCGTGAAGAAGCCCCACCTCATGCGCCGTCGGGCTTCGCCGAGAGGTCGGAGCGCAGGCGCAGGGCGAACTCGCGCGTGGACTCGTCGCGCGCGTAGAGCCCGGTCGCCTCGTCGCGAACGACGCGGCCGTGCTCGAGCTCGATCACGCGCCGGCGCATCTTGTCGACCATCGCGTGGTCGTGGGTGGCGACCAGGACCGTCGTCCCGGTGCGGTTGATGCGGTAGAGCAGCTGCATGATCCCGACGCTGGTCTCCGGGTCGAGGTTGCCCGTGGGCTCGTCGGCGAGCAGCAGCGGCGGATGGTTGACGAACGCGCGCGCGATCGAGACCCGCTGCTGCTCCCCGCCGGAGAGCTGGTCCGGGTAGCTGTGCAGCTTGGTCGAGAGCCCCGTCAGGCGCAGGATGTCGGGCACCTTCGCCCGGATCTCCTTGCGGCTCCCGCCCGTGACCTGGAGCGCGTAGGCGACGTTGTCGTGGACGTTGCGGTTGGGCAGGAGCTTGAAGTCCTGAAAGACCACGCCGAGGTTGCGCCGGTAGTACGGCACGCGCTTGCGCGGCATCTCGGCGAGGTCGCGGCCGGCCACGCGGACCATGCCCGCGCTCGGCTCGAGCTCCTTGATCAGGAGCCGCATGACGGTCGACTTGCCCGAGCCCGTCTGGCCGACCAGGAACACGAACTCGCCGCGCTCGATCGAGAAGGTGGCGCCGTCGAGGCCGACCTCGCCGCCCTCGTAGTGCTTGGTCGCGCCGCGGAGCTCGACGACCTTCGCGCTTCGCGGCCGCTCCGCCGGAGGGCTCTTCGCGGGCACGGTCGCCGGGCGCCCGCCGGCGCGGCGGCGGGCCTCTCTCTGGCTCGGACGGATCGCCATCGGGGCAGCGAGGGTAGCGGCCGCGGCGCGTCCCCGCCGCCGAATCGGGGCCGCTGCAAGCTGATTTGCAGGCATTTCGATTGGCCCGCCGCGCACGGGCGCGGTGACAGCAGCGCCCGGCTGCCTATAGTCGGGCGGTGGCCGAGATCTCCGTCACGCGGCTCGACAACGGCCTCGGGGTGCATCGCATCGCGCTGCCCGGCACGCGCGCGCTGACCGTGCTCGTCGCCTTCGACGCGGGCGCCCGGACCGAGCGCGCCGAGGAGAACGGGATGGCGCACTTCCTCGAGCACCTGGTCTTCAAGGGCGGCGAGCGCTACGCCGACTACCGGGCCGTCAACGCCACGGCCGAGCGCATCGGCGGGGTGCTCAACGCCTACACCTCCCACGACCTGGTGGCGTTCCACGTGACGGTGCGCGCCGAGCGCGCGGCGGAGGCGATCGACCTGCTGACCGACTTCGTCGGGCGCCCGCGGGTCGATGCCGAGGAGCTGGACCGCGAGCGGGGCGTGGTCGTCCAGGAGATCGCGCGGGCGGCCGACCAGCCCGCGGTCGCCGCGGAGCACCTGATCGATCGCGCGGTCTTCGGGAACCACCCGCTCGGCCGGCCCGTGCTCGGGACGACCGAGCACCTGCGCGAGACGTTCACGCGCGAGGGCATCCTCGCCTTCCGCGAGCGGCGCTGGGCCGGCGCCCGCGGCGGCGCGTTCCTTGCGGGGAACCTGGACCACCTCCCGGCGCCCGCGGCGCTGGAGGAGTGTTTCGGCCGCTTCCCGTCCCTGCCGCAGCCGCCGCCCTACGACCCCGCTCCCGGCCTCGAGCCACGGATCCTCGTGGAGCGCCGCGACTCCAACCAGTCGCACCTGCGGCTCTCCTACCGCCCCGCGATCGACGTGCGCGATCGCGGCCGGCGCGCGGCGCTGGCCGTCTACGCGACGTTGCTCGGGGGCTCGATGGGCTCGCGCCTCTTCGACGAGATCCGCGAGCAGCGGGGCCTGGCGTACTCGGTCCACGCCGCCGCCCACAACATGGCCGACGCGCCGATCCTCCAGCTCTCCGCGGGCCTCGACTCCGCGAAGTGCCTGGAGGCCAACGCGCGGATGCGGGAGATCGTCGACGAACTGCGCGCCGACGGCCCCACGGAGGAGGAGGTCGAGCGCGCGCGTTCCTACGCCGGCGGGGCCCGGGTGCTCGCCTTCGAGAACACCGGCGCGGTCGCCCGCCATGCCGCCGCCCAGCACATCGTGATGGGCGATTCCGTCGACCCCGACGAGTCGATCGCCGCGATCGACGCGGTCACCTACGAGCAGGTGGCCGAGGTCGCCCGCGGCATCTCCTCCGAACTCGCGACCGCGTGCGTCGGGCCCCATGACGTCAACGACTTCGCCTGACCGCAGCGCCCTGCGCCGCTACGTCGAGCGCGTGGCGGATCGCTGGCCCATCGAGCGCGCGCTGCTCGGGGGCGCGCGAGTCGACGACCTGCGCGGGGCGCCGGAGCAGCGAGAACGCGGCCCGGAGTACGTCGTGGTGCTGGTGTCCGGAGCGTTCGACGGGGTCCCCTGGCTGGAGCGGGTCTACCAGGCCGGAGCGCTGTGGGACGCGGACGAGATGGGCGCGCGCGCCGAGGTCCACTGCTACACGCCGCCGGAGTTCGAGCGCAAGCGGGCGACCCTGGCCGCGGTGCGGGCGGCCGACCAGCGCGGGCTGGAGCTCTCGGATGCCCCGCTGCAGCCTCGCGCCGCTCCGTGACGTAAGCGCGGAAACACCCCTCTCATTTCCAGAGCGGCTACCCTCGGTGGCGCTTGCGCCTGCCCGGACCACGGATGATTGGAGCCAGGTGACGCCCGTCGTCTCGAACGCACTGCTTCGCACACAGTCCGACGAACGCCTCGTCGCGCTGGCCGCGGCCGGCCACGAGCGGGCCTTTGAGGCGATCGTCGAGCGCTACCGGAGCCCGCTGCTGCGCTACTGCCGGCGGATGCTTCCCGAGGCGCGCGCCGAGGACGCCGTCCAGCAGGCGTTCCTGAACGCGTGGTCCGCGCTCGGGCGCGGCGCCGACGTCCACGACCTGCGCCCCTGGCTCTACCGAATCGCCCACAACACTGCGATCAACGGGCTGAAGGCCTCCGGGTTCGACTACGACGAGCTCGAAGAGGAGGCGCAGCGCGCGGCCGGCGGCCCCTTCGACGACATCGTGCGCCGCGACGAGATGCGCGAGACGCTGGCGAACCTCGCCGCGCTGCCCGATCGCCAGCGCGAGGCGCTGGTGCGCACCGCGATCTCCGGCGATCCGCAGTCCGCGGTCGCGCATGACCTCGGGATCACCGACGGCGCGGTCCGCCAGCTCGTTCACCGCGCCCGCGCGCAGCTGCGCGCCGTCGCCACCGCCGTCACGCCCGCTCCCGTCGTGGCGTGGGCCGCCTCCCTGGGCCCGGCGGGGGGCGAGCCCGCCCAGCGGATCGTCGAGGCCGCCGCCGGCGCCGGCGGCGCGGGACTGGTGGGCGTCGCCGCGAAGGCCGGAGCCGTGGTCGCAGCCACCGGCGTGCTCGTGACCCCGGGCAGCCCGGTGCGCAACGCGATCCGCGACGGGGCCGGCGACAGCGCCGGAACCGCGACGAAGGCGCCCGTGAAGGCCCCGGCCGAAGCTGCGCACTCGGCCGTCGCGCCGAGCAGCGCCACCCCGGCCACGGTCGCGAGGCGGCCGCCCGGCGCCGCGCGCGGAAGCTCGTCCGCGACGGGCTCCCCGGCCGCCGGTGACACCGCCTACGCCGCGCCGGCCGACTCGGCCGGCGACGACGCGTACGGGAGCTGAGACCGCAGCGATAGATCGCGGGTGGCCGCGGCGGGACCCGGCGAACGGCGGCGGCGAAGGCGTCCGAGCGGCCACGGCGGGCGATGACGAGGCGGCCCGAATTGCCACGGCAGGCTCGGCGACCGGCCCGCATCGAAGGGGGACCGCGAAGCTTCCTCGCAACGTTGAGCACCACTACGGTGGTTAACGTCGAACGCGTCTGCCGGAGGGACCGATTCGGCCTCACACCGTCACGCGGCCCATGCGGAATGTGACGCCGCCGTAACGGAACAGCGGCGGACGGGGCCCGTCGTCGCTTGGTCCTCCTTCGATGCGCCGTTCCGCGACGCCTCGCTGCGCCGCGGCGGCCCGCAGTGCCGGAGCCGCGGGCGCTCCGTCCGCGCTCAGCCCCCGATCGAGACCATACGCTCGATCGGCACGCGCGCGCGGACCGCGACGTCCTCCGGGACCTTCACCTCGTAGACCTCGTCGCGCAGCGAGTCACGCAGCTTGGGCAGCGTGATCATCTTCATGAAGCGGCAGCTCGCGGCCTCGTTGGCGGCGACGAACTCGGTGCCGGGCGCGGCCTTGCTCAGCGGGTAGAGCATGCCCGTCTCGGTCGCCACGATCGCCGCGCCCCCGTCGCGCTCGGCGGCGTGCGCGAGCATCCCGCCCGTCGAGAGGATGCTGACCCCCTCGGGGTCGACGTCGCCCGCCGCCACGTACTCCATGACGCTGGTTGCGCACCCGCACTCAGGGTGGATCAGGAACTCGGCGCCCGGATGGCGTGCGCGCACCGCCTCGACGTCGCGCGGGCGGATGCCGGCGTGCACGTGGCACTCGCCCGGCCAGACGTGGAGCTTGCGCCCGGTGCGGCGCTCGACGAACGCACCGAGGAACATGTCCGGCCCGAACAGCACCTCGGCGTCCTCGCCGTGCTCGGCGAACACGTGCTCGACGACCGCGACGGCGTTGGAGGAAGTGCAGCAGTAGTCGGTCTCGGCCTTGACGGCGGCGGTCGTGTTGACGTACATCACGACGATCGCCCCAGGGTGGGAGGCCTTCCACTCGCGCACCTGCTCGGCGGTGATCGAGTCCGCCAGCGAGCAGCCCGCGCCGAGGTCCGGGATCAGCACGCGCTTGGCCGGCGAGAGGATCGAGGCGCTCTCGGCCATGAAGTGCACGCCGCAGAACGCGATCAGGTCCTGCTCGACCTCCGCCGCCCTGCGCGAGAGGCCGAGCGAGTCGCCGACGTAGTCGGCCACGTCCTGGATCTCCGGGAGCTGGTAGTTGTGGGCGAGAATCACGGCCCCGCGCTCGCGGGCGAGCTCCCGCACCTCGTCCTGCATCGCGGGGATGCTCTCGAGCGCGAGCGGGGCGTCAGCGGCGGGCGGGGACATCGGAAGCGTTCGGCTCATGGCAGCGGTTCCAGGATGAGGGACAGGTCCAGGGCGGGCGCCGAGTGGGTCAGCGCGCCCACCGATATGAAGTCTAGGCCGGTCTCCGCGATCTCCCGGACGTTCTCGAGGCTCACGCCGCCGCTCGCCTCCAGCGCGGCGCGGCCGGCCGCGAGCTCCACGGCGGCGGCGAGTTGCGGCACGGGCATGTTGTCGAGCAGGATCCGCGGCGCGCCGGCCGCCAGCGCGGCCTCGAGCTCCGCGAGGTCGCGCACCTCGACCTCGAGCGCCACGTCCGGAGCCGCCGCGCGGGCGCGCTCCACGGCAGCGCCCACGCCGCCCGCCTCCGCGATGTGGTTCTCCTTGATCAGGATCTGGTCGTAAAGGCCCGTCCGGTGGTTGTGCCCCCCGCCGGCGCGCACCGCGGCCTTCTCCGCCAGGCGCATCCCGGGCGTGGTCTTGCGCGTGTCGAGGATCCGTGCTCGCGTGCCGGCCACCGCGTCCACGTAGCGGCGGGTCAGGGTCGCCACGCCGGAGAGCCGCTGCGCGATGTTGAGCGCAGTGCGCTCGGCGGTGAGGATCGCCCGCGCTCGCGCCTCTACTCTCAGGGCCGGCCCGCCCGCAAGCCACTCCCCCTCGGGCGCGAGGCGCTCGAAGCGCGCCTCCGGGTCCAGCGAGGAGAACGCCGCCTCGGCCGCCTGGAGGCCGAACAGGACGCCCGGCGCCTTCTGGGCGATCGTGCCCCGGGCGCGGGCATCCGGCGGCACGAGGACCTCGGCGGTCACGTCGCCCGGCCCGACGTCCTCGGCGAGCGCCCGCGCCACCAGGTCCGCCACCGCGTCCTCGGGGAGCTGCGGGACCGGCATCGCGGGCCGGTCTCAGCCCGCGTCGCGCAGGACGTTGATCGTGCGGAAGCCGGGATCGCTGGCGCCGTGCAGGCGCGCGCCGGCGGCGACCAGGTCGCGCAGGTAGGCGATCAGCTCGGAGGTGATCCGCTCCCCGGGGAGCAGCGCGGGAATCCCGGGCGGGTACCCGGCGATCGCCTCCGAGGAGACGCGGCCCACGGCGTCGTCGACCGCGACGACCTCGGTCTCCCCCAGGAACGCGTCGCGCGGCGGCACGACGGTCTCGTTGCGCAGCGCGGCGACCGGCCGCACCAGCGCCTCGGCGCTGCCCGTCCGCTCCAGCCGCCGCAGCGTCTCGGCGAAGTCGTGGGCGAAGCGCTCCAGCGCGTCGGGCGGCTGCGCCACTCCCAGCACGAGAACGATCGTCGCGTGGGTGGCCAGCTCGACGTGGATGTCGTAGGAGCCGCGCAGGGCCGAGGCGAACTCGTAGCCGGTGCGGCCGGTGCCCCGCACGTCGATGACGATCCGCAGCGGGTCCCAGGCCGCCACGCCCGGGCGCCCGACGAGCCCCTCGCCGACGACCTGGCACCCGGGCAACGCGTCGACCGCGTCCCACACGCGGGCGGCGCCCGCGAGCGTGCGATCCAGCAGCGCCTCGCCGTGAACGGCGATCTGGCGACGCGCCGCGTCCAGCGAGGCGAGCAGCAGCGAGGAGGGGCTCGTGGAGCGCACCAGCCGCACGGCGCGGGCGAGCGCCGCCGGATCGACGCGGCCGTCGCGCGCCACGTGGAGCATGGCCGACTGGGTCAGGCTGCCGACGATCTTGTGCGTCGAGGTGAGAATCGTGTCGGCGCCCTGTGAGAGCGCGGATTCCGGCACCGAGGGATGGAAGCCGAAGTGCGGCCCCCAGGCCTGGTCGACCACGAGCGCCGCACCGGCCGCGTGGGCGACCTCGGCGCAGGCGGCGACGTCGGCGGCCATGCCGTAGTAGGTGGGGCTGACGATGAACGCGGCACGCGCCCCGGGCGCGTCCGCGAGCGCGGCTTCCAGCGCGTCCGGAGTGACGCCGTGGGCCATCCCGAGCTCGGCGTCGTACTCCGGCGCCACGAACGACGGCAGCCCGCCGCTCAGCACCAGCCCGTCGATGATCGAGGCGTGCGAGTTGCGCTGCACCACCGCGGCGGCGCCCGGCGGCACCAGCGCGAGGCACAGCGCGTGGTTGCCCTGCGTCGCCCCGTTGGTGAGGAACCACGTCCGGGCCGCCCCGTACGCCTCGGCGGCGACCGCCTCGGCCTGCTCGTAGGGGGTCGGCGAGGGGCCGACGTCGATCCCCTCGATGTCGGCGGGCACGTCCAGCATCAGCGCGTCGTCGCCGATCGCGTGGCGCAGGCCCGGATCCGCGCCCTCCCCGCCCTTGTGGCCCGGGACGTGGAACCGCGTCGAGCCGCGGAAGCCGTAGGCGACGACCGCCTCGAGGTACGGGGCGGCCGGCTGGCGCGGCATCCGGCGATCGGAGGCGTCGGTCACGCGGCCGCCTGGAGCAGGTAGGCGCGGACGAAGTCGTCGAGCTCGCCGTCGAGCACCCTGGCGGTGTCGCCGACCTCGTGGTCGGTGCGGTGGTCCTTGACCATCGAGTACGGGTGCAGCACGTAGCTGCGGATCTGTGAGCCGAAGTTCACGTCCTGCGCCTCGCCCTTCTCGCGCGCGATCTCCTCCTCGCGGCGGCGCTCCTCCGCTTCGGCGAGCTTGGAGCGCAGCATGGCCATCGCGGTCGCGCGATTGGAGGACTGGGAGCGCTCGTTCTGGCACTGGACGACGATCCCCGACGGCCTGTGCGTTATGCGCACCGCCGAGTCGGTCTTGTTGACGTGCTGGCCGCCCGCGCCGCTGGCGCGGTAGGTGTCGACCTGGAGGTCCTCGGGATCGATGTCGACCTCCCCCTCCCCCTCGATCACCGGCGCGACCTCGACCCCGGCGAAGCTCGTCTGGCGCCGGTGGGCGGCGTCGAACGGCGAGAGGCGGACGAGGCGGTGCACGCCCTTCTCGGCGGAGTAGAGCCCGTAGGCGTTCTCGCCCTTGACGCGGAACGTGGCCGACTTGACGCCCGCCTCCTCCCCCGCGCTGGCCTCCAGTAACTCGACCGCGAAGCCGCGCTTCTCCGCCCAGCGCATCTCCATGCGCAACACCATCTCGGCCCAGTCCTGGGCGTCGGTGCCGCCGGCGCCGGCGTTGACGGTGACGAGCGCGTCGCCCGCGTCGTAGCGGCCGGAGAACAGGCGCTGCTCCTCGAGCTCCGCCAGCCTGGCCTCGACGCCCGCGAGGTGCTCCTCGACCTCGCCCGCCAGGTCCGGGTCCTCGCCGGACAGCTCGACCAGGCCCGCGAGGTCCTCGGCGTCGGCGGAGAGCCGCTGCCAGGTCTCCAGCCGCCTGGCAGCTCGCGCGTGCTCGGCGCTGGTGCGGGCCGCGCGCTCCTGGTCGTCCCAGAAGCCCGGAGCCCCCATCTCCACCTCCAACGCGGCGATCCGCGCCTCGAGCCCCGGCGGGTCAAAGATAGTCCGCGAGCAGCTTGAGCTGGTCGCGGATCGCCGCCAGGCGCTGCGGCGTCGGCTCCGAGGCGGGAGCGGTGCTCATGGCGGGTGAGGCTATCGCGCGGAGCGGGGGCTCAGGCCCCGTGGCAGCGCTTGTACTTCTTGCCCGACCCGCACCAGCAGGGGTCGTTGCGCCCGATCTGCTCGTCCTCGCTGACGCGGCGTTGCTCGACGGGCGGCGCGAGCAGCGCCTCCTCCTCGCCGTCCTCCTCGGGGTACTCGCCGCCCGCCAGGGGCGCCGCGCCGGCGGCCGCGAGCGCGAGCGCGCTGGGCTGATCGCCGCCGCTGTAGGAGAAGCTCGCGCTCCCGCCGCCGGTCGAGCTCCCGCGCGCGCCGATGCTCTGCGGCTGCTGCGCGCCCGCGGCGTTCTCCCCCTCGACCTCCACCACCACGTTGAAGACCATCCGCGCGTAGTCGCTCCAGATCGTCGCCATCAGGTCCTGGAAGAGCTGGAAGCCCTCGTTCTTGTAGGCGACAAGCGGGTCGATCTGGGCGAACCCGCGCAGGTGGATGCCCTCGCGCAGGTAGTCCATGTCGTAGAGGTGCTCGCGCCAGCGCTGGTCGATCGTCTCGAGCAGGAGGTAGCGCTCCACCGCGCCCATGAGCTCCTCGCCCAGCTCGTCGCGGCGCTGGTCGTAGCGGCGCATCGCCTCGTCGCCGAGCATCCGCTTGAGCTCGTCGCGCTCCGCGGTCTCGGGGTCGACGCCCTCCTCCAGGTTCTCGGTCGGGAAGATCTCGCCGACCCGGCCGAACAGCCCGTCGATGTCCCACTCCTCGACATAGTCACCGGCGGTGTACTCGTCGACGTGGCGGTCGATCAGCGCGACGATCTCCGCGCGCGCGGACTCGCCCATGTCGCGGCCCTCGAGGATCTCGTCGCGGTAGCGGTAGATCACCTCGCGCTGCTGGTTGAGCACGTCGTCGTACTCGAGCACCCGCTTGCGGATCAGGAAGTTCTGCTCCTCGACCTTCTTCTGGGCCTTCTCGATCTGCTTGGAGAGCATCCCGGCCTCGATCGGCTCCTCGTGGCCCTCCTCGTCGGTCGAGCCGAGCCGCTCGAGGATCTTGTAGATCCGGTCGCCCGCGAACAGGCGCACGAGGTCGTCCTGCGCGGAGAGGAAGAAGCGCGACTCGCCGGGGTCGCCCTGGCGGCCGGACCGGCCTCGCAGCTGGTTGTCGATCCGCCGCGACTCGTGGCGCTCGGTGCCCATGATGTAGAGCCCGCCGGCCTCGACGACCTTCTCGCGGTCCTCCTCCACGCGCGCCTCGAGCACCGGCAGCAGGTTCGCCACGTGCTCGTCGTGGTCCGGGTCGCCGGGCTTCAGCCCGAGCTTCGCGACCTCGTGGCGGGCGAGATGCTCGGCGCTGCCGCCGAGCTTGATGTCCACGCCGCGCCCCGCCATGTTGGTCGCGATCGTGACCGCGCCCGAGCGCCCGGCCTCGGCGATGATCTCGCCCTCGCGCTCGGCGAACTCCGGCTTCGCGTTCAGGACCGTGTGGTCGATCCCGTGCTTGGCGAGCCGCTCGCCGAGCAGTTCCGACACCTCGACGGAGATCGTGCCGACGAGGATCGGCTGGCCGCGCTCGTGGCGCTCGACGATCTCGCGCACCACCGCCGACCACTTGCCGTCCTTGGTCTTGAAGACCTGGTCGTTGCGGTCGTCGCGGATCATCGGCATGTTCGTCGGGACCTGCACGACCGGCAGCTTGTAGATCTTCATGAACTCGGTGGCCTCGGTGATGGCCGTGCCGGTCATGCCCGCGAGCTTGTCGTACATCCGGAAGAAGTTCTGGAGCGTGACGGTGGCCAGCGTCTGGTTCTCCTCCTGGACGCGCACGCCCTCCTTCGCCTCGACCGCCTGGTGCAGGCCCTCCGACCAGCGGCGCCCCTCGAGGATGCGGCCGGTGAACTCGTCGATGATCTTCACCTCGCCGTCGACCACCGCGTAGTCCACGTCGCGCTTGTAGAGCGACTCGGCCTTCAGCGCCTGGATCAGGTGGTTGACCAGGGGGCCGTTCTCCGCTCGGTAGAGGTGATCGATCCCGAGCCCGCGCTCGGCCTTCGCGACACCCTGCTCGGTGACCGAGACGGTCTTGTGCTTCTCGTCGAACTCGTAGTCGAAGTCCGCCACGAACTCCTTCTTCTGGCGCGGGTCGAGCCCCTCGGGGCGCTTGCCGGCGGTCAGCTTGCGCGCGAGGCGCGCGAACTGCGTGTAGTAGTCCGCGGCCTGCTCCGGCGCGCCGGAGATGATCAGCGGCGTGCGGGCCTCGTCGATCAGGATGTTGTCGACCTCGTCGACGATCCCGAAGGTGTGGGAGGCCAGCTTGCCGTCCTCGCCGCGCTCTCGTCCACCGTGCTGGACCTTCTCCTCCAGCGAGGTCGCCATGTTGTCGCGCAGGTAGTCGAAGCCGAACTCGGAGTTGGTGCCGTAGGTGACATCGGCGGCGTAGGCCTCGCGCTTCTCCTCGTAGGGCTGCATGTTCTGCAGCACGCCGACCTTGACGCCCAGCGCGTCGTAGATCGGGCCCATCCACTCGGCGTCGCGCCGGGCGAGGTAGTCGTTGACCGTCACGAGGTGGACGCCGCGCCCGCCGAGCGAGTTGAGCACGACCGGCAGCGTGGCGGTCAGCGTCTTGCCCTCGCCGGTCTTCATCTCGGCGATCGCGCCGTCGTGCAGGACCATTCCCCCGATCAGCTGCACGTCGAAGTGGCGCATGCCCATCGTGCGCCGCCCGGCTTCGCGCACGAGCGCGAAGCACTCGTAGAGGAGGTCGTCGAGCGACTCGCCGTCGCGCGCGCGCACGCGCAGCGCGTCGGCGGCCTCGCGGAGCTCGGAATCGTCGAGCAGCTCCATCTCCGGCTCGAACGCGTTGATGCGCTTCACCCGGCTCTCGTAGGCCTTGAACTTCTTGCCCTCACCGATGCGCAGAGCCTTGTCCAAGAACGACATTTCGCAGAGGCTAGCAGCAGGTCTGGGCCCGCTCGCCGAGCCCCGAAGACCCTCTTGCGGCGGCTCTCAGGCGGCCGGCGACACCTCTCCGGAGCCACCCTCCGCGCGCGTCCGGCGCCGCGCGCGGCGCTTGTCGCGGTGGCGCTTGACCTGCACGCCGAGGTCGTCCAGGCAGGCCGTGATCGCGCCGCGCATCTCCGGCCCCGACTCCCGTGCGCGCAGCGTCGTGCCCTTCAGCTGCAGGGTCGCCTCGGCGACGTTTCCGTCGGGTATCGACGGGTTGCGCTCCTCGAGCAGCTCCACCTCGAGGATCGCCAGCGCGGAGACCTGGCGCTCGATCTTGCGGCAGCGCCTTCCGACGTGCTCCCGCAGCTCGTCGGTGACGGCGACGTTGCGTCCCTTCACGTCGATGCGCACCTGAGCGGCTCCTTTCCTGACTGTCTACCTGTGCCGTGCAGGGTAGAGGCGCGCGCCGCGGTTGTCAGCCCCGCAGGAGCCGGCCGTCACCGCAGGGTCCGCGCCCACGTGACCGCATGCACCCGCTCGCTGCCCGCGGCGAGCAGGGCGCGGGCGCACGCGTCGAGCGTCGCGCCGGTCGTGTGGACGTCGTCGACCAGGGTCGCCACCCGCGGCGGGGGCGCGACCGCCCGGACGTCGATCCGGCCCGCGGCGAGCCGGGTCGTGCGCCCGGCGCCGAGCTGGCGCGACGCGCTGCCGCGGCGGGCGAGGCATGTCGCGACCGGATGCCCGCTGCGCGCCCCCACGGCGCCGGCCAGGCGCCGCGCCTGGTCGAAGCCGCGCTCGCGGCGCCGGCGCGGGTGCAGGGGCACCGGAACCAGCGCGCCGGCGAGCAGGCCCTGCGGGGCGGTCGCGACGATCTGCGCCGCCATCAGCGCGCAGAGCGGCAGCGCGCCGCGGAACTTCAGGGCCGCGACGAGGTCGCGCGCGACGCCGTCGTAGGCCACCGGCGCCCACGAGCGCTCGAACGCGGCTCGCGACGCGGCACAGGGCCGGCAGGGCGCGGGAAGCGCGCAGCGTGGGCAGCGCCGGCCCCGCAGCCACGGGAGCGCCGCCCGGCAGACGGGGCAAAGCACCTCGCCGGCGGGGCCGACCGGCGCGAGGCAGGCCGCGCAGGCGGGCGGCGCGAGCAGGGCGAGGAGCTGTGCCGCGAGGCCTGCCACCATGTCGCGAGCCTGACGTCCGGGATGTGCCGGCGCAGCCCCCGGACTGCGACAATCCAGCGGCGTGGCTCCGGACGCTTCGTGGACGCTTGACCCGGGCCTGATCCTCGCGGTCGGCGCCTACTTCGCCGTCTACGCCTGGCGCTGGAGGCGCTCCAGGGCTCCCGGCGAGCCGCACCCGCCGGGCTGGGGGCGCCTCGCCGCGTTCGCCGGCGGCTGCCTCATCGTGCTGGCGGCGCTGATCTCCCCGGTGGACCGCCTCGCCGAGCAGCTGCTGGTCATGCACATGGTCCAGCACCTGCTGCTGCTCGACATCGCCCCGATCCTCCTGATCCTGGGCCTCACCAAGGTGCTGCTGCGTCCCGCCACGCGGCGCCTGCGCGCCATCGAGGAGCGCGCCGGGCCGCTCGCGCACCCGGTGTTCGCGGTGCTCGCCTACAGCGCGGTGATGTGGATCTGGCACATGCCGGCGCTGTACGACGCGGCCGCCGCGAACCCGGCCATCCACGTGCTGGAGCATCTCTGCTTCGCCGCGGCCGGCTTCCTCTACTGGTGGCACATCCTCTCGCCGCTGCGCAGCCGCATGCGGCTCGGCGGCATGGGGCCCGTGATGTACATGGTCTCGACGAAGCTGCTCGTCGGCTTCCTCGGCATCGCGCTCGCGTTCGCGCCGACGGCGATCTACTCGTTCTACACCGACCAGCCGGACTACTGGGGGCTCACGCCGGTCGCCGACCAGCAGCTCGCCGGCCTGGTGATGGCGCTCGAGCAGTCGATCGTGATGGGGATCGTGCTCGCGATCCTGTTCGGGAAGATGCTCGCGGAGTCCGAGCGCGAGGCGCGGCGCGCCGAGCGCTACGGGGAGGCTTAGCAGGCCTGGAGGCCCGTCAGGTCCCCTCCTGCCAGCTCAGCAGGTAGTCGCGCTGCGCGGGGGTGAGATCGTCGATCTCGACGCCCATCGCCGCCAGCCGCAGGCCGGCCGCCGCGCGGTCGATCTCGTCGGGCACGTCGAGGACGCCGGGGGTCAGCTCGCCGGCCCGGGAGACCAGGTGCTCGACCGCAAGCGCGGCGATCGCGAAGCTCAGGTCCATGACCCCCGCGGGATGGCCCTCGGCGGCCGCCAGGTTCACGACGCGGCCCTCCGCGAGCAGGATCACACGCCGCCCGCCGGGGAGCGTGAACCGCTCCACGTGGCGCCGGGGCGTGTCCACCGCGCTCGCGAGCGCGGTCAGCGCTCCGCGGTCGATCTCCACGTCGAAGTGGCCCGCGTTCGCCAGGATCGCGCCGTCGCGCAGGGCGTCGAGGTGCGCCGCGGAGATCGCATCGCGGCCGCCGGTGGCGGTCACGAGCACGTCCGCGTGCGCCGCGGCCTCGGCGCCGGGAAGCACCTCGTGGCCGTCCATGCGCGCCTCGAGCGCGCGCACCGGGTCCACCTCGCAGACGATCACGCGCGCCCCGGCGCCGCGCGCGCGCTCGGCGATGCCGCGCCCGGTGGTCCCGTAGCCCCAGACGGCGAGCACGCGGCCCGCGAGCAGCACGTTGGTCGCGCGTACGATCCCGTCGAGCGTGGACTGGCCCGTGCCGTAGCGGGCGTCGAGCAGCCGCGCCGTGCGCGCTCGGCCGAGGGCCACGATCGGGTAGGCGAGCCGACCCTCTCGCTCCAGCGCGCGCAGGCGCACGGCGCCGCTGGCCTGGCTCTCGGTGCCGCCGATGGTCCTGGCGCGCTGCCGCTCGGGACCGGCGTGCAGCACCGACGAGAGGTCGGCCCCGTCGTCCATCGTCACGGCCGGCCGTGTCCGGCAGACGGCCTCGATGTGGCGGTAGTAGGACGCGGTGTCCTCGCCGTTCACGGCGAGCACGTCGATCCCGTCGCGAGTCGCCAGCGCGGCGGCGACGTCGTCGCGGGTCGAGAGCGGGTTGCAGGCGCACAGCCCGACCTCCGCCCCGCCGGCGGCCAGCGCCGCGATCAGGTTCGCGGTCTCGGCGGTGACGTGCAGGCACGCCGCCAGCCGCACTCCGCCCAGCGGGCGCTCGCGGCCGAGGCGGTCGCGGATGCCGGCGAGCACGGGCATCTGATCGGCGGCCCAGGCGATCGCCTCCTCGCCCGCGGGCGCCAGCGAGGGATCGGCGATCTCCGATTTCAAGGAAGGAGCGATCGGGGCTCCGAGCGGGCGCGCCCGGCCGGGACGCCGGGCGGGGAAGGGTGCGCCGGCACGGGCCCCACCCCAGGACGCCGCCGGGCGCGTCCGGGCGCCGTTCCGATCAGTAGCGGTAGTGGTCGGGCTTGTAGGGCCCCTCGACCGGGACGCCGATGTAGGCGGCCTGCTCCGAGGAGAGCTCCGTCAGCCGCGCGCCGACCGCGTCCAGGTGCAGCCGGGCGACTTTCTCGTCCAGGTGCTTGGGCAGCACGTAGACCTGCTTCTCGTAGTCGTCGTTCTTGGTCCAAAGCTCGACCTGGGCGATCGTCTGGTTGGTGAACGAGTTCGACATCACGAACGACGGGTGGCCTGTTGCGTTGCCCAGGTTGAGCAGCCGACCCTCCGAGAGAACGATGATCGAGTGCCCGTCGGGGAACGCCCACTCGTCGACCTGCGGCTTGATGTTGATGCGCTCGATGCCCGCGGTCGCCGCGAGGCCGGCCATGTCGATCTCGTTGTCGAAGTGACCGATGTTGCCGACGATCGCCTGGTGCTTCATCCGCGCCATGTCGGCGGCGGTGATGATGTCCTTGTTGCCGGTCGCGGTGACGAACACGTCGGCCGTCTGGACGACGTCCTCGAGGCGCACGACCTCGAGGCCCTCCATCGAGGCCTGCAGCGCGCAGATGGGATCGATCTCGGTGACGACGACGCGCGCGCCCTGTGCCGCGAGCGAGTCCGCGCAGCCCTTGCCCACGTCGCCGTAGCCGCAGACGACCGCGACCTTCCCCGCGAGCATGACGTCGACCGCGCGGTTGATGCCGTCCACGAGCGAGTGGCGGCAGCCGTAGAGGTTGTCGAACTTGGACTTGGTGACCGAGTCGTTGACGTTGATGGCCGGGAACAGCAGATCGCCGGTCTCCGCCAGTTGGTAGAGACGGTGGACGCCGGTCGTCGTCTCCTCCGTGACGCCCTTGATGCCCGCCGCGACCCGCGTCCAGCGCTGCGGGTCCTCGCCGAGCGTGCGCTGCAGCAGCCGCAGCACGACCTGCAGCTCCTCGGACTCCGCGGAGGCCGGGTCCGGCACCGCGCCGGCCTTCTCGTACTCGGCGCCCTTGTGGACGAGCAGCGTGGCGTCGCCGCCGTCGTCGAGGATCATGTTCGGCCCCTCGCCGCCGGGCCAGCTCAGCGCCTGCTCGGTGCACCACCAGTACTCCTCGAGCGTCTCGCCCTTCCAGGCGAAGACCGGGACGCCGGCGGGCGAGTCGGGTGTCCCGTCCGGCCCGACCGCGATCGCCGCGGCGGCGTGGTCCTGGGTGGAGAAGATGTTGCACGAGGCCCAGCGGACCTCGGCGCCCAGCGCCGTGAGCGTCTCGATCAGCACCGCGGTCTGCACGGTCATGTGCAGCGACCCGGTGATCCGCGCGCCCTTGAGCGGCTGCGCAGCGGAGAGCTCCGCGCGCGTGGCCATCAGGCCGGGCATCTCGTGCTCGGCCAGCCGGATCTCCTTGCGGCCGAAGTCGGACAGCGAGAGGTCGGCGACCTTGTAGTCGGTGGGCGCGAGCGTGGCGCTGGTTGTGCTCATCCGTATCTCCGTGTGTGGTTCAGGTCCCGCCGGCCGCGACGGCCAGCAACTTCGTGTGCTTCTCCTGCTCCCAGCGCAGCCAGCCGTCGGCGGGCACCTCCGCGGGGCGGCGAGGCTCGGCCTCCAGCCAGCGGTCGACGGCGGCGGCCAGGTCGTGGTCGTCGCGCAGCCGCAGGGCGAAACCCAGGTCCGAGAGCTCGATCCCCGAGCCGTCGAGCAGCTCTCGCAGCGTGCGCAGCCGCTGCAGCTCGGCCGGCCCGTAGAGCCGGTAGCCCGACTCCGAGCGTGCCGGGACCACGAGCCCGCTGCGCTCGATGTAGCGCAGCATGCGCGCCGACCAGCCGGTCGTGGCGGCCGCCTCGTGGATCGTCAGCGCGTCCATCGCGGCGCGAAACCTTACCACAGCCGTGTCAAGGTTGGCCGTGGGTCGCCGGCCTGCGCCGCGTCAGCCGGCGGCGGCCACGACGCCGCCCGTGACCGGGCGGCGCACCAGCGCGAGCATACGGTCGGGGGGAGCCGGTGGAGCGAAGTGATAGCCCTGGGCGAGCTCGCAGCCCATCTCCACGAGTTCCCGCCTCTGGGCCTCCGTCTCGACCCCCTCGGCCACGGCGACCAGACCGAGGCAGTGGGCCATCTCCACGATCGCGCGCGTCAGCGCCCCCGCCTCGCTCCCCTCGCCCAGGCCGCTGACGAAGGACTTGTCGATCTTCAGCAGGTCGACCGGAAAGCGCTGGAGATAGCTGAGCGACGAGTAGCCGGTCCCGAAGTCGTCCACGGCGAGCCGCACGCCCAGGCGGCGCAGCCGGGCGAGGTTCTCCGCGACCTGAGGGACGTCGCGCATCAGCGTCTGCTCGGTGATCTCGATCGCGATCTGGCGCGGCGACACGCGCTCGGCGTGCAGCAGCGCATCCAGCATGTCCACGAGCCCGGGCTGCGCGAACTGCTCGGCGGTGACGTTCACCGCCACGCGCACCCCGTGCCCGCCGCGCCGCCAGCGACCGGCCTGCTGGACGGCCTGGCGCAGGATCCACTCGCCGATGCGCTCCAGCGTGCCCGACTGCTCGGCGACCGCGAGGAAGTCCGGCGGCACCAGCAGCCCGCGGCTCGGATGGCGCCACCGCAGAAGCGCCTCCGCGCTCGTGACCCTGCCGTCCGCGCACTCGACGATCGGCTGGAAGTGCATCTCGAACTCCTCGCGCACGACCGCGGCGCTCAGCTCGCCCTTCAGCCGCAGCCGATGGCTGGCTCCGATCGCGAGTTCCGAGCGGAAGAAGGCGTAGCCGGCCTTTCCCTGCGCCTTGGCGGCGTACATCGCCATGTCGGCCTCCCGCAGGAGCCGCTCGGCATCGGCCTCGCTGGTGCCGGGGTCGGCCAGCGCGATGCCGATGCTGGGCATCACGCGCAGGGCGAACCCGGCCGCCGGGCACGGCGCCTCGAACCCGTCGAGCACGCGCTGCGCGACCTCGGCCGCGCCCTCGGGGCCGTGTAGCCCGTCGACCAGCAGCGCGAACTCGTCCCCGCCGAGCCGAGCCACGAGGTCCTCCGGCCGCACGCTCGCGGTGAGGCGCTCGGCCACGCCGATCAGCAGCTCGTCACCGGCCGCGTGCCCCAGGCTGTCGTTGACGGTCTTGAAGTCGTCCAGGTCGAGGAACATCACGGCGGCTAGCGCATCCGCGTGGCTGGCGGCAGCCGCGATCCGCACCCGGTCCAGGAAGGCGATGCGGTTGCGCAGGCCGGTGAGCGGGTCGCGGTAGGCGGCGTGCTTGAGCTTCAGCTCCAGAGCGCGCACGTCGGCCACCTGGCGCAGCTCCGCGACGATCCCGCCGACTGCGCGGTCCGCTAGCCGGTCGTGAAGGGTCAGCTCCAGCGGCGAGCCACCGGCCACGGCCACGCAGCGCAACCGGCACGTCCCGCCCTCGGCCGCCGCCTCGCCCAGCGCCGTGGCGAGCCGCGCGCGATCGTCCGCGTGCAGGTGGTCGGCGAGGCGCTCGCCCGCGAGGCGCCTTCCGGAGCCGAGCAGCCCGGCGAAGCGCGCGGTGTCCTCGAGCACCCGGCCTTCGCGGTCCAGGACGGCCATCCCGCTCGAGCTCAGCTCGAGCAGGGCCCTGGCGAGCCTGGCCTCCCGTCTCTGGTCTGCGCGCACCTGTCCGCCCGTCCTCGAGCGCGGCGGCTCGTCCGAGCCGCGGCTCTGATCGCAGGATCGACAGCGGGCGCCCGCGGCTTGACCGCCGACGGCGCGCACCCACGGCCCTGCTCAGCCGGACGCCAGGCGCGCCTTCAGCTGCGAGATGACGTCGACCGGGGTGGGATCGACGCCGCGCAGCACGGCGAGGTAGATGGAGACCAGATCCCCGAGGAGCACCAGCGAGAGGACCCGCTCCAGGCGACCTTCGCCGATGCTCTGCACGCGACGCACGATCGCGGCGTGCGGCGCGATCACCGACTCCGTCACCGTGATCCGCTCGCGCACGCGCGGATGCAGATCGCTGTCGTCCAGGAACACCGCCGCGAAGCGGCCGAGCCCGTCCGCGCCCGCCCAGCCCTCGACCTCGTTGTGATCGGCCTCGGGCAGCTCCGCGTTGTGCGCCGGCAGCTTGGCGTTCTCGTTGAGCTGCGTCCGCCAGCGGTAGGCGACCGCCGCGGTCGGCCCGGCGCCCATCACCACCGGGAGGCGGCCCTCCAGATCCCGCGCGAGGTCCCGCGCGAGGCCGTCGGCCGGGCCGGCCGGGCCCCATTCGGCGGCGAGCGACTCCAGGTGTGCGGCGGCCACGTCGATCTCCACGTGCAGCGGCTCGGCGACCCCCGCGAGGGCTGCCGTCTCGAGCACCGCGACCGTGACATAGCCGACCGCCGCGCGCGGCTGCAGCCCCGCCGGCATCGGGATCACCGGCACCCCGTCGGCGCGCGCCGACCTGGCGAGCTGCCCGCCGGTCGTCGCAACGATCCGCCGCGCGCCGACGGCGCCCGCGGCGTCGTAGGCCGCCAGCGTCTCCTCCGTGTCCCCCGAGTAGCTGACGCAGAGCACCGCCGCGTCGGGCGAGGCCCAGGGCGGCAGCGCGTAGTCGCGAGTGACCACGATCGGCCGTGACGCACGGTCGCCGAGCGCCGCGCCGGCCAACAGGCCGCCGATCGCCGAGCCGCCCATTCCGGCCACGACCAGCCCGCCCGGCGCCTCGAACGACTCGAGCGCGGCCGACTCGACGCGCCACAACGCGTCGCGCAGGTGGTCCGGGAAGGCCAGCACGTCGCCCACGAGGCCCGACCGGTCGACCTCGCGGATGCGCTCTTGGCCGAGGTCCCCCATCGTCAGCCGAAGCGGATCGCCGAGTCCGGAAGTGACACGCCGGGCGCGAGCCGCGCGCCGTGGGCGAGCACGTTCTCGACGCCGACAGTCGCCCCCTCGCCGAGCACGGCCCCGTCCTCGACGCGGCAGTGATCGCCTATGCGCACGCCGGGACCGAGTATCGCGTTGCGGATCGTGCAGCCCTCGCCGACGGTCGCGCCCTGCAGCAGCACGGCGCCCTCGACGTGCGACAGCGCCCCCACCGACGCTCCGAGCGCCAGCACCGCCCGGCTCCCGACGACCGCGCCCGGCGCGATCGCGGCGCCGCGCTCCACCAGCGCGGGCGGCACGATCTTGCCCTCCACCGACGCACCACCGTCCACCGCGAGGAAGCCTCCGTCGACGCGCTCGGAAACCGCCGTACGAACGTTTCCCTCGAGGATGTCCCACGTGGCCTCGAGATAGCGCTCGGGAGTCCCGATGTCGAGCCAATAGCCGGCGGCCGCGACGGCGTACAGACCCTCGCCGACCAGTTCCGGGAACACCTCGCGCTCGATCGACACGTTCTGCCCCGCGGGGATCAACTCGAGCACGTCGCGCTCGAGCACGTAGGCACCCGCGCTGATCAGGTCGGTGTCGATCTGGTCCGGGCTCGGCTTCTCGACGAACTCCTCGACCGCTCCGTCGGCCGCGGTCCGCACGAGTCCGTAGTTCGACGGATCCTCGACTCCGATCAACGCGAGCGTCGCGCGTGCGCCGGTCGCCTCATGGCGGCGCATCTGGGCCGTCAGGTCGAGATCGGTGAGCACGTCTCCGTTGAGGACCAGGAAGCGCTCGTCGAGCATCGGCTCGGCGAACTTCACCGCTCCGCCGGTGCCGAGCGGGCTCGGCTCCTCCGCATAACGCAGGCGCACCCCGTACGCCCCGCCGTCTCCCAGCACGTTGCGGACCCCCGAGGCCATGAACCCGCAGGCCAGCACCACGTCGTCCACCCCGTGCGAGCGCAGCCATCCGAGCATGTAGGCGAGGAACGGCCGGTCGACGAGCGGCACCACCGGCTTGGGCACCGTGGAGGTCAGGGGGCGAAGGCGGGTTCCCTCGCCGCCGGCGAGGATCAGCGCCTGCACGGCTGCGATCCGTAGCTCACGCGCCCTGACCGACGCCCTCGTAGGTGAACCCGGCCGAGCGCACCGCGCCTGCGTCCAGGCAGTTGCGCCCGTCGATCACGAGCCGCCCCGCCATGCGCTGCGCCGCCGCGCCCCAATCGATCTCGCCGAACTCCGGCCACTCGGTGACGATCACGGCGGCGTCGGCGCCCTCCAGCGCGTCGAGCGCGCCGTCGGCGAAGCGAACGCCGCGGATCAGCTTGCGCGCCTCCTCCTCGGCGACCGGGTCATAGGCCGCGACCTGGGCGCCATCCGCCTGGAGCCGCGCGGCCAGCACCAGCGAGGAGGCCTCGCGCATGTCGTCGGTGTTCGGCTTGAAGGCCAGCCCGAGCAGCGCGACCTTCTTGCCGACGAGCGTCCCGAGGTGCTTCTGGAGCTTCTGCACCACGCGGCGCTTCTGGAGCTCGTTGACCTCGATCACGGAGGTCAGCAGCTGGAAGTGATATCCCGAGTTCCCCGCGAGCTGCTTTAGCGCCGAGACATCCTTTGGGAAACAGGAGCCACCAAAGCCAATGCCCGGCCGCAGGAAGGACGGCCCGATCCGCTGGTCCAGGCCCATGCCGCGCGCGACCTCGAGCACGTCCGCGCCCGTCTCCTCGCAGACGTTCGCGATCTCGTTGATGAACGAGATCTTCGTCGCGAGGAAGGCGTTGGAGGCCAGCTTGACCATCTCCGCACTCGCGACGTCGGTGCGAACCAGCGGCGCGTCGAGCGGCGCATACAGCTCGACGACCGCATCGCCCGCCCAGTCGCCGCGGTCGCCGACGACGACGCGGTCCGGGTGGAGGAAGTCCTGGAGCGCGGAGCCCTCCTTGAGGAACTCGGGGCACGAGACGTAGCTGAACCTCTTGCCGCGCTCGGCGAGCTCGCGCTCGATGCTCGCCCCGGCGCCGACCGGCACCGTCGACTTCATGACCAGTGCGTGGCCGTCGGAGGCGGGCATCGCATCGACGACGGCGTGCACCGCCGACAGGTCGGCGTCCCCGGAGTAGGTGGGCGGCGTCCCGACTGCCACGAACAGCAGACGCGCGTGCTCCAGCGCGGGCGCCAGGTCGGTCGTGAAGTGCATCCGCTCGCGGTTCCGCTCCACGCACTCGCGGAGCCCGGGCTCCCAGATCGGGATCTCGCCCGCCTGCAGGCGCGCGATCTTCTCGGCGTCCACGTCGACGCACCAGACCTCGCTGCCGAGCTCCGCGAAGCCGGCCGCAGTGACCAGCCCGACGTAGCCCGTGCCGATGACGGCGATCGTCTCGCGCTCCGTGCTCATGAGGCGCGAACCCTAGCGGCTGGACTTCCCCGGAACTCCCGCCGGAGGGTCAGCGGCCGGCGGGCGTCAGCGACGCCGCGATCCCGATCATCTGCTTGTTGGTGAGCACCAGGTTCAGCGAGTTCGAGACCCAGTACACGGCCCTGCGCGTGCGCCACGCGACGAGCCGCAGCTTGTGGCCGTCGTAGTGGAGTTCGAGCTTGCGATGCCCCACCTGGCGGTACTCGGAGGGCTCGCGCAGGATCGGCGGGCTCATCCACGTCATTCCCTGGATGCCGTAGTACTGGCCGGATCCGGTGTAGCTCGCGGCGACCGTCATCCGGTACGCGGGATGCAGCCGGCCCCGCTTGTCGTGGATGCGGTAGGCGCGCGGGTAGGTGCCGGAGACGATCCCCTGGTAGACGCCGCTCGGCTCGCGCAGGCGCGGGTAGTAGACCGGCATTCCGATGCCCCGCAGCGCAGCCGCCTGCTGCCGGCCGCCCGCCACGTCCACGACGAGGTTCGCGCCACCGCTTCCGGCACCGCCGCCCGGCCGCGACCTGGCGCCCCGGCGGCCGGCGCGCCTGGGCTGTGCGGCGGTGCGCGGCCGCGCCTGGCCGAGGAACACGCGCACCGCGCGGCGGATCGCAGCGGGCTGCGCGGTGACATAGGGATCGCTCGGGTCGCTCGGGAGAATCGCCGGGAACGGCACCGTGATCACGGGGTTCTGCGCCGAGAACGCGATCAGCTGCATCAGCTTGAGCACCGCCTCCTTCGAGTGCAGCTGCTCGTCGCTCTGGGTGTAGCGGCCGAAGATCCGCGCGAGCTGCTCGCGGTTGGAGACGAGCGCCGAGGCGCCGTACTGCTGGCGCACCTGGCTGAGGAAGTCCTGCTGGCGTGCGGAGCGGACGATGTCGGTGTCCAGATGGCGGAAGCGGACGTAGTCGAGCGAGTCCTGACCGCAGAGCTTCTGGTAGCCGGGCTGGATGTTGATCGTCGCGTAGCCCTGGGTCGGCGCGACTCCCGCGTTGTCGTTGAAGTAGCGGCGGTCGATGTCTACGTAGACGCAGCCCAGGTAGTCGATCGCGCGGCGAAAGCCGCCGAAGTTCACGTTGATGATGTGGTTGATGCGGATGCCCAGCAGCCGCTTCACCACCTTGGCGGTCAGCACCGGGCCGCCGACGGCGTAGGCCGCGTTGATCTTGTCCGTCTGCACGGCGCCATGTCCGCGCGGTATCTGGACCTTCAGATCGCGCGGGATGTTCAGCACCGTCGTTCCCGGCGCGTCGGCGTTCAGGCGCAGCAGCATGATCGTGTCCGAGCGCGCGTCGCGGGGTCCGTTGGAGCGGTAGCGCTTGTCGGACCCGAGCACCAGGATCGTCTGCGGAGCGCCCGCCTCCGCCGGGGTGATGACGCCCTTCCCCGCCTTGATCGAGTGGCCGAGGTTGAGGTCGTCGACGATGTTCTGGACCTCGAGCAGGCCCGCGGTCGCGGTCGCGCCGCCGGCGAGCACGACGACCGCGACGATGCCGGCGGCGAAGCGCTTCCACATGCCGCGTCCCACGCGCGGGGCGGGCTCGGGCGAGGCGCTCAAGGCCGCCCGCCGTCGATCGCCTCGAGGTGCGGCCCGTCGCCCGGCCCGTCGACGGGCGGGCTCGCCTCGCGTGCGAGCGCCTCGGGCAGCGCACGCAGGAAGAGGCCGAGCGCGGAGCGGTAGTCGGCCAGCGAGGAGACCGATACCCACTCCTCGGGGCCGTGATGGCCGCCCCCGGTGGGGCCGAACTCGACGCAGGGAATGCCCGCCTGCAGGAACGAGACCGCGTCGGAGGCGCCGTCGCGCCCGACGCTCATCGTCTCGCCGCGGACCGAGCGCGAGGCCGCCTCGCTCAGCGCGCGGACGTAGGGGTTGGACGGCGAGACGTTCGCGGGCGGACGGGTGAAGGTCCGGATCACCTCGACGTCCTCGATCGCCCGCACCTGCGCGAGGATCTCGCCCGGGTCCTGGCCGGGCAGGTAGCGGACGTCGACGACCATCTCGCAAGCGTCGGGCACCTTGTTGACGGCGTCGCCCCCGGCGATCCGTCCGAGGTTGATCGAGGGCCGGTCGAACAGCTCGCTGGACTCGCGGCTGAACGGGAGCGACTCGATCGCGCGGAACACGTCGATCGCCTTGAGCACGGCGTTGTCGCCCAGCCACGGGGTCGCCCCGTGCGCCGCGCGGCCGCTGACCCGGACGCGCATCGCGAGCACGCCCTTCGCCTGGACGCCGACGTGCAGGTCCGTTGGCTCGCCGGTGATCGCGAAGTCGGCGTCGAGTGCCCCCTCGGCGACGAGCGCGTCGGTGGAGCGCTCGTCCACCTCCTCGGACTCCTCGTCCGGCGCGCAGACGAAACGCACCCGTACGCCGCCGTCCCGGTCGACGTCGGTCAGCGCGCACAGCATCGCCGCGAGCCCGCCCTTCATGTCGTAGGCGCCGCGGCCGATGAGGCGGTCGCCCTCGACGCGCGGGCTGAACTGGCCCTCCTGCCCCGGGACCACGTCGAGGTGGCCGTGCAGGACCACTACCGGCCCTCCCGCGCGCCCGACGTCCGCGGTGATGACGGGCATCCCGCGGTGGTCGCGCTCGGCGACGTCGATCCCCTGGGACTCCAGCCAGCCCTTGACGAACGCCGCGGCCGCGGCCAGGCCGTCGGGCCGCGAGGTGTCGTAGGAGATCAGCCTCGACGCGAGGTTGCGCTCGTCGCCCATCGGCCGCAGAGGATAGGCCAGCGCCCCGGCGCGACGGGCCGGGCGGGGCGAAGGCGCTGACGCTGCGGCGCCCCGTCGCCCGCTCCTGGTGCGGTTAACCACCAATGTGGTGGCCAACCACACCGAGGCCACGGCGGTCGAGGTGACCCCACCCCTCCCTGATGCAGTTCGGGCCGACCCGGGGGACCCTGGCGACCCTGCTACTACCCGCCGCCCGCCACGCCCAGGAACGTCTCGTAGCGCCGAGCGTCCCGCGCGGCGACCCGGGCCTCCTCCGACCCGTCCTCGGCCCGCTCGAGCGCCTCGCGGGCCCGGCCCAGCCGATCCTCCAGGTCGGCGCGGTCCAGCGCGTCCGGCGCGATCGCCTCCTCGACGAGGATCAGTGCGCGGTTGCCCGCGACCTGCATGTAGCCCTCGCCCTGGGCGAAGCGCACGACGTCGTCCTCCGAGCGGTAGAGGCGCAACTCGGTCGGGTCGAGCATCGCCAGCAGCGGCGTGTGGTTCGCGAGCACGCCGATCGAGCCGCTCGCGGTGCGCGTCGAGACCATCTCGACCTCGTCGTCGAACACCTCGCCCTCGGGCGTCAGCACCTCGACCGGGAACTTGGAGCGCGCCACGGCCGCCTAGCCCTCCGCCGTCGCGAGCACGTCGTCGATCGTGCCCTTGAGCAGGAACGCGCGCTCCGGCAGTTCGTCGTGCCGGCCCTCGAGGATCTCGCTGAAGCCGCGGATCGTCTCCGCGATCGGGACGTACTGACCCGGCGTGCCCGTGAACGCCTCCGCGACCGTGAACGGCTGCGAGAGGAAGCGCTCGATCCGGCGCGCGCGGCCGACGATCACCTTGTCCTCGTCGGAGAGCTCGTCGATCCCGAGGATCGCGATGATGTCCTGCAGCTCCTTGTAGCGCTGCAGGATCTCCTTGACCCGGTTGGCGACCGAGAAGTGCTCGTCGCCGAGGATGTCGGCCTTGAGGATCGTCGAGGTCGAGTCCAGCGGGTCGACCGCAGGGTAGATCCCCTTCTCGGAGATCGCCCGCGAGAGCGTCGTGGTCGCGTTCAGGTGCGCGAACACCGAGGCCGGCGCGGGATCGGTGAGGTCGTCGGCGGGCACGTAGATCGCCTGGATCGAGGTGACCGAGCCCTTGCGCGTGGAGGTGATCCGCTCCTGGAGCTGCCCCATCTCCGTCTCCAGCGTCGGCTGGTAGCCGACCTGCGAGGGCATCCGGCCGAGCAGCGCGGAGACCTCCGACCCGGCCTGCACGAAGCGGAAGATGTTGTCGATGAACAGCAGCACGTCCTGGCCGCCCTCGTCGCGGAAGTACTCCGCCATCGTCAAGCCGGAGAGCGCGACCCGCATCCGCGCGCCGGGCGGCTCGTTCATCTGCCCGAACACGAGCATCGTCTTGTCGATGACGCCCGACTCCTTCATCTCGAGCCAGAGATCGTTGCCCTCGCGCGAGCGCTCGCCGACGCCGCAGAACGTGGAGAGGCCGCCGTGCTCCTGGGCGATGTTGTTGATCAGCTCCTGGATCAGCACGGTCTTGCCGACGCCCGCACCGCCGAACAGCCCGACCTTGCCGCCCTTCGCGTAGGGAGCGAGCAGGTCGATGACCTTGATGCCCGTCTCGAACATCTCGGTCGTCGGGGTCAGCGACTCGACGTCCGGGGCGGAGCGGTGGATCGGCCAGCGCTCAGCCGCCTCGACCGGCTCCCCGAGGTCGATCGGCTCGCCGAGGAGGTTGAAGATCCGCCCGAGCGTGACCTCGCCGACCGGCACGGTGATCGGCCCCCCGGTGTCGACGATCTCGGTGCCGCGCGCAAGCCCGTCCGTCGTGTCCATCGCGACCGCGCGCACACGGTCGTCGCCCAGGATCTGCTGCACCTCGCAGACCAGGTCGGCGGCGCCCTCGCCGGTCGTGTTGACGCCCGCCTGCTCCTCGCCCTGAGTCGAGGCGGCGCCGCGGTGCACGACCAGGGCGGAGTTGATCTCGGGCAGCTCGTCCGGGAAGACGGCCTCGATCACGACGCCCTTGATCTCCTCGATCCGGCCGACGTTGCGCTTCTCGGTGGTGACGGACATGGCTTGTGTCTGGCTCTCCTGGGTGTGGTTGGGAAGTTCGTCTCGGGGCGTCAGCTCAGCGCCTCGGCGCCGGCGACGACCTCCATGATCTCCTGCGTGATCTCGGCCTGGCGAGCGCGGTTCATCTCCAGCGTGAGGTCCTCGATCACGTCGCCGGCGTTCTCCGATGCGTTGCGCATCGCGGTCATCCGCGCGCCGTGCTCGGAGGCCGTCGACTCCAGCAGCGCGCGGTACACCGAGATCTCGACGTAGTCGGGAACGAGCCGCTGGAGGATCACCTCCGGGTCGGGCTCGTACTCGACCAGCGCGCGGTGGGCCGGCCGCTCCTCGGCGGCCTCCTCCTCTTCCCCCGCCTCGAGGATGCTCGCCTGCTGGAGCGGGAGCAGGGTCTCCTGGCGCACCACCTGCGAGAGCGGCGAGATATAGCCGTTGTAGAGGATCTCGACGCGGTCGACGCGGCCGTCCACGTAGTCGGCCATCAGGCGCTCGGCGATCCCGCGCGCATCCGAGTAGGCGGGGCGGTCGGTGAAGCCGACGAAGGAGCCCGCGAGCTCCTTCCCGCGGAAGGTGAGCGATGAAGAGCCGCGGCGCCCGCTCGCGTAGAAGACGGATTGGCGCCCGTCGGCCTCCTCGGCCGCCGAGGCGCGCAGCCCGGCGCGGATGATCTGCGAGTTGAAGGCGCCCGCCAGCCCCCGGTCGCCCGTGACCATCAGCAGCCCGACCCGCTGCACGGACTCGTGCTCGGCGAGGATCGGAAGGCTCGGGACGCTCCCCGCCGCCTCCGCCGCCTGGCGGGTCATGCGGCGGATCGCGCCGGCGTAGGGGCGCAGGTGCGCGATGCGCTGCTCGGCGCGCCGCAGTCGTGCGGCCGCGACCATCTCCATGGCGCGCGTGATCTTCTGGATGTTGCGGACCGAGGCGATCCGCGTCTGGACGTCGCGCTGGGACGCCATCGCTGTCCTGGGCCGCCGGCCGCCGCTAGGCGGCCGCCGTCTCCTTCAGCTCGCGCTCGGCCTCCCTGGCGGGGGCCTCCGCCTCGGCGGTGCGGATCGCGAGATCGGGGTCGGTCTCCTCCATCGGCTGGCCCTCCTCATCGAGGTCGAAGCCGAAGTCGTCGGCGTACTCCTTGACCGCGCGGTCGATCGCGCCCTGCGTCTCGTCGGACCAGTCGCCGTCCTCGACCTTCGCCAGCACCTCGGCCTGCTCGGCGCGGAAGCGCCCGGTCAGGCCGAGCAGGAACTCCTCGACCTTCTCGACCACGATCCGGTCGAGGTAGCCGTTGGTCGCGGCGAAGATCTGCACGACCTGGTCGGCCACGGGCAGCGGCTGGCGCTCGCCCTGGTTGAGCGTGCGCACCAGGCGCTCGCCGCGCGCGAGCGTGCGCTGCGTGTCGGCGTCCAGGTCGGAGCCGAACTGCGCGAACGCCTCCAGCTCGCGGTACTGGGAGAGCTCGATCTTGATCTTGCCCGCCACCTTCCGCATCGGCGTGACCTGCGCGTTGCCGCCGACCCGGGAGACGGAGATCCCGACGTTGATCGCCGGGCGCACACCGGAGTAGAAGAGCTTGGGCTCGAGGAAGATCTGCCCGTCGGTGATCGAGATCACGTTCGTCGGGATGTAGGCGGAGACGTCACCGGCCTGAGTCTCGATCACCGGCAGCGCGGTCAGCGAGCCGCCGCCGAGGTCGTCGTTGAGCTTCACGGCGCGCTCCAGCAGGCGGGAGTGCAGGTAGAACACGTCGCCGGGGTAGGCCTCGCGACCGGGCGGGCGGCGCAGCAGCAGGGACATCTGGCGGTAGGCGAACGCGTGCTTGGTGAGGTCGTCGTAGATGCAGAGAGCGTGGCGCCCCGAGTAGAGGAAGTGCTCGGCCATCGCGCAGCCGGCGTAGGGCGCCATGAACTTGATCGGGGCGGCCTCGTCGGCGGGGGCGGCGACGATGATCGTGTTGTCCAGCGCGCCGTTCTCGGCGAGCGTCTCGGCGAGCTGGACGACCGTCGCCATGCGCTGGCCGATCGCCACGTAGACCGAGATCAGGTCGGCGTCCTTGTTGTTGATGATCGTGTCGACCGCGATCGCGGTCTTCCCCGTCTGGCGGTCGCCGATGATCAGCTCGCGCTGACCGCGGCCGATCGGGATCATCGAGTCGATCGCCTTCAGGCCGGTCTGCATGGGCTCCTTCACCGGCTGGCGCTGCACCACGCCGGGCGCCTTGAACTCGGCCGGCCGGGTCTCGGTCGTCGCCACGGGGCCCTTGCCGTCCAGCGGGTTGCCGAGCGGGTCGACGATCCGGCCGAGCAGCGCGTCGCCGACCGGGATCTCGAGTAGCCGGCCCGTGCGCTTGACGGTGTCTCCCTCGACGATCTTCTGCCAGTCGCCGAAGAGAACCGCGCCGACGTTGTCGGACTCGAGGTTGAGCGCCAGCCCGGTCACGTCGTGCGGCAGGTCGAGCATCTCGAACGACATCGCGTTGTCGAGCCCGTGCACCGTGGCGATCCCGTCGCCGACGGACAGCACGGTGCCGACCTCGGTCAGCTCGGCCGAGCCGGTCTCGAGCCCCTCGATGCGGGACTTCAGGATGCTGGTGATCTCGTCGGGGTGGATCTGCATGTGTGTTCGGGCTCCCTTTGCGCGGGCGCGGGCCTACGCCTGCGCGACGTTGCGTCGAAGTTGGTCGAGGCGGTTGCGGATCGAGGCGTCGAGGATCGAGTTGCCCACGCGCAGCACGATGCCCCCGAGGATGTCCGGGTCCACGGTGCTGGAGAGGTCCACCCGGCGCCCCGTCTGCTCGCCGATCTGGCTGCCGAGCCTCTCCACGGTCGCGGAGTCGAGCGTGACGGCCGAGGTGACCTGCACCGGAAGCAGGCGGTTGGCCTCCTCCCAGAGATCCTCGTAGCGGCGGCGTATGCGGTGGATCGCCGGCATTCGGTGGCGCTCGATCAGGGCCTCGAGGAAGTTCTCGATCGCCGGGTCGGCCCCCTCGAGCATGCGGTGCAGGCCGCGCTTCTTCTCCTCGGTCGAGAAGTAGGGCGAGAAGAAGAACAGCGCGAGGTTGCGGTCGCCGGCGAGCGCGTCGGCGACCTGGCCGAGCTGCTCGCGCACCTCGTCGGTGCGCTGCTGCTCGCGCGCGACCTCGAACAGCGCGCGAGCGTAGACCTGGGCGATCTCCTCCACGGCTAGCCCCGGCGCTCCCCGGAGAGCGTCGTGAAGTCCAGCTCGGAGAGCGCCTCGTCGACCAGCCGGCGCTGGTCGTCCTCGCTGAGCGAGCGGCGGGTGACCTTCTCCGTCGCGGCCACCGTGAGGTCGGCGACCTCGCGGCGGATCTCGCCGATCGCGCGACGCGTCTCGGCCTCGATGTCGCGCCGGGTCTGCTCCATCAGCTCCTCGCGCTGGACGCGCGCCGCCTCGAGCGAGTCCTTCTGGGTCTGCTCGCCGGCCTTGTGTGCGCGCGCGACGATGTCCTCCGCCTGCTTGCGCGCGTCGGTGAGCCGCTGGCGGTAGTCGGCCAGCAGCTTCTCCGCCTCCTCGCGCGTGTGCTCGGCCGCGTCGATCGAGTCCTCGATCGCCTTCTGGCGACGATCGAGCGCGTCCTGGATCCGCGGGAACGCGAAGCGCTTGAGCACGTAGAGCGTGATCCCGAACGCGAGCAGCGTCCAGATCATCAGCCCGATCCCGGGCGTGACGAGGAAGTTGCCGCTCTCCTCCTTGGCTGCGATGACGACCGGCATCGCCTAGGAGAGGAAGAACGCGATCAGGCCGAAGATGAAGGCGTAGAAGACGATCGCCTCGGTCAGCGCGAAGCCCAGCCACTGGATCGAGGTGATCTCGTCGCGCATCTCGGGCTGGCGGGTCACCGACTCGATGACCTTGCCGAAGATGTAGCCGACCCCGATGCCGGGGCCGATGGTGCCCAGGCCGGCGCCGACGCCGAGCGCGATGGCCTTCAGGCCCTTGCGGGCTACGGCCTCGTTCTCAGCGACGGTGGCGGCGAGTTGGGTGACGATCGAGAGGTCCACGGTGTGTTCAGCTCCTCCTCAGGTGCTGTTGGATGGCAAAGGTCAGTGCTCCTCGGCGACCGCGCCGCCGAAGTAGATGGCCGAGAGCGTGGCGAAGATGAAGGCCTGCAGCGTGGCCACCAGCCCGACCTCGAAGATGTAGAAGGCGATCGCCATCGGCAGCGTGAAGACGCCGAGCGCGGCGGTGCCGAGCAGGACGACGAGCCCGCCGGCCATGAACAGGATCAGCAGGTGGCCGGCGAGGATGTTCGCGAAGAGCCGGACCGACAGCGACACGATCCGCACGAAGTGGGAGATCACCTCGATGCAGAAGATCGGGATCGCGGCGGCGCCGGTGACGCCGGCGGGCACCCAGCCCTTCAGGTAGCGCACGAGCCCCTTCTGGCGGATGCCGACGTAGTGGTAGCTGAACCACACCATCAGGGTCAGCACCAGCGGGACCGCGAGGTTCGCGGTCGCGGCGTAGAGCGCGAACGTCGGCACCTTGAGGCCGAGGATGTCCATCTTGTGCTCGGTGTTCGTCGGCAGCGGGATGTAGCCGAGCATGTTCGAGAACCAGATGAACAGGAAGAGCGTCCCGACGAACGCGAACCAGCGCTTGGCCGTCTTGGTGTCCATGTTCCCGCCGGCGATGTTGTCGCGCATGAGCGCGTAGGCCGCCTCGACCGCGGTCTGGACGCGGTTGGGCTTGGCCTGCATCCGGTTGGCGACGTAGAGCATCGCGCCGACCGTGAACGCGCACGTGAGGACCACGTAGAGCACGCCCTTGTTGATCGAGAGGTCGACCCCCCCGATCTTGATCGGGATCCACGGGTCGAGCTTGAACTCGTTCTGCGGCTTGAAGTCCTCGTTGACCTCGATCGCCCAGGCACCCGCCGGCGAGGCGAGCAGCAGCGCCACCGGGGTCAGCGCGGCGAGGACCCGGGCCCTCACGAGGAACGCTCCGCCTCGAAGGGCCGCAGGATCATGTTGACGGTGAAGTAGACGGTGAAGAGCGCGATCGAGAGGACGGCGGCGGCGAGACCGGCCTGCGACGAGACCCCGGTTCCGACGGCGAAGATCGTAAGCGCTACGAGCCAGCCGCGTCCGATCATCGACCCGGTGAGGATCCCGACCAGGACGCGCGGATCCTCCGACGCCGTGGCCCGGCGCGTCGCCCAGACCTGGATCGCGCGCTGCGCGACCCACGCCGCGGCCGCCGCTCCCCAGCCGGCCATCGGCCAGCCCGCGGCGAGGAAGATCGGCAGCGAGATCGCGAGCACGACCATGTCGAGCCAGCGCAGGACGGTCATGGTCATCGACTCAGGGGTGCCTAAAGCGTGCGATGACAAGAGCCACCCCCGCGAAGGCGCCGACGAAGACCCCGCCGATCACGAACGGCCCGACGCTGCCGGCCAGCGCGCCGATCCCGGCGCCGATCGCCGCGCACAGCACGATCGTCGCGACCAGCGTGTAGCCGGCGGTCGCGCCGGACGGTCGTCCGGGGCGCTCGGGGCTCATCGCTGGCAGTTCTGGCGTCGGGCATGGCACATGCCGCCATCTTGAACGCGAACGCCCGCGCGAACGCGGGCGACACGGGCGCCGTGCGGGACACAGGCGGCGCCGATGGCGGAGCGCGGAGTATATGGATTCCGCGGCGCTTGTAACAACTTTGTGACAGGGGGCGCGAGGGCGCGGCCGGGCCGGGGAACGGCGAAGCCGACCGGGCCGGGCGCTCGCGTGGGAACATCCGTACGCGATGTCCGCCAATCTGACCGAGCTCGCCCGCCGGGGCCGCGCCGGGCAGGCGCCGACGGCGCTCGAGGCGCTGCGCGAGGCGGCGGACGAGCACGGCTCGATCACGGACGACGACGTGCGCGCGGCCGCGCGGCGGTCCGGCCTCCCGGAGGCCGCGGTCCACGGCGTCGCGACGTTCTACGACGACCTCCGCCTCCCCCGCGGGCGCCGGCACGTGCGGGCCTGCACCGGCACCGCGTGCTTCGCGGCCACCGGCGGCGCGCACGTCGAGGAGCTCGCCGGCCGGCTCGGCGTCGAGCCCGGCGGGCGCCGGGCCGACGGCGACGTCTCGCTCGCCGAGAGCGTCTGCCTCGGCTTCTGCCACTCGGCGCCGGCCGTGCGCGACGGCGACGTCGTGGACGCCGGGCCGGGCGTGGTCGAGCGGGTCGTCTCGGGCGAGGCGCGACCGGCCCCCGCCCCGCGCGTGGCGAGCACGCTGGATGAGCCGGTCCTCACCCGCCCGGGCGACTGGAGCGGCCTGCGCCGGGCGCTCGCCGAGCTGACGCCCGAGGCGTTGCTCGCCGAGGTCGAGGCGGCTGAGGTGCGCGGCCGCGGGGGAGCGGGATTCCCGGCCGGTCGCAAGTGGCGGCTGATGCGCGAGTCGCCGGCGCGGGAGCGCTTCATCGTCGCCAACGGCGACGAGGGCGACCCCGGCTCCTACATCGACAAGCACCTGATGGAGGCCAACCCGGCGCTGCTCCTCGAGGGCATGGCGCTGGCCGGTTACGCGACAGGCGCCCGCGAGGGCGTGGTCCTCGCCCGTTCGGAGTACCCGGAGTCGAAGCCCGCCCTGGAGGCGGCCGTCGCCGCCGCGCGGGCGGGCGGGCTGCTCGGCGCGGACGTGCTCGGGTCCGGGTTCTCGTTCGAGGTGACGGTCGTGGAGAACGCCGGGTCCTACGTCGTCGGCGAGGAGACCGCCCTGCTCGCCTGCATCGCCGGACTGCGTGGCACGGTGGCCGCGCGCCCCCCCTACCCCGCCCAGGAGGGCCTGCTCGGCCGGCCGACCGCCGTCAACAACGTCGAGACGCTGTGCTCGATCCCGTTCGTCGCCGCGCGCGGCGCGGGCGCCTACCGGAACCTGAGCCCCGGCTCCACGCCGGGATCGAAGCTCGTCTCGCTCAACGAGCGCTTCGCCCGCCCCGGGCTCTACGAGGTGCCGTTCGGGATCTCGCTGCGGCGCATCTGCGAGGACCTCGGCGGCGGGCTGCGCGACGGCCACACGGTCAAGGCGCTGCAGATCGGCGGCCCGCTCGCCGGCATCCTGCCCGCATCCCTGCTCGACACCCCGCTCGACTTCGAGCCGCTGGCGGCCGTCGGGTGCATCGTCGGCCACGCGGGCATCGTCGCGTTCGACGAGACCACCGACATGCGCTCGGTCGCCGTGCACCTGCTGCGCTTCGGCGCGGACGAGAGCTGCGGCAAGTGCTTCCCCTGCCGGGTCGGGCTGCACCGCGCCCACGCGATGGTCGCGGCCGGTGGCCCCGTCGACCGCGACCGCCTCGAGGCCCTGCTCGAGACGCTCGAGGTCGCGAGCCTGTGCGGCCACGGGAGCGGGATGCCGGCGCCGATCCGCAGCCTGATCGCCCATTTCCCCGAAGAGCTGGGCGTGGCCTGATGCGGGTCGAGGTGGACGGCACGGAGGTCGAGGTGCGCGAGGGCGCCACTCTGCTCGAGGCGGCGCGCGCGGCCGGCCGCGCGGTGCCGACGCTGTGCTTCGACGAGCGCCTGGCGCCGTTCGGCGCCTGCCGCGTCTGCCTCGTGGGCGCCGAGGGACTGCCGGGCCCGGTCCCCGCATGCACGACGCCGTGCCGCGACGGGATGGCGATCGACACGCGCGATCCGGTCGCGCGGCGCGCCGCGGGCGCCGTCGTCGAGCTAGTGCTCTCCGAGCTGCCGGAGCCGCCCGCCGCCCACACCGAGCTGGCCGCGGTCGCCCGCGAGCTGGAGGTCGGAGAGCCGCGCTGGCCGGGCGACACCCATCCGCCCGACCAGGACCTGCGCCACCCCTATCTCGCGCTGCGCCACGAGCTCTGCATCTCCTGCGGGCGCTGCGTGCGCGCCTGCGACGAGGTCGAGGGCGCGTTCGCGCTGACCGCGACCGGCCGCGGCTTCACGGCCAACGTGACGGCCGGCGTCGACGCGGGCTTCCGCGACTCCTCGTGCGTCTCGTGCGGGGCGTGCGCGGACACCTGCCCGACGGACGCCATCACCGAGATCTCGCTCCTGTCACTCTCCGACCCACAGAGGTGAGCAGCGTGCCCGACCGCTTCGAGGAGACCGTCACGACGACCTGCGGCTACTGCGGGGTGGGCTGCCGCCTGGAGGCGCACACGCGCGGCGGGCGCGTGGCGTCGATCTCGCCGGCCCTCGACGGCCCCGCCAACCGCGGCCACACGTGCCTCAAGGGCCGCTTCGCGCACCAGTTCTCCCGCTCGCGCGACCGGCTCACCGCTCCGCTGATCCGCGAGGGAGGCTCGTTCCGGATCGCCACCTGGGAGGAGGCGATCGGCCGGATCGCATCCGAGCTCGGGCGGATCCGCTCGGAGCACGGGCCCGACGCGATCGCCGGGCTCGCCTCCTCGCGCGCGACCAACGAGGACTGCTGGGCGATGGCGCGCCTGATGCGCGCCGCGATCGGCACCAACAACATCGACAACTGCTCGCGGGTCTGCCATGCCCCCACCTCGTTCGGCCTGCGCGCCTCGCTGGGCCTGTCCGGAGCGAGCGGCTCGTTCGACGACATCGAGGCGGCGGGCGCGGCGATCGTGATCGGCGCCAACCCGACCGAGGGCCACCCGGTCGTCGGCGCGCGGATCAAGCAGGCGGTGCTGGCCGGCCTGCGGCTCGTGACGATCGACCCGCGGCGGATCGGGCTCGCCGACTACGGCGCGCTGCACCTAGCGCCCCGTCCGGGCACCAACGCGGCCGTGCTGCTCGGCCTCGCCCACGTGGTGGTGCGCGACGGGCTCGTGGACCGCGGCTTCGTGCAGGCGCGCACCGAGGGCTACGCCGCGGTCGAGGAGGTCCTCGCCGACTACCCGCCCGCGGAGGTGGAGAGGATCAGCGGCGTCCCGGGCGCCGACCTGGAGCGCGCGGCCCATATCTACGGAGAGGCCGAGCGCGCCTCGATCATCTGGGGGCTGGGCGTCACCGAGCACCGCTGGGGCTCGGAGGCGGTGCGGCTGATCTGCGACCTGGCGCTGCTCACGGGCAACGTCGGGCGACCGGGTGCGGCGCTGCTGCCGCTGCGCGGCCAGAACAACGTCCAGGGCTCCTCCGACATGGGCGCCCTGCCGGACACCTACTCGGCCTACCGCTCGGTCGGCGACGAGGACGTCGCGCGCGCCTTCGAGGAGCGCTGGGGGGTAGCGCTGTCGCGCGAGCCCGGGCTGAAGATCCCGGACATGTTCGAGGCCGCGCGCGCCGGCCGCCTGAAGGCGATGTACGTCTTCGGCGAGGACGTCGCGCAGACGGACCCCGACACCGCGGCGGTCATCGAGGCGCTCGACTCGCTCGAGCTCCTCGTCTGCCAGGACATCTTCGAGAACGAGACCACCAGGCACGCGGACGTGATCCTGCCCGCGTCGTCGTTCCTGGAGAAGCACGGCACGTTCACCAACGCCGAGCGCCGGCTGCAACTGGTGGAGCCCGCGATCGAGCCGCCCGGCGGCGCGCGCACGGACTTCGACATCCTGACCGAGGTCTCGCGCGCGCTCGGCCACGACATGGACCTCGCCGGCCCTCAGGACGCAATGGCCGAGATCGCGGCGCTCACGCCGCACTTCGCCGGAGTCACCTACGAGCGGCTCGGCCGCGGCGGGCTCCAGTGGCCGGTGGCGCAGGACGGGACGGACACACCCATTCTCCACGAGCGGGAGTTCGCGCTGCCCGGAGGTCGTGCGCGCTTCGCCGCCCACCGCTACAAGGAGCCCGGGGAGGAGGCCGACGCGGACTTCCCGCTGATCCTCGTCACGGGACGCCGGCTGTGGCACTACAACGCGGGCACGATGACGCGCCGCACGGGGAACCTGGAGCTGCTCGACCACGACCGGCTGGAGATCCATCCGCGGGACGCGGACGCGATCGGGGTGCGCGACGGCGAGCGGGTCGAGGTCCGCAGCCGGGTCGGGCGCATCGAGCTGCCCGCGCACGTGACCAACCGGATCGAGCCCGGCAACGTCTTCACCGCGTTCCATTTCCCGGAGGTGCGGACGAACCTGCTCGTCGGGTCCTCGGCGGACGAGGTCACTGCGTGCCCCGAGTACAAGGTGGTGGCGGTGGCGGTGCGCCCGCTGCGCGCCGCGGCGGGGGCCCGCGACGCGGGCGAGCTCGCCGGAGCCACGTGACGCGCACCGCCGGCTCGCCGCCGGACTCCCGGATGGTCGCTCGCGTGGTGCGCGACGGCGAGTCGGACGACGTCGCCGTCGAGGAGCCGCTCGAGATCCGGGTCGACGGCGAGCCGCTGTCGGTCACGATGCGCACGCCCGGGCAGGACGAGGAGCTCGCCCTCGGCTTCCTCCACGGCGAGGGCCTGATCGACTCGCCGCGCGCCGCCGGGCCGACGACGGACCTCGCCTCCAACGTGGTGGACGTCGAGGGACCGCTGCTGCGCGATCCCGGCCGCCGGCGCTTCTACACGACGTCCTCCTGCGGCGTGTGCGGCAAGGGCGGGCTCGAGGAGGTCGCCGTGCATGCGCCGCGGCTCGGGCCCGGTCCGCGGGTCGGCCGGGGCCTGCTCGCCGCGCTGCCCGAGCGCCTGCCGCAGCCCGCGTTCGCGCGCACCGGCGGCCTGCATGCGACCGGGCTGTTCTCCGCGCAGGGCGAGCTCCTGCTGGCGCGCGAGGACGTCGGCCGCCACAACGCGATGGACAAGGTCATCGGGGCCGCGCTGCTCGCCGGGTGGCTCCCGCTGCGCGACCGGATCCTGTGCGTGAGCGGCCGGCTCTCCTTCGAGCTCGTCCAGAAGGCCGCCGTCGCCGGCGCGCCGGTCCTGGTCGGCGTGAGCGCACCGACGTCGCTGGCGGTCGCGCTGGCCGCCGATCGCGATCTGACGCTCGCGGCCTTCGCCCGCGCCGGGCAGGTGACGGTCTTCACGGGCGACGAGCGCGTGAGCGACGCCCGCGGGTAGGGAGTCGCGCCGCGCTCCGGGCGGCCGGCCCGCACGCCCCCGCGAGCCCATGCGCCACTCGGGCCAACCGCGCCGCGCGCTTTGCGACACCGCGCGCGGCCACCCGGCGGATATCGTCGCGGAGTCCCGCACCCGGGGCCGGCGACCGCGAGGAGGCGCGCGATGAGCGACGGCACGACGAGCTTCTGGCACCCGTTCGCGAACATGGGGGCGCTCTCTCGCGCGGGCGCCGTGACGATCGTGCGCGGACAGGGGTCGACCGTCTGGGACGACCGCGGCGCGGCCTACCTCGACGCGATGGCGAGCCTGTGGTACTGCAACGTCGGCCACGGCCGCGGGGAGATCGCCGACGCGGCCGCGGACCAGATCCGCGCGCTGGCGGCCTACCAGACCTTCGAGCGCTACACCTCGCCGGCGGTCGAGGCCCTGACCGCGCGGATCGCGGCGATCTCGCCGATGCCCGGCACCAAGGTGTTCCTCACCTCCGGCGGGTCGGAGTCCGTCGACACGGCGGCGAAGCTCGCCCGCTCCTACTGGCGCGCGACCGGCAAGCCCTCCAAGCAGGTGCTGATCTCGCGCGAGCACGCCTACCATGGCATGAACGCCTACGGGACCTCGCTCGCCGGCATCCCGTCCAACCTCGAGGCGTTCCACCCGCTCGTGGAGAGCGTCGAGCACGTGGCGTGGGACGACAGCGGCGGCCTGGCGGAGGCGATCGACCGCCATGGTGCGGATCGCGTCGCGGCGTTCTTCTGCGAGCCGGTGATCGGCGCCGGCGGCGTGATCGCGCCGCCCGAGGGCTACCTCGCGGAGGTCGCGCGGATCTGCCGCGAACGCGACGTGCTGCTGGTCGCGGACGAGGTCGTCAGCGCCTACGGCCGGCTCGGGTCGTGGTTCGCCTGCGACCGCTACGGGCTGGTGCCGGACATGATCACGACCGCGAAGGGCCTCACGTCCGGCTACGCCCCGCTCGGCGCGGTCCTGATCGGCGAGCGGGTGGCCGAGCCCTACTGGCGCGAGGGGACGGCCGAGGTCTTTCGCCACGGCTACACGTACTCGGGCCACACGACCTCGTGCGCGGTCGCGGTCGCGAGCCTCGACATCCTCGAGCGCGAGGACCTCCTGGCGCGCGTGTCCGCGCTGGAGCCGGTGCTGCGCGACGCGCTGCGCCCGCTGGCCGAGCACGAGCTCGTGGCCGAGGTGCGCGCGGGCGTCGGTCTGCTGGGCGCCGTGGAGCTGACGCGCGAGGCGCTCGGCGCGGGCCTGCTCCAGCCGATCGTCGACGCGATGCGCGAGCGCGGCGTGCTCTCGCGCGGCGTGCGCGGCGTCGCGCTGCAGTTCTCGCCGCCGTTCGTGGTCACCGAGGACGAGATCGCGAGGATGGCCGCCGCCACCGGCGAGGCGCTCAACGCGGCCGCGGTCGCGGCATAGGCGGGCCGCAGCGCGGCGGACCACCACGCGTGGTCGATTCTCCATGACATGCGTGGTCGATCGAGCACGCGCGGTCGGAGCGGCCCTCCTTCGATGATGCGCTCCCGCGCTGACGCGCCCCCCCGGCTACCGCGTCCCGCGCCACGTCCCCGCCGCGAACACGAACTGCAGCGGCAGCCGCGCCCACAGGAGCGCGGGGCGCAGGCTCCGGTAGCGCTCCGGGTGCAGCGCCATCTGGACGTTCGCCGGGTAGACGGCGACGAGGACACCGAGCAGCCACCAGCGGGCGGCGCGGCGCGTGAGGTCGGGGAGCACTGCCACGCCGCCTGCGATCTCCGCCGCCCCGCTGACGATCACCGCCTCGCGCTTCCAGCGGGCGATCGAGCGCGGCACGATCGACTCGTACGCCCGCGGCACGACGAAATGCATGGTTCCGGCGAAGCACCACAGCAGGGCGGTCGCCAGGCGGGACCGCGGGATCGAGCGCATCGCGGGCACCCTAGCCCGCGTGCCCGCGCCTCTGCCGGGCCCGCTCGTCGTCGACGACCAGTCCGGCGAGCAGCGCGAGGTTGGAGAGCCACAGCCAGATCAGGAGCACGATCGCGCCGGCGAGCGCCCCGTAGGTGGCGTCGTGGCGCCCGAACCACTGGATGTAGAGCCCGAATCCGACGGAGCCGAGGATCCAGCAGCCCACGGCGAGCAGGCTGCCCGGCGTGAGCCATCCGGTGCGCGCCTCCGCGGGCCGCAGGCGGAACAGCAGCGACACGAGCGCCGAGACGACGACGAGGATCAGCGGCCAGCGGGCCACGCTCCAGACGTAGTCCGCCCCCGACCCGAAGCCGATCTCCGAGAGGGCGGCGCGCGCGACCCTGCCGGTCAGCACGAGCGCGAGGATGGCGATCGCGAGACCCAGCACGGCCACGATCGCGCCGAGGAACGCGAGCGGGCGCAGCCTCCACGCCGCCGGCGGGGCGCTCAGCCCCGAGACGCGGTAGGCCGCGCGCACGAACGCGCTGAGGTAGCCGCTCGCCGACCACAGGCCGACGACTGCGCTGACCCCGACCAGGGTGCCCGCTCCCCCCTGCGAGTCGAAGAGGTGATCGACCGAGCCGCGCAGCGCGGCGGCCGCCTCCGGGCTGATCTTGCCGATGAACCGCCCCACGCCCTCCTGGGTCTCCGGCTGGGGGCCGGCGAGCACCAGCACGCCGACCAGCAACACCATCGCCGGGAAGACGGCCAGCATCGCGTAGTAGGTGAGCGCGCCGGCGCGGTCGGTCAGCTCGTCCTCGGGCAGGCGCGCGAGGATCCTGCGCGGAAGCCGGGTCCATGAGCCGCCGCCCGCGGGGTCCGTGCCGCTCATTCTCCGGTGAGGACGGTGTCGTCGTGCGAGTAGGCGGGCGCGCAGCAGCACAACAGCCGCAGCGGCCCGGCGCCGGTGTTCCACAGCTTGTGCGGCGTGCCGGGCGGGATCACCACGCAGTCGCCCTCACGGACGTCGCGCTCCTCCTCGCCGAGCCGCATGCGGCCCGCGCCGGCGGTGAAGTGGTAGAGCTCCTCGGCGACCGGGTGGTAGTGCTCGTCTGTCTCGCCGCCGGGATCGAGCGCGGCCTCGGCGAGGCTCTGGCGGCGCGCGGCGGTCCAGGATGGATGCGCGAGCTCGCGGATCGTCGAGCCGTCCTTGGTCGTGAACGCGTCGACGGCGTCGAGGTTCGAGATCTGCACGCGCGGGAACGTATCGCTAGGCGGCCACGCCGAGCCCCACGCCGATCACCTTCAGTCGCCGGGTGAGCGCCGTGAACGCGAATTCGTTGACCTCGGCGGAGGAGCGCCCGAGCAGCGTCCAATCTCCGGCGGGGTCCCTCCCCGCCGGCACGAGCACGCCCTGCGCGATCGGCAGCAGTTCCAGCAGGCGAGCCTCGATCTGCCGCGCATGGGCGGGGTCCTTCGCCTTCTGCTGCAGGAACCAGGTGCCGTAGGCGACGTGGCGGTGCTCGTCCTGGCTGATCTTGCGAAAACCCTCGAGGAAGCCGGGCAGGATCGCTCGCTCCTCGAAGGTCAGCGTGATGAAGTTCTGGCCGGTGAGGGCCAGCGTGCCCTCGATCACCATGTGGTAGGTCACGACGAAGTCGATCTTTGCCTCGAGGTCCGTGGGGTCCGCGATCAGCCGCTCCCCCGCCGCAACGAGCCGGCGGTCGAACAGCTCGACGAAGGAGTCGTTGAGGTCCCTGCGCACGCGGGCGAGCCGATCGTCGATCGAGCCGTCGTAGCCGAGCACCTCCTCGTAGAAGCGGTTGAAGTGCTGGACGTGGCGCGCCTCGTCCACCTGCTGGGTCGTCAGGAACGCCTCCTCGGCCTGGTCCTCGTAGGCCATCACCAGGCCGGAGAACTGCGTGGTGACGCGCTCCTCGCCGACGAAGAAGGACGACAGCGACCAGATCATGTCGTCGCGGTCCGCGTCGGGCACCGAGAGCCAGCCCTCGCGATCGCGCGAGAAATCGATCGCATGGGCCGACCAGGGCTGGCGCTCCCACAGCTCGTAGAGCTGCTGGGGCGAGAGCAGCTTCACCTTCGAGAGCTGCGAGGCGTCGCTGATCGTGGCGACGTCGCCCTGCCGGGTGAGGTCGAGGAGCGTGGGCATGCGAAAGCCTCCGGGCGCCGGGATCGGGTCCGGACGCAGGATGGCAGAGGCTTGACACCACGTCAAAGTCACGCGGGATACGCTGGCGGCGATGGCGACGCTGAGCCGGCGGACCGAGCCGCAGAGCGCCCGCCGGGCGCAGATCGAGCGCAGCGTGATCGAGGCCACGCAGCGGCTGCTGGAGCGCGGGACCCCCTATGCGGAGCTCAATGTCGAGCGCATCGCCAACGAGGCGGGCATATCGCGCACCGCGTTCTACTTCTACTTCCGCGACAAGCGAGAGCTCCTGATGCGGGCCACCGAGGAGGTGGCCGCCCGCCTCGAGGCGGAGGGCGAGCGCTGGCTGGACGGCGCCGGCGGTCCCGAGGAGCTCGAGCCCGCGCTGAGGCGTATCGCCGCGATCTACCGCGAGCACGGCCCGAGCCTGCGCGCCGTGGTCGAGACGTCGGCCTACGACGAGTCGGTCGCCGTCTTCTGGCGCGAGTTGATCGGCCGCTTCGTGACGCGCACCACGGCGCGGATCGAGGCCGAGCAGGCCGCCGGGCGCGCGAGCGCGGTCATCCCCGCTCAGGCGACCGCGTTCGCGCTCTGCTGGATGACCGAGCGCACCTGCTACGAGAGCCTCGCCCAGGGCGGTGCGATCGACGCGGCCCTCCCCGAGGCGCTCGCGGCCGTCTGGGTCGGCACCGTGTACGGACACGCGGGCGGCGACTGAGACGCGGCGATCAGCCGCCGGGTGCGATCCGCTCCCACTCGCCGGTCTCGATCTCGCGCCGCACCTCGACGTCGATTTCGTGCTCGGAGGTGTCCGGGTCCAGCCTGCGAAGCTGCCAAGCCCGCAGGCGGCGGAACTTGAGGATCTCGAGCGTGACCACCACGTAGACGCTGACCGCCAGCGCCGCCAGCCCGAGCGCGCCCATCACCAGCGACCAGCCGAGGTGGAAGCGGCCGTGGTGGTCGGAGTAGGGCACGAAGCGCAGGGCGACGGCGAGTCCCGCGAGCGCCGCCGCCCAGGCGTACAGGTAGGCGACGGTCCGCCGCGCGGAGAAGCCGATTCGCGCGAAGCGGTGATGGAAGTGGTTGGCGTCGGCCTCGTAGACCTTGCGCCCGTACTTGAGCCGCTTGGCGACCACGAACCCGGTGTCGAGGATCGGCACGGCGAGGATCACGAGCGGGACGATCAGCGCGATCACCGCGTTGGTCTTGAGCGTGCCCTGGACGGCCGCGGCTCCCAGCAGCAGCCCCAGGAGATTGGCCCCGGTGTCGCCCATGAAGACCGAGGCGGGCGGGAAGTTGTGCCACAGGAACCCGAACGCCGCCCCCGCCGTGAGCGCGGCCAGGATCCCGGCCGCATTGCGCTGGAGGTCGAACGCGATGATCGCGAAGGCGACCGCGCTGATCCCGCAGACGCCGGCCGCCAGCCCGTCGACCCCGTCGGACAGGTTGACCACGTTCATCAGCGCGACGAGCCCTACGACGGTCAGCGGTCCGCCGATCCCGTGCAGGTCGAGCGGCCCAAGGAACGGGATCGTGACGTTGTCGACCCGCACCCCCCCGAGGACCACGACCACGGCGGCGGCAACCTGGCCGAGCAGCTTCCATCCGGGCGCGAGCTCGACGACGTCGTCAACCGCCATCACGGCGGCGATCAGCGCCGCGCCACCGAGGATCCCGCGCGTCTCGCCGTCCAGCGGCAGGAACAGCAGCCCTGACAGGAGGGCGGCGGCCAGGATCGCGAGCCCGCCGAGTCGCGGCGTCGGCCTGTCCGACAGCCCCCGTGCGCGCGGCTGGTCGACGGCGCCGAGGCGCACCGCCAGCGCCGCGGCGAGCGGCGTCAGCAGCGCGGAAACGGCGCCGGCGACGAGAAAGGCGTAGAGGGCGTCGAGCTCGGACATCGCGCGCCGCGGACAGGATGGCAGCCGGCCCCGACCCCGCGGCGACCAGCGGCCCGCGGACCGCCGCCGTCGCGCCGGCTCGTCTACACCGCCGCCGGCGCGGCCAGATGCGCGTAGAGCGGGTGGCGCTCGGCGATCGCGTCCACGCGCGCGCCGAGCTCGCCGCGCGCGGCGTCGAAGTCGCCGGCGGTCAGCGCCTCGGCGATGATCCGCCCGACCTCGGCGAAGTCCGGCGCGGTCAACCCGCGCGTGGCCAGCGCCGGGGTGCCGATGCGCAGCCCGGAGGTGACCATCGGCGGGCGCGGGTCGAACGGGACTGCGTTGCGGTTGACGGTGATCCCGACGTCATGCAGGCGGTCCTCCGCCTGCTGGCCGTCGAGCTCCGAGGAGCGCAGGTCGCACAGGACGAGGTGGACGTCGGTGCCGCCGGTGAGCACGCTCACGCCGCCGCCCGCGCCGAGCAGCTCCTCGGCGACGGCCTGCGCGCCCTCCACGGTGCGCCGCTGACGCTCGCGGAACGCCTCGCCCTGCGCGATCCGCAGCGCGACGGCCTTGCCGGCGATGACGTGCATCAGCGGGCCGCCCTGCTGGCCCGGGAAGACCGCCGAGTTGATCTTCTTGGCCAGCTCCTCGCGGCAGAGGATCATCCCGCCGCGCGCGCCGCCGAGCGTCTTGTGGACGGTCGTGGTCACGACGTCCGCGTGCGGGACCGGGCTCGGGTGCAGGCCGGCCGCCACGAGACCGGCGAAGTGCGCCATGTCGACCAGGAGGCGGGCGCCGACCTCGTCGGCGATCTCGCGGAAGCGCGGGAAGTCCAGCACGCGCGGATAGGCGGACCAGCCCGCGATGATCAGCTTCGGGCGGCGCTCGCGCGCGATCCGCGCGACCTCGTCCATGTCGAGCGTGCTCGTCTCGCGCTGTACGCCGTAGGCGGCGACCTCGTACAGCCGGCCTGACACGTTGAGCCGCATGCCGTGCGTCAGGTGACCGCCATGCGCGAGCTCGAGTCCCAGGATCGTGTCGCCCGGGTCGAGCAGGGCGTGGTAGACGGCCGCGTTGGCCTGCGCGCCGGAGTGCGGCTGGACGTTGACGTGCTCGGCGCCGAAAAGCTCCTTGGCGCGCTCGATCGCGAGCGTCTCGGCGACGTCGACGAACTCGCATCCGCCGTAGTAGCGACGGCCGGGGTAGCCCTCCGCGTACTTGTTGGTCAGCACCGAGCCCTGGCACTCCAGCACGGCCTGTGGCACGAAGTTCTCGGAGGCGATCATCTCGAGCGTGCCCTGCTGCCGCCCCAGCTCGCCGGCGAGGACCTCGGCGATCGCGGGGTCGACCTCCGCGAGCGGCCGGTCGAAGAAGTTCTCGGGGAGATCGGTCATCGCGGCGACGATACCAGCGGGCCCGCTCACCCCAGTGCCGCGTCGATCGCCCCGCGCGCGACCGCGCCCTCGCGGATCAGGACCCATTCGCCGCCGCTGTCGTAGGCACGCAGATCGACGACGGTCGAGGGGGTGCCCGGCGCCGGGCCGGCGTCGAGCACGAGGTCGGCGCCCTCACGGATCGAGCGCGGCACCTCCTCGGCGGACGCCGCGTCGGGCCCGCCCGAGACGTTGGCGCTCGACTGCAGCAGCGGCACGCTCACGTCCGCGAGGGCGGCGATGCGATGGCCGAGCGCGGGCACGCGCAGGCCGAGCGTGTCCGGGTCGCCGGCGCAGGCCAGCGGCCACAGCCGCGCGGGGTTCGGCAGGAGCACGGTGACCGCGCCGGGCAGCAGGCGCCGGAGCGCCCGGAGCGTTCGCCCGCCCAGCGATCCCGGGAGCCCGGCGATCGCTCGCTCGCGGTCGAGCAGCATCACGGCCGCCGGTTTGCGCGGCGTCCGGCCCTTGAGCTCGTAGAGGCGGCGCACGGCGGCCTCGCTCCCGGGATCGCATGCCAGCCCGTAGACGGTGTCGGTGGGGAGCACGGCGACACCGGCGCCGGCGATGCAGCGCCCGAGGCTCGCCGCGTCCGTCGCGCTCAGCGCCCGCCGGCCGCTCACCGCGCTCCGGTCACCACCCGCTCGATGCCCGCGAGGTCGGGGTGGGAGCGCACCCGGGGCCGGCCGGCGGCACGCAGCATCCGCACCACCTCGCCGGCCTGGCCCGCGCCGACCTCGAGCGCGAGCACTCGGACCTCGCGCGCCGAGGCCTGGGCGACGAGCCGCCGCACGAGCGCAAGGCCGTCGGGCCCGCCGGTGAGCGCGACGCGCGGCTCGTGCGCGGAGATCTCCCGCTGGAGCGTCTCGAGATCGCGCTCGGCGACGTAGGGCAGATTCGCCGCGACAACGTCGAACGGGCCGCCGACGGCGGCGAGCAGGTCGCCGCGCGCGAAGGAGACCGGAAGGCCGAGGCCCGTGGCGTTGGCGCGGGCGACGGCAAGCGCGCCCGCGCTGCGGTCGGTGGCGACCACCTCGAGGTCGGGGCGCTCGTCGGCCAGGGCGAGGGCGACCGCGCCGCTGCCGGTCCCCACGTCGCACACGCGCGCGCCCGGTCGCGCCGCGGCGGCCGCCACCTCGACCAGGAGCTCCGTCTCCGGTCGCGGCACCAGCACGCGCGGATCGACCGCGAGCTCCAGGCGACGGAAGCCCCGGCGCCCCGTGATGTAGGCGATCGGCTCGCGCGCCTCGCGACGGCGCAGCAGCGCCTCGAACCGCTCCAGCGCAGCCGCGGGAAGCTCACGGTCCGCTCCGGCGAGCAGCTCGGCCCGCGAGCAGCCCAGGACGTGCGCGAGCAGCACCTCGGCGTCGAGCCGCGGGGTGCCCGCGCCGGCCGCCTCCAGCCGCCGCCGCGCGACGGCGAGCGCCCCCCGCGCTCCCTCAGGCGACGGCCTGGGCCTCGAGGCGGCGGCGCTTCTCATCGTCCTGCAGCGCGGCGGTCAGCTCGCCGAGATCGCCTTCCAGCACCTCGTCGAGATTGTGCAGGAGCAGGTTGATCCGGTGGTCCTTCACCCGCTTCTCCGGGAAGTTGTAGGTGCGGATCTTCTCCGCGCGCTCGCCGCTCCCGACCTGCGCCTGGCGGCTGGCGGCGAGCTCGGCCTGCTGCTCGGCGACGGCACGTTCGTAGAGGCGCGCGCGCAGCACGCGCATCGCCTTCTCCCGGTTCTGGAGCTGGGACTTCTCGTCCTGCATCGCGACCACGATCCCGGTCGGCCCGTGGGTGATCCGCACCGCCGAGTCGGTCGTGTTCACCGACTGGCCGCCGGGCCCGGAGGAGCGGTAGACGTCCACCTGCAGGTCGCCCGGGTCGACCTGCACGTCCACCTCCTCGGCCTCGGGCAGCACCGCGACGGTCGCCGTCGAGGTGTGGATCCGGCCCTGCGACTCGGTCTCCGGAACGCGCTGCACCCGGTGCGTCCCGCCCTCGAACTTGAAGATCGAGTACGCGCCGTCGCCCTTCACCGCGAACGTGTAGCTGCCCTCGCCGGCGCTGATCGGCTCGACCTGGAAGCCGCGCGACTCGGCGTAGCGCGTGAGCATCCGGTAGAGGTCGCCCGCCCACAGGCCGGCCTCCTCGCCCCCGGCGCCGGGGCGCAGCTCGACGATCACACCCTTGCGGTCGTTCGGGTCGCCCTCGACCATCGCCATGCGGATCTCGGAGTCGAGGCTCTCCCGCCGCGCACGGGCGGCCGCGAGCAGCTCCCGGGCCTCCGCGTCGTCGCCGCCCTCGTCGAGCAGCTCCAGCGCGCCCTGCTCGTCGTCCAGTGCCCGCCTCCACTCGCGGGCGAGCGCCGCCGCCGGCTCGAGCTCCGCGTACGCGCGCCCGGTCTCCGCGTAGCGCTCCCTGTCCCCGATCACCTCGGGGTCGCTCAGCTCGCTCTCCAGCTCCGCGAAGCGCGTCTCGATCCGCTCGACCAGCTGCTCGATCACCCCGCGGAGTCTAGGCGCGCGGCGCGGGCGCTCCGGCCGCGCTCAGGCGGCGACGGCCATCTCGGCGACGACCACGCGGTCGCGACCCTGCTGCTTGGCCGAGTAGAGCGCGACGTCGGCCGACTCGAGCGCGCGCTCGAGCGCGACGGGGACCGCGTCCGCGACGCTGACACCGAGCGAGATCGAGATCTCGATGCCGGCCGGCTGCGCCGTCGCGACGTCCTCCCTGATCCGCTCGGCGACGATCGTGCACCCGTCCAGGCCGGTCCCGGGGAGCAGCACGAGAAACTCCTCGCCGCCCATCCGGTACACCGCGTCGCCGTCGCGGACGCAGCCCTGGAGGATGTCGGCCACCTCCTTCAGCACGGCGTCGCCGACCGCGTGGCCGCGGGTGTCGTTGATCCGCTTGAAGTGGTCGATGTCGGCCATGATCATCCCCACCTCGCGGGACTTGGTCTCGCCGTGGTGCGCGAGCTCCTCGAAGACGGGCCCCAGGGCCTTGCGGTTGAGCAGCCCCGTGAGCGGGTCGTGCGCGGCGTCGTTGCGGTGCTCCACATCGGACGCCATCAGCACCGAGCTGAGCATCACGACGCTCGCGAGCAGCGCCAGCGGGAAGATCAGGAGCTGAGGTCGGGCCGCCACCTCAGCCGGGTCCACGCCGACGGTCACGGCGACCATCAGCGCCGCGGTGTAGAGCAGGCCGGCGATCATGCCGCGGCGGTTGAAACGCGCCGCCAGGGTCGCCGCAGGGATCGCGAGCCACGCAACCGCCGGCGTGGCCGGCCCGCCGACCAGCGCGACGCTGACGGCGATGCACGCCTGTGAGATCGCCCATGACGCGGCCGCGCGGTACTCCGGATAGCGGGAGAGCTCGATCCCGTGGTCCGCGACGGCGAACGCCGCAGCGGCCACCAGCAGCGGGATCAGCGTCCAGAACCCGACCCACGGCCCGGCCGCGAGCAGCGCTCCGGCGAGCGTGATCATGACGACCCGCCGGGTGCGGCCGATGCGCAGGTCCATGTCCAGCAGCCGGCGCCGGTCCGCCTCTGTGGGGCATAGCCAGGTCCGCGGGGCGGACATGCAGGGGTTATCGACCGCGTCCCCATGCCCCTGTAGTGGTCGCAAGCGCCACCCGCAGGCGCGTCTGCTCCCTTTCGGCACGCGGCGTGCCTCACACGCAACAGGCTTGCCGCCACGCTGGGGCGATGCTGAGCGAAAGCGATCCTGATCCCGCTGAGCGGGACCAACAGCGATCTCGATCGATCGACGCGGCGACCGCGGAGCTCGCCGCACGGCAGCACGGCGTGGTGGCGCACCGCCAGCTCCTCGGCATCGGGGCGAGCGGCTCCGCGATCGGGCGGCGCGCCGCCCGCGGCGCACTGCACCCGTCCATCGAGGCGTATACGCGGTCGGGCACCCGGCGGTCTCGCTGCAAGGACGCTGGATGGCAGCCGTCCTCAGCGCAGGCGAAGCGGCCATCCTGAGCCACCAGACCGCGGCCTTCCTGCACGGACTCCTCCCTGCGGCCGGCCCGCCGATTCACGTAACCGCGCGCAAGCGAAAGCCCGGCGAGCCAGGCATCCTCGTCCACGGGTCCTCGCTGCCCGACGACGAGACCACCACCCGCGACCGGATCCCCGTCACCGAGCCGATGCGAACGCTGGTGGATCTCGCGGCGGTCCTGAGCCCGCACCGTCTCCAGCGCGCCGCCGACCTCGCGCGCATCGGCGCGCCCGCGCGTCGACGGCGCCTCGAGGTGCTCCTCGCTCGCCACAGGGGCCGGCGCGGGACGGCCGCCCTGCGCGCGATCCTCGAAGCGGCCGAGCGCGATGCCGCGATCCCCCGCAGCGAGCTCGAGAACCGGCTGCGGGCGATCGTGGCGAGCGCCGGCCTGCCGGCGCCGGAGGTCAACACCCGCGAGCGGACCACCGGCCGCCGCTACGAGCTGGACGCCTCGTGGCCGACCCGGCGGCTCGCGGTCGAGCTCGACGACTGGGAATCGCACGGCACGCGCCAGGCCTTCGAGGCCGACCGCGAACGCGACCGCCGCCTCGCTGTCGCCGGCTGGCCCGTCATCCGAATCACCTGGCGCCAGCTGCGCGACGAGCCGGCGCTCGTCGCCGCCCACCTGCGCGCGCTCCTCACGGCGCTCGAAGGTCGAAACGCATTCTGAGCCCGCCCAGCGGGATCAGGATGCATCTCGCTGGAGCGGCGGCCCCCACGCGGGCCCGCCCCCGTCCTACGCCGCGACCTCCACGCCGACGAGCTCCTCGGAGCGCAGGTCGCCCTCGACCTCGAGCACGGCGTCGAGGGCCGTGATCGCGACCGCGAGCTGGCCGGCGTCCGGCTCGCGGGTGGTCAGCCGCTGCAGCTGGAGCCCGGGCCACATCACGCCGCGGACCCAGCGCTTGCGGCGGTTGCGGCCGGCCCACTTGATGATCTCGAACGAGATCCCCGCGATCAGCGGCACCCCGACGATGCGCGACAGCACCAGCCAGTACCAGGCGGGCAGGCCGATCGGCGCGAAGACGAAGATCGCCACGATCATGACGATCAGCAGGAAGCTGGTCCCGCAGCGCGGGTGCAGGCGCGAGTAGAGGGCGGCGCGCTGCGGCGCCAGGTCGTCGCCCGCCTCGTAGCACGCGATCACCTTGTGCTCGGCGCCGTGGTACTCGAACACCCGGCGCAGGTCGCGCAGGCGCGAGAGCAGCACCAGGTAGCCGAGGAAGATCGCCGTGCGGACGATGCCCTCCACGAGCCAGAAGAGCACCGGGGAGTCGAGCTGGTCCTTGATCAGCGAGGTCAGGCCGACCGGCGCCACGAAGAACAGCCCGATCGCGAACAGCAGCGCGATGACGATCGTCCCCGCCCATGTCCCGCCGCCGATCTCCTCCTCGCCCTCGGGCAGCTGCGCGTTCGCCGAGATGCCGAGCGCCTTGAACCCGATCGAGAGCGACTCGCCGAGCGCGACCACACCGCGGATCACGGGCCAGCGGTAGACCCGGTGCCGCCGCGTCCACGAGACGAGCGGGCTGGCGCTGACCTCGATCTCGCCGACGGCGCCCTCCGGCGCGTCCTCGGCCGCGGGCTTGCGGACGGCGACGGCCCAGGTCGAGACGCCGCGCATCATCACGCCCTCGAGCACCGCCTGACCGCCCACCGGCGCGTCGCGCTGCGCCATCAGGCGGCCGTCGGGCATGAGGGTCGGCTCCGCCGGGAGCGATCCCTGCTGCGGGGGCGCGGCGGGCGGCGCCTCCGCGTCCGCGCGCTCGGCGCGGGCGATCACGGTGCGCCCGCCACGGGTCGGTGGGCTAGCGCGAGGCCTTCTCGGCCTGGCGCTTGGCGGCCCGGCGCTGGAAGCGCTCGACGCGGCCGCCGGTGTCGACGAGCTTCTGCTTGCCGGTGTAGAACGGGTGGCAGTTGGAGCAGATCTCCACGTGGATCTCGGCCTGCGTGGACCGCGTATCGAACTCGTTGCCGCACGTGCAGCGCACGTGCGCGGTGACGTACTCAGGGTGAATCTCCGCCTTCATCTCGCGACCGAGTCTAGCGAGCGGCCCGAGCGTGGCTCAGGAGGCCGGGCAGGTCGCGGCGAGCGTGTTGTTGGCGCGGTTGGAATCCACGAGGAGGCCCGACGGGTCCGCGACGACCCGCGGCGGGCTCGACGGGTCGCAGGCGGGGCCGCTGAAGCGCACCACGTACCGGCTCCCGGGCGCCAGCGCCGGCAGGCGCTTGGTGACGAGCGCGACGCCTCCGGACTCGAGCGAGACGGTCGTCGGGCCCGAGCCGCCCCGACCGACGTTGCGCACCACCGCGGTGTAACGGAAGACGCCGGTACGCGCGCCGGGCTTCACCGCGATGCCCATGACCGCGAGGTCGGGGCGCAGGTCGCCCTGCGCGCAGCGCCCGGTGATGCGCTGCGCGGAGCGCAGCACGCGACCGTGTGCGCCGACCCAGCGGAAGCGCACGACCATCCGGTAGATCGCGGGCGTGGGCAGGTTGTTGACCGTCTTGCGCACGACGTACCCGCCGACGCCTCGATCCGAGTAGGTCCAGACGCCGAGGCCGGCGCCGGTGACCCGGCGGAAGCCGCCCGCGCCCGAACGGCCGTAGAGGTCGAACCGCAGGCCGAGCCGCTTCGAGCCGTGGATGGCGCGCAGGCTCGCGCGCACGGTGAGGAGCCTCGCGAGCGGGTCGGCCGAGCGCTGGCAGGCGACGAGCTTCGCCGAGTGCGGCGCGCGGCGCGCCTGCGCGACCGCGGGCGCCAGCAGCGCGAGCGCCGCCGCGGCGGCGAGCAGGATGGGGACGAAGCGCTTCATCGTCGCTCCCACTAACCCTCCCGGCGCCCGGAAGTTGCGTTCGCCGGACCCTCGGGCGCCGGCGCCCATACCGCGATCCTCCCCGCGCCGCCCGGCGCTCAGGTGATCTGGTAGAGCGGGCCGTCGCCGCCCTCGGGCGGGGTCAGCCGCCCGCCCTTCGCGGTGATCGCGCCGCACTGCACGCAGTTGGTGTAGTTGACGATCACGTCGACGTAGCCCTCCTCGGGCGCGTCCTCCGGGATCTCGTAGACGCCCGCGGGGCACATCCAGCGCCAGGTCTCCGCGACCTCTCGCGGCACCCGCCGCTGCACGCGTATGTGGTTCGGGGCGTCGTCCCGGGTCTGGTTGCCGCTGATGAAGACGCTCGAGAGCTTGTCGAACGTGAGCTTTCCGTCGGGCTTGGGATACCGCTTGGCGGTGTCGCCGACGAACATCGGCTGGGCGTCGTTGCGGTGCAACTCCCAGCGGCCGCCCGGGAAGCGGCCCTTGGTCGCGATCATCAGGTTCACCAGCGGCCCGCCCTTGATCAGGCCCTTGGCGAACGGCTGGCGGGTGTTGCGCACCTCGAACAGGTCGGAGCCGATGAACGAGTCCTCGACGCGCTGCTCGTAGGCCTCGAGCTCGCCGCGGCCGGTCAGCTGCGCGTAGATCGCCTCGGCCGCGTAGATGCCCGACTGGATCGCGTAGTGGACCCCCTTGAGCGCCGCGAGGTTCACGAGGCCGCCCGCATCGCCCGTGATCACCGCGCCCGGGGCGGTCAGCTTGGGCATCGCCCAGTAGCCGCCCGCGGGGATCGCCTTCGCTCCCCACGTCACGCGCTCGCCTCCCTCGAGGATGCCGCGAACCATCTTGTGGGTCTTGAACTGCTGGAGCAGGTCGTGCGCCGAGGTCGTCGCGTCGGCGTAGTCGAGGTCGACCACGAACCCGATCGAGACCAGGTCGTCGCCCGTCTTGGCGTCCTTCATCGGATAGATCCACGAGCCACCGATCTGGTGGTAGCGCGCCGAGATCTTCAGCGGCCAGCCGGCCAGCGTGTGGATGACCCGGTCGAGCGGCTTGGGGACCTTCCAGACCTCCTTGACCCCGAGCTCCCAGACCATCGGCTCGCGCCCCTCGGCAAGGCCGAACTCGCGGATCGCGGCGCCGGTCAGACTCCCCCAGCAGCCGTCGGCCAGGACGGTGGCCTTCGCGGTCACGTCGGCGCCGGGCTCGAAGTTGCCGAGCTGCTCACCCTCCTTGCCGCGGCCCTTGTCGCCCGAGCGTACCCCGCGGATGGCGCCGTCGGTGACCAGGAGCTGCGTGGCGGAGGTCTCGGTGAGCACGTAGGCACCGGCCTCCTCGGCCTGGCGCTGCATGTAGCGGCACAGGCCGGCCACCGAGACGACCTCGTTGCCGTGGTTGTGCTGCGGCGGCGGGGGCGGGATGCGGACCTTGGTGCGCCGGGACGGAAGGAGGTAGACCGCCTCCTTCTTGACCTCGCCGAACGCGAAGCCCTCCTCGCGCCACTGCTCGCGGGTCATGTCGGGGAACAGGTCCTCGAGCGGCCCCGGCCGCATCACGGCGCCCGACAGGTTGTGCCCGCCGCAGGTCTTGGCCTTCTCGATCACCGCGACGGGCACCTCGCCCAGGCGCTCGAGCGTCTCGGCATCGTCGGCGAGCAGCTGCAGCAGGCGGTTGGCGCAGGCCAGCCCCGCGGTGCCGCCGCCGACGATCACCACGCCGACCTCGATGCGCTCGTCCTCGGCGTCCAGTTCGCGCTTGACGAACTCCGCGGGCGAGTCCACCGGGGGCGGGAACTCGAGCGGCGCGACCTTGCCGTTGGAGGATGCGCCCGACACGGCTAGCCCTTCTTCGCCTGGAGCGCCTCGGTCAGCTTCGGGAGGATCTTGTTGAGGTCCCCGACGATGCCGAGGTCGGAGAACTCGAAGATCGGCGCGTTCGAGTCCTTGTTGATCGCGACGATGTTCTCCGAGCCCTGCATGCCGACCTTGTGCTGGATCGCGCCGGAGATGCCCGCCGCGAGGTAGAGCTTCGGCGCGACCGTCTTGCCGGTCTGGCCGATCTGCGCCGCGTACGGGTACCAGCCGGCGTCGACGACCGCGCGAGTCGCCGCGACAGCGCCGCCCAGCGCGCCGGCCAGGTCCTCGCAGAGCTTGAAGCCGTCGGCCTCGCCGAGGCCGCGACCGCCCGCCACGAGCACGTCGGCGTCCTCGATGTTCACGTCCGCGCCGCGCTGCTCGCCGCGCTGGACCATCGTCGCCTTGGTGGACCACGGCGAGTACTCGACCTCGACGTCGGCCACCTCCGCGGCGCCGCCGCCGGTCTCCTTCACCTCGAACGCGTTGATCCGGCCGATGATGATCCCGTGGTCCCCCCTGTAGCGGGAGACCGAGATCTGGGAGTCCTGCAGGATCGGCCGCTCGGCGAGCAGCTTGCCGTCCTCGGCGCTGACCGCGGTGACCTCCATCGTCACACCGGCGCCGAGGCGTGCGGCCAGGCCGGCGCCGATCTCGAAGCCGAGCAGGCCGCCTCCGAACAGCGCATAGGCGTAGCCGTCGTCGCGCATGATCTTCGCCATCACGTCGACGACCGGCTGCGCGAGGCCCTCGGGGCCCTTCGCGCGGTAGACCTTCGTCGCGCCGTAGGCGCCGAGGCCGGAGAGGAGGTCGTCGGTCAGGTCCTCGCCGCCGACGACCACGACCGCGCAGTGGCCGCCGATCTGGGCGGCCAGCGCCGATCCCTCGGAGATCGCGCCGAGCGAGTTCTTGTTGATCGCGCCCTCGTTGTGCAGCGCGTAGACCAGGATGTCGGCCATCTAGATCAGCTTCCTCTCGTCGAGCCAGGCGACGATCTGCTCGACCGTCTCGTTGGTGTCCTCGTCCTCGATGATCTGGCCCGGCTCCTTCGCGGGCGGCGCCTTGAAGTCGCCGCAGTCGACTCGCGAGCCGTCGGCGCCGACGACCGAGGCGTCGATGCCCGCGTCGCCGGCCCCGAGGGTCTCGAGCGGCTTCTTCTTCGCGCCCATGATCGCCTTCAGCGACGGGTAGCGCGGCTCGTTGATCGCGTCTCCGACCGAGATCACGGCCGGCAACTCGATCTCGACGGTGTCGTAGCCGTACTCGGCCTGGCGCTCGCAGCGCAGCTTGCCGTCGGCGATGTCCATCTTGACCACCTGGGTGAGCGACGGCATCCGCAGGTGGTCGGCGACTACCGCGCCGATCGTGTAGCACTCGCCGTCGTCCGACTGCTGGCCGAGCAGGACCAGGTCGGGCGACTCGCGCTCGAGCGTCTTGGCCAGCGCGTAGCCGGTCGCCGCGACATCGGAGCCGGCCAGCGACTCGTCGGTCAGGTGCAGCGAGCGGTCGGCGCCGAGCGAGACCGCCTTGTGCAGCGCGCGCAGGGCCGACTCGGGCCCCATCGTCACCGCGACGACCTCCTCGACCGGCACGACGCCGCCCTCCTTGATCTGCATGGCGGCCTCGATCGCGTGCGTGTCGTAGGGGTTGAGGTTCTTCTCCCCGCTGCGGTCCAGCCGGCCTGTCGAGGCGTCGATCCGCTTCTCGACGGCGGCGTCCGGCACTTCCTTCACCAGGACGGCGATCTTCAACTCAAGAGCCTCCTCTGAGACAAACGGACGTTCGATCCTACAGGATTGACTGACGAGTCAATCGGACGCGGCGCCGGGCGCCGCGAAGACGCGGTCCCGCGCTTCGCCGCGCGCTGCATCTACGCCGCCACGGCGCCGCTTATGAAGTCGATGATCTCCGACGTCGGCGCGCCCGGAGTGAAGACGGCCGCCACGCCGAGGCGCTTCAGCTCGGGGATGTCGTCGGCGGGGATCGTGCCCCCGACCGTCACCACGACGTCGTCGACGCCCTGCTCCGAGAGCAGTTTGACCACGCGCGGCACGAGCGTCATGTGCGCGCCGGAGAGGATCGAGAGCCCGACCGCGTCTGCGTCCTCCTGGATCACGGTCTCGACGATCTGCTCGGGCGTCTGGTGCAGGCCGGTGTAGATGACCTCCATGCCGGCGTCGCGCAGCGCGCGGGCGATGATCTTGGCGCCGCGGTCATGCCCGTCGAGGCCCGGCTTGGCGACCACTACGCGGATCTTCTTCTCGCTCTTGGCGCTCATCGGCTCTGCCCGCGCGGCTGGGCCGGCGGCGGGCGGGATGCTAGAGAACGGCGGCTCGGGGCGACCGCACCCGCCCGCAGGCGGCCGCGCCCCGCCTCAGAACTGGGGCGCCTCGCGGTAGGAGCCGAAGACCTCCTGGAGCGCCGCGACGATCTCGCCCTCGCTGGCGCCGGCGCGCGCCGCGCCGAGGATCGGCTCCATCAGGTTGGCCCCGCCGGAGGCGGCCGAGCGCAGCGACGCCAGCGCGGACTCCACCTCCTCGCCGCGGCGCCGGGCGCGCAGCGCCTGCAGGCGGCCGATCTGCTTGCGCTCGAGCTCGGGATCGACCCGCAGGATCGGGATCCCCTCCTCCTCATTCCCGTCGCTGAACGCGTTCACGCCGACCACGATCCGCTGCCCGGCCTCGACCTCGCGCTGGTGGCGGAAGGCCGCGTCGGCGATCTCGCGCTGCGGGAAGCCGCGCTTGACGGCCTCGACCATCCCCCCGAGCTCGTCGATGCGGCGGAAGTAGTCGTAGGCGAGCTCCTCGATGCGGTCCGTGAGGGCCTCGACGTGATAGCTGCCGCCGAGCGGGTCGATCGTGTTCGCCACGCCGGTCTCGTGGGCGATGATCTGCTGGGTGCGCAGCGCGATCCGCGCCGCCTCCTCGGTCGGGAGCGCGAGCGCCTCGTCGTAGCTGTTGGTGTGCAGCGACTGGGTCCCGCCGAGCACGCCCGCGAGCGCCTCTATCGCCGTGCGCACGACGTTGTTCCACGGCTGCTGGGCGGTCAGCGAGACGCCGGCGGTCTGGGTGTGGAAGCGCATCAGCAGGGAGCGCTCGTCGCGCGCGTCGAACGTCTCCCGGAGCTCGCGCGCCCAGATGCGCCGCGCGGCGCGGTACTTGGCGATCTCCTCGAAGAAGTCGATGTGCGCGTTGAAGAAGAACGACAGCCGTGGCGCGAAGTCGTCGACGTCCAGCCCGCGAGCGACCGCCTGCTCGACGTAGGTGAGGCCGTCCTTGAGCGTGAAGGCGAGCTCCTGCGCTGCGGTCGAGCCCGCTTCGCGGATGTGGTAGCCGGAGATCGAGACCGGATGCCAGCGCGGCATCCGGAGCGAGCACCACTCGATCATGTCGCCGACCAGGCGCATCGCCGGGTCGATCGGGAAGCACCACTCCTTCTGGGCGATGTACTCCTTGAGGATGTCGGTCTGGATCGTCCCGGCGAGGCGCTCGGCCGGCACTCCCTGTCGCTCGGCGGCGACCACGTAGAACGCGAGCATCACCGCTGCGGGCGCGTTGATCGTCATCGAGACCGACACGTCGCCGAGCGGGATGCCGGCGAACAGCGTCTCCATGTCGTCGGTCGAGTCGACCGCGACGCCCTCGCGCCCGACCTCGCCCTCGGAGCGCGCGTGGTCGGAGTCCAGGCCCATCAGCGAGGGCATGTCGAACGCCGTCGAGAGCCCCGTCTGGCCGTGGTCGAGCAGGTAGCGGAAGCGGGCGTTGGTCTCCTCCGCGGTGCCGAAGCCGGCGAACTGGCGCATCGACCACAGACGGCCGCGGTACATCGACGGGTAGACGCCGCGGGTGAACGGCCGCTCCCCGGGAAGCCCGATCGACGCCTCGGGATCGGCGGGCAGATCGGCGGCCGTGTAGAGCGGCTTGACCGGCTCGCCCGACAGCGTCGTGAAGCCCGCGTCGCGCTCGGGCGTCGCGCCGTAGCGCTCGCGCTCCCAGCGCTCGAGGTCGTCTGCGGCGGCGGGGCGGGGCTCGACGGCCATCGGCGCGGAGTCTAGGGGGCACCGGGCCGGCCGATCGGGCGCGACCGGCGCGCCGACCGGGCGCGAGGCGGGATCGGGCCTCGTCGGGTCTCGGCGCACGGCCTCCGGGAAAGGCGAGCGCGGTCGCGGGCGGCGCAGCCGCGTTCACTTGACCTCGATGACCGATGCCAAGCGCACCCGCGTCGATCGCGCGGCGCTCCGCGGCCGGGACCGCGTCTTCGTCGCCGGTCGTTCGGCCGTCGCGCCGCCGGCGCGCGTGGTCGGCGTCCCGCCTCGCCCAGCAGCGCCCGCGCGATCACCAGGCGCTGGATCTCGCTGGTGCCCTCGTAGATCTCGGTGACCTTCGCGTCCCGGTAGTAGCGCTCGGCCGGGAAGTCGGTCATGTAGCCGTAGCCGCCCAGGACCTGGATCGCCTCACCGGTCTGGCGCCGCGCGACGCCGCTCGCGAAGAGCTTGGCCTGCGCGCCCTCGACGGAGTGCGGGCGCCCGGCGTCCTTGAGGCGCGCCGCGCGGTGGGTCATCGCCCGTGCCGCCTCGACCTCTGTCTGCATGTCGGCGAGCTTGCGCTGGATCTGGCCGCGCGCGCCGATCGGCTCCCCGAACGCGCGGCGCTCGCGCGCGTGGGCGACCGCGCAGTCGAGCGCGGCCTGCGCGATCCCGACCGCCTGCGCGGCGATGCCGATCCGCCCGCCGTCCATCGCTCCCAGGGCGATGCGCAGGCCGCCGCCCGCGGGCCCGAGGCGTTCCGCCGGGGTGGCGTCGAAGGAGAGGTCCGCGGTGTTCGAGGAGTGCAGGCCCAGCTTCTCGGCCTCCCCGGTGACGGCCAGGCCTGGCGCTCCGCCCCTGACCAGGAACGCCGAGTGACCGTCGGCCTCGCGCGCGAGCACGAGGATCAGGTCGGCGTGGGCGCCGTTGGTGATCCACTGCTTGGCCCCGTGCAGGCCGCCGTCGCGCCAGGCGGTGCGGATCGCGCGCAGGTCCGAGCCGGCGCCGGGCTCGGTCAGCGCGATCGCGCCGAGCCCGTGGCCCTGGGCGAGCGGCGGCACAAGGCGCCCGACCTGCTCGGCGCTCCCGTGGGCCAGCAGCGGCAGCGTCCCGACCGAGGTGTGCACGGCGACCGTCACGCCGACCCCGGCATCCGCGCGCGAGAGCTCCTCGAGCACGAGCGCGTAGGAGAGGAAGTCCGCGCCCGCGCCGCCGTGCTCGACCGGGACGCAGACGCCCATCAGGCCGAGCTCGCCGAGCGCGGGGAACAGGCGTCGCGGGAAGTGGCGCTCGCGGTCCCACTCGCCGGCGCGGGGGGCGATCTCCTCGGCGGCGAAGCGGCGCGCGAGGTCGCGGATCTCGCGCTGCTCGTCCGAGAGCAGGGCGCTCATCGCCGCCTGCCGATCGGCGGGCGCGGCAGGCGCAGGGGGACGGGCGGGAGCGGGCGCGGGAGCCGCCTGGGCGGCGGCGGGCGCCGTGCCAGCGCGCCGCCGACGCCGCCGGCCGCCAGCGCGACCGCCACCGCACCCGTCAGCTTCAGGCGCCGCCCGAGCGTCTCGAAGCGCATCACGTCCCAGCCCTCCTCGCGCGCGACCCTCGCCAGCGGCGCATCGGGGTTGACGGCGACCGGGTGGCCGACCGAGCGGAGCATCGGCAGGTCGGACTCGGAGTCCGAGTATGCCCAGGAGGCCCCGAGATCGATCCCCTCGCGGGCCGCGAGCTCGCGAATCGCCTCGGCCTTGCCCTCGCGATAGACGAACGGGCCGCCCGGCCTCCCCGTGTAGACCCCGTCCACGACCTCCGAGCGGCTGCCGATCCCCCCGTCGAAGGTCAGCACCTCGGCGAGCAGCTCCGCGAGCTCGGCGGAGGCGGCCGTGCAGATGTAGACGCGCCGCCCCTCGTCCTGGTGGCGGAAGGCGACCTCCAGCATCTGCGGGTAGACGCGCGGCAGGATCCCCGCCAGGACGTCGGGGCCGAGGCGGGCCAGGTCGCGCCGGCGCACGCCGGCGAGCGCATCCCCGATCCGCTCGCGCAGGGCGTCGATGCCCTCGTCGGTGGAGCCCTCGAGGCGGAAGCGCACGTTGGCCCAGGCGTCGGCCACCAGCCTGCGCCGGGAGATCAGCCCCGCGCGGTACGCAGCGCGGCCGAACTGGAACGCCGAGGACCCCGCCATCAACGTGCGGTCCAGATCGAAGAAGGCGGCTGCGGGGGGTTTGTGGTTCACGAACTGCATCGGGGAAGGGAGTGGTTCCGAGCGACGGCGGAGCCCGCCGCACGGCGTGGCGGGACGGTCCGGGTGACGTTATGCACCACTATGGCGCTGAACGTCGACCGCATCGCTCGGAGGCCGATGGCAACCCCTGGAGCCCCTTCGATGCGGCCGTTCGCTGGGACCGCGGGACGGTGGAGTCCTACGCCCTCACGATCACGGCGTCGCCCTGGCCCCCGCCCGAGCAGATCGCGGCGCAGCCGGTCCCGCCCCCGCGCCGGCGCAACTCGGCCACCAGCGCGCCGAGGATGCGCGCGCCGGAGGCGCCGATCGGATGCCCGAGCGCGACGGCGCCGCCGTTGACGTTGACGCGATCCTCGTCGATCCCGAGCATCCGGATCGAGTTGAGCGTGACCGAGGCGAAAGCCTCGTTGATCTCCCAGACGTCGATGTCCCCGGCGCTCAGGCCGGCCTTCTCGAGCGCCTTCTCGGCCGCGAGCGCCGGGGTGCGCGCCAGGTAGGGGAAGTCGTCGGCCGACTGGGCGTGGGCGACGATCTCGGCGAGCGGCTGCTTGCCGTTCGCGTGCGCCCACTCCTCGCTGGCGACCACGAGCGCGCCGGCTCCGTCGTTGACGGCCGGGGCGTTGCCGGCCGTGTGGGTGCCGTCCTTGGTGAAGATCGGCGGAAGCGCGGCCAGCTTCTCGAGCGAGGTGTCGCGCCGCGGGCCCTCGTCCACCTCCACGACCGTCTCGCCCTTGCGGCCCTTGACCGTCACCGGGACGATCTCCTCGGCCATCCGGCCCTCGTCGATCGCCGCCAGCGCGCGCTCGTGGGAGCGCAGCGACCAGCGGTCCATGTCGGGCCGGGTGAGCTCGAGCTCGCCGGCGACCTCGGAGGCCTCCTGGGCCATGTGCTTGCCGGAGAACGGGTTCGTAAGCCCGTCCTTGATCATCGCGTCGATCGCCTTGGCGTCGCCCATGCGGTAGCCGAAGCGGGCCTGCGCGAGCAGGTACGGGGCGCCCGACATCGACTCCATCCCGCCCGCGAGCCCGACCTCGACGTCGCCGGCGCGGATCGCCTGGTCGAGGATCAGCGCGGAGCGCATCCCGGAGGCGCAGACCTTGTTGATCGTCTCCGAGGAGATCTCCTTGGGGATCCCGCCCTTGATCTGCGCCTGGCGCGACGGGATCTGGCCCTGGCCGGCCTGCAGCACCTGGCCGAACACCACATGGTCGACCTGCTCGCCCTCGACTCCGGCGCGGTCCAGCGCGGCGTCGATGGCGACCCCGCCGAGCTCGGTGGCGTCGAGCGAGGACAGCCCGCCGCCGAGCTTGCCGATCGGCGTGCGGGCGCTGGACAGGATCACGGTGCGGGGCATGTCGGCTCCGGGAGTGGGGGTCGGGCGGGCGACCATGCTAGCCCGGCGCGGATAGCCTGCCCGCCCGATGCGCTTCGCGGCGACCACCGGAGCGCCCGCCGAGACGGGCGCGGACACGGTCGCGATCGGCCTGTTCGACGGCGAGCCGGTCGCCCACGACGTTCCCGGCGGCGCGCTGCAGGCGCTGGTCGACTCGGGCGAGGCGCGCAGCGCGGCGCGGGCTCTGGCGGTGACGCACGCCGAGGGCAAGCGCTGGATCCTCGCGGGGCTCGGCGAGCGCGCAGCCTTCGACCCCGAGCGAGCGCGCGCGGTCGCGGCGACCGTTCACGGCAGGGCGCGCGAGCTCGCCTGCGGCGAGCTCTGCTGGGAGGTTCCCCACGACGTCCCGGACGCGGTGGTCGCCGGGCTCGTCGAGGGCACCGCCCTGCACGCCTACCGCTTCGACCGCTACCGCCGCCCGCCGGAGGAGGCGCGGCGCGAGGTCGAGACCGTGCTCCTCTCGGCGCACCACGAGGTCGGGCCGCAGGTACGCGCCGCCGCGACCGTCGCCGCCGCCCAGAACCGCGCGCGGGACCTCCAGAACTCGCCCGCCAACCACATGACACCCGAGGCGCTCGCCGACCGCGCGCGGGAGCTCGCCGCCGCCCACGAGGGCGTAGACGTGCGCGTCCTCGGGCGCGAGGAGATCGAGGCGCGGGGGATGGGCGCGTTCGCCGCGGTGGCCCGCGGCACGGCGGTCGAGCCGCGGCTGATCGAGCTGCGCTACGAGGGCCCCGGCGCGGCGGGGCCGCTCGTCGGACTGGTCGGGAAGGCCGTCACGTTCGACTCCGGGGGGCTCTCGCTGAAGCCCGCCCGCAGCATGGCCGAGATGAAGTTCGACATGTCGGGCGGCGCCGCCGTGCTCGAGGCGCTGGGCGCGATCGCCGAGCTGCGGTTGCCGGCGCGGGTGCTCGCCGTCGTGGGGGCCACCGAGAACCTCCCGTCCGGCAGCGCGGTCAAGCCGGGCGACATCGTGCTGGCGGCAGACGGCACCTCGATCCAGATCGACAACACCGACGCCGAGGGCCGGCTCGTGCTCGCCGACTGCCTGCTCCACGCGGCGCGCGAGGGCGCCGAGCGCCTGCTCGACATCGCGACGCTGACCGGCGCGATCGCCGTCACGTTCGGCTCCACCTACGCGGGGCTCATGGCCTCCGACGACGACTGGGCCACCGCCGTCGAGGACGCGGCCGCGGCGAGCGGGGAGGCCGTCTGGCGGCTGCCGCTGCATCCCGACTACGCCCGCCGCGTGGAGGGCCGCTACGCCGACCTCACCAATGCGCCCGCCAAGCGGGAGGCGGGATCGATCACCGCCGCCGAGTTCCTGCGCCGTTTCACCGGCGGGCTGCCCTGGGCGCACCTCGACATCGCCGGGGTCGCCTGGGACTCCGACCGCGCCTACGCGGCCAAGGGCGGCAACGGCTTCGGCGTGCGCCTGCTCGTGGCGCTCGCGCGGGCGTCAGCAGCCTGACCGCCGCTCAACGAGCCGCGCCGGCGGGCCGATACCGAGGGCAGGGACCTGCCCCATGCCCACCCGAGCCAACCTGCCCAGCGCCGGCCAGTCCGGCTTCACGATCATCGAGCTGCTCGTCGTGCTGCTGATCCTCGCGGCCCTGGCCGCGATCGGACTGCCGAGCTTCATCGGCCAGCGCGACAAGGCGGGCGACGCGCAGGCCAAGGAGCAGGTCAAGGCAGCCCAGGTGGCGGCGGAGACCTACTTCACCGACCGCCAGACCTACGCCGGGCTCAGCGCCGCGGCGCTGCGCTCGATCGAGCCGACGCTGAACGACGCGACGCTCACCGGCATCACGGGCGCGGCGTCGACCTATACGGTCGGGGTGCGGTCGCGCTCCGCCGTGGCCGGGACCTTCACGCTCTCGCGCGCGGCGAGCGGCCGCGTCACCTCGAGCTGCAACCGCCGCGGGCGCGGCGGCTGCCCCTCCAACGGGCGCTGGGCCGGCTGAGCTCAGGATTCCCTGCGGGGTGCCGATATGCGGCACATGTCCCGCGCGCGCAGCGAGCACGGCTTCACGCTGATCGAGATCCTGGTGGTCGTGATGATCATCGGGATCCTGGCGGCGATCGCGATCCCGTCCTTCATCAACCAGACCAGCAAGGGGCGCGACGCCGCCGCCAAGGTCATGGGCCGCACCGCGCAGCAGGCGATCGAGACCTACTACACCGAGGCCAAGACCTACAACACCGACGCCGCGACCCTGCGCGGCATCGAGCCGGCCCTCGGCAACGCCGTCAACCTGACGGCCAGCGGCACGATCGACAGCTACACGATCTCGAACGACTCGACCGCCAACCCGGCCGGGGTCTTCACCGTCACACGGGACAGCGCCGGCAAGATCACCCGGACCTGCGTACCCGCGGGGAAGGGCGGATGCTCGTCGGCGGGCACCTGGTAGGGCCGCGGGGCGCGCCGGCGCTCTGGCACACTGCCCCGCCGTGGACTTCGACCTCTCCGACGACCATCGCCTGATCCGCTCCACCGTGCGCGAGTTCGCCGAGGGCGAGGTGGCGCCGGTGGCGGAGGAGCTCGACCGCCACAAGCGCTTCCCGTACGAGATCGTGCGCCGGATGGGCGAGCTGGGCTGGATGGGGATCCCGTTCCCTGAGGAGGTCGGCGGCGCGGGCGGCGACACGCTCGCCTACGTGCTCGCGGTCGAGGAGCTGACCCGCGTGGACTCCTCGGTGGCGATCACGCTGTGCGCGCACACCTCGCTAGGGACCCAGCCGATCCACCTGTTCGGATCCGGTGCGCAGAAGGCCGACTGGCTGCCGCGCCTCTGCTCGGGCGAGGTCCTCGGAGCGTTCGGGCTGACCGAGCCCGACGCCGGCTCGGACGCGGGCAACACCAAGACCCGCGCCGCGCGCGACGGCGAGGAGTGGGTCGTGAACGGCGCCAAGCAGTTCATCACCAACGCGGGCACCGAGATCTCCGGGATGGTCGTGATCACCGCCGTGACCGGCGGCGACGACGGCGCGAGGGAGATCTCCAACCTGCTCGTCCCCAACGGCACGCCCGGCTACGAGCCGGGCGAGCCCTACCGCAAGATGGGCTGGAACGCCTCCGACACCAGGCCGCTCTCCTTCACCGACTGCCGGGTGCCTGCCGACAACCTCGTCGGTCCCCGCGGCGGGGGCTTCCGCCAGTTCCTGCGCGTGCTGGACATCGGGCGCATCGGAGTGGCCGCGATGGGCGTCGGCCTCGCGCAGGGCGCGCTCGACCAGGCCCTCGCCTACGCCAAGGAGCGCCGCGCGTTCGGCCGTCCGATCTCCAGCTTCCAGGCGATCCAGGCCAAGCTCGCCGACCTCTCGAGCGAGATCGAGGCGGCGCGGCTGCTGGTCTACAAGGCCGCCCGCGAGAAGGACCTGGGACGCGACTTCTCGCTGACGGCCGCGCAGGCCAAGCTCAAAACGGGCCGACTCGCGGTGCGCGCGACCGAGGAGGCCGTCCAGATCCACGGCGGCTACGGCTACATCGAGGAGTACCCGGTCTGCCGCTACTACCGCGACGCGAAGATCCTCACGATCGGCGAGGGCACCGACGAGGTGCAGCAGATGGTGATCGCGCGCGCGCTCGGCGCGTAGGCCGCCGCCGGATCAGCCCTTCCCGGCGCGCCCGTCGGCCGCGCGCTCCAGGACGCGGGCCGCGGCGGTAGCCGGGTCGATCCGCCGCGCAACGACGTCGTCGAGCAGCGCCGCGACCCCGGCGTCGCCGGCGACCGACGCCTCCAGCCCGCGGCGCATGCGGCTCGCGGCGATCGCCAGCACCTCGTTCATGAGGTTGCGCCGGCGCCGCTGCGCGAGCGTGCCCTCGGCCCGAAGCCACTCGCGATGGGAGTCGAGCGCGCTCGCGAGCTCGGGAACGCCCTCGCCGCACACGGCCTCGGTCGTCAGCACCGGCGGGCGCCAGCCCTCCTGCGGGCCGAGCGCCAGCACGGCGCGGACCTCGCGAACCATCGTTTCGGTGAGCGGATGGTCGGCCTTGTTGACCACGATCACGTCCGGGATCTCCATCACGCCGGCCTTCAGCGCCTGGATCGAGTCGCCCGAGCCGGGCATCAGCACGAGCACGATGGTGTCGGCGTGGTCGATGATGTCGACCTCGCCCTGGCCGACGCCGACCGTCTCGAGCAGGACGAGGTCGCGGCCGGCGGCGTCCATCAGCAGCGCCGCCTGCAGCGCGGCCTCGGACAGGCCCCCGAGCGCGCCACGGCTCGCCATCGAGCGGATGAACACGCCCGGGTCGAGGAAGTGGTCCGACAGCCTGATGCGGTCGCCCAGCAGCGCGCCGCGGGTGAACGGCGAGGAGGGATCGATCGAGAGCACGCCGACCGTGCGCTCGCGCTCGCGCTCGGTCGCCGTGAGCGCTCCGAGCAGCGTGGACTTCCCGACCCCCGGCGGGCCCGTGAAGCCGATCACCGCCGCCCGGCCGGTGCGCGGATAGACCTCGCGCACCAGCTCCCAGCCGGCCGGGTCGTCGTCCTCCACGAGCGAGATCCCGCGCGCCAGCGCGCGCCGGTCGCCGGCGAGCAGACGCTCAGCGAGGCTCATCCCGGTCCCGGCGGTCATCGGGCGGGGATCATGCCAGCCGGGGCGTGGCCGCTCCCGGGCGGATCAAGGGGCCGGCCCGCCCCGGGTACGATCCGGCTCAGGCGCGCGAGGGGGTGGCCTCGCGCAACCGATGAAGACCCCGCCGACACAGTACGCCCGTGCGGGCGAGACCTCAATCGCCTACCAGGTCGTCGGCGACGGCCCGATCGACCTCGTGCTGGTGCTCGGCTTCGCGACACACCTCGAGGTGCAGTGGGAGGCGCCCCCGCTGGCCCGGCTCTTCGAGCGGCTGAGCTCGTTCTCGCGCCTGATCATCTTCGACAAGCGCGGCAGCGGCCTGTCCGACCCCGTGAGCGAGGTGCCGACCCTCGAGCAGCGGATCGACGATGTCCGCGCCGTGATGGACGCGGCCGGCTCCGAGCGGGCGGCGCTGTTCGGGATCTCCGAGGGCGGCCCGATGAGCGTGCTGTTCGCGGCCACCCACCCCGAGCGTGCGAGCGCCCTGGTCCTGTACGGCGCGATGGCGCGCACGACAGAGGCGCCCGACTACCCGTGGGGCTCGCCGGCGGACGCGCTGCTCGAGTCGGCCGCCGAGTTCATCGCCCCCTACTGGGGGCGGGAGGCGAAGGGGACGGTCGAGCTCTTCGCGCCCAGCCTCGCGGACGATCCCGCGGTCGTCGAGTTCACCGCGCGCATGGAGCGCTCGGCCGCCAGTCCCGCCATGGTCCAGCGGATCTTCGAGATGTTCCTGGACATCGACGTCCGCGCGATCCTGCCCACGATCCACGTGCCGACGCTGGTGCTGCACCGCCACGGGGACCGAGTGGTGAACTGGCGCGCGGGCCAGGACCTGGCCGAGCGAATCCCGGGCGCCCGCTACGTGGAGCTCGAGGGCATCGACCACCTGCCGTGGGCTGGCGACGCCGACGCCGTGCTCGGGGAGGTCGAGGAGTTCCTGACCGGCGCCCGTTCGACGCCGGAGCCCGACCGCGTGCTGGCAACGGTGATGTTCACCGACATCGTCGGCTCGACGGAGCGGGCGGCCGAGGTCGGAGACACGCGCTGGCGCGAGCTGCTCTCCGCCCACCAGGCGGCCGTGCGGGAGGACGTCGCCCGGTTCGGCGGGCGCGAGGTGAAGATGCTCGGCGACGGGTGTCTCGCCACCTTCGACGGGCCGGCCCGGGCGATCCGCTGCGGGCGCGCGATCGCGGACTCCGCGCGCCACCTCGGGGTCGAGGTGCGCGTCGGGCTGCACTGCGGCGAGGTCGAGCTGATCGGCGAGGACGTCGGCGGGATCGCGGTCCACATCGCGGCGCGCGTCGGCGCGCTCGCGGGCGGCGGCGAGGTGCTCGTCTCGAGCACGGTCAAGGACCTCGTCGCCGGGTCCGGAGTCCGGTTCGAGGATCGGGGCACGACGCGGCTGAGGGGAGTTCCCGACGAGTGGCGGCTGTTCGCGGCCGTCCCCTAGTGCGCGCGGAGGTACTCCCGCCGGGCCGGACCTAAGATCCGCTGGCGTGAGGCCCGCCGTCGCACCGCCCGAGATCGACCCCGCGGCCGGCGCCGTCCGGCGCGCGCCGGCGCCGCTGCGCGGCGGGCCGCTGGCGCTCGCGCGCTTCATGCGCGGCCACGGGATGCTGACCCGGCGCTACGCACGGCTCTGTTTGCGCTGGGCGTGGCTGAAGCTCCGCTGGGGACGGCGGCTCCAGACGGACGGGCTGTGCTTCGTCGGGCCCGGCGTGACGCTCGAGATCGGCCGCGGCGCGGTGCTCTCGCTCGGCCGGTGGTCGTGGATCGGGCACGGATGCAAGTTGCGTGTCCACGAGGGGCGCGTCGAGGTCGGCGCCAAGACCGTGCTGGGCCAGGAGTGCACGATCTCCGCGTTCCAGCGCGTGTCCATCGGGCGCGAGTGCATCGTCGCCGACCGCGTGATGCTGATCGACTTCGACCACGGCGCCGCCGAGGTCGAGCGGCCCGTGCGCCTGCAGGGGATCTACAAGCGCGACGTGAGCGTCGGCAACAACGTCTGGATCGGCTACGGGGCGTGCGTGCTGCGCGGCGTCACGATCGGTGACAACGCGGTCCTCGGGACCAGCGCCGTGGTGACCGACGACGTGCCCGCCAACGCGGTGGTCGGCGGCGTTCCGGCGCGCGTGCTGCGGATGCGCGAGGCGCCGCAGCGGATGCGCTGGGAGTAGCGCGTGGAGCCCGCCGCGATCTCCCTGCGCGGGGTGGTGAAGCGCTTCGGCGCGGTGACCGCGGTCGACGGCCTCGACCTGGAGGTCCGGCCCGGGCTCTGCTTCGGGCTGCTCGGCCCCAACGGGGCGGGCAAGTCGACGACGATGCGGATGCTCACCGCGCAGTCGATCGCCGACGAGGGGGAGATCGAGGTGCTCGGCTGGAGCGTGCCGGCCGACTCGAAGCAGGCGCGCGCCGCGATGGGCGTGGTACCGCAGCTCGACAACCTGGACGTCGAGCTCTCGACGCGCGAGATCCTGGAGGTCTTCGCGCGGCTCTACCGCGTGCCGGCGGCCGACCGCGCCGGCGCGATCGACCGCGCGCTCGAGCTCGCCAACCTGGTCGACCGCGCCGCGACCCGGGTGGACCAGCTCTCGGGCGGGATGCGCCGCCGGCTGCTGATCGCCCGCGGCCTGGTGCACGCTCCCCGGCTCGTGCTGCTCGACGAGCCGACGGTCGGGCTCGATCCCCAGGTGCGCCAGGAGCTGTGGGCGCTCATCGACCGGCTGCGGGCGGACGGCGTGACCGTGCTGATGTCCACCCACTACATCGAGGAGGCCGAGCGGCTGGCCGACGTCGTGGCGGTGATGACGGCCGGGCGGATCGTCGAGCTCGGCCCGCCCGCCGAGATCGTCGCCCGCCACGCCGGACGGGAGGTGGTCGAGGCCTACGGGCCGCCCGACGTCCTGCGCGCGATGGAGGCCGAGGCGGAGGGCGGCGGGCGCCCCACGCGCCGCACCGGCACCGCGCTCGCGTTCCTGCGCGCCGAGGAGCTCGACGGGCGGATGCCGGACGGCGTGCGCCGGCCCGCGAACCTGGAGGACGCGTTCGTGGCGCTGACCGGGCAGGACATCGAATGAGCGCGGGGAGCGAGCCACGTCAGCGCCGCATCCGCCGGCTCGAGCCGGCGGCGGTGCTCGGCGTGATGAGCCGCGACGCGACCGTGTTCCGCCGGCTGTGGGTGCCGACCACGTTCACCTCCGTGCTGGAGCCGACGGTCTACCTGCTGGCGCTCGGCCTGGGCCTCGGGACGCTGATCAAGGAGGTCGCCGGGCTCACGTACGTGCAGTTCGTCGGCACCGGCATCGTCGGCAGCGCGGTGCTGTTCGCCTCGATGCTGCCCGCCATGTACGGGTCGTTCATCAAGCGCCGCTTCCAGCGGACCTACGACGCGATGCTGGCGGCGCCCGTCGACGTCGAGGAGTTGGTGAGCGCCGAGATGTCGTGGATCGGCCTGCGAGCCGGGACCTACGCGATGGCGCCGCTGATCGTGACGCTGTTCTTCGGCCTCCCGATCGAGCCGACGATCGTGCTCGTCCCGCTCATCGGGATCCTGACCGGCGTCGGCTTCGCGGGGCTCGGCCTGTTCATCGCCGGGAGCGTGGAGTCGATCAACAACTTCGACTACGTGACCAGCGCGGTGATCACGCCGCTGTTCCTCGTGTCCGGGGTCTTCTTCCCGATCGACCAGCTCCCCCACTGGGCGCAGGTCGCCTCCGAGTTCAACCCGCTCTACCAGTGCGTGACGCTTGTTCGCCACGCTGTCCTGGGCGTCGCGGCGACCGACGTGCTGCGCGCGCTGATGCTCGTCGCGTTCGCGCTGCTGACCTGGCGCCTGGCGATCGCCCGCACGCGGCGCGCGCTGATCGACTGAGCGACCCACGCTTCGGCGCCGCGCCTACGCCGCACGGGCCGCGGCCACCCCCTCCCACGCGGCTGCGATTGTGTTCGCCAGGCGAGCGGAATCGCACGCGCGTGCCGGCACGCCGCGTGCCCGGCCGACGTAGAGTGCGCCGATGGTCACGGGAAGGACGATCCGCTCGCTCACCGTCGCCGCGGCGGCGCTCGCCGTCGGCGCCGCAGCGGCGCTCACCGCCCCGCTCCCCGCCCCGGCCGCCCCCACGACGATCCGCAAGGCGGACGTGCGCGGCGCGCGGATCGCATGGCGGGCGATCGGGCACGGGCGCCCGCTGCTGCTGATCAACGGCTCCGGGGCGACGCTCGACACGTGGGATCCGCCGCTGCTGAGCGCGCTCGCCCGCACCCGCCGCGTGATCGTCTACGACCCGCGCGGCCTCGGCGCCTCGACCGGCGGAGCGACCCGCGGCGTGGCGGCGGACGCGGAGGACGCCGCGGGCCTCCTGCGCGCGCTGGGCGTCCGGCGCGCCGACGTGCTCGGCTGGTCCTATGGAGGGTACGTCGCGCAGGAGCTCGCGCTGCGCCATCCGCGCGACGTGCGGCGCATCGTGCTGGCCTCCACCGACTTTGGCGGTCCCACCGCGCGGCTGCCGGCCGCGCGCTACCGCGCGCTCGACGCGCGATCCACGCTGGGGAAGGTGAGCGCCGACGAGCTGCTCGACCTGCTCTTCCCGCGACCCGCCTGGGCTATCGGGCGAGCGTGGTTCACGCGCCTGGTCACCCAGCCCGGAGGCTGCTGCGAGACGAGCTCGCAGCGCGCGCTGCGGGCCGTCGTGCGCGCATATCGGGACCGCTGGTACGGCCGCGGCGGCGGTACGCGCGCGCGTCTGGGGCGCCTGCGGCTCCCGGTCCTGATCGGCGCCGGAGCCCGCGACAACGACGTGCCCGTCGTCAACGCGCGACTGCTGCGCCGGCTCATCCGTGGCGCGCGGCTGGTGGTCTACGGAGACGCCGGCCACGCATTCCTGGTGCAGCACGAGCGCGACTTCGCCGCTCGCGTGCGGCGCTTCCTCGGCTGAGCCCGGCGCCGCCTACACCCGCTCGCGCAGGACGCCCGCATAGACCCCCGCCGTCTGGCGGGACACGTCCTGCCAGTCGAAGCGCAGGACGTGCTCGGAAGCCTCCGCGACGAGTCGGCCACGCAGGGCGTCGTCGGTCAGCAGGCGCTCGACCATCGCCTCGAGGTGCTCGGCGTCGCCGCCGTTGAAGCGCAGGCCCACCCGCTCGTCGTCGGGCACCACCTCCCGCAGCCCGCCGGTGTCGGCGACGATGCACGGGCAGCCGGAGGCCATCGCCTCCAGCGCGACGAGGCCGAAGGGCTCGTACAGCGAGGGCACCACCGTGAGGTCCGCGATCCGGTAGAGCGAGTGCAGCACGTCGTCGCCGATCCAGCCGAGGAAGGTGCCGTGGTCGTCCAGCCCGAGTCGCGACGCCTGGGCCCGCAGGTCGGCCTCGGCGGTGCCTGACCCGGCGACCAGGAAGCGCACGTTCCCGAGGCGCTCGACGAGCCCCGGCATCGCCTCCAGCGCGAGCTGGAAGCCCTTCTCGTAGACCAGGCGCCCGACGAGCAGGATCAGCCGCTCGCCGGGGGCGGCGAAGCGTGCGCGCAGCGTGCGCAGGTCGTCGACGGGCTGCAGGTCCAGCGGGTCGATCCCGTTCGGGATGACCGCCACCCGAGGCTCCTCCAGGTCGTAGATGTCGGCGACGTGGTCGCGCATGTAGTGGGAGCAGGTGATCACCGCGTCGGCGCGGTTCGCCATCCAGCGCTCCACGCCGTGGATGTGCGACTGGGGGTGCGTCTCCACCCACCCCTGGTGACGCCCGTACTCGGTCGCGTGGATCGTGACCACGAGCGGGCAGCGGAAGCGCCTGGCGAGGTGGTCCCCGGCGACCGCGACGAGCCAGTCGTGGCCGTGCACGAGGTCGAAGTCCAGGCGGTCGCCGAGCTCCACGCCGGCGGCCAGCATGTCCGCGTTCATGTGCTCGACCCAGGTGACGAACTCGCCGAGCTCGCGCGGGCGGCCGGGCTCGCGGACACGGTGGACCACGACGCCGTCGATCTCCTCCTCGGCCGCCAGCCGCTCGTCGCCGCGGGTCAGGACGTGGACCTCCGCCTCCCCGCGCGCGACCAGCGCCTCCGAGAGCTTGCGCACGTGGCGCGCGAGCCCGCCCTCGACGATCGGCGGGTACTCCCAGGAGAGGATGAGGACGCGCGGTGTCATGGCTGGCGTAGGGGCGCTAGGTCGAGGTGCGGCGCCAGGTTGCGCAGGCGGGGCGGCAGGCAGTCTACGTCCGCCAGCGCCGCATCGAGCGCCCGGGCGTGGCCCGCGGCGCGCTCCTCGGGGTAGCCGGCTGCCAGCTCGCGGTCGGCGAGGAACGCCCAGTCGCTCGACTGCAGGGCCAGCAGCTCGCGCGCCGCCCGCTCGCCCGCCGCGCGCCCGGCCGCGACCGTCCGCAGCTCGGCCGCCCGCGCGCGCCAGGCGAAGCGCGCGACCCGCGGCCCCGACCAGGTCGCGAGCGTCCGCGGCCGGCCCCAGCTCGTCGCCGGGAGCGCGGCCGGCGCGGGCGCCGCGGGCCGGCGCGCGAGCGCGTCGTCGAGCCTCGAGAGCGCGAGCCCCTGCCGCTGCGCCTCGTCCAGGACCGCCGACAGCCAGGCCACGCCCTCGTACCACCAGTGGCCGAGCAGCTCGGTGTCGAACGCGACCACCGCGAGCGCCGGCGCGCCGAGCTCGGCGGAGCCGGCGGCCAGGCGGGCGCGCGCCGCCGCGACGAATCCGGCGGCGTGCCCGCGCGCCGCCGCCAGCGCCCGCTCGCGGTCGTAGAGCCCGCCGTCGTTGCCCCACACGCGATGGTGGTGGGTCGTCAGGTGGTGGTAGTCGCGGTAGGCGCCCGCGGCGGGGTAGCCCGCGTCGCTCCAGGCGAGCTCGATCAGCTCGCGGTCGAGCGGCGCGAGCAGCGTTCCGGCCGCGGTGCGCAGCGGCCGGAGGTGCCCGGCCGCCCCCCGGCCCAGGACGTCGGTCAGATCGACGCAGCAGGCGCGAACCCCCGCGTCGGCGAGCACCGGGTCCAGCTCCGGGTCGTACGCGCACTCGGGGAGCCACAGGCCTCCGTCCCAGCCGCCCGCGCGCAGGCGGTGCGAGGCGATCCCGGTCGCGAGCTGAAGGCCCAGGCCGGCATCGGTCGCCAGCAGCGGCAGCACCGCATGCGTCGCGCTCGATGTCCAGCTCGCATGGGGCGCGAGCGCCCCCAGCAGGCCGCCGTCACCGAGCGCCTCGAAGCGCGTCGCGACGTCCCGGTACTCGGCCGCCGAGCGCTCCAGCTCTCGCGCCATCGCCTCCTCGCCCCCCGCGCGGCAGCCGGCGATGTCGCGCGCGTGGGTCTCCGCCCTGACCTCGCGCACGAACGCCAGGAAGCGGTCGCCCACGCCCGGGGCCTCGAGTTGGTCCGCGAGCACCGGCGTCAGCGAGAGCGTCAGCGGGGCGCCGCCGTCGAGGACGTCCAGGAGCGGCACGTAGGAGCCCGCGATCGCCTCGAACAGCCACTCCTCGCCGAAGGGCCAGGTGCCGAAGCCCTCGACGTAGGGCATGTGGGTGTGAAGGACGATCGCGAGCTCGCCGTCCGGCGCGCCGGTGCCGCTCAGGTCCGGCACACGGCGAGGAAGTCGAGCGCGCGGTCGAGCGGCGCGCGGCGGAGCGCGAAGTCGCGCGCGCGGATCGCCGGCGTGAAGCGGTCGTAGAACGCGCGGGTCACCCCGAGCCGCGGATGCACCGAATCCCACCCGAGGCTCAGCGCAGCCTCGTGCGCGCGCAACCGGCGGGCGTGGAAAAGCCCGTACAGCTCGACCGAGCGAAAGTGCTCGGCGCACAGCGCGCGGAACTCGTGCGGGCGGTACTCGCGCACGTGCCACGGGTTCCCGGACTTCTCGGCCCCGGGCGGGGCCAGCGTGAGCACGTTCGGCGTCGAGACGTACGCGACGCCGCCGGGCGTGAGCAGGCCCCGAAAGTGGTCGAGGATCGCTCCGGGATCGCTCACGTGCTCGATCGTCTGCAGGAAGACGACCGCGTCGCACCGCTCGGCGAACTCCTCGACCAGCGCACGCTCGAAGCGCAGCCCCTGCCGCGTGTAGCGCAGCCGCGCGTGCTCGTGAGCCTCCGGGTTGGCGTCGACGCCGACCACCGACGCCGCTCCGCGCGCGAGAACCTCCGAGCCGTACCCCTCGCCGCACGCCATGTCAACGACGCGCAACCCGATCGTGCGCGCCGCGATCCACTCGTAGACCGCGAGGTGGCGCCGATACCAGTAGTTCTCCTCCGGGACATCCGGCAGCGTGCGCTCGCCGGTGAGCTCCAGCGCGGGAACTCCGGGCGGCTGGTCCTGCTGGAGGTAGCGGCCGGCGGTCGGCACGGCGGCGAAGGGTAGAGTCCGCGCGCCATGGCCGCCCCCCGGACCGACGCGGAGATCCGCCGGGTCAACGAGCGCTACCACGACGTCGCCGCCTGCTCCTACGACTCGAAGTGGGGCATCGACTTCGGCCGCGCCGGGCTCGCCCAGGTCCGCGCGAAGCTGGAGAAGGCGCTCGGCGAGCCGCTCGGGCACACGGGCCGCAGCCTCGAGATCGGGGCCGGCACCGGCTACTTCTCGCTCAACCTGCTGCTCGCCGGCGTCGTGGAGCAGGCCGTCTGCACCGACATCTCGCCCGGGATGCTCTCGGCGCTGTCCGCGAACGCACGGCGCCTGGGCCTGGAGGTCGAGACGGCGGTCGCCGACGCCGAGGCGCTGCCGTTCGAGGAGGAGTCGTTCGACCTCGTGCTAGGTCACGCGGTCCTGCACCACCTGCCGGACCTGGAGCGCGTCTTCGGCGAGCTTCACCGGGTCCTGCGCGCCGGCGGCCGCGTCGCGTTCGCGGGCGAGCCCTCGCGCACCGGGGACCGGATCGCGCGCGTGCCGAAGCGGGGCGCGCTCGCGCTGGCGCCGCTGTGGCGCATGGCCGTCCGCGCCGGGCCCGCCCCCGCCCCCCACGAGGACGGCTCGGGCAGCGCCGAGGAGCACGATCTGGAGCGCTTCGTGGACGTGCACGCATTCTCCCCCGCCGACCTGGTCAAGCCGGCGCGTGCGGCCGGCTTCGTAGACGTTCGGATCCGCGGCGAGGAACTGCTCGCCAACTGGTTCGGCTGGACGAACCGCGTGCTCGAGGGCACGGCGGCGCCGGAGGACATTCCCTGGGCGTGGCGCCAGTACGCCTATCGCGGCTACCTGGCGCTCCAGCACCTCGACAGCAGGCTGCTGGAGCCGCGCCTGCCGCCGTCGCTCTTCTACAACCTGCTGCTCAGCGCGCGGCGGCCGGCGTAGCCCGGTCGCGCGCCTCCGCCGCTCACGGGTAGTTGAAGGCCGCGTTGGTGAAGATGCGCACCCGGGCCGAGGACTCGCCGCCGTCGCCGACGACCAACTCGGGCTTGCTGTCGGCGTCGAGCTTGCCGTAGGCCATCGCGGCCGGGGCGGCGCCCGTCGGGACCGTCACGTAGTAGTAGGGCGGGCTGGTCTGGAACCCGCCGGCGCCGTCGCCGCGGTAGACGATCGCGTTGCCCGCTCCGCGGTTGAGCACGGTCAGGTCGCCCTTGCCGTCCCCGTCGACATCGCCGATCAGCGCCGCGGAGGGATCGGCCAGCGTGTCGACGGTGGTGAACGAGCCACCCGGCCCGAAGCCGGTGAACGTGCAGCCCGAGGCGGGCGCCTTCGCCAGCAGCACCTTGTTGTCGCTTCGCGCAACGCCGAGGTCGTCGCGACCGTCGCCATTGAGGTCGCCGACCGCCAGCGCCTTGATGTCGAGGCCCGGCTGCTGCGCAGCGATCCCGGCCAGGCACGGCTGAGCGGCGCCGTTGGCGAGCGTGCCCGCGCCGGCGTAGGTGCCCATCACCTGGAAGTCGATCAGCCGCACCCGGTCGATGCGCAGGCCGACGACGAGGTCGAGCTTGTGGTCGCCGTCCACGTCCCCGGCCTGCAGCGCGGTCACCGCGGCCGGGAGGCAGCCGCCGCCGCCGGGGCCATAGTCCGAGCCGCAGAGCAGGCTCGAGATCGGGCCGCCGAAGCGATGGTCCTGCGGCGGGCCGAAGCCGCCGTTGCCGTCACCGGGGTAGATCCGCACCCCGGCGCCCTGGTAGGTGGTCCCGTCGTCCGAAGGGCCGATCGCCGGCAGATCGACCGCCACGTCGGCCTTCCCGTCGCCGGTGAAGTCCCCGGCGGCGACGAACGAGCGCGGCCCGGTGTCGATCGTCGTGCCGTCGCCGGCGCTGAGCCCGCCGGGGTTGCGGCCGAACAGCACGCGCACGCTCGAGGTCCCGAGCGCGGCGACGTCGGCGATGCCGTCGCCGTTGAAGTCGGCGGTCGCCACCTTGCTGACCCCGGAGCCGATCGACGCCTCGCCCGCGAGGCTGAAGTTGGTCCCGCTCCCGGTGAGCCAGCCGACCGCCTGCGAGGCGCCGCCCCCGACGACCACGTCGTTCTGCCCGTCGCCGTTGACGTCCGCGACCGCGACCGACACGGCGCGCGCGGACGGGCTCGCCGAGCCGTTCAGGCTCGTCGGCGGGAGATTGAAGGCCACGCAGCCCGACAGCGCCGCTGCGAGCGCCACGGCCGCGATCCCTGCCGCCTTCGACCTCACCTCTCGGGCCACCTCCTGCGACGACGACCGCGCCGGCGCACGAGCGCGGCGGGCCATCGGCCGGGTCTCGGACTGGCGCCGACCATAACCGGCTCGGACGAGCCCGGCCCTAGCCGAAGGGCGAGGTTGTCCTGAAACGGCCGGATCGCCCGCCCCGCGGAGCGAAACGCGCCATCGCGGGGCCCCTACACTGGGAGGCGATGGCAGGCGCGCGCGTGCGTGACTTCCCGCTGTTCCCGCTCGGGATGGTCGCGCTGCCGTCGGAGGTGGTGCCGCTGCACATCTTCGAGGAGCGCTACAAGGCGATGATGGCGGTCTGCCTGGAGCGCGAGAGCGAGTTCGGGATCGTCTGGCTCTCCGACGACGGCCTGCGCGAGATCGGCTGCGCGGTCGAGATCACGGAGGTGCTGGAGCGCATGGAGGACGGGCGGATGAACCTCGTCGCCCGTGGGACCCGTCCGTTCCGGCTGGTCGAGCGCCAGGACGAGCTCCCCTATCCGGCGGGCACGGTGGAGTTCCTCGACGACCGCGAAGAGCGCTGCGACCGCGACGCCGTGCTGGCCGCACGGGAGGCCTACGCCGACCTCGTCGAGCGCGCGACCGACCGCCGCCCGGGCGAGCCCGAGCTCGCCGAGCTCGACGCCTACGGGATGGCGGCGACGGTCGACTTCGGGCTCGACGCCAAGCAGGGCCTGCTCGACGTCCGCTCGGAGAACGGCCGTCTGCGCCTGGTGGCGCGACTGTTCCGGGCGTCCCTGCGGCGCATGGAGATGGCGGGCCGCGCGCACGCCCGAGCGCGCTCCAACGGCAAGGTGCACTTCGCCTGAGCGGCGCCGCGGCTCAGCGCGGCAGCCGGCAGACCCGCATCGCGACGTCGCGCGTGAACGCGGCGAGGCGGTAGAGGACCTTCGGCTGGCGGCGCGAGGTGTCGCTCCAGGCGACCGTCCCGTTCCCGGAGCGCACGCGATAGCGCAGCAGGCTCCCCGGCCCGGGCGCCAACCGCAGCTCACGCCGGGCGGGCTTGGCGAGCTCGCGCTGCAACTCGCGCGCCTCGAGCAGGTCCGCGGACGGGAGCAGCCGCTCGCGTCCGCGGTTGCAGCGCACCGTGCCTCCGTCGTTCACCACCAGCCCCAGGCGGGCCCCGGGCAGACTCCCGGCGCGGGCGACCGCGAACAGGTCGGCGGACTCGATCCCGCCGCTGCCACAGCCGGCGAGCGTCGCGAGCGCCAGCGCCGGAATGGCGGCCGCGCGCCTCATGCGCCTGCCGCCGCGCCCCCGCGACGGGGATCGCCGCCGCCGGAGAGCCGTCCCGTGCCCGCCTCTCGCTCGACCGCCTGGGCGCCGCCGAAGAACAGGTTGCGCGCGCGGAAGCGCGCGACGGCGCGCTCCGGCCCCAGCCCGCTCAGGTCCACCCCGGGCTCGGCGTACACGACGCCGTCCTCGACATGCAGGCGCGGCGCGTCGACCGCGGGCCCGGCCGCGAGGCCACGATCGACCACCGCGCTGATCACCTGCACGATCGCGGAGCGGATCCGGTTGGAACCGGCGCTCCCGAGCACGAGCTCCGGCTCGCCGCCGCGCAGCACCACGGTCGGCGCCATCATCGACGGCATCCGGCGCCCGGGCGGATGGGTGTGGAAGCCGAGCGGGCTGAGGTCGTGCTCGCCCATCATGTTGTTGAGGTGGATGCCGGTCCCCGGCACCACTATCCCCGACCCCTCGCCGTTCGAGCAGGTGACCGAGCATGCCCACCCGCCGGCGTCGATCACCGAGACGTGCGTGGTCGATCCCAGGCGCGAGGCGAGGAACGCCTCGCCGTAGCCCGGGGTCGCCAGCCCCTCCAGGAACTCGGGCGTGCGCTCCGCCTGCGCGGCCTCCATCACGCCGACCAGACGCTCGGGCGACGGCGGGCCCGGCTCGCGATCCAGCAGCGCGAGCGCGTAGGCGATCAGCGTCCCGCCCGCCGACGGCGGCGGGTTCGTGAGCACCTCCCTCCCGCGATAGGAAACGCGAACGGGCTCGCGCGCCACGACCTCGTAGGCGGCGAGGTCCGCGCGGGTCAGCATCCCTCCCCTCGGCTCGAGCCACTCGACGACGGCCGCCGCGACCTCGCCCGTGTAGAACGGCTCGGCGCCGTCGGCCCCGAGACGCTCCAGCGCGTCCGCAAGGTCAGGCTGGCGCACGACCCCGCCCTCCCTGAGCAGGCGCCCCCCGGGCGCGTAGATCGCGCCGCACTCCGCGGTCGACCGCACGATCCCGTCGAGGATCTCCACGACGTAGGCCTGCTGGCCGTTCAGCGCCACGCCGGCGCGCGCCAGCCCGGCCGCGGGCGCCGCCAGGTCGGCCAGCGGCACCGTGCCGAACCGCTCCGCGGCGGCCTCGATCCCCGCCGCCATCCCGTAGGCGCCGACGGAGGCGGCCCCGACGTTGAACGTCTGGACGGCGTCGCCGAAGGAGACGTCGACCGGGACCAGTTCCGCGCGGCGCTCGCCGTCCGCCCCCCGCCCCGGCGCCTCGACGAAGAAGTCGAGCAGCACCGCCTCGCCGCCCGGGGGCACGACGAGCATGTGACCGCCGGCCCCGAGTCCGGTCAGCAGCGGCTCGCAGGCGAACGACGCGAGCAGCGCGCCCAGCGCGGCGTCGACGGCGTTGCCGCCCGCGCGCAGCACGTCAGCGCCCGCCCGGGCGCTGACCGGATGGCCTGCGGCGACGACGCCGCGGCTCATGCGCGGGCGGGGCTCAGCCCCGCGGTATGAACTCGGGCACGTCGAGGTCGGCGGAGGCGCGGCGCGGGGCCGTCCGGCGCTCGACGCGGGGCTCGCCGGCCGGCTCGCGCAGCGCATCCTTCACGTCACGCCGCGCCTGCCGGGTCGAGCGCTCCCCCGCGTAGCCGGTCGCCACCACCGTCACCCAGACCTGGTCTTCGAGCTTCTCGTCGACCATCGCGCCGAAGATGATGTTGGCGTCCGGGTGCGCGGCGTCCGAGACGGCCTTCGCCGCCTCGTTGACCTCCCAAAGCGAGAGGTCGTGCCCGCCCGTGATCGACAGCAGGATCGAGCGCGCGCCGTCCATGCTGGTCTCCAGCAGCGGGGAGGCCACGGCCTGCTCCGCGGCGTCGATCGCGCGCCGCTCGCCCGAGCCCATGCCGATGCCGAGCAGGGCGCTGCCCGCGTCGGTCATGATCGTGCGCACGTCGGCGAAGTCGAGGTTGATGAGCCCCGGCAGCGTCACGAGGTCGGCGATGCCCTGGACGCCCTGGCGCAGCACATCGTCCGCGACTCGGAACGCCTCGACCATCGACGTGCCCTTCTCCAGCACGCTCAGGAGCCGGTCGTTGGGAACGACGATCAGCGTGTCGACCTCCGCGGCGAGCGCCTCGACGCCCGCGTCGGCCTGCGTGCGCCGGCGGGTGCCCTCGAAGCCGAACGGCTTGGTCACGATGCCGACGACCAGCGCGCCGATCTCCCGCGCGACCTTCGCGACCACCGGCGCGGCGCCGGTGCCGGTGCCGCCGCCCGCTCCCGCCGCGACGAACACCATGTCCGCGCCCTTGAGCATCGCCTTGATCGCGTCGTAGTCGTCCTTCGCGGCCGCCCGCCCGAGCTCCGGGTCGGCTCCCGAGCCGAGCCCGCGCGTGATCCCGTCGCCGATGTGGAGCGTGACCTGGGCCGCCGACTGCTGGAGCGACTGCAGGTCGGTGTTGACCGCGATGAAGTCGATGCCCTCGACCTCGGCCTCGACCATGCGATTGACGGCGTTGACCCCCGCGCCGCCCACTCCGACGACGCGGATCGAGGGCGATCCTGCGGGAGCGCGCGTCTCGCCGGCCGCGATCGCCGACGCGGCCCGCCCGTGGGCGTCACGGGCACCGGGGCGCTCGAGCATGTCATCCGGGATGTCGGCGCTGAACGCTCGGGTCAGGCGCTCGCGCGCGCTCGGCGGCGCCGGGTGGGGCTTCTCGGCGGGCTCGGCCGCCACCTCGGGATCCAGCGACGGGTGCGGGACATGCGCGCGCGCCGACGGCGCGGGAGCAGGATCGGGCTCGGGCTCGGGCGCCGGCTCGGCGGCGACGGGCTCGGGCTCCGGCGCGGGCTCCTCGTCGCGCGGCTCCGGTGGGTCCTCGTCTGTCTTGCGAAAGAGGGCCGCCAGCGGGCCCTCGCGCATGCTCGCGCGCTTACTGCTTCCCATGCCCGAGGACCTCCTTGGCAAGCTGCCGGTAGCTGTGGGCCGCGATGCCGTCGGGATCGTACTTCAGCACCGACATGCCCTTGACCGGGGCCTCTGCGAAGCGGATCGTCTTGCGGATCCGCGACGCGAACACCCGATCCCCGAAGTTCTCCTCGAGGATCTCGATCGCCTCCTTCGCGTGAACCGTCCGGGAGTCGACCAGCGTGGGGAGGATCCCCTCGATGTCGACGTCCGGGTTGAGGTTCTCACGAATCATGGCGAGCGTGTTCTGGAGTTGGATCAGGCCCCGCATCGACAGATACTCGCATTGCACGGGGACGATCACCTTCGTCGCGGCCGTCAGCGCGTTGATCGTGAGCAGGCCGAGGCTCGGCGGGGTGTCGATGAAGACGAAGTCGTAGTCGTCGTCGATCTCGCGCAGGCCCTTCTGCAGCGAGCGCTCGCGTCCGATCTGGGACGACATCGCGATCTCCGCGCCGGCGAGGTCGATCGACGAGCAGGCGATGTCGATCTCCCGCTTGCGGATGACCTCGCGGATCGAGACGTGGTGGACGAGCACGTCGTACATCGAGCGGTCGATGTTGTCGGGGTCGATGCCCTGGGACATCGTCAGGTTCCCCTGCGGGTCCATGTCCACGCACAGGACGCGGTGCCCCTCCTCGGCGAACGCGACGGCGAGGTTGAGCGTGGTGGTGGTCTTGGCCACGCCGCCCTTCTGGTTGGCGAACGCGATGACCTTGGCCTTGGCCGTCACTGGATGCTCCGTCTGGTCGGGGACTCCCGGCATGGGCCTGTTATTCGCACGCGCGCGGGGGATTCCTCCCCGCCGGATAGCCTCCGCGCCACCCGTGCCGGGCCTGCTCGACAAGCGCCTGCTCTTCGTGACCGGCAAGGGCGGCGTCGGGAAGTCCACGGTCGCGATCGCGATCGGGCTCGCCGCTGCGCGCAGCGGGCGCCGCACGATGGTCGCGGAACTGGCGGGCCAGCACCGGGTGTCCGAGGCGCTCGACGGCTCGGTCGCCGCGTTCACCGAGACCCGCGTGGCCGACGGGCTCTACACGATCTCGATCGACCCGAACGGCGCGATGCGCGAGTACCTCCACCTGCGCGCCGGGCCGCTCGGCGACCTGCTCGGCTCGAGCCGGATGTTCGCCTACTTCGCCGCCGCCACCCCCGGGATGCGCGAGCTGCTCCAGATCGGCAAGGTCTGGGAGCTCGCGCAGCTGGACCGCCGCGCGAAGCGCTCCGGCGGCTACGACCTGGTCGTGGTGGACGCTCCGGCCAGCGGGCACGGCGCCGGGATGCTGCGCACCCCGCGGACGTTCGCCGACCTCGCGCGCGTCGGCCCGATCGCGCATCAGGGGCGGCGGATCGACGAGATGATCCGCGACCGGCGGCGCACGGCGATCGTCGCGGTCGCGCTGCCCGAGGAGATGCCGGTCACCGAGACGCTCGCGCTGCGCGCCGAGCTGCGCTCGGAGCTGGGACATGATCTCGATCTCGCGATCGTGAACGCGGTCGCGCCGCGGCGCTTCTCCGCGCAGGAGGCCGAGCGCGTGGGACGGGCCCTGGAGCACGCCGGCGGCCGGGGCGCGCGCGAGGCGCTGCGCGCGGCGCTGTCGGCTCACGCGCGCGCGGGCGAGCAGCGCAAGCAGGTGCGCAGGCTCGCCCGCGGGACTCCCACGCGGCCGGTGCTGCTGCCGTTCGTCTTCGCGCCGGAGCTGGGCCGCGAGCACCTGGAGCGGCTCTCGCGCGAACTGGAGCCGGCCCTGTGAGCGGCGTCGCTGACCTCCTGAAGGGCAAGCGGATATGCATCTGCGCCGGCTCCGGCGGAGTGGGCAAGACCACGACCTCGGCCGCGATCGCGATGGGGATGGCGGCGCGCGGCAAGCGCGTCGTGGTCGTGACGATCGACCCGGCCAAGCGGCTCGCGAACTCGCTGGGGCTGCGCGCCCTGGGCAACGAGCCGCGCCTCGTGGCGCCCGAGCGGTTCGCCGCCCACGGGCTGGAGATGCGAGGCGAGCTGTGGGCGATGATGCTCGACGCGAAGCGGACGTTCGACGAGCTGATCGAGCGCCTCGCGGCCGACGAGCGCGCGAGGGACGAGGTCCTCTCCAACCGCATCTACCAGGAGCTCTCGAGCGCGGTCGCGGGCTCGCAGGAGTTCACCGCGATCGCGAAGCTCTACGAGCTCGACCAGGAGGGCGGCTACGACCTGCTCGTGCTGGACACGCCCCCTTCCCGCAACGCGCTCGACTTCCTCGACGCGCCCGACCGGCTGACGCAGTTCTTCGAGGGACGCGCGCTGCAGGTCTTCCTGCGGCCGACCGGCGTCGCGACGCGGCTGGTCGGGGCGGGGACCGCGATGGTCTTCTCAGTGCTCAAGCGGGTCACGGGCGTCGACCTGCTCGCCGACCTGGGCACGTTCTTCCGCGCGCTCGGAGGGATGATCGGCGGCTTCCGCGAGCGCGCCGAGCAGGTCGGCCGGCTGCTCGAGGACCCGGCCACGACCTTCCTGCTGATCACCTCGCCCGAGCGCGAGCCGATCGACGAGGCGATCTTCTTCCGGCGCAAGCTCCGCGAGGCCGGGATGCCGTTCGGCGGGGTCGTCGTGAACCGCGTCCACCACGACCTCGGCGCCTACGATCCGGACGCCGTCGAGCGCGAGCTTGCCGGCGAGCTGGGCGAGCCGCTGGCCGCGAAGGTCGCCGCGAACCTCGCCGACTACCACGTGCTCGCGACGCGCGACGCCGCCGGGATCGCGCGCCTGCGCTCCGAGCTCGGCCGCGCGCCGCTCCTGAAGGTCCCGCAGTTCGATGCCGACGTCCACGACGTCGAGGGCCTGCTGCGCATCCACCGCTACCTGTTCGCCAGCCGCGCCGAGCGCGAGGCGATGCTCGCGGAGGTGGTGGCGTAGGGCCGCGGCAAACCGCGGTGGCCGAACGGCATCGACGAAGGGGAGCGGCCGGCACGCCCCGCCGAGCGATCGGGCCCGCCCTTCGATGCCGCCTTCAGGCGGTGGGCGCGCCGGCCGGCTCGGAGACCTCCGCCGGCTCGGGCGCCTCGGCAGCCGGCACGGCCGGCTCGGCGATGATCTCGTCGGCCACGCCGCGCAGGTCAGAGTCGAGGTGGCCGCAGAGCACGTCGCGCAGCAGCGCGCGCAGGTGCTCGCGCATCTCGCCCACGAGCCGGTCGACCCCGGGCTCGGCCGGCGCGAGGCCCGCGACGACGGCGCGCTCCAGCGAGATCGCGTGCGCGACCCGCTCGGCGAGCGCGGGCCGATCGGCCGGCAGCGCGCAGATCGCGGCGAGGCGCGCGGCCAGGCGACCGCTCCCGGGGCCCTCCGGCTCGAGCAGCGCGCGCAGGGCGAGCAGGTGGTCGGTCAGCGCCTCGAACGGCGCGAGGCGCTCGCAGCCCAGCTCGAAGCGCCGCAGCGCCCACGCCACTTCGCCGCCGCGCGGCCGGCGCCGCGCGATCAGCGACGCAAAGGCGCGCAACTCGTCCTCCTGGCCGGGCGCGATCACGGTCGTCCCCGTGGCGCGCCCGCTTCCCTCCAGCGGCGCGACGCGCCAGCGGCCCGCGTCGCCACGGTGCCAGGCCAGCGGCCCGAGCGCGAAGCTGCCGGGCTCGAACAGCCGCAGCGCGCTCAGCAGACCGCGCAGGCGGGCGCGCGCGATCGCCAGCGGCGAGCGACCGCCGCCGTCCCCCTCCAACTCGAGCACCACGAGCACGTCGGGGCGCTCATCGGCGCTGGACGCCCACAGCGCGTCCGGCGGCGCGTCGGCGAGCGCCTCGCCGCGCACCAGCATCAGGCCGTCGCCGAGCGGGACCTCGTCCGAGGCCAGATCGAGTCCGAGGAGCGGGGCCACGATCGTCTCGACGGCGCGACCTTCGTAGACGACGGCCTCCAACTCGGCCCAGGCGGCGTCGAAGCGCGCAGGCTCGAAGACGAACTCGCTCGTCTCGTCGAAGACGGCCGAGATGAACGCGCGCAGGACCGCGTCGGCGCGCTCGCGCGGCTCGCTCGGGATGCGCGGCTCCGAGCGGGCGACGAGGTAGTCGTCGATTCCGGGAACCGTCTCGAGCGCGCGGGCGGCGGCGGCGTAGGCGGGCAGGCGCCCGAGCACTCCGACGCGCTCGCGGATGAACGAGCTTGTCAGCGGGCGGTAGCAGTAGAGCGGCGGCCGGCGGCCGGGGCCCGGCAGGTCGACCACCTCGAACGGGACCTCGGCGCCCGTGGCCGTGTCGTGTGCGAGTTGGAGCGCCGCCTCCTCGGTGAACGCCCGGAGCAGGTCGTGCAGGGTCCTGTTGCGCATGGCGCGGGCTTCGCGCCCGGCGTCCGGTGCCCTCCCGGGCGCAAGCGCCGTTGCGCGCCGCTCAGGCCGCGACCGTCTCGCGCGCCAGCCAGCGAGAGCCGTAGACGCGCATGTCCTCGACGATCGGGATCAGCGCGCGGCCCTTCTCGGTGAGCGCGTACTCGACCCGCGGCGGGACCTCGGGGTAGGTGCGGCGCTCGACGATCCCCTCCTCCTCCAGCGCCCGCAGCCGCAGCGAGAGCGTGCGTGGGCTGATGCCGCTCAGCGAGCGCTCCAGCGCGCCGAAGCGGGCCCGGCCCTCCGCGAGGTCGCGGATGATCAGCAGCGTCCACTTGCCACAGACGACGTCCGCGGTGCGACATACGGGACACGAGTCGTTTGCGCCCACCTGCCAAGGGTAGCGCAAGACTTCACCGAATGAAGCGGCTTTTCCGGCGCGGACGGGCGCCGCCGGCCCACGGCGCGGCGGGCGGAGCGCGGTTGGCGTGCCGTCCTGCCCGGCCGCGAGGATGGCGGGGTGAGCTGGGCCTCCCGATTCCGGCGCCGCGAGCGCATCCGGACGAGCTTCTGGATGATCCCCGCCGCGTATGTCGTCGTGGCGCTCGTGCTGGCCGACCAGCTACCCGCGCTGGATGCGCGAGCCGACCTGCAGCGCTTCCCGGTCGCGATCGACCCGAGCAGCGCGCGGGACACGCTCTCGGCCATCTCCAGCGGCATGATCGCGTTCACCGGCTTCGTCTTCTCGACGTTCCTGGTGCTGGTGCAGTTCGGCTCCCAGGCGTTCTCGCCGCGCGCGGTCAGCTTCTTCCGGCGGGCCGCGATCACCAAGCACGCGCTCGGCGCGTTCATCGCGACGTTCGTGTTCTCGCTGAGCTCGATCGGCGAGGTCGGCAAGGGCTCCTCCAAGGACGTCCCCGTGATCACGTTCGGCTTCGCGCTACTGCTGCTGCTGCTGAGCGTCGCGCTCTTCCTCGCGCTGATCCAGCGCACGGTGCTGATGCTGCGCGCCGCCAGCGCGATCGACCGCATCGGCGCGCGGACGATCGCGTGCCTGCGCGAGCTCGCGCCCAACCCGTACGACCCGGCGCGGGCCGGCGCCGGCATGCCGCGCCCGCTGCCGGCGCGGCCGACCCAGGTCCTGCGCCACAAGGGCCCGCCGGCGGTGCTCCAGGCGATCGACGATCGCGCGCTCGTGCGAGCTGCGCGCGGCGTCGACGGCGTGCTGGTGCTGCGGGTGGAGGTCGGCTCGCTCGTGCGGGCCGGCCAGCCCGTGCTGGCGCTCCACGGCGCGACGTCGACGCTCCGGGAGCGGCGCCTGCGCCGCGCGCTGATCCTCGGCGACGAGCGCACGCTCGCCGACGACGCGGCCTTCGGGCTGCGACTGCTCGTGGACATCGCGATCAAGGCGCTGTCCCCGGCGGTCAACGACCCGACGACCGCCTCCGCGGCGCTCGACCGCATCGAGGCCGTCCTCTCCGAGGCGGCCTGGCGCGACCTCGAGGCGAGTGCCCGGCGCGATCGCGGAGGCGTCGTGCGACTGCGCCTGCCCGCACCCGGCTGGGACGGTCTCGTCTCGCTCGGCCTCGACGAGATCCGCCACTACGGCGCGCACTCGCTCCAGACCTGCCGGCGGATGCGCGCGCTGCTCGAGGACCTCGAGCAGACCGTGCCGCCGGCTCGGCGACCTGCGCTGCGCGCGGAGCTCACGCTGCTCGAGGAGACGGTCGCGGGCGGCTTCCCGGAGCCCGGGGACCGCGCCATCGCCTCGCGGCCCGACGCGATCGGGATGGGCGTCGGGCGCCCCGAGCGCGCCGCGGCCTGAGAGGCCGCGGCGACGCGCCGACGCCCCCCCCGCGGGCGGTCGGGCCCTAACCCCCGAGCAGGCCGCCCAGCGCCCCACCGCCGCCGCTGCCGCCGCCGCTCGCCCCCGCGACGACGCCCTCGGACGGCTGGACCAGCACCCAGCCCTCGCCCTGGAACGCGATCTGGACGCTCTCGCCGGAGCCCTTGCCGATCAGGTTCTTGACGTTGATGTCGGTCTTGACCGAGGTCGACACGCCCGAGGACCAGACGATCGCCGCCTGCGGGTCGGCGAACGTGGGCGCCGAGGCGACGTTCAGCAGGATCGGAGGGCCATCGGAGATCAGCCCGACCCAGCCGGTGCCCGACAGCGCCATGTTGTAGAGGCCGCCGCCCATCATGCCGCTGACGCCCTGGACGCGCTCGATGTCCCAGTCGATGCCCGCGTCGAACGCGAGCACGTTGGCCCCGTTGCAGGTGACCTTGTCCTGCTCGAGGAAGATCAGGTGCACGTCCTGGGCCTGGTGGGCGAGGAACACCTCGCCCTGCCCGGACATCTTCATCAGGCTCGTGCCCTCGCCGGTCATCGCCTTCTTGACGAACCGGCCCATGCCGCCGCTGCCCGCGTGCTCGAAGCGGACGTCCCCCTGGTAGGCGACCATCGCGCCGAGCTTGGCCTGGATCGTGACCTGCTCGAGCTCGACCTTCAGCAGCTTGGAGTTCTGGAGCGAGAACGCGTCGGGGGACTCGGTCTCGCGGAACTCGGCCAGGGTCGTCTTCACGGCTTCACTTCCTTTGCGATCGGTCGGTCGTGCGGCCCGATGATGCCGGACCGGGGGGACGGGTCAGGCGGCCGGCGGAACGGAGTCGGGACCCGTCCCGGGCGGAGGACTGGATGGCGCTCGCGGCGCGCCGCGGGCGCCGTCGCCGACCGGGCTCCCCGGTCGCGCAGCCGCCGTGAGCGGCGCCACCACCGGGCCCGCGGTCAGCGGGACGGGAGGCTGCTCGGTCCGCGCGCCGCCGTTCCCGTTGCCGTGCCCGCCGCCCGAGCCGTTGCGGCGGTCCTCGTCGCCCTCCTCGGACGAGTCGGCGTCGCCGCGCGCGGCAGCGGCCTCGGCGACATCGTCCATCGAGGTCGAGCGCTTGCCCTCCGAGGCGACCAGCAGCTTGAAATCGTGCGGGCTGGAGGCGACGCGCAACGCCATCTCCATCGAGACGCGGCCGGCCTGGACGTGGTCGAGCAGCGACTGGTCGAAGGTCTGCATCCCGTAGTACTCGCCCTCGGAGATCACCTCGCCGAGGCGCCCGGTCTGCGCCGGGTCGACGATCATGTCCTTGACGCGGCCGGTCATCACGAGGATCTCGCAGGCCGCCACCCGGCCCTGTCCGTCCGGCGTGGGCACCAGCCGCTGGGAGACGATCCCCTTGAGCGTGCCTGCGACCATCGCGCGGGTCTGCTGCTGCTGGTGGGGCGGGAAGAAGTCGATGATCCGGTTGATCGTCTCGGGCGCGTCCAGGGTGTGCAGCGTGGAGAGCACGAGGTGGCCGGTCTCGGCGGCGCTGAGCGCCGTGTGCACGGTCTCCTCGTCGCGCATCTCGCCGATCAGGATCACGTCCGGGTCCTGACGCAGCACGCGGCGCAGCGCGCGCGCGAACGAGGCCGTGTCCTCCCCGACCTCCCGCTGGTTGATGATCGAGCGCTTGTCGCGGTGCAGGAACTCGATCGGGTCCTCGATCGTCACCACGTGCTTGCTCATCGTCTCGTTCAGCTGGTCGATCATCGCGGCCAGCGTCGTCGACTTGCCGGAGCCGGTGGTGCCGGTCACGAGGATGATCCCGCGCTCCTCCTGAGCCAGGCGGGTGATCACCTCGGGCAGCCCGAGCTCGGCGACCGAGCGGATCGAGTACGGGATCGCGCGCATCACGATCGACACCGATCCGCGCTGGCGGAAGGCGTTCACGCGGAAGCGGGCGAGCCCCTCGACGGCGTAGGAGAGGTCGATCTCGCTCTCGGCCTCGAACTCCGCGATGCGGTCGGAGCGCAGGATCGTGTGCAGCACGGCCTCGGTGTCCGCGGGCTGGAGCACCTCCGAGTCCGGGATCGGCTGGAGCTGCCCGTGAATGCGCACGAGCGGCCGCGACGGAACCTTGAGGTGGAGGTCGGAGCCCTCGCAGCGGATGAGGTACTGGAGCGCCTCGTGAAGGTCGAACATCCACCTTCACATCGGCGCGAGCGCCATCCCGCTTGAACTACCCCGTTGCGCCTGGCCGTGCGCCGGCGGGCGATCGCGCCGCGCGCACGGCGACCGCGGGCGGGTCAGGCCACGTCGCGGAGCTTCTGCGCCTCGGCGAGGCTCTGCAGCTTCTTCAGCGACTGGTTCTCGATCTGCCGGATCCGCTCGCGCGTGACGTTGAACGTGCGCCCGACGTCGTCGAGCGTGCGCGGGTGCTCGCCGCCGAGCCCGTAGCGCAGCTCGAGCACGCGGCGCTCACGGTAGGAGAGGTTCTCCAGCGCCTCGCGCAGCGCCTCCTTGGTGAGCGTCTCCGCGGCACGCTCGTAGGGCGACTCGGCGCGCTCGTCGGCGATGAACTGCCCGAACTCCGATTCCTCCTCGTCGCCCACCGGCTTCTCCAGCGAGACCGGGGCCTGGGCCGAGCGCTTGATCGACTCGACCTCCTCGGGGTCGATGCCGGTGACCTCGGCGATCTCGTCGGCGGAGGGCTCGCGGCCGAGCTCGGTCACGAGCTTGCGCTCCGCGCGGCCGATCTTGTTGAGCTTCTCGACCACGTGCACCGGGATGCGGATCGTGCGCGCCTTGTCGGCCAGCGCGCGGGCGATGGCCTGGCGGATCCACCAGGTGGCGTAGGTGGAGAACTTGAAGCCCTTGCGGTAGTCGAACTTCTCCGCCGCGCGGACCAGCCCGAGCGTGCCCTCCTGGATGAGATCGAGGAACGGCAGGCCCTGGTTGCGGTAGTTCTTGGCGATCGAGACGACCAGGCGGAGGTTCGACTCGACCATCTTCTGCTTGGCGTCGAGATCGCCCTTCTCGATGCGCTTGGCGAGGTCGACCTCCTCCTGGGCCGTGAGCAGCCGGACCTTGCCGATGTCCTTGAGGAAGAGCTGCAGCGAGTCCGTCGTCATGTCGGCCTTGAGGTCCAGGCCGACCTTCGCCTTGCGGCGCGTGCGCTTGTCGGGGGCGCGCTCGACCTCCGAGGCCGGCGCCGCGCTCTGCGGGTCGTCGTCGACGAGCTCGATCTCGGCCTTCTCGAGGTAGCCGTGCAGCTCCTCGACGTCCGCGTCGTCGAAGTCGAGCTCCGAGATCGCGGTCCGCACCTCGCCGTAGGTCAGGACGCCGATCTGCTGCCCCCGCAGCATCAGGCCCTTGACCTCCTCCAGCTCCTGCCACTCGGCTACAGACATCGGTCCCGTTCTCTCGGGCGCCCGCCGGCCACGGCCGAGCCCGTTCGCAAGGGCTTCGACACGGCGTCGGCGGGCGCGGCTCGGCTGTTCTGAACTCGCCTGCGAGCGTAGGCGGTGCCAGGATCGGTTTCAAGCGAATGCCCGCCCGTTCCCGGCCGCCCCGCTGACCCTACCTACGCGCTGGCGCGACCGGCGTTTCATCAACTTGCGCAAGGTGCGCGCGGAGCCCGGCCGCCGGGCGCGCGAGTGCGCCATGATGGGTGGGTGAGCGACACGAGCGAGATCCTCGGGAACCTCCCGCGCACGCGTCCGCAGAGACGCAGCGACCACCGCCCGCGGCCGGTCAGCGACGCCGCCCCGGACACCGAGGTCGCCGGCGCGGCGCACCGCATGGCGCGCGAGGAGCGCGGCGACGCGGGCGGCGAGCCGGGGCCGGATCCGGTCGACGTCCTCACCACCGCGGTGCGCGCGGCGGGCGAGCTGGCCGAGATCGGCCTATCGGTCGGGACGCGCGCCCTGCGCGGCACGCTCGAGCGCCTGCCGCGGCCCTGAGCGCGGGCCGCCGGGAGCGTGGCGTAGCCCCGTCCGACCGGGTTACGTATACTCGCCGACGCCAGCCGAACGGCCGCCGCACAGAGGGCGGCCGACGGGGGACCCGATTGCGGGCCGCGAGGCCCGCCGGGGCGAATCGACCGGAGATCCGGTCGTAGCGCGGCCGATCGGACCGCGCGAGCCCGTCAGCTCACCCCGCAGGCTCGCCGCAAGTCGCAATGAGAACCCGCCCCGCACACGCGACGCTGGTCGCCGCGCTCGTCCTCAGCGCGCCCCTTGCCCTCCCGGCCTCCGGCGCCGCGACGGGCGGCGGCGCCTCCCCCGACCTCCCGCCCGGCTACGCGAGGGCCGTCGGGCCGGGCGGCGTCACGCTGCTCGCGCCCAGCACCGCGCTCCTGCGCCAGCGCGTGCGCCTCACCGGGCAGGCGCCCGCGCGGCGCGCCGGCGCACCGGTCGTCATCGAGCAGCGCGATCCGTCCCGGGGCTGGCTTCCGGCGGCCACGGCGCGCGTGCGTGCGAACGGGAGCTTCGCGACCCGCTGGCGCAGCAGCCGGTTGGGCCGGGTGGCGATCCGTGCGCGGATCGCCGCCTCCGGCGCACGCGGCGCCGGAGACGCGCCCGCCGTGCGGGTGACCGTCTACAGGCTGGGCATCGCCTCCTGGTTCGCGCCACAGCGCGGGATGCGGGACGAGCGCACCGCCTGCGGGGTGCGCTTCCGCGCCGGGACGCTCGGCGTCGCGAATCGCTCGCTGCCGTGCGGCACGCGCGTGGCCATCAGCTACCGCGGGACGACGATCGTCGTGCCCGTCATCGACCGCGGTCCCTACGTCGCCGGGCGCGACTGGGACCTGACGATCGCGGCCGCGCGCGCGATCGGCCTGGACTCCGCCGGCGTCGGCAGGATCGGCGCCCTGGTGCTCCGGGGCACGAGCTAGGCAGGCTCCCCGAGCCGTCGCGACACCCGGCCCCGCCCGGGCTGACGTGCCCGGCCCCGCGAACCGCTCAGCTGACGAGCCTCGGACCCGGCGGGGGCTCCCCGCCCCGGCCGGGCGGCCGCGCGCCCGAGGCGCGCGCGGCCAGCGCCGCCTCGTCCGCCGCGCCGATCAGGCCCTCCGCGTCCCACGCGTCCTCGCCGTAGACCGCGATCCCGACCGAGATCGCCAGCGGCGATCCGTGCGGAGCCGCGACCGCGGCGACCGCCGCCGCGAGGCGCTCGGCGAGCGCCTCGGCGCCGCGCCTCCCGCTACCCGCCGCGATGACCCACACGCGGCCCGCCTCCTCGAAACCGATCACGTCGGGGCGCCGCAGCGCGTCGCGGATCGCGCGACCGGCCGCGCCCAGCGGCCCGGCGCCGCTCTCCGCGGCGCTCGCGAGGCGCTCGTGATCCTCGACCTCGACCAGGAGCAGCGCGAGCCCGCTGCCACCGGAGGCCGCGCCGGCGACGTGCTCGCGCACGGCGCCGATCCAGCCCTCGTCCGCCACGACCTCACCCTGCCCGGCATCACCCGCGGAGCGTGGGTCCGGCACAGCGGCCAGCCCCGGCTCCGGCTCCGGCGCCGACCCGGCGACTCGTGCGTGAGCCGAGAGGGCCGCCGCGCGCAGCGTGGCCGCGACGTGCACGGTGCGGTCGGCGAGGTCGGCGACCTGCTCCGGGCTGGGCTGCGGCATGTGGGCGAGGCTCGCCGCCCACAGCACGGCCCGCAGGTCGTCGATCGCCGCGGCAGTCGCCGCGGCGTCCCGGGCCCCGGCGAGCTCGCCGGCGCGCCCCGCGAGGTCGCGCAGGTCGCCGCCCGGGCCGAGGCGCGCGAGCTCGGCGTCGGAGGCCAGCGCGCGCGCCGCGGCGGCGAGCAGCTCCGGCGCCTCACGTGCGAGGTCGGCGGCCGGCAGCTGCGCGGCGGCCTCGAGCGCCCGATCCTCGAGCAGTGCGAGCAACCAGCCGCGGGCCAGGTCGCGGGCGCCGTCCTCGAGCAGCGCGTCGAGCGGAGCGTCCGCGAGGGGCCGCGGGCGGCGTGGGCGCGGCGTCCCGATCGACATGCGCAGCATTCCTACCATCAGCGGGGGACGCCGGGGGGGATACTTCGCGGCCTCATACCCGCGCCCGACGAACATGGACAGGGCCCGCAAGGCCCGCTCTCCGTCCAGGCCGCACGCGAGGCCGTGCTGGACGGGCTCCCGCGACTCGCGAGCGAGCCGGTGCCGGTCGGCGACGCCCTCGACCGCGTGCTCGCGCGCGACCTGCACGCGGCGGCCGACGTCCCGGGCTTCGCCAACTCGGCGATGGACGGCTTCGCCGTCGCGTCCGGCCCCGCGGGGCGCGAGCTCGCGATCGCGGGCGAGTCGCGCGCCGGCGCGCCGTCCGCAAACGCGGCCGCGCCCGGCGAGGCGATCCGCATCTCGACCGGGGCGGCACTGCCGGGCGGCACGGACGCCGTGGTTCCCGTGGAGCGCGCCGAGGAGGCGGACGGGCACGTGCGGCCGGCGATCGACGCCGCGCCGGGGCTCAACGTGCGCGCCCCGGGCGAGGACATGCGCTCGGGCGAGCGCGTCCTGAGCGCCGGGACCGTGCTCGGACCGGCCGAGCTGGGGGTCGCGGTCGGCGCCGGGATCGCCGTGCTCGACTGCGCGCGCAGGCCGCGCGTTGGGATCGTGTGCACGGGCGACGAGCTGCGGGGGCCGGGCGAGCCGCTCGGGCCGGGCGAGATCCACAACTCGAACGCGGTCGCGCTCGCCGCGCTGGTCAGGCGGGCGGGCGGCGAGCCCGTGCTCGGCGCCCGCGTGGGCGACGACCACGCCGCGACCGAGGCCGTGCTGGGCTCCGCGCTCGAGGGCGCGGACGTGCTGATCGTCTCCGGCGGCGTGTCGGTCGGCCCCCACGACCATGTCAAGGCGGCGCTTGCCTCGCTCGGCGTCGAGGAGCGCTTCTGGCGCGTGGCGCTGCGGCCGGGGCGCCCGACCTGGTTCGGCCGGCGCGCCGAGCGACTGGTGTTCGGCCTGCCCGGCAACCCGGCGTCCGCGATGGTGACCTTCCTGCTGTTCGCGCGTCCCGCGCTGCGCGCGCTGCAGGGCGCGAGCCCCGCTGCGGCGCGCTGCGAGGCGAGCCTGGCGGAGCCCGTGCCGCGCAACCCGTGGCGCGAGGAAGCCGTGCGCGTCCGGCTCGAGAGCGGCGCGGACGGCCGGCCCCTGGCGCGGACCACCGGCCCGCAGGGGTCGCACAGGCTGCGCTCGATGGCCGGGGCCGACGGCCTGGCGCTGGTGCCCCGGGGAGAGGGACCGCTGCCCGCCGGCTCCACCGTGACCGTCGAGCTGATCTGAGCGGCCCGCAGGGCCCGAATACCCTCTGGGCATGCGCCGCCGCGCAACCGTCTCGGACCTCCGCGACGAGACCTCGATGGACGGCTCCGGCGCTGTCCGCTCCTCGCAGGCCGCCACGCTCTCGCTACCGGCCGGGCAGGTCGCGGGACTGTGGAGCCCACCGGTGCTCGAGCGGCTCGCCCGCACCTACTGGCGCTTCCTCGAGCGGATCACCCTGCGCGCGGTGCGCGTCGTCTACACGGAGAGCAGCCGCTCGCTGGTGCTGCTGGTCCGGCCCCTGCGCCTCCTGCGCTTCCGCGCGCCGGAGTACTCGATGGGACCGGACCGCGCGTCCGTGCGCTGGCGGATCGAGGACGGGCTGCTGGTGGCGCGCGCCGGCCGGGGCCGCGGCTACCTGCAGATCGACGTGCGCCGACTGGGGCAGCGCCCGGGACGCCCCGGCGAGGACGCGCTGCGGGTCGCCGTCGAGGTCGCGAGCTTCCATCCCGCGATCGCCTCGGGAATCTCGCGCCGGGTCTACGAGCGCACCCAGTCGGCGATCCATGTGCTCGTGACGAACGCGTTCCTGCGCTCGCTGGGACGGATGGACCTCGCGGAGTCGCGCGTGGGGCGGCTTGCCGCGCCGCCCGCTACCCGTACCGCCCGCCGGTGATCGCCCGCAGCTTGCTGCGGTCGTGGCGCGCGCTGACGCGCCGGACGGTGCCCGAGCGCGAGCGCATCACGAGCGACTCGGTCGTCGCGCCGGCGGCGCCCTCGTAGCGGACGCCCTGGAGCACGTCGCCGTCGGTCACGCCGGTCGCGGAGAAGAAGACGTCGTCGCCCGCCACCAGCGCGTCGGCGTCCAGCACGCGCTCGAGGTCGTAGCCGCCGTCGATCGCCGCCTGCCGCTCGCTGTCGTCGCGCGGCCACAGGCGCCCGATCAACTGGCCGCCCAGGCACTTGATCGCGGCGGCGGAGATCACGCCCTCTGGCGTGCCCCCGATGCCCCACAGCAGATCGACCGGCGAGCGCTCGCTGACCGCGAGCAGGGCGGCCGAGACGTCGCCGTCGGTGATGAGGCGGACACGCGCGCCGGCCTCGCGCATCTCTTCGATGCCCTCGCGGTGGCGATCGCGGTCCAGGACGACGACCATCACGTCGCGGATGTCGGTCCCCTTGCGCTCCGCGACGAGTCTCAGCGTGTCGCCGATCGGGCGGTCGAGGTCGAGCAACTCGGCGACCTCCGGGCCGCCCGCGAGCTTCTCCATGTACACGCAGGGCCCTGGGTCGAACATCGTTCCGCGGGGCGCGAGCGCGATCACCGAGAGCGCGCTCGGCATGCCCAGGGCCGTCAGGCGCGTCCCCTCCAGGGGATCGACCGCGATGTCGACCGCGGGCGGCGAGCCGTCACCGATGCGCTCGCCGTTGTAGAGCATCGGGGCCTCGTCCTTCTCCCCCTCCCCGATCACCACCATGCCGTCCATCGGAACCGAGTCGAGGATGTAGTGCATGCCGTCCACAGATGCCTGGTCGGCCGCGATCTTGTCGCCCATGCCCACCAGCCGCGCCGCGGCGAGCGCCGCCGCCTCGGTCACGCGGACGAGTTCCAGCGCGAGGTTGCGGTCCGGTCGCGGCGCGTCGCTCACAGCACACCCGGAGGCTTGCGGGCCGTCTCGGTCTCCTCGCTGCGCAGCAGCGCCCCGACGAGTATCAGCAGGCTGGCCAGCACGGCCACGACCCAGCCGAACTGGAGGCTGATCTGGCCCTCGGGCTCGCCGGGCTTGACGATCAGCCCCCGCACCAGGACGATCGTCAGCGCGACCAGGGCGACCACCATCGTGAGCTCTCCCCGCGGCCACGACAGCGCCTGGCCGCGAGCGACGATGTAGGCGAGCACGAACGGCGCGATCGCGGCCAGCAGGAGCAGGATCCGGATCACGTCGAGCGAGTCCCACGCCGAGAGGCTGCCGCGCTGCCCGTCGATGTTCCCGAAGCGGTTGCCGGTGTCGTACCACGGCAGGAACACAGAGATCGCGAGCAGCAGGCCGCCGGCCATCGCCACCCATTCCCGCCTGTCCAGACGCGACAGATCCATCCGGCGCGGAGCCTATATCAGCGCGCCGGAGCCGCGGACCCGGCCGTGCCGGCGGACGACGGACGCGGCCGGTCGCCTCGATATGCGGGACCGGGCGCGGCCGGCGTGCGGCGTGCGGCGTCCGGGGGCCGGCGGCCCGCCTAGCGGTCCAGCGCGGCGTTCAGCGTGTGCGCGGCGCTGATCAGCGCGAGGTGCGTGAACGCCTGCGGAAAGTTGCCCAGCGCCTCGCCCGTCGGCCCGATCTCCTCGGAGTAGAGCCCGACGTGGTTCGCGTAGGTCAGCATCTTCTCGAACGTGAGCCGCGCCTCCTCGACCTGGCCGGCCCGAGCGAGCGCCTCCACCCACCAGAACGAGCACATGGAGAACGTCCCCTCGTCGCCGGTGAGCCCGTCCGGTGAGTCCTCGATGTTGTAGCGGTAGACGAGCGAGTCCGAGACCAGCTCCTGCCGGACCGCCTCCATCGTCGAGATCCAGCGCGGGTCGCGCGGGGAGACGAACTTGACCATCGGCATCAGCAGGACCGAGGCGTCGAGCACGTCGGTGTCGTAGTGCTGGACGAAGACGCCGCGGTCGTCGTGGTAGCCGCGGTCCCAGACCTGCTCGTAGATCTCGTCGCGCGCCCGCATCCAGCCGACGATGTCGGCGGGCAAGCCCCGCTGGCGGGCCATGCGGGTCGCGCGCTCGAGCGCGACCCAGCACTGGAGCCGCGAGTAGACGAAGTCCCGGCGACCGCCGCGCGTCTCCCACACGCCCTCGTCGGGCTGGTTCCAGTGGCGGCGCACCCACTGGACGACCTCGCACACGTCCTTCCACAGCTCGTGCCCGATCGGCGTGCCGTACTTGTTGTAGAGGTAGATCGAGTCGACCAGCTCCCCGTAGATGTCGAGCTGCAGCTGCCCCGCCGCGCCGTTGCCGATCCGCACGGGCGCCGAGCCCATGTAGCCCTCGAGGTGGTCGAGCGTCTCCTCCCGCAGCTCGGACCGGCCGTCGATCCCGTACATGATCTGGAGCGGCCCCTCGGCGGTCGCGGCCTCGCGCTCCCGGAAGCGGTCGGCCAGCCAGCCGGTGAACGCCCCGGCCTCGTCGGTGAAGCCGAGCCGCAGCAGCGCGAAGACCGTGAACGAGGCGTCGCGCATCCAGGTGAACCGGTAGTCCCAGTTGCGCGGCCCGCCGACGTACTCCGGGAGGCTGGTCGTCGGCGCGGCGACGATCGCGCCGGTCCGCTGGTAGGTCAGCAGCTTGAGCGTGAGCGCCGAGCGGTCGACCATCTCGCGCCAGCGGCCCTGGTAGTTGGAGCGCCTCAGCCAGCGGCGCCAGAACGTCGTCGTGCGCTGGAACTGGTCGAACCCCTTCGCGAAATCGATCGGCGGCGCCTCGTCGGCGAGGTCGAGCACGAACCACTCCTGCTCGCCCTGCCCGAGCGTGAAGCGGCTGACCACGTCCTGCTCGTCGCGCTCCATCGCGGCCGTCGCGCGCAGCGCGAACGTGTCGCTCGGCGCGCGGAAGATCGCGCCGTGCTCGACCATCTCGGTCTGGTGCTCCTCGCGCGCGTAGTCGAAGCGCGGCCGCACCTCGACGGCGAAGCGCATCGTGCCGCGCACGACATGGATGCCGCGCACCAGGCGCCTGCGGTGAGGCGGGTCCCCCTCCTCGCCGATCACCATGAAGTCCACGAGCTCGCCGACCCCGTCCGGCGTGAGAAAGCGCGTGACGAGCACGTTGGTGTCGGGGAAGTACAGCTGCCTCGTCTTCCAGCCGCGATCGGTCGGCTGGATGCGGAAGTACCCGCCCTTCTCGGCGTCGAGGATCGAGGCGAAGATGCTCGGCGAGTCGAATCGCGGCGCGCAGTACCAGTCGATCGTGCCGTCGGTGCCCACGAGCGCGATCGTGTGCAGGTCGCCGATCACGCCGTGCTCCTCGATCGGCAGGTAGCCGCGCGCGGAGGCGCCCGCCGTCAGGGGCGTGAACTGGTCCGGCCCGTGGACGTCCGTCACACGAGCTCCGCGTCGGTGACGATCTCCACGAGCGAGGGCCCTCGGTGCTGCAGGCCGCGTGCGATCGCGCCCGCCACGTCCTCACGGCGGGCGACCCGCTCGCCGTGCGCGCCGCAGATGTCCGCCCAGGCGGCGAAGTCGGGGTTGTGGAGGGATGTCTGCCAGACGTCCCACTCGCCCGCCCGCTGCTCCTTGCTGATCTTGCCGAGCTGCCCGTTGTTCAGCAGCACGTGGGTGATGTCGAGGTCGTGGCGCACGGCGGTCGTGAGCTCGGCCATGTACTGCGCGTAGCCGCCGTCCCCGGTCACGGCGACGATCTTACGGTCGGGGGCGGCCGCCGCGGCGCCGATCGCCGCCGGGTAGGCGAACCCGATCGAGCCGAGGTAGCCCGACATCAGGACGTCCTGGTCCGAGCCGCACTCGAAGTAGCGGCCGAACGAGTAGGCGTGGTTGCCGACGTCGACCGCGATCACCGCGCCGTCGGGGACCTGCTCGGAGAGCGCGGCGAAGACGCACGCGGAGTTCACTCCGGCTCCCCGATCGTCGCGGGCGCGGCTCTCCTTCTCGGCCCTCCAGATCGCGCGTCGCGCGGCGACGTCGGCGGCCTGATCGTCGCGCCCGGGCGGCGGCCCCGGCGGCAGCGCGCCCGCGAGCGCCGCGACGGTGACCCCGATCTCTCCCCACACGGGCACCCTCACCGCGTGGACGCGGCCGAGCTGCGCGGGGTCGAGATCGACCTGCACGATCGGCTTGCCCGCGTAGATGCCGGTGTGATTCGAGAACGACGCGCCGAGGACGAGCATCAGGTCGGACTCGTTCATCAGCCAGCTGGCGACCGGCGTTCCCGAGCGGCCGAGCACGCCGGCGGCAAGCGGGTGCTCGTCCGCGATCAGCCCCTTCGCCTTGAAGGTCGTGATCAGCGGCGCGCCGAGCTGCTCGGCGAGCGCGACCACGGCCTCGCGGTGCTCGCGCGCCCCCTGCCCCGCGACGATCACCGGCCGGCGCGCCTCGCGGAGCAGCGCGAGCGCGTCCGCCAGCGCGCGCTCCGGAGGAGCGATCCCGCGGTCGCCGATGCGCCCTTCCGGGGATCCGGGCCGCGAGTCCGGGGGCGCCGGCAGCGTCTGGACCTCGTCGGGGAAGATCAGGTGCGCGACGCCGGGACTCAGCAGCGCGTTCTTCGCCGCGAGGCTCATGAGCTCGGCGTGGTCGCTGGTGTGCAGGACCGTCTGGCTCCACGCGGCGACCGTGCCGAACGCGCCGGCGAGGTCGACCTCCTGGAACGCTCCGGGACCGAGGACCTGGGCATCCACCTGACCGGTGAGCGCGAGCACCGGGGAGCGGTCGACCTTCGCGTCCCACAGGCCGGTCAGCAGATTGGTGGCGCCGGGCCCGGCGATCGTCAGGCAGGCCGCCGGGCGCCCGGTCAGCTTGCCGTAGGCCGAGGCGGCGAACGCGGCCGCGCCCTCGTGGCGGATCCCGATGAACTCGAGCTTCCCCGCCTCCTCCTGGCGGCGGATCGCGTCCGCCAGGCCGAGGTTCGAGTGGCCGACCATCCCGAACACGTGGCGCACGCCCCAGGCCACCATGGTCTCGGCCATGAGGTCGGAGACCGTGCGCTCGTGCGGCGGATCGGGGGCCAGCCCGACGTAGACACCGTCCTCGCGGACCTCCAGCGGGTAGGACGGGACCGCGTCTCGAACGGCGACTCGCCGGTCAGCGGGCAGTAGTCGTATCCGTGCCAGGGGCAGCGGAGCATCCCGCGCTCGATCGACCCCTCGCCGAGCGGGCCGCCCTGGTGCGGGCAGCGGTTGGACAGCGCCGCCCACTCACCGTCGACGTGCGTCAGCGCGAGCGAGTGGCGTCCGGCTGTGACCGTGGCGACGCGACCCTCGGGCAGGTCGTCCGTTCCCGCGACCCGATGCCACTCGAGCGCCCCGTTCGCCGTCGCCTCACTCGCCGCCATGACCGCCTCCTCCGATTGGGCTTGCGCGCACTCCGTCCCTCGGCGCGTCCGAGCGTTTCGCGAAACGCCGCGACCGCTCGCGGGACGACTGGCGCATGAACGACCCTCGCGCAGAAGCAGTCGAGCGCCTCGGCGGCCACTACGACGCGCGCGTGCTCGAGCCGTCGCCGCCGGCCGTCACGACCGGTCCGTGGTTCGCCGACGACCCGGTCGCGCGCGGCGAGCCGAACGGCCGGGCCGTGGTCTCTCCCGTATCCACCGGGGACGTGACGTGGGCCGAGCTCGGGGCCCGGGACGCGGCGCTGGCCGCCTGGTGCGAGGAGCGCTGGCTGGGGCCGTGGCGCCGCCTCGAGGCCGCTCCCGGCGATCTCGTGCGGACGCGGGAGGCCCTGCATCGGCTGGGGGAGCGGGTGCTGTCCCCGGCCCGGGCCGCGGCGAACGGGAAGATCGCGCTGCGCTGGACGCGCGGCGGGTTCGGCACGCCGTTCTACGGGCAGGACGAGCAGCTGCGCGTGGACGGCGTCGACCTGGTGCGCGTCGCCGCCGGCAAGGAGAGGCGCGCGCCGATCACGACGCTCGCCGAAGCGGCGCGGCTGGCCGGCGTCCCGATCGAGGGCGAGGCGGGCGAGCTGCACGCCGATCCCGCCTCCGCCGCGTTCCTGGGCGACTGGTTCGGCTTCGCGGCGTCGGTGCTGGAGGAGCTGCGGGCCACGGCCGGGCCGGAGCTCGAGCCCTCGCGCGTGCAGCTGTGGCCGGAGCATTTCGACATGGCGGTCGAGCTCGGCGGCGAGGCGGACGGCCGGCGTGCGGGCTACGGCCTCTCTCCCGGTGACGGTCTGCACCCGGAGCCCTACGCCTACGTCGTGCCGTGGCGCGCGCCCGCGCCCGACGGGCGGCTCTGGAACGCGAGCGCGTTCGCCGGCGCCGAGCTCCCCTACGCCGAGCTGCTCGCCGCGCCGGACCAGCGCGCGCTGGCGCTCGGCTTCATGCGCGAGCGGCTGGCCGCGCTCACGGGTTGAGCGGCCCCAGCGCGGCGGGCAGCAGCGCGTGCCCGCGCTCCGCGGCGGCCTCGCGCAGGCCGTGGTCGAAGCAAGCGAAGGCCTCGATCTCCACACCGGCGTCGATCGCGGTCTCCAGCGAGGCGAGCTGGATCGCGTCGTAGGCGCGCAGCGGCAGCGCCCTAGCGATCGCGGCCGCCCGCTCGAGCAGCTCGATCCCGGCGCCGATCACCACGAAGCGACGGGCGATGCCCGGCGCGCCGTACCAGTCGAGCCCGAAGTCGGCATGGGTGTCCCGCAGCTCCTGCGCGTCGGTGCCGGCTTCCCGTCCCTTCCGTGCGAGCGCCGCCGTCACCTCGACCCGCGCGACTGCGCTCGCGCCGAGGTGCTCGATGCCGCGAACGAGACCCGCGCCCGGCTCGTCGGCGTAGAGCTTCACCAGCGCGGAGGAGTCCGCGAAGACCGTCAGCGTCGACCCTCGGACACGTAATCGGAGAGCGGCTTGCCCTGGCCGAGACTCCGGCGCGCCCGCGCCAGCGCCTCCTCGGAGGGGCGCACCAGGCCCGGCGGCGGCGGCCCGGGGTCGTACAGCACCCCGGCCGCGCGCAGCTTGGCCCGCGCCCGCTCAACCGGGTCGTCGGAGTCCGCGCCCGAGACCTCGCGGCGCAGCGCGTCCGCGGCGAGCGCGTTGACGCTCGTCTCGCGCGCGGCCGCCTCGCGCTTCAGCGCGTCGGCGAGGTCGTCGTCGAGGCGGAGGGTGACCTGGCGCATGATGTCATGGTAGCAATCACGACATCACCTCCCCGCCGCGGCCTGGTCGACGACCAGCTCGGTGCGATCCGCCGGCAGCAGGCTGGCCGGGACGGCGCGCGCGGGACCGGCCTGGATGCCGCGCACCGCTCCGGCCTTGCCGGCGCCGGAGGCGAGCACCACGAGCGCGCGGGCGGCGCCCAGCAGCCCGAGGCTCATCGTGACGCGGTCCGGCGGCGGCTTCGGGGAGCCGTGCACGGGCAGGCAGAGCGCCTCGCGCACGTCAAGCGTCGCAGCGCCGGGGAAGAGCGAGGCCGTGTGGCCGTCCTCGCCCAGGCCCTGCAGCGCGAGGTCGAGTGCGGGAATCCCGGCTTGCGGATCCGAAGGCCCGATCACCGCCCGCAGCTCGCCCTCGTAGCGCTCGGCCGCGGCCTCGGCGCCCAGCTCGCCGGCGACGCGGTGGACCTGCTCGCCCGGGATCGCCGCGCGCGCGAGCAGGCTCTCGCGCACCATCCGGTAGTTGGACTCGGCGTCGTCGGGGTCCACGCAGCGCTCGTCCCCGAACCACAGGTGGACGCCGCCCCAGTCCTCGACAAGCGCGGCGAGGGCCTCGTAGGCGGCGCGCGGCGTGTTGCCGCCGGCGAGCGCCACGTGCGCGACGCCGCGCTCCGCGCGCGCGGCGTCGATCGCGGCGGCCATCCGCTCGGCGGCGATCGCGGCGGCGCCCGCGGCGTCCGGCGCGACCGTCTCCCTCACGTGATCCCGTCCAGCTCGGCGGCGAGGCCCTCGCGCTCGATCTCGAGCACCTTCGCGAGCCTGCGCACATGCCGCTCCTCGCCGCTGAAGCGCGCGCTCGCCCAGCGGGTCACGAGCTCGCCCGCGACCACCGGGCCGATCACGCGCGCCCCGAGGCAGAGCACGTTCACGTCGTCGTGCTCGACGGCCTGGTGGGCGGTGTACTCGTCGTGGATCGCCTGGGCCCGCACGCCCTCGATCTTGCAGGCCGCGACCGCGACGCCGGCGCCCGACCCGCACACCAGCACGCCGCGCTCGCAGTCCCCGCCCGCGACCGCGGAGCCGACCGTCAGCGCGATGTCGGGGTAGTCGTCGGCCACGCCGAGATCGACCGGCTCGTGGCCGGCGGCGCGCAGCGCGTCCGCGACGATCTCCCGCAGCGGCGTGCCCGCGTGGTCACATCCGACCGCGACCCTCATCGCCCGGCCGCCTTGCGTGCGGTCGCCGCGACCGCCTCGGGCGTGAAGCCGAGGCGCTCGAGGATCACCTTGTACGGCGCGGAGGCGCCGAAGCGGTCGATCGTGACCGTCGCGCCCCCCTCACCGACCCAGCGGCACCAGCCCATCGATGTGCCGAGCTCGACCGCCACGCGCGCCGGACCGCCCGGCGGCAGGACGGAGTCGCGGTAGGAGGCGGGCTGCGCGGCGAAGCGCTCCCAGCACGGCATCGAGACCACCCGCGCGCTGATGCCGTCGCGCTCGAGCACGTCGGCGGCCGCGTCGCAGAGCGCGACCTCGGTGCCGGTCCCGATCAGCACGACGTCGGGATCCCCGGAGTCCGGGTCGCGGTAGGCGTAGGCGCCGCGCTCGACCGCGTCGTCCGGCACCCGCGCCGCATCGAGCTCCGGAGTGCCCTGGCGCGAGAGCACGAGCGCGACGGGGTTCGAGGGTCGGGTCAGCGCCCAGCGCCACGCCTGGCAGGCCTCGGTCATGTCCGCCGGCCTGATCACCTCGAGGTGCGGCATCGCGCGCAGCGCGGCGAGCTGCTCGACCGGCTGGTGGGTCGGGCCGTCCTCGCCGAGCGCGACGGAGTCGTGCGTGAAGACGAAGACCGAGGGGATCTCCATCAGCGCCGCCAGGCGGATCGAGGGCCGCATGTAGTCCGAGAACGTGAAGAACGTGGCGCCGAAGGCGCGCAGGCCGCACAGCGTCATGCCGTTGACGATCCCGCCCATGGCGTGCTCGCGCACGCCGAAGTGCAGGTTGCGGGCACGGAAGCTGTGGTGCAGGAACTCCTCGCCGCCCTCGATGTGGGTCTTGGTCGAGCCGGTCAGGTCGGCGTCCCCGCCGACCAGTTCCGGCACCAGCGGGGCGAGCCAGTTGAGCGCCTTCCCGGCCGACGCGCGCGTCGCGACCGACTCGCCCCGCTCCGGCCGCTGCGGCAGCGGCGCGTCGAGGACCGCCTGCGGCGGGCGGCGCTCGACGAAGGCGCGCTCGAACTCGCGCGCGAGCTCGCCCTGGTCCGCGGCCCAGGTCTCGTAGCGCTCATCCCACTCCGCGTGCAGGGCGGCGCCGCGCTCGCGCACCGCGGCGAAGCGCTCGCGCACCTCGTCCGGGACCAGGAACTCCGGCTCGAGCGGCCAGCCCAGCGCCTCCTTGGTGAGGCGCACCTCGTCGGCGCCGAGCGGCTCGCCGTGGGCGTGGTAGGTGTCCTGCTTGTTGGGCGAGCCGTAGCCGATGTGGGTGTGCAGCACGATCAGCGACGGACGATCGGTGACTGCGCGAGCCTCCTCGAGCGCCAGCCGGATGTCCTGGAGGCTCTCGCCGTCCTCCACCTCGCTGACGTGCCAGCCGTAGGCCTCGAAGCGTGCGCCGACGTCCTCGCGGAACGCCAGGTCGGTCGGCCCCGCGAGCTGCACGTGGTTGGAGTCGTAGACGCCGACCAGGTTGCCGAGGCCGAGCGTGCCGGCCAGCGAAGCGGCCTCCGAGGCGATCCCCTCCTGCAGGTCGCCGTCCCCGCACTGGAAGTAGGTGCACCAGTCGACGAACTCCTCGCCGGCGCGGTTGTAGCGCTCGCCCATCCAGGCGCGCGCGACCGCGAAGCCGACGGCGTTCGCCACCCCCTGGCCGAGCGGGCCGGTGGTCGCCTCGATGCCGGGCACGATCCCGTACTCCGGGTGCCCCGGCGTGCGGCTCTCCCACTGGCGGAAGCTCTCGAGGTCCTCCATCGTGAGGTCGTAGCCGCAGAGGTGCAGCAGCGCGTACTGGAGCATCGAGCCGTGGCCGCCGGAGAGCACGAAGCGGTCGCGGCCGGGCCAGCGCGGATCGCCCGGGTCGTGGCGCAGGACCTCGGTGTAGAGGACGTAGCCGAACGGCGCCAGGCCCATCGGCGCGCCGGGGTGCCCCGAGTTGGCCTTCTGGACGGCGTCGACCGCCAGGAACCGGATCGTGTTGACGGCGAGGGTGTCGAGCGCGCTCTCGGCTGTGGCTGTCATGTGCCGGTCTCCTCGGGGGCTGTGGGTGTGGACTCTGGGGAGCTGTCGAGCTCGAGCCGGGCGAGCAGGGCCGCGCCGCGCACCCCGGCCTCCGCGCCGTGTCGGGCGAGGCGGATCTCCGTGCTCTGCCCGACGCCGGGGAGCACGAACCGCGCCGCGGTCTCGCGCGCGGGCGCCAGCAGCAGCTCGCCCGCGCCCGCGGCCACGCCGCCGCCGATCACGACCTCGAGTGGATCGAGCACGTTGATCGCGTTCGCGATGCCGACGCCGAGGCGCTCGCCGAGGACCCGCAGCGCGGCGAGCGCGTCGGTGTCGCCGGCGCGCGCCGCCTCGACCGCATCGACGCCCGTGAGCGCCCGCCCCTCGGACGCGCGGCGCGCGAGCGCGCCGTCGCCGCGCGAGGCCGCGCGCGCGAGCTCTCCCAGCGCGCCGCCCGAGGCCAGCGCCTCGAGCGAGCCTCGCTGGGGGAACGAGCCGGCGGGAGGCGCGCCCGCGGAGAGGTCGAGCCCGATGATCTGGTGGCCCGCCTCGCCCGCCGCCCCGGTCGCGCCGCGATACACGCGCCCGCCCAGCACGAGGCCCGCGCCGATGCCGGTCCCGACGGTGAACGCGACGAGGTCCGGAACGGCGAAATGCTCGCCGTCGTGTGCCTCGGCGAGCGCGGCGACCGTGGCGTCGTTGTCCACGTACACCGGGAGGTCGAGGCGCTCGCGCAGCACCGAGCGCAGCGGAACGTCCTGGAGCGGCACGTTCACGCTCGAGCGCGCCCTGCCGGTGGAGAACTCGACGACCGACGGGACGCCCAGGCCCACGGCCGCGACGGCCGCCGTGCGGTGGCGCTCCACGAGCGATGCGATCTGCTCGAGCAGCGGCTCGGTGCCCGAGCGCTCGGTCGTCACCAGCTCGCGGGACGCGAGCTCCGCGCCCTCGAGCCGCGCGACCGCGATCTTCGTGCCGCCGACGTCGAGCCCGATCGTGGTGGCGCTCTGCCCCATCGCGGAGCGGGATGCTAGTCGGGCGGCAGCGCCCCCGCGCCGCGCTCAGGCGGGCGCCGCCGGCCCCGACGGCTCCGGCCCGGCGAGCGCCGGGCTGCGCTCGGCGCCGGCGCGGCGCAGCAGCGTGACGGCGGCCAGCGGGAAGATCATGACCGACAGCAGCCCGGCGGCGACGAGCGCCGCGCCGTTGGCGGGGGTCAGGAGCCCGAGCTCCATCCCGATCTGCGTGGCGGCCACGATGAACGGGAGCGAGGTCGCCTGCAGCAGCCCGGCCACCGCCGTTCGCCGGGCGCCGAGTTCGCGGCGGTAGAGCAGCGCGGGCAGCCCACGCACCGCCAGCAGCGCCAGCAGGAAGACCGGGACCCGCGCGACGGTCGAGCTGGACCCGACGAGCGCGTCGAGGTCGAAGCGCACGCCGCTGGCCACGAAGAACACGGGGATGAAGATCCCGTAGCCCGCCGCCTCGAGCTTGCGCCGGAAGTCCGGATGGGTCATCGCGCGGTCCTCGTCGAGCAGCGTCAGCACCGCGCCGGCGGCGAACGCGCCGAGGATCACCTCGAGGCCGAGACGCTGCGCCAGCCATGCGAACGCCACCAGCAGCACGAACGCGCCACGCACCCGGATCTGGGCGGTCGTGTCCATCAGCCGGCGCAGCGCCCCGCTCAACCTCCGAGAGCGCTCGGCGCCCGCGATCGCGACTCCGATCGCGGCCACCAGCAGCACGAACGAGCCGATCAGCACCAGCTGCTCGCCCGCTCCCTTCGCCTCGCGCGAGAAGAACAGCGACAGCAGGATGATCGCGCCGAAGTCCGCGATCGAGCACGCGGCGACGACGAGCTGACCGAACCCGCCGCCGATCTCGCCGGCGTCCTTGAGCACCGGGATCACCACGCCCAGCGAGGTGGACGAGAGGATGATCGCGACGAGCAGGGGCTCGCTCGCGAGGCCCAGGCCCTGGAGCGCGAGCCCGGCGACGACGGCCACCGCGAAGGACACCGCGAAGCCGGTGAGCGCCAGGCGCAGGCGGCGCCCCCGCAGCTGGTGCACGTCGATCTCCAGGCCGGCGAGGAAGAGCAGGAACGCGAGGCCGAGCGTCGCGAGCACCTGAACCGGCGCGTCCACCTCGACCCAACCGAATCCGGACGGGCCGATCGCGATCCCGGCGACGATCTCGAGCACCACCGCGGGAAGCCGCAGGCGCGGCGCGAGCCCGAGGGTGAGCGGCGCCAGGAACGCGACGGCGACGACGATCAGCAGGTTCCCGTATCCCAGCGCCTCCATGAGCGCCAGGTCACGGCGAGCGCGCGTCTCGTTACGCGCCGGCTTGCGCGCGACCGGCGCGAGCGGACAGACTGCGCGCCATGAGCGACCCACTGCGCGGCGGCATCGACCTCGGCGGAACGAAGATCCAGGCGGCGATCGTGCGCCCCGACGGGATCGCGGCGGGCCAGCATCGCGTCCCGACGCCGACCGACGGCGGCCCGGCCGGCGTCGGTGAGGCGATGGCAGGCGCGCTGAAGGAGGCCGCGGCCGCCGCGGGCGTCCAGACGCGCGACCTCGTGGGCGTGGGCGTCGGCTCGCCGGGCGTGGTCGACCGTGCGCGCGGCACGGTCTCCCAGGCGCGCAACCTGCCCGGCTGGGAGGGCACGTTCGCCCTGGGGCCGGAGCTGACCTCCGCCCTCGGCTGCCCGGTGGTGCTCGGCAACGACGTCCAGGTCACCGTCGAGGGCGAGTACCGGCTGGGCGCCGGTCGTGGCTTCGACAGCCTGCTGTGCGTCGCCTGGGGCACCGGCGTCGGCGGCGGGATCGTGATCGGCGGGGAGCCGTGGCGCGGCCGCGGCGCGGCCGGCGAGATCGGCCACACCGTCGTCAAGATGGGGGGGCGGCGCTGCCCCTGCGGGCGCAAGGGCTGCCTGGAGGCCTATGCGGGGCGGGCGGCGATGGAGGCTCGCGCGCGCAAGCTGGAGGCCAAGGGCCACGACACCGACCTCTTCCGCCTGATGGAGCGCAAGGGCCGCACGCGCCTGACCAGCGGCGTCTGGGCGAAGGCCCTGGCGCACGAGGATCCGGTCGCCACCAAGCTCGTCGGGAAGGCGGTGAAGGCGCTCGGCGCGGGCATCGCCTCGGCTGTCAACCTGCTCGACGTCGAGGCGGTGGTGATCGCGGGCGGGCTCGGCGTGCGCTTCGGCGAGCCGATGAGAGACCGGATCGAGGCGGCGATGATGCCCCACCTGTTCGCCGACTCTCGCCCGCCCGCGGTCAAGGTCGCCGAGCTGGGCGACCTCGGCGGCGCGGTGGGCGCGTCTCTGCTGGTCGGCTCCTAGCGCGTCGTCGCCGAGGTGCGACGGCGCCTGGGGACGCCGAGATGCATCCTGATCCCGCTGAGCGGGATCAGGATCACGCTCGAGCGCCGGTGTGGGACGCGCGCTCGCGCTGCTGCCGTAACGCTCCCGGAGCGGGCGCGACGGTTCGCCATGGGGATCGTGGCCGCAGAGCGCGTGCCCGCGCGCCGAGCGCGATCGTCTAGGGTCGGCCGAGCGGCCGCGCGCGCGGCCGCCTGCGCGATGGCTTCGAGCGAGACGACCGAGCGCCGCGCCGCGCCCGACCCGGACGCGGCCCTGCTGGCGGCCCTGCGCGCCGGTGACGAGGCCGCGTTCGCGACCCTCGTGGACCGCTACGGGCCGCTCCTGCTTCGGGTCGCGCGGATGCACGTGCGTACCGAGGCGGCCGCCGAGGACGTCGTCCAGGAGACGTGGCTGGGCGTGCTGCGCGGCCTCGAGCGCTTCGAGGGGCGCTCGTCGCTGAAGACGTGGCTCGTGCGCATCGCGCAGAACCGCGCACGCACGCGCGGGGAGCGCGACGCGCGCAGCGTTCCGCTCTCGTCGCTCGCCGGCGCCGGAGAGGACGACGGCCCCGCGGTCGACGCCGACCGCTTCCTGGACGAGGGCCATCAGCGCTGGCCGGGCCACTGGGCGGCGCCGCCGCGACCGTGGGAGATGCCCGAGGCGCGCCTGCTGGGCCGCGAGACGCTGGAGGTGGTGCGCGAGGCGATCGCCGCGCTGCCCGAGCGCCAGGCGGCGGTGATCGCACTGCGCGACGTGGAGGGCCTCTCCTCCGAGGAGGTATGCGACCTGCTCGATCTCAGCGAGGGCAACCAGCGCGTGCTGCTGCACCGCGCGCGAGCGCGGGTGCGCGAGGCGCTCGCCGAGCACCTCTCGGAGGAGGCGGCATGACCGTCGCTCCCGACCTGAGCTGCCGCGAGCTGGTCGAGCTGCTGACCGACTACCTCGAGGGCGCGATGCCCGAGGCCGAGCGCGACCGCGCAGAGCAGCACCTGGTGATCTGCGCGGGCTGCGCGACCTACCTGGACCAGCTCCGCGCCACGATCCGCGCAACCGGAGCGCTGCGCGAGGAGGCGCTGAGCCCGCAGGCGCGCGAGGCGCTGCTGGGCGCGTTTCGCGAGTGGAAGCGCGAGGGCGCCGGGTGAGGGCGCTGAAGTTCCTGCGCGCCGGGGCGGTCGGGCCGTTCAGCGGCGCGGCATGGGCGGCGCCCGGCGCCGGCGGCGAGCCGGGCGCGTGGCTGGAGGCGGGCGGGGCGCCGTCGCTCTGTCGCGCAGGCGTGCACGCCTGCCGGCCGGCGGATCTCCCGCTGTGGATCTGCGAGGAGCTGTGGCGGGTGGAGCTCGGCGGCGAGACGGTCGCCGCACCGGACAAGCTGGTCGCGCCGCGCGGGCGCCTGCTCGGGCGCGTGGAGGGTTGGGACGCCGCCGCGGCCGACGACCTCGCCGCCGCCTGCGCGGCGCGCGCCGCCGCGCTCGGCGACGCCGGCGACGGCTACGCGGCCGACGCCGCGGGCTGCGCGCGCGACGCATCCCGGCAAGACGGAGCGCCCGCGTTCGCCGCGGCGGCGACCTGCGCGTACATCGCCGCCCACGCGGCCGCCGCCGCGGCCGGGGACCCCGCCGCCTACGCCGCAGAGCGTGCGTGGCAGTCGGAGTGGATGGCTGAGCGGCTGGAGCTCTCCGGGAGCTGAGGGCGGGCGCGTCGGGAACGGCGCGTCGAGAGAACGACCCGCCGATCCGGTCGACGTTTCCCCTCCACATCGGGGGTTTCGTCGACCGGAGCCGCGCATCGCCCACGGTCTCCCTTCGATGCGTCGTTCGCCGGGGCTCCGCGCCCTACCGCGCCGGCTCACCCTGCGGCGCGGCTCCCGCGGTCGCCCCCGTCGCCGCCGCGTCGCGCTCGGCGAAGTACTCCTCCCCCTCGATCGAGAGGTCGGGCAACGTGCGCTCCATCCAGCGCGGGAACCACCAGTTCGCCTTGCCGATCAGCGTCATCACGGCGGGCACGAGCAGGCAGCGCACGAGCGTGGCGTCGACCGCGACGGCGACCGCCATGCCGACCCCGAACTGCTTTACGGTCGGGTCGCCGTTGAGCACGAACGCGAGGAACACGCTGACCATGATCAGCGCCGCGGAGGTGATCACGCGGCCGGTCGTCGCCAGGCCCTGGACGACCGCGTGGTGGTTGTCGTGACGCTCGCGCCACGCCTCCCGCATGTGGGTGACGAGGAACACCTCGTAGTCCATCGAGAGGCCGAACAGGATGGCGAACATCATCAGCGGCACGAAGCTCACGATCGGGACCGTGTCCTCCAGCCCGACGAGCGAGAGCCCGAAGCCCTTCTCGAAAACCGCGGTGACCACGCCGAACGCGGCGGCGATCGAGATCAGGTTCATGATCGCCGCCGTCGCGGGCACGATGAGCGACCGGAAAGCCGCCACCAGCAGCAGGAAGCTGAGCAGCACCACGGCCCCGATCGTGATCACCAGGCGGTCGTTGATCTCGGTCGCGAGGTCGATGTAGCCCGCTGTCGACCCCCCGACGTAGACCTCCTCGTCCTGGCCTTTGACCGCCTTCGGGATCGTGTCGTCGCGCAGCGTGTTGACCGTGTCCTGCGTCTTGCGGTCCGAGGGCGCCGTGGTCGGCGTCACGTTGTAGACCGCCGCCGTCCCGTCGCCGTTGACCAGCGGCTGCGAGACATCCTCCACCCCGCCGGTCTTCTGCATGTCGGTGCGCAGGTCCTGGAGGCGCGGGTCGGTAGCGGGGCTGGACGCCTGCTTCTTCTTCGCGTCGAACGACTGCGTGATCTGCTGCTGCTGCTCCGGGGTCTGCGCCTGGGCCAGCTGCGCCTGCTCCTGCTGGTTGAGCTGGTCGATCTGTGTCTGATTCGCCTTGGCCGGCTGCTTGGAGAGGTCGGCCGCGATCAGGAACTGCCCGTTCTCCCCCGGGCCGAAGCCCTCGCTGAGCAGGTCGTAGGACTGCCGCGCCTGCGTGTCGGTCGGCAGCGAGCCGTTGTCCTGCTGGCCGAGGTAGAGGTCGCGCACCGGGAAGGCCATCACCGCGAGCGCGACCAGCGCGACGAGCAGGAAGACCACGGGGCGCGCGGCCACGATCCGCGCCCAGCGCGCCCAGCCGTGCGGCTTGCCGTCGCCCCTGCCATGCGGCAGCGGGATGCGCAAGCGCTCCAGGCGCGGCCCCAGCAGCGCGAGGATCGTCGGGAGGAACGTGATCGCCGCGAGCACCGCGATCGCGACCACGATCGCGGAGGAGTACCCGAGCGTGGTCACGAGCGGCACGTCGACGATGATCAGCGCGAGCAGCGCGATGATCACGGTGCAGCCCGCGAAGACCACGGCGCCGCCGGACGTCGCCACCGCGCGCGCGACCGACTCGGGATAGCTCATGCCCTCGCGGACCTGGTCGCGGTGGCGGGTGACTATGAAGAGCGCGTAGTCGATCCCGACGCCCAGGCCGATCATCGTCGCGAGCGTGGGCGCGGTGGTCGGGAGCTGCACGACGTGGCCGAGCAGCGTGATCACCGACAGCCCGGAGACGAGCCCGACGATCGCGGTGGCTATCGGCACCCCCATCGCGACCGCGGTGCCGAACGTGAGCAGCAGCACGATGATTGCGGCGCACAGGCCGACCACCTCGCTCAGCTCGGTCGCGGGCTTGGAGATCTTCTGGCCGAGGTAGCCGCCGAAGGCGACCTGCAGCCCGGCGTCGGAGAGCCCGTGATCGTCGCTCGCGAGCTGCGCCGCCTCGTCGTTGGAGAGCTCGCTCGGGCTCGGATACAGGTTCAGCGAGATGAAGCCGATGCGCCCGTCCTTGGAGAGGTCGTCCGACCCCGCGCTGCTCAGCGGGTTGATCGCCTGGCGCACCGCCGGGTCGCGGCCGAACGCGGACGTCGCGCTGGAGATCGCCGATGAATAGCGCGACTCGCTGAGCCTGTGCCCGGCGGGCGCGGCGACCACCACGGGGTTGGTCCCGTTCGCCTGCGCCGGGAAGCGCTCCTCCAGCAGGTCGGTCGCGCGCTGGCTGTCGGTGCCCGGCAGCGTGAGGTTGTCGTTCGTCTCCGGCCCGAGCGCCGCGGCCCATGCGATCAGGCCGGCGAAGATCGCCAGCCAGACGCCGAGCACGACGAAGCGGCGGCGGACGCAGAGGCGCCCGAGGGCGTACAGGGGGCCGGTCATCTCGGGCTGGCTCGCGGGATCGCGGCGCCCGGGCGCCGCGATCGGGGATGGATAGCGCATCGACCGGTCGGGGCCGGCGCGTGAATCATGCGCGTTCGATGCGCCATCACATGCGTGGTCGATCGAACGCGCGTGAGGGGCTCGCCCTTCGATGCCTCGTTCCCGCCCGCCGTTGCGCCGCCGCGCGTGCTGTGATCGACTGGCACAGGCCCTGCAGCACGGCGTTCGGAGGAGGCGGCGATGAGCGACGACTGGACCATGGTCCACCTCGAGGACGTGCCCGACGTCCTCGGCGACTACCCCGGGGAGATGCGCTTCCTGACCGGCCCGCTGGGCGCGACGCAGGTGGCGATCACCCACCGGCGCATGCCGGCGCAGACCGGCGGCAAGGGCGGCTACGGCCACCGCCACCGTGCCCAGGAGGAGATCTACCTGGTCACGCAGGGCACGCTGCAGGCCAAACTCGACGGCACCGTGATCGACATTCCCGCGGGGAGCGCGGTCCGAGTCGCGCCGAGAGTCGTTCGCTCGCTGTGGAACGAGGGCCCCGGCGACGCCCACGTCGTGCTCGTCTCGACCTGGTCGGCGGACCCGCGCGAGGACGCCGAGATGGTGCCCGACTTCTGGCCGGCCGGATAGGCTGCGCCGCGTGACACGGCTCCCGGCGCAGGTCTGATGCCAGACGTCCGCTGGGGCCTCACGCTCCCCCTTCCGGGCATCCCGCTGCGGGACCACCGGACCGTCGTCGAGGCCGCCGAGTCCGCCGGCTACGACGACCTGTGGACGGGCGAGACGCAGGGCCCGGACGGGTTCACCCCGCTCGCGCTCGCGGCCGCGTGGACCTCGCGGATGCGCCTCGGGACCGGCGTGGTCAATCCGTTCACGCGCGGGCCGGCGGTGCTCGCCCAGCACGCCGCCGCGCTCCAGGACGCCAGCGGCGGGCGCTTCGTCCTGGGCCTCGGCTCGTCCTCGAACGTGATCGTCGAGCGCTGGAACGGCGTGCCGTTCGAGCGCCCGCTGACCAAGGTGCGCGAGACCGTCGCCGCGCTGCGCCCCGTGCTGGCGGGCGAGCGCGGGCACGGCGGCTTCAAGCTCGAGACCGCGCCCGAGCGGCCGGTGCCGATCTACGTCGCGGCGCTGCGCGACCGCATGCTCCGTCTCGGCGGCGAGGTCGGGGACGGTACGTTCGTGAACTTCCTGCCGCGCAGCGCGGTCGGCCACGTGACAGGGCAGATCCGGGCCGGCGAGGAGGCCGCGGGCAAGGAGCCCGGCTCCTCCGACGTCGTCTGCCGCTTCTTCTGCATCCCGCAGCCGGCCGAGGAGGGGCTCGGGCTCGCGCGCTTCATGTTCGCCGCCTACGGCACGGTCCCGGTCTACGAGGCGTTCTTCCGCTCGCTCGGCTGGGGCGACGCGCTCGACCCGATGGTCGAGGCGTGGCGCGGCGGCGATCGCAAGCTCGCGCTGGAGCGCGCCCCCGACGAGCTGATCACCGAGATCTTCGTCTTCGGCTCGCCGGAGGAGCAGCTCGCGCGTCTCGAGGAGTTCGTGGCGGGCGGGATCACCACGCCCGTGCTGACCCCGATCACGGCACCCGCGGACGTGCCGCGCCTGGTGGCCGCGCTCGCGCGCCGGTGAGCGGCTTTCGCAGCCTGCTGCCCGCCCGGGCGGAGGACGTCGAGCCCGCCGCCCTGCTCGCCGAGCTCGGCTGGGCCGCTCGCGCGCCGCGCGAGCGGCCCTACGTGGTGGTCAACTTCGCGGTCACCGCCGACGGGCGGGCGGCGCTCGCCGACGGCGTGTCGGGCGGGATCGGGGACGACGGCGACCTCGAGGTCTTCCGCGCGCTGCGCGGAGCGGTCGACGCCGTCATGGCCGGCACCGCGACGCTCGCGAAGGAGCGCTACGGACGGCTGGTGCGCGATCCCGCGCGCCGCGCGGCGCGCGAGCGAGCGGGGCTCGACCCCGATCCCGCGGCGATCGTCGTCACGCGCAGCGGCCGCGTACCGGCGGACATCCCGCTGTTCAGCGCGCCCGAGCAGCGGGTGCTGCTCTACGGGCCGCCGGGATGCCCGGCCCCCGACCGCGGCGCCGACGTGGTCCTGACCACGCTCGCTCCCCCGGCCCTCGGACCTGCGCTGGCGGACGCGCGCCGCGAGCACGGCGTGCGCACGCTGCTCTGCGAGGGCGGCCCGACGGTGTTCGCCTCCCTGCTGGCCGAGGGCCTCGTGGACGAGCTGTTCCTGACCGTCGCGCCCAAGCTCGCCGGCGGCGGCCACGGACCGACGATCACGACGGGCCCGGGCCTCGACCCCGCGATCACGCTGGAACCGGGATGGATCCTGGAGCGCGCGGGCTCGCTGTTCCTGCGCTACCGGCTTCCGGCGCCGTAACGGCGGGCGCCGTCCGCGGACGGGCAGCGGGAGCGGGCCTCCGCCCGTCGCCTTGTCAGGCAGGCGCAAAGAATGGGACACTCAACAGCAATGGCGCCCTTCGCCACCGCCCCGGCCGCCAGGGTCGCCGGCCAAGGCGCGATCGCCGCGGCCCTCGGCGAGGCCCGCGAGCGGACGCTCGAGCTGGTGGCGCCCGTGTCGGACGCCGACATGGACGCGGTTCACTCGACGCTGATGAGCCCGCTGGCGTGGGACATCGGGCACATCGCGGCGTTCGAGGACCTGTGGCTGGCCCACCGCCACGGCGGCCTGCCGCTGCTTCGCGACGACCTCATGGACACCTACGACGCGTTCGAGACGCCCCGGGCCGGCCGGGGCGCGCTGCCGTTCCTGCGTCACGCCGAGGCGCTGTCCTACATGCACGAGGTGCGCGAGCGAGTGCTCGCGGTGCTCACGGAGCGGGGATCCGGCGACGGGACGGTCGCCGAGCTCGTGCTCCGTCACGAGATGCAGCACGGCGAGACGATGCTCCAGGCCATCGAGCTGGCCGGCCTCGACTACGCGCCGCGCCGCCGGCTGCCCGGCGGCGCCGGAACCCGCAGCGGTCCCGCGCCCACCGGCCTGGAGACCGTCGAGGTCCCCGGAGGGGCCTTCCCGATGGGCGCCGTCGCGGACGGCTTCGCCTACGACAACGAGCGGCCGCGCCATGCGGTCGAGCTGCCCGGCTTCCGGATCGGCCGCACCCCGATCAGCAACGCCACGTTCCTGAGCTTCGTGGAGGGCGGCGGCTACGAGCGGCGCGAGTGGTGGTCGGACGAGGGCTGGGCGTGGAAGGAGGAGTACGACATCACCCATCCCGGCGGCTGGGCGCCGGACGGCGCGGGCGGCTGGGAGGAGCGGCGCATCGACGGGCGCGCCGCGCTCGAGCCGGACCGCCCCGTCGTCCACGTCTCATGGTTCGAGGCCGACGCCTTCGCCCGCGCGCACGGCGCCCGGCTCCCGTCCGAGGCGGAGTGGGAGAAGGCGGCGACCTGGGACCACGAGGCGGGCACGCCGCGCTCCTACCCGTGGGGTGAGGAGCCGCCCGTCGCCACCCGCGCCAACCTCGACCAGCTCGCCTGGGGCACCTCGCCCGCGGACGACCGTCCGGACGGCGCGTCGCCGTGCGGGTGCCTCGGGATGCTGGGCGACGTCTGGGAGTGGACGGCGTCGAGCTTCGGCGGATACCCCGGCTTCCGCGCCCACCCGTACCGCGAGTACTCCGAGGTCTTCTTCGGCGGCGAGTACCGCGTGCTGCGCGGCGGCTCCTGGGCGACGCGCGCGCGGGTGGCGACGCCCACCTTCCGCAACTGGGACTTCCCCCGGCGCCGCCAGATCTTCGCCGGGCTGCGGATCGCGCGGGACCCGGCATGAGCGCGTCGCCGGTCGCCGCCGAGCGCGTGCGGGTCGACTGCTGGCTCGGGGACGGCGACGAGCGCACGCTGGCCGACGACGCGCTCGACGGTCTCACGCGGCCCTTCAAGGAGATCCCCCCGAAGCACTTCTACGACACACGCGGCTCCGAGCTCTTCGACGAGATCACGCGACTGCCCGAGTACTACCCCACCCGAGCGGAGCGGGCGATCCTGCGGGACCGCGCGGCGGAGCTGGCGGCGGCCACCGGCGCCGTCGAGCTCGTCGAGCTCGGGTCCGGGACGGCCGAGAAGACACGCGTGCTGCTCGATGCGATGGCGCGCGAAGGCTCGCTGCGCCGCTACGTGCCGCTCGACGTCTCCGAGGCGGTGGTGCGGGACTGCGCGGCGGCGCTGGTGGCCGGCTACCCCGGCCTGCGCGTGCACGGCGTGGTCGGCGACTTCGAGCGCCACCTGGAGAAGCTGCCGCCCGCCGAGGGGCCGCGGATCGTCGCGCTGCTCGGCGGCACGATCGGCAACTTCCCGCCCGGCAGCCGGCGCCGGCTGCTCAAGCGCTTCGCGGCGCTGCTCGGCCCGGACGACCGCCTCCTGCTCGGGACCGACCTCGTCAAGGACCCGGCCGTGCTCGAAGCGGCCTACGACGACTCGGCCGGCGTCACCGCGGAGTTCAACCGCAACGTCCTGCACGTCCTCAACCGCGAGCTGGACGCGGACTTCATGCCGGAGGCGTTCGACCACGTCGCGTTCTTCGACCGCCGCCACGAATGGATCGAGATGCGCCTGCGCGCGACGCGCCCGATGAGCGTGGAGCTGGCCGCGCTCGGCCTGCGCGTCGATCTCGCCGCCGGGGAGGAGATCCGGACGGAGATCAGCGCGAAGTTCACCCGCGCCCGGCTGATGGCCGACTACGCGGCTGCGGGACTCGCGCTGGACGCCTGGCACACGGACGCGGGCGGGCGCTTCGCGCTCAGCCTCGCGCGGCCCGCGACCGCGCCCTCCGGCGTATAGGCTCCGGCGCCGCATGGAGATCGACGGCGCAGCGGCAATCGTCTCGGGCGGGGCGTCCGGCCTCGGCGAGGCGACCGTGCGCGCGCTGCACGCGCGCGGCGCCATGGTCACGATCGCCGACGTGCAGCAGGACAAGGGCGAGGCGCTCGCCGCCGAGCTCGGCGAGCGCGCGAGCTTCGCGGCGACCGACGTGACCAGCGAGGACGCCGTGGGGGCGGCCGTGAACGCCGCGGCCTCCGCGGCCGGCGGCCTGCGCATCGCGATCTCCTGCGCCGGGATCGGCTGGCCGGAGAAGATCGCCTCCGCGAAGCGGGGCCCGCACAACCTGATGCCGTTCGAGACGGTGCTGCGCATCAACCTGATCGGGACCTTCAACGTGATGCGCTTCGCCGCCGCGGCGATGATCCCGAACGAGCCCAACGCGGACGGCGAGCGCGGAGTGCTCGTCCAGACCGCCTCCGACGCGGCCTTCGAGGGCCAGGTGGGGCAGGTCGCCTACTCGGCGTCGAAGGGCGGCATCGTCGCGATGACGCTGCCCGCCGCCCGCGACCTCGCGGGCAACGGCATCCGCGTCTGCACGATCGCGCCGGGGCTGTTCGACACCCCGCTGCTCGCCCTGCTCCCGCAGGAGCAGCGTGACGCGCTCGGGGCCCAGGCGCCGTTCCCGCCGCGACTGGGGCGCCCCGAGGAGTTCGGGCAGCTCGCAGCCGCGATCGTCGAGAACCCGATGCTGAACGGGGAGACGATCCGGCTGGACGGCGCGATCCGGATGCAGCCGCGCTGACCGCGCGCTGATCGGTCGGGTGGCCGACCCGCTGTCACCCGCCGACCGCTCCGCGCTCGCGGCCGAGCAGGGGCCTGTCCGGATGACGGTCGGGGCGGTGCTGGTGTTCGAGGGCGGGCCCGGCGTGCAGCGCAACGCGGTCGCGGCCAGGATCGCGGAGCGCATCCACCTCGTCCCGCGGCTGCGCCAGCGCCTGGTCGCGGTCCCCGGCGGGCTCACCCCGCCCGGCTGGGCCGATGACGAGGAGTTCGACCTGGGCAACCACGTGCGCAGGCTGGCGCTCTCGCCGCCCGGCGACGGAGCGGCGCTCGCGCGGCTGACCGGGGTCGAGATGGCGCGCCCGCTGGACCGCGCGCGCCCGCTGTGGGAGCTGCTCGTGGTCGACGGCCTCGCCGGCGGTCGGGTGGCGCTGATCGCGCGCATCCACCACGCGCTGGTCGACGGGCTCGCGGCGGTCGCGATCGCCGCGGTCCTGCTCGACCCGGCCCCGGAGCCCACGCCCGTGGAGCAGCCGGCCGATCCGTGGCATCCGCGGCCCGCCGAGCTGCGCCGCACGCTGACCCGGATGGTCTCGGCGCCGATCACGCGGGGCGCGGAGCTGGCGGGCGAGGTGGCCGAGCGGCTGCTCGAGGCGGACCCTCGCCGCACCGCCGAGGACGCGGCCCGCGCCGCCGAGCTTGCCGCGGAGCTGGCCCGCTCGCGCCCCCAGGCGCCCCGCCTGCCGCTGAACGGCCGGCTGTCCGAGAGCCGCTCCTACGCGCCCGCCTCCTGGCCGCTGGCCGAGGCCAAGCGGGTCGCGGCGGCGGGGGGCGGCAAGATCAACGACGTCATCCTCGCCGGCGTCACCGGAATGCTGGCCCGCTGGCTGGCCGAGGCGGGCGCGGCGCTGCCGCCCGGCCGCGAGCCGGTCGCGCTCGTGCCCGTGAGCGTTCGCGCGCAGGACGAGGCGGGCGGCAACCGCTTCTCCACGGTGCTGGTCGACCTCCCGCTGTCCGAGCCGGACCCGCTCGCGCGCGTGCGCATCCTGCACGAGCGCGTGGGGGGCCTGCGCGAGTCCGCCGCCGTGCGCGCCGGCGCGCTGATGGTCGGGGCGGCCGGGGCCGGCCCGCCGCTGCTGGCGGGAGTCGTGACGCGCGCGATGGGGACCGTGCGCGCCTTCAACCTCGTCGTCTCGAACGTCCCCGGCCCGCAGTTCCCGCTGTGGATGAACGGCGCGCGTCTGCTGGCGCTGCACCCGGCGGTGCCACTGAACCCCGCCCATCAGCGCCTGAACGTGGGCGTGCTCTCCTACGACGGGCGCCTCGGGTTCGGCCTGCTCGCCGACGGGCGCCTGGAGCCCGGCGCCGGGGTCGCGGCGGCGGCGCTGGACGCGGCGCTCGCGGAGCTGGCCGCGGCCGCGGGCTGAGCCCGGGCCGGCGTCGCGCACGCGCCCGCGGCGGCCCGCACGTCCGTCCATCGCGGCCGCATCCCGCTCCGCAGCGCGGGCCGCGTGCCGATCGAACCCGGGCCCGGATCCCCGGGCGTCTCGACATGCGCCTTCGCGGAACACTCGCCCTCGTGCCGTTGCTGGTTTGCGCCCTCGCGGCGCCCGCGGCGGCCCGGCCGTGCAGGGGCGCCGACCGGCCGCCCCGCGCGGGCGCCGCAGACGCGCCGGCCCGTGCCGTGCTCTGCCTGCTCAACCGCGAGCGGGTCCGCCGGCACCTCGCGCCGCTGCGCCGGGACCGCCGCCTCGCCATCGCCGCCCGCAGCCACAGCCGCGCGATGGTCGCCCGCGGAGTGTTCTCCCACGACGGCCCGTTCGGCGATGTCGTCGCGCGGCTGCGCCGGGCGGGCTACATACGCGGCGGCGGCGGGTGGGCCGTCGGCGAGAACATCGCCTGGGGCGGCGGCCTGCTCGCCACCCCGGCCTCGATAATGCGCGGCTGGATGGGCAGCCCGGGCCATCGCGCGAACATGCTCTCGCCGAGCTTCCGCGACGTCGGGGTCGGGGTCGCGCTCGGGGCGCCGGGCACGGGCGGCGGAGGCGCGACCTACACGCAGGACTTCGGCGTGCGCTCCCGGCGCTGAGGATCGTCAGGCCAGCCGCTTGCCGGTCAGCCGCGCGTGCGCCGCGACATCGCGGGCGTACTCGTCGAAGCGCGCGGTGGAGAGCTGCTGTGCGGCGTCGCAGACGGCCTGCTCGGGCCGGGGATGGACCTCGACGATGATCCCATCGGCCCCGACCGCCGCCGCGGCGCGCGAGAGCGGCTCCACGAGCCGCCGGTCGCCGGCCGCGTGCGATGGATCGACGATCACCGGCAGGTGCGAGTGCTGCTTGAGCCACGGCACCGCCCCGAGGTCCAGGGTGAAGCGCGTCGCGGTCTCGAACGTGCGAATCCCGCGCTCGCAGAGCACCACCCGCTCCTCCCCCTCCTTGAGCACGTAGTCGGCGGCCTGCAGCAACTCGTCGACCTTCGAGGAGAGCCCTCGCTTGAGCAGCACCGGCTTGCCGAGCCGGCCGGCCACCTCCAGCAGCGCGTAGTTCTGCATGTTGCGCGCGCCGATCTGGATCACGTCGGCGGCGGCGGCGACCGCCTCGGCGTGGCTCGCGTCGAGCAGCTCGGTGACGATCGGCAGCCCCGTGAGCTCGCGCGCCTCGGAGAGGATCTCCAGCGCCGCCGGGCCGAGCCCCTGGAAGGCGAACGGCGAGGTGCGCGGCTTGAACGCGCCGCCGCGCAGCATCGATGCGCGTCCGTCGCGGACGGAGCGCGCGACCTCGAGCGTCTGCTCGCGCGACTCCACCGTGCACGGGCCCGCGATCAGCGCGAACGTCTCCCCGCCGCCGATCCGCCTCCCCCCCACCTCGAAGCTCGTCGGCTGCTCGTGCGACAGCTCGGAGGAGGCCAGCTTGTAGGGACGCGAGATCGGGACTACCCGGTCCACGCCGGGAAGGCCCTCGAGCTCGAGCTCGGCGACTCGCTCCGGATCGCCGATCGCGCCGATCGCGGTCGTCAACTCGCCTGGCCAGACCAGGACGTGGACGCCGAGCGCCTCCAGGCGCTCGGTCACCGCGCCGATCTCGGCGTCGGTGGCACCGGGTGTCATCACGACCATCACGCCGGCTGATTGTCACAGCCGCGCTCCATTCGCGCCGTGGAAGGGCCCGGACTCCGCGGCGCCCGGATGACCTGTGAGCGCCGACCCGCGACCGTTCCGTCCGGCACTCTGCAATCCTGTGTGAGCTTGGTGGCTTCCACGTCAGCCCTGCGAGCGCTTCTGCTCGCGGCCCTGGCGGCGCTGCTCCTCCTGCCCGCGACCCCGAGCGCGGCCTCGTCGAAGGAGCGGCGTCTCTCGAGCCCGACCGCCCGGCAGTCCGCTCGCGGCGCCGCTAGCACATGCTCGAAGCCTCGCCGACGGGTCAGCCGGCGGGTCGCGGCGAGACGCCGCGCCGCCGCACGCCGCCGGGCTGCCGCACGCCGGCGGGCGGCGAAGCGCTCGGTCGCGAACGCGGCCGGCGCGCGCAGCCGCTCCCCCGCGGCTCGCCGCCGGGCTGCCGCACGCCGCCGCGCCGCCGCACGCCGCCGGGCTGCCGCACGCCGGCGGGCTGCCGCACGCCGCCGGGCTGCCGCACGCCGGCGGGCTGCCGCACGCCGCCGGGCTGCGGCGCGGCGCTGCGCGAAGCGGCGGCGCAGCCGGCGCCCCGCCGCGCCGCGACCTCCCGCATCGCGGCCGCCCGCAACGCAGGGCGTGGACGCCGGCAACCCGTTCGCCGCCGCGCGCTTCTGGGTGGATTCCCACTCGGACGCGGCGCTCACCGCGGCTCAATGGCAGGCCTCGGGGCGCACCGCGGACGCGGCCCAGATGCGCAAGGTCTCGGGGCAGCCCTGGGCGATCTGGCTCAACGCGGGCTGGACGATGAGCGGTCTGAGCGCTCGCATCGCGCAGATCCGCGCGGCGGGCGCGCTGCCGGTGTTCGTCGTCTACAACATCCCGTGGCGCGACTGCGGCCGCTACTCCAGCGGCGGCGCCGCCTCCCCCGACGCCTACCGCGCGTGGGTGGCCCAGGTCGCCGCTCGGCTCGCGGGAGGACGGGCGGCGGTGGTGATCGAGCCCGATGCGCTCGCCGAGATCACGTGTCTGTCCGCCGATCGCCAGGCCGCCTACTACGACATGCTGCGCTACGACGTCGCGACGTTCGGCGCGCTGCCGGGGGTCGCGACCTACCTCGACGCCGGCCACGAGCGCTGGCAGCCGGCCGCGACGATGGCGGGGCGCCTCCAGAAGGCGGGCGCCGCCGGCGCGCGCGGCTTCGCGCTCAACATCTCGAACTTCAACGCGACGCCCGGCGAGATCGCCTACGGCCGCGCGATCTCCTCGCAGATCGGCGGCAAGCGCTTCGTGATCGACACCAGCCGCAACGGCCTGGGACCCGCCGGCGGCAGCAACTGGTGGTGCAACCCGCCGGGCCGCGCGCTCGGCGCACCCCCGACCGCCCACACCGGAGATCCGCTCGTGGACGCGTTCTTCTGGTTCAAGGTCCCGGGAGAGTCGGACGGCTCCTGCAACGGAGGTCCCGCCTCCGGCCGCTGGTGGCCGGAGTACGCGCTCGGGCTGGCCCAGCGCTCACCCTGAAGGCGCTCAGAGCCCCAGGCCCTCGACGCCCGCCTCGTCATATCCCAGGTGGTGCGCGAGCTCGTGGCGAACCGTGCGTGTGACCTGGGCGCGCAGCATGTCCGGGTCGTGGCCAAAGTCGCGCAGCAGCGTGTCGCGGTAGATCACGATGCGGTCGGGAACGTCGTCGCGGGCGACGCCGTCGCCGTGGTAGAGACCGTAGGCGCGGCGCCGGCGCCCCCCGTCCGAGACGACGACCGCGACCCCTTCGAGCGCGCGCGTGAACTCGACCGGGAGGTCGTCGAGCGCGCGCTCGACCAGCACGCGGAACTCGTCCTCGTCGTAGGGGTCCAGGCCGAGGTCGTCGTCCTCGTCCTCGCCCCAGTCGTCCTCGTCGTCCGCCGCCTCGCCGGCGGCCAGGCGCTCCGAGCGCTCCACCACGCGATCGAAGTCGCGCTCGGACACCGGCTCGCGCCAGCCGGCCATCCGCCCCGAGACCAGCGTGATCAGGAACGCGACCAGCAGGATCGCGGCGGCGACGATCGCGAGCACCTGGAGCAGGCGGAACGGCTGGCGGGCGGACAGCCCGAAGGCGACCGAGACCGCGCCCAGCCCGACGACGAGCGCGGCCGCGGCGGACAGCGCGACGCGGCGAGCTGTCGGCGATCCGGCCGGGCGCATGCCCCCATATTGACGCGCGGCGGCCCGGGGGCGGCGATCAGCGCAGCGCGCGGGCGATCACGAGACGCTGGATCTCGTTCGTGCCCTCGTAGATCTGGGTGATCTTCGCGTCGCGCATGAAGCGCTCGACCGGGTACTCGCTCACGTACCCGTAGCCGCCCAGGACCTGCACCGCCTCGACGGTGACGGCCATCGCCGTGTCCGAGCAGAACAGCTTCGCCATCGCCGAGTACTTGCCGGCGTCCGGCTCGCCGCGGTCGATCTTGGCGCAGGCCTTGTAGAGCAGCTCGCGCGCGGCGGCGCACTGGGTCTCCATGTCGGCGAGCTTGAACTGGATCGCCTGGAAGGAGTTGATCGGCTTGCCGAACTGGCGCCGCTCGCGCGCGTAGGCGGCGGCGTAGTCGGTGGCCCCCTGGGCGATCCCGAGCGCCTGCGCGGCCACGCCGAGGCGCGAGTGGTCGAGGGTGCCGAGCGCGACATGCATGCCCTTGCCCTCCTCGCCGAGCAGGTTCCCGGCCGGCACCCGGACCCCATCGAAGATCGGCTGGCCCGTCGGCGAGCCGCGGATCCCGAGCTTGTGCTCGAGCTTGCCGACGCTGAAGCCGGGGCGGTCGGCCTCGACCAGGAACGCGCTGATCCCGTGGGAGCGCCCGGCCTCGCGGTCGGTGACCGCGAAGACGACGTAGAAGTCGGCGATCCCCAGGTTCGTGATCCAGTTCTTGGTGCCGTCGATGACCCAGTCGTCGCCGTCGCGGACCGCCCGGGTGATCATCCCGCCGGGGTCGGAGCCGGCCTCGGGCTCCGAGAGCGCGAACGCCGGGGTCCACTCGCCGGAGGCGCAGCGCGGCAGATAGCGGAGCTTCTGCTCCTCGGTGCCGAACAGGCGGATCGGCAGCGTGCCGAGCTCCTGCACCATCAGCATGAGCGCGGTCGAGGCGCAGGCCTTGCTTACCTCCTCGATCGCGATGTTGAGCATCAGCGTGCCCGTGCCGGTGCCGCCGTGCGCCTCCTCGAACGGAAGCCCGAAGAGGTCGTGCTCGGCGAACAGCTCGCGCAGGTCGTGCGGGTACTCCGCCTTCGCGTCGATCTCCGCGGCCCGCGGCGCGACGCGGTCGGTGACGATCGCGCGGATCGTCTCGCGGAACGCGAGGTGATTGTCGCTCAGCGCATAGAGATCGTCCGCGGCGCCCATCCGGCGGCGGATCATATGGCGCGGCCTCCGGGCGGCGCATGGCAGGGGACTGCGCCTGCCCGCCGCCGCGCGGCCGGTTAGATTCCGGCGGGTGACGATTGGTGCGTCCCTCTTCCTGATCGCGGCCGGGGCGATCCTGCGCTACGCGGTCACCGACAACCTCAAGGGAGTCGACCTCCAGACCGTCGGCGTGATCCTGATGGTCGTCGGGGTGGTCGGCCTGCTGCTGGGCATCGTGATGACGATGACGGGGCGCCAGCAGGGCGGCGGGGACGGCGGTCAGCCACCGCCCCCGCGCTGAGGCCTACAGCCCCTTCGGGTGCCGGACGGCGAAGCCGCCCGGGGAGCGCACCGCCTTCTGCCAGCGCGACCCGGTGTCGCTGCCGCGCATGCTGGTGTCGAACCGCAGTCCCGCGACGACCATGTAGACGTGGCCGCCGTTCGCGTAGATCGTGACCCAGCGGCCCTTGCCCGAGGCGCCCCAGCCGGCGAAGTCGCCCGAGGTGAGCTGAGTGTTCAGCAGGCGGCCGCCGTGCAGCGCGTAGGAGACCGAGCCCGAGCAGTCGTATCCCGAGGCGCTGAAGGAGCCGTGCCCACCGCCGTAGACGTAGGGCTTGTGGGCGATGCGGTTGCCCGCCGCGATCACGTTGCGCACGCTCTCGGGAGCGTCGACCGGCGGGATCGCGGTGCCGTCGGAGGCGAGCCTGGCCCTGCCGGCGACCCCGGGGCCCTCCGGGCGCTGGCCGAAGGCCGCGCCGCCGGGGCCACCGCCGATCTCCGAGGAGATGCGCAGCACGCGCGCGCGCAGGCGGCGCGCGTCGGCCGGCGTGACGACGCCGTCGACCCGCATGCGCGCGGCGCGCTCGAAGCGCCGCACCGAGCGGTCGGTGCTCACGTCGAACTCGTGGGTGACGCGCGTGGTGATGCGCGCCCGCGTGAGGTACTTCTGCAGGACGCCCACGTCACGGCCGGTGGTGCCCTCGCGCAGGGTGCGCTCGCCGAGGCGTGTCACGCCACGCGCCTGCGAGGGCGCGGCGGCGAGCGCCGCCAGGGCGGCCGCGACGATGATCGTGGCGGTCGCGAGCGCGTGGTGGACGCGCGGGATCGAGGCATCGTTGGTGCTCACGGCGGAACAGCTCCTTGTTCGCTCCGTCGCCTGCGGGGTTAGCTGACGGGCTCGCGCCGTGCGACTGGCGCTACGCCGGGTGCTTCCCGGCGATTCGCCCCGCGGGACGACCCTCGGAAGGGCCGGCCCAGTGGGTCCCCCGCTCCCGGCCGCCTGGGCGGGCCGGAACTCGGCTCTGGCTGTTGGCTACCGCGACAACAACAGCGGCGCGCCCGCGTCGTTTCGCGTATGTGAGCAAGCGCACACAGGCCGCGGAGGGCGTCGACGGGGGGAATGCCGCCGGGAGCGGCGCCGGGCGTAGGCTGCCGCGGCATGTCCTGGGAGCCCGAGCTCGAGGAGCTTCGACGCCGCCGCGAGCTCGCCGCGCAGATGGGCGGACCCGAGCGGGTCACGCGCCAGCACGACAGCGGGCGCCTCACCGTGCGCGAGCGCGTCGACCGCCTGCTCGACGCCGGCAGCTTCCGCGAGACCGGCGGGATCGCCGGACGCGCCGTCTACCGCGACGACGGCCCGATCGGATCGTTCACGCCCGCGAACACGATCGTCGGCCGCGGCCGGGTCGACGGCCGGCGCGTGGTCGTGCAGGCCGACGACTTCACCGTCCGCGGAGGAGCGGCGGACGCGGCGATCTGGGAGAAGATGGTCTGGGCCGAGCGCGCCGCGCTCGAGGGGCGCGTGCCGCTGGTGCGGCTCGTCGACGGGACCGGGGGCGGCGGGAGCGTGCGCTCGCTGGAGGAGGGGGGCTTCACCTACGTCCCGGTCATCCCGGGCTGGGAGGTGGCGGTCGAGAGCCTCGCGACCGTGCCCGTGGTGGCGGCCGCGCTGGGGCCGACCGCGGGCCTGGGCGCGGCGAGGGTGGTCTCGTCGCACTTCTCGGTGATCGTGCGCGGGACGGCGCAGCTGTTCGTCGCGGGCCCGCCGGTCGTCGCCGCGGCGATGAACGAGGCGCCGGGCAAGGAGGAGCTCGGCGGCTCGCGCGCGCAGACGCGCGCCGGCGCGGTCGACAACGAGGCCGCCGACGAGGAGGACGCCTTCGCGCAGCTGCGCCGGTTCCTGTCCTACCTGCCGTCGAGCGTCTGGGAGGCGCCGCCGGCCGCGGAGTGCGACGACCCGCCCGACCGCGCGGAGCAGGCGCTGCTCTCGGTCGTGCCGCGCGACCGCCGGCGCCCGTACGGGGCGCGCGCGATCGTCGAGGCGGTCTTCGACCGCGACTCCGTCTTCGAGGCCGGCGCGCGGCACGGCCGCTCGCTGATCACCGCGCTCGCGCGGCTCGGGGGGCTGCCGGTAGGGGTGCTGGCCGGCGACCCTGTCCACTACGGCGGCGGCCTCACCGCGCAGGCCGCGGACAAGCTGGCCCGCTGGGTGGATCTCTGCGACCAGTTCCACCTGCCGGTCGTCAACCTGGTCGACCAGCCCGGTTTCGTGATCGGGACGGAGGCCGAGCGCGCGAACACGATGCGGCGCGGGGCGCGCGCGCTCGCCGCCGTCTACCAGGCGACGGTGCCGTGGGCGACCGTGATCGTCCGCAAGGCCTACGGGATCGCGGGCGCCGCGCACGCCAACCACTCCCGTCACGGCCTGCGCGTGGCCTGGCCGTCGGGCGACTGGGGCTCGCTGCCGCTCGAGGGTGGCATCGAGGCGGCCTACCGCCGGGAGCTCGAGGCCGCGGACGACCCCGCCGCCCTGCGCGCGGAGATCGAGGCGCGGCTCGACGCGGTGCGCTCGCCGTTCCGCACCGCGGAGCGCTTCGGGATCGAGGACATCATCGACCCACGCGACACGCGGGCGCTGCTGTGCGAGTGGGCCGCGCACGCGCACGAGCTCGTGCGCCACGAGCTCGCGTCCGGTCCCAAGCGGCGCGGGCCGCGGCCGTAGGCGAGCTCAGGCGGCGCCGATGAAGTACTCGCCCATGCCCGCGGGGCGCAGCCGGTTAATCAAGAGTTGGAGCAGAGGCGCGAGGACCACCCACGAGACGAGCGTCAGCGTCGTGTCGACGAACGCCAGCGGCAGGGTGGCCACGAAGATGATCACCGGTGTGCTGGAGGCGAGCAGCCCCCAGCGGTACACGTCATCCGGCAGCGCGACCCGCATCAGGGCGTGGCGGCGCGCGTGGGCGAACAGCACGGTCTCCATGCCCGACACCGCGCCGAGCGCGACCGCGAACGCGACGACCGAGATCGGGTTGCCCTCGTACTCGCCGACCAGTGCCGTGGGGAACGGAAGGAACGCGACGAACCCCAGGTAGACGAGGCTGAGCGCCATGAAGCGGGAATCGACCGCCCGCAGCTGCGCCACGAAGGAGTGGTTCGCCAGCCAGTAGCGGCCGATCAGGATGAACGCTACGGCGAAGCTGGTGATCTCCGGGATCCTGTCGTCCAGCCCGTCGATCAGGGCGGAGGCGCTCGAGTGCTTTCCCGCTGCCAGCCCCGGCACGCCGATCTCCAGCACCAGCAGCGTCAGCGCGATCGCGAAGACCGCGTCGGTGAAGAACGTGACGCGGTCGAACTCGAGGCCGGCCCCGCGGACCCATGCCCCGGCGGGCAGGCTGCGCGTCTCCTCCCGGGCAGGCTCCATCGCCGGATCTTCCCTAACGCCGCCGACGGCTCCCGGCGGTCACGGGGCGGCGCGGGCCGCCGGAACGAGAACCGGCCCGCTCTCGCGGGCCGGCGTCCTGCGGGTGATGGGCCTGGGCTAGACCAGGTTGACGTTGATCGCCTTGGGCCCCTTGTCGCCGGCCTCCTCCTCGTAGGAGACCTTGGCGCCCTCGGCGAGCGACTTGTAGCCCTGCGATTGGATCGCCGAGTAGTGGACGAAGAGGTCCTGACCGCCCTCATCGGGCGTGATGAACCCGAACCCCTTGTCGTCCCTGAACCACTTCACCGTTCCGGTGGGCACGTGAATCCTGTCCTCCTGCAATGTGCCGCGACCCGGAGGCTGCCGAGTGGCTCACCCGCGAGCGCCTGCACTCACTTTCGCCGGTGTCACCCGGCCTGACCGCGGGCACGGTAGCACTCCGGCACGGCGCCTTAGCGCCCGGGTGCGGCTACGCGGTGCCCGCGACGCGCGCGACCTCGGCCAGCGAGGTCACCCCGTCGCGCACCTTGGCGATGCCGTCGTCGCGCAGGCGCGCCATGCCCTCGGCGGCCGCGACCTCGGCGACGGCGTCCGCGGGACGCCGCTGCAGGGCGAGCGAGCGGATCTCCTCGGTGACCGTCATCACCTCGTACAGCCCGACCCGGCCCTTGTAGCCTGTACCCGCGCAGCGCGGGCATCCCTTCGGCTCCCAGGCCGTCATGCCGCTCTCGGCGTCGAAGCCGTTGGCGCGCAGCGCCTCCGAGTCGACGAGCTGCTCCTGCTTGCAGGCGTCGCAGAGCCGCCGGGCGAGCCGCTGGGCGACGACGCAGTCGATCGCCGAGGCGACGAGAAACGGCTCGACCCCCATCTCGATCAGGCGCGTGATCGCGGTCGGCGCGTCGTTGGTGTGCAGGGTCGTGAGCACGAGATGCCCGGTGAGCGCGGCCTCGATCGAGATCCGTGCGGTCTCGTCGTCCCGCACCTCGCCGACCATGACCACGTCCGGGTCGGCGCGCAGCGCCGCGCGCAGCCCGCTCGCGAACGTGACGCCCGCCTTCTTGTTCACCTGCATCTGCTTGAGGCCCGCGATCCGGTACTCGACGGGATCCTCGATCGTGAGGATGCTGCGGTCCCCCGTGTTCAGGAGGTTGAGCGCCGCGTAGAGCGTGGTCGACTTGCCCGAGCCGGTCGGCCCGGTCACGAGCACCGCGCCGTACGGCTGGCCCGCCGCGGAGACGAACCGGTCGCGCTCGGTCTCGCGCATCCCGAGCTGGTCGAGGCCGATCCGCGCCGAGGCGCGGTCGAGCAGCCGCATGACGACCGACTCGCCGCCGACGAGCGGCAGCGTGACCACCCGCACGTCGACCGAGCGCCCGTCCAGCGTCATCCCGAAGCGACCGTCCTGCGGCCTGCGCCGCTCGGCGATGTCGAGCTCGGCCATGATCTTGATCCGCGAGACGACCCCCGAGACCATCTTCTTGGGCACGGTCAGCGAGGCCGCGAGCACGCCGTCGACGCGGAGCTGGCCGACCAGCTCGCCGCCCTCGGCGGCCAGGTGGATGTCCGACGCGCCCTGCTCGATCGCCTGCGCGATGATCGAGTGCACGAGCTTGATGACCGGCGCCTCGTCGGCACCGTCGAGCACCTCGACGCCGGCGGGGTCCTCCTCCACCTCCTCCTGCTCCTGGACCGCCTCCTGCACGGCCTCGTCGAAGCGGTTGAGCTTGGAGACCAGGACCTCGATGTCCTCCGGTGCCGCGATCGCCGCGGTGACCTCCATCCCGCTCATCATCGCGATGTCGTCCATCGCGAGCACGTTCGCCGGGTCGGCCATCGCGACCAGCAGCGTGCGATCGTCCAGCCGGCCGATCGGGACCGCGCCGTAGCGGCGCGCGGCCTGCGGGCCGAGCATGTTGGCGGCGGCCATGTCGACCGGGAACATCGAGAGGTCGACGTGGTCGAGCCCGAAGCGCTCCGCGACGACGCGGGCGAGCTGGTCGCTGGTCAGGACCCCGTCGTCGAGCAGGACGCGCCCGGTGGATCGGCCGTTCTGCTGCGCGAGCGCGACGGCGTGCTCGACCTGCTCCTCGGTCGCGTACTCGAGCGCTACGACGACCTCTCCGATGCGGCGCGGGGAGCGGCCGCGCTGTGTCGGCGGCGTCAGCCCGGGCGGCGCCGCTGTGGCGGGGTTCATGTCTCCGCTATCGGCAGCGCGCGAGGGCGGCTGAAGGCCGGTGCGCGCGCGACCGCGGGCTGCGGTACAAGGGTTGGCATGGGCGAGCGGATCACGATCGCGCGCGGGGTCGAGATCCCGCTGTCGGAGATCGCGATCAGGGCATCGCGCTCGTCGGGACCGGGCGGCCAGCACGCCAACGTGACGGCCTCGCGCATCGAGGCCTCGTTCGACGTGGCCGCCTCACCGTCGCTGACCGAGGAGCAGCGACGGCGCGTGATGGCCCGCTGCGGCCCGCGCGTGGTCGCGGTCGCGCAGGACGCTCGCTCCCAGGCGCGCAACCGGGAGCTCGCGCTCGAGCGCCTGCGGTCGCGTCTCGCCGCCGCGCTGCACGTCCCGCGGCCGCGGCGGGCGACCCGCCCGGGCCGCGCGGCCCGCGCAAGGCGGCTCGAGGCCAAGCGCCGGCGCGGCGAGACCAAGCGCGGGCGCCGCCGGCCCGAGCAGGACGCGCCGTAGGATCCCGCCGACCCCGACACGAGAGGAGCAGGCGCCCGATGAGGATGCGAGCCGCGGTGCTGGAGGAGTTCGGAGCGCCGCTGCGGGTCCAGGAGGTCGAGCTGGCCGACCCCGGCCCCGGCGAGGCGCTGGTCCGGCTGGAGGCGTGCGGCGTCTGCCACACCGACCTGTACACCGCGTCCGGCGCGGACCCCTCGGGCTACGCGCCCACCGTGCTCGGCCACGAGGGCGCGGGCGTCGTGGAGGCGGTCGGCGAGGGGGTCACGCTGCTCGCCCCCGGAGATCACGTCGTCACGCTGTTCTCGCCCCAGTGCGGCGAGTGCGTCCACTGCCGCAGCGAGCGGACGAACCTGTGCCTCGCGATCCGCGAGCAGCAGAACGCGGGCCACCTGCCGGACGGGACCACGCGCCTGTCGCGCGACGGGGAGCCGATCCGCCACTTCATGGGCACCTCCACGTTCGCCGAGTGCACGGTGATGCCCGAGATCGCGCTGGCGAAGGTGCCGCGCGAGGCGCCGCTGGACCGCGCCTGCCTGTTCGCCTGCGGCCTCTCGACCGGCCTCGGCGCCGCGATGTTCACGGCGCAGGTCGAGCCGGGCTCCACGTGCGTGGTCTTCGGCGCCGGGATGGTCGGGCTGGGCGCCGTCGCCGGGTGCCGCCTGCAGGGGGCCGAGCGGATCGTGTGCGTGGACCTCTCGCCCGAGCGCCTCGAGCTGGCGCGCGGCCAGGGCGCGACCGACGTGCTGGCCGGCGGCGAGGGCTCGGTGGAGCAGGTGCTCGAGATGACCGGCGGCTTCGGCGCCGACTACACGTTCGAGGCGACCGGCAACGTGAGGGTGATGCGCCAGGCGGTAGAGGCCGCGCGGATGGGCTGGGGCCTGTGCACGATCGCGGGCGTCGCCGGCAAGGGTGAGACGCTCGACGTGATCCCGCGCTGGCTGATCACCGGGCGGCGCATCGCGGGCTCCTCGTTCGGCGGCTGCAAGGGACGGCGCGACGTGCCGGCGCTGGTCGGGCGCTGGCTGGACGGTGAGATCGACGTCGAGCCGTTCGTCTCGCACCGCCTGACGCTCGACGAGGTCAACCGCGGGTTCGAGCTGATGGAGGCCCAGGACGGGATCCGCAGCGTGATCTCGTTCGGCTGAGCGGCGCTCAGCCGACCGTGAGCGTCGCGCTCATGCCGAGCGTCTCGTGCCCGGGGAGGTCGCAGAAGAGCGTGTAGGCGCCCGGCGCGAGCGCCCGGCGCGCGGCCGTCGCGACCTGGAGCGACGGCGTCTCGGAGACCAGCGGTGTCGCCGGCCCGGCCCCCTGCCTGATCGCGAGGTCGTGCGGGTCCTGGCCCCGGTTGTCGAGCTGGACGACCGCGTCGCCGGCCGGAAGCTGGGGCCGTGACAGCGCGAGGCTGTACTCGCGCGCGGTCACGAGCAGGCGGGCCGGCGCCGGAGACCCCGGCGGGGCGGGAGGCGCGGGCGGCGTGGGCGGCTGTACGGACGGCGGCGCCGGCCCGGACGGGGAGGCGGGCGGCCGTGCCGGCGTCGCCGGCCGCCGCGCCGATGTCCGCCGCCGGCGGGTGCGGCAGCGCGCGGGACGGCTGCGCGCGCGGCGGCGGGCACGCGAGCGCCGCGCGGCGGGCCGCCGCCGGGGGCAGCGGGCGCGACGAGAGCGCGCCCGGCGCCGGTTGGCGGCGCGGCGCCTGGTGGCCGAGACGCTCGCCCGAGTGGCGGCGGCGCCGTCGCCCGCGCCCGGGGACGCGGAGGTCGCGGCACCCGGGCCGGCCGCCGCGGAGCCCGGGAGCGCGAGCGCTCCGGCGGCGATCAGGGCGGCGTACGGCAGGCTGGCGCGGCGGCTGCGCGACACACGCTCCGACTCGTCGCCCGCGCTCGCGCGCGCGAGCGGGGCGCACCGGCCTGGACGGATGGCCGACCGCTCGCAGCGCGCGTCTCGACGGGCGGCCTACTCGCGTCCGTGGCTCAGCCGCGCCAGGTCCTGGTGCAGCTCGCTCACCCGGCGCTTGACGGGATCCGAGTCCGGGCGGTCGTGGACGAGATCCCAGGTTCGGTCGGCCACCTCGCCGGCGGACCCGGGAGTCGCGTTCGCGGCAAGCCGCTCGACGAGTTGGATCTCGAATGCCTCGACCTGCGCCGCGGGCTCGGCCGCCGGCATGCGCGGCAGCGGCTCCCGCACGGCGTCACGCCAGATCGATGTCGCGACGGCGAGCCGGTTGCGGAGGCTCCCTGCGTCCACGGCGCGCAAGTTAGCCGTTCCCGCGCTCAGCCGGCGGTCCGCCGCGCCACCGAGACGCGGTAGGCGCCCGAGCGCGCGTGGAGGATCGGGTCCTCCGAGAGCCCGATCCCGTCGCAGACCCGCGTGGGGTCGAACACGAGGACATCACCGTCGCGCTCGCGGTCGGTGGCGATCCCGGTCAGCTCCAGGCGGCCCATCTCCACGCGCCGGCGCCGCTGCGGCCACTCGGCGGTCGGATCGTCGAGCGGGTCACCGGCATCCGCGACCTGCGCCTCGAGCATGAACGCTACGGGCGCGCCCTCCAGGCGCTCCGCGATCTCCCCCGACAGGTAGTCGCGGGGCAGCGCGGCCGCGCGCTCGTCGCTGAGCGAGGACTCGCCGGCCTGGGGAAGCCAGTGCCAGCGCACCCAGCGCTCGGTTCCGTCGCCCGCCGTGAGCGAGAACGCATGGATCGCGTGGTAGGCCAGGCGCGCATAGCTCTCGGGCGGGAGCGTCGCCATCACCGCCTGGACCGCGGGAAGCGTCTCCGGATGGGCGCCGAGGAAGGCGCCGACCCGCTCCATGTCGGGAGCGCCGGTCTCCGGGTCGGGGACGCGCGCCTCGCCGAACGCGATGAAGTCCTCGACCGTGCGCACGAAGAACCTCGGCAGGGTCATCGCGACGATGTCCGTCGTCGATCCGTCCGGGAGGTAGAGCTTCACCGCCAGGCCGTGCGCCCCGCGGGCGGCGTCGCGCGCCGACGGGTCGCCGCTCCCGTTGGAGAAGCGCACGTGGGCGCGGTGCGGCCCGCCCGAGAAGTGCGGCGCGCGGCACAGCTCCGCGGCGGGCGGCGAGGGAGTGAAGCTCGCGGCGCACAGCACGCCGCGAGCGTGCGCGGCGCGCCGGCCCTCGTGACGGCCGCCGATCGCCTCCAGGAGGTCGACCAGGCGCTCTGAGGTCGGGTCGGCCCCGGGCACGAGCGCCAGCCTACGCGCCCCGCGCCGTCCGGTCCACGGCCGCTCAGCGCGGCAGCACGAGCAGCGCCTGCACGGCGCGGCCGATGCGGCCGCGCTCGTCCCGGAGCACGCTCTCGGCCGAGCCCGTGCCGTCGGCGGCGATGCGCGTCACCGCGTCGAGGCATACCCACTCCCCCTCCGGGTCGCGATCCAGGTAGACCGTGAGGTCGGGGTTGATGAACGCGTGGGCATCCCAGTCGAGCGTGGCGCTGATCCCGTTGCCGAAGTCCGCCGCCGCGAGCGCCCGCTGCAGCGGCGATGGCTCCTCGCCCGCGACGAGCGGCACCCGCAGCCGCAACCATGCCGCCGCCGGGCCGGGCTCGCGCCAGTCGCCGCTCAGGTAGCGGATCTCCATCGCGTCGGCGCCGAAGGTCGGCCGCACCGCCGAGGGCGGCGGGCCGGCGGTGCGCGCCGACTCCGGTGGCGCGGGAGCCGTCTCCGGCGGCGCCACCGGCGCCGTGGCACCCGCGTCCGAGCGGATCCGCAGACCTGTGGCGCGGCAGACCTCGCTCTCGCCGTGGTGGAGCGACGCGGAGAGCAACTGGGCGCTGCGGCCGGACTTGACGGTCTCGACGCTCAGCGCCAGCGGCGCGATCGGGACCGGGCGCAGGAACTCGACCGTGATCCGCGCCATGCGCGTTCCCCCGCCGCCCGCGTGACGCTCGATCGCGCCCGCGAGCAGCGCGGCGGGCGCTCCTCCGTGCTGGGCGCCCGGGTCCCAGGGTCCGCGCGACAGCGCGGTCGGGTGCAGGCGGCCTGCGGGCTCGTGCATGTAGACGGCTTCGGGCACGGCCGGCGATGCTAGGCGAGATGCCCGCGGGCCTGCCGAGCGTTCGGGCGCCCGGGTTGGGCTCGTGCCCGGGGCGGGTTCGAGCGCCCGGGTCCGGTTCGAGCGCCGGGTCCGGTTCGCGCGTTGCCGGTTGCCTGTTACGCAGAGAACTGCGGCTAAGAAGGAGGCAATTCGCGCTCGCGGAGGGCGGGCTCTCCGCGAGAGTGCGATTTTCTCCGTATATCGAGATCAAGTGCACTCTCGCGACACGGCCGCCGCCGAGCGGCTCCTTCGTTGCCGCCGTTCGCAACGACCCACGCCCGCGGGGGCGCGGATGGTCGGGCATCGGCCCCATCCGAGCGGCTCGGCCGCCGGAGCCAGGCAATTCGCCCTCGCGGAGGGCGGGCTCTCCGCGAGAGTGCGATTTTCTCCGTATATCGAGATCAAATGCACTCTCGCGACACGGCCGCCGCCGAGCGGCTCCTTCGTTGCCGCCGTTCGCAACGACCCACGCCCGCGGGGGGACGCCCGCCGGGACCGGCGCGGCCGCCCGGCGCGTCATGGGAACATCCGCCGTCCCGTGCATCGACTCTTCTGGACAGCGGCACTCCTCGCCGGCCTGGCGCTCTCGGCGGCGTTCGCGGCGCCGGGTATCGCGGCTCCGGGCACGCGGGCCGCGGCTCCGTCCCAGGCCGACCCGATCTGCTCGGGCACGCTGGTGCCGGCGAGCGTCCCCTCACCGGGCCGCGCCCCGCGCCTGCGCATGGGCATCGGCCCCAACGGCGCCTCGGGCGCATCCGGTGCCGCGGTCGCGCCGGTGCCCGACGACCCCGCTCGCACGCTCGCGGCGCTCGCGCGCCTGCGCCCGCGCGGCGCGCCGCTCGTGCTGCGCCTGAACCGCTTCTTCTGGTCCGACGGCGAGCGCGGCCTGCGCCGCTTCCTCGCGCTGACCCGCCGCTACACCTCGCGCGGCTACCTGGTCGAGCTGCAGGTCCGCTACCACCCGTCGCCGCGCCAGGAGGGGGACATCCCGGCCTGGACCCGCTGGGTGCGCCGCGTCGTGCGGGCGTTCGGGCCTAACCGCCGGGTCGTGGGCCTGCAGATCGCCAACGAGGTCAACCTCACCTTCTCACCCGACTCCTCCGACGGCGCCTACCGCGGAGCGCGCCAGGCCCTGGTCCAGGGCGTGATCGCCGCCAAGGACGAGGCCCGCCGCCGCGGCTTCCGGCAACTGACGGTCGGGTTCAACTGGTTCTTCCAGCTCGCGCCGGCGACCGAGGCCTCGTTCTGGGAGTCGATCCGCGCGGGCGGCCCGCGCTTCCGCGCCGCGCTCGACTGGGTCGGCCTCGACACCTATCCGGGGACGTTCTTCCCGCTCTCGCTGCCACCGGCGCGGACCGGCGAGGGCATCCTCGCCGGGCTGAACACGCTGCGCGGCTGCTGGCTGCGCAGGGCCGGCATCCCGCGCTCGGTCCCGGTGCATGTCGAGGAGAACGGCTGGCCGACCGGCCCGGGCCGCAGCGAAGCCGACCAGGCCGTCGCGATGCGCTCCATGGTCGGCGCGGCGAACGCCGCGCGCCGCGCCTACCACGTGACCGACTACCGCTGGTTCAGCCTGCGCGACCACCGCACCTCCTCGCCCAACTTCCAGCACCACTACGGGCTGCTGCGCGACGACTACTCGCCCAAGCCGGCGTTCGCGGTCTACAAGCGGCTGCTCGCGCGACTCGCAGGCCGCTGAGGGGGCCGGCCGGGCCGGGACCGCGCAGGCCGCCGGGCGCCGGGCGCCGCCAACGGCGGCAACGAAAGAGCCCTCGCCGGGCGGGCGAGAGACGCGTTCGACGTTTTGCACCGTAGTGGTGCTCAACGTCGCAAGGACCATCCGGCCGTCCCGCCATCCCGCCGGACCCGCCGACCAGCCGAGGCCACGCCGACGACCCCGGAGCCCCCTCCTTCCCCAGTCGCGATTCGCCAGGGCCGCGGCCTCGCCGACGACGCCCGGCAAACAGACGTCCGCACCTGACGACGCCGGCCGGCGTCGCCTGGCTCCCGCCCCGGCCCCGCCTAAGCTGACCGGGATGGAGGGGCGCCTGCAGAACCTGCTGGGCGGCACCGAGCGGCCGTCGTTCCTCGCGGGCCTCGCGGTGGCGCTGTTGAGCATCGCGCTCGAGACGATCCTCGTCTTCCCGCTGCGCGACATCGCACCCGTGGTCTCGCTGGGCGTCGTCTACCTCGTCGGCGTACTGGTCCTCTCCGCCGGCTGGGGGCTGCGGCTGGGGCTCCTGACGGGGCTGCTCAGCGCCGCGGCCTTCAACTGGTTCCACATCCCGCCGACGGGGCGCTTCACGATCCGGGAGCCGGAGAACTGGGTGGCGCTTGGCGCGTTCCTGGTCGCCGCCGTGATCGCGAGCACGATCGCCCAGATCGCCCGCGCCCGGGCGCGGGAGGCCGAGGAGCGCCGGCGGGAGGCCGACCTCGCGGCGGAGATGGCGCGGCTGCTGCTGCGCGGGGGCGACCTCGTCGGCGGGCTCGCGACCGCCGCGCGCCGCCTGGCCGCGGCGCTCGAGCTGCCCTCCGCGGCGATCGAGCTGGAGCGGGTGGAGAGCGACGAGCGCAGCGTCGCCTTCCCGCTGCGCGAGGACCGCCGGCGCCTCGGGACGCTCGTCGTGCCCTCGGACTTGCCGGAGGGGACCCTGCGGCGGCTCCAGGAGCGGGTGGTCCCCGCGCTGGAGGCCCTGCTTGCGGCCGCGCTGGAGCGCGAGGCGCTGCACGCGGAGGTGGTCGAGACCGAGGCGCTGCGCCACAGCGACGTCGTGAAGACGGCGCTACTGCGCTCCGTCTCGCACGACCTGCGCTCGCCGCTGACCGCGATCGTCACCGCCGGTGACGCCCTGCGCGCCCCCGCTCTCGCCGACGAGGACCGGCGCGAGCTCGCCGCGGTCGTGAGCGAGGAAGCGCGCCGCCTCGCGCGGCTCATCGACAACCTGCTGGACCTCTCGCGCCTGGAGGCGGGGGTCGCCGAGCCGCACCGCTCGTGGTGCTCGGTCGAAGAGATCCTGCGCACGGCGGCCGAGGACACCGGCGCTCCACCGCGGGCGCTGCACTTCGCGCTCGACCGGGAGCTCCCGCCGGTGCGCGCCGACCCGGCCCAGCTCGAGCGCGCGCTCGCCAACGTGCTCGAGAACTCCGTCGCCCACTCCGGCGGCCACCCGGTGTCCGTCCGTGCGCGCGTGGTCGGCGATTGCCTCGTGGTGCGGATCGTCGACCGCGGACCGGGGATCCCGCCCGCGCAGCTCGAGCGCGTGTTCGAGCCGTTCTACACCGCGCAGTCGGCCGAGAGCGGACCCCGGCGCTCCGGCCTGGGGCTGGCGATCGCCCGCGGGTTCATCGCAGCCAACGGTGGGCACATAGCCGCGGAGTCGCTGCCCGGCCAGGGAACCACCTTCGTGGTGACGCTGCCCCTGCCGGCGCGCAGCGACGGCGGCGACGGGCAGCCGAGCGCGCAGGGCGCGCGGGTCTCGTGAGCGCGCAGCGCCGCGTCCTGGTATGCGACGACGAGCCCCAGATCCTGCGCGCGCTGAAGGTCGTGCTGCGGGAGGCGGGCTTCGAGGTCGTCCCGGCCGCCACCGCCGAGGAGGCGCTCGATCGCGCCGCCGTGCGACCCCCGGAGGCGGCGATCCTCGATCTCGTGCTTCCCGACGGCGACGGCATCGAGGTCTGCCGGCGCCTGCGCGAGTGGACGGACATGCCGATCCTCGTGCTCTCCGCCGTCGGCGAGGAGGAGGAGAAGGTACGCGCGCTGGAGGCCGGAGCCGACGACTACGTCACCAAGCCGTTCGGGTCGCGCGAGCTGGTGGCACGGCTCGAGGCGGCTCTGCGACGCGTTGGCGCCGGCGCCGACGAGCCCGTCCTGCAGGTCGACGGACTCGAGGTGGACATCGCCTCCCGGGTCGTGCGCGCCGGCGGGGAGTCGGTCCACCTGACGCCGACCGAGTTCGAGCTGCTGCGCGTGCTGCTGCGTCACCGCGGACGGCTGCTGACCCATCGGACGCTGCTGGTCGAGGTCTGGGGACCGGAGTGGGCGGAGGACACCCACACGCTGCGCACGCACATCGCGAACCTGCGGGCGAAGATCGAGCCTGCGGGCGACGGGCCGCGCTTCATCCGCACCGATCCGGGCGTGGGCTACCGCTTCGCCGCCTGAGCGCCGGGCCGCGGCGAGACGCCCGTCCCCGGGAGCGCGTCCTGTGGCGCGATTCGTCGTGTTGACACGTTCTTGACGGCGGGGGCCTGCATCCGGGCACGCCCTTGACGCCCCGGCGCCCAGACTGGCCCCATGGACATCCTCGCCGTCGCGCTCGCGCTCGCGTTCTTCGCGCTGATGTACCTCTTCGCCGACGGGCTGGGGAAGGTTTGAGCGCCGCCGACGCCATCGGACTGGCCGTGTCGGCCGCCATCTTCGCCTACCTCGTGTTCGCGCTGCTGCGCGGAGAGCGCCTGTAGCGATGACGATCGCGGGCTGGGCGCAGATCGCGCTCTTCGTGGCGCTGCTGACGGCGCTGACGCCGGTCATCGGCGCTTACATGGCGCGCGTCTACGACGGCGAGCGTCACGCGCTGGGCGCCGTGCTGGGCCCGCTCGAGCGCCTGACCTACCGGCTGCTGGGGCCCGCCGCCCGAGGCGAGCAGGACTGGAAGGGCTACGCGCGCTCGCTGCTGGCTTTCAGTGCCGCGTCCTGGCTGGGCCTCTACCTCGTGCTGCGGCTCCAGGGAAGCCTTCCCTGGAACCCGGAGGGCTTCGGCCCGATGCCGTGGGACGTCGCCTTCAACACCACCTCGTCGTTCGTGACCAACACGAACTGGCAGTACTACGCCGGCGAGACCACGCTGTCCTACTTCAGCCAGATGGCCGGTCTGGCGGTCCAGAACTTCGTGTCCGCCGCGGTCGGGATGGCCGCGGTCGTGGCGGTCATCCGCGGCATCGTTCGGCGTGGAGGCAGCGACCTGGGCAACTTCTGGGTCGACCTCACGCGAACGCTGCTCTACGTCCTGCTGCCGATCTCGCTCGTCGCGGCGATCTTCCTCGTCTCCCAGGGAACGCTGCAGACGCTCGACCCCTACGTCCACCTCCGGACGCTCACCGGCGGCTCGCAGACGCTCGCGCTGGGACCCGTCGCCTCGCAGGAGGCCATCAAGCAGCTCGGGACCAACGGCGGCGGGTTCTTCAACGTCAACTCGGCGATGCCGTTCGAGAACCCGAGCGCCCTCACCAACTTCGTGGAGATGCTCCTGATCCTCGTGATCCCGGCCGGCCTCACCGCGACGTTCGGGCGGATGGTCGGCAGCCGGCGGCAGGGTTGGACGCTCTACGCGGCCATGCTCCTGATGTTCGTCGCGGGGGTGGCGATCGTCTACGCGGCCGAGGCGCACGGGTCCCCCGCCCAGCACGCGGCCGGGATCGCGGGCGTCAACCTCGAGGGCAAGGAGCAGCGGTTCGGCGCCGGCGGCTCCGCGCTGTGGGTGGCGGTCACCACCGTGGCCTCCTGCGGCGCCGTCAACGCGGCGATGGAGTCGCTGACCGGGATCGGCGCCACCGTCCCGCTGGCCAACATGAGCACGGGCGAGGTGATCTTCGGCGGCACCGGCACCGGCCTGCTGTCGATGCTGCTCTTCGTGCTGCTCGCCGTGTTCATCGCGGGCCTGATGGTCGGGCGCACGCCCGAGCTGCTCGGCAAGAAGGTCGAGGCGCGCGAGATCAAGCTCGTGATGATCGGGACGCTGGCGATGCCCCTGATCGTGCTCACCGCGGTCTCGCTCGCCGTCGCGACGCGCTACGGGGCTCCCTCGAACTTCGCGTCCGGTCCGCAGGGCTTCACCGAGACGCTCTACGCCTACATATCCCAGACCAACAACAACGGATCTGCGTTCGCCGGCTACACCGGCTTCGTCCAGCCGAACGCGCCGGGGAACGCGGGGAGCTACGGGATCACCTTCGCCGACCTGCTCGGGGGCTTCGCGATGCTCTTCGGGCGCTTCGTGCCGATCCTCGCGGGGCTCGCGATCGCCGGCGGCCTGGCCGGCAAGCGGGTCTCTCCGCCCGGCCCCGGGACCATGCGCACGGACACGCCCACGTTCGTGGTGCTGCTGATCGGGACGATCCTGCTGCTCGCGCTGCTGACGTTCGTTCCGGCCCTGCTCCTCGGCCCCGTCGTCCAGGGCCTGACCGGACGGCTCTTCTGATGGCGGGACGGGAGATCCGCGCCGCCGTCGTCGCCGTGGTCGGGTTCACGATCCTGCTCGGCCTCGCCTACCCGCTGGTCGTCACCGGGCTGGGCGGGCTGCTGTTCCCCGGCGCCGCCGGAGGCAGCCGCGTCAGCGCGGGCGGGCACGAGGTCGGGTCACGCCTGATCGGGCAGGGCTTCACCCGTCCGGTGCTGGGGCGCAACGGCCGGCCCAAGCGGGACTCCGACGGCAACCCCGTGCTCGTGGCGGACCGGCGCTACTTCCAGAGCCGGCCGTCGGCGACCGGCTACTCGGCCGACGCGACGGCGTTCTCAAACCTCGGTCCCAACTCGGTGGAGCTGCGCGGCCGGCTCGAGCGCAACGCCGCGGCCTACCTCGCGCTCGAGCGCCCGTACGACCACGCCCTGACCCGCGCGGACGTCCCCGGCGACGCCGTCTTCACCTCGGGGTCCAACGTCGACCCGCAGATCTCGACGGCCAACGCCCACATCCAGGCCCACCGCGTGGCGGCGGTCCGGCGCCTGCCGCTCGCCGAGGTGCTCGCTCAGGTGCGCGACCACACCGACGGGCGCGGGCTCGGCGTCCTCGGCGAGCCCGCGGTCAACGTGCTCGAGCTCAACCTCGCCCTCGACGGCATGGAGCGGCGGGGATGACCGGGCGGTCCGGCCGCGGCCCGGCCGGGCGCGATGTCTTGGCGCCGGCGCTGCTCGACGCCGCGCGCAAGCTCGACCCGCGCGCGCTCGTGCGCAACCCGGTGATGTTCGTGGTCGAGATCGGCGCGGTCCTGACCACGGTGATCTGGGTGCTGGACCTCGCCGGAGCGCCGCTGTCGGGGACGGGCGACGACCCCGCGTGGTACGTGGTGACGGTCGCGGTCTGGCTGTGGCTCACCGTGCTCTTCGGCAACTTCGCCGAGGCGCTCGCGGAGGGGCGCGGGAAGGCGCAGGCCGCCTCGCTGCGCTCGATGCGCAGCGACACCGTCGCGCGCCTCGCCGACGGGACCGAGCGCTCCGCGAGCGAGCTGCGCCGCGGCGACGTGGTGATCGTCGAGACCGGCGAGCTGATCCCCGGAGACGGCACCGTCATCGAGGGCATCGCCTCCGTGGACGAGTCCGCGATCACCGGCGAGTCGGCGCCCGTCATCCGCGAGGCCGGCGGCGACCGCAGCGCCGTGACCGGCGGCACGCGCGTGCTCTCCGACCGCATCGTGGTCGAGATCACCCAGGAGCCCGGCGCGAGCTTCCTGGATCGCATGATCGGGCTGGTCGAGGGCGCCGACCGACGCAAGACGCCCAACGAGGTCGCGCTCGGCATCCTGCTCGCCGGCCTGACGATCATCTTCCTGCTCGTGGTGGTGTCGCTGCGCCCGTTCGCGGCCGCGGCCGGGACCGTCGTGTCGTTCGCGACGCTCGTGTCGCTGCTCGTCGCGCTGATCCCGACCACGATCGGCGCGCTGCTCTCCGCGATCGGCATCGCGGGCATGGACCGGCTCGTGCGCCGCAACGTGCTCGCGCTCTCGGGGCGCTCGGTCGAGGCGTCGGGGGACGTCGACGTCCTGCTGCTCGACAAGACGGGGACGATCACGCTCGGCAACCGCCAGGCGACCGACCTGGTTCCGATGCCGGGAGTGCCCGAGGCCGAGCTGGCCGAGGCCGCGCAGCTCGCCTCGCTGGCGGACGAGACGCCCGAGGGGCGCTCGATCGTCGTGCTCGCCAAGCAGTACGGGATCCGCGAGCGCACGCTGGCGCCGGATCACGCCGAGTTCGTGCCGTTCAGCGCCGAGACCCGGATGAGCGGGGTCGACCTGGCGGGCCAGCGCCTGCGCAAGGGAGCCGGCGACGCGATCGAGCGCTTCGTGGCGACCGCGGGAGGATCTCCTCCCCCGGAGCTGCGCGTTGAGCTCGACCGCGTGGCGACGGAGGGCGGGACACCCCTGGCGGTAGCCCGCGACGAGCACGTGCTCGGCGTGGTCCACCTCAAGGACGTCGTCAAGGAGGGCATGCGCCACCGCTTCGACCAGCTGCGCGCGATGGGCATCCGGACGGTGATGGTCACGGGCGACAACCGCCTGACCGCCGCGAAGATCGGCGAGGAGGCGGGCGTCGACGACGTGCTCGCGGAGGCCACGCCCGAGGCGAAGCTGGCGCTGATCCGCCGCGAGCAGGAGCAGGGCCGGCTGGTGGCGATGACCGGCGACGGGACCAACGACGCGCCCGCGCTCGCCCAGGCTGACGTCGGGGTCGCGATGAACACGGGCACTCAGGCGGCGCGCGAGGCGGGAAACATGGTCGACCTCGACTCGAACCCCACGAAGCTGATCGAGATCGTCGAGGTCGGCAAGCAGCTGCTGATCACGCGCGGCGCGCTGACGACGTTCTCGATCGCGAACGACGTGGCCAAGTACTTCGCGATCCTGCCCGCGATCTTCGCCGCCACCTACGCCGCCGCCGGCGCCCGGCGCGGTCCGCTGGAGGCGCTCAACGTCATGGATCTCGGCAGCCCGCGGTCGGCGATCATCTCGGCGATCGTCTTCAACGCGCTGGTGATCCCGGCGCTGGTCCCGCTCGCGCTGCGGGGCGTGCGCTACCGCGCCGCCGGAGCGACCGCCCTCCTGCGCCGCAACCTGCTCCTGTACGGGGTCGGCGGCCTGATCGCGCCCTTCGTCGGGATCAAGCTGATCGACCTGGTCATCCACAACCTGCTCGGGGCGTGAGCCGGCATGTCGCCGCGCCGCGACGCCTGAGGGCGGCCGGGGTCGCGGCCCCGCCATCATCCCGTCATGCCGCGCGGCAGGCACAAGGTGTTCCTCGGAATGGCGGCGGGAGTCGGCAAGACCTACCGGATGCTGCAGGAGGGGCGCGCCGAGCTGGCCTCCGGCCGCGACGTGGCGATCGGGTACCTCGAGGCCCACGGCCGCGCTGAGACCGCGGCTCAGGCGCGGGGCCTGGAGGTCGTGCCACGGCGCCGGGTCGCCTACAGGAACGTCGTCCTCGAGGAGATGGACCTCCCGGGGGTGCTGGCCCGGATGCCCGAGCTGTGCCTGATCGACGAGCTGGCACACACGAACGCGCCCGGCCTCGAGCACGACAAGCGCTACGAGGATGTCGAGGAGGTCCTGGACAGCGGGATCGACGTCTTCTCGACGCTCAACGTGCAGCACCTGGAGAGCCTCAACGACCGGGTCGCCGAGCTCACCGAGACCGTCGTGCGCGAGACGATCCCCGACGCGATCGTCGGCTCTGCCGACGAGATCGTGCTCGTCGACCTCACGCCCGAGGCGCTCCTGGAGCGGTTGCAGGCCGGAAAGGTGTATCCGGCAGAGCGCGTCCCCGCCGCGCTGAACAACTTCTTCCGGATCGAGAACCTCGCCGCGCTGCGCGAGGTCGCGCTGCGCCAGGTGGCCGAGGACGTCGAGGCGAAGCGCCTGGTGCGCGAGCCGGAGGCCGGCCGCCCCGAGCGTCTCGGCGCCCGCGGCGGCAGCGAGCCGGTCGGCGAGCGGGTGCTCGCGCTCGTGGCGCTGCGCCCCCGCTCGCAGCGGGTGGTGCGCCGCGCGTGGCGCTCGGCGCAGCGGCTCGGCGCCGAGCTCGACCTGCTGGTGGTTCGCCCGGCCGCGCAGCGCGCGAGCGCCGAGGAGCGCGACATGCTCGAGGCGATGCGCCGGCTCGCCGCGATGCTCGGGGCCCGCCTGCTCGTCGAGGAGGGCGACGACGTGGCCGACGTGGCGGCCAGGGTCGCCCGCGAGCGCGGCACCACCTACCTGATCATGGGGACCCCGGCCCGGCGCAGCGGGCGCGCTCGGCTGCGCGAGCCGGTGCCGATGCGGTTGCTGCGGCGGCTGCCGGGAGTCGACGTCCGCATCGTCGCCGACCGGCCCAAAGCGGACGGGTGATGGCCCTCGCCGCGCTGATCGCGGGGTTCGCGGCCGGCGTGTGCGTCGCCGTGGCGGTCGTCATCGCGCGCCGCCGCATCGGCCTGGGCCGCCGCGCCCGGCGCATCGCATTTCCCTTCGTCGGCGCCCGCCTCTCGGAGCGCGCGCTGAGCGCGGCGCTGCGGCTTGCGCGCGCCGAGAGCGCGACGCTCGTGCCGATCTACCTGGTGTCGGTTCCCCGCCACCTCCCACTGGACTCCGCGCAGCCGCGCGAGGCCGAGATCGCGCTCACGATGCTCGAGGCGGTCGAGCGCCGGGCCGCACGGGCCGAGGTCGCGGTCGACGCGCGCGTGGAGCGCGGGCGCTCCGTTCGCCACGCGCTGCACGCCGCGGCGGCGAACGAGCGCTTCGATCGCATGGTCGTCGCCGCGTCCGGCAACGGCGCCGACGGCTTCTCCGCGGCCGACGTCGCCTGGCTGCTCGGCGCCGTGCGCGAGGAGGTGCTGGTGGTGCGTCCGCGCGTCGGGGAGGCGTCCGGCGAGGCGGGAGGCGACCCCGACGGGGGCGGCTGACGGAGGCGGGCGGCCCGCTCGCGGCGGCCGTCCTCTCGACTTGGGTATCCGCGCCGGGTGAGCGACAATCACGGGAGAGGCTGATCCGATGCGACCCGCGATTGGCGATCACGGCGATCCGCTTCCCGGCGCCGACCCCCGCCCGGGAGGCGCCGCCCTGCACCTGCGGGTGCTGCTGCGGCGCGACCGGCTGGACGAGGCGCTGGCGCGCCGCGCGCGCCCCGGCGACGACCCCGCGCAGCGCTTGCGCGCCGCGCAGCTCCTGCAGGCGAGCGAGCGCCGCCGCGTGGCGCGCGGCCTGCGCTCCGCGCTCGCCTCCACGGAGCACCCGCCGGTCGGATGGAACGCCCGGATACCGGTCGCCGCGCGGGCCGTGCGGCTCGGCCGGCCGGCGCTGGAGCGGCTCGCGTCGCGGCTCGGTAGTGCGGCGCCGGTGAGCGCGCGCGGCGTCGCGCAGGCCCGGCTGCTGCTGACCGATGGCACCGGGCCCCTGTACCGCGACGAGGACCCCGATCGCCTGCGCGACGCCGCCCTCGACGCGCTGCGCGCCCTGGACCCGCCCGCGGGCCAGGCCTGACGCTCGCCGGAGCGCGGACGGCGGCCGAGCGCACCAGCCGCGCCGCGTGCCGCCGTAGGCTTGGCGCAGGAGCAACCGGTGCCTTCCGAGTCCACGCTGAGAGACTGGCTGGCGGCGCATCCGCCGCCCGACGAGCGCTTCGTCCAGACGCTCGCGAGCGTCGCCGGGCGGGTCCGCGCCGGCGAGGACCTGCGCTTCGCGGTGCGCGAGTTCCTCGACGAGTTCGCCGTCCGCGGCCATGACGAGCTGCGCGCCGCGGCGCTCGCGGAGCGCCCCGGTCCCACGGGCGACTCGCGTGCCGACGCCTACCTGGGGGCGCTCGCCGAGCACCTCGCCGCCACCCGGGGCCTCGAGCGCCCGGCATGGGCGACGGAGCCGTCCAGGTTCCTCGACGCGTTCTGGTTCCCGAGCCCGGTGCCGGGCTTCCGCGCGCTGGCGATCGCCCAGTCCCCCGCCGCGTTCCGCCGGCGCGGGATATTCATCGCCAGGGGCTCGCTGGAGCGCTGCTGAGGTGGACCGCGACGAGATCCTCGAGACGCTCGGCGAGCTCGCGTCACTGCTGCGCGAGCGGGGCGTCGACGGCGAGATGTACGTGGTCGGAGGGGCCGCGATCGCGCTCGCCTACGACGCGCGGCGCTCGACGCGCGACGTGGACGCCGTCTTCGAGCCCAAAGCCGAGATCTACTCGGCCGCCGCCGAGGTGGCGCGGCGGCGCGACCTTCCGCCGGCGTGGCTCAACGACGCGGTGAAGGGATTCCTCGCGGGCGACGATCCCCAGGCCGCGCCCGTGCTCGACGTGCCCGGGCTTCGCTGCCTTGCGGCGTCGCCCAGGATCCTGCTCGCCCTGAAGGTGCTCGCGCACCGGGTGGGCGAGGACGAGGACGACGTCCGCCTCCTGGCCGGCGCCTGCGGGCTCGCGACGGCGGCGGAGATCCTCGAGGCTGCCGAGGAGATCTACGGCGATCGCCTGGACGCGGCGGCGCGCTTCTTCGTCCAGGAGCTGTTCCCGGCCTCCGGCTGACGGGCTCAGCCGGAGGCGCGACCGGAATCGGCCATCGCCGGCGGCGGGCCCCACCCGCCGCCGCCCGGCGTGCGGACCTCGAGCAGGTCCCCGGGCCCCAGCGCCACGCTCGCCTTCGGCGGCAGCGGCTCGCCGTTCAGCGCGTTGGAGCCCGCGGCGCCGGGCTCGCCGCCGTCCGCGCCCGCGGGCCGGTGGCGCCGGCGGTCGGTCAGCAGCGAGAGCCAACACGGCTCCAGCGCCCGCACCGCGCGCACGATCCCGTCGCCGCCGCGATGGCGGCCCGCGCCCCCCGTCCCGTAGGCGAGCTCGGCGCGCTCGACGCGCAGCGGGAACTCCAGCTCCAGCGCCTCCACGGGGGTGTTGAGCGTGTTGCTCATGCCGACGTGCACCCCGGACGGGCCGGGGCCCGCGGCGCTCGCGCCCTGGCCGCCGCCGATCGTCTCGTAGTAGGTCCAGCCCTCGCCGCCGAGCACGACGTTGTTCATCGTTCCCTGCCCCTGGGCGGGCAGCGGAAGCGCCTGCGAGAGAGCCAGCAGCACGGTGTCCGCGATCCGCTGCGAGGTCTCGACGTTGCCCGCCACGACCGCCGCGGGCGCCCGCGCGTGCACCACCAGGCCGGGCTCGGCGACGATCCGCAGCGGCGCGTAGGTGCCGGCGTTGACCGGCACGTCCCCCGGTAGCACGACGCGCAGCGCGAAGCAGCAGGCCGACCGCGTCACCGCGAGCGGGCAGTTGACGTTGCCGGCCACCTGCGGCGCGCTGCCCGCGAAGTCCACGGTCAGCCGCCCGCCCTCGACCGTGACGGCAACGCGGAGCGGGATGTCGTCCTCGCCGGTCCCGTCGCCCTCGAGCTCGCCGGAGGCCTCGTAGCGCCCGTCCGGGATCGCGGCGACGGCCTCCAGCGCGCGGCGGGCGGCGTAGTCGCGGACCGCCGCGATGCCGGCGCGGAGCGTCTGCAGCCCGACCCGCCCGGCCAGCTCGGCCAGGCGCGTCGCGGCGAGCCGGTTGGAGGCGAGCTGGGCCGCGAGGTCGCCGCGGCGCACCGCGGGGGTGCGCACGTTGGCCAGCACCAGCTCGAGCGCCTCGCGCACCGTCTCCCCGCCGCGCACCAGCCGCAGCGGCGGCAGCACAAGCCCCTCCTGGTAGATGTCGCGGGAGTCCGCGGGCATCGATCCGGGGCGCATGCCGCCGACGTCGGAGTGGTGCGCGCGCGTGACCGCGTACGCGAGCCGCCCGTCGCGCGCCTCGACCGGCGAGACGAGCGTGAGGTCCGGGAGGTGGGTGCCGCCCGTGTAGGGGTCGTTGAGCAGGAACACGTCGCCGGGCTCCGGCTCGCGCTCGATCACCGCCGCCACCGCCTCGGGCATCGCGCCCAGGTGCACCGGGATGTGCTCGGCCTGAGCGACCAGCTCCCCGGCGCCGTCGAACAGCGCGGCCGAGCAGTCGCGCCGCTCCTTGATGTTCGACGAGTAGGCGCCGCGCACCAGCAGCGTCCCCATCTCCTCTGCGATCCCGGCCAGCGCCGAGGACAGCACCGAGAGCGTGACCGGGTCGATCGTCGCGCTCACCCGCCCGCCTCCCTGCGCAGCAGCAACGCGCCGGCGCCGTCGACCTCGCCGCTCCATCCGGGGCGGACCACGCACGTCGCCTCCGGCCACTGCACCACGGCCGGTCCCCGGACCGCCGCGCCCCGCTCGAGCGCCGCTCCGTCCAGGACGGCGGTGTCCCGCCACTCGCCGTCGAAGCACGCGCTGCGCGCGCCGAGACGGGCATCGTCCCGTCCGCGCGTCGCGCGAAGCGGCGGCCGCTCGACGGCGACCGTCGCGGTGACGCGCAGCGCGACGACCTCGACCGGCTCGTCCGCCATGCGGTAGCCGTAGCGCGCCTCGTGCGCCGCCTCGAAGCGCGCGCGCAGCCGCACCGGGTCGTCCGCGTCGACGGTCAGCTCGAACGCCTGGCGGCGGTAGCGCAGGTCGGCGCGGCGGCGCAGGAGCGGTCGCTCGAAGCCCGCGGACGCGCGCTCGGACAGCGCCGCGAACGCCTCCTCGAGCGCGGCGGGCCGCAACTCCTCGACCGGCGCGATGTGGGCCGCCACCTCGTCGCGCCGCAGGTCGGAGATCGCGAGCCCCAGCGCGCTCAGCACACCGGCGGCGCGCGGGACCAGGACGGATGCGATCCCGAGGTCCTCGGCGAGCGCGCAGGCGTGCGTCCCGCCCGCGCCGCCGAATGCCACGAGCGCGAAGTCGCGCGGGTCGAGCCCGCGCTCGACGGTCACCACCCGCAGCGCCCGGGCCATCTCGGCGTTGGCGACGCGTACGGTCCCGAGCGCGGTCTGGAGCGGATCGAGGCCGAGCGGCGCGCCGACCCGGCGGAGCGCCTCGAGCGCCCGCTCGCCGGACAGGCGCAGGCCGCCGGCGAGCGCCGTTCCGCTGTCCAGGTAGCCGAGCGCGAGGTTCGCGTCGGTCACGGTCGGCTCGGCGCCGCCGAGCCCGTAGGAGGCGGGACCGGGATCGGCCCCGGCCGACCGCGGCCCGACCCGCAGCGCGCCGCCCGGGTCGGCCCAGGCGATCGAGCCGCCGCCCGCGCTGACCGTGTGCACGTCGACCATCGGCAGCCGGATCGGCACCCCGGCCACGACCGCCTCGTTGGTCACGGCGGCCTCGCCGCCGCGGATCGGTGCGACGTCGGTGCTGGTCCCGCCCATGTCGAAGCTGAGCACGTCCGCGAGTCCGCTGGCGGACGCGGCGTACGCCGCGCCGACGACCCCGCCCGCCGGGCCGGAGAGAACGCACCCCGCGGCGTGCTCGGCGGCCGCGTCCATGTCGGCGACGCCGCCGGAGGAGCGCATCACCAGCGGGCGCGGCACGCCGGTACGCGCAGCGCGCTCGGCCAGTCGGTGGAGGTAGCCGCCCAGCCGCGGCGCGAGGTAGGCGTCGGCGGCGGTCGTGGAGCAGCGCTCGTACTCGCGGAACTCGGGCAGCACCTCGCTCGACAGCGAGACCGGCACGCCGGGCAGCGCGGCCCGCACGGCCTCACCGACCCGGCGCTCGTGCCGCGGGTCGAGGAACGAGAAAAGCAGGCACACGGCGATCGCCTCCACCTCCGCGGCGGCCAGCGCGGCGATCGTGGCGGCGAGGTCGTCCTCGTCGAGCGGCACGAGCACTCCCTGCGGCCCGATCCGCTCGCGCACGGTGAAGCGCCGCTCGCGCGGCACCAGGGGCGGCGGGCGGTGCGCCGTGAGGTCGTAGAGCGACGCTCGATCCTGGCGGCCGATCTCCAGCAGGTCGCGGAAGCCCTCGGTGGTGACGAGGCCCAGCCGCGCGCCGCGGCGCTCGAGAAGGGCGTTCGTGGCCACGGTCATCCCGTGAGCGAACGCCGCCACTCGCGCGGGGTCCACCTGCGCGGCCGCGATCGCGTCCATCGCGCCCTCGGACTGGTCGGCTGGTGTCGAGGGGACCTTCGCGGTCACCAGGCGCCCGTGCTCGACGGCGACGAGGTCGGTGAACGTGCCGCCGACGTCCACCCCGAGGCGCGCGCCGCTCACGCGCGGGGCCGGGCCGGCTCCGGGGTGATCAGCGCGACGGCGACGCCCAGACCGGCCTCGCGACGGACCGTCGCGATGCGCCGGCCGGGCTGGACCGCGTCGCGAGCCTCGCCTAGCAGCGGGCCCAGCACCGCCGCGGCGCGCTCGAGGTCGGCGACGGCGAACTGCAGGCCCCACAGCCGCGCGGGGCCGGGCGGCCCGCCGGCGGGCTCCACGACCTCGAGGATCGGCCCGTTGGCGAAGCGCGCGAAACCGCGCCGCGCCTGCCCGCCGCCCGGCACCTCCCCCTCGAGCAGCTTGCGGAGCGGCATGCCGGCCGCCGCCAGCGCGGCGCCGGTGCGCTCGCGGCTACCCGTGAAGAGGATGACCATGTCCACCGCGATCACGCCGTTGGGATGCCGCGCGGGCGCCTCGGCGGTCTCCTCCGGCGCGGGAGGGGCCGCCGCCCACGCGCAAGGCAGGCCGTCGAGGTCGGTGGTGCCCGTGGCGCGCGGGGCGGCGGGCGCGGCCGCCAGCGCCAGCGATGCGGTCCCGCCCGCGACGGGCCGCACCGGGATCCCGCCCGCCACGAGCGCTCCACCGGTCACGGCGAAGCCCGCCGCCGCCCACGCCGCCGACTCCCCGCGGGTCTCGACGCCGGCGAGCGCCGGTCGCGGCGGCGGGGCGGCGGAGCGGCTCACGTCGTCGCCGCGGGCGCTAGGCGATCGCGGGCGCGTCGGGCAGCCGCTCGAGCGCGGCCTCCATGTCCGCCTCGGAGAACTCCGGGTCCTCCAGCTCGCCCGAGAGGTAGGCGTCGTAGGCCGAGAGGTCGAAGTTCCCGTGCCCGCAGAGCCCGAACAGGATCACCCGCCGCTCGCCCGCCTCCCTGGCCGCCTCGGCCTCGTCGATCGCCGCCCGGATGGCGTGCGCGGGCTCCGGCGCGGGAATGATCCCCTCGGTCCGCGCGAAGCGCACCGCGGCCTCGAAGGTGTCGTTCTGCCGGTAGGCCCGCGCCTCGACCAGCCCGGCCTTGACGAGCCCGCTGACCATCGGCGAGTCGCCGTGGTAGCGCAGCCCGCCGGCGTGGACGGGCGGCGGCACGAAGTCGTGGCCCAGCGTGTACATCGGCATCAGCGGGGTCAGCCCGGCCGTGTCGCCGAAGTCGTAGCGGTACGCGCCGCGGGTCAGCGTCGGGCAAGCGGCCGGCTCCGCCGCCACGAAACGCGTGCGCGCCTCGCCGCCGAGCACCCGGCGCACGAACGGGAACGCGAGCCCGCCGAAGTTGGAGCCCCCGCCGACGCACGCGACGACCACGTCGGGCTCCTCGCCGGCCATCGCCATCTGCGCGATCGCCTCCTGGCCGATCACGGTCTGGTGCAGCAGCACGTGGTTGAGTACCGAGCCGAGCGAGTAGTTGGTGTCCGGCGCCTGGGCCGCCACCTCGACGGCCTCCGAGATCGCGATGCCCAGCGAGCCGGTCGGATGCGAGGCCTGCGCGCGGCCGGACTCGGTCAGATCGCTGGGGGACCGGTGCACGGTCGCGCCCCAGGTCTCCATCATCGAGCGCCGGTAGGGCTTCTGGTCGTAGCTGGACCCGACCATCCAGACCTCGCACTCGAGCCCGAAGAGCGAGCAGGCGAACGCGAGCGAAGAGCCCCACTGGCCGGCGCCGGTCTCGGTCGCGAGCTTGCGGATCCCGGCCTGGGCGTTCTCCCAGGCCTGCGGCACGGCGGTGTTCGGCTTGTGCGACCCGGCGGGCGAGACGCCCTCGTACTTGTAGTAGATGTGCGCGGGGGTGTCGAGCTCTCGCTCCAGGCGGCGCGCGCGGTGCAAGGGCGTTGGGCGCCAGAGCTTGTAGGCCTCGCGAACCTCGTCCGGGATCTCGATCTCCGGCTCGGCCGAGACCTCCTGCGCGATCAGCCCCATCGGGAAGATCGGTGTCAGGTCGTCCGGTCCGGCGGGCTGGCCGGTTGCGGGGCTCAGCGGCGGGTGCGGCTCGCCGGGCAGGTCGGGCAGCAGGTTCACCCAATGCGTCGGAATGTCCCGCTCGCCGAGCAGGTACTTGGTCGGCTCGTCGCTCATCTCACTCCCTCGTCGGTTGGCCCCGGACGCCGATGCTACCGGCGCGCCCGCCCCGAGAATGTCGCGACCTGCACCCGGAGCGAGCGGCGCGGCTACGATCGCCGCAGGGCCGACATTCGCCCTGCCCATCATGCGCCGCGTCGTCGCGTTCATCCTGCTCGGTGCGGCCGTCGCCGCGCAGGCCTTCGTGCCCGCCGCAACCGAGGCGCGATCCGTCCCGTACGGCTTCGTGGGGATGAACATGGGCCGCGACGAGGCCGACGAGCCCGCGTGGAGCCAGCCCGAGCTCGCCCTGATGGCCCGCTCCGGCGTCGAGTCGCTGCGGGCGGCCGTCTACTGGTCGAGACTCCAGCCGGCACCCGGCAGGCTGGAGCTCGGACCGCTCGACGCGCTCGTGGTCGCGGCGGCGCGCAACGGGATCACGGTGCTGCCGACCGTCCTCGGAGCGCCGGGGTGGGCCGAGCTGCCCGGGCGCGGGCCCGAGCTTCAGGGCCGGATCGGCGGCCGGCTCCTGCGCGTCTACAAGGTGGGCGTGCCGCGGGACCCGGCGGACTATGGCCGGTTCCTGGCCGTGCTCGCGGCGCGCTACGGCCCGCGCGGGTCGATCTGGGCGCAGAACCCCAGGCTGCTGCGCCGCCCGATCCGCGAGTGGCAGGTGTGGAACGAGCCCGACCTGCCGCAGTTCTGGACGCCGCGCTTCGCGCCGAGCTACGTGCGGCTGCTGCGCGCGGCCCGCGTGGCGCTGCGCGCGGTCGACCCCGGCGCGCGCATCGTGCTCGCGGGCCTGGCGACGAACATCGTCGGCGGCGTCGTGCGGACCACCTGGCGCTCGCTGCAGGAGATCTACGACGCGGGGGGCCGCGGGCTCTTCGACGCCGTCTCGGTCCACCCGTACTCGGAGTCCGTCGGCAACATGGTGCTGACGCTGCGGCGAGTACGGGAGATCATGCGGCGCGCCGGCGACTCCCGCGTTCCGCTGGCGATCACCGAGTTCGGCTGGTCGTCGCGCTTCGGGGCGCGCGGCGCTCGCCGGCAGTCGGCGCTGGTCGCCGACTCCTTCGCGCGGCTCGCGGCCCTGCGACGCCGCCTGCGCATCGAGTCGGCCTACTGGTACATGTGGTCCTCGCCCGACTCCGGGCACAACCTCTTCCAGTACACGGGACTGCGCCGGCAGGGCCCGCACGGGATGACGTCCAAGCCGGCGATGGCCGCGCTGCGGCGCGTCGCGCTGGAGCTCGAGGGATGCGACGCCAAGGCGCGGGCCGACCGCTGCCTGTCGTCATGAGCGCCCGGCTCGCCGCGGCGCTCGCAATGGCCGCGACCTTGGCGGCCGCGGCGCCGTCCGCCGCGTCCGGGGCCCTGCCCCGGGACTTCTTCGGGGTCGGGCTCGACCAGCGCACGCTCGCGAACGAGCAGGTGGACCGTGCGGCGGAGTTCGCGCTGATGCGGGCGAGCGGGGTCGAGACGGTGCGCGTTCGCGTGAGCTGGGCGAACGCCCAGCCCAGGCCGCCCGGCGGACCGCTGCCGCGCGGATGGGAGCCGGTCGGCGGGGTGGCGACCTCCTTCGCGAGCACGGACTACCTGATGCTCGCGGCCGGACGGTTCGGGCTCGCGGTCCAGCTCGCGGTGGACGACGCCCCGCGCTGGGCGCGCCGCGGGCGCGAGCAGCGCTCCCCACCGTCGGGAACGCGCCGCTACGCGGCGTTCGTCGAGGCGCTGGTCGCGCGCTACAGGCCCGACTCGCCCTTCTGGACGGGGCTCGGGGTGCCGGCGGCGCTGCGCGCGCGGATCGCGGGACTCGAGGTGTGGACGGAGCCCAACCTGCTCACCGGGTGGGTGGTCCACCCGTTGCTCCCCTACGACGGTCACACGCTGCAGGGCGCCTACGCACGCCTGCTGCGCGCGACCCGGCTCGCCGTCCGGCGCGCGGACCCGCGCGTCCGGGTGCTGGTCGGAGCGCTGGCGGCGCGCAGCTGGGACGCGCTCGCACGGCTCTACCGCCTCGGCGGGCGAGGCGCGTTCGACGGGGTCGCGCTCGAGGTCTACGGCGCGCGCGTCCGCGACCTCCTCGCCGACATCGGGCGCGTTCGGCGAGTCCTGCGCCGCCACGGAGGCGGCCCGGTGCCGATCGTGGTCGCGCAGATGGGCTGGAGCTCGGCCGCACACCTGACGCTCGAGGGCGACGAGCTGGTGTTGGACAGCGACGAGCGCGGCCAGGCCCGCCTGGCCGCCGAGTCGCTGCAGGCCCTCGCCGCCGCGCGCCGGCGGCTGGGGATATCGCGCGTCGTGTGGGCGTCGTGGGTCACCGCCGACCGCGACCTCGAGAACGGCTTCGACTACGTCGGCCTGCGCCGCCTGGACGACTTCGGCGTCGTCTCGAAGCCGGCCCTCCGCGCCTACGCGCGGACAGCGCTGGCGCTCGAGTCGCGCGGCTGACCGCGCGAGGCCCCCGCGCGCACGGAACGGTCGAGCAGCTCCATCGGGTGCACGATCGCCGGCGGATGTCCGGCGGCCCGCAGGTGGGCGGCGATCTGGACCGAGCAGCCGGGATTCGCCGAGACGATCGTCTCGGCGCCGGTCGCGAGCAGGTTGCGCGCCTTGCGGGCGCCGAGCTCGCGCGCGGGCCCCGGCTCGAGCAGGTTGTGCACGCCCGCCGAGCCGCAGCAGATCTCCCACTCGCCGGGCTCCACCAACTCGAGCCCGGGGACCTCTCCCAGCAGCCGCCGCGGCTGCGCGCGGACGCCCTGCGCGTGGGCGAGGTGGCACGCGTCGTGGTATACGGCGCGCATCGGCAACGGACCGCGCGCGGCGCGCGTACCGGCAGCCGCGAGATGCTCGTGCACGTCGCGCACCCGCGCCGAGAAGTCGCGCGCGCGCCGCGCCCACTCGGGCTCGTCGGCCAGCAGGTCGCCGTAGTCCTTCATCCCCGAGCCGCAGCCCGCCGCGTTCGAGACCACCGTCTCGCACCCGTCGAAGGCGTCGATCGTCGCCTTCGCGAGCGCCCGCGCCTCCCGCTCGGATCCGCTGTGCAGCTGCAGCGATCCGCAGCAGCGCGGAAGGCGCGGGGCGAGCACCTCGAAGCCCTCGGCGGAAAGCACCCGCACCGTGGCCGCATTGACATCGCCGAAGAAGGCGCGCTGGACGCAGCCCTGCACCAGGCCGACGCGGCCACGCGCCGGACCGAGTGCCGGAGTGCGCTCCGCGAGCCGGTGCAGCGCGGCGCGCGCCGGCGCGCGGGGGGTGAGCGCGAGCAGCGCGCGCAGGCGCGGGACCCGCCCGAGCAGGCCCCCGCGCCGGCGCATCGCGGCGGTGCCCATGCCGAGCCTGCCGGCGGCCGCCGCCGCAGGCGCTACCGCGCGCAGGCGGCCCGGATGGGTGAAGAGCCCGAAAAGCGCGGCCCGGTACGCGCGATCGGCGCGCGAGCGCGGGTGCAGACGCTCCACCTGCGCGCGCGTCTGCTGCAGCAGCAGGTCGTAACGCACCCCGGACGGGCACGCGGTGACGCACGCCATGCAGCCCAGGCAGCGATCGAAATGGGTGACCATCTCGCCTGACAGCTCGGGCTGCTCGTGCCCCAGCCGCATCAGCTCGATCCGGCCCCGCGGCGAGTCCGGCTCGCTCGCCCACAGCGCATAGGTCGGGCAGCTCGGCAGGCAGAAGCCGCAGTGGACGCAGTCCCGGAGCAGCGCCGGGTCGGGCGGGCGGCGGTGGTCCCACGCGGAGGAGGCGCCCATCAGATGCCGCCCGCGAAGACGCCCGGGCTGCAGGTGCCGGCCGGGTCGAAGCGCGCCTTGACGCGCCGCATCAGGTCGAGCGCCGGTCCGTCCGGGACGCCCCAGCCGTCGACCGCGGCACGCAGCTCGCGGGGGCCCTCCTGGAGCACGACCGGCAGCGGGTGGAGCCGCCGGCGGAGCTCCGAGAGCCCGGCGGCGGCGTCGGTGCCCGCCGGTAGTGCGATCCAGGTCAGGCCGAGCGCGGCGCGGCCCACGGCCGAATCGGCGCCGGTTGCCGCGGCCGCCTCGAGGACCTCGGCGAGCCGCGAGGGAAGCCCCGCGACTCGCACGACCGCGGCGCCGGGCGCGGCGCGCTGCGCCTCGCGCTGCGCGGCCCACAGCGGCTCGTCGCTCTCCTCCGAAGGCTCCGGGTCGAGGCCGGCCCGGCCCAGCACGTCCGCCGCGCGGGATGCGAGCCGGCCCGCGGCGCGGCCACCGGCCCGCGCGAGGATCGCGCCGCCGTCCGGCGTCCAGCGCACGTCGAGCGCCTCCAGCTCGAGCGGCTCCGCGCCTAGCGCCGCGGCGCCGCGCGCGAGCGCCCCGGGCTCCGCGGCGCGCGCCACGACGGTGGCTGTCGAAGCCGGGAGCGGATGCAGCCGGACGACGACCTCGACGATCGTGCCGAGCGTCCCGAACGAGCCGGCGTAGAGCTTCGCGAGGTCGTAGCCGGCGACGTTCTTGATGACCCGGCTGCCGGTCTTCGCGAGCGTGCCGTCCGCCAGCGCGACGGTCGCGCCGAGGACGAGGTCGCGGGCCGAGCCGTGCCGGTGGCGCCACGGACCGGAGTCCGCGGTCGCCACGACGCCGCCGATCGTCGCCGCGCCGCCCGGGTCCGGCGGGTCGAGCGCGAGCGCCTGGGCGTGCTCGGCGAACGCCTGCTGGGCGCGGGCGAGCGGAAGCCCGGCCCGCAGCACCGCCGTCAGGTCCCCGGGGTCGTAGGCCACGATCTCCTCGAGCGCGCCGGTCGACAACTCGATCTCGGCCCCGCGACCGGGCGCGCCCCACGCGCGCTTCGTGCCGCCCCCCGAGGGGCGCACGCGCTCGCCGGCGGCGGCGGCCCGCGCGAGCACGGCGGCGGCCGCTCCCGGGTCGGCCGGCCGCTCGACGCGCATGGCTAGAAGCGCTCCGCGAGGCCCGCGCGCTCGAGCGGGTGCTCGCGGTAGGGCCCGGGCACCTCGCCGCACAGGCGCGGAGTCGGCATCAGCTTGCCCGGATTCGCGAGGCCATCCGGGTCGAACGCGCAGCGCAGCCGCGAGAACGCCTCTAGATCGGGCGCCGAGAACATCTTCGGCATGTGGCGGCGCTTGTCCACGCCCACGCCGTGCTCGCCCGTGATCGAGCCGCCGTCCCGCAGGCAGGCGTCGAGGATCTCGGCCGCCAGCCGCTCCGCCCGCTCCGCCTCCCCCGCGCGCTCGCCGTCGTAGCAGACCAGCGGGTGCAGGTTGCCGTCGCCGGCGTGGAACACGTTCGCGACCCGCAGGCCGTGCTCCGCCGCCAGCGCCGCGATCTCGTCGAGCACGTCCGGAAGGCGGGTCCGGGGAACGACTCCGTCCTGCACGTAGTAGTTCGGGCTGACGCGCCCCATCGCGGGGAACGCGCCGCGGCGCACCTTCCACAGCAACTCGCGCTCGTGCCGGTCGGCGGCCACCCGGATGCCGGTGCAACCGTGGTCCTTGCAGCGCCGCCGCACCTCCGACAGGCGCTCCCCGCACTCCTCGGCGGTGCCGTCCAGTTCGACCAGGAGCGCGGCGCCGGCGTCGAGCGGGTAGCCGGCGCCGACGAGCGGCTCGGCGGCGGCGATCGCGAACGCGTCCATCAGCTCTATCGCCCCCGGGACGACGCCCGCCGCGACGATCGCCGAGACGGCCTGCGCGGCCGCCCGCGTGGAGTCGAAGAAGGCGGCGACGGTCTCGACCGCCTCCGGCGCGGGCACCACGCGCAGCGTGATCCTGGTCGCCACGCCGAGCGTCCCCTCCGATCCGACGAACGCGCCGAGCAGGTCGTAGCCCGGGACCTCCGGCGCGCTGCCTCCCAACTCGACGACGGTGCCGTCCGTCAGGACCACCTCGGCGCCGGCGACGTAGTTGGTGGTGAACCCGTACTTGAAGCAGTGGGCCCCGCCCGAGTTCTCGGCCACGTTGCCGCCGATCGAGCAGACGACCTGGCTCGAGGGGTCCGGGGGATAGAAGAGATGCGGCGCGACGGCATGGGAGACCGCGGCGTTGGTGACGCCGGGCTCCACCACGACGCGCCTGTCGTCGAGGTCGACCTCGAGGATCCGCCGCAACCGGGAGAGCACGAGCAGCACGCCGCTCTCGACCGGCAGCGCGCCGCCGGAGAGCCCGCTGCCCGCCCCGCGCGCGACCCAGGGCACCCTCAGCTCGTGGCAGAGGCGCACGACGGCGACGACCTCCGCGGCGGAGCCGGGCAGCACCGCCGCGCGCGGCATCGCGCGGTAGCGCTGCAGCCCGTCCGACTCGTAGGCGCGCAGCGCGTGCGGGTGGCAGACGACGTGGTCGTCGCCACAGATCGCGCGCAGGCGTCCGGGCAGCTCGCCTCCGGGCCCGGTCACGGCCGTGCGCTGCGCTCCCGCGCTCATGGGCGAACCGTACGCGAAGGTGGCGCAGGATTGGCACGGCGCGTCCGCCGCCCGCCTTCACGTACGCTGCCGTTCCGGATGAGCGCGCAGCGGCGCAGGATCGCACCCGCCTTCGCGGCTGTGGCGCTCCTGTCCCTGCTCGCGGCTCCGGCCGCCGCGCGAGCCGACTGCGCGGCGGCGCACGCGCCGCCCGGGCTGCGCTGGCGCGCCGCCTGGGCGACGGCGATGCAGGGCGCCTACCCGTGGGGAGTCGCGGTTGCGCAGCCGGCCGACCTGGGCGGCGCGCTCACGGGCGACGAGGCCCGCGATCAGACGTTCCGCATGGTCGCGCGGCCCGATCCGCGCGGCGCCCTCCTGCGCCTGCGGCTCACCAACCGCTTCGGCGAGCGCCCGCTGACGATCGGTCCCGTGCGGATCGGGCGCACCGTCCACGCGCCGGACGGGACCCCGACGGCCGGCGTGACCGCGCAGCGACAGGTCACGTTCTGCGGGGGCGCCGCCACCGTGACGATCGCGCCCGGCGCGGACGCGGTGAGCGACCCGGTCGCCCGCCCGGCGCGGGCCGGCGCCTGGGCGGAACTCTCGACGAGCATCGCGGTGCCACCGCAGCCGTCGGCCGGCGGCGCGACCGGCCCGATCGACTGGCACGCGGCGGCCTACGTCACCTCGTTCCTGACACCGCCCGGCTCCGGCGACCGGACCGCGGACGAGCCCGGAGCGACGTTCACCGCGCGCACGACCTCGACGTTCCTGCTCGACGGGATCGCGGCCGCCGTGCCGCCGGGCGACGCGGGCGGCGCAACCGTCGCGCTCGGCGACTCGATCACCGACGGCGCGTTCGTGCCCGTGGACTCAGGGGAGCGCTGGGTCGATCTCGCCGCCCGCGAGCTCGCGGCGACCGCGGACGGGCCGGCGCTCGTCAACGCCGGGATCGGCGGAAACCACCTGCTCCCGCTGCCGGCGGACATGGTGGCGGACGAGTCGTTCGGCGGCCGCCAGGCGATTCGGCGGTTTGTCGACGACGTGCTGTCGCGCCCTGGGGTCACGCACCTGCTGGTGCTCGAGGGCATCAACGACCTTAGGCGGTGGGACGGTGACCCGATGGCGCGCGCCGCCGAGCTCGAGGCAGCGCTCGCGCAGGTCGTCGCCACCGGGCGCGCCCACGGTTTGAGGGTCGTGCTCGGCACGCTGCTCCCGTACGGCGGGGCGGGGGCCACAGCAGCCGGGGAGCGGACGCGCTCCGCGCTGAACGGCTGGATCAGGGCGAGCGCCGCCGCCGGGCGCTCTGACGGAGTGATCGACTTCGACGCCGCGATGCCGCAGACCGGGAGCGCCGACGGGATCCCGGCGATCGCCCCGGCCTACACGACCGACGGCCTCCACCCCAACGCGGCGGGCGCCCGCGCGATGGCCGCCGCGGTTGTGGCGCGCCGCTCGCTGCTCGCCGGGCCGGCGGTTGGCCCGGGCGGCGCGCCCGAGCGCTCGCGGAACCGGCCCGCGGCGCGCGCGCGGCCGCGGATCCGGTCCGTGCGCCTGGACCGCACCGGGCGCACGTTCGTGCTGCGGGTGGGCGTGAGCACCGCGGGCATCGTCGAAGTCCGGCTGTTGCGGGCCGTCCGCGGGCACCGCGTCGGGCGCACCTGCCGCACCGGGCGCCGCCGGCACGAGCGCGCCTGCACGGCATGGCGCACGGTCACCACGCTGCGCGCGCACACAGGGCGGGCGGGCCGCGTCATTGCGCTGCCGCGCCGCCTGCGCCCGGGGCGCTACCGCACGACGGCGACGCTGGTCGCGGGCCGCCGGCGATCGGCCGCGCGCGAGGTGGGGTTCACCGTCCGGGCGCCGCGGCGCGTGGGGCCCGGCCGCCCGGCCGCAGGTCGACCCTGACCGGCTGACCCGAGCGGATCCAGTAGCTGAGGTCCTCGGTCGCGGCGTCGTCGTACTTGGCCAGCAGCAGCGTCCGCGCTCGCTCGACCTCGGGGCCCGGGTCGAGCACGCGGGCGCGGCCGCGCAGGGCGACCTCGCCGATGCGCACCGACACGGCCGGGTCGCGCAGGACGTCCCGCACCCAGCCCGGCAGCGGCCCGGGCTCCGCCAGCGCGTAGAGCCGCCGACCGTCGAGCGCGTACGGCAACTCGACGATCCGCAGCCGCCCGCTCACGCGCTCGGTGGTGGTCAGGTGGCACGCGGGCTCCCCGGCGAGCGCCGACCCGCCACCCGTGTCCGCGCTCAGGGCGTCGTCACGGCCGCCGGCCCGGCGGCGGTGCTGTTGCGCCCGATCAGGTCCCACGCACGCACGTAATAGCTGTAGGAGGTCCGGGAGGCAACGGTGGAGTCGGTGAAGGTGGTCGACGGGCCCTGCCAGGAGACCAGCCGCCCGGTCTGCCCGCCTCCGTCGCGGAACACCAGGTAGCCGAACGCGATCGGATCAGGGCTGGCGGTCCAGACGACCCGGACAGCGCCCGGGCCGAGCGACGCCGCCGTGGGCGACGAGGGAGGGGCGAGCGGCGTCTTCGGGGTCGTCACCGTCAGCGGCGCGTTGGCGACGCTCTGGCGACCCAGAAGGTCCCAGGCCTTGACGGTGTAGGTGTAGGTCGTCTCGGGCGCCACCGTCGAGTCGGTGAAGGTGGTGGACGGGCCCTGCCAGGAGACCAGCCGCCCGGACTGCCCGCCTCCGTCGCGGAAGACCAGGTAGCCGTAGGCCAGCGGGTCGGGACTGGCCCCCCAGGAGAGCGCCACCGAGTTCGAGCCGACGCTCGTCGTGCTCGCGGCGCCCGCCGGATCCAGCGGCACCGCGGGGCTGGATACGCTCGCGGGCGGCCCGAGCACTCCGTAGGAGTAGGACGGGCGCACCGTGTAGGTGTAGGAGACGCCGCGCTGGGCGGTCGCATCGATGTATCCCGGCTGCGCCTGGAAGGAGAGGAGCTGGTCGGTCTGGCCGCCGCCGCTTCGGTACACCATGTACCCGTCGAGCGAGATCTCGCGGTTCGGGTTCCACGCAAGCGCGACGCCGTTGGCGATGCGCGTCGCCGAGAGGCCGGTGGGCGCCGAGGGGTCGGCCGGGTAGAGCTCGATCGTCTTGGTGTCGCTGAGCCCGCCCGGGTCGGTCACGGTCAGCTGAAGCTCGAGGTGCGACGGGTACTCGTGGTCGGGTGCGGTGAACGTGCCGCTGCGCGTGCCGGTGAACGTCTGCACGAAGTGCGTGTGGCACTGGTTGGGATCGATGCTGGAGCAGTGGCGGAGGTTGAGCTGCCAGGTGAACGCCGAGTCCGGCAGGTTCGCGGTCTCGGCGTCGACCGCGCTCCCGGAGAAGGACACCTGGTCGCCGACCAGCCAGCGCAACGTCGCGGCGGGCGTGTCGATCTTGGCCGTGGGGGGCGTGTTCCCGATCTGGATCTGACGGGAGGTCGTGTCGCTGGCTCCGACTTGGTCGGTGACGCGCAGGCGCACCGTGTAGGTGCCGGCAGCCGCGTAGGTGTGCGAAGGCGTCGCGCTGGTGGAGTCACCGAACGTCCCGTCTCCGTCCAGGTCCCAGGAGTAGGTGAGCACGTCGGCCGCGTCGGGGTCGGTCGAGCCGCGCCCGTCGAAGTTGATCGTCGTCCCGGGCGAACCGGTCGTGCGATCGGCCTGGATCACCGCGGTCGGCGACTGGTTGCCCGCGGTGTAGCGCGCGCGGTGGATCTGCCCGTCGACGATGTCCGCCCACCACAGGTCGCCGCCCGGGCCGATCACGAGCTTGACCGGGAACACCTGCCCGGCGAAGCGGCTGAGGTTGTTGGGGTCGGGCAGGCCGTTCGCCCCGCGGCGCATCGTGTAGATGCACTGGCGGGTGTAGTCGGACCAGAAGAGCGCGCCGTCGTAGGAGGAGGGGTAGGGCCCGCCGGAGCCGGGCGCAAACGCGACCCCCGAGATCGAGTTGCCTCCGCCGGCGCACCCGTCGCCGGGCACCACACGGCTGTTCGAGTACTGGGCGAAGTACGGCTTGGTGTCAGTGCCCGCCGCGTAGAGGCTGTCGCAGAGCGATAGGTGCAACTGCTCCCAGGCGCTCTGGCGCTCGTTGCCCTCGAAACACGGCCAGCCGAAGTTCGGCGCGGCCGCCCCGGTCGGGTTCTGGATGCGGTCGATCTCGTCCGCGCGGTCCCAGCCGACCTCGCCGGCGAAGATCTCGCTCGTCCCGGGCCGGAACGTGAAGCGGAACGGGTTGCGGAATCCGTAGGCGACGATCCGCTTCGCGTTGTCGTCCGCGCCCGGCGTCGAGAAGAACGGGTTGCCGCTCAGCGGCGCGGCCGTGTCCGGATCCACGCGGATGATCGATCCGTTCAGATCGGTCGGGTCGCCGAGCGTGCGCACGTCCTGCGAGCGCAACGACCCGCCCTGCGCGCCGGGGGGCGTCATCGAGCCGCCCACACCGCCCGGCGCGTCGCCGCACGGGTTGACCTGCGGCCAGCCGAACTGGCCGTAGTCGGGGGTCGCCTTGAAGCTGGCGCCGTCGCCCCCGCTCGCATACAGCTTCCCGTCGGGGCCGAACTGGATGTCGCCGATCGAGTGGCTCGGGTACTGCTGGCACCAGTCGTTCAGCAGCACCTGCTCGCCGACGGCCTGGTTGCCGCTGAGCGTCAGGCGCGAGAGGCGGCCGCTGACCACGCAGCCCTGGTCGTTGCCGCCCGGCGGGTCGGGGCAGGAGTCGTCGTCACTGTCGGGGCTCCCCCAGCGCGGTGCACTGCCGCCGATCGCCGCGTCGTAGGTGTAGAGGATGTACAGGTAGGGCCGCGCCGGGTACTGCGGGTCGAGCGCCATCCCCAGCAGCCCGCGGTCCCAGTAGTTGTTGACCTCGGTGCGCAGGTCGGCCACGACATCGGGCGTCGTGTCGCTGAACGAGTCGAAAACCTTGATGACGCCGCGCTTCTCGGCGACGAACACCCGGCCATCCGGCGCGAAGGCGAAGTTGATGGGCTGGTTGAGCCCCTGGAACACCGTGACGTCGCGGAAGCCGCTCGGGAGCACGGACGCCGACGCGGGCGCGCCGCCCGTTACCAGGCCTGCGAGGACCGCGCCCAGCGCGAGGTGTCTTCGGAACGAGCGCGACATACCACCAGCGACGACAGCCCCCCAGGTGCCGTCGATTCTCTCAGGTTCCTCGCAGTCGGCGATGGTCCTGCCCGACAGGAGCGGCGCAAATTCCGGCTTTGTCGTCAGCCTCGCCGCGGGATGCCCTGGCGGAAGCGGAAGAGGCCGTCCGGGTCGTAGCGGCGCTTGGTGGCGATCAGCCGCGGCAGGTTGCGGCCGTAGTAGGCGCGCTCCCAGCCCTCGAGCTCCGGGTCGATGTAGTTCTGGTAGGCCGCTCCCGAGACGTAGGGCCTCAGCGCGCGGTGCGCCCCGCGCAGCCAGCGCGCAGCGCCGCCCGCCTGTCCCGCGCCGGACCACGAGCTGAACCACTGGATCGAGTAGAGCTCGTCGCGGTGGACGAACGCCGTGGCGCTCGCCGGCACCCGATTGATCGCGCCCCCATAGGAGTCGAGGATCGCCGCGACGCCCGCGCCGAGCCCGCCGGCGCCCGCGACGGCGTGCACGAGCCGCTCGCGCCCGGCCGCCGGCAGCGGCCGGCGCACGTAGTCCGACTTCGCGGCGAACGCCTGGTGCGCGGGCCGAGCGCACGCGGCCACCGACTGGCCCAGGCATCCCGCCCAGCGCAGCTGCAGGCGCAGGTAGGAGTCGGACCCGACCGTGAGCGCGGGAGTGCCCACGCGCGTCAGCGGGCGGATCGTACGCCGCAGCGCCGCCGCGGAGCCGAAGAACTGGCCGAGCGCCGTGATCGTCGCGCCGCCGCCACCGCCGCCGCCGGCGAGCGTGCACAGCGAGTAGAGCTGGTCGGGAGCGTGCGGCGCGAGCGCCTGCCACGCGGCGACCACCTCGGCCGCCTGCGCGAACGGCCAGCGCGCGAAGAAGAACGCAGCCGAGCGCGCGGGGTGCGCCCGGAAGCGGAACGCGGTGACGATCCCGAAGTTGCCGCCCCCGCCACCGCGGCAGGCCCAGAACAGGTCGGGGTGGCTGTCGCGGCTCGCGGTCAGCAGGCGCCCGTCGGCGGTGACGATCCGCAGCGCGACGATGCTGTCGCTGGTGGTTCCGAAGCGGCGTGCCGCGAGTCCCACGCCGCCGCCCAGCGCGAGCCCGCCGATCCCGACCGTCGGGCAGGAGCCGCCCGGGACCGTCACGCCCGAGCGGGCGAGCCCCGCATAGACGTCGATCAGCCGGGCGCCGGCGCCGACGACCGCGGTGCGCGACGCGCGGTCGTAGCGGACCGAGCGCAGGCGGCGCAGGTCGATCACCAGCCCACCGGGAACCGTCGAGTAGCCGGCGTAGGAATGCCCGCCGGAGCGCGCCACCATGCGGACGCCATAGCGCCGTGCCCAGCGGACGGCCGCCTGCACGTCGCTCTCGCGCTCGCACAGCAGCACCGCGAGCGGCGCCACGCCGTCGAAGCGCGCGTTGAAGACCCGCGCGGCGCTCGCGTATCCGCGTGCGCCCCTCGCCAGCACCGTCCCGCGCACGGCCCGCGCGAGCGCACGCAGCCGCGGGTCCGCGGCGGCCGAGCCGCCCGTCGCTCCGGCGACCGCCTCCCATCCGGGCCCCAGGCCGGTCGCGGTCGCGAGCGCGACTCCGCCGGCCCGAGCGAGGAACGCGCGGCGGTCGAGCCCCTCCATGGCGCGCACGCTACTGCGCGCGCGAGACGGCGCCGGCGTCAGCCCGTGACCAGGCCCGAGATCCCGAGGTAGGTGAAGTAGGCGCCGGCCGCAACGGTGATCACCGCCAGGATCGCGGGCGCCCAGGCGAACACCCTGTCGCGCAGCCGCCCAAGGAACGGCTCGATCCGCTCGCCGGCGACCACGCGCGCGACCAGGATCGCCACCAGCGGCAGGATGTAGCAGAGGTTGAAGATCACCATCGCGGCGATCGCGACGGGCGTGCTGGGGTCGCGCTTGACGATCCCGGCGATCACGGCGAAGTACGGGAACGCGGTCGGCAGGTCGACGGCCGTCATCCCGGCGCCGAGCGCGACCATCGAGCGCGGGTGGAGCGCCTTCTCCGGGATCTCCCGATTGGTGACCCGGTGCCGGTGGCGCCAGCCGATCGCGGCCGCCACGAAGGCGCCGACACCGATCGTGAGCGCCACTATCGAGTTGACGGTCGGCGAGAGCCCCTCGGTCGCGGTGCGCAGCAGGAAGCCGGGACCGAACAGCAGCAGCAGGCCACCGCCGAGGTACAGCACGAAGATCCCCGCGATGTAGCCGGCGAGGCGCCAGGCCGGGCGCTCGGTGGTGGCGATGAAGATCCCGACCGCGATCGTGATCGGGTTCAGCGAGTCGGCCAGGCCGAGGCCGATGACCAGGGGCAGCAGGTGGCTCATCGCGCTCGCGGCATGCCCGCGCTCAGAGCGACTTCTTCAGGAGGCCGAAGATCCCGCGCACGACCTCGCGCTGCATCGCCTTGCCCTGGCGGCTGCCGAGGAAGTCGCCGAGCGCCTCGGCGCCGCCGGCGAGCGCTCCCGCCGCCTCCTCGTGCTCGGTACCCGCCTGCGCCTCGCCACCGGCGCCGGCGAGCGCGTCCGCTCCCTGCGCGGCGCCGGCGGGCGCGGGCGCCGCGAGTCGCTGCGCGAGCATCTCGCGGGCGCTCTGGGAATCGACGCGCTCGCCGTAGGCCGCCCACAGCGGCGACGCCTTGGCGGCGCCGTCGACGTCGTCGGCGGGACCCATCCGCGATGCCGGTGGCGCCATCCGCGTGTGGACCACCGGCGTCGGCACCCCGGACTCCGAGAGGATCGTGACGGCCGCCTCGCCGATGCCCATGCTCGTGAGCAGCTTCTCGAGGTCGTAGAACTCGGACTCGGGAAACGTCTTGACGGTCGCGCGCAGCGCCTTCTCGTCGTCCGGCGTGAACGCTCGCAGCGCGTGCTGGATGCGGTTGCCGAGCTGGCCCAGCACGTCGGAGGGGATGTCCTTCGGCGTCTGCGTGACGAAGTAGACGCCGATCCCCTTGGACCGGATCAGGCGCACGGTCTGGGTGACGGAGTCCAGGAACGCCTTCGTCGCGTCGGAGAACAGCAGGTGCGCCTCGTCGAAGAAGAACGCCAGCTTCGGCTTCTCGAGGTCCCCGGCCTCGGGCAGCTCCTCGAAGAGCTCGGCCAGCAGCCACATCAGCGCGGTCGAGAACAGGGCGGGCTTGTCCTGCACCGCGGGCAACTCGAGGACCGAGATGATCCCGCGACCGTCCGGCGCGGTGCGCATCAGGTCGGCGACCTTCAGCTGCGGCTCGCCGAAGAGCTCGGTTCCCCCGCCCGCCTCCAGCCCGACCAGCGCGCGCAGGAGCACCCCGACGGTCTGCGAGGAGAGCCCTCCGATCCCCTCCAGCTCCGGCTTGCCGGCATCCGAGTCGAGGAACGTCAGCAGCGCGCGCAGGTCGGAGAGGTCCAGCAGCGGGAGCCCCTTCTGGTCGGCGTAGTGGAAGACGAGGCCGAGGCTCTGCTCCTGGGTCTCGTTGGAGCCGAGCGCCTTCGCGAGCAGTTGGGCACCGAAGTCGGAGACCGTCGCGCGCACCGGCACGCCCGGACCGATCCCGCCGAGCGAGAGGAACTCGACGGGGAAGGCCGCGGGCGCGAACGGCATGCCCAGCTCCTCCGCCCGCTTGGCGGCGGGGCCGTCGGCCTCGCCGGGCGCGGCGAGGCCCGACACGTCGCCCTTGACGTCGGCGACGAACACCGGCACGCCCGCGGCCGAGAGTTGCTCCGCCATGCCCTGGAGCGTCTTGGTCTTGCCGGTGCCGGTCGCGCCCGCGACGAGGCCATGCCGGTTGACCATCGCCAGCGGCAGCTTCACCACGGCATCCGGGGCCACCGCGCCGTCGTGCACGCCGCGCCCGAGGTCGAGCGCCGCCCCCTCGGCGGCGTAGGCCTGCGCGATCGTCGCCCCGAACTCCGCCATCGCTTCGCTCCCCTCTGCTCGCCCGCCGGTCGCGGCGGGACGCTAGCGGCTGCGAGGAGGGCGGGCGGGCTCGCCGCTGGCGGCCCGCCGAGCTCTGCGGGCTCGCTGGACGCTCGGCCGCCCGGGCTCGCCCCGCGACCGGGTTCCGCCCGGGCGCCGCGTGCTGCCCGTCAGGTCGCGAACTGCGGCAAGGGAGGAGGCCCCTTGCGCTCGCGGCGGGCGCGCCCCTCGCGAGAGTCGCCTTGACCGCGATTATTGCTGCAAACTCGCATCTCGCAACGCGGCCGCCCGAACGAGGCTGCTTTCGTTGCCGCCGTTCGCCACGACTCGCGCCCGCGGCGGGCGCGGAGCGACGCGGGGGCGGCCGGCCCGGGCATCGGCCCGCCGCACGCTCGGCCGCCGCGGGCAGGGCGGCTAGACCGGCGGCTCGGCGGCCGCGGGCTCCACGCCGGCGCGGCGGTCCCACTCCTGCTCGATCTCCTCGAGCGGCATGTCCTTGGTCTCCGGCACCAGGAGCATGCAGAAGAACCACGTGAAGACGCCGATGCCCGCGTAGATGAAGAACGCCGCGCTGTTGCCGACCGCGGCGAGCAGCGGCAGGAACGTCAGCGCGACGATGAAGTTGAACGTCCAGTTGGACATCGTCCCCACGCCCGCGGCCTTCGCGCGCACCCGCAGCGGGTAGATCTCCGCGTTGAGCAGCCAGAAGATCGGCCCCAGGCTCATCGCGAACGACGCGACGTAGACCATCAGCGAGACGATCGCGATCGGCGCCGTCGCGCCGGAGTCCGTGCCCAGCGCGAACGCGATCCCGAGCGAGACGAGCGAGAGCACCATGCCCGCCACGCCGACGAGCAGCAACTGGCGGCGGCCGTGGTTCTTGAGCAACCGGATCGCCAGGACCGTGACGGCGACGTTCACCACGCCGACGCCGATCGAGGCGAGGATCGCCGACGAGGACGAGCTGATGCCGGCGAACTCCACGATCGTCGGCGCGTAGTAGATGACGGTGTTGATGCCGGTGATCTGCTGGAGGATCGCCAGGCCGACGCCGACCGTCAGCGCCGCGCGCATCGCGGGCGTGAGCAGGTCGCGGTAGGTGCCCTGGTCCTGCTGGAGAGTGGCCTCGATCTCGGCGAGCTCGTCGTCGACCTCGGTCTCGTCCTCGCGCGTCGCGCGCAGCACCGTGCGCGCCTCGCTGCGCTCGCCGATCATCACGAGCCAGCGCGGGCTGCGCGGCATGTAGAGCATCCCGGCGCCGAGCGCGAGCGCAGGCAGCGCGCCCAGCCCGAGCATCTCGCGCCAGCCCCCGCTCGACTCGAACGCGAGCCCGACGAGGTAGGCGACGAGGATCCCGACCGTCACCGCGAGCTGGAACAGCGTCACGAGCTGGCCGCGCACCGCGACCGGCGCGACCTCCGCGATGTAGACGGGGCAGGTCGCGGAGGCGAGTCCGACAGCGATGCCCAGCACCACGCGCGCGACGACGAGCACCTCGGCGTTCGGCGCGGCCGCGCACCCCACGGAGCCGGCGATGAAGATCACCGACGCGATCAGGATCATCCGCCGGCGACCGAAGCGGTCCGCGAGCGTGCCGGCGATCGGCGCGCCGATGATCGCCCCGAGCGTCACCGCGCTCACGACTGCGCCCTGCCCGAAGTCGCCGAGGTCGAAGTCGTGGCGGATGAACAGGATCGCCGAGGCGACGATGCCGGTGTCGTAGCCGAACAGCAGCCCGCCGAGCGCCGCCACCGCGGCCGTGACCAGCACGTTCCGCCGTCCGCGGGAGGACTCCTTCGCCCGCAGCTCCTCCTTCCGCGAGGCCATGTGGCCGCACCCTACGCGCCCGCCCGGTCGCCGCGCGCGGGGGCCGGTCGCTCAGCCGGCGAGGGCCGGCGGCGCGTCCGCGGCGCCCGCCGCCGCGCCGCGGCGGGCGGCCTCCGCGCGGGCACGCTCGATCCCGCCGTGCTCGAGCGCGGCGAGCGGGGAGCGGCCCTCGAATACGGTCCGCCCCCGGCGCCGGAGCGCGACGCGCATCGTCCCTCCCAGATGCTCGAGCGCGCCCGGCACGTTGCGGCGCTCCCGCGAGAGCGGCACGGGCAGGACGTGGGCGGCGCCGATCGGCGCCTCGCCCTCGACCTCCACCTCCCAGCGCGCGGAGCGGCCGTGCAGCGACCAGCGCTCGTCTCCCACCTCCGCGCGGACCGGCGAGACGAGCGGGTCGCCGAGGCGAACGAGCACCCCGCCCGCACGGACGACGACCGCCGTGACCTCGGTGCTCAGCCCGCCGGCCTCGATCACGCCGCCCGCGAACGCGACGCACGCCGAGGGGTCGCCGTCGAAGGCGTGCGCCTGGCCCCACCACCACGCGGGCGGGAAGCCGCCGCGGCCCCAGTTCTTCTCGGCGTAGACCTCGGCGCCATCCAGGTCCCACTGCTCGCCGCCGAGCGTCGCCGTGCCGTGCGCGCGGCCGCCGAGCAGCCAGGGATGCCAGTACTGGTTGAGCGCCGGCACTGCCTGGAAGAGCGAGGAGCCGCCCAGCGCGCGGCGCGGCCAGGGGCGCGGATCGCGGATGCGCACGTCGAGGCGGGCGTCCGGCGCGAGGTCGACGCGCAGCCGGTCGGGTTCGCCCGCGAACGCGGCGCCGGCGCGGGCGCCGAGGCGATCAGGGTCCGCCCAGCCGTGGTGGTGCGCGGCGGTACGCAGGAAGCCGCCGGGGTGCGCGGCCAGGCCGAGCGTCGCCCACGGTCCCGACGGCGAGCGGTTCACGCCGCACAGGGCGATCACGACGCGGCCCCGGCGCGCGTCGCTCAGGCGCCAGAAGTAGCCCTCCATCGCGACGCCCGGATGCGCCGGGAGCGGGTCTCCGAACGGCGGATCGGCGCCGGTCGCGCGGTAGGCGCTGCGCAGCACCGCGCAAGCATCGCGCACCGGGCGCGCGCACGGTTCCACGTTGCGCGCGTCCGCGACGGTCCGCTACCGTTGGCGCTGGCGCCAACAGGCCCGGCCGCCCCGCTCGACACCCAGCCGTCCAGGAGACCCATGCGCAAGCTCGCCGCCCTCGCCCCGCTCGCCGCCGCCGGCGCCCTCGCCGCCCCGGCCGTCGCCGCGCCGGTCCCCGAGCAGAGCCCCCCGACGACGATGCCGGCCTACGTCGGCGCCCCCGCGAAGGCGCGCCCGATCTCGGTCCCGCTGCCGCCGCGCAACCCCTACATGGCGCCGAACGGCAACAGCAACCTGCACAACGACCCGTGGATGACCGACGCCTACAGCCGCCGCGGTCCGCTCGGCCGCAACCCGGTCACGACGTCCAACTTCCTCAGCCGCCTCTGCGGGACGATCGCCTTCGACAGCCGCGGGCGTCTCATCACGATCTGCATCTCGCCCCTCGGTCCGCGCCTGCTGCGCCTGCAGCCGCGCACGCTCGCCGTGGAGGCGCAGTTCGACCTGCCGCCGCGACCGCCCGCGCCGCCCGGCACCAACATCTTCCAGGATTTCACCGGGGGCGGGTACTTCTACCTCGACAACCACGACCGCGTCGTGACCGCGACCTCCACGCGCCACATCTGGGTGATCGCCCCGCGCGGCGCCGGCTACGCGAAGGTCCGCGACTACGACGTCTCGAAGGGCCTCAAGCCCGACGAGAAGATCACCTCCGCGCTACCGGACTGGCAGGGGCGGATCTGGTTCGTCACGAAGTCGCGCGGCACGGTCGGCTACGTCGATCCGAAGACGGGCCGTGTGCGGGAGCGGCGGATGAACGAGGAGATCGAGAACTCCTTCGCGGTCGCGAAGGAGGGCCTCTACATCGTGTCGGACAAGCGCCAGTACCGCTTCGAGGCCTCGCCCCGCGGGCCGCGCATCGTGTGGTCGGTGCGCTACCGCAACTCCGGCATCCACAAGCCCAGCCAGGTGGACGCGGGCTCGGGCACGACGCCCACGATCATGGCCGGCGGCTACGTCGCGATCACCGACAACGCCGACCCGATGAACGTCGTGGTCTACCGGCGCGCGGCGAAGCTGCGCCGCGGCGAGCGCCGCACGGTCTGCACGGTGCCGGTCTTCCGCAAGGGGCGCAGCGCAACCGAGAACTCGCTGATCGCCGCCGGGCGCTCGATGATCGTCGAGAACAACTACGGCTATACCGGGCCCAACTCGATCCAGGACGGCAAGTCCACCGTGCCGGGCGTGACGCGCATCGACATCGCCCGCAACGGCCGCAGCTGCCGCGTGGTGTGGACGAACACGCGCGAGCCCACCCCGACCGTGGTGCCGAAGCTCTCGCTGCGCACCGGACTGGTCTACCTCTACACCAAGCCCGCGGACCCGAAGGGCAAGAGCGACCCGTGGTACTGGACGGCGCTCGACTTCCGCACCGGGAAACTCGTCTACAAGGTCCGCTCGGGCGTCGGCTTCTACAACTACAACAACAACTACGCCGGGATCATCCTCGGCCCGGACGGGACCGCCTACCTCGGCGCGCTCGGCGGGCCGATCGCGCTGCGCGACCGCTAGCCCCCGCAGACCGCCCGCCGGTCCCCGCCGGCGGGCGGCTCCGGTCGGCGGGTAGGCTGGGACCATGGCGCCGTCACCGGCGATAGGCGAGCCCGCACCCGACTTCACGCTCGACGGCACCGCCGGCACGTTCACCCTCGCCGAGCACCGCGGCGAGCGCGTCGTGCTCCTGTTCTACCCCGGTGACAACACCGCGGTCTGCACCCGCCAGTTCTGCTCCTACCGGGACGCCGGGGAGGACATGTCGGGCCTGGGCGCCGTCGTGGTGGGCATCTCCGCGCAGGGCGTCGAGTCGCACAGCGCGTTCTCGGCCAAGCACGGCCTGAACGTCCCGCTGCTGGCCGACGAGGGCGGGAAGGTGGCGCGCGCCTACGGGGCGCACTCGTCGCTCAGCGGCACCAAGCGCGCGGTCGTGATCGTCGACGAGGACGGCGTCGTGCGCTACCGCCACGACCATCGCATCGGGCTGGACTACCTGACCGCCTCCCAGATCGCCGACGCGCTGGCCACGCTGCCCGCACGCTCGGGCGGGTAGCGCCTACTCGCGCACGAGGATCACCGGCTTGCCGACCGAGCCGCGGTCGGCGAGCGAGCGCAGCGCGTCGGCCCCGCGCTCGAGCGGGTAGCACTCGCCCACGACCGGCGCGATCGCGCCGGCGGCGTGGAGCCCGGCGATCCGGTCGGCGGCAGCGCGCGGGTACCCGGGCTCGGAGGCCAGGAACCCGCCCCAGTTGACGCCGACCAGCGAGACGTTGCGCAGCAGCAGGCGGTTGACCGCCACCTCGGGGATCTCGCCCGACGCGAAGCCGATCACGAGCAGGCGGCCCTCCGGGGCCAGCGCCCGGATGCTCCGGCGCAGCACCTCGCCGCCGACCGGGTCGACGACCACGTCTGCCCCGCGCCCGCCGGTCGCCTCGCGGACCTCGGCGACCCAGTCGCCTGACCCGTCCAGCGCGAGCTCGGCCCCGGCGGCCAGCGCCGCCTCGCGCTTGGCCGGCGTCGAGGCGACCGCGATCGCGCGCGCCCCGAGGCCGCTCGCGACCTGGAGCGCCGCCGTGCCGACGCCGCCGCCCGCGCCCTGGACGAGAACCGTCTCGCCCGCGCGCAGCGCGGCCCGCCGCTCCAGCGCGAACAGCGCCGTGTGGAAGTTCATGACGAGCCCGGCGGCGGCGTCGAACTCCATGCCGCCGGGGATCGGCAGCGTGGTCGCGAGCGGCGCCGCGACCAGCTCGGCGAAGCCGCCCAGCATCGTGACCGCGCACACGCGGTCGCCGGGCTCCAGGCCCGAGCCGGGCGGCGCCTCCCGCACCACGCCGGCGGACTCGATGCCCGGGACGAACGGCGGCTCGGGGCGCAGCTGGTACTCGCCCCGGGTGAGCAGCAGGTCGGGGAAGCTCACGCCCGCGGCGTGGACCTCGACGAGCACCGAGTCCCCGCCGGGGACGGGGTCGGGAACCTCGGCGAGCTCGAGCGCATCCGGACCTTCGAGCGCGGTCAGGCGCAGCGCCCTCACGTCGCGGCCGGCTCCGGCGCCCGCTCTTCCACGCGCCGAGCCTACTCGCGGCGGCCGTCCGGGGGCGAGCAGCGCCATGCTCCTGCCCAGGGGGTCGTATGCGGCCCCGGGACAGGAGCGTGGAGCGGACGCTCGCCCTGCTGGCGTCCGGCGCGCACGGCGTGCACAGCCGCTCCGCGCTCTTGGCCGCCGGTTTGAGCCCGGAGGAGGTGCGCCGCCGCGTTCGGCGCGGCTCGCTGCTTCCGGTTCACCGAGGCGTGTACCCGGTCGGCCACCGAGCCGCGAGCGTCGAAGCCGGCTACCTGGCCGCGACGCTCGCCGCCGGCGACGGCGCGGTGCTCTCGGGTCGCGCGGCCGGACACCTGCTCGGGATCCTGCGCGGACCGGCGCCGCCGCCCGAGGTCATCGCGCTCACCGAGCGACGGATCCCCGGGGTCGGCGTCCGGCGGGCGCGCGGAACGATCGCGACGGAGGCGACGCTCTGGCGCGGCGTGCCCGTGACGACCGTCGCGCGAACACTGGTCGATCTCGCGCGGGAGCTGGACGAAGCCGGGCTCGCGCGGGCGGCGCACGAGGCGGAGATCCGCTTCGGCACCCAGCCGGCAGAGGTAGAGGCCGTACTCGCGAACAGGCCCTACAGCGCGGGGGCCGAGCGACTCCGCCGGGTCGTGCACGGCGACGTCGCCGTCACCCTCAGCCGCCTCGAGTCCCGCTTCCTGGAGCGCCTGAGCAGCGCATCCCTCCCGCTGCCGGTGACCAACCGCCCGGCCGGCGGCCGGCGGGTGGACTGCCGCTGGGAGGCTCCCGGGCTAACGGTCGAGCTCGACAGCTACCGCTACCACCGCTCGAGGCACGCATGGGAGCGCGACCGGCTGCACGAGCGCGAGGCCTACGCCCGCGGCGACGCCTTTCGCCGCTACACGTACGGCGACGTCTTCGAGCACCCGGCGGCGATGCTCGCGGAGCTGCGAACGCTGCTCTCGGGGCCCGAGCCGCGATCGCTCTCCTGACTAGGGGGTCGTATACGCCCCCAGGGCAGGAGAGCGGCCGGAATTCCGGCGCGCCGCCTACCGCTTGCGCGCGAGCGTCAGCCCGTCCGCGATCCCGAGCATCGCCACGTCGACCCGCTCGTCCACCGCGATCGCGCGGTTGAGCGCCGCGACCGCGAGGGCGCTCGCGTCGTCGGGCGCAGGGTCGAGCACGCGCCCGCTCATCAGCACGTTGTCGATCGCGACCAGCCCGCCCGGCCGCAGGCGCTCCAGCACGGCCTCGTAGTAGGCGGGGTAGCCGGGCTTGTCGGCGTCGATGAACGCGAAGTCGAAGTCCGCCCGGGCCGGGATGGCCTCGAGGGTCTCGAGCGCCGGCCCGACCCGCACCTCGGCGCGCCCGCCCACGCCCGCCGCATCGAGGTTGCGGCGCGCGACCTCCGCCCGCTCGGGGTCGAGCTCGCAGCAGACCAGCTCGCCGCCGTCGCCCAGCCCGCGCGCGATGCAGATCGCGCTGTAGCCGGTGAACGTGCCGACCTCGATCGCCCGGCGCGCCCCGATCGCGCGCACCAGCAGCGTCAGGAACGCCCCCTGGTCGGGCGAGACCTGCATCACCGCGACATCCCCGAGCGCCGCCGTCTCCTCGCGCACCCGCGCGAGCACCTCGTCCTCGCGCGCGCCGCCGGCGACGACGTAGTCGTGCAGCTCCGGCGTCAGCTCCGTCCCGCGCGTGCTCATCGCGGGGACGCTAGCGCGACGCGATGAAGAAGTAGACGAGCTGCCCCAGCGCGGCGGCGAAGCCGGCCACGTAGGTCAGCGCCGCGGCGTTCAGGACCTTGCGCGCCCCGGTCAGCTCGTCGGGCTCCAGCAGCCCGCCGCGCTCCAGCGCGGCCAGCGCGCGGTTGGACGCGTCGAACTCGACCGGCAGCGTGACGAGCTGGAAGAGCACGACCGCCAGGAACAGGACCAGCCCGACCGTGACCAGCCCGGTGGACTGCAGCAGGAAGCCCGCGACCACCGGGAAGAACCAGAACCGGGAGCCGACCGTCGCGGCCGGCACGAACGTCTGGCGCACGCGCATCGGCCACCAGCGCCGGGAGTCCTGGATGGCGTGGCCGGCCTCGTGCGCGGCGACGCCGAGCGCGGCGACGCTGGAGGCGCCGCCGACCTCGGCGGAGAGGTTCAGCGTGCGGTCGCGCGGGTCGTAGTGGTCGGACAGCTTCCCGGCGACGGGACGGATCGAGACGCCCGAGAGCCCGGATGCCGAAAGCACCGCGGCCGCGGCGTCCGCGCCGGTCATCCCGTTGCGCGGGCGCACGGCCGAGTAGCGCCTGAACGTGCCCGACACCCACGCCTGGGCGGCGAGGCCGAGCAGCAGCGGGATCCCGGCGCAGATCGCGAAGAGGCCGAGGTGGGACATGACGCGGACCGTACCCGGCCAACCTCAAGGGGATCTGAGTACGCCCGCGGCGCCGCTCCCCGAGCGTCCCATCGGGTACTTTCGCCCCATGGCAGCCGACGCGGAGCCCGACCCCGCGGAGCGACGCCGCAGGCGGCGGCGCACGATCGCCCGCGCGCTGCTGACCTGGCTCCTGACGGCGGCGACGCTGATCGTCCTCAGCGGGGTCCTTCCGGGGCTGCACGTGAAGAGCTGGGGCGCCGCGCTCGGCTCGGCGCTGCTGATCGGCGTGCTGAACGCGTTCGTGTGGCCGCTGCTGCTGCGCCTCCTGCTGCCGCTCACGGTGCTCACGCTCGGGCTCGGGGTGCTGGTCCTCAACGGCGCCGTGGTGCTCGGCGTCGCCGCGCTGGACTCGAGCGGAATCGAGGTCGACGACCTCGGCACCGGCATCGTCGTCGCGGTCGCCATCACGATCGTGCTGACGCTGGCGGGCTCGCTGCTGGGGATCGACGACGACGCCCGCTACCGCCGCGCGCTCAATCGCCACGCCTCGCGCGAGGCCGCGCGCGAGGGGCGCAAGCGCGAGTCGGACGTGCCGGGCCTGTTCTTCCTGGAGATCGACGGTCTCGCGCACGCGGTCGTCCAGCGCGCGGTGCGCGACGGGAACATGCCGACGCTCGCGCGCTGGCTGCGCGACGGCTCGCACCGCCTCGAGCGCTGGGAGACGGACTGGTCCTCGCAGACGGGCGCCTGCCAGGCGGGCCTGCTGCACGGCTCCAACCACGACATGCCCGCGTTCCGCTGGTGGGAGAAGGACCGCGGCGCGGCGATGGTGACAAACCACCCGCGCGACGCAGCGGAGATCGAGCGCCGCCACTCGGACGGCCGCGGGCTCCTGCACGAGGACGGCTGCAGCCGCGCGAACATCCTCTCCGGCGACGCCCCGCATTCGTTGCTGACGATGAGCACGGTGCTGGAGCCCCAGCGCGGGCGGCTCGGGCGCGACTACTACGCCTACTTCGCGAACCCCTACAGCGTGATCCGCACGATCCTGCTCTCGCTCGCCGAGATCGCCTCCGAGCTCTACTACGCCTCCCAGCAGCGCCGCCGCGACGTGCGCCCGCGGATCCATCGCGGCCCGGGCTACGCGCCCGTGCGGGCGTGGGCGACCGTGGTCCAGCGCGACCTCCAGGTCGCGTCGATCATCGGCGACCTCTACGCCGGGCGCCCCGTCGCCTACACGACGTTCCTCGCCTACGACGAGGTCGCCCACCACTCCGGCGTCGAGCGGCCGGACGCGCTCTCCACGCTGCGCCGCGTGGACCGCGAGCTGGGTCGCATCGAGCAGGCCGCGCGCCACGCCCCACGCCCGTACCACCTGGTCGTGCTGGCCGATCACGGGCAGTCGCAGGGCGCCACCTTCCTCGACCGCTACGGCCACACGCTCGAGGACGTCGTGCGCGAGGCCTGCGACAGCGCCTCGGTGGGCTCGGCGCAGGGCGGCGGCGACGAGGCGCTCGGCCACCTCGGCGCCGGGCTGACCGAGATCTCCGCGCGCGACGACCTGCTCGGCCGCACGGCGCGGGCGGCGACACGCCGGCGGCGGGTCGGGGACAGCGTGCGGCTGGAGCGCGAGGACCGCGACCACGTGCGCCGCGAGCACGACACCGGGCAGGAGCCGCCCGAGATCTCGGTGATGGCCTCCGGCTGTCTCGGCCTCGTGTCGTTCCCGCGCGAGCCCGGCCGCGTGACCCTCGAGCGCCTGCAGGAGCTGCACCCGCTGCTGCTCCCCGCCCTGCGCGAGCACGACGGCATCGGGTTCGCGCTGGTCCGCTCGCGCGATCACGGCGCGGTCGTGATCGGCCCCGACGGGGTCAACTACCTCGACGAGCAGCGCATCGAGGGCGAGGACCCGCTGGCGCCGTTCGGCCCGAACGCCGCGCTGCACGTGAAGCGCACCGACGGCTTCGAGCACTGCCCGGACATCGTGCTGAACAGCCGCTACTGGCCGATCACCGACGAGGTCGCCGCGTTCGAGGAGCTGGTCGGCTCGCACGGCGGCATGGGCGGCGAGCAGTGCTTCCCGTTCGTCGCGTTCCCGGCGACGTGGCGCTACCCGCCGGAGCATGTCCTCGGCAGCGAGTCGCTGCACCGCGTGATGCGCGGCTGGCTGGCCGACCTCGGGCACGAGGCCTACCGCGACGCCGAGCCCGCGCGGGGACGGGCGCCGGCCTGAGGGCAGCGTGCACGAGGTAGCGGGGTTCCTGCGCCGCCACGCGCCGTTCGACGCGCTCGAGCCGGCGGAGGTGGAGCGCATCGCGGCGGCCGCGGAGATCGAGTTCTTCGCTGCGGGCGCGGAGATCGTCCCGCCGGGGTCGGGGCCGCCGTCGCACGTGCGCGTCGTGCGGCGCGGCGCCGTTGAGCTGCTCGACTCCGACCGGGTCCTCGACCTGCTCGGCCCGGGCGACCTCGTGGGCGATCCCGTGATGCTCGCCGGCCTGCCGGCGGGGCTGGCGGCGCGCGCGAGCGAGGACACGCTCTGCTACCGGCTGGCCGCCGACGCGGCCGGCGCGGCGCGTGCGGCCTCCGCGGGCGTCGCGGGCGCCGGCGGCGATCCCGAGCCCGCCGGCGACCGCCCCGTCGGGGCGCTGCTGTCCGGGCCCGCCGTCGTCTGCTCGCCGGACACCCCGATCCGCGAGGCCGTGCGGCGGATGGGCGCTGGGGCTTCCTCCGCCGTCGTGGTCCCCGAGCGCGACGCGCTCGGGATCCTCACCGACCGCGACCTGCGCACGCGCGTGATCGGCGGCGGGATCGGGATCGACGCGCCGGTGTCGGCCGCGATGACCGTGCCGGCGCGGACGATCGCGGCCGACCGCCCGGCGAGCGAGGCGACCGTGGAGATGCTCGAGCGCGGCGTGCGCCACCTTCCCGTGGTCTCCGGGGACGGCGAGGTGCTCGGCGTGGTCGAGGACATCGACCTGCTCGCGCTGGACGCGCGCATGCCGTTCCGCCTGCGACGGGAGATCGAGCGCGCGGCGGACGTTGCCGGCGTCGCACGCGCGGCGGAGCGCCTGGGGCCGATGACGATCGCGCTGCACGAGGCGAGCCTCGCGCCGCTCCAGATCACGGCGGTGATCTCGGTCGTCGTCGAGGCGCTCACCTGCAGGCTGCTCGACCTCGCGGTCGCCGAGCACGGTGAGCCGGCCGCGCCGGTCACCTGGCTCGCGCTCGGCAGCCACGCCCGCCGCGAGGCCGTCCCCGGCTCGGACATCGACTGCGCGGCGGTGTGGATCGGCGACGACGAGGACCGCGCGCTGCGCGCGTCGGTGCGCGGGCTGGCCGAGCGGGTGATGGACGGCCTGCGCGCCTGCGGCCTGGCGGCCGACGATTACGGCGTGACCGCGGCCCGGCCGCTCTTCGCGCGCTCGCTGGACGCGTGGAAGGCGGCGATCCGGGACTGGATCGCGGATCCCGGCCAGGAGAAGGCGCTGGTGCTGAGCTCGATGCTCTTCGACAGCCGCGCGATCTGGGGCGACCCGCGCGGCGCCGCGCTCCACGAGGCGTTCGAGGGCATCGCGGACCACCGCGGGCTGTTGCGGCTGCAGGCGCGCTTCGCCCTCACCCACCGCCCGCCGACCGGCTTCCTGCGCGACTTCGTCGTCGAGAGCTCGGGCGAGCACGCGGGGCGATTCGATATCAAGCACGGCGGGCTGCTCCCGATCGCGGGGCTCGCCCGCTACGCCGGCATGGCCGCCGGGAGCATCGGCGGCTCGACCGCGGACCGGCTGCGCGCAGCCGCCGCGGCCGGCACGCTCGAGCCCGACGACGCCGCGGTGCTCGGCGAGGCCTACGAGCTCGTGCTCGGGCTGCGCCTCGCCCACCAGGTCGACCAGATGCGGGCGGGCGCCGCGCCCGACGACTTCGTCGACCCGGCGCAGCTCAACCCGCTGACGCGCCGCTACCTGCGCGAGGCGTTCCGCGCGGTCGCTCGGCTGCAGCGGGCGATCGCCGGCGAGCTCGACCAGCGCGTGCGGTGAGGGTCGCAGAGGTGCGTGGGTGAGCAGCGGCGCGGACGCCTACGCGCGGGCTCGACCGGTCTCGCGGCGCACGCGCTGGCGCGAGGCGCCGCTGTGCGCGCTGGATTTCGAGACGACCGGCCTGGACCCGGCGCGCGACGAGATCATCAGCTTCGGCGCGGTGCCGATCGACGGCGGGCGGATCCGCGTCGCCGGCGCGGTCGAGGGCCTCGTGCGGCCGCGCCGGATGCCCGGCGGCGCGACGGTCCGCGTGCACGGCATCCTGCCCGCGGACCTGGCGGCCGCCCCCGACCCCGAGCGCGCGCTCGACCCGCTGCTCGGCGCGCTCGCCGGCCGCGTCCTCGTCGCGCACGCGGCGTGGGTCGAGCGCGGCTTCCTGGAGCCGGTGCTCGCGAGCGGCGGGCTGACGCTACGCGGGCCCGTGCTCGACACCGCGGAGCTCGGCCGCGAGTGGCGCAGGCGCACCGGGCGCCGCGACACCGGGACGCCCGATCTCGCCGCCCTGGCGGCCGAGCTGGGGCTGCCTGCCGAGCGGCGCCACACCGCGCTCGGGGACGCGCTCACGACCGCGCAGGCGTTCCTCGCCCTCGCCACGCACCTCGACGCCGGCCGGCGGCATCCGCGGACCGTCGGGAGCCTGGCGCGCACGGGCCGGGCGCCGCTGGGCGTCCGGGTACCCGCCCCGCCGGCGGCGGGCGGCCCCGAGCGCGACGGCTAGATCGACTACCGGCGCCCGCGCCGCACGGGCACCGCCTGGAACGGGCGGCTCCCGCAGCGCACGAAGTACACGGGGCGGCCGAGCGGTGCGGCGACCGTCACGGTTCGCCGGCCGCGCAGCGCGGGCCCCGTCCCGCGCAGGCGCCAGCAGCCGCGCGGCAGCCAGACCGGGCGCGCGCGGACTCCCTGCCGGAGCACGGGAGCGGCGAGCAGGTCGGGCCCGACCCCGAACTCGTCGTTCCAGCGCGCGCGCGGCGCCGCGGCGTCGAGCAGCCACAGCGGGCGCTCGAGCGGCACGCCGGTGCGGGTCGCGTGACGCCAGAGCCGCAGCAGCGTCGGCTCGAGGCGCAGGTGCAGCCGCGCCAGCGCGGTCCAGCGGCGCAGCGTCGCCGCATCGAAGGACCACGGCATCTTCACGCCGCCGGCCGCGGAGTTGTGCACCCGGAAGTGGGTCGTGAACGCCGCGAGCTCGGCGAAGCGCAGGAACAGCTCCGGCGTCGTCCGGCGCCAGCCGTTCCCGATCCACTTGAAGTCCGCGTAACCGCCGATGTCGAGCGAGAACCCGTAGCTGCCGCCGATCGAGCGGTTCAGCATGTCCGGCACCAGCGACGGCAGCCCCGTGTACCGGTCCCAGTCGTTGGTCTCGTCGCCGGGGAAGGTGCCGCCCTCCCAGCGCGCGGATCCGTCGCGCCCGCCCCAGCCCGCGCGCACGAAGAAGAACACGTGGCGGCCGCGGTGGCGGCGCTCCCAGGCGGCGACGGCCTCGGCGGTGGCCCGCTGCTGCAGCATCGGGTAGCGATTGTGCATCGTGCGGCCGGTCTCGCCGTTGGAAAAGTGCATGTCCGGCAGCACCTGCTCGCCGAAGTCGTTCATGAACCCCTCGGCGCCGGTGTCGAGCAGCCCGCCGATGCGGGCGCGCCACCAGGCCCGGGTCGCCGCCTTGGTGAAGTCGAGCACCGCCGCCTGCGTACCGATGAACGGGGACTCGAAGAGGAACGGCGAGCCGTCGGCGCGCGTGGCGACCAGGCGGCGCCGGATCGCGTCCGCGAAGACGCCCGCCCGCTCGGTCCCCGCGCGGTCGGTGGACACGAACGAGCGCGCGTAGAGCACGGCGCGTATGCCCATGCGTCGCAGGCGGCGTATGACGTCGCGCACGAACACCGGCCGCAGGATGTCCCAGCCCTCGAACGCGTATGCGGACAGCGGCAGCCGCAGGCGCTCGATGTGCGCGAGGTCGTCGCGAACCCTGCGCTGGTAGGTGGTGGGCGTCTCGATCGCGGTCTGCACGGTGCGCGACAGCGTGGGCCCCAGCGACCAGGCCGGCGCGGGCCGCTCGCGGCCGGTGATCGCGGTCAGCAGCCGCAGCGCGCGGGTGCCGCGATCGGGGATCAGCACCATTCGCAGCGTCCCCGCCTTGACCGAGACGCGCCAGGCGTCGGGGCGGTCGGAGGCCATCCTCCAGCGCGCCATCTCGGTGCGGTCCAGGAGCGCGGCGTAGCCGGCCGAGGAGAGGAACGCCGGCTGGACGTAGTAGTAGGACGGCGAGGGGTCGGGGAAGCGGTAGTCGAGGACCCAGCCGGGGATGCTGCGCCCGCGCAGATCGGTGGACTCGCGGCGGCCGCCGAAGCCGTGGAAGGCCTCGCCCCGCCCCGCCGCGAAGGAGGCGGCCATCGAAGTGGTGCCCGGGGCGCCCGTCGCACGCGCGGTGAACGCGAGCGTCCCGTCGCGGTCGGGCGCGATCAGCAGCGCGATCCGCCGACCGGCGGGATCGGAGGTCGCGTAGAGCACCTCCGCGCCCGGGCCGGAGCGGCGCATCGAGAGCACCCTCGTCGCCGCGAAGCGGCGCGGCGCGACGGGGCTGGACGGATTCTCGTTGGGATCGCCCGGCAGCACCGGCCAGCGCAGGTCGTCCTCGTCCCCGGTGGCGAGCACGAACGGCGCGTACAGGGTGCCGCCGGCCTCGGCGGCGCCCGGGACCGTGGACAGGACGGCACGCCCGCGCGCGTCGAGCACCCGCAGGCCGACCCGCCCGCGCTCGGCCACCACACTGCCGAGCGGCGTGCTGACCGTCGCGCCGCGCGAGTCGACCCGCACCGCTCCGGCGGCGCCGGCGGGCGCGATCGCCGCGACGAGGGCGGCGAGCAGGGCGGGGCAAACGGCTGCGAGCGGTCGCACGGGGCGGCGACGCTACCGGAGCGCGGCGCAGAATGCGCCGAATGCGGCGCGGTCGCGCCACGGCGGGCCGTGGCCGAAGCAGACGAGCTCCGGCTCGAGCTCGCCGAGGCGGCGCGCGCTCTCTCGGTTGCGTGCCGGGTCGACGGTGAAGACCGCCGGCGGCTCGCGCAGCCCGCGCCGCGCGGTCACGAGGTTCATCCCGTTGAGCACGTCGCCGAGCACCAGCGTGCGGTCCGGCTCGCGCCAGTAGGCGACATGCCCCGCCGAGTGCCCCGGAACCTCCAGCACCGTGAAGCCCGCCACCTCGTCCCCCTCGTGCAGGCGCCGCGCGACCGGATGCGGCGGTCCTGTCCAGACACGGTCGACCAGCGTGTTCAGCCACGAGCTCGGCTGGCTCTGGGCGATCGTGCCCCGCTCCATCGCGTCGGCGTCGCCCTCGCCGCACCAGAGCGGGATCCCGAGCCGCTCGCAGACCGCGTGGCTCGCGCCCTGGTGGTCCGGGTGCGCGTGCGTGAGCGCGTGCGCGCTCAGCTTCCGGTCCCCGACCTGGCGCATGATCCGCCGGGTCGCGTGGCGCGTGCCCGCGTCGATCAGCACGTCGCCCATCAGGTAGACGTTGATCCCGTTCGGCGGGAACCCGTCGAGCAGCCAGAGGTCGTCGGCCAGGCGCTTCACGCGCCGCGAACCTAGCCGATCCGCCCCGGCCTGTGGAAAGCTGCCCGCATGCACCGGAGACCACTCGCGCTTGTCGCCCTCCCCGCCGTCCTCGCCGTGGCCGCGGCCGGCTGCTCGACCGACGACGTGAAGAACGAGGTCGAGAAGAAGGTCAAGGACGTAACGGGGATCACCGACATCCAGAACAAGGTCAAGAAGGAACTGGGGACCGGCAACCTCGACGTCAAGTCGGTCAGCTGCGCCAAGCCCGGGGTCGACCTGAAGCGCGAGTCGTTCACGCTCTCCTGCACGGCGACGCTCTCCGACGGCAAGAAGAAGGTCGTCAAGGTCGAGAAGAAGCCCGGCGGGAAGCTGACCGTGACCGCGCGCTAGTCGCGCTGCCCCGCGCTCGCGGAGGGCACGCGCCGCGCGAGCGGCCGCGGGAGGCCGGCGCCGGGTCCACCCTCCTGAGTAGGGGGCGCATACGACCCCCAAGGCAGGAGCGTGGACTCCCGTGACGAGCCGGACCGCGAGTCGCGGTTGACTCAGCCTCCAGCCGGCTCGGGCGTCCCGGCGACCGACGGCACCGGGCAGCTCACACCCGTGCCGCCGAGGCCGCAGTAGCCGTTCGGGTTCTTCGCGAGGTACTGCTGGTGGTAATCCTCGGCGTAGTAGAAGGGCCCGGCCTGCGCGACCTCGGTCGTGATCTCGCCCATGCCGGCCTCGAGCAGCCGCGCCTGGTAGGCCTCCCGAGTGGTCTCGACGGCAGCCCGCTGCGCCTCGCCCGCCCAGTAGGCGGCCGAGCGGTACTGGGTGCCGACGTCGTTGCCCTGGCGCATGCCCTGGGTCGGGTCGTGGCCCTCCCAGAACGTGCGCAGGAGCTCTCCGTAGGAGACGCGTGCCGGGTCGTAGACGACCAGCACCGCCTCGGTGTGGCCCGTGCGGCCCGAGCACGTCTCCTCGTAGGTCGGGTTCGGGGTCTCCCCGCCGGCGTAGCCGACCGCCGTCGTCCAGACCCCGGGCAGCTCCCAGAACAGCCGCTCGGCCCCCCAGAAGCACCCCATGCCGAAGACGGCGGTCTCGAAGCCGTCGGGAAACGGCGGGCGCAGCGGGTTGCCGAGCACCGCGTGGCGCGCGGGCACGGGCATCTCGTCGGGGCGGCCGGGCAGCGCCTCGCCGGCGGCGGGCATGGCGGTCTTGGTGCGGGAGAAGAGCATGGTCGGCTCCGGTGTCGCGGGGGCGGTCCTTCACGGTCCACGATAGGGCTCTCGCATTACGTCTCGGCGCGGCCCCCGGCCGACCCCGCCGCCGCGTGACGGCCATCACCATCCTCAAACGAACGTTCGGGTACCGTTCAGGTTGACTCGCGAGTCAACGCGGGTCCGAAGCCCCGATCCAGAGGAGCACCGGAACCCATGGAAGCCGCCACTGCCGCCGTTCTGGAGAACGCCGCAGCCGACCAGGAGAAGCCCGTCTTCTCGCTCGAGCTCACCCAGGACCAGAAGGACGTCCGCGATTGGGTCCACGGGTTCGCCGAGGGCGTCGTGCGCCCCGCCGCCCACGAATGGGACGAGCGCGAGGAGACGCCCTGGCCGGTCATCGAGGAGGCCGCGAAGATCGGCCTCTACGGGTTCGAGTCGCTCGCCCAGTTCTTCGCCGACCCGAGCGGGCTGACGATGCCGATCGTCAACGAGGAGCTGTTCTGGGGCGACGCCGGGATCGGCATGGCGATCATGGGCACCACGCTCGCGGTCGCCGCGATCTTCGGGCAGGGCACGCCGGAGCAGATCGGCGAGTGGATCCCGCAGTGCTACGGCACCCCGGAGGACGTCAAGGTCGCCGCGTTCTGCGCCTCGGAGCCGAACGCCGGCTCCGACGTGTCCAACGTGCGCACACGCGCCAAGTTCGACGAGGCGACCGGCGAGTGGGTGCTCAACGGCCAGAAGGCGTGGGCGACCAACGGCGGCATCGCCGGCGTCCACGTGATCATCGCCTCGGTCGACCCCGAGCTGGGCTCGCGCGGCCACGCCGCGTTCGTCGTCCCGCCCGGCACGAAGGGCCTCAGCCAGGGCGCGAAGGTCTCAAAGCACGGCCTGCGCGCGTCGCACACCGCCGACGTCTACCTGGACGACTGCCGCATCCCCGGCGAGTGCGTGCTCGGCGGCAAGGAGAAGCTCGACGAGCGCCTCGCGCGCGTGCGGGAGGGCAAGCGCGCGAAGTCGCAGGCCGCGATGGCGACGTTCGAGACCACCCGGCCGGCCGTCGGCTCGCAGGCGCTGGGCATCGCGCGTGCCGCGTACGAGTACGCGCTCGACTACGCGAAGGAGCGCGAGCAGTTCGGCCGCAAGATCGTCGAGAACCAGGCGATCGCGTTCGCCCTGGCGGACATGAAGATGGAGATCGACGCCGCGCGGTTGCTGGTCTGGCGGGCCTCGTGGATGGGCCGCACCGGCCAGCGCTTCGAGAACGCCGAGGGCTCGATGTCGAAGCTCAAGGCGGGCGAGGTCGCGGTGTGGGCGACCGAGCGCGCGATCCAGATCCTCGGCGGCAACGGCTACGCGCGCGAGTACCCCGTCGAGCGCTGGCACCGCGACGCCAAGATCTACACGATCTTCGAGGGCACATCGGAGATCCAGCGGATCGTGATCTCCCGCGCGATCTCCGGGATGCACATCAAGTAGACCCGGAGTGCGCGCTAAGTTGGGCAGTGGCTCCCGGTGCTCTCGACAGTTGGGGGCGCGGTAGGCCTATGAGGGCGGATGGTCCCGCCCACGGGCGGGACCATCCGTGCCTCGGCTCAGCGTGCCTCCCTTACAGCCAAGTGATGGAGATGACCTGATCACGAAGGATGACGTCCTGTTCGGCCATCGCCCGGCAGCCGTTTGCCGAGGCGAGGACGAGGAGGCACTCGAACCCCACGCGACCTGAGCCGCAACCGGACTTACCGACGAGACAAGGGCCAGCTCTCACGCCACAATCTGAGACTTGACTGTGGTCGAGGTAGGCACCGATCGCCTCGCGGGCTTGGTCGGGGTCTCGGACTCGAGCGCCGGACCAACCGTTCCTGGAGCTTCGAGAACTAGGACTCGATGAACGGTTCGGACTAGGGTGAGCAGTAGCCACCCCGACGGTGCGCGACGCCGAGGCCGCTGAGGACGAGGCGCCTGGCGCGGGGGGTGAACGCTGAGCCGTTGTCAGTGTCGAGCGTCAGCCTGCCGGGCTGGATGCCCTGCGCTTCGACGGCGTCCTGGCCCACGGCGATCGCAACGTGGGCGCGGCATCTGAAGCTGAGGTCCAGCCCACGATGTCGCGCGTGCAGCGGCCGATGATCGCGTTTGAGGTAGACCCAGTCGTGCTCGGCGACCCAGACCGAGGTGATGTCCAGGTGCCATAAGTGCCCAGATCCCTCGACCCGAGAGAACCGGGGCCGACGACGGCGGGCTCCGAGCGTCGGTGCTGGATCAGCCGTTGCTCGCCCATCACCCGCAGCATCCGCTTGCGCTTGACCTACCGGCCCAGGCGCCGGCAGGCCCACTCGCAGACGAACCGGTAGCCGTCAGTCTCCGTTCGAGGGATCCGTCCAATGACTCACTGCCCACTCTTCGTCAGCGTCAGAAGTCGCTCTCGATCACCTCGCGGCCCGGTATCCGGAACGTTCTCTACGACAGACTGCTCAAGATGCCCAGACACACTTCTCGCCACACTCTCAAACGTGGCCACGCTCGCCGCGTTGCTTGGAGCTACCGTCGCTAGGATCCGTGTCACTCCGGCGCGTCCTGCCGTGAGCACCGCGCTCCTGAGCAACGCCGCCCCCACGCCTCGTCCTCGAAACGTAGGGACAACGCCCAGTTGCCACACAAAGGCGGTCTCCCGGCCGGCGCGCGTCACCAGCACAAAGCCGTGCAATCCGTCGCACGTCTCCACTCCAACTGAATACCCCTGGTAGATTTCGAGCAGCGCCCAATATGCGTATGGCGTATGCACCGTGAGCCCGCCGCAGCGCTGAGCCAAGGCATGCACGGTGATACAGTCCGCCGATTCAAGTGTCCGCTGCACCAACGCGCTTCCAATCGCCTTGCGGGATAGGCTCAAGGTCGCTCGTGGCGCCGTTCCAGAGATAGATCCACGCATCAATCCTGCCACCGCCATGTCCGTCGCAGGTGACGCTTACACAGCGACGTCGGTATAGCGACTTCGCTCGGTTTTCAGGATCGTAGTGCTCAATCGCATCAAGTTCTCTGAACGTAGCCGCTTCTGGGACGAGAAACAACTCACCACAAACAACACCTTCGCCCCTGACCAGCGCCGGAAACTCGCCCCGGCTATACAGCTGGCCGCTGATCTCGCACCCCCCTCGCGGAATCATCCGGCTTCGCAGCGCCTTTTCACGAGGACCGCCTTCGCCCGTCATCAGGGAGCCATACGCCGCGAAGTACTCCGCCGTAGCAAGTTCGAGATGGCGACTACAGTATTCGTAGCCACAGTTCGCGAGATACCTACGCGCCGCTGCGTGGTCCTCCAACTCCAACTGATCGAACCAGTACTCAAAGAAGACGCGGCGATCTCGATCTTTGACATGCCCCTCGGCTTGGAGGAACAGTAGCTGTTCGAGAAAGTTAAGAACAAGGTCTACATCCCTGAGGGCCGCCCGCTCGTCGTCCGAGAGCCCGACCCCACGATCCAGGACCCGCATCTCCAGAATCGGCGCCATTTCAGAGAAAAAGCCGTACTCCAGACGCTCGCGAGCTGAAGACATCTGCACGTCACCATAGAAGTCGCGGAAAAGCTGGACCATCCAACGAGCCGCCTCGGCCCTTTTAGACGAACGGTAGCTGTAGGCGGTCCAAAGGGCCGCAGCACCAGCCGCCAGAGCGAGGATCACCTGGGCTAACGCATTCCAACCATCGGCGTCGAGGCCCGCGAAAGTAGCTATCACCCTAGGTCGCGAAGGCGCGGGTCCGGGGGGTAGACGGAGTAGCTGACTAGGGAGGAGGTCAAGAAGCTGATTCCGAGCGGAGGTACCTTGCCGTCAGGGAGACGCCGAGGCTCGTGCGCCACGGGGTAGTGTATGTAGACCTCGCGACCGAACGGCTCCCCGGCCGTCTGTGCCGTGTCCTGCGCTGCACTCACAGCGGCCAAAGCAATGGCCATGTATACCGCTAGTGCGCTTGTTCGCCGGCTTCTGAAGGCGATACTGTGATGGAAGGTGGCGAGGAGCTGGAGGCCTGACGGTGTGCGAACGGGAGTGACGTCAAGTAGCCCGTAGACACTTTCCGGACTCGCCACGACATCGTTGAGCCAGTAGGGCGTCCGCTCGTGCTTCCGTACGACTGCTAGCGCGCGCCTCAGGGCAAGGTCGAAGTCTCGTACAGCAACGATAAGGTCGCGGGCGGTGATGTCCGCCGCAAAGCGGAACCGAACCCCGAGTTCAACACCTTCGGCAAGATCGAGGGACGCAAGGCCCAGACGAGCTTGTGCCTCGGCCTCAGGGTCAGGCGCCGACAAGACTTCGGCCAAGGCTTCGTGTAGGAGGAGCGCGACCTCGGCCTGATGGACTCGGCCCACGACGGGGACAGTACCCGAGTTGGGTTGACGTCGTGCCGCTCCGCGGTTTGATCCGCCCGCGTGCCCGCCACTAGAGTGCGGCCGATGGCTCTCCCCGCGCTGGTCGCCGTCGACGAGGACCCGGGCGTGCTGGCGGACGTCGAGCGTGAGCTGGGCGATCGCTACTCACGCCACTACCAGGTTCTCTGCCTGCGCTCGGCGGACGAGGCGCTGCGCCGGCTCCAGGAGCTCGCCTCCTCGGGCGACGACGTCGCGCTGATCCTGGCCGGGCAGCTCTCCGGAACGACGGCGGGCGAGCTCCTGGATCGCGCGCGCCAGGCGCACCCGCACGCCAAGCGCGGGCTTCTGCTCGGCTGGGGGAGCTGGGGCGACCCCGCGACGGGCGACGCGATCTTCGACGACATCGCCCGCGGCCGGTTGGACCATTTCGTGCTCCGCCCGGCGGCGGAGCCGGACGAGCTCTTCCACCAGGCGATCTCGAGCCTGCTGCTGGAGTGGGCGGAGGCGCGGCTCACGGCGCCGTACACCGTCCACGTGGTCGGGGAGTCGTGGTCCGGCCGCGCCTACGAGCTGCGCGAGGTCCTCGGGCGGTGCGCCGTTCCGCACTCGTTCTCGCTCGCCGGCTCGGATGAGGGCCGCGCCCTGCTGGCGGGCGCCGGCGTGCCCGAAGGGCTTCCGGCGGTGATGCTCCCCGACGGCCGGGTCCTGTGGAACCCGAGCGACGCCGACCTCGCCCGGGCCTCGGGCGCGCCGACCGAGCTGGAGCAGATCGACTTCGACCTCGTGATCGCCGGCGCCGGGCCGGCCGGCCTGTCGGCCGCCGTCTACGGCGCCTCGGAGGGGCTCCTGACGCTCGTGATCGACGAGGGGGGCATCGGCGGCCAGGCGACCTCCAGCTCGCTGATCCGCAACTACCTCGGCTTCCCGCGCGGGCTCAGCGGCCGCCGGCTCGCCCAGCAGGCCTACGAGCAGGCGTGGCTCTTCCGCACGCGGTTCGCGCTGATCCAGCGGGCGACCGGGCTCGCGCGCGAGGGCGACCGTCTGGTCGTGACGCTCTCGGACCTCGGCCGCGTGCGCGCCCGCGCGGTGGTGCTGGCGACCGGCGCCAGCTACCGCCGGCTCGGCGTTCCCGAGCTCGAGGAGCTCAGCGGAGCGGGCGTCTTCTATGGCGGCACGGCGTCGGAGGCGCCGACGACGGGCGGCGAGGACGTCTACGTGCTCGGCGGCGGGAACTCCGCCGGCCAGGCCGCGCTGCACCTCGCACGCTACGCGCGCGAGGTCACGCTGGTCGTGCGCGCGGAGGAGCTGGGCGCCGGCATGTCGGACTACCTGGTCCGGCAGGTGGAGGGCACGCCGGGCGTGCGCGTCCGGCTCGGGACCGAGATCACCGGCGGCGGCGGGACCGGGTGGCTCGACCACCTCGTGCTGCGCGACCGGTCTGGCGGAGCGGAGGAGACGGTCCCGGCCGACGGGCTGTTCGTCATGATCGGCGCGCGCCCCCACACCGACTGGCTGCCGCCGGAGGTCGCCAAGGATCCGGAGGGCTTCGTCCTCTCGGCCGCGGATCTCCCGGCCGACCACCCGTGGCCGCTGGAACGCGAGCCGCTGCTGCTCGAGACAGGGATGCCGCGGGTGTTCGCCGCCGGCGACGTCCGCCACGGCTCGGTCAAGCGCGTCGCGTCGGCCGTCGGCGAGGGCTCCGTCGCGATCCAGGTCCTCCATCGCCTGTTCGCGGAGGATCCGCCGCGGCCGCGCGAGCGTGGCGACGCGGCGGCGCGGTCGTCCACCTCGAGCGCGGTGTAGGGCGAGGACCGCGACCGAGCGCGGACGGCCCGCTCAGCCCCGGGCCAGCCGGATGTCGATCTCCCAGATGCGGTCGTGGGCGCGGTCGCCGGTCAGATAGAGCCGCGTCACGCGCGGCGCGCGGCGCGGCCCGCTCACCAGCTCCAGGTACGACCACTGGGCGCAGTGGCGCCCCAGGTAGCAGCGGCGCCGCGCGCGGGGGTAGGCGCGCCGCGCCGACGCGAGCGTCGAGCCGAGGTGGATCCCGGCGCGCGTGCGCCAGCGCAGCAGCGGACCGCGGAAGCTGCCGGCGTTGGCCCCGCCGCCGTACGCGTCGAGCCACAGCTCGGCGACACGACCGCGCCGCACCCAGGCGCTCGCGGACTGGCCCGTGAGCTTCCAGCTACGGCACTCGTCCTCGCGCCGCCCCGCAGCCGCCTGCCACAGCTCCGACCCGCCCAGGCCGCTTGGGTCGCCGGGAGGCCAGCGCAGCAGCGGCAGCCCCCAGAGCGCATGGAGGCGCGCGGGCCGGTCGCCAAGCGGGACCCCGCCGATCGAGGAGCCGGGGACGACCCGGGTCGAGCGGGGATGGGGCAGGCCCGGCGAGCCACCGCCGTCGTGGTGCACGCAGACGGCGGCGCCGGCGCCGGCGCCGGCCGGCGCGCCGAGCAGGGCTGCGGCGCCGACGGTGAGCACGATCAGGGCCTTGCGCACCGCGCGAGCATCTCCGATCCGCCGCGGTCGCGCAACGGCCGCGGCACGGCGCACGCGGGACCGCGTCACCGGCCGGCCGCGAGCCGTGCCGCCGCGCGTGCGTGCCGCATCGCGGTGGCGGGCGACGGGCCCTCGCCGCCGAGCTCAACGACGAACGACGCGGTCCCGGGCAGGCGCCGGTTCGCCCAGTCGACGGCGGTCCCGGGCAGGCGCGCCAGCCGGTGGCCCGGCCAGCGCGCGAGCAGCGCATAGCGCCGGGCTACCCGCGTGACCGCGTAGGGAGCCGTGCGCGCCGCGGGCAGCACGACGAACCCGTAGGGCTGGTGGTACCAGACGCTGACGCGCGGGCGCAGCCGCACCAGCAGCCTCGCGAGGATGCGCGACTCCGGCTCCGAGAGCGGCCGAGGCCCGCCGTAGTAGGCGCTCGCACGGCTGCTGCGGCGCCAGTGCCGGGGGAAGTTGCGGTTGAGGTCGACCCCGTGCGCGTTGCGCCGCGTCCCGCGCGCGAGGCCGTCCGGATTGGGCCGCTCGACCAGCCACAGGTCCACCCCGCCGATGCGCTTCATGCGGCGCAGCGCCGCGGTCACGCGCAGGCCGCCGGGCTCGTCACCGTGGATCGGCCCGACAACCAGCGCCTTGCGGCGGCTGCGCGGGTCGCCGAGTCGCAGCGCGACGATCGGGCGACCCTCGACCGAGCGGCCGAGGAGGACCGTGCCGGCGGCCGACGGGCGCGGCGCGCCGCCGGCCGCCGTCAGTGTCGGCACGAGCGCCGCGGCGACTCCCGCGCCGAGAACGGCGACAACGAAGAAAGCGCGGCCTCGCACGCGGCCGAGTCTGCCGCAAAGGCCGGCAAGCATCGAGTCCCGTAATCGCTTCAGACCCTCGAGAGTCAGGAGGGCTCCGGGAGGTCGCCGTCCTGGCTAGGGGGTCGTATACGCCCCTTAGGCAGGATAGTTGCGCTCGGGCCGCCCTCCCCCCTCCCCGGTGCCGTGCGCCCGGGCGGGCGCGACCGCGGGCGCCGACCGCGACGCGCGACCGGGCGGCTCGGCTAGGGTCGGGCCCCGGATGCGCCGCGCCACGATCTGCCTCGCCGCCGTCCTCGCCGTCCTCGCCGCGAGCGCGCCCGCCGCGCTCGCCGCGCGCGGCGACGTCGCGTTCCCGCGCGGCTTCCTCTGGGGCACCGCCAACGCGGGCTTCCAGTACGAGGCCGGCGGATCGCCCTCCAACGCCGACCGCGGCAGCGACTGGTGGGCCTGGTCGCACGACCCGGCGAACATCGCCAAGCGCTGGGTGACGGGCGACCGGGTCGAGCGCAGCGCAGGCCACTGGCGTGTGTGGCGCACCGACCTCGACCTCGCCCGCCGCGGGCTCGGCTCGAACGCCTACCGCACCGGGATCGAGTGGAGCCGGATCTTCCCGCGCTCGACGGCCGGCGTGCGAACCGGCACGCGGATCACGCTCGCCGACCTGCGTCGGCTGGATCGCCTCGCCGACCACCGCGCGCTCGCGCACTACCGCGCCGAGCTCGCGGGGATCCGCGCGCGCGGCATGCGCACGTTCCTCACGCTCGACCACTTCACGCTCCCGCGCTGGATCCACGACCCGATCGCCACCCGCGACGCGCTCGCTCGGCTGCCCACGCCGAACACGCCGCCGCCCGCGCTGCGCCGCGGCGGCTGGCTCGACCCGGCCACCGTGACCGAGTTCCGCAAGTACGCGGCCTACCTGGCGTGGAAGCTCGGCGATCTGGTCGACTGGTGGACGCCGCTCAACGAGCCGCTCGTGGTCGCGACCAACGGCTACGTGAACGTGCCCGGGGCGTTCGCCGGGTACTTCCCGCCCGGCGCCTTCAACTACGCCGCCGTGATGCGCGTTCTGCGCAACCTGATCGAGGCCAACCGCGCCGCGTACGACGCGGTCCACGCCTGGGACCGGCGCTCCAGCGTCCGCGGCGGGCCGCGCGCGCGAGTGGGCCTGGTGCAGAACATGATCGCGTTCACACCCGCCGACCCGCGCAGCGCCGCCGACCAGGCCGCAACGCGCAACGCGGACTACCTCTTCAACCGCCTGTTCCCCAACGCGGCGATCCGCGGCTGGGACGACCGCAACGCGGACGGCGTGATCACGCCCGACGAGCGCCGCCGCGACTGGCGCGGCAAGGCCGACTTCCTCGGCGTCAACTACTACACGCGCGGGCGAGTCAAGGCGCTCGGCGCGCCGCTCACGCCGCTGATCCCGGTGCTGGACTTCCTGCCCACCACCTCCTACCGCTGGAAGGGCAACCCGTCGGGCGCGCCGTGCCCGACGACCTGCACGCAGTTCGGCTGGGAGATCTACCCGCAGGGTCTCTTCGACGTGCTGCGCACCGCCGGGAGCTACCGGCTGCCGGTCTACATCACCGAGAACGGCATCGCCGACTCGACCGACTCGCAGCGGCCCTCCTACCTCGTGCGCCACCTGCTCGAAATCCGCCGCGCGATCCGCGCCGGGGTGCCGGTCAAGGGCTACTTCCACTGGTCGCTGGTCGACAACTTCGAGTGGTCCTCCGGCTTCTATCCGCGCTTCGGCCTCTACCGCTTCGACCCGCGCACGCTGCGCCGCACCCCGCGGCCGAGCGCACGCCTGGTCGCGCGGATCTACCGCGAGAACGCGATACCCGCGGACGCGGTGCGGCGCTACGGCGCGCGGTAGCGGCAAGCCGCGCGTCCCTGGCCGTGGCCGAGCGCCGTGACATCCGCAACGTGGCGATCATCGCCCACGTCGATCACGGCAAGACGACGCTGGTGGACGCGATGCTCCGCCAGTCCGGGGTGTTCGCCGCCCACGAGACCGTCACCGACCGCGTGCTCGACTCGATGGACCAGGAGCGCGAGCGCGGGATCACGATCCTCGCGAAGAACGCGGCGGTGCGGATCGCCGGCCCGGGCGGCGATCCGATCACCGTCAACCTCGTCGACACGCCCGGCCACGCCGACTTCGGCGGCGAGGTCGAGCGGGGCCTGACGATGGTCGACGGCGTGCTGCTGCTCGTGGACGCCTGCGAGGGGCCGCTCCCCCAGACCCGCTTCGTGCTGCGCAAGGCGCTCGAGCTGCACCTGCCGGTGATCCTCGCCGTCAACAAGGTCGACCGCCCCGACGCACGACCCGCCGAGGTCGTCGACGAGGTCTACGAGCTGTTCCTGGACCTCGACGCCGACGAGCGGCAGATCGAGTTCCCGATCGTCTACACCGACGCCAAGGCCGGGCGGGCGAGCGATGACCCCTCCGCTCCGGGCGAGGACCTGAGCTCGCTGTTCGCGCTCGTGATCGAGCACATCCCGGCGCCCACCTACACCGAGGGAGCCGGCCTGCGGGCCCTGGTGACGAACCTCGACGCCTCGGCCTACGTGGGGCGCCTCGCGCTGTGCCGCATCCACCAAGGCGAGCTGGTGCGCGGGGCCGAGGTGGCGTGGTGCCGGCGCGGCGGCGCGGTGGAGCCCGCCCGCATCAGCGAGCTGTACGTGGCCGAAGGGCTGCGGCGAGTCGAGGCGGATCGCGCCGGTCCGGGCGACATCGTCGCGATCGCCGGCATCCCCGAGGTGACGATCGGCGAGACCCTGGCCGACCCGGACGACCCACGGCCCCTGCCGCCGATCGCCGTCGAGGAGCCGGCGCTCGGCATGACGGTCGCGATCAACACCTCGCCGCTCGCCGGCCGCTCCGGGTCGCGCCTCACGGCAAGGATGGTGCGCGACCGCCTCGACGCGGAGCTGGTCGGCAACGTCGCACTGCGCGTGCTCGACACCGAGCGCCCCGAGGTGTGGGAGGTCCAGGGTCGCGGCGAGCTCCAGCTCGCAGTGCTGGTCGAGGCCATGCGCCGCGAGGGCTTCGAGCTGACCGTCGGCAAGCCGCAGGTCGTGACCCGGGAGATCGACGGGGTGCTCCACGAGCCGCTCGAGCGCCTGGCCGTGGACGTCCCCGAGGACTTCCTCGGCGTCGTCACGCAGATGCTCGCGCTGCGCAAGGGGCGGATGGAGTCGATGGTCAACCACGGCACCGGCTGGGTGCGCCTCGAGTTCCTCGTCCCGGCCCGGGGGCTGATCGGGTTCCGCACCGAGTTCATCACCGAGACTCGCGGCTCCGGCGTGCTGCACGCGGTCTTCGAGCGCTACGAGCCGTGGCTCGGCGACATCCGCACCAGGCCGACCGGCTCGCTGGTCGCCGACCGCCCGGGGCGGACCGGCCAGTTCGCGCTGCTGCGACTCCAGGAGCGCGGCCAGCTCTTCGTCGGCCCCGGCGAGGAGGTCTACGAAGGCATGGTGGTCGGCGAGAACTCGCGGCCGGAGGACCTCGACGTCAACGCCGTGCGCGAGCGCAAGCAGACCAACATGCGCGCCGCCGGCTCCGAGGACACCGTGCGGCTCGTGCCCCACCACCGGCTCTCGCTCGACCAGGCGCTCGAGTTCATCCGGCCGGACGAGTGCGTCGAGGTCACGCCCGGCGCGGTCCGGCTGCGCAAGCTGGCGCTCGGCGCGGGCGAGCGGGTGAGGCTGGCCCGGGCGCGGGCGGGCTCCTAGCGAGCGCCGCGGCGCCGGCCGGGCGGCTCGCCGCCGGAGGCCGCCTCGACGCGGGGCACCCCGCGCTCGACGATGTCCAGGAACGAGGCGACGAGGAGCGCCTCCACCTGGGCGCGGGTCGCCCCGCCGGTGAGCCACTCGCGGATCGCCGACCGCCCGAGGCCCATGAACGAGCGCAGCGCGAAGCGCGTGGCGGGCGTGTCGGAGACGAGGTCGGCGTTCGCGGCGATCATGCGGTCGACCGCGGCCTCGGTGCCCGCGGCGAGGAGGTCGCGCACATGCTGGTCGGCGATCGCGTCACCGTGCCCGGCGGTCGCGAGCCACGCCTCGCGGTTGGCCTCGACGACGTCGAGCCAGGCGGCGATGTTCTCCGCCACGCGCCGCCGGCGCCCGACGCCCGGCCGGGGCCCGGGGATCTCCGCGCCCGCGGCGGCCATCTCCCCCACCACCACGAGGTAGACGTCGCGCACCCCCCCGAAGTAGTGGTGCACCAGGGCGCGCGTGACCCCGGCCTCGCGCGCGATGTCGGCCGAGGAGACCTCCTGGTAGGGGCGCTGCGCGAACAGGCGACGCGCGTGCTCGAGGATCTGGCTGCGGCGCTCGGCGGGCGGCAGCCGCGTGCCCTGGCGCGGCCGTGTCGGGGAGGTCGCCATGCGGCCAGGATAGAGGCCCCCGGCCCTGTTTGACAAGGCGCCAACGTTGTGGTTCGCTAGCCGCGAGCCACAGCCGGCGGCGAGCGATCCGCGCCCCGGCACGAGGAGGAGACCGAGTTGACCGCCATCGCAACCCGCGCGCGAGGCCTCGTGCCCGTCACAGCCGCGACCGCCGCCGCCCTGCTGCTCGCCTCGGCGCCCGCCACGGCCGCCACCCCGATCCCGGGCGAGGGGTCGACCACGCTCGCGCCGTTCCGCGGCGCGCCCGCCGTGCCGAAGCCGATCGGCGGCGTCCCGCCGACTCCGCAGAACCCGTTCATGGCCCGCAACGGCGACTCGAACGTCCACAACGACGCCTGGATGACCGACGCCTACACGCGCAGCGGCCCGCTCGGACGCTCGCCCTCCGTGTTCTCGGCGGTGCTCGGCAACCGCGTGTGCATCACGATCACGTTCGACACGCGCGGGCGCATCGTCGCCTCCTGCGTCTCGGCCACCACCGGCCCGCGCCTGTACATGCTGAGCCCGCGCACGCTCGACACCGTTGCCGAGCTGGCGCTCCCCTACAAGCCGCCCGCGGCGGGCATCCCGCCCCAGCTCAACACGGCGGGCGGCGTCTACTTCTACCTCGACAACCGCGACCGCGCCGTGCTGGCGACCACCGACCGGCGCATCTGGGTGGTCGAGGAGACCGGTGGCGCCGCGCACCCCGGGTTCCGCAAGGTCCGCGACTACGCGGTCGGGCGCTACCTGAAGGGCGACGAGCGCCTCCCGTCCACGCTGCCCGACTGGCAGGGGCGGCTGTGGTTCGTCGGGCGTCAGTCCGGCACGGTCGGCGTCCTGAACCCGCGCACCGGCCGCGCCCGCACGCTGCGCCTCCGCGAGGAGATCGAGAACTCGTTCGCGACCGCCCGCGAGGGCGTCTACATCGTCAGCGACAAGCGCATGTACCGCATGGAGGCCGACCGCCGCGGGGCGCCGCGAATCGTCTGGAGCTCCCGCTACGACAACTCCGGCATCCACAAGCCCGGCCAGATCGACGCGGGCTCCGGCACCACGCCGACCGTGATGACCGGCGGCTACGTGGCGATCACCGACAACGCCGACCCGATGCAGGTCGTCGTCTACCGCCGCGCCGCGAAGCTGCGCCGCGGCCAGCGGCGGGTCGTCTGCGAGGTGCCGGTGTTCACGAAGGGCTCCAGCGCGACCGAGAACTCGCTGATCGCGGTCGGCGACTCGCTGATCGCCGAGAACAACTACGGCTACCAGCTGGGCGTGACCGCCGGCGGCAAGCTGACCGCGCCGGGGATGGCGCGCGTGGACGTGCGCCCGGGCGGTCGCGGCTGCCGGCTGGTGTGGACCAACCGGACGGTACGGGCGCCGAGCGTGGTGCCCAAGGCCTCGCTGCGCAACGGCCTCGTCTACACGTTCACCAAGGACGGCGACCCCGGCTCCCCGACCGCCGACGTGTGGTCGTGGGCCGCGCTGGACTTCCGCACCGGGCGGCTCGTGTGGCAGCGCCTGGCCGGAACCGGCGGCGGCTTCAACAACCACTACGCCGGGATCGCGCTGGGGCCGGACGGACGCACGGCCTACCTCGGCGGCGTCGGCGGGGTCATGGCGCTCCGCGACGGCGGCTCCTGAGCGGCCCCGGGTATGGGGGCCGTGTGAGGCGCTTGAGCAGGGCGCCCCCGGCCGGATAGCGTCGCGCCACCACCCGGGGCGGCGTCCGAGCCGCCCCGGGGGCTACCTTCCCCGCTGTCATGGATGCGGCCGCGGCGCTACGTCTCGACCTGCGGCGGGCGCGAGCTCTGGGCCGCCACCCGCTGGTGCTCGCCTACCACGCGGTCGGCGAGGCGCCCGCGGGCGATGATCCCGAGCGTCTGGTGGTGAGCCCCGCGCACCTGCGCGCGCACATCCGCCTGCTGGAGACGCTCGGCTACCGGTTCCGCACCGCGGCGCGGCTGCTCGACGGCCGTCGCGACGGCGGGCGCACCGCGGTGCTGAGCTTCGACGACGGCTGGCTCGACGCGCTCACCGTGGTGGCGCCGATGCTGGAGCCGCTCGGCGCGCGCGCCACGTTCTTCGTCTGCCCCGGCACCTGGGGCGGGCGGAGCCCGTACGTGAGCGGCGGCTGCGGGCGGCTGCTGAGCTCCGAGCAGGCCCGCGAGCTGCACGCGGCCGGCCACGAGCTGGGGGCGCACACGATGACGCACCCGGACCTGCGCTCGCTGGACGGGGCGACGCTGCGCCGCGAGCTGCGGGATTGCAAGGCGGCGATCGAGGACCTGACCGGCGAGCCGTGCCGGACGTTCGCCTACCCGTTCGGGTCGGCGGGCGAGCGCGAGGTCGAGGCGGTCGCCGAGGCCGGCTTCGAGCTGGGCTTCGGCTGGGGCGCCGACCTCCCCAGGCGGCGCCACCTGCTGCCGCGCCTGGCGGGCCCGACCCGGCACGGCGCGGCCGGGCTCGCGGGCAAGCTGGCGGGCCTGCGGCCCGAGGCGTGAGCGCGGCGGTGCGGATCACGCTGTTCGACACCGTCTCCTCCGGGCACCATCCGAGTTGGGTGCCGGCGGTCGCCGGCGCGCTGCGCCCGCGCGCCGAGGTGACGCTGTGCGTGCCCGAGCGGCTGGAGGAGCTGGCCGGCGGCCTGGACGGCGAGGTCGTGCACGTACCCGAGGCGCCGGGCGCCTCGGGCGAGCTCGACGTCTTCGGGGAGATGATCGAGCGCACGCGGCCCGACCACATGGTCCACCTGTACGGGATCAAGGCCACCCTGCGCGAGTGGCTGCGCCGGCCGGCGTTCGGCGTGCCGTGCACCGTCTCGGTCAACCACCCGGCGGCGCTGCACTACCCGGGCCGCTACGGGACGCGGCTGACCCCGGCGCAGTGGGCCAACGCGCTCTACAAGGAGCAGCTCGTCGCGCGCTGGCGCCGGCGGCGCGACGCCCACGCCGTGCTGACGATGGAGGAAGCGGCGGTCGAGCGCTGGGCCCGGCGGCGCGGCGCCGCGCCCTACTACCTGCCGGAGCCGCCCGTCGTCGCGCCGGCGGCCGCGCTTGCGCCGCGCGAGCGCGACGGCGTCATGGTCTACGGCGCGCTGCGCCCGCCCAAGGGCGTTCACCTGCTCGCGGACGCGCTCTCGCTGGAGCCGACCACCGTGCGCCTCGTGCTGGCCGGACCGGTCGAGACCGGCTACGAGGACACGCTCGAGCGCTCGGTCGCCGCGATGCGGGCCGCGGGCGTGCGGGTCGAGTTGGACGCGCGCTTCGTGGAGATCGACGAGGTGTTGGTCCGCCTGGCCGGGGTGCGCGTGCTCGCGATGCCCTACGTGCGCCAGCCGGGCACGTCGCGCACGCTGGTCGAGGCCGCCGCCGTCGGGACGCCCGTGGTCGCGCACGACTACGGCCTGCTCGCGCATCTCGTGCGCCGCCACGGGCTGGGCCTCGTCGTCGACGCCTCGGACCCGCGCGCGCTGCGCCGCGCGGTGCTGGAGCTGGCGGAGGACCCGGGCGCCCCGGCGCGCTACGCCGAACCGCTGCGGGCCTTCGCCGAGCTGCACTCCGAAGCCCGCTTCCGCGAGCGGATCGGGGCGCCGTTCGGGCTGGACGGAGCCCCGGCGGGCTGAATCCCGCCGCCGCCCCTACCCCGCGGTGCCGGCCCTGGCCTCCTCGCGCTGGGCAAGGGCGAGGTCGCGGAGCTGCGCGAAGCGGATGACCTGGCCGCCGGCGCCCCAGTTGCCGTCCGGCACCTCGTGGATCAGCGACCAGACGTGCAGCATCTCGTCCTCGCCGAGACCGGCCGCGCGGGCGACGGCCGCGTGGGACTCGGCGACGAGCGTCTCCTTGCGGTCCTCCACCAGGGCTCCTTCGGGGACCGTGAAGTCGATCCGGAAGCGCGGCTCGCCGCCCGGGCGCCCGCCGACCGAGAGCGCCCCGGCGGGAAGCTCGTTCGCGTAGGCCCAGGTGATCGAGCGGAAGAACTCGGTGTCGGGCGCGCCCTCCGCGCGCAGCAGGGTCGTCGCGAGCTCCTCGATCAGCTCCTCGCGAGCCGCCTCGTCGATGCTCCCGGCGGGGTAGGTGAACTCGATCATCGGCATGGCGTCGCTCCTGGCTCGCGGGCGCGGCCATCGGGCGGCCGCGGTTGACCGGACGAACGCTACCTGGCCGGGCGCGCGGCGATCGGACCGCCGCCCAGGGTAGGGTGCCGCGCGTGAGGAGGTCGTGGCCGACGGTGCTCGCCCTGGCGCTCGCGTGCGCCGGGTCGCTCGCGGGCGCGAGCGGGGCGGCGGCCGACCCGGCCGGGCGCACGACGCTCGAGCAGACGATCCGCACCGGCCCGGGCCCGTTCAGGCTGCTGCGCGCCGGGCCGGGCGAGCCGTATCTGGTGCGCGCGGCGGCGGGCGCGCGCACCTCGGCGCGGCGCGCCGCGCGGCGGCGCTCGATGCTGTTCTTCGCCCAGCTCACCGACCCGCAGACGGCCGACGAGATGTCGCCCGCGCGGGTGGAGTTCGTCGACCCGGCCGGCGGCGCGATCTCCGCGGCGCACCGTCCGCAGGAGGCGCTCGGGCCGTGGGTCTTCGACCGCACGGTGCGCAACCTGAACGCCAACCCGGTCAGCCGCGTGCGCGGCGCGCGGGGCGCCCGGGCGCGCCTGCGGTTCGCGATCGCGACCGGCGACATGGCGGACAACCAGCAGCGCAACGAGGTCGGCTGGTTCCGCGACATCCTCGAAGGCGGCCGCGTGGACCCGTTCTCCGGCCGCGCGTTGTCCGCCTCGAACCCGTGCTCCTCGGCCAGGGCCCCGCAGCGCGGGGCGCTCGACGCGGCGGTCGCCGCGCGGCGCTACACGGGAGTGCAGGACTACTCCGACTACCTCGTGCCGCAGCGCTGGGGCGGCTTCTGGGACCCGGACACCGCACCGCCCTCCGCCTACTTCCGCCTCTACCCGGCATTCCCGCGCTACCCGGGCCTGCTCGACCGCGCACAGCGGCCGTTCAGCGCGCAGGGCCTGCGCCTCCCCTGGTACGTGTCCCGCGGCAACCACGACGGGCTGGTCCAGGGCAATGCGCCCGCGAGCAACGCGCTGTTCCGCACGATCGTGACGAGCTGCCTGAAGGTCTATCCGACGCTCGCGGTCGACCCGCTCCAGTTCCGCGGCCAGTCGACCGGCGACCTGTTCCGCAAGCTCTCCGACCCGGCGTTCATCGCGTCGCTGCTGGGCGGGGCGGGGCTCACACCGCCCGATCCGGCGCGCGCGTTCGTCTCCAAGCCGGAGTACAAGCGCCTTGTCGGCGGCGCGGACCGCCGCCACGGCTTCGGCTACGTCAGCGCCGGCCAGCAGCGCGCCTCGGACGGCACGGCCAGCTACTACGCGTTCTCGCCGCGCCCCGGCTGGCGGTTCATCGGCCTCGACTCCGTGGCCGAGGGCGGCGGCGCGAACGGCAACCTCGACGACCCGCAGTACCGCTGGCTGGCGCGCGAGCTCGACCGCTCGAGCGCGGTCAGCTACACCCCCGGCGGGCGGCTCGTGCGCGACCGCGACCCCAACCGGCTGATCGTCGTCTTCATGCACCACACGCTCGAGACGATGGACAACCCGACCCCCGACGAGGACGCCGGCTGCCGCAACCCCAACGAGCCCGGTTGCGACGGCGATCCGCGCTCGAGCCGCCCGATCCACCTCGGCGTCAAGGGCCGCTCGCCGGTGCGCGAACTGCTGCTCCGCTACCCGAACGTCGTCGCCGCGGTGGTCGGCCACACCCACCACAACGCGATCGCGCCGGAGCTGCGCCGCGGGCCGGGGCGCGGGGGATTCTGGGAGGTCAACACCGCCTCGCACGTCGACTGGCCCCAGCAGAGCCGAACCGTCGAGGTGATGGACAACCGCGACGGGACGCTGTCGATCTTCGGGACGATCCTCGACCAGTCGGCGCCGATCGCAGCGCCGCGCGCGGGGGCCTCCCGCTTCAGCGACTCCCAGCTCGCATCGATCTCGCGCGTGCTGGCCGCCAACGACCCGCAGTCGCGCTACGACACCGACGGCGGCGGGTCGGGCACGCGGCGCGACCGCAACGTCGAGATGCTGCTGCCGGACCCGCGCCGGCTGCTGGCGCGCAGGCACCGCGCCCACCGGCCGTTCGATCCGTGCGCGGCCGCCGCGGCCCGGGCGCGCGCGGCCTGCTGAGCCTCCTCAGAGCTCGATCGCGCCGCGCAGCTCGGCCCCGTCGGCGATGCGCGCCGGCCCTCCGGCCGCGCTCACCGAGACCCGCCCGCGCGCAACCACGTCACGCCCGAACGTCACGTCGCCCGCGACCTCGAGGCGCTCGCAGGCCAGCAGCGACGGCGGTCCGGCGGGGAAGCGCGCCTCGAAGTCGTCGAGCAGCTTGTAGTGATCGGGATCGAGCTCGACGAAGATCTCGCCGGTCGCGCCCGCCGCCTCGGTCAGCGCACCGTCGGGCGCGATCTCGTAGCGGTCGGAGCGCAGCACGAGCAGGTCGCTCGTCGTCTTGACGGGAACCAGCCGCGAGCGTGGCACCCGCAGCGCGCGGGCGCCGGGGAAGACCGAGATCGCGGCGCCCATAGCCGTCTCGATCTGGACCACGGGCGGCGAGGCGGGGTCGCGCGGGTCGAGCGTCTTGCGGTTGAAGATCGCCGGCAGGCCGAGGACGCCCTCTCGCTCGCGCAGCGCGGAATCGAGCGCGTCGAGGTCCACCCACAGGTTGTTGGTGTTGAAGAAGCGGTGGCGGGCGATGTCCTGGAAGGCGTCGGCGTCCGCCGCGGGCGTCTGCGCGGACTCGCGCAGGACCAGGCGCCCGTCGCGCAGGTGCGCGAGGTGCCCGCCCTTGCGGTCGGCCTCGGTGCGATCCGCGGCCTCCATCGCGAAGGGAACCTCCTCGCGCGCCACCCACGCGAGGATCCGCGGGTCGAGCCGTGCCCCGAGGTTGTCGGAGTTGGCCACGAACGCCCAGCGGATGCCGCGCTCGCGCAGGGCGCCCAGCATCCCCGAGGTCAGCAGCGACGCGTACAGGTCGCCGTGCCCGGGCGGGCACCACTCGAGCGCCGGGTTCGCGGGCCAGGTGGCGGGGGTCAGCCCGTCGGCGAGCAGCTTCGGCTCGCGGCTCTGGAGGAAGTCCAGCGGCAGGCCCTCGACCGGCAGGCCGGGGTGTGCCGCCAGCGCGGCGAGCGTGTCCTCGCGCGTGGCGAAGCTGTTCATCAGGACGAGCGGCAGTCGGGCGCCGTGGCGCTCGCGGAGGGCGAGCACCTGGCCCACGATCACGTCGAGGAACGTGAGCCCGTCCTTGACCGGGAGCAGCGACTTCGCCCGCGTCATGCCCATGCTCGTGCCCAGGCCCCCGTTCAGCCGCACGGCGACCGCGCGGTCGAGCACCGCGGCCGCCTCGGCCGCGGACGGCTCCGGCAGCGACTCGGCGTCGGGGAGCTCCTCGACGGGCTCGATACCCCGTTCGGGGAGCATCCCGCTCTCCCCGGCAGCGAGGCGGCGGTAGTAGCGCGCGAACGCCGCGATCGCCGGCCCGGCGACCCCGGCGGCGCGCATCTTGTCCTCGCTCGCCCGCAGGCCCTCGGCGCTCATCGCGGCGGAACGCTACCCGCGCGGCCCGGGCCGGTGCGTGCGGACCGGCGCCGGCGCCGGCGCGCGGCGCTCAGCCGGAGGTGGAGCCGGCCGCGACCCGCGCCTCCCGGCGGGCGCGCAGCGCGTAGCGCTCCGGGTCGAAGCGGCGCGTGAGCCGGCGGTACGGGTAGCTGAAGCCCGGCCACAGCGTCGAGTTGCGCCCGTTGCGGTCCAGGTACCAACTCCCGCAGCCGCCCACGGACCAGACCGCCCCGGACAGGCGGTCGTCGAGCGCGGCGTTGTAGGCGCTCTGGGCCTCGGCGCGCACCTCGACGGCTCCGGCGCCGCGCTCGCGCATCGTGCGCAGGGCGCCCATCACGTAGCGGATCTGGGACTCGACGAAGAAGACGATCGACATGTTGCCCGAGCCGGTGTTGGGGCCGCTCAGCATGAAGAGGTTCGGGAAGCCGGCCACCGAGACGCCCTTGTACGCGCGCGGGCTGCCGTCCCAGGCGTCCGCCAGCGTGCGTCCGCCACGGCCGAGCACGCGCTCGGCGATCGGCATGTCGGTGACGTGGAAGCCCGTTGCGAGGACGATCACGTCCACCTCGCGCTCCGCGCCGCCGGCGGTCACGATCGAGCGCTCGCGCACCTCGGCGATGCCGTCGGTGACCAACTCCACGTTGTCCCGGCGCAGCGACGGATAGAAGTCGTCGGAAACGAGGATCCGCTTGCAGCCCATCGTGTAGCGCGGCGTGAGCTTGGCGCGCAACTCCGGCTCGGGCACCTGGCGTCGCAGGTGCGCCAGCACGAGTCTCTGCTGCAGGCGCATCAGGCGAGGGTGCATGAAGCCGAGCGCGAAGCTCTCGTGCTTGAGGTACAGGGCGCCGCGCCTCGCGCTCTGGATCGCGGGGAAGCGAGCGAAGAGGCGGTGCTCGCGGTCGCTGAACGCCCGGTCGCGCCGCGGGACGATCCAGGCCGGCGTGCGCTGGAAGAGGTGGAGGCGGCCCGCGAGCGGCTGGATCGCCGGAACGATCTGGATCGCCGATGCGCCCGTGCCGATCACCGCGACGCGCTTGCCCGCCAGGTCCTGCTCGTGGTCCCAGCGCGCCGAGTGGAACGCGGGCCCGGCGAAGCTCTCCAGCCCGGCTATGTCGGGGATGGAGGGTTCGCTCAGCCCGCCCCCGGCGGCGACCAGGACCTCGGCGCGCAGCCGCCCGGCGGAGGTCTCGAGGTCCCAGCGCTGCTCGTCGTCGAGCCAGGTGGCCCGGGTCACGTCGTGACCGAAGCGGATGTGGCCCATCAGGCCCCGGCCGGCGGCGAAGTCGCGCAGGTAGTCCCAGATCTCGCCGGCCGGGGAGTAGCTGCGCGACCACGACGGGTTCTGCGCGAACGAGTACGAGTAGAGCAGCGAGGGAACGTCGCAGGCGCATCCGGGATAGGTGTTGTCGCGCCAGGTGCCGCCCACCTCGCCGGCGCGCTCGAGGATCGCGAAGTCCCGGATACCCGCCTCGAGCAGGGCGGCGCCCATGCCCAGCCCCGAGAAGCCGCTGCCGACGATCGCGACCCTGACCTCCGCGGCGCCGTCTCCGTGGAGCCCGGCATCCGGCATGCCGGCGCCGCGGGCGCCGGACCCGGTCGGCTGAACCCGATTCAACACCGTGTGGAGGCTACCACGCTTGCTGAATCAGGGTCAACAGCGTAGTGTCGCCGCGAATGAGCTCCGCGACGAAGGCGCCCGCCGGCCGCCGGCTCGCCCCGGACGCCCGGCGCGAGCAGCTCCTCGACCTCGCCTCCGAGCGCTTCGCCGAGCGCAGTTACGAGGAGGTCTCGATCGACGAGATCGCCCGGGCGGCCGGCGTATCGAAGGGCCTGCTCTACCACTACTTCCCGAGCAAGCGGGAGCTCTACGTCGCGACCGTCGAGGCAGCCGCTGCCGAGCTGCTGGCGGCGACCGAGCCGCCGCCCGGCGTCGAGCCGATCGCCGCGCTGCGCACGACGCTCGAGGCCTACGTCGACCAGGTCGAGCGCCACGCCGGGGCCTACGCCGGCGTCATGCGCGGAGGCCTGGGCGGGGCGGACTCCGAGATCCTGGCGATCGCCGACCGGGTTCGCGACGAGCTCTCGCGGCGCATCGTCGAAGCGATCTCGCCCGGTCGCCCGTCACGCGAGCTGCGTCTCGGCGTCCGTGGCTGGCAAGGCTACTGCGAGGCGGTGGCGCTCGACTGGGTCGAGCGGCGCCAGGTCCCGCGCGACCGCGCGGTCGCGTTGATGATCGCCGCCCTCGGCGCCACGCTGGACGCGGCCGGGGTCCCGCGTCCCGAGAACGCGAGCTGAGAGATCGGCGGGCGGCGCGCCTCAGGCCGCGGCCCCGACCGCGCCGCGGATCAGGTCCGCGGCGCGCTCGGCGACCATGATCGTCGGCGCGTTGGTGTTGCCGCCGGGGATCAGCGGCATGATCGAGGCGTCCACCACCCGCAGTCCCTCGATCCCGCGCACGCGCAGCTCGGGATCGACGACCGCGTCGTCGTCGGACCCCATCCGGCACGTCCCGACGGGGTGGTACAGCAGGTCCACGCGGCGACGCGCGTCCTCCTCGATCTCGTCATCGGAGCCGACACCGGCGCCCGGGTAGATCTCCCGTCCGACGACCGAGGCCAGCGGCTCCGCCGCCGCGATCTCCCGCGCCAGCCGCACGCCCGCCACCAGTGCGGCGACGTCCTCGGGCTCGGCAAGCGAGTTCGTGAGGATCCGCGGCTTGGCCCCGGGATCGGACGAGCGCAGGCGCACGTGGCCACGGCTGCGAGGGGTGACGAGCACGGGGCCCATCGTGATCGCGTGCCCGTCGTACTCCTCGAACCCGTTGTCCACGAAGTAGGCAGGCGCGAAGTGGAACTGGAGGTCGGCCGCGGGCAGGCCCGGTCGTGAGCGCACGAACGCGAACGCCTCGCCGACGCTCGAGCTCAGCGGCCCGGTGCGCCGCAGCAGCCACTCGGCCAGCGCCTTCGGCTTCTCCGCGTCGGCCAGCGACCCGCCGCCCGGCACGTCCCACACGCACACCACATACGGGTGGTCCTGGAGGTTCTCGCCGACGCCGGGGAGGTCGAGCGCGACCGGGATGCCGAGGTCGCCGAGGTGCTCCGCCGGACCGATCCCGGACAGCATCAGGAGCTGCGGCGAGCCGATCGCTCCGGCGGCGAGGATCACGTCCCGCCCGGCCAGGGCGACCTCCTCCCCGCCTCGCCCCGTGCGGTAGCGCACGCCGGTCGCGCGGTCGCCATCCAGTTCCAGGCCGGTCACGTGCGCGCCCGTGACGACCTCGAGGTTCGGACGCCGCGTCGCCGGGCGCAGGTACGCGTCGGCGGCGCTCCAGCGCCGCCCGCGCCGCTGCGTGACCTGAGCGAGCGAGGCGCCGTCCTGCTCCGGCCCGTTGTAGTCGACGATGCGCGGGATTCCGGCCGCCTGCGCGGCGGCGAGGAAGCGACCCGTGAGCGGCCGCGGCGAGCGCTCGTCCTCGACGCGCAGCGGGCCGCCCACCGCATGGTGCTCGGAGGGCCCGCGCTCGTTGTCCTCGGCGCGCAGGAAGTACGGCCGCACATCGCTCCAGCCCCAGCCGTCGCAGCCCCGCGACTCCCAGAGGTCGTAGTCCAGCGGGCGCCCGCGCACGTAGAGCATCGCGTTCATCGAGCTCGAGCCGCCGAGACCCTTGCCGCGCGGTACGAACAGGGAGCGCCCGTCGCAGTGCGGCTCGGGCTCGGTGTCGAGATCCCAGTCGAGCTTGGTGCGAAACTGCTTGGCGAACGCTGCCGGGATCTTGATGTTCGGATGGCGATCGCGCCCGCCCGCCTCGAGCAGCGTCACGCGCGCCGACGGGTCCTCCGAGAGCCGGGCCGCGAGCACGCAGCCGGCCGAGCCGGCGCCGACGATCACGTAGTCGGCGGAGGTCACGCGCGCATCCTCTCGCAGAGCGGCCCGGCTGTCCACGCCCGCCCCGGACCCGGCCGGCGGCTCGCGCAGCGGTTCCCGGGTGACGACGCGGTCGTCACGCGCGACCGTCCGCGACGATGCGCTCGAGCCGCGCGGCCCGCGACCCCTTGACCAGGACGCGATCGCCGGGGCCTGCCAGGCGCGCGATGAGGCGACGCGCGTCGTCCGTGCCGGTGACACGGTGCGCGGGCCCGGAGAACCGCGCCCCGATCGCGGCGGCGCGCTCGCCGACCAGCACGAGCTGGTCGACTCCGAGGCGGGCCGCGCGCTCGCCGACCTCGCGATGGAGCTCCTCCGACGCGCAGCCGAGCTCTTCCATCGCGCCGAGCACCGCGAGACGGCGGCGCGCGGGAGCGGCGACGAGCGCACGCAGCGCCGCCTCCATCGACTCCGGGTTCGCGCTGAAGCAGTCCAGCACCGCCACCGCGCCGCCCGGCAGCGCCACCCGCTCCCCCCGCAGCGGGGCGAACGCCGGCCGCGGGCTGGACGCGGGAGCCTCGCCGAGCGCCTCGCACGCGGCGACCGCGGCCAGCGCGTTCGCAAGATCGTGAGGCGCGCGCGACGGCAACTCGAGCGCGTGGCGACGACCCGCGACCTCGACGGTCACGCCGTCCCCGCGGAGCTCGGCCATGCGCACCCGGCCGCCCTCGCCGAACGGGATCGTCCGCACCTCCGCTCGCAGGTGGGGCGCGAGCAGGTCCTCCCCGGCCGGCACCACGCAGGCGGCGCCGGGCGGCAGGGCTGCGATCAGCTCCGCCTTCGCGGCGGCGACCCCAGGGAGGTCGCGCGCGCCGGCGAGATGCGCGCGCCCGATGTTCGTGATCACACCGATCGTCGGGCGCGCGACCGCGCAGCGCGACGCGATGTCGCCGGGCGCGCGCATCCCGACCTCGACGACCAGCACCTCGGTGTCGGCGGGCGCCCCCAGCAGCGTCGCGACGACCCCGAGCCGGGTGTTGAAGCTCCCGGCCGTGGCCGCCACGCGGCGCGCGGGGCGCAGCAGCGCGGCCAGCAGGTCCTTGGCCGCGGTCTTCCCGTTGGATCCCGTGATCCCGACGACCGGCGCGCCGAGCCGCTCGCGCCGAGCCGCGGCCAGCGCCTCGCCCGCGGCGAGCGGATCCTCGACCGCGATCACCGCGCCTCCGGCGGACCCGGCCGCCGCGGCGCGCGCATTGCCGGCCGCCACCACCACCCCCCAGGCGCCGCGGGCGAGCGCCTCGGCCGCGAAGGCGCCACCGTCGGCGTCGCGGCCCGGAACGCCGAGGAACAGGTCGCCGCGGCTCACGGCGCGCGAGTCCACGACTCCGCGCCGGGGCTCGCCCGGGGCAGCGGGGGTGCGGACGACGCGCCCGCCGACGATCGCGGCGAGCCGCTCGGCGGCGTGCGCGCCGGATGTCGAGGTCGCGAGCAAGGAGCGCGGAACCCTATGGCGCGCGCCGCGCGGGCAGACCGCAGAGCTGCTTTAAGCCTGTCTTGACCCCAGCCTCATGCTGGGCGCGCATCGTCCGGCGCTGACCGTCCCGCGAGCCAAGGAGGTGGCAGTGCCGCGCATCATCGTCGAAACCGAGTCGGCCTCCCGCGACGGGCAGGTCCTGCTCACGGAGCGGATCGTCCCGGCGCAGATCGAGTCCGAGCACTTCTGCGACCAGCTGATCGAGCGCGTCGGCTGGGCGATCCTCGACGCCGAGGACGCCGAACGGGGCTGGGTCGCGACGCGACCCGCCGCGCCCGGCCCGTAGCGGCGCGTTCGCCGCACGGGAGATCCTCCCAGAGGGACGGACCGTGCCGGACTAGCCGCGGCCCGATGCGGCGCGCCCGGAGGCCCCGTCGTCGGCGGGGCGTCCGGCGCGCTCGCTCGCCGGGCGCGTCGCTCGCTCGAGCAGCAGGGCGAACGAGCCCCAAGGCTCGCCGGTAGCCCACTCGAGCCCGATCTCGCACGTGCGGTTGCTGCACACCGCGGCGTCGTGCGGTCCCGCGAGCTCGCCGGCCTCCGCGGCCAGCGCGCTGCCCGTCAGCTCCGGGTGCAGCAGACCACGGTCGCCCGCGAACCCGCAGCACGTCGCGACGGTCGCGACGTCGACCTCCTCGGCGAGCGCGCGCGCCAGGACCTCGAGCTTCCCGGCCAGGCCGAGATGCCGGCTGGCGCACGGAGGATGCACCGCCACCCGCCCGGCGCGCTCGCGGATCTCGAGACGCTCGAGCAACTCGTCGTGCGCCCACTCGATCGAATCGACCACGTCCGGCCGCGCGGCCTCGGAGAGATGCGGAAGGACGCCCTCGATCACGCCCTGGGTGCAGGAGGTGGCGTCGACGACGAGCGGCAGCCGCCCCTCGTCGGTCCACGCCGCGATCGCGTCGGCCGTGCCGCGCGCCATCTCCTCGTGCCCGCCCGCGAAGCCCTTCGAGCTCCACGGCGTGCCGCAGCAGCGTCCCGCCACGTCCGGCGGGATCCACAGCGGGCGCCCGGCCCGCGCCGAGACGGCGACCAGCGCCTCGGGCAGCCACCGCGCGGCCGGCTCGCCGGCGGGCGCCCCGAAGATCCGGTTGACGCACGCCGGGAAGTAGACGGCGGCGGCCCCCTCGCGCGCGGTCGGGGGCAGCGTCGCGGGCGCCGGGACGGGCATCCGCTCCGGCCAGGCCGGCACCAGCTCGGTTCCGACCACGGCCCGCACGGCGCGAGCGGCGGCCGCGCCCGCCCCGCGCGCGGCCGTACGGTCCAGCGCCCCGCCGGCTCGCAGCCCGGCGCGCGCCGCGGACTCGACGAGCGCCCAGCGACCGGCGAGCCCGACGGCCGTCCGCTCGGCGCGGGCCCCGTTGCGGCGCTCCCGAAGCCGCTTCACCAGCGCGCCGGTGTCGATGCCCAGCGGGCACGCGAGCGCGCAGGTGCCGTCCACGGCGCAGGTGTCGAGGCCGTCGTAGGCGTAGTCGGCCAGCAGGGCGCGCTGCACCGGAGAGCCCAGGGGCTGGCGCGCCATCTCGCGGCGCAGAGCGATGCGCTGGCGCGGGGTCAGCGTGAGGTCGCGGCTCGGGCAGACGGGCTCGCAGAACCCGCACTCGACGCAGGCGGTCGCCTCCTCCTCGATCTCGGGGACGCTCTTGAGGTCGCGCAGGTGGGCTTCGGGGTCGCGGTTGAGCACGACGCCGGGTGCGAGCACGCCGTCGGGATCGGCGAGGGCCTTGATCCGCCACATCAGCTCGGTGGCGCCGGCACCCCACTCGCGCTCCACGAACGGCGCCATGTTCACTCCGGTGCCGTGCTCGGCCTTGAGCGACCCGTCGTAGCGGTCGACGATCAGCTCCACCAACTCCTCCATGAATGCCGCATACCGGTCGCGCTCCGCCGGCTCGCCGAAGGCGGGCGTCAGCATGAAATGCAGGTTCCCGGCCGAGGCGTGCCCGGCCACGCCGGTGAGGAACCCGTGACGCCCGAGCAGCTCCTGGATGTCGCGCGCCGCCTCGGCGAGCCGCGCGGGCGGGACGCACACGTCCTCGGTTATCAGCGCGCTGCCGGGCGGCCGGAGCGCGCCCACCAGCCCGAACATCCCCTCCCGCACGCGCCAGGCGAGCTCGATGGCCTCCCGCTCGCGGGTGAAGTCCACCGCGCGCAGGAGCGAGTGCCCGGCGAGGATCTCCTCCGCGCGCGCCACGGCGCCGTCGAGCCCCGGGTCGTCGTCGGCCCCGAGCTCGACGAGCAGCGCGGCCGACTCGGGCGGGAGCTCGCGCCAGTGCTCGGGCGTCCCGGGAATCGAGTGGCTCGCGACCATCAGCGCCGGGGCGACCATCAGCTCCACGGCGGTCGCGCCGGCGGCGACGAGCCGGGTCACGGGCTCCAGCGCGGCGTCGATGTCCCGGAAGTGGACCCACGAGACGGTCGTGCGCGGCGGCACCGGAACCGTGTCGAAAACCGCCTCGGAGACGAACGCGAGCGTGCCCTCGGAGCCGATCAGCAGGCGCCGGAAGATCTCGAGGGGCTCGTCCGCGTCGAGGAACGCGCACAGCCTGTAGCCCGTCGTGTTCTTGATCTCGAACTTGCGCGCGATGCGCGCCGCCAGACGCTCGTCGGAGCGGATCGCGTCGCGGATCTCCTCGAGCCCGGCGGCGAGCCGCGGCTCGGCGCGCGCGAAGTCGGCCGCCGCGCCCGGGGCCGCCGTGTCGAACGCGGTGCCCGACGGCAGCACGAAGCTCAGCGAGCGCACGGTCCGGTAGCTGTCGGCCACCACCCCGCAGCGCATGCCGCCGGAGTTGTTGGCGATCACGCCGCCCACGGTGGCGACCTCCGCGCTCGCCGGATCGGGGCCGAGCCTGCGCCCGTGGCGCGCGAGCACGCGGTTCGCGTGCGCGAGCACGGTCCCGGGCCGCACCCGTGCCCGCGCCCCGTCCCGCTCGACGCTCACGCCGCGCCAGTGGCGGCGCACGTCGACGAGGATTCCGTCGCCCTGCGCCTGCCCGTTCAGGCTGCTGCCGGCGGCGCGCAGCGTCACCGGCACTCCCGTGCGGCGCCCGTAGTCCAGCGTCGCGGCGACCTCGCCGGCGTCGCGCGCCATCACCACCGCGAGCGGGAAGCGCCGGTAGGGGCTGGCGTCGGAGGCGTAGCGGACGAGATCGCTCGCGCGGGCCAGCACGCGGTCCACGCCGAGCAGCGCCACCAGGTCGCGGCGCAGCGACTCGGGCGTGCCGGTCGCGAGCGTGTCCGGGGCGCGATCGGACAGCGGAGCGCCGGCGGGCGGCGCGATCCGCTCGGCCGGCGCCGCGAAGCGGGGCACGCTCAGCCGATCGCCATGCCCGGCGCGACCCGGACCTCGACGACGCGCGGCTCCGGGGCGCCGATCGCCTCGCGCAGCGCCTCGCGGAGATCCTCGGCGCCCGCGGCGACGGTGGCGCGGACCCCGTAACCGGACGCGACGGCCGCCACGTCGAGCGCGGGCAGGTCGAGGCCCGGCGCGTCCTCGACGCCCTCCAGGCCGGCGAACCACTTGAGGATCGCGTACTCCTCGTTGCGCAGCACGAGCACGGTCACGGGAACCCGCTGCGCGGCGGCCGTCCACAGCGCCTGGATCGCGTACTGGGCCGAGCCCTCGCCGACCACGCACACCACGGGCCGCTCGGGTCGCGCGAGCCCCACCCCGACCGCGGCCGAGAGCCCGAACCCGAGCCCGCCGCCCGCTCCGAAGAAGTAGCTGCCCGGGCGCGAGAGGCGCAACCGGTTGCGCACAGCCAGGGTCGCCGAGGGGGCCTCCAGCACCACGATCCCGTCGTCCGGGAAGACCTCCGCCAGGACGTCCGCCGCCGCCGCGGGGCCCATCGGATCGGCGGGCTCCGCGGGCTCGGGCGCAGGCCGCGGCGCGGGCGCTTCGCGTGCGCCGGCCTCCACCCGCTGCGCCAGCGCGGCCAGCGTCAGCGCCGGGTCGGCGACCAGCGCATCCCCCATCGGGGCGCGCGCCGCTTCGTCCGGATCGCTCGTGATCGCCACCAGGGCCGCCCCGGAGGGAAGCAGCGGCCCGGGGATGTTCGGGTAGTAGGAGAAGACCGACGCGCCGGCGACGAGCACGAGGTCGTGGCCTTCGAGCGTCTCGGCGAGCGGCCCGATCGCGGGCGGCAGGATGCCCTGGAAGAGCGGGTGGTCCTCGGGGAACCCGAGCCGTCCGCCCCCGGGCGCCGGGATCGCCCAGACGGCCATCCGCAGGCGCTCGGCGAGCGCCACCGCGGCCACGAAGCCCTCCTGCGAGTCGAGGTCCGGGCCGGCGACAAGCACCGGCCGGGACGCCGCCTCCAGGCGCGCCACGAGATCGGCGAGCCCGTCCGGCCCGGCGAGCGCGCGCCCGGCCACCCGTCGCGCGATCGCGTGCGCGGCGTCGGCGGCGTCGACCTCCGCGTCCCAGTCGTCCATCGGGATCGAGACGAACGCCGGTCCGCGCGGCGGCAGCGACGCGACGTGGGTGGCGCGCGCCAGCGCGAGCGGCACGTCCTGCGCCCGCGGGGGCTCGTAGCTCCACTTGACGAGCGGGTGCGGCAGCCGCGTGGCGTCGCGATTCGTGAGGTTCGCCTGAAGCGTCATCAGCGCGCGCGCCTGCTGTCCCGCGGTGATCACGAGCGGGCTGTGGTTCGCCTGCGCGTTGAAGATCGCCCCCATCGCGTTGCCGACGCCGGGCGCCGTGTGCAGGTTCACGAGCGCGGGCCGGCCCGTCGCCTGGGCGAAGCCGTCCGCCATCCCGACGACCACCGCCTCCTGCAGCCCGAGCACGTAGCGGAAGTCGCCGGGGAACCCGGCGAGCATCGGCAGCTCGGTCGAGCCCGGGTTCCCGAACAGCGTGGTCATGCCGGCGCTGCGCAGGAGCTCGAACGTGGTCTCGCGGACATCGGCCACGGCGCGCGATCCTACCCGTCCGCCCGCCGCCGGCCCCGATCCCGCCCCACGGCGTCCCGGCCGCGGTCGAGCGGCCGCGCGAGGGCACCGGCGAGGCGGTAGCGGCGCGTGCCCTTCAGCGCCGCGAGCTCGGTGCGCGCGTCGTGCGCCTGCGCCTCGCCCAGCGCCTGCGCCGCCGCCAGCGCCTCCTCCAGCTCGCGCGCGCGCCGGTGCGCCTCGAGCGCCTCCTCGGCGTGGTGCAGCGCGCGCAGGTGCGTGGCCCACTGCACGCGCGCCATTCGCGACAGCTCGGCGACCACGGGGTCGGCCGGCGGCTCGCGGCGGCCGAGTCCGGTGAGCAGCTCGGCCAGCGCCGTCGAGTGGGTGTAGGGACTGTGATGGGCGAAGCAGAGCTCGCGCCCGGCGACGCCGAGCTCCGGAGTCCACGCGGCCAGGTCCTCCGCGAGGCGCTCCGGCGTCGCGCTCGCGCCGGTCGCGCGACCTGCGAAGCCGTCCGCCTCGATGGCTGCGTAGCTCTCCGGGGTGACCCAGCCGTCCAGTGCCGTGTCGTAGACGTAGGCCGCCGCGCCGCAGGCCATGCCCTCCAGCACCGCGCGCCCGTACCCGATCACGATGTCGGCGTCGCGCAGCACGACGGCCGGGTCGAGCTCGACGCCTCCCTCGCCCGTCGTCCCGAACTGCGACCACTCGATCCCGGCGCGCTGGAGCGCGGCGACGAGCATCTCCCGGCGGGCATCGCGCAGGTTGTTCCCCAGCAGCACGGCGCGCCGCGCCCGCGAGCGCGGGGCGAGCGGCGGGCGGAAGCGCTCCAGGTCGACCGGCTGGCGCAGCCGGACGACCCGCTGCTCGAGGCCGCCCGCTCGGACGCGTCGGGCGACGTGGTCGTTCATCACCACCACCGCGGCGACCGTGCCCGGGAGCTGCGGCGGCAGCTCGAAGTCGAAGCGGACGCTGTGGGCGACGAACACCTGCGGCGCCTCGGGATAGCGCTCCGCCAGGGAGTAGGCGCAGCCGGCGTCCTGCGTGATCGCCGCGTCGCAGCGATCGGGGAGGTTCTCGCCGAGGGCGACCCGCAGGCCGGACTCCCGGGCCCGCTCGGCGAGGGGGCCGGCGTCACGGGTGAACACCGTGACGCCGTGCCCGAGCCGCTCGAGGTGGCCCGCCACGGTGAGCAGGTAGGTGGCGGCGCCCACCGGGAGGTTCAGGTGGTGGGCGGCGAGCACGATCTCCATCGCTCCCAGACGCTATCCGGCTCACGCGGCGGGCGGCGCGTGCCATCATCGCCGCCCGCCCCGCGCCGCCGCGCGTGGTCGGGGAAGACCGCTCGCCGGCGCCCGTCGCGAGCAGGCAACTCGATGATCCACCGGGCATCGACAGAGCGCCTCCTCTCGCGCGCGCTCGCGCGCGGAGCGGCCGTGCTCGCGCTGAGCGCGGCGCCCGCATGGGCCGCCGCGGCGCCCGCCCCCGGCGATCCGCCGCCGGCGGGCGCGCCCGCGCCGCTCGCGGCGCGGACCGCCTTCCTGTGGTCCGGCCCTGGCGCGCCGCAACGCGGCGTCGCGCCGGGCGCTCTGACGGCCCGGCGGCTGGCGATCGTGCTCGGTCGCGTGCTCGACGCCGACGGCAGCCCGCTGGCCGCGGCGCGCGTGCGCGTGCTCGGCCACCCGGAGCTGGGTGTCTCGACTTCGGGCCGAGACGGGCGCTACGCCATCGCGCTGGACGGCGGCGGCGCGGCCGTTCTCGACTTCTCCCGTAGCGGCCGGCTCCCGGTCCAGCGACGGATCGTCCCCGGCTGGCAGCAGTTCGCGCACGCCGGCGATGTGCGGCTCACGGCGCCGGACCCGGCCGCCACGCGAATCGCCTCCGGCTCGGCCGCCGCGTTCCAGGTGCACCGAGCGACTCCGCGGCGGGATGCAGACGGCGCCCGCCGCATAGCGCTCATCTTCCCGCGCGGGACGCGGGCCGAGCTGACGCTGCCCGGCGGCGCGTCCCGCGCGCTCCCGGCGATGACCGTCCGGGCGACCGAGCTGTCGGTGGGCGCGGACGGCCCGGAGCGGCTGCCCGGCAGCCTGCCGCCGACCGCCGCGTACGCGTTCGCCTTCGACGTCGGCGTCGACGACGCGCGTCGCGCCGGGGCTACGGGCGCGCGCTTCGACCGGCCCGTGATCGCCTACGCGGAGGACTTCCTCGGCCTTCCGGTCGGGGCCGGGATCCCGGCTGCTCGCTACGACCGTGCCGGCGGTGACTGGCCGGCCGTTCCCAACGGGCGGGTGGTGCAGGTCACGAGCATCGCCGGCGCCCAAGCGCGGCTCGACGTGGACGGCACGCCCGGGCCCGAGAGCCCGGCGCGCCTGCGCGAGCTCGGCATCGGCGACCCGGAGCGCAGAGCGCTCGCCCGCCTCTACCGGCCCGGCGCGCGCCTGATGCGCCTGACGCTCGATCGCGCCGCGCCGTACGCGCTCGGCCCCGCGCCGGCGCCCCCGCCGGGCGCCGCGGCCCCCGCGACCCCGAGCCCCCGCCCCGGCGACGGCGCCCCGGTCGCGACCGCGTGCCCGCCCGGCGAGGGCGCCGAGGTGGGTTGCACGCGCCAGCGCTACAGGACGGCGATCCCGGTCGCCGGGACCTCGCTCTCGTTGCGCTACGCATCGGACCGCCAACCCGGCTACCTGCCCGCGCGCACCGTCGAGGTGGCGGTCACCGGCCCCGAGGTGCCGAAAGCGCTGCGGCGGGCGGAGGTCTCGGTGGAGGTGGCGGGTCGCCGCCTGGAGCGGACCTACGCGGCGCGACCGGGGCAGCGCCTGCGCTGGACGTGGGACGGGCGCGACGCGTGGGGGCGCAGGGTTGCGGGCGCGGCCACGGCGCGCGTCACGGTCACCTACGTCTACCCGGAGGGCTACCGGGCGACAGCCGCGGTCGCCGGCGCACGGAGCTTCGGCTCGCCGGGCGCGGGCCAGGGGTCACGGGTCGTGGGCGGCCGCGAGGGATCCGAGTTGGGGCTCTCGCGCAGCGCGACGCTGACGCTGGGGGCGATGGATCCGCGCTCCAGCGACGGGCTCGGCGGGTTCACGCTTGGCGCTCACGACGCCTACGACCCGGAGGCCCGCACCGTGCTGCGCGGCGACGGCGGGGTGGTCGGCGGGGCGCAGGCCCCGCTCGCCGCCGCCCGCCTGGCGACGCCGGCGGGGGTCGCGATCGAGGGCATCGCCGCCGGGGCCGACGGCTCCCTCTACCTGCCCGACTCCTCTCGGGGCCGGGTGTACCGGATCGCGCCCGGCGGGCGATCCGCGGTGCTGGCGGGGGACGGGCGGCACGGGCTGCCCGCGGGGGACGGCGGCCCCGCCACGGCGGCGCGTCTGGGCCGCCGCGTGGTCGCCGTGGCCGGGGGCCCCGACGGCTCGGTCTACGTGCTCGTGACGGCCGGCCGCCGGGGCACCCCCAACCAGCAGGTTCGCCGGGTCTCGCCCGCCGGACGGATCACGACGGTGGCGGGCGCGGCGCGTGCCGGATCGACGCGCGACGGCGCGCCGGCGCGCCGCGCGCTGATCGACGCCACCGGCCTCGCGGTCGGTCCCGACGGCTCGATCTACGTCGATGACGCGGCGGGCCGCCGGCTGCGCCGGATCGGAGCGGACGGCCGCGTGACCACGCTCGCCGGCGGGGGCGAGGCGAGCGTCACGACCTCGCCGCTGCCCGCCCGCCGCGTTCGGCTTCCGACCCCGGCGCGGCCGGCCGTCGCACCGGACGGGTCGATCTACCTCGCGGCGGAGCGCCAGAACCGGGTGCTGCGCCTCACCCCGGACGGCGCGCTCGCCGCCGTAGCGGGCAACGGCGACGACGCGGCCGGACCCGGCTCGGGCGCCGCGACCGGCATCGACGTTCCGGCGCCGCGCGCGATCGCGGTCGCGCCGGACGGCACGGTCTACATCGCGAGCGCCCGGACGCGCGGCAGCGCCCGGGCGCCGATCGTGGCCGTCTCGCCCGACGGGCTGCTGACCCCGTTCGCGGGCGACAGCGCCTGCCGCCGCGGCGGGCGCCCGCAAGCGATCGAGCCGCTCGCCGAGTGCTTCGGGCACGAGGACGCGATGGCTGTGCTGCCCGACGGGTCGGTGGCCTACGGGGGGCGCGGCGGCGTGCTCCGGCGGACGGGCTCGCCGTTCCCCGGGTTCGGGGGAAGGCGGCTCTGGACGCCGTCGCCGGACGGCCGCACGGTCGACGTCTTCGATGGCCGCGGACGCCATCTCTCCACGCGCGACGCGCTCACGGGCGGGGTGCTGCGGCGCTTCGGCTACGACGGCTCCGGGCGGCTCAGCTCGGTGACGGACGGCGCGGGCCGCACGACGCGGATCGAGCGCGCGGGCGACGGCCGCCCGATCGCGATCGTGGCCCCCGGCGGTGCTCGCACCGCGCTGAGCGTGAACCGCGACGGCGACCTCGTGAGGGTGGCGAGCCCGCTCGGGCACGAGCACCATCTCGTCTACGGCGGCGGCGGCCTGCTGACATCACTGACCGAGCCTGCGGGCGGCGTCAGCGAGATGCGCTACGACGCGCAGGGGCTGCTGACGCGCGCGGTCGACCCCGACGACGTGCGAATCGACCTGAGGCGCGCGACCACGCAGGACTCCGTCACCGTGACGGCCACCGACGGGGACGGGTACGCGACCGCCTACCGCTACGGCGACCTCCCGGGCGGCGGCGCGCGCAGCACCGTGACCGATGCGGCCGGAGGGACCACCTCGGTCGAGAGGGACGCCGGCGGCATCGAGCGCCGGACCTCGCCGGACGGCACGCTGCGGACGCGGCGGCTCGGCCCCGACCCGCGCTTCGGGCTGATGGCCCCGATGACCGAGGCAGAGACGCTCGTGTCGCCCTCCGGCCGCGCGAGCGCGCTCGAGCGCTCGCGCACGGCGATCCTTCCGTACAGGGGCGCCCGCTGGCGCGCCGCCTCGCTGCGCGACGTGGTGAGGCGCGACGGCGCGCGGAGCGTTTGGCGCTGGTCCGGGGCGACGCGGACGCTGCGCCTGCGCACCGCCGCGGGCAGGGTGTGGAGCTGGCGGCTCGATCGGCTGGGCCGGGTCGCCGCGACCCAGGCCCCGGGAGAGGCGCCGGTGCCCGCCGGCGAGGGCCGCGGCGGAGCGGTGGCCGCGCTCCTTCGCGGCGCCGGCGGGCACCCGAGATCGGTCACCGTCGCCGGTGCGACCACGTCGTTCGCCTACGATGCCGCGGGCCGGCGCACGGCCGTCGTCCTCCCGCGCGGCGGCCGCTACACGCTGGCGGTCAGCCCCGCGGGCCGCGACCGCGGCTACACCGCCCCGGGCGAGCTCTCCGGCCTGTCGCTCACCTACACGCCCGGCGGCCGGCTGGAGCGCGAGACCCTGCCGAGTGGGCGCTCGGTGGCCGACTCGCCGGACGCGGCGGGCAGGCTCGCCGGCCGCTTCGGCGGGGGCGTCGGGATCAGCTACGCCTACGCCGGGCCCACCGGCCGGATCGCCACGCTGATCCGCACCGCGCCGCCGACCGGCGGCAGCGCCCCGCCGGAGCCCGCCGCGACGCTCGCCGCGGACTACGACGGCGGCGTGATCTCCGGGCTCACCTGGGGGGGCCCCTTCAGCGCCCGGGCGACATTCGAGCGGGACGGAGCCGGACGGCTGACCGCGATCTCGGAGACCGTGGCGGGCGAGACGAAGGTGCTCGCGATCCCGCGCGACGCGGACGGACTGGCGACGGGCATCGGGCCGTTCGCCTTCGACCGCGACGGTCCGCGCGGCCAGGTGACGCGCGCGGTGGCCGGGCCGCTGCGGGCGAGCTTCGGCTACGACCGCCTCGGCCGCCCGGTCTCGCGCAGCTACGCCGCCGGCCCGGCGGGCGTCGTCTATCGCGAGACGCTGCGCTACGACGCGGCCTCGCGGGTGGCGGCACGGACCGAGCTGCTGCCCGGCCACCCGGGCGCTCCCGCGAGCCTCGCCCGGGAGTCGCTGTCCTACGATGCGGCATCGCGGCTGGCGGAGGTGCGCCGCGGGGGCAGGGCGCTCGAGCGCTACGGCTGGGACACGGACGGCAATCGCACCAGCCGCCGCCTCGGCGACGCGCCGGCCCAGACCACGACCTACGACACCGGGGACCGGATCGCCGACCACGGCGGCGTTCCCTACCGCGTGGATCCGGACGGGTTCGTGACCCGGCGCGGAGGCGACTCGTTCGCGTACACGGCCGACGGCGAGCTCTACCGCGCGGTCGTCGGCGGGCGCGAGATCGACTACCGCTACGACGGCCTGGGCCGGCGCATCTCGCGCACCGGGACGGACGGGACCACCCGCTACCTCTACGACGATCCGCGGGACGCCTACCGCCTCACCGCGACGATCGACCCGCGCGGGGGCGCGACGCGCTACCTCTACGACGGTGGCGGCCTGCTGCTGGCGATCGCCCGCGGCGGCCGGCGCTTCCTGGTCGCCACCGACGCGAGCGGCACGCCGCACGTGGTCGCCGCCGCGAACGGCTCGGTGCGCCGCGTGATCCGGACCGACAGCTTCGGCCGCGTGCTCGCGGACTCCGCGCCGTCGTTCCCGCTCGCGGTCGGGTTCGGCGGCGGGCTGGCGGATCCCGAGACCGGCCTGGTGCGGCTGGGCGTCCGCGACTACGACCCCGAGACCGGCCGCTTCACCGCACGCGACCCCGCGCTGTTCGCGTCCGGGCAGGCCAACCTCTACTCCTACGCGGGCGGCGACCCCGTCGGGCGGCGCGACCCCACGGGCCTCGGCTGCATCGGCGCCCGGGGCCCGGACCACGGCGCCGGCGCCTCCTACTGCGCGGGCAGCCGCGGGCGGGCGGTGTGCGCCGGCGACGCAGACCCCGCTCCGCGCGAGTCGGGCGCGTTCGCCGGCGCCGCCGCCCGGCCGCGTGCCGCCGCCGCCCGTGGCGTCCTCCCCGCGGGGACGTGGCCGGGCGCCGCCGGCGCACGCGGCTGCCTGCGGTTGTGAGGGAGGCCCGGACCCGGAAGTCCTACTCGCCGTCCTCGCCGCGCCAGCGACGCTCGAACGGCAGGCGCCAGCCATACGGCGCGGCGAGCGCCTTCACCGACTCGGGGCCCCACGACCCGGCCCAGTAGGGCTCGACCGGAGGCGGCGCCTGGAGCAGCGGCTCGGAGACCTCCCACAGGCGCTCGATCCCCTCCGCGGTGGTGAAGAGCGTGTGGTCGCCGGTCATCGCGTCCACGATCAGTCGCTCGTAGGCCTCGAGCACGTCCTCGTGCAGCGCGGTCTCCGAGAGCGAGAACTGGAAGCTCGCCTTGTGCAGGCGCATCCCCGGGCCGGGCTTCTTCGCGTAGAACGACAGCGACATGCGCGCCGACTCGTCGAGGTCGAAGGTCAGGTGGTCGGTGCCGAAGCGGCCCACGCCGGAGCCGGAGGGGAACATCGCGTGCGGCGGCTCGCGGAACGCGATCGAGATGATGCGCGCGCCCTCCTCCATGCGCTTGCCCGTGCGCAGCAGGAACGGCACGCCCGACCAGCGCCAGTTGTCGATCTCCGCGCGCAGCGCGACGAGCGTCTCGGTCTGCGACTCGGGAGCGACCCCCGGCTCCTCGCGGTAGCCCGCGTACTGGCCGCGCACCACCCGCGCGCGGTCGATCGGCTGCAGCGAGCGGAAGACCTTGTTCTTCTCCTCTGTGATCGCGCGCGGCTCGAGCGCGCTCGGGGGCTCCATCGCGACGAACGCCAGGATCTGGAACAGGTGCGTGACGACCATGTCGCGGTAGGCCCCGGTGTCCTCGTAGAAGCCCGCGCGGCTGCCCACCTCGAGCGTCTCGGGAACGTCGATCTGGACGTGGTCGATGTGGTCCCGGTTCCAGATCGGCTCGAACAGCCCGTTGGCGAACCGCAGCGCGAGGATGTTCTGTGCCGCCTCCTTGCCGAGGAAGTGATCGATGCGAAAGACGTCGTCCTCGGCGAAGACCTCGTGCACCGCCGCGTTCAGCGCGCGCGCCGACTCGAGATCGGTGCCGAACGGCTTCTCCATGATCACCCGCGCGCGCTCGGCCAGCCCGGCGGCGCCCAGCATTTGCACGACGGCGGTCGCGGCGCGCGGCGGAACGCTCAGGTAGTGCAGCCGCCGTGAGCCATCCGGCAGCGCGGCCTCGGCCGAGCCGACGGCCGACGCGAGCCCGTCGGGCCCGGCCGCCTGGTCGACGTAGGTGATGCGCTCGGCGAACCGCTCCCAGGTCTCGTCCTCGACCGCCCTGCGCGCGAAATGCTCGCATGCCTCGCGCGCCAGCCCGCGGAAATCCTCGTCGCCGATCTCGTCGAGCGACGTCGCGACGATCCTCCACTCGTCCGGCATGAGGCCGGACTCCGTCAGCCGCAGCAGCCCGGGGAGCAACTTGCGCCGGGCGAGGTCGCCCGTCGCCCCGAAGAGGACGATCGTGTGCGGGCCCGGCCGCGGAGCCGGGGCGCCCGCGCCGAACGTGGCGTCCGCGCCGCTGGCCACGGCGCCGGACGCTAGCGGACGGGGGAGCGCCCCCGCTCCGGCCGGGACCGGGCCCGGACGCGGCGCGCGGCTATTCGTCGCGCGGCGCCGGCTGGAAGACGATCCGCTTGAGCTCCCCGACCGCGCCGCCGCCGAGGCGGAGCGCCGTCTGGAACCCCTCGGCGCCCAGCTCGCCCGCGTCGAGCGCGCGGCGCAGCGCGTTCAGCTCGGCGCGCGACTCCTCCGCCACCTGGTCGCGCGCCACCTCGAGCAGCAGCATGTGCCGCGGGCGCCGCGACGCGGCGGCCATCCGCACCCAGCCCTCGCGCTCGGCCGGATCGAGAGTCTCGGCGACGTAGACGATCGTCTGGCCGGCGGCCAGCCGCCTCTGCACGGTCGCCTCGAGCAACTGGGCCGCGCTCCCCTCGAGCCGCTCGGCCGGCACCCGCCCCTCGATCAGCCGCCGTACCTTGCCGGGCGAGAGCACGGCCCCGGAATCCTCGATCACGCGCGCGGCCAGGCGCTCGGCCTCGGCGCTCGCGGCGGAGACGATGACCAGCAGGCTCCCGGGCGAGTAGCGGAGCCGGTCGGCGGGCCGCAGCACGCGACAGCGGGTGGAGATGTCCGCGGGCCGCTCGGAGGCGCCGTCGCGCCGCGGGCGGTCCGACGACCATCCGGTTCGCTCGTCGGCGGAGATCTTGACGCTTCGTGGTGCGGTGGGCTCGGGCATGACTCCATCTTGCCGCACCGACCGCCGCGAGCGGGGCGCGAGCGGCTCGCGAGAGCGATCCTGCACCTAGACTCACGCCGGATGCGACCGCTGACGGCCCTCGCCGCCGCGCTCGCGCTCGCGCTGGCGGGCGCCGTGACGGCGTCCGCGTCGGCCCGTACGCGCTCGGTCGCCGACGCTCCGGTCCGGATCGCGAAGGCCGGCGCCGGCCGCATCGCCTACCGCTCCGTCGGATCGGGTCGCCCGCTGGTCCTGGTCACAGGGCTGTCGGCGACGATGGACAGCTGGATGCCGTCGTTCGTCGACGCGCTCGCCCGCCGGCACAGGGTGATCGTCTTCGACAACGCGGGGGTCGGGCGCAGCACCGCGCCCCGCGGCAAGCTGACGATCGCGGGGATGGCGAGGGACACGGCCTCGCTGATCCGGGCGCTGCGCCTGCGCAAGCCCGACGTGCTCGGCTGGTCGATGGGCGGGATGATCGCCCAGGCGCTCGCGCGCACCCAGCCGCGGCTGGTGCGCCGGCTCGTGCTCTGCGCGAGCGCGCCGGGCGACGGCACGGCGACCCTCCCCACCCCCGACGCGCTGGCGGTGCTGGGCGGCGACTACACCGACACGGGGCCGCTGCTCGGCCTGCTGTTCCCGCCCTCGCGGCCCGGGTGGCGGAGCCGCTTCCTGGCCGGGCTCTTCGCCTACCCCCATCCCGAGTTCGTGGCTCCCCCGGCGATCGTCCGGGCGCAACTGGCCGCCAGCGCGGACTGGATGCTCGGCCGGGACGCGGCGAGCGGGCCGATCGGCCGCCTGCGCTTGCCGGTCCTGATCGGCGCCGGCGCGCTCGACCGCGCGCTCCCGGTGGCCAACGACCGGCGCCTGAGGGCCGGGCTGCCGGACGCGCGACTGTACGTCTATCGCGGCGCCGCGCACGGCTTCCTCTTCCAGGAGCAGCGGAGCTTCGTCCCGCTGGTCCTGCGCTTCCTGCGCTGACCGCGCGGCCCTAGGCGGGCGTGCGCTCCGGCGCGGGCTCCGGCCCGGCGAGCTCGCCGTCCAGCAGTTCCTTGCCCTCCACCGCCATGTGCGGCAGGCGCCGGTCGAGCCACCCCGGCAGCCGCCACGTGCGCGCGCCGAGGATCTCGAGCACGGCCGGGAGCAGCAGGACGCGGATCACGAACGCGTCGAGGAACACCGCCACGGCGAGGCCGAAGCCGAACATCATGATCACGCGCTCGCCGCCGAGGATGAACGAGGCGAAGACCAGGACCATGATCGTCGCGGCCGCGGTCACGACCCGGCCGGTGCGCGCCAGCCCGTCGCGCACGGCGGCCGAGGCGTCGCCGCTGCGCGCCCACTCCTCGCGGATGCGGGAGACGAGGAACACCTCGTAGTCCATCGAGAGCCCGAACACGATCGCGAAGAGCATCACGGGCAGGAAGGCCTCTATCGGCCCGGGCTCGATCCCGGTCAGCCCGCGGAGCCAACCGTCCTGGAACACGGCGACGACCAGGCCCAGCGCGGCGCCGATCGAGAGCAGGTTCATCACCGCCGCCTGGAGCGGGATCAGCAGCGAGCGGAAGACCACCAGCAGCAGCAGCGCGCTGAGCAGCACGACCGCGCCGATGAAGAGCGGGAGCTTGCCCGCGAACAGGTCTGCGATGTCGATGAACACCGCGGTCATCCCCCCGACCGCGACGGTCGCCCCGGAGCCGCGCGCGAGCGGCGGGATGACGTCGGCGCGCAGATGGCGCACGAGGCGCTCGACCGCCGGGGATTGCGGGGAGGCGGCCGGATAGGCGACGAGCGTCCCGACCCGGCCCGAGGGAGCGATCCGCGGGGGCGCGACGGCCGCGATCCCGGGCGTGCGAGCGACCGCCCCGCGCACCTGCCTAAGCAGCGCCGGCCCCCGCCCGGCGGGCAGCGTCGCCACGATCGTCAGCGGTCCGTTGAAGCCGGGCCCGAAGCCCTCGGCGAGCAGGTCGTACGCCTTGCGCGTGGTCGTGGAGGAGGGGTTGTTGCCGGCGTCGCTGTGCCCGAGGCGCAGCCCGAGCGCGGGCGCACAGGCCGCGAGCAGGATGACCGTGCCCGCGAGCGCGCAGAGCCAGCGGCGGCGGGCGACCAGCGCGGCCCAGCGAGCCCAAGCGGATTCGCGCGGCGGCGCCTGTGGCGGGCGAGGCGGGGCCGCGCCGCCGGCGGCCGCCCCCGCCGCCCGGCGCCGGGCGCGACGCCCGGGCCGCGCGACACGCCGGCCGAGGAATCCCAGCAGCGCCGGCGTCAGCGTCAGCGACGCCACGAGCACGAACAGCACCGCGAGCGAGGCGGCGATCGCCACGCCGTAGAGGAAGGAGACGCCGAGCAGCACCATGCCCAGGAGCGAGATCACGACCGTCACGCCCGCGAACGTGACCGCGCGGCCGGCGGTGTCCATCGCGGTCAGGACCGCCTCGTCGACCCGGCCCCCGTTCGCGTGGTAGGCCTCGCGGAAGCGGGTGACGATGAAGAGCGCGTAGTCGATGCCGACGCCGAGGCCGATCATCGCCGCCAACTGCGGCGAGAAGTCCGCCATGTCGACCGCGTTGCTGAGCGCGCCCACGATCGCCAGGCCGGTTCCCAGCCCGAACAGCGCCGTCAGCACCGGCAGCCCCATCGCCACCAGCGACCCGAACGTGATCAGCAGGACCACGATCGCGGCCGCGAGGCCGATCGCCTCGGTCGCCGCGGGCGGCGCCTGCTCGGTGCGCTCCACCGCCTGACCCCCGAGCTCGACCTGGAGCGCTGGCGAGCGCGCCGCGTGCGCCGTGTCCACGACGCGCTGGATCGCCGTCTTGGGGAGATCGTTCGCCTGCGCGTCGAACGCCACGGTCGCGAAGCCGATGCGGCCGTCGCGCGAGACCGCCCCGCCGCGCCCGGTGCGCTCGAACGGCCCGGCGACCGAGGCCACCCTGGGCAGCGCGGCGACGTCCGCGAGCATCCGCTGTACGCGCGCGCGCGTGGCCGGCGCGGCGAGCGTCCCGCGCCGCGCGCGGACGACGATCTGGTCGACGTCGCCCGACTGCGACGGGAACGCCCGTTTCAGCAGGTCCGCCGCGGTCTGCGACTGCGTTCCGGGCAGGCTGAAATCGGACGCGTAGTTGGTCCCCGCGCCGGACGCGATCACGCCCACGCCGACCAGGGCCACGACCCACGCCGCGAGCACGACGCGGCGCCGGCGCACGCAGAGCCGGGCGAGCCTCCTCATCGGGCGGGGCGGGAAGGGGGCATGCCGCGGGTCAGGGTAGCCGGAGATCCGGAGAAATCACGGAGAGCGCGGCGCGATGCCCCGCACGCCTCCCGCTCACGCCACTCGGCCGCGATTCTGGTCGCCTGGAGGCTGTCGCACAAATGGTGGCTCTGTCCGGGTTGCTGTGGACCATTTGGTGATGCCTCAGAACTTCTTGTCGTGTGATCGTGATCAGGAGTTGTTGTTGCCGCCGAGTGTGCGGGAGTGGCTGCCGCCGGATCATTTGGCGTGGTTCTTGATCGAGGTGGTTGGGGCGCTCGACCTTTCTGCCTTCTATCGCGACTATCGCTCTGATGGTCACGGCCGCGCGGCTTATGACCCGCAGATGATGGTGGTGCTGGTGCTCTACAACTACGCGGTCGGGGTCCGCAGCTCGCGCTCGATAGAGCGTCGCCTCCAAGAGGATGTGGCTTGCAGGGTGATCGCTGCGGGCCAGATGCCCGACCACGCCACGATCGCTCGCTTTCGCGTCCGCCACGAGCGGGCTCTCTCGGGGCTCTTCTATGAAGTGCTGGCGCTCTGTGCCGAGGCCGGCATGGTGAGCGTCGGCACGGTCGCCGTCGACTCGACCAAGCTCGCCGCCAACGCCTCGATCGGCCAGAACCGCACCCGTGCGGGGCTTGAGGCTGAGGCCGAGCGCATCCTGGGAGAGGCGGCGGCGATCGATGCCCGTGAGGATGAGCTCTTCGGTGAGCGTCGCGGCGATGAGCTGCCGGCCGAGCTCGCCGATCCCAGCACTCGCCGGGCGCGTATCCGCCAGCTGCTCGAGCGCGCGCGCGAGAACGCGCAGCAGATCGAGGCTGAGCGCTCCGGGCTCGAGGCCCGGCGGATAGAGCACAAGGCCAAGACCGGCAAGCAGCCACCGGGTCGCCCACCGGGCCCTGGGCCCTCCAAGAAGCAGGCCAAGGCCCTGGCCGAGACCAAGTACAACCTCACTGACCCCGACTCGGCGATCGTGCGCCACCGCGGCATGCTGTTGCAGGGCTACAACGTCCAGGCCGCGGTCGGCGAAGGGCAGGTGATCCTGGCTGCTCGGGCCACGAGCGCCGCCCCCGACCACGGCCAGCTCGCCCCGACGCTCGAGCAGGCCAAAGCCAACCTGGCCCGCGTGCTCGCCGAGCCGGCGCCGATCGGACAAGTGCTGGCCGACGGCGGCTACTGGCACGCCCGCCAGATCGCAGCACTGCGAGCGCAAGGCACCGAAGTGTTGGTCCCTCCCTCTGAGCGCAAGCGCTTGAGCGCCGAGCGCATGCAGCCCGAGGCCCGGCACATGAAGGGGCTGTTAGCCACGAGCGAGGGAAAACACGCCTACCGGCGACGACAACAGATCGTCGAGCCGGTCTTCGCCCACATCAAGCACCACCGCGGGATCACCCGATTACTGCGGCGCGGCCGACATGCCGTGCAGGGCGAGATCGACCTGATCGCCACCACCCACAACCTGCTCAAGCTCCACCGCCACGGCCTCCACGCCGCCCGGGCCTAACAACAACCCCGGCTCACCCGCCCGGTCCGCCCAAACGCCGACCACCAGCCCGCCCGCAACCTTTACGCGACAGCCTCCTGGCGACCAGAATCGCACCCGAGTCGGGACGACCCCGCCGCGGCCTTCGATGCCCACCTTCGATGCCCGTCGCTCGCCGGCCCGCCACCCTCCTTGCACCGGCGCCGTCAGCGCGCTGACGCGCCCCGCCGCGGCTTCCCGCGGATCGCGGCCGCGGCCGACTACCGACGTAGATGTCCGTGGTCGGACGCAGGCTTTCCGGCTCCTCACCGTCCCGCGCTCCACCCGGCACGAGCGGTGCTAGCGTCCCGGCGCGATGGGGATCCACGACGCGACGGACCGGGACCGGGGGACCCTCCCCCCGCCGCGCCAACTCCGCCCGACGGGCCGCGAGGCCGCCCGCAGCGGCGCGCGGCCCGCCTGGCAGGCGCCGTCGCGACACTCGCGCGAATGGGAGCGCCTCTACCGCGACCGCTGGGCGCACGACAAGGTCGTGCGCACGACGCACGGGGTCAACTGCACCGGCTCGTGCTCCTGGAAGGTCTACGTCAAGGACGGCCTGGTCACCTGGGAGACCCAGGCGACCGACTACCCCTCCAACGGGCCCGACATGCCCGAGTACGAGCCGCGCGGCTGCCCGCGCGGAGCCGCGTTCTCCTGGTACATCTACTCGCCGGTCCGCGTGCGCCACCCGTACGTGCGCGGCGCGCTGCTGACGCTCTACCGCGAGGAGCTGGCGCGCACCGGCGATCCCGTCGACGCCTGGGCGGCGATCGTCTCCGACCCGCAGAAGGCGGCCTCCTACAAGTCGCAGCGCGGGCTCGGCGGCTTCGTGCGCTCCTCGTGGGACGAGGTGAGCGAGATCATCGCCGCCGCGCACGTGCACACGATCAAGAGCCACGGCCCGGACCGCATCGTCGGCTTCTCGCCGATTCCCGCGATGTCGCAGGTCTCCCATGCCGCGGGCTGCCGCTTCCTCTCGCTGATCGGCGGCGTGTGCCTGTCCTTCTACGACTGGTACGCCGACCTGCCGCCGGCCTCGCCCCAGGTCTGGGGCGACCAGACCGACGTGCCCGAGTCCGCGGACTGGTGGAACTCCGGCTACGTCATCCTCTGGGGCTCCAACATCCCGCAGACCCGCACGCCGGACGCCCACTTCATGACCGAGGCCCGCTACCGCGGCCAGAAGGTCGTCGTCGTCTCGCCCGACTACGCGGGGCACACGAAGTTCGCCGACCACTGGCTGCCGGCGGAGCCCGGCACGGACGCCGCGCTGGCGACGGCGATGGCGCACGTGATCCTGCGCGAGCACTACGTCGAGCGGCGCACGCCGTACTTCGACGACTACGCGCGCCGGCGCACCGACCTGCCGTTCCTGGTCACGCTGCGCGAGCGCGACGGCGCGTACGTGACCGACCGCTTCCTGCGCGCCACCGACATCGGCGAGTCCTCGGAGAACGCCGAGTGGAAGACCGTCGTGCTCGACGAGGCCAGCGGCGAGCCCGTGGTCCCCAACGGCTCGCTCGGCTTCCGCTGGGGGGACGAGGGCGCCGGGCGCTGGAACCTCGAGCTCGGCGACGTCGTGCCCCGGCTGAGCCTGCTCGGCGCGCACGAGGAGCTGGTCGAGGTCGACCTCGCACGCTTCGACGTCGGCGAGACCGAGGGCGGCGAGGCGATGCGGCGAGGCGTCCCCGCCCGGCGCGTCGGCGGGCAGCTCGTCACCACGGTCTTCGACCTCCTGTGCGCGCAGCTCGGCGTCGCACGCGAGGGCCTCCCGGGTCGCTGGCCCTCCGGCTACGACGACCCCGAGCCCGCCACGCCCGCCTGGCAGCAGGAGCACACCGGGGTGGACGCCGCGCTGGTGACGCGCATCGCGCGCGAGTTCGCCCGCAACGCCGAGGTCACCGAGGGGCGCTCGATGATCGTCATGGGCGCCGGGACCAACCACTGGTACCACAGCGATCAGATCTACAGGGCGATGCTCAGCCTCGTGATGCTGTGCGGCTGCCAGGGCGTCAACGGCGGCGGCTGGGCGCACTACGTGGGCCAGGAGAAGGTCAGGCCGGTCACCGGCTGGGCCATCGCCGCGTTCGCTACCGACTGGTCGCGCCCCCCGCGCCAGCAGGCGACCACCTCGTTCTGGTACCTGGCGTCCGACCAGTTCCGCTACGAGCGCTTCGGCGTCGACGAGCTGACGACCCCGCTCGGGCGCGGCGACCTCAAGGGCCGCCACCTGGCGGACACCGTGGCGCAGTCCGCGCGCATGGGCTGGCTGCCGAGCTACCCCACGCTGAACCGCAACCCGCTCGACATCTGCGACGAGGCGGAGGCGGCCGGGCGCGAGCCGGCCGAGCACGTCGTCGAGGAGCTGCGCGCCGGCAGGCTCCGCTTCGCCGCCGAGGACCCCGACGACCCGGCCAACTTCCCCCGCATCCTCACCCTCTGGCGCGCGAACCTGCTCGGGTCCTCCTCCAAGGGCCACGAGTACTTCCTGCGCCACCTGCTGGGCGCCGGCCGGGACTCCATCTCGGCCGAGGAGACCGGGCCCGAGAACCGGCCCGTCGACGTCGACTGGCGCGAGCAGGCGCCGACCGGGAAGCTCGACCTCTTCACCACGATCGACTTCCGCATGAACGGCTCGGCGCTCTACTCCGACATCGTGCTCCCGGCGGCGACGTGGTACGAGAAGAACGACATCTCGAGCACGGACCTGCATCCGTTCGTGCACTCGTTCTCCGAGGCGGTGCCGCCGCCCTGGGAGGCGCGCACCGACTGGGACGCGTTCAACCGGGTCGCGGAGCGCTTCGCGCAGCTCGCCGGCAAGCACCTCGGCGTGCGCAGGGACCTCGTCGCCGCGCCGCTGCTGCACGACACCCCCGAGGAGCTGGCCCAGCCGGGCGGCAAGGCGCTCGACTGGAAGTACGGCGAGTGCGAGCCGGTGCCCGGACGAACGATGCCGAAGCTGATCGTGGTCGAGCGCGACTACGCCTCGATCTCTCAGAAGATGCGCGCGCTCGGCCCGCTGGTCGAGGCCGCGGGGGTCGGCTGGAAGGGCATCGCGTGGAAGCCCGAGCAGGAGGTCGAGGAACTGCGCCACCGCAACGGCGTGGTCCGCGGCGGGGTCGCCGACGGGCGTCCCACACTCGAGCGCGACACCCACGTCGCCGAGGCGATCTTCCGGCTCTCGGGCACGACCAACGGCCGCCTGGCGGTCGAGGGCTTCCGCTCACTCGAGCAGCGCACGGGCACGCGCCTGGCCGATCTCGCCGAGGATCGCGAGGACGAGCGCATCACGCTCGAGCAGGTCGGCGTCCAGCCGCGAAAGGTGATCACCTCGCCGGAGTGGTCGGGCATCGAGAGCCGCACCCGCCGCTACTCGCCGTTCACGGTCAACGTCGAGCGCGACGTCCCGTGGCGCACGCTGACGGGCCGCCAGCACTTCTACCTCGACCACGAGTGGATGCTGGAGTTCGGCGAGGGGCTCCCCGCCTACCGCCCGCCGCTGTCGACCCTGCGGCACTCTCAGGGCGCGCTCGAGCCGGGCGAGGCCGAGGTGCTGCTCAAGTGGATCAGCCCGCACTCGAAGTGGTCGATCCACTCCGAGTACCAGGACAACCTGCGGATGCTCGAGCTGTTCCGCGGCGGGCCGGTGGTCTGGCTCTCGCCGAAGGACGCCGAGCGGATCGGCGCGGCCGACAACGACTGGGTCGAGTGCATCAACCGCAACGGGGTCCTCGCCTCCCGCGCCGTCGTCTCGCACCGGATCCCCGAGGGCAGCGCCTTCATGTACCACTCGCAGGACCGCCACGTGAACGTCCCGATCTCGGAGACCTCGGGCACGCGGGGCGGCACCGACAACTCGGTCACGCGGATCATCATCAAGCCGACGCACCTGATCGGCGGCTACGCGCAGCTGAGCTGGGGCATGAACTACTACGGGGCGATCGGCACGCAGCGCGACTCGCTGACGCTGGTCCGGCGCCGGCGCTCGGAGGTGCGTTACTGATGCGGGTGATGGCGCAGGTCGGGATGGTGATGAACCTCGACAAGTGCATCGGCTGCCACACCTGCTCGGTGACCTGCAAGAACGTCTGGACCAACCGCGCCGGCGCCGAGTACATGTGGTTCAACGACGTCGAGACCAAGCCGGGCGTGGGCTACCCGAAGCGCTGGGAGGACCAGGAGCGCTGGAAGGGCGGCTGGGAGCTGGATCGCAAGGGCAGGCTGCGGCTGAAGGCCGGCGGCCCGCTGCGCAAGCTCGCCAACATCTTCGCCAACCCGGACCTCCCCGAGCTCGACGACTACTACGAGCCCTGGACCTACGACTACCAGTCGCTGATCACGGCGGGTCCGAGCGAGCACCAGCCGGTCGCCCGGCCGATCTCCCGCGTCACCGACGAGCCGATCGACATCCAGTGGGGGCCGAACTGGGAGGACGACCTGGCCGGCGGCCCGCGCCAGGTCCGCCTCGACCCCAACGTCCGCGACGGCGTCGAAGAGCAGGTCCGCGCCGAGTACGAGTCGGTCTTCATGATGTACCTGCCGCGGATCTGCGAGCACTGCCTGAACCCGGCCTGCGTCGCCTCCTGCCCCTCCGGCGCGATGTACAAGCGCGAGGAGGACGGGATCGTGCTCGTCGACCAGGAGAAGTGCCGCGGCTGGCGGATGTGCGTCAGCGGCTGCCCGTACAAGAAGGTCTACTTCAACTGGCAGACCGGCAAGGCCGAGAAGTGCACGCTCTGCTACCCGCGCGTCGAGGCCGGCATGCCGACGATCTGCTCGGAGACGTGCGTCGGGCGCATCCGCTACCTGGGAATCGTCCTCTACGACGCCGACCGCGTCGAGGAGGCCGCGTCCGAGCCCGACGAGAAGCGGCTGCTCGACGCCCAGTTGGATGTCTTCCTCGACCCCGGCGACCCGGAGATCCGCGCGCAGGCGCGCCGCGACGGGATCCCGGAGGACTGGCTCGACGCCGCCGTCCGCTCGCCGGTCTGGAAGCTCGCGATGGACTGGCGCGTCGCGCTGCCGCTGCATCCCGAGTACCGCACGATGCCGATGGTCTGGTACGTCCCGCCGCTCTCGCCGGTGATGTCGCTCGTCGAGGGTCCCGGCTCCGAGGCCGATCCGGACGACGTCTTCCCGGCGATCGACGAGCTGCGGATCCCCATCAGCTACCTCGCCAACATCCTCACCGCAGGCGACGAGGAGGTCGTGCGTGACGTGCTCCGGCGACTCGCCGCGATGCGCAGCCACATGCGGCGCGCCACGCTCGGCGAGCAGCCCGACCCCGAGCTCGCGCGGTCGGTCGGCCTGGACCCGGTGGCGATCGAGGACATGTACCGCATGCTCGCGATCGCGAAGTACGACGATCGCTACGTGATCCCGCTCGCCCACCGCGAGCTCGCCGACAACCTGCTCGAGCGCCAGGGCGGGTGCGGGCTGGACTTCGCCGGCGGCCCCGGGTCCTGCGGCCCCGGCGTGGACCGCGCCGAGCAGGCCGACGGGGAGCGCCAGCTCGATCTGGTCCGGATGGCCGAGACCGGCGGCGGCGACGGACCCCTGCCGGTGACCCGCGTCGCCGGCCGCGCCGCGGAGGCGGGCGCGTGATCGCCACCCTGCGCATCGCGGCGCTCGCGCTCGACTATCCCGACGCCGAGCTGCTGGCATCCACGGGGAGGCTGCTCGACGCGGCCGCCGCGATACCCGATCGCGAGGGCGGCGCCGAGCTGCGGGCGTTCCTCGAGCGCCGCGCGGCGCAGCCCGAGATGGTCGCCCAGGAGGAGTACGTCGCGACCTTCGACTTCCACAAGCGCGCCTCGCTGCACCTGTCCTACTACCGGGACGGCGACCGCCGGCAGCGCGGGGCCACGCTGCTCGGGCTCAAGCGCCGCTACAGCGAGGCCGGCTTCGAGCTGACGCGGGGCGAGCTGCCCGACTACCTGCCGGCGGTGCTCGAGTTCGCGGCGCTGGAGCCCGAGGAGGGCGAGGCCGTGGTGCGCCGCATGCGGCCCGGGCTCGAGCTGCTGCGCGCCTCGCTGCGCGACCTCGACAGCCCGTACCTGCTGGTGCTCGAGGCGCTCGAGCACGTGCTGCCCGCCGCCAGCGTGGACGAGCTCGAGCAGGCGCGGCGCATCGCGCTCGATGGGCCCCCGGAGGAGCAGGTCGGGCTGGAGCCGTTCGCGCCACCGGAGCTCATGCCGCCGGTCGCCGGAGCGGCGCGATGACCGTGCTGGCCACGAGCCAGGGCGCATGGCTGCTCTGGGTGGTCCTTCCCTACGTGGCGATCGCGACGTTCGTCGTCGGGAACATCTGGCGCTACCGCACCGACCAGGTGCACTGGACGTCGCGCTCGAGCCAGCTGCTCGAGTCCCGCTGGCTGCGACTCGGGAGCCCGCTGTTCCACTTCGGCCTGCTCGCGGTGATCGGCGGCCACGTGCTGGGGATCCTGGTCCCCGAGTCGTGGACCGAAGCGGTCGGCATCAGCGAGAACGCCTATCACTGGATCGCGGCGATCCCGGGCACGCTCGCCGGCACCGCGATGATCGCGGGGCTCGCGCTGCTGATCGTCCGCCGCGTCCGCGACGCGCGCGTCAGCCGCGTCACCACGACCATGGACGTGGCGGTCCTGGTGCTCCTGGCCTTCATGACCGCGACCGGGATGTGGAACACGGTCTGGCACAGCCTGATCGAGGGCGGCTACAACTACCGCGAGACGGTCTCGCCCTGGTTCCGCGGCCTGTTCGTGGCCGATCCGCAGCCGTCGCTGATGACTGGGACGGCGATCCCGCTGAGCTACCAGCTGCACGCGGTCGGCGGCTGGCTGCTGTTCCTGATCTGGCCCTTCACGCGGCTGGTGCACGCGTGGAGCGTCCCGATCGCATACCTGCGCCGCAGCCCCATCCTGTACCGCTCGCGCGCCCCGAGCGCCGCGCGCGCCGGCGCGGGCGGCCTGACCGACTACCACGCATCAGCGCTCGGCGCCGGAGAGGAGCCCGCAAGTGTCCGCTGACAAAGACGCGCCCGAGGACAGGGGCAACGCCCGGGCGCTCGTCCTCGCGACGACCGCCTTCACGGTCTGCTTCTACGCGTGGGCGCTGCTCGGCCCGCTCGGGCCCGACCTGCAGGAGCAGCTGAACCTCTCGGAGACCGAGCTCGCGATCACGATCGCGATCCCGGTCCTGCTCGGCTCCCTGATGCGGATCCCCTTCGGCCTGTGGACCGCTCGCTACGGCGGCCGGCGCGTCTTCACCGCGCTGATGGCGTTCACGCCGCTGCCGCTGATCGGGCTCGCGCTGTTCAACGACTCGTGGGGCGCCGTGCTCGTATGCGCCTTCCTGCTCGGCTTCACCGGCGCCTCGTTCGCGGTCGGGGTGCCGTTCGTCAACCGCTGGTACCCGCCCTCGCGCCAGGGATTCGCGCTGGGCATCTACGGAGCGGGGATGGGCGGGACCGTGATCGCCGCCCTGACCGCGCCGAGGATCGCGAAGGCGACCAGCCTCGACGTTCCGTTCTGGATCGCCGCCGCAGCTGTGGCGGTCATGGCCGTGGTCTTCTGGTCCGCCGCGCGCGACGCGCCGGGCAAGAGCGGCCCCGGCACGCTGCGAGCGCTGCTCTCGGTCTTCACCGGGCCCGGAAGCGCGCGGGCCTGGGCCCTGACGCTCTTCTACTTCATGGCCTTCGGCGGGTTCGTCGCGATGTTCCTCTACCTGCCTAAGCTGCTCCACGGCGTCCACCACCTGACCAAGACCGACGCGGGCGCGCGCGCCGCCGGCTTCGCCCTGCTGGCCGTGCTCGCGCGGCCGGTGGGCGGCTGGCTCTCGGACCGGATCGGCGCGCGCAACGTGCTCGTGGTCTCGTTCATCGGGACGGCGGTGCTCGCCGCGGTGCTCGCGTGGGGCCACGAGCACATGGTCCCGCTGACGATCGCGTGCCTGACGATGGCCGTCTGCCTCGGACTCGGGACCGGCGCCGTGTTCAAGCTGGTCGCGGAGTGGTTCCCCGAGCGTGTGGGAGCGGTCACCGGGGTGGTGGGCGCCGCCGGCGGCCTCGGCGGCTTCTTCCCCCCGCTCGTGATGGCGATCGTCAAGGACGAGACCGGCAGCTACTGGCTGGGCTTTGCGCTGATGGCCGCGGTCGCGCTGATCTCGCTGCTCGTGCTGCTCACCGTGGACCGCGACCGGCCGCCGAACGAGGCGCCGCGAACCGCGACCGCGGCAGCGCGCGCGCCGTAGCTCCGAGCGCCGAGCCCGGCATGGCCGGGCGCTGTCATGTTAGGTTCGCACCCGGTGTGCGCCGCCATGTGCGCCGGGCACGGATCGCAGCCATCGGGAGGAGCCGCATGAAGCGCCGTCGCAAAGCCGTTCTGGTTCTCGCCGTCGCCGCCCTCGGGCTGCTGTGCGCCGCGCCGGCGGCGCCGGCTGCCGCGCCCGGCGCCCGCGCCGCGCACGGCGGCGGGTGGCAGCCCGGTGGCGACCTCGCGGTCATCCGGCGCGGGGCGCACGACATCCCGACGATCACCTCGCGCTCCTTCTACGGGCTGGGCTACGGCTACGGCTACGCGTTCGCGCAGGACAACCTCTGCCAACTGGCCGACGATCTCACGACCGTGGTCGCCCAGCGCTCCCGCTACTTCGGCCCCGACGGGCGGGACAGCGAGGGCAAGAACAACCTCAAGAGCGACTTCTACTACCAGGACATCATCGACCGCGGCACGGTCGAGCGCCTGCTCGCACAGCCCTATCCGCAGGGGCCCTCGCGCGAGGCGCGCGACGCCGTGCGCGGCTTCGCGGCCGGTTATGACCGCTACCTGGAGCGCACCGGCGTCGACAACCTCCCGGATCCGCGCTGCCGCGGCGGCGCCTGGGTGCGCCCGATCAGCTCGCTCGACCTCTGGCGCCGCTACTACCAGCTCGCGCTCTACGCGAGCTCGGGGAACTTCGTCGAGCAGATCGTCGACGCGCAGCCGCCGGCGGCGGCCACGGCCGCCGCTTCGCGCGCGCCCTCCCGGCGCACGCTGCGGCTCACGCGCGGCCAGCTCACCGGCACGGCCGGCGGGCTCGGCAGCAACGCGATCGCGCTGGGCCGCGACGCGACTGCGAACGGCCAGGGCATGCTGCTCGGCAACCCGCACTTCCCGTGGTTCGGTGGGCGGCGCTTCTACGAGTCGCACCTGCGGATCCCCGGCAAGATCGACGTCGAGGGCGCGAGCCTGCTCGGCGTCCCGGTCATCAACATCGGCCACAACCGCGACGTCGCCTGGAGCCACACGGTATCCACCGCCTACCGATTCACGCCCTACGAGCTGACGCTCGTCCCCGGCCAGCCGACCCGCTACCGCTACGACGGCGGCACGGAGGACATGACCTCGCACACGGTCACGGTCGCGGTGCGCCGGCCGGACGGCTCCCTCGGCCAGGAGAGCCACACGTTCTGGCGCTCGCGCTACGGGCCGATCGTCCGCTACCCGACCGCGTTCCTCTACTGGACGGATACGAACGCGTACGCGCTCAAGGACGCGAACGCGAACAACCTGCGGATCGCCGACCAGTGGCTGGCGATGGACCGGGCGCGCAGCGTGGAGGGGATCCGGCGCGCCCTCTCCGAGCACCTCGCCACCCCGTGGGTGAACACGATCGCGGCCGACCGCCGCGGCCGGGCCCTGTACGCGGACATCTCGACGATCCCCAACGTCTCCAACGCGCTGGTGGCGAAGTGCGCGACCTCCCCGCTCGCCCAGCTGCTGTTCGCCGCGGTCGGCCTGCCGCTGCTCGACGGCTCGCGGCCCGACTGCGCGTGGGGCAACGACCCCGGGACGGTCGTGCCGGGCATCTTCGGCGCCGAGCACCTCCCGAGCCTCGTCCGGACCGACTACGTCGAGAACGGGAACGACTCCTACTGGCTCTCCAACCCGGCACAGCCGCTGACCGGCTTCGCGCGCATCATCGGCGACGAGGGGACGACGCGCAGCCTGCGCACGCGCCTCGGGCTGATCATGATCCGCGAGCGCCTGAACGGGACCGACGGCCTGCGCGGCAAGCGCTTCACGCTGCGCAGGCTCCAGCGGGTCGCACTCGGCAACCGGGTCTACTCGGGCGAGCTGCTGCGTGACGCGGTCGTCGCGCTGTGCCGCGCCACGCCGACCGTCGACGTGCCGGGGACCGGAGCGGTCGACCTGCGCAAGGCGTGCGACGTGCTGGCGGCATGGGACCTGCGCGGCGACCTGGACAGCCGCGGTGAGATCCTCTGGCGCGCGTTCTTCCCGCGCTTGACCGCGCTGGGCGGCGGCGCGTTCTCGGTCCCGTTCAACCTCAGCGATCCGGTCGACACGCCGAACACGCTGACCACGGACTCCGTCGGCGTGCTCGGCGCGCTGGGCGCCACCGTCGCCGACTTCGCGCAGCGCGGGCTCCCGCTCGACGTCAGCGTGGGCGAGGCCCAGTACCGGCCGGTGCCCGGCGGGCGCATCCCGATCCACGGCTGCCCGGGCGGCGAGGGCTGCTTCAACGTCATCGCAGGCCCGAGGGCCGCGGACGGCACCTTCCAGCCGACCGGGGGCACGAGCTTCATCACGGCGGTCGGCTTCCACGGCCGTCGCGGCGTCACGGCACGCTCGATCCTGACCTACTCGCAGTCGGCCAGCGAGACCTCGCCGTTCTACTCGGACCAGACGCGCCTGTTCTCGCAGAAGCGGTGGGTGCAGACCGCGCCCTCCTGGAGCGGCTGGCGCCCGCACCCGGCCCGCGTCACGCGCCTGCGCCGGTAGCGACGCGGCGGCGGCGGCGGCGCGCGACCGCCGCCGCGCTACCGCCGCCGCGCCGCCGCCGCCGCGCGACCGCCGCCGCGCGGGTTCGATTTGCTACGTATTGCATGGTCGATCGAGCACGCGCGGGCCGCAAAGAAGGGCCCGCAGATCCCGCTCGAGGCGATCGCGCCGGGTGTGAAACTGGCGCCAGGTGATTCGCACGACGCTCCAGCCGGCGACCAGCAGCGCACGATCGCGGTCGCGATCCCGCTCGAAGCCGGAGCGTGTCCCGTGCGTGGCGTGCCCGTCGAGCTCGACCACGACCCGCCGAGCCGGCCAGGCGCAGTCCACCTCGACGCGCCGGTCGAGCAGCGTCAGCGACGCGTTGAGCCGCGGCGGGGGCAAGCCCCGATCGGCGAGGAAGCGCGCGAAGGCGGCCTCGAAGACGCTGCGGACCACCTCGCCCTCCGGCAGCCGGACAGGGCCCAGCGCGCGCCGCAGGCGCCCCGCCCCCGCACGGCCGGCGTGACGCGCCAGCAGGCGTTCGAGATCGCCGTGGTCCAGGCGACGCTGGACCTCAGCCTCCTCGATCACCCGCTCGAGCCGCCTCGGCGGTAGAGCCACAGCGAGGTCGAGGAGGGTCCGCGCGGGCGTGGTGACGGGGAAGCCGAACCTCACGGCCAGCTCGTCATCCGCCGGCCGCGAGCGGTGGGCGATGATCCCGGGGCGCCGGCACGCGCCAGGAGCGGTGATCTCCACCCGGTCCGGCGCACGCGGGAGCAGGTCCCACAGATGGCCGGCGGTGCGGTGGCTCAGCACCGCTCGGCCGCCGCACGCCAGCAGCGCCTCCATCCACTGCGACTCCCGTGTCCGCGGAGCGCCTCCGATCGAGTAGACGCCGTGCTGGCGGCGGACCAGGCGCCCGGCCGCCACCCGGTGGTGGATCGCGCCGCTCCCCCAGCCGAGACTCAGGAGCTGCGCCCGCGAGACGACCCCGTGCTGCGCGCTCGCGAGCTCGGCCAGCCCGCGCTCTGAGACCGCGCCGCCACGCGTGCTCGATTTTCTCCGAAATGCATGGTCGATCGAGCGCGCGCGGGACACCCGACGGATGCTGCCGCAGGGCCTGTTACGCGTGAGCGACCGCCCGTGCCGACTCTCCTGCGCGTGAGGTGACAACGCGCGCGCCGGCCGGCTGAACGCGCTTACCGCAGCGTGACGATCAGCGTGCCCGCGATCAGCAGCCCGAAGCCGAGCAGCCGCAGCGGGCCGAGCGGCTGTGCGGTGAGCCCGAACGCGCCGGCGCGGTCGAGCACCGCGGAGACGATCAGCTGCGTGCAGACCGTGGCCGCCACGACGCCGCCGGCGCCAAGCGTGCGCACGGTCACTAGCGACACGGACACGATTGCGGCCCCGGCCACGCCGCCGAGCAGCCACGCGGGACGGATGTCGCCGGCGTGGCGCAGCTCGCCGAAGCCGCCGGCGAACACCATGATCGCCAGGATCAGCGCTGTCGAGACGAGCAGGCTGACGAGCGTCGCCCCGAGCGGCCCGACGACCTTGCCCATCTGCGAGTTGGCCGGCGGCTGGAACGCGACCAGCCCGCCGGCGGCGAGCGTCGCCAGGAGAGCGAGCGTGCGGTCCACCTCGCCAACGTAGCGGTCGCCCGGGACGCCGCCGGAGCGCCCGCGGTGCGAGACTTGCGCGCTCCCGGCCAGGAGCACGCGATGGACCTCACATTCTCAGCCAAGGAGACCGCGTTCAGGGACGAGTTGCGCGAGTGGCTCGCCGCCAACCGGCCCGGTGAGGCGCCGGCCGAGGGCGGCGACGACGCCGCCTACGCCTGGCGCCGCGACTGGCAGCGGCGCCTGAACGACGCCGGCTGGGCGGCGCCCGCCTGGCCCGCCTCCTACGGCGGCCGCGGCGCGACGCTGACGGAGTCCGCGATCTACTTCGAGGAGCTGGGCCGCGCCCGCGTGCCGCTGCCGGCGAACGTGCTGGGCCTGCTGCTGGGCGGGCCGACGCTGATGGTCTGGGGCACGCCCGAGCAGAAGGAGCGCTACCTGCCGCCGATCCTCTCCGCGGAGGAGATCTGGTGCCAGGGATTCTCCGAGCCCGACGCCGGCTCGGACCTCGCGAGCCTCAAGACCAAGGCCGTCGCGGACGGCGACGACTGGGTCGTCACCGGCCAGAAGGTGTGGACGAGCGGCGCCCAGTACTCGAAGTGGTGCATGCTCGTGGCGCGCAGCGAGCAGGGTCTTGCCAAGAAGCACCAGGGGCTCACCTACTTCCTGATGGACATGGAGCAGGACGCCGTCCAGGTTCGCCCGCTGCGACAGATCACCGGGGAGTCAGAGTTCAACGAGCTGTTCATCGAGGAGGCCAGGATCCCCGCGGAGAACGTCGTGGGGGGAGTGGGCAACGGCTGGAAGGTCGCGCTCACCACGCTGATGAACGAGCGTGCGGGCCTCGGCTTCGCGCTCCAGGTGCGCCTGCGCCAGATGCTCGACGACGTGCGCGAGGCCGCGGCCGGCGCCGGAGCGCTCGAGGACGCCCGCACGGCCGACGCGCTGGCCGACCTGCACGTGCGCTGCGAGACGATCCGCCTGCTGGCGTGGAAGGGCCTCACCGACGTGGAGCGCTACGGGCAGCCCGGCCCGGAGGGCTCGCTGGTGAAGTGGCTGTGGTCGGACACCAACCAGCGCCTGACGCAGCTGGCCGTCGACGTGCTCGGCCCCGACGCGCTGGCCGCCGGCGGGACCTGGAGCTACGAGCTGCTGCGCGCGCGCGGCAACTCGATCGAAGGCGGCACCACGGAGATACTCAAGAACATCGTCGCCGAGCGCGTGCTCGGCCTGCCGCGGCTGGCGGCCTAGGAGAGCGGAGATGGACTTCGGACTGACCGACGACCAGCGCGAGATCCAGCGCACCGCGCGCGAGCTGCTCGAGCGGCGGGCGACGCCCGAGCGCGTCCGCGAGCACGCCGAGGCGGAGCGCTCCGACGCGGAGCTGTGGGCCGAGCTCGGAGAGCTCGGCTGGCCCGGCATCGCGATCGCCGAGGAGCACGGCGGGCAGGGGCTCGGCGGCGTCGAGCTGGCGATCCTCTGCGAGGAGCTTGGCCGCGCGGCGGCCCCGGTGCCGTTCCTCGGCACCGTGGTCGCCGCGATCCTGATCGAGCGCGCGGGCTCCGAGGAGCAGCGCGAGCGCTGGCTGACGAGGCTTGCCGCGGGCTCGGCGGTCGGGGCCGTCGGCGCGCCGGGGCTCGTACCGGGCGCCGACGGAGCCGACGTGATCGTGCTCGTCGAGGGCGAGGTCGCGCGCGCGCTCGCCGCGGAGGAGGCCACGATCGAGCCTGCCGCATCGATCGACCCGACGCGCCCCGCGGCGACGGTCGGAGCCGACGCCGGAGTGGGCGGCGAGTTGCCGGGCGACGTCGGCGCCGCGCTCGACCGCGCGCTCGTGCCGGTCGCGGCCGAGCTCGTCGGCGTCGCCGGGAGCGCGCTCGAGATGACAGTCGCCTACGTCAAGGACCGCCGCCAGTTCGGATCGCCGGTCGGCGCCTTTCAGGCCGTCTCGCACCGCTGCGCGCAGATGCTGCTCGAAACCGAGAGCGCGCGGGCGGCGGTCTCCTGGGCGGCGTGGGCCACCGGCGCCGACCCCGAGCGGCTGCCCGAGGCCGCCGCGATGGCGAAGGCGGCGGCCTCCGAGGCGGGCCGCGACGTGACGGCCGCCGCGATCCAGCTGCACGGCGGAATCGGGTTCACGTGGGAGGCCGACGTGCACTGGCTCTACAAGCGCGCCCAGCTCGACGCGGCGCTGCTCGGCGGCGCTGCCGCCCACCGCGCGCGCCTGGCACGGATCCTGGCCGACCGGCCCCGCCGGGCGGGCGTCGAGGTGGCGGGCGCTCGCTGACCCGGCGCCCTACCGACCGCGACTGCGCAGATCCTCGGCGACCCGCTCGCTGACCGGCTCGCCCTCCAGCATGAGGCGCAGCAGCAGGCGAAGCTCCTCGGCCGTGTAGCGGCGCATGTGACGCCCCCACGCCTCGGCCATCGGCCCGTAGATCTCCGTCACCCGCTCACGGGCGAGACCGGTCAACTCGACGCGCACGACGCGACGGTCGCGCTCGTCGGCCGAGCGGCGAAGGTAGCCGGCGCGCTGCAGGCGATCCAGAGCGGCGGTCATCGCGCCGCTGGAGAGCCCCGCCTCGCGCGCCACCGTCCCGGCGGTCGGGCTCCCGAGCCGCTCGACGATGTCGAGGCACCGCAGATCGGTGAGGTTTATCCCGAGCCGCTCGGCCGCGAGGTCGTCGAAGACCTGGCTACGGTTCTGCGCGAGGCGGAGCGCGTCGCCGAGCGCCTCGACCAACTCGTCCTTGGTCATGGTACTGACGCCTCGTGTATCTCTCTTGATTGCCAAGATGCTTTGGTGCTAAGTTGCTTGACTACCGAGCGAGAGTCTACTCCACCGAAGGACACGCACATGCCTGCGATCGAGGCCCACGATCTCGTCAAGACATACCCGAAGGACGTCCGCGCGCTGGACGGCATCTCGTTCTCGGTGCAGGCCGGCACGGTGTTCGGGCTGCTCGGGCCGAACGGCGCCGGCAAGTCCACGACCGTGAAGATCCTGACCACGCTGTCGCGGCCGGACAGCGGCACCGCGAAGGTCGCGGGCCACGACATCCTGGCCGCGCCCGCGCGGGTGCGCGAGGCGATCGGGGTCGTCTCGCAGGCCGGCGGGCTCGATCGGGAGGCGACGGGCCGCGAGAACCTGCGCCTCCAGGGCCAGGTCCACGGCATGGGCGGGCGTGACCTCGAGCGGCGCATCGACGAGCTGCTCGAGCAGTTCGGGCTCGCCGACGCCGGCGGGCGCCTGGTGCGCGAGTACTCGGGCGGCATGCAGCGCCGGCTCGACGTCGCGCTGGGGCTGGTGCACTCGCCGCGCGTGCTGTTCCTCGACGAGCCCACGACCGGCCTGGACCCGGAGGTGCGCGCCGAGATGTGGGACGAGATCGAGCGGCTGACCGGCCGGGGCCTGACCGTGCTGCTCACGACCCACTACCTCGAGGAGGCGGACCGGCTCGCGTCGCGGCTGGCGATCGTCGACCGCGGTCGCATCGTGGCCGAGGGCTCGCCCGACGGGCTCAAGCGCGAGCTGGAGGGCGACGCGATCCACGTCGAGCTGGCCAACGGCGCCGTCGAGGAAGACGTCCGCACGACCCTGTCCTCGGTGCGGTCGATTCGCGACCTGAAGGTCGACGGGCGCCTGCTGCACGCACGCGCGTCCGACGGCGCCAGCGCCGTTCCGGCCGTGCTGGCCGCACTCGAGACCGGCCGGATCGACGTCGCCTCGGTGAGCGTCGCGCGGCCGTCGCTGGACGACGTCTATCTCCGCTACGCCGGGCGCACGTTCAGCGAGGCCGAGTCCGCCTCGCAGGGGGACAACGACGAGCGCAAGGAGGCCGTCCGATGAAGGCGCTGCTCGACACCCGCCACATGACCGCCCGCCACCTGATGGCGCTGTGGCGCCAGCCGTGGTGGATCGCGGTCACGCTCGTACAGCCGGTGATCTGGCTGCTGCTGTTCGGCGCGCTGTTCAAGTCGGTGGCCGACATCCCCGGCTTCGGCTCGTCGAACTACATCGAGTTCATCGCGCCCGGGGTGGTCGTGATGACCGCGTTCTTCAGCGCCGGATGGACGGGGATGCCTTTGATCGAGGACATCGACCGCGGCGTCGTCGACCGCTTCCTGGTCTCGCCGGTGCGGCGCTCGTCGCTGATCTGGGGCCGCCTCGCGCAAGGAGGGCTGACGACCGTGATCCAGTCGCTGATCATCATCGGCCTCGCGCTCGCCGTCGGCTCCAGCTTCGACAACGGGGCGCTCGGAGTCGCGGTCCTGATCGCAGTCTCGGCGCTGGTCGGCTTCGCGTTCGGGTCGCTGTCGATCGGCCTGGCCCTGCTGGTGCGCCGCGAGGAGACCCTGATCGCCGCGGTCCAGTTCCTGCTGCTGCCGCTCTCGTTCATGTCGGTGACGTTCATGCAGAAGAGCCTCATGCCCGGCTGGATGCAGACCGCCTCGGACTTCAACCCGCTCAACTGGGCCGTCGAGGCGGGGCGCGCGGCGGTGAGCGCCTCTCCCGACTGGGGGATGATCGCCGGTCGCGCCGGGCTGCTGGCCGGCTTCCTCGCGATCTGCGTCTGGTTCGCGCTGCGCGCGTTCAGGACCTATCAGCGCTCGGTGTGAGCGCGGCGCCGGGGCTCGGCGCGGGGGTGGCGGGGCGTCGCGACCGCAGGCGCACCCGCACGCCGCCGGCCGGCGCGACCGTTATCCCGCGGCGCTCGGCGCGGGCCGGCCGGCGGCCGGCCGGCTCCAGCTCGCAGCGCTCTAGCACCCTGCGCAGCACCGCGCGCATCTCGAAGAGCGCGAAGCTGGCGCCGAGACAGCGGCGGGTGCCGCCCCCGAACGGCAGCCACGAGTAGGTGTCCGGGGCGTCGTCCCCGAGGAAGCGCTCCGGGCGGAACTCCTCCGGGTTCGGGTAGATGTCCGCGCGCATGTGGATCGCGGCGATCGAGGGATTGATCTCCATGCCGTCCGGGATCGAGCGGCCGCCGAGCTCGAAGGGGCCGCCCCGCACGACCCGCCCGACGCCCGGGATCACCGGGCGGATCCGCAGCGTCTCGCGCACGACCGCGTCGAGCCAGTCGTCGTCGCCCGACGCCAGCGCCTCGCGGGTGCGGGCGAGCACGTGCGGGGTGCGCAGGACCAGGTCGAACATCCAGGCCAGGCCGATCGCGGTCGTCTCGTGACCGGCCACCAGCATCGTGACCAACTCGTCGCGCAGCTCCGCGTCGCTCATCCCCCGCCCGTCCTCGTCTCGTGCGAGCAGCAGCATCGACATCACGTCCTCGCGGCGCTCGAGGTCGCCCGCCTCGCGCCGCCGGCCGATCTCGTCGTGGATCAGGCGATCCAGGTGCGCGCGGCGCTCGGCGAAGCGCCGCATCGCGCCGCGCTGCCCGAAGCGCCCGCCCGAGAGCGCGAGCACCAGCACGCCGAGGCGCGTCGCGACCGGCTCGAGGGCCGAGCGGATCGTCTCCCGCAGCTCGCGCTCGCGCGTGCCCTCGTCCATCCCGAAGATCGCGCGCATGATCACCTCGAGCGTGAGCGACTGCGTCGAGGCCATCAGCGGGAACGGCTCCCCCGCGGGCCAGCCGTCGATCGCGCGGTCGCTCGCGGCGCGGATCGCGGCCTCGTAGGAGCGCATGCGCTCACCGTGGAACGGCGGGAGGAGCAGCCGTCGCTGTCGCAGGTGCTCGGCGCCGTCGAGCAGCAGGACCGAGTGCTCTCCGAGCAGCGGGCCGAGCAGCGAGTTCGCCTCGCCGGCCCGCAGGCGCTCGGGCGGGCCCCGGAACAGCGCTCGCACCAGCTCTGGGTCGAACACCATGACGAAGCCTGGATCGAACGACGTCCGCAGGGTCGCCATCGGCCCGTAGCGGCGGTGAACCCCCGAGACGAAGCGCCGCGGCGCCACGAGGAAGCCGAGCGTCTGCGCGAGGGCCGGCAGGCGCGGACCGGGCGGGAGGCCGGCGGCGGTGGTCGGCGGCATCGCCCGGATCGTCCCACGCCCGCGCGGGCGAAGCGAGGCCTGATGGAATCCGGGCGGTGAGCGCGAGCGATCCCGATGTCGCAGTCGTGGGCGCCGGCATCATCGGCCTCGCCGTGGCGAACGAGCTCGCGCGCCGCCGGCCGGACGCCTCGATCGTGGTGCTCGAGCGCGAGGCCGCCATCGCCTCCCACCAGACGAGCCACAGCAGCGGCGTCATCCACGCCGGGCTCTACTACGCGCCCGGCTCGCTCAAGGCGCGGCTCACGCGCCGCGGCGTCGAGCTCCTCTACGACTACTGCCGCGCCCGCGGGATCGAGGCGCGCGCGTGCGGGAAGGTCGTCGTCGCCGCCGAGCCGCGGGAGCTCGGGCGCCTGGAGCGCCTGGCCGAGCGCGCGCTGGCGAACGGCGTGCCGGGAGCGCGCCTGCTGAACGCCGGCGAGATCGCCTCGATCGAGCCCCACGCCGCGGGCATCGCCGCGCTGCACTCGCCGCGGACCGGGGTGGTCGACTTCGCGGCCGTCGCACGCGCGCTCGCGGAGGACCTCGCCGCCGCCGGCCACCCGATCCTCACCGGCGCCGAGGTCACGAGCCTGCGTCCCGAGCGCGGCGCCGTGGCGGTCGGGCACCGCCGGGGAGCGCTGCGCGCCGGGCTCGTCGTCTGCTGCGCCGGCCTCTGGTCCGACCGCGTCGCCCGTCTGTCCGGCGGGCGCGCGGAGCCTCGGATCGTTCCGTTCAGGGGCGCCTATGCGCAGCTGCGGGCGGACCGCGCGCAGCTCGTGCGCGCGCTCATCTACCCGGTCCCGGACCCCGAGCTGCCGTTCCTGGGGGCGCACCTGACCCGCGATGCGGGCGGGCGGGTGCTCGCCGGGCCGACGGCGCTCCTCGCCGCTTCGCGGCGCGCCTACCGGCTGCGCGACGCCGGCGCCCGCGATCTCGCCGAGACGCTCGCATGGCCGGGAACCGGGCGGATGGCGTGGCGCCACCGCCGCCACGTCGCCGGCGAGCTTCTCCGGACGGTGTCCCGGCGCGCGCTCGCGCGCGAAGCCGCGCGGCTCGTGCCCGAGCTGCGCGCCCCCGACCTGGTGCCCGCGCCCGCCGGGATCCGCGCCCAGGCGATCGATCGCTCGGGCCGGCTGCTCGATGACTTCGCGTTCGAGCGCGCCGGCCCGATCCTGCACGTCCGCAACGCGCCCTCGCCCGCCGCGACCGCGGCGCTGGCGATCGCCGAGCACGTGGCCGACATGCTCGAGGCTCGCCCGGGTCGAGCCGCGGCCTAGCAACCGGGCGGGCGGAACACGGCGGGGAAGCTCGCTGACGTGCAGCCCCAGAGGCCGATGTTCGACGTCTGCCCGGGCGGCTTGTTGACCGTGTACACCAGTAGGTCACGCGACGCATCGCGCGCGAAGATCCACAGCAGCACGGTCGCGCCGCCGATGTACTGCAGGCGCGCCCGGGTCCCGAGCGCCGAGTACGGCGCGACGACCGCGGGCGGCGCGAACTCGGTCGTCGACCAGGTGAACGTCTGCTGGGCCCCGCTGGTCGACAGCAGGCAGATCCCGGAAATCGGGTTCCGGTAGAAGTCCTGGCGGGTGCCGAGCCGGTCTCCTTGCGGCGTCGTGCGGAACACGTAGAGGCTGCAGGTCGGCGAGCCGCCGGGGTTGCCGTCGGCCTGCACCCACCAGAACCCGTTGCGCGAGGTCAGAAGTTGCTCGACCGGGCTGACCGGGTCGGGGTACTCGCGGTCGTCGGTGCGCGACGAGCAGCCGCGATCCTGCGGGTGGTCGACGGCCCCGTCACCGTCGTTGTCGCGCCCGTCGGAGCACTGCGGCGCGCCGCCCCCGCCGCCGCCCGAGCCGCAGATCAGGACCACCTGGGGCTCCAGCACGAACGGCGCGTGGATGCCCGTGCCCTTCTGGACCAGGACCGTGCGGATCTCCGTGTGGCAGCGCTTGCCGGGCGGCGGAGCCGTCCCGGGCGGCTGGGCGCCGTCGATGTCCAGCGCCCGCCGGATGCGCCTCCCGCGGGAGTCGACGATCCTCTCGCAGTCGCGCCCGATGCGGTCGCCGCGGCCGGCGACCGCGGAGTCGCGCCCCCGCCCGCACCGGACCCGGTCGCGGCCGGGCCCTCCCGAGACCCGGTCGTTGCCCGAGCCGCCGTCGAGGTCGTCGTTCCCGGAGCCGCCGTCGAGCCGGTCGTTGCCCGGGCCGCCGCCGATCCGATCGCTTCCGGGGCCGCCGAACAGCCGGTCCGGGCCGCGCCCGCCGCTGAGGCGGTCGTTGCCGGGCCCCGCCCGGATCAGGTCCGCCGCGCGACCGCCGCTCAGCCGGTCCGCCTTGCGCGACCCGTCGATCGTCCGGGCGCCGGCCACGGGCGCGAGCGCCGCTGCCAGCGCGAGCAGCACCGCCGGCGCTACGAGCCCTGCCTGCCTGCGGGAACCTGGCATCTCGACGACCCCCCGAGCGTCGACGTCCCGACCCTACCCGGCGGTGCCGCGGCATCGCAAGCCCGCGTATAGCCTTCCCGCCCATGACCGGACCACGAGCCGCCACCGTCGCCGCTCTCACCCTCGCCCTGGCCGCGCTCGTCGCGCTCCCCGCCGGCGCAGCGGCCCACCAGCGCAGCGTGCGCATGAGCGGCACCGCGTACGAGTTCAACCGGGCCTCGGTCCGCCTCGCCGGCGCCACGATCCGCGTCGCCGAGCGCCCGCGGCTGAGCGCGACCGTCGGCGCCGACGGCCGCTACGTGCTCGCGGTTCCCGCGCACGCGCGGATCACGCCCTACATCGTCGCGAGCGGGTACCACACGATCTACCTGCAGACGTTCCGCACACAAGGCGAGAACCTCGAGAACGTCAACTTCCAGACGCCGACCGAGGGCATCTACCGCGCTCTCGCCCTGATCCTGAAGGTGCCCCTCGACGCCGACGGCAATCCGGCGCGCTGCGCGATCGTCTCGACGTTCTCGACCCGCAACGTGCGCGGGGTGGACTTCGCTTCGTTCGTCGCCTATGGCGCCCACGGCGTCGCCGGCGCGCGCGCCTACGGCGTCCCGGCCCTGCCCAAGCCCGTGTACTTCAACGAGCAGGTGATCCCCGACCCGGCCCAGCATCTCTCCTCGGCCGACGGCGGCGTGGTCTGGACCGATGTGCCGACCGGCGCCTACACGGTGCGCGCGAGCGACCCCTCGACCCGCTTCGCGAGCTTCATCGCCACCTGCCGCCCGGGCCGGGTCATCAACGCGAACCCGCCCTGGGGGCTGCACCAACTGGCCCCGCGCAACCCCGCGAGAGTGTCGGCGTCCTGGACGCGGAGCTTCCCCGGCGCGAGGCTGCGCGCGCTTGCGGTCCGCGGCCTGCCCGCGCGCTCGGCGGTGATCGTGCGCTGCCTGGGCCGCTCGCGCTGTCCGTTCACCCCCGTCACGCTGCGGCCGACGGGCTCCAGCGCCGACCTGCTCGCCGCGATCGGCGGGCGCTCCGTGCGCCTGTGGCCGTGGCAGGGCCTGGAGGTCGCGGTCTCGAGCCCCGCCTACAACGGCTCGGTGACCCGCTGGCAGCCGCGCATGCTGCGAGCGCCCGCGGTCACGCGCCTGTGCGTGCCGCTCGGGAACACGGCGCCGCAGCGGCGCTGCCCCACCGGGTAGCGCCGCAGCGGGCGGGGCCGCTCAGCCCTGAGCCGCGCCGCTGCGCGCCCGCGGCGCGGGCAGCGGCGTCAGCCGCGGCTCGATCTCGGCGCGGCGCGCTTCCAGGAACGGCGGCAGCGACAGGCGCTCGCCGAGGTGGTCGGGGTCCTCGTCGGCCGCGAAGCCCGGGCCCATCGTCGCGAGCTCGAACAGCACGCCGCTGGGCTCGCGGAAGTAGATCGAGCGGAAGTAGAAGCGGTCGATGACGTGCGTGGCGCGCACGCCCGCCCCCCGCAGGCGCTCGTGCCAGGCGTCCTGCTCGCCGAGCTCGATCGCGAACGCGACGTGGTGCACGCTGCCCGCGCCCTGGACGCCGCCCGCGGCGGGCGGCTCGTCGTAGGAGTAGAGCCCGCCGCGCCTCGAGCCGCGGACCTCCCAGCCGCCCCCGTCGCCGCCGGTGAAGCCCAGGACGTCGCGCAGCAGCGCCTCGCTCGCCGCGGGCTCGGACGAGTACGCCCGCACCGCGTCGAAGCCCTGCAGCGCGTGCTCGGCCGGGATGTCCGGCGCCTGGGCGCGCAACGGGGCATCGGGCACGTCCGCGACCACCAACTCGTGCGCGAGGCCCTCCGGGTCCTCGAAGCGCAGACTCCCCGAGCCGAGCCGTTCGGCTCCGGGGCCGTGATCGGCGAGCCGCCGCTCCCAGAAGTCGAGCGAGTCCGCGCCGCCGACGCGCGAGACGATCGTGTGCACCATCCCGTCCCCCGCGCGTCCCGGGACCGCGCCCGGGTACTCGAAGAACGTCAGGTCGGCGCCCGGCGAGCCGCCCTCGTCCGCATAGAAGAGGTGGTAGACGCCGGGGTCGTCCTGGTTGACGGTCTTCTTGACCAGGCGCAGCCCTAGCACGCCCGCGTAGAACTCGACGTTCGCCGGCGCGTCGCCGGTGATCGCGGTGATGTGGTGAATGCCCTCGAGCCTCATGTGCGGTCCGCCCCTCTCGTGCGCCGTGGTCGTCCTAGGCTAGCACCCGATGATTGCGTACGCAACTAAGTTCTCGACGGGCTCCTCCCGTCAGGCCGCCGTCGCCGCGCGTGCCTGCGCGAACGTGACGAGCCGGCGGCGCCGCTCGCAGTAGAGCTTCAGCCGCACCGCCCGCAGGCCGTCCCAGAGCGACAGCGTCGGGACGTCGTGGAAGACCGGGTTCTCGTCGTGGGCGCGCTGGAGGTTGTAGTTCGGGATCCGCGCGCTGAGGTGATGGACGTGGTGATAGCCGATGTTGCCGGAGAAGAACTGCAGCACCCTCGGGAGGCGCAGGTAGGAACTGCCGCGCAGCGCGGCGTCAGCGTAGCTCCACTCCTCGGCGTCCTGCCAGTAGGCGTCCTCGAACTGGTGCTGGACGTAGAAGAGCCATACGCCGGCCGCGCCGGCCAGCATCACGCACGGGACCTGGATCAGCAGGAACGCCTGCCAGCCGATCAGGGCGCACACGGCGAGCACCGTCACGGTGAGCACGACGTTCGTCGCCAGCACGGCCCGCCGGATCCGTGGTCGCACGGTCCTCGAGACGATCCGCGGCGCCACGACGAGCGACCACGTCGGCCCGATGCCGAACATCACGAACGGGTTGCGGAACAGGCGATAGCCGAGGCGGCCCCGCGCAGAAAGCGCCTCGTACTCGGCGACCGTGAGCATCGGGACGTCGCCTACGCCGCGCCGGTCGAGATCGCCGGAGGTGGCGTGGTGGACGGCGTGGTTGTGGCGCCAGCTCGTGAACGGCGAGTAGACGACGAGCCCGAGGGCCGTGCCCAGCCAGGCGTTCGCCCGCTTGCCGGCCAGGAAGGACCCGTGCGAGCAGTCGTGGAAGACGATGTAGGTCCGCAGCAGGAAGCCGGCCGCCGGGACCGCGAGCGCGAGCGTCAGCAGATAGGAGACGTCGAGCGCCCCGTACATGGCGACGAGCAGCGCCAGGTAGGGCAGGAGCGACGTGGCGAGATCGACGAGGCTGCGCCATGGACGCGGCCGGGCATAGGGGAGCAGCATCTCGCGCCACCAGGCTCCGTCGGGGCGCGATGCGGGAACTGGGGCCGGCGTGTCGCCGGCGGTGGTGGGGCGGGTCGTCATCACGTCCTCGGGTCGGATCCGCGGCGCCCTCGCCTCACGCGATTGACGGCGCGCCTCGCCGGTGATCCTACGGCCCGCTGCCGCCAGCCTACCTCCAGCCCGTTTCCAGCGCCCTCCCCCACGCTGCGGACGCGACGCGGCGCCGTGCTGCGTCCCGACGAGGGGAGGAGCACCATGACGCTCACAAGGAACAATGCAGGACCGGTCGCGATCGCGGTCGCGGCGCTTGCGCTGCTCGCGGCCTCGCCCGCCGCCGCGCAGCGGACCTACCAGGTGGCCGGGCGGCAGGTGATCGTCAACGAGGACGCCGGCACCTACAAGATGCGCGGCGGACTGCGCGGCGACTTCGCGGTGACGTCGTTCAAGGAACTGGCGACGGAGCCCCTGTATCGGGCCGAGGGAACGGAGCGGTTCCGCGGCTGCCTCGATCGCAGACGCGACCGCTCGTGCGCCGGCGACCCCTCCGGAACCCTGAGCTTCAGCTTCCTCTACTGGGGGAAGTTCGGCCCCGGGGACTCCCTGGTGTGGGGCTCGTGCTGGCATCCGGTCGTGAGCGGCACCGGCGCGTTCGCCGGCGCCGAGGGCGTCCTGACGATGGTCGACAGCCCGACCGAGTCCGGCGGCGTCTCCACGCGCTACGTCGGTTCGATCACGCTCGCGGGCCGTGCGGTCAAGGCGCGTCATCGCGCGCGCGGCGCCGCAGCGGCGCGGCGGGCCTGCTGAGCGGAGTCGCGCGAGGCGCCGGGACGCGAGCCCGTCCCGGCGCCTTGCCGTCGCCGGCCGTTCGTGGGACGCTCGAGCCGGGAGAGGGGGTGAAGCGTTGAGCGAGGTAAAGGAGCTGGGCGGCTCGGCGATCGGCGGCTACCGCATCCGGGAGCTCGTCGGCCGCGGGGGCATGGGCAGGGTCTACCTCGCCCAGGACGAGCGACTCGATCGCCCGGTCGCGCTGAAGGTGCTCGCCGAAGAGCTTGCCCGGGACGGCGCGTTCCGCGTGCGGCTGCTCCGGGAATCGCGCCTGGCGGCCGGTCTCGACCATCCGAACGTGGTGCCGGTCTACGAGGCGGGCGAGCGCGACGGACGCCTGTTCATCGCGATGCGCTACGTCGCGGGCCCCGATCTCGCGGGCATCCTGCGGGCCGAGGGCGCGCTCGCCCCGCGCAGGGTGATGGCGCTCGCCTCCCAGATCGCCGCGGCGCTCGACGCCGCGCACGCCCGCGACCTCGTGCACCGCGACGTGAAGCCGAGCAACGTGCTCGTCGACCGCCAGGGTGGACACGAGCATTGCTACCTCGCGGACTTCGGACTGACCAGGAGCATCTCGAGCGCCGACGCGCCGGACGGGCAGATGGTGGGGACGATCGACTACGTGGCGCCGGAGCAGGTGCGCGGCGACACGGTCGACGGCCGCGCGGACCAGTACGCGCTCGCCTGCCTGACGTTCGAATGCCTGACGGGCACGCTCCCGTACGGCTCCAGATCGGACGTCGCCACCCTCTTCTCCCACCTCGAGGAGGATCCCCCGCGCGCCAGCGAGCGCCGGCCGGAGTTGCCGGCCGCGCTCGACGGCGTGCTCGCCCGGGCGATGGCGAAGGAGCCCGCGGAGCGCTTCGCCTCGTGCGGCGATCTCGTCGAGGCCGCCTCGGAGGAGCTCGGGATCGGGGTCGGCGGCGGCCATCCGCGGCGTCGCGCCGTGCCCGTGCTCGTCGCGCTGCTGCTAGCGCTCCTGGCCGCTGTCGGCGTGCTGGCCGCGGCACTCGACCGCGGCGGCGAGGCGCCCGCCGCCGCGCCCGCCGGCGCGCTCGTGCGGATCGATTCGCGCACCAACCGGGTCGCCGCCCGCGTTCGCGTTCCCGGCCATCCCGGCCCGATCGCCGTCACGCGGGGAGGAGTGTGGACGGGTGACTTCCAGGATGGCGTCCTGTGGCGCTACGAGCCGTCGTCCGGCGACCTGCAGCGCGTCTCCACGAACGGCGAGCCGCGCGACATCACGGCCGCGGGCCCGCAGCTGTACGTCGCCACCGACGGGAACGAGTTCACCGGCCTCGTCAGCCGCTACGACGCATTCACGGGAGAGCGCATCGACGACATCAGCCTGGTCGCATGCGCGCTCACCTCCGGCGAGGGAGTCGTCTGGGTCGCCGGCTGCCCGTACGTGCAGCGCCTGAGCACCGGGAGCGACCGCCTGCACAAGCTCGCCGAGGTGCCGCTCCCGTTCCTGACGCCCGCGACCGCGGACAACGGCCGTGTCCAGTTCCGGGAGATGACGATCGGCCAGGGGTCCCTGTGGGTGCTGGGCGACGCCCTCGACCGCCGGCTCTGGCGGCTCGACGCCCGCACCGGGCGCCTCCAGGACGAGATCACGCTGCGCTTCCCGCCGCGGTCGATCGCGATCGCGGGGGGGCTGGCCTGGATCACCGACAACCTCCACGACACTGTCGTGCCGGTGGACCTGCGACACCGGCACGTGCTGCCGGCCATCAAGCTCGGGCGCCTCGCGGCCGGCATCGCGACCGCGGCGGGCTCGGTGTGGGTGGCCGAGACGCTCGGCGGCACGGTCGCGCGGATCGATCCCGTCCGCAGGCGGGTCGTGGGCCGCGTGCGCACCGGCGGCCTCCCGCTCGAGCTGGCGGCCGGACGCGGCGGACTCTGGGTGAGCTCCGATGCGCCCTGAGCCAAGGCGCATCGCGGCGGCGGCCGGTGCGCTCGCCGCCCTCCTCCTGACGGCCTGCGGCGCGGCGAAGCCCCCGCTGCGCATCGGCGTGGTCGTCGACTGCCAGGGCGCCTACCGCGAGCTGCGTGGCGTGGCCCTCTCGGGCGCCGAGCTCCCCCTGCTCCGCAACGGGGCGCGCCTGCGCGGACGCGGGCCCGGCGAGGGAACGACGCCCGCGAAGGTCTCCGGGCGGGCCGTCGAGCTTCTCAGCGCCTGCAGCGAGACCGGGGAGTTCGCGGCGCTCACCGCCGCGGTCCGGCGGCTGGTCGAGCGCGAGCGGGCGGACGCCGTCGTGGTCGGGGGCCGGTTCACGGTCGACGGGCTCGTCCTGCGCGACATCGCCCGCCTCCACCCGTCGGTCGCGTTCCTCGCCGCCACGCCGGGCCCGCGCGAGGTGACTCTCCGCGGCGCGCCGCCGAACCTGTACCGGGTCGTGCCCGACCTCACGCAGGCCACCGCCGGCCTGGGCACCTACGCCTACCGCAGGCTCGGCTGGAGGCGGGCGGCGGTCGCGCTGGAGGACTGGGTCGGGGGCTGGGGCCCCGAGGCCGCGTTCGTGCGCGAGTTCTGCGCGCTGGGCGGCCGGATCACCGGTCGCCTGCTGCTGGCGCCGGGCGCCCCCGCCGCCGAGGCGGCGAAGATCCCGCGCTCGGTGGACGGCGTCGCGGTGCTTGGCACGCCGCTGTTCGCCGACCCGCCGTTCCTGCGCCGGCTCGCTGCGCGTTTTTCAGGGCCGGGGCGGCTCCTGCTCGGCCCCGACCTGACGTCGAGCGCCGACCTGCTGGCAACGGTGGGACGCCCGCTGTCCGGCGTGGCGGGAAGCACCTACGGGGCGCCGGGCGGAGCCGCCGGCTCCGAGTTCGACCGGGCGTTCCCGGGGTCGCCGCCGGGCCGCGGCGACGATCCGCTGGTCCTGGGCTACAGCGCGTCCGTCGAGGCCGTGCTGGCGGCGTTGCAGCGCAGCGGCGGCGACCCGGGCATCCGGCGCGCCCGCCTGCGCCGGGAGCTCGCTCGCCTGCGCGCGGTCCTCGCGACCGGGCCGGCGCGAATGGCGCCGGATCGCCAGGCCGTGGTCAGCGCACGCATCGCGCGGATCGCGGCGCCGGGCGCCGGCGCGGCCGCCGGCCTCACCGCGGTGCGGACGATCCGCAACGTCGACCCGTCGCTCGGGGGCCTGATCGGCCAGGCCGATTCGCCCGCCGAGGCGGGGCAGCCCTGCCGCCGTGCCCAGCCGCCTCCGTGGGCCGTGCCCTAGGACGGACCAACCCCGAGTCGTTGCGACAGTTGGATTGCGGCGAGGCCCTGAGCCAGGACGCCCCGGCCGGCCGGCCGGGGCGTCCTCGTCGGGCCCCGGGCCAACCCGTCCCAGGCTATGCCCGCAGGACGGGGGCAAGCCGGGACGGGTTGGACTCGCGACCGGCGATCCCTTCGATGCGCCGTTCACCCGCGCTAGACCACCACCCACCCAGCAAACCAGCACCCCAACACGACGCCGACCCGTAGCCACAACCCCGAAATAGGACGCCCTAGGAGGCGATCGTCCAGGTGTAGCGCGTGTCGCCTTCGAGCCCGGCCAACCCGCCGGGCCGCAGGCCGCGCCGCACCAGCAGCGTCGTCGCGCCGGAATCGGCGGCCAGCGCCGTGCGCGTGCGCCCGAGCCCCTCGCGCCGCCAGCGGTCGGTGAGCCCCACGACCGTCAGGCGGGCCGGTCGCGCGGCTGCGACCAGAGCCTCGGCCGAGGGCTCCACGATCAGCGGCTCCGCGGCCACCCCGAGCGCGCGCTGCACGGAGAGTGAAGCGTTCGCGAGCAGGCGGCTGGCATCGCGCCCGTCCGGGCCGGCGCTCGGGCCCGCGAGCTGCAGGGGCGCGCCCGTGGACGCTGCCAGCCAGGCGCCCAACTCGACGGCCGCCCAGTCGTGGTCGGCGCCGGAGAACGGGACGAGCACCGATCCCCCCTCGCCGGGCGGAGGTCCGCTGGCGATCGCCACGTCGCAGGGCGCGCCGTCGAGCAGCGCGAGCACGCGCGCGTCCTCGAGCAGTCCGTCGGGAGCGTCCACCAGCAGCAGGTCGGCGTCCTGCTCGGTGACCAGCCGCGCGATGTCGGCCCCCGGCGCGACCGACGTGAAGGCGGCCGCGCGCGCCGTCACGCCGTCGCCGTCGAGCGCGCCGGCCAGCTCGCGCAGGGCGCTGGATGCCTCCCCCAGCCTGTCGGTGCTCGGCACGGTCGTGACCAGCACCAGCTCCCGGCTCGCACCGTCGGCGAGCGGACGTGCGACCTCGGCAAGGCGGGAAATGGCCGCCCGGTTCAGAGCTGCGGCGACGACTGCACGCAGGCGCGGGGACGCAGCGGCCTGCGCGCCGATCGCGGGCGCAAGCGCGAGCTCGGGGTCCTGGCGCAGGATCGCGCGCTCCAGCTCGGCGAGCTCCGCCCCCGGCTCGATCCCCAGCTCGTCCACCAGCGCGGCGCGCGCCGCCCTGAACGCGGCGAGCGCGTCCGCCTGGCGTCCGGCTCGGTAGAGGGCCAGCATCTGCAGCGCGCGCAGCCGCTCGCGGAGCGGGTGGGCGGCGATCAGCGGCTCGAGCTCGGCGACGGCCTCGGCCGCCCGGCCGAGGGCCAGGTCCGCCTCGAGGGCCCGTTCGAGCGCGGCGAGGCGCAGCTCCTCGAGGCGTGCCGCGATGGGCCTGGCGAACGGCTCGGAGGCGAGGTCCGCGAGGGCCGGGCCTCGCCACAGCGCCAGGGCCGCGCGAAGCTGTCGCGCGGCGTCCTCGGCGCGTCCATCGCCGAGCGCCCGTGCGCCGGAGAGGGCGTCGCGCTCGAAGCACCGCAGGTCGAGTCGCTGATCGTCGACGACCACGGAGTAGCCGCCTCCGCGCGTCAAGATCACGTCCCTCCCGAGGGCCTTGCGCAGATGGGAGATGCACCCCTGGAGCAGGTTCGCGGCCGTCTCGGGCGGGTCCTCGCCCCAGACGTCGTCGATCAGCCGGGATGCGGGGATGACCTCGCCCGGCGTGGCGAGCAGGCCGGCCAAAACGGCGCGCTGGCGCGGGCCGCCGAGCGCGACCGGCTCGCCGTCGACCAGCGCCTCGAGCGGCCCGAGCACCCGGAACTCGACCGGCACGCCGCCCTCAGCCCGCCGGTCTCGAGCGCCGGTCGCCGTCGGCCTCTCAGCCTCCGTTCGACGCGGCCTGGTAGGTGCGGGACGGCTCGCCGCGCAGCGCGGTCGCCCCCGGCAGCGGCGTGCCCTTGGCGTCGGCGCCGGCGATCACCGGCAGCACCAGCTTCGAGGCCCGGGCACCGCCGAGCGAGATGGTGTTGCGCGTGTTTCCCTTGTCGATCGTCGCGAACTCCCAGCGCGGGCGGTCGCCGCCGGGGGCCTCGATCGTCACGCGGATCCGCGAGCCGGCCCGGAACGCGTGCGCGACCGGGAAGATCGGTACGCGGACCAGCGACCACGCGCCGCGCGGCAGCGGCGCGGCGTCACGGCGCAGGTGCGTCGGCACCGGGTCCAGCGCCGTCGAGAGCCTGCGGTTCAGCTTGCGGTGCGACGCCCGCAGCCAGCCGTTCTGGACGTAGGTCTCCTTGCCGTCCGGGCGCACCTCGCTGAGCGTCACCTGCAGGTCGGTGTCGCGCGCGGAGGAGCGCAGGTAGAGATCCAGGCTGGAAGGGCCGACGATCACGACGTCGCGGGTGAGCGCGGGCGAGATGAACCCGAGGCCCTTCCCGGCGGCGATCGGCGCCCAGTCGTAGGGCGGCTGGGCCTTCCAGGCGTCGCCGGAGCCGTCGCCCGGCAGCGTCTTCTGCGGCCGCGCGGCCGGATCGGACACGTAGCCGGCGCTCGCGCTGCGGCGCACGCGTGCGCGTGCCGTGTCGAGCCCGCCCCCCGAGCCGAGCCACCAGGTGGTCGCGCGCGCCTGGCGCGGCGGCCAGGCGCCGAAGCCCAGCTCCCAGGTCGCGCCGATCGAGCCGGGGCCCTGCGGGCCGGCGCCGTTGTCCATCAGCACGCGAATGCGCGGGTCGCGCTCGAAGACGGCCTTGGCCGCGGCGACGCTCGTGTAGTTCGCGAACCGCGACTGCTGCACCGGCGCAGCTCCGGCGTCGGCGAGGAACTTGTACAGCTCCCCGCTGAGCGCGAGCACGGACGGCGGCACCCTCGGGACCTCGTCGGCCACGTAGAGCTGCAGGAACTCGGCCCAGCGCGTGATCGTGCTCGGCCCGAGCGAGTCGGCGTGCACGCCGTTCTGGAGCGAGATCCAGACCTTGCGGTCGCGGGCCATCCCGGCGAGCGCCTCGGGGAAGTGGCCCCCGGTCTGCTCGTCCTGGAACTGCCCGACCAGGAACGTCGGCACGCGGATGTTGCGCATCCACAGCCCCGGCGAGCGCGGGTCGAACAGTGAGGGCGTGCGGAACGGCGTCCGGTTCGCGAGCGCCATCAGGTCACGCGTCTGCAGCCGCAGGCGCTGGTTGGCCAGGCACTGCTTGTCCCCTTCCTTGATCAGCTCGCGCGCGTAGGGCTGGCCGCCCTCGGGCGCCGGCTTGGCGTCGTCCATCCGCTCCTGGCCCCAGCTGGCCGCGAAGCCCGAGTTGCGGATCCCGCCGGGGTTGTTGGTGCCGGTGTAGACGTCGTCGGTCACCGACATCGGCGCGATCGCGGCGAGGTGCGGGGGCCGCGTCCCAGCGGTGAAGAGCTGTGTGATGCCCGAGAACGAGATCCCGGCCATGCCCACCTTGCGGCCCTTGACCCACGGCTGCGCGGCCACGCTCTCGACGGCGTCGTAGCCGTCGTAGGTGGTCGGCAGGCCGAAGAGGTCGAACGCGCCGCCGGAGCAACCGGAACCGCGCATCTGCACGCTCACCACGGCGAACCCGAGCAGCGGCGCGATGACCGACCCCACGGCCGTGGAGGTGGCGGGCGCGAGCGGATCGTCGAGGGGCTTGCCGCTGGTCAGCGACGCGACGATCGCGGAGAGCAGGTCGTGCGGCGCGGCGACCTGGTAGCCCGAGTACTCGATCAGGGTCGGGAACGGGCCGTCCGAGAGCTTCTTGCCGGGCGGCAGCCGCACGGTCATCGCAAGCTCGATGCCGTCGCGCATCTTCACGTAGTTGAGGCCCGGAACGAGCTTTGCGCGGCGGAAGAACGACTGCGACGGGTTGCTGTTGCGCCCGAGCACCGCGAACGAGCGACCGGGGCGGCCGCCCGCGGGGCGCACGGCGTACCCGCGTCCGGGCTTGACGTCGTAGAAGATCTTGCTGCCGAAGCGGTCGGCGCTGCCGGACGCGACCCTGTGACCCCCGCGCAGGAGCACGAGCCGCTGGCCGTTCTTCGCTCCGAGCACGTAGGCGTCGCCGACGCTGCCGCGAGCGGTGATCGCCGCAGACGCCGCCGCCGGGACGACCGCGGCCGCGCAGGCCAGGGCCAGCAGCGCCGCTAGCAGTACTGGGAAGGCGGAACGGGCAGGCTGCATCTGCGACCTCGGCTCTCTCGTCGGGGCGGCTGCGTTCATCGGCGCGCAGAGGCTATCCGCAGCACGCCCGTCCGTGCGCCGCCACCCTTGCGGCCCGGGAGCGACGGATGCTCGCGCCGCTCGAGGACCGCCGCCGGCGGCCACCGTCGCCCTCAGGCCGGCGTGGCCCGCGGGCCCAGCTTCACCGGCAGCGTGCGCAGCTGGTTGATGAACCCGGAGACGACCCACTCCGGCTCGCCGTCCAGCTCCATCTCGGGGTAGCGGGCGAGCGTCTCCTCGAAGAGGATCCGCAGCTCCAGGCGCGCCAGGGCCGTGCCGAGGCAGTAGTGGCGTCCGCCGCCGCCGAACGCCTGATGCTCGGGGTTGCGCTCCACGTCGAAGCGGTCCGGGTCCTCGAAGCGCGTCTCGTCGCGGTTGGAGGACGCGTACCACATGACGACCTTGTCGCCCTCGCGGATCCGCTTGCCGCCGAGCTCGGTGTCGCGCGTGGCCGTGCGGCGGAAGTGCGCGAACGCCGGGAACATCCGCAGCGCCTCCTCGACCGCGGAGGGGATCAGCGACGGGTCGGCGAGCAGCTTGGCCCGCTCGTCCGGATGCTCCAGGAGCGCGTTCATCCCGCTCGTGTAGGTCGCCTTGGTGGAGTCGTTGCCGGCGGCCATCAGCAGGAAGAAGCCCATCACGATCTCGTGCTCCTCGAGCCGGTGCCCGTCCACCTCGGCATGGACCAGCACGCTCGTGAGGTCGTCGGTCGGGTTCTCCCGCCGGTCGGCGATCAGCCGGCGGCAGCGCTCGAAGATCTCGGGCACGTCGCGCTCCATCACGGTGCGCGCGCCCTCCGGGTTCACCTCCGGGTCGTCCGCGGCGAGGATCGTGTTCATCAGGTGCGCCCACATCGCGTCGTCGGACCGCGGCAGGCCCATGAAGCTGCAGATCACGCGCGAGACGACCGGCTGGGCGACGGCGGGCACGAGATCGCAGGTCTCGCGCCCGTCGAGCGCGTCGAGGACCTCGACCGCGATCGCCCTGATCCGCTCCTCGTGCTCGGCGATGCGCTTCGGCGTGAAGCCCCGCTGGAACAGCGCCTTGAGCCGGTCGTGCTTCGGCGGGTCCATCCCGATGAACATCGACTGCTGCAGCTCCAGCGGCATGACCGCGTCCACGATCGCGGTGATCCCGCCGCGCTCGGAGGAGTAGGTCTTCCAGTCGCGGCTGACCTCGAACACGTCGTCCGCGGTCGTCACCGACCAGAAGCCGGCCTCCTGCGGGTACTCCGGGATGTGCGTGGACCAGTGGACCGGGCAGCCGCGGCGCAGGCTGCGGAAGAGGTCGTGCGGCGGTCCGTCGTGCCAGCGCTCGCGCTCGAAGACGATCAGCTTCTCGAGGTCCTCGGGCTGCTCGGCGCGGGCGGGCTCGGAATCTTGCGTGGCGGACATGGCGCCCGAGACTACACGCGGACTGGCTGGCTGGCCAGTCGGGGCGTCCGGCGGCGTGCCGAGAGGGCCCGCGGCCGGCGCGCGAGGCCCTCGGACCTGGCACGATGTCGCGCCGGATGCCCCCCCTCCGCCCGCTCGCGGCCGCGCTCGCCGGCGCCGCCACGCTCGCCGCGCCGCTCGCCGCGCCGGCCACGGGCGCAGCGGCCGCCCCGCAGCGCTGCCCGAAGCTGCTCGGCGGCACCGCGGGACAGCGGGAGACGAACGCCGGGCGCACCGGCCGCGACACGGGCAACGGCCTGCGGCCCGGAGCCCGCACCGGCGCGCCGCGATGGCTGCCGGCGAACGTCTGGCTGCGCGGGACGAGGGCCACCTACAACCGCCGCTACCAGTTCGCGCTCGCCTCGGGACACGTGTGGTTCAAGAGCCGCACGGAGGTGACCGGTATCCGCCAGCCGTGGGCGCGCCTGCGGGTCCCTCGCTGCCTGGACGGCCACGTCACCGGCATCTCGGCGGACGACGACGAGCTGATCGCGCTCGACGACGCGCGCTCGGTCTACACGATGGACTTCGCGCTCGGCAACCGCTCCCGCTTCAACTGGACGCGCCGCTGGGGCCCGCTGTTCTGGAAGGGCGACGGCCGCCGCCTGCCCGCCGGGATGCTCGCCTGGTCGTGGTCGGTGATCTCGCCGCGCGAGGACCGCACCTGGACCGACACCGCCGGGCACCGCCACCCGGTCGGCAAGGACAAGGTCTCCCACATCTGGATGCTGCTGCGCGGCGGGCGCGAGCTGCGCTTCACCGACCCCTGGCTCGCGCGCGACCTCAGCTATCGCGCCTGCAAGCCGCATCGCGACCGGTTCGCGGCGGCCGCGCTCTCGACGAGCGGGTCGACGCTGTTCGTCGAGGGCCGCTACGGCGACCTCTACACGCGCCTGTACGACTTCGACATCGCGGGCGACGACCCGCTGTTCTTCCACTACTCCTACGCCGACCAGCGCGGCCTCGCGCATCCCGTGATCCAGCTCCCCTCGCCGCCGTGGGTGCGCCAGCCGAAGGTGCCCGGCCGGATCACCTCCGCGATCTCGGTCGAGAAGGTGGGACGCGGAGCGATCCACCGCGTCCTGCGCGTCGAGGGGCTCGACGCCCGCGGCCGCACCGGCTTCTGGCAGAAGGACATCACGCAGCGCTCGGCCCGCGCGTGGCGCTTCCACGCCACCGGGCTTCCGCTGCGCGGCCGCCGGATCGCCAACCCGCGCGGCGACACCTCGGGGCGCGGGCTCGCCCCCGGCGCCGACCGGCGCTACGTGCGCGCGAGCGCCGGCGGCTTCTCCGGCGAGATCTCGAACTTCGACCTCGTCTGCTCGCCGGCCGCGCTGCGCGTGCGCCTCGGCGGCGGCGCCTCGCTCGATCTCGTCCTGCACACGACGGACCGGATCCGGGTCTTCACCCGCGGGCCCTACCTGGACTCGAACCCGTGGGAGCTGGGCGCGACGATCGAGGTGCCCGCCGCGACCTGGGCGCGGCGCGCGACGCTGCCGGCGGCGGCCCGCGAGTTCATCGCCGCGCAGCTCAGCGGGCGGCGTTACACGGACACGCAGTTGATGGCGACGCGCGCGAAGCTCGAGTTCCCCAAGCTCGGCTGGACCTTCGCCTACGCGGGCCCCGCCGCCGTGCGGCGCTAGCCGGCGGCCGCGAGCTCCCGCTCGGCGCCGCGCAGCGCCCAGCCGGACGCGATGAACAGCGCGCCGCGCAGGACCAGGAAGATCCCGACCACGACCGCGAACGTGGAGAGGCCGAGCTTCGGCCAGGCGAGGATCACGATGCCCGCGCCGAGATCGATCAGCCCGATCAGGATCGCCATCCCGCGCCCCTCGGGCACGGAGAAGGAGCTCACCAGGCGGGCGACGCCGGCGACCACGAACCAGATCCCGACGATCAGGATCAGCAGCACGAGCGTCTCGGAGGGGCGCTTGATGAGCACGAGCCCCGCGATCCCGCTCAGGACCCCGATCATCGCGAGCAGCCCGCGGCCCTCGCCGCGGCCGAAGATCGAGCCGAGGATCGCGATCACCCCGTCCACCAGCAGGAAGATCCCGAGCAGGACGGTGAAGGTCTTGAGCGTCTCGTGCGGCGAGACGATGAGGAAGACGCCCAGCGCGAGCACGACGAGCCCGTAGAGCGCGACGAGCCACCACAGGCTCGTGACCGGTCGAAGCTCGGAGGTGGATGTGGACATGCGGCGGCCTCTCGGGTCGGGGAGCGCTGCTGTAGGCGCTACCTACGACGCCGGCAGCGTCACTCCTGCGACCGGCTGGCCGGGCTGCCCGCCTAGCGCTCGCGCTGATAGGTGTTCTGGAGGCGGTCCTGGATCACGGTGGCCCGCGAGCTCGTGGTGAGCCGCAGGTCGCGCCGCAGCCGGCGGGTGCGGTAGCGCCAGCCCGCGGGCAGCGCCAGGCGCGGCCCGAGCTTGCGCAGGTCGCGCAGGCCCAGCTTCGGGTCCACGATCTGGGAGTACGCCTGCATCACGTAGACCCGCCCGTTCGGCGCGAGCAGCTCGTACACCGGATAGCGGTGGTTCCACACGAACGTGTTGGCGCGGTTGACCGTCACCTCCTTGTAGGGAGGCGTCCCCGGCTTGCCGTTCGTGATCGGCACGTCGATCGTCGCGATCGCCCGCATCCGCAGGCCGCCGAACGAGCGCACCTGACCGATCTCCCCGGTCGAGCGGTCCAGCGCGATCGAGGCGCTGTCCATCAGCCAGTGCCGCGGGCCGTTCAGGACCACCGCGAGCGCGCCGAAACGGCGCCGCAGCGCGGCGACGTCCGAGGCCTTCCACAGCCGCGGTGGGCAGTTGTTCAGCCCGTAGGTGTTCCAGACCGTCGCGGTGAGCTTCGGCAGCTTGCCCTTCACGACCAGGTACTCGCAGTAGCGGTCGTTGTACATGTCGCGCGTGCCGCGCTGGTCGCGTGGCCGCGCCGCGCCGGCAACGCCCGCGGGCAGGGCGAGGATCGCGATCAGCAGGAGCGCCAGGCGCTTGGGGCTCTTCATTGGTCGAGACGTCCCTTCCGGAGTGCGAACGGTCCTGGACACGGAACCTACCAGCTTCTGCAACGTTTCGTGTCACACGCTGTCACAGTCGGCTAGGCTGGTCGCGTGAGCAGCGTCGCCGACCGCCGTCGCCAGGTTCGCGAGACCCGCGAGCAGACCCGCGCGCGCATCGTCGCCGCCGCGACGGAGCTGCTGCGCAAGCGCTCCTTCACCGAGCTGACCGTCGACGAGGTCATGCGCGCGGCCGGCCAGGGCCGCACGATCTTCTACCGCCATTTCGACGACCTGCCGGACCTGCTGCTGCGCGCGAGCCGCGACGCCGTCGAGGAGCTCTACGCGGCCCAGGCGCGCCTCGGCTCCGCGCGGGAGGTGCCGCCGCGGGACACCGTCCGCGAGGCGCTCCGGCTGGCGGTCGCCGTGCACCGCCGCGACGGGCCGCTGCTGCGCGCGGTGGCCGAGGCCGCCGCCGCGGACGACCGGATCGCGGCCGCCCGCGAGCGGATGATCGGCCGCTTCGACGACCTGCTCGCGGCCTGGCTGGGAGAGGTCACCTCGCGCTCGGGGCGCGCGCCGGCCGACCCGGCCCAGACCGCGCGCGCGCTGAACCTGCTCAACCAGGCCTACCTGCTCGACGCGTTCGGCCACGAGCCGCGAGTCGACCCGGAGGCCGCCGTGACGACCCTCGGCGAGATCTGGATCGCGGTCTCCGGGGTCTGAGGACGAGCCCCGCCCGCCACCCACCACCGAGGAGGACCGCCGTGCCCACCAACCCGTCCCGCGAGCAGCTCGCCGAGCTGCAGGCGATCGCCGGCACCGAGAGCGACGGCCCGCTCGTGATGCTCAACCTGAACCGCTACCGGGAGCGCGCCGCCTACGCCGGCGATCCCCCGGGCGGCGGTTCCCCGGACGTCTCGGGCCGCGAGGCCTACGCCCGCTACGGGATCACGGCGCTCGAGGTGCTGGCGCGCGTCGGCGGCGAGATCCTGTGGCACGCCGCGGCGACGATGACCGTGGTCGGCGACGAGAGCGACAGCTACGACGAGGTGATCGCGGCGCGCTACCCGAGCGCGCAGGCGTTCCTCGAGCTGGCGCTCGACCCCGAGGTCGGCGTCGCGCTCGCCCATCGCGACGCCGCGCTCGAGCGCGCCGCGATCCTGCGCTGCGACGACGACGGCGGCGTCCCGCCCGCGGCGGCGGGCGCCTGAGCGGTGCCGGGCGCCTACTGGCCGCAGCCGTGGACCGGCGAGGACGGCGGCCCGCTGCGGCGCTGCTGCGCGGACGGCGTCCCCGGCCTCGGCCTGCGGCCCGGCGAGCGTCTCGAGGTCGCCGCCGCCACCGACGCGTTCGCGACGGACGTGCTGGTGCGCCGCGACCCCGGCGAGCTCTACGCGCTGCGCCACGGCATGCCGATCGCCGGCCCGCTCACGACGCCGGTCGAGGCCTGGGTCGAGCGGCTCGACCCCGTGACGCTCGAGGTCGCCGCCGCCGGCCCGCGGCTGCCCGGCGGGTGCTGGTGGCCGGGCGGGATCGCGGCGCACGCGAGCGGCGACCTGCACATGGTGCTCGGGCGCTGGGCGCACCGCCTGAGCCCGGAGCTCGAGCCGCTCGCCTCGCACCGGCTGCCGGTCGGGCGCCCGCACAACTCGTTCGTGCTGCTCGACGGCGGCGAGCTCGTGACCAAGGACTGCGACGCGCCGGCCGGGCGCGAGCCGTCGACCTTCTCGGTCCTCGACCCCGAGACGCTGCTGCCGGTGGCGCCGCCGCTGCGCCTGCCCGAGCCCTCGATCGCGCGCCTGTCGTGCGACGGCGAGCAGGTCTACGCGGTCGGCACCACGCGCGTCTTCCGCCTGCGCCTGGACCGCGCCAAGGGCCGGCTCGAGATCGACGAGGGCTGGTCGCCGTCTTACGGCCCGGCGCCCGGCCGCAGCTACGGCTGGGACCCGGTCATCACCTCCCACCACCTGCTGTGGATGGACAACGGGCGCAACGACACCGACCGCGCGATGCTCGGCACCGGCCTCGCTCCCGACCCGGTGCGGCTGTGGTGGGCGCGCCTGGACGACCCGGGCTCCGTGCGCTCGGTCGAGATCAGCGGCCTCCCGTACGGGACCGAGTCCAACCCGCCCGCCTGGGACCCCGAGCGCGGCGTGGTCGTCGCCTACGACGCGGGCAACGCCGTGCTGCGCGCGTGGCGCCTGACCGGCGACGAGCTCGAGCCGCTGTGGCGCATCGACGGCTTCGCCCACGCGGGACACCTGATCCTCTACCCCGACACGCGCGAGCTGGTCGCCCAGGACTGGCGCGGCTCCGAGGTCCTGCGCCGCCCGCTGATCCGGCGCGCGCTGCGCCCGGCGTTCGGCGCGCTCGCCCGCTCGGCCGCGGCGCGGCGCGCCTCACTGCGCAGCGGCCGGGACCATCTGGTCGTGCTCGACCTCGACACCGGCGCGGAGAAGGCGCGGGTCGCGGTGCCCTCACCCAGCCAGGGCTTCCTCTTCCCCGCGCCCGGCTTCGCGCGCGACGTCTACTACCAGTCGCTGACGACGATCGCGCGCGTGGCGGTCACGGGCCCGGCGGGCCCGAGCGCACCAGGTGGCACGACCGGCCCTTGCAGCGCCGCAGCGTCGCGAGGCGCCGCTTGATCTCGGCCAGCGCCGGCGCGTAGCGCGGATCGTGCGCGACGTTCGTCAGCTCGAACGGGTCGCGCTTGAGGTCGTAGAGCTCGTCCTCCTTGCCGTACGCCGTCAGCGAGGTCTTCGGGGTCGTGATGTCCTCGTAGTGCCAGCGCAGCGTGTGGAAGCCCGAGTAGTACGGGATCCCGTAGGAGTTCTTGCCGGTCTCGACCACCATGTTGCGGTTCAGCAGCGAGTTCGGGCGCACGCGCTGCAGCGCGTAGCCGTCCTGCGGGCGGCCGGTGCGCGCGCCGGCGGCCGCGGCGATCGTCGGCGCCAGGTCGACGTTCATCGCCGGATCCCGCGCGACGCGATCGCGCGCGAAGCCGGGCCCGGAGATCAGCAGCGGCACGCGGATCGACTCCTCGAAGCCGAAGAACTTCTGGCCGACGATGCGGTGCTCGCCGAGCAGCCAGCCGTTGTCGGAGGTGTAGATCACGAGCGTGTTGCGCAGCTGGCCGGAGCGGCGCAGCTGGTCGACGACGCGCTGGACCATGTCGTCGACCCCGAGCAGCGCCCCGAGCCGCCCGCGGTAGTGGGCGGTCGCGAGCTTCAGGTAGGCGCCCGTGACGCGCGGGAACCCCTGGATGATCTTCGGCTTGTCCGAGACGTCGGCCTCGTCGAAGTTGGGCTTGCGCGGGATCTGCGCGTTGGAGAAGCGGTTGTGCGCGTAGCGCGGCGGTGGGAAGGCGGGCGTGCCCTCGCGCCGGCCGTTCTCCTGCACGGCGATCGTGTGCGGCGCGTTGGGCGTCAGCCAGAGGAAGAACGGCTTGTGGCCGCGACCGCTGTTGCGGCGGATGAAGTCGGTCGCGCGCTGCGCGAAGACGTCGGTCTGGTAGTCGCGCGGCCGGTGCCCGTAGCGGACCACCCGGCCGTTGATGTTCATCTTGTAGTCGTACTGGCCGTAGGTCGTGGGGTCGATCGCGCCCTGCCAGTCGGACCACCCGGGCGGGATCTCGCGCGGGTTCGCCTCGCCGTACTCGTTCAGGTACTTGCCGATCAGCCCGGTCGTGTAGCCGGCGCGCTGCAGCCACACGGGCAGCGTGTTGCGCTGGCCGAGCTTGCGGAAGACCGGGTAGCCGCCCTCCGGCGGGAAGTTCCAGATGACGTGGTGGTTGTGGCTGTACTGGCCGGTGAGGAACGTCGTGCGCGACGGGCAGCAGAGCGAGTAGGAGACGTAGCTGTTGCGGTAGGTCGTGCCGGTAGCGCCGAGCAGCCGCTTGGTCTTCGGCATCGCGATCATGTCGTCCTGGCGCTGGTCGTCGCTCATGATCACGACGATGTTCGGCTTGCTCGCCTTCCGCGCCGCGGCGGCGGGCACGGCGGCGAGCGCGAGCAGCGCGGTGAGCGCGAGCAGCAGGGCGAGCGATGGGCGCGACGGGACCCTCGACACAGCAGCCTCCTCAGGCGTGGCGGACAGCGCCGGAAACCTAACAGCAATATTGGCGCCGTGTCCAATAGGAGCCGGCGGCCGTGGCGGCCGCGGGCTTTGGGGTGCGGGGTGCGCAGCCCTGCTCTAGGTTGTCGTCCGTGACCGGCGGGCGTCCCTGGTCGATCGGCGGCAGCTACCTGGAGGCGTGCAACTGCGACGCGATCTGCCCGTGCCGGCGGATCGGCGGCCGCGCCGGCGGACGCTCGACGCACGGGATCTGCCTGGGCGCGCTCTCGTGGTCCGTTCAGGAGGGCTCGCTGCACGGCGTCGACCTCGCCGGGCTCGGCGCGGTGCTGGTCTCGCGCTACTCGGATGACGAGCCGGGCTCCCCGTGGACGTTCGTGCTGTTCGTCGACGAGCGCGGCGACGGGCACCAGCGCGAGGCGCTCGCGCGGATCTTCACCGGCCGCGAGGGCGGCACGCCCGCACGGCAGTTCCCGTGGGTCTACAAGGACAGCGACATGCTGGGCTGGAGCGCCGCCTCGATCGAGATCGACCACACGCCCGGGCGCGGCTGGTTCCGCGCGGGCGGGGAGGTGGCCGTCCGCGTCGGCGAGCCCGTCGCCGGCCAGGAGCCGGTCACCTGCGTGATCCCCGGCCACGACCGCCAGGGCCGCGAGCTCGTCGCCGAGCTCCTGCGCGTGCAGCACGGCCCGCTGACCTTCGAGCTGAGCGGCCGCTGCGCCTACGAGTCGACGTTCGCGTACTCGGGCGAGGGCGGCTGAGGGAGAACCTGACCGGGGCCACCCCGGCGGAGCGGCCCACGACAGACCGAAGCCCCGGTCCGTCTGGGTCGCGATTTCAGGCCCTTGCGAGCTTTCGGGCTTCCCTCGTCACCGAGGCTCCGGGAGTAGCGGGGGCGGGATTCGAACCCGCGACCTTCGGGTTATGAGCCCGACGAGCTACCAGACTGCTCCACCCCGCGTCGCAACGACTGATTATGCCAGACGGGGCACCGGTCGATCAAGGGGCCCGGGCCGGCGGCGCGGAAACGCGCGCTCAGCCCAGCGAGGTCACCAGCCGCCCGAACGACTCGACATCCTGGATCCCGAAGCGCCGCACGAAGTCGGTCTGGCCGGCGGCGGACGAGATGTTCTTGGCGACCTGGGCGAGGTTCGCGTCGTTGCTCTGGAAGGACTGGCCCCAACTCGCCCAGGAGGCGATCAGCGCCTGGCCGAGCCCGGCGGGCGCGTTGTCCGGCACGGCGATCGCGCTCGTGTACCAGTTCCAGGTGCAGGGATCGCCCGTGTCGAACGGCGACGAGGACATGATCGCGTTCCAGCCCTCCCCCGCGCGCGCATAGCGGACGAAGAACAGCGCCGACGCCCCGCCCACCCAGGGCGCCGCGAGCACCTGGACGACCCGGAAGTTCGCCAGCGGGGCGATCGGGCCGCCGCGCGCGGCCGCGAGCGAGAGCTGGTTGATGATCGGGCCCGCGAGGTTGTTCACGACGGCGGCCGGGTTCGGCGTGAACGGCGCCATGATCATCCCGCCGTTGTAGGGATTCAGCGGGTTGGGGTCGTACGGGACCAGGCACCCGGAGCCGAACGGCTTGCGAACGTTGTAGACGGTGCCGAAGATCAGCGCGCCGCGCAGGGGGCCCGCGAACGACTGCGCCTGCAGCGCCCCGGCGCCGCAGGTGGCGCTCGCCCCCCACACCTCCGGAATCAGCGCGCTGACGAAGCGCTCCGTGCCGAGCTGATGGACCGGCGGATTGCCGCGTACCGCCGGATCGATCGGGCGGTATGAGCACTCGAAGCGGCGCAGCGCGACCGGCGGGTTGAGCAGGCGCTCCTGACGGCGGATCTGGAGCGTGCCGACGACCCCGCCGACGGCGCTGCCGGCGATCGTCGCGAGATCGTCGATCAGCGCGGCGGCCCGCGCGCGCCGCACGCGCTTGATGCAGCGTCCCGTGCGCCCCTCGACGAGGCCCCAGCGCCGTACCGTGAGCGTGCGGCCCCTCTTTGCCAGCGCGAGCGCCTCGCGACGAATCGCGCCTTTCGAGCTCACCTTGACCAGCCGCGCGCTGAACGAGCTGCGCGTGGCGCGACGGCGCTGGACCGTCAGCGCGAGCTGCTTGACGAGCGCGTCACCGGCTTGGCCCGCGGTCCGCGCGGTCCGGTAGCGCACGTACCAGACGCTCGCCGAGCGGCACGATGCGCGGTAGACGCCACCCGCGGGCCGCGAGACCTTCCAGCCCGCCGGGACCGTGATGCGGAACCCGCCGCGGCCCTTGGCGGTCCGCGCGTCGGCGTCCGGGGCCTCCAGGAGCGCAGCGGCGCCCGGAGCCGCGGCGAGCGCGGCGATCAGCGCCGCTGGGGCGAAGCCGGACCTCCATGCCCGTCCCACCCGCGCGAGCCTACACCCGCCGCGCGCGCGTGTGTGGCGATCGATCGGCGCCGGGGTCCGCCCCTCAGTACCCGCTGAGCTCCCAGTGAAGGTCGTAGAGGTAGTCGCCGGTGCCGAGCGGCGTCCCCGTGTAGGAGCCGGCGAGGTGCCCGGGGGTCGCGGGCAGGGCCGGGGGCGTGGGCGTCTGGATCAGCGAGACGCCGGCCAGCGGGAAGTAGCCGGTCGAGCTGCTCTTCGGCGGCGGGCACGTGATCGCGATCGGCAGCCGGGCGAGCTGCGCGACCATCGTCAGGCGGTAGGTCGAAGGCGCGCCGCCGGCCCCCGGCTGGATGAGGAAGACCCCGGGCAGCGGCGAGCCGCTGCCGCCCGGCGGCAGGATCGCCCCGGGAATCGTGTTCTCCGCGATCAGGTCGAAGCCCTTGCTGCCGGAGAGCGTGCACCCGTCCGACAGCGTTCCGGAGGCGCTCACGTTCACCGAACCCGAGCGCAGGTCGTATGCCGGCGGCCCGCTGAAGCCCGGGACGAGGTCCGGCGCGCGCACGAGCGAGAAGCTCCCGGTCCAGTCGAGCCGGAACCCGACCGGGTAGGGCGCGCACCCGCCGCCCGGGCCGCAGCGCAGCGAGCCGCTGAAGGTCCCGCGTACGTCCCGGCAGACGTTCGTGCCGCGCGGCGAGGCGCCCGCCGCGCGCACGCCGCCGCACTTGGGCACGTGAAAGGTGATGTCGAGGTCGGCGGTGTCCTTCTTCGGCGTGAGGGCCTCGAACCAGCCGATCAGCGCGTCGCTCAGCGGCTTGATCAGCGACTTCGGCGTGCCGCCCCCGAGCACGATGCCGATCAGCAGCTTCGGGTCCAGCGGCTGGTCGGTCTGCAGCTCCGCGGTCACCGACCCCTCGTGGCGGCGCTGCTCGAACAGGTCCGGCGCGTAGGACCACGGCTGCTGCGTGCGGATCTGCGTGTAGAAGTCGTGGACCGCCAGCACCGGGTCCACGCGCGTCAGCTTCCCGATCCGCCCTCCGGGCGCGAAGTACTTCGTCTTCTTGAAGTCGTAGAAGGCGTCGTCGGGGCTCGCGTTCAGCGTCCACTTCACCCGGAACTTGTCCAGCTCGCCCGCGGTGTCCTCCGGGAAGAAGATGTCCGGGAGGCCGAACAGCTTCGCGCAGTCGCGGATCGCCTTGCGATTGCGGTAGACGTCGGAGTCCTGGCGCAGCTTCTCGTTGTACTGGCGCTCGACGTCCTCGCTCAGGCCCGCGCGCGCCTGGTAGCCGACGAGCAGCGTCGAGAGCTGGTTGATCCGGTCCTCGGGCTTCTCGACCGTGGTCGTCGCCGGGTCGATGTAGAAGCTCGTCGAGTTGTAGAGCGCGATCAGCTTCTGCAGCCGCAGCATCGGGTAGAGCGCGGCGAAGATCTGGCCGTAGACCTTCGCCAGGGTCGCGGTGGCCTCCCTGCCGCCGAGGCCGAACGTCGACGCGATCGCGGCGCCGTAGGGCCCGGCCTTCTTGGTGAGCTGCTTGATGACGCCTTCCTTGACGACCGTCTTGCCGATCGCCTTTCCGGCGTCGCCCAGCCCGGAGAAGGCCCTGTCGAGGTAGGAGTCCAGGATGTCGCTGCAGCCGTCGATCGTCGTCGCGGAGCGCGCCCGGCGCCGGGCCGGCGCGCGGCGGCCGGCGGAGCGGATCACCAGCGCGCCCCTCGGCAGCCGCGTGAACGCCGCGCTCAGCAGCTGGACCTCCAGCAGCCCGACCGACACCCGGCGGGGGTCGTATCGCCCCGACGCGAGGTCGGCGCCGGCGCGCCGCTTCGCGAGGTCGGCGACCAGCAGCGCCGCGAACGACTGCGGGTCGCGCGGATGGCGCCGCGCCTGCTTCACCCAGCTCGACAGGGCCTTTCGCAGCAGCGCGCCGGGATCGCCGCGGCGCCGGATCACACGCAGGCGCCGCCAGGTCGTCGCGAGCTGGGCGAGCGTCGCCCGCCCGCCGCGCCGGGCGTCGAGCGCGAGGTTGAACGCCTCGAACGGCGTCGCGGTCATCCGGGCCGCGGGCCGCGCGGCGCGCCTCAGCGTCCGCCGCCCGCGGCGGATCGCGATGCCGCCGCGTGCGAGCGCCTCCTCGGCCGCGCGCGTCGCGGCCGGCTGGCTGCGTCCCGTCAGGCGCGCGCCGAGCGCCGAGACGGGTGTGGCCGCGGACGCGGCCGGCGGCGCGACGAGCACGGCGCCGAGGGCCGTCACCGCGAGGATCGCCGTCACGCCGCGCATTCCGGGCGATCCTATGTCAGCGCGCTGACAATGCGCGAACGTCCCGCGCCCGCGCGGACGGATGGGCGAGCGGGCCCTACCAGCGCCCCGGAGGGACGCGGGCTAGGAGCGGATGTAGTCGCTCCACTTGGCGGCCGCCGCGTCGAAGACCTCGGGGTCGATCGGGCCGCCGCCGTAGTTGATCGAGGCGAGCGTGTTCAGGGTCTGCGCCAGGCGGACGCGCTGGTCGGCGCTCGGATCCCAGCTCTGCCAGGTCCGCATCAACGACACGAAGACGCGCGGATCCACACCCCTGGGCACGACCAGGTAGGACGTGTAGGCGTAGGAGGCGAAGATGCTGTCGTCGCGCCCGACCGCCGCGTAGATCAGGCCCTGGAAGGGCTTGCCGGCGATGTCGACGGCGATCACCCCGTACACGGCCGACCCGCTGCCCGCGAAGCCGAGTGCGCTGGGCGGGCGGGCGAGGATCCTCACGAAGCGGATGCTGCGCACGTCGCTGCCCTGGCGGCGGAAGTAGTCGGGGAAGATCTGCTCGACCGCGGCGGCGGCGTCGGGCGTGTAGTTGGCGATCGGGTACTGCGGGTACTTCTGGCCGATCGAGTCCGGGTACTGGATGAAGAACGGCAGCCCGAGCGAGACCGCGCCGAGCCGCGCGTTGCCGACGATGATCTGCCCGCCGCCGCCCGAGTACTGCCAGCCCGGCCCGGACGGCACCAGCGCGCGCGAGCGTCCGTCCGGCGCCACGAACTGCTTCATCGGGAGAGAGTCGCTCAGCGTCTGGGGAGCGCCGCCGCGCGCCGTGCGCGCGATGCGCTCGAGCGCCGCGAGCTCGGCGCCGGTGAGCGCGGCGCGCGCGGCCGGGACTTCGCTCGCCGCCCGCGCGGCGCGCGCGTCGCGGAAGCGCAGGACGACGAGGTAGCCGCCGGAGCGGCGCAGCGAGATCACCTGCAGCCGGCGCGCGACCGAGAGCCTTGCCCGCCAGCGTGAGGCGCCGCCCGAGCTCGAGGTGATCCGGGCCCGCAGCGCGCGCGCAAGCCCCCGGCCCGCGGACGACGCCGAGCCGGCCCCGCGCACGCGCGCGTAGGAGAACGCGACCCTGCCGTTGGAGACCGTGTAGGTGCTGCCCCTGCGGCCGACCCGGTAGCCGCGCGGCGCCTTGACGCTGAAGCCGCCGGAGCCGCGCAGCGTCTTGGCCGCCCGCGCCTGCGGCCCATCCGCCGCCCGCGAGCCGGGCGCGCCCAGCGCGAGCGCGGCGAGCACCGCGATGCCCGCGAGCGTGGCCGTCCCTCTGCGGTTGCCGATCGTCACCTTGTCCCTCCCTGCGACAGGCCGATTAGCCTAGCCCGAGCCGCGGCGTCCGGCGAGCCGCTCCTACCGCGCCCCTACCGGAGCCCGAGCACCAGCTCGAGCGCCTCGTCAACGGCGCGGAGCTCCGCCGCGGGCAGGCGCCCGGCGGAGCTCCCGAGGCGACTCGGGTCCACCACCGTGGTCTGCTCGACCAGCACTCGCGTGGGCCGGCCGTCGACGCTCACGGCAGGGCGAAACGTCGCGGCCGCGGCGCTCGCCGAGAGCACATGCCCTGGAACGGGCCTGCCACGCTCCGCGCACGCGAGGCGCGCTCCGGCGAGAATGCGGACGCGATGGCCCGCGTCTTCGTCACCAGCCCGCTGCCCGGCGCGGCGCTCGAGCGGCTCGCCGCGCACCACGACGTCGCGATCTGGCGCGAGGAGCGGCGCCCGGCGCCGAGCGAGCTGCGCGAGCGCGTACAGGGGGCCGAGGGGCTGCTGTGCCTGCTCGGCGACCGGATCGACGCGGCGCTGCTCGGCGCCGTGCCCGGGCTGCGCGCGATCGCCAACTACGCGGTCGGCGTGGACAACGTCGACCTCGCGGCCGCCGCCGCGCGCGGGATCGCGGTCGGCAACACGCCCGACGTGCTGACCGACTCCACCGCCGACCTCGCGATCGCGCTCATGCTCGCCGTGGCGCGGCGCCTGCCGGAGGGGCTGGCGGCCGTGCGCGACGGGAGCTGGGCTGCGTGGTCGCCGGACTGGCTGCTCGGCCGCGACGTCTCGGGGGCGACGCTCGGGATCGTCGGGATGGGCCGGATCGGGCAGGCGGTCGCCCGGCGCGCGGAGGGCTTCGGCATGGAGGTGCTGCACAGCGGTCGCGGGCAGGGGTCCGGAATCGCGCTCGCGGAGATGCTGCCGCGCTGCGACTTCGTCTCGCTCCACTGCCCGCTGACCGCGGAGACCCGCGGCCTGATGGGGGCGCCGCAGCTCGCCGCGATGCGCGCCGGCGCCTATCTCGTCAACACCGCGCGCGGCCCGATCGTCGACCAGGTCGCGCTCGCGCACGCGCTGCGCACCGGCGTGATCGCGGGCGCCGCGCTCGACGTCACCGAGCCGGAGCCGCTCCCGCCGGACGACCCGCTGCTGGGCGCGCCCAACCTCGTCGTGCTCCCCCACCTCGGCTCCGCCACCATGCGCACGCGCGGCGCGATGGCCGACCGCGCGGTCGACAACCTGCTCGCCGCGCTCGCCGGAGAGCCGATGCCCTACGGGGTCGGCTGAGCGCGTGCGTATCGCGGTCGTGGACATCGGGACGAACTCCACGCGGCTGCTGGTGGCCGACGTCGGCCGGGCGAGGAGCGGCGGGCCCGCGTTCGCCGAGCTCGCGCGCCGCTCGACCGTGACCCGGCTCGGCCAGGGGGTGGACCGCACGGGACGGCTCGACCCCGGGGCCATGGAGCGCGTCGAGCGGGTGCTCGACGGCTACCGCGCCGAGGCCGACGCGCTCGGCGCCGAGGCGACCACGGGAGTGATGACCAGCGCGGTTCGCGAGGCGGCGAACGGGGCCGAGTTCGTGCGCCGGGTGCGCGGGCGCCACGGGTTCGCCGTGCGCGCGATCCCCGGCGAGGAGGAGGCGCGCCTCACCTACCGCGGCGCGATCGACGGACGCGCGGGCGACGACGGCCGCGTGGTGGTGATCGACGTCGGCGGCGGATCGACCGAGGTCGTCGTCGGGTCCGGCGAGCGGGTCGCCTTCCACGTCTCCACGCCGGCGGGCGTCGTGCGCCTCAGCGAGCGCCACCTGCGCGGCGACCCGCCGTCCGCCGCGGAGCTCTCGGCGCTGGAGGCCGACGTGTCGTCGATCCTGGACGCGACCCTGCCCGCGGATGTGCGGGACGCCGCCGGGCAGGCGATCGGCGTGGCGGGCACCGCGACCTCGCTCGCGTCGATCGACCAGGCGCTGGAGCCCTACGATCCGGCGCGCGTCGACGGCTACGAGGTCACGCTGGCCGCCTGCGAGCGGATCCTGGGGCGGCTCGCGCGGATGACCGAGGAGCGGCGCCGCGCCGTCCCGGGCCTGCATCCCGACCGCGCGCCGACGATCCTCGCCGGCGCGGTGATCCTGCCGGCGGTCGTGCGGGCGTTCGGGCTGGACCGCTTCGAGGCCTCGGAGTCCGACATCCTGCGCGGCGAGGCGCTTCGCTACGCCGCGGCCTCGAGCTGAGGCGCCCCGAAGCGGCGCGCGCGGCTCAGGCCAGGTTCGACTTGCGCGGGTAGACGACGCTCGGGTCGGTCAGCACGTTCACGAGCGCCGGGGCGCCCGCGGCCAGCGCGCGCTCCAGGGCCGGGCGCAGCTCGGCCGGGGCGCGCACCAGCTCCCCGTGGCCGCCGAGCGCCTCGACGACCTGGTCGTAGCGGGTCTCCGGACGCAGCTCGGCGGCCACCGAGTAGCCGTAGAGGAACTCCATCGGGTGCTTCTCGAGCGCCCAGATGCCGTTGTTGCCCATCACGCCGACCACGTTCACGCCGTGCCGCGCGAGCGTGTCGAACTCCATCCCGCTGAAGCCGAAGGCGCCGTCGCCGAGCAGCAGGATCACCTGGCGCTCGGGATGCGCCAGCTTCGCCGCGAGCGCGTAGCCGGGGCCCGAGCCCAGACAGCCGAACGGCCCGGGGTCCAGCCAGCAGCCCGGCTGGAAGCTCTCCACCACGCGCCCCGCGTAGGAGACGAAGTCGCCGCCGTCGCCGACCACGATCGCGTCGCGATCCAGCACATGCGCGAGCTCGGCGTAGACCCGCATCGGGTGGAGCGGGGCGCGGTCGTCGGCCAGCTCGGCCTGCTCCGCTTCGCGGCGCTCCGTCTCGACCGCGCGCAGCTGCTCGATCCAGGCCCGCTCCGATCCGCCCCCGCCGGCCGCCGCCCGCAACTCGTCGAGCGTCGCGGGCAGCGCGCCGTAGAGCTCGGCGGCGACCTCGCGCGGGTGGTCGCGAGCCGGCTCGGCGACGTCGATCACGACGATGTCCGTCTCCTCGCCGAACGAGCCGCCGAAGCCGAGCCGGAAGTCCATCGGCACCCCGATCACGAGCGCGACGTCCGCATTGGTGAGCGCGTTCCCGCGCGCGCGGGAGAACGCCAGCTCGTGGTCCGCGGGCACGCAGCCGCGCGCCAGCCCGTTGAGGAACACCGGGATCCGCAGCTCCTCCGCGAGGCGCAGCAGCGCGTCCTCGCCGCGACCCCAGTAGAGGTTCGTCCCGGCCATCACGACGGGACGCTCCGCCTCGCGCAGCAGCGCGGCCGCGCGCTCGATCTGCGCGGCGTCCGCGGCCGGCCCCTCCCAGGGGCGCGGCAGCGGCGCGGGCGGCTCGGGGTCCGGCGCCTCCATGAAGACCACGTCGAGCGGGAAGTCCACGAAGGCCGGCCCGGAGGGCGCGGCGAGCGCGGCGCCGAGCGCCTCGTCGATCAGGCCCGGGATCTCGGCCGTGCTCTCCGGCGTGGCGGCGAGCTTCGTCAACGGGCGGATGAACGGGACGTGGTCGATCTCCTGCAGCGAGCCCTGGCCCCAGCGCATCGCCGGCGCGCGGCCGCCGAGCACCACCAGCGGCGAGTGGTTGGCCTGCGCCGAGGCGATCGCGCTGACGCCGTTCGTGACGCCGGGGCCCGCGGTCAGCGCCGCGACACCGGGCTCGCGCGTCACCTTCGCCCAGCCCTCGGCCGCGAACGTCGCGGCGGACTCGTGACGCACGTCGACGAGGTCGATCCCCTCCTCGCGGCAACCGTCGTAGATCGAGAAGAGATGGCCTCCGGAAAGCGTGAAGAGCTTGCTTACGCCGTGGGCCGCGAGACGGCGCGCAAGGAGCCTGCCGCCGTGCAGCCCGGTCTGCTGCTGGGTCTCGGTGGACATGGCTCGGACAATAGTTCGCCACCGGGGCAGATGGCGGTGCCGCCGGCGACCCGGCACAATGGCCCTCCGGAACCGACGAGGAGGATCCATGGCCGTAAGCGCACCCGTAACGCTGGACCGCGAGCGCATCCGCGAGCTCACCGCGCGCGAGGAGGCCCGGCTGAACGAGCACACGGGCGCGTCGAAGGCGACCTACGAGCGCGCGCGCGAGGTGCTGAGCGGCGGCGTCGCGTCCTCCTACCAGCTGCGCGATCCGTGGCCGATCTACCTCGAGCGCGGCGATGGCCCGCGCGTCTGGGACGTCGACGGGAGCGAGTACTACGACTTCCACAACGGCTTCGGCTCGATGGTGCAGGGCCACGCGCACCCCGCGATCGGGAAGGCGATCGCGGAGCGCTACGCCAAGGGCACGCACTTCGCCGCCCCGACGGAGGAGAGCATCGCGGTCGCCGAGGAGCTGCAGCGCCGCTGGGACCTGCCGCTGTGGCGCTACACGAACTCGGGCTCGGAGTCGACGATGGACGCGATCCGCATCGCGCGCGGCTCCACCGGCCGCGACACGATCGTCAAGATCTTCGGCTCCTACCACGGCCACCACGATGCGGTGATGGTCTCGATCGGCGTCGAGTACGACCAGATCGGCGACCGCGACAACCTCGCCTCGCTGCCGTACGGCGCCGGGATCCCGCAGTCGACGGTCGACCTCACGATCGCGGTCCCGTTCAACGACGCCGGCGCGATGGAGCGCCGCATCGAGCGCCTGATCGCGGAGGACCGCAAGCCGGCCTGCGTGATCATGGAGGCGGCGATGATGAACCTCGGGGTCGTGCTTCCCGAGCCCGGCTACCTCGAGGCGGTGCGCGAGATCACGCGCAAGCACGGCATCGTGCTGATCTTCGACGAGGTCAAGACCGGCGTCACGATCGCCGGCGGCGGAGCGACCGAGCGCTTCGGCGTGAAGCCCGACCTCGTGACGCTCGCCAAGGCGCTCGGCGGCGGCACCGCGATCGGCGCGATCGGCGGGACCGAGGAGGCGATGGCCGCCGTGACCGACGGCCGCGTGTACCAGGTCGGCACCTACAACGGGAACCCGCTCGGCATGGCGGCCGCGCGCGCGAACCTGCTGGAGGTGATGACCCCGGAGGCCTACCAGCACCTCGACCGGCTCAACGACCGCATCCTCGCCGGCTGCCAGGCGGTGATCGAGGAGCACAACCTGCCCGGCTACGCGGTCGGCGTCGGCTCGAAGGGCTGCGTCACGTTCTCGCCGTCCAAGATCGTCGACTACGAGAGCTTCAAGGCCAATCAGGACGAGGAGCTCGCCGACCTCGCCTGGCTCTACAACATGAACCGCGGCATCTACATGACGCCCGGCCGCGAGGAGGAGTGGACGCTGTCGGTGACCCACACCGACGAGGCCGTGGACCGCTACGTCGACGTCTTCGGAGAGATGGCGGCGGACCTGGTGGCGTAGGCGGCGACGCGCCATCCCGGCGAACGGCGGCAGCGAAGTCGGGGCTCGGAGGAGCGGGGCCTCGCCCCTGGTCCGATCGACGTTTCCCCCGTATATCCGGGGTTTCGTCGAACGGACCCGCCCCGGCGCGGTCGAGGTCACCTTCGCTGCGCCGTCATCGGCGCCGGCGGCGCATCGCCCTCCGGCGCCGCGGCGTCGTCGGACGTCGCCGCGGCGCCCATCTCCCCCGGCGGCCAGGCCTCCGGGTGCAGACGCATCGCGTTGATCACCGCCCCGAGCAGGATCAGGAACGCCACCGCGTAGAACCACACGAGCACGATCAGGATGAACACCAGCGTCGTCCCGAAGCGGGAGATGCTCGAGATGTGGCTGAGGTAGTACGGGAAGACGTAGTCGACGATCGTGATCGCGATGGTGACCGCGAGCGCGCCCGGCCAGATGCCGCGCCAGGGCACGCGCTCGTTGGGACCGAGCCGGTAGATCAGCGACAGCGTCAGGAAGAGCAGCAGGACCGACACGCCCAGCGACAGCGCGAGCGTGGTCCCGCGGAAGCTGTCGAGGCCGAACGGGAGGTTCCTCGCGGTGGAGACGAGGGCGCCCTGGAGCGTGGGCACGGCGATCGTCGCGACCACGAACAGGAACACGACCACGAGCATCCCCAGCGCGAAGCGCTTCTGCGCGAGCCAGGAGCGGCTCTCCAGCCGGTGGTAGATCGCCTTGAACGCGGTGTCCAGCGCGCCCCAGACAGACATCCCGGTCCAGACGCTCGCGACCAGCGCGATCACGCCGAGCTCGGCCGACCCGCGCCGGATCTGGCGCAGCAGCGCCTCGAGCGTGGGGTCCGCCGGCCCGGGGAACAGGTCGCGCAGGTCGCGCAGCACGGCCCGCTCGAGCTCCGCGCTGTCGAAGACCTGGCCGGCGATGAAGAGGCCAAGGACCGCGAGCGGGAACACCGAGACGAGCAGGTTGAAGGCGAGCATCGCCGAGAGCCCGGTGACGTTCGCCTCGAAGGCCTCCGACAGGAAGCGGCGCACGGGCCGCGGCACGCGGCGTCTCATCCGGGCAGGCGGGCGGCGCGGACCTCGTCGGCGGCGGAGGGCGAGGGCGCCGCGCCGCGCCCCGGCTCGCGCGGCGCGAACAGCCTGACGCGCTCGGTCTTGCCCCTGAGCGGCACGGGCGCGCGCTCGTCGAACCCCCCGGGGAACGGGCGGGTGAGCAGGTCCCGCGTGGCCTCGGTGACCAGCACCTCGTCGTCGGTCTCGCGCGTGGCGCCCTCGACGCGCGCGGCCGTGTTGACGGCATCGCCGATCACCGTGAACTCGACGCGGCCGCCGCCCCCGATCGTGCCCGCCACCACCGGACCGGAGTTGACGCCGATCCCCACGCGCAAGTCGCCCCGGTAGCGGTCGCGCACCAGGCGGGCGATCTCGATTGCGGCCGCCACCGCGCGATCCGCGTGGTCCGGGCGGCGGTCGGGCGCCCCGAACACGCCGAGGAGCCCGTCGCCGACGAACTTGTTCGCATGGCCGCCGTGCCGCACGAGGACGGGCACCACCAGCTCGAAGAACCCGTTCAGGCGATCGACCACCTCGCGCGCGCTCGAGCGCTCCGCGAACGCGGTGAAGTCGCGGATGTCCAGGAAGAGGACGCTGACCTCGACCTCCTCCCCCTCGAGCACCGTGCCGTCGCGCCGCACCCGGTCGGCAACCTCCGGGTCGACGTAGGCGCCGAAGGCCTCCTGCAGCAGCTCCTTCTCCTCCAGGCCGGCCACCATCTCGTTGAACGACTGGGACAGCACGCCGATCTCGTCGGCCGAGACGACCGGCACGCGCGCGCCCAGGTCGGACTCGTCGCGCACGCGCCGCGTGGCGGTCATGAAGTAGTCGATCGGCGAGAGCAGGGAGCGGGCCAGCAGCAGCGAGAGCTCGAGCGAGATCGTGAACGCGACGATGAGCGCCACCATGGCATCGACGCCGAAGGCGTCCAGGCCCGTGGCGCCGCCGTGCGAGAGGCCGGCCACGACCACGCCGGTGATGACCGCGATCGCCGGCGGGCCGGCGAGCAGCTTCCACCGCACCGGGACCGCCGCAGCGCTCAGGTCGGCGTCGTCGGCGAGGTCGCCGGAGGCATCCTCGAGCACCGGCCGCAGCGCCGCCTCCATCGCGAAGAAGCGGAGGAAGAACCCGTAAACGACGACCAGCGTGCCACCGGCGAGCAGCAGCGCGAAGCTCCCCACGCCCAGGCCCAGCAGCCAGGTGAGGAACGCGCAGAAGGGGATGACCTGCACGACGTAGGCGCGCCACCACAGGCTCCGGAACGCTGCCGCCGGCAGGCCGGCGAGCGCGCGCCATGCCGTCGCCGCCGCATCCGGCGCGCGATCCCCCCCGAGCCACGCCTCCGCCGGCGCGAGCCGGCGCCGCGCGTCGCGCATCGCGAGCGCGTTGTCGATCACGAGCAGCAACTCGATGACCAGCACGCTCGACCAGAACTCGGACGGGCTCAGCGGCTGGTAGACGCCCAGCAGGAGGACCCCCAGGATCACGACGCCGTGGCTGACGGCGTACAGGAGCCGCAGCGCGAGCAGCGGGTAGCGCCCGCCGTGGCGGCGATAGCCGGCGATCGCCAGGCGCTCCAGCACGACGTCGATTGTGGCGGTCGCGGCGGACCCGCGCCAGGCGGTGGGGCTGGCCGGCGACCGGCGGGGCTAGCCGGCGACCGGCGCGCCCGGCGGCACCGGCTCGCCGAGCGCGAGCACCGCCTCGGCGAGGCGCTCCTCGCCGCAGAACGCGCGCCCGGCGACGACGAGCACCGGCAGGCGGTCCGCCCCGCTCATCCTGACCTCGTCCGCGGAGACGCGCAGGCCGGCGTCGCGCAGCTCGTCGCCGGCGGCGGCGAGCACGTCGTCGGGCGGGAGCCCCGCGGCCGCGGCGGCCTCGGCGAGCAGCTCGGGCGAGTCGAGGTCGAAGCCGCCGCACCAGGCGAGTCGCGCGGCGGCGACCGCAAAGGGGCCGCCCGCCCCGCGCTCGGCGGCGAGCGCCGCGCAGCGCAGCGCGGCCAGCCCGCCTCGCGGGGCCAGCGCGGGCCACGCGAGCGGGACCCGCAGCGCGCGCGCCCGGGCCTCGACCGCCCGCCGGGCGGCGACGTGGGCACCCGCGGAGCGCCACTCGGCCGAGCCGTGGAACGCGTCGCCCGACACCGGGGTCCAGGCCGCCTCGGGAAAGCGCCTGTCGACGCGCTCGACGGCCAGGTACGCGCACGGATCCGCGAGGTCGAAGGCGAACAGCGGGCGCCGGTGCGGCCCCAGCCGCGCGGCCCAGCCCCGCGTCTCGGACGCGCCGCCGGTGGCGTATTCGCGACCGCCGTGTCCGGCGCCCGCGCGACCGCGTGCGCGGGCCCCCCGGTGGCGCGCGAGATCGATGACTTCGCCCATGGACCCCCTGCATCGGCGCGCGGGCGCGCCCCGTTCCAGCGCGGAAGCGGGCGGATCGGCCATTTGTCCAGGGAAAGCCCCCGTACGGCGACCGCGCGGCGGGATAGGCTGCGCAGGGTCCCGCCGATGTCGTCAGTCCCGCCGCCCAAGCGCCACCCGTACGCCCAGTGGTCTCCCGACGCCCGCGCACTGGACGTCGTGGGCGACAAGTGGACGCTGCTGATCGTGCGTGACCTCGCCGGGGGCCCGCGGCGCTTCGTCGAGTTGCAGCGCACCCTTCCCGGGATCTCGACCGAGCAGCTGCGCTCACGGCTCAACCGGATGGTGGCCGACGGGCTGCTCACCCGCCGGCGTTACCGCGAGGTGCCGCCGCGCGTGGACTACGAGCTGACCGACCGCGCGCGCGAGCTGTTCCCCGTGCTGGCCGCACTCGCCCGCTGGGGCCAGGCCTGGGCCTGGGGCGAGCCGCGCACGGGCGAGTGCATCGACGTCGGCGCGATCCTGCGCCTCGCGCCCGGGCTGATCCGCGCGCGCCGCGGAACCCGCGGCACCGTCGAGGCGACGGTCACCGACCGCTCCCGCGACCCGTCCTCGCGCGCCTACGCGCTGCGGTTCGCCGCCGGCGAGGTGACGCTCGCGGAGCGCGAGGCCCCCGACGCGGAGGCGCGCGTGAGCGGCAGCGAGCGGGCCTGGATCGCGGCCCTCGGCCCCGGAGCGGACCGCTCGGCGCTGCGCATCGAAGGGGACGGCGCGCTCGCCGCCGCGCTGCTGGACGGGCTCGAGCCTTCGGCCGAGGCCCGCGCCGCCGCCGACGTGGCGTAGGGGCGCGGCCTAGACTGCGGCCACCCGCCCGGGTGGCGTAACTGGCAACCGCGGCCGGCTTAAACCCGGCTGTCCCGCACGGGACGTGTGGGTTCGACTCCCACCCCGGGCATGCGCCGCGCGCCGCGGGCTCAGCACATGACGATCAGGTGGAAGTCGTTGTCCTCGACGTCGGCGAACGTGTAGCCCTTGCGGTAGATCGTCACCCCGACGCGGCTCGCCTGGTTGTCCCTGTTCATGCGGGCCTGAGCGGTGGCGCCCGCGCCGATGACCCCGGAGCCGAAGCCGAACCCGACCGTGGCGACGGCCACGCATCCGTTGAGCGGGCGATCGAAGTCGACGTTGTACTGACCCGTACCGGTCCGCGCGGCGCTCGTGACGCCCGCGTTCTCCTGGAGCGTGCCGGTCGAGTTGACGTGGGCGAAGAGCCGCGGCGACGCGGTGCCCGGCTTGAGCTCGCGCTGCCCGACCGCCCCCGGCGCCAGCTGCTCGGAGCCGACCGAGCCGGCCTGGATCTGGGGCGCGCCGACGCTCGCGTTGTCGAGGTTGCTCGGCCCGACCGCGCCCGGCTGCAGCCGCGCGCGGCCGACGCTCCCGCCGGCGAGCTGGCCCGCGCCGACGGCCGCGCCGCGGAGCTCACGGCGCCCGACCGCTCCCGGGGCGAGCCGCGAGGAGGTCACCGCGGAGCGCCGCAGCTGCGGCGTGCCGACGGCGCCGCGCTTGATCTGCTGCGGCCCGACGCTGTTGCGCGGGATGCGAAGCGCCGCATAGGACCCGCCGCCGAGCGCGATGAAGACCGCCAGCGTCGCCATCACGTTCGCGTAGGTCAGCCTCGCACGGACCCGCCTGAACCGCATCTCCGCACCCCCTCGGAAGACGACAACTACCAGCGGAGCACGGGCCGGTCGTGCGCGTTGGCGCCGATCGCCCGGACCATGCGGTCAAGGGCCGGACGCTGGGCGCCGATTCGCCCGCAGGACCGCAACTTTCGCCCGGATATGGTGTCCGTTCGGGAGAGAGCCCGAACCGCGCGTGGAAGTCTCAGCCCTCAGAGAAGCCGGCGTTGCCGGCCTGCACGGACGGTCTCCCCTGCTCCGCCTCCAGTCCGACGAGCGGCTCGTGGCGCTCGTGCGTCGCGGGAACCACGGCGCGTTCGAGGTGCTGGTCGCGCGCTACGAGTCGCGCCTGCTCGCGTTCTGCCGGCACATGCTCGGCAGCCGGGAGGACGCCGAGGACGTGCTGCAGGAGGTGTTCGCCGCGGCCTTCAACGCGCTGCTCGCCGACGACCGCGAGATCCACGTGCGGCCCTGGCTCTACCGCATCGCGCGCAACCGGAGCCTCAACCACCTCCGGCGCCAGAAGCCGGTCGGCGTGGACTCGATGGACGTCCACTTCTCGGAGAACGGCCAGACCACCGCGGACAAGGTCCACGACCGCGAGGAGTTCCGCCTGCTGATGGCGGACATCACCGTCCTTCCCGAGACGCAGCGCACCGCCCTGCTGCTGCGCGAGATCGACGATCTCTCCTACGACCAGATCGCCGAGGCGATGGAGACCACGGTCCCCAGCGTGAAGTCGCTGCTCGTCCGGGCGAGGGTGTCGCTGGCCGAGATGGCGGAGTCGCGCGAGCTCTCCTGCGCGGACGTGCGGCTCGAGCTCGGGGAGATCGCCGAGGGCCTCAAGCGCCGGATCACCCCGCCCGTCCGCCGCCACCTGAAGACCTGCGACCGCTGCTCGGCGTTCAAGCGCCAGCTGAAGGACACCAACAAGGCGCTCGCAGCGCTGCTGCCGGTCGCCCCGCTGCTCGCGCTCAAGAGCCTCTTCTTCGCGCACCTCGGCACCAGCGCGAGCGCCGGGGCCGGCGCCGGCGCCCCGGGCGCCGCGGCCGGAGGCGCCGCCGCCGGGGCCGCCGCGACCGGCGCGGCCGCGGCGGGCAGCGCCGGCGGAGGCTTCGCCGCCGCGGGGCTCGGCGCCATCGCGACCAAGGCCGCCGCGGGACTCGCGGCGGCCGCCGTGGTCACCGTCGGAGCGGTCGAGGTCGAGCGCACCGTGACCAGGCCCGAGACCCGCGAGTCGCGGCCCGCCGCGCTCGCGCCGGCCAGGCCGGCCGCACCCGCCAAGCCGGCTGCGCCGGCCCCGGCGAAGGCCGCCCCGGCCCACGCCCGCGCCGCGAGCCCGGCCGTCTCGGTCGCCGCCGCCGAGCCGGCCCCGAAGCCGCCCGCCATGCCGGGCCCCAGCGCGGGGAACGGCCAGTACGTGGCCGCCCAGCCCGTGGCTCCGCCTCCGCCGGCCCCGACGCAGACCGAGTCCGACACGACCACGCTGCCGTCGAGCCCGGACGCCGGCGCGCAGCCGACGACGCCCGAGCCGGCGGAGCCCCCGGAGGCGACGGTCCCGCCGGCGACCACGACGCCCGCCCCGCCGACCTCGCCCCCGACCGGCGACGCGGGACAGCCCGGGACCGGGACGCCCGGCCCCTCGCAACAGGGGCAGGGACAGGGGCCGGTCGCACCCGGTTCCCCCGCCGCCGGGCCGTAGCGGGCGGCGATCGCCCGCGGCGCGCGGGCTCCTCGCCCCGGCGCGTATGCTGCCGCGCCCGTGGAGATCGGCTGGGAGGACTTCGAGCAGGTCGACATGCGGGTCGGGCGCGTGACCGCGGTCGACGAGTTCCCGCAGGCGCGCCGCCCGGCCTGGAAGCTGACGATCGACTTCGGCCCCGATCTCGGCGTGCGCCGCTCGTCGGCCCAGATCACCCACTACCCGGCCGAGGCGCTCGAGGGGCGCCTCGTGGTGGCGGTGGTCAACTTCCCGCCCAAGCAGATCGGCCCGTTCCGCTCCGAGTGCCTGGTGCTCGGTGCGCTCGACGAGCGCAAGGGGGTCGTGCTGCTGCGCCCGGACGAGGACGTCGCCCCCGGCGACCGCATCGGCTGAGCGGGCGGCGCGGGATCGGGCCGGCTACGGCCCCGGAGCGCGCTCCCCCACCACCAGGCTCCCGCGCAGTCGCCCGCCGTCCACCGAGATGCGGTATGTCCCGCGGCCGGGCGGCGGAACGAGCACGGAGGAGCGGCCGTGCGCAGGGACGCGGAGGGAGACCGCCGGGCGGGTCGCGAGCGTCGCCGAATGGGCGCGCCCGTCCTCGGAGATCAGCGTGAGCAGGACCGGCACGCGCGCGGTGACGCCGATCACCGCAGGCCGAAGCGCGCTGCGCCCGATCGCGTAGGTCGCGGGGATCCGCGGCGCGGACGCGGCGGGCCCCGGGACGGCGCCGGTCGTCCCGGTGGAGGTGGTCTCCGGCGGGACGTCGGTAGGCGGTGGCCCGGCGCCGGGCGCGGTGGCGGTCGGCGGCACCGTGACGGGGGCGGTCGCGGTCTTGCCGCCGGAGCCACCGCAGGCTCCGAGCGCCGGGACGAGCGCGAGCAGCGCGGTGAGCGCGAGCGTGGCGGGGCGCATGGCGCGAATCATGACGCGCTCGCGCGCGCACCACCGCGCTCCCGCCGGCGGCGGACCGCCACCGCCCGCGCGTAGACCTCCTCCAGCGCCGGCGCGACCGCGCCGTGCGCGAAGCGCCGCCGCGCATGGGCCAGCGTCCGCTCGCCCTCCGTCTCGCGCGCGCCGGCGTCAGCCCACAGGCCGCGCAGCGCGCGCGCCCAGGCGCCGTCGTCGCCGGGCGGCAGCGGCGCCCGGCCCTCGGGCAGCAGTTCCGGCAACCCGCCACGGTCGGAGGCCAGCACCGGAAGGCCGGCCGCCATCGCCTCCAGGACCGCGAAGGGGCACGGCTCATCCCAGCGCGACGGCGCCAGGAAGGCCACGGCGGCGCGGCGCTCGGCGGCGAGCCGGTCGCGACCCAGGCGCCCCAGGAACGTGACGTCGGCACCGGCCGCCAGCTCACGCAGCCGCGGCAGGTCGGGCCCGTCGCCGGCGATCCGCAGCGGCACCCCGGCGGCGCGCGCGGCGGCGATCGCGGTGTCCACTCCCTTCTCCTCCACCAGGCGCGAGGCGACCAGCGCGAAGGCGCCCGAGCCCGCCGCGCTGCGTGGCTCGAAGGCCGCGGGGGCGAGGGCGTTCGGCACCACGTCGGTGCCGCCGGGCAAGAGCCCGAACCGCTCGCTGCACGCGCGCGTCGCGCGGCTGACCGCGACGAAGCGGTCGACGGCGCCGAGCAGCGCACCGCGATGCGCGGCCAGCCCCGCCGCGTAGGCGAGCGCCTCCGCGCGCGAGCCACGGCAGCGGTGGCGCAGGCCCGGGAGTGTGTCCCGGCCGTGGCACTCGAAGCACGGCGCGCCGTCGCGGTAGGCGATGCCGATCGCGCACGTGAGCCGGAAGTTGTGCAGGTGCAGGACGACCGCCGCCCCGGCCTCGCGCGCCGCCGCCAGCGCGCGCGAGCCGAAGCGCGGGTGGAGATTGTGGGCGTGGACGACGTCCGCGCCCATGCCCGCCACGGCGCGGGAGACGCCGCCCGGGTCCTCTCCGCCGCGCAGCAGCGCTCCGGCCGCCCGGGGCCGCGAGACGCGGGCGCTGGGGCGCTCGAGCACCTCGACGCGGTGGCCGCGCGCGCCCAGCATCGCCGCGATCTCGGCGACCGAGCGCTCCTCGCCGCCCGCGGCGCGGTAGCGGTTGTGGAGCAGCAGCACTCGCAGCGGGGCGCTGGCTGGGGCGTCCGGGTGGGCCATCGGGACGGCAGTATCGTGCGGCGCCGTGCCGGTCGCCCTGCTCACCAACGTGCTGGCGGGCTACCGGATCCCCCTCTACCGGCGTCTCGCCGAGCGCTGCGACGTCGAGGTCCTCTGCTTCGGGGCGGGCGCGCGCTACGTGCCGTCGTGGTTCTCGGACCTCGAGGCGCAGATCGCCGCCGCCCCGTTCCCCGCGCGCGCGATCGCCTCCCCGCGCGAGGCGTTCGCGGCGGGCCGCTCGCACTCCGCGGTGATCGCGCCCGTCGCGGGCGGCACGATGCTGCCCGCCGCCTACTCCGGCGCGCGGCGCGCCGGGGTGCCGTTCGTGCTCTGGGCCTCGATCTGGGCGCGGCCGCGGACCCGCCGCAACGACCTGGCCTGGCCGCTGGTCCGCCGCATCCACCGCCGCGCCGACGCGGTGGTGGCCTACGGCGAGCACGTGCGTCGCTTCGTGCGCTCGATCCGCGGACGAGACGACGACGTGCTGGTCGCGCCGCAGTGCGTCGAGACCGACCTCTTCGGTCGCGAGGTCGCCCGCGCCGAGGTCGCCGCGCTGCGCGAGCGGCACGGGCTCGGCGACGGGCCGCTGGTCCTGTACGCCGGGCGCCTCGTTCCCGAGAAGGGGGTGGAGGTCCTGCTCGACGCGTGGCGCGGCGCGCGGCGGCCGGCGGCGACGCTCGTGCTTGCCGGCGAGGGGCCGCTCGCCGCGCCCGCCGGCGGCACTCCGGGCGCGCGGGTGCTCGGGCCGCTGCCGCGCAAGGATCTCGCGGCGCTCTACGCGGCGAGCGCCGCCGTGGCCGTCCCCTCGCTGACCACGCCCGCCTTCCTGGAGCCCTGGGGCCTCGTCTGCAACGAGGCGATGCTGCAGGCGCGTCCCGTCGTGGCGACGCCCGCCGTCGGCGCGGTCGCGGGCGGGCTGGTGCGCCACGGGGAGACCGGGCTCGTGGTGCCCGAGCGGCGCCCCGACGCGCTGGCCGACGCGCTCGCCGGCCTGCTCGCGGCGCCCGCCGAGCGCAAGCGCCTCGGCGCCGCCGGCCGCGACGCGGCGCGCGCGCTCACCTACGACGGCGCCGCGGACGCGTTCGCCTCGGCGCTGCGGGTCGCCGGCGCCCGCTGAGCGGCAGCCAGGCCCGGGGCCGTCAGTCGCCGATCGAGAACAGGGCCTCGAGGTCGTGGCGCGAGAAGACCTCGAACGCGAGCATCGTCTGCGTGCGTACGACGCCGGGCAGCCTCACGATGTCGTGGCTGACCACGCCCGCGAGCTGCTCGGGCTCGTGCACGCGGACGATCGCGACGAAGTCCCACTCGCCCGTCACCGAGTAGGCCTCGGCGACGCCCTCGACGCCGGCGAGCGCTCCGCCGAGCGTCTCGAGCGCGCCGCGCTCCGCCTGCACGAGCACGAGCGCGTGGGTCATCGGACCGCGTGGGTCTCGCCCGGCGCGAGGATCACCACCCCGGCGTGGCCCGCTCCCTCCACGTCGGCCTTGAACGCCTGCGCGTCGGTCTCGATCGGCGGGAACGTGTCGTAGTGGATCGGGATCACCGTGTCCGCTCCGACCAGGCGCGTGGCCTCCACCGCGTCGAAGCGGTCCATCGTGTAGTGGCCGCCGATCGGGACGAGCGCGACGTCGATGCGCGCGCCGTGCCCGACGAGCTTCAGGTCGGAGAAGAGCGCGGTGTCGCCCAGGTGGTAGACCGTCTTGCCGCCGATCTCGATCAGCAGCCCGGCGGGCGTGTTCACCGTCCCCTTGGGGGTCGTCGAGGTGTGCCAGGCCGGGACGAGCTTCGCCGAGCCCCAGTCGAAGCGCACGGTGCCGCCGAGGTTCGGGTCGAGCGTCTGCACGCCGTCCTGCGCGATCTCGCCGGCCAGCTCGACGATCGCGACGACCGGAGCCCCGGTGCGCTTCGCGATCGCGACCGTGTCGCCGATGTGGTCGGCGTGACCGTGCGTGAGCAGGATCGTGGTCGCGTCGACCTCGTCGGCGGTCGCGGCCGCCTTCGGGTTGCCGGTCAGGAACGGGTCGACCAGCACAGTCGTGCCGCCGTCCTTCAGGGCGAACGCCGCGTGGCCGAGGAATTGGATCTCCATGTCGTCTCAGGTCTCCTGTTCGGGATGGTCGAGCTCGCGGGCCAGCTCGAGGCCGACGGCCACGCCGACGAGCATGCCGAGCCGCGTCTCCTCGGCCACGAGCGCGCTCACCGCGCGCCCGCGCTCCTCGGGGGGCTCGGCCCCGGCCGCTTCGCGGACTGCCTGCTCATGCGCGGGGCCGAACCAGCCGCCGTCGTCGAGAGCCTCGCCCAGCACGCGCTCCAGCCGCGGCGCGCTGCGGGCGACGAGGTCCTGGGCGGAGCGCAACCGCCCGGGCTGCGAGAGCGCCGCGATCGCGGCCTCCACCTCGGAGTCGCTGAACTCCCGCGCTGGCACCGCCGGGGATCATAGGCGCGTGCGGCGCCCGGCCCGCGCTGCTCAGGCGGGGCGGCGCGCGGAGAGCCCGAGCCCCGCCACGACCCCGGCGAGCAGGCCGGTGACGCCCGCCACGGCGCTGGCCTCATCGTCGACGACCGGCAGGAGCATCAGCACGATGAGCACGACCGCGACGCCCAGGAGGTCGCCCTCCACCTCGCGCCCGCGCCGGAGGTCGCGGACGTCCGGGACGGCCCAGGCCGCGGTCAGGGCGAGCGCGATCCCGTTGCCGCCGAGCGCGAGCGGGATGGTCGCGGTCGCGAGCTCCACGGCCATGCCGCCCGCGCCCGCGACCAGGGCGAGCAGCCCCACCGCCAGCGGCCCGTGGCGGCGCTCCAGCAGCCAGCCGAAGACCCCGATCGCCAGCAGCGCCGCGAACGCATAGCCCCAGTTGGCGTAGGTCAAGGGCGCCGTGACCAGGCGCCACCACTCGCCGTCGAGCGGGCCCACGATCGCGACCTTCGAGAGCCGCACGACACCGCCGCGAACGAGCACGGACAGCACGACGCCCGCTCCGACCAGCCCGATCGTGACCCATGGCCGGGCATCGGGACGGATCCCCGGGATCTCGCCGCGTCGCAGGCGGGGCAGGGCGGGCACCCGCGGCCGCGCGCGGCGCGGCCGTGCGGCCGGCTTGCCGCCCCGCTCCAGCTTCGGCGCGCGCTTGCGCAAGCGGCTGCCGCAGTACGGGCACTCGGTGATGTAGGGGCTGACCTCTGCGCCGCAGCTCTTGCAGACGACGAACAGGTCGGGCCCGCCGGTGCTCACGTCCCGATCGTAGCTAGTCGCCGCGGGCGCCTCGGCGCCTGCCGCTCAGACCGCGGTGGCCTCGACGATCTCGCGCACGACCTCGCGCAGATCGTGGTTGGCCTCGTAGACCACCACCTGCCTGGCCGCGCCGTTGCCGCGCTCGAGCAGGTCCTCGATCCCGGCCAGCGAGTCCACCGCGCCCAGGTCCTGCGCGTGCTCGCGCACCCGGTCGAGCACGCGGCGGGCGAGCTCGCGCGTGGCGACCCGGCTCTGGTCGGGAAGGTCCACGAGCTGCCCGTCGAGGCCGTGGCGCGCGGCGAGCCACTTGTTCTCGTCGAGCATCTCGTACGGGTAGTCGCTGAGCGCGGAGCCCGCGTCGAAGTGCTCGGCGAGCTCCTTGACCATCGCCTGCACCAGCGCCGCGAGCGCGATCGTGTGCTCGACGCGCGTCTGGCCGTCCATGCAGCGGACCTCCACGGTCCCGAGCCGCGGATGGGGTCGCACGTCGTACCAGAGGTAGGTGTAGTCCTCGATCACCCGCGAGTGGACCATGAACTCGATCCGCCGCGCGTAGTCCGCCCAGTCCGCGTAGGTGGGCGGGATCCCGACGCGCGGGAGGGCGCGGAAGATCGGCGTGCGCGTCGAGGCCAATCCGCTGGCGTCGCCGCGCCAGAACGGCGAGTTGGCTGACAGCGCGAGCAGCAGCGGGACGTGGACGCGCATGCCGTTGGCGACGTGGATCGCCTTCTCGGGATCGTCGATCCCGACGTGCACGTGGATGCCGAAGAGCAGCTCCTGCCGCGCGACGAAGCGAAGGTCGCTGATCAGGTCGCGGTAGCGCGACCGCGCGACGATCCGCTGGTCCTCCCACATCGCGAACGGATGGGTGCCGGCCGAGCCGATCGCCATGCCCTGGCCGCCCGCCGTGGCGCGTACGGCGCTGCGCAACCCGCGCAGCTGATCGGCTGCCTCCCCGATGTCGCCGCAGGGCGCCGTGGCGATCTCCAGGACCGACTCCATCAGCTCCGGCTTGACCTCACCGACCGGCGGGTCGACGAGCATCGACTCGATCGCGTTGGCGAGGTCGAGCGTCTCCGCGTCGAGGATCATCAGCTCCTCCTCGACGCCGAGCGTGAACGCCGGGCCGGTGAAGTTCTCCTCCATGCGCGCGGAAGCCTAGATGGCGGGTATGAACGAGGACGCCCGCGGCGCGGGGCGGGGCATCCGGCGTAGACTTGGAGCCAGGAATCACGATCGACGAAACCGGGAGCACGCTGACATGGCCGCAACTGCCGAGCTGACGACGAGCCGCCTCGAGGAGCTCCTCGGCGACTCAGCCGCCGGACTCCTCGACCACCGCTGCGAGACCTTCCCCTCCTCGAGCCTGCACCTGCCCGGCCCGGACTTCGTCGACCGGATCTTCGCCCAGACGGACCGCTCGCCGCAGGTCATGCGCAACCTGCAGTCGATGTTCGACACCGGCCGCCTGGGCGGCACCGGCTACCTCAGCATCCTCCCCGTGGACCAGGGGATCGAGCACTCCGGGGGGGCCAGCTTCGCGCCGAACCCCGCCTACTTCGACCCCGCGAACCTGCTCGAGCTGGCGATCGAGGGAGGCTGCAACGCGATGGCCTCCACGCTCGGCGTGCTGGGCGCCGTCTCGCGCCGCTACGCGCACCGCATCCCGTTCATCGCGAAGCTGAACCACAACCAGCTGCTGACCTACCCGAACGAGTTCGACCAGATCATGTTCTCCGAGGTTCAGCAGGCCTGGGACCTGGGCGCGGCCGGGGTCGGCGCGACGATCTACTTCGGCTCGGAGCAGTCGAGCCGCCAGATCGTCGAGGTCTCGGAGGCGTTCGCCGAGGCGCACCGGCTCGGCATGTTCACGGTGCTGTGGTGCTACCTGCGCAACCCGGCGTTCAAGCGCGACGGGGTCGACTACCACCTGTCGGCCGACCTCACGGGCCAGGCCAACCACCTCGGGGTCACGATCGAAGCGGACATCATCAAGCAGAAGCTGCCGGAGGTGAACGGCGGGTACCCGGCGATGAACGAGAACGGGTCCTACGGCAAGACCAGCGACCTGGTGTACGAGAAGCTGACGACCGACAACCCGATCGACCTGACGCGCTACCAGGTGATCAACTGCTACCTCGGCCGCGCGGGTCTCATCAACAGCGGCGGCGCCTCCTCGGGCGAGAGCGACCTGGCGGAGGCGGTCCGCACCGCGGTCATCAACAAGCGCGCCGGCGGGATGGGCCTGATCAGCGGCCGCAAGGCGTTCCAGCGGCCGATGGAGGAGGGGGTCGGCCTCCTCAACGCGATCCAGGACGTCTACCTCTCCTCCGAGATCACGGTGGCCTGAGCGGCCGTACCGCGCCGCGCCGGCCACATACGGTCACGGCGTCGCGCAGCGACAGCGGCGGGACTCGCGCGCCGCGCGGGTCGGTCGGGCCGCGGCGCCTACGCTGGCGGCCCGTGAGACTCCCGACCGCACTCGCCTTCCTCGGCCTCGCCGCCTCGCTCGCGGGCGCCGGCTGCGCGGACGGTGTCGACGACGCGGCGCCCGGGCCCGGCGGGTCGGTCGATGCGCGCGTCGTGCGCGTGGTCGACGGCGACACGGTCGTGGCGAAGCTCGCGGGCGGATCGCGTGAGCGCGTGCGCTACATCGGCATCGACACGCCCGAGTCGGTCAAGCCGGGAACCCCCGTCCAGTGCTTCGCGGAGGCCGCCTCGCGCCGCAACGAGGCGCTGGTGGAGGGCCGGCTCGTGGTCCTGCGCCTCGATGCCGAGCGGCGCGACCGCTACGGGCGCCTGCTCGCCTACGTCTATCGCCGTCCCGACGGGCTGTTCGTCAACGCCGCGCTGGTCCGCGAGGGCTACGCGGAGACGCTGCGGATCGCGCCGAACACGGCGCACGCGGGCGAGCTTAGCCGTCTGGAGCGCGCCGCCCGCGAGCGGTCCGCCGGCCTCTGGGGCGCCTGCCCGGAGGCCCCGTGAAACCCGCATCCGCTGGTAGGGTTCGTTCCCGTATGAGGATGCGCCAGGACCTCGCGACGTTCGAGGAAGCCTTCTACGAGGAGATGCAGCTCGAGCGCAACCGCCGCGAGCGGTTGCGCCGTGACGCCGCCGCACGTTCGCGCCGGCGCCAGACCGAGCGCATCCACAAGGCCGGGACCTTCCGGTTCGTCCTGCTCGTGCTGGCGATCGTCGGCACGGCCGTGGGCGTGACCGTGGCGATGTTCCAGGTCCTCTACATCGCCCTGGGCTGACGCCTGAGCCGGACTGACCCCGAGGGTCCGGCCAACCCATCCCAGGCTACACCCGCAGGACGGGGGCCAGCCGGGATGGGTTTGATCCGCGACCGCCGATCCCTCGGAATAGGACGCCTAGACGTTCGGGTCCGCGCCGGTGAGCCGGCGCAGCGCGGCGTCGACCTCCTCGCGCGCGTCGGCCTTCGCGGTGTCGCCCTTGCGGCCGGCCTCCTCGCCGTGGATCTCCACGTAGACCTCCCTGCGGAAGACCGGCACCGAACGGGGCGCCGAGATGCCGATACGGACCTTCTCGCCCATGACCGCGAGGACGCTCACCTCGATGTCTTCGCCGATCATGATGCTCTGATTCGACTTTCTCGTCAGGACGAGCATTCGGTGCGCCTCTCTGGCCGCGGGACCGCGCCACTAAAGCAGGCGAGGTGACGGGGCGCAAGGTACGCCACGAAGCGCCCGCGCGGTCCCGGGGCGAGCCGTTCGCGCGACCCCGTTCGCTAGTCTCCGCCGCCGTGACGCGCCGCTCCCTGCGCCCCCAGCTGAACCAGATCCGCACCTGGGTCCGCCAGGGGCGTACCGACGCGTGGATCGCGCACCAGCTCGAGGTGACCGTCCAGCAGATCAGGGGGTTCAAGCGCGAGAACGGTCTGGTCCCGGACGTGAACGGCGAGGCCGGCGGAGATTTCGACGACGAGATCGACCTGCGCGCCGAGGACGACGCGCTGATCGCCCGGGAGCTCGAGGCCGAGGCCGAGCGGGCAGCCGCCGAGCCCGCGGAGGAGGAGGAAGCCGGCGCGGAGGCCGCGGGTGATGAGCCCGCGGGAGACGAGGCCGCGGGTGACGAGGCCGCGGGCGACGACTCCTCGCCGGCCACGCGGCGCCGGCGGCGCGGACGGCGCGGAGGCCGCGGGCGGCGCGGCGGCGCGCGCTCGACGATCGAGGGGACCTTCGATCACGGTGAGGAGGGCTACGGCCTGTGGCTCGATCCCGCGGTCAAGGACGACCCCACCTATGCCGAGCACTGGGCGGGCCACCGCCCGATCGAGGTCACGATCGAGGAGGACGAGATCGTGATCCGCCGCGCGGGCGCCGAGGCCGGCGACGACGGGGACTGAGCGCGCAGGGTCGTCCCCCGCGCGCGCCCGCGCACGGGTCGAGGCGGCGCTGCGCCTGCGCGAGGACCGTCGCGCCGAGCGCATCGTCCCGTTCCGCTGGGGCACGGCGCTGCTGGTCGAGCGGCTGCCCCGCGTCTGGGATCTGAACTTCGTCCGCGTCGACGCGGCGCCCGGCCGGCGGCCCGCCGAGCGACTCGCCGCCGAGGCCGAGCGGCTGATGGCCGCGGGCGGGCTCTCCCATCGCCGGGTCACGGTCGCCGACGAGCGGCTCGGAGCGTCGCTCGCGCCCGGCTTCGCGAGCCTCGGCTGGTCGGTCGAGCGGCTCGAGGTCCTGGTGCGCCGCGCCGGCCGCCCGCCCGTGCCGGTCGCGGGCGACGAGCCGCGCACGGACCGGCGCGCCGCCGACGAGGTCGAGCTGGAAACGCTCCGGCCGCTGCTCTCCACGCTGCTCCGGGCCATGCCGCAGGTGCGCGGCGAGGAGACCGTCCGCCAGTTGCTGGCCGAGAGCGAGCTGACCGGCCGCGCGGCCGGCACCCGGCGCTTCGCCGCGCCGGCCGGCGGCCCCTACGCGGCCGCGTGCCGCCTCCACCTGGACGGCGAGGGGCTGGCGGAGATCGACGACGTCGGGACCCTGGAGGACCGTCGGCGGGAGGGGCTGGGCGCCGTGGTGGTCGACGCGGCGCTGGGGGCGGCGCGGACGGACGGGCGTGACCTGGTCTACCTCCTGGCCGACGAGGACGACTGGCCGCGGGGCTGGTACCGGCGCCTCGGGTTCGTTCCCGCCGGCAGGCGCTGGGCGTTCGCGCGGCGGCTGGACGAGCAGACCTGAGCGGCTGCCGGCGACGCCCTAGCGGTCAGGCGATCCTGCGCCCGCCGGCGTAGTCCTCGGCTTCGCGCAGGTAACGGTGGAACGCCGCGTCGGCGACGATCGCGGCATCCCAGGCCGAGGGCGACTCCGGCGCGGCGCGCATCGCGACGCCGAGGCACCAGTCGGTACCTGACGCGTAGAGGTCTGCGAGCTCTGCCGCCGCGAACGGGCCGCCGAGACGCCGGCGGAGCTCGTCCACGACCGCGGCGACCGTCCGCTCGGCCGCGGGGCGCTCGTCCGGGTCGATGTCGCGCAGGCGGCGCTCGCCCTCCTCCCACTGGAAGTAGGCCGTGTCGAAGCGGCTCACGCGCCTGAGCGTAGACGCTTCCCGCGCCGCGCTCAGGGCTCCGGTGAGCGGCCCGGCAGCCCCGTGACCACGTACGGGACCTCGCCGGGCAGCACCATCCCGAGGCGGCGCGCCTCGGCGGCGAGCACACGCGGGTCGTCGAGCGCCCGGCGGCGGGCGAGCAGCGTCGCGTTCTCGCGCTCCAGGCGCTGGACCGCGACGCGCTCGTGTCCCGAGTCCTGCCACGCCTGCACCCACGAAGCCAGCGGCTCGATGTAGAGCCCCGCGACCACCACGAGGCTGAGCAGCAGCGCGACCCGCCCGACACGGTCCCAGTTGATCCGCACGGCCGCGGCGCCCGCTCGGGGCACGGCGCGCGGGCGCGAGCGCGGGTTGGCGCCGCGCGCCGGACGGCGCGGCTGGGCTCGGCTGCGTGCGGACTCCATCCCTCTGGCCCTTCCTTCGCGGCCGCCGGCCTCCTTCCTGCCGCAAGCGCGCGTGCAGGAACCGGGCCGCGGGCCCGGGCGTCCCCGGGGCGGGCTCAGCCGCCGTGTGCCCGGAAGGCGGAGCGCCCCGGGAACGAGGCGCGATCCCCCAGCGCCTCCTCGATGCGAAGCAGCTGGTTGTACTTGGCGACCCGATCGGAGCGCGACGGCGCGCCCGTCTTGATCTGGCCGCAGCCCGTCGCCACCGCGAGGTCCGCGATCGTGACGTCCTCGGTCTCGCCCGAGCGGTGCGACATGACCGCCGCGTAGCCCGCCTCGCGCGCGGTCCGCACCGCCTGGAGCGTCTCGGTCAGCGTCCCGATCTGGTTGACCTTCAGGAGGATCGCGTTGGCGACACCGTCGTCGATCCCGCGCTTCAGGCGCTCGGTGTTGGTGACGAACAGGTCGTCGCCGACGAGCTGGACGCGGTCGCCGATCGCTCGGGTCAGGGTCGCCCATCCGGCCCAGTCCTCCTCGGCCATCCCGTCCTCGATCGAGACGACCGGGTAGCGCGCGCAGAGGTCGGTCCAGTAGGCGGACAGCTCCTCGGGCGAGAGCGAGCGCCCCTCCGCCTCGAGGTAGTAGCGGCCGTCGCGCTCGATCTCGCTCGTGGCCGGGTCGAGCGCGATCGCGACGTCGTCGCCGGGCGCGTAGCCGGCGGCCTCGATCGCGGTGACGAGCGCGCCCAGCGCCGCCTCGTTGGAGACGAGGTCCGGGGCGAAGCCGCCCTCGTCGCCGACGGCGGTGGAGAGCGAGCGATCCTTCAAGGTGGCCTTGAGGGTGTGGAAGACCTCGGACCCGATCCGCAGCGACTCGGCGAACGTGGGCGCGCCCCAGGGAACGATCATGAACTCCTGGAAGTCGACCTTGTTGTCGGCGTGCACGCCACCGTTGAGCACGTTCATCATCGGGACCGGCATCACGTGCGCGGCCTCCCCGCCCAGGTAGCGCCACAGCGGCTGGCGTTCCTCGGCGGCCGCGGCGTGCGCGGTCGCAAGCGACACGCCGAGGATGGCGTTCGCGCCCAGGCGCGACTTGGTCGGCGTCCCGTCGAGCTCGATCAGCGCCCGGTCGAGGCCCGCCTGGTTACCCGCCTCGCGGCCCTTGACCGCATTCGCGATCTCGGTGTTGGCGTTCGCGACCGCATTCGTGACGCCCTTGCCGAGCCACCGCGACCCGCCGTCGCGCAGCTCCGTGGCCTCGAACTCCCCGGTCGAGGCGCCCGAGGGGACCGCCGCCCGGCCCCACGCGCCCGACGCGAGCGCCACCTCGACCTCGACGGTCGGGTTGCCTCGCGAGTCCACGATCTGGCGTGCGTGGACCTGCTCGATGGCGCTCATGGCTCGCTTCCGGCTCCTTGGTCGATCTCGATTCGGGCGCGCGCGTAGAACGCGAGCTGCTCCTCGGGCGAGCAATCGTTCCATTCGCGCCCGGCGCGTGCGGCCACCTCACCCGCGCGCTCGACGCGCGCGCGAAAGCGGCCGCTCGCGGCGCGCAGCGCGAGCTCGGGATCGACGCGGAGCTTGCGTGCCGCCCCGACGAGCGCGAACAGCGCGTCGCCGACCTCCTGGAAGCAGGCATCCCCGTCGCCGGACCCGGCCGCGGCGCGCAGCTCCTCGATCTCGGCCTCCGCGGCGCCGAGCGAGAGCTCGGCCTCCGGGAAGTCGAATCCGCTGGAGGCAGCGCGCCGCTGAACCTTGCGCGCGTGCAGCAGCGCGGGAAGCGTCTCCGGCACCTCGCCGAACAGCCCGCCCTCGCGGCCCGGCTCGCGCGCCTTGATGCGATCCCAGTTCGCGAGCACCTGCCCCGCGGTCGCGGCCTGCGCCTCGCCGAAGACGTGCGGATGGCGGCGGATCAGCTTCTCGCGGCAGTGCTCGGCCACCGCGGCGAGGTCGCCGGCGCCGCGCTCCTCGAGCAGCAGCGCGAGGAAGTGCACCTGGAAGAGCACGTCCCCCAGCTCGTCGAGCAGCTTCGCGTCGTCTCCCGACTCCGCGGCATCCGCGAGCTCGTATGCCTCCTCGACCGTGTGCGGGACGATCGAGCGCTCGTCCTGCTCGCGATCCCACGGACACTCGCGGCGCAGCCGGCGCGTCAGCGCGTCGAGCCGCGCCACGGCGGCGCCGGCGTCGGCCGAACCGCTCAGGGGGAGGGCGCCTGCGACGGCGGGGGCTGCTGCTGTTGCTGCTGCGGGGTCGGCGTCTGGCCGGGCACCTGCCCCGTCGTCGCCTTCGGCTTCGGCGCGTTCTTGCAGCTCTCGACGACGTAGTCCTCGCGGCAGTCCGTCTTGCCCTTCCAGCGCTTCTGGAAGTCCTGCACGAACGAGTTGAGCGCCTTCTGCTGGCCCTGCGAGATCAACAGCTGGCGGATCGAGGCCCTGACCTCGTTCAGCTCCTGCTGGCGCCCCGCGGTGATCTTGGTGACCTGGAAGATGTACCAGCCGAACGAGCCCTTGACCGGCCCGCGCACCGGGCCCTTGGGCGCCTTGAACGCGGCGAGGTCGAGCGCCCGGTCCTGCTGGCCCTGGGTGACGTCCTTGAGCTGTCCGCCCGAGTTCTTGGTCTGCGGGTCGATCGAGTACTGCTTCGCCGCCGCGGCCCAGCTCTGCCCGCCCTCGACCGCGGCCTTGGCCGCCTCCGCCTGCGCCTGTGTCTTGGTGAGGATCACGTTGATGTTGCGCTTCTCGGGCTGCGCGTACTGCTTGCGGTTCTTGGCGTAGTACGCAGCGACGTCCTGGTCGGTGACCTTGTCCTTGCCGGCCGTGACCTTCTCGCGGATCTTGTTCGAGAGGTAGTCGACCCGGACCCGGAAGAGGATGTCGTCCTCGCTCTGGCCGGACTGCGCGAGGAACTTCTTGTAGTCGGCCTCGTTCGGGAACGCCTGCTTCTTGGTCTTCTCGAACTGCTTGCGGACGTCCGCGTCGGAGGCCTGGATGCCGAGGTCGGACGCCTGCTGCTCGATCCACTGCGAGGAGATCAGCAGCTGCATCACCTGATCGCGCAGCTGCTCGAACTCGCTCTGGCACTGCGCCTTGATCGCCGCATCGCTGATCTTCGGCTGGCCCTTCGCGGGCTTCGGCAGCTGCTTGCGCTTGGCGGCGATGCAGGCCTTGAAGTCCGGCGGCACCGGCGCGACGGCCTTCTGTCCCGGCGCCTGCTGGGAGGAGCGGGCGGCGATGCCGAGCCAGTGGTTGAAGTCGTCCTTGGTGATCGGCGTGCCGTCGACGGTGGCGACGGCGTTGCCGGGAACGCCCCCGCCGCAGGCCGCGAACAGCGCTGCGGCCACGAAAAAGGCGCCAAGCGCCGGAAGAACTCGCATGGGACGGAGCACGGGAAGCGGCGATGGTAGCGGAGTCAGGCCGCGGCCCGCGTCACTGCGAGCAGCGCGTCCGCCGCGCGGACCACCGCGGGGAAGCGCTCCTCGGGATCGTCCGGCACCCGGACCGACAGCTGCGAGCGCCCGGGCTCGTAGGTCGAGTCGGGGATCGCCTCGCGCAGGCGGCTTGCGCGGGCGGCGTCCAGATCGATCGGCGTGACCGACAGCCGGCCGCCGCGGAAGGTGACGGCGCGAGCCCCCGCCGCGCCGAGCTTGATGCGCGCCTGCTGGAGCGCCAGCAGGTTCTCCAGCTCTCGCGGCACCGGCCCGAAGCGGTCCTCCAGCTCGGAGCGCAGCTCACCGAGCTCGGAGACCTCGCGGGCCGCGGCGATCCGGCGATGGACGTCGACCTTCGCCTGCTCGTAGGGCACGTAGGCGGCCGGGACGAACGCGTCGACGTTCACGTCCAGGCGCACGGGCTCCGGCTCCTCGTCGCGGCCGGCCCCCTCGGCCTCGGCGACCGCGTCGTCCAGCATCGCGAGGTAGAGCTCGAAGCCCAGCGCGGCGACGTGACCCGACTGCTCGTCGCCCAGCAGGTTGCCCGCGCCGCGGATCTCCAGGTCGCGCATCGCGATCCTGAAGCCCGCGCCGAGCTCGGTGTGGTCCGAGAGGGCGGAGAGGCGCTGCGCCGCCTCCGGCGTGAGCGCCGCGGCGGACGGGTAGAGCAGGTAGGCGTAGGCCCGCTCGCGCGAGCGGCCCACCCGCCCGCGGATCTGGTAGAGCTGTGCGAGCCCGAACTGGTCGGCGCGCTCGACGATCAGGGTGTTCGCCTGCGGGATGTCGATCCCCGACTCGATGATGGAGGTGCACACCAGCACGTCCGCCTCGCCGCGCAGGAAGCGCAGCATCCGCTCCTCGAGCTGCGACTCGTCCATCTGCCCGTGGGCGACCTCCACGCGGGCGTCCGGCACGAGCCCGCGGACCCGCACCGCGGTCTCGTCGATCGACTCGACGCGGTTGTGGAGGAAGAACGCCTGTCCGTCGCGGGCGAGCTCGCGCTCGATCGCCGCCTTGACCAGCGCCTCGTCGTACTCGCCGACGTAGGTGCGCACCGGCCGGCGCCCCTCCGGCGGGGTCTCGATCACCGAGATGTCGCGCACGCCCGCGAGCGACATCTGCAGCGTGCGCGGGATCGGCGTGGCGGACATCGCGATCACGTCGACGCGCAGCTTGAGCTGGCGCAGCAGCTCCTTCTGCTTGACGCCGAAGCGCTGCTCCTCGTCGACGACGAGCAGGCCCAGGTCCTTCGGCCGCAGGTCGCGCGAGAGCAGGCGGTGGGTGCCGACGAGGACGTCCACCTTGCCCTCGGCGAACTCGGCGATCGCGGCGCGCTGGTCGGCTGGCGCGCGGAAGCGGGAGACGTGCTCGATCCGGAACGGGTAGTCGGCGAGGCGCTCGGAGAACGTCCCGTAGTGCTGCTGGGCGAGGATCGTGGTCGGAACGAGCACCATCACCTGCTTGCCGGCGCTGGCGGCCTTGAACGCCGCCCGCAGCGCGACCTCGGTCTTGCCGTAGCCGACGTCGCCGCAGATCAGGCGGTCCATCGGGCGCGGCGCCTCCATGTCGCCCTTCACGGCCTCGATCGCGTCGCGCTGGTCGGCGGTCTCCCGCCACGGGAACGCGTCCTCGAAGGCCCGCTGCCAGTCGCCGTCGGGATCGAACGCGAAGCCGCTGCGCCGCCGCCGCTCGGCGTACAGGTTGAGCAGCTCGCCGGCCAGCTCCTGGGCGGCGCGGCGGGCGCGGGACTTGGCGGTCTCCCAGCGGCTGCCGCCGAGCTTGGAGAGCGTCGCCGCGCCCGCCCCCGCGCCGACGTAGCGCGAGATCTTCGCGAGCTGGTCGACGGGCATGAACACGCGGTCGGAGCCCTGGAACTCGAGCTCGAGGTAGTCGCGCGTGACGCCGCCGACCGTCTTGGTGTCGAACCCGGCGAACCGCGCGACGCCGTGGTCCTCGTGGACGATCACGTCGCCCGTGCGCAGCTCGGTGAACGCGCGCAGCATCCCGCGGCCGCGGCGGCGCCTCGCGGGCGCAGGGGCGCGGCGGCGGCGGAACAGGCGATGGTCGGGGATGACGGCGAGGCCCAGCTGCGGCGCGATGAACCCCTCGCGCAGCCGGGCGGCGGCGAACGACACCTCGCCCGCGGGCGCGCCCGCCTCGCCGTCGAGCCATGCGGGCTTCACCCGGGCCAGGTTGTAGGCGGCGCGCTCGCCGTCGCCGCGGCGCGCGAACGCGACGACCGTGCGGTAGCCGGAGCGCGCAAGGCGCTCCAGCTCGGGCTCGGCCTCGGCGATCCCGCGCGCCGCGACGTCCGCCGCCTGCCCGCGCAGCGCGACCGGCTGGTCGCGGTCGAAGCCCGAGAGCCGGACCCGCGCGCGCTCGGCGAGCGCCTCCGACACGCCGTCCGGGCTGACGTAGAGGTGGTGCGCGTCGGCGTCGTGAAAGGCCGTGCAGACGTCCTGCCAGTGGTCGACCAGCGCCGGGGCGATCTCCTCCTCGGCGGCGACGGTGACGGCCGCGTCCGGCACCAGGTCGAGCAGCGGCGAGAAGCGCTCGACCGGCAGCAGCTCCGCGATGTCCGGGCGGTCCTCGGGCGCCTCGAGCGCGGCGATCTCGGCCAGCTCGCGGTGCTCGGGCGCGAGCTCCGCCGCGGGCGCCACCTCCACCTCGTCGGCCTCGCCGAGCGAGCGCTGGGTGAAGGTGGAGAACCAGCGCAGCGACTCGATCTCGTCGCCGAAGAGCTCCATGCGCACCGCGCGGTCCTCGGTCGCCGGGTAGAGGTCGAGCAGCCCGCCGCGCACCGCGAACTGGCCGCGGTCCTCGACCTGGTCGACGTGCTCGTAGCCGGCGGCGACCAGATCGGCGGAGGTCTCCTCCAGGTCCAGCAGCTCGCCGACCCGCAGCGCCCGGCCGTGCGGCCGCAGCCCGGGATCGGGCACCTTCTCGGAGAGCGCGACCGCCGATACCACCACCACCGGCGCGCCGCCGGCGGCCGCGTCGCCGGCGGCGAGCGCGTCGAGCGCCGCGATCCGCAGGCCGACCAGGTGCGGCGGGGGCGCCAGGTGCGACTCGTAGGCGACGCCGCGCGAGGGGTAGTAGCGCACGCGGCGCGGCGCCAGCCACGCGCCCAGGTCGCCCGCGAGCTCGCCGGCCGCCCGGTCGTCGCCCACCACCACGAGCGCCGGCGTCCCCGGGTCCCGCTCGGCGAGCGCCGCCAGCACGTAGGCGCGCAGCGCCGGCGAGACGAACGCCTCGCCGCCGTCCTCCGCGAGCCGCCCGATCGACGGGTCGTCTTCGGCGTGGGCGAGCAGCGGGCGCAGGACGGTCATCGGGCACGGCCACGGGCCGCGAGCGAGGCGCGGCCGGGCACGATCGAGTGTAGGGGGGCCGCGACCGATCCCGGACAGCGGTCGCGGTGCGACCGAAAGGCAGGATCGCTCGCGCGGAGCGCGGCGCACTCAGCTCGGCGCCGCCATCACCACCCGCTCCGCCGCGTCGGCGGCGCGTTCCACGAGCGCGGCCACCTCCTCGCGCGGCTCTCGGAAGCGGCCCAGCACGTAGGCGGCGACGCGGTCGGGATCGGTGGTCGGCGGGCGGCCGACGCCGATGCGCACCCGCGCGAAGCCGGCGCCGCCCAGCTCCCGCTTCAGCGACCGCAGGCCGTTGTGCCCCGCCAGGCCTCCGCCGACCCGCGTCTGCACCTCGCCGAACGGCAGGTCGATCTCGTCGTGGAGCACGAGCACCCGGTCGAGGTCGACGCCGTAGGCGCCGCGCGCCGGGCCGGCCGAGCGCCCGGCGTCGTTCATGTAGGTCTGGGGAAGCAGCACGGCGACGCGCGGGCCGCCGGGGCCCGAGCGCCCGTCCGTCACCAGCCCGGCGAAGCGCTTGCGCGCGCGCGGCAGCTCCCAGCGCGCGGCCAGCACGTTCGCGACCTCGAAGCCGACGTTGTGGCGGGTTCCCGCGTACTCGGACCCCGGGTTGCCCAGGCCGACCACGAGCCAGTCCGCCGGCGCGACGCCGCCGCCGCGACCGGGCAGGCGCACGGCGGGCTACTCGCCGCCGGACTCGCCGCCGCCGGACTCGGCCGCGGGCTCCTCGCCCTCGGCGGCCTCGCCCTCCGCGGCCTCGCCCTCCTCGCCCTCCTCGCCGACGAGCTCGGTCTCCTCCTCGAGCTCCTCCGACTCGAGCACGAGCCGGGGCGGGGTGACGGTGGCGGCGGTCGTCTCCTCCAGGTCGCCGAGGATCTCCACGCCCTCGGGCGCGACGACGGCGGCAAGCGTGAGCGTGTCGTTGATGTCCAGCGCCGAGACGTCGAGCGTGATCACGTCGGGGATCGCCGTGGGCAGCGCCTCGATCGTGAGCTCGCGGGTGACGTGCTCGAGCACGCCCCCCTCCTTGATGCCCGGGGTGTCCTCGGCGCCGACGAGCTCCAGCGGCACGGTCGTCTGGATCTTCTCGTCGAGCCGGATGCGCAGCAGGTCCACGTGCATGAACGCGCCGCTCACGGGATGGCGCTGCTGGTCCTTGAGCAGGACCGGCTGGCCGCCGTCGCCGTCGAGCGAGAGCTCGATGATCGCCCCGGAGGAGGCGAGCGCCTGGCGCAGCTCGCGGGAGTCGACCTGGAAGGCGACCGAGTCGCCCTCGCCCCCGTAGATCACGCCGGGCACCTGCCCGGTCCGGCGCAGCCGCCGCATCGCGCGGGAGCCGCTGCCCTCGCGCGTGGTGACCGCGAGCGTCGTTGTCCGGGGACCGGCCATGAGCGGCGACGATGGTAGCGAAGTCCTGGCGCGCAGCCGCCCCGGCGCGGTACCCTCGAAGGCGTGCCGACGGATGCCCAGATCCTGCTCCTCGTCGGGGGTCTTCACCTCATCGGCGCGGTGCTGGCCGGCCTCCTGATCGTTCTCTGCCTGCGGTCGGACACGGCCCGTCCCTGGACGCCGGGGCAGGAGGGCGAGGACGAGGGCGGAGGCGGCTCGGACCGGCGCGTCCCGCGCGCCCCGGACCGCCCGCGCGGGGGCGGTCTGCCGCTGCCGGACGCGACGCCGGCGCGGGCGCGGCTGCGCGGGCCGGCGACGCTGGCCACGCTGGTGGGGCCTCGCGAGCGACGGCCCTCGCGCGAGCCGCTGCGGCGACCGGTCCCCGCGCGCCACCACCAGGGCTAGCAGCCGGGTGGCGATCGAGGCGCGGACGCTCCTCCAGGGGGCGCAGACCGCCGAGCAGATCGGCGCCGAGGTGGCGGGCTTCCTCGACGGAGCGCGGCGCTCGCTGGACCTCGCGCTCTACGACGTCCGGCTGCCCGGCGAGGTGGGCGACCGGATCGCCGGCGCCCTGCGGGCGGCCGCCGAGCGCGGCGTGAGCGTGCGCCTGGCCTACAACCTCGATCGCGACGACGCGCGGCGCAAGGGATCGCTCGCTCCCCCGCTCACCGAGCCCGACCTGGTCGAGGCGCTCCCGGTCCCCACGCGCGCGATCCCGGGCGAGCCCGACCTGATGCACCACAAGTTCGTGGTCCGCGACGGCGCGGACGTCTGGTCGGGATCGGCGAACTGGACGCTCGACTCGTGGACGCTCCAGGAGAACGTGATCCTGCTCACCGAGGGGGTGCCTCCGATCGCGCGCGCCTACACCGCCGCGTTCGAGCAGCTCTGGTCCACGCGCCGCGTCGAGGACAGCGGCGACGTCGATCCCGATCCGGTCGAGGTCGGGAGCGCCGTCGCGCGGGCCTGGTTCTCGCCCGGGCGCGGGCCGGAGCTCTCGCAGCGGATCGCCACCGCGATCGGCCGCGCCCGGCGGCGCGTGCGGATCGCCTCCCCCGTGCTCACGGCCGGCCCGATCCTGGGCACGCTCGCGGAGATGGTCGCCGACCCGCGGGTGGACCTCGCGGCGGTCGTCGACGCGACGCAGGCCGCCCACGTGCTCGAGCAGTGGGCGGAGAACCCCCACGCGCACTGGAAGATCGCCTCGCTGCGCACGATACTCGCCACCGGCGAGGTGTCCGGCAAGCGCTCGACGCCCTACCGCCCCGGGAGCGCGCGGGACTTCATGCACGCGAAGGTCACGGTCGCCGACGACACCGTGTTCGCCGGCTCCTTCAACCTCTCCCACTCCGGCGAGCGCAACGCCGAGAACGTGCTGGAGGTCCGCGACCCGGCGCTCGCGGACCGCATGGCCGCCTTCGTGGACGAGATCCGCGGGCGCTACCCCGATCGCGTGGCGCTGCCGGGCGACTGAACGGGCATTGCGCACGCGCGCGCCGCGCTGAACGGCGCATCGAAGGGCGGCCACCGCGGCCGCGAGCAAACCCATCCCGGTCTGCACCTCTCCTGCCGGGGCCAGCCGGGATGGGATGGCAGCCTCGCGCCGGGCTGCGGGACCTACGGCCCTCGTCAGCGCGGGTGCACGCCCTGAAGCGCCGCGCCACGGGTGACCAGCTCGACGACCTCCTCGTCGTCGTCGGTCAGGCGGAGAAGGCCCATGTCGGCGGGCGAGACGAAGCCCTGCGCCGCGAGCCGCTCGCCCGCCCACTCCACCATGCCGCCCCAGTGCTCGACGCCGACCAGCACGACCGGGAAGTGGCGCGCCTTGCCGGTCTGGACCAGCGTCAGCGCCTCGAACAGCTCGTCGAGCGTGCCGAAGCCGCCAGGCAGCACGACGAACGCACACGCGTAGCGCACGAACATCAGCTTGCGCGTGAAGAAGTAGTGGAAGCGCAGGGGCAGGTCCGCGTAGGGGTTCGGCGCCTGCTCGAACGGCAGCTCGATGTTCAGCCCGACCGAGCGCACGCCGGCCTCGCGGGCGCCGAGGTTCGCCGCCTCCATGAGCCCGGGGCCGCCGCCCGTGACGATCGCGAAACCCTCCTCGCCAAGGCGCCGCGCGAGCCGACGGGCATGCTCGTAGCCGGGATCGCCCGCGGGGACCCGTGCGGAGCCGAAGAACGTGACCGCGGCACCCAGCCCGGCGAGCGCCGTGAACCCCTCGCGCAGCTCGGTGGCGATGCGGGCGATGCGGCGCTCGTCGTCGAGCGTCGCGGCCACGGCCGGACGCTCGGCGGCGATGATCTCCTCGTCGAGGGTGGCCGGCATCCGGAGCGCGCGGTTGCCGGCCACGGGCTTCCTAGATGATTGGTCCCGCGGCCGGGTGTGCCCGGGGGCGGCGGAGGTCGAGCCGGTCAAGGACGCGGGGCGACGCCTCTGGTGGCGCCAAAGGCGAGCCCGAGGACGCCGATCCGGCGACGGCATCCGCCGTCATCCGGGTGCGCGGGGTCGTGGAATCAGTCATCTAGCGTCGCGAGCGCAGCGCCGGCGTCAGCACGGGCGTCGCCCGGTAGAGGCGCTGCAGCGCGTAGAAGCCGGGCTTCTTGGCGCCCGCGTAGCTGACCACGCCCTTCTGGTGCATCGGCGGCGAGGCCCACGGATTGCCGCCGTCCCAGTCCGGGCGCACCTTGAACTCCTGCAGTGTCCAGTAGATCGCGCCCGACAACCACGGCCGCGCGTCGTAGGCGCTCACGTGGTAGTCGATGAACCCGGTCTGGTGCTGGTAGGTGCCGCGCTCCTCGACGGGTCCGTCGCGGTTCGCCTCCGCGCCGAACTCGGTGATGATGATCGCCTTGCGCGGGTAGCACCGTCGCTGCGAGTCCAGCCACGGCCCGAGCAGGTCGCGGTCGGCGATCGCGCCGTCCGGGCCGGTGTACCAGCCGAAGTAGTCGTTGAGCCCGATGATGTCGAGCGGCCCGTAGCCCGGCTGGCAGCCGACGGTCGTGGTGCCGGCCACGGCGAGCCCGACCGGCCGCGTCGGGTCCTCTGCCCGCGCGGTCGCGGCCGCCTCGCGGATGTAGGCCGCCTGGTTCGGGCCGACCGCCGGCGAGAGCTCGTTGGCGATCGACCAGGTGAAGATGGAGGGGTGGTTGCGCAGGTCGTCGACCTCGCTGGTGAGCATCTGCTTCATCGCCTCGCGCAGGCCCGCGTTGCCCAGCCGGGTCTCGTCGAACTGGTAGGCGGGGATCTCGCTCCAGACCAGGATCCCCGCGCGGTCGGCCATCTCCAGCAGCTGCGGGTGCAGCGGGTAGTGCGCGCGGATCACGTTCGCGCCGAGCTCGCGCAGCAGCGCCATCGTGCGGCGGCGGTAGCTCACGTCGGTCGCTCCGCCGAGGCCGATCTGGTCCTCGTGGAGCGAGGCCCCGCGCAGGCGCGCGACCCGCCCGTTGACCAGCAGGCGTCCCCGCCCGTCCACCTTGATCGTGCGGATCCCGGTCAGCACCGTGTAGCCCCCGGCGTGGGTGAGGCGGGCCGCGCGCGTCCCGGGCCGCGCGCGCGCGTCGGCGGCCGCCGAGACGATCCGCGTCCGGTACAGGTACGGGCGGCCGGGCCACCACAGGCGGGGGCGCCGGACGATCAGCCTGCCCGTGAACGTGGCCGTGCCGCCGGCCGGGATCAGCCGGGTCGGGCCCAGCGTCACCAGCGCCCGCCCGAACCGCGCCGTCAGGCGCGCGCGCTGCGTCACACTCGTGACGTTGCGGACCGTGGCGAGGAAGTCGACGCTCGCCGGGCCGGCCTGCGAGCGCAGCGAGGTGCGCACCGCCACCGGCCCCACGTCGAGGCGGTCTATCCGGCGCAGATAGACCTCGCGCAGCAGGCCGCCGTAGTTCCACCAGCCGCCGGCGGGCTGACCGCCGGACTCGAACGCGTCGGGCAGCACCAGCGACTCCGACACGCGGCGGTTGTCGACCCGCACGACCAGGCGGTTCACGCCCCGCCGCGAGAGATGCGTCAGCGGCAGGTCGAACGCCACGTAGGACCCGACATGGCTGCCGATCGAGCGACCGTTCAGCCAGACCTGGGCGCGGTAGTTGACGGTCTGGAAGCGGACCGCCCAGCGCAGCGCCGCGCGGGCGTCGGGCAGCCGGAAGTCCTTGCGGTACCAGGCGAAGGTGCCCGAGAAGCTCGCCGCCGAGTTGTCGTTGGCGTTCCACGCGTTGGGCACCGTGACCGGGGACCAGCCGGCGGTCGAGCGCTGCGCGTACCAGCGCTGGGCGGTGCCCACGCGCGCGTCGTCGCGGCGGAAGAGCCACGTACCGTCCAGCAGCAGCCTCCCGTCGGGCCCATCGGCGAACAGCGGCCCCTTGCTCGGGACGCTGGGCGCCACGACGGGACCGGGGGTCACGACCGGCGGGGCCGGGCCGCGCGGGGTCGCCGCGGACGATGGCGCTGCGACGGCGAGCGCCAGCAGCGCCGCGCACACGAGCGCCGTCGCGCGCCTCGGAGGTGGCTCGGGCCGCGGCATCGAACCAGGCAGGGTAGGAGAAGCCGTCGCGAGAGCCGCAGGTTGCCCGCCGGGACGTGCGCGCGCGTACAGCGAGGACCGACGGCGGACCGCGCCGGCTAACGGCCCGGGCAGGAGGACTCGCGCGCGATCGGGGCGCTGACGCGCAGAAGGCTCACCTCGAACCCGGACACGACGTCTCCGGCGCGCCGGACGCGCACGCACTGGACCACGGGCAGCGCCCGCCCTGCCTTCCAGGCGACGCGCGCGGTTCCCGTGTGCGCGGCGAGCGACGTCGTGGTCGACGCGTCCAGGCGCAGGATCGCGACCGTTCCCGGGCTCGCGACGCGGCGCACGATCGCCCGCATGCGCGCCACGCAGCGCGGGTCGGCGGCGCAGCCCGGGACGCTCTTGACCGCGCGGTCTGCGTCGCCCGCGGCCTGCGCCACGACAAGCCGCTCGACCTCGGCGCGCTCGGCCGAGTTGGCGCTCAGCACCCGCGCGACGCCGGCGCTGACGAGCGCGAACAGGACGACCGCGCAGGCGATCAGCGCGATGCGGGCGGGGCGCGACACGGCGCGGGATCATGGCGTGCGGCGCGCGAGCCCGTATCCCCTAAGCTGGCCGGGCGTGCGCAAGGTGCTCTACATGCCGTTCGGGATCGTCGCGGGGATCGCCGCGTCAAGGCTCTCCCGCAAGGCGTTCAACCGCGCATGGGAGTCCGCGGCCGGGACCGCCGAGCCGCCGAGCGCGCGCAGCGGCGAGGCGACGCTGCCGCGCGTGGTCGCGGCAGCGGCCCTTCAGGGCGCGACGTTCGCGGCGACGAGGGCGGCGGTCGACCGCGCCACCGCCTCGAGCTTCCACCACCTGTTCGGCTCCTGGCCCGAGAAGACGCGCGCCGAGCGGCAGGCCGAGCAGGATCGCAAGGACGCCGAGAAGGCCGCGAAGAAGATGCGCAAGGCGCTGCGGGCCTGACCCGCCACGGCCGCCGGCGCTCGACCGAAGGACCTGAGGCCCGCCCGCTCACCCGCCGCCGCCGCGGAGCACGAACCCGCGCTCGGCGAGCGTGGCCAGCGCGTCCTCGAACGCGCCGAAGTCGCGCCGGGTGAGCATGTCCAGCGGCCTGCCCGCGGGACCGGCGGCTCGCACCCAGCGGCGCAGCACAGGCGCCCCCGCGCGCTCCCGCGCATCGGCCAGCAGGTCGAGCAGGATCGCCAGCTGCGGGCTGGAGTCGGCGTCGCCCGAGAGCAGCGCGAGCGGATCGGTCGCCAGCGTCGCGCACAGCTCGTCCTCGTCGAGGCCCAGCTCGTCCATCAGGCGCCGGGCGTCGCCGGGCGGCATCGGCCCGCGGGCTAGAAGAGCTGGTTCTCGCCGCCGAAGACCTCGGACACCGAGCCGTCGGTGAAGATCTGGCGGATCGAGTTGGTCAGCAGCTCGGCGCAGGACAGGACCCGCACGTTGTCGGGCCCGCCGTCGCGCAGCGGGATCGTGTCGGTCACGACGATCTCCTCGAAGCCGGCCGCGGCGAGGTTCTCCCACGCGCTGCCGGAGAAGACCCCGTGCGTGGCGGCCGCGTAGATGCGCGCGGCCCCCTCGTCGAGCACGGTCTGGGCGGCGGCCCGCAGCGTGCCGGCGGTGTCGATCAGGTCGTCCACGATCAGGGCCGTGCGCCCCTTGACGTCGCCGATCACGTATCCGATCTCCGCGACCTGCTGGGCCGGGCGCTCCTTGTTGAGGATCGCGAGCTCCGCGCCGATCTTCGCCGCGAACTTCTTGTTCAGCTTCACGCGACCGGCGTCCGGCGCGACCACCACCAGGTCCTCGAGCCCCTGGTCGGTGAAGTACTGCGTGAGCATGAAGAGCGCGGTCATGTGGTCCATCGGCTTCTGGAAGAAGCCCTGGATCTGGCCGCTGTGCAGGTCCATCGTCACGACGCGGTCGACCCCGGCGCCCTCGAGCATCCGCGCGACCAGGCGCGCGGTGATCGGCTCGCGCGGCGAGGACTTCTTGTCCTGGCGCGAGTACCCGTACCACGGGGTGACCGCGATCACGCGGTGCGCCGAGCCGCCGACCGCGGCGTCGATCATCACCAGCAGCTCCATCAGCGCGTCGTTCGCGCTCAGGCCGAGCGCGGGGTTGCCGCAGATCGGCTGCACGATGAAAACGTCGGAGCCGCGGATCGACTCCTCGTAACGGCAGTAGACCTCTCCGTTGGAGAACGTCTTCAGCGTGACCCCGCCGAGGTCGACGCCGAGCTTGCCCGCGATCCGCCCGGCCAGCTCGGGGTTCGCGCGCCCCGAGAACAGCATCAACCGCTTGTCGTAGCCGATGTCCAGGTGGGTCTGGACGGGACGCGGGTCCACCGTGCTCATCGCCGTCGCAACTCTACGCCGGGGCGGTGACGGTCCCGAGCGGGTGACGCTCACGGCTCTCCCGCCTCCTCCGCGTCGCGCGCGCGGCGCTCCGCGTAGCCCTCGACGTTGGCCTGGCGCTCCCGCGCGACGCCGAGCGCCCCGGGCGGGACGTCCTCGGTGATGACCGATCCGGCGGCGGTCCACGACCCGTCGCCGAGCTCGACCGGCGCGACCAGCGAGACGTCCACGCCGCCCTTGACCCCCGAGCCGATCGTCGTGCGGTGCTTGCTGACGCCGTCGTAGTTGGCGGTGATCGTGCCGGCGCCGAGATTCGTGCCCTCGCCGACGTCGGCGTCGCCCAGGTAGGACAGGTGCGGGACCTTGCTGCCCGCGCCGACGTCCGAGTTCTTGACCTCGACGAACGTCCCGACCTTCGCGTCCTCGCGCACGACGGTGCCGGGACGCAGGTAGGCGAACGGGCCGACGGTGGCGCCGGGCCGGACCTCGGCCTCGAGCAGGTGGGAGTGCAGGACCGTCGCGCCCTCCCCGACGGCGCTCCCGATCAGGGTCGTGAAGCTGCCGATCCGCGCGCCCGCCGCGATCCTCGTGGCGCCGCGCAGGGCCGTGAACGGCTCGATCACCGAGTCGGCGCCGATCTCGACGCCGGCGTCGATGACCGTGGTGACCGGGTCGATCACGCCGGCGCCGGCGGCCATGTGCGCGCCCGCGATCCGCGCCTGCGCGAGCGAGCGCGCCTCGGCGAGCTGGGCGCGGTCGTTGACGCCGATCGTGACGCTCGGATCGTCGGTCAGCGTCGCGCCGACCGCGTGGCCGGCGTCGCGCAGCGCGGGCAGCACGTCCGGCAGGTAGTACTCGCCCTGCGCGTTGTCCGGCCGCACGGCCTGAAGGGCAGCCAGCAGCGGGCCGCCCGAGAACGCGAAGATGCCGGTGTTGACCTCGCGCAGCGCGAGCTCGGCGGCCGTGGCGTCCGCCGGGACCTTCGTCTCCACCACGCGCTCCACCGAGCCGTCCGGCGCCCGCACGACCCGCCCGTACCCGCTCGGGTCCTCGAGCTCCATCGTCAGCATCGTCGCCGCGCACCCGCCGGCGGCGTGGGCCTCCAGCAGGGCGGCGATCGTCTCGGAGCGGATCAGCGGGACGTCGCCGGCGAGCACGACGACCGGGGCGCCCGGGTCGATGCGCCCGCTCGCGGACTTCACCGCGTCCGCGGTGCCGAGCGGCTGCTCCTGGACGGCGAGCGAGACGCCCTCGGGAAGCACCGCCTCGAGCGCGCGGTCCGGACCGCCGACGAGGACCACGTCGCCCGCGCCCGCATCGAGCGCCGCGTGCACCGGCCAGAGCGCCATCGGCCGGCCGCAGATCTCGTGCAGGACCTTCGGCGTCGCCGAGCGCATGCGCGTGCCCTGCCCCGCGGCGAGGACGATGACGACCGGCGCGGCCACCGGCGGATCGTAGACGAGCGCCGCGGGCGCGCGCCCGTCCGGACCCTAGAATCGACCCGATCCGCTGGGGGGTCGTCTAACGGCAAGACTCCGGCCTTTGGAGCCGGCTATCGGGGTTCGAGTCCCTGCCCCCCAGCCTTCGGGCGGGGGACCGCGCGGGCGCTACGCAAGCTGTCCACCGGCGCCGGGCGACGGTGGCGTCCCGCCTGTCCGGGGGGTAGCGTCCCGGGCGTGCGCGGGAGGAGCGTGACCGGGTCGCGTGCCGTGATGGCGGCGGTGGTCGCGATCGCCGGGGGGGCGCTCGCGGCGCCGGCGGCCGCGGCGGCGCCGGCGCTGCCGCTCGGCGAGTACGGGCTCGCGCCGGCGGACGTGGGCGGCCCCTCGCCGCGAGCGGTTCCGGGCCGCGCCGCGCGCGCCTACGCGCGCTCGCTGCCGCGCGCTGCCCGCCGTACGGCACGGGGCCGGATGCGCCAGCAGGCGTTCCGCTCGCGGCGCGGCGCGTTCGTCGGGCTGGTCGCGCGCACCGTGGCGCCGTCTCGCGCCGGGGCGTCGCGCGGGCTCGCCAGCGCGCTTCTGCGCGCGTCGAGCGCGCGCATGGACGCCGCCGCGCTCGGCGTGCGCCCGCGCAGCCTGCGGGCCGCGGTGCGCAGGACGTGGTCCGCGGCGGGCGCCGCGGGCGTGATCACGGTCGCCGGCGTCCGCGGCGCGCCCGGGCGCGCGCTGGCCGCCGCCCTGGCGGACTCGGCCAGGCGCCGCGCTTTCGCCGCGAGGCGGCGCACCGCCTGGGAGCGAGCGACCGCCGGCCTGCGGCCCGGCCGCCCGGTGCCGCTCCGCGTTGCGCTGCAGGCGTTCGCGCTGACCGTCGCGCCGCTCCCGGGGGTGCGCGTGCCGCCGGGAACCCGTCCGGGACCGGTGTCGACCTCGCCGGCCAAGTTCTGGGCGCTGCGGGCGCGCCCGCGGATGAGCGCGCGCCTTCGCACGGCCGTCGATCGCGCCGTGGGCCGCCTCTCCCCGACCGGGGTCGCACCCGGCGCTCGCGCAGCGGCACGCGTCGCCGCGCCCACCTGGAAGCCCGACCCCGCCTGGCGGGCGATCGCGGAACAGATCGCCGCGCAGTACGCACAACCCGGGCGCCTCGGCCCGCTCGGGCTCAAGATCGAGGTCGGTCGTGACAAGATCGCCGTCGGCGACGCGGACACGGGCGTCTACGACGCGGGCGGGGTCGCGCAGGACCCGTTCGCGCTGTGCCACATCACGCTCGCCCCGTCGTTCTTCAAGGTCTCGATGTCGATCCGCCGCCAGGCGCTCGCGCACGAGGTCGCCCACTGCTACCAGGGCCATTTCCAGGGGGCGGTCAAGTACTGGGGCGGCGGGCCCAAGGACTGGGTGGTCGAGGGCGGCGCCAACTGGGCGGCGTGCCAGGTCGTGCCCTCGAAGTCGATCGGCCCCGGCATCGCGGGCTGGAACGCGCAGTACCTGAGCAGCCCGTCCGCCCCGCTGCCGACCCTCACCTACGACGGCGTCGGCTTCTTCGACCAGGCGGCGCGCCAGGCCGGGATCCCGGCGGTCTGGCAGCGCTGGCCCGCGGTGATGACGAACGTCGCCGACGATCCCGCCTACGATGCGCTGGTCGGCGCCCAGGCGAACGCGGTCGTGCAGACCTGGCCCTCCTCGTTCCTCCAGGACTCCAAGCGCGGCCCGGCGTGGGCCGCGGGCGGCCCGTGCATGCCGCCGGACCGCCAGGCCCCGGGGGGCACTGCGGTGCTGCCGAAGGGCGGCCAGTACGTCGACTTCGTCGACGCGTGGACGAACTCGATCGTGCGCCTGGTCGTGCCCGCCGACCTGCTCCAGGTCGAGACGGACTCCACCGCGCGGATCAGCGACCGCAAGGGCGTCGACAGGATCGTCGGCTCCGGCGAGTGGTTCTGCACCCGGCGCAAACCCTGCGTCTGCCCGCGCGGCGAGGAGGGATCGCCGCCGCCGAGCACGCGCCTGGACGGCTCCGGCTCGGCCTGGATCGCGACGAACGGCGGGCGCGGCTCGACGCGGACCACGACGCTGCTCGGACGCTCGCTGGACGACTACTGCCGCCAGCGGCGGCGGCCGACCCGGCCCTCCGACCGTGGCGGCCACTCCAACGGAGACCCCCACCTCGCGACGTTCGACCAGCACTACTACGACTTCCAGACCACCGGCGAGTACGTGCTGGCGCGCTCGCCGGCGGGCGGCTTCGAGATCCAGGCGCGCCAGCAGCAGTACCGGGGCAGCCGCCTGGTGACCGTCAACACCGCGCTGGCGTTCCGCGCCGGCGGGCGGCGGATCACGATGACGCCGGGCATCGTGCCGGTCGTTCGGGTCGACGGCCGGCGCGTGACGGGCCAGGTGGCGCTGGGCAGCGGCGCGCGGATCCAGGCCTCCTTCACGCAGACGACGGTGCTGTGGCCCGACGGAAGCCGCGCCGACGTGCACACCGCAGGCCACTGGGGCCTGGTCGTGAACGTCCGGCCGTCGATCGCGCTGCGCGGCAGGCTCTCGGGCCTGCTGGGGAACTGGAACGGCGACGAGAACGACGACCTGCGCCCGCGCGGCGCGCGCCGGGCCCTGCGGAACCCGGGCTTCGCGACCCTCTACGGCTCGTTCGCCCGCAGCTGGCGGATAACGCGCAAGCGCGACTCGCTGTTCGACTACCCGCGCGGCAAAGGTCCGCTCTCCTACTTCCGGCACGGGATCCCCGCGCGCCCATACGAGCTGCGCCACCTCTCGGCCGCGGCACGGCGCGCCGCCGCGGCCCGCTGCCGCGGCGCCGGCGTGCGCGATCCCAGGCTGCTGGAGGAGTGCACGCTCGACCTCGCGGTCACCGGCCGCTACGAGTTCGCGACCGGCGCGGCCGCGCTCGAGCGCGACATCAAGGCGCCGCCGCCGCTGGGAATCCCGTGGGCGCGGATCTCCGTTGATCGCGTGCCCTTCTCCGTCGACCAGGAGGCGACGGGGGTCGACGGCGCGGGCCGCCCCTACGTGGGATTCGCCGAGCGCCAACCGTCGGGGCGCAGCCGGCTGGTCGCGACCACGTTCTCGAGCACGACCGAGGCTCCCGTCTCCTCGCCCGACCGCCGGGTCCTGGCGGAGGGCTGGCTGGGCATCGGCAGCCCGGTGGGCTACACGGGGGCGGACGGATCGCCGGGGCTCGTCTCCACGGAACTGATCGGCGCCGGGCCGAGCCCACTCGAGGACGCGGGCGCCGTCTGGACCAGGGCGGCGGACGGCTCCTGGGGCCCGCCTGCGCCGGCCCTGCCGACGAGCAACAGCGACGTCGCCGCGCTGTCCGGCCCCGGGGTGGTGCCGATCTTCGCGCAGGGCGTGACCGGCAGCGGGCAGATCAAGCTCTCGCGCGGGATCAACAAGGCCCAGGCGCGCTTCGACGGCTACGACGGGACCGGGTACGTCACGGGTGTGGCGCTGGGCCGCGACGGGGCCGGACGGGTGTGGCTCGCCTACCGCGTGGTGGTCAGCGGCGCGATCGACGGCGTCTGGATGCGCCAGATCGATCCGGCCACGGCGCAGCCGATCGGCGCGTCGGTCAGAGCACCGGGGAGCGAGGGCGGCGGCGACCTGGTGGAGGGTCGCGCGGCGCTCGCCTGCGCCGCGTCGTGCCGCGTGGCCTACAGGCGCGCCGACGGCAAGGCGATCCTTACATGGGCGCCCGGCGAGGCGTCGCCGGCGCTCGCCTCGGCCGCGGACGACGCACGCGAGATCCGCGCGGCCTACCGCGGCGACGGGCGGTTGTGGCTTGCCTGGCGCGAGGACCCGGGCATCCGCGTGGTGCTTGGCGACGCCCGCGGAGCCGGCGCCAGCCGCATCTTCACGCGCGCGACCGGCGACCCGGTCGGCCGCCTGCAGATCCAGCCGGTCGGCGCGAACCTGCTGCTGCTCTCCTCCTCGGCGAGCGGCTTCCTCGGCGACGACCCGCACCTCTACGCGGCGAACGTCCCCGCGCCCTGAGCTCAGGCGCGCAGCCGCTTCGCGGGCGCCAGCGCCGCGCGCACGTCGGCCGGCGTGAGCGGGTCGGCGAGCGCCGCCGCCGCGTCCTGGGGCGAGTCGAGCCCGCGCTCCGCGCGCAGCAGGCCCACGCTCAGTCCGGCCTCGCCGGCCGCCGCCAGGCCGAGCCTCATCGCCTCCTCCGGAGTGCGCCCGCCCGCGGCCGCGCCGAGCAGGTCCGGCAGCGGCCGCGCAAGCCCGAGCAGGTACCACCCGCCCGCCAGGGACGGGCCGATCGTCGCGTCGCAGCCGCTCTCCAGGTCGCCGAGCGCGGCGGCGGCGTGGCCGGCCGCCAGCGCCGGCACCGAGATGCCGGCGACCAGGAGCGGGCCCCGCGCTCCCGCCAGCGCGCGCTCCGCTGCGGCGATCGCGCGCTCGCGCGGCTCGCCGCCCTCCTGGCCGAACAGATCCACGCCCCGGGGGAGGAGCGGCTCGACCTCGGCGAGCGAACCCGCCTCCTCGAGCGCGACGTGGGCGGCGTCCGGCGCGACGCTCGCCGCCCAGGCGGCGGCGCGCGCGATCAGCACGGCCTGCAGGCGCGCGCAGCCCTCCGCCCCGAGCAGCGGCTCGAGACCGCCCCACGCCTTGGCGGCTCGCGGGGCCCGGGCCATCACAAGCACGGACGCCCCGTTCACCGGTCCTCGAAGCGGTAGACGGTTCCCGCCGGCCGCGCGTCGCCGGCCGCCAGGCGCGGGATCGCCGCGCCGAGGAGCGCCGCGAACGCCGCGGTGCTCTCCCCCATCAGACGGACCAGTTCCTCGACCGGGGTCGGCTCGCCCGGGCGCACGCCGTTCGCGTGGTCGGTCGCGAAGCCCACCAGCGCGAACGGGATCTCGAGCTCGCCGAACAGGACGGCCTCCGGGCCGCCGGTCTGCGAGACCGCGGTCACGCCCGCGGCGGCGAGTTGCGCGATCTCGGAGCGCGAGTTGAAGCGCGGTCCGTCGACGTGGCCGTAGGTGCCGCCGTCGCGGAGCGGAACCCCCGTCGCCGGGCCGGCCGCGACCAGCGCCTCGCGCACGGCGTCCGAGAACGGCCGCTCGAAGATCCAGTGGCCGCGGGCCGGATCGCCCGGTCGCGAGAAGACCGTGCAAAGCTCGCCGTCCGGCAGGCGATTGACGGGGAAGTGCAGGTCGTCGAAGACCACCAGCGAGCCGAGCGGCACCGCCGGATCGACCGCGCCGCACGCCGTGCAGCCCACGACGGCGCATGCGCCGGAGCGCGCGAGCGCCCACGCGTTGGCCCGGAACGCGACGTGGCTGGACAACCGGGCGTGTCCCTCGCCGTGGCGCGAGGCGTGCACCACGTCGCGGCCCGCGAAGCGTCCCGCCGTCAGCATCGCCGGCCCGAAGGGGGTGTCCACCTCGGCCGGCCGCGGACCCTCGAAGCCGGGCAGCGCATGGGTGCCGGACCCGGTGATCACCCCGACGGGAGCCGTGCTCATGCGGCTCCTCCCGGCCGGGGGCTGGGGTCCGCGCACACGGGCGGCATCGTACGTCGCCCCCTCACGGGCCTGTCAACCGCCTGACCGTCGCCCTTGTCGGGCGCTCCGCCCGGGGAATAGTGTGCGCCTGCCACCGACGCCCGTCACGGAGGACCTCCCGATGCGCCGTCTCGCCCTCGCAGCCGCTCTGTCTGCCGTCGCCCTTGCCGCCGTGCCCGCCACCGCGAGCGCGCACAACCCGTTCGGCCATGCGTGCACGGCGCAGGACGGGGTGCGCTTCTGCCCGACCGTCAACCTCTCGGATCGAGTGCCGAGTTGGGACGGGACGCCGATCGACGTCGACGTGACGATGCCCGCGCAGGGCGAGGGCCCGTTCCCGGCGATCGTGATGATCCACGGCTGGGGCGGCAACAAGACCTCGGACGAGAGCACGACCCCCACCGGCTACGACAACCTCAGCTTCGCCAAGCGCGGGTATCTGGTGATGAACCTGTCGATGCGCGGCTTCGGGCGCTCGTGCGGGCACTACAAGGGCGTCGACTACAGCACCAGCCCGGGCTGCGCGAAGGGCTGGACGCACCTCGCCGACCAGCGCTACGAGATGCGCGACGTTCAGTACCTGTTCGGCCTGCTCGCGGACGAGGGGCTGATCCACTGGTCGGTCGCCACGACCGGCGGCTCCTACGGCGGCGGCTCGAGCATGCAGCTCGCCTACCTGCGCGACCGCATCCGGCTGCCCGACGGAAGCTTCCGCCGCTGGCGCAGCCCCGACGGCCACCCGATGCGGATCGCCGCCGCGTGGCCGATCGTCCCGTGGTCGGACCTCGTCAGCGCGCTGGTTCCCAACGGGCGCTTCCTGCCCGATCGGCCGTGGACCGGCTGGCTCAGCCGCTTCCCGATCGGCGTGCCGCTGGAGAGCTACACGAGCGGCCTCTACTTCTCGGCGCTAACCACCGGTTTCATCGCGCCCGCCGGGGTCGATCCAACCGCGGACATCAGGACCTGGTACGCAGCGATGATGGCCGGCGAGCCCTGGTCCTCCCAGGCACGCGCCTACCTGAACGAGATCTACCGCTACCACGGCGCGTTCTCGATTCCCGGCGGCAGGCCGGCGCCGCTTCTGCTCCAGTCCGGCTGGACCGACGACCTGTTCCCGCCGCGTGAGTCCCTGCGGCCCTACATCACGCTGCGCAAGCGCTTCGGGCGCAACTTCCCCGTCTCGATGCAGTTCGGCGACCTCGGTCACTCGCGGGGATCGAACCGGGCTAACGCCGTGGCGTATCTGCGCGACCAGGGCAACGCGTTCATCGACCACTGGATGCTCGGCACGCCCGGCGGCCCAAGGCCGGGAGCGGTGAGCGCCTTCACGCAGACCTGCCCCGCTCCGACCCCGGCGGAAGGCCCGTTCCAGGCGAGTTCCTGGAACCGGCTGGCCGACGGCGCAATCAGGTTCGGCGACCGGGCTACGCGCACGATCCCCTCGACCGGCGGCGACCCGGCGCTCGGGAAGGCGTTCGATCCCATCCTCGGCACCAGCGACGCGTGCAAGACGGTGGCCGCCCAGGTCCCGCCGGGCACCGCGACCTACGACCGCACCAGCCCCGGCGTGCTGATGCTCGGCCTGCCCGAGGTCCGCGCGCGCATCCGCACCACGGGCGACGGCGGCGAGATCGCCGCACGGCTGTGGGACGTCATGCCCAACGGGCAGATGCGGCTCGTCAGCCGCGGCATCTACCGGCTGCGCGACAACCAGACCGGACGCATCCGCTTCCAGCTCAACGGCAACGGCTACCGCTTCCCCAAGGGCGACACGATCCGCATGGAGCTCGCCCCCAACGACGCGGGTCAGTACCGCAAGAGCAACCTCGCGTTCTCGGTCGACGTCTCGAAGGTGCGGATCACGATTCCGACGCGATCGCGCCCGTAGCGCCCTACCCCGGCGGCGAGCCGGGCCGGTCCGGCAGGATCGCCACGACCCTGGCCGGGCCGGCGCTGCCGCGCGCGACCTTGAGCGGGAACGCGGCCACCTCGAACCCGTCCGGAGGCAGGGCGGCCAGGTTCACGAGCCGCTCGATCTGGCAGTAGGCGCGCCCGCACTGGTGCGCGGCCCAGAAGACCCCCGGCTCGCCGGCGGCCTTCGCGGCCTCGGCCTGCAGGTGCAGGGGCGCGTCCCAGCCCCAGGCGTCGATGCCCATCAGCCGCACGCCGCGCTCGCACAGCCACACGGTCGCCTCCGCGCTCACGCCGGGACCGCGCGCGATGTAGTCGGGCTGCCCGTAGAACGCGTCGCGGCCGGTGTGGACGAGCACCACGTCGCCGGGACGGAGGTCGTGCCCGATGCGCTCGAGCTCCGCCTCGAGGTCGGCCGCGGCGAGCGCGTCGCCATCGTCGCGGGAGGTCGCGTCGATCACCACGCCGGGCCCGTGGAACCAGTCCAGCGGCAGCTCGTCGATCGTCGCGGCGGGCTCGCCGCCGATCGTCGAGTTGTAGTGCCAGGGCGCGTCGACGTGGGTGGTGTTGTGGGTGCCCAGGCGCGTGAAGGTCTCGACCGCCCAGCCCTCGCCGTCGCGCAGCAACTCCCGCCCGATGCCGAGCAGGCTCTCGATGTCGCGCGCCCCCTGGTCGTGGCCGGCGTACTCGATGTCGGTGCGCAGCAGGTCCGGCAGCTCCGCGGGGCCGGCCTCGATCGTCGCGGAGAGGTCGACGTAGCGCATCAGGAGCGCCCCGGCGTCCGCTCACGGCCGACCCGGCCGGCCTCGGCGCCGTGCTCGGTCGCGGGGCCGCGCGGCGCGGCGATGCCCAGCACGCGCATCGCCTTCAGGCCGAGCGAGAGCTTCTCGCGACCGTCCGTCGAGCCGACGTCCAGGCCGGACAGCTCGCGCGCGCGCTCGAGCCGGTAGCGAACGGTGTGGCGGTGCGTGAAGAGCTTGGCCGCCGTCGCCTGGACGTTGCCGTCGCACTCCAGGAACGTCTCGAGCGTTCCCACGAGGTTCGTCTCGTACTGCTCGTCGTAGGCGATCAGCGGCTCGACGGTGTCGGAGTAGAACCCGCGCAGCTCCGACGGGTCCTCGCTCATCGCCCCCAGCAGCAGGCGGTAGGCGCCCGTGTCCTCGAACGCGAGCAGCGTCCGCGCCTCGTCGCCCTCGACGACGTTGGCGGCGAGCAGAGCCTCCTTCGCGGCGCGCGCGAGGCCGGCCGGGTCGGCCGCGTGACGGCTGCGCCCCAGCGCGAACGAGAACCCGTGAAGGCCGGCCTCCAGCTCCCGCCGGACGGTCTCGGCGACGCGCCTGCCCGCCTCGCCGTCCGCATCCGGCACGACGATCGCGAGCTCCCCGGCGTCCTCGGGCGCGGGCGACACCAGCGTTCCGGGGACCGCGGAGCGCGCGCCGCGCTCGGCGACCGCGAGCAGCCGCGGGCGCCAGTCCTCCTCGACCGGCACGCGCGGATGGGCGCGCGCGACCACGACGCTGATGCCGTGGGCGAGATCCAGCCCGAGCTCCTCGCCGCGGGCCACCAGATCCGCTCGCCCGGCGACCTCGCCCGCCATCGCCGCCCGCAGGAACGCGGTGGTGGCCTCCGCGGAGGCGCGCTCCGGGGCGCGCAGGCGCTCGACCTCCGAGGCCACGAGCGTCGTCACCAGTCGCTGCACCGCCACCTCGGGCTCGCCCTCGCGCGCCCGCATCCGCAACTGCCCCACGACGGTCTCGGCGACGCGCAGGTCGATCGCGCGCACGTCGTCGCCGTCGCGCATCAGGGAGCGCTCGTCGGCCGGGCTGCGGGCCGCGACCGCGAGCACCGACCCGGCGCGGTCGATCAGGACGAGGCTCGCGTCGAGCGCGCGGCCGGCCGCGCGGACGATCTCGGGCAGCCCGGCGCCGTCCTCGACGGCCGCGGTGACCGCGTCGAGCGCGTCCAAATCGGTCGCCTGAGTGCGGGGCCCGGTGTGCGGGGGCATCGAGCCCGAGTCTAGGGCCGCCGCCGCGCGCGGACACGGCGGCGGGGCGCTCAGCCGAATACGCGCGGCCAGTAGTAGATGACCGCGCCACCCGCGGCGAGGCCGATGACGATCAACGTCGCGAGCACGTAGAGGGAGAGGAACCCGGCGGCCATCCGCTCCCACAGGCGCGAGTAGGACTGGATCGCCGGGACCGCGATCAGCCACGCGAACGCGGCGAGCCCGAAGACGGCCGCGCAGGCGAGCACGAGATGGGTGATGGCCGTGTTGCTCACGCCGTGAGGCGGCGATTGTTGCGCACGAAGGCGACGACGAGCGCCACGATCGCGCAGCCCGCGTAGGCCGCGGCGGCAAGGCCCCACCCGCCCAGCACGTCGGAGAGCCAGTGCACGTCGAGGTACACGCGGGAGAGCCCGATGAGCGCTGCCACCACGATCGCGACGACGATCGTCGCCGCCTGCGCGGCGAGACCGGGAACGGCGTGGCGCAGCGCCACGGCCACCGCCACGAACGCGATCGAGTGCACGGCGTGCCCGGACGGGTACGCGAAGCCGAGCGCGTCCACCAGGGGGTCGGGCGGCCGCTCTCGCGCGAAGGCCTCCTTGGCCAGCGGCGAAAGGCCGAACGCGAGCGCCGTGCCGGCGCCCAGCGCCCACGCCTCCAGCGCGTGTCGCCGCGCGCCGAGCCACACGACGGCGATCGCGGCGACCGGCAGGGCCACGTAGAGAGCGCCGAGCGTGGAGACCGCGATCGCGAGGTCGATGCCCCAGCCGGTGCGCAGCTTCCCGGCGATGTCCGCCGCGAGCGTGTCGCCGACCGGCGTGCGCCCCTCGGCGAGCGCCACCCCGTAGGCGACGAACGCGAACAGCCCGACGCCGCCGACCGCGAGCAGCGTCGTCAGCTCGAGCCCCAGGTCCCCGGGCGTCAGCCGCTCCCAGGCAAACCTCGCCGGGCGCTCGAGTGCCCTGCCCACCGGAACCAGCGCGCGATACCACGCGAGGCGGGCCGCGCGCACGAACGGGCGCATCAGCGGCCGGCGCTCCCACGCGTCGAGGATCGAGCCGAGTCGCGCCCGGTTGTCGGCGACGCGCAACCAGCGGTAGAGGACCACCGCGCCGACCGCGAAGGCGGCGGCTGCGCCGAACGCCAGCGCGCCCCGCTTGGCGAACGAGAGCAACTGGTCGAACGACTTCCAGAAGACGTAGCCGAGGACGCTGAACGTCGTCGCCCAGAGTCCCGCCGCGATCACGTCGTAGGGGAGGAAGCGGCGGAACGGCATGCGCGACGCGCCGGCGACGAACGGGGCGAGCGCGCGCACGAGTCCGATGAAGCGGCCGATCAGGATCGTGGGGCCGCCGTGGCGGTCGAAGAAGCCCTCGACCTGGGCGAGACGCGCCTCGGTGATCTGGAGCCGGCGGCCGTGGCGCAGCAGGAAGTCGCGTCCGAGTCGCTGGCCCATCCAGTAGGAGGCGACGTCGCCGGCGACCGCCGCCGCCCAGACGATCGCGATCAGCACGAACAGGTTGATCTCCCCCTGGCCGGCCACGAGGCCGCCGACCATCACGGCGCTCTCGCCCGGCGCCACGAGACCGACGAACGCGCCCGTCTCCAGGAACGCGAGCGCGCCGACGAGCAGGTAGGTCCACGCTCCCAGCGCCTCCCCGACCTTGCGGATGACCTCCTCCAGGTTCGGCGGCTCGACGAGTCCGCTGCCGTAGACCGCGAACCCGGCGATCACCAGCAGCGAGACGATGCGGCCCTCCCAGCCCAGGCGCCGCCAGCGCCAGGCCAGCAGCCCCGCGCCGATGACGGCGACCGCGATCGGGAAGGGCTTCACCGGTCTTCGGCCCCTTCCGTCCGGGGCCTCGCCCACTCCGGCGACACGGGCGCGCAGGCGATCGGCGCGGGCTCGCGGCCGGCGAGCACGCGCGCGGCATCCCGGGCTCGCCGCTCGCCGTCGGCGCCGAGGAACAGGCCGAACACGGTCGGGCCCGAGCCACTCAGGAGCGCATGGTCGGCCCCCGCCTCGCGCGCTTCCTCGAGCGCCGGCCCGATCGCGGGGCAGAGCTCGATCGCCGGCGCCTGGAGATCGTTGCGCAGCAGCTCGGCCGGGGGCATCGCCCCGCTCTCGCAGGCCCGGGCGAGGCGCGTGGCGAGCTCCGCGAACGCCGCCGGCTCGCGCGCCGCACCCGAGCGGTCGGCGCGGGCAAAGACCTCGGCGGTCGACAGCCGCTCGCGGGACGGCAAGACGAGGACGCCGTGCGCGGGCAGCGCCGGCAGTGGCCGCACGTCCTCCCCGGCGCCGAGCACCAGCGCGGGGCCCGGGTCCAGAAGGGCCGGCACATCCGCCCCGAGCCCGAACGCGGCGGCTGCGAGCGCCGCGTGCTCGGCCGGCACGAGCATGTGGAGCGGTCGCCCCGCCGCGTGCCCGGCGAGCCGAAGCGCAGCCGCGGCGTCGGAGGAGCCGCCTCCCATCCCCGCCGCCACCGGGACGCGCTTGTCGATCGCGAGGCGCACCGGCGGCCCGTCCCATCCGGTCAGCGCGCGGTAGGCCTCCAGCGCGCGCGTCGCCAGGTTGACGCCCTCGACGCCCTCGCAGCTCACGACGTCGCGCTCCTCGCCCTCGCCCGCCGGCGCCAGCACCACCTCGTCGGCCAGCGAAAGCGGCTCCAGCAGCGAGGCCAGCTCGTGACGGCCGTCGGAACGTGGCGGTCCGACCAGCAGGCCGAGGTTCACCTTGCCCGGCGCCCGGGCCGCGAGCCTCACCCGCCCAGCTCTCCGGCCAGCGCCGCGAACTGGTCGGGGGAGAGCCGCTCGGCCCGCACGCCGGGCTCGAGGCCGAGCCGCTCGAGCGCGGCGCGCGCGCGATCGCGTGCGCCCGGCTCGGCGTCCGGAGCGAGCGCCAACGAGCCCGCGAGCGCCTTGCGGCGGTGCGCGAACGCGGCGCGCACGAGCGCGCGGATCTCCGGCGTGGGCGCCGGCGCGCGCCGGCGGAGGCCGATCAGAACGGAGTCGACGTTGGGCGCCGGCACGAACACCGTGCGCGCCACCGGGCGAAGCACCCGGACCTCGCACGAGAGCTGGGCGAGCACCGACGGAACGCCGTAGGCGGCCGACCCGGGCGCGGCCGCGAGGCGCTCGCCCACCTCGCGCTGGACCATCGCCACCCACGTGCGCGCGCCGGGGAGCTCGGCGATCGTGCGCAGGATCGCGGTGGCGGCGATCCCGTACGGCAGGTTCGCGACGACCTTCGCCGGGGCCGGGCGCAGCGCGCGGAGGTCGAGCTCGAGCGCGTCGGCCATGTGCAGCGTCACGTTCGGGAACGGCTCGATCGCCTCGCGCAGCGCCGGCTCGAGCCGCCCGTCGACCTCGACCACGTGCACGTGCGCCACCAGCGCCGCCAGGTGCTCGCTGAGCACGCCCAGGCCGCCGCCGATCTCGAGCACCACGTCCGCGGAGTCCAGCTCCGCCGCGCGCGAGATGACGCCGAGCAGGTTCGAGTCCGCGAGGAAGTTCTGCCCGAGGTCGCGATCGGGACGAACGCCGTGCTCGCGCATGCGCCTCAGCGACGGCTGCGACGGGGAGCCCGAGCGGCCGGTGCCGCGCGCGCTTCCGCTCACCACCCGTAGGCCTCGGCGGCGCTGCGCTCGACCGCGGCCTCGAACGCCTGGTACGAGGCGCCGCGCTCCGCCGCGAGCGCCTCGGCGGTCAGCACCACGTTCGCGGGCCGGTTGCGCTCGCGGCGCACGGCCTGGGGCGAGAGGTACGGCGCGTCGGTCTCGACCAGCAGGCGCTCCTCGGGCGCGCGCCTGGCGGCATCGCGCAGCGCCTGCGCCGACGGGTAGGTCGCGTTGCCCGCGAACGAGAGCCACCACCCGCGCTCGAGGATCTCGTCCAGGTCCTCGACGAGCGAGAAGCAGTGGAGCACCACCTTCAGCCCGTCCGCCTCGGAGCGCAGGATCGCCATGGTCTCGCCGGCGGCCTCCCGCGTGTGGATCACCAGCGCCTTGCCGGTCTCGCGCGCCAGGCCGATCTGGGCGCGGAACGCGCGCTCCTGGTCGGCGCGCGGCGCGCGGTGGCGGAAGAAGTCCAGGCCGGTCTCGCCGATCGCGACGCAGCGCTCGTGCGCCGCGAGCGCCTCGAGCTCGGCGAGGTCGGCGTCGTCGAAGCCCGTCGCGGCGCTCGGGTGGCGGCCGATCGCCGCGTAGACCTGGGGGAAGTCCTCGGCGAGCGCGAGCGCGGTCCGGCACGAGGCGCCGTCGGTTCCGACCGTGAGCATGCGCCGCACGCCCTGGCGCTCCGCCTCCGCGACCAGCTCCGCGGGGGGCTCGCGGCAGGCGTCGAGATGGGTGTGGGCGTCGATCATCGCTTCGGGAAGAGCGGCTCGAGCGCCGTGACCGCGGCGCCCTCGCCGCGGGCCGCGAAACGCGCCTGCTCCCAGCCGGTGCCGGGACGGCCCAGCGCCGAGAGCAGCCGGGAGGTCGTCTCCGGCATGTAGGCGTGCAGCGCGACGGTCACCGCGCGAAGCCCCTCGGCGAGCGACGAAAGGACGCTGTCGAGCTCCGCGCCGGCGGTCCGCTCGTCCTTCGCGAGCCGCCAGGGCGCGCGCTCCTCGACGTAGCGGTTGAGCCGCCGCACCCGCACCCAGATCGCCTCGAGCGCCGCGCTCGGCTCGACCCGGTCCAGCAGCCCGGCGACCTCGTCGGCGAGCGCGCCGAAGTCCGCCATCAGCGCGGGGTCGTGGTCGGCGGCGGGGAGGGCTCCGTCCCGGTAGCGGCCGATCATCGCGATCGTCCGGCTCGCGAGGTTGCCGTAGTCGTTGGCGAGCTCGGTCTCGTAGCGGGACTCGAAGCCCTCGGTCGACACCGACCCGTCCTGGCCGAAGGAGACCTCGCGCAGGCAGTAGTAGCGCAGCGCGTCGGTGCCGAAGCGCTCCATCACGACGAACGGGTCGAGCACGTTGCCGAGCGACTTGGACATCTTCTCGCCGTCCATCAGCAGGTAGCCGTGGACGAACAGGTGCTCCGGGAGCGGCAGGCCGGCCGCCATCAGCATCGCCGGCCAGTAGACCGCGTGGAACTTGAGGATGTCCTTTCCGATCAGGTGCCAGGTCGCGGGCCAGTAGCGATCGGTGAGATCCTCTCCGTCGCGCGCGAACCCGAGCGCCGTGTAGTAGTTGAGCAGCGCGTCGAACCAGACGTAGAACACCTGGTCCGGATCCCAGCCGACGGGCACGCCCCACGTCAGCGAGGCGCGGCTCAGCGAGACGTCGCGCAGCCCCGAGCGGATGAACGCGAGCGCCTCGTTGCGCCGCTCGGCCGGCAGCACGAAGTCCGGCCGCTCCGCGTAGAGGCGCTCGAGCGGCTCCTGGAAGCGCGACAGCTCGAAGAACCAGTTCTCCTCGGACTCGCGCACGAGCGCGATCTTGTGGATCGGGCAGGTGTTCCCAGGGCCGATCTCCTGATCGGTCTTGAAGTCCGCGCACCTGGGGCAGTACCAGCCCTCGTAGGTGCCCTTGTGGACGTGCCCGTTGTCGTGAATCCGCTGCATGACCTCCTGGACCCGGCGCTCGTGGCGGGGGTCGGAGGTCCGGATGAAGAAGTCGTTCGAGGCCTCGAGCTGCGGCATCAGCGCCTCGAAGCGGGCGGCGTTGCGGTCGGCCAGCTCGCGCGGCGCGACCCCCTCGACGGCGGCCGCCTCGGCGACGGGCTCGCCGTGCTCGTCGGTGCCGGTCAGGAAGAAGACGTCTTCGCCGCGCTGGCGGTGGTGGCGCGCCAGCACGTCGGCCGCGATCGTCGTGTATGCGTGGCCGAGATGGGGCTGCGCGTTCACGTAGTAGATCGGCGTTGTGACGTAGTAGGCCACGGCGGCGAAGGCTAGCGGCGGCCCTGGGCGCCTCCTCGGTGCCGGACGGGGACCGCGAGCGCGCGCCGGCGGCGGCCCGCCGCGAGCCGCGCCGCGATCCCGCCCGCGCCCAGCGCGGCCGCGAGCAGGCCCGCACCGGCCGGCAGCCAGAGCCTGCCGAGCGGAAGCTCGCCGCCGGGCTCGGGCGCCGGGCGTGCGCGGGCGGGCTCCGGGCGCGTGCGGGCGGGGTGCGGGCGTGCGCCGGCGGGCTCGGCGACGGGCGGCGGCGCCCGGCCGCCGACGCGCGCGGGCGGAGGCGCGACCGGCGCCGCCGGTCGCCCCGGCTCCGGCTCGCCGAGCAGGCGAAGCGGATCGACGTAACCGCCATGCTCCCCGCGCCGGCGTGCCCCGAGCCCGATCTGCGGCACGGCCAGACGGGGCCTGCCGCTCGCCCCCACCGTGCCGATCCGCCCCTCGCGCGCGACGACCAGGCCGCGCCGGACGCTCAGGGAGCCGAGGTGGACGTAGGTCGCCGTCAGCGCCCCGCACGAGACCGCGGCCGTGAGCCCGCTGTCCCCGACGAAGCCGGCGAAGCTCACGGTCCCGCCGCACGCCGCCCGCACCGTCGCGCCCGCACGCGCGGCGATCACGATGCCGCGGCGCTGGCCGGGCGCGAACCGGTCCCGGCCGACCGAGAAGCGGGAGACCAGCCGACCGTCCACCGGCCACGACCACGGCGCCGCCGCGGCCGGCGCGGCGCCGGCGCAGAGCCCGGCGATGACCACGGTGGCCGCACGCGAGGATCGGGACACTGCTCGCGACCGTAGGCCCCGGCCCGCGGTGGAGGACTCCGCGCGCGCAAGTCGGCACACCGGCGTGCACGCCCGCCCGCGATCCGCGCCCGTTTCGCCGTGTCCTCGGAGGTGAACGCCCCAGGCACGCGCTCCGGCCCGGGCGGATGGCGAACGGCGCATCGAGGGGCGGAGCCCGGCAGCCAATCCACGCGTGCGTGATCGTCGGACGAGTACCCGAGCAGCACCCGCGCCACCGCCCTAACCGCCCGCCGAGACCTCCCGGTACAGAGCGTTGGCGGAGGCGCCCGTCAGTCCGGCGACGACCTTGGCCGCCGCCCTCGGGCGGGCGCCCGCCTCGACCAGTCGCCGCACCGCCTCGAGCGCCTCGCCGTCGCCGCCGGCGGGCTGTGGCGGCGCGCCGCCGATCACCAGCGCCACCTCGCCGCGCGGCGCCTGCTCGGCGTACCGGGCAGCGAGCTCGCCGGCTCGTCCGCGCACCACCTCCTCGTGGGCCTTCGTCAGCTCGCGGCAGACCGCGACGGGCCGGTCGGGATCGACCTGCGCGAGCACGGCGAGCGAGGCCGCGAGCCGCCGCGGGGACTCGAACGCAACGAGCGTCTCCCCCGTCCCGGCGAGCAGCCGCTCCAGCTCGCCGCGGCGCCGCGGGAGGAACCCCGCGAAGCGCCACCGGTCCGCGGGCAGCGCCGAGGCGACCAGCGCGGCGAGCGCCGCCGACGGGCCGGGCAGCACCACGACCTCGAGCCCCGCGGCCACGCACTCGCGCACGAGCACGAACCCCGGATCGCTCACGAGCGGCATCCCGGCATCGGAGACGAGCGCCACCACCTCGCCTGCGCGCATGCGCCGCACCAGCTCGGCCGAGCGCTCGCGCTCGTTGTGCTCGTGGTAGCTGATCGTCGGCGCGTCCACGCCGTAGCGCTCCAGCAGCGTGCGGGTGTGGCGCGTGTCCTCGCAGGCGATCACGTCCGCTTCGCGCAGCGCGGCGAGCACGCGCAGCGTCACGTCCTCCAGGTTGCCGATCGGCGTCGGGCAGACGACCAGCCGTCCGCTCACCCCAGCGCCTCCCCGACGGCGAGGAGCTCCCAGGCCAGCGCGGCGGCGCCGATCATCCCGGCCTCCGCGCCGAAGCGCGCGGGGACCACCCGGACCAGGTCGCGCGCGGGCGCCAGCGCGGTGGCGGCCACCACCTCGCGCGCCGGGGCGAGCAGCAGGTCTCCGGCGGCCATCACTCCCCCGCCCACCACCACGACCTCGGGGTTGAAGACGTTGACGAAGCCGGCGATGCCGACGCCGAGGTTCGCGCCGACCGCGCGCAGCGCCCCGATCGCGGCGAGGTCGCCGTCGTGGGCCAACTCGGTGATCAGCGCGCCGGTGACCGCGCGCCCCTCGGCGGCCGCCTGCCCGAGCCCGCTGTCGGGCCGCTCGGCGGCGATGCGGGCGCCGTCGCGCTCGAGCGCCCTCCCCGAGGCGAGCGCCTCCAGGCAGCCGCGGCCCTCGCAGTCACCCGGGCACTCGGGGCCGTCGATCGCGATCGTCACGTGACCCAACTCGCCCGCCGCGCCCTGCGCGCCCCGGTAGATCCGGTTGCCGAGGATCAGCCCGCCGCCGATGCCGGTCCCCACCGTGAGAACGACGGCGTCCTCGTGACCGCGCGCCGCGCCGTGGCGGTGCTCGCCCACAGCGGTCGCGTTGCCGTCGTTGTCCACCGCGACCGGGAGGCCGAGCCGCTCGGCCATCAGGTCACGGAACGGGACGTTCTCGAGCGGGAGGTGCCTCGAGGCCACCGCCAGCCCCCGGTCGCGGTCGATCGTGCACGGGATCCCGAAGCCGGCGGCGGCCGGCTCGCCCGGCGCGCCCGCGCGCACCTCCTCGATCGCGTCCAGGATCGTCGCCACCAGCGCCGCCGCGTCGAGCCCGGCCACCTCGCGGTGCGCGCGGGCATGGACGCCGAGGTCCGCGTCGACGGCGCCGGCCAGGAGCTTTGTGCCGCCGAGGTCGGCGCCGATGACGCAGCGCGCCGCCACCCGCGCCACCATACACCGGCCATGGCCGACCCCCCCGAGCCCGGCCCGCCCGGAGGCGGCCCCCCGGAATACCGCGTCTACGGCGGCGGGCGGGGGTCGCGGCGCCGGCGCCCCGACCCGCCCCCCCGACCGGGACGCCCCTCCGGCGAGGGATCGGATCCGGGCGCCGCGAAGCCCGACTACACGCTCTATCGCAGCAAGCCGCGCGGGCTGCGCGAGCGGCTGCGCGGCGAGGAGGAGTCGCTGCGCGACCCGGGGCGGGGCGGCGGCGGGGCAAGGCCCCCGCGGCGGCCGGCAGAGCGGCGCCCGATCACACCGAAGCGGGTGGCGAAGTGGGTCGCGCTGGCGATCGCCGGCTGGCTCGCGCTGTCGCTTCTCCTGTTCGTCGTCAGCGCGTACATCGAGTCCTCCAAGGTGTCCGGGTCCACGAAGGACGCGGTCGCCGGCGGCGGCTTCCCGCCGTTCACGGCGACGACGATCCTCGTGCTCGGCTCCGACGCGCGACCCAAGGGATCGAAGGAGCCGGGGGCCGCGTCCTCGGGCCGGCGCTCGGACACGATCATGCTGGTGCGCGCCGGCGGCGGCCAGGCGAGCAAGCTCTCGATCCCGCGCGACACCGTCGTGAGCATCCCCGGGGTCCCGGGGCGCCACAAGATCAACGCCGCCTACGGCTTCGGCGGGCCGGCGCTCGCGGTCAAGACGGTCGAGGACTTCGCCCACGTCAAGGTCGACCACGTGGTCGAGGTCAACTTCGAGAACTTCCCGAAGTTCATCGACGCGCTCGGCGGCGTCGACGTGACCACCGGCTGCGTGGTCTCCGACATCAACGGCGGCACCCGCAACGGCGGCTACAGCCTGCGGCTCAAGCCGGGCGACAACCACCTGAACGGCAAGCAGGCGCTCGCCCTCGCCCGCACGCGCCACAACCGCTGCGCGCCGAACGAGAACGACCTCACCCGAGCGAAGCGCCAGCAGCAGATCCTGGCCGGCATCAAGGGCGCGCTGCTCTCGCCGGAGACGTTCTTCCGCCTGCCCTGGGTGGCATGGACAGCGCCCAAGGCGATCCGCACGGACATGGGCGGGTTCTCGCTGCTCGGCGTCGCGGCCGGTCTCGCGGTCGCCGGCTCCCCGCCCCCACGCGTGATGAAGCCCGACGGCGTGGCGGCGGCGGACGGCGGGATCGGGCTGACGATCTCCGCGGGCGAGGTGCGCCGCGAGATCCGCCGCTTCATGAACGGCTAGCGACCCCCGCGGGGCGCCCCGAGGGCGAGGCACGCGACGCCAGCCACACGCCCCCCACCACGAGCGCGAAGCCGGCCAGCGCCGCCGGCGTGATGTCCTCGCCGAGGAGCGCCGCGCCGTAGACCAGGGCGAACACCGGCGCCACGTAGGTCACGAGCGCAGCGCGTCCCGCGCCGAGCTCCGCGATCAGGCGGTAGTAGAGGACGAACGCGATCGCGGTGTTCAGGACCCCGAGCACGACGACCGCGAGGATCGCCCGCAGACCCGGTGCGCTCGCGTGCGCGGTGGCGATCGCGGGCGGCAGCGTGAGGATCGTGGCCGCCAGCGTCGCGACGGTCGAGGTCGCGATGGCCGAGACGTCGCGGTAGGCGTGCTTGACGACGAAGCTCCCGATCGCGTAGCAGAGCGGGGCTCCCAGGATCGCCAGCGCGCCGAGGAACTCGCTCAGCGTCCCGATCGACTCGACGCCGACGATCAGCGCGATGCCCGCCATGCCCAGGCCGAGGCCGAGCCACTGGCGCCCGTCGATCCGCTCGGAGTGATCGACGAGCGGGGCCAGCGCGGCGACGAACAGCGGAACCGGAGCGATCAGGATCGCCGTGAGCCCGGAGGGCACCTGCAGCTCGCCCAGCGCGATCAGCAGGAACGGGAGCGCGATGAACACCGTCCCCAGACCGAGCGCGAGCCACGGCCGCCCGCGGAGCTCCGCGACGACCTCGCGGCCCGCGTCGCGCTGGTGGGCGGCGAGCAGCACGAGCGTCGCCGCCCCGATCGCGACCCGCCCGAAGACCACCTCCGCGGGCGAGAGGTCGCGCAGCGCGTACTTGATCAGCAGGTAGGAGGAGCCCCAGAGCGCGGCGACCAGGCCGATCAGCGCCGCCTGGCGGGCGGTCACCGGCGGGCGCCGGTCACGAGCCGCCGGAGGAGGCTTTCTTCGCCTCCTTCTTGGCGTCGGGCTTCTTGGACTCGGCCTTGGCCTTGCCGTCCGAGCTCGAGGAGCCGGAGTCGCCCGACCCCGAGTCTCCCGCCTTCGCGCCGTCCCCCTTGCCCGAGTCCTTCATCTCCCGCTGACGCTTCCGAGTGCCGTAATCGGTGTTGTAGAAGCCCTTGCCCTTGAAGTGGACGGCGACCGGGTGAAAGACCCGCTCGACGGGCGCGCCGCACGTCTCGCAGGAGGCGACCGGATCGTCGCTCATGCGCTGCGTCACCTCGAAGGTGTGCCCCTTGGAGCAGCGGTACTCGTAGATCGGCATGCCGCGGCCAGTATAGGCCGGGGCCCCGCGACGCTGGCACTGTCGAGGCGGGAGTGCCAACGCGCCGGGCGGCGCGGGGCCGGGGCCCGTCCGGACGGGCCCCACAGTCAGACAACCCCGATCCGCGCCGCCGGCACCGACTCAGCAGGCCCGGACGGACGGGCACCGCGCCACACGCCGCCCGGCCCACCGCCACGCCCCTGCCGGGCGGCGCGGGGCCGGGGCCCGCCAGGACGGGCCTCACCATCAGACAACCCCGCAACGCGACGCCGGCAACGACTCAGCCGGCCCGGACGGGCGGGCACCGCGCCACACGCCGCCCGGCCCACGGCGCGGAAGCCGAGGCCGAGCCCGCCCCCGGGGGCGCGCCCCCGCGGCGGCTAGAGTCCGCCGCCGTGCCCGCCGACCCTGTGACCATGGACAAGATCGTCTCGCTGTGCAAGCGGCGCGGCTTCGTGTTCCCCGCCTCCGAGATCTACGGCGGGCTCGGCTCGACCTACGACTACGGGCACTATGGCGTGCTGCTCAAGCGCAACGTCAAGGACGAGTGGTGGCGCGCGATGCTGCGCGACCGCGACGACATCGTCGCGCTCGACTCGGCGATCCTCCAGTCGCCGAGGGTCTGGGAGGCCAGCGGGCACCTGAAGGGGTTCACCGATCCGCTGGTCGACTGCCGCGCCTGCGGCCAGCGCTTCCGGGCCGACCACCTGGACCAACTCGCCTGCGGGCGCAAGCCCTCCAAGCACCCCGGCCAGACCGCCGACTGCGATCTGACCGAGGCGCGCGAGTTCAACCTCATGTTCGAGACCACGATCGGCCCTGTGAAGGAGGCCGGCGCCACCGTGTACCTGCGCCCCGAGACCGCGCAGGGGATCTTCGTCAACTTCAAGAACGTGCTCCAGTTCTCGCGGCGGCGGCCGCCGTTCGGCATCGCCCAGGTCGGCAAGTCGTTCCGCAACGAGATCACGCCCGGCAACTTCGTCTTCCGCACGCGCGAGTTCGAGCAGATGGAGATGGAGTTCTTCGTCCCGCCCGGCGAGTCGGCGCGCTGGTTCGAGCACTGGTGCGAGCAGCGGATGGACTGGTACACGCATCTCGGGATCCGGCCCGACCACCTGCGCCTGCGCGCCCATGGGGCCGACGAGCTCTCGCACTACTCCTCGCGCACCAGCGACATCGAGTACGACTTCCCAATCGGCTGGTCCGAGCTCGAGGGGATCGCGGATCGGGGCGACTACGACCTGCGGGCCCACGCCGAGCACTCGGGCGAGAAGCTCGAGTACTTCGACCAGCAGAGCGGCGAGCGCTACGTCCCGCACGTCATCGAGCCGGCGGCGGGCGCCGATCGCGCGACGCTCGCCTTCCTCGCCGACGCCTACGACGAGGAGGAGGTCGAGGGCGAGTCGCGTACGGTGCTGCGCCTGCACCCGCGCCTGGCGCCGGTGAAGGTCGCGGTCCTGCCGCTCGTGCGCAAGGACGGCCAGCCGGAGCTCGCCGCCGAGGTGCACCGCGCGCTGCGCGAGCGCGTCGAGGCCGAGTACGACGAGGGCGGCTCGATCGGCCGCCGCTACCGCCGCCAGGACGAGATAGGAACCCCCTACGCGGTCACGATCGACCACCAGACGATCGAGGACCGCACGGTGACGCTGCGCGACCGCGACTCGCTCGCGCAGGAGCGCGTGGCGATCGACGGCCTCGCCGAGGAACTGGAGCGGCGCCTGCGCGCGGAGTGGCTCAGCCCCAAGCTCGCCGCGGCCTGAGCGCCCGCGGCGGGGAGCTCGAACGCTGCTCGACAGGGGGTCGGTCCGCGCCCCGGGGCAGGAGCGCTGCCACGAACGCTGCCGTACAGTTACAGCCACATCGAGTGGAAGCGAGGAGCCGATGACCGCCGCAGCGATCGCCGCCGACAAGATCAGCTACACAGATCTGTACGAGCGCTGGGAGAAGGCCAACTGGCGCGCCACCGAGATCGACTTCTCCGAGGACCGGCGCCAGTGGCACGAGGTCTTCAGCGCGCACGAGCGGCGCGCGGCGCTGTGGAACTACTCGCTCTTCTTCCACGGCGAGGACTCCGTCGCCGAGAACCTCTCTCCCTACATCGACGCGGCCCCGCGCGAGGAGCAGCGCTACTTCCTCGCCACGCAACAGGTCGACGAGGCGCGCCACGCGGTCCTGTTCGGGCGCTTCATGCGGGAGGTGGCCGCGGTCGGCGCGGACTCCTACGGGGCTGCCCTCGACGCGACGCGCCCGGAGCTGACCTGGGGCTTCCGCAAGACCTTCGAGCGGCTCGACCGAATGGCGGACGAACTACGCCGCGACCGCTCCAAGCCGAAGCTCGCGGCCGCGGTGACGCTCTACCACCTGGTCGTCGAGGCGACCCTCGCCCAGCCGGGACAGCACTTCATCGAGGGCTACCTGACCGAGCGCGACATCCTGCCGGGCTTCCGCGAGGGCATGGGGCACGTCTCAAACGACGAGCAGCGCCACATCGCGTTCGGCGTCAAGCTGATCAGCGACCTCGTGCGCGAGGACCCCGAGTGCAAGGACGCGATCGGCGAGTTGCTGCGTGAGGTGATCCCGGTGACGGCTGCGGTCTTCGTGCCACCCGGCTGGGACGAGTCCTACGTGAGCTGCTTCGGCGCGACGCTCGAGGACGTCTACGAGCAGGCTGCCACGGCGCTCGACTTTCGCCTGCGCGCCGCGGGCATCGAACCCGAGGAGCTGCGCATCCCGCTGGACACCGACCTGCCCCCGCGCGAGCGCGCCCGGCGCGGGCTCGCGCTGCTGCGCGCCAACTACCTGGGCGAGAGGCTCGGCGAGGTGTCGCGCTCGCACGACGACCTCGCGCTGTTCTTCGACGGCGTCGAGCGCTCCGTCAACCATGCGCACGTCCCCGCGGGCGGCGCGACGATCCAGTGGGAGTTCACCGACGCGGAGCCGTGGCACCTGCGCATCGACAACGGGGCCACGCGCGCGGAGGCCGGCCGGCTCGAGGCGCCGGACCTCACCTTCCGCTGCCGGCTGGAGGACTGGATCGCGCTGTCGGCGGGCCGCGAGGACCCGCGGCGGCTGCTGCTCACGCGCCGCATCCGGCCGAAGGGCAGCCTGCGGCTGCTCGCCCGGATGCCGAAGATCTTCCGCTGATCCGCGAGCGACCGGGCCGGCTCAGGCCGGCTTCGCGAGCAGCGCGCGCGCCGCGGCGACGGCGGCGCGCAGGAGTGGGCGGGCGTCGAGGTCCGGCTCGGCGAGCATCCGCAGCGCGAGCCCGTCGCCGAGCGCCAAGACGGCTCCGGCCACCGCCTCGGGCTCGTCGCCGAGTCGCAGCACGCCCTCGGCCTGCTTGCGGCCGAGCAGCTCGGCGACGTGCGCGCGCGTGCGCCGCCCGAGCTCGGCCATCTCCGCCGCGATCTCCCCGTTTCGTCGCGCGAGCGTGAAGAGCTCGAAATGGAGGATGACGAAGCCGGGGTCGTCGCTCACGACCTCCTCGAGACTGTGCAGCAGCGCGTCGATGATGTCGTCCGCGCTCCCCGCTCCCTCCAGCGCCCGGCCGAGCCGCTCCATGCGGATCGCCGAGTCGCGGCGCACGACCTCCAGCAGCAGCCGCTCCTTGGAGCCGAAGTGGTAGTGCAGCAGGCCGCGCGAGACGCCGGCCTCGCGCGCGACGTGGTCGAACGTCGAGCCGGCGGCGCCGCGCCGCGCGACGCTCGCGCGCATCGCCTCGACGATGCGCTGCGCTCGCTCGCCGCCCAGCTCGCGGGTCTCAGAGGTGGCCGCCCCCACGCACCGAGCCTAGCTGGCCGGCCAGCCGGGCGTTCGGGGCCGGCCGCCCCGAACGCGGCGAGGGCGCCCCGCGGGGCGCCCTCGCGTACGACCTTGCCGTCTGCTCCGGGCTAGGAGGGCGTGCCGACCGCCTCCGGCGCGGGCGCCGGGGTGGTCGTCGAGGTGTACTCGAACTCCTCCTCGGCGCCGAAGAGCGCATCGAGGACCTTGTTGCGCAGCCCCTCGCTGAGCGTCAGCGCGAGCCCCGCGCCGACGATGCCCACGAGGATCAGGCGGCCCAGGCGCCGCTTGCGCCTGCGGCGCACGGGCCCCTCGCGCAGCGCCTCGCCGGCCTCGCGCAGGCGAATCGTGGCCTCGCGGATGTCCTTCTGGAACTTCTTGTCCTCGGCGATGACCTTCGCCGGCGGCTTGCCGTTGTTCAGCCGGCCGTACGCATTGCGCGCGGACAGCAGCGCCACGCGCACGTTCTCGCGCAACTCGGCGTCCTGGATCGCCCGCTGAATCGCCGGGTTGTTCTTGATGGCGATCGCCGTCGCGGCGAGTCGCGCGCTTCTTCCCGTTGCTGCCATGCCGCTCCCTCGAGACGCTTGACGTGCCCATCGAGGATACCCGCTGCGAGCGAGCGGCACCTCGGCCGTCCGGATCGGCGCCTTCCGGCGGCGCGCGCGCCGTTAGTCGGCCGCGCGCGCGGCCTTCCGTCTGCGCGCCGGGCGCAGCGCCGCGTCGAGCACCTGGGAGACGTCGTCGGCGAACACGAGCTCGACCTGCTTGCGGAGCGGCTCGGGCACCTCGTCGACGTCCGCCTCGTTGCGGCGCGGGACGATGACCGTGCGGATGCCGCTGCGCTGCGCCGCGAGCGCCTTCTCCTTGAGCCCCCCGATCGGCAGCACCTGGCCGGTGAGCGTGACCTCGCCGGTCATCGCGACGTCGTCGCGCACCGGGCGGCCCGAGATCAGCGACGCGAGCGCGGTCGCCATCGTGATGCCTGCGCTCGGGCCGTCCTTGGGAGTGGCGCCGGCGGGCACGTGCAGGTGCAGGTCGTGCTCGGCGAACCAGTCGCCGGGCAGGTCGGGGGCGAGCTCGCCCGCGTGGCTGCGCACGAAGGACAGCGCCGCCTGCGCGGACTCGCGCATCACGTCGCCGAGCTGGCCCGTGATCGTCAGCCGGCCCGACCCCGGCATCGCCGTCGCCTCGACGAACAGCACCTCGCCGCCCGCCTGCGTCCATGCGAGCCCGGTCGCGACGCCGGGCTCGCGTGTCCGCCGGCGCGCCTCCGGCTGGAACCGCGGCGCCCCGAGCAGCTCGCGCACCGAGCGGGCCGAGATCGAGACCCGCCCGTCGGCCTTCCCCTCGGCGACGCGACGCGCCACCTTGCGGCACAGGGCGCCGATCTCCCGCTCGAGGTTGCGCACGCCGGCCTCCCGGGTGTAGCTCTCGACCAGGGCCTTCAGCGCCGCATCCGAGATCCTGATCCGGCCGCCCGTGAGGCCGTTGCGCTCGATCTGGCGCGGCACGAGGTAGCGCCGCGCGATCTGGAGCTTCTCCTCCTCGCTGTAGCCGGCGAGCCGGATCACCTCCATGCGGTCGCGCAGCGGGCCGGGGATCGTGTCGAGCGTGTTGGCGGTCGTCACGAACATGACCGCGGATAGGTCCAGCGGCAGGTCGAGGTAGTGGTCGCGGAACGCGTGGTTCTGCTCGGGGTCGAGCACCTCGAGCATCGCGCTCGACGGGTCGCCGCGGAAGTCCGCGCCCATCTTGTCGATCTCGTCGATGATCACCAGCGGGTTGCTCGCGCCCGCGTCGCGCAGCGCGCGCACGATCGTGCCGGGCATCGCGCCGACGTAGGTCCGGCGATGACCGCGGATCTCGGCCTCGTCGCGCACCCCGCCGACGCTGATGCGCTGGAAGCGGCGGCCGAGGGCGCGTGCGATCGAGCGTCCGAGCGAGGTCTTGCCCACCCCCGGAGGACCGACGAAGCAGAGGATCGACCCGCGCGCGTCGGGCTTGAGCCTGCGGACCGCCAGGAACTCCAGGATCCGGTCCTTGACGGCCTCGATGTCGTAGTGGTCGGCGTCCAGCACCTCGCGCGCGTGTCGCAGGTCGAGGTTGTCCTCGGTCGCCTTGCCCCAGGGGAGCGTGGCGATCCACTCCAGGTAGGTGCGGATCACGCCGTGCTCGGCGGCCGCCGCGGGAAGCCGCTCGAGCCGCGCCAGCTCGCGATCGGCCGCCGCGCGAACCTCGTCCGGCAGCTCCAGCGCGGCGAGCTGCTCGCGCAGCTCTCCCGCCTCCGCCTGCGTGGGGTCGATCTCGCCGAGCTCCTCCTGGATCGCCTGGAGCTGCTGGCGCAGGACGTACTCGCGCTGGCTGCGGTCGAGCCCCGACTGGACCTCGGACTGGATCTTCGAGCCGAGCGAGACGACCTCGAGCTCGTGCGCGAGCAGCTCGGAGAGCCGGCGCAGCCGCTTGCGCACGTCGAGCTCCTCCAGCAGCGCCTGGCGATCCTCGGTCTTGATCCGCAGCGCGCCCGCTATCAGGCTCGAGAGAGCGCCGGGGTCCTCGAGGTTCGAGACTGCGAGCTGGAGCTCCTCCGGCAGGTAGGGGACCTGTTCGACGATCTTCCCGAACGTCGACTGGACGTTGCGCACCAGAGCGGTCAGCTCCGCGCTCTCGCCGATCTCCTCGTCGCGCAGCTCGGAGATCGCGGCCACCAGGTAGGGCTCCGTCTCCAGCCAGCTGTCGATCCGGACCCGCTGCGCTCCCTGCACAAGGATGCGCAGGGTCCCGTCGGGCACTTTCATCATGCGCGCGACGGAGCCCGCCACGCCCACCTCGAAGAGGTCCTCGGGCGCCGGCTCCTCGATCGCGGGGTCGCGGCTGGCGACCATCACCAGCATCCGGTCGCCGGCGAGCACGTCGTTGACCAGCGCGACCGAGCGCTCCTGCCCGACCGCGAGCGGCATCAGCGTCTCCGGGAACGGGACGGCCTCGCGCAGGGGCAGCACCGGCAGGGTGCCCTGTACGAGCCGGGCCGGGCCCAGCTCGACCTCGACCGCGCCGTCGCCCGGCGTCCCGACCTCGATCACCGGTGCTCGCCTCGAACCTCGATCGGCACCGCGCGGGCGCGCGCCGGCTGGGCCAGCGGCAGCTCGATGCGCAGGACCCCGTCCTCGTAGAGCGCGCGCGCCTCGGTCGGGACGACGTCCGCGCCGAGCTGCACCAGCCGCCGGAACGGCCCGGTGCCGATCTCGATCTGCTGGTAGAGCCTGCCCTCCGAGGGCGCCGGCCGCCGCCGGCCGGCGATCACCAGCTCGCGGCCCTGGATCTGGAGGCCCAGCTCGTCCGGGTCGATCCCGGCGAGCTCGGCCACGACGACCGCGCGCGGCGGATCGCCCTCGTAGAAGACGTCGACCGCGGGCGCGAAGCTCGCGCGGCGCCGGGCGACGCCGGTTCGCTCGAAGACGTCGCCGAACAGCTCATCCATCTCGCGCCGCATGCGCTCGAAGTTGGCGAACAGGTCGCGCTCGGTGGGCATGGCGGGGATGCTAGCCCGGCGAGGAGGGTTCGGCGGCCGGGCTCCCGGCCGGCGGCGGCCGGGAAGGCGGCCGGTGCGCGGCGACGCCGTTCGCAGCGCCTTCGGCGCGCGAGCGGGATGAAACCCGCCGCCTACACCTCGTACGTCGCGCCCTCGGCAGCCAACTCGACCCGACCGCCGAACGTCTCCTCCGCCGCGCGGCGCAGCTCGGCGGCGTCGAGCTCGTCCGAGTGGTGGGTGAGCACGAGCCGGCGGGCCCCGGCGCGGCGGCCGTGCTCGCCGGCCTCGGCGGCCGTCAGGTGGCCGCGGTCGCCGTCGCGCTCGGGGCGCGACAGCGTGGCCTCGATCAGCAGCAGATCGGTGCCGCGCGCGAAACGGACGAGGCCCTCGCTCGGTCGCGAGTCCGCGCCGAAGGTGAAGCGCCCGCCCTCGGGCGCGGAGAGCTCGACGGCGTGGGTGGCGACGAAGTGCGGCACCGCGTGGAAGCGCGCGCGCAGGTCGCCGATCTCCAGCTCCTCGTCCGGCCCGTACTCGCGCAGGTCGAAGGCGCGCTCGATCAGGTCCTCCGGGCCCCAAGCGCCGACGACCCGCCGGAAGAGCTCGCGGGCGCCGGGCGGAACGTGCAGGAGCGGTCGCGCCGGCCGGTCGGTCCCGGGCCAGCGCTCGATGGGCACCGGCTGCTGGCGCGGCGCGTAGACGAGCGCATAGGCGAACGGGACCAGGTCCAGGAAGTGGTCGGCGTGGAGGTGGGAGATCACGACCGCGCCGACGTCCACGTACTCGATGCGCTCGCGCAGCTTCCCGAACACCCCGTTGCCGCAGTCCAGCAGCACCGCCGTGCCGCCCTGCCGGACGAGGTACCCGCTGCACGCGCCGCCCGCGTCCTGCCACGCCGGCGACTTTCCGAGCACGGTTATCCGCAAGCTCACGCTCCCCAGGGATGCCCGCGGAACGGGCCGCCGGAGGTGAGAGACTCTATCCGCGTGAGCGATCCTGCGGTCCCCATCGCCCTCGGGATGCCCGGGACGTTCGACGCGACGACGCTCCTGCTCGGCGGGCTGCTGATGGTCGGCGCCCTGGTCTCCGGTCTCGCGCGCCGCAGCTTCCTGTCCCTGGCCGCCCTCTACGTGCTGGCCGGCTTCGTCGCGGGCGACGGCGTCACCGGGCTGCTGGACCTCTCGCCGACCTCGCCGTTCGTGAACGAGCTCGCGATCGTGGCGCTGATCGTGATCCTGTTCCGGGACGGGCTCGAGGTCGACGGGGAGATGCTCCAGTCGTCATGGCACCTGCCGCTGCGCAAGCTGGTGCTCGCGATGCCGCTGACCGCGACCCTGGTGGCGCTCGTCGCCAAGGCGCTCGTGGACCTCACGTGGACGGAGGCGTTCCTCCTCGGCGCGCTCCTCTCGCCGACCGACCCGGTGCTCTCCTCGAGCGTTGTCACCAACCCGCGCGTGCCGCGTGTCGTGCGCAACTCGCTCAACCTGGAGTCGGGACTGAACGACGGCCTCGCGCTGCCGGCCGTGCTCGCGTTCACCTTCGCGCTCGACGGGACGCGGGACTTCGTCTGGTGGCGCTTCGTGCTCCAGGACGTCGGCATAGGCCTCGCGAGCGGTCTGGTCGTGGCCTGGGTGGCGTCGAAGCTGATGCCGCGCGACGCGCTGGAGCGCGGGATCCCGCCCCACCAGAAGGCGCTCTACTCGCTGGGTACGGCCTTCGCCGCGTACGGGGTCGCCGTGCTGCCGCCCGAGGGGAACGGCCTCATCTCGGTGTTCGTGGCGGCGATCGCGCTCGGCCTCTGGCGGCCCGACCTGCGCGCGACCTTCGAGAGCCGCGCCGCCGACATCGTCGAGATCGTGAAGCTGGGCATCTTCGTCGTGTTCGGCGCCCTGCTCACGTTCGACGGCCTGTTCGCGGATGGCTGGGCCGCGGTCGGGATCGCGCTCTTCACGCTCTTCGTCGCCCGGCCGGTCGCGGTCTTCACGGCGCTGGCCGGCACCGGGCTGGACCGCGCGGTGAAGGGGTTCATGGCCTGGTTCGGGCCGAAGGGCGTGGCGACGATGGCCTTCTCGATCCTCGTCCTGACCAGGCTCGGGAGCGAGGGCAGCCAACTGTTCAACCTGGCCGCGCTGGTGGTCTTCGCCTCGATCATCCTGCACGGCCTGACCGACACGCCCGGCTCGGAGTGGCTCGCGCGGCGCGAGGAGCGGCTCAGCCGTGAAGTGCGGCCTGCTCCTGGGCAGTCGGGAACGCCCACGCCGCCTGCGTACGACGCTCCTGGCGGAAGGTGAACCGCAGCTGGCTGGGGGGCCGCAGGCCGTCCGGGTGCGCGGGGCGGAACGTCGCGCACGGCTCCTCGGTGGCCAGGGCGCAGAGCAGGTTCTGCCCGAAGAAACAGTCCTCGCAACGCACCTTCGCCACCGGCTTGCGCCCGCTCGCCATGCTCCTCCAGACCCCTTCCGGTCGTCCGACTCCCACGCGACGGCGGCATCAAAGCGCCCCGCAGGATCGCCTGCAACGTCGATTCCCGCAAAACGCTAGGAGTTCGTGCGCGGTGGCGAATCGGCTGGTAATCGGCAGCTTCTTCGCGACCGCGGCGCGACCTCCCCGCATTTTCCGCAGACTTCGCCGGGTGCGCGTCCTGGTGACCGGCATCAGCGGATTCGTCGGCGACGCGCTCGCGCCGCGCCTGCTCGCCGCGGGCCACGAGGTGATCGGATTCGCGCGCGACCCGGCCCGCGTCCGGGTCGACGTGCCCGTGGTCCGCGGGGACGCGCTCACGGGCGACGGACTCCGCCAGGCGATGGCCGGGGTCGAGGTCGCCTACCACCTGATGCACTCGATGGAGGGCGCCGCCGACCGGGGCTTCCCCGAGCGCGAGCGGCGAGCGGCGAGCGGGTTCGCGCAGGCGGCGCGGCGGGCCGGCGTCCGTAAGGCCGTCTACCTCGGCGGCCTCGCCCCGCGCGGCGACAGGCGATCGGCGCACCTCGCGAGCCGCCTGGAGGTCGAGCGCGTCCTGCTCGAGGCGCTGCCGCGCTCGACCGCGCTGCGCGCCTCGATCGTGATCGGCGCGCGGTCGCGCTCGTTCCGCTTCCTGGTGCGACTGATCGAGCGCCTCCCCGCGGTCCCGCTCCCTGCCTGGAGCGCCCGCCGAACGGCGCCCATCGACCGACGCGACGTCGTCGAGTTGCTCGCGCGCGCAGCCGAGGACCCGGCCGCCGACGGGCGCTCGCTCGACGCGGTCGGACCCGAGATCGTGAGCTACGGCGCTTTGATCGACCGGATCGCCGACCTGATGCTGGTCGTGCGCCCCGCGCTGCGCCTGCCGCTGGACGCGACGCCGATCGTCGGTCGCGTCGCGGCTGCGATCGCGGGCGAGGACCCCGGGCTCGTAATGCCCCTGATGGACAGCCTCGAGAGCGATCTCCTGCCGCGGCAGCCGCGCGCCGAGCGGCCACTCGGCGTGCGCCTGCACTCGCTCGACGCCGCGATCGAGCGCGCCCTCCGGGATTGGGAGTCCGCCGAGCCGCTGGCAGCGAGGTGAAGCGGTGAGCGGCATCCGCGCCTCGATCGACATCGCGGCCCCGCCGCCGCACGTCTGGGCGCTCCTGATGGACCCGTCGAGACTCGGAGAATGGGTCACGATCCATCATGCGCTTCGGGAGGCGCCGAACGGCGAGCTCGGGCTCGGGTCGCACCTCACCCAGACGCTGCGGCTACGCGGCGCGAACTTCACCGTTCGCTGGAAGGTGGTCGAGTTCGACGCGCCCAGCCGAGCCGTATGGGAAGGTCGCGGGCCTGCACGCTCCCGCGCGCGCATCACCTACGAGCTGTGGCCGACCGAGCACGGGACCCGCTTCGACTATGTGAACGAGTTCCACCCTCCCGGCGGCCCGCTCGGCGCCGTCGCCGGCCGGGTGCTGGTCGGTGGCATCACCCGACACGAGGCGAATGCCTCACTCCGCCGACTGGCCGCGCTGGCCGAGACTTGACAGTCAAAGCAGCAGTCGGACCGTACGTCACGCGCAGATGCTGTTACGGTGACTGTTCACGAACCGAACGGAAGGAAGCGCATGGCGGATTTTCTCGACCAGAAGCTCAAGGAGATCGACGACCGGCTCGAGGAGCTTCGCCCGCTCGTGGACGAGCAGCGGCGCCTCGAGGCCGCGCGGGCTGCGCTCGCCGGCGTCGGCGGCACTCGCAAGGGCACGGGCACCCGCCGCCGCGGTCGCGGCGCCACGACGCGCCGCCGGCGCCGGGGGGGCGCGACCCGCGCCAACCAGGCGCTCGAGCTGGTGCGCGCGCGCCCGGGCATCACGATCCCGGAGCTCGCCGACGCGATGAAGATCAAGCCCAACTACCTGTACCGGATCCTGCCGTCGCTGAAGGCCGAGGGCCTGGTGCGCAAGGAGGGCAAGGGCTGGCACCCGGCCTGAGGCCATCGGGCGGCCGGACAGCGGCAACCACTTCTGGGAAGTGAGCGGACGGGGCGCCCAGCCACGTCCGTTCCTGCCTCCGGGTCGCAGGGCGACCGCTTCTCAGGATCGGTCCTCGGGCGCCGCCGCTAGGACGGAATCAGCCCCAGCCCGCGAACGGCGTCGCGCTCCTCGCCGAGCTCGGCGACGCTGGCGTCGATCCGCGCACGCGAGAACTCGCTGATCTCGAGTCCTTCGACGACCTTCCAGCCGCCGCCGTCGCTCGTCACCGGGAAGCTCGAGATGACTCCCTCCGCCACGCCGTAGGCGCCCCTGGAGGGGATCGCGGCCGAGACCCAGTCGCCCGCGGGCGTGCCCAGGATCCAGTCGTGCACGTGGTCGATCGCCGCGTTGGCGGCGGAGGCCGCGCTGGAGGCTCCGCGCGCCTCGATCACGGCCGCGCCGCGCTTGGCCACGGTGGGGATGAACTCGGACTCGATCCATGCCTGGTCGCCGACCGCCTCTGCGGCGCTCCGCCCTCTCACGCGCGCGTTGAACAGGTCCGGGTACTGGGAGGCGGAGTGGTTGCCCCAGATCGTCATGTGATCGATCTCGTCAACGGCCGCGCCGGTCTTGTGGGCGAGTTGCGCGATCGCGCGGTTGTGGTCGAGCCGCGTCATCGCGGTGAAGCGGTCGTCCGGTACGTCGGGCGCGTTGTGCATCGCGATCAGCGCGTTGGTGTTCGCCGGGTTGCCCACGACCAGGACCCGCACGTCGTCGGCGGCCCGCTCGTTCAGCGCCTCGCCCTGGCCCGTGAAGATCGCCCCGTTGGCCTCGAGCAGGTCGGCTCGCTCCATGCCCTTGGTCCGCGGGCGCGCGCCGACCAGGACCGCGACGTTCACCCCGTCGAACGCACGCTTGGCATCGTCGGTCCCCTCGATGCCGGCGAGCAGCGGGAAGGCGCAGTCGTCGAGCTCCATCGCGACACCGTCGAGCGCGCCCACGGCCTGCGGAATCTCCAGCAGGCGCAGCTCGACCGGTTGGTCGGGACCGAGCATCTGACCCGAGGCGATGCGGAACAGCAGCGCGTAGCCGATCGCACCTGCGGCTCCGGTGACGGCGACGCGGACTGGGGGCTTGCCGGGCATTTGAGTGTGACTCCTTGTCTCTTGTATGGCTATAGCGCCGTCGCGTGTGGCTCAGACGCCGTCGCCCAGCCGCTCGATCACGGCGTCGGCGAACTGTGAGGTCCCGACCGCGGTCGGATCGTCACGCGTGGGCTTGAGGTCATATGTCACCTTCTCTCCCGCGGCGATCACCTCGGCGATCGCCCTCTCCAGCCGATCGCCCGCGGCGTGCTCGCCGAGGTGATGGAGCATCAGCACTCCCGAGAGCATCAGCGCCGTGGGGTTGACCTTGTTCTGGCCCTTGTACTTGGGGGCCGACCCGTGGGTCGCCTCGAACATCGCGGCCTGCGTCCCGATGTTCGCGCCCGGCGCGAGCCCCAGCCCGCCGATCATCCCGGCGCCGAGGTCGGAGACGATGTCTCCGTAGAGGTTCGGCAGCACGATCACGTCGTACTCCTCGGGGCGGGAGACGAGCTGGTTGCAGAGGTTGTCGATGATGCGGTCCTCGAACTCGATGTCGGGATGACGCTCGGCCACCCTGCGCGCCACCTCGAGGAAGAGCCCGTCGGAGAACTTCATGATGTTGGCCTTGTGCGCCGCGGTCACCTTCCCGCGGCCGTTCTCCTCCGCGTAGCGAAATGCGGCCTCGACGATCCGCTCGCTGCCGAACACCGAGATCGGCTTGATCGAGATGCCGGAGTCCTCGCGCACGTCCGCGCCGAGATCCGCCAGGAACTCGCGCAGCCTGGCGGCCTCCTCGCCGCCCTGCTCGAACTCGATCCCGGCGTAGAGGTCCTCGGTGTTCTCGCGCACGATCACGAAGTCCGTCTCCGGGAACCGGGTCCGCACGCCCGCATAGGACTTGCAGGGGCGGATGCAGGCGTACAGGTCGAGCTCCTTGCGCAGCAGCACGTTGACCGAGCGGAACCCCGATCCCACCGGCGTGGTCGTCGGCCCCTTGATGCCCACCCCCGTACGCCGGACGGAGTCGAGCGTGCGGTCCGGGAACGGCGTCCCCTCGGCGGCGTAGACGTCCTCGCCGGCCGGGTGCTCGTCCCAGTTCAACGCGACTCCGGTCGCCTCGAGCACGCGGCGGGTGGCCTCGACGAGCTCGGGCCCGGTGCCGTCTCCGGGGATCAGGGTGACTTCGTGGGACATCGGCGGTGGCGGCTCCGTGATCGTCGGTGGATGCCCGCCGGCCGGCGGGCCGCGCGGATGCTAGATGAGCGATCCGGCGGCCGCTCGTGCGCCGGGCCCGGCGCCTGCGACAATCCTCCCATGGCCGCCACCGAGCAGCGCAGCGCCGCGACGGACCCGCGGCTGCGAGCGCCGAACCAACCTCCCCCGTTCGGGGACCTGAACCTGTTCGAGACCAACAGGCCGCTGGCCGAGGCGCTGGAGAGCCAGGGCGCCGGCTGGGCGGCCGAGCGGGCCCGTGCGGTCGGGGAGATCGCGGGGCGCGCCTCGACGCTCGAGGCGGGGCGCCTCGCGAACGAGAACCTGCCCGTGCTGCGCGCGTTCGACCGCTACGGCAACCGCATCGACGAGGTCGAGTTCCACCCGGCGTGGCACGAGATGCTCGGCATCGCGACGACGCACGGCCTGCACGCCCTGCCCTGGGCAGAGCCGCAGCCCGGCGCGCATGCGGCTCGCGCCGCGATGTTCATGACGCTCTCGCAGGCCGAGGGCGGGCACGGCTGCCCGATCTCGATGACCCACGCGATCGTGCCCGCCATGCGCGTGCAGCCCGAGGTGGCGGCGGAGTGGGAGCCGCTGATCACGGCCTACGCGTACGACGGCTCCAACCGCCCCGCCGGCGAGAAGCCGGGGGCTCTCGCCGGGATGGCGATGACCGAGAAGCAGGGCGGCTCGGACGTGCGCGCCAACCTCACGACCGCCACGCCGCTGAACGGCGGCGGCGCCGGCGCCGAGTACCGGCTGGACGGGCACAAGTGGTTCTGCTCGGCGCCGATGTGCGACGTGTTCCTCACGCTCGCGCAGGCCGACGGCGGCCTCTCCTGCTTCGCGGTCCCGCGCTGGACGCCCGACGGGGAGCGCAACGGGATCCGCCTGCTGCGGCTCAAGGACAAGCTCGGCAACCACTCCAACGCCTCGAGCGAGATCGAGTACGAGGCCGCGTGGTCGCGGATGGTCGGCGAGCCCGGCCGCGGCGTGGCGACGATCATCGAGATGGTCGGCCACACGCGCCTCGACTGCACGATCGGCGCCGCCGCCGGCATGCGGATCGCGGTCGCGCAGGCGATCCACCACGCCTCCCACCGCGCCGCCTTCGGGCGGACGCTGATCGACCAGCCGCTGATGCGCAACGTGCTCGCGGACCTCGCGATCGAGTCGGAGGCCGCCACGCTCCTCGCGATGCGCCTCGCGCGCGCCTACGACGAGGCCCCGGCCGACCCCGAGCAGGAGCTGTTCAAGCGCCTCGCGACCCCGGTAGCGAAGTACTGGACGACCAAGCGCTGCCCGCCGCACGCCGCGGAGGCGATCGAGGTCCTCGGCGGTAACGGCTACGTGGAGGACTCGGCGATGCCGCGGCTCTACCGCGAGGCGCCGGTGAACGCGATCTGGGAGGGATCGGGGAACGTGATCGCGCTCGACGTGCTGCGTGCGCTGTCCCGCTCGCCGGAGACGCTCGAGGCCTTCTTCGCCGAGGTCGACTCGGCGCGCGGGGCCGAGCCGCGCCTGGACGCGCACGTCGCCGCGCTGCGGACCGCGCTCGCGGACATCGACGCGGTGGAGCCCCGGGCCCGGCGCGTGGTGGAGCTGATGGCGCTCGCGCTCCAGGGATCGCTCGTGGTGCGGCACAGCCCGCCGGCGGTCGCCGACGCGTTCTGCGCGGCACGCCTCGGCGGCGACGCCGGACTCCTGTTCGGGACGCTCCCGGCGACGACGGACTTCGAGGCGATCGTCGCGCGCCACGCTCCGGTCTGAGCGCCACGGCCTTGCGCCGGGGCTCCGCGCCGCTCCGGGCTACGACCCCAGGCCGTACAGCGCGCCGTACTTCGCGCGCAGGTAGCGCAGGTAGGGCGCGCTGTCGAAGCCACGCCCGGTCGCGCGCTCGAGCAGGTCGGCCGGCAGCAGCTTGCGCCCGTGACGGTGGACGTTCTCTCCCAGCCACTCCCGGACGGGGCCGAACTCCCCGGCGGCGATCGCGGCCTCTACGCCGGGCACCTCGGCCGCCAGCGCCTCCCACAGCTGCGCCGCGATCGCCGAGCCCAGCAGGTAGGTGGGGAAGTAGCCGATCAGGCCCTCGGACCAGTGCACGTCCTGCAGAACGCCGAGGCGGTCGCTCGGCACCTCGACGCCGAGCAGCTCGGACATGCCCTCGTTCCATGCGCCCGGCAGGTCCCGGGCCGCGAGCCTCCCTGCGAGCAGGTCGCGCTCGAGGCCGAAGCGGAGCACGATGTGCAGCGGGTAGGTCGCCTCGTCGGCCTCGACGCGGATGAGCGAGGGCTCGACGCGGTTGGCCGCCCTGTGGAGCGCCGCCGCGCCGCCGCGCCCCGGGAAGGCGCGCTCCAGGCGCGGCTCGAGCCACTTGCAGAACGGCAGCGAGCGCCCGATCACGTTCTCCCACAGGCGGCTCTGCGACTCGTGGATCCCGAGCGACGCCCCGCCGCACAGCGGCGTGCGCTCCAGCTCCGGCGCCATGCCGTGCTCGTAGAGGCCGTGGCCGAACTCGTGGATCGTGCTGTAGAGCGCGACGCCGAGGCGAGCGGGATCGAAGCGCGTCGTCAGGCGGACGTCGCCGGGCGCGATGCCCGAGGCGAACGGGTGGACCGCCGCGTCCAGGCGCCACGCGTCCCGGCTCGCGCCGAGCTCGGCGATCAGCTCGCCGACGAGCTCGCGCTGGCGCCCCACCGGGAGATCGCCGCGCAGCGGCGAGTCGTCGATGCCGACGCCGCGGGCCGCGATCTCCGCGATCAGCGGGACCAGCCCGGTGCGGATCTCGCTGAAACGCGCGTCCAGCTCGGCGGCCGTGGTGTCGGGCTCGAAGTCGTCCAGCAGCGCGTCGTAGGGGTCGTCCCCCTCGAAGCAGGCCGCGTAGGAGCGCGCGAGCTCCAGGTTGCGCTCGAGGTACGGGAGGAACGCCGCAAAGTCGTCCCGCTCGCGGGCGTCCGCCCATGCCTGGTGCCCGAGCGCCGCCGCGCGGGCGCGCTCGGCCCGCAGCTCGGGAGGCACGCGGACGGCCTTCTCGTGGTCGCGGCGCGCGACGCGGGTCAGGGCGGCCTGGTCGTCGAGCGGCTCCGCGCCCTCGGAGGAGCTCGCCGCCTCCTCGATCAGCGCCCCGAGCTCGGGGTCCGCGAGCCGCTCGCCGATCAGGCGCTGCAGGGTCGCGGACTGCTCGGCGCGAGCCCGGCCTCCGGCCCGCGGCATCATCGTCTGCTGGTCCCAGGCCAGCAGCGACGCCGTCCTCGAGAGGTCCTCTATCTCCGCGAGGCGCGCGCGCAGCGCGCCGGTACCGCCCTCCATCGGCTCTCCTCCACTCGGGGACGGCGGGCGTCGTGACGCGGGAGCCCGCTGTGGCACCATCCTGGCATGCCGGGCCGCGGGGGCACCATCAAGCTGTTCACCCTGTTCGGGATCAGGATCGGGGTGGACCTGAGCTGGTTCCTGATCCTGTTCCTCGCGATCTTCTGGCTCTCGCAGTCGTTCCGCACGGTGCTCGGCAGCTCCGACACGACCGCCTTCGGCACCGCGGTCGCGACCGCGCTGCTGTTCTTCGCGTCGCTGGTGATGCACGAGCTCGGCCACGCGTGGGCGGCCCGGCGCGCGGGCATCAGGGTCCCGCAGATCGACCTCTGGCTGCTCGGCGGCATGGCCCGGATGGAGCGCGACAGCCGCACGCCCGGCGAGGAGTTCAAGATCTCCGCGGCCGGGCCCGCCGTCTCGCTGCTGCTCGCCGCGGGCTGCTTCGCGCTTGGCGTCGGGCTCGAGGGCTACGGGCGCTTCACCGACGCCGCGACCCTGCGCGCCACCGGCGACGTCACGCCGGTCCAGCTCGCGCTGAGCTTCCTGGTGACGATGAACCTCGTCATCTTCCTGTTCAACCTGGTGCCCGCGTTCCCGCTGGACGGCGGGCGCATCGCGCGCGCGATCGCGTGGCGCGTCACCGGGGACCGCGGCCGCGCGACCCGGTTCTCGGGCCGGCTGGGGCAGCTCTTCGCCTGGCTGATGGCGGCCTGGGGCCTGTACGAGGTGCTGCGCGGGGACCTCGGCGGCCTGTGGTGGCTCCTGCTGGCCTTCTTCGTCGGGCAGGCGGCCCGGGGAGCCGTCGAGCAGACGCGCTTCGCCGAGCAGATCGACGGGGTGACGGTGGCCGACATCATGGACCAGCATCCCGTCAGCGTTCCCGCCGACCTGCCCGTGATCCGGGCAGAGGACGAGTTCTTCCTGCGCTACCGCTGGTCGTGGTTCCCGGTCGTCGACGCGCTCGGGCGCTTCGTCGGCCTGGCCCAGGAGGAGCGCGTGCGCGGCGCCGCGAAGGCCGGCGACCAGACCGTCACCGTCGGCGACGTGATGGACGCCGAGGCGACCGGGGACTGGCGAGTGGACGTCGAGGCTCCGCTGGAGGCGCTGCTCGGCTCCGAGTCGCTGCGGCGCCACGGCGCGCTGATGGCGGTCGACGGCGACGGGGTGCTGCGCGGCGTGGTCAACGTGGACCAGGTCCGGCGCGCGCTGCGCTCCGCCGGCGATCCGGCCTGACCCGCCGCCCCGCCGCTCCGGCCGGGCGACCTCCCCGTGGCGCTCAGGGGTAGGATCGAATCCATGCCCGCCCACGACGTCCTGATCATCGGCGCCGGCCTCGCCGGACAGCGCGCGGCGCTCGCCGCCGCCGATGCGGGGGCGAGCGTCGCGATCGTGTCCAAGGTGCATCCGGTGCGCTCGCACTCGGTCGCGGCGGCGGGCGGCATCAACGCCGCGCTCAACCCGGAGGACAGCTGGGAGTCGCACGCGTTCGACACGGTCAAGGGGTCCGACTACCTCGGCGACCAGGACGCGATCGAGGTGATGTGCCGCGAGGCGCCACAGGAGATCCTCCACCTCGAGCACATGGGCGTCACCTTCCACCGCTCGCCCACGGGCACGCTCGGCACCCGCGCCTTCGGCGGCGCCTCGCAGGCCCGTACCTACTACGTCGCCGACATCACCGGCCAGGCGATCCTCCACGTCCTCTACGAGCAGCTCATGCGCTACCACGAGCGCGTGGACCGCTTCGAGGAGTGGTTCACCACCGACCTGCTCGAGGACGGCGAGGGCAACTGCGTCGGCGCGATCTGCCGCGATCTGCGCGACGGGCGGCTGCAGGTGTTCGACGCCAAGTCGGTGATCCTCGCCTCCGGCGGCGCGGGGCAGGTGTTCCGCCCGACGACGAACGCCCTGATCTGCACGGGCGACGGGATCGCGCAGGCCTACCGGATCGGCGCGACCCTGATGGACATGGAGATGATCCAGTACCACCCGACGACGCTTGCGGAGAACGGGTTCCTGATCACCGAGGGCGCTCGCGGCGAGGGCGCCCAGCTGTTCAACGCGCAGGGCGAGCGGTTCATGGAGCGCTACGCGCCCAACAAGCTCGAGCTCGCCTCGCGCGACGTGGTCTCGCGCGCGGAGCAGACCGAGATCAACGAGGGTCGCGGCTTCCCCGACGGCACGGTCGCGCTCGACATCACGAAGGTCCCGCGCAAGCGCACGCTCGAGGCCCTGCGCGAGATCGTCAACATCGGGCGGGACTTCGCGGGCGTGGACATCACGCGCGAGCCGATCAAGATCCGGCCCGGTTGCCACTACATCATGGGCGGCGTCAAGGCCGACGCGGACGGCCGCACCGCGATCCCCGGGCTCTACGCCGCCGGCGAGGTGGCGTGCGTCTCGGTGCACGGCGGCAACCGCCTCGGGGCGAACTCGCTGCTCGACACGCTGATCTTCGGCCGCCGCTCGGGCGTGCACGCCGCACACCGTGCGCGGCAGGTGCCGATGCCCAGCACGCCGTCCTCGCGCGTCCAGGACGCGCAGGCCGAGATCGACGCGATCCTCGCCCGCCCGCCCGGCGGCCGGCGGGTGTCGGCCATCAAGACCGAGCTCGGGGAGACGATGAACCGCCACGTCGCGGTGTTCCGCGACGCGGCCGGGCTCGAGCAGGCGCACGAGGTCGTCCGGCGACTCAAGGAGGAGGCGGCCAACGCGGCCGTGGACGACAAGGGCACTGTCTTCAACCAGGACCTGCTCGGCGCGATCGAGTTGGGCTACATGCTCGACGTGGCCGAGGCGATCGTCGTCGCCGCGAAGGAGCGCAAGGAATCGCGCGGCGCCCAGTACCGCACCGACTTCCCCGGGCGCAACGACGAGGAGTGGCTGAAGCACATCGACATCTCCCAGAACGGCGCCGAGCCCGAGGTGAGCTACTCGCCGGTGACCATCACCCAGTGGGAGCCCGAGGAGAGGACCTACTAGCGCGATGCCCGACTTCACGCTGAGACTCCGACGCTACGACCCGCAGTCCGGGCAGGCTCCCTACTGGGAGGACTTCACCGTCGACCTCGAGGGCCACCGCTCGGTGCTGGAGGGCATCCTCACCGCACGCGGGGAGAAGGACGGCACGATCGGGATCCGCTGCTCCTGCCGCGCGGCGATCTGCGGGTCCTGCGGCGTGCGCATCAACGGCCGGCCGGGCCTCGCGTGCCACACCCACCTGGAGGAGGCGCTGTCGCGCGACCACTCCGGCGAGGGCGTGATCGAGGTCGAGCCGATGGGGAACATGCCGGTGATCCGGGACCTGATCGTCGACATGGACGCAGTTCACTGGAAGAAGATCCACCGCGTCACGCCCTGGCTGCTCCACCGCGAGCCCGTGCCGGAGCGGGAGTACATCGTCCCGCACGAGAACATGGTCGACGTGACGCAGACGATGGCTTGCATCCAGTGCGGCGCCTGCGTCTCGGACTGCCTGTCGATGGAGGTCGACCCGCTGTTCATCGGTCCGGCCGCGCTCGCGAAGGCCTATCGCTTCGTGGGCGACCCGCGCGACGCCGAGCCCCAGGAGCGCCTGCGGGACCTCTCCGAGGATCCGCACGGCATCTACGACTGCACGCACTGCTTCAACTGCATCGACGCCTGCCCCAAGGGCGTCGCGCCGATGAGCCAGATCATGCGGCTGCGGCGCCGGGCCGGATCGGACTTCGAGATCGAGGACCGCAACAACGGCTACCGCCACGAGCACGCGTTCGTGAAGAACATCCGCCGCAACGGTCTGCTGCACGAGGCCGACCTGCTGCCCGACTCCTACGGCGGCAAGTTCCACCCGCGCGCGATTCCCGAGCTGACATCGTCGCTGCCGGTCGTGCTGCGCGCGATGCAGCGCCGGAAGGTCACGCCCGGCAAGGCGCTGCTCCACCCCCACAAGGCAGGGCCGGCCGTGAAGAAGATCTTCGACATCGTCGAGGGGCGCGAGGAGCGCGTCGAGCTGAACCTCTACATCTCCGGCTACGAGGACGACCTCGCCGACGAGCCGGCCGAGCGGGAGAGCGCATGAGAGTCGCCTACTGGCCGGGCTGCGTAAGCCGCGGCTTCACCCCCGAGTTGCACGGATCGATGGCCGCGGTGGCCCCGTTGCTCGACCTCGAGTTGGTCGAGCTCGATCGCGCGGCCTGCTGCGGCGCCGGCGTGCTGGCGGAGCACTCCCAGGAGCTGGCCGACACGCTCAACGCGCGCACGTTCGCGCTCGCCCAGCAGACGGACGCCGAGCTGATGATGAACATCTGCTCGACCTGCCAGGGCGCCCAGAACGAGTGTCAGGAGCGGCTCGACGCGAACACCGAGTACCGCGACCGGATCAACGCCAACCTCGCGGATTCGGGAGAGGGCCTCAGCTACGAGCGCGGGCTCACCAACAAGAACTTCCTCTGGCTGCTGGTGGAGGAGATCGGCCTGGACACGTTGCGCGAGAAGGTGCGCCGGCCGCTCACCGGGCTGCGGGTCGGGCCCTTCTACGGCTGCTACATCGTGCGCCCGACCGACCGGCTCGGGATCGATGCGGAGCACCCGCGCGACCGCTACATGCACCAGGTGATCGAGGCGCTCGGCGGCACGGTGATCGACTACGCCGGGGTCTACAAGTGCTGCGGCTTCCCGATCATCACGATGAACAAGGCGGCCTCGCTCCAGCAGGCGGGCACCCACCTCGGCGACGCCGCCGACGCGGAGGCCGACTGCCTGGTGGTCCCGTGCCCGCTGTGCCACCTGAACCTGGACCTCCAGCAGCCGCTGGCCGAGAAGCAGGTGGGGCGCAAGCTCGGCATGCCGGTGCTGCACCTACCCCAGATGGTCGGCTTGGCCCTCGGCCTGGAGCCCAAGGCGCTCGGCATGGACCGCCACGTCGTGAAGCCGACATCGGTGATCGACTGGTCGACGGCGGTCGTGGCGAGCGCGAGCTGAGCTGCCTGCGGGCTCGCTGAGCGCTCGGGCGCTCGGGCGCTCGGGTTGGGTTCGGGCGTTCGGGTTGCCTGTAGCGTCGCGAACTGCGGCAGCGAAGGAGGCATTTCTCGGTCGTGGAGGGCGGGCTCTTCGCGAGAGTGCGATTACCTGCGCATAGCGGGGGCGATTGCATTCTCGCGACGCGGGCGCGCCCCGGTCGCCGGCGTGAGGCCCTTTCGTTGCCGCCGTTCGCCACGACCCAGCTCCGCGGTGAGCGCGGAAGGGACGGGCGTGGCCGACGCGGGCGCGGGAGGGAGGCGCCGGGTCCACCGTCCTGGGTAGGGGGCACATACGACCCCCAGGGCAGGAGCGCGGAATCCCGTGAGGCCCCTTCGCGCGCTCCGGTCGCCGGCGCGCGGTTCCTTCGTTGCCGAAGTTCGCCACGCCCAACGCTCCCGACGCGCGCCGAGACGCGCTCGGGCAGCCGCCAGGGCGGCGCCGGTCGGGCGGAATGATGCATCGTGATGCGCCTGATGACGCATCACGATGCGCGATATTCGAGGGGTGCGTACCACGGTCAGCCTGGCCGACGACGTAACCGCCGCGATCGAGAAGCTGCGACGCGAGCGCGGCATCGGCCTCAGCGAGGCCGTCAACGAGCTCGTGCGAAGCGGGCTCACCGCGCAGCCGCGGCGGCCGCAGTTTCGCCAGCGCACCCACAACCTCGGCACCGACCGGCTCGACGTGTCGAACGTCGCGGAGCTCATCGAGACGCTCGACGGGCCGGCCACGCGGTAGTGCTGCTGGACGCGAGCCTGCTGCTCTGCGCGGTCGACCGCGGTAGCTCCCGCCATGAGCCCGCCTCCGCCTGGCTGACCGGGCAGCTCAACGGAACCCGCCGCGTCGCGTTGCCGTGGCAGACGCTCGGAGCCTTCCTGCGGATCGCCACCCATCCCCGGGCGCTCCCCCGGCCGTTGGACGCGGCGACCGCCTGGGAGCGGGTCAGGGACTGGATCGAAGCGCCGGCCGCGTGGATCCCCACTCCCGGGCCCGACCACGCGCGGCTGCTCGGACAGCTCGTCACCGCCCACGATGTCCGGGGCAACCTGGTGCCCGACGCGCAGCTCGCGGCCCTGGCCCTCGAGCACGGCCTCACCGTCTGCTCGACCGACACGGATTTCGGCCGCTTCAAGGGGGTGCCGTGGATCGACCCGCTGGCGTAAGCCTCCCGCGGCTCACCAGGCGGCCGTGACCGGGTCTGCCTCCCGCAAGCGCCGATCCCTGGTCACCAGGCGAGCGCGGTGGGTCAGCGCGCTCGCGTAGATCATGCGGTCGAGCGGGTCGCCCGGGAAAGCCTCGCCGATGGCCCCGGCCGTGACCGCAACGCGGGCGTCCACCGCGATGCCGAGCACGCGGGGATGGGCAAGCGCCTGGTGAATCCAATCGTCCGCCGGCCGGTCGAACTCGATGCGCCCGCGCGCCGCGAGCCTCCGGGCCTCGTAGCAGCTCGCCGCGCTGACGCCCAGAACGTCGGCGCCGTCGACGAGCTCGCTCGCGCTCCGGCTGAGCCGCGAGGGGTCGTCGTGCCACCAGATCCAGACGTGGGTGTCGAGGACGATCACCGCTCGGAATCCCACGGCTCGTCGAGCGGGGCGATGAGCCCGTCGTCGTCCACCAGGTAGGTGACTGACCCGCGCAGCGGGCGCGGCTGCTCGAGCGGGGCGACGCGCGCCACCCGGCGGCCCCGCTTGGTCACGACGATCTCCTCACCGGTCGCGGCGACCTCGTCCAGAAGCCGCAGGCACTCGGCCTTGAAGCGGCTGGCGCTGATGGTCCGGACCGACATGACCATGGTCACTATAACATGGTCGCCAACGGCCGGTTAGCGCCCCGGACGCGTCAGCGTCGCGCTTCGCGGGACGCCGTCGTGCAGCCAGGTCAGAGTCGCTCCGGCGAGCCGGAGGGACGTGATCGAGCCGGCCGGCCCGTCGTCGAGCGGCCGCGGGACGCCGTCGCGGGCAGCGTCGTAGCGGCGACCGCTCCAGGCCACCAGCCGCGTGCGCAGCGGATACACGTTCACACCGCTGACCCGGACCGCATAGGCCACGACGCCGTCGCGGGTCAGCAGGACGGCCTCGAGACGCAGCGGGGGACCCTCGAACCCGTTCCAGTAGTCGAGCGTGTAGTAGCGACTGCCGCTCGCGAGGTCGTAGACGGTCACCGCAAGGCTGCTTTCGTTGTAGCGATCCGTGTAGGTCACCGGGAACGCCAGGAAGCGGCCGGCGAGGCGCAGCGGCCCTGAGGTGGCGCTGTCGGACCAGGGGTTCTCCCCCGTCTCGGCGAGCTTCGTGCGCCGACCGCTGCGCAGCCAGCAGGCCGTCCAGGCTGTGCGGCTCCCCTGCCCCTGCGGATACCGGACCGTCCTCTTGTACACGATCGCCTCGCGACTCCTCACCGCCACGGCATGCCCGTGGGGCACCGGGCAGGTGCGCGCCGACCGCTTGGACGCGGCGCCGGCAAGGGTCGGCACGCAGCCGAGGAACAGCGACAGCCCCAGCGAGATGACGACGGTGCGCTTGATATAGACAACAACGGAGCCGGGGTGCCGATGTCGCGCGCAACCGGCCGGCGCCGGCGGGTCGCTACGCCGCGGGCGCCGGCACGCGCACGAGGCCGCGCTCGTGCAGCGCCTCGGCGATCTGGATCGCGTTGACGGCCGCGCCCTTGCGCAGGTTGTCGGCGACGACCCACATCTGCAGGCCGCGCTCGTGCGTCGGGTCGCGGCGCAGGCGCCCGACCAGCACGTCGTCGCGGCCGGTCGCCCCCAGCGCGGTCGGGTAGGCGTCGGCGGCAGGATCGTCGACCACGGTCAGCCCCGGGGCGCCCTCAAGCAGCGCCCGCGCGTCCTCCACCGACAGCGGCTCGCGGGTCTCGAGGTTCACGCTCTCCGAGTGACCGGTCACGACCGGCACGCGCGCGCAGGTCACGCTCACTCGGATCGAGTCGTCGCCGAGGATCTTGCGCGTCTCGAACATCATCTTGCGCTCCTCGTCGGTGTGGTCGTCCCCGTCCGCGAACGTGCCGGCGCCGCCCAGCACGTTGAAGGCGATCGTGTGCGGGTAGACCTCCGGCGCCGGCGGCGCCATCTCGTGCAGGACGGCGTGCGCCTGGACCTTGAGCTCCTCGACGGCGGCGAGGCCCGTGCCGGAGACCGACTGGTAGGTGGAGACGATCAGGCGCTCGATGCCGGCCGCGCGCTGGATCGGGCGCAGCGCGACCATCAATTGCATCGTCGAGCAGTTCGGGTTGGCGACGATCCCGCGATGCGAGTCGAGGTCCTCGGGGTTGACCTCGGCCACCACCAGCGGCACCTCGGGATCGGTGCGCCAGCAGGACGAGTTGTCGACCACGACCGCTCCGGCGCGCGCGAAACGCGGGGCCCACTCGCGCGAGACGGTCGCCCCCGCGGAGAAGATCGCCAGGTCGAAGCCCTCGATCTCGTCCTCGCCGAGCGCGCGCACGACCAGCCCGCCCGCGAGCTCGCGGCCGGCGGAGCGCTCGGACGCCAGCGGCACGATCTCCGCGGCGGGGAACCCGCGCGCCGCGAGCGTCTCGAGCATTGCGGTGCCCACGAGGCCCGTGGCCCCGACGACCGCGACCCGGTAGGGGCGCTCGCCGCTCATCGCGGGTCCGCGAACGGCCGCTCGTGCGCGACCGCCCCCTCCCCCAGCTCGAACGCCCCGTGCAGGGCGCGGACGGCGTCCGGCACCTGCGCGGAGCGGATCACGCACGAGATCTTGATCGGCGAGGTAGAGATCATCTCGATGTTGATGCGCTCATCGCCGAGCGTGCGGAAGACCGTCGCGGCGACGCCCGGGTGCGAGCGCATCCCGGCGCCGACGATCGAGACCTTGCCCATCTCCTGGTCCTCGGCGACGCCGCCGATCCCGAGCTCCGCCACCAGCGGATCCAGGGTCGCGCGGGCGTCGCGCAGGTCCTCGCGCGCGACCGTGAAGGACAGGTCGGCGCCGTGGCCCTCGGACTCGGGCTCGTTCTGGATGATCATGTCCACGTTCACGTCCGCATCGGCGAGCGCGCCGAAGATGCGACCGGCGACGCCGGGGCGGTCCGGCACGCCGAGCAGAGTCACCCGTGCCTCCTCGCTGGAGTGGGTGACGGCGGTGATGAGTGGGTGCTCCATCGTCTGGTCCTCGCCGACCACGACGGTACCGGGTCCGTCTCCGAACGATGAGCGGCAGTGGATCCGCACGCCGTGGTTTCGCGCGTACTCGACCGAGCGCAGCTGCAGCACCTTCGCGCCCGACGACGCCATCTCGAGCATCTCCTCGAACGAGACGACCGGGATCTTCCGTGCATCGGGGACGATCCGCGGGTCGGCGCTGAAGACGCCCGCGACGTCGGTGTAGATCTCGCACACGTCGGCGCCGATCGCCGCCGCCAGCGCGACCGCCGTCGTGTCGGAGCCGCCGCGGCCCAGGGTGGTCACGTCGTAGTCGGTCGAGACGCCCTGGAACCCCGCGACGAGCACGATCGAGTCGTCCTCCAGCGCCTCCTCGATCCGGCGCGCGCGCACGTCCACGATGCGGGCCCGGGTGTGCGAGGTGTCGGTGACGATCCCGGCCTGGGAGCCGGTCAGCGAGATCGCACGATGGCCGAGGTCGTTGATCGCCATCGCGCACAGCGCGCACGACATCCGCTCGCCGGTCGACAGCAGCATGTCCATCTCGCGCGGGTCCGGCTGCGGCGAGACCTCCCGGGCCATCGCGATCAGCTCGTCGGTGGTCTTGCCGCGCGCCGAGAGCACGGCGACCACGCGGTTGCCCGCCTCGCGCTGGCGCACGATGCGCCGCGCGGCGTTCTGGATCCGCTCCGCGTCGGCGACGCTCGTGCCGCCGAACTTCATGACCACCGTGCCGCCGACCATCCGGCCCGTGAGGCTAGCGTGGGCGCCCCGGGCTTCGGGCCTCCGTTCCGCAGTCGCGAAGCCGGCCGCCCCGGTTCGGCTCGTTCGGGGCCGCCGTTCGCCGGGAAAGGCGCCCGGAAGGCCGCGCCGGCCACGCATCGGGCCCTCCCGGCGATACGTTCGACGTCTCCCCCGTGTGCGGGGGAAAGGTCGACCGGATCTCGATCCGTGAGGCTCCGACCCGGCCCAGGCCCGCGGCCCTGCTCCCCAACCCCTTCGATGCGCCGTTCGGCTGCGCCCGCGCAACCGGGCGCCCGGGCTCAGACCGCCCGTCGCCCGGCGAGCGCGCGCCCGAGCGTGAGCTCGTCCGCGTACTCGAGGTCGGCGCCGACCGGGAGCCCGCTCGCCAGGCGCGTCACGACGACATCGGGCGCACCCTCGCGCAGGGCGTCGGCGATGTGGTGGGCGGTGGCCTCGCCGGTGGTCGTCGGGTTGGTGGCCAGAACGACCTCGCGCACATCGCCGGCCGCCACGCGCGAGAGCAGTTCCGCCAGCTTCAGGTCCTCCGGCTCGACGCCGTCGATCGGGGACAGCGCGCCGCCGAGCACGTGGTAGCGGCCGCGGAACTCGCCGGTGCGCTCGATGCCGATCACGTCCTGGGGCTCCTCGACCACGCAGATCAGGCCGCCGTCGCGGCGCTCGTCGGCGCAGATGCGGCAGCGGGGCCCCTCGGCGAGGTTGAAGCAGACCTCGCACAGCCCAACGCTGGCCTTCACCTCGCGGATCGCGTCCGCCAGCGCCAGCGCCTCCTCGTCGCTGGAGCGCAGCAGGTGAAAGGCCAGGCGCTGGGCGGTGCGGCCGCCGATTCCCGGAAGCCGGGACAGCTCGGCGATCAGCCGCTGGACGGGCGGTGCGTGCATCGCGGACGGCCGGGCTAGACGCCGGGCAGGCCCAGGCCGCCGAGGCCGCCCGGCCCGCCGAGCCCGCCGAGCCCGCCGAGCCCGCCGGTCGCCTTCTCCATGCGCTTCGCGGCCAGGTCCTGCGCGGCGCGCAGCGCCTCGTTCGTGGCCGCGAGCACGAGGTCGGCGAGCATCTCGGGATCCTCGGGATCGACCGCCTCCGGGTCGATCCGCACCGAGCGCACCGCGAGGTCCCCGCTCACGGCGACGGTCACCATCCCGCCGCCGGCCGAAGCCTCCACGACCTCGCTCTTCAGCGCCTCCTGGGCGGCGACCATGTCCTGCTGCATCCTCTGGACCTGCTTGAGCATCTGTTGCATGTTGGGCTGGGGCATCAGGCGCCGTCCGTCTCCTCGTCGTGTGGCACTTCCTCGGCGCCGAACTCCGCAACCAGGCGCCGTACGAGCTCCTCCTCGGAGAGCGATACCACCGCTGGTCCGACCTCGCCGCCCGCGTCCCCCGCCTCGACGAACGCCAGCGCGAGCGCGCGGCCCGTCACGGCGCGCAGCGCGCGCTCGACGATCTCGCGGCAGGCGGGGCTCTGCACCTTGCGCCGCTGGAAGGCGGCGGCGGGGGCGAAGGCGATCTCGAGCTCGGACCCGCGGATCGCAGACGGCCGGGCGCCGGTGAACAGCGCCGCGACCATGGCGTTCTCGTCGCGAACGGCGTCGAGCACGGCCGGCCACAGCGCCTCGATCTCCCCCAGCGCGGGAGCCTCCTCGCCGGCCGGCGCTCCTGCGGCCGCGACGGCGACCGGGGCCGGCGCGGGGGCAGTCCCGGGGGCCGGGACGGGCTCAGAGGCCGCCGCGGGCGCGGCGACGGGGTCGGCCGCGGAGCCCGGCGAGGGCCCGGCCGCGACCGCCACGGCGGCGGGGGCCGCCGCGCGCGGAGCCGGCGGCGCTGCGGATGGCGTCTCCTGCGCCGCCGCGGCCCGGGGCGGGCCGCCGGCCTGCGCTCCCCCGGCCCCGGGCGCGCCCGCCTCGAGGCGATCGATCCGCGCCAGCAGCGCCCGCATCGACGGGTCCGCCTCCGGGGCGGCCGCCTTGACGAGGCACAGCTCGAGCGCGACCGCGGCGTCGGCCCCGTCCTTGATCGCCCCGAAGGCGGCGGCGATCAGGTCGAGGAGCCGCACCACCTCGGCGCTGCGCAGGCGCTGCGCCTGCGCGTCGAGCAGCTCGTCGTGCTCCGGGGTGAGGCGCAACTCGGGCGGAACCTCGCCGGCCATCTGGACGAGCAGCACCCCGCGGGCGTGCGCTTCCAGGTCGGAGAGGAAACGGCTCACGTCGCGACCGGACTCGCTGACGCGCGCCGCCGCGCGCAGCGCCGCGGGCGCGTCGCCCGCGGCGACCGCATCGACCGTCTCGGCGACCAGCTCGGCGTCCACGACGCCGAGGACCGCCAGGACGTCCTCCATCGCGATCTCCGCGGCGCCCTCGGCCGCGCCGCTGTAGGTCACCAGCTGCTCGAGGGTCCCGAGCGCGTCGCGGAACGAGCCTGCCGCCGCGCGCGCGACCAGCGCGAGCGCGGCGTCCGGCACCTCGATGCTCTCCTGGTCCGCGGTCCTGCGCAGCACCGCGGTGATCTGGGCGGCGCTCGGCCGCGCGAAGTCGAAGCGGTGGCAGCGATCGACGACCGTGGCGAGGATCTTCTGCGGCTCGGTGGTGGCGAGCACGAAGATCGTCGACGGCGGCGGCTCCTCGAGCGTCTTGAGGAACGCGTTCCACGCCTGGGGCGTGAGCATGTGCGCCTCGTCGAGAATGTAGACCTTGTGACGCCCGGACACCGGCGCGAAGGCGACGCTCTCGCGCAGCTCCCGGACATCGTCGACGCCGTTGTGCGAGGCGGCGTCCATCTCGATCACGTCGAGCGAGGTCGCCGAGGAGATCGCCCGGCAGGAATCGCAGACGCCACACGGCTCGATCGTCGGCCCGCGCTCGCAGTTCAGGCAGGCCGCGAGGATCTTCGCCATGCTGGTCTTGCCCGTGCCGCGCGAGCCGACGAAGAGGTAGGCGTGGTGGACCTTCCCGCGCTCGACGGCGTTGCGCAGCGTCCGGACCACCGGCTCCTGCCCGACCACCTCTGCGAACGTGCGCGGGCGGTGGCGGCGGTAGAGCGAGGGGGCGGACATCGGCGGCGCCGGCGAGTGTACCCCGGCGAGGAGCGGGCCCGACCGGGCCCGGCGGGGCGACGCGCGAGCGAAGCGGACCGTGCACCCCCCGTCGAAGTCCCGGGCTCCGGCGGCTCTCGTCGCCCGCTGCTCCGGCCCGGCGATCCCGTGGCGCCTGGCGGTTGCCGCTTAAGGCTGCTTCCTTCCGGACCTGACCTGGTTCACGGGCCGCCACCGCTCGGGACCGGGCCATCGACGCCGCGGGTGGCGCGCCGACCCCGGAACCGGCACCCCTCGGGAGGGGATTCGGCCCCGCTAGAGCGGATTGCGGGTTCAGGGCACCGCTACCTCCCCGCCTAGCACGGTCCATCGCCGATGCTAGCGAGCGAGCGGTCGCCGCGCGATCGCACGCCGTCCCGCGCAGGGAGCCCGTGACGGCGGCCGAATAGAAAGGTCGTGCAACGTGGGGCCTTTACCATTGGCGGCCGGCTGCCGACTGTGTCCCCAGGGCGTGCCCGGAAGCTCCGCGCCCCGCTCATGCCGAACACCCACCAGCTCTACTGGATCGTCAAGCGTGCGCTCGACATCGCAATCTCCGCGACTCTCCTGCTGCTGCTCGCGCCGCTCTTCCTCGTCGTGGCCGCGGCGATCAAGATCGAGGACGCGGCGGGCCCCGTGTTCTTTCGCCAGAAGCGAACCGGCCAGGGCGGGCGCAAGTTCGACGTCCTCAAGTTCCGCACGATGGTGAGCAACGCCGAGGAGCTCAAGGAGCGGCTGCGCGCCCAGAGCCTGGTGCCCTGGCCGGACTTCCGCGTGGAGAACGACCCGCGCGTGACGGCCGTGGGGCGCTTCCTGCGCAAGACGAGCATCGACGAGCTGCCGCAGCTCATCAACGTGCTGCGCGGCCAGATGACGCTCGTCGGCCCGCGGCCGACCAGCTTCGACGTCACGACCTACGATCTCTGGCATACCGGCCGGCTCGACTACCGTCCGGGGATGACCGGCCCGTGGCAGGTCTGGGGTCGTGACTCCATGGACTTCGACGAGCGCTGCCGGCTCGACATCTCCTTCTTCCGGCGACCGTCCATCCTCCGCGAGCTGCGGCTCCTGGTGGCGACGGTCGGCGTGGTCTTCAAGCGAACGGGAACAGCATGAATCGCCGCCTCACCATCCTCGTCTCGGGCGCGGTCGCGCTCGTCATCTTCGTCGCCGGCTGCGCGTACGCGCTGCTGCGTACGCAGGACTACAAGAGCTGCTCGGCGCTCGCGCTCGTACCGGCGCTGAAGGACCCGCGGGACATCGGGAACCTCACCAGCTCGTTCAACAACTCCGACACGATCGGCACCTACGTCGAGTACATCGCCTCGGCCGACACGCTCAAGCGCGCCGGGTCGCCCGACGTGGACCTGGCCGTGCGCGGCGTGCCCGACGCGCGGGTGATCGACGTCTGCACCCAGGGTGCACAGGACAAGGTCCAGCCGGCGCTGACGAGCGTCGTGGACACGGTGCGCGCGAACCAGTCGAACCTCAACGACGCGTGGAACCTCGACGTGATCCAGGGCGCGCAGACGCCGGCGAAGACCGGCCCCGAGACCGCGCTCATCCTCGGCGCCTCGGCACTGCTCGCGCTGCTCGGCGGGCTCTTCGTGTTCGTGATGCTCAGCCGCTTCGTCGGCTTCGACGGCCCGCACTCCCCACCGCCCGCGGCCGGGTACGGCGACGAGGACGATCCGAGACCCGGGACGCTGACCGGCGCCGGCGGGCGCGCGGGCTGAGCATCCGGCTCGAGGAGGGGGCGTGCCCCCGACCCCGCCAGTCCACTTCGACCTAGACGGCTTCGAGCACGTCGCCGATACCGGCCGCAGCCGCCTGCTCCGCGTGCGCGGACGCTGGGGCTGCCCGGACGAGCGCCAACTCCCCGAGCCGACCCTGCTGGTCCATCACGGCACGCGGGTCGCGCGGCTGACGCCGCTGCCCATGGGCCCGGAGCAGGGTCCGCTCGCGGGCCCGGACCCGCCCGCGTGGTCGGCGACCTACGCGGTGCCCAAGGCGCTGTTCGCCGCCCCGGGGCCGCTCGTCTACGAGCTGCAGGTCGTGCCGGACGTCTTCCACCCACTGCCGCTGCCCGCGACCGAGGCGGTGGCTCCGCCGCCCCCGGACGAGCCCGGGGGCGAGCAGCCCGGGGTCAGCCTCGCGACCACCGCGGGCGCCGTGACGGTGGGGGTGCCCCGCGCCAACACGGCCGGGGCGCTCGTGGCGGCGGGGTCCGCGGTGATCGCCACCGCGGTCACGATCTACCTGCTCCAGAGCCTCAACACCCGGCCCGAGCTGCTGCCGATCGTGCTCGTCGCGATCTCCACCGGGCTGATCCTGCTGTGGAACTCGGCCTGGATCTTCCCGGCCTTCGCGGCTCTCACCTGGACCTCGATCGAGCAGTCGCAGTTCGGGGGGGTCTCGCCGATCGAGATCGGCGGGATCGTGCTGCTGATCGTCGCGCTGTGGCGCGGCATGAAGCGGCCGGCGCTGCTCGCCAACGCGATGCTGGTGTGCGCGTTCATCGCGATCCCGCTGTTCGCGACCGCGATGCTCTCCGACGACGGCTTCCACTTCCCCACCGACGGGCTCAAGAACCTGTCCTTCCTGCTGATCGTCGCGCTCGGCATGCAGACGAGCAAGGACATCGACCGGCTGACGATCGCGCTCTGCATGGTCGCGATCTTCCTCGGCCTCGGCGCGGCCTCCTCGGTGCTGCTCGGCCCGTCCGGGATCTTCCCCGTGGAGGTCGACGAGTCCGGCAACCAGGCCAACCGGGCGGCGGGACCGTTCGGCGAGTCGAACTTCTTCGCGCTGTCGCTCGCCGCGCTGCTCCCGCTCGCGATCTACAACATCAGCCGGCCGCGGTGGCGCAGGTGGCTCGGGATCGGCGCGGCGGTCACGATCCTGGCCGGCATCCTCGCGGCAGGGTCGCGCGGCGGCTTCCTGACGGCCGGGTTCGCGGTCGCCGTCTTCGGCCTGGCGGCCGGCCGCCGTGAGGTACGGATCGGCGCGCTCGCGGTGATCGCGGTCGCGTTCCTGCTGCTGCCGGTCTTCGGCGCCCAGGTCACGTCCTCGACGTCGCGCTCGGTCAGCGGACGCGCGACCGAGAACCAGATCGCGATCGCCCAGTTCGGCGACCATCCGATCGCCGGGGTGGGCCCGGACCAGTACCCGGTGCTCTACCGGGACTACGCGCGCAAGATCGGCAACGACCCGCGCTCGGAGCGCGAGCCGCACTCGCTGCCGCTCGAGATCGCGGCCGAGCAGGGGCTGATCGGGCTGCTCGGATGGATCGGCGCGATCGCGATCGTGGTGCGCTTCGCGTGGGCACGAGGGGTCTGGGACACGATGCTCGGCCGGGCGATGCTGGTCGCCTGCGCCACCTGGATGTTCGGCAGCATCTTCCTCCACGCCGGGTTGCTGCGATTGCTCTTCATGCTCGTCGGCGCGGTGCTCGCGCTCGCGGGCGCGGCCGGCCCCCTCGGCCGCCACGACGCGCGGGCGGCGCCGGAGCCGCGCGCGTGAGCCTCAAGGACCGCGTCAAGCGTCCCGTGCAGGAGTTCTTCGAGCGCTCGCCGCGCGGGATCGTGGCCTGGAACGTGCTGCGCGACCGCATCGTCGGGCTGCGCGCGCGACTCGGGCGCCATCGCGCGCACGGCGGCGCCACGCACGAGCGGCTCGACCTCGCCCGGAGCGTCGCCTACATCGACGAGGTCTTCGGCGACTACCTGCGCTACTCCTCGCTCTCCCCCGCGGACCTCGAGGGCGCGCGGGTGCTCGAGGTCGGCCCCGGCGACAACCCCGGTGTGGCGCTGCGCTTCCTGGCGGCGGGCGCGGCGCGGGTCGTCTGCGTGGACCGCTTCCTGCTGTGGCGCGACCCCGCCCAGCAGCGCGAGATCCTGCGCGCGGTCGTGGCCGGGCTGGAGCCGGCGCAGCGCGACCGGCTCGCGGGCGTCGTCACGCCCGCGGGTGAGCTGGTGCCGGGCTCAGGACGGCTCGAGTTCATCGAGGGCGTCGCGATCGAGGAGGCCGACCGGCGCTTCCCGCCCGCGTCGTTCGACCTGATCGTCTCGCGCGCGGTGCTGGAGCACGTGCTGGACGTCGAGCGCTCGCTGGCCGTCATGGACCGGCTGCTCGCGCCCGGCGGGACGATGGTGCACAAGGTCGACTTCCGCGACCACGGGATGTTCACCGGCGCGGGGATGCACCCGCTGACGTTCCTGACCGTCCGCGACGGCGTCTGGCGCTGGACCGGGCGCAACGGCGACGGGCTAAACCGCCGCCGGCGAGACACCTACCGCGGGACCCTGGGCCGCCTCGGCTACGCGCCGCGGATCCTCGCGACCCACGTGGCCGGGGTCGAGGCGGAGCTGGTCCCGCATCGGGACGTGTTGGATCCCGAGCGCGACGTGCCCGCCGAGGCGCGCTCGTCGGCGCGGGCGCTGCGCCCGCGGCTCGCCCCCGAGTTCCGCGGGCTCGGCGAGGACGACCTGCTGATAGCGGGCATCTTCTTCGAGGCGCGCAAGCCGGAGCGCGGCCCGTGAGGCCGCTCGCCGGCTGCTTCGCCGCCAGCGCGGCGGGCGCCGGCTGGGTCCTCGCCGGATACCCCCTGGTCCTGTCGCTGCTCCGGCCCCGGCCCTGGCGCCGCGACGAGGACGCCGAGCCTGCGGTCACGATCGTCGTCCCGGCGTTCCGCGAGCGCGAGGCACTGGCCGCGAAGCTCGCCGCGCTGACCGCGTTGGACTACCCGGCCGAGCGCGTCCAGGTGCTCGTCCCGGTCGACGAGGACGAGGTGACGGCGCGCGCGGCGCGCGGCGCGCTGCCCTCGGCCGACGTGCTGTTCTCCCCCACGCGGGGCGGCAAGGCCGCGGGCCTCAACCGAGCGCTCACCGAGGCCTCGGGCGACATCGTGCTGCTGACCGACGCCAACAACCTGCTCGACCCCGGGAGCCTGCGCGCCGCCGCCCGGCACTTCGCCGACCCGGCGATCTGGGCGGTCGCGGGCGCGCGTCGCGAGTCCGGAAGCGCCTACGACCGCTACGAGGACCTGCTGCGGCGCCTCGAGTCGCGCTCCGGCGACGTCGCCGCGATGAGCGGGGAGTTCATGTGCGTGCGGCGCGAGCGGCTCCCGCGCTTCCCCGAGGACGTGGTCAACGACGACCTGTGGCTGCTCTGCGCGCTCGTGCGGGGCGGCGGGCGCGTCGTCTACGACCCTGCCGCCTGCTCGCACGAGCCCGGCCTGGACGCCCGCTCCGAGCTCGAGCGGCGCTCGCGGATGGGCGCCGGCAGGCTGATGCTGCTGGCCGAGCTGCGCGACCTTCCGCCGCGGTTCGCGTGGCGCCTGCTCTCGCACAAGCACGGGCGACTCGCACTCCCGTTCCTGCTGCTCGGCGCGTTCCTCTCCTCGCTCGGCCTCGGGGGGCGCGGGCCGTTCCGCGCCGTCGCGCTCGCACAGATCGCCGTCTACGGGGCCGGCGCGCTCGCGATCGCCGGCGTGACGCCGCCCGGCCCGGCCGGCCGCGCCGCCCGCGCCGCCGGGCAGTTCCTGCTCGGCAACGCGGCGGTGGCCGCGGGCGTCGTGCGCGCGCTGCGCGGGCGCCAGTCGGCTCGCTGGGAGGCGGTGCGGTGAGCGAGCAGGACTGGGGGAGCGCCACGCGCAGGGGCATCGCCTGGTCGACGACGACGTTCCTCGCCGGCAAGGCGCTGACCTTCGTCACCACGGTCGTCCTCGCGCGCCTGCTGGTCCCGTCGGAGTTCGGCGTCGTCGCGGCGATCCTGATCTACCTCCAGCTTCTCGAGCTGATCAGCGACATCGGGCTCGCCGCGACGGTCCAGTACGAGCAGGAGAAGGGGATCACGGCGCGGGTCCAGACCGCGTTCACGCTGAACCTGGTGCTGTCCGTCGTGCTCTTCGCGATCGGCGTCGCGGCCGCGCCGCTGATCGCCGGCTTCTTCCACGTCTCCGGCGACACCGACCTCTTCCGGCTCGCGGCGCTCAACCTGCTGCTGCGCGGCACCGCGAACATCCACGACGCGCTGCTCCTGCGCGACCTCGCGTTCAACCGCCGGATCGTGAGCCAGCTCTCCGGCCAGGGCGCGCGCGCGATCGTCTCGATCGCCCTCGCCGTCGCGGGACTGGGCGCCGCCTCGCTGGTGATCGGGATGCTCGCCGGAACGGTCGTGTGGGCGGTGGTCGTGTGGGCGATCACCGGCTTCAGGCCGAACCTCACGATTCAGCGTTCGGCCGTGCGGCCGATGATCACCTACGGAGGCGGTGCTTCGGCGCTCGAGGTGATCGCCGTGATCTCCACCCGCGCCGACGTGGTGACGATCGGCCGGGTGCTGGGCGACACCGCCCTGGGCCTGTACACGATCGCCTACCGGATCCCGGAGCTGATCATCGAGAGCATCGCCTGGAACGTCTCGATCGTCGCGTTCCCCGCCCTGGCCCGCAAGCGCGTGAGCGACGAGCAGGGGATGGCCGCGGCGGCGCTCAAGCTCGCCCGCTACCAGGTGCTCTACGCGGCCCCGCTGGCGGCCGGCCTGGCGGTCCTCGCGACTCCGCTGATCGTGGTCCTGTTCGGGACCAAGTGGACGGAGGCCGGCGGGGTGATGTCGGCGATCGCGGTGATGGTCGGCGTGTCGTCGGTCGCTTACCCGATCGGAGACGTGTTCAAGGCGCTGGGGCTCCAGCGCGTGCTCGTCGGCCTGAACCTGCTCCAGCTTCCCCTGCTGATCGCCGCGATAGTGCTCGCCGCGGACGCCGGCATCGTCGCGGTCGCCTGGGTGCGCGCCGCCGAGATGGCGCTCTACACCGGCATGATCGTCGCCGCCGCCACACGCGTCACGAGCATCCGCCCCGGCCAGGTGCTGTCCGCGATGGGGCCCGGCGCGGCGGCCGCGCTGGGAGTCGTCATCGGCGCCGGCGCCGTACGGCTCGCCTGGCCGGAGATCGCGGTGGGTCCGCTGGTGGCGGGCGTCCTCGCCGGGGCGCTCGGAGGGACGCTGTCGCTGCGCCTGCTCGCGCCGTCCTCGTTCGGCGAGGCGCGCGAGCAGATGGTCGAACTGCTGCGGCCCGTGGTCACGCGGCGCGGCGGGGACCCGACGCTGGCGTAGGCGACGGCCACCCGGATCGGTCCCTGGGCACGCGGGCCCAGCCACCGCCGTCAGCCCGGGAACACGCTCGTCGCCAGCACCCGCATACGCTCCCAGGGGATGCCGTCGGTCGAGGAGCGGCCGATGCCGTCGGTCGCGGCCGCGCGGCGGTCGCGGATCAGGTTCCCCCAGTAGCCGGCGGGCGGGGATCCCGCGACCGAGCGCCAGTCCGCCGTGCCGCCGTAGCGGGTCCCGAGCTCCATCATGAACGTGTAGAGGTCGCGGTCCCCGCTGCCGTCGACGGCGATCGCGCCGTAACGCTGCAGCGCCCGGCAGATCATCCTCAGCATCCTCGTCTCGGGGCCGGAGGCGCTGCGCCCGGGTACGGTGCGCGCGGCGCAGTCGACGCTCGGGTCGAGCTGCAGCCGCATGCCCATCGCGAGCGGCCCGGAGCGGCTCTGGTCGCTCTTGATCGCCGGCAGGCGGAAGTCGTGGGAGACGGGAGCGGCGAAGCGCAGCGCGTGGTTGATCGCGCCGTCGCGGACCTCCCAGGCGCGGATCAGACCCGCCCAGGGAAGCCCCGCCCCGGTCCCGTAGCCCGCGAGCGGACGCCCGTCGCTGTCGCGCGCCATGCTGAAGACGCCGTAGCCGTCGGCGGTGATGCGGCGCGCCGCGCGGTCGATGTGGGTGCGCCACAGACGCAGTTCTACGTCGTCGCCGAAGTCCGGGTGCGCGCGGTCGCGGATCACGAGCGGAGCGTCTCCGCCCGCCGGGCCGCCCGGCGTGGCCGAGGCCGGGACCTGCCAGCGCAGAGTGTGCCCGTCGGCGACGACCGTGTACCAGGGGTCGCCGGCGGAAGCGGTGTACATGCCGGGAACGCCGTTGGAGTCGGCGAGCGCGACGCGGGTGCGGCCCATGCTCGCGAGCATCGAGGAGACCACCGCCCGCGATGCGGGATCGGTCGGCACGCCCGGCGGGATCGGCTGGTTGAACGTCCCGGCGCCATCGCCCCCCATGCGGTAGGGCTGCTGGAACGTGGGCACCGCGTCGAGATCGAATGCTCCGCCGGGGGATCCCGGGTCGACCGCGGAGTCGCGCGCCGTGCTGAGGCTCGGGAGGCGGTTGCGGGTGTGCCGGGCGTCGTGGGCCATGCGCCGTCTCGGGCGCTGCGCGCGGCGCCGGCGGGCGCAGCGCCTGCGCGCCGAGCGGGCGCCGGCGCGCCTGGCGCCGGATCGTACGCAGCGCTTGCGGCGCGCGGCCGAGCGGTGCCGGCGCAAGCGGGCCTCGCGGTGCGCCGCCGCGCGCGCCCGGGTCCCGGCCCGGCGGCCGCTCCCCGCGCGGCGGGGCGCGCCCGAGTCCGGCCCGGCCGTCGCGCGCCCGGCGGCGGATGCCGAGCCCGGGTCGGCGGCGACGGCGCCGGCGGGAGCGATCGCCGCGGCCGCGAGGACCACGACCAGAGCCGGGAGCGACGCCCAAGCTCGGATGCGACCACGGGTTCTCGAGACCAAGTCCGCTCCTTCGGCAGCCGGGCTGTCTGCGTGAGACCCCTGGCTTTGCGACCCCGCCTCGCGGCGGGTGTGCTCTTGTCGGGAGCGCCTGCGAGTGGGGCAGCACTCCGCTTTCCGGTTCGACTAGCTCATCGATCACCCCGCTCGCGCGCTGCATCCAGGCGGCGCCGCCTGGACCGGTGTTCGATCGCGGCCGCGGGCGCTACCGGGAAGGGGGCGTTCCGTCCGGGTACGGGGCGGCGTCGCTGGTGCGACGGCGGCGCACCGAGGCCGCGGTCTTGAGCCGGAAGCGCCACGCGGAATCCTCGCGCCAGACGCCCACGCGCGGCCAGTCGAGCGGAGATACCGCGCGCAGCGACGACACCGATCCGGCGGCCGCGTAGCCCGCCTGGGCGGCGGCCTCGATCACCGCGGCGTTCACGTCGCCGAACGGGTAGGCGAGCGTGTCGCAGCGCCCGCCGAGCCGACGCTCGATCTCCGCGCGCGACTCGCGCAACTCGCCGGCGAGCGCCTCCGGGCCGATCCGCGTGAGTTTCGGGTGGGTGACCGAGTGGGATCCGATCTCCCACCCCGCCTGGGCCAGCTCTCCGAGCTCCGGCCAGCCCATCGGCCGCAGCTCGCGCTCGTGCGGGCCGCCGACCCACTGCTCGATGCCCGGCCAGGACATCGGGCGCTCGGAGCCGACGAACGCGGTCGGCGCGTAGACCGAGGCGGGCGCCTCGAGCGCCGCCAGCACCGGCAGCGCCTGCTCGATCACCGAGCGGTAGGCGTCGTCGAAGGTCACCGCGAGGGTCCGCCGTGCCGGGGGGTCGAGGACCGCCCGTCGGAAGGTGACCGGCACGTAGCCGCGGCGCAGCAGTCCGGCCACCTGCCGCTCGAGGCGCTCCGGGGGCGTGGCGATCTGGTCGGGCCAGCGCTCGCTCACCGCGTGGTAGCAGAGCACCAGCACGTCATCGCGGCTCAACGGCGCAGCACCTCCTCGTAGAGCCCCGCGAGCAGGTCGGCGACCGCCTCGAGCCGGTAGCTCGATGTCACCCGCGCGCGCGCAGCGTCGCCGAGGCGCTCGCGCCGCGCGCCGTCGCGCTCGAGCTCCCCGATCGCGGCGGCGACGGCGGCCGGCGTGGCCCGCGGGAGCAGCACCCCGCAGCCCGCCGCGAGCAGCTCGTCCATCCCGCTCGCCTCCGCGGCGACGACCGGCAGCCCGCTCGCCATCGCCTCCAGCACGGAGCCGGACATCCCCTCGGTGCCGGACGCGCTCAGGTAGAGGTCCGCGGCGCGGAACAGGGGCGCGGGGTCGTCCACCGTTTCGCGCACCTCCACGCGGCCACCGAGCTCTGCGGCGGCGGCGAGCGACCGCAGGCGTTCCTCCTCGTGACCGTCCCCGACGAGCAGGAGACGACCGGGCGCCGAGCGGAACGCCTCGACGAGCACGTCGACCCGCTTGACGTCGGCGAAGCGCCCGCAGTAGAGCGATAGGAGGCCCTGCTCCGCGAGGCCCAGCTCCCGGCGCAGCGCGGAGCGCTCGGCCGCGTCGCGCGCCGGGCGGAACTCGTCCGCGTCGACGCCGTTGGGCACGCGGCGCAGCCGCTCGCGCGGGACCCCGTGGGCGGCCAGGTCCTGCTCGACGTCGTCGCTCAGGCAGGCGAAGGCGGCGAAGCGCCGTGCCTGCATGGCGAGACGGCGAGCGCCCAGCGGCTTGTGCAGCAGCCGGTCGACGTCGCCGCCGTGGCCGGCGGACAGCACCTTCGCCACGACGGGCGCGCCCGTGACCGCGCCCCCGGCGAGCGCGATCGTCGCGGGCGAGAGCAGGTCGTAGACGTGGATCACGTCCGGCCGCAGGCGCGCCAGCGCGGCGATGCCCCCCGCGGTGTAGGCGATCGATGCGCTCGCGGAGCGCTCCGGGACCGGGATCCGGATGACGTCCAGGCCCGGCTCGCGCGCGCGCCGCGGCGTGCCCGGCCGGCGGCGCGTGATGACCGTGCCGTGCACGCCCCGGCGCTCGAGTATCGGGCCCAGGCGCTGGAGTTGGCGCTGGGCGCCGCCGAGCACGGGCGGGTAGCTCTGGATGACGTGGGCGACCTTCATGCGGGCGGGCCGGCGGCCGATGCTATCCGGGCCATTCGTAGACTGACCTCGTCCATGCCGTCCCCTGCCCCGCCGCGGATCCTCGGCGTGATCGACGGCGCGCCCCTCGATCCCGCGACCTGGTCGGGCAGCAGTCGCGGCCTGTTCCGGTCGCTCGAGCGGCGGGGAGCGCTCGCGGGCGCGGTCGACGCCCATGTCGCGTTGCTGGACACGGCCGCCCGGGTGGCCAGCATCGCTCCCGGCCGGCGTCGCTGGTGGCAGCGCTACACCGGCGGCGCCTACGCGCTCGCCGGACCGCTCGCCGCGGCCCGGACCGGGCTGGCGAGGCGCCGCGCAGAGCACGCGGGACCCGCCGTGGACGCCGTGCTCCAGGTCGGCGCCTGGTATGACCTGACGGGCCTGCGCGGCCCGCGGCTGCGCGCCTCCTACCACGACGGGAACCTCGCGACCTTCCTGCGCAGGCCGGACGTGGCCCTGGACAGCCGGTCGCGCTCCGTGCGCCGCGCGCTCGAGCGGGAGCGCCGCCTCTACGAGCGCATGGACCTGATCCTGCCGATGAGCGAATGGCTCGCGCGCGCGTTCGTCGAGGACTTCGGCCAGGACCCGGCGAAGGTCGTCGCCGTGGGCGCCGGAGCGAACATCGACGAGCTGCCGGCCGCGCCGGTGCGCGACGCCGGCTCGCAGGAATCGCCGCGGGTGCTGTTCGTCGGCAAGGGGGAGTTCGCGCGCAAGGGCGGCCCGCAACTGCGCGACGCGTTCGCCGAGCTGCGCCGCTCGCACCCCGCGGCCGAGCTGTGGCTCGCGGGCCCGGCGCCGGCGCCCGACCCGCGCCCGGGCGAGCGCTGGCTCGGGCGCATCGACCGGCGCACGACGGCCGGCGAGCGCGAGCTGCGCCGCCTCTACACGGCGGCGACCGCGTTCGCGCTGCCCTCGCTCTACGAGCCGTTCGGGATCGCCTTCCTGGAGGCGATGGCCTACGCCCTGCCGTGCCTGGGCGCGAACGGCTGCGCGATGCCCGAGATCGTCGCGGACGGCGAGAGCGGGCTGCTGTCCGAGCCCGGCGACGTGGCCGCCCTCGCGGCGAACCTGGGCGCGCTGGCGGACGACCCCGCGCGCGCGGTCGCGATGGGCCGCGCCGGCCGCCGACGACTGGAGGAGCGCTACACCTGGGACGCCGTGGGCGGCCGGATCACGGCAGAGATCGGCGCGAGGCTCGAGGCGGCATGAGGACCGCGGCGAGCCGCGCCGGGGCCCTGCTGGCGGAGGGCCCGGCGCTCCTGCTCTCGATCCCGCTCTGGATCTGGTGGGCGTGCTGGAAGGGCGCCTTCCCGGCGACGGTCTGGATCCCCGGCCTCGCCTACCTCGCGGTCGTCGCGGTGATGCTGGCCGTCGCGGTCCCGCGACCGCCGCTCAGCGGAGCGCGCGCGGTCGCGCTCGCAGGCCTGCTGGCGCTCGCCGCCTGGTCGTCGGCCTCGCTGCTGTGGGCGGACGAGGGGGGCTTCGCATGGGAGGGCGCGGGGCGCGCCTGGCTGGCGGTCGCGGCGTTCGCGCTTCCGGCGCTCTGGCCTCCCGCCCGCCGCGCGCTGCTCGTGGCGACGGCGGCGCTTCCGCTCGCGGCCGCCTGCGGGGCGCTCTCGGCGCTGGTCGCCGCGCTCGCCGATGCGAGCTCGCTCTCGGAGGGTAGGCTGGAGGACCCGGCCGGCTACGCGAACGCCTCCGGCGCGCTGTTCGTGATGGGCGCGCTTCCCGCGCTGGTGCTCGCCGCGCGCCGCGAGCGAGCCCCGGCCCTGCGCGTCGCCCTGCTCGCGCTCGCCGGCGTGCTCGCCGGCGCTGCGCTGCTCACCCAGAGCCGCGGTGCGGTAGCCGCCGCGGTGGCCGGCATCGCGGTCGCGTTCGCGGCGGGCCCGGGCCGGACGAGGCTGCTCGTCCCCTCGGGCCTCCTTGCCGCCGGCGTGCTCGCGGTGGCGCCCGCGCTGCTGGATGTGCGACGGGCCGCGCTGCACGGCCGGGCGGCCGGGGCGCTGGACGACGCGGCGCTCGCGCTGGGGCTGCTCGGGCTCGGGCTCGCGATCGCCGGGGCCTGCTACGTCGCGGTGGATCGCCGCGCCGAGCTCTCGGCCCGGGCCTCGCGTGCGGCCTCCAGAACGGTCGCCGTGGTCTGCGTCATGGGACTGGTCGCCGGCGCCGCCACGTTCGTAGCGGTGGAGGGCAGTCCGGTCGGGTGGGCGAAGGACCGCTGGCACAGCTTCACGCACGCGGACTACAACGCGCTGGATCGGGCGAGCACGCGCTTCACCGGAGATCTCGGCTCGAACCGCTACGACTACTGGCGCGTGTCGGTCGACCTCTTCGCCGCGCACCCGCTGCTCGGAACGGGCGCAGAGAACTTCGCGGCTCCCTACCTGCAGCGCCGCCACACGCGCAAGGCGCCGCTCTACGCGCACAGCGCCTGGTTCGGCACGCTCGCCGGCCTCGGCCTGCCCGGGATCCTCGCGCTGCTCGCGTTCGTGGGCGCGGCCATCGCGGGCGTCGCCCGCGCCGCGCGCGCCAGTCCGGCGCCGGAGCGGGCGCTCGTGATCGCAGCGGCGCTTCCCTTTGTCGCGCTGACGGTCCACGGCTCCGCGGACTGGCTCGCGCCGTTCGGCGCGCTCGTCGCGCCCGCCGTCGGGCTGGTGGCGGCGGCCTGCGGGCCCGCGACGGAGGATCGGCTCGGCGCGGAGCGGCCGGCCGGCCGGCGCGCCGGCTCGGCGGCGCTCGCGTGCGCGCTCGCCGCCGCCGCCCTGGCGACGCTCCCCGTCTACGTCTCGACGCTGCTCGGCGAGACCGCCGCGGCCAACGCCCGCCGCGACCCCGCCCGCTCGCTGGCGGATCTGCGCACGGCGCAGGACTGGAACCCGCTCGCGGGAGGTCTGGCGATCGACGAGGGGCTGGTCGCGCTCGACGCGCGACGGCCGCTCGAGGCCCGCGCCGCGTTCGCGCGCGCTTCGCGCCGGGACCCGTCGTCGTGGTTCGCGCGGCTCGAGCTCGGCCTGCTCGACGCGCGCGCCGGGCGGCGCGCGGCGGCGATCCGCGAGCTCGACGAGGCCATCGCGCGTAACCCGCGCGAGCCGATCGCCCGCCGCGTCCGTCGCGAGGTCGCGGCGGGGAAGCGACCCGATCCGCGCGCGGTCGCACACGAGGTGCTGGCCGCCCCGGCGTAGCGCCGGAAACCGGTCAGCCGCCGCCCGCCGCGGTGTATGGCAGGCGTATGACGGGGCGGGACTTCCTCGCGAACCGCCGATTGTTGGTTAGACTCGTCGCTGTCGAACCTCGAGGATCTGGAGGGTCCATTGAGGAAGCTCACGCTCCTAACAGTGCTGCTCGTCGCGCTCGCCGTTCCGTCCACCGCGCTCGGCTCGGACGCCTGCGGGTACTCGAACGTCGCGGGCATCCAGTCCAACGGCAGCAGCCCCACTTGCTCGGTCACGACCGGATCCGGCAACCTGCCGTTCACGGGGCTCGACCTCGGCATCGTGCTGGGCGCCGGGCTGCTCCTGCTCGGCGCGGGCCTGACGCTGCGCCGGTTCAGCGGCGCGCGCCGGGACCTCTAGTCGCACCCTGCCGCACAGTCTTGTCGGCGAAGGCCGGCTCCTCGGAGCCGGCCTTCGTCTGTTCTGGAGGCGGAGGGGCCGGCGCTCGAGTGATCCCGGACAGTGGTCGTCCCGCGACCGCCGGCCGGGATCGAACCTCCGCTAACGGGCCGCGGACCCTTCCGCGGCGGCCGCCAGGAACTCCGCCACCCGCTCGCTCTCGGCCTCGGTCGTGAGCGAGCTCACGCGGCGTAGGCCCGCGAGCGCGAGCTCGCGGGCGTGTCCCGGATCGCTCGCGAGGGCCTCGAGGGCGGCGGCCGCCGCCGGCGCGTCGGCGGGCGGGATCAGCTCGGCGGCGCCCCCGGCCAGCCCCGCCACCCCGCCGACATCCGTGGCGACGACCGGCAGGCCGGCCGCGAAGGCCTCGATCAGGACCTGCGGGACACCCTCGGTCAGTGACACGTGCAGCAGCGCGTCCGCCGAGCGGTAGAGGTCCGCAAGACCGGCGTTCAGCGGGACGTGGCCGCGCATCTCGGCCCGCTCCGCGACCCCCAGCTCGTCCAGCCTCGCCGCCAGCTCCCCGGCCAGCGGGCCCTCGCCGCAGATCACCATGCGCCAGCCTGCGCCCAGGCGCGCCAGCACGTCGGCCAGCAACAGGGGGTTCTTCTCCGCGTCGAGGCGGCTGACCGTGAGGACGGTCGGTGACTCGCTCCAGCGCCGAGAGGCGACCGCCTGCTCGCCCGCCACGTCCCGCTCGCGCACGAGGGAGATCGCGATCGTAAGCACGCTCCCCGCGCGCCGATAGCGGCGCGCCAGGTCCTCGCCGACGACGACCACTCCCCGGCCGCGCGCCAGCGCGCGAAACGCCAGTTCCATGAGATCGGCCGCCAGGTGCGCCCCGCGCCGGCCCGGGTGGCGGCCGCGCGTGTACGCGGGCAGGTCCTGCCGCACCCCGAGCACCACCGGCAGCCCGCGCGCGCGAGCGGCGAGCGCGAACAGGATCGACAGCGGGCTGGGTCCCAGGAGCCAGACGACGTCCGCGCTCCCCGCCTCCCTCCAGAACGCACGGATCGAGCCCGGGATCGCGCGCAGCACCGCGAGCGGCGAGGCGGCGCTCGCATAGCCGGGCAGGGGCGCGAAGCGGATGGAGTCGTCGAGGCGATAGTGGCGCTGGGCGGCCGCGGGGCTGACCCGGCCGAGCAGCGTCAGGCGCGCGCAGCGCGCCGCGAGCGCGCCGAGGAACAGCACGAATGCCCGCTGCGCCCAGATCCCCTCGTCGTCGCGCCAGTACGCCTGGTCGAGGTACACGAGCGCGCGCATCGGCCGCGGAATCCTACGAGACGGCCGGAGCGCGCCGTGGGCGCGCTCAGCGCTGGATCGGCGCGTGCCGGGCGGCGCCGTTCAGGCGGGTGGCGCGCGGCGAGGCGGGAGTCGCCTGGACCCACTCGAGCTGGGCGGCCAGCCCGTCCGCGAGCTGCGTCGCCGGCTCGTAGCCGAGCTCCGCGCGCGCGAGCGAGCAGTCGGAGGACGTGACCCGCGCCTCGCCCATGACGGCCGGCCGGTGCTCCACGCGCACGGAGCGCTCGAGCAGCTGCTCGATCAGGGCGACGACGTCGAGCAGCTCCACCGGAGCGCCGCCGCCGAGGTTGTAGACCGCGCCGGGACGCCCGTCGAGCGCCGCGACGGTCCCGGCGACGATGTCGCCCACGTAGGTGAAGTCGCGCGCCTGACGTCCGTCGCCCAGGATGTCGATCGGCTCGTCGGCGAGGGCCCGGCGCAGGAACCGGTTGAACGCCATGTCCGGACGCTGGCGCGGGCCGTAGGCCGTGAAGTAGCGCAGGCCGACCGCCGGCACTCCGCGCGTGCGCGCGTAGACGCCGGCGAGCTCCTCCGTGGCGCACTTGGTCATCCCGTACGGCGAGACGGGAGCGCGCTCGGTGGTCTCGTCGGTCGGCTTTCCGGTGCCCGCGTCGCCGTAGACCGACGACGAGGAGGCGTACACGAAGCGCTTGACCTCGCGGGCGCCGACGGCCTCCAGCAGCCGCTGGGTGGCACGCACGTTGTGGCGGAGATAGACGCCGAAGGTCTCGCCGAAGCTCCCGCGGACCCCGGCCTGCGCGGCCAGGTGGAAGACGTCGTGGATGCCGTCCAGCAGCCCTTCCAGCGGGTCGACGCTGAGGTCGACCTCGTGGAACGAGAAGCGCTCGGCCTCCAGCAGCGGGGCCAGGTTGCGCTCCTTGAGCGGGCGCGCGTAGAAGTCGGTGAAGCAGTCGACGCCGACCACGTCGTGACCGTCGTCGACCAGGCGCTCGCAGAGGTGCGACCCCAGGAAGCCGGCCGCCCCGGTGACGAGGATCCGGCGACCGCCGCCGTCCCGGCTTCGGGCGGCGCTCATCGCCGGCCGTCCGTGGGCTCGGCCTCGCCGGCGGAAACCGCGACGAGCTTCGGCCGCGAGCCGGTGGCGGGCTCGTGGGCCGGGTTGAGGCCCTGCCTGGCCAGCTCGAGCAGGACGTCGAGCGTGACGCCGTCGTCCGGGAACGTGGCCCAGCCGCAACGCAGGGGGGAGGAGGTCAGGTCGGCGATGCGCCGCTCGACCGCCCCGCGATCGAGATCCTTCTCGTCGAGCACGGCATGCAGATCGTAGCCGCGGGGCGTGCGCCGCAGCGACACGCTGTCCGTGATCCGGAACGACTCGACCAGCGCGACGGGGTCCTCGACCTGGTCGGCGGCGAGTCGCGCAACCAGCACGGTCGCGCGCTCGGCGCGCCGGCGCGACCAGCTGAGATGACGCTCGAGGTCGTTCATGTGCACCGCCACCACCCGGCCGCCGCGACTGACGGCGAGCGCCACCAGCGCGCCGGCGAGGACCCAGGACCACGCGGGCGCATCGGTCGCGAACGCGGCGGGGACCATCGCGGCGGCGGTCAGCACCATCGGGCCCGGGCGCCCTCGCAGCAGGACGAGCGCCGCCAGGACGCCGGCCGCGGCCGCGGCCGGCGCCGCCCAGGGAGCGATCGCCGCCGCCAGGACCAGCGCCACGATCGAAGCGGCCACCCAGACGAGCGCGGGCGTCGTCGCCCGCTCGGCCAGGCTTCGGCGCGCCACCGGACGTACCGACTGGATCGTCACGACCGGGACCGCCTCGCCGCTGGAGTCGGGCGCGAGCTCACGGGCCCACTCGTGGGAGCCGCGGAACGGGGCGAGCATGTCCCGCGCATCGGTCCGCGCTCGCGGGGTCTGGAGCGGTGCAAGGTCGCGGTCCACGAAAGTTCGAGCGCGGGCCCGCGACGCGGGGGGCCCCCAAGCCTCGATGTTCTCGGTTCGCGCCATCGTCCAGCGTTCCTTCCGGCCGCCCTGACGTCAAGCCGCTTCTCCCCCACGATGCGCGCCGACCTCCCGAGGTCCGCCACCGGGCCAGTCAACATGGGCGGCGTATGAAATGCGTAGTTCCCTCCATGGCGGCGGCGGCGCCGGCACGCGGCGCGGTCATCCATGGATGGGAACCCTAGAACGCGGTCGCCGTTACGGTCCACCGGATGCCGGTGGGACGGCGGCCGCGGGACCGGCGCGGGGCCTACCAGCGGCCGAAGATCGCGGGGACGGCGAGCAGCGCGCGCAACGCCGCGGTGTCGGTGTCGGGCACCACGCTGACCCGGGGGATGTCGTAGGGGTCGAGCCGGGAGCCGCGAGCGACGCCCCCGTAGTAGCTGAACGCGCGCTCGACGCCGGCTCGGCGCAGCGCCTGACGACTGACCGCGTCGAAGGAGTCCCGCTGGCCCACCGGGTAGGAGAACCAGCGCATCGGCTCGCCCAACTCCTGCTCGAGCCGCCGCGCGCAAACCGCGATCTCCGCCTCCTGGGCGGCGGCGGTCTGGGTCGCCAGGACCGGATGGTCGACGGTGTGCCCGCCGACCGTCATGCCCGCGTCGCGCAGGGCGCGCGCCTCGTCCCAGCTCATCCAGAGACCCTCCGCCGCCGAGCGCGGCGCACGGCCCGCTCCGGTCGCGTCCGCGAGCGCGTCCAGCAGCTCGCCGCCGTGCGCCCCCGCACGTGCCTTGTAGGCGGCGAGAACTGCCCCGAGGGGCTCGCCGAGCGGGTCCGGGCGCAGCTCGAGCGGGTCGCCCCACGGACCGGGCGGCAACGCACGGCCGGTCGCGCGCTCGAGCATCCAAGCGATCTCGTCCCACCACGCGAGCCGCGGATCGTCCAGGTAGCCGGTCGCGAGGAAGAAGGCAGCCCGGGCCCCGCGCGCGCTCAGCACCGGCAGCGCGTACTGCGCGTTGTCGCGGTAGCCGTCGTCGAACGTGATCAGCACGTGCCGCCCGTGCCGCGCGCGCAGCGCGTCGTCGAGCTCCTCGGGCGCGATCAGGTCCGCCTCGCGCTGCAGCAGCACCACGTGGGCATCGAATCCCTCCGGCGTCGCCGCCCACACGCCGGGGTCGATGAGCTCGGCGCGCGAGCGGGCGATCCGGTGGTAGTTCAGGACGAGCGTCCCGTGCCACAAGGGGACTCCGCCCAGCGCGCGGTTCAGCCGCGTGCGCTCGAGCAGGTCGGCGGCCGCCCGCTGGCGCGGAGCGATCACGGCCGCGCCGTCTCCCGGTAGAGCCGCACCCAGCGATCGGCGACGGACCGCAGGTCGAAGTCCTCGAGCGCGCGGCGCCGCGCCCGCTCGCCCAGCGCCCGGCGCATGCCGGGCTCCTCCTCCAGCCGGCGCAGGGTCGCGGACAGGGTCTCCGCGCCCGGATCGTCGAGCACGATCCCCGCCCCGTCGCCCAGCAGGTCGCTCATGCCGCTCGCATCGACCGCGACCACGGCGAGCCCGCCCGCCATGGCCTCCATCACCGCGATCGACATGCCCTCCGTGCGGGATGCGCTGAGGTAGAGGTCGGCGGCGCGGTAGAAGGGGGAGGGGTCCCCGGTGGCGCCGCGGATCTCGATGCGCCCTCCCAAGGCGGGGTCGGCGGCGCGCCGGCGCAACTCGGCCTCCTCCTCCCCGTCACCGACCAGCACGAGCGTGCCGGGCGCCTCGCGGAAGGCGTCGATCAGGACACCCAGGCGCTTGACGGGGGCGAAGCGCCCGGCGTAGAGCGCGATCGGGCCGGCGGCAGGCAGTCCGAGCCGGGCGCGCTCGCGCTCGCGCTCGGTTCCGGTCGCCGGCCGGAACGCGCCCGCGTCGACGCCGTTGGGAACGATCCGCAGCCGCTCGCGGGGGAAGCCCGCGCGCTCGGTCTCTCGCCGCGAGACGTCCGACAGGCACGTGATCGCCCCGAAGGCGCGGCTCATGGCGCCCACCCGCGCGCGCGCGAGCGGCTTGTGCATGAGCCGGTCGACATCGCCGCCGGGGCCCTCGGAGTGAACGGTCGCGACCACGCCGGCCCCGGTGAGGCGCCTGCCGGCCACCCCGATCATCCCGCAGGAGAGGAGGTCGTGCACGTGAATGACGTCGGGCCGCCAGCGCACGACGGCGCCGAGGCCCTGCGCCGTGTATGCGAGCGAGGCGCCCGCCCGCGCGCCCGGGACCCACGTTCGCCGCACGTCGAGCCCGGGCTGGCGCTCACGCCGCGCGGCGCCGCTCCCCGGGATGCGCCGCGTGATCACCCGCACGTCACAGCCCCGCTCGGCCAGCAGCGGTCCCAGGCGCTCCACGAGCCGCTGCGCCCCGCCGATCACGGGGCGATAGCTTTGGATGACGATGGCGACGCGCACTACGATCGGCCTCGACTCGCCCACCCGCCCCTGGGCGGACCGATGGTAGCCATCCCCGCGGGCGCGAGATCCCCCGGGGAAGGACCCACCCGGCGGTGAGCGGGCGCGCCCCGCGCGTGCTGATGGCGATCGACTCCCTGCGCACCGGCGGCGCGGAGTCGATGCTCGCCTCGCTGGTCGAGGAGCTCGCCGGAGGCGGGCTCGCCGAGATCGTCGTGCTGGCGCCGAGCCTCGACGACGCCGACCCGGGGCTGCAGGCGCGGATAGACCGCGTCGCGCGCACCGCGCAGACCGGGACCTCGCGGCTCGCCGACCCGCGCCTCCCGCGCGGGATCGGCCGCTGCGCGCGGGAGTTCGGAGCCGACATCGTCCACTCGCACCTCTCGACCGCGACCATCGCGTCGCGGCCGGTCGCCGCCGCGCTGCGCGTCCCGCACCTCACGACGATCCACACGACGCCCGGTCCGCGCATGCAGGACCTGCGCCACCACACGCGGCTCGACGGGCTGACCTCGCTGCTCTCCGCCCGCCTGGTGGCGCCGACCGCGACCATCGCCGACCGCTACGCGGCGCGCTGGCGCGTGCCGCGCTCCAGGATGCGCGTGATCGGGAATCCCCCGGCCGCGGCGCCGGCCGGGCCCGGCGCCCGCGAGCGGGCACGGCGGGCGCTCGGCGTGGGCGATGACGAGCGGCTGGTGCTGTGCGTCAGCCGGCTCGAGCCCGAGAAGGGCCTCGGCGAGCTCCTCGACGCGATCCCGGCGCTGCGCGCCGCCACCCCGAAGGCCCGCGTGGCGATCGCCGGCTCCGGCCCCGAGGAGGCCGCGCTGCGCGAGCGCCTCGCCGCGCTCGGAGCCGACGCCGGGGTGGACCTGCTCGGCCGCCGCGGGGACGTCGGCGAGCTGCTGGCCGCGGCCGACGCGTTCTGCCTCCCGTCGCGCCACGAGGGCCTGCCGCTCAGCCTGCTCGAGGCCATGCGGGCGGGCCTTCCCTGCGTGGCCACGCGGGTCGGCGGCATTCCGGACGTCGTGAGCGACGGGGTATGCGGGCTCCTCGTCCCCCCTTCCGATCCACCGGCGCTCGCCGCGGCGCTCGCCCGTGCGGTCGGCGAGGACGGGCTCGCGGAGCGGCTCGGCGCCGCGGCGCGCGATGTCGTCGAGCGCGACTACGCGCCGGCCGTGGTGGCGGGGGCCTACGCGCGCCTCTACGGCGAGCTGCTCGGCGCGGGCGACGCACGGGCTCCGGTCGGGCGCTGAGCCGCGACGCGCCTCTCCGCGGCCCGCCATCACGCGCCTCGGCGAACGGCACGGCGCTTCTCGCGCGCGGCCCGCACGAGCCGCGCGCGACGCGCGGCCCCGCCGATCCGTGCCCAGACGAGCTCGCGCTCGTCGTCGGCCAGCTCGCGCTTGTAGCGCGATTCGCCGGCGAGATAGTCGACGAGCTCCACGTCCTCGCGCCCGATCAGCGAGTCGATCAGGCCGGCGTGCGCGACCAGGCCCGGACGCACCCGGTTGTCCTCGAAGCGCGCCAGTCCCGACTGGTAGAAGAGCGCTGCGACCCCGCCGCCCGGCGTGGACTCGAGGAAGCCGTAGAGGCAGCCGACCGTGCCTACGGGCGCGGTCGTGCGCGAGATCCAGACGGCACCGCCCGCGCGCGCGATCAGGTCGCGGTGGAAGCCCAGCACGCGCGGGTCCGAGAAGATCCCCGGGTCCCAGCGCGCCTCGTGCAGCTCCACGAGCTCGTCGAAGAAGGCCATCGCCCGATCGCCGCCCGCGGTGATCTCGGTCCGCGCCCCGTCCAGCGCGCGCAGTCCCTGACGCACCCGGCGCCGCGTTCCCGTCGCGAGCGCCCCGAGCGCCCCGCCCCCCGCCGCGCGCGCTCCCGCAAGGCGGCGCACCGGCGAGGGCTCGCGCCGCGCCTCCGCGCCCCCGGGGCCCGCGGCCGCCAGCACGTCGGCCGCATGGTCGGGCGCGAACCCGTCGAGGCAGAGCTCGTCCCAGCCGCCGCGCCGGCGCAGCGCCGCGAGCAGCGCGGCGCCCGCCCCCGGGCGATCCTCCTCGCGTGCCAGCAGCCCGTTGCGCTCGACCCAGACTCCGCGTCCCGGCTCGCCGGCCGTCCCGAGGTGCAGGCGCCGGAGCAGCGGCAGCCCCGCCGCGCGCCGCGCAGAGCGGGTCACGAGCGCAACGGCCAATGCCTCGCCGTCGCGCCGCGCCAGCGCGAACTCGTGCGGCACGGCGTCGCCGTAGTGGCGCAGCCACGTCTCGGTCCACAGCCACGTGCAGGCGAACAGCGGCTCGCAGCGGCGCTCGAGCGCCGACCATTCCTCCGCCGCCCGCTCGCGCTCGGGCGAGCCGAGCAGCTCGACCTCGATCGGGGCCATCAGGAGGCCCGGGCGCGCACCGGCCGCGTGACGCGGAGCACCCGCTTGGCAAGCGGGCGCGCGCCGCGCCGGTAGCCGACCGCGGCGGCGGCGCGCGGGCCGCGCGCGAGGGAGCGGATCTGGACGTGCGGGCGCACGCCGGTGGAGAACTTGAGCTTCCATCCGTCGTCGTCGCCGAGCAGGTCGTGCGCGGCGATCTCCCCCTCGAAGCAGCGCTCGATCACCGAGAGCCGCAGCACCAGCCCCGGCGCCAGCCTGCGCCGCGACTCGTCGAACGCGGTCTTGACCAGCATCAGCTCGCCGGCGTGCAGCGCGCACAGGTCCCAGGCGGCGAGCCCCCCGTCGAGCGTCAGCGCCGAGCAGCGGAGCATGCCGGCCGCGTGCCAGTGGCCAGCCGCCTCGCGGTAGAAGCGCTCGACCGCGCCGTCCGCGGCCATCGCCGTGCCCTGCTCGCCCTTCCAACCCGCCGCCTCCAGCGCGATCCCGCGATCGAGCTCGGCCTCGAGGTCGTCCGGCTCGTGCACGAGCGTGAAGGCGGCGTCGTTCTCGCGGCCCATCTTGCGCCGGAAGCGCTCGAGCGGCGCACCCCAGCGAGGCTTGCTCTCCGCGCGCCATGCGTCCAGCTCGCCGGAGGTGTCGACGACCGGCGAGAGGTTGCCGGGCGTCACGATCTCCCAGCGCGGGCGGCGCTCGCGCGCCGCGGCCAGCGAGCGCCAGAGCGCGCCATCGGTGGGCAGGGCCGGAACCAGCAGCTCCCGCGCGCGCGAGAACGCCGCCGCCCATGCCGCGCTCATCGCGTCCTCGTCCGCGAACGGCAGCGCCAGGCGCGGGGTGTGCACGTTGGCCAGCACGCTCCAGCGCGTCGCGCCGGTGCACTGGAGCGGCAACGCGGCGGCGAGCCGCTCGCCGCGCCAGACCACGCACACGCGCAGCGCACCCTCGCCGAACGCGCGCCACCACGCCCGGTAGAAGCCGCTCAGCCCGAAGGGACCAGGGTCGAGCGCATCCCACGGCCCGGCGAGCTCCTCGAGCCGGCCGGGGTCGGCCACCCACTCGACGCGCTCCGCCATATCAGGCCGTGGGCTCCGCGGCCGCGGCCTGCGAGACCTCGTCGCGCTGCCATGCGAGCGTCCCGCGCAGGCCGTCCGCGAGCGAGGTGCGCGGGCGCCAGCCGATCGCCCCCGCCGCGCGGTCAGGGTCCAGGCAGCTGCGCCGCACCTCGCCGGGGCGCTCGGGAGCGTGCGCGGTCTCGAAGCCGCCCGCGCCCAGCCCGCGCATCGCGGCGGCCAGCGCGACCACCGTGGTCTCGGTCCCGCTCCCGACGTTCAGCGGCTCGGTCCCGGCGGCGCCGGCCGCCAGCAGCGCAGCGTCCACCACGTCGCCGACATAGACGTAGTCGCGCGTCTGGCGCCCGTCCCCGTAGATCGTGGCGCGCTCCCCGGTCAGGAGCCGGCCGCAGAAGATCGCCACGACGCCGCCCTCGCCGAGCGGGTCCTGGCGCGGCCCGTACACGTTCGCGAGTCGCAGCGTGACGGTCGAGAGCCCGTGCAAGCGCGCGTACAGCGAGCAGTAGCCCTCGGCCGCGAACTTGCTCTGGCCATACGGCGCGAGCGGCGCGACCGGGGCGTCCTCGGGCGTCGGGAAGATCGGCGCCTCGCCGTAGATCGCTCCGCCCGTCGACACGTACACGACCCGGCGCGACCCGGCCAGGCGCGCCGCTTCCAGCACCGCGAGCGTGCCCTCGACGTTCACGAGCGCGTCGAACGCCGGATCGGCGACCGAGCGGCGGACGTCGATCTGCGCCGCGAGGTGGAAGACGACCTCGGGCCGCGCGACCCCGAACGCCTCGCGCACCGCCGCCGGGTCGGCGACGCTCGCCTCGCACAGCCGCGCGCCGGCGGCGAGCGCTCCGGCGAGATTCGCGCGGCGCCCGGTGGAGAGGTCGTCGAGCACGGTGACCTCGGCGCCGTCCGCGACGAGCGCGTCGACGAGGTTCGACCCGATGAAGCCCGCCCCGCCCGTCACCATCGCCCGCACTCGCCGCCGTCCTCCACGCGCTCGGATTTCCGATCACAGCCTATGACGGCGCTCCGCGGCTCCCGCTTGAGGCCTGGGTGGCCGCGCCCCTCCGCGGCCCGTGGACGTTCGTCCGAGCCGCCCGCGCGAACCGCTCGACGTTCGTCCGACCGGCCCTGGGCCGCTCAACCGACCCGCCCCGCGCGCCGACGACCTGAGCGGCCCGTGGCGACCGCCCGGTTGCCGGAACCGCAGAACAGGAGAGTGCAGCAGCGATGAGGATCTCCACCACACGTCGCGTGACAGGCGCGCTCGCAGCCGCCGCCACGATGGCGCTGCTCGCGCCCGCGATGGCCCAGGGCCACGCGATGAGCTTCCACCAGGACAACTACTCGGTGAACGAGTTCGAGCCGTTCGCCTCGATCCGCGTGGATCGCACGGGCTCGGGTACGAGCCCCTACGTCGACTACGCGACCAGCGACGGCACCGCCAACGCCGGCCTCGACTACACGGCGACCAGCGGGACCATGGTCTTCGGGCCGAACGAGCAGCAGAAGAACTTCACGGTCGCGATCCTCGACGACGGCCTCGTGGAGGGCGACGAGACCGTCAACCTGGATCTCTCCAACGCCGGACCCGCCGGCGACGGGCACCTCGGCGCGCGCACCCACGCCGTGCTGACGATCGTCGATGACGACTCGCTGCACGCCTTCAAGGTGGCGAACTACTCCGTCGACGAGAGCGCCGGCACCGCGACGATCGCGGTCGTTCGCACCGGGCTGACGACGGGCGCCACCTCGGTGAACTACGCGACGAGCGACGGCACCGCCGCGGCCGGCGTCGACTACGACGCGACCTCCGGGACCCTGCAGTTCGCCGCCGGCGAGACGGAGAAGTCGTTCACGGTGCCGATCATCGACGACACCGACGACGAGCCCGACGAGACAGTCAACCTGTCGCTGAGCGGCCCGGCCCCGGGGCCGGGCGCGCGCCTCGGGACCCCGTCGACGGCTGTCCTGACGATCCTCGACAACGACGACGACGTGATCATCCCGACGGTCGTCGCGCCGAAGCCGCCGGCCGGCCCCGCCGCCATGCCGAGCCCGGTGGCGCCGAAGGTGGGCATGCTCGCCCCGACGGGCGACGGCAGGGGGTTCGTGGTCTCGACCTCGGTCGGCGCCGCCGCGCGGGTCGGCGCGGTCGTCGAGTTGCGCGTCGGGCGTCACCGCTACCACGCACGCGCCTCGGCGCGGATGGCGGGGGCCGGCAAGGCCCGCCTGCGGGTTCGCCTGAGCCGCCGCGCCCGTGCCGCGATGCGCGGCGCGCTGCGCCGTCACCGCGCGGTGACGGTCGTCGTGCGAGTCACCGCGGTCGACGCCAAGGGCGTCTCCCACAAGACCACGCGCACCTTCACGGTGCGCGCGTAGCGCGGGCCGCAGTCCGGCGCTCCGAACGGGGCGGGGCCGATCCGGCGGCCCCGCCCCGTCGCGCGCCCGGGAGCCGCATTCGACTACCGTGGGACCCGTGGAGCGGCGCGGAGAGCGCATCGTGGTCGAGACCGACCGCCACCGGATCTGCGGCACGCTGCACCTCCCGGCCGCGGGCTACCGCAGCCGCCTGACCGACTACCTGAACGCGGGTGAGCGCGACTTCATCGCTCTCACCGACGTCGAGATCGCGCTGCTCGACGGGACGGCGCCCCCGAGCTCCCAGCCGTTCGTCGCGCTCGCCCGCGCGAAGATCGTGCTGGCGATGCCGGCCGAGCCGGCGGATCCGCCCCCGGGCTGACCCGCGGCCGCCCTCCGCCGCGTCCGCGCGCTCGCTACCCTGTCGGAGGAGACCCGCCATGGCGATCGACCACGCAGAGCAGCTCGAGACCGCCTCGCGCAGCGACTTCCTCAAGGCGTCGCCGCGCATGTTCGACTCGAGGTTCCTCGATCGGCTCTCGCGGGTGCATCCGGTGGTTCCCGTGATCATCTTCGTCCCGGCGATCACGATCCTCTTCCTCGAGGGCGCGTGGCACATGGCGCCGCTCGCGGTGCTCGCCTACGCGGCGGGCGGGTACCTCTTCTGGACGCTGACCGAGTACTGGCTGCACCGGGTGGTCTTCCACTTCGAGCCGGAGCAGGGCATCGGCCGCCGCCTGCACTGGATCATCCACGGTGTCCACCACGACCACCCGAACGACCCGCTGCGCCTGGTCATGCCCCCGGGCGCGAGCGTGCCGCTCGCCGCGGGCTTCCTGCTGCTCTTCTGGGCGGTTCTGCCGAGCCCCGCCTGGATGGTGTTCGGAGCCGCCTTCCTGGCGGGCTACCTCGCCTACGACATGCTTCATTTCCACGTGCATCACCACCGGCCCACGACCCACCTGGGGCGCAAGCTGCGCGAGTTGCACATGCGCCACCACTTCCAGGACCACACGACGGGGTTCGGCGTGAGCGCCCCCTTCTGGGACCACGTGTTCGGAACTGCGCCTCGGCGCGCCCGCCGCCAGGGCTAGGCGACCGGGCGGATCCGCGGTCGGGTGGCCGTTCCAGCCTGGATCGTCGGTGACTTCTGGCGCGACCAGATAGTCGCGCACGACCGCCAGCAGATCTTCCTGCTGCTGCTCGGCTTCCTGATCTCGTTCGGCTTCATCCGCACCAGCGCCCGGCTGACCCGCAGCGTCTCCTGGTGGCCGGGCGGCGTGGTCACCGACTCCGGCGTGCACCTGCACCACCTGGTCTGGGGCATCGCGCTGATGATCGTCGCGGGCACGCTGGCGTTCGCGCTGCCGGATCGCGGACCGGGCCCCGAGATCGCGGCCGCCGCCTTCGGCGTCGGCGTCGGCCTGACGCTCGACGAGTTCGCGCTCTGGGTCTACCTGCGCGACGTCTACTGGTCCGAGCAGGGGCGCAAGTCGATCGACGCGGTCGCGATGGCGACGGTGTTCATGCTGCTCGTGCTCCTGGGCAGCCGTCCCCTCGACCTGGGCGCCGGATCGGCGACCTCGATCATCGCCGGGTCCGTGGTCACGCTGCTCATCTGCGGGGTGTGCTTCCTCAAGGAGAAGCTCATGCTCGGCCTGATCGGCCTGTTCGTGCCGGTGCTCGCGATACCCGGAGCCGTGCGGATCGCCAAACCCGGGTCGCTCTGGGCTCAGCGCCGCTACGGCGAGCGCAGCCCCCGCAAGCAGGCCAGGGCGGAGCGGCGCTTCGGCCCCGGGAGCCGCCACCAGCGCTGGATGGCCGCGCTTCGCGACGTGGTCGGAGGCCGGTCCGGAGCGGAGCTCGCGCAGCGGGAGGCCGAGGAGGCGGCAAGTCGCCGCGAAGCCGCCGGGACGGTGCGTGAGCGGGCCGCCGCTCGCGTCGCGGCCGGGGCACGCCCGCCGGCGCCCGAGCACGTCGGGGGAACGGCGCTCGGACCGCCCCCGGACGACGAAGGCGCGGCATGAGAGCCGGCGCGCTGACGGAGAACTCTGCACGCAGCGGCGAAAACTGGCAGGGTTGGCGGATGCCGCTGCTCGAGCGCGTGGTCGAATCCGGCCGCTGGGACGCAGTCCACCATCATCTTCCGCTGCGCGTCCACTGGGTGCTCGACGGCCTCGCGATGGCCGCCGATCCCGGCAGCTATCGCGCGTGGCTGCGCGCGCGCCGCTGGGACGCGCAGGGCGCGGGCAACGGCCGCGAGGCGATCGTGCGCACGCGCCCGCTCGGCGGGGTGCCGGTCGTGCTTCGGGAGGACACCGCAGACGCCTGGGCCCTGTCCTCGGCGATGCTGCATCCGATGCACCGCCCGCCCGGCGGGATGCCCGCCGGCGCGAGGCTCGTGCTGGACCTGGGCGCGAACATCGGCCTGACGATGGCCGACTTCGCGCGGCGGCTTCCGCGCGCCCGGATCGTCGGCGTCGAGCTGTCGGGCGAGAACGCCGCCGTGTGCCGCCGCAACGTCGCCGCCTGGGCCGACCGCTGCACGGTGGTGGAGGCCGCCGTCTGGCCGCAGGACGGGCTTGTGAGCTTCGACCCGGCGGCCAACACGGAGAGCTTCCGCGCCGCGTCCGGCGAGCACGGCACCTCCCCGACAGGCGCCGAGAGCGCGCGCGCGATCTCGATCGGCACCCTGCTCGAGGAGCACGCCCCCGACGGCCGGCAGGTCGACTTCGTGAAGATGGACGTCGAGGGCGCCGAGGCCGACCTGCTCACCCGGGCGACCGGCTGGGCCGAGCGCGTGCGCGCGATCTCGGTCGAGGTCCACAAGCCCTACACGGTCGAGGAGTGCCTGGGCGACCTGCGCAACCTCGGCTTCGCGGCGCGCCGCGATCCGCGCTTCCGCGGCTACCCGGGCGAGGGCATGCCGCCGGTGATCGGCATCAGGCTGCCGGCGCCGCGGCCCGCCCGCTCGTCGCGGCCGGCGCTGGTCGGCTCCTGAGCGCGCGGTCGCCGGCCGCGATCAATCCAGCCCGAGCGCCCCGCCCGGGGGCAGGACCTCGACCCCGACGCCCGGCGCGACCCGCGCGACCGCGCCCGCGAACGCGTGCGGCGGGTCGGTCAGCGCTCGCGGCCTGAGGCGGTGAAGCGCGGCCGGGTAGAGCGTGCCCCAGTGGATCGGGACGGCGACGCGCGGGCGGATCAGCGCGGCGGCGTCCGCCGCTCGCCGGGGGTCCATGTGCCCGGCCCCCAGCGTCGGACCCCAGCCCCACACGGGCAGCAGCGCGAGGTCGAGCCGCGGCCGCGCGAGCTCCTCCATCTCGGGGAACAGGTCCGTGTCGCCCGCGAAGTAGACGCTCCGGCCGCCGCCCTCGACCACGAACCCGAGCGCCGGCGCGCGGTCGCCCCAGCGCCCGCGGCGCCCGTCGTGCACGGCCGGCCAGGCGCGCAGCACGGCGCCGCCCAGGCGCAGGGACTCCCCCGCGGCGATCTCGTCCACCGACGTGAAGCCCGCCCGGCGCAGCATCCGCCCCGCGCCGCGCGGAGCGACGATCGGCGTGCCCGCGCCGAGCATCCGCAAGGAGGGCAGGTCGAGATGGTCGTGGTGCAGGTGCGAGATCAGCACCGCGGTCACTTCGCGGCGCGCCTCCGCCGGCGGGTCCGCTCCGCGCCGGCGCAGGTGCGCGAGCCGGCGGCGCAGCACGGGGTCGGTGAGCACACGCGCGCCGCCGATCTCGAGCAGCGCGGTCGCATGCCCGATCCAGGTGACGCGCGAGCGGGCAGGCTGCGGGCCGGGCGGTTTCCGATCGGCGGGCACACGTGGGATGCTGCCAGGAGATGCGCCGCCGAGACCGTCGCCACGGGGCCCGCCGCCCCTCACGCGCGCGCCGTGCCGGCGCGGAGGCTCGCGGCTTGAGCCGTCCCGCGCGCATCGGCGTCATCGGCGCCGGATCGTGGGGCACGACGGTCGCCTCGCTCGTGGCGGCGGGCTCGCCCACCGTCTTGTGGGCACGCAGCCCGGAGGTCGCGGAGGAGATCGCCGGACGCCACACCAACTCCCGCTACCTGCCCGACGCGTCGCTCGAGCCGGCGCTGGACGCCACGCACTCGCTCGAGGAGGTCGCCGCGCTGGCCGACGTGCTCGTGATGGCCGTCCCCTCGCACGGCTTTCGCGAAGTCCTGGCGATGGCGGCGCCGAGCATCCGCCCGTGGATCCCGGTGGTGAGCCTCACCAAGGGCCTCGAGCAGGGCACCCGCCTGCGCATGACCCAGATCGTGGGCGAGGTGCTCCCCGGGCACCCGGCCGGCGTCCTGACCGGACCCAACATCGCCCGCGAGGTGATGGAGGGGATGGCCGCCGCGGCCGTGGTCGCGATGCCGGACCAGCGCGTCGCGCAGGCCCTCCAGTCGACGCTGCACACGAGGCTGTTCCGCGTCTACACGAGCACGGATGTGGTCGGCGCGGAGCTCGCCGGCGCGCTCAAGAACGTCGTGGCGATCGCGGCCGGGATGGCGCAGGGCCTCGGCGCGGGCGACAACACCCGCGCGATGGTGATCTCGCGCAGCCTCGCCGAGCTCACGCGCCTCGGGATCGCGATGGGCGGCGAGCCGGCCACGTTCGCGGGCCTCGCGGGGATGGGCGACCTGATCGCCACGTGCATCAGCCCGCACAGCCGCAACCGAACGGTCGGCGAGCAGCTTGCGCTCGGTCGCACGATCGACGAGATCACCGCCGAGATGAACATGGTGGCCGAGGGCGTCAAGAGCTCGCGCGTCGTGATGGATCTCGCGCGCGAGCACGACGTCGAGATGCCGATCGCGCGCGAGGTGTTCGGCGTCTGCCACGAGGGCCGCACGCCGCGCGAGGCGTTCCGCGGCCTGCTGCGCGTCACCCCGACGACCGAGCTGGCGGCGGGCTGAGCATGGCCGAGCCGATGCTCCCGCAGACCAATGAGCAGGCGTGGGCGCTGGCCGGGCAGTGGAGCGCCGAGCGCGAGATGAGCGAGTTCGAGGCGCTCATGTGGCGGATGGAGCGGGACCCACGCCTGCGCTCGACGATCATGGGCGTCTACGTGCTCGATCGCGAGCCCGACTGGGACCGGCTGATGGCGGCGCACGAGTGGGGCTCGCGGCTGATCCCGCGCTTCCGCCAGCGCGTCATCGACCCGCCGCTGCAGCTCGGCCTCCCGGCCTGGACCACGGACCCCGACTTCGACCTCGGCTACCACGTCCGGCGCGTGCGGCTGCCCGAGCCCGGCGGCATCGACGCGGTGCTGGACCTGGCCGAGCAGGTGGCGATGACCCCGTTCGACCGCGCCCGCTCGCCGTGGGAGGGCGTGCTGGTGGACGGCATGGAGGGCGGTCGGGCGGCGTACTTCCTCAAGCTCCATCACTCGCTGACGGACGGGCAGGGCGGCGTGCAACTGCTCGGGCTGCTGCACAGCCGCAAGCGGGCGCCCTCGCCGGAGAAGCCGATGCCCGATCCGCCCGAGCCCGAGCACGCGACGCCGCTCGGCGTGCTGGCCGAGCAACTGGCCGAGCGCGCGCGCTCGGCTCCTCGGAACGCGGGCGCCGCGGCCGGGCGCACCGCGGGGCTCGCCGCCGAGGCGATGCTGCGGCCCGGGTCGCTGGCCGGCGGCGGCCTGCGGTTCGGGCGCTCGCTGGCGCGGGTGCTGAGCCCGCCGCCGGCCGAGCCCTCGCCGCTGCTGCGCGGGCGCAGCATGTCGTGGCGCTTCGGCGCGCTCGAGGTCGGCCTCCCGCGGCTGAAGGCCGCCGCCCGCGCGGCGGACGGCTCGCTCAACGACGCGTTCGTGGCCGCGCTGCTCGGCGGCTTCCGCCGCTACCACGAGCGTCACGGGGTCGAGGCCGGGGACCTGCCGATGGCGATGCCGATCAGCATGCGGCGCGGCGACCACCCGATGGGCGGCAACCGCTTCGCGGGAGCGCGCTTCGCCGCGCCGGCCGGCGAGCCGGACCCCCGCGAGCGCATCCGCCTGATCCACGACTTCGTGCTGACGGCGCGCGCGGAGCCCGCGCTCGACGCGCTGGGCCTCGCCGCGCCCGTGTTCAACCGCATTCCGCTCCCGCTCGTGACCCGCTGGTATCTGGCGCAGACCCGCGGGCTGGACCTCCAGGCGAGCAACGTCGCGGGAATCCCCTACACCGCCTACATCGCGGGTGCCAAGATCGAGCGCCTCTACCCCTTCGGCCCGCTGCCCGGCTGCGCGGTGATGGCGGCGCTGGTCTCGCACGACGGGACCTGCTGCATCGGCATCAACTGCGATCCCGCGGCCGTGACCGATCCCCCGCTCTTCTTCGCCTGCCTCCAGGAGGGCCTGGACGAGGTGCTGGCGCTGGCCGCTCCGCGCAAGGGCTCGGCTCGCGCGCGGGTCGCGAGCTGAGCGCCCGACTATCTGTCTGTAGCATTCCAGCCGGATGTCGCTCACCAAGCGCCAACAGCAGGGCGCCGAGTCGCGCGAGCAGATCCTCGACGCAGCCGAGCGCCTGATGGGCACTCGCGGCGTCACGGGAACGAGCATGTCGGCGCTGATCGAGACCAGCGGGCTGCCGGCGAGCTCGATCTACTGGCACTTCGGAAGCAAGGACGGGGTGCTCGTTGCGGTGATGGAGCGAGGCGCCGCGCGCTTCTTCTCGAGCCTCGCGCCGATCGAGAGCTTCACGGGCAGCCGCGCCGACAGGGTTCGAGCGCAACTCGATGACACGGCGGGAGCGCTGGAAGAGCACGGTGACTTCCTGCGCCTGCTGCTCACGCTGGTCCTGCTCGGCAGCGAGGGCAACGCAGCCGCGAACGCGATGATCGCCGGCGTGCGGCGGACCGCTCGCGAGCGGATAGAGGCGATGCTCGCCGTCGCAGGCGGCCCGAGCCTGGCCCCACAGGCGACCTCCGGATTGGCCGATTTCGTGCTGGCGGCGATCGACGGCGCGTTCATCGGCCATCTCGAACATCGCAGGGTGGACCTCCATGTGCTGCTCGCGCAGCTGAGCCTCGCGATCTCGGCCCTGGTGCGCGACGCCCGGAGTCGCGGGCGCTGAGCCGCATCCTCGGCGAACCGCGACGACCTCGCCCGGTCTGCCGCCGCTGAGCGTCCGGCCGCGCGAGCGCCGGCTGGCAGTCGGCGGGCGGGTGGCCGACCGGGCAGAGTCCGGCCCCGCGGACGGGACGGGAGTTGACACGCCTCGCGCGTTCTGTAAGGATGATTCCAGATAGACTGCGGGCGAGGGCCCGGCGCCAAGAGGAGGGGGAGATGGAGAAGCGGAGCCCGACGAGCACGACGAACGCGCGGTTCGCCGTCCAGACGGCGAGCTGCACGGCCTGACCGGCGGATCGAGGATCCCGATGCGCGCGATCCAGATCACGGAGTTCGGCGGGCCGGAGGTGCTGCGGCCGGGCGAGATCCCCGAGCCGGCCCCCGCGAACGGCGAGTTGCTGATCGCGGTGAGCACGGCCGGCGTCAACTTCGCCGATACCCACAAGACCGAGGCGTCCTACGTCCAGGGAGCCGAGTTGCCGTTCGTGCCCGGCACGGAGGTCGTCGGCCTGGACGGCGACGGTCGCCGTGTGGCCGCGCTGCTGCCCGACGGCGGCTACGCCGAGCGCGCGGTCGCCCGCCCGGAGCTGTGCTGGGAGGTCCCGCGCGGCGTCTCCGACGGCGCGGCGCTCGCGCTCGTCCTCCAGGGGACGACGGCCTGGCACCTGCTGCGGACAAGCGCGGCGCTTCGGCCCGGCGAGTCGGTCGTGGTCCACGCCGCCGCCGGCGGCGTCGGAACGCTCGCGATCCAGCTCGCGAAGCGCTTCGGCGCGGGCCGGGTAGTCGGGGTCGCCTCGACGGCCTCCAAGCGCGCGCTCGCCGCGCAGGTCGGCGCCGACGCGACCGTCGACGGCACCTCAGCCGACCTCGCCGACGCGATCCGCGAGGCGTGCGGTGGAGCGGGCGCCGACGTGATCCTGGAGATGACCGGCGGGAGCGTCTTCCGGCAGAGCCTCGACGCGCTCGCCCCGTTCGGTCGTCTCGTGCACTTCGGCCAGGCCGGCCGCGAGGCGCCGTCGCCGATCGATCCCACCGCGCTGCTCGCGACGAGCCGCGGCGTCCTTGGCTTCTGGTTCGGCCACCTGCGCCGGCGCCCGGACCGGATCACGGAGGCGATGACCGACCTGCTCGCGATGGTCGACGCCGGCGAGCTGGCTCCCGTCGTCGGCGCCACCTACGACCTCGCCGACGCGCGCCGGGCACACGAGCACCTGCGCGCGCGCGCAACCACCGGAAAGCTCGTCCTGACCTGCTCCTGAGGGGACCGAACGCCATGTACGCACCCGAGCTCGCCAAGATCGGCCACGCCGCACTCGTCACTCCCGACCTGGAGGCGTCCCACCATTTCGTCCACGACCTGCTCGGCCTCGACGAGGTCGAGCGCCGCGACGGCACCGTCTACTACCGCGCGTGGGGCGAGTTCGAGCACCACTCGCTGTCCCTGCGCGAGGGCCCGGTGGGCGTCGACCATCTCGCCTGGCGCACCCGGCGGCCCGAGGACGTGGACGCCTTCGCCGGGCGCCTGGAGGCGGCCGGCGTGGAGGTCGATCGAGTCGAGGCCGGCGAGGAGGCCGGCCAGGGGACGGCGATCCGCTTCACCACCGCGGGCGGCCATCCGTTCGAGATCTACCACGACATCGAGAAGCCGGCGGCGCCCGAGGCGATCCGCTCGCGACTGCTCAACCAGCCAGCCACCGCGCATCGCCGCGGCGCGTCGCCGCGGCGGATAGACCACTACAACCTCGCCACGGCGGTGGACAACGTCGGCAGCGCCCAGGCGTTCCTGTCCGAGCAGCTCGGCCTGAAGACCCGCGAGTACGTGGCTCCGAAGGACGGCCCGCTGATCGCCGCCTGGATGTCGGTGACCTCGAACGTCCACGACACGGCGATCGTGGCGGACATGGCCAACCCGGCGGACCACGGGCGCCTGCACCACGTCGCGTACTACTTCGAGAGCTTCCAGGACGTCTACCGCGCCGCCGACATCTTCCGCGAGGAGGGGCTGACCCTGGACGCCGGGCCGGGCATCCACGGGATCGGGCGCGCGATGTTCTGCTACCTGAAGGATCCGGGGTCGGGCCACCGCTTCGAGCTGTACTCGGGCGGTTACCAGATCTTCGATCCCGACTGGGAGCCGCTGCACTGGACGGAGGACGAGATCGTCGACGGCATGGTCTGGACCGGCGAGCGCTTCGTGCCCGGCGGGGGCGGGCCGATGGACGGCACCACGCCGTGCGCGAGCGCCAGCCCGGCCGCGGCCTGACGCAAGAGGAACGGGGAGATGGATTTCGACGTCGCGATCATCGGATACGGACCCACCGGCGAGACGGCAGCGCTGCTCCTCGGGCAGCTCGGGGTCAGGACGGTCGTGCTCGAGCGCGATCTGGAGCCCTACGCGCACGCGCGTGCGGTCGCCGTGGACGACGAGGTGCTTCGCATCTGGCAGCGCGCCGGCCTCTCCGAGCGCCTCGAGCGTGACATGGAACTGGACGTGCACGCGCGCTGGAAGACGCCCGTGGGCAAGGTCACATTCGAGACCCACCCCACCCGCTCGGACAACGGGCACGCCCCGCTCGCGATGATCTACCAGCCCGCGATGGACGCGGTCCTGCGCGAGGCGATCGGCGAGCTCGAAAGCGTCGAGGTCCGCCTCGGTGAGGGGGTCACCGGCATCGAGCAGGAACCCGACGGCGTGCGGCTGCGGACGCGCGACGCCGCGGACGGCAGCGAGCGCACGCTCAGCGCACGCTACGCGCTCGCCTGCGACGGCGGGAGCAGTCGCTCGCGCGAGCGGCTCGGGATCAAGCTCAAGGGCGCCACCTACGAGGAGCCGTGGGTGGTGATCGATGCGAAGGTCAAGCGCTGGTGGCCGGAGCACTCGGCGCTGACGTTCTGGGCCGACCGCGATCGCCCGGCGGTCGACATCCCTACGGCGCTGGGCCACCACCGCTGGGAGTTCCCCTTGCGCGAGGGAGAGAGCCGCGAGGACGCCGAGACCGAGGAGTTCCTGTGGGAGTTCCTGCGCACGCATGGCGTGACGCCGGACCACGTGGACATCGTCCGCCATGTCGTCTACGTGCACCACCTGCGCCGGGCGGAGAGCTGGCGCGAGGGCCGGGTGCTGCTGATGGGCGACGCCGCGCACATGACGCCCCCGTGGGCCGGCCAGGGAATGTGCGCCGGGATCCGCGATGCCGGCAACGTCACCTGGAAGCTCGCCGCGGTTCTGCGCGGGCAGGCGCCCGATGCGCTGCTCGACACCTACCAGCCCGAACGCGAGCCGCACGTCCACGAGATGCAGCAGGTCGCGCGCTTCCTCGGGTGGCTGATCGGCGCCCGCAACCCGATCGTGGCCGGCGGCCGGGACGCAGTCTTCGGAGTGGTGCACCGCGCCCCGCTTGTGCGCGGCTGGGTGCGCGAGATGCGCTTCCGCCGCAAGCCGCGCCTGTCCGAGGGCTTCGTCGCCGGGCGCGCGCGCCGCGGCAGCGCGATCGGGCACCTCCTCGCCCAGCCGCGGGTCGCGACGCTCGACGGAACGACGCGGCCGCTCGACGACGTGATCGGCCCGGGCTTCGCCGTGCTCGGCCTCGGGGCCGACCCGCGCGAAACGCTCCCGCCCGCCGTGGTCGCCGCCTGGCAGCGGCTCGCCCCACGCTGGCTCGCGGTCCGGTCGATCGCGGACGCGATCTCCGGGCCGGACGAGGTCGTGGACCTGGACGGCGTCCTGCTGCGGACCTTCGCCGACGCGGGCGCGCGTTACCTCGTCGTGCGCCCCGACCGCTACATCTTCGACGCCGGCGACCGAGCCGTCGCGCCCCCATGGGCGCCGAGCGCGGGCGCGGCGGCCGAGCGCCGGGCCCCCGCGGCCCTCGTCTCCTGAGGACGCGGCGGGCTCCTGCCCGCCCAGTCCTCACTCCTCCGGCCAGCGCTCCAGCGTCGCGCGGAAGCGCTCGCGGACCTCCTCGGTGCGCTCGCCGATCTCCGCGGCCTTCCAGCGCTTGGTCGGGATCGGCTTCAGGACGGCGACGTCGATCGTGCCCTTGCGGATGAACGGCGAGTTGCGCCACATCACGTCGCCCGCGTTGCGGATCACGATCGGCACGATCGGCACGCGCGCCTGCCGGGCGATGTGGAACGCGCCCTTCTTGAACGGGCCGAGCTTCGGCGTCGCGCTGCGCGTCCCCTCCGGGGCGATCGCGATCGATACGCCCTCGCGCAGCTTCTCGATCACCGGGGCCAGCGCCGCCTTCGCCTGCGCGGTGTTGCCGCGGTCGATGTAGGCGATGTCGACCAGCAGCCCGAGCGGGGCGAAGCGCGGGTCGCGGGCGGCCTCCCGCTTGGCCACGCCGGTCAGGTCGCGGCCGACCAGCGCGCCGACCACCGCCACGTCGATCGAGCTCTGGTGGTTGAAGACGAAGACCGCCGGACGGCGCGACCAGAGGTTCTGCTCGCCGACGACGCGCAGCCGCACGCCCGCGAGCCCGAGCGCCAGGCGTGGACCGATCGCGGTCGCGAGGTTGGCCGCGTCGCGCCGGCTGCCGTTCAGGAGACCCACGCCGGCGCCGACCACGGCGGCCGTCCCCAGGCCGGTGAGCGCCGCGCCCGTGCGCAGCACCGACTCGACGCTCGGGCGCCCGCGGCCGTCGAGCCGGAACGACGGCCAGCCGCGCTCGGAGGCCACCCGGGCGAGGCCCGGCTGCGGGTTCAGCGCGCAGGGCATCCCCATCAGGTCCAGGAAGTACATGTCCTCGTCGCCGTTGCCGTAGCCGTAGCTGCCGCGCAACGAGACCTTCCGCTCGCGCGCGAACTCGCGCACGGCCCGGCCCTTCCCCGGGCCCCAGAGCACGTCGCCGTCGAGGTTCCCCGTGAAGACCCCGCCGGCGACCTCGATGCCCGTGGCCAGCACGTGCTCCACGCCCAGGTCCTCGGCCACCGGCGCGACCTGGTAGCGGGTCGCGGAGGAAGCGAGCGCGACCGTGTGGCCGCGGCGCTGGTGAGCGCGGACCAGCCGCCGCGCGTCGGGGTAGACCATCCCCGCGATCCGCTGCACGAACAACCGCTCGCCGAGCTCCAGCAGCTCGTCCTCCGAGCGTCCCGCGAACGAGCTCGCGACGATCTCGACGAGCTTCGTCACGTCCGAGCCGCGCAGGCCCATCTCGGCGCCGGCCAGGACCGAGCGCGCCACCTCGCCCACCGACATCTGGCGGCGGCGGACGAACTCCTGGTAGAAGACCGTCGCGGAGTAGCCCGCGATCAGCGTCCCGTCGAGGTCGAAGAACGCCCCGACCCGCGGCCCCTCCGGCCCCCGCTCGATCTGCTCGATGCGCTCGTCGACCGCGCTCACCGCGCGGCCTCGCCCGCCGCGCCGGCTGCGAGATCGGCGACCCGCGCGATGCGCCGCACCTCCTCGCCGATCTCGCGCGCGAACGCCTCGCGTCGCTCGCGCTTGGCATCCCCGCCGGGCTCGACGAGGTCGCGGTTGGACGCCAGGCGCAGCGCCGCGCCGAACAGCTCCTTGGAGATCGACTCCGGGCTGTGGATCCTCCCCTGCAGCCGGTACTGCCCCGCGAGGCCGATGCACTCGTCCAGGAACGCCTTCCCCTCCACCGGGTCGCGCGGGTGGCGCGCCGCCAGCAGGTCGGCGACGACCTGGTAGGACTCGAAGAACGGGCGCAGTACGCGCGGCGCGAGCAGCAGGGGCGCGCGCTCGAGGATCTCCCAGGCCGCCGCCGGCTCGTGCTTTCGCTCCTCCCATCCGGGGGCGAGCAGCTCGAGCTCCTCGCGGATCTCCTCGGCGAAGCGGCGCTTGCGGGCGAAGAAGAAGTCGAACTTGAGCAGGTCGCGCAGGTGCAGCGCCTCCTCCCAGGCCTGGTCGCGGGTGGCCGCGGCGGCGCCTTCGGCGGCGCGCACGAGGATCAGCTCCGTGATCGCGCGGTTGACGAAGAAGTGCACGGACGCGTTGCGGTAGAAGGCCGCCTCCAGGTGGCGCTCGGGCCGGATCCCGTAGACCGGCTGCAGGCCCCCCTCGAAGCGCCGCACGACGTTGCCCCTGACCAGCGTGCCGAGCGTGCCGCGCAGCGCCCGCGGCGCGCGCAGGTCGACTTCCCCGGTCATCGGGAGCGCGCGCCGCGCCACGTACCCGAGCAGGGGCTCGAGCGTCTCCTGCACCTGCTCCAGCGTCAGCGCGCGGTCCTCGACCCCGAGCAGCGCGAGCGTCACGAGCGACGTCGGCGTGATCGGCGTCACCTGCCCGATCCGGTGACAGACCTCGAAGGCGGCCTTCTCGACCTCGTTGCGCCGCCCGGTCCCGCCCCCGGACTCCTCGTGCAGGGCCTCCCGCAGCGACAGCGGCTCGCCGACCTGCACGCGCGCCTTGCCCAGCCGCGTGCCCTGCGCGCGCGCGTAGCCCACGAGCCAGCCGATGCTCTCCGCCTGCTTGCGCGCCCCGCGCTCCTCGGCCGCCATCGCCGAGACCTCGTGGAGCTGGTCGTAGACGATCGAGACCGGCACCAGCGCGACATCGTCGACCTCGCCCTCCCGGAACGCCTCGACGAGGTAGGAGAGCAGCCCGTAGCGCGGCGGGCGCAGCTTGCCGGTACGCGAGCGCCCGCCCTCGATGTACCACTCGAGGTTGAAGCGCTTGCGCATCAGGTAGGCCATGTACTCGCGCAGCGCGAGCTTGTAGACCTCGTCGTCCTTGAAGCTGCGGCGGATGAAGATGTAGCCCGAGCGCCGCGCGATCGGGCCGATCGGCCAGAACCCGACGTTGATCCCGCCGAGCGTGTGGTTCGGCGGGAGGCCCTGCTCGAGCAGCGCGCTGCGCAGCACGAGCGGGTCGAGGTAGGAGCGATGGCTCGGCAGGAAGACGAGCGCCTGGCTGCGGTTGCGCTCGCGCAGGCGCTCGAAGCCCTCGCGGTCGGCCTCGACCGTGTACGCGCGCGAGAGCCAGCGCCCGAACTCCCCCCAGAGGTCGATCGCCAGCCGGCTCTGCGCGGCGACCATCTCCTCCACGCAGTCCGCCGCCTCGCGACTGACCTCGGCGACCGGGCGCCCGAGCCTGGCCGCGGCCCGCGCCACCGCGCCACGGAAGTGCCGCGAGGAGCTGATCTCCTCCGAGACGAAGTGCGGGACCTTGTACTGGGTGCCGATGACCCGGCGCTCGGCGCGCTCGAGCGCGAGCGTCCCCTGGCGCGCGACGAACGCGGCGAGCTCGCCGTCGTCGCCCTCGCCGCCGCCGCCCTCAAAGCGCGCGCGCAGCTCGCTGACCTTCGCCGGCTCGCCCACCACCACCCTGCAGCGGTCGGGCTGGCGTCGCAGGATCCGGCGCTGCTCGGCCTCGCGCGGGCGGCGCGGATTGCGGAATGCGACGAGGTCGCGCAGCAGCGCGGCACGGGCGCCGCGCCGCTCGCGCGGCAGCCAGGTGACCCGCACCGGCGTCACGGCGGGGTCGGACCCGGCGCCGCCGTTCAGCGCGGAGGCGAGCGCGGAGCGGTCGGCCGCGGGTACGTTCGCCACCTCGCCGCCGGGCGCGTTGTCGCGCACCCACTCGAGGAGCACCTCGCGCTCGGTCGCGGTCGAGGCGAACTCGAGCACGATCGAGCGAGCGTCGGAGGGCTCCATCCCGCGCTGGACAATACCCCGCCACGAATCCCACGGACCGGCGCCGCGCTGCGATACTCGACGTCGATGGAGCCGGCATCGACCGCGCCGCCCGGAGCGCCGACCCGTCCCGCCGCGCTGGACGCGGCGACGCTGTGCGAGGCCTTCCAGGCGACCGCCGCCGAGCGTCCGGACCAGGTCGCGCTGCGGACCCCCGGCGGCGGGGTGGAGATCACCTTCGCGGAGTACGCGGAGCGCGTGCGCGCGATCGCCGCCGGCCTCGCGGCGCTCGGCGTGGGGCGCGGCGACACGGTGGCGCTGATGCTCACCAACCGCCCGGAGTTCAACCTCGTCGACACCGCGGCGCTGCACCTCGGCGCGACGCCGTTCTCGGTCTACAACACCTCCTCCCCCGAGCAGATCGCGCACCTGCTCGGCAACGCCGCCAGCCGGGTGGCCGTGTGCGAGCGCGCGTTCCTCGGCGCGATCGCCTCCGCAGCCGCCCCGCGGCTCGAGCACCTGGTGCTGGTGGACGGCGACGAGGAGGGCACGATGTCGCTCGCCGACCTCGAGGCGCGCGGCGAGGACGGCTTCGACCTCGCGGCCGCCGGGCGCGCGGTCGAGCCGGGCGACGTGGCGACGCTGATCTACACATCCGGCACGACGGGCCCGCCGAAGGGCGTCCAGCTCACCCACCACAACGTGATGGAGGAGTGCCGGTCGATCGCCGCGGTGATGCCGACCGAGCCGGGCGGGCGCATCACCTCCTACCTGCCGTCCGCGCACGTCGCGGACCGGGTCGTCTGCTACGCGTACCCCTCGCTCGTCCACGGATTCACGGTCACCTCGGTGGCGGACCCGCGCCGGATCGCGGCCGCGCTGCCGGAGGTCCGCCCGACGGCATGGGGCTCCGTGCCGCGCGTCTGGGAGAAGCTCAAGGCGGCGCTCGAGAGCGGCGGCGTGATCGACCCGGCGCCGCTGCCGGAGGAGGCCAAGGCGGCGGTGCGCGCGAAGCTGGGGCTCGACCAAGCCACGTGGCTCGTCAGCGGCGCCGCGCCGATCCCGGTCGAGGTGCTCGAGTACTTCGACGGCTTGGGCCTACCGATCTGCGAGCTGTGGGGGATGTCGGAGCTCTCCTGCGTGGCGACGATCAACCCGCCCGAGGACATCCGCATCGGCACCGTCGGCAAGCCGCTGCCCGGTGTCGAGCTGCGCCTGCTCGACGACGGGGAGCTGCTCGTCCGCTCGCCGATCGTGATGGCCGGCTACCGGGGCCAGCCGGAGAAGACGGCCGAGACGATCGACCCGGACGGCTGGCTGAGCACCGGCGACATCGCGGAGATCGACGACGACGGCTACGTGCGGATCGTGGACCGCAAGAAGGAGCTGATCATCAACGCGGCCGGCAAGAACATGTCGCCGGCGAACATCGAGCAGCGCCTGAAGTCGTCCAGCCCGCTCATCGGCCAGGCGATCTGCATCGGCGACGCGCGGCCCTACAACGTCGCGCTGCTCGTGCTGGACCCCGATGCCTGCGCGAAGTGGGCCTCCGAGCACGGGCTCGCGGACGCGGCGCCTTCGACGATCCGGGCGCATGAAGCGGCCGGCGCGGAGATCGCGCGAGGCGTCGAGGCGGCCAACGGCCACCTCAGCCGCGTCGAGCAGATCAAGCGCTTCGCCGTGCTGCCCGTCGACTGGGAGCCCGGCGGCGACGAGCTCACCCCGACGATGAAGCTCAAGCGCCGCCCAATCCACGACAAGTACGCCGCGGACATAGAGGAGCTGTACGCATGACGACCAGGTCCCGCCTCGCCCAGATAGCCGTGACGGCCCTCGTGGCATGTGGAGCGCTCAGCCCGGCGGCGGGCGCGTCGCCGGGCAAGCTGTCGGTCGCGCCGTCGTGCCTGCCGCGTCCCTCGACGCCGTTCCACTTCGAGGCGCACCGGGTGGCCGTGATCGGGGACACCGCCCACCTCTTCGCGCTCGGCGGCGCGGCGCCGCTCTTCCCCGAGGCGCGGATCAGCGATCTGCGGACGAGCTCGGACCAGAACTTCACCGGCGACGTCTCGGGCACCGCGGAGCTGCGCAACGTCACGCAGCCCGGCACCTATGAGCTGCGGCTGTACGTGGCACCCCAGCCGTCCTTCGGCGAGAGCGCCATCGGGTCGATCCGGGTCGGCGGGTGCCCGCCACCCGCCGCGCAGCTCAGCGCGATGATCGCCGAGGTCCGCTCCCTCGGGCTCTGCAGGGCGAAGGAGCTGCGCCTCGTCTTGCCGCTGCGGCTCGCACGCAGCCTCATCCGCCTCGGCCGTCCGCGCTTCGCGAGCGTCATGCTGCGGCACTTCGAATCCGTGGCCGGACGTGTCGCCGGCGACGCAGCCGCCGCCCTGCGGGCGGAATCGGCTGCCGTGCGGGCGCAACTGAACTGAGGGCCTGCTCGCGGCGCCTCGGCGGCTGACCCGGGCCGGCGGCCCGGTTTGCCACCCTGTCGAGCGTGATGTCCCCGTTCACCGCGCGCCGGGACCCGTACGCGCCCGCGGCCGCCGCCGCGCTTGCCTGCGCCCTGCTGGCGCTCGCCCCGGCGGTCGGCGCCGGCCAAGGCGTTCGCGCCCGGGTCGCCGCCGCGAACCCCTTCGCCCACGCCCGCTTCTACGTCGATCCGGACTCGGACGCCGCCCGCACGGCGCGCGCGTGGGACCGCGAGGGCCGCCGTGTCGACGCGGCGCAGATGCGCAAGGTCGCCCGCACCCCACACGCGATCTGGCTCAACGAGGGCTGGACCCCGGCCGGGCTGCGTGGGCTCCTGGGGACGATCCGCGCGCGCGGCGCGCTGCCGGTGCTCGTGGTCTACAACATCCCCGACCGCGACTGCGGGCGCTACTCGGCCGGCGGCGCCGGAAGCCCGGCCGCCTACCGGGCCTGGATCCGGATGGTCGCTGCGACCATCGGCTCGCGGCCCGCGGCGGTGATCGTGGAGCCCGACGCCCTGCCGGAGATCGACTGCCTGTCCGGCTCGCGCCGGGAGGATCAGTACCGCCTCGTGAGTTACGCCGTGGAGACGCTCGGCGCCCACCGGCGTACCGCGGTCTACATCGACGCCGGCCACGAGGCCTGGCGCCCCGCGCGGGTGATGGTCTCCCGGCTGCGCCGCGCCGGGGTCGCCCACGCGCGCGGGTTCTCGCTCAACGTCTCCAACTTCAACCGGACCGCGGGGGAGATCCGCTACGGCCGCCGGATCGCCCGCGCGCTGGGCGGCAAGCACTTCGTGATCGACACCAGCCGCAACGGCCGCGGCCCGGGGAACACCGTGTGCAATCCCGCCGGCCGCGGGCTCGGGCGGCGGCCGACGGCGCGCACCGGAGACCGGTTCGTGGACGCGTTCTTCTGGATCAAGGTCCCGGGAGAGTCCGACGGGGCCTGCCACGGCGCGCCGCGCTCGGGCGCCTGGTGGCCCGAGTACGCGCTCGGGCTCGCGCGGCGCTCGGGCTGAAGGCCACGGGCCGGTTCGATCGCCTCGAGCCCGACGGGCGGCTGCGCCCGGCGGCGCCTACAGGTTGAACAGCGAGCGCATGCTCGGCGTGCTCGCGTCGGCCGCGTGGCCGAGCAGCGGGAGACCGAGCATCTCCTCCGCGGTGCGCAGCAGCGAGTAGTGCGTCAGGCGGGTCGAGACCTGCGTGCCGGGGCGGACCGACGGAGCGACGACGATCGCCGGCACGTTCATGAAGTCCGGGCTGCCGGAGGAGTGGTTGAAGTCGCCCTCGTCCCAGGTGATCAGGATCGCCGTGCTCCCGGAGCGGTAGGCGGCGCTCGAGACGATCCGCCCGACCCAGTCCCGCAGGAAGGGATCGCCCAGCTTGGGATCGACCTCGCCGCCGGCCGCGCTGTTGCCGCCGTCGTCGGCCGGGCCGATCCACGCGAACGCGGGCAGCGTGTTGCGGTCGAGGTCGGATGCGAGCGCGCCCGACGAAACGGTCCCGAGCGGCACGTCCCAGTTCGCGCAGTCGGCGCGGATGTCGGCGTAGTACGGCGCCGGTTCGTGGTGGGCCGTGTAGAAGGCGTTGGGCGACGGGGGATCGTCCTTCAGGTAGCAGTTGCTCGGCATGCGCGAGGAGTACTGGCGCCATTGGCGTCCGCTCTGCTTCACCTGGTTGAAGATGTTGTCGGCGGGCAGTCCGCCGCCCGACGGGCCGCGATCGTCGTTGATCCCCTGCGTGCCACCGGACGTGAGCGCGATGTAGTTGGGCAGGGACGGCCGCTGCAGCCCGAAGTAGCGGGTCGCGCTCCCGCACCGCTGCGAGAGCCCGGTCGTGTAGGGGGTGTCGCGGCCGCCGATGATGTCGCTGTAGTTGGAGTTCTCGAACACGATCACGAACACGTGCGAGTAGCGCGCCGGCGGCGTGGCGGCCGCGCCGCAGGGGTGGTCGGCGCTGACCGGCAGCGCGCCGGTGACGGGAGGGCGGGTGGCCGGACCACGGGGGGCGAGCACCCGGAACGCCGCCCCCGCCCGCTGGATTAGCCGGCGCCGCACTTGGCGGCCGTGACGCGCGCGGCGCGACGACCGCGTGACCGAGAAGGTGGCGCGCACGGTCACGCGCCCGCGCGCGTTGCGCGGCACGCGGAAGCGCACCCTCGCGCGCCCGCGCCGGTCGAGGCCCACGCGTGCGACCAGGCCGCGCCCGAAGCGGATCGACCCGCGGCTGCGCGCCCGGAAGCCGTACAGCGACGCCGTCACCCGGGTGCCGGCCGGGCCGGAGCCCGGCCGCAGGATCAGCCGGGGGCGCGCGCCCGCGGCCGGCGCCGCGGCCATGCAGCCGCCGGCGGCGGCGGCGAGCGTGAGGCAGAGGCAGAGGCGGGCGGCAGGCTTGGGCACGAGCGGCTCCGGGACGGTGTGGGGAATGGCGGGTTCCCTGTGAGGACGCGCGGACCCGGTGCGATGTGACGCCGTCCGACGGTCGCGAGGTCGCCGCGAAGGTCGCGCGCGGCTCGGCTGCGGCGGCAGGGAAACGGAGGGGGAGGGATTCGAACCCTCGAACGAGGTTGACCCCCGTTACACGATTTCCAGTCGTGCCCGTTCAACCGCTCCGGCACCCCTCCGGGGCCCGGGAAGGGTAGCGCCGGAGCCGACCTCGCCCGGCCCGCCCGGTGCGACGCATCGCGCGAGCCGCGCGGCTACGATCGCCGCATGCGCACTCGAGCGCGTACGCCACGCGTGCCGGCCTGTGCCTGGCTGGCGGCGCTCGCAGCCCTGCTGGCGTTCGCGGGCTGCGGAGCGGACGGCTCCGAGCGCTCCGTCGCCGCGACGCCGACCCGGCCGTCGGCGAGCCTGCCGCCCACCGCGGCGAGTGTCGGTGGCGCCGAAACGCGTTCCGGCCCGTGCGGACGGGCTCGGCCGGGCCGCGCGCGCTACCGCCACGTCGTCTGGATCGTGATGGAGAACAAGGCCTACGGCGACATCATCGGCTCCCGCGACGCGCCCTACCTGAATGCGCTCGCGCGCCGCTGCGGGAGCGCGACCCGCTTCTACGCCAAGGCTCATCCGAGCCTCCCTAACTACATCTACATGACGTCCGGGTCGACCCAGGGGATCACCGACGACAGCGGCCCCTCCTCCCACCGCCTCGGCGCGCCGAGCATCTTCTCCCAACTCGGCCGCGGCTGGCGCGCGTTGCAGGAGTCGATGCCGCGGAACTGCTCCACCTCGAGCAGCGGCCTCTACGCGGCGCGCCACAACCCGGCCGTCTACTACACCCGCGTCCGCGACGCCTGCGCCCGTCAAGACGTGCCGCTGCGCAACCCGCCCAACCTCGCGGCCCGCTTCACGTTCATCACGCCGAACCTCTGCAACGACATGCACTCCTGCCCGTCGACCGGCGGGAAGTCCGAGCAGGTGCGCACCGGAGATCGCTGGCTGTCGAGATGGATCCCGCGCATCCTGCGCTCACCCCAGTACCGCTCGGGCGGCACGGTCGTGTTCCTGACCTGGGACGAGGACGACTACTCCTCCGACCAGCGGATCCCCACGCTCGTGATCGGCCCGAGCGTACGCCGCGGACTGCGCGTGTCGAAGCGCTTCACCCATGCCTCGATGCTGCGCACCACCCAGCAGTTGCTCGGTCTTGGCCCGCTCGGCGACTCGCGGGGAGCCGCGAGCATGCGCGGCCCGTTCGGCCTCTGAGCGGGCACCGGCGCTCGCGGCACGGCGCCGGGAGCGGGGCAGCTCAGGTTCCCGCCGGCCCGGCCATGGTCACCCGACCGCGCCCCAGGACCTCGACCTCGCCTCCCGGCGCGCAAGCCGCGATGTCGTGCGCCTCGGAACGAAGTCGCCGCCGCAGCGACACGAGCGAGGGTGCGCCCAGCGCGACGGGCAGCCACAGCACGATCGCGCGGTAGGCCAGCACGGCGGCGGTCGCCTCGGTGAGGCCCACGCCGTAGAGGACGAGCGCGCCGATGAGCCCGGCGTCCACTCCGCCGATACCGCCCGGGATCGGGATCAGCCCGCCGAGCTGCCCGATCAGGTACGCGATGACCAGGACGCCGCCCGGCGGCACCTCGTTGCCGAAGACCCGGAAGCACGCGCCGAGCATCGCGATGTCGAAGAGCATGTAGCCGATGGCGCCGACCACGATCAGCCAGTCACCCGCACGAAGCAGGGTGAGCGCCTCGTCGATCCCGTCGGCGAGCGACCGCAGCGCACCGGCCAACCTCGGCCGGCGAGCGCGCCCCGCCAGCCGCGCGGCGAGCGGACGCGCGGCAAGCGCCAGGCCGATCGCCGCGATGCCGACCGCCGCCGGGAGCAGCGTAAGGGCCGGACTCGAGGTGCCGCTCAGGCCGCCCGCCCACAGCCCGATCCCGGCGATGACCAGCGCGCCGACGTTGGCGAGGCTCGTGAGCATGAAGAAGGCGACCGTGCGCCGGGCGATCTGGGGCCCGGGCACCCCCCCGCGGCGAAGGATCCAGGCGCCGAGCGCGAGCCCGCCGACGCCCCCGACCGACAGCAGCGAGTTCGCGCCCAGTTCGGCCGTCGCGATCTCGTAGCTCGTCAGCCGGCGCATCCGGCGACAGAACGTGCCGCGGAAGACGAGCACGTAGGATCCGCACGAGAGCAGTTCCAGGCACGCGGCGACCGCGAGCCACTCGGGCCGCGCGTCCGAGAAGGTCGAGCGCAGCGAACCCAGGCCGGGGAGCAGCACCACAACGACGACCACCGCGGCGCCGACCGCGGCCAGGATCAGCGCGGCCCGGCCCAGCCGCCGCGAGGAGAACTCCTCCGGCATCGGCTCCGCCACCGGCGGCGGGGGCAGGTACTCCGCGGTCAGCCTCGGACGCGCGTCGGCCATTGCCTCCACAGCGTCTCACGGCCGGTCCGGCGAGCCGGCCCGGAGCCGGCTCAGAGCTGCCAGGCGCCGCCGCGCAGGACCGGCACGCGTTCACCGGAATCCGTCAGCCCGGTCACATCGACCTCGTTCGAGCCGATCATGAAGTCGACGTGGATCGCGCTGCGGTTGATCCTCGGCTCGTCGGACTCGTCGACCGCGAACGCGTAGGCGCTGCCGAGCGCCACGTGGCTGGCGGCGTTCTCGTCGAGCAGCGTGTCGTAGAACGGGCGCCCGATCGGCCCGATGCGCCCGTCGCCGTCGACGAGCGCCACCTCGCCCAGGCGCGCGGCGCCCTCGTCGCGCTCGGCCAGCGAGCGCAGCGTGCCGGAGCCGCGCTCGGCGTCGATCCGGCTCACGCGCCCGTCGGCGAACTCGACCTCGAGCCCCTCGATCGTCGCCCCTGCCGCGACCAGCGGCTTCGTCGCGCGCACGACCCCGTCGGCGCGAGCCGGGTCGGGAGTCGCGAAGATCTCCTCCGAGGGGAGGTTCGCCTGGTGTCGCAGCCCCTCTGCGGTCGAGAAGCGCGCGGAGATCCACCGCGACGATGGCAGCAGCCCCACGCGCAGGTCGGTGCCCGGGCCCTCGAAGTGCAGCGCGTCGAAGCGCCGCTCGCCCAGCCGCTCGGCGGCCGTGTCGAGCACGTCCATCCGCGCCTCCCAGGCCGCAATCGGATCGGGCTCGTCGAGGCGGCAGACATGCAGGATGTCTCGCCACAGCCGCTCGAGCGCCTCCGCCGGCTCCAGCTCGGGGTGGACCAGTTCCGCCCAGCCCGCGGTCGGCGCGGGCGCGGCCGTCCAGTTCGTGGTGCGCTCGTTGACGACCTGTCCGATCTCGCGCACGAACGGAAGCTGGTCGCGGCCGACGAGCGCAGGGTCGAGATCGTCGAACAGCTCCGGCTCGACCGGCCCGGTCAACCCGATGCGGGCGGCGCGCACCTCTCCCAAAGCGAGCATCCGCTCGCCGTACCACGGCGGCACCCAGTCGAGCGTGCCGGGATCCGCGTGCAGGACGCGCGCCCGCTTGGAGTGCGGGTCGAACCACGAGACGTCGACGAACTTCGCACCGTGGCGGTAGGCGCTGGCAACCAGCGCGCGGGTGACCTCCTCCTTGCCGATCTCGGTCCCGACCGAGACGACCTGCCCGGGCTGCACGTTGGCGCCGAAGCGCACCACGAGGTCGGCGAAACGCTCGAGGGTCGCAAGATCCATCCGCGCGACCCTACCCATTCCGCCGGAAACCTCGCCGAGGCGAACGCGCCTCGAGCGTCCGCTCACGTTCGCGAGAGCGCCGGCCGATGACGCGGGCAGTGTCAGCGTTCCGGGAAGCCCGATGAGCGCCGTCCCCGCGGCCCGTGACCGAGCCGTGCCGTCCGGCGGTCGTCCCCCACACGCCGGCGTGCTCGCCGGCGTCTTCGCCGTCCTGGCCGTCTTCGGGCTGGCGACGCATGCGCTCCGCGCCACCGGAGCCCTGCCGGACGCGAGCGGCCTCGTAACCGACGTCGTGTACATCGGCCTCTTCGCGCTCACCGCCGCGGCCTGCGCGCGCCGCGCGGTCGTCGACCGGCCGGACCGCCTGGCCTGGGCTATCGCCGCCGCCGGCGTGCTGCTGTGGGGGGCCGGCGAGGCCTCCTACCGCCTGCTCGAGCCCGACCCGTCGGCGCCGTACCCGCGCCCGGCCCAGGCGCTGCTCGCGCTTGCCTTCACGCTCGCGGCGATCACGATCGTGCTGCTCTCCCGCCGCCGGCTCCGCGGCTTCGACGCGGGCGCGCTGCTCGACGGCCTGGTCGGCGGCCTCGCCGTGTCCGCGCTCGCCGCGGTGCTGCTCTTCCCGCAGGGAGCCGAGCATGCGGGCCGCCAGGCCGGCCCGCCCGCCGTGTTCCTGCTGTTCGACCTCGCGATCCTGGCGTATGTCGTCACGACGCTCGGGCTGACGGGTTGGCGCCCGGGCCGCTGCTGGGCGCTGATGTGCGCCGGCATCGCCCTGAACACCGCGGGCAACGTCGCGCTCGTCCAGGCGACGGCGACCGGGACCTTCGAGCGCGGGACACTCGTGGACACCCTCTACGCGACCTCGGCCCTGCTGCTCGGGGCGGCGACGTGGTGGCCGCTGCGCGACGCGGACGCGGGCCGCGCGCGGGAGACGGGCACGCGCGCGCTGCTCGCCTCGTCGGTCTTCGCGCTTGCTGCCCTGGCACTGCTGGTCGCGAGCGCCGTCAGTCCCGGAGCCATCGGCCCGGTGGCGGCGAGCTTCGCCGCGGCCACGATCGTCGCGCTCACGGCGCGCTGCACGCTCGCCGTCCGTGAGAGCCGCGCGCTGCTGGCCCTGAGCCGCCTGGAGGCGCTGAGCGACGGCCTCACGGGCCTCGCAAACCGGCGCGCGCTGATGCGTGAGTTGAATGATCGCCTCGCCTCGGGGGAGCCGTGGACGCTCGCGATGTACGACCTCGACGGCTTCAAGCATTACAACGATCTCTTCGGCCACCCGGCCGGCGACGCCCTCCTGTGCCGGCTCGCCGGGCGCTTCTCGGCGGCGCTGGGCGCCGAGCGCACCTTCCGCATGGGCGGCGACGAGTTCTGCGCGCTGGTCCCGGGCGACACCGACCGGGCCGCCCGGCCGGTGGCCAAGGGAGCCGCCGCGCTGGCCGAGAGCGGCGACGGGTTCTCGGTCGCGAGCAGCTACGGCGCCGCCGAGCTGGGCGCCGAGGCGAGCACCGCCGCCGAGGCGCTCCAGATCGCCGACCGCCGCCTGTACGCGCGCAAGGACGACCGCCGCGCCTCGGCCCACCAGCAGTCACGGGCGGTGCTGCTCCAGATCCTCACCGAACGCGAGCCCGGCCTCACCGCGCATCAGGACGAGGTCGCCGACCTGGCCGGCGCCGTCGGCCGCCGCCTCGGCCTCGACGCCGATGAGCTGCGCGTCCTCTCTCGCGCAGCGGAGTTGCACGACGTCGGGAAGATCGCCGTGCCCGACGCCGTCCTGCACAAGCCCGGGCCGCTGGCGCCCGACGAGCTCGCCTTCATCCGCCAGCACACGGTCGTCGGCGAGCGGATCCTGCAGGCCGCGCCCGCGCTCGCGCAGGTCGCGCGGCTCGTGCGCTCGAGCCACGAGCGCTGGGACGGGAGCGGCTATCCGGACGGCCTGGCGGGCGAGCAAGTGCCGCTCGGCTCGCGGATCATCCTCGCCTGCGACGCCTATTCGGCGATGACGGCCGAGCGGCCCTACAGCGCGGCGCTCCCGGCGGCCCAGGCCGAGGCCGAGCTGCTTCGCTGCGCGGGGACCCATTTCGATCCGCGCGTGGTGGACGCGCTGCGGGCTGAGCTCGCCTCCCGCGCCGCCGCGCATCGCGCGGCGATGGCGCCGCCCGCCTCGCTCACTGAGCGCCGCGCCCGCCGGGCGAGCTGACTGCGGCTCGGCGCCGCCGCTCAGCCGCCGAGCGAGTCCAGGAAGCGCAGCAGCGCGGCGTTCACCTCGGCCGGCGCCTGCTGCTGGACCCAGTGGCCGGCGCCCGCCACCGTGACGGACTCCCGCAGGTCGGTCACCAGCCCGGTCATCACCGCGGCCGGGATCCACTTCGCCACGGGGTCCCGCTCGCCGGTCAGGAACATCGCGGGGACGTCGATCGTCGCCGGCGCGTCGGCGGTGAGCTCCCACGTGCGATCGATCGCCCGGTACCAGCGCACCGGGTTCTCGAAGCCGGTGCGCTCGTAGGCGTCGACGTAGACCTGCAGGTCGGCGTCGGTCATGAACGACGGCGTCGGGGGATCGTCGCCCTCCTGCGCCGCCCACTCCGCGTTCCAGACCTTGGTCGTGGCCAGCGTGCGGCGAACGTCACGCGCGAGCGCGGCCGGGGTCCCGGGCTCCGCCATCCAGAGGAAGTAGAAGTCCTCGCCCAGGTACTCGCGCAGGAGACCGGACGGCGCGGCCGGCCCGCGCGGGGTGGCGGGAACGCTCAGCCCGGCAACGCCGCGAACCCGCTCCGGATGCAGTTGCGCGGCCGCCCAGGCCGCGATCGCGCCCCAGTCGTGCCCGACCACCACCGCGCGCTCCTCGCCCAGCGCGGCAATCGCCCCGGCGATGTCGCCGGCGATCGCGACCATGTCGTAGGCGTCGTCGTCCTCCGGCGCCGAAGAGAGCCCGAAGCCGCGCATGTCGAGCGCGACCGGCCGGTAGCCGGCGGCCGCGAGCGCGGGCAGCTGATGGCGCCACGACCACCACAGCTCCGGGAAGCCGTGGCAGAGCAGCACCAGCGGGCCATCGCCGGCCTCGACGCCGTGCAGCCGGATTCCGTTGCCGACGTCGATTCGCACCGGCGCGAGCCTACTAGGCTCGATCGCCGTGCCTTCCAAGCCGGTCGAGCTCGAGGTCTTCGCCGACATCGCGTGCCCGTGGTGCCTGGTCGGCCACACGCGGCTGGCGCGCGCGCTGGAGGCGTTCCCGCCCGGCGCCGTTCGGGTGAGGCACCGCGCCTTCCAGCTGCGGCCGGAGCTGCCCGCGTCCGGCGTGCCCGCACGCGATCTCTACGCGCGCAAGTTCGGCTCCTGGGAGCGTGCGCGGGCGACCTTCGCCGCCGTCGAGGCCCAGGCCCGCGCGGATGGCATCGCGCTCGACCTTGGCGCGATCGAGACGGCGCCCAACACGAGGCTCGCGCATCGCGCCGTCGCGCTCGCCGCCGAACAGGGGGCCGAGCTCGCCGCGCTCGACGCGCTTCTTCGTGCCTGCCTGTGCGAGGGCCGGGACGTCACGCGCGAGGCGGTGGTGATCGAGCGGCTGCGGACGACCGGCATCCCCGACCCGGACGCGCTCGCCGCGAGCCTCGAAGGCGGGGGCGGCGAGCGCTCGGTGGACGAGGACGCGCGCCTGGCCGCGGAGCTCGACGTGACCGCGGTCCCGCTGTTCGTGGCCGACCGCGGCTTCGGGCTGCCGGGCGCGCAGCCGGCGGCGCTGCTCGTGAAGCTGATCCGCCACGCCGCCGGGGCGGGCGTGGCCGGGCCCGAGGTCAATCCACCTGCGAGATCATGAGGTCGCGCGCCTCGAGGTAGGGCCTGCGCTTGTCCGGCGGCGCCCGTACCGCCGGGCGGAGGGCGGGCGGCACGGCGCCGGTGGACGGGATCGCGCGGCGGTCAGCGGTACTCGGGGTTCGGATGCTCCGGGTCGCCCAGGTCCCAGTCGGAGGCCGCGTTGCCGTACGCCGGCACGCCGCCCGCGTCGCGGAGCATGCGGGCGTAGTGCAGCAGGTTCCAGGTCATGAACACCGTGTTCCGCGTGGTCCACGCGTTCTGCTCGCCGCCGCCCTCCGCATCCAGGTAGGACGGACCGGGCCCCGCCTCGCCGTCCCAGTAGGAGTCCACCTGCGGCGGCACCGTGACGCCGATGTGCTGCAGCGCGTATAGCACCTGCGCGCTCACGTGCTTGCCCCCGTCCTCGTTCCCGGTCGTCAGCGAGCCGCCGACCTTGCCGTAGTAGGACCACTGCCCGCGGTCGTTGAGATCGCCCGAGTAGGCGTACAGCCGCTCGATCACCTTGCGCGTGTGCGAGCTCTGGTCGCCGAGCCAGATCGGGCCCGCCAGGACGATGATGTCGGCGGGCACGACCAGTTCCCGGTACAGCGCCGGGAAGTCGTCCCGCTCGTAGCCGTGCTCGCGCATGTCCGGCCACACCCCGGCCGGGATCTCGTGGTCGGCGGTGCGCACCACGTCGACCCGCACGCCGACGCGCTCCATGATCCCCCGGGGGATCGCGAGCAGCCCGTCGGTGTGGCTCGCCTCCGGCGAGCGCTTCAGGGAGCCGTTGAAGACCACGGCGCGCAGGTCGTCGTAGGCGGCGGGCGCGCCGTCGGCGAGGCGGTCGATGAACTGCTGGATGGCGGAGGGAATCGGCAAGATCGGCTCCTCGGTCGGCGGCCGGTCGGCCGCTTGGTCGCTGGCCTGACCGTCCCGGCTCGAGACCGGGCGTTTCGCGCCCTTCACCTACGGTTGACATCGCAATGCCTCGGCACTCCGCGACGAGCGGCCGGTGGCGCGCGACGCTGGGTGCGCTGCGCGAGGCCCGGCGGCTGGAGGGACATGAGACCTGGGATCGCGCACGCGTGCGCGTGCACCAGCGGCGCCTGCTGGTCGGCCTCGCGCGGCACGCCCGGCGCCACTCGCCCCACTACCGAGAGGCACTCGCGGGGATCGCGCTGGACGACGACCTCGACCCGAGCGCCCTGCCCGTGCTCGACAAGGCGACGATGCTCGAGCGCTTCGACGCGATCGTCACCGACCGGCGCCTGACGCTCGCGGCCGTCGAGGCCAACCTGCGCGCGCTGCAGGCCGGCGGCGGGGAGGAGTTGCTGCTCGGCGCCTACCGCGCGATGGCGAGCGGCGGGACCTCGGGACGGCGCGGCGTGTTCGTCTACGGCCCGCAGGACTGGACGCGCGTGCTCGGCGGCCTGCTGCGCTTCACCGGCGGCTACATGGGCGCGACGCCGCGCCTGCCGCGCCGGCGCCGTCTCGCGGCGGTGGTGGCCGACTCGCCCGTCCACATGACGGCGCGGATGGCTCGAAGCCTCGACGTCGGGATCCACCGGATGCTGCGGCTCGACGCGCGCGCGCCGATCGGTGGGCTCGTCGCGGCGCTGAACCGCTTCCGCCCCGAGGGGCTGACGGGCTACTCGTCGGTGGTCGCGCTGCTCGCCGACGAGCAGCTTGCCGGCGACCTGCGGATCCGGCCGCAGATCGTGGCGACGACCAGCGAGGTGCGCACGCCCGAGATGGAGCGCCGGATCCGCTCGGCCTGGGGGCGCGAGCCGTTCAACGCCTACGCGGCAACCGAGACGGGATTCATCGCGACCGACTGCGGGTGCCACGCGGGGCTCCACGTGCTCGAGGACCTGGTGCTCGTGGAGGTCGTCGACGAGAAGGGCCGGGAGGTGCCGGCCGGGACGGCCGGAGCGCGCGCGCTGGTCACCAACCTCGTCAACCGCACGCAGCCGCTGATCCGGCTGGAACTGGACGACCTGCTGACCCTGGCGCCCGACCCCTGTCCGTGCGGTCGCCCGTTCCCCGTGCTGACGTCGGTCGACGGCCGCAGCGACGACGTGCTCCCGCTGCCGGCGCGCGAGGGCGGCACGGTCTCCGTGCACCCGCTCACCCTGCGCAGCCCGCTCACCGCGGTGGACGGGCTGCGCCAGTACCGCATCGTGCACGACCGGCACGGGCTGACCGTCGAGGCGGTCCTGCGCGACGGGCTCGGCGAGCGGGCCGGCCGGGAGATCGCGGCCGAGATCGCGCAGCGCCTGCGCGAGGCGCTCGCGGCGCGCGGCGTCGAGCCGCCGTCGATACGCGTCGAGCGCGTGGCCGCAATCGAGCGCCACCCGGGCTCGGGCAAGGCCAAGCTGGTCGAGACGCGGCTCAGCGAAGCTCCCTGAGGGCCGCTCGCGCCACGGCGCGGTCGTCGAACGCCGGGCCGTTGCCCGCGATGTCGCGGATCAGCCGCGGCATCGCGCCGCGGCCCGCGATCAGGACCACGTCCCCTGCCTGCGCGCGGCGCAGCACCGTGGCGATCGCCTCCTCCCGCGCGGGCACCACCGACACCCGGCCCCCGCGCACGCCGCGCGTGCCGGCGAGCAGGTCCCGGAGCGGGCCGGAGCGCGGCTCCCCGCGCCAGTTGTCCTCGGTGAGCACGAGATCGTCGGCGAGCCGTCGGGCGGCGGCGGCCATCGGCGGGCGCTTGTGGCGGTCGTGGCCGCCGCTCGCCGAGACGACGGCGCGCAGCCGCGCGCCCGGGCGCCGGCGCGCGATCGCCCGCGCCGTGCCGAGCGCGACCTCGACCCCCGCGGGGTTGTGCGCGAAGTCCACGATCACGTCGAAGTCCTGGCCCTCGTCGATGCGCTCGAAGCGGCCTGGCACGCCGGGCTCCCGGCAGAGCGCGGCGTCGGTGGCGGCGGGATCGAGCCCGAGCGCGTCCGCCAGCGCCATCGCCGCCGCGAGGTTGCGCGCGTTGTGCGCGCCGGGCAGGCGCGCCTCGAGGCGCCGGCGGCCGGACGGGGAGGAGATCTCGACCCGCGTGCGCTCGACCTCCCAGCTCGCCGACAGCACGCGGTAGTCGGATTTCGGCTCGTCGCCGAACGTGACCACGCGCGCGCCGTCCCGCGCGCACGCGCGGGCCAGACGGCGGCCGGCCGGGCCGCCGGCCTCGATCGCAACCGGGGAGGCGGCGCGCCCGGGGCGAGTCAGGAGCCGCGCCTTCGCGGCTTCGTAGGCGGCCATCGATCCGTGGCGGTGCAGATGGTCGTGGCTCAGGTTGAGAAAGACGGCGGAGTCCGCGACCAGCTCCGGGCAGCCCTCGAGCTGGAAGCTCGACACCTCGCACACGACGGGATCGCGGTGGCCTGCCAGCGCGCAGAGCGGCACGCCCGCCTCGGCGTTGCCGGCGAGCGGCGCGTCGACGTCCGCGGCGGCGAGCGCCGCGCGCACCAGCGCGGCGGTCGTGGACTTGCCGTTGGTGCCGGTGATCCCGATCAGCGGCCCGGGCGCCAGCCGCCAGCCGAGCTCGAGCTCGTCGAGGACCGGGATGCCGCGCTCCAGCGCGGCGCGGACGATCGGGGCGTCGAACGGGACGCCCGGGCTCTTCACCACCGCGCCCGGCCGGCGCCGGCGCAGGTGGTCGTCCGGGGCGGCGCCGCGCGGGAGAAGCTCGACGCCCGGCGGGAGCCGCCCGCCGTCCGCGGCGCGCTCGCCGTCGTCCCACACCGTCACGGCGCTCGCCCCGGCGACGGCCGCGAGCGCCGTAGCAGCGGCGCTGCCCGCCCGCCCCCGGCCGACGACGACGTACGGGCCGGGAGGCAGCGGCGGCCGGCGGCCGCGCGGCAGCCCCGGGCGCGGCGGTGGGCGGTCGCGCTCGTCCATCGGGCGCGCGACCCTAGCGCGGCCGGGCCCGATCTCGATCGGAAGCGCTCCGGCCTGACCTCGCCAGGCGTGACCCGGGCCTCAGCCGCCGACCAGCCGCATCCCGACCTCGTCGTAGCGGTCGCCGGCCGGCTCGGGAAGCGCCGCGGCGATCCGCTCGAGCGTCGGCGCGTCGAGCTCCAGCTCGGCGGCGATCTCCCCCACGACGTCCGCCAGCCCGAGGTTGCGCTCGAAGTTCTCCCCGCGAAAGCGCGGCGAGAAGCGGCGGTAGTCGTCGTACCTTGCCCTCCGCGACGAGCTCGCCCATCGCGCCCACGGTCTCCTCGATCGGCGTCCTCGGGTCCACCCTGTGGTGGTAGTAGAGGTCGACGTGGTCCACGCCGAGCCGGCGCAGCGGCGGCTCGCGATCGCCCGGCCGACGAGCTCCTCGTTGGTGAAGGGCCCGTACATGTCGGCGGTGTCGAGCAGGTCGATGCCGAGCTCGAGCGCGCGGTCGATCGTGCGCAGCGCCTCGGCCTCGTCGCGGGCGCCGTAGAGCTCGGACATCCCCACGCAGCCGAGGCCGAGCGCCGAGACCGACAGCCCGTCCGAGCCCAGCTCGCGGCGCCTCACGCCGGCGTCTCGGACGCCCGCGGCGCGTAGCGGTGGTGCAGCATCAGCGCGTTGCCGTCGGGGTCGGAGAAGAACGCCATGTGGCAGACGCCCGTGTCGAACGTGTCGCCCGCGAACTCCACCCCGCGCCCGGCGAGCTTCGCGCGCGCCGCCTCGACGTCCTCGACGTGCAGCGCGATCGGGTTCGGGTTCGGGTGGTAGCCGAACGGGAACTCGGCGGCAACCACGACGCTGAGCGTCACCGTCCCGGTCTCGAACTCCGCGAAGTTGCGCTCCGGCATGTAGGCGGTGCGCGGCATCTCGAGCGTCTCGCCGTAGAACCGCACGGCGGCCTCGAGATCGTCGGTCGGCACCGTGACGAAGTCGGCGCCGGTGACGATCGGTCCGTGTGCGCTCATCGAGCGAGCATAGTCGGCGCCTCGCCGCTCGCCCGGCGCGCGGGCTCCGGGTCTCGGTCCGCTCGCGCGGGGACGCGCTCCATCGCGCGCTCGACCACCGCGGTGATCGTGAGCGAGGGGTTGACCCCGAGGTTGGTCGGCAGCACCGAGCCGTCGCAGATCATGAGGTTCTCGTACCCGTGGACCTTGAGGTCCGCATCGACGACCCCGTGGTCGGCGTCGGCGCCGATCACCGCGCCGCCCAGGAAGTGGGCGGTCACGGGCGTGCCGAGCGTGGCCTCGAACAGCGACGCCTGGGGCGTGCCGCCCATCTTCTCGGCCAGGCGCCGCGCGATGTCGTACGCGGCCGGCAGGGGCCGCGGGAGCGGCGAGCCGGGCTCCGGCTCGGTCTGCAGCAGAACGGTGCCGTCGCGCAGCCGCCGCCACGGGCGCAGGCGGATCGAGGAGTCGAGCGACTGCATGACCATGAACAGCAGCGTGCGGCGCGACCAGCGGTACGGGTTGCTCGCGCGCAGCAGGGCGCGCGGGTCGCGCAGCGCCGCGGCGAGCAGCCGCACCGGCTGCGTGCCGCGGCGACCGGGATCCACCAGCAGCGAGAACAGCGACGAGTTGAGGTCGCCGCCGGTGCCGTAGATCACCGGCTCCACGTGCGTGTGCTCGTCGAGCCAGACGCTCGAGGAGATGCAGACCGACTCGGAGAGGTCGTAGCGATCGTCCGGCGCGGTCACGGCGAGCACCGACTCGGAGTTCGTGCGCACGCCCTCGCCCAGGCGCGGCGAGAGCACGTTCAGCGAGCCGTTCAGCCTGCAGCGCTGCAGCAGCTTGTTGGTCCCGAGCGTGCCCGCGGCGACCACGACCGCGCGCACGTTCACGGTACGTGGGTTGCGCACCAGCGCGTTGCCGGGCGTGACGCTGGTGACCGCGAAGCCCTCGCTCCCGTCGGCGCTGCGGCCGAGCGGGCGGATGTCGGTCACCAGGCGCTCGGGCAGGATCCGCACGCCGGCCCGCTCCGCGAAGTACAGGTAGTTCTTGGTGAGGATGTTCTTCGCGCCCACGCGGCAGCCGACCATGCAGTTGCCGCACAGGGTGCAGCCGGTGCGCGGCGGGCCGGCGCCGTCGAAGTACGGGTCCTCGACCGTCTCCCCGGGCGGGCCCAGGAACGCGCCGACGGTGGGCTTCGAGTAGGTGCCGGCGACGCCGAGGTCCTCGGCGACGTCCCGCAGCAGGCGGTCGCCGACGCCGTCGCGCTCGTAGCGCGCCACGCCGAGCATCCGCTCCGCGGTCTCGTAGTGGCGCGGCATCTCCGCCCGCCAGTCGGCCAGCGCGGACCACCGCGGGCCGTCGAAGGTGCGGTCGGGCGCGCGCAGCAGCACCATCGAGTAGACGAGCGAGCCGCCGCCGACGCCCGATCCCGACAGCACCGTGACGTCCTTGAACGGCGATACCCGCAGCATCCCGCGTAGCTTGAGCATCGGCAGCCAGAAGGCGCGCGGCAGCTGCCAGGTCGCCTCCGGGAGGTCGGCGTCCTCGTAGCGGCGCCCGCACTCGAGCACCGCCACGCTGTAGCCCTTCTCGGCCAGGCGCAGCGCGGCCGTGCTGCCGCCGAAGCCGGACCCGACGACGAGGTAGTCGTAGTCGTAGCGGCGCATCGCTCAGGCCCGCGGGATCCGCCGCAGGATCCGAAGGCCCGCCGTCATGACCGCCGCGTACGGAGCGGCCGGCGTGCCCGCGTCGGGCGTCAGCGGCAGCAGCGCCTGGGCCGCCACGGTCTGCGCGTCCGTGTACTTGAGGATGCCGTGCTCGCCGTGCCGGCCCCCCACCCCGGACTGCTTGATGCCGCCCACGGGCGCGTCGATCGAGCCGAATGCCGCCGCGTAGGGCTCGTTGATGTTGACCGAGCCCGCCCTGATGCGCCGCGCGAGCGCGCGGGCGGCGCGAACGTCGCGCGAGTAGATGCTCGCGCTGAGCCCGTAGTCCGAGTCGTTGATCCGCTCGATCGCCTCGTCGACGTCGTCGTACACGTACACCTCGAGCAGCGGCCCGAACGTCTCGGTCGCGTGGCAGGCCATGTCCGGCGTCACCCCGACGAGCACGGTCGGCTCGAAGAACAGCGGGCCGACGTCGGGCCGCGGGCGCCCGCCCGCGACGACCGACGCCCCCTTGGCGACGGCGTCGTCGAGGTGCGCGACGGTCGCATCGAGTTGTGCGCGGGAGATCATCGACCCGACGTCGGCGCCCCAGTCGAGCCCGCCCCCGAGCCGCAAGTCGCCGACGCGCTCGGCGAGTCGCTTCACGTAGCCGTCGTACAGCGAGCGATGGACGTAGACGCGCTCGATCGAGAGGCACAGCTGGCCGGAGTTGCCGAATGCCCCGCTGACCGTTCCCTTGACGGCGCGCTCGAGCCCGGCGTCGGGCGCCACGAGCATCGCGTTCTTGCCGCCCAGCTCCATCGAGCAGCCGATCAGGCGCTCCCCGCAGCGCGCCGCCAGCTTGCGGCCGATCGCCGTCGAGCCGGTGAACATCAGGAAGTCGGCGTGCTCCACGATCGCGCCGCCCACCAGCGGGCCGTCCCCGGTCACGACCTGCGCGAGCCCGGCGGGCAGCCCCGCCTGCTCGAGCAGCTCGAAGCCCCACAGCGCGGACAGCGGCGTGCGGGCGTCCGGCTTGACGACCACGCCGTTGCCCGCGGCGAGCGCCGGCAGCGCGTCGGTGACGCCCATCGTGAGCGGGTAGTTCCACGGCGTGATGAACCCGCAGACCCCGACCGGGACGTGATGCTCCCACGCTCGCGTGAGCACGGGCATCGCGCCGGCGCGACGGCGGCTGCGCAGGTGCCCGGGCGCATGCTTGCCGTAGTAGCGCGCCGTCGTGGCCGTGGCCAGCACCTCCTCGAACGCGTTCAGGCGCGCCTTGCCGCTCTCGAGCTGGATCAGGTCGAGCACCTCGCGCTGGCGGCGGAGCAGCAGGTCGTGGAAGCGCAGCAGCACGCGCGCGCGTCGGCGCGCCGGCCAGTCCGCCCACTCGCGCTGCGCCCTGTGCGAGCGGCGCACCGCCGCCTCGACGTCCTCGGCGCCGCACGCGGGCGCCTCGGCGACGAGCTCGCCCGTCACCGGCGAGCGGATCTCGAACTGCCCGGCCTCGCCACCCGCCCCGATGCGGCGCACCAGGCGCGCGATCTGCTCGGCGCGCTCCTCCCCCAGCAGTGGGGCGGCGACGACGCTCTCGGGGGTCGTGATCTCCTCTACGGCCATGGCGGCATCCTCGTTCGGGCGGACCGGGCCGCTGCGGCGGACCCGCTGTTCCGCTATGGGATACCTGAGCGGCGCCCGCGGGTCAATCCGGCGCCGCCCGCACGGCGTCGACGGCCGCCTCCAGCGTCGGGTAGAAGTGGTCGCGGTCGAGCGTCTCGAGCAGCCCGTAGCGCAGCACCAGGTCCTGCAGGCGCCCGCGCAGCTCGGCGAACGCCATGTGCACGCCGGCGGCGTTGAGCTCTCGATCGAGCTGCTCGAGCATCGCGGCCGCGGTCACGTCCACGTCGGTTATCGCCTCGCACTGCAGGACGACCCAGCGCGGGGCGCGCTCGCGCACGAGCGCGCGCACCTGACTGCGGAAGATGCCCGCGTTGGCGAAGAAGAGCGGCGCCTCCCAGCGGTAGACGAGGACGCCCGGGACTTCCTCCGCCTGCGGGTACTGCGCGACGCTGTGCCAGCCTGCGACGTGGTCGGTGCGCCCGAGGACCTCGCCGTGCGGCCACCAGCTGCGGCGGAAGAACAGCAGGATCGCGAGCGCGACCGCGACGAGGATGCCCTGCAGGACGCCGAGCAGGACCACCCCGGCGCTCGCGACGAGCGAGATGGCGGCGGCGCTGCGGCGCACCTCCCACATGCGGGCAAGCGCAGGCAGGTCCATGAGCGAGAGCGCGGCCACGATCACCACCGCCGCCAGCGCGGTCTGCGGCAGGTCGGCCAGCAGCGAGTTGAGGAACAGCAGGAGCACCGCGACGAGCGCGGCCCCGACGACGCCCGTGACCTGGCTCCTGGCCCCCGACTGCTCGGCCACCGCCGTCCGGGACCCGCTGGTGGAGATCGCGAAGCCCTGGAAGAAGCCCGCCGCGATGTTCGCGGCCCCGATGCCGACCATCTCCTGGTCGGGCTCCACCTCGTCGCCGCGGCGCGCCGCGAAGCTCGTCGCGGTCGCGATCGTGTCGGTCAGCGAGACGAGCGTGATCCCGAGCGCGGCCACGAGCAGCGGCACGACGTCGCTCGCCTGCGTCCAGGGAAGGCTCGGCGAGGGCACGCCCTGCGGCAGCGCACCCACCGTGGCCACGCCGGAGGCCGACAGGTCCAGGGCCGCGGACAGCACCGTGACGCCGACGACCGCCACCAGGATCGCGGGCACCCGCTTCGTGAGCCGCGGGAGCACGAGCAGGGCCGCGAGCACGCCGAGGCCGACCGCGAGCGTGGTCCCGTCTGTCTGGTCGAGGCCGGCGACGAACTGCTTGACCTCGTCCAGGAACCCGCCGGCGTCCGTGGAGAACCCGAAGAGCTTGGGAAGCTGGCCGACGATGATCGTCAGCGCAAGCCCGTTCATGTAGCCGACCTGCACCTCCCTGGAGAGCAGGTCCGCGACGAAGCCGAGCTTCCCCAGGCCCAGTCCGATCTCGACCAGGCCGACGATGATGGCGAGCATCCCGGCAAGCGCGATCGCGTTGCCGGCGTCGCCGCCGGAGGCCAGTAGCGGCGTGATCGCGGCGAAGATCAGCGGCGAGATCGAGGAGTCCGGCCCGAGGACCAGCACGCGCGATGGCCCGAACAGCGCGTAGCCGATCAGGCACGCGATCGTCGTGTAGAGGCCGGTGACGGCGGGCAGGCCGGCCAGCTCCGCGTAGGCCATGCCCTGCGGGACGAGGATCGCCGCCAGCACGATCCCGGCGACCAGGTCCGGGCGCAGCCACGCGCGCTCGTAGGTGCGCGCGACGCGCAGGCCGGGAACCCAGCGCTCGACTCCGGTGGGTGCGGTCAAGCGCGGTCTGGCACGGGGGCTCCTGGCGGCGCGCCCGGCCCCGCCGGGAACCGCGCCTCCGATGCGCCAAGCGTAGGCGGGCGCCGGGATGGATGCAGGACTCGGCTCAGGCAGCCGGGTCCTCGGCGAAGATCTCGCCGACGACGCGCCGGAGCTCGGTCGCCATCGGGCTGTCGGTCAGCCCGGCGAAGGTGTCCGCGAGCTCACCGTAGTACCAGCGCTGGTCCTCGCGGCCGGCGCTGAAGCGGGCGAACACGTCGTGATCCGCGCGCAGGTCGAAGAGGATCGCACGCGCGTTGTGCAGCTTGTCCGCCAGCGAGACCCGTATCGCGCCGGCCGGCAGGCCGGGCTCGCGCAGGTGGGCGATGTAGGCCTCCTTGCGCGCGCGCCACGGAGGCTTGTCGGCCTCGTCGGTATCGGAGCAGGCATCGACCAGTTCCGCGACGCGCTCGCCGAACAGCTCTCGGATCCGGTCGAGGGTGCGCGGCCCGCCCTGGTCCTCGACCGCGTCGTGGAGCAGCGCGGCGATCGCCTCGTCCTCGTCGCCGCCGTCCTCGAGCACCAGCGAGGCGACGCCCATCAGGTGCGAGACGTACGGGATCCCGGTCCCCTTGCGAACCTGGGTCGCATGCAACTCGCGCGCGAGCGCGAAGGCGCGGTCGAACCGCGGCCCCAGCGGGCCTGGACTGTCGCCGACCCCTCCACCGCCGACATCGCCCCTGTACGCACCGCACGCCGGACAGCGCCAGAAAGGCAGAGGGTCATCCCACCACTCGACCGTATGCCGACGCGGCTTGACCGAGACCGGGGGCTCAGCCGAACCGCAGCGACACACACCGGGCGGCGGCGGCAGCGAGGTGGGAACCGGGACGTGCTCCTTGCCGGGCGCAGGCTCGACCACGGGTTTCTCCACGACCCAATCCTCCTCGGGGACCGGCGGCCGCGCGTCGATCTCCGCGGCAAGCCCCTTGGCCTCCTGAAGGCTCGCCGCCCACCAGTCGGGATGGTCCCATCGAGCGACCGTGATCCCGAACCGCCCGCCGGTGCCGTGCTCCGTGATCTCCCACTCGGTGCCGGTCGGCCCGGTGGCGGTCCACGAACCGTTGTTGTGGGCGGTCCAGGCGAGCTCTGATGCCGGCGGCTTCTCGGTCACGGCGGGGAGTCGCGCTGCAGTCTCAGCATGACGGACCAGACGTCGCCGTAGGCGTGGGCGCGTTCCGGGCCCTGGCGCCGGGCCACCGCGTCCTTGAAGTTCGGGTAGTCGATCGCGTTCGCGGCGGCGGCCACGTATGCGGCCCAGTCCTGAAGCGGCAACGCGACGCGGAAGCGATAGTCGGCGTCCGGCGTCTCGATCACCTCGCCCTCTCCGACCGCCTCGACGAGGCGACGTGCGTCGTCTCGCACGCGGGCGCGCACGAGGATGGTCCGAGGGTCGTCTCGGTGCGCGACGGCAGAGAAGAAGCCCTGGGTCGTGAAGAGCCACATGTGGGCGGGTCGTTCGGATTCGGAACGATCTGACGCGTCGGACGGCGCGCGCCGGGCGGTCACACCGGTCCCGCGTCGGCGAGCTGGACGCTCTCGGCGGCGCGGTCCGGGGTCACGAGCGCGTGCCTCTGCTCCATGAGCTCGAGCACCCGCTCTCGGCCGCGCCACTCCATCAGCGAGGCCCAGCGCTGCGCGCGGTCGGCCAGCCGTGCGAGCGGTGCCGGGTTGCGGCTCTGGCTGAGCGCGCGCAGGGCGCCGAGGCGCCCGTCCCGGTAGGAGAGCGGGATCATCACCCGACATCGCCCGCGTGATCGTGTCGCGATGCCTCGCGCGTCCCCGCCGATTTCAGCGACGGTCTCGGTGGAGGATGCATTCGTCGCAGATCGGGGAGATCGGCAGCGGCCGGCCGGCTTGTTCGCAGCGGGTGCACCCCCACTTGCCCCAGAACCACAGCGCCGGGTCGAGTGCGGCGCACGTTCCGTCGAGCTCCGCGGGACCGGTCGCCCCGTGCGCCGCGACGTCAGCGCTCCACCCCCGCTGGATCACGGGTCGCGCCTGCTCGAGGTCGAGCCCGCTGGTCGCTGTGAACCCGAGGTACTCGGTGACCTTTCGGACTTGGACGTCGACGGCGACCGGGAGCTCCTCGAGGCCGGTGATGCTGGCACTGCCGGGCAGGACGAGCATGCGGATCAGCATCGGTCCGACCTTCGGGCCACGAAGGAACGGGAACCGGTAGCTGCCCGCGGCGGTGCTCGCGGACAGCGCGTCCAGCAGCCGGGCGACGGTCCCCGTCCCGCCGTAGATCGCCTCTCGAACCGTGGGCGGGGTCGCCTCGTCGCACAACGACTCAGCAATCGTTCGCCACGCGAATGTGTCCGGGCCGTGGCGCTGGCTCACGCCGTCGCGGCGCAGCGCATCGGCGAGTTCGGTGAGCGTCGCCGCAGCGACGCTCACCGGTTCGAAGACCCATGGGTCGCGCTCCCACAGTCGCTCGGCCGCGAACCACAGTCGGTCGGCTTCGCGCGCGCGGTCCATCGCAGCGACGAAGGTCAGGAATCGGCGCACATCCGCGTCCGCCGCTCCGCCCTCCCGCATGCGCGCCGCGACGGCCAGCTCCGGCATGCCCGGCCAGCCAGCGTCGGGGGCGTCAACCCGTGCGGATAGATCAAGCTCGCCGCGGTGAAATGCCGACGAGATCCTGTCCGCGAGCCCCGGACGAGCCCACGCCTCCAGGGTCCGCTGCCCGGTGCCGGGTCGGCGCCCCGGGCGAGCCCGGAGCGGCGCCGTCGCGCGACGCAGCTCCTCAACCTCCGCCTTGCGCGCCATGTAGCGGCGCATCGCCCTGGTGCGGCTCGACCCGCGGAGCGGCTCGGTCGCTTTCCAGAGCTCAGCGAGTTCCACCCTCGCTGCCTCGTACTCCGCGACCCGATCACGGGGGGTGTCGTCGGCAGTCACGGCATGGCGAGCCTAGCCGCACCCACGCGCTTCAAGGCCCCATTGCAGACCCGGCGAGTTCTGCGCGGTCACCCTCGGAGCGACTCCAGGATGGCGTCTGGGATGGATTGGGATGAATCCATGCTCCTCGATGGCCCTCGGTGCGAAGGCGCGAGAGGCCATCAAGGACTCCTGCCTTTGCTAGACCTCTAGCATTGGCAGGGGATTTCCCTGGATCAGCGGAGGGGGAGGGATTCGAACCCTCGAAGGACGAAACCGCCCTTAACGGTTTTCGAGACCGCCCCGTTCAACCACTCCGGCACCCCTCCGTGAGGTCGCCGACCGGCGCGACGGAGGCAGAGGGTAGCGATCGGACGGCGGCGCTCAGCGGGGCGTCCTCAGCCGCAGCCGCGGGATGCGCTCGAAGTCGCGCCGGTTGCGGGTGAGCAGCGGAATCCCGGCCTGCAGCGCGGTCGCGGCGATCAGCGCGTCGGGCAGCCGCACGCCGGACCGGCGACGCATGCGTCCGGCGTCCTCGGCCACCGCCCGGTCGACCGGGAGCTCGCGAAACGGGGCGAGGATCGCGGCGACCGCGCTCTCCTGCTCGGCGTCGCCGGCGAACAACTCGGCGCGCGTGATCACCGAGTAGGCCAGCCGGTCGCGGCCGGTCCACAGGCGGGCCGCTCCGCGAAGGTGGTCGACGAAGACGTCGGTGTCGACGAGGACCTCAGCCACGGGCCCACTCGTCCCGCGACGGGACGGCCAGGTCAGGCGCGATCCCGAACGACGCGTCGAGCGCATCCTCGGGATCGGGGGCCTGCTCGGCAAGGTAGGCGTCGAGCGCCGCGCGGACGACCTCGGCGAGGCTTCGGCCGTCCCTCGCGGCGAGCCGGTCGATCCGCTCCCGCTGAGCTGCTGTCAGGTAGACCTGCGTGCGGGTGGATGCCATATACTGCGCAGTATACAGCACTCTCCCGCGCTCAGGATACGGCGCGAAGCCCGCTCACCCCAGCGAGATCGCGATCTGCTCCAGGTCGTCCAGGGCGTCCTGGAGGCCGTCCTCCATGCCGGACTCGACGTGCGCGTCACGCGCCGCCCTGCTGGTGTGCTCCACCAGGATCGTGAGGGTGGTCCGCCCGCCGGCCTCCGCCAGGGTCATCGTGTTGACCGCGTGGTCGTCCGGTACGGCCTCGTAGACCTCGGTCGAGACGACGCGCTCGCCCGGGACGATCTCGAGGTAGGTGCCGTGGAAAGCGACCTCGAGCCCGCCGGCGGTGACCATGGCGTACCGCCACGCGCCTCCGACGCGCAGGTCGATCTCGGCCACGGTCATCTCGCCGCGGCGCGCGCTCCACCAGCGCCTGACCAACTCGGGCGTGGTGAACGCCTCGTAGACCAGGTGCCTCGGAGCGTCGAACTCCCGCGTGATCAGGATCTGCTCGTCGGTCGGGAGCGTCACCTTCGCCGTACCGCTACTCGCCGTCGCCATCGTTCTGCTCCTTTCGCTGTAGATCGTCGAGCACGAGGTCCAGCTCGTCGAAGCGCTCCGACCATGTGCGCTCGTAGGCGGCCACCCAGTCATGGATCGGCTTCAGGGCGCGGCCGTCGACCCGGTAGAGCCGGCGGCGGCCGTCACCGCGGGCCCGCACGGCCCCCACCTCGCGCAGCACGCGCAGGTGCTTGGAGACCTGTGGCTGGGTCAGGTCGAGCGCGACGGCCAGTTCGCCCACCGGGCGCTCGCCGCCCACCAGGACGTCCAGGATCGCCCGTCGCCTGGGCTCCGCCACAGCGTTGAACGCGTCCGCTGTCGTGGCTGCTCGTGCGATGCCGGGAACATATATGCCTATATGCGCATATGTCAAACCCGGAGGCCTCGCAGCCGCTACCGCCGCCGCCCGAAGAACTCGGTCAGCAGCGCCGCCGCCTCGTCCGCCAGCAGCCCTCCCGCGACCTCGGGGCGGTGGTTCAGGCGGGGCTCGGCGAGCACGTCGAGCACGCTGCCGGCCGCGCCGGCCTTCGGGTCGCTCGTCCCGTAGACGACGCGCGGCACCCGCCCGAGCACCACGGCGCCCGCGCACATCGCGCACGGCTCGAGCGTCACGTAGAGCACGGAGTCGAGCAGCCGCCACGAGCCGGTTGCGCGCGCGGCCTCGCGCAGCGCGATCAGCTCGGCGTGCGCGGTCGGGTCCTGGCGCAGCTCGCGCTCGTTGTGGCCGGCGCCGACCACCTCGCCCTCGCGGACGACCACGGCGCCGACCGGCACGTCGTCGTGCTCGAGCGCGCGCTCGGCCTCGCGCAGCGCGAGGCGCATGTAGTACTCGTCGCGGGGAAAGAACCGGGGTCGCACGAGTCTCTCGCCTGCGATCCTCTCTGTTTCAAGGAGCAACTTCCGGACGCCGATCATGTCTTATCCGGTGGGAGCACGGACGCCTCCCCCCTCCTCCCGATGCCGACGACCCGCACAGCGCCCCACCGACACCTCCTGCTCGCGCTGCTGGCCGCGTGCCTGCTCGCGACGGCGGCCGTCGCCGCGCCCGCGGCGCCCGCGGCGCCCGCGGCGCCCAGCGCCGCACCGCCCGCCAGCGGCGGCCAGGTCGTCGTCGGCTACGCGCCGGGCACCGACCACGCCGAGCAGGTCGCCACGGCACGCGGCGCGGGAACCGCCGCGGAGGAGGCGATCACCCCGACGACCCGGGTGGTCAGGACACGTCCCGGGGAATCGACGCGCGCGGCCCTGACGCGTCTGCGCGCCGACCCCGACGTCGCCTACGCGGTGCCGAACGTCGTCGCGCACGCCGCGGACTTCACGCCCAACGACCCCGGTCGCGCGCACGTGCGCGGCGGTTGGCGCCGCACGCAATGGAACTTCCTGCCGGGCGCGGGCATCGACGCCCCGGCCGGTTGGTCGAACCTGATCGCCGCCGGGCGCCCCGGCGGCCGGGGCGTCAAGGTGGCGGTCCTGGACACCGGCGTCGCGTACCGCAACTGGGGCGCGTTCCGCCGCTCGCCGGACCTCGACCGCACCCGTTTCGCCAGCCCCTACGACTTCGTCGCCGGCTCGCGCTTCGCGCTGGACCGCAACGGCCACGGCACGCACGTCACCTCGACGATCGCGGAGTCGACCAACAACGGCTTCGGCCTGACCGGGATCGCCTACGGCGCCACGATCATCCCCGTGCGCGTCCTGGACCGCTACGGCAACGGCGACGCGGCGACGATCGCGCGCGGGATCCGGTACGCGGCCAACCGCGGGGCCAAGATCATCAACATGAGCCTCGAGTTCCCCTCCAGCGTGCGCGCCGCCGAGATCCCGGACATCCTGTCGGCGGTGCGCTACGCACGGCGCAAGGGCGCGCTGATCGTCGCGGCCGCGGGCAACGAGTCGGCCCGCACCGTCGCGTATCCCGCACGCGCCGGCGGGGTGGTCGCGGTGGGCGCGACCACCGAACACCGCTGCCTGGCCGACTACTCCAACGACGGCTCCGGCCTCGACGTCGTCGCCCCCGGCGGCGGTCCCGACGCGGAGATCCCGGGCGATCCCAACTGCCGCCCGGACGGCACGCCGGGTCGCGACATCGTCCAACTGACGCTCGTCGGCTCGATCGCGCGCTTCGGCTACGACGCCGAGGACGGCACGTCGATGGCCACGCCGCACGTCTCCGGCGTCGCGGCGCTGGTGGTCGCCAGCGGCGTGCTCGGCCGCCACCCGAGCCCGACCGCGATAGAGCGACGCCTGAAGGCGACGGCACGGCGACTCGGAGACCCCAAGCGCTTCGGCGCGGGACTGATCGACGCGGGCGCGGCGACCGCGCGCGCCACCTCGTCGCACCGCTGAGCGCGCTCAGGTCGTGCGGATGATCAGGACCGAGCAGGGCGCGTGGTGGGAGACCTTGTTCGGGACCGAGCCGAGCAGGAAGCGCTTTGCGCCCGTCATGCCCTTGTTCCCGACCACGATCAGGTCCGCGCCGGTCTCCTCGGCGACGTCGAGGATCGCGTCTGCCGGGTCGCCCTGACGGGCGAAGGTCTCGACGCCGACCCCGGCCTCGCGGGCGGGCGCCGCCGCCTCCTCGAGCGTCGCGTCGACGTCCTCGCGCGGGTTGACGGCCCACTCGACGTCCTTCGGGACCTCGACCGCCTCCTCGCGCAGGCGCCCGGCCGAGACCGGCTCGTACGCGCTGACGATCTGCAGCGACGCCCCGACCTTGGCGGCCAGGTCGCTCGCCTGGCGCACCGCCTCCCGCGCCGTGTCGGAGCCGTCGGTGCCGACCACGATCCGTTCGAACATGTGCCTCGCTCCCCAATCGCCCGGACCGGGCCAGCATAGCCGTCGTTCCGCGGGCCCCGGCCGTTTACAGCAGTTTCGTCAACGCGATGATCATGCCCGCGAGCACGAAGACGACGATCGCCGCCTGCATCGCGATCCAGACCGGCGACATGGCGATCAGGAAAGGGCCTCGCCGGCGTCGCCGTCCAGCGCCGGCGCCATCTGGGTCGGCTCGACCCGCAGCAGGCGCCAGACGGCGAGTCCGGCGATCAGGGTCATCACCACCGCGCTCGCGACGCACCACTGGCAGATCGCCTCGATCGTGAACAGCTCGCGGTAGGTCAGGTACAGCGAGAACGCGAACCCGATCAGCGCCATGCCGGCGCCCAGCAGCTTCCCGGCCTCGCCGGGCACGGCGAGGCTCGCGAGGATCGCGACGTAGCCGATCAGGCCGATCAGCGCCACCGGGACGCCGGCCAGCTTCGCCCACTCCGAGCTCTGGACCTTCTCGCAGCCGCCGCTCGCGAGGCAGAGCGGCTGATCGCCCGCGTAGTGGACCCAGGTGAGGTAGCCGGCGATGCCGGCGCCGACCAGCGCGAGCAGCCCGATCGCGAGCCGCAGGCGGTGATCGGTCACGAGCCGAGGAGTTGGTCGATCGGCCCGCTGAAGGAGGACGGGTCGAACGACTGCACGTTGAGCGGCTGGGGCGTGCGGCCCGTGCGCCCGAGCTGGAAGGACGGCGTGCCCGTGAAGCCCGCGCCGCGGAAGGCCGCGTCATCCTTGGCAAGCTGGGCGGAGACCGCCGCGCTCTTGCGCTGCGCCATCGCCGTCTCGACGTTCAGGCCCGGCACACCCGAGCCGATGAAGCGCAGGAACTCCGGTGTCGCGTAGCGGGTCGTCTCGTCCTGCTGGTTCGCGTAGAACAGGTCGGTGAAGTTCCACATCTTGTTCTGATTGCCGGAGGCGATCGCCATCTGGGAGGCCGAGAGCGAGTCGCCCGGGTTCTCCTGCTCGCCGACGAAGTGCTGGGCGCGGAACACCATCTTCAGCTTCCCGGTCCGTACGTAGCGCGTGACCAGGGTGGGGAACGCAGTCGTCGTGTACTCGCGGCAGATCGGGCACTTGAGGTCCGCGTACTCGATCAGCGTGACCGGCGCATCGGGGCGCCCGAGCACGTTGCCCTTCTGCGGGATCCCCGCCAGCAGCGCCTCGGTCTGGGTCGCGCCCAGCGGCGCCTTCGTCGTGTCGGCCTTCTTCTCGCCGCTGTCGCCGGTCGCCACCACGACCGCGACGATGATCGCCGCGGCGATCGCGACCAGGCCGCCGAGCATCCACAGGCGCCGGCTGCGCTGGCCCTTCGCCGCCTCCGCGCGCTCCTGCGCCTCGCGACGCTCCTGCGCCTCGCGGCGGCGAGCCTCCTTCTCCTTGCTCTGCGACATGAGCGGGAATCCTCCGACGACTCGATGAACGCGGTCTCAAGGGCCCCGGAGGAGCCCGGCCAGAGGATAGGGCGAGCGGCGGCGAGGGGCCGCGACTAGGCTGGCCGCCGTGGCCGGCGTCGAGACCCACCAGGAGACCGACAACCTCGAGAAGTGGGAGCGCTCGGGCGGCGTCGAGGGCCGCCTGCTGCGGCGCTTCCGGAAGCGCCTGGTCGCCGAGGCGGCCGCGCTCGATCCGGTGAGCGTGCTCGACGCCGGATGCGGCGAGGGCGTGGTCTCGGGCTGGATCGCCGGGGCGCTTCCGCACGCGCGGGTCACGGGACTCGAGGCGCGCGCCGGCGCGCTGGAGGAGTTCGCGCGGCGCCACGAATCCGAGCCGCGCCTCGAGGCGGCGGAGGGCGACCTCTACGCGATGCCGTTCGAGGCCGGCGCCTTCGACCTCGTCGTCTCCACCGAGGTCCTCGAGCACCTCGACTCGCCCGGACGGGCGCTCCGGGAGATGCGCCGGGTGGGCGCCGGCGCCCTGCTCCTGACGGTCCCGCACGAGCCGTTCTTCCGCGCGGGCAATCTCGCGCGCGGACGCTACGTGCGGCGCCTGGGCTCGACCCCAGGGCACCAGAGCACCTGGAGCCGGCGCGGCTTCACCCGGCTCGTCGCGGGCGAGACCGGTGGTCCGGTCCGCTGGTTCTCGGCCTTCCCGTGGCAGGGCGTGGTGGCGGGGCCTCGCCCTCCGCGGTCCTGAGCCGGCCGGCGCCGCCATACGCGCTTCCCGCCCGGCACCTCTACCCTCGCCCCGAGACGCGATGAGCGCCGAGACCACCACCACGGCCTCAGCAGCCGGCGTCGCGCCGGCCGCGGCCCCGCCGCTCGGCACGGTGGTCGTCCCCGTCTACGACGAGCTCGGGTCGGTGGAGCCGCTGCTCGAGGAGATCGAGGCGGGCTGCGCCGCGGCCGGCGGCGCGTGGGAGATCCTGTTCGTCGACGACGGCTCGAGCGACGGCACCCCGGAGCGCCTGGAGGAGCTGATCGCCGGCCATCCGACCCTGCGCCTGGTCTGCCTGCGGCGCAACTTCGGCAAGTCGGCGGCCCTCTCCGCGGGCTTCGAGCATGCCCGCGGCGAGGTCGTGGTCACGCTCGACGGCGACGGGCAGGACGACCCCGCTGAGATCCCTCGCCTGATCGCCCCGATCCTGGCCGGCGAGCAGGATCTCGTCTCGGGCTGGAAGCGCGAGCGCCACGACCCGGCGGAGAAGCGGCTGCCCTCGCGGCTCTTCAACCGGGTCACCGCGCGGCTGTCGGGAGTGCCGCTGCACGACTTCAACTGCGGGCTGAAGGCCTACCGCGGCTCCTGCGCCCGATCGCTGGAGCTCTACGGCGAGCAGCACAGGCTGATCCCGGTGATCGGCTTCCAGCGCGGCTGGAGGATCGCGGAGCTCGAGGTCAACCACCGCGCGCGGCGCCACGGGCGCTCGAAGTTCGGGATCGAGCGCTACCTCCGCGGGTTCCTGGACCTGATCACCGTGCTCTTCATGGGCCGCTACCAGTACCGCCCGCTGCACCTCTTCGGGCCCCTCGGCCTGCTGTTCATGGGGGCCGGGATCGTAATCTCGGCTTGGCTGACCATCGAGTGGATCGGCGGGGAGTCGCTCTCGCGCCGCCCGCTGCTGATCCTCGGCGTGCTGCTGATCGTGGTCGGGGTCCAGCTGCTCACGTTCGGCCTGATGAGCGAGATGATCGCGGCAAGCCGTCAGGACGCGCGCGGCCGTCAGGTGCGGGTGCTCCAGGTCGAGAGGATCGTCGGCGGAGAGCCGGAGCACGCGCCGGGCGTGGACGCGCCGCGCGGGGACTGACGGGGCGCCGGGCGATCCTCCTGCGGCTCGTCGTGACATAGAGTCCCGCCGGACGCCGCCGGAGCCCGGACGCCGGCCAGCGGGGCCGCGCGACGGGCGGCGAGGAATCAGGGGGAACCGATGGCCGAGGATCCGAAGGCTCTTACCCGCCGCTTCTACGCAGAGGTGAGCGCCGGCAACGTGGCCGTCGTCGACGAGTTGCTGGCCGACGACTTCGCCGAGCACGAGGAGCTCCCCGGCGGGCTGCCGCGGAGCAGGGAGGGCGTCAGGCAGCTCTTCACGATGATCCGCTCGGCGTTCCCGGACTGCCGCATGGAGCCACACGAGGTCCTGGAGGACGGCGACCTCGTATGCGCCAGGGTGACGCTGACCGGCACGCACGAGGGCGACTTCGCCGGGATCCCGCCGACCGGGAAGCGCATCGAGGTGCAGATGATCGACATCCTGCGCGTCCGCGACGGCAAGGCGACCGAGCACTGGGGAACGATCGACGAGATGGCGCTGATGCGCCAGCTCGGCGTGATCCCCGACGAGCCGCCCGCGTAGGGTCCGGTCGGCGCGGGGGGCCCGGTTGCGGTCGCGGGCAGCCCCCGGCAAGCTTGCGCCGATGTCCAGTTCGACCGGAACCACCGAAGGGCCGGCGCCGGATCCCGCGGAGGCGCCGCTCGACGGCCGCCGCGGGATGATTGTGACCGCCGCCGCGCACGAGATCGCGCGGCACGGAATCGCCGGACTGCGCGTGGAGAAGGTCGCGGCAGCGGCCGGCGTCTCGGTCTCGCTCCTCTACTACCACTTCGGCGACCGCGCGGGACTCGTTCGGGCCGCGTTCCAGCACGCGAGCGAACGGGCGCCGTCGACGGCCCTGCGCCTTGCAACGGACGAGGGAACCGGCTACGCGGCGCTCGAGCGCGCGCTGCTGGGTGAGCTGAGCGAGGATCCGGAGGTCCGCGAGGCGGCGGTGGTGTGGGGCGAGGTGTGCGCCCGTGCCGCGTTCGACCCCGAGTACGGGCCGGTCGTCGCCTCGGTGACCGAGGGGTGGGCCTCGACCGTCGCGGAGGCGATCGCGCGCGGCGTGCGTGACGGCTCGATCCGGGACGACGCCGATCCCAGCGCGGTCGCCCAGGTGCTGATCACGCTGGTCGACGGCCTCTGCGTCCGGTGGCTCGCCGGAGCGATCCCGCTCGAGCACGCGCGCGCCCTGCTGCGCGCCACGGTGCGCGACAAGCTGACGCCGCGGGCTTGACGGCCGCGCCCGGCTTCTGGCATCCTGCGCATCCTGAAGTCTTTTCAGGGCGCTCGGGTGCCGGGCGCCGACAGATCGGGAGGAGAGTCATGCACGCCAAGAAGGCAGCGCCCGACGGCCTGTCGCGCAAGATGCGCGGCGAGGCACGGAGCGCTCGCTCCAGCACGCCGGTCCGCGCGCTCGCTCTGGGCGCGGCCCTGGTGGCCGCCGCGCTCGGGGCGACCCCCGCCGCCGCGCACCACGATTCGTGGCGCGCCGCGGACACCGTGATGCGCAACGGATTCGTCTACACCGTCGATCACCGTGACAGCGTCGCGCAGGCGCTCGCGGTCCGCGACGGCCGCATCGTGTACGTCGGCAGCGACCGCGGCGCGACCCGCTACATCGGACGCGCCACCGACGTCGTCGACCTGCACGGGCGCATGGTCATGCCCGGCCTCCAGGACGCGCACAACCACGCGCTGGGGGAAGGGGCGATGAACGTGCTGAACTGCAACCTCAACTGGGCCCCGCTGACGATCGCGCAGTTCAAGTCGCAGATCCAGGGCTGCCTCGACGCCACCAAGGCCAAGGAGCCCGACGGCTGGTTCCAGGTTCTCGGGTGGTATCGCCAGGCGATGCAGCCCTCCGGCACCGAGGCCTCAAAGGCGGACCTCGACGCGCTCAGCACGAGCCGCCCGATCGTCGTCTACTCGACCGACGGGCACTCCAAGCTCGCCAACTCGCGCGCGCTCGCGCTCGCAGGGATCACGGCCGCCACGCCCGATCCGCCCGGTGGGCGGATCGTCAGGGACGCCGACGGCCAGCCCACGGGGATCCTCGAGGACTCGGCCGGCAGGCTGGTCACCTCCTTGGTCCCGCCCCCGAGCGCCGAGGAGCTGCGCACGGCCGCCAAGCAGGTGGTCGATGAGATGAGCGCGCAGGGCATGACCGCGTTCATGGAGCAGATCGCGTCGCCGGCCACGATGCAGGCCTACACGGACCTCGCGCGCAGCGGCGAGCTCACCGTGCGCGCCAGCATGGGACCCGGCCTCAGCCGCGCGCAGCAGGCCGATCCGGCCGCGGCGGTGAGCTATCTGCAGGGGCTCAAGGGCCAGTTCGACAGCGGCCCGCTGACCCCACGGCCGAACGTGACGGTCCGCAACGTCACCGAGCTGACCCAGGACGGCGTGATCCAGTGGCCGGCGCAGACGGCCAGCCTGTTCGAGCCCTACCTGGTCAACAAGGGCACCGACGAGAATCCGGACTGGGTGCCCGGCCCGAGCCGCGGGCCCGATCCGTACACGCCCTCGGACGTGCTGCGGCCGCTCGTGCTCGCGCTGGCGAACGCGGGCTTCGACCCGGAGATCCACGCGATCGGCGACCGTGCCGTGCACCACGTCCTGGATGCCTACGAGTACGCACGCAAGCACTCGCGCAACCGGGACGCGCGGCTGCAGATCGCCCACGCGGAGCTGGTGCTGCCGAGCGATTACCGCCGGTTCCGCGAGCTCAACGTGACTCCGGACATGGGCTTCCAGTGGGCCAAGCCGGCGCCCGACTCGATCGACGCCGCCGAGAACTACCTCGGGCCGGAGCGCTTCAACCGCATGGAGCCCGAGGGCTGGCTCTACCGGGCCGGAGCGCGCCTGGCGCAGGGCAGCGACTGGCCTGTGGACCCGCTCGACCAGTTCTTCTCGATGGAGGTGCTGGTCACGCGCGAGGGCGACCTCGGCGGCAAGTATGCGGGCCCGCTCGGCAAGGTTCCCGGCGTGCCGATCAGGGGCGCGATCCGCGCGTTCACGATCAACACCGCGTACGCGCTGCACGAGGAGCGCCAGACCGGCTCCCTGGAGAGCGGCAAGCTCGCGGATCTGATCGTCCTGGACCAGAACCTGCTGCGCGTCCCGTCGAAGAGCATCTCCGACACCAAGGTGATGCTCACGATGGTCGGCGGCAAGGTGGTGTACCGGGCGCCGTCGTGAGGTAGGCGCCCGCAGCCGGACCCACACCCGACGACCGGGCGGCGCCTCCTCTAGTGGGAGGCGCCGCCCGTCCGCGTAGAAGTGCCGGAGCGCTCGCGAGCGGGCCCGCGTCAAGGCGGCGACGCGGTAGCCTGCCCGCGTGAGCGGCACCGCCCGGGAGGAGTTGCCGGTGTTCGCCGCGGCGCGCTACGGCGGCCGCGCGGCGCGCGTGGTCGCGATCGTCGCCGGGGTCGTGTTCGTGGCCTTCGGCCTCGGCAAGTTCGCCGCCTACTCCGATGAGCTGCGCTCGTTCCGCGACTACGGGCTCCCCTGGCCGGGCTTCTTCGTGGTCGCGATCGGCCTGGTCGAGACGATCGGCGGCGCGCTGCTCCTCGCGGGCCGCTACCTGCGCCTGGCCGCACTCGTCCTCGCCGGCGACATGGTCGGCGCGATCGCGATCGCGGGAATCGGAAGCGGCAACGTCGTCCCCAGCCTCACGCTCGCACCCGCGCTGCTCGTCGCGATGGCCTACCTCGTGGCGACCGCGCCGCGGCAGCCCCTTTGACGGCGGCGCTCCAACACGATCCTCACACGGCGCCGGTCGACTCGTAAACGACCTCGCGGCAAGGTCACGGGCATGCCCACGGGCCGGCCTGCGCATCGCGACACCGCCGCCGAGCGATGACCGTACGCCGAACGGCCTGCGTCGCCGGCGCATGCGGCGCGATGACGGCGGGCCTGCTCGCGGTCCCGCTCGTGCTCTCCGGTTTCGCGGACTCGCCGGGGAGATCGTCGGGGCCGCCGGCCGCCTCGACCCGGCCGCGCGTGGTCGACGTGCGTCCGCGCTGGTCGCGGCCCGGCCGGCGTGTTCCCGGAAACCCCATCGGGCTCTCGATGGAGTGGCCGGTCCTCGCCGGCGACCTCGGACCGGGAACGCGACCGCCGGCCGCGCTCGCCGATGCGCTGCGCGCGCTTGGGCGCCCCGCACTGCGCATCGGCGGCAACAGCCAGGACCGCATGTGGCCGACCCTCCGCGGGGCGGCGCCGGGGGCGAGATGGGCGCCGCCGCCGCGGTTCTGGCCGGCGCTCGGCGCCCTGGCCCGCGCGGCGCTCGGCCGGGTGCAGGTGGGCCTCGACCTGTCGCACGGCAGCGCAGGCGAGGCCGCCGCGGTCGGCAGCGCCGCCGTCGCGGCGCTGCCCTCCGGGCGAGTGAGCTTCGCCCTGGGCAACGAACCCGACCGCTACGGGACCGAGCACCGGCTGACCCTCGTTCGAGGGCGAGGCTCGGTGGCACGCTCGCGCCCGTGGTCGTACTCCCGCTACATGCGGCGATACGCCGCCGTGCGCCGTGGCCTCCCGGCGCGCGCTCCGCTCGCCGGGCCGGACTTCGCCGGCCTTCGCTGGCGCACTCGCCTCGACGCCTTCCTGCACTCCGTGCGCCCGCGTCTCGCGACCATCCACGTCTATCCGCTCGACGCCTGCGGCAGGCGGCCGGGCGCGCGGGGCTGGCCCACGCCGCGCAGCCTGCTGGCGCGCTCCTCCTGGGCCGGCGAGGCCCGCAGCAGCATCCCCTGGGCGGCGGCGGACGCCCGCCGGCACGGGGTCCCGCTCGCCGTCTCCGAGACCAACTCCGTGGCGTGCGGTGGAGCGCCCGGGGTGAGCGACGTGCCGGCCGCCGCGCTCTGGGCTCCGGCGTTCCTGCTCTCCGCGGCGCAGGCGGGCGCGCAGGAGGTCGACTTCCACGCCTCGGGCGGCTCCTACGACCCGTTCCACGTGGCGCACCCACCCGGCGCCGGCGCCGAGCTGCGACCGGCCGCCCTCTTCGACGGCCTGGCGTTCGCGCACGAGGCGCTGGGCCGGGACCCGCGCCTCGTCGCGGTCCGCACGGTGCCACGAGGCGCACCCGCCTGGGCGCTTCGGAGCGGCGACCACCCCCGCGTGCTCGTCGAGAACCTCGACCCTCGCCGCCCCCTCGTCGCCTCGATCGGAATGCCGCGCGGGAGCACCTCGGCGCGGGTGATCAGGATGACCCGCGCGGGCCGAGAGCGGATGGCGATCGCCGGCCGCCTCGTGGTGGATCTGCACGGTCACCTCGTGACGACGGGACGATCGGTGAGGACGACGCTCGAGGTCACGTCGGGTCACGTGCGACTCGCGCTCGCGCCGATGAGCGCGGCGGTCGTCATCGCCGGCTTCGGCCGTGGCCAGACGCGACGGCCGACTTCGTAGACTCGCGCCATGCCCTCTCCGGCCGTAGGCGCGCCGCACCCGGCGCCGGAGCCGTCGGCGGTGGCCGCCTCGAAATGCCGCCGCCGCACGATCCCGACAGGCGCGGCCCGGCCCAGCGACATGCTGGCCGCGTTCTTCTCCGCCGGCCTGGCGATGCTGGCGCTCGGCGGCGCGTGCGCGATCGCCGACGCGGCCGGCGGCGATTGGCGGCTGCACTGGCTCGCGCTGCACCTCGCGCTGCTCGGCGGCGTCTCGCAACTGGTGCTCGGAGCCGCCCAGTTCTTCGTCTGCGCGTTCCTCGCCACCACGCCGCCCTCGCGGCGGATGGTGGCCGCGCAGATCGCCGTCTGGAACACCGGCACGGTGCTCGTCGCAATCGGCGTGACGGCGACGTCCCCACGCCTCGCCGAGGCGGGCGGCGCGGTGCTGGCGCTCGGACTCGGGCTCTACATCGCGCAGATGGGCACGATGCAGCGCCGGTCCCTGCAGTCCGCGCGCTGGGCGGTGCGCTGGTACGAGGCGTCCGCGGCGTGCCTCGTCGCGGGCATCCTGGTCGGGGTGCTGCTCGCCGGCGGCGTGACATGGACGCACGGCTCGTTGCTGGGGGCGCACCTGGCGCTGAACATCGCGGGCTGGATGGGCACCGCGATCGTCGGGACCCTGCACACCTTCTTCCCGTCGCTGACCGGCACCCAGCTGCGCTTCCCCCGGCTGCAGGGTCCCACGTTCGCCGCCTGGCTGGCGGGCGTCGCGCTGCTCGCGCTGGGCGCGGCGTTCGGCAGCGATCCCGTCGTGGCGGCCGGCTGGCTGGGCGCCCTCGCGGCGGCCGCGCTGCTCGTCGCCAACGTGGCGGGCTCGCTGCGCGCACGCACGATCGAGCTCTCGCTCCCGGCCCGGCTCGTCGCGCTCGCACAGGCCTTCCTGCTCGCCGGGCTGGCGCTCGGCCTCGCCGCGACGCTCGCCGACGGCGCCTCGGGCCCGCTCTCGCCGGATCTGCGGCCGGCGCTGTCGATCCTGCTGCTCGGCGGCTGGGTCGGCCTGACCGTCGGCGGTTCGCTGCTGCACCTGCTCGCCGTCCTCGGCCGCGTGCGGCACTTCACGCGCGGGCTGCCCGCGCCCCACCCCGCCCGCGACCGAGCCGTCACCCTGCTCGCCGGGCTCGCCGTCGCGTCGTGGGCGGCCGCCCAGGCGCCCGGGATGACGTTCGCCTCCGGGCCCGCGACCGCGCTGCGCGTGGCGGCCGTGGTCGTCATCGCGGGGCGCATCGCGTGGCTCGCAGTTCGCGCGATGCGCCCGGCCCCGGCCGGCCGGGCCGGGGCGGCGTAGGGCGCTCGCCGGGCCGGCGCCCCGCGTCGTGGTCCGCCGGCCGCCCGCGGCCTATCGGGAGATGCGGATCGACCGGCTCAGCGGCAGGTCGCGAGCGGACGTGCCGACCGAGATCCGATAGCTGCCCGGAACCGTCCTCCAGGCGCCGCGGGCCTCGTCGAACATCCGGAAGCTCTCCGGCCCGAGCGCTAGCCGGACTCGCCTGGCGGCGCGCGGGCGCAGGAAGACCTTCGCGTAGGCCCTCAGCTGACGCGGCGGCTCGCCGGCGGCGGGCGGATACCGGAGATAGAGCTGGACGACCTGCGCCCCCGCGCGCCTGCCGGTGTTGGCGACCCGCACGCTCACCTCGTAATGGCGCGGGCCGCGCCCTCGGACCTCCAGGCCCCCCAGCGAGAACGACGTGTAGGAGAGCCCGAAGCCGAACGGGAACATGGGTTGGGAACCCGGTGACCGCTCGCGCCGAGTGCCATAGGCGCGATACCCGACTTGGAGCCCCTCGGAGTAGTGGGCGACGTTGTCGATGCCGGGGTAGCGGTCCTGACGCCCGGCGGTCGAGCCCTGCCACGTGTGGTTCGGGAAGCTGACCGGCAGGCGCCCCGACGGATCGACGTCACCCCACAGCGTGGCGGCGATCGCACGGCCGCTCTGCTGGCCGGGGTACCACGCCTCGACGATCGCGGCCACCTTCCCCCGCCACGGCATCAGCACGGCGCTCGCGGTGTGCAGCACCACGACCGTGCGCGGGTTGACCGCGGCGACGGCCTCGATCAACTCGTCCTGGTCTCCGGGCAGCCACAGCGACGGCCGGTCCATTCCCTCGCTCGTGACGTCGTTGGCGAACACGACGGCCACATCGGCCCGGCGAGCGGCCGCCACCGCCCGGGTGAGCAGCGACGGGGCGGGCGGCTGCCACCCGAGGTGCAGCTCCGAGCCGTTGAACGACGCGTCTCCCGCGTACTCCACGACGATCGGCACGCTGCGTCCCGCCGTCAGCCGCACGGTCCCGTGCCCGTGGAAGCTCAGGTCCGGCGCGCCCCGGTTGAGGTTGACCCACTCGGTGTCGCCCCACGCCACCAGCCGTCCGCCGATACGCAGCGTCGCGTAGCCCGCGACCGTCAGCGAGAACCGGTACAGCCCGGTCGCGGGCGGTGTCAGCGTGCCGGTCCAGCGGCCGGACCCGGCGCCGGCCGGCAGCACGTTCTTCGCGTCCAGCGTCGCGTCGGTGCGCGTTCCGATCGGGGGTCCCGGATCGGTGCGGGGCCCGAGCGCGGGGCCCATGAGGCCGGTCCCGAGGAAGCCCACGAGGTTCGGCGCCCGGCTCGCGAAGAACGTCCCGGAGAGGCCGTGGCCCGATCCCGACACCGGGGTGAGCGCGCTCGCGGGCACCACCGGCAACGGCACCTGGCCGAGCGTGCCGGGCGCGTAGGCGACGGTGCTGCCGCGCGGCGCTCGGCCGCGGATTCCGGCGAGCGGCGTGATCACCGGGGCGCCCGGCAGGACCGCGGCCGAGCCACCCACCTGGATCTGCGTGCCGGGGCCGGCGTCGTGGCCGATCACCGCGATGGAGCGATCGGCGCGCGTGAGCGGCAGCACCCGCGCGGCCGCCCGCGACCGGCGTGCCCGCACGCGGCGGTTCTGGAGCAGCACCGTCCCCTGCGCCGCGATGCTCGTCGCCAGCGCGCGGTGGGCGGGAGTGCCGGCGGTCGCGCGCTCCTTCGGGGCGGGCGCGTCGAGCACGCCGGCGCGGATCATCCCGACGAGGATGCGCCGCGCCGCCTGCGCGATCCGCGCCGGCGACACCGTCCCGGCCGCGGCCGCCGCGCGAAGGGTGGCGGGGCTCCCGATCTGGAAGTTGTCCACGCCGGCCCGCGCCGCCGCCACGGTGTCGCGCACGGCCACGAGCGCGTCCGGTTCCACGAACCCGCGCAGCCCCAGTCCCCTCAGGATGCCGAGCGTGCGCGGGTTCTCGCACGAGGGCGTGCCGTTGACGCGGTTGTAGGAGCACATCACGGATGCGGCGCCGCCCTGGCGGACCGCCGCCCGGAAGCCGGGGAGGTAGATCTCCTGCAGCGTCCGCATCGAGATGCGATCGTCGACCGCCGGGGCGCCGAGCGGGATGCCCAGGCGCCCGATCTCCTGGTTGTTGCCGACGTAGTGCTTGGGCTCTGCCATCACGCGGGCGCTCTGGATGCCGCGCACGAGCGGCGCCACCAGCGAGGAGGTCAGGAACGGGTCCTCGCCGAGCGTCTCCGCCGCCCGGCCCCACAAGGGCGTGCGCACGATGTTGATCGTCGGGGCGAACAGCAGCGTGTGGCCCTTGGCGCGCGCCTCGGCGCCGAGCACCGCGCCGAAGCGCCGCGCGAGCGACGGGTCCCAGGCGGCGCCGACGCTCACCTCGTTGGGGAAGGCCGTCACGCCGGCCGCGCTCTCTCCCACCCCGTGCGGGCCGTCGGTCGCGCTGAGCGGCGGGATCCCCAAGCGCCGGACGCCGGCGCTGCCGTCGGCCACGAGGTCGACCCGCTCGGCGGGGGTCATCCGCGCGACCAGCGAGGCCGCCCGCTGCTCAGGGGTGCGAGCGGATGCCGCCGCGGAAGCGGCCGCCGGGAATGCGAGCGTCAGCGCGACGAGCGCGGCGAAGGTGCGTGGCCCCATGTCCCTCCTCGACGAAGCGGCTCGAATCTACACGTCATGCGCGCATCGAGGCGCCGGTGGTCGCCGCGCTCACAGCCGGGCCAGGACCTCGCGGGCCGCGCGCTCGCCGGAGCGCACCGCGCCCTCCATGTAGCCGGCCCAGTAGGTCGAGGTCTCGCTGCCCGCCCAGTGCACCCGCTCGACCCGGGCGCGGATCGCGGGGCCGAAGTCCGACAGCACGCCGGGCGGCAGGTTCACGGTCGGGCAGCCGCGGATCCACGGCTCCTTTGCCGAGTTCGCCTCGGTGTAGGTGCGAGGGTGACGGGCCCGCTCGCCGAAGTAGGCCGCAAGCGCGTCGAGGGCGGCGGCGCGCCGGGCCGCCGCCGGCCGCTGCATCCAGCCGCGGGCGTCCCGTCCGCCGATGAAGCCGAACAGCACCCCGGGCCGCCCATCGGGCGGGGAGTTGTCGAACGTCGTGCGCACCGGGCCGGTGTCGGAGAGCGCCTGGCCGCTGAGCCCGGCGTCGCGCCAGAACGGCCGGTCGTAGATCGCCTCGGCCTTGGCAAGCGTCCCGTGCGGCATCCGCTGGACGAGTTGCGCGCGCAGCGCCGGCAGGTCCGGGCTGAACTCGATCGCGGCGGTCAGCGCCGGCAGGATCGCGACGATCGCCCTCCGGGCGCGCACCGTGACACGCTCGGAGCGGACGGTCACGCCGCGCCCGTCCTGGGTGATCGCCCGGACGGGCGACTCGATCACGACCCGCCGGCCGAGTTGGCGGGCCATGCGGATCGAGAGCAGCTCCGAGCCGCCCACGAAGCGCCGCTCCTGCGATCCGCCGCCGGTGCTGATCAGCCGTGCGAGGCTCCCCTGGGTGCGCTCGTTGCCGGCCACGCGCGCGTACCAGAGCGCGTAGAGCAGCGAGAGGTCGCGCGGCTCGGCGCCCCAGACCGCGTTGACGGCGGCGCGGACCAGAGCGCCCACCTCGGCGGAGGCGGCGTTGGCCGCCATCCAGGTCCCGAGCGTCTGGCCGTCCCACTCGGACGCGCGCGCCGCCTTCCAGGGCGCCTCGACGGGCACCTGCGCGACGAGCGCGTCGAACGCGCGCAGCACGGCGAGCGTCTCGCCGAACAGCGGCTGCTCGGTGGGGATCCCGACCGAGGCGGGGTAGGTCGAGCGCCGGCCACCCAGCAGCAGCACGTTCCGGCCCTCGTTGTAGGTCTTGAACGTGCCGATCCGCAGCTCGCGCGCGAGCCGCAGGATCCGGTCCTGGGTCGGACCGACGTACTCGCCCATCAGCTCGCTGATCTTGCCGCCGCCGATCGGGCGGTTCTCCGTCCGCCCGCCGACGCGGTTGCCGGCCTCCATCACCAGGACCGACCGGCGCGCCCGCACGAGCGCCCGCGCCGCCGTGAGGCCGGCGAGGCCGCCGCCTACGATCGCCACGTCCACCCGCCGGATGGGACGCCGGCTCGCGCCGGCCGCGGCGCCCGGCGCGGCCGCCACCACGCCCGCTGCGGTCGCGCCGCCGATCAGCTGCCGGCGTGTGACGGAGCGCTCGCTCATCGCCGCCAGCCTCCGCAGCCGCCGCGCGCCTGTCAACCGCTGTGACTACGGATCGCGGCAGCGGGGCCCGGCGCGGCCGCCGACACCGGCGCGGCCGGCATGTCGCTGCGCGGCGACAGACCGTCGGCGAGCCGGGCGTCGGCCCCGCGCGACGCCGGATACGCTGCGGAGGTGGCACGGAGCGGCCCGGCACGGGACCGGGCCAAGGCACGGCTTCCTCCCCGCTGGTTCATCCGGCTCTTCTGGGTCGTCCATCGCGGCCTGTACCGCTGGACCGCCGGCCGGCTCGGCCTGTGGCGGCCCAAGCCCGGCCGTTGGGGCACCGTGCGCCTCAACACGATCGGCCGACGGACGGGCCGGGCTCGCCCGGTGATCATCGGCTACTTCGACGATGGCCCGAACCTCGTCACGATGGCCATGAACGGCTGGGGCGAGGCCGAGCCGGCGTGGTGGCTGAACCTCCAGGCGCACCCGGACGTGACGGTCGACACGGCCGACGGACCCCGCCGGGTCACCGGCCGGGCGGCGCGGGGCGAGGAGCGCGAGCGCCTGTGGGCGCAGTGGCGTCGCCTGGACAGGGACCTCGAGGCCTACGCCGCGCGCCGCCCGGTCGAGACCGCGGTCGTGGTCCTGGAACCGCGCTAGCGCGATGCCCGGATCCCGCCTCGGGCCAGGTTGACCGGATGCCGGACCGACCGGACGCGCGCGCTCAGGCCCGCAGCCCGCGGCCGCCCGAGGCCGCCCCCCTGCCGCACCTGCTCTCGCCGCTTCGCATCGGCCCGGCCATGCTGCGCAACCGGGTCGTGTCGGCCGGCCACGACACGACGCTGCCGACCGACGGCACGGTGAACGACGCGCTCGTCGCCTACCACCGGGCGCGCGCCGAGGGGGGAGTCGGCATGGTGATCGTGCAGGTCGCCGGCGTGCACGAGTCCGCCCGCTACACCTCGCACCTGCTGATGGCCGTCGACGACGCGTGCATCCCCGGCTACCGCCGCCTCGCCGACGTCTGCCACGCGCACGACACCGTCGTGGTCGGGCAGATCTTCCACCCGGGCCGCGAGGTGATGGAGTCGCAGGACGGCAGCGCCCCGGTCGCCTACTCCGCGAGCGTCGCTCCGACCGAGCGCTTCCACGTCGTTCCGCGCCCGCTCGACCAGGCGGGGATCGACGAGATCGTCGCCGGCTATGCCGGCGCCGCCGGCCGACTCGTGCGCGCGGGGCTCGACGGGGTCGAGATCGTCGCCAGCCACGGCTATCTGCCGGCCCAGTTCCTCAATCCGCGCCTCAACGTCCGCGACGACGCCTACGGCCGCGAGCCGATCCGCTTCCTGCGCGAGGTCGTCGAGGCCGTCCGCGCAGCCGTGCCCGCCGCGATCGTGGGCGTGCGCATCAGCGTCGACGAGTTCTCGCACGACGGCCTGCGGCCCGACGAGGCGACCGTCGCGGCCGGCGCGCTGGCGAACGCGGGCCTGCTCGACTACCTCAACGTCTGCGCCGGCTCGTCCGCCTCGCTGGCGGGCTCGATCCACATCGTGCCGCCGATGAGCGTCGCGAGCGCCTACACCGCCCCGCTTGCCGCGCAAGTGAAGTCGGCCGTCGACATCCCGGTGATCGTGGGCGGGCGCATCAACGAACCGCAACAGGCCGAGCGCATCCTCGCCGCCGGCGACGCCGACGCGTGCGCGATGACCCGCGCGCTGATCTCCGACCCCGAGCTGCCGCGCAAGGCGATGGAGGGGCGGCTCGACTCGGTCCGCGCCTGCGTCGCCTGCAACCAGGCCTGCATCGGCCACTTCCACGCGGGCTATCCGATCTCGTGCATCCAGTACCCGGAGAGCGGGCGGGAGCTGCGCTTCGGGACCCTGGCGCCGGCCGCCCCGCCGCGACGAGTGCTCGTCGCCGGCGCGGGCCCGGCGGGCCTCAAGGCCGCCGCCGTCGCGGCCGCGCGGGGCCACGACGTGACGATCCACGAGGCGACCACGCGCGTGGGCGGCCAGGTGCTGCTCGCCGAGCGCCTGCCCGGCCGCGAGGAGTTCGGGGGCGTCGCCCTGAACCTCCGGCACGAGGTCGAGGAGGCCGGTGCGCGGATCGTGCTCGGCTCGCGGGTCGGCCGCGAGCTGGTCGAGCGCGAGCGGCCCGACGTCGTGGTCGTCGCCACGGGGGGCCTCCCGCGCCGCCCACAGCTCGAGCTGCTCGGCAGCCCGACCGTCCTGGACGCATGGGAGCTCCTGCGCGGCGCCGATATCCCCAGCGGCCACGTCGTGGTCGCCGACTGGAGCTGCGACTGGGTGGGCGCCGGGATCGCGCTGCACTGCGCAATCGCCCGCCGCCGCGTCACGCTCGCCGTCAACGGCTACATGCCCGGACAGGAGGTCCAGCAGTACGTCCGCGACAGCTTCCTCGCGGATCTCCACCGCCGGCACGTCACGGTCATCCCGATGGCCCGCCTTTACGGCGCCGACGACGACACGGTCTACTTCCAGCACACCACCAGCGGCGAGCCGATCCTCGTCGAGGACGCCGGCTGCCTGGTCCTCGCACAGGGCCACGCCGCGAACGACGCCCTCGCCGGGGAGCTCGCCGGCAGCGGTGTCGACACGGTGCTCGTCGGCGACAGCCTGGCGCCGCGGACGGTGGAGGAGGCCGTGCTCGAGGGGCTCGAGGCGGCCGTCGCGCTGTAGGCGGCGCTCACCTACGCCGGGCGCGGGCGCGGTCGCGTCGGAGATGGCGGTCCGCCACGCTCATGCGTGCGTGACGGACCGCGAGGCCGAGGTCCTACGTGGCCGGCTCGGCGCCGGCCGGCGGCCCGACCTGCCCCGCCGGCTCGGCCGGCAGCAACCGCGACGACACGGCCGCACCGAAGCCGCCCAGCACGCCCACGCCGAGCGCGCCGAGCGCCCACGCGACTCCCGCCACGTGGAGGCCCAGGACGTGGTCCAGCGACCACGCGCCGGCGCCCACGGCGGCGAGCGCGAACGCGACGGCGATCAGTACGAGGTTGTACTCGAAGCCGCCGTTGCTCGACCACAGGCCGTTGCGCATGTGGACGGTGAGGATCGCCGCGGTCATGACCGCGGTCAGCAGGACGGCGGCCACCGGGGTGACGAGCCCGAGGGCGAGCAGCAGCCCGCCGGTGAGCTCCGCCAGCCCGCCCGCCACGGCGTGGACCTTGCCGGGCCGCAGCCCTGTCCGCTCGAAGAACGCGGCGGTGCCGGGGATGCCCTGCCCGCCGAGGACCCCGAACAGCTTCTGCGCCCCGTGGCCCACGAACAGGGCTCCGACGATCACGCGTAACACCAGCAATCCAAGTTCCATGATCAGCCGCCTTTCGTTGCGCTAACAACGATTATAGCGACCGGTTGCTCGCGCAACCATTCGGGCCGGTGCCCGTCAGCCGGCGCCGGCCTCGACCTCCGCCCGGAGCCGGTGCGCGGCCTCCACCATGTTGCGCAGCGCGGCGCGCGCCTCCTCCCAGCCGCGGGTCTTCAGCCCGCAGTCGGGGTTCACCCACAGCTGCGAGCGCGGGATCCGCCGCTCGGCGAGCGCGAGCAGCTCGGCGATCTCGCCGGCCGACGGCACGCGCGGCGAGTGGATGTCGTACACGCCCGGGCCGATCTGCCCCGGGTAGGCGAAGTCGCGGAAGACCTCGAGCAACTCCATGCCCGAGCGCGAGGCCTCGATCGACAGCACGTCGGCGTCGAGCCGGGCGATGTGCTCGATCATCTCCGCGAACTCCGAGTAGCACATGTGCGTGTGCACCTGGGTCTCCGGACGCGCCGGGGCGGTCGTCAGCCGGAACGCGTCGACGGCCCAGCGCACGTAGTCGTCCTGCTCGGCGCGGCGCAGCGGCAGGCCCTCCCTCAGCGCCGCCTCGTCGATCTGGATCATGCCCGCGCCGGCGGCCTCGAGGTCGACGACCTCGTCCTGGATCGCGAGCGCGATCTGCGTGCAGGTCTCGCGCCGCGGCTGGTCGTCGCGCACGAACGACCACTGCAGGATCGTCACCGGCCCGGTGAGCATCGCCTTCATCGGGCGCTCGGTGAGCGACCGGGCGTGCTCCCACCAGCGCACGGTCATCGGCCGCCGCCGCGCCACGTCGCCGTAGAGGATCGGCGGCTTCACGCAGCGGCTCCCGTAGGACTGGACCCAGCCCCACCCGGAGAACGCGAAGCCCTGCAACTGCTCGCCGAAGTACTCGACCATGTCGTTGCGCTCGGGCTCGCCGTGCACGAGGACATCGAGGTCCAGCGCCTCCTGCTCGCGCACGACCTGCGCGACCTGGTCGCGCAGGAACCCGTCGTACTCGGACTCGCCCAGCTCCCCGGCGCGCCGCCGCCGGCGCATCTCGCGGATCTCGGCGGTCTGCGGGAACGAGCCGATCGTGGTCGTCGGGAGCTCGGGCAGGCCGAAGCGCCGGTCCTGGGCCTCGCGCCGCTCGCCGAGAGGCGCGCCGCGGTCGTAGTCGCGCTCGCCCAGCGCGCCGGCGCGGCGACGCACGGCGTCGTCGTTCGTGCGCGCCGACGAGCGCCGGGACTCGGCGCGGCGGCGCGCGTCCGCAAGCAGCGCGTCGCGCCCTTCTTCGTCGGCGTCGAGCGCGTCGCGCAGCAGCGTCAGCTCGGCCAGCTTCTCGTCTCCGAAGGCGAGCCAGGAGCGCAGCTCGGTGTCGAGGCCGGTCTCGCGCGCGGCGCGGTAGGGGACGTGCAGAAGCGAGCACGACGGCGCGATCGTCACCCGCTCGGTCCCGATCGCGGCCGCCGCCCGATCGAGACGCTCGAGCGCGCGGTCGGCGTCGGTGGCCCAGACGTTGCGGCCGTCCACGACCCCGGCGGACAGCCGCGCACCGTCCGGGAGCGCGGCCAGGACGTCGTCGAGCTGCGCGGGCGCGCGCACGAGGTCGACGTGCAGCTCGCCGAGCCCCAAGCGCGAGATCCGGGCCAAGGTCGCATCGTCCAGGCCGCCGAAGTAGGTGGCCAGGCAGACGGCCGGGCCGCCGGCCGCGGTCAGCTCGGCGTACGCGTCGGCGAAGGCGTCCAGCTCGCGCTCCCCCTGGTCGAGGACCAGCGCCGGCTCGTCGAGCTGCACCTCGGTCGCGCCGTGCTCGCGCAGCGTGGAGAGCAGCGCGGCGTAGACGCGCGTCAGCGCCGGGAGCAGCGCGAGCGGATCGGCGGCGCCCTTGGCCAGCGTCAGCAGCGTGAAGGGGCCGACCGCGACCGGGCGGGCATCGACGCCCAGCTCGCGCGCCTCGCGCAGGTGCTCCACCCACTTGCCCGGGCGCAGCCGCAGCGCGGCGCCCGGCTCGAGCTCGGGGACCAGGTAGTGGTAGTTGGTGTCGAACCACTTCGTCATCTCGAGCGGCGTGACGTGCTCGTCGCCCCGGCAGGCGAGGAAGTGCGCGGCGAGCCCGTCGGCCTCGGCGCCTCCGTGGCGCGCGGCGATGATCGACGCCATCTCCGCCGCGTCGAGGACGTGGTCGTAGAGGGCGAAGTCGCCCGCCGGCAGCACGTCGATCCCCGCGGCGCTGCCGCGGGCGAGGCGCTCCGCCCGCAGCGCGCGGGCGCTCGCCTGTAGCTCGTCGCCGCTCACGCCACCGGCCCAGTGGGCCTCGAGGGCCGTCTTGAGCTCGCGGTCCGCCCCGATCCGGGGGAACCCGAGCACCGCGGTTCTGGCCACTGTCACGCCTCCTTAGCCGGCGGCCCGGACCCGGAGCCGCCCTCGAGCGCGTAGCGCAGGATCGCCACGACCTGCTCGGGCTCGCGCGCCACCGCGAGCGCCGCGCGGTCGATCTCCTTGAGCGCGTGATCGTGCTGCTCCGGGTGAAGCGTGATCAGCGGCTTGCCGAGCGCGGCGGCGTAGCCGGCGTCGAAGGCGGCGTTCCACTGGCGGTACTGCTCGCCGAAGCGCACGACCACGACGTCGGCGCGCTCGATCAGCGTCCGCGTGCGGATCGCGTTCACCCCGGCGCCGATGTGGTCGTTCCAGAACGGGCTTCCCTGGTCGCCGAGAATCGCGGTGCCGGCGTCGTCGGAGGCGGAGTGGTCGGTCACCGGCGCCGTGAACGTCACGTCGAGACCGGCATCGCGCACCCCGTCCTCCACCCGCGCGCGCCAGTCGCTGTGGATCTCACCGGAGAGATGGACCTGCCAGCTCATGCCGGGGATCCTAGGTCGGGGCGGGCGCTCGAGCCGTGCGGTGCTCGGGCGCATCGTCTCTGGCGATGCGCGTCATCGGCGATCCACGGTCGACGACCGCCGCCGGGGGCGATTACGGTCGGTCGCGGCGCGGCTCGCGAGAGAGCGCCGATGCACCGGGACGGCGGCGGCCCAGACGCCGGCAACCCACCCCAAGGACGGAGTCATGGGCACGGCACGGAGCAGCGCGGAGCATGCCGGGAGGGGAGGCGCAACGCTCGCCGCGCTCGCCGTCGCGCTCCTGCTGTGCGCCGGGCCGGCCCACGCTCGGGATCACGGCCCCGCGCTCCGCGTGTGCCCGCCGGCCTCACATGCCGACCTCGGCCTGCGCGCGATCGCCCTGACCTGCGGGCAGGCGCGCGCCGCGGAGCGCGGGTGGGCGCACCTGTCGGCCGGCGCGCGGCGCCGCTGCGTCGGGCCGCACACGTGCATCGTGCGCGGCGGGCGGCTGCGCTTCCGCTGCCGGCGCGTGCCGGGCGCGGCGCCCGGCCGCGGCGCCGTGCGCTGCTCTCGCGCGGGCGCCCTGCGGGTCCGCTGGGCCTACGGGAGCACACCGCCGCGCCGGGGCGCCGTGCCGCCGAGCGGGCAACCGCCGGTGAAGCCGCCGGCGCCTCCCACCATCCCTCCGCCGCCTCCGCCGCCTCCGCCTCCGCCTCCGCCTCCGCCGCCGCCCGAGCCCCCGGTCAGCACCGGCCCTCCGGCGATCTCGCCGGTCGGCTCGCCCCAAACCGGCCAGAACCTCGAGGCGACGACGGGCTCGTGGAAAGGCGCGGACCCGATCTCATACGCCTACCGCTGGCAGCGCTGCGGCGCGAACGGCGCCGACTGCGAGGACATTCCGGGCGCGTCCGGGCAGGCGTACACCGTCACCGGCGCCGACGTCGGCGCCACGCTGCGCGTCGCGGTGACGGCCACCAACGCCGACGGATCGTCGACCGCGGCCTCAGGCGCGACCGGGGAGGTGCAGAGCCCCCCGGTGCAACCCGGCGTGGTCGCGCTCTGGCACATGGACGAGACCTCGGGCGCATCGATGCTCGACGCCGTCGGCGACCACACGGGCACGCTGCACTCCGTCGCTCTCGGCCAGCCCGGCTTCGTCGGCACGGCCTACGGGTTCACGGGCTCGAGCTACGTCTCGGTCCCGGCGGCGGACGACCTCGACCCCGGCGCCGCGGACATCACGATCACCATCCACCTGAGGACGACCGACCGCCCCGCACTGCCGGACTGGGACCTGATTCGCAAGGGGCTCTACGCCTCACCGGGCGGCGAGTACAAGATGGAGTACCAGCCGACCGGCCAGGCCTCGTGTGGCTTCAATGGCTCCTCCACCTACGCGGAACTGCAGGCCGGCCCGGCACTCGACGACGGCCAGTGGCACACGGTCCAGTGCGTCAAGACCGCCTCCGCGATCAGGCTGGTCGTGGACGGGCAGGCGTTCTCGAAATCGGCCGCGGTCGGCTCGATCGCCAACGCCGACCCGGTCGTGATCGGCGCGCACCCCGGCTCGGAGTTCTTCCAGGGCTCGCTGGACGAGGCGAGCATCGAGATGGGCTGAGGAGCCGGCCGGCCCGGCCGGTGGGTCCGGGGCGCTCGGGACCCAGATGGGAGTAGGTTCCGCGAAATGCCGTGCCGCGACCCACACCGGTTCCGGCGGCGGCGTCGGGCGCGGGTGGCCGCGGCGCTCGGCATCGCCGGGCGCGCCGCGCCGGTCGCGGCCGCAGCGCTGCTGGGGGCGGGCGGCCTCGCCGCCGGCGCGCCCGCAGCGGTCGCATCCGCGCCGGTCCCGCCGCGCCTGTCCGCCGACCACCGCCCGGCGGACCTCCGCTCCACCCACGGGAGCGGGGCCTTCGGGCGCTGGACGGTGGACGGCTTCGGCCTGCCGGCCTTCCGCTACCTCGTCGACGAGCAGCGCACCCCGTGGGCGCGCCAGCCGGAGACCGGCTCGACCGCAGCGCAGCACGAGCTGGGCAACGACCACATCGTCGCCGCCGCGTGGAACCACGGCTACACGGAGCTGTGGAGCCAGGACCGCCTCGCGCAGTGGGCCAACCGCTGGGAGCCGGCCGCGCGCCACTACGCGGGCGGCTACGGCTACCTGCGCGTGGGCGGGCGGACGCTCAGCACGCTGTACCTCGACCGCCCGCGCGGCGCGCGCAGCGATCGCGTTTTCGGCGTCGGCTACTACGGACGGCGCATGCGGTCGGCGGGGATGGAGGTCGAGGAGGCCGTCTACGCGCCGTTCGGCGACGACCCGCTGCTGCTGCACGACGTCACGATCCGCAACGTCTCCCGCACGGCGCGGCGGGTCTCGTGGTTCGAGTACTGGGACGTCAACCCCTACGACCAGACGCACGCCTTCCACCGCGGCCTCGCGAGCCCGCGCTGGAACGGGGGGGCCCGTACGCTCTCGGTCGCGCAGACCCCGGACCACGGCGACAACCGCCCGCTGAGCATCTTCGCCGCCCAGCTGCGCGGGCCGGACGGCGGCCACGCGAGCTCGCAGGCAGCGCTCTTCGGCGCGGGCACGCGCGCGGCCCCGGCGGCCGTCGCCGCCGACCGCCTCGACCCGACCCCGGCGCCGCCCGTGCCGAGCGGCGCGAGCGGCGCGACGCTCTTCGCCTTCCGCGCGCCGCTGCGGCTCGCGCCCGGGCAGGCGGTGACGCTGCGCTACGCCTACGGGATCGCGCACCCGGGCCGGATCGCGCCGCTCGTCCGCGCCTACCGCCGGGCGCGCGACCCCGGGGGGCGCAGCGAGCGCGCCTGGGCCGCCTGGCTGCCGAAGGCCGACTTCGGGCCGGGCCGGCGCTGGGTCGCGCGCGAGCTCGCCTGGGACGCCTACCTGCTGCGCGCGGCCTCGGTCTACGAGGAGGAGTGCGGCCACCACACGATCACCCAGGGCGGCTACTACCAGTACAGCGCCGGGCTGAACCTCGGGTTCCGCAGCTGGCTGCACTACCTCCCGCCGATGACCTATGCCGACCCGGCCATGGCGCGCGAGATCCTGCGCTACTCGATGGCGCTGCAGCCCGCGCGGCTCGGCCCGCTGCCGTACTTCCCCTACGGGATCGGGCCGCTGTGCACCGACGCCAACCTCGGTACCTCGGGCGACCTCGACGTGTGGCTGCTGATGGCCGCCGCGCAGTACGGCCTCGGCTCGCGCGATAACCGGTTCTTCGACGAGCGCCTCGCGTTCCGCCACTCCACCCGCAGCGCGAGCCTGTGGGAGCACGTGAAGCTCACCTACCGCGACATGGAGTCGCTGCGCGGGCCCCACGGCGGCTATCAGGTGGGCTCGACGGGCGACTGGTCGGACTTCTCGGTCACCTACCTGGGGATGGACGAGTCGCTGCTGATCACCGCCCAGCTCGCCTACGCCTATCCGCAGCTCGCGCAGCTCGCCGACCTGCGCCGCGATCACGGCTTCGCCGCCGAGCTCCGCGCCCGCGCGGCCGAGCTGCGCGCCGTGATGCGCCGCAACCGGACCGCGCGCGGCTGGTACGCGCGCGGCTTTGGCGCCAAGGGGCAGATCGGGCACGGCCTGATCTTCGGCGAGCCCCAGCCCTGGGCGATCCTGGCCGGCGTGCCGACCGACGCCCAGGCGGGGACCCTCGTGGCGGCGATCCGTCGCTTCCTCACCGGCATCGGCGCGCCGCGCGGCCCGAGCCCGATCGGCTCCGCGATGGCGCCGGCGCTGAACGACCCCGGCATCACGGAGCGCGGCGCCACCACCGCCGGGCCCGCAGGCAGCAACGGCACGCTCGCGGGCGCGGCGGCCTACCCCGGCGGCGTCTGGTACGACATCAACGGCTGGCTCACGTGGGCGCTGGCGCGCCTCGACGGGCGCGTCCGGCACGCCGCGACCTATGCCTGGAGCGAGTACACGCGCAACACGCTCGCCGCGCACGCGACCGCCTACCCGCGCCACTGGGGAGGCACGATCTCGGCCGACGACGCGTGCAACGCGTTCTACTCGCCGCATCCGTCCCGGTGCGGCGTCGGGCTGTTCCGCGACTACGACGGCCAGGTCACCGAGCAGCCGGCATGGATGGTCATGAACTCGATCAACCTCGCGGGCGTGACGCCGACCGAGCGCGGGTACGACGTCGCGCCGCACCTCGCGAGGTTCTCGCTGCGCCTCCCGCGCCTCGGGGTGGCGGCCGGGCCGGGCTGCGTGCGCGGCTACATGCGCCCGCAGCGGGCCGGGCGGCTGGTGCTCCGCGTCCGCGCGCCGGCGGGCGCGCGCACGGGCGGCGTCACGACCTGGGCGCGCGGCCGTCTCGTCCCCCACCGCGCGGAGGGCAACATGGTCGTGCTCGCGCTCCCCTCTGTCCCGCGCGGGCACGCGGTCGACTGGGCCGTGGCCCGCGGCCGCGGCTGCGGGTGACGGCGGCCCCTCGCCCGTCCGCCACGTCGAGCCGCCCGGGCCGTGCGGATATCTACCGACGCGGCGTGCGCCGCCGAGACGTATAAGTGACCGTCATGGAGGGACGCTCGCACGGCCCCGAGATCACGCGCCGGAGGCTGCTCGAGCTCGGCGCTGTCGGAGCCGCGGCCGGGATGGCGGGCCCGCTCGCCGACGCGCTCGCCGCGCGCCGTCCGCGCTGGCCCACGGCGCGCCTCGGTCCGGGCGCGGCGCGGCGCGTGGACCCGCGCCAGTTCCTTCCCGCGAGCCAACTGCTCGCCTGGCAGCGCGAGCTGGACGCGGTCGGGCTGCGTGCCACCGGCACGCGCGAGCACGAGCGCTACGTCGACCGCCTGCGCGACCGGCTCGAGCGGGTTGGCGTGCGCCACGTCGGCTTCGAGCCCGTGCCGCTGCGGCGCTGGAGCGTGAGCCGCGGGAGCTGGTCACTCGCCGTCGTCGACGGGCCGGGCGCGGGACCGGTTCGGACCGCCTCCTACATACCCTACTCGGGCGTCACTCCGGCCCGCGGCGTCGAGGGGCAGCTCGTCGCCTACGACCCCGCCCACCCGCCGGCGCCCGGCTCGCTGCGCGGGAAGATCGCCCTGTTCGACGTGCCGCCGGCGAGCCTCTCCTACGGCGTCTTCACAGCGGTCGCGTACAAGGCCTACGACCCGCGGGGCGTCTTCCAGCCCGACGCCACGTACGCGCGCCCCTGGCTCGGGCAGAAGCCCGTCGTGGACGCGCTCGAGGCGCTTGGCGCGGCGGGCGCCGCGGGCCTCGTCGCGGTCCTCGATCTCCCCGCGGACGCGGCGCACGGGACCTACTACCCCTATGACGGGCACATCCGCCACGCGCCCGGCCTCTACGTGGACCGGGCGACCGGCGCGCGGCTGCGGGCCGTGGCCGCGGCCGGCGGGCGGGTGCGGCTGAAGCTCCCCGCGGTCGTGAAGCGCGTCACGACACGGAACCTCGTGGGGATCATCCCGGGCGCATCGAGCGAGCTGATGCTGCTCCACTCGCACACCGACGGACCGAACGCGATCGAGGACAACGGCCCCGACGCGATCGTCGCGATGAGCCAGTACCTCGCGCGCCTGCCGCGGCGCAGCCTGCCGCGCACGATCATGGTCCTGCTGACCACCGGGCATTTCGTCGGCGGCGCCGGTACCGAGGCGTGGATCGCCCGCCACCGGCGGGGCACGATCCGGCGCACCGCCGGCGCCCTGACCATCGAGCACCTCGGCGCGCGCGAATGGTTGCCCGGGCCGGACGGCCGCACCCGGCTCACCGGCCGTCCCGAGCCGGGCACGTTCTTCTGCCCGGAGAGCAGCGCGCTCGTGAACCCCTCGTACCGGTCGATGGTGAAGGCGAAGGCGGCGCCGAGCAGCGTGCTGCGCCCGTACCTGCCGTCCCCGCACAGCCCCGACGGCGGCACATGGCCCGCCGAGGGCCAGGGCCTGTGGGCGGATGCCGCGATCCCGACCACGAACTACATCACCGGACCCACCTACCTCCTGAACTGGGGCATCCCGACCGTCGACAAGCTCGACCTCGCGCGCATGCGGGCCGAGTCGATCGCCTTCACCCAGCTCCTGCTCGACCTCTCCCGCACCCCGCGCAGCCGGCTGCGACGGCTGGACCTGCGCCGCGCCTGAGCAGCGCGGCGACTCGCCCCGGCGCCGGCGGCCGGGGATCAAGTCTCGTCTCGCCGGGCGGGCCGCAGTCGATCGACGCCACCGGCGTGCCGATGGTGCAGATCTCGTTCACCGTGCTCGTGCCGCCCACCTCGAAGGACCAGTGCGAGCACGGTGGCTGGCGCAACTTTGACAACCGGCTCCCCAACCAGGGCGACGGTGTCAGCTTCGTCCAAACGGGGAAGTCGTGACGTCGCCGGCTGCGCGGTCCTCGCAGCACGCGACGTCGCTCTTGACCTATCGGGCCAACGCTCGGCGAGAGGACGCTCGGACGGAGGCGGGCGAGTGGGCGTCTCACAGAAGGCCTGCTCAGAGGGGTTCGGGCTTGAGTCTCGGAAGGACGCGCGGATACGATCGGCGCCGATGAACCTCCGCGTGCGGCTCGCTGCTCGCGGCTCGGTCGCGCTCTCCGATCGTCCGCGCCTGCTGTCGCTGTCGTGCGCCGCGTCGCTGCTGCTCGCGCTGCTGTGCGCGACGGGTGCGCCAGCGGCCTCCGGGGCGCGCGAGCCGACCGCCGCCGAGGCGATCGCGCTGCTCAATCAGCAGCGAGCGGCCAACGGACTGCCGGCCGGAGTGGTGGAGGACCCGGCGCTGTCGGCTGGGTGCGCGCTGCACATGAACTACATCAGGCTGAACGGAGAGCTGACCCACAACGAGGATCCCGCCAAGCCCGGATACACGGATGCCGGCGCGTACGCGGGCAGCTCGAGCGTGCTCTACACGCCGGGCTACCAGAGTTGGGGCTCCGCGCAGACCAATCCGTGGGAGTACGCGCCGATCCACCTGGCCCAGCTTCTATCGCCGAGCCTCGCGGTCACCGGGTGGGCGCCTGGCTGCATGAACACGCTCGCCGGCCCGGCGCGACCCCAGCCGCCAACCGCGACGCTCCTCTCATACCCGGGAGATGGCGGCCAGGCTCCAGCGTCCGCGGTCTACGGCGAGCGGCCGTTCACCCCGGGCGAGCTGCTCGGGCTCCCGCCAGGACGAAGTGGGCCCTATCTGTACGTCTTCGCCTGGGGAGGCGACTCGGAATACGCGAACCCGCTCGGGTGGGATTCTCACTCGTATGGCCGCATCGTCTCCGCGACGGTGAGCGGCCCTGATGGTCCCGTTCCCGTGCGTACCGTGGACAATCACACTCAGACATCGGTGGGCAGGTTGAACGGCTACATCCCTGCCGGCGGGATGCTCATCATCCCCACGCCCCTGCGAGCAGGCTCGGCGTATCTCGCCGAGGTGGTCTTCCAACCGGACAGCGGCGGCGCGCCCCTTGCGCGCCGCTGGAGCTTCAAGGCCACCGCCGTCGACATCCCGGGGGGCGAACAGACGGACCCCGGGGGCCGTCGCCCGGCGCGGGCGCATCCCGCCGTCAGGCTCGTGTGGTACCCGCGGTCGAGGCGAGTTCGCCTCGTCAACTGGGAGGGAGATCGGCGCGGGTGGTTCCTGGTTGTCGAACGACTGCCGTCGCAGAGGCGCGTGCGCCGCACCCGGCTGTCGAGCCTCGAGGTGACGCTCCCGCGACCCGGGGCGAGCTATCGGGTCTGCCTGGTCGGGAAACCGGCGCCAACGCCTGGCCATCGCATCTGCCGCACGGTCTCCTACCGCAGCAAGCCAAGGATCCAGATCAGGGGTCGCCGTGGCCGCTTCGGCCTGTCCCTGGCGCTGCGCTGCGAGCGCCCGCTGGCCGGACGACGCGCAACCGTGAAGGTGAACATACGGTCACGCCGGGGGATGTCGCACAAGACCTTGAGGCTGCGTTTGCGCAGCCTCGTACGAGTCGCCATCCCGGCCCCGCCACACGCCCGGGTACGCATCCGCCTCGAGGTCTCGCGCTTCTCGCGAGGAGACCTTCTGTACGGGCGCCTCGTCTACGTCCATGCGTACTGAGGCAAGGCGGGCCCACGTCACTCTGGGGTGACGCCCAAGCGGGTCGACAAGCCCCGACTGGTTTGCAGCCACCCGACCGATATCGGCCCCGCTGGCCAACGCTTCACGGCGGGAGAGCCTCGGGGATGGATGGTGCGGCCAGGCTCAGCCTTGGTCGGGGAGCCGTCCTACGCCGCCACCCAGGCCTTGCCGACCTTCTCTACTTGGCGTCCTTCTGCAGGTCGGACACGACCCGGTGGAGGTAGTTTCGGGGCGACCTTCATCCGCTGTTCGAGATCGGGCATCGTGATCCCGGGGTGACGGCGATCAGCTTCAGGGCTTGGGCGCTGCGCCAGCCACGACGCCGCCGACCGTTACCGGAACCGCCCCGCCTGCCAGTCGTCGTCGCTCTGCCCGCGGCGCGGAGCCGAGCCGCCGTCGAGCATGGCGAGCGCGGCCTTCGCCTCACGTAGGCGCCCCAGCTACTCCTCGGCCGCCTTGATCGCCTTGTGGTGATGTGGCGGCACAGGGTGACCGGATCGATCGCCGACGGCAGCGGCCATGTCTTCGCGCCTTGGGATGTTGGTGTGCTCGCGGCGCTCGATGACCTCGGCAAGCGCCAGGTGGCCAAGCTGAGCTGGCGTGTCCCGCCGCCCACCGGTCTCCGCGACGGTTGACAGGGCTTGTCAGGGCCGCATAGGGTCGGCATGTGTCGGAACCACCTCTACTCGTAGGCGGTCGGTTTCCGTTTCGTGCCGATCGTGCAGTCGGCTACGTGGGTTGGTAGGGCCAGCGGCGGATCGGAGCGCTACCGGTGCTCAGGGCCATCCCGGGTCGGGCGCAGCGGACTTCGGGAGTACTCGCGGGCGTGCTCGTGGGGCTGGTGTTGCTGGGTGCGTTCTTGGGCGGTCCCGGGACGGCCGGCGCGGCGTCGGTCTGGCTCGCGAACGTTGATCTGACCGCGCGGGACGGGAATGCGTCGAGTCCGGCGGTAGCGATGAACGCTCAGGGTGACGTCGCGGTTGCCTGGGTCGATGGCGCGGTGTTCGCGCGTCTGCGTCCTACGGGTGGACAGTTCGGGCCGGCGGTTCAGCTGTCGGCTTCGGGTTCTGGCACTGGGGGACCTCAGGTGGCGATGGCGGACAGCGGGGAGACGCTGGTTGCGTGGGGGCGGTCGGGACCCGCTGCGGGGGTCTGGGTCGCGATCAAGCCGCCAGGCGGCGCGTTCTCGGGGCCGGTGGACATCAGCGGACGGGGGGAGAGCCCGTCGTCGGTCGGTCTGGCTGCCGATCCGCGCGGAGACGCGGTGATCGTGTGGGACGTCCCCGACTCCAGCTCGAACCCGCCACGGTCGCTGGTCCGCGCGGCGACTCGTCCGGCGGGCGGCAGCTTCGGAAAACCAGCGACGCTCGACACTGGGAACGCCACGGCCCCCCTAGCCGCGGTCGACGATGCCGGTGGGGCGACGGCTGTGTGGTCAAGCGAAACGGGCATCCAGGTCTCGCTGCTCCCACCGGGCGCGACGTTTGGCCCCCGAATCCCGCTATCGAATGACGTAGCGTCGCCGGCCCTGGCGATGAACCCGGCCGGCGCTGCCCTGGTGGCATGGAGGGGTCCTTCGGCAAGTCCCCCTGGATCTCCTACGGTGAAGTTCGCGACCCGCGCGGGCGGCCACGACCAGAGGTTTGGACCCACCATGGAGGTCTCGGACACCAGGTGGCCCGCGGGCATAGCGGCCGCACTCGACGCAACGGGCGAGACGCGGCTCGTGTGGACGGACAACGACATGCTCCTGCGCGGAGCGTCGACTCCGCCGGGCGGGCCACCGGGTCCTACCGTCGAGCTCTTCGAGTCGTCGAACGACGACCTCAATTGGATGCCTCGCATGGGCGTCTCGCGCGACGGAACCGCGATCGCCCTGACCGGCGGCCAAACCGCGAGCGACGATCTTGATCACGCGACTGCGGTTGTGTGGCCCGCGGGGCAGGCACCCGCACCCCCGCGCTCCGTGTGCACGGCCCGCATGCTCGACTTTGCGTCGCCTGCACTCGACGCGCACGGGAACGGGATCGTTGTCTGCAATACCGCGAACTACCTGCAGTACGCGGCCTATGACGCCAGCGGCCCGCAACTACGCGGGCTGGCCGTGCCCGACTCGGCCACCGCCGGGCGCCCGGTGGACTTCTCGGTCGCGCCGGTCGACGTCTGGTCGGGGGTGGCGCATGTCGTCTGGGACTTCGACGACGGACACCAAGCGGTTGGCACAACGGCGCAGAACACGTTCACCGCGCCGGGCACCTACACGGTGACCACCACCGCGACCGACGGGATCGGCAACCCCACCAGCACGCGCCGGCTGGTGACCGTCAAGCGCGCACCGCCCCCGCCCCCGCCTCCAAGCAGCGTCTGCATCCGCGCGCGCGACCGCCTCGCCAGCGCCCGCAGCCGCTACCGACGCGCACTCACCGCATTCCACCGCCACCGCACCCGCCGCCGACTGGCGGTCGTCAACCGCACCCGGCGCGACGCGGAGACGACCCGACGCGCCGTACGCCGCTACTGCCCCGGCTCCTCGCCCCCGCCTCCAAGCAGCGCCTGCATCCGCGCGAGCGATCGCCTCGCCAGCGCCCGCAGCCGTCACCGGCGCGCACTCACCGCATTCCACCGCCACCGCACCCGCCGCCGACTGGCGGTCGTCAACCGCACCCAGCGCGACGCCGCCGCAGCCCGACGCGCCGTGCACCGCTACTGCCCAAGCTGAGGTCGTCGCGCCCACCGGACGCGGCGTCGGCGCGGCTGAGTATTGGCGCGCTTGCGTTGATCTGGAAGGGTCACTCGCGAAGCGGCGTGTGCTCCCGCCGGGTCCTCGCTCGGTCTCGATGCTGCGATCGGGACCGGAAGGATCGAGCGGCTCCCACAGCGAGATCGAGGACGTCTCGCCCCTCGCGGGGGCTCAGTGCCGGACAGCTCGCCGCGGAGCGCACGGTAAGCGCCGCCCGAGCGGGTCGCGCTCAGGCACACCACTTGAGAAGGAACGCGCCGAGAAGACCTGGACCGGCTACCGAGACGTCAGACTGGGGGCGCCCGCCAACGTCGCAGCCTGGAGCTGCCGCCGAGTTGGCAGTGCAAGTGGGCGCGGCTGGTTTCGAACCAGCGACCTCTCGCGTGTGAAGCGAGCGCTCTCCCGCTGAGCTACGCGCCCTGGAGGGGCGGATCGTAGCGTCGCCGCGACCCCGCGGTCAGGGCCGCAGATCGGCGGTCCGCAGGCCGTACTCGGATCGCAGGCGCTCGGCGATCAGCGAGCGGTGGCAGGCCTCGGGGTCGCGCTCGACGCACAGCAGCGCCGCGACGCCGCCGGCCGGGAGCGCTGCGACGAGCGAGTCGAGGTCGGCGGGGTCGAGGATCTCCGAGACGTAGCGGCGGGCGTACTCGGGCGCGAGCCTCGCGCGCGAGCGCTTGCCGACGCCCGCGCGGTCGTCCTCGCGGTACTGGAGCTGCCGCAGCTCGGTGGTCGGCGCGAGGTCCGGCCGGTGCAGGTAGCCGACCCCCGCCTCCGCCAGGGCCGCCTGCAGCCGCGCCGAGTTGGCCCACGCGTACTCGCTGCCACGCACGCCGCGGCGCTGGCGCACGTCGACCAGGAGCGTGACGTCCGCGGCTCGCAGCGCGGAGAGGAAGCTCTCGCCGGTGAACCCGTAGACGCCGACGGTCGCGATCGCGGGCATCGCCCAATCCTGCCTGAATCGCCGTCGCGCGCGGCTGCCTGCGGCCGCCGCCCGATCTACCATGGCGGCATGGGCGCGCGCCTCCTCAGCGTCGAGGGACGTGACGAGTTCCGTCGCATCGACTCCGGCCTGCGGGAAGAGCGGGCGCGGCGGGTAGCCGCGATGACCGTCGGCGAGCGTCTCGAGCTCGGGCTCGCCCTGAGCCGCTCCGCGTGCGAGGTGCGCGAGGCCTTCGCCGGCAAGGCCGGGCGCGTTGGCCGCCGGCCCTGACCTCCCGGGCGTCGTCGCGGCGCTGTCGGCGCGCGGGGCGCGACACGTGGTGATCGGCGGGTTCGCGGTGATCGCCCACCAGTTCATCCGGGCCACCGAGGACGTCGACGTGCTCGTGCCCGACGACCCGGACAACGACGCCCGGCTCGCCCTGGCGCTCGAGGACCTCGGCGCCCGCCTGCCCGGCGGCGAGCCCGCGACCGTGGAATGGCTCGGCGAGCACGATCACGCGCGCCTCGAGAGCGCCGCGCACGGCCTCGTGGACGTGGTGCGCGAGGGCGTCGCGCCGCTGGACTTCGCGAGCGTGCAGGCGGGCGCCGTGGAGGGCGAGGTACAGGGCGTGGCGATCCGGGTCGCGGGCCTGGCGAGCCTGGTGGCCCTCAAGCGCCTCGCCGGGCGCCCGCGCGATCGCCTCGACCTCGAGGAGCTCGCGGCGCGCCACGGCGAGCTCCCGATCGTCGCGGTGCCCGGCCTGGACCCCGGGGCCTGAGCCGTACGCGCGATCAGCGCGGCCGGCGCCGCCGCCGCACGGGGCGTGCGGGCTCCGCGTCGCCGAGGAACAGCGTGCGGCGCCAGATCGTCCAGAGCGCGTCGAACACCTCCTCGGGCCGGGCCTGCGGCTCGCGGCCGAGGGTGGCGAGCAGGTAGCGCTCGTTGAGCGCGGTCAGCGCCCGGGCGGTGGCGCGCGGCTCCAGCTCGGCGATCCGGCCGGCGGCGCGCAGCTCGGCGAACGTGCGCTCGGTCAGCGACACGAAACCCTCCAGCACGCTCTCGTAGACGGCCTCGATGCGGTCGTCGTAGCTCGCCGCCTCGGCCACCGCGCGCACCACCGGCCCGTTGGCGGCGAAGAACCCGACCACCTCGCGCAGCCCGGCCCGCAGCCGGTCCGGGTCGCCGCCGGCCGCGGCCATCTCCCGGGACGCGCCGCGCAGCCCGGCGCCGACCTGCTCGAGCACCTCCACCACCAGCGCCGGCAGGTCGTCGAAGTGGCGGTAGAAGAGCGTGCGCGTGAAGCCCGCCTGCGCCATCAACTCGTCGACGGTGAGCTCGCGGTAGGGGCGGCGGCGCAGGAACGCCTCCGCCGCCTCGACGATCTGGCGGCGGGACTCCTCGCGGCGCTGCCGGCGCCTTGCCCTGGGGACCGTGCGGGGCGTCGCCATGGGCTGCGCAGCCTAGCGGAGTGACGCCATAGTTGACAGAGCGTCACTAGAAGTGGTACTGATTCGGCCCGGAGGCAACCGGCGCACGGCGCGCCCCGAAGGGGGGACGATGCGCGGGAAGCACTGCGACGCCCGGGACGCCCGGGCCCCGGGAGGAAGATGATGAGCGCAACGTCCGTTCGAGCCGCCGGCACGCCGCGTCGCGGGCCGGTCGCGGCACTCGCCCTCGCGTTGCTCGCGCTCGCCGCCACCGCGCTCGTCGCGACCCCCGGAGCGCACGCCCGCACCGCCTCGGCCGACCGCGACGGGCGCCCCAACATCCTCGTCGTGATGACCGACGACCAGGCGCTCTCGGACGTTGCCCAGATGCCCAACGTGAAGCGCCTGCTCGCGGCGCAGGGGACCACGTTCAGCGACGCCGTCGACTCGTTCCCGCTCTGCTGCCCGGCGCGCGCGACGTTCATCACCGGCCAGTACGCGCACAACCACGGCGTCGCGGGGAACTTCTACCCGTACGGCTGGTACGGGATGAAGCACCGCTCCAACACTCTGCCGGTCTGGCTGCGGCGCGCCGGCTACCGCACGGCGATGATCGGCAAGTGGCTCAACGGCTACGGCGCGCTGAAGCCGCGGGAGATCCCGCCCGGCTTCGACATCTGGCGCGGCCTGCTCGACGTCTCCGCCTACGATTACTTCAACTTCATCATGAACGTGAACGGGCGGCTGCGGAGCTGGGGCGACCGCGCCTACGCGCAGGCGCTCGTGGACTTCGCCAAGGCCGAGGCGCTGCCGGGGATCGACTCGATCGCGGAGCTGCTGAAGCTGTCGAACCGCCTGTTCAGGCCGGGGTGGTTCGGGACGCAGGAGACCAGGAACTACTCGCCCGACGTGACCGGCCGCGTCGCCGAGGAGCTCGTGCGCGGCGAGCGGCGCTCGCGCAAGCCGTTCTTCATCTGGTGGTCGCCGGCCTCCCCGCACCGCGAGGACGTGAACGGCGCGGTGCGCGGCAAGCCGGGCCCGGACCCGCGTCCCGCGCCGCGCTACGCGAGTCGCGTAGCCAAGCTGCGCATCCCCCGGCCGCCGTCGTTCAACGAGGCCGACGTGAGCGCGAAGCCGCGCCTGCTGCGCGAGCTGCCGAAGATGACCGACGCGCAGATCGCCAAGCTCCAGCTCAACTACCAGGGCCGGATCGGGTCGCTGCTGGCGGTCGATGACCACGTCAAGAAGCTCGTGTCGATCCTGCGGCAGACCGGTCAGCTCTCCAACACGCTGATCGTGTTCGTCTCGGACAACGGCTGGGTGCAGGGCCAGCACCGGATCCTGGGCGACAAGTTCGTGCCCTACCAGGAGTCGATCCGCGTCCCGTTCATCCTGCGCGGACCGGGTGTCCGCGCCGGGCGCACGGTGCGCCGGACGGTGTCCAACATCGACTTCGCGCCGACCCTGCTGGCGGCCGCGCGCGCCCGGGCCGGCCGGACCCAGGACGGCATCTCGCTGCTGCCGGCCGCGGCCGGCAGGGCACAGCCCCCGGCGCGCGCGATCGAGCTCGAGGCGACCGGCCCGCTGTTCATGGCCGAGGGCTTCCCGATGGCCTACGACAAGCCCTACAAGGGCGTGCTCGCCGGCCCCTGGAAGTACATCCGCTGGAGCTACGGCGACCAGGAGCTCTACGACCTGCGCCGCGACCCCTACGAGATGCGCAACCTCGCCGCCGATCCGGCCTATGCCGCCACCAAGGCGCGGCTCGCCGCGAAGCTGCGCGCGCTCGAGCGCTGCAAGGGCCGCGCCTGCGACGTGCGGCCGTAGCGGCCCCTACGCCCGGCTCTTGAGGATGTCGCGGATGTCCGCGAGCAGGTCGGCCTCGCTCTCGGGCTCCTCCTCGTCGAGCTTCCCGCGGCGCCGCTGCAGCGCGTTGAGCGGCTTCACCACGAAGAAGAACACGGCCGCCGCGATCGAGATGAACGCGATCAGCGCGTTCAGGAACGAGCCGTAGCGGAACACGCTGTCGTTGATCGTGAACGTCAGGTTCGAGAAGTCGGGCTTGCCGACGATCGCCGCGATGATCGGCGTGAGCAGGTTCTCGACCAGCGAGGTCACCAGCGCCCCGAAGGCCGCGCCGATCACGACCGCCACAGCCAGGTCGACGACGTTGCCCCGCAACAGGAACTGCTTGAACTCCTTCAGCACGACACACGCTCCCTCGCTCGCTTGACGGCCGCTGCCCAGCGCCGCAGCCTACCCGCGGCCGCGGCAGGCGCCCGGGCGTGGTGGCGAGGCGCGCACGCCGACCATCTAGGCTGCCGCCCGTGGAGTTGCACCCCGGCGAGCGCGTCGTCTTCGAGGGCCATCCGTCGTGGCGCGCGCTGATGTCGTTCTACCTGCGCGGGCTGCTCGTCGCGGTTGCGCTCGGCGCGCTCGCCGCGCTGGTGACCGCGATCGGCGGCGGGGTCGACGTCGCGATCGTGGTGCTGGTCGTGGTCGTCGCCTTCGCGGGAGTGGTGGTCGCCGGGCTGCTCGTGCGCATGGCGACGACCTACACGATCACCAACCAGCGGCTCCATATCCGGCGCGGCGTGCTCTCCCGGCGCGAGCAGCAGGCGCGGCTCGAGCGCGTCCAGAACGTCAACACCCTCCAGACGCCGGTCGACCGGCTGCTGAGGGTCGGGAAGGTCGAGTTCGACACCGCGGGCTCGGACGAGTTCGAGTTCGCGTTCGTCGGCGTCGACAACCCGAGCGCGGTCGTCACGGCCGTGGACAAGGCCCAGCGCGAGCACCAGGCCGAGCTCGCCGCGTCCAGGCAGGGCGCCGCCGGCGAGCCGGCGCCGGGCGCCCCGTCCCCGCTACCGGACGACGGCCTCTAGCACGTGGCCGGGCGCGGCTCTCCCATGCTCGCCGACCTGCGGCGGATCGCGGCGGCGCGCCGGGCCCCGGCGTACGGCCCGCCGGGCGCCGGCTCCGCGGGCATCTCCCGCCGGGAGCTGCTGGTCCGCGGCGGCGCGCTCGGCGGGGCCGCGCTGCTGGCGGCGCCGGGAGCAAGCCTCGCGCGGCGCGGCGGCGCCCGTGACGAGCGCGTGGTGATCGTCGGCGCGGGGCTCGCAGGCCTGACGTGCGCCTACCGCCTGGCCCGGCGCGGCGTCCGGGCGACCGTGTTCGAGGCGAGCGAGCGGGTGGGCGGGCGCTGCTGGACCGCGCGCGGCTGGGCCGACGGCCAGGTCGCCGAGCACGGCGGCGAGTTCGTCGACACCCGCCACGTCCGGCTGCGACGCCTGGCACGCGAGCTGGGGGTCGGGCTGGAGGACCGCGTCGCGGCCGAGGACGCGCAGGACGGCGAGCCGCACAGCGTGCTCTGGCTCGAGGGCGCGCAGCGCAACAGCGACGCCATCTTCCGCCCCTTCGCCGGCGTGCTCGAGCGCCTGGAGGCCGACGCGCGCCGCATCGGGTCCTACCGTGCCGGGCGCGCCCGGCGGGCGGCGCGCGAGTTCGACGCGATGAGCGTGGCCGACTGGCTGCACCTCAACGTGCCCGGCGGGTCCCGCTCGCTGCTCGCGCGCGCGATCTCCTCGACCCAGGTGAGCCTCTTCGGCCTCGACCCCGAGCGGCTCAGCGCGATCAACCTGATCGAGACGTTCGTCACGCCCTACGAGGGCGCCGACGAGCGCTACCACCTGCACGGCGGCAGCGACCGCGTGGTGACCCGGCTGGCGGCCCGGCTGCCGCGGGGCAGCGTGCGGCGCGGGACGCCGCTGCTCGGGCTGCGGCGACTGTCGGGCGGCGGCTACCGGCTGCGCTTCGCCGGGGTGCGCGGCGAGGTCGCGGCGGACCGCGTCGTGCTCGCGCTTCCGTTCCCGGCCTTGCGCCGGACCGACCTGCGCGCCGCGGGGATCGGCGCGGAGCACATGCGCGCGATCGAGCAACTGGGGATGGGAACCAACGCCAAGCTCCTGCTCCAGTTCGACGCCCGGCCGGTTGCCTACGGCGGGTGGAGCGGGGAGGCGTCGCTCGACTCGCCGCCGACGGCGACCTGGGAGAGCTCGCTCACTCAGCCCGGGCGCTCGGGCCTGCTGACCGTCTTCACGGGCGGGCGGGCGGGGACCGCCTACCCGGGCTCCCGCTCCCACGTGCGCGCGCCCGCGAGCGTCGTCTCCGCGGAGCTACGCCGTCTCGAGCGCTTCGCGCCGGGCATCAGCCGCGGCTACTCGGGCCGCGCGTGGCTGGACGTCTGGGTACGCGACCGCTGGACGCGAGGCTCCTACGCGGCGTTCATGCCGGGCCAGTACACCCGCTGGTGGGGAGCGCTGGGACGGCGCGAGGGCGGCCTGCACTTCGCCGGCGAGCACACCTCCACCCACAGCCAGGGCTACATGGACGGTGGCGTGGAGAGCGGCGAGCGCGCCGCGCGCGAGGTGCTGCGCGCGCTCGGGCGCTGACGCCCGCGAACCGTCCTGCCCTGACCTCGCGTGACGCGCCCTAAGCAGGACGCCGGCTGCGCCGGGCGTGGCCGCGCGGCTTGCGGCGCTTGGCCGTCGGCTTGACCACGGTGAAGCGAACCGTCGCCCGGCGCGAGCGGTTGCCGGCCGCGTCGGTCGCCATCAGCGCGAGCGAGTAGCGGCCCGGCCGCAGCCCGTGCAGGCTCACGCTCACCGTCGAGCGGCCGCTGCGTGCGCGCAGCCGCACGCTCTTGACCCTGACGGTCGTCGTGCAGCGCCGCCCGCGCCGCGCCCTGGTGCTGCACCGCCGGCCGGCGCGGCGGCCGCGCGCGGGGCGGCTGATGGTCCCGGTGAGCCGCGCGGCCTCGGAGAGCGAGACCCGCAGCCGCAGGCCGCGCGAAGCGCTCGCGCGACTCGCGAGCAGAGAGACCCGCAGCCGCGGGGCCGTGCGATCGCGCGCCGGGACGGCGGCCGGGCAGGCGTACCCGTGCACCTCGAACGCTCCGCGGTCGACCCTGCCCGCCGGGCAACTGCCGGGGCCGGCGGCGGCGATGCGGCCCTGGCCGTCGAGATCGGTGGCGGGCTGTCCGGGCGCAAGGCCGCCGGGAGCGCCGCTGTCGATGGCGGGCGACCCGGCGCGCAGGTGGTAGTCCCATCCGGAGGCGCCGGGCCCGGCGGTGAGCGCGCCGGGCGCGGTGGCCGTGTTGCCGGACGCTCCCGCCGCGCAATTCGTGCCGGCGCCGCGCGTGAGCGCGGGCTCGGGCGCGTCGCTGAAGGAGCATCCGATCGACGGAGCGCCGGTGTCGCCCGCCTTGATGACGCCCGGGGCGTCGAACAGCAGCGAGTTGACGACCGCGACGCGCGGCGAACCGCCCTTAGTCACGAAGATCCGGACGGAGTCATGGCCGGCGACCGTGTCGTCGACTCCGGGATCGAGCGTGTCGATCGTGCTGTTGCGAACCGTGACGGTCTCCTGGGCGGGCTGCGAGCCCTCGGTCACCGCGACCCCGTACGCCCCGCCGGTCAGAAGCAACGAGTCCAGCGACACCGCAGCGGCGGGAGCGAGGTCCGACCGGACCTCGACGAGCGCTCCGTCACCCGCGGCGGGCGCCGAGATCCGCGAACGGACAACGCTCGCGCCCGCTCCGAGGCGCACCACGCCGACGTCCGGCGAGATCGTGTTGCGGATCGCGCTGTCCGCGACCGCCAGCCCCGGGCTGTCCTCGTTCTGGCGCAGGGCGGAGTCGCCCGCGGCCTGAGCCTCGAGGTCGTCGCCGGCGATCGTCACGCCTGCCGCCCCGACCACGACGGCGACCGAGCCTCCCGGACGCGTGACCGCGCGCAGCCCGCGCAGCGTCGATCCGGCGCCGGAGACGACGATCGCCGGGGCGTTGCCCGACTTGGCCTCCACCTCGACGCCCTCGACGACCACGCGCGGCTGACCGACGGTGAGAACGCCCGCGGACCCGCCCGACTGCGTGATCTTCGGCCGCGACGCGGCGCCGGCCCCCGTCAGCAGGAGCCCGTCCAGGCGCGAGTCGCCCGAGATCGAGGGGTTCTCGGTGTACGTGCCCGCCGCCAGGTGGATCACGTGCGGGGCCGCGGCGCTCGCCTTGGCGCGCGCCAGTGCGCCGGCGATCGTCTTGCACGGCGCGGCCGGGCTCGTGCAGGGGTTGGCGTCGCTGGCGCCAGTCTTGGACGCGTAGAAGTCGGCGGCCGAAGCTCCCGCGGGAAGCAGGGCGCAGGCGACCAGGGCCAGGCAGGCGGCGCTGAGGGCGCGCATCCGGCGAGCGTAGGCTGGCTCCCGGCGGCGGGCAACGCGCCTGGACGGACGGGCGAGGGCGCCCGAAACGGCTAGGGTGCCGCGAATGCGCCGACCGCTCGCGATCCTCCTCACGCTCGTGGCCCTGGTCCCGCTCGCCGCCGCGACGGGCTGCGGCGGCAAGGACAAGGTGGTGACGACCACCAACGCGCAGGGCCAGGTGTCGACCCGCACCGTCCCGAGCGTGCGCTTCGCGAAGCTCAAGTTCGTGCTGCACGCCGGGCTCGCCTACGGCGCGTTCCACCGCTACGTCTACAAGCCCTACAGGACGGGCGCGTTCAAGTCCGGCGCCAACGGGCGCACGAAGGCGCTCGTGAAGGCCGGCGCCGCCGCGCTGTTCGCCGCCAACGAGTTGCGGCTCGCGCGCCGCGCCGCGCTCTCGGACGACCGGCTGCGCGCGATCGGGGACAAGATCGCCGGCCTGGCGCCGAACCTGAACTCGCTCGCGAGCGGGCTGAAATCGGGGCAGGGGCTGGCCGCGATCGCCGGGGTGGGCGGCGGCCTCGCGGCGATCGTCGCGGCCGCCAAGAAGGCCGGCGTGAACATCCCGCTCGACAAGACGCCGAACGTCGGCGGCTGAGCGTCGCTAGCTCTCCTCCTCCTCCTCGCTGAGCGACTCCGAGGCGGGCGGCTCGGACTCGCGCACGGCCTCGAGCACGCCGAGCAACTCGCCGACCCGGCACACGAGCAGCCGCTCCTCGTCGACCTCGATCCAGGTCCCCGCCGAGGCCGGGAACACGACGTGGTCCCCGGCGGCGACCGGCATGTTGACGCCGGCCCCCTCCCACCAGTCGATGCCGGGCCCGGTGTCGAGCACGATGCCATGCTGCGGAGGCGGCTCGTGCGAGCCCGGGGGGACCAGCAACCCCGACTGGCGCAGGCGGTCCGGCTCGAGTTCCTTGATGACGATCCGGTCGAAGAGCGGACGCAGTCGGTGGCGCATCGTGCTCCACCATACGGGCCTGCCGCGACGAGGCCGCCGGCGACGGGGTGTCAGCGCGCTGACTGATGACGCGCGGCGCAGGCGCGCGGGTTAGGCTGCCACCGTCTCGAACGGACGAGGAGGAGACATGGGTCGCAGGTGCTCGCAGCGGCACGGGATCGCCGCATCGCTGTCCATCACGGTCGCGGCGCTCGCGGCGCTCGCCCTCGCCCCGGCGGCCCAGGCATGGTGGAGCGGGCCCTCGGTCGAGCTGACCGCGCCGAGCCAGGCCGCGATCCTGCGCGACGACGGCGTGCGCGTGACCGTGCGCTTCGGCCGTGGCCTCGTCGCTCCCGTCGCGGTCGCCGCGCGCGGCCGCGGGATCGTCGCCGCGGGCCTCGTGCGCCTGCGGCGCGGCGCCGGCAGCGCCACGCTGCGGCTCCTCCCGCGCGGGCGCGCGCTGCTCGCCGCCTGCCGTCCCACCGTGCTCGTCGCACGCACGACCGGCGCCCGCGACGCCGAGCAGCTCTACGTGGACAGCGCACGCTGCCGGGCCCAGGCTCCCGTGATCGAAGTCACCGCCGGCTGCGACCCGCTGGACGCCTCCGACTGCCTGCACCCGTTCCCGAACGACCTCTTCACGGTCCCCGACCGGTCGACCGCGACGGGCCGCCGCCTCGCGCTGCGCGAGGACGCGATGCCGGTCAACAACGTCGGCAAGCACGTCGACCCGACCGACATCGACCGCTTCGACGGCTTCAGCCCCGGCAACCTGATCGTCACTCACGTTCCGGGCCTGGACAACCAGGCGGCGTTCAAGCGCACCGGCCTGGTCCCGATCACCGACATGGCGCGGGCGTATGACCGCCGCCAGCCCGCGGTGCTCATCGATGCCGCCACGGGCAAGCGACAGCTGATCTGGGCGGAGATCGACAGCAACGCCTCCAAGCCGGCGGACGTGAACCTGATCCTGCGGCCCGGGCGCAACCTCGCCGAGGGCCACCGCTTCATCGTCGCCCTGCGGCGGCTGCGCGACGCGGACGGGAACATCCTGCAGCCCTCGGCCGCCTTCCGGCTCTACCGCGACCGGATCGTCGGCGACCAGCCGGCGATCGAGGCGCGGCGCGCGCACATGGAGGACGTCTTCGCGCGCCTGAGGCGAGCCGGCGTGGGTCGCCGGGACCTGTACCTCGCGTGGGACTTCACGGTCGCCAGCGAGCGCAGCCTCTCGGAGCGGATGCTGAAGATCCGCGACGACGCGTTCGCGCAACTCGGCGACCGCAACCTCGCCGATCGCCGGGTGACCGGCGTCTCGCCGAAGTTCGAGGTGACCAACGTGACCAACTGGGCGCCGTGCGGCGACGACGGCTGCCAGGCGGGCGAGGACCCCGACATCCGCAGCCGCGTGGAGGGCACGATCGACGTGCCCTGCTACCTCGACCAGCCGGGCTGCCCGCCGGGCTCGAAGTTCGCGCTCGGCCCCGACGGGCTGCCGACCCGCACCCCCGGAAACATCATGAAGGCGCGCTTCGTCTGCAACATCCCGCAGTCGGTGGTCCAGAACGGCGTCGTGCGCAAGCTGCGCCCCGCGCTCTACGGCCACGGCCTGCTCGGTGACGCATTCGAGGTCAACTCCCGCAACGTGCGCCAGCTCGGCAACGAGAACGGCGTGCTCGTCTGCGCGACCGACTGGAGCGGGATGTCCGAGGACGACGTGCCGAACGTCGCCGGGATCCTGTTCGACCTCTCGAAGTTCCCGAGCATGGCCGACCGCCTCCAGCAGGGGTTCCTGAACTTCCTCTACCTCGGCCGCGCGCTGTCCCACCCGCAGGGGCTCGTGACCGCGCCGCAGATGCAGGTCGACGGCAAGCCGATCATCGACACGACGCAGCTCGGCTACTACGGCAACAGCCAGGGCGGGATCATGGGCGGCGCGCTGACCGCGCTCGCGCCGGACTTCACCCGCTCGGTCCTCTACGTGCCGGGAATGAACTACTCGACGCTGCTGACGCGCAGCGTCGACTTCTCGGACTACGCCACGTTCCTCTACTACGCCTACCCGAACGAGGGCCAGCGCCAGCTGCTGTTCGCGCTGATGCAGCTGATGTGGGACCGCGGCGAGCCGAACGGCTACGCCGAGCACATGACCAGCGACCCGCTGCCCAACACGCCGGCCCACCAGGTGCTGATCGAGATGAGCTACGGGGACCACCAGGTCGCGAACGTCACGACCGAGGTCGAGGCGCGAACGATCGGCGCGCGCGTGCGCCGGCCATCGCTCGACCCCGGGCGCAGCCCGGACGTCGAGCCGCAGTTCGGGATCCCGACGCTCGGCGGGCTGCCGCAGCGCCACGGGAACGCGTTCATCGTCTGGGACATCGGGCCGCTGCGCACCGAGAACGGGGTGCAGCTCGGCACGCCCTCGCCGCCGACGACCAACACCCCCCCGTCGATCGGCGTGGACCCGCACGACACGGTGATCCGCTCCGAGTCGCGGATCCGCCGCCAGATCGCCGAGTTCATGCACCCCGGGGGCAGCCTGATCGAGGTCTGCGGCAACAAGCCCTGCTACGCGGCCGGCTGGACAGGGGCTCCCTGAGCGGCAGCGCCGCCGGCTCGCGCGCCCGCCCGGTCTAACCGGGCGGGCCGACGCCGAACGCGGAGAGCGGGCAGTCGGTGTAGGTCGTCCCGGTCGTCCAGGCGCCCGGTAGCGCGGTCAGCGTGTTCGACGAGCTGGTCTCGCTGCGGCACCCGCCCGCGCGATCGCGGAACTTCATCGTGCCGCCCTGCGTGCCGAGGATCGCGACCCAGTAGGTGGTGCCGGCGGTGACGGTCGCGTCCGGCACGTCGATCGTCACCCAGCCCGTCCCGGGCGCCGCCTTGGAGCCCTGGGTGAGCAGGACGCCCGGGTGCGGTCCGCCGGTCGTGTAGATGCCGGCGGTGAGCCGGTTGACGGTCGAGCCGGGGTCGAGGTAGATCTTCAGGTGGCGCAGGGTGCCCGTGGTCGTCGCGGTCGCCTCGAACGCCTCGGCGCTCCCGTTGACGTTCTGGTCGACCTGCGGCTCGACGGCCTCGTCGCCGAGCAGGGTCTGATCGCCGCCCGTCGGCGGCACCGGCTTGAAGGCCCGGATGCTGCCGGTGCTCCCGCCCGCGAAGCCGTCCCAGGAGCCCGCGTAGACGCGCCCGCGGGCGACGATCGGCGCTGCGTAGCCCGCGCCACCCGTGCCCGCGCTGGTCCACAGCGGCGTGCCGTTGGCGGCATCGTAGGCATGGACGTAGCCGCCGTTGCCCTCGTTGACATAGACGACGCCGTTGGCGACCGTCGGCGTGGAGTTCGGCTGCGCCGCTCCGCCGAGCGACCGGCTCCAGGCGACGGCGAGCGTGCAGTCCGGCTGGACCGCGAGCGCGACCACGCCGCCCGCAACCGACCCGATCCCCGGGCCCGCGTCGGTCACGAACAGCATCTGGCCCTGCGGCCACCACGCCGGCACCCCGCCGACCCCGCCGCTGCCGAGCCAGTCGTTGCCCGCGTTCAGCTGCAGACGCTGGAACACCGCCCCGCTCGCGGCGAGGTCGCCCGTCCGCATCACGTAGAGGTAGCCGTCCTTGTTGCCCGCGGCGACCATCGTCTGGCAGCCGGTCGGGGTGAAGACCGTGGGGGTCGCGCCGAAGTCCGAGTCGCACGGGTCGCCCGTGCACGGCAGCGGGCCGGGGTGCGGCGGCTCGTAGGAGCCGAGCAGCGACAGGTTGGAGTCCAGCGCTGCGAGGCGCAGGGCGTACGGCGTGTACAACTCGTTCGAGTCGGCGCTGGTCGCGGCGTAGACGCGGCCGGTGCTCGTGTCGGCCGAGACACCGCCGTAGCCCCAGATGCCGCCGCCGCCGTTGGGCGCGGGGATCCCGGGCACGACGTCCCAGCGCTGGGCCAGTGCCGGCGAGGCGCCGGAGATGTCGATCCGCTGCACCCGGCCGCGCCACGGCTGGCCGTCGCACCCGTCGCTGGCGGACGCCGCGTACAGCGAGCTCCCGACCCTGTTGAGCCCTCCCCAGAGCTTGTTGCGGGCGGGATTCTCGAATACCGCCAGCGACGACGCCGCGTCGGTGCCGTCGGTCAGGTTGAGCGAGTAGAGCTTGCCGTCGTCGGCGATCACGTAGACGCGGCCCCCCGTGCGGTCGATCACGCCCGGCGCACCGATGCCGAAGCCCCCGGGCACCGCGCAGTTGCTGCCCGGAGCGCCGAGGTTGCGGCGCCACAACTGGGCGCCCGTGTCGGCGCGCAGCGCGTAGACCGAGTTGGCGGAGGTGGCGGCGATGATCACGTCGCGCGTGGCGCCGCCGACCTGCACGGCGCTCGCGAACAGCGGCTGCGCCGTGACCTTGCCGTCGAGGGACGTCGCCCAGTCCGGCTTGAGGTGCACCGCCGCGGTGGTGTCGATCGCCGTCTCCTCGGAGGCGAAACCGGTGCGAGCGGAGTCGTGGTCGACCTGGAGCCAGTCGCCACCCGCCGCCGGCGTGTTGACGGTGAACGTCACGGCGACCGTCTTGGGCGAGCCCGTGGGCGGGTTGTTGCCCGTCCCGGAGACCGTCACCTGGCCGCTGTAGGTGCCCGCGGACAGGCCGGACGGGTCGACGCCCACCTGGAGCGTCTGCGGCCCGGTGCCCGAGGTGGGCGAAACCGACAGCCACGGCGAGTCGGCGCTCGCGGTGAAGCGCAGCGTCCCAGACCCGCTGTTGGCGACGGCGACGTCCTGGGCCGCGGGCGCCGCGCCGCCCTGGTCGGCGGTGAAGCTCAGCGAGGCGGGGCTGACCCCGAGCACGGGCGGCGCGTCGGCGGCCGCGTAGGCCGAGAAGGGCCCGTCGTTCGACGCCGTCCCGCTGCTCCAGGTGTCGGGCAGGGTCGAGAGGTCGGTCTGCGCGCTCGCCTCGGCGGGGGCCGAGCCGCCGGCGCGCTTGCGGTAGACGAGCGAACCGGGCGCCGTGGCGGCGCCGAGGATCGCCACCCAGTACGGGGTGCCCTGGCTGAGGCTGGGGCCGCCGGTGATCTTGATCACGTTCCAGCCCCCGGCGGCCGGGTTGGCGACCGAGCCCTTCGCGAGCAGCGCCCCCGGGTGGCCGCCGCTGTCGGCGTAGATGCCGGCCACCAGCAGCTTCGAGGTCGAGGCCGAGTCCAGGTAGACCGGCAGCCAGTCGAGGCTCCCGCTTCCGGTCGCCGTCGCGCGGTAGGCCTGCGCGGTGCCGGCCGGGCTGGTCGCCGCCTGAGTCTCGATCCCGTCGCTGCCGGCGAGCGTCGAGCAGCCCGCGAGCAGGAGCGCCGCAAGCGCGACCGCCAGCGACGCGAGAAGCGGACGGGAGGGGACGGCCCGGCTCGGACGCGGCACGCTTGCGGACGCTATTCCTCACGCCGAAGGCGGTGCACTAGCCGAAGGTCGAGGTCGCGCGGGCGCGCCGCCCTGCGGCGCTTGAGGGGAGGCGCGCGCATGCCGATTAAACGAGCGTCCCGCTCAGACGGCCGCGGCCGCGGCCAGCCAGGAGTTCCCACAGTGCCAGCCACCCCCAAGCGCCGCCTCGGCGTCGCTCTCTGCGCCCTCGTCCTGCTGTCGCTCGCGACCGCCGCGCCCGCGCTCGCCGATGCCCAGCTCGTTCTGACCCCGTCCAGCTGGGACGCGGGCTCGACGCCGGCCGACACCGACGGCGCCGCCCAGACGTTCACGCTCGCCAACCAGGGCGACCAGTCCGCCGCTCCCGGAGCGGCCTCGATCGGCGGGACCGACACGGACTCGTTTGCGATCACCGGCGACAACTGCGCCGCCGCGACGCTCGCGCCCTCGGACAGCTGCGACGTCACCGTCCGCTTCCACCCGCCGTTCCACGCGGGCTCACCGAGCCGCTCCGCGACGCTCGCCTTCACCGGCGCGCCGGTCGCGGTCCAGTCCGCGACGCTGACGGGCCACGCGCAGGACCCGCCGCAGCTCGCCGCGCAGCCGTCCTCGCTCGACTTCGGCGTCCAGGCCGTCAACCAGGGCTCCACGACCCGCTCGACGACGATCCGCAACGACGGGCAGAGCGCGATCCAGGTCGGGAACGTCTGGGTCGACGGCCCGGGCGGGAACGCCTACTGGATCCAGGGCACCAACTGCTGGAGCGCCAACCTCCAGCCCGGCGACTCGTGCGACGTCCAGGTGGGCTTCGGCCCGCGCGACCCCGTCGCCTACCCGGCGACGCTGCACGTGAGCGGACCGGGCTCGCAGGCGGACGTCGCGCTCTCCGGGACGGGCGGCGCTCCGCAGGTCGTCACCGACCCGTCCGAGCTCGACTTCGGCCAGGTCGACGTCGGCGGCGGTTCGACGCTCGGGCTCAGCCTCCACAACGTCGGCAACGCGCCGTTCCAGATCATGGTCGTGTTGCCCAGCGGCGGCGACGTCGGCGCCTTCCGCGTCCTCAGCGAGGACTGCTCGCTCGCGCGCCTGGACCCGGACGGCGCCTGCTCGCTAGCCGTGCGCTTCATCCCGCTGCGCACGGGCGAGCAGGCAGCGAGCCTGATGGTCATCGGGGGCAACGGGGAGCCGATGGTGATCAAGGTGCGCGGCACCGGGCGCCAGGCGCGCGTGAGCGTGCTGCCGGGCTCGGCCGACTACGGCCGCCTGGCACCGGGGCACGTCAAGACCCGCTCCTTCCGGGTCGTCAACCAGGGCAATGCGCCGCTGCGGGTCTCCGGCGTGGGCGTCGGCGGCGCCGACGCGGGCAGCTTTGCCGTGCTCGGCGAGACGTGCACCACGGGCGCCGTCGAGCCCGGCGCGGCGTGCGGCGTGCGCGTGCGCTTCGCTCCGCAGGAGCGCGGCGCCCGATCCGCGACGCTGCGCGTCACCGCCAACGACGCCGCCGGGACCACGAGCGTTCCGCTGACCGGGGAGGGCGGCCTCGGCCGAGCCCCCTCGGCGCGCGGCGCGCGCCTGTCGCTGCAGGGCCGTGGCGGTCTGCCCGTCCCGTACGCCAGCGGCCGGGCGGACCTCGGCCGTGCGAGCTGCGCGACCGGTCCGCTGTGCCGCGTCACGATCACCGCCGCGTTCCTCGCCGGCCGCTCGTCGGCGGCCGCGACCGCGCGGCGCACGATGACGGTGGGCTCGGGGACCCGCCTGCTGGTCAGGCTCCCGACCGGCCGGCTGGGGCGCCCGCGCACGGCGGTCGTGCGGCTGCGGGTCTCCGCGCCCGGCTACCCCACCGCCACCCAGACGCTGCGCGCCGCGGTCGTCCCCGGCCGCCGGGTGGGCTCGCTGGTGGTCGCCGACCCGCCGCGGCGGCAGTCCGGGCCGCGCGTGCGGATGGGGACGCTTTGGTGCTCGAGCGCCCGGCGGGCCTGCCCCGTGCGGCTCGCGCTCGTATCCCGATCGGGCGGCGGTGCGACGCTCACGTCGATCCGTTCGAAGCTCTCCCCGGACGCAGTATGGGACGTCGCCGTGGGGCGCGGGCAAGCCGCGGGGCCGGTGGTCGTGGTCGTGCGCAGCGGTCGCGGCGCGGCGCGCCTCGGGGTCCGGCTGCCGGGCGCGCCCGGCAGCACGCAGCTCCGCTGAGCGCGCCTTGCCGCGGGGCGACGCGGGCCCTACCGTTGTGGTCGATGGCCGCCACCGCCCCGCTCCCCGACCAGGGCCTCTTCGGACCGGGCTCGGTTACCTGGCGGGTCCACGCGCATCCCGTGATGATCGTGGGTGGCCTGCGCGCGCTGCTGATCCAGTCGCTGCACCCGCACGCGATGGCCGGCGTGGCGCAGCACTCCGACTACCGCGGGGATCCGCTGCGGCGGTTGCGGCAGACGGCCCGCTACGTCGCGACAGTCACCTACGGGGACACGGCGCAGGCGCGTGAGGCCGGCGCGCGGGTACGGCGCGTGCACCGGCGCGTGCACGGGATCGACCCGGTGACCGGGACCCGCTACTCGGCCGAGGATCCCGAGACGCTGCTCTGGGTGCACTGCGTCGAGGTTCACTCGTTCCTGGCCGCCTACCGCGCCTACGGCGGCCGCGTGCCGTCGCGCGAGCGCGACCGCTACCTCGCCGAGCAGGTCGCCGCGGCCGAGCTCGTCGGCATCCCGCGCGAGATCGTCCCCGACTCGACGCAGGCCTACCGCGACTACTTCGAGCGGATGCTCCCGCGGCTGTGCACCTCGGCCGACACGGCGGCGACGATCGCGTTCGTGCGCGACCCGACGATGCCGACGACCCCGCTGCCCGCGAGGATCGCGCTGGGCCCGGCGTTCCGGCTGCTGGGCCGCGCCGCGGTCGCGCTGGTCCCGCGGTCCCTGCGCCCGATCGCGGGACTACCGGCGCCGGGACCCGGCGACCTCCCGGCCGCGGCCGCGGTCGCCACCGCCGCGAACGCCGTCGCCGTCGCGCTGGCCGTGCCGGGCCTGCGCATCCTCGCCCGCGCGCCGTTCGCCGCGCTGCTCGGCGACGCCGCTCGCCCGGTCCCGTCGCGCTGAGGCGCGCCGGCGCCGCTGCGGCTCGACCTCAGTCGCCGTCGTCGTCGTGGTCGCCGTGGTCTCCGCTGCCGCCGCCGAGCAGCGAGCCGACGAGCGACTCGATCGGGCCCGCGTCCGCGGCCACGGGTGCGTCGCCGCTGGTCCGGGTGGTGACGCGCTGCGGGGCGTCGGCCGCGCGCGTCGCCGGGGCGCCGCCAGGCCGGCCGTCGCCTCCGCCCACCACCGGGTCGCGCCCGCGCCAGAGCTGGAGGGAAAGGAAGATCAGCACGCCGGCGAACGCCGCGAGGCCGGCACCGGCCACCCACCGGCCGCGGCGCCGCGGGTGGGAGGCCTCGGCGGGCCGGGAGGGTGTGGTTTCGGGTGTGGACATGGTGCGGTCGGGGCGTGACGAGTGTAGGCGGCGCTGACTCGCACCGCGCCACTCCCACCAGCGGGTCATGCGCCGCCCCGCCGCCGACCCCGGCCCGCTCGCCCGCCGCCGAACCGCGGCCCGCGCGGCTGTCATCATCACGCCCGTGAGCGACCGCGAGAACGTCCCGCTCGCGCCGCTGACCACGCTGGGCCTCGGCGGTCCGGCGCGTCGTCTGGTCGAGGCCTGGGTACCCACGCATGCGGTCGAGGAGGTGCGGCGCGCCGACCGCGAGGGCGAGCCGCTGCTGATCCTGGCCGGCGGCTCGAACGTCGTGATCGCCGACTCCGGCTTCCCGGGGACCGTGCTGCACCTCATGTTCAGCGGCTTCGACGCGCGCTACTCACGCTCAGGCACCCCACGCACCGGCAGCAAGCGTGTCGAGCTGCGGGTGGCAGCGGGCCATCCCTGGGACGAGGTCGTGGAGTGGGCTGTGGACGAGGGGATCGCCGGCGTCGAGTGCCTGTCGGGCATCCCGGGGTCCTGCGGGGCGACGCCGATCCAGAACGTCGGGGCATACGGCCAGGAGATCGCCGAGACCGTGGTGTCCGTCAGCGCCTACGACCGCGTGCTCGGCGAGATCGTCGACCTCGCGCCGGCCGAGTGCGGGTTCGGCTACCGGACCTCCGTGTTCAAGCGCACCTCGCGCTACCTCGTGCTCGAGGTGACGATCGCGCTGAGCGTCGGCGAGTCCGCGCCGATCCGCTACCCCGAGCTCGCCCGCGAGCTCGGACTCGATGTCGGGGACACGGTGTCCCCCATCGCCCCCGTGCGCGACGCGGTGCTCACGCTGCGCGGCGAGAAGGGGATGCTGGTCAGGGACGACGACCCGGACGCGGCCTCCGCCGGCTCGTTCTTCACCAACCCGGTGCTGAGCGAGGCGGAGTTCGCCGCGCTCGAGCGGCGCGCGGCGGAGCACGAGCCCTCGGACGGGCCGCCGCGCTTTCCCGCGGGCGAGGGCCGGGTCAAGACCTCCGCCGCCTGGCTGATCGAGCACGCGGGCTTCGGCCGCGGCTACGGGGAAGGCGCCATCGGGCTGTCGTCCAAGCACCCGCTCGCGATCGTCAATCGCGGCGGGGGGACGACCGCCGAGCTCGTGGAGCTGGCGCGCACCCTGCGCGACGGGGTGCGCGAGCGCTTCGGCGTCGAGCTCGTCCCCGAGCCGGTCCTGGTCGGCGCCGAGCTCTGAGCCTCAGCGCCGCGCGCGCACGACGACGCGCGCCCCGCGCGCGGGGATCATCGTCACGTTGCGGTGCTGGGCGTGCTCGGGCTCGGGCCGGTCGGGCTCGAGGTCGAGGCGCTCGGCCATCGCGCGCATCACCACGCGCTGCTCGGCCATGGCCAGCGAGGCGCCCAGGCAGCGCCGCGTGCCTCCGCCGAAGGGGATCCACTCGTAGGTGCCCGGCTTGTGGTCCAGGAAACGCTCGGGCCGGTAGGCGAACGGGTCCGGGTAGAGGTCCTCGCGGTGGTGCACGAGCAGGATGCTGATCGTGATCGGCGTGCCCGCGGGGACGACGTAGTCGCCCAGCCGCCACGGAACGGTCGGGCGGCGCCCGATGATCGGGATCACGGGCCGCGAGCGCATGCCCTCGACGACCGCCGCCTCGATGTGATCGTCGGCGCGCTCGTCGTCGCGGACCGCCTCGCGCAGGCGGTCGTAGGCGTCGGGCGTGCGGACCAGGCGCTCCCAGGTCCAGGCGAGCGAGTTGGCGGTCGTCTCGTGGCCGGCGAGCACCAGCGTCAGCAGCTCGTCGCGCAGCTCGCGGTCGCTGAGCGGCTCCCCGTCCTCGGTCGTGGCGCGCAGCAGCATCGAGAGGATGTCGGTGCGCTCGTCCAGGTCGTCGGCGGCGCGGCGCGCGGCGATCACGGGGTAGGTGGCGCGGTCGAGCAGGCCGATCCCGCGGCGCATGAGGCCGATCGGCTCCTCACGGCCGGCGTTCATGATCTCGCCGATCTGCGCGACCGGCCATGTCGAGGCGACGGTGAGCTGGCGGACGGTCTGGCGCAGGCGGTGCTCGGGGGTGCCGCGCTCCGGCTTGCCACTGATCCCGAAGATGCCGGACATGATCACGTCGAGCGTGATCGCCTGCATGCGCCCGGCGAGCTCGAACGGCTGCCCGACCGGCCAGCGCGCGATCTCGCGCTCGGCGGCCTCGCGGATCATCTCCGCGTAGCGCGCGATCGCGTCGCCGTGGAAGGCCGGCAGGAGCAGCTTGCGCTGGCGCAGGTGGCGCGGGCCATTGGCCGTCAGCACCGAGTTGGGGCCGACGATCGGGCGCAGCGGCGACTCCGCGGTCAGCGACGGGACCAGCTCGGGCTTGGCCGTGAACAGCGACCGCACGTGATCCGGATGGCTCGTGATCACGGTCTCGCCGTCGATCACGGCCTTCATCCGGAACGTCTCGCCGAGCTCGCGCCGGGCGCGGAAGACGAACTCGATCTGGCGCTGGCTGAAGCGCACGAGTTGCACGGCGGGCGCGAGCGGGATCAGCGGCGGCAGCCGCAGCGGCTCCGACTCCTCCGCCGGGCCGGCCGGCGACGGGGGCGCCTCCCCCACCAAACGCTCGTGTTCGGCAAGCACGGCCCGAACGGTACTCCCGCGCGCGCGGGAGTTGTTGTGAGCGCGATCACGCTTGTCCCGGCGGGCCCGCTACCGGCGCGGGCTCTACTTCGCGCCGGGCGTCGAGAGGTCGAGCGATGCGTGTCCCGCCGGGCCGTCGAACGCGGCGGACTCGATCGGCTTCGTGACTCGGATCGCGAAGCCGTTGTTCCTGACGGGCGCAGCCGCGGCGCTGCCGTCGCCGAAGGTCGCGCGCACGCTGGAAACGCCGTCCGGCACCAGGCCGACGGCGTAGAGGTCCGAGCCCGAGCCGAATGTGGTCGCGACGCCGTGTCCGTCGAAGGTCGCGTTGCTCGCGCAGTGGCTCGTGGCGACCATCTCGGTGCTCGCGATGAAGCAGACCTTGCCCTCAGCGGGCGCGGCCACGACGTGGACACCCGGGCCGCTGCTCACCTCACGAGCTGACCCCAGATCCAGCTGATCGTCGGACCCCAGCGCCGTCAGGGAGGCCGCGAGCCGCGGGTCGACTTGCGCCCGAGGTGCGGCCGAACTCGATGACAGGACGGACACCCGCGGCGTGCCCCCGCCCGCCGTTGCCGGGGAGTGCCCGAGCACCAGAGCCGCGATCGCGGCCGCCGCGGCAAGGGTCAGCCCGGCGAGTGCGAGGAAGGTTCGGTGCGACCGGATCATGTTTATCCTGGGGCTCGCGTTGGACACTACCCGAGCAAGATCGCGCCGAAGAACCCCGTGTGGTAGTTGCTGGAGTTGTTGATACCGGTGGCGTAGCCGCCAACCGAGAAGAGGAGCACAAATCGCGCATCCCGGTTGTCGCTGGGGCAATCGATGGCGATGTTTCCGCCACTACCGTCAGAGTTCGGCTTCAAGGCCGCGCATTTCCGCACTGGCGTAACGCGGTTGGCATATGAAACGCCGCTGTAGATCGTGTGGTAGACGCCCACGCAACGCGACGGGTACGGCCCAAGAGCGATGGTCTGCCCGATCGTTGGAGGGCAGAAGTACCCGCCAGTCGAAGCCGAGGCCGGCGCCGGGGCGGCGGACAGAGCGACCAGGAAGGCGAGGGCGGATAGCAGCGGAACAAGCCAGCGCCCACGGATTGACCACCGACTGCCCGGTCGCGCCCACGCGAGTGCGAATTCGAATCGTCCGCTCAAGGCATCCGGACCGTATTTCTCACGGGGGGGGTTGTCAACATCGGATCGACGACCCGCCCACCCACGAGGCGGTACTCAGGATCGCGGGCCGCGCCGAGCGGTTTACGATGGCGCCATGCGCGTGCTCGTGGCCGGCGCCACCGGAGTCCTGGGACGGCCGCTCCTGAGCGTGCTGCGCGACGCGGGCCACGAGGTCGAGGGCTTCTCGCGCAGCGGGCGCGGCGAGGGCGTGAGCGCGGCCGACGCGCTCGACGGCGGCGCCGTGGCCGCCGTGGTCGAGGGCTTCCGGCCGGACGCCGTCGTCAACGCGCTCACGGCGATCCCGGCGCGGATCAACCCGCGCCGGATCGACCGCGACTTCGCGCTGACCAACCGGTTGCGCACCGAGGGCACGCGGAACCTGATCGCCGCGGCGCCCGGGGCGCGCCACGTCGGCCAGAGCATCGCGTTCATCTACGCCCCGGCGCCCGGCCCGGCAAGCGAGGACGACCCGATCTGGGCCGACCCGCCGAAGGTGTTCGCGCCGCCCCTGGCCGCGGTCATGGACCTCGAGCGCCGGACGCGTGCGGCCGGCGGGGTGGTGCTGCGCCTCGGCCAGCTCCACGGGCCGGGCACCGCGTTCGCACCCGGAGGCTCTTTCCACGTCGGCGTCGGCGCGCGCAAGATCCCGCTCGTGGGGAGCGGCGGGGCCGTCTTCTCGTTCCTGCACACCGAGGACGCCGCGACGGCGTTCGCCGCCGCGCTCGCGGCCGACGGCGGGACCACCTACAACGTCTGCGAGGACCGCTCATGGACGGCGGCCGAGTGGCTTCCCGCCTACGCCCGCTCGCTCGGCGCCAGGCCGCCCCGGCACGTCCCGCTCTGGCTCGGGAAGCTCGCGGGCGGGGCCTATGGCGCCGCGTTCTTCACCCGGCTGCGCGGCGCCTCCGGCGCCCGCGCGCGCGAGGAGCTCGGCTGGGCGCCGCGCCACGCCTTCCTTGAGACCTGAGACGCCTCGGCGTCTTTCCCAACGATGTTGTGCGAAGCTGCGCGCCGATGAAGCGGGACCCCGCGCTCGTAACGCTCTCGCACGACCACCACCAGGCGCTCTTCGTAGCCCAGCGCCTGCGCCGGGCGACCGACGCGAGCGCGGCCGAGGACCGGGCCGCCCTGCTGGCGTTCTGGAACGAGCACGGCCGCGCCCACTTCCGCTCCGAGGAGGACGTGCTCCTGCCCGCGTTCGCCGCCCACGGCGACCCGTTCGACCCGCTCGTCGCCCGCGCGCTGTGCGAGCACGTCGAGATCCGGGCTCGCGTCGCGGCGATCGTGGCGCGCACGGACCCTCAGCCCGACGGGCTCCGCGAACTGGGCGAGCGGCTCGCGGCCCACGTGCGCGGCGAGGAGCGCGAGCTCTTCCCGCTTGTCGAGCGCACGATGCCCGCCCCGGCGCTCGCCGAGCTCGCCCAGGCGCTGCAAGCGGAGGAGGAGGGGCACGGCGATGGATGACTGGTGGCTGGCGATCCGCTGGCTGCACGTGATCGCGATGGCCTTCTTCGTCGGCGGGCAGATCTTCCTGGTCGCGGCCGTCGTGCCGGTCGAGCGCCGCTCGCCCGACCGCGAGCGCCTGCGCGCGATCGCGCGGAACTTCGGCTACGGGACGCTCGTCGCGATCGGGGTCCTGCTCGTGACGGGCAGCGCGATGGCCTCCCACTACCACCTGTGGCAGAGCTCGAAGCTGCAGATCAAGCTCTCGCTCGTGGCGCTCGTCGCGGTGCTCGTCGTCTGGCACATGCGCCGCCCGACGATGCACGCGCTGGAGGGCGTGATCTTCCTGCTGTCGCTGGCGATCGTCTGGCTCGGCCTGTCGCTCGGGCACGCCTACTGACGTCGCCCTACCCCGCGGCGGCGCCGGCCCGCCGGCCGAGCGACCCGTCATCCAGGAGGAACTCCTGCGCGAGCGACCGGATGAGCTCCTTCAGCTCCGGGTGCAGGTCCGGCTGCCAGCCGGCGGCGAGCTCGTCGAGCCGCCGCTGGCTGCTCTCGGTGAGTCGCTCGAGCGTCTCGCGGCCCGCGGACGTGAGGGCATGCTCGCCGCCGCTCACGTCCACGAGCCCGCGACGAGCCAGGTCCGCGGCCACGCCCGCCAGCGCATCGGGATCGGCGTCGTTCGCGCGTGCGAGGGCCCGCGGATCGAGCCGCGGGTCCCGGGCGCAGCGGGCCAGGAGCCAGCAGCCGCCCGCGGAGAGGTCGACCCCCGCCCTGGCCGCGGCGCGCTCGATCAGCCGCCGCGCTCCCTCGCGGCGGGTCAGCGAGCCGAGCTCGCGCGCCAACTCGGCGAGCGAGCTGGCCTCGGCAGGCGTCGCGAACGCCTCGCGGACGCCTGCCGTGGCCACGGTCTCGCGCAGTGGGAGCTGCTTGATCAGGAACGTGAGCCCGAAGGCCACCGCCGCGACGCAGGCGGCGACCAGGAAGATGGAGTTCAGCGAGTTGGTGAACGCCTGTACGAAGGCGTCGCGCACCGGAGCGGGAAGCTTGGCGAGCGCCGCGGGATCGAGGGTGCCGGTCAGGTGCTCGGCCCCGCGGGCCCCCGCCGGGAGCTCCTGGGCGAGGTTGGCGCTCAGGCGGTTGGCGAACACGGCGCCGAGCACGGCGGTGCCGACCGAGCCGCCGACCGAGCGGAACAGGGTCGCGCCGGAGGTCGCGACGCCGAGGTCGCCGTAGCCGACGGCGTTCTGGACCGCGAGGACCAGAACCTGCATCACCAGCCCGAGCCCCAGACCGAGCACGAACATGTAGAGGGACGCCGTCAGCGAACCGGTCCCGGCGTCCATCAGCGAGAGCAGGTAGAGCCCCAGCGCCATGATCGCCGTGCCCGCAATCGGGTAGGGCCTGTAGCGACCGGTGCGCGAGATGAGCTGGCCCGATCCGATCGAGGTGATTAGCAGGCCGGCCATCACCGGCAGGATCTGCAGCCCCGACTCGGTCGGGCTCGCTCCGTTGACGATCTGCAGGAACAGGGGCAGGTAGGTCATCGCTCCGAAGAGCGCGAACCCGACGACCAGGCCGACGGCGCTGGTGACGGCGAAGATGCTGTTGCGGAACAACCTCATCGGCAGCACCGGCTCCGCCGCGCGTCGCTCCGCGGCGACAAAGGCCGCCAGCAGCGCGACGCCCCCGGCGCCGAGGCCGACGATCAGCGGCGAGCCCCAGGGATAGCTGGTGCCGCCCAGGGTCGTCGCCAACACGATCGCGCTGAGCCCGGCGGCCAGGAGGGCGGTGCCGAGGTAGTCGATCGCGTGGTGAACGCGCTCGGAGACGGCGGGGAGGGCGACGGCCAGGACGAACAGGGCGATGACCCCGAGCGGAAGGTTGATGTAGAAGATCCAGCGCCACGAGAGGTGGGTGGTGAAGAAGCCGCCGAGCAGCGGCCCGGCGACGCTGGCGACGCCGAAGACGGCGCCGAACATGCCCATGTAGCGCCCGCGCTCGCGGGGCGAGACGACGTCGCCGATCACGGCCTGAGCGGAGACCATGAGCCCGCCGCCGCCGAGTCCCTGTATCGCGCGAAACGCGATCAGCTCCCCCATGTTCTGAGCGATCCCGCACAGGGCCGAGCCGACCAGGAAGATCACCAGCGCGACCTGGAGCACGATCTTGCGCCCGTAGAGGTCGCCGAGCTTGCCGTAGATCGGCGTCACCACCGTGACGGCGAGCAGATAGGCGGTCACCACCCACGAAAGGTGATTCAGGCCGCCCAGGTCGCTGACGATCGTGGGTAGCGCCGTGGAGACGATCGTCTGATCGAGCGCCGCCAGCAGCATCACCGCCATCAGCCCGGCGAAGACCACCCCCACCCGGACCTCGGGCGGCCGGGTCGGTGTCGCCGTGGCGGTGCTCACCGGCGTGCTGTGCTGGGGTTCCCTCCGTCGATGACCGCGAGTCTGCCATGAGCGCCGCCGAATCGGCCGTCGAGACCGAGGGCCTCACCAAGGACTACGGAGCGGGACGCGGCCTGTTCGACCTCGACCTGGAGGTGCGCAGGGGCGAGATCCTCGGCTTCCTCGGTCCCAACGGCGCGGGCAAGGGAACGGCCATGCGCCTGCTGCTGGGCCTCGCCCTCCCCACCGCCGGCGGCGCGCGGCTGCGGGGCGGCGTCCCGCGCGAGGCGATCGGGCGGCGGCGCGAGCGCCTCGACGCCGACCCCGCGCGGCGCGCAGTGGGGTGACCTCGCGGCCCTGGCGGCGATCGCGCTGTGCCTGATCCCGCTCGCCGTGTGGTCGTTCGCCAGACGCGACCTCCGGGTGTAGGCCGGGCACCTCCCCGCTGCGCGCGACGATCTGCCAAGCTCGACAGTCGTGGCCGCGAGCATGGATGAGCCGCCGGGACCCCAGGAGCGCGAGGACGTGCTGCGCGCCGATCCGGGGCTCGCGGAGCGTCTCGATCCCGTACGGCGCGCCCAGGCCGAGGACGCGAGCTCCGCCGCGGTTCTGCGGCGCGAGGTCGGGGTCTGGCGGGGCAAGGACGATGCGGGCTACGGGCGCGACGGCGCCGGCCTGCTCGTCCTGAGCGGGTTGCTGGTCCGCCGGGTGGGGCTCGAGGGCCGGCTCGGAGCCGAGCTCCTGGACCACGGCGACCTGCTGCAGCCGGCGATGCACGACGGTGGCGACGCGGTCGTTCCGTTCGAGGCGACCTGGCGCGTGATGATCCCGCTGCGGCTCGCGGTCCTCGACCTCGACTGGATGACGCGCATGGCGCCGTTCCCGGAGGTCGCCGCACAGCTCACCGCGAGGGTGATGCTCCGCTCGCGCCGGCTGGCGATGATGCTGGTGATCGCCCAGCACCACCGGCTGGAGGACCGGCTGCGGCTGTTCTTCTGGGAGCTTGCGGACCGCTACGGCAAGGTCGGCCCCGAGGGGGTGCGTATCGAGGTCCCGCTCACCCATGAGCTGATCGGGCACTTCGTCGGCGCGCGCCGGCCATCGGTGTCCGCCGCGCTCGGGCGCCTGGAGCGCGACGGCCACGTTCGCCGGGAGCACGGGTGCTGGATCCTGCTCGGCACGCCGCTGCGGGCCGCGGACCTCGGGCCGGACGGCAGCGGGACGATCAAGACCCGGTGAGCGCGGCCCGGACCGACTGGGCCGGGCCACACGGGGGAAATCCCCACCCCGCTTCGCCCGCAGGCGTCATGGCGGGCGCGCGGGCGAGGCGCGAGGATGGCGCCATGAGCGACCCGACCGCGCAGACCGCAGTCGCTCCCGCGGCCCCGGCGCCCGCCGACGCGAGCGCCGCGAGCGAGACCGCGGGTGGCGGATTCGCTCGCCAGGCCCGGAGGCTCGCACGCGAGAGCCTCCACCACGTGCTCAGCCTCCCGATGGGAATCGTCACCTTCACGTTCGTGGTGACCGCCTGGTCGACCGCGCTGGGCACGCTGGTCGTGATCATCGGCTTCCCGCTGCTCGTGCTGACGGTCGCCGCGACGCGCGGCCTGTGCTGGGTCGAGCGGGCGCGCGCCGCGCTGCTCGGCGAGGGCAGGATCCCCGGCGCCTACCGCGTGCGGCTGCCGCGCCGGCCCGCGGAGCTCGGCGGGGTCGCCGGCACGTGGGAGCTGATCAAGTCGATGGCGGTCGACGGCCAGACCTGGCGCGACCTGCTCTACTCGCTTCTGCTGCTCCCGATCGGCATCGCGACGTTCACGGTCACGGTCACCGGCTGGGCGACCGGGCTTGCGCTTGCGACCGCACCCGCCTGGTTCTGGATTCCCGACGAGCCGAAGCAGTGGGTCGATCTCGGCCTGTTCAAGCTCCACGATTGGCGCACGGCGCTGGCGGCGTCGGCGATCGGCCTGATCGCGCTCGTCCTGACCGCTCTGCTGGTACGCGGGATGGCGGTCGTCACCGGCGCCGTCACGCGCGGCCTGCTCGGCTGCGAGCGGCGCGACCTCGAGCAGCGCGTCGAGCGCCTGACCGAGACCCGAGCCGGCGCCGTGGACGCCGCCCACGCGGAGCTCGGGCGGATCGAGCGCGACCTGCACGACGGCGCTCAGGCGCGGCTCGTGGCCGTGACGATGGACCTCGGCCGCGCCGAGCAGCGCCTCGCGGACTCGGGCAGCGACGAGGCGAGCGACGCCGTGCGCCTGGTGCGCGAGGCGCGCGCGGAGGCGCAGCAGGCGCTCGCCGAGCTGCGCGACCTCGCGCGCGGCATGCGCCCCGCGATGCTCGCGGAGCGCGGGCTGGGTCCCGCGGTCACCTCGCTGGCGGCGCGCGCCGGGGGCGTGCCGGCCACGGTCGAGATCGGCGAGCTCGGCGAGCTGCCCGACCAGGTGGAGACCGCGGCCTACTTCGTCGTCGCGGAGGCACTCGCGAACATCGCCAAGCACGCGGAAGCGAGCAGCGCGCAGGTCGTGCTCGAGCGCGCCGCCGACACGCTCCTGGTCGAGGTGCGCGACGACGGCGCCGGGGACGCCGACCCGCGCGGCACCGGCATCGACGGCCTGCGCAAGCGCGTCGAGGCGCTCGATGGCACCTTGTCGCTGAACAGTCCGCGGGGCGGACCGACGACCCTGCGCGCGGAGCTGCCTTGCGGGTCGTGATCGCCGAGGACCTCGCGCTGCTGCGCGAGGGCCTGACCCGCCTGCTCGAGGAGAACGGCATGGAGGTCGTCGCCGCGGTCGAGGACGCGGAGGCGCTGCAGGAGGCGATCGAGCGCGAGCGGCCCGACGTCTGCGTCGTGGACGTGCGCCTGCCGCCGACCTTCCGCGACGAGGGGATCCGCGCGGCGGTCGAGGCCAGGCAGCGGATCCCCGGTCTCCCCGTGCTCGTGCTCTCCCAGTACGTCGAGCGCATCTTCGCCAAGGAGCTGCTGTCCGACCGCAGCGGCGGAGTCGGCTACCTGCTCAAGGACAGGGTCGGCGAGGTCGCCGAGTTCGTGGACGCGGTCCGCCGCGTAGCCGCCGGCGGCACCGCGATGGATCCGGAGGTCGTCGCACAGCTCGTGGCCGGTCGCGGCAGCGCGAAGCTCGAGGAGCTGACGCCGCGCGAGCGGGACGTCCTGGCGCTGATGGCCGAGGGGCGCTCCAACCAGGGCATCGCCCGGGAGCTGGTCGTCACCGACGGCGCGGTCGAGAAGCACGTCTCGAGCATCTTCGGGAAGCTCGGCCTGCCTCCCAGCGGGGACGACCACCGCCGCGTCCTGGCCGTCCTCAGCTGGCTCGAGGACTGAGCGAAGCGCCGCCGGCGCCCGCCGGCGGGCCGGTCCCGGAGCCGGGGGGTTATCCGCACCCCCGAACGCCCGGCCGCCCCATTTCGCCGCCGCCGTCGCCGTGGGACGGTGCCGGCATGAGAGATCACAGCGAACCCAAGACCAACCCGACGACGGTCCGCAGCCTCGCCGGCCGCGCCGGCCGCTGGAGCGCCGCCCACCGGAAGACCGCGATCCTCGGCTGGATCGCGTTCGTGGTGGCCGCGACGATGATCGGCGGCTCGCTCGGCACCAGGCACCTGGACCAGGCATCCAGCGGCACCGGCGAGTCCGGCCGCGCGAGCGCGGCGCTGAAGCGCCACTTCCCGCAGTCCGCGAGCGAGCAGGTGCTCGTGCAGACCCGCGACGGGGCGGCGGTGACGGCCCCGGCCGGGCGCGCCGCGATCCGCGACGTGGTGCGCACGCTGCGCGCCACGCCGAACGTCGAGCACGTCCGCGCGCCGTCGAGGGCGGCGCGCTCGATCTCGCCCGACGGCCGCTCGGCGCTCGTGAGCTTCGACGTCGCCGGCGCCGCCGCCAAGGCGGACGGCAAGATCGGCGCGATCCTGCAGCGCACCGGCGCCCTGGCGCGGGAGCACCAGTCGGTGCGGATCGAGCAGTTCGGCGATGCGAGCGCTCAGCGCGCGCTGTCGGAGTCCTTCCAGCGCGACTTCGAGCGCGCCGAGACGCTCTCGATCCCGATCACGCTGCTGATCCTGCTCGTCGCCTTCGGCTCGCTGGTCGCCGCCGGCATCCCCGTGCTGCTCGCGCTGTCGGGGGTCGCGGCGACGCTCGGGATCGTGGCGGCCGTGAGCCGGCTGGCGCCGGTGAACGAGTCGATCACGTCGGTGGTGCTGCTGATCGGCATGGCCGTGGGAATCGACTACGCGCTCTTCTACATCCGCCGCGAGCGCGAGGAGCGGGAGCGCGGGCACGACGCCCGCGAGGCGCTCGAGATCGCAGCGGACACCTCGGGGCGCTCCGTGCTCGTCTCCGGCCTGACCGTGATGGTCGCGATGGCCGGCATGTACTTCACGGGCGATCCGACCTTCTCGTCGTTCGCGACGGGCACGATCATCGTCGTCGGCGTCTCGATGCTGGGCTCGGTGACCGTTCTGCCGGCCCTGCTCTCGTCGCTGGGCGACCGGATCAACCGCGGGCGGGTGCCGCTCATCGGCCGCCGCCGGCGCTCCGGCGCGCGGGGGCGCGCCTGGTCGCGCGTGCTCGACGCCGTGCTGCGCCGTCCGGCGCTGGCCGCATCGCTCGCGACCGGCCTGCTCGTCGCCATGGCCCTGCCCGCCTTCGGCCTGCACACGGCGACCCCGGGCGCGCAGGGGCTTCCCTCCGGCCTGCCGATCGTCAAGACCTACAAGCGGATCCAGGCCGCGTTCCCGGGCGGCCCGATGCCGGCCCAGGTGGTCGTGCAGGCGCCGGACGTGGGCGCCCCGCAGGTCGTGCGGCAGATCCGCGCGATGGAGCGCCGCGCGCTCGAGACCGGGCGCATGAAGGGCCCGATCCGCGTGACCGCCAACCCGGAGCGGACCGTGGCGGTCGTCTCGGTCCCGCTTGCGGGCTCGGGCACGGACGCGGCGTCGAACGCCGCGCTCGCCTCGCTGCGCGGCGACGTGATCCCGGCGACCGTCGGGCGTGTCGCGAAGGCCGAGGTGGCGGGCGCCACCGCCGACTCGAAGGACTTCAACGACCTGATGCGCTCGAGCGCGCCGGTCGTGTTCGCCTTCGTGCTCGCGATGGCGTTCCTGCTCCTGCTGGTGACGTTCCGGTCGATCGTGATCCCGCTCAAGGCGATCGCGCTGAACCTGCTGTCCGTGGCGGCTGCCTACGGAGTGCTGGTGTGGATCTTCCAGGAGGGCCACCTCCAGTCGCTGCTCGGCTTCCACTCGACCGGCGGGATCACCTCGTGGCTCCCGGTGTTCCTGTTCGTCGTGCTGTTCGGCCTCTCGATGGACTACCACGTGTTCATCCTCAGCCGCGTGCGCGAGGCGTACGACGGGGGCGCCTCCACGGAGGCGGCGGTCGCACACGGGATCAAGGCGACGGCGGGAGTCGTGACGAGCGCCGCCGTGGTGATGGTCGCGGTGTTCTCGATCTTCGCCACGCTGGGCGCGCTCGAGTTCAAGCAGATGGGCGTCGGCCTCGCGGTCGCGGTCCTGCTCGACGCGACGGTCGTGCGCGCCGTTCTGCTCCCGGCCGCGATGAAGCTGCTCGGCGAGCGCAACTGGTATCTGCCCCGCCGGCTCCAGTGGCTCCCGCGCGTCTCGAACGGCACGCCCCGAGCCGCCGAGGCGGCGGGCTAGGCGAGGGCTGGTGGCGCGGCGGTCGCGGGTTCACCGCTAGGCTGCCGCGTCACCCCCGAAGCGAAGGAACGCATGCCCCACCTCGCCGCCCCGCGCCCGATCAGGGCGATCACGATCCTCGCCGCGCTGCTGGTGCTCGGCTCGGCATTCGGAGCCGCCTCGGCCGCGGCCGCCAAGACCCGCTACAAGGATCCCGTCTTCAGCCGGATCACCCTGACCAAGAATCTGGCCTACGGGAAGGCCCCGGGGCGCACCGGCCGTCCGGAGACGCTCCGTCTCGACCTCTACCAGCCGCGCGGGGACAGCGTCGCCAAGCGGCCGGCGATCGTCTGGATCCACGGCGGCGGCTTCGCCGGCGGCGACAAGGCCTCGGGCCCGGCGCCGGCGCTCGCGCAGTACTTCGCGCGCCGCGGCTACGTGACGGTCTCGATCAACTACCGGCTGCTCCTGACCGGCGGCTGCAGCGGGGCGAACGGGGTACCGCCGCAGTGCTACGACGCCGCGCTCAAGGACGTCGCGGACGCGCAGGCGTCCGTGCGCTTCCTGCGTCGCTACGCGAAGCGCTACCGGATCGATCCGGCCCGGATCGGCGTCGGCGGCGAGTCCGCCGGCGCGATCATGTCGGTCGGCGTCGCGGCCCGGTCGAAGGTCCCGGGGAGCAGCGGCAACCCCGGATACTCGTCGAAGGTCGGCGCGTTCGTGTCGATCTCCGGCGGCGTGCCGAACGGGCTGTTCATCGACCGCAACACCGCGCCGGGCCTGCTGTTCCACGGAACGAAGGACCCGCTCGTGCCCTACCAGTGGGCGGTCGACACCGCGAAGGCGATGCGGAAGTTCCACGTACCCGTGGTGCTGAAGACGCTGCGCGGCGCCGGCCACGTGCCGTGGGCGCAGTACCGGAAGCTGTTCGAGCGCGACTCGAGCGCCTTTCTGTACCGCTATCTCGACGCGCGGCACGCCGCGCGCTAGACGCTCTGGGCCCGGGAGCCCGCTCCCGGGCCCCGGACGGCGCCGCCGCTCACCGGGGCACACTCCCCCGGTGACCTCCAGGCGCGACAAGCGGGACATGGCACGTGGTCGGCGGGTGCCGCGGGGCAGCGGCCGCATGGCGCTCGCCTTGGGCGCGCTCGGGGTCGTCTTCGGCGACATCGGGACGAGCCCGCTGTACGCGATGCAGTCGGTGTTCAACGCCGACCACGGCGCGGTACACCCGGGGACGGTCGAGGTCTACGGCGTCGTCTCGCTCGTCTTCTGGACGATCACGCTGATCGTCTCGGTCAAGTACGTCGGATCGATCATGCGCGCCGACAACGACGGCGAGGGCGGGATCATGGCGCTGACCGCGCTCGTGCGGGGGCTGCGACTGCCGTCTCGCCGGCTCACCGGCGTGCTCGTGGCGCTCGGCGTCCTCGGCGCGTCGCTCTTCTACGGGGACGGAGTGATCACGCCCGCGATCTCCGTGCTCTCCGCGGTGGAGGGCCTGAAGGTCGCGGCGCCGGCGGTGGCCTCTCTGGTGGTGCCGATCACGGTCGCGGTGCTCGTCGCGCTGTTCGCGCTGCAGCGCTTCGGCACGCACCTGGTCGGCCGCCTGTTCGGTCCCGTGATGCTTGTGTGGTTCACCGTGCTGCTGGTCGTCGGCGCCACGCAGGTCGCCGGGCACCCGAGCATCCTGCGCGGCCTGTCGCCCAGCTACGCCGCGGAGTTCCTGGTCCAGGACTTCGCGACCGCGTTCATCGCGCTGGGGTCGGTGGTGCTCGCCGTCACCGGCGCCGAGGCGCTCTACGCGGACATGGGGCATTTCGGGCGAGGCCCGATCCGGCGGGCGTGGTTCGCGCTCGTGTTCCCGGCGCTGACGCTCAACTATCTCGCGCAGGGAGCGCTGATCCTGCGCGAGCCCGGCGCGATCCGCAACCCGTTCTACCTCCTGATCCCCGGATGGGCTCAGATCCCGATGGTGATCCTGGCCACGATCGCCACGGTCATCGCCTCCCAGGCCGTGATCTCCGGCGTCTTCAGCCTCACGCGCCAGGCGCTCCAACTCGGCTTCCTGCCGCGGCTGCGGATCCTGCACACCTCCAGCGAGCAGGAGGGGCAGATCTACGTTCCGGCCGTCAGCTACCTGCTGTTCGTCGCGGTGATCGGAATCGTGCTCGGCTTCGGATCCTCAACCGCGCTCGCGTCGGCCTACGGCATCGCCGTGACCGGCACCTTCGTGCTGACCGACATCCTCTTCCTGGCGATCGCACGCGCCCTCTGGCGCACGAACTGGGCGCTGATCGCGGTCGCGGGCGCCGTGTTCCTCACGATCGACCTCGCGTTCTTCTCGGCGAACCTCACCAAGGTCGCGCACGGAGGCTGGCTCCCGCTCGGACTCGGCGCCGCGGTGTTCGTCCTGCTGACCACGTGGCACCGCGGGCAGGAGATCGTGAGCCGCAACCGCGCGGAGATCGAGGGGCCGCTCTCGCACTTCACCACCCTCGTCCGGCAGGCGCGTCCCGCGCTCGCCCGGGTGCCGGGCACCGCGGTCTTCCTCAACGCCAACCCGCGCACCACGCCGCTCGCGCTGCGCGCGAACGTCGAGCACAACCACGTGCTGCACGAGCGGGTGCTCATCGTCTGCATCGAGGTCGCCCATGCCCCCTTCGTCCCGCCCGGCGAGCGGCTTTCGGCCTACGGCGAGGGCGACCCGCGCGACCGGGTCACGCGAATCGCCGCGCGGCTCGGGTACCTGGACCGGCCCGACGTGCCCGCGCTCGTGCGCTCCGCGGGCGAGCAGGGCCTGGTCGACCTCGGCCCCGAGCCATCCGACATCTCCTACTTCGTCTCGCGCGTCACGCCGGTCCCCGGACCGGACCCGGAGATGCGCCACTGGCGCAAGCTGCTGTTCCTCGGCATGACCCGCCTCGCCAGCAGCCCCGTCGAGCACTTCGCGATCCCACGCGAGCGCACCGTGATCTTCGGTGGCCAGGTGCCGGTCTAGCGGAAGCCGTCGGCGCGGCCTGGGGCATCGCGGGGGCCCGGCCAACCCATCCCAGGCTATGCACGCAGGACGACCTGGGCCGGACCAACTCCGAGTTGTAGCGACAGTTGGGTTGCGGCTAGGCCCTGGGCCGCGGACGCACCGGCCGGTCGGCCGGTGCGTTCTCGCGGGCCCCCCCGGCCAACCCGTCCCAGGCTACACCCGCAGGACGGGTGCTAACCGGGACGGGTCCGATCCGCGACCGCCGATCCCTTCGATGCGCCGTTCACTCGCGCCCGCCACCCCCACCGAACAAACCGGCATCCCAAGACGACGCCGCCACAACCCCGGAATAGGACGGCCTAGGCGCCGGGACGAGGCTCCGCCGCCGCGCGTGCCTCGCGCACCGCCGCGGCGAGCGTCGCCTCGTCGTAGGCGCCGTGATGGCGGCGGCCGTTGAGGAAGAAGGTGGGCGTCCCCGCAACGTCGCTGCGGTCGGCGCTGTCGACGTCCTCCGCCACGCGCGGCGCGTGCTCCCGCGTGCGGAGCTCCTCGGCGAAGCGCTCCGCGTCGAGTCCCAGCGCGCGCGCGTGGCCGCGCAGCGCCGGGGACGTGAGCTCGTCCTGGCGGGCGAAGAGCCGGTCGTGCATCTCCCAGAAGGAGCCCTGGGCGCCGGCGGCCTCGGCCGCCTCGGCCGCGAGCTGCGCATGCTCGTGAACGTCCGAGAGCGGCAGGTGGCGGAAGACGTAGCGCAGCTCGTCCTCGAATTCGCTCAGCAGCTCGCGGACCACCGGCTCGGCCCGCCCGCAGTAGGGGCACTCGTAGTCCCCGTACTCCACCAGCGTGATGGGCGCGTCGCGCGGCCCGCGGACGTGGTCGCGCCCGGGATCGACGGGAGTGTCGAGGTCCACAAGCGGCGCCTCGGTCCGCCCCCCGCGCGCCATCCGATCGGGCAGCCGGGCGATGCCGCGGAACAGCAGCCACGAGAGCGCCGCTGCTCCGGCCGCCGCCGCGAGGATCCCCGCCTTGGCCTCCTCGAGCCGCGGCCCCTGGAACGCGAGACCGGCGATGAACAGCGCCACCGCGAACCCCGCGCCGCCGACCGCGGCCGCGCCGACGAGCGGCGGCCACGAGACCGGGAGCCGCACCGCGCGGGCGCGCGTGGCCAGCCACGAGCCCGCGGTGATCCCCACCAGCTTCCCCGCGACGTAGCCGGCGAAGATCCCCTGGGTGATCGGCGAGGCGAGCGCGCGGCCGGCAAGCCCGCCGCCCAGGTCGATGCCCGCGTTGGCGAGCGCGAACAGCGGCACCACCAGGTAGCTGGTCCACGGGTGGAAGAGGTGCTGGAGACGCTCGTTCGGCGACACGGCCGTGCGCACGCCCGCCTGGGCGCTGCGCGCCAGGGCCGGCGTCGGCTGCTCGCGGAACTCGCGCGCGAGCGCGCTCGCGCGGGCGAGCGGGTCCCGCGCCGGCAGATAGGCGCCGGTCGAGAGTCCGAGCGCCACCCCGGCGATCGCGGGGTTCACGCCCGACTCCAGCAGCGCCACCCAGATCCCGGTCGCGACCGCGAGGTAGGCGGGTCCCCAGTGCACGTCCGCCGCGCGCAGCGCCAGCACCACGGCGAAGAGCGCCACGGCGACGCCGAGCGCCACGGGCGCAACGTGGCCGGTGTAGGCGAGCGCGATCACCGCCAGTGCGACGATGTCGTCGACCGTGACCACCGTGAGCATGAAGATGCGCAGGCGGTGAGGACACGCGCGGCCGACCAGCGCCAGGATCCCTAGCGCGAAGGCGGTGTCCGTCGACATCGCGGCCCCCCAACCGTCACGTCCCGGTCCGCCCGCGTTGAACACGAGATAGATCCCGACCGCGCACGCCATCCCGCCGAGCGCCGCCGTCACGGGAACGGCCAGCCGGCGGCGCTCGCGCAGCGCGCCGAGGTCGAACTCGCGCCGGATCTCGAGCCCGACGACGAAGAAGAAGAACGACATCAGGCCGTCCCCGACCCACTCGCGCAGGGTCAGATCGACGCCGGCTCCGCCGAGATCGACGGAGAGGTGCGTGGACCACACGGACTCGTACGAGCCGCCGGGCAGGTTTGCCCAGACCAGCGCCGCGACCGTCGCGGCCAGCAGCACGACCGCGCTGCCTGCCTCGGTCTCCAGGTAGGAGCGCAGCGGCGCGGCCACGCTGCGCGCCCATGCGGTGCGCGCCGTGAACCTGCCCGCCTGCGCGCGCGACCCGGCCATCGCGGCAGCTTGGCGGATCACGGTCTCCGCATGTCACGACGCCGCCCCGCCGTAGGATGGCGCCGCCATGCTGGCCTCGATCGACGAGGGCGTGCGCACCCTCTACCCGGGCTACTTCGCGCTTGTGATGGCGACCGGGATCGTGTCCAACGCGTTTCGCTTCATGGGCCAGCCCGCCCTGTCGGCGGTGCTGCTGGCGATCGGCCTCGTCGCGTTCCCGGTGCTCGTCGCGCTCACCGTCGCGCGGGCCCTGCGACACCGCAGCGCGCTGTGGGCGGACCTCACGGACCCGCGGCTCGTGTTCTCGTTCTTCACGATCGTCGCGGCGGCCGACGTCCTGGGCATCGGCCTCTCGCTGCGCGGCGAGCAGGCGGCCGCGACCGCGCTGTGGCTCTTCGCGCTCCTCGCCTGGGTCCTGCTGAGCTACTTCAGCTTCGCGTTGCTCACGTTCTCGAACAACGAGCAGGGCGCCGACGTCGTCCACGGCGGCTGGCTGATCGCGATCGTGGGCACCGAGTCGCTCGCCCTGCTCGGCGTGCGGCTCGCGCCCGATCTCGGCGCGTTCCAGGACGTGACCTTCCTGGCCGCCCACGCGCTGTGGAGCATCGGCATCGTGCTCTACGGGATCTTCGTCACGCTGTTCAGCTACCGGATCTTCTTCGCGCGCGTCGAGCCCGCCGACATGACGCCGCTCTTCTGGGTGATCATGGGGGCGGCGGCGATCGCGACCAACGCGGGGTCCGCGCTGATCGTCGCGCGGCCGGAACTCCACTTCCTGGTCGCGATGCACCCGTTCGTCGACGGCGCCACGCTGATCCTGTGGGCATGGGCTACGTGGTGGATCCCGCTGCTGGTGATCTTCGGCGTCTGGCGACACGTCGTGCGCCGCGAGCCACTCGCCTACCACCCCGCCTACTGGAGCCTGGTGTTCCCGCTCGGCATGTACACGGTCGCCAGCTACCGGCTCTCGCTCGCCAGCGACTACCGGCCACTACAGGACATCTCCGAGGTGATGGTCTGGGTCGCCTTCGGGGCGTGGCTCGCGACGACGGCGGGGCTGCTGCGCGCGGCGCGGCGGACGCTGCTCCCGGCCCGCGCGTAGGGCCGGGCGGCGGCCGCCTGACAAGCGGAGCCGCGATGCGCGAGGCTGTGTCGATGCCCGACCCCGCCCAGGACCGCGACCACGACATCGTCCTGTTCGGCGCCAGCGGCTTCGTCGGCCGGCTGACCGCCGCCTACCTCGCCGGCGCGGCGCCGGACGGCGCGCGCGTCGCGCTCGGCGGCCGTTCGCGGGAGAGGCTCGAACGCACCCGCGCCGGTCTCGGCGAGCGCGCGGCCGAGTGGCCGCTCGTGGTCGCCGACAGCGGCGATGCGGACGCGATGGCCTCGCTGGCTGAGTCGACCCGTGCGGTGGCGACCACGGTCGGGCCCTACATGCGCTACGGGATGCCGCTGCTCGGTGCCTGCGCCGCCGCGGGCACCCACTACGCCGACCTGACCGGCGAGGTGCTGTTCATGCGCCGCGCGATCGACGCCCACCACGAGACCGCGCGCGCGAGCGGGGCGCGGATCGTCCACACGTGCGGGTTCGACTCGATTCCGTCCGACCTCGGCGTGCTGGCGCTGCACGCGCATGCGGAGGAGAACGACCTCGGCGATCTGGAGGACACGACGCTCGTCGTGCGGCGCCTGCGCGGCGGCGCGAGCGGCGGGACGATCGACTCGCTGCGCGGGCAGATCGACGCGGCGCGCGCCGATCCGGCGGCGCGCCGGACGATGACCGATCCCTACGCGCTCAGCCCCGACCGCGCCGCCGAGCCGAGCCTCGGCTCCGAGCGCGACCCGATGTTCGTCGTCCACGACCCGGCGCTCGGCGGCTACCTCGCGCCGTTCGTGATGGGGGTGGTGAACACGCGCGTGGTGCGCCGCTCGAACGCCCTGCAAGACCACGCCTACGGGCGCCGCCTGCGCTACCGGGAGCTGATGCTCACCGGTGAGCTGCCACTCGGACCGGTCAAGGCGGCGGCGATCGCGGGAGGGCTCGCGGCGCTGGTCGGCGGCTTCGCGCTGCCGCCGGCGCGCAAGCTGCTCGACCGGGTCCTGCCCGACCCGGGCGAGGGGCCGAGCGAGCAGGCGCGCGAGCGCGGCCTCTTCCACATCGACATCCACACCCGCACGAGCAGCGGCGCGCGCCTGGTGTGCGAGATCCGCGCCTCCGGCGACCCCGGCTACAAGGCGACGGCCGTGATGCTCGGCGAGAGCGCGCTGGCGCTCGCGGACGGCTCCGGCCTGCCCGACGCCGCCGGCGTGCTGACGCCGGCGACGGCCATGGGCGAGGCGCTGACCGAGCGGCTGCGCGCAGCCGGCCACTCCTACTCGGTCCGCGCGGCGGGCTAGGGATGCCCGCCCGCTAGAGGACCGCCTCGGCCAGCAGGTCGACCTGGTCGGGATCGGTGGCGGCGGGGAACATGATCAGCTCGTCGGCGCCGGCCTGGGAGAACGCGTCGACGTAGGCCCGCGCGGTCTCGGCATCGGTGACGGCGCTCGCGACGATCCGGTCGGCGTAGTCGCCGAGCCACCCGTAGTAGTGGCCGAGCGAGGCGCGCGCCGCCGCCTCGGCGTCCGGGCCGAGCGCGTAGTAGCAGAGCGCCACAAGCCGCGGCTCCTCCTCGCGCCCTGCCTGCACGAAGGCCTCGCGCACCTTCGGCGCCGTCGCGGCCATCGCGTCGGGGGGCCCGCCGCCCATCGTCCAGCCGTCCGCGTAGGTGGCCGCGCGCCGGTACGCGCGCGGGTTCGTGCCGCCGACCATCAGCCGCGGGCGCTCGCCGCGCGGGGAGGCCGGCGCGACCGCGCCCTCGCGCCAGAGGCGGACGAGCTCCTCCAGCTGATCGTCGAATGCCCGCCCGCGCCCGGCGAAGTCGACGCCGCCGAGCACGTAATCGTCCTCGCGCGCGCCTGGGGCGACGCCGAGCACGAGACGGCCGCCGGAGAGGTGGTCCACCGTCGCGGCCTCCTTGGCGAGCAGCGCCGTGTTGGAGCGCAGCGGCGCGATCAGGATGTCGGTCATGAGCACGATCCGCTCGGTGACCGCGGCGGCCGCCGCGAGCGCCGTCAGCGGCTCGTAGCCCGGGTAGGCGAGACGGTCGATCGTCCCCAGCGTCGAGAAGCCCGCCGCCTCGGCCCGTTTCGCCCACTCGACGATCCCGTCCGGTCCCACTCCCCTGACCTGGTTAGGCAGGCCGATGCCCACGTCCATTTCGCGCTCCCTGTCGCTTGCGGTCCTGCCTGCGAGTCTACGAGGCGAGTCGTCGCGCTCAGGCCGGCGTGACGCCGCGCTCGCTCGGCACGCCCGCGGCCTCGACGACGTAGTCGGCGGGATCGATCCGGCGCGCACGGCGCCGGTACTCGGTCTGGGTGCCGGGCCAGTTGTTCGTCACCCGCCCCGATTCCGTCACGTACCAGCTCGAGCAGGTCGCCCACACGCTGTCGGCCAGCCTCGCGGCCAGCTCGCGCTGGAACGCCTCATGCACCTCCGGGCGCACCTCCAGCCGCGCCGCCGCGCCATCCGCGAGGAGGCGCGCCGCGCCGGCCGCGTAGCGCGCCTGCACCTCGAGCAGGTCGAGCGCCGATCCCGTCCCGTGGTTCGTGTTGGGGCCGTAGAGCAGGAACATGTTCGGGAAGCCGGGGACCGAGATCCCGAGGTACGCCTCGGCGCCGTCGCGCCAGCGCTCCCGCAGCGATACCCCACCGAGGCCGTGGATCTCCATCGGCGCGAGGAACTCCGTCGCCGTGAACCCGGTCCCGAAGACGATCGTGTCCGCCTCGTGGCGCGTGCCGTCCTCGGCCAGCACCGCGTCCGCCGTGACATCTGCGATCGGCGAGGTTACGAGCTCGACGTCGGCCCGGCGCAGGGTCGGGTACCACTCCGAGGTGAGCAGCACGCGCTTGCACCCGATCGCGTAGTCCGGCGTGGTGGCGGCGACCAGGTCGCGGTCGCCGCGCAGCTGGACCGCGCGCTGGGTGCCGGTCAGGAGCGCGAAGAGCCGCTCGATCGCCCGTGCGGCGAGTGGCGGGCGGCGCGTGAAGACGGGGACGATCGCCTCCATCCCCGCCCACAGGCTCTCGCGAGCGGCGCGCTGGAGCGCGGGCACGTGCGCCATCAGCCGCTGCGAGCTGCGGGCGTAGGGCTTGTCGTGCTTGGGGATGATCCACGGCGCCGAGCGCTGGAAGATCGTCACGTGCTCGGCGTGGGGAGCGATCCGCGGCACGAACTGGATCGCGCTCGCGCCGGTCCCGACAACGGCCACGCGCCTGCCCTCCAGCAGGCTCTCGCCGGGCCAGTGGGCCGAGTGGAAGACCTCGCCGGCGAATGCGGAGAGGCCGGGCACCTCTGGGATCGAGGGGCGCGTGAGCTGGCCGCAGGCGGGGATCAGCACCTCGGCTTCGATCTCCTCGCCGTCGCCCAGGGCCAGCCGCCAGCGGCCGGTGTCCGCGTCGAAGGCCGCGCCCCGCACGTCGGCGCCGAGGCGCACATGCCGTTCGAGATCGAAGCGCCGGGCGACGCTCTCCAGGTATGCCTGGATCTCGTCCCCCGGCGAGAAGCGCCGCGACCAGCGCGGGTTGGGCGCGAACGAGAGCGAGTAGAGGTGCGAGGGGACGTCGCACGCAATGCCCGGGTAGGTGTTGGCGCGCCACACGCCGCCGATCCGCTCGCCGCGCTCGAGGACGACGATGTCGTCCTGTCCCTGCTCGCGCAGCGCGTGCGCAGCCGCGATCCCGCCGAACCCGGCGCCGATGATCGCGGTCGAGACACTGCGCGGCACGGCCCGTGAGCCTAGGGCCGGTCCCGACGCCGGGCAAGCGCCGAACCCGCTCCACCGCCTCTCGGGAAGGTTCCCGCCGCCGCGGCGTCCTCCCGAGGACAGCCGACTCCGCCACAGCGAGACGCGGCGGAACGGACACCCGAAACACATTCGAGCGACATGAGCACAAGGACCAAACGACTGATCATCCCGCCGGCGCTGCTGATGGCCGGCGCAATCGCAATCCTCGCCGCAGACACCGGATCGGGCGCCAAGCCGCGCACAGAGCCCATCGTGGCGAGCAGGCCGCGCACGGCCGAGGTCGCCCGCCTGGGGCGCTCCCGGCCGAAGCGCACGGTGCGGCATCGCGCACGGCCGGCCCGCGCGATGAACCCGCCCGCGACGGCGCGGGCATCCGGTTCCCCGCCGCCCCGGGCCCAGGAGACGACGGGCCCACGGACCGGCCCGCCTGCGCAGCACGTCGCGCCCCCGGCACCCCCCGTCCGGCAGGCGGCGCCCACCAAGCCGCCCGCGCCGCCGGTGTCACAGCCCGCCATCCCCCAACACAACGGCGGGGACATGGACGCGGACAACAACGGGGGCCCCAGCGACGGCGATGGCGCCCAATAGCCGCACCACCCGGGCGTGGTGGCGGGCGCCCCGGCTACCCGCGAGGGACAGCGCGATCGCGGCCGACGCCGCGATCGCCGCCTCGCCCGAAGCCGTCTTCGCCTTCCTCGCCGACCTCGCGAACCACGGGTTGCTGGCGCCGCGCCTGGTCGAGGTGCTCATCCTGGAGCGATCGTTCCCGGATGCGCCGCAGCGCGCCGCGGTTCGCCTCCGAGGCCCACTCGCGATCCGCCGCCTGGCGTCGACCGAGATGACCTGCGGCCGCTCCGGCGGGACGATCTCAGGGAGCGCGCTACTCGGTCGTCGCACGCGGGCGTCGGTCACGTGGGAGATCGCCGAGTCCGGCATCGGAGCCCGGGTCGCGCTGCGGGCCGTCGTGGACGCCGCGGGCCCGATCGACCGCCTGCTGCTGGGCCTCGGCGGGCGCTACTGGCTGAGGCGCCGCTTCTCCGCGGCGCTGAACGCGCTCGCCGAGCGGCTCGCGCCGGCCGCCGAGCCCGTCCGCATCGGACGGGGCGGCGCGGGCCGCCTGAGCCCCCGCCCGGCGCGGGCGCCGTACTGACCCGCCGGCGGGGGCGAGCGCTCCTTCCGCGCACATACCGTGCTGCCGTAGGGTCGCGTGCCGCCCGGCCGAGCGGCCGCGCCGTCAACGACCGAAGGAACCCCCCGGATGCGCCGCCTCCTCATCTGCTCGACGATGCTCCTCGCGACGGCCGGCCTTGCCGCAGTGCCGGGCGGAGCGGGCGCCGCGCCCGCCGGCGGCGCGACCGCCGCGAAGGCGAAGCGCTGCCCGAAGGGCTACGTCCTCAAGTCCGCCCGGGTCAGGGTCGGTCGCAAGACCGTGACCAGGTCGCGCTGCGTGAAGCAGCGGCGCCGGAAGAGCGTCAAGCGCTGCCCGAAGGGCTACGTCCTCAAGCCCGTGCCGGTCCAGGTCGGGCGCAAGATCGTGCGGCAGATGCTCTGCGTGAAGCCGGCAGCTCCCACGCAGCCCACGGGCTGAAGCCGGGCGCCCTCCGAGACGGCGTGCGGCAAGACGCGCGCGCCTAGAGCATCCCCTGCTCGCGCAACCACGCCTCCGTGCGCCGCATCCCCTCCTCCAGGCCGATCGCCGGCGCGTAGCCGAGGACGCGCCGCGCCTTGGCGATCGAGTAGGTCCCGCGGCGCGCCAGGTAGCGGGCGCTCGAGGCGTTCAGCTCCGACGGCCGCCCACGGGCGCGCTCGACCGCGCCCGCGACCGTCGCGATCGCGGCGACCGCGCCGGTCGGCAGCCCGCGCGGCGGCCGGCGTCCCAGCATCCGGGCGTAGTGGCCGAAGAACTCGGCGGTCGTGACGCCGATCCCTCCGGTCATGGTGAAGACGTGCCCCGCCGCGGCGTCGAGCTCGACCGCCCGCAGCACCCCTCCGACCAGGTCATCGACGTACACCGGCGAGAAGATCCCGCGCCCGCCCGCGGGCAGGATCAGCCGGCCGGCCCTCATCTCCTGCACGGGCAGGATCGTCCACGGCCGCGAGCCCGGGCCGTAGACGTCGCCCGGCCGCACGATCGTCACCGCGACCTCGCCCGCTCCGTGAGCCTGCAGCGCGACCTGCTCGCCGGCGACCTTCGTGTCCACGTAGGGGTTGCCGTCCGTGCGCACCGGCCAGGCCTCGTCAACGCCGTCCGGGAAATCGCGGTCCGAGAACGCGCGAACCGAGGAGAGCTGCAGGAACCGCGCCGCCCCCGCCGACGCCGCGGCATCGAGCGCGCGCCTGGTCCCGAGCACGTTCACGCGCCACTGCTCGCGCAGCCCGACGGCGTTGGAGACGACCGCGGCGGTGTGGATCACGGTCTCGCAGCCGTGCGCGTGCCGCTGCCACTCCCCCGGCTCGGCGATATCGCCCGCGACCACGTCGAGGGCGGGATCGGCCCGGACATCGACTCCCCGGATCTCGTGACCGCCGGCCCGGAGGCGCTCGCCCAGGCGCCGGCCGATGAAGCCGCGGGCGCCCGTGATGAAGACCCGGCTCACGGGCGCAGGCTAGAGCAGGCCCGCGGACGGCCGCCGCGCGCTACCTTCGGCGGATGCCCGGAGCCGACGAGCCCGGCCCGCCGGAGCACGCGGACGCCCCCGCGGCGCTGCGTGCGCGGGAGCGATCGGACGCCGCGGGATGAGCTCCACGGCGAGGAGCGGCCGCGTCTCTGTCGGGGGCCTGGGCGCGCCCGTGCTGGAGACCGGACCAGGGGGCGCGACCGAGGCGGTGCTCTGCCTCCACGGCAACCCCGGATCGTCGGAGGACTGGCGCGCGCTGCTCGGCCGGACGGGCTCCTTCGCCCGCTCGATCGCGCTCGACCTCCCGGGGTACGGTGGGGCCGACAAGCCGGAGAGCTTCGAGGCCTCGCTCGCCACGTACGGCGAGTGGCTGTCCAGCGCGCTCGACGAGCTCGGCGTGCGCGCCGTGCACCTCGTGCTGCACGACTTCGGCGGCGGCGCCGGCTTCGCGCTCGCCGTTCGCCGTCCCGAGACGATCCGCTCGCTGACGCTCGTCAACGCCGGGCCGCTGCCCGGCTACAGCTGGCATCGCACCGCGCGCATGTGGCGCACGCCGGTCCTCGGCGAGCTGCTGATGGCGATCACCACCCCGGGCGTGCTCTCGCGCGCGATCCGGCACGAGAACCCGGGCGTCCCCAAGGCGGACGCCGACCGCGTCGCCCGCGGATTCGACCGCGCCTCCAAGCGCAACGCGCTGCGCCTCTACCGCGCGACCGATCCCGACACGGCGGTCGACTGGGACCGGCTGCGCGAGCTTTCGTTTCCGACGCTGGTCGTCTTCGGCGCGCGCGATCCCTACATGGACGCCTCGCACGCCCAGCGTCTGCCGCAGACGCTGATGCCCGCGCGCGTGCAGATCCTGCCCGGGTCCGGGCACTGGCCGATCTTCGACGACCCCGCGGGCGTCGCCGCGCTCGTCGTCCCGTTCCTGCGCGAGCAGGTGGAGGGTCCGCCTGGAGCGACGCCGCCCGCGGGGTGAGCGCCCCGGCCGGCGCTAGCCTCGCCCGCATGGACGTCGCGATCGCGGGCGGGCACGGGCAGATCGCGCTGCGGCTCGCGCGCCTGCTGACGGCCCGCGGAGACCGTGTCCGCAGCCTGATCCGCAATCCTGGTCACGCGGACGACGTCCGCGCCGCCGGCGGCGAGCCGGTGCTCTGCGATCTCGAGGGCGACGACGACGTCGCTGCCGCGATCGCGGGAGCCGACGCGGTCGTGTTCGCGGCCGGAGCGGGCCCGGGCAGCGGCGCGCAGCGCAAGTGGAGCGTCGACCGGGACGGGGCGACCGGGCTGATCGACGCTGCCCGCGCCGCCGGCGTGCGGCGTTACGTGATGGTCAGCGCGATGGGCGCGGCTGCGCCGCCGGAGGGAGAGGAGGTCTTCGCCGTCTACCTGCGCGCGAAGGCGCAGGCCGACGCCGCGCTGATCGCGAGCGGGCTCGACTACACGATCGTCCGCCCCGGGCTGCTCACCGACGAGCCCGGCACCGGCCTGGTGGAGGCGGGCTCCTCCGTGCCCCGCGGCCCGATCCCGCGCGACGACGTCGCGGCCGCGCTGGCGGCCGTGCTCGACACCCCCTCGACGATCGGCGCGACGTTCGAGCTCGTTTCGGGAGGGCGGCCGATCGCCGCGGCGATCGCGGCGCTCTGAGCCGAGCTCCCGCTACGCGTGGTGGCGGTCGAAGTCGGGCGGCCACGGCAGCGGGAACAGGTGCCGGTAGGGCCGCGCGTCCTCGATCACCTTGGCGTAGGACGGTCGCCGCGCGAGCGCGCGGTAGTAGTTCGTCAGCCGCGGATGCGTGCGCTCGTCCCAGGGGTGCAGCGCCAGCGCGTAGAACAGGCCCGGGGCGGCCGCGCAGTCGGCGATCGTGAACGCATCGCCGGCGAGGAGCTCGTGGCGCTCGAGCTGCCCCTCGAGCATCCCGTAGGCCATGTCCATGCGATCGCGCGCCTGGCCGACGGCGCGCTCGTCGAAGCGCTCGAGGAGCGTGTCGAAGACGATCGCCTGGACGGCGTCGGAGACGTATCCGTCACAGAGGCGGTCCCACAGGCGCGCCTCCAGCGAGGGCACCAGCCGGGCGCCGGCGACGTGCTCGATGATGATCGACGTCTCGCCGATCACCCGGTCGCCGTCGCGCAGCACGGGGATCGAAGCCGGTGGCCAGAGCTCGGCGAGCTCGGCGCGATCGAAGTCGCGCTGCTCCTCGAGCACGGCGTAGTCGACGCCGACCTCGTTCAGCGCGATCAGGACCTTCTGGCAGTACAGGGCGAAGGGATGCTCGTAGAGCGTCAGCATCCGGTCCGGGAGGGGCCGAACGCCCTAGTCGCTCGCCGCCGCGGCGAGCGGGCGCGGTGCGAGCGTCGTTCTCGACAGCGACGGATACGTCGCGCGGTAGCCGCGGCGGCGGGCGATCGGCGCGAGCGCTCCGAACAGGACGCGCTGGACGGCGGCCGGCGGCCGGCGCAGCACGAACACGTCGGAGAACTCGGGCGCGAACAGCGACAGCTGGAGCGGACCGGGCATCCCGCTCTTGCCCACGTGGCCTTCGCGCGCGAGCCCGAACAGCGTCTCGATCATGTGGGCGAACCGCTCGCCCGGCGTGATCTCCACGCGCGCGACCGCGTCCACCTCCCCCTCGTTCCACCAGTCGTGCCAGACCCCGGGCGGGATGTCCGCCCGCTCGCCGGCACGCAGAACCGACCGCTGCCCGTCGCGCAGCACCGTCAGCTCACCCTCCTGGACGGTGAAGCTCTCGTGCAGCGCGGGATGCAGGTGCTCGCCCACGACGCGCGCGCCGGGCAGGGCCGTCAGGGTGGCGACCACGCGACCCTCGGCGTTGGACCACGGCAACTCGTCTATCACCGCGCGCTCCAGCGTCACCGGGTTCTCCCAGGCCTCCCCAGGCTCGATCGGACGGGTGTCGGGCGGCGCGCCCGGATCGGGATGCGACATCGCTCACTCTCCTCGGCCCCCGCCCCGGCGCCCGCGATCCGCACGCGGGATCCCCCTCGGGACGGTGGGGTTGCGCGAGACACTAGCGGGCGGTCGGGTGGGCGAAGCCGCGCGCCGCATCGCGCGGTCTGAGAGGATCGCGGCCCACCTCCACGGACGAGAGGAGATCGGATGTCCCGGTGCGCGGCCGGCTTGGTGGCGCCGATGGCAGGGCCTGACCGCGGCGCGATCGCGGGCGGGCGTTCGTGAGCCGCGCGCGAGTCGTCCTGCTCGCGGCGCTGCTCGCGCTCGCGGCCGGCGCGATCGGCCCCGGGCCCCAAGCGGCCGGCGCGCACGGCTCGTGGCACATCGACACCTCGTGGCGCAACCCGGTGGTCCCGGTGACCGCCGCCGGAACCGACACGCCCGATCCGTGGATCTTCCGCTGGAGAGGTCGCTACTGGCTCACCTACACGACGGGCCAGTGGATCGAGGTGCGCAGCGCCAAGCGGCTGGCGGGCCTCGCCGCGGCGAGGCCGACACGGCTGTGGCCGCGCCTCGGGAGCACGGAGCCCGCCGACCGCTGCTGCGAGCTGTGGGCGCCGGAGATCCATCGCCTGCGCGGTCCTCGCGGCCCCCGCTGGTACGTCTACTACGCGGCGAAGGGAGCAAGCGACGGCCTCGTGCACCGACTCTACGTGCTCGAGAGCGCGCGCGACGATCCCGCCGGGCCGTACCGGTTCAGGGGTCAGCTCCGGGTGCCCCAGGTCTATGCGATCGACGCGACGGTCGCCTCCATCCGCGGTCGGACCTACCTCATCTACTCGGGCGGCAGCACGTTCGCGCCCACCTCGCTCTACCTCGCCCGGCTGTCGGACCCGTGGACCGTCAGCGGCACGCCGATCGAGATCTCGCGCCCGACGCTGCCGTGGGAGACGATCCCGTTCGCCATCAACGAGGGGCCCGAGTTCCTCCTCCACGGCGGCAGCCTGCACGTCATCTACTCGGCGAGCTGGTGCGGGACCGGGGCCTACAAGCTCGGGCGCCTGACCGTCCCGCGGAACGCGGATCTCCTGGACCCGGCCACGTGGAGCGGGGCGAAGGATCCCGACCCCGTGTTCCAGTCCGCGCCCGATCGCGGGGTCTACGGGCCCGGCCACGGGTCGTTCTTCACCTCGCCCGACGGCCGCGAGAGCTGGATGGTCTACCACGCCACCGACGACGACCGCGGCTGCTTCACCGGGGGGCTGCGCACCACGCGCGCGCAGCGCTTCACCTGGAACGTCGACGACACGCCGGACTTCGGCACCCCGGTCTCGCTCGCGACCGACATCGCGGCACCGGGTGGCGACCGGACGATCGCCGTCCAGGCGGAGGACGCCGTGCGCGGGCCGAGCGCACCCCCGTCACCGCTCGTCCAGGACCGCCGGCTGTTCGGCTACCAGGGCCTCCGCGTCGAGCCGGCGGGAGCATCCGGCGCACTCCCAGCGCTGTGGATCCGCGTCCCGCGGGCGGGCCGCTACACGGTCCGCCTGCGCGTGCTCGGCGGGCCCGAGGTCGGCGTCATCACCCTCGTGGTCGGCCACCGCCGGGCGGTGAGGCGCTCGGCGCGCCGCGCGAGCGAGCAGGCGGTCGAGCTGAACTTCGGGGTCGTGAGACTCGGCGCGGGCGTCAGCGCACTGAGCCTGCGCAGCCGGTCCGCGGTGACGCTGGACCAGGTGCGCCTCCAGCCACGGCGCTGACCCGCCCGGGCCCGCGGCCTCAGCTCTCCAGCTGCGCCTCGACGGAGATCTCCACGCCGCTCAGCGCGCCCGACACCGGGCAGCCCTGCGCCGCCGCGCCGGCGGCCTGCTCGAAGGCGGCCGCGTCGATGCCGGGAACGCGCCCGCGCACGCGCAGCTTCGAGGTCGTGATCTTCAGCGCGCCGGCGTCGAAGCTCACCTCCGCGCCGACCTCGAGGCGCTCCGGGGCGTGGCCCTGCTCGGCGAGCACCTTGGAGAGCGCCATCGAGAAGCACGACGAGTGGGCGGCGGCGAGCAGCTCCTCGGGGCTCGTGCGGCCCTCGGGCGCGTGCGCCCGCGAGCCCCACGTGACCGGCAGCTCGCCCGCGGCGCCGCTGCTCGTCAGCACGACCGTGCCGCGCCCGTGGGGCAGGTCGCCCTTCCATACCGTCTGTGCAGTCCGGTCAGCCGTTGCCATCGCTGCTCCTTCCATCGGTGGTTGGGGGCGCCGTGCCGCCCGCTGCCGCTCCGGCAGCCGGCGTGCGCGGCGAAGGTTCTTCCTCGGGTGCGCCCGCCCGCGGGCGGGCGCGGTGCGTCCAGGGCCGGGCCTGCTCCGCGGCCCACGCCTGGCAGCAGGGCGGGAGCACGGCCGGGCGCCGCCCGCCATCCCCGTGCCCGCGCTCGGCCGGGGTCATGACCGGCCTCCCGCGGCCTGGGCGCCGGCGGCGCCTGCAAGCTCGCGCACGCGCGGGAACAGCACGTTGTTCTCCTCGTGGACGTGCTCGTGCAGGTCGAGCTCGAGCGCATGCAGGGCCTCGAACAGCGCCCGGTGGGTGCCGCACAGCGCGCGGTCGGGGTCGTAGTCGTCGGCCAGCTCGCGGATCGCCGCCAGCGCGTCGCCGGTGCCGGAGTGCTCGTCCTCGAGCAGCGCCAGGGTGCCCTCGTCGAGCTCGACGCCGGCGTCGCCTGGCGCCTCCAGCGCCCGGCAGATCGGGAACAGCGCGCGCTCCTCGAGCTCGAGATGGTGATCCAGCTCGTCGCGCATGGCGGTGAACAGCCGCTGTAGGTCGTGCAGCTCGGGGTGGTCGGGGCCGTGGACGCGGACGACGGTGGCCATCAGCTCGGCGGTGCGCGGCAGCTCGCGGCGCATCCGGTCGTGATGGACCGCGACGATGTGGTCGCACAGCTCCGCGATCGTCGCCCGGCGCCAATCGGTGTCCTCCAGCGGGTCCGGCCCGGCGTCCGGGGCGTCGTCGAGCGCCGCGAGCAGCTCGCCGACCGTGTCGGGGTCCAGCCCGCGACGGGCGCAGGCCTCGGCGAGCGTCTGCGCCCCGCCGCAGCAGTAGTCGAAACGCAGCCGCTCGAACAGCCGCGCGCGGGCGGGGCGCTCGGCGACCAGGTCGCCGAGGCTTCGGGAGGGGCTAATCCGGGACATGGTCGAACCTCCGTTGGATCGGCTGGGGGCCTGGGGCGGCGACGGCGCCGCCGTCCGGCCGCGGTCGCGCGCGCCGGGCGCACGCGACGGCGTAGGCGCTGGAGACGAGGAACATCAGGATCGCAAGCTCGCCCAGCACGCCGCCCCAGCGCCAGGCGGCGAGGTTCCCGGCGAGATCGCCGCCGACCACGCGCAGCACCAGCGAAACCTGCAGCAGCGCGAGGTGCGCGTAGAAGCGCCGGTGGTAGGGCAGCGGCACGCGCAGCACGGCCGGGACGATCACCGGCGCGTGCGCGAACACCATCGAGAACACGAAGCCCAGGAAAACCGCGTGCAGCGCCGCGTCATAGCCGAAGCCGCCGCCCAGCGCAGGATCGCCGCCTATCCACAGCACGCCGGCGACCCCCAGCCACACGTAGCCGGCCAGCAGGGCCACCGCCATGAACCGCGTGAGCCCGCCCATCCGCACCGTGCGGCGCGCGATGTCGTAGCGTGCGAGCCAGAGCGCCTGGCCGAGCAGCCCCGCGCCCGCGACCTGCGCCCCGAGCCGCGGCGCGGACGGCAAGAGCGCGAGGCCCGCGACGAGCGCGGCGATCGCGGCGCCGAGCCATACCCGCGGGAGCACCGCGCCCAGGCCGCCCAGGCGCGCCAGTTCGAGCCGCTCGCCGACGATCGTCAGGACCAGGAACGCGGCGAGCAGCGGCGCGAAACGCCAGATCGGCGCCCCGGTCAGCCACCACGCCGCCGCCGCGCACCAGGCCAGCGCGCCCAGCCCCATGATCGCGTTGTGCGCGGAGCGCACGAGGCGGTCGATCGCCACGTGGGCGGCTAGGAGCACCGCGCCGGCGAACAGCAGCAGGGCGGGCCCCAGCGCCCCGGGCGCATCGCCGAGCGCGAGCAGCGCCCCGCTCGCCGCGGCCAGCGGGGCGCAGTACGCCCACGCGCGGCCCAGCGCGACGGCGCGCTCGAGGCTTATCAGCGTCCCCAGGAAGCCGAGCGCCATCAGCGGGCCGTGGGCCTCGGCCAGCGATGCGCCGCCGGAGTCGATCCGCAGCCCGAGGCGCAGCAGCCCGCCCCACAGCCCGGCGAACAGCGCCACGGCCGCCAGCGCCAGCAGCGGCGCGCGCCGGGTGGCGGGCGTAGCGCTCACCCGCGCCATCCAAGCTGCGCGCGGGCGGCGTCGCTCATCCGCTCCGGGTCCCAGGGGGGCTCCCAGACGAGGCGCACGGAGACATCGCGGACCTGGGGGAGCCGGCCAAGGCAGCCGCGGATCTCGTCCTCCAGGTAGCCGCCGAGCGGACAGCCGGGCGTGGTCAGGGTCATCGCGATCCGCACGGCGTCCTCGGCGACGGCGAGGTCGTAGACGAGACCGAGATCGACGATGTTGACGCCCAGCTCGGGGTCGATCACCCCACGCAGCATCGCGATCGCGAGCTCGGGAGTCAGCGGAGCGCTCAGCAGGCCGAGCGTCCCGCCGGGCCCGTGCTCCGCGCCCGCGTCGCCCGCCGCGTCCTGATCGGTGCTCGGACTCATCACCGAACATTCTTACAACAGGAGTGGTAGAAAAGGAAGCCGGCCCGCCCGCGGGCGGCGCCCTCCGTCACCACGACCAGCCAGGAGGACAGCATGGCCGACCACGACCCCGAGCTCGATGTGCGCAGCGAGCCGCCGCCCCGCCGCCACGAGCTGATCTTCGACACGTACGGGCGACTGACCCCGGGCCAGGCGTTCGTGCTCGTCAACGACCACGATCCGAAGCCGCTCTACTACCAGTTCGCCGCCGAGCAGGCCGATCGCTTCAGCTGGGACTACCTCGAGCAGGGTCCCGAGGTCTGGCGCGTGCGTATCGGGCGCACCGGCTGACGCCCGCCGCCCGCGTGGAGCCCCACCGGCGCGGGGTGGCCGCGCGTCAGGGAGCGGCCGCGAGCGCCGCGGGTTCGCCTTCGCTCTCCACTCCGTCGAGCTCGATCAGGCAGCCCGCCCGGTCGGGGTCGCCGGGAACGAACCCGGAGAGCCGGGCCTCCGGCAACAGCACGTCGAGAAGCCCGCGCGTGATCCCGCGGTGAAGCGCGCAGACGACGGCCTGGTTCTCGCGCGCCGCCTCGCGGTAGGGGCAGTTCCCGAGGCAGTGCGTCACCCGCCCGGCGGAAGCGCTGCGGGCGTGCGGCTCGAAGCCCAGCGCCGACATCGTCGTCTCCAGCGCCGAGCGGCCGTCGCGCGCGTCGCGGGGCGCGAGCTCACGGCCGATCTGCCGCCCGGACCTCTCCACCTCGCGCAGGCGTCCCGGGCCGTCGCCGATCGCGCGCGCCAGCCACCGCCCAAGTTCCACGTAGCCGGCGGGCCGCTCGCCGCCCGGCCGCGCCCCGGGCGCGACGGCCCACGAGTCACGCGGGCGCCCGCGCTCGCGCCGCTCACAGCCGCGCCGCACCAGCCCGGCCCGCTCGAGGCGCTCGAGGTGCGCGCGCACGCCGTTGGGGTGCAGGTCCAGCCGCTCGGCGAGCTCGAGCGTCCCCGCCGGACGCCCTGTCCTTGACAGCAACGCGAACAGCCGCGCGCGCGTCGGCTGCGCCAGCGCGTCGGCCGGATCGATCGGCGCGGGAGCGTCCACGCCCGTAGTTTACGCACAATAGCGCTGGGTAAAACAGGCGAGCAGTGCGGCGCTATACTTTCTGAAGGCCGAGTGTGAAAAACCCGCGAGGCAGCCAAGGAGGCTCACCATGGTCGAGGAGCCGCAGCCGTGATCCTTAGCCAGGCTTCCCGTGCCCCGGGCCCCGGCCGCCCGCTCGCGGAGCCCCCGGGCGCCGGGTCCCTCGACAGGGACCGGCATCCGGCGATCGCGGCCCGCGAGATCGAGCGGCTCGCCCGCCGCCACCACGAGGCGCGCATGCGCCTGCAAGGCGGCGCGCACCCGGCGATCCCCACCCGAAAGCGGAGGTGAGAGATGACGACCACGACCGAGACGAGCGACGTGCGCCTGGACTACAGCGTCGCGCTGCCTGCCGGTCTCGAGGCGATGCTCGCGCTGGAGGCGGCCGTGCACCGCAGCAGCCTGGAGCCGCTGCTGCTCGAGTTGGTCAAGACGCGCGCCTCGCAGATCAACGGCTGCGCCCACTGCCTGGACATGCACACCAAGGATGCGCGCGCCCGCGGCGAGGACGAGCAGCGACTGCACGTGGTGGCTGCGTGGCGCGACGCGCCGTTCTACAGCGAGCGCGAGCGCGCTGCGCTGGCGTGGTGCGAGGCGCTGACGCTGCTGCCGCAGGAGGGCGCTCCCGACGAGGTCTTCGCCGAGGTGCGCGACCTGTTCACCGACGAGGAGATCGGGGCGCTGACGTTCGCGATCGTCGCGATCAACGGCTGGAACCGGCTCGCCGTCGGACTGCGCTCGCCGGTCGGCGACTACGTCTCCCCGTTCGGCGCTCGCGGCGGCGACTGATGGGCGTCCGGACCAAGCGCGCCTACGAGCCCGCCGAGCCCGACGACGGCTATCGGGTGCTGATCGACAGGCTGTGGCCGCGCGGAGTCAGCAAGGACGCCGCTCGCATCGACCAGTGGGCGCGCGATGTCGCGCCGAGCGACGAGCTGCGCCGGTGGTACGGGCATGAGCCCGCGAAGTTCGAGGAGTTCGCGCGCCGCTACCGCGCCGAGCTGGCCGGCCAGGCGGACACGGTCGAGGCGCTGCGCGATCGCGCCAAGCACGGGACCGTCACGATCGTCTTCGGCGCGCGCGACGCCCCGCACAGCAACGCCGCCGTGCTCGCCCCGCTGCTCGAGGCCGGAGGCGGCGATCCACCTGCGACACCGGAGCCCGCCGCATGAGCCAGCCTCTCTATCCCGCGCCCAGCGCCGACATCGCCGCCCGCCGGCACGAGCTCGCGCCCGAGACCGACGACGCGTTCCGGGCCTTCAGCCGGCAGGTGTTCGCCGCCGGCGCGCTGGACGAGAAGACCAAGCAGCTGATCGCCGTTGCGGTCGCGCACACCACGCAGTGCCCGTACTGCATTCGCGGCCACACGCGGGCCGCGCTGCGCAAGGGGGCCGGCGAGCCCGAGCTGATGGAGGCGATCTGGGTCGCCGCCGAGATGCGCGCCGGGGGCGCGTACGCGCACTCGGCGCTGGCGCTGAGCGCCGCCGGCGACCTCCAGCCCACGGGCGAGTGAGGGCGCGGTGTCCGGCGCGCCGCCGGTCGAGGTGGACCCCGCTCCGCTGACCGGCGACCCGGTCCGCGCACCCGGCCCCCTCGGCCCGTTCGAGGCCGCGGAGGAGCGGGCGCCCTACCGGGCGCTGGCGGTCGCGCGCCGCACGCCGACGATCGTCGAGCTGGAGCTGACGCCGCTCGAGCGCGCCCTCGTCCACCGACCCGGCCAGTACGTCCTGCTCGAGGACGCCGCCGGCGCGGTCGCGCCGCGCTCCTACTCGATCGCCAACGCACCCCGGCCCGACGGCCGCATCTCGCTGCTGGTCACGCGTGTCGCCGGCGGGCAGGCCAGCACCTGGGTCCACGACGGCCTCGCGGCCGAGGAGCCGGTCCGCGTCTCCGGCCCCTACGGCGCCTTCGTCGACGAGACCGCCGGCGCCGCGCCCGCCGTGTTCCTGGCCGCCGGGTCCGGGCTGGCGCCGATCCGCGCCCTGCTGGAGGCCGAGCGGGCATCGCCGCGGCGGCGCGCGCTGACGCTCGTCTTCTCCGCCCGCACCCACCGCGACCTGATCGACGCCGACCGCTTCGCGGCCTGGCAGCAACGCGATCCGCGCTTTCGCTTCCTGCGCACGCTCACCCGCGAGGCCGGGCCGCCGCCGACCGGCCGCATTCCGGGCACGCTGCCCGGGCTCGTGGGGCGCCTCGAGGACCACGACGTCTTCATCGCCGGCGCCTCGGGCTTCGTGACCGCCTGCGCCCGCGCCGCCGAGGCGCTCGGCGCGCCGCGTGCGCGGATCCACACCGAGGTCTTCTACGCCGAACCGGAGCCCTGGTCGGGCGCCGCCCCGCAGGCGACCGGGCGCTAGCTCGTGGCGGACGCCGGCGACACCCCGCCGCTGTACACCAAGACCGGGGACGACGGCACCACCGGCCTGCTGTTCGGCGGCCGAACCTCCAAGGCCGACCCGGTCATCGAGATGTGCGGCGCCATCGACGAGGCGGTCGCAGCTCTCGGCCTCGCGCGCGCCTCGCTCGACGACCCGGCGCTGGCCGCCACCGTGCTGGACCTCCAGCGCGGGCTGTTCGTCGCCGCCGCCGATCTGGCCGCAAACCCGCACGCCCGAGACCGCCTCGTGCCGGGCGTCTCGCTGCTGACCCCGGCGATGACCGCCGCACTCGAGCAGTCCATCGACCGCCTCGTGGCCGCGCACCCGCTGCGACCCGCGTTCGTGGTGCCCGGCGCCACTGCCGCATCGGCCGCGCTGGACCTCGCACGGACGTTCCTGCGCCGCGCCGAGCGCCGCCTGGTCGCCGCCCGCTACAGCGACGTGCCGGACAGCGCCGCGCTGCTCGCCTACCTCAACCGCGCCTCCGACCTCGCCTACGCGCTCGCCCGCGCCGCGGCCGCCGGGCACGAGGAGCCGCTGAGCCACGAGTGACCGGCGCCTTGCCGCGCTCGCCCGCACCGCCTCCCGTCAGGGAGCGAGGCGCGCAACCGCGTCGGCCGCCGGGATCACGTCGCGCAGGCGCCCGACCGTCTCGCCGGCGTAGAGCGCCGTGGCGTCGACCGCCGAGCGCGGCATGCCGGCGAGCAGCAGGGCGGGACTGAAGAGCGGTATCCCCGGGCGCTGCACGCCGACCAGCGCACCGGTGGCGCCGAGCGGCAGCACGCGGCCGACCGGCCCGCTCAGGACGGAGACCCCGCGCACCCAGCCCGGCTCGGCGCCGTCCCGCGCGCACCAGCGCTCGGTGGCGGCGTTGGGGATCACCCGGTGTCGCAGCGGCCAGCCGACCCCGAACAGCCCGGTCACGAGCGTGCGCTCGGCGTCCACGAGGCGGCCGCGGTAGGCCTCGTGGACGCCGGACTCGGGCGTCAGCAGGAAGCGCGTGCCGGCGACCGCCGCGGAGGCGCCGGCCGCCAGCACGCGCCTGACGTCCTCCGCCTCGGCGATGCCGCCGGCGGCCAGCACCGGCCGGCCCGCGGCCGCGTCGAGGATCGCGGGCAGCGCATCGGCCAGCGGAGCGACTCCCATCAGATGCCCGCCGGCCTCCAGCCCCTGCGCGACCAGGCCGTCGGCGCCGGCCTCGATCGCGCGGCGCGCCTCGCCCGCGGTGCCGACGGTGACGAGCACCGGCACCCCGCCCGAGCGCAGCCTCGCCACCAGCCGGGACCCGAGACCGCCATGGAGCACGACGAGCGCGGCTCCCGTGTCCACGCACGCGCGCACGTGCGCGCGCGAGGTGAACGGCACGAGCAGGTTCGCGGCCACCGGCCGGCCGCCCGCGCGCCGGCGAGCGTCCGCCAGCGCCGCAGCGAACGCACGCGGCGCCATGATCCCGACCGTCCCCAGCCCGCCCGCGGCCGACACCGCGCCGGCCAGCGGCCCGCCGGACGCGCCGCCGCCCATCCCGGCCTGCACCACCGGCAACTCGACCCCGATCCGCCCAAGCAGGTCCACGCGGCGGACCCTACGCGGCGATCGCGGCGCCCGTTCAGTTGACGGCGCGGTCGCGACCGGCCCAGTAGGACTCGCGCACCGCCTTCTTGTCGTGCTTGCCGACGCTGGTCAGCGGGATCGAGTCGACGAAGTCGACCGACTTCGGGGCGATCACGCCGCCCTTGCGCTGCTTGACGAAGTCGACCAGCTCGCGCTCCGAGGCCTCGCTGCCCTCGGCGGCGACGACGACCGCCTTGACCGCCTCGCCCCACTTCGGGTCCGGTACGCCGACGACGCACACGTCGCGCACGGAGGGGTGGGCGAACAGCGTCTGCTCGACCTCCTTCGGGTAGACGTTGAAGCCGCCGGAGACGATCATGTCCTTCTTGCGGTCGACGATGTAGAAGTAGCCGTCCTCGTCACGGACACCTACGTCGCCGGTGCACAGCCAGCCCTCTCGCAGCGCCGCCGCGGTCTCCTCGGGCTTGTTGATGTAGCCGAGCGTGACGTTCGGGGCGCGCACCACGATCTCGCCGGGCGCGCCGTCGGCGACGCTCGCCAGGTCGTCGTCGGCACAGCGAACATCGGCGATCGCCACGGGCCGCCCGCACGAGCGCAGCAGGTCGGGGTTCTGTCGTGCGCGCAGATGGTCGCGCTTGGCGAGCACCGTGATCTGCGCCGGGGCCTCGGTCTGTCCATAGACCTGCAGGAAGACGGGGCCCAGCGTGTCGAGCGCCTGCTCGAGCCGGTCGGGGCCGATCGGCGCGGCGCCGTAGGTCACCGTGCGCAGGCTGGCGAGGTCGCGATCGGCGATTCCCGGGATGTCGAGCAGGTGATAGAGCATCGTCGGCACCACCAGCGTGCTCGTCACGCGCTCGCGCTCGATCGTCTCGAGCAGCTTCGCCGGGTCGAACCCGCCGAGCACCACGTTGGTGCCGCCGCGTGCCCAGACGGGCAGCACGTAGACGATCCCGCTGTGGGTCAACGGCGCGACGTGCGCGCTGATCTCGCCCGGCCGCACGTCCAGTTCCAGGGCGCACGAGTAAAGCGTCGAGAGGATCGTGCGATGGCTGTGGAGCGCGCCCTTGGGGAATCCCGTGGTCCCCCCCGTGTACTGGATCCAGCATTCGCGGTCGGGGTCAACGTCCGGGTGGCCGGCGCCCGGCGCCTGCTCGGCGACCAGGCGCGACAGGAGCAGCCCCCCCTCCGGCACCGCGTTCGCCTCGGTCGCGATCGCATGTTCGATGTCGGCGCCGGCCAGGATCTCGTGGCCGCGCTCGGCCATCGCGGCGTCGAAGACGAGCGCTCGGGCCGCGGCGTCGCCGACCATGTAGAGGTGATCCTCCAGCGCGAGGCGCGCGTTGAGAGGAACGATGGTCAGCCCGGCCCACAGCGCGCCGTACATGACCTCGAGCAGCGCGGGCGAATCGACCATGACGATCGCGACGCGGTCGCCGGGCTCCAGCCCCAGCGCCCGCAGCGCTCGCCCGGTCTGCCGGATGCGCCCGAACAGCTCGGCGTAGGTCAGCCGCCGGTCGCCCTGGACCAGGGCCGTCTCGGTGGGGTAGTTGTGCGCGCAGGCGTCGAGGACCCGCCCGAAGCTCATTCCGATCATGTTGTCGCTCCCGGTGCGTGCTGAGTCGTTGGTGTGGACTGGGCGAGCCGGCGCAGCGCGGCGAGGTCGAACCCCCCGGGGACCGGGCCGTCGCTGACAGCGACCTTCGAGGCGGCCGCGGCCTGGCCGATCGCGGCCTCCAGGCTGGAGCCGTCGGTGAACGCGTCGCGGCCCAGCAGCGCGGCGCCGCGTCCGCCTCCGGCCCAGGCGACCGCCGCGTAGGCGCTGTCGGACAGCGCGTCGGTGCCGACGGCGATCGCCTCGACTCCGACCAGGGCGAGGCGGCGCAGGATCGGGTCGTGCGCCCGCGCCACGCCATCGCCGCCGGCCGGCGCGGCCTCCGGCTCCCAGACGATCACGCGGGCGGCGCCGCGCTCCGCATGGGCCGCGGCCAGCGCAGCGACGGCGTCGCCGCAGTCCTGCGCGATGTCATCGAGGTCCGCTGCGCCCTCCCCGAGCCGCGTGGCCAGGCGCCTGGCCACGGTCGACGGGCCGGTGACCGAGGCGGCGACCGTCGCGGACGGGTGGAGACCGACCAGCGTGGCGGTCAACTCGAGCGCGGCCCGACCGGGCGGGCTCTCCGCGAGGTCGGCGTCCGGCACGTCGTCCACTTCGCCGACCTGATCGGCGAGGCCCGCGACCTCGAGATCCAGGTCGTGGTGGGTCACGATCCAGGCCGGCTGGACGATCGCGACCGCGTCGCGGATCGCGTACGCCCAGCGAGCCGGCTCGCGCAGGCGCAGGTCGTCGGTAACCGACGCGAGGCGCGCGGCGACGTCCTGGAGGACCGGCGCGATGATCACGGGCCGCTCTCCGGCCATTCCCACGAGCCGAGGTACGGCACGTCCTCGGGTGGGGCGTCGCGGCGCCAGCGCTCGACGAACTCGTCGTACGGGAGGCCGCGGGCGATCCGCGCCTGCCGCTCGGACGCGCGCAGCTCCGAGGTCATGCGCTCGTCCACCTCGCCGCGCTCCGGGTCGAACGCCACGTGGTAGACGTCGCGCGCGACCTCGGCGCTTATGAGCCCGCGCCGCAGGTCGGTCATCACGGCGCTTGGATCGCGCTCGAGCGGGTCGCCGTACCCGCCACCGCCACCGATGCGCTGGATCCAGATCTCGCCCTCGCCGATCGGGGCGGCGGGGCGGGACGGGTTCGTGACCTCGTACTCGCCCGCGAGCGGCTTCTCGGCCACCATTTCCGCGGCGTCGTAGCCGAGGCCAGGCGCGCCGTCGGCAAGCCATGCTCGCAGGCCCTCGATACCGCCCTCCGGCTTGACGACCGTGAGCGGCGTGCAGCCTCCGCCGTAGCCGCCGAACAGGCCGCCGGTGACCGGGAAGCGGGCCCCAGTCGAGGTCACCATGAACGCGAACAGCCCGCTGCCCCAGAGCGCATAGGCCCACTCGACCGACGCGCCGCCGCGATGCTTGCCGAAGCCGTGGTTGTCGGCGGGAATGTGCCGCCACAGGCAGAGCACCGGGATCTCGGTCTCGCGGTCCTCGGTCTCGCCCCAGTCGGCGAGCGTCGCGAAGAACGGCGCCGCGGCGTGCTCGCCGTCGCGGTCGCGGTGCGCGCCTCCGCCCATCGCGTTGAGCTCCACGGAGATGTTGGCCGTCAGCTGCTGGTGCTGGGTGAGACCGCCGTACTGCAGCGTCGGCAGCATGGCGTACCAGGGCGCGATCACCTCGACCACGCCGGGGTTCGAGAACAGCGCCTTCATCAGCGCCGTGTGGACCGTCGTGTTCAAGTAGAACCCGGCGAGCATCGAGAGCGACGTCGGGTGCTCGCGCCCGGCCGTCAGGATCGTCCCCGGCTCGAGCTCGAAGTCGATGGCCGACACGAACCCGGCGTTGCGCGGCAGGTCGGCGAACAGGAAGTTCATGAACTCGTTGCCGACCAGCGACTTGGTGGCGTGCGCCTGCGCGTTCATGGCGCGGTCGATCGCCGGAGCGGTCCCGTGGGTGCGCATGACCAGGCGCTCGCCGCGCTTCTCGAGCTCGACGGCGACCTTGTAGAGGCGCTCCTCGAGCAGCGTGCAGTCACCGAAGTGGACCGCGCGGTAGATGCCGTCGGGCCACTGCCGCAGGCGCCGGCGCACCTCGGTCTCGGTGTTCTCGAGGACCGCGCGGAGTGTCGCGACCAGCAGGTCGGCGGAGCGCTCCGCCATGAACTCCTTCAGCCGGCGCTCGACGTTGCGGGCGCCTGCGAGCTTCGCCCTGACGTCGATCAGCCACACCAGCGGATCGCGGACGTGGTTCTGGAACATGTTGACCACGTCGCGGCGAAGCGTGTAGCCCTCGCCGATCTTCATGGGTGGGATCCGCAGGCCCTCGCCGTACGGATCGGTCGCGCGCGGCGCGAAGCCGCCGGGATCGATCGCGCCGTTCTCTCCCTCGTGGACCACCGTGCCCACCCACGCGATGTGCTCGCCCTCGATGAACAGCGGCAGCAGCAGCGTGTGATCGGGGTTGTGAGCCCCGCCGTAGTGCGAGTCGTTGTGGTAGAAGACGTCGCCCTCCCGCACGCCGACGGTCGGCTCGGAGGCCCAGTAGCGGTTGATGAACTTCGGCACCGGCGACGCCGCCGCGGAGAAGATGTTCACGCCGCTGGAGGTGCACAGCGACAGGTCGCCCTCCCGGCTGTAGACGCCCACCGTCAGGTCGCCCCACTTCGCCGCGGGGGCGGCGGCGATCTGCTGGAGCATGTCTTTGGCGCTCTCGAGGATCGCCTCGATGCGGCTCTGCGCGATCGCCAGCTCCGCCGGGTCGTCGATCTCCTCCATGGCGGATTCCTCGCGCGCGGTGCGGGGATGGATTCTGTGGTCGGACATGATCGCCGGATCCGGCCCGTACATGACGGGCTGCTCGGTGAGCAGGGCGTTCAGGAACTCCTCGGTCTCCGGAGACCGCGGCTCGGGGCCGCCGGCCTGGGTGGGGTTCGCCTCGGTCGCGCTCATCGCGGTCGCTCCCTGCTCATCGTGAAGAACCCGTACTCGTCCATCCGCCCGAGCCAGCCCGGCTCCACGAGCACGGTCGTGTCGTCCGCCTCGATCACCGCGGGTCCCGCCATCTCGTGGCCGGGCGCGAGGCGCGCGTAGTCGTAGACCTTCGTGGCCTGGAAGCCGCCGGCCTTCCACCAGCAGTCGCGCTCGCCGCTCTGCGCGGCGGCGACGCCGCGCTCGCCGCGCTCGCGAGGCGCCAGCCGCCACGGCTCGCGGGGGACCCAGGCGCGCAGCCGGATGGCGTCGATCGAGACCCCAACCTCGCGCGTCAGCGCCAGATCGCCGAATCGGTCCTCGTACTCGGCGAAGTAGGCCTGCAGCACGGCGGCGAGATCGTTGTCGGAGGCGATGCGCTCGACCGGGCTGGCGATCGTGATCACGTACAGCTGTCCGGTGGAGCGCACGTCGAGCTCGAGCGCCGTGCGCAGCTGCTCGGGCGCGAACCCCTCGTCGGCGAAGTCCCGCGCAGCCTGGGCGCGGAGCTCCGCCATGATCTCGTTGAAGCGCTCGTACTCGGCGAACAGCTGCTTGGTGAGCGGGTTGAACAGCACCATCCACGTCGAGCGCTCGTAGATGCGCAGGAGCTCGAGGCCGGCCGCCCCGGACGCCGAGAAGACCGAGCTGTGCGGGGGCACCACGACCTGCTCGGCATCCAGCACGCCGGCATATCCGCAGCAGTGCAGCGGTCCGCCCCCGCCGAACGAGAAGACGGTGAACTCGCGTGGGTCGTAGCCCTTGAGGGTGACCTCGCGGAAGATCTCCGAGCCCATGCGCTCGTCGACGATCTGCCGGATGCGACGGGCGGCGTCGACGACGTCGATCCCCAGGGGCTTGGCGATGCGCCGCTCGATCGCGCGCTCGGCGCGGCGCCGGTCCAGCGGCAGCTCTCCGCCGTGATAGTTGCCGGGGTCCAGGTAGCCGAGGACCAGGTTCGCGTCGGTGACCGTCGGCTCGGTCCCTCCCTGCCCGTAGCACGCCGGCCCCGGCGTCGAGCCCGCCGACTGCGGGCCGACGGCTATGCCGGCGACGGGGTCCAGCCGCGCGATCGACCCGCCGCCGGCTCCTACCGCCTTGATGTCCATCATCGGCACCTGGACACGCCAGCGGTCGATCACCGGGTTGAACTCGTAGAACCGCACCGAGCCCTTGACGACCACGCCGACGTCGAACGACGTGCCGCCCATGTCGGTCGTGACGATCCGGTCGTAGCCGAAGCTCGATGCGAGGTGCCGGGAGCCGTAGAGGCCGGCCACCGGGCCGGCGTGCACCGTGCGGACCGGAGTCGTGCGCGCGAGGCTTCCCATGCCCCCGGTGTTGTGGACGAGCACCAGCTGGCCCTGGTAGCCGCGCTCGCGAAGGTCGTCGCGCAGCGCCGAGAGGCGGTCGGCTGTGAAGCGGTGGAGGTACGCGTCGATGATCGCCGTGGTCGAGCGCACGTACTCGCCCGAGCGCCGGGAGACCTCGTGGGAGAGGATGATCGGGAAGCGCCCGAGGTAGCTGCTCGGGTACTCCTCCTCGATGACCTCGCGGACGAGCTGCTCGTGCACCGGGTTGACGTGCGCATGCAGCAGGCAGACGACGAAGCCGCGTACGCCGAGGTCCACCAGATCGCCGACCCGGTCGCGCACCTCCTCCGCCGACAGGGGCACGACGACCTCGCCGTCGTAGGTCGTGCGCTCGCGCACCGACACGATCTGCTCCGGCTCGACCAGCGGCTCGGGTCGCTGGGCGCGCGCCAGGTCGCGCGTCATCGACGCCGGCAGCCCGTCGCCCCACTGGCGGCATCGGCCGATGCCGACCGTGTCCTCGTGCCCCATCGTCGTGATCAGGCCGAGGCGGGGGCCGGTGCGCTCGATGAGCGCGTTCGTGCCGAGTGTCGTGGCGTAGCGGATCGCCGTCGTCCCGGCCAGCAGCTCGTCGACGCCGGTGCTCATCTCGCCCGCGATGTCCTCGACGGCTCGCATGAAGCCGAGGGCGAGATCGTGGTGCGTGGTCAGCGCCTTCGCCGTGACGACCGCGCCGTCGTCGGCGGTCGCGAAGCAGTCGGTGAAGGTGCCGCCGATGTCGACGTTGATCTCCATCACGCGTCCCCTGCGCGGTCCGCGGGGTCCGGCCGACGCGCCCTGAGCGCGTCGATGTCGATCTCGATGTCGTGCGTGAGCGGATGCCCGGGCGGGAGGTACTCGGTCTCGACCTGGGTGCCGCAGCCGGGGCAGTAGAACTCGACGATCCGGCACCAGCGCGGGTCTGGCGCGAAGCTGTGCGGCCCGTCAATCCGCGCGGGATAGATCTCGCGCGGGTCGCGATCGTGGAGCAGCAGCCCGCGCTTGTAGTCCTCGCGAGCCGACCCGATCGCATGCCCGCAGGCCGCGCACGACCAGGTCTCGCTGTCGAGGTCGATCTCGAGGTACTCGGTGATGGGCACCTTCGCGCTCACGGCGCCTCCTCGCGGTCGAGGCTCATGCGCTCGCTGCCGCGCTCGTCGATCCGCAGCGTCCACCCCGGCGGCAGCGCGCACGTCGTCGTCGGCGAGTCGACCAGCGCCGGTCCAGCGACGCTCGCTCCCGGCGAGAGCTCGTCGCGCCGGTGGATCGGGGTGGCGAGCGCTCCGAAGCCGGGCCAGTGCACGTCCCCCGTCCGGGCCGGCGCGGCGCTCCGCTCCGCCGCGCGCGCGTCCGGCTCAGCGCCGGCCAGCCCCACGTGTGGCAGGCGGTGGGTCGCCTCGACGGCAAGCCATTCGTCGTGCCCGCGCCGGAAGCGCTCGCTGGAGAGCTCGACCTCCACCTCCATGAAGCCCTCGCCTCGCATGTCGCGCAGGGCGCGTCGCCGCAGTTCCCGCTCGTCGCAGTCGGCGCCGCGCGCCTCGTAGCGATGCCGAACGTCGGCGCTGGAGGCGCCGAACGCGCTGAACACCGACGAGAACGGCAGCGCGATCACGTCGCCGACCCCCGCCGCGCGCGCGATCCCCGCGCAGTGGGTCGCGCCGTTGCCGCCGAAGGCGAGCAGGGTGACCGCCGCCGGGTCGATGCCGCGAGCGCGCAGTTCGAGGGCGAGACGCTCGCCGGTCTCCGCGTGCACCGTGGAGCGGACGCGCGCGGCGGCCTCCTCGACGCTGCAGCCGAGCGGGTCCGCAATGCGCGCGACGGCGCGGTGCGCGGCCTCGGCGTCGATCGCCATGTCTCCGCCGAGGAACGCGTCGGGGCGGAGGATCCCGAGCACGACGTCGCAGTCGGTGACTGTCGGCTCCTCGCCGCCGAAGCCGAAGCAGGCCGGGCCGGGCTTGGCGCCGGCGCTGCGCGGGCCGACGCGGAGGACGTCCTGCTCCAGCCAGGCGATCGAGCCGCCGCCGGCCCCCAGCGGGACGAGGTCGGGCAGCGGGAAGGCGATCTCGACGTCCTCTACCAGGCCGTGCTCGCGCATCGGGATCTCGCCCGCGGCGACGATGCCGACGTCGAGGCTCGTACCCCCCATGTCGAGCGTGACCAGGACGTCCACGTCGTACAGCCGCGCGATCGCGCGGGCGCCGAGCATCCCGGCCATCGGGCCCGAGTTGTACGTCTTGCCGGCGATCGTCTTCGCCACGCGCGCGCAGCCGCCGTCGTTGTGCACGATCAGCAGCGGGCGCCGGTAGCCCTGATCGCGAAGGTAGTCCTCCGCGCGGTACAGGTAGTCGGCGACGTCGGGGTGGACGTAGGCGTTGAAGAGCGCCGTGGCCGCTCGCCGCGCCTCGTCCGTGTCAGCGGTGATCTCGCTCGCCAGCAGCAGCGGCACCGCGTCGAGGCAGTTGTGCGGGTAGTGCTCGGCGAACAGCTGACGCGCGCGACGCTCGCCGGCTTCGCCGCCGCCTCGCTCGTCGAGCGCGGCGACCAGCCCGCGCGCGCCGTCGTCGAGCAGCTCGCGCGCCGCGACCAGCGGCGCCTGCGGATCCGGCCCGCTGTCGGCGGCCGGTTCGCTTCCGTCGCAACGCCGGACCATCTCGGCGTCGACGAACAGGCCGACGCCGTGGGCGCGGCCGTCGGCCTCCGGGAACGCGGGGCCCGCGATGAGCCCGAGCCGGGGGCCCCGGCGCTGGATCACGGCGTTGGTCCCCACCGTGGTGGCGTAGCGGACCGAGACGGTCGCACTCAGCATCCCCGCGACGGAGAGATCGAGCGCGATGGCGGCCGCCTCGATGACGTCGCGGAAGCACACGGCGAGGTCGTGGGGCGTGGTGAGCACCTTCACCGTGGTCGGGTGCCCCTCTCGGACGACGAACCCGTCCGTGAAGGTCCCGCCGGTGTCGATGTCGATGGTGATGCTCAAGCGCCCTCCGCTGCCGACCGGGCGGCAAGCTAGCACACTATCGACACTATGTCGATAGTATGCCGGCCGTTGCCCCCCCGCACCGGAAGGAAGCCTGAGATGCGCGACGTGTTCGTGGCCGGAGCCTTCGTCACACCCTTCGGCAAGCATCCATCCGTACCGCTGCGCGCCTCCGCCGCAGAGGCCGTTCGCGGCGCGCTAGCCGATGCCGGCGCGCGGCCCCGCGATGTCGACACGGTCTTCTTCGCCAACACCGCGGAGGGAGCGCTCAACGATCAGCACGCGATTCGCGGGCAGGTCGCGCTCCAGGACACCGGGCTGCTCGGCGCGCCGATCGCCAACGTCGAGAACGCGTGCGCCGCCGGCTCGACCGCGTTCCACCTGGCGCGGATGGCCGTGGCCTCCGGGGACGCCGACGTCGCGCTCGCCGTCGGCGCCGAGAAGCTCACCAACCCGGACAAGGGGAAGACCTTCGCGGCCTTCAGTTCGGGGTGGGACGTCGAGCGCTTCGGTCGCCCGGACGCGACGGCGGGCCATTCCGGCTTCATGGACGTCTATGCGGCGATGGCGTCCGACTACATGCGCCGCAGCGGCGCGACGCCCGAGGACTTCGCCGCCGTCTCGGTCAAGAGCCACCACAACGGCGCACTCAACCCGAACGCCCAGTACCGGGAGCCGCTCACGGTCGAGCAGATCCTGCACAGCCGCACGATCTCCGATCCGCTGACGCTGCTCATGTGCGCGCCGATCGGGGACGGCGCCGCCGCCTTGATCGTCGCCTCGGGCGAGGGCCTCGCGCGCATCGGTGCGGGGCCCGAGGTTCGCGTGCTCGCCACCGTCCTCGGATCCGGCACGCGGCTTGAGATCGGCGGCGAGGGCGGAGCGGTGGCCGATACGGCGCGCGCCGCGTACGAGCGGGCCGGCGTCGGCCCGGACGATCTCGACGTCGTCGAGGTACACGACGCCGCCGCGCCGGGCGAGCTGATCGTCTACGAGGATCTCGGCCTGGCCGCCGCCGGCGAAGGCCCCGAGCTCATACGGACGGGGGCGACCGGGCTCGGCGGCCGGGTCCCGGTCAACCCGAGCGGCGGCCTGCTGAGCAGGGGCCATCCCGTGGGCGCCACCGGCTGCGCGCAGCTCGTCGAGCTCACCGATCAGCTGCGCGGCCGCTGCGGAGCCCGCCAGGTCGAGGGCGCTCGCATCGCGCTCGCCGAGAACGGGGGCGGCTGGATCGGCGGCGAGGTCGCGGCCGTGGTCGTGACGGTGCTCGGGGTCTGATCCGCTCCGTCAGACCGGAGGCGCGCCGCCATACACGACGCGCTTCCACATGCTCTTCAGGGTCTTCGCGACCGCCTTCGGGCTGTCGGCGTCCGGCCCGCCGAGTCGCTCCACGAGCACCCCGACGTTCATCATCAGCAGGGCGTGGGCGGTCGCCTTGGGGTCCGGGATGTCGGCCCGGCCGATGCGAACCTCGCGCCGCAGCCCCGCCGCGACCGCGTCGATGAAGTTCTGGATGAACGCCCTGTAGTACCGCTCGACCTCGCGGTCGTGGTAGGAGGCCTCGTGGATCGCGCGAAGCACCCGTCCGTGGCGCGCGTAGGCGTCGACGATCCCGTCGAGGCCCGACTCCATCGTGGCGACCGGATCGTCGGCAGGGCCGAGCCACGGGCGCGCGGCCTCCATCATCTCGCCCTCGACCCTCCGAAGCAGGCCGAGCACCAGCGCGTTCCGATCCGCGAAGTAGTTGTAGAACGTCGACCGGGAGATGCGGGTGCGGTTCATGACCTCTTCGACCGTCAGGTCCCGGAAGTCCCGGTCCTGCAGCAGCCCCTCCGCCGCATCCAGGATCTCGCGCTCCGCCACCTCCGGCCGGCGGCGGATGCGCTTGGGCCGCGAGGCCTCCGACGTGCGAACCACGACGTCAGGATACGGCCGCCGGCCGGCAGAACGGCGGACGCCCCGGCCGGCGGCGACCAAGTCCGCGGGCACCGCGTCGCCCTCGGGCCGGCCGAGCGTACTCGGCGGCCGCGGCTGGAGTCCTGTCGACTCGCGACCGCTGCGGGCAGGCGCGTATCGCGGGTCAGCCGTCCGTCCGGCGGGAGAGCGGGGCGAGCGCGAGCGCGACGTGCAACTCCAGCGTGTCGCGCTCGACGCTGCGGCCCAGGATCTCCTCGGCCTGCCGGATGCGGTAGCTGACAGTGTTCTCGTGCACGCCGAGGCGCCTGGCGGCGCGGCTGCGGCTCGCCTGCTCCTCGAGGTAGGTGCGCAGCGTCGTCGCGAGGCGCGTCGAGGTCTCGTCCTCGGAGGCCAGTCCGCCGAGCCGGCGGCGCACAAGCCGCCGGGCCTGGTCGGCGTCGACGCTGGCGAGCGCCTGCACCGCCACGCGGCCGTAGCGAGTGACCGATCCCGGCGCCTCGGCGGCCAGCGTCGCGACGCGGCGCGCCTCCTGCGCCTCGCTGTGGGTGACCGCGAAGCCGGGCACGCCGCTTGCGGGCTCGCCCACGCCCAGGCGGATCCCGGGAGCGCCCTCGGCGTCCAGTCGCAGCGAGTCCAGCGCGTCCGGCGCGAGGCCGGCCGGCACGGCGAGCCAGGCCGACGCCGCGAGCAGGCCGACGGGCTGGAACAGGACGGACGTCGCGCCGAGCCGCCGGGCGAGCTAGTCGATCGCGGCCTCGAGCTGCGTCATCGTGAGCGCCTCGTCGGAGCCCGACTCGACCCACGCGACGGCCCCGACGTGCGTGCGCTCCAGCGGGTAGCCGAGGCGGCGACTGGCGAGCCCGGCGTCGACATGCCGGCCGCCGAGGAGGGTCGCGACGGTCTCCGCACGCGCGGCCGCCGCGCTGCGCACGAATCGCTCCCGCTCGGCCGTGTAGACACGCTCGGCGAGGATCGCCGCGGCGTCGATGTAGTCGAAGGTGGACTCGGAGAAGCCGCGCACGGCGACGGCGAGCTGCTCGGGATCGTCGGCGCGCCGGGCAAGCTCGGGCAGCACTAGCTCCCACAGCGCGGCCTGGCCGAGCCGGTAGAGGCGCAGGAGCGAGATCGCGGGAATCCCCGCGCGCGCGCCCATGCGGGTGTAGGCGGCGGTCTCCGGGGGCAGCTCGATCTCGCCGGCCCTCTCGCCGGACGAGAGCAACTCGCCCATGGCGCGGATCGTCGCCTCGGCGCTGGCGCGGTTGGCCTCGGCGGCCTCCGGGTCCGGGAACAGCTCGGGGGCCCGCGCGCGCACGCGCTCCTGGAGCGCGAGCGAGAGCTCGCGGGCGCGCCCAGCGAGGTCGGCGGCGAGCGGGCGGAGCACCCGGTCGCGCGCGCGCCGCGCGGCCTCCGGGGAGAAAGCTGCTGTCGGTGCTCCCTCCACGCCACAACCCTACGATCGGCGCGGCGGGCCGGCAAGCCGCCATCTCCGCGCCGGGATTGTCGCGTCCGGACAACGCCGGGGCCGTGACTGGTGCTCCCGCTACGAGCGCGCGGCCACAGCCGCACCTACATTGGCCCCTTCGTCTCGGCCGTTCCCAGAGGAGAGGTTCCGTGATCCGCACCCCCCGATCCCCCCGTCGCCGGCTCGCAGCCGGCCTCGCCCTCGCCTGCGCGCTGCTCGCCGCGGCGCCCGCGGCCGCGAGCGCCGACTACGCGACCGGGCTGCGCCTCGGCGCCGAGGCCTATCAGTACGGCTTCCCGATCACGGAGATGAACCGCATCTACACGACCTCGACGAGCGTCAACGTGCCGGACGGGAACGGCCACGGCCCCGTCAACCGCTTCAGCCACACCCGCAAGTTCGCCGACGCCAGCGAGCGGATGGTCAACGCGCCGAACAACGACACGCCCTACTCGGTGGCTTGGCTCGACCTGCGGCGCGGGCCGGTGGTCCTCCACGCGCCGGCGATCCGCAACAGGTTCTGGGAGTTCGAGCTGCTCGACCCGTGGACCAACGACTTCTACAACATCAGCTCGGTGTCGAAGGCGATGGGCCCGGGCCAGATCCGGGCCACCGGCGGGGGCGACTGGGCCGTGGTCGGGCCGCGCTTCCACGGCCGCCTGCCCAGGGGCGTGAAGCGCGTGCGGTCGCCGTACGACCGCGTCTGGGTGCTCGGACGCACGCACGCGCGGTCGGAGGCCGACCTGCGCAACGTGCGCCGGATCCAGGACGCGTACTCGATCACGCCGCTCTCGCGCTTCGGCACCCGCTACCGGCCGCCGGCGCCGCGGCATCCCGACCGCACGCTCTACGAGGCGCTGCCCGCGGGCACCGGCCCCGGCGTGGACCCGCTCTCGTTCTACTCGGTGCTCGACCGGCAGATGGCGCTGTTCCCGCCGCCGGCCAGGGACAGGCCGCTGCTCGCCCGCCTGAGGGCGATCGGCGTCGGGCCGGGCCTCGACGTGACCCGCAGCGGCCTCGACGCGGAGACGCTGCGCGGCATGCGCGACGCGGTCACCCAGGGCCCGGGCAAGCTCACGTCGGCGTTCCTGCAGCGCTACCTCGCGGGCTTCGACCGCCACCACGGCTACTTCGTCAGCGACCTCGGCAACTGGGGGACCGACTACGCGTTGCGTGCGATTCTCGCCAAGATCGGCATCGGCGGCCAGAGGGCCACGATCGCCACCTACCCGGTCGCGGTCATGGACGACACGAAGGCGCTGCTCAACGGCTCCAAGCGCTACGTGCTGCGGCTTCCGAGGAGCAGCCTGCCGATCCCGGTGAAGGCGTTCTGGTCGCTCACGCTCTACGACGGGAGCTCGTACTTCGTGCCCAACTCCCTGAACCGCTACCTGGTCAACCAGCGGAGCGGGCTCCACCGGGCGGCGGACGGGTCGATCACGATCTACGTCCAGCACGACCGGCCGAGCAGCGCGGCTCAGGTGGACAACTGGCTGCCGGCGCCCGCGAGCGGTCCCTTCCGCCTGATCTGGCGCCTGTACGACCCGGGCGCCGCCGTGCGCGGCATCCTCGACGGCAGCGGCTGGCAGCCGCCGCGCATCGAGCCCTGCGACCCCGGCACGGGGCACGCCGCGACCGGTGTCGCCTGCGCCTCGTAGACCGCACTGTCACCACCCCCGCCCGAGGAGGCGACCATGAACCGCCACGTGCTGTACACGATCCCCGCCTCGTGCTACTCGGGCAAGGCACGCGCCTACCTCCGGAAGCACTGGGTCGACTACGAGGAGCGCGCGTTCGGAGATCCCCGCTACGCGCAGGAGATCGTGCCGGAGATCGGACGGGTGATCATCCCGGTGCTGCAGACACCCGACGGCGAGGTCATCCAGGACACCGTCGACATCATCGACCACTTCGAGCGAGACGTCCCGCCGGAGCGGTCGGCGTACCCGCAGACGCCGCTGCATCGCGTCGTGGCGCACGTGCTCGAGATGTTCGGCGGCGAGGGGCTGGGGCGGCCGCTGATGCACTACCGCTGGAACTTCGATGAGTACAACCTCGCGTTCATCCGCGAGGAGTTCTCGACGGGTCTCGGTGCGGGAATGGACCCCGAGCAGCGTGCCGCGATCTTCGAGTGGGCCAGCGGCGCGATGCGCAAGCTGACCGTCGATGTCGGTGTCACTCCCGAGACGATCCCGCTCGTCGAGCAGTCCTACCAGCAGTTCCTCGAGTTGATGAACGCGCACGTCAGCGACTCGCCCTACCTGCTCGGCGGGCGCCCGACGATCGCCGACTACGCGTTCATGGCACCGCTGTTCGCGCATCTCTCCCGCGACCCCTACCCGTCGCTGCTGATGAAGCGCACGGCCCCCAGGGTGTGGCGCTGGGTCGAGCGGATGAACTCCCCCGTGCAGGACGCCGGCGAGTACCTCGGGTACCCCGAGACCCTGTTCGACGGCGACGACATCCCACCGACGCTCGGCAGCCTGCTCTCCTACATCGGCGAGGAGTTCGTCCCCGAGATGCTCGCCCAGGTCGACCACATCGACGGCTGGCTGGCCGAGCACGATGAGATCCAGGAAGGCGACGTCATCCCCTACGCCGCGGAGGACCGCTTCGTCGCCCAGGTGCCCGTGCGGTGGCGCGGAACCGAGATCAGCTGCGGCGTCCTCCCCTACCGGATGCTGCTGCTGCAGCGTCTCCAGGACGCGCACGGCGCGCTCGGGCTCGACAGCCAGGAGCGCGCACGCGATCTGCTGCGCGAGCACGGACTCGAGCAGTTGCTCGACGCTCGCCCCCGCCGCCGCGTCATCCGCGAGAACAACCGCGAAGCCTGGGGAGCCGCCCAGTCGCCCCTTCTCGCCACCGTCTGACCACGAGACCGGCCGCCGGGCGCGTCCCGCCGTTGCGGCTCGCAGACAACGTCATGTCCGGAGCCCGCTGACGCCGTGGCCGCCGCGCGGCCGGCACGCGGCGATGCCCGTACCCTGGCCCCCGCCTGTCGCCGTGCTCACGGGCGGCCGGTTCCCAGTCCAGGAGCATGAATGTCTCACGAGAGCGACGCGTCAGCCGTCTACCTGCTGCACGTCACCACCGACCCGGAGGGGCGCACCGTCACCCACCGCTGGCGGGTTCCGGGACTCTCGATGCGGCGCACGATCGGCGACAGCCCGCCCATGTGGGCCACGGAGCCGAACCCCGACCCCGTCTCCCGATCCACCTGGGTCATGCCGGCGGGGTGGGAGGGGCGACTGGCACACCAACCCGCAGCGGCAACTGGTCGTACCGCTGTCGGGACGGTGGTGGATCAGGACGCAGGACGGCATCCGCACGATCATGGGCCCTGGGGACGCGCACCTCGGAGACGATGTCGACGCCGCTCCGGACAGCGCCGGCCGGATCGGCCACGACTCCGGCACCGAGGGAGATGAGACCGTGGTGCTGCTGATGATCCCGTCGAGGGCGATAGGCTGCCCTGCATCGGCCTGATCGGTTGGCGACCCGTGCTGACCAGTACGCCTGCCCGGCTCCCGCGGGCCACACGGTCGTGCGCCTCAGCAATGCGCTCGAGCGGAACGGGTTGGTCGATCGCGATCGCGAGAGCGCCCTCACGCGCCGCCGCGGTGAGGTCGGCGGCGGCTTTCTACTTGACCTCTGGCGGGAAGTCGTGACTGCCCAGGAGACGGAGGCCGATGCTCTTGAAGAGCATCGGCCAGAACGGCACGCCCGGGCGCTCGGCGCGCGTGGCGTAGGCGGCGATCACAGCCTCGTTCGCGGCGACCGCCGCATCGAGGTCGGCGTTGTCGGAGAACGCAGCCTCGATGATTCGGGCGCGTTGGCTGAGGAGATCCTGCAAGAGCCTGCCGAGCGGGTCTCACAAGCAACCACGCTCGCCGGCAACGAACTCGCCAGCCGGCCCGCAGGAGGTTCTCGTCGGCCCGACGGTCTCCAAGAATAGTTGCCGAGGGATCCCCGTCTGTCCCGAAATCCCTTACGCGCCCGAGAGGATTCGAACCTCTGACCTTCGGTTCCGTAGACCGACGCTCTATCCAGCTGAGCTACGGGCGCTGGGCGGCCTAGTGTAGCCGCGTCCGGTTCCCACGGGCCCGCGCGGTCACGCCACCACGCCGCAGGCGTACCACGCGTGGGCGTCGAGCTCGAAGGGCCCGTCGGGCAGCTCGGCACGCAGGTCCTCGCGGACGGCGGCGCGGTCCTCCGGCGGGAGCTCGCTCAGGGCCTGGCCGGCCGGCCCCACCGCGAACGTGAACGGCTCCCAGAAGTCGTCGAAGTCCGCGTAGGCGGCGCTGACGGCGAGCTCGCCGCCGCTGACATCGCTCAGCCCGGCGCGCGCGAGGCGCTCGGCGATGTCGCCCTTGCTCGTGCCGGCGCGGTCCTGCTCTCCTCCGACCGAGGGGAGCCGCCCCCGCATCGCCGTCCAGAAGAGCCGCAGCATGTTCATGCGACCGCCGGCGACGTCCCACATGCACGCAGCGACGACGCCGCCGGGGCGCGTGACCCGCGCCATCTCCGCCACGCCCCGGTCGGCGTCGCGCATGAAGCCGATCACCAGGCACGAGAGCGCCGCGTCGAAGGTCCCGTCGTCCCACGGCAGCTCCTCCGCGGTGCCCTCGCGGGCGTCCACGCCCGGGTTGCGCTCGGCGCAGGCGGCGACGAACTGCGGCGCCGGGTCGACCGCGGCGACCCGCTCGGCCCCGGTCCTCTTCACGAGCTCGGCCGTCAGCCCTCCGGGCCCGCAGCCGACGTCCAGCACGCGCTGGCCGTCCGCAACTCTCGCCGCGTCGGCGAGGGCGGCGGCGAGCGGCGGCGTGTAGCGGCCCATGAAGCGGTCGTAGGCCGCGGCGGGAGAGCGGAAGGCGCGGTGATCGGCCATCGGGGCTCCTTCGTTCGGGGGTCGCGATTCTTGTCCGCCCGTGCGGCCGGCGCAACCCTCTCCCCTCACGTGGTGTGTCCGCCGGCCGGTGCGCGGGCGCGCCGTGTCAGGCGCCGCGCGCCCGCGGCGACCCGATGTGCATGATCACGCTCACGAAGGTCCCAATGGCCGCCGACTGCTCGGTCGAGCTGATGCGCACGCTGCGCGTCCCCGACAGCGACGGCGAGTCCCCGCTGCCGCCCGGCCTCGGGCCGATGCTCGCCTACCGCGCGAGCGCCGACGGCGACTTCGTCGTGCCGATGCACCGCGCCGAGGCGCTGTGGCTGTCGTTCGACGCTCCGTTCTGGAAGCCGCGCGCGCTCAAGGTCGGGATCGGCGGCGTCGACGCGCTGAGCGGCGCGCCCTTCGATCCCGGCACGCTCTCCGCGGACCCGCAGGACTACCTCGTCATCCCCGAGCAGCCGTGGCTGGACGGCATCAACGGCGGCGACGGGCTCGTGCGCCAGTTCGTCGCCGTGCCGCTGGGCGAGGGGCTCACGATCGAGGGGCAGCTCACCGGCTCCGAGCGCGAGGGCGGGCTCACGCTGTCGCTCTTCCAGCCGCGGCCGGGCCGGTTCCCGGACGAGCCGCCCTTCGAGGGGCGCACGGGCATGGCCGCCTGCTGCGCCCCCGCGATGGGACTCGGGGCGGGCGGGCACATCCGCCAGGAGATCTACCGCGACGAGCACGGTTTCGAGACGTGGGAGCCGGAGCCGGCCACCACCGTGCGCCTCGAGCTCGTCGACGCGCTCGCGTTCGCCGCGCTGACCGGGCTCCCGATGCCCCATCCGCCCGCCGACGCCGAGACCTACACCAGCCACGGCTTCCCCTGGTTCGACCTCCTCAGCCCGACGCGGAAGGACATCGAAGCGTCCGAGCGCCTGGCGCAGGTGCGCTCGATCGCCGACCTCGAGGGTCGCCGCGAGGAGCCGCTGCCGATCTCCGAGTCGCAGGTCCGCCGCCTGCTGGAGCTGCGGGAGCCGGTCGCCGGCTGAGCTCCGCCCGCGGGCGCCCGGCGTCAGCCCTCCAGCGCGATCGCCTCGATCCCAGCGATGGCACGGGCGGCCCCGGCCAGCCCGCGGTCTCGGGTGGCGAGCGGCTCGCCGAGACGATCGGCCAGCGCCACGAACAGCGCATCCGCGGCGGTCATGTTCTCGCGGAGCTCCCAGGCCCGCTCGGCTCGTCCCGGTCGCCCGGCCCGCGCGCACGGGCCCGCTCGGCGAGCTCGTCGGCAGTCGGCCGCTCGTCGACGTGGGCGCGCGTGCCTCGCGGATCGGCCACGAACCGCACCGGCAGGGCGTCGAGCCCGTAGATCCCGCTCACGCCCTGGCGCCCCGGCTCGCCGGCAAGCTCGAGGCGCTCGATCCGGCGCGCGAGGAACGCCAGGCCCTCCTGAAGCTCGGCGCGCGCGAGGTTCGCGCCGAGGCAGAAGTGGATGCCTGCCCCGAACGTGAGCATCCGGGTCGTCGGGCGCTCGGCGGTGATGTCGAAGTCCTGCGGGTCCGCGAACGTGTCCGGGTCGCGGTTGGCGGTGAAGGCGCAGATCATCAGCACCGTGTCCTTCGGGAACGTCACGCCCTGGTAGGTGACGTCCTCGACCAGCATCCGCGCGGTGAACGGCGTGATCGGCTCGTAGCGCAGCGCCTCCTCGACCGCCGCCGGCGCGAGCCCCTCCGGGTCGGCGCGCAGCGCCGCCCACTGGTCCGGGCGCTGAGCGAGCAGCGCGACCGCCTGCGCGAGCTGGCTCTGCGTCGTGTCCACCCCGCCGACCAGCACGTTCAGCACGAGGTTCTCGAGCTCGACGTCGCTGAGACGGTCGCCCTCCTCCTCGGCGGCGATCAGCGAGGAGATCAGGTCGTCGGCCGTCGTCGTGCGCCGGCCGGAGATCAGCGGGCGCACCCAGGCGTAGAACTCGCCGACCTTGGCGTCGATCCTCGCGAGCGCCTCCGGATCCGAGAGCGCGACGGGGTCGAACTGTCGCTGGATCCACATCGACCAGTCGTGCAGCCGCGGAGCGTCCTCGCGCGGCGCGCCCATCACGGTCGCGATCGTCAGCGCCGGATACGGCTTCGCGACCGCCTCGACGAGGTCGCACTCCCCGTGCTCCGCGACCCCGGTCCACAGCTCCTCCAGGAAGTCGCGCATCGCGGGCCGGTAGCGGTCGGCGGCGCCGCGCGAGAGCGCCGGGCCGACGAGCTGGCGCAGGCGCCGGTGATCGGCCCCGTTCACGTTGATGATGTTGCGCGTGATCTGCTCGTGCAGCGGGCCGTCGCCGATCCCGAACAGCTCGGCGATCTTCAACCCGGGGAAGATCGCCGCCTTGGACTTCAGGAAGTGGTCGCCGGCCGCGCGGTCGAGCACGATCGTCGCGAGCGGCGCACGCGCCAGCCAGGTGCGCTCGGAGAGCCCGCGCATCGTCGCGTGGAAGCGCTCCCCGCGCAGCTCCGGATCCATGTAGTCGAGCTCGGGGAGCTCGAGGTCCGCGAGAGCGGCCATGACCGGCCCCAGCCTAGCCGCGCCCTCGCCTACGCGCCCGATCGCGCGCCCGGCCCTCCGGCGCTTCCGGCGCCGCGCAGCGCCTCGCCCAGCGCACGGTCCTGGGCGGACAGGTGCGCCTGCAGCTTCTGGCACTCGGCGAGGATCGCCTCGGCGTCGCTGTAGGTCTGCGACGCGCGGCGGTCCGCCGCGCTCCCGAGCACCTGCTGCCCGACCATGATCGCGATCATCAGCAGCATCTGGAGGATGCCGCCGAAGATCAGCAGCATGAGCGCGTACGGGTACGGGTCGCCGAAGAGATGCTTGCCGGCGTACCCCATCCACAGCCCCATCAGCAGCGCGACGAGGTAGAACGCCCACATCGTCCCCACGCCGCGCGTGATCAGCGAGGCGAGGCGTCCGTTGAAGCCGACGTGCTCGTCGGCGACCTTCGTCGGCCCCTCCTTGCGGCGCTTCTCGATGCGCGGGTTGGGCTCGTACTCGTAGGCGACGGGATCGTGAGGCACGGGGGCTCCTGGCTGGTCGGGGGCACGCGAATTGTGCCCCGGCCGCGAGCCGGCCCCCCTCAGCCCCGGTTCACGGCGAGCGCGATCGTGCCGGTGAAGCCCGGCCGGCGCCGGCGCCGCGCGAGCCGAGCGACCGCCAGCCGGCCGCCCGCGGCGCGGTAGATCCCGTCGCGCGAGTTCGAGGTGTCCTGCGCGCCGTGGGAACGGTAGGCGCCCGTGCGGTACACGGCGCGGCTGGTGGTGTCCGGGAAGAACACCTGGCCCGTGTGCACGACGTCGCCGCCGACGTGCACCTTGACGTGGACGTGCGGGGTGCGGCCCGGGTACCAGCCCGGGTAGATCGTCACGAACGTGACGCGGCCGCGCGCGTCGCTGCGCTGGTGGCCGCGTAGGAAGCGCTTGCGGTTGTTGGGGGTCGCGTGGCCGTCGCGGCCCGGCGACGGCGCGCCGGTGTAGCCCGAGTACACGCCGCCGGCGTCGGCATGCCAGACCTCCACGTCGGCCCCGCGGATCGCGCGGCACGAGGCGGCGTCCTGGATCGTCAGGGTCAGGACCAGCGGCAGCCCGGGACGGCCATCGCGGATGTCGCGCCGCCTCAGCCGGTTCTCGATCCAGTAGGGCCCCTCCATGACCTCGCGCGCGAGCACGCACGAGGCGGCCGGCCGTGCGGACGCGGCGGCCAGCGCGGCGGGGCCTCGCGCGAGCGCCCATGCGAGGCCGGCGCCGGCGCCCCCCGCGGCGACGAGCGCCTCGCGGCGGCGCAGGGCGGTCCGGCTGCGGTCATCGTCGGTCTGAAAGCTCATCGCTGGATCCTCTCGCGGCGTGGGTAGCGTGCGGCGCCCAGGCTGGCGGCACGGATTGAGGGCGCGCTAAGAGTCTCACGGCACCGGCGCCCGAGGGCCGGCCGCGGCTCCGGATACGCTCGCCGCCGTGCGCGAGCGCATCATCGCCGCCAACGACGCGACCTACGAAGCCTGGAACGCCCACGACCCCGACGCGGTCGCGGCGATCTTCGCGCCGGACGCCGAGGCCTACGACGACGTTCGCGGCGCCTCGTTCTCGCGCTTCGACGACGACGGGCTCGTGATCCGCGACGTGCACTTCTGGGACGTGCCGACGCTGCTCGCGCAGCTCGGCGCGAGCTGACCTACGCATTCCACACCGGCAGAGGAGATGATCGTGGCCGTGAGGCACCGCCCCGCAGTCGCCCTCGCAGTCCTGATCGCCGCGCTCGCGCTGCCCGCGAGCGCGTCCGCCCGCTTCTACGGCTCGAGCCTGCGCCGGCCGGCGAACGTCAACTTCGGCTGCGAGGTCGCGCCGTTCTTCAACACGTTCTCGCCGTCGGGCTTCTCGTTCGGCGCCTCCGGCCACCGGACGTGCACGTGGCGCCCGCTCGGCTACCTGGGCAGGCTGGGCACCGGCGGCACGCTGGCGAGCAACGGGATCATCCGCCGCGTCCAGATCCGCGCCGGCCGGCGCCCGGCGCCGCTGCGGCTGACGATCCTGCAGTCCAGCTCGCGGCTCTCCCCGGGCGGGGGAACGCTCCAGAACTCCTTCACCTGCTGCACGGCGAGGCGCTTCAGCCGGGTGCTGCGCCCGCGCGCCAACCGGGTATCGACGTTCACCGTGAACATGCGCGTCTACCGCAGCGTCGACAGCCGGGCGCTGGTGCAGACCAACGACGTGATCGGCATCAGCGGCGTCGGCCGGGGAACCCTGCCGCTGCGGGTGGGCTCCGGCCTCGGCGGCTACACCCCGGGCAACGCGTTCTCCGCGTTCTACTACCCGCTCACCCGCGTCGGCGACCCGCGCCTGGACGGCTCCGGCCTGACGGGCATCGAGGTCCTGCTGCGCTGGGAGTTCATCCCCGCGCGGCGGCGGTAGCGGTCGCCGTCAGCGCCCGGGCCCGGCGGAGGCCTCGGCCTCGTGGGGCTGGCCCGTGTGCTCGCAGATGACGCGCAGGTCGCGGTCGAAGGACCAGAGCGTCTTCGCCGGTGGACTCGCCGGCGCCTCAGCACGCAACGCGCCAAGCGCCGAGCGATGGGCGCTTGAGCAGCGTGGAGAAGCCGAGCCGCCGGGCACGCGGGCAGATGTGGCGCGCGGCGCCTCGGTACTCGACCTGGAAGACCGCCTTGCCCGCCGCCACATAGGGCCGCAGCACACTGCACTCGCGGTACTGGAAGCACTCCTCGTTGAGGTTCCAGTCGAACGCTCGCACGATGTCGGCATCGGTCGTCTCGATGCCGTTCTTCTGGCCGACGGACAGGCCGCGCCGGTGAGCCTGCAGCGCGACCTCCAGGTACCAGCGCTTCTGGTCGACGTGCGTGATCGGGAAGCCCGGGTGGTTGCCGAGCGGGTTGTTCTGGTCCGGCTCGACCCCGTCGCACCCCAGCCGCCGCGCGAGGTCGAAGCGCCGCCAGATGATCGGGGCGAACCGCGGCCACGAGCGCCGCCGAATGTCAAGCCAGCGCTCGCCCGCCCACGGCGTCCCGTCCGACGCGTAGGTCCGACGTCCGATCACCGAGCGCGGGAAGCGGCGCGCGTCCGGCCGGTAGGACTCCCAGGCCCCGGTGTCGACGTAACAGACGACCGCGATACCGCGGCGGTGCAGGCGGCCGACCATCCCGCCGTTGATCTGGCCGGGGCGAGCGTCGAAGAGGTCCACGTCGTACATCGCCACCCGCGGGCGCTCGTCCACGCGGCCGCTGATCTGCCACTGCCAGGTCGTCCCCGGGCGTGGATGCCAGATCCGCGTCGTCGCCACACGAGCGGCGGCGGGCGGTCCGCCGGCGATCGCGGCCGCCGTCAGCAGCAGGCCGGCCGCCGCGCGCGCGAGCATGGCCCGACCACGGCCCGGCATCGGCGGGCGCCTCACGGGGCCGGCGGACCAGGCTCGGCGACCGCCGACTCGACGTGGTCGATTGCCCCGACAGGCATGCGCCGCTGGATCGTACCCGGCCCCTGCTCGGGTCCGGGAGGCCGGGCCGGATCGCGGCGCTCGGCCTCAGCCGCTCGCCGCCTGCGCGAAGGCGAGCAGGGCGAGCGCCGTGTAGTCGTCCGCAGGCTCCGAGGTCGAGGGTGAGGCGGCGGCGTCGCGGTAGTGGAGCCCGCGACCGTCGAATGCGGGGTAGGGATCGGGGCCGCGCGGGCAGCGGCGCGCGCCGTCCGGCAAGCCGCTCTCGTCCGCGGCTGGTGCGCTGTTTGGACCGTCGACCGTGGCGCCCAGCAGGAGCGGAGCGGCCCCGTCCAGCGATCCGCGCAGATTCGCGACCTGGTGGTGGAGGCAGCGCGGGAACCGCCGGCCCGCTCCGACCACGAACGAGGCGCCCCATGCGTTGCGGCCGAGTACCCAGGAGAGCTGCCGGCCCGCCAGCGCCGCGTAAGCGGGGCGTCGCACGAGCGTGTCGTAGAGGCCCGCCTCGATGGCGAGGCCGAACGCATGCGGGACCGTGTCGCGGCCGCCGGCGACGCTCCCGCGCCCGAACGGGTCGTGCCGTGCTCTCGCCGTCGCCAACCGGAGCTCCGAGCGCAGGTCGGCGGCGAGCGTGCCCGGATCGGTGGGTACCTCCACGCCCGGCAGCCGCGCGAGGCGCGGGCGCCCGATCGCCGCGAGCGCGCGTGCGAGGTCGAAGTGGGCGATCGCCGCCAGGTCCCCCTCGCTCAGCGACTCCTCACCGGCCAGCGGGTCGCGCATGTAGGAATCGGCCCAGCGGCCGGCGGGCGAGAGGTAGCGATCGGCATGCGCGTGGAGCAGGCCCGCGCCGCCCAGCCGCCGGGTACCGAGGTAGAGCTCGATCGCGCCGAGCTCCATGTCTCCGCGCCACAGCGGCTCCGCGTAGTAGGAGGACGGGCTGGAGACGAGGATCGGAACGTGTCGGCCGGCGTGGTCGTAGAGGCTCTGGCCCGCGAGCAGGCAGCGGCGGGCGAACGCCGGCTCGTCGGCGGCGAACACCTGCGCGCAGAGGCCGAACGCGCCCGCGAGGCGGCCGGCGAGGTTCGGCGGCACGGGGCGCCCCGGCCGGTTGGCGACGAGCGCCGGGCGGCGGGCGATCAGCGCGGTGGTGGACGAACGGCGCGCGTCGAGCCGGTCGTCCGCCTGCGGCAGGCGCCAGAGGTCGTGATCGCCGAGGATCGACGAGTCGTTCCCGTCGCCGATGCCCACCTGGTAGACGAGCACGCCCGTCCTGCGATCCCACAGGCGCAGCAGCCAATCGAGCCCGAAGCGCGCCTCGGCGCGCAGCGCCACCGGATCGCCGGCCCCCCTGGGGACGTCGCGCAGCGCCTTGAGCATGAGGACCTCGGAGAAGCTCGCGGTCGCGGCCAGCTTGAGGTAGTCGCCGGCGTCGAACCAGCCTCCCGCGACGTTGCGGCGGCCACCGGCAGCGCGCAGCCGCCCCGCCAGCGTCCCGCGACGGTAGCGCGGGATCGCGTACAGGCGCGCGGTCGCGTCGCGCAGGTGCGACGGGCGCCGCCCGAGCGGGCCGGGAATCACGTCGCGGCCGTCGCGCTGAGCCTGGAAGAAGCGGATCGCGGACGCCGCGAGCGGGGCGTAGAGCCGCCCCGGCGGCACGACAGCAAAGGTGAGGCGTGGCACGCCGGCGACATTCAGCGAGTAGCTCCCGGCGGGGAGCTCTCCGAGGTCGAGCTCGTAGACGTGACGAAATCGCGCCGACCACGCCCCCGCCTCACGCTGCACCGACCCGCGCGCGACATCGGCGCCGTGGGCGTCGAGCACGGCGAAGGGCGCGCCGAGCTCCGAGCCGCGGGACATCAGCGAGACCACGACGCGCTGACCCGCTGGGTAGCCGGCCTGGTCGACCCGCAGCTCCGCCGCCCCCGCCGGCCGGGTCGCGGAGGCGCAGCCGGCGAGGCCGGAGACGAGGACAACGACCAGCGCGACACGCCGCACCTAGCCACCCCCGCGGGTACGTGCGACCGTCACCGACATCGGCGGAACCGTGACGACGGAGCCGGCGACGAGCGCCTCGCGGGGAGGGCCGTCCGGCCGCGCGAGGCCGCGCGCTCCCGCGGGGTGCCACCTGTAGGTCGCGGAGGAGAGCTGCTCGACGTCGAGCGGGCCGCGGACGTCGCGCGCGCCGAGGCGCAGCCTCACCGCATAGGAGGCGTGGGGCGCGACGTTGACGAGCAGGACGGCCAGGCGCCCATCCGGTCGGCGCGCGACGTACGCGTGCACCGGCGCGAGCGGCGCGGAGATCTCCAGTGGCCGCATCAGGCCGCGTCCCGGCCGGGCCCAGAAGCGCGCGACCATGCGCATGGCCCAGTACGCCGCGGTCGGCTGGCGGATCCGGTGCCCGTCGTCCGAGCGGAACAGCGTCAGGTTGCCCCAGGTGTCACAGCCGGAGGCCTCGCGCATCAGCGGTTGCGGCTCGAGCCCGTACAGGAACGCGGACCGCACCCCCTGCTCCAGCAGGGTTCCGAGCACGTCGGCGTCGAGCAGCGCGCCCGGCAGGTCGACCTCGGTCCGGCCGGCGAACGCGGAGTAGCCGTACTCCGTCACGACGAGCGGAACCGCGGGCGGTACTCCCGCCGCGCGGATCGTGTCGAGCTGGTCGCGCAGGAGCTGCGGTCCCTGCGCCAGTTGCCGTGCGGGCGCGCCGCAGACGTCGTCGAACGGGTACCACTCGAAGGAGAAGAACCCGAGCTCGTGGAGCGCCCGGCGCGCCCGCAGGCTCGCGATGAAGCGCGCCGTCCACGACGTGCTGCCGCGTGCGTCGGGCCATGCGTACCAGTCCGGGATCGACGTCTGGTAGCCGGGGCCGCCGAGCGGCGTGCGGCGATCCACGCGGCGCAGCGCGCGAGCGAAGCGGGCGTACAGCGCGCCGTAGTCCTCCGGCGTCGCCAGCTGGCCGTCCGGCTCCTCGCCCAACTCGACGGCGTCGTAGCGGTAGCGGCGACCGCGCAGGAAGCGCAGCTCGTTGACCGCGTCCTGCGGCGTCCCGTACAGCACCGCGACCGGGACCATCAGGAAGCGACCTCGCGCGAAGGCGCGCGCCTCCACGGTGTCGAAGCTCGGCTGTTCCACGTCCGGGTCGCGGTCGACGGCCCGGTGCCACGGGTCGGTCGAGGACGTGTACATGACCGTCTGGCGCCCCGAGGGACGGTGGCGGACGGCGTCGCGCAGGCGCCCGGCGACCAGTCGCCCGATCCCCAGCTCGCGGATCGCGTAGCCCGCGCGGTCGCGCGGGTCCGTGGCACCGGCGAGTGCGGTCCTCGAGCCGACGCGCAGCAGCAGGCGCACGAACCTCACCCTCAGCGGCGCGCTCGCGACACGCGTCGTGCGGACGCCGCCGCCCGCGAGCGCCGGGCGGGGGAACGGGCGCCAGCTCCCGTCGACCGGCGCGACCGAGTACGTCGGGTTGGCACCGACCCAGTACTCGGCGGTCGTGGCACGCGCGAACGGCACTCCCCACGCGACCCGGATCGCGTCGACGGGCGTGGGCGCCCCCAGGTCCGCCATGACCCACTGCGCGCTGGAGCCGAGGTACGGGTTGCTCTTCCAGAAGCTGCGTGGATCGCCGTCGTCGAGGCGAGAGTAGCCGTCGTCGTTGGCCTGGTCGATTGTGTTGCCGCGGCGGGGCAGCCTGTAGCCGTAGCTCACCGCGAAGCGCGGGCCGTGCGGCGACGAGGTCCAGTAGCCGCGGTGGTGGCGCGGATCGCTCCACCTCCCGCGCGGGTTCCAGTGCCAGGCCTCGACACCGAGCTCGGTGCGCAGGCGGTAGGAGAGCGCACGCAGCCCTGTCGAGGCCATCGAGCGCAGATTGGCGCCCGTGTAGATGCCGGCCACGTCCCCCTGTGACTGGCCGTCGAGCGCGGCGCCGAGTGCGATGTCCGGCTGGAAGCCCGACAGCGCGCTCGCCGGATCGGCGGTGATGGTCAGGGGAGTCGCCGCCTGTGCCGGCCGAGCTGCAGCCGAGGCGTCGCCGGCACAGGCGGCGACCGCCGCGACCGTCACGAGCGCGGCCGCCCCGCGTACGCGGCTCACGCCGGGGAGCTCAGCTGCGAACACGGGCCTGGCCGAGTTCGACGTCGCCGGTCCGCTCGAGCTTGTGCCAGCGCAACCGCGTTCCCGCCAGGGCGCTGATCACCGACTCGATCACGACCATGTACATGATCTGCCGGTAGACGAATTGCTGCAGCGGGAGCCAGGCGATCTGGCGCAACGGTTCGCGGTCGAGGTGGAACGCGTACGCGGCGAGCGCCATCTGGAGTGCGTTGAAGGCGAGCCAGTAGCAGAGGATCGGGATCGGGTCGAGGAACAGGATCCCGTAGATCGCGAACAGGTCGATGAGCGGCGCGGTGAGCGGCAGCACCACCTGGAAGAGCGTCAGGTACGGGATCGCGCGTCGCCCCACCCGGTCGCCCCGGCGCAGCACCGCGCGCCGGTGCTTCCAGATCGCCTGCAGGGTTCCGTAGGCCCAGCGGTAGCGCTGTCGCCACAGGCCCGACAGCGTCGAGGGCGCCTCCGTCCACGCGCGCGCGTCGTCGGCGTAGGCGACGTGCCATCCGGCGCTGCCGATGCTCATCGTCACGTCCGTGTCCTCGGCCAGCGTCGCCCCCGAAATGCCGCCGATCCGCTCCAGCGCCTCCCGGCGGAAGGCCCCGATGGCGCCGGGGACGGTGGGCATGCACTCGAACACCTCGTACATGCGCCGGTCGAGGTTGAAGCCGGTGACGTACTCGATGTGCTGCCAGCGGCCGAGCAGGCCCTTGCGGTTGCCGATCTTGGTGTTGCCCGACACGGCACCGACCCGCGGATCGCGGAAGGGCCGCACAAGGCGGCGCAGGGTGCCCGGCTCGAAGACGGTGTCGCCGTCCACGGTCACGATGACGTCGTGGCGGGACGCGCCGATGCCGCGGTTGAGCGCAGCCGCCTTGCCGAGGTTCCGCTGGCGCTCGAGCCGCACGCCTGGAAGCCCGAGGCCGGCGACTATCGCGGCCGTGTCGTCGTCGGAGCCGTCGTCGACGACGACCGTGTCGAACGCGGGGTAGTCGCTCGCAACCAACGAGCGGACCGTCTGCTCGATGCCGACCGCCTCGTTGTAGGCCGGGACCACGATCGAGACAGGCGGCGTGAAGTCACGGTCGGCTACGACCCTTCTGCTGCGCCGCACGTGGGCGAAGGCGAACGCGAGCACCGCCATCATGCGCAGCGCGACCAACACCCCGACGAGCAGCACCAGCAGCGTGAGCGCCGCGGTGACGGCTCGCGACAGTCGCAGCGCGCCGACGAACATGGCAGCGCGGAACCGCTGCGCGCCCGTGGCCGGCACCTCGACGGCGGAGCGGCGCACGCCCAGCAGGTCCGACATCAGGACGAACCTGAACCCCCGGCGTCGCAGACGCGGGATCAACTGCTTCAGGGCGGCGACCGTCTGCGATCTGTTGCCGCCGCCGTCGTGCATCAGGATCACCCCGCCGCGTCTCCCACGCGGCGTGGCTCGCGCCACGATCGTGCGCACGCCGGGACGGCTCCAGTCCTCCGGGTCGATCGTCGCCAGGGAGATCACGTAGCCGCGACGAGCCAGCGCTCCGTAGATGCTGTCGCGCGGGGTCACCGCCGATGGGGTCGACGAGTACGGCGGGCGGAGCAGCCGCGGCCGCACGCCCACGCTGCCGGCGATCGCGCTCTCGGTGAGGCCGACCTGCGCCCTCGCCTCCCAGGAGGGGAGCGCGCTCAGGTCGGCATGGGTGAAGGTGTGGTTGCCGATCTCGAACCCCTGGCCGTGGAGCATCTGCGCGACGCCGGGGTGCATGGACACCTGCGCGCCGACCATGAAGAAGGTCGCCGGCACGCCGAAGCGGCGCAGCACCCTCGCGATCCTCGGCGTCCAGGTCGAGCTCGGCCCGTCGTCGAAGGTCAGCGCGATCCGATGGCCGATCGGTGGCTCGCGCGAGACCAGCCCGCCGCGCCCGTTGTCGACCAGCAGCGGGCCGCTGCCCGCGAGCGGCGCCTGCGCCGCAGTAGCTCCGCCGGGCGTTCCCGCCTGGCCGACCGTCTTGGTCGAGAAGCCCTGGACGAGCAGCAGCGCGACCAGCGCGAACAGGCAAAAGGCGAGTAGACCGCGGTGCGCGGGCGGGCGCGCGGAGGTTGCCGGCCTGGTCAGCCTGATCCGCGGCAGCAGGCTCACGCCGGCCTGGAGGGGCGCGCCGAGGACGCCCGGCGAACGCTCCGCGCGCTCGTCCTCTGCGAAGCCCTCTCGTCGTGAGCCACGACCGCATGAGGCGAGTGGGCCGTGGAAACCCGCCCGGCCGGAACATGCATGGCAGGGAGTCCGACGAAACCGACTCCACCGAGCACCAGGGCCACCAGCCACAGGCAACAGGCCGCGACGGCGGCGTGCGCCACGAGTTGGAGCGCGCGGGCCCGGTGCGGAGAGTCCGCGACGAACACCTGGCGCGCCCCGCGAAAGCGCGCGGGCCCGATCTCGCCAGAGGCGACGATCGGCAGGGGAGTTCTCACAGGAAGCGTCGACACGCTGAGAACGGCTCGGGTTGCGGCGGCGTCTGCGGCGGGCACCGCGGCTCGCAACTCCGAGGTCCGCCGCGTCCCGACCAGCCTTGCACCGGCCCGTTAGCGGCTCGTTACCGGCCCGTGGGAGTGCCATTGGGGCTCTGGCGCGCCGGGATCACGGCCCCTGAGCGCCCGGCGGGAGCGAGACGACGGAGAGGGCGGGATTCGAACCCGCGAGAGGGCTCAACACCCCCAACTCGCTTAGCAGGCGAGCGCCTTAAGCCACTCGGCCACCTCTCCGCGCGAGGCCAGTGTAGAGGCCGGTGCCCGGCGCGCGACCGGGGCCGCGCCAGCGCCTAGCATCCCTGGCCGGAGGGGTGGCAGAGCGGTCGAATGCGGCGGTCTTGAAAACCGCTGACCGGTTTCCCCGGTCCGGGGGTTCGAATCCCTCCCCCTCCGTGCCGCTCCCTGCCGACGGCGCCGGCCGGCCTCAGTGGGGGGTTGGCACCTCGGGGCACTGGGGCACGTCCGACAGCGTCCCGTAGATCGTCCGGGATCCGGGCGAGAACCCGGCGGGAACCGTGAGATCGACGCGCATCGCGCCCTGTGGGCCCTGGAAGGCCCAGCGGGAGGCGGTCTGCACGGTCGCGCCCGGGACTGAGAACATGTCCTTCTCGGCGGGGCCCGCCAGCGCCCCCACGTCGTAGATGTCGGGGGTCAGATCGATCTCGGGCATCGGGTGGCCGTCGAACGTGTTGATCGTCGCCTCCTTGCCGCGCGGGCCCGGGTAGCGGGGATCGTCGCCATGTCGCCTCGCCCGACGGCGAGGCGAAGCCCTGGATCGAACTATCGTGAGCAGGAGATTCGCGATGCCTGGGCCCGCCACTTCACAAGCTGAGGTCACGAACATCTCCCGGCACGGCTTCTGGGTGCTGGTCGATGAACGAGAGCTATTCCTGCCGTTCGACGAGTTTCCTTGGTTCAAGGCCGCACCGGTCGACGCGATCCTGCGCCTCGAGACTCCGCACCCGGAACACCTCTACTGGCCCGATCTCGACGTCGACCTCTCGGTGTCCTCGATCGAAGATCCGGACCGCTACCCGCTCAAGTCCAAGTCCTGAACGAGCGGCGCCACCGCTGGACGAGTCAGGGTTCGGATGAGCCCGTAGCTTCCCGCCCATGATCGACCTCGAGACGACCGTCGAGATCGCCCGGCCGCCCGCCGAGGTGTTCGCGTTCGTCGCCGACCAGACGAACGGGCCGCGGTGGCAGGCCGGGCTCGCCGAGGTCCGGCGGCTGACGGGCGGTCCGCTCGGCGTGGGCACCGAGCACGAGTTCGTCCGCCGCTTCGCCGGCCGCGAGGTCGCGACGCGAAACCGCTTCGCCACCTTCGAGGAGGGGCGCTACGTCGAGTTCGAGATCCCCGACGGATGGCTCACCGGACGGGCGTCCTACCTGGCGGAGCCCGGCCCGGCGGGCGCCGTGCTGACCAGCCGGATGCGCTTCCACGCGCACGGTCCGGCCGTCCTGCTCGAACCGCTGATGTCCCGCATCCTCGCCCGCGACTCCCGGCGCGACGAGGCGCGGCTCAAGCTGCTCCTGGAACAGGAAGCCGGCCGCTCCTCGAGCCGCGCTCCGGCGAACGGCATCTGAGAGGGGGCGACGCGGGATTCCACGCTCCTGCCTTGGGGGTCGTATGCGCCCCCTACCCAGGACGGTGGACCCGGCGCCGTGCTCCCGCGTTCAGCAAGTCCGCAGACAACTCTGTTAGCGCCCGCGCCGCGCGAGCACCGCCGCGGCCGCGTGCTCCCCCGAGCGCACCGCGCCGTCGATGTAGCCGTTCCAGTAGGTCGCGGTCTCCGTCCCGGCCCAGTGGACGCGGCCCGTCGGTGCGCGCAGGATCGGCCCGAAGCGCAGGACCCCGCGCCCGGCGTGCCCGACCGGGCAGCCGCGCGTCCACGCCTCGGTCGTCCAGTTCATCTGGAACGCGGAGCGCGGCGAGCGCGCCTCGGGGCCGAAGTAGCTGACGAAGTTGCCGAGCACCTCGGCTCGCCCGCGCGCGGGCGAGAGGCGTGCGAAGCGGCGTGCGTCGTCGCCCCCGATGAACCCGAACAGGATCCCCGGCGAGCCGCTCGGCGGGCTGTTGTCGAACGTCGTGTCGGCCGGGCCGGTGTCGGCGACGGCCTGGCCGCTGAGGCCCGCCTCGCGCCAGAACGGGCGCTCGTAGATCGCCTCCCACTTGATCAGGTGGCCGGGCTGCATCGACCCGAGGACCTGCCGGCGGCCGCGCGACAGGCCGGGTGCGAAGTCGATCCGCCGCGCGAGCACCGGAGGGACGGCGACGATCGCGTACGCGGCCTCCACGTCGAGGCGGTCGCTGCGCACGATCACCCGGCCGCGGCACTGCTCCACCCGGCGCACCGGCGCGCGCAGCACCACCCGCCTGCCGAGCCGGCGCGCGATCTCGATCGCGATCTTCTGCGTGCCGCCGACCACGCGGCTCTCCTGCGCGCCACCGGCGACGGATATCAGCCGCGCGAAGCTCCCCTTGGTGCGCTCGTTGCCGGCGGCGGCGATGTAGAAGAGCGTGTAGAGCATCGAGAGCTCGCGCGGCTGGGCGCCCCAGATGGCGTGGAAGGCCGCGTCGAAGATCGCCCGCCCGCCGGCCGAGCGCACGCTCGCGCGCTTGTAGTCCTCCATCGTCGTGGCGGCCCACTCGCGGGCGCGCTTGGCGCGCCACGGCGCCCGCACGGGAACCTCGGCGGCGAGCGGGTCGAGCGCGAGGCCCGCGACGACCGCCTCCTGGAACGCCGGGTCGTCGGACAGGCCGGGCACGGCCGGGTAGGTGGAGCGGCGCCCGCCCAGCAGCAGCACGTTGCTGCCCTCGTTGTAGGTCGGGAAAGTCCCGATCCCGGTCGCCTTGGCGAGCGCGAGGATGCGGTCCTGCGTCGGGCCGACGAACTCGCCGCCGGCCTCTGCGATCACGCCCGGCTGGACGTGGTGGTTGAGCGTCCGCCCCCCGACGCGGTCGCGCGCCTCGAGCACGACGACCTCCTTGCCGGCCCGCGTGAGATCGCGTGCGGCCGCGAGCCCGGCGAACCCGGCGCCGACCACGACAACGTCGGCGCGGCGGCGCGGGCGATGCCGGCGCGCCGCGGACGAGATGCCCGGGAGCGCGAGCCCGGCACCGGCCGCCGCGGCGCCGGCGACGAACGAGCGCCGGGTGAGCCGATGGCCGCTCTCACCGACCTGTGGCTCGGTCCTCTCAACGCCATCCCCGTGCCGCTCGGACATGCCTCGCTCCTCCCTCGTTGCCGGCTGCCAACTCTCCCAGACTCGGCCGGCGGCGGCGGCGTCAGCGCGATGACGGGGCGTACTGCGTCACGGTCGAGCGTCCACTGGTAGCGTCGCCGCCCATGATCCGGAGAGAGGCCCTGACCAACGGCACGCTGACCGCACGGTCGCCCGCCACGATCGTCGCGCTCCTGGTGGCCGCGGCCGTTGCGGCCGTCGCGCTGCTGCCCGCCGCGACCAGCGCCGCGCGCTCCGGCGATCCGTTCGGCAAGGTCACGATCCGCCGCACCGCCGGCGGGATCCCGCACGTCACCGCGCGCACCTTCGCGGGCGTCGGGTACGGCTACGGCTTCGCGTTCGCACAGGACAACCTCTGCACGATGGCCGAGGACTACGTCACTGTCGCCGGCGAGCGCTCGCGCTGGTTCGGCCCGAACGGCACCTACACGCAGGGCGGCAACGGCGTCACGGCCAACAACCTCGACTCGGACTTCTACTGGCGCCAGGTCAACAGTTCGGGGATCATCGACCGGCTGGTCGCGAAGCGCCCGCCGCTCGGCCCGGTGCCGCAGGTGCGGCAGCTTCTGAGCGGCTACGTCGCCGGCTACAACGGCTATCTGCGCAGCGTCGGCGGATCGCGCGGCCTGAGCGATCCGCGCTGCCGCGGTCGCGCCTGGGTGCGCCCGATCACGCGGGAGGACGCGTACCGCCGCATCTATCAGCTGCTGCTGCTGGCCAGTGGCGGCGTCGCGCTGCCCGGGATCGCGCAGGCACAGCCGCCGGCGGCCGGCGCGAGCGCGGCGTCGGCCCGCCTCAACCCGACCCGCTTCGCGGACGCCGTGCGCCGCTTCCGCGCCACCTCCGCGGAGGGCAGCAACGCCGTCGCCGTCGGGCGCGCCGGCACGCGCGACCACCGTCACGGGCTGCTGCTCGGAAACCCGCACTTCCCGTGGACCGGGACCGAGCGCTTCTACCAGGCCCAGCTCACGATCCCCGGGCGCTTCGACGTCGAGGGCGCCGCGCTGTACGGCTCACCGCTGATCCTGATCGGGCACACGCGCACGATGGCCTGGAGCCACACGGTCTCGACCGCCTTCCGCTTCACGCCCTACGAGCTGAAGCTCGCGCCCGGGAACCCGACGTCCTACCTGGTCGACGGGCGCGCCGTGCCGATGACCCGCCGCACCCTGGCCGTTCGCGCGCGCGCCGCCGGCGGGCGGCTCTCGACCGTGCGCCGGACCCTCTACTCGACGCGCTGGGGCCCGGTCCTCACCGGCCTGATGGGCTTCCAGCTCCCGTGGTCGAGCACGACCGCCTTCGCGTTCGCCGACGCCAACGCAACCAACTTCCGCTTCATCAATCACTTCTTTGCGACCAACCAGGCACGCTCGGTCCCCGAGGAGCTGCGCATCCTGCGTCGCTACGAGGGCCTTCCCTGGGTGAACACGATCGCGGCGGATCGCGATGGCCGCGCGCTGTACGCGGACATCGGCACGATCCCGAACGTGAGCAACGCCATGGCAGCGCGCTGCAACACCACGCTCGGTTCGGTCGCGTTCTCCCAGCTCGGGCTGCCGATCCTCGACGGGTCGCGCGCGTCCTGCGCCTGGCCCAACGACCCGCGCGCGGCGTCGCCCGGGATCATGCCGCCGCAGCAACTGCCCTACCTGCTGCGCTCGGACTACGTGACCAACTCCAACGACTCCTACTGGCTCTCGAACCCGGCCCACCCGCTCGAGGGCTTCGCGCGGATCATCGGCAACGAGCGCTCGGCGCGCACGCTGCGCACGCGCATCGGGCTGATCATGACCAAGGCCCGGATCGACGGGACCGACGGCCTCGGGCCGGCCGGGTTCACGCGCGCGGACATGCAGCGGATGGTGTTCTCCGACCGCCAGTACGCGGGCGAGCTGCTGCGCCCCGCGCTCGTGTCGCTGTGCCGCTCGCTGCCGGGCGGTCAGGCACCGACCAGCGGCGGCGGGACCGTGGCGGTCGGGAACGCCTGTGACGTGCTCGCCCGCTGGGATCTGCACGAGAACGTCGACTCGCGCGGCGCGGTGCTCTTCCGCCGCTTCCTCGACCACGCGTTCGATTCCTCGAAGACGATCTGGAGCACGCCGTTCTCCGTCGGCGACCCGGTCAACACGCCGAACGGCCTCAACACCTCCAACCCCGACGTGGCCGCCGCGCTCGGCGACGCGATCAAGGACCTGCGTGGCGGTGGGCTTGCGCTCGACGTCCCGCTCGGCCAGGTGCAGTACGTCACCCGCGCGGGCCGGCGAATCCCGATCCACGGGGGCATCGGGGATCCCAACGGCCAGTTCAACGCGATCGGTACCCGCTTCGAGGGCAACCGCTACGGCGAGCCGGTCGCCGGCTCCTCCTACGTGCAGGTCGTGACCTGGAACCGCAGTTCCTGCCCCGACGCCGCGACGATCCTCACCTACTCGCAGTCGGAGAACCCGCGCTCGCGCTGGAACTCGGACCAGACGCGCCTGTTCAGCGCCAAGCGCTGGCTGCCCGAGCGCTTCTGCGCCGCCGACGTACGCCGCCACACGATCTCCACGACGGTGCTGCGGCCCTGAACCACGGCGTCACGGTCCCGGGTCGCCCGCGCGCGACCCGGGAAGTCGCTGGAAGCGGCACCGGCGCTCGGACATCGTCAGGGCCCTCATCTCGCGCAGGCCGGGCGCCGGCGTGAGGGGCGGGCCCGGCTTTCAGGAGCGTGGCGGCGGCACCGACCCGCCGGGCTGCCACGTCTCGTGGGGCGTCCCCGGGACCGCGGCCGGAACGGCCGCGAACGCGTCCTGCGCGGGCGCGGGCTTCGCGGTCGAGAACCCGCGCGACAGCGCGCCCCCCGCGAGGATCGCCAGCGCCCCGCCGAGCGCGACGTAGGAGCCGGTCGCCAGCGCGAGCACCTCGCTCGGACCGGGCCGGTCGGCCATCCGGTAGCCGACCAGCGCCGCGGCGACGACGCCGAGCAGCATCAGCGCGGTGCCGTCGTCCAGGGCAGCCAGCATGCGGCGGCCGGTGAGCTCGAACAGCGCGATCGCCGCGGCGGCCATCGCCAGGCACAGGAACACGACGTCGAGCCCGTCGAACGCCTGCCAGGCCGTCAGCTCGAGCGGGCCGTTGGCCTTCAACTGCTCGACGCCCGCGCGCAGGAAGCCGCCGAACGCGCCGAACTGCGAGGACGCCTGGCCGAGCGTGTCGAGCACCCGCTGGGGTATCTCGAGGCGGTACCACGACATCCACAGGGAGCCGCCCAGCATCACGGAGCCCAGCAGCGCGACGCCGCGGCCTGTCGATCCGGAGGAGCTCATGCCCATAGGGTCGGGCGCCCCGACCGCCGGGTTGAGCGGCGAAAGCACGCTTGTGGACCGTTTCGGCCGCGGTCACGCGCTCGCGTCCAGCACCGCCGGCGCACCGCGCGCGACGAGGGCCTCCGGGAGCGCGACCGTCCCGTCATCGCGCTGGCCGTTCTCGAGCAGCGCGATGATCGTTCGCCCCACCGCAACGGCCGTCCCGTTGAGCGTGTGGACGGTCTCGGGCCGCCCGCCGCCCTGTGGCCTGAAGCGCACGTCGAGGCGGCGCGCCTGGAAGTCGGTCGTGTTCGAGCACGAGGTCAGCTCGCGGTGGCGGCCCTGGCCCGGGAGCCAGGCCTCGCAGTCGTACTTCTTCGCCGCCGACGCGCCGAGCTCGTCGACCGCGATGTTCACCACCCGGTAGGGGATCCCGAGCTCCTGGAGGATCGACTCCTCGATCGCGAGCAGGCGCTCGTGCTCCGCCGCCGAGTCCCCGGGCTCCACGAACGAGAACATCTCGACCTTGTCGAACTGGTGCACCCGGAAGATGCCGCGCGTGTCCTTCCCGGCGGCGCCCGCCTCCCGGCGGAAGCAGGAGGAGAACCCGGCGTAGCGCGCGGGGAGCTCGCCGGCCGCCAGGATCTCGCCGGCGTGAAGCGACGCGAGCGCCACCTCGCTCGTGCCCGCGAGGTAGAGGTCGTCGTCCGCGAGGCGGTAGATCTGCTGCTCGGTGTCGGGCAGGAACCCGGTGCCGTGAAGGGCCTGCTCGCGCACCAGCACGGGCGGGATCACGGGCTCGAACCCCTCGGCGCCGAGCACGTCCATCGCGTATCGCACGAGCGCGAGCTCGACCAGCACGAGGTCGCCGCGCAGGTAGGCGAAGCGCGCCCCGGAGAGGCGCGCCCCGCGCTCGACGTCGATCATCGAGCCCGCCAGCTCGAGGTGGTCGCGCCCCTCGCGCCCCGCGTCGCCGACCTCGCGCAGGATCGCGTCGGCGTCCGGAGCGCCGGGATCGGGCAGGTTCGGCAGCTCGGCGAGCGCGCCGTCGAGCGCCCGCCTGGCCGACGCCTCGGCGTCGCTCAGCTCACGACCCCGTGCGGCGAGCGCCTGGAGCGCCTCGCGCTCCTGCGGGCTCGGCGCCCCGGTTCGCCCCCTGCTCGCGGCGTTCTGCTCGGCGCGCAGCGCCTCCAGCTCCGCGGTCGTGGCGCGCCAGCCCGCGTCGAGCTCCAGCAGCCGGTCGACCGCCGCCGCGACGCCCTCCCCGCGGCGCGCGAGCGCGGCGCGGACGGCGCCGGGATCGCGCCGGATCAGCTTCAGATCGAGCACCGGCGCGCGCCGATGCGCTACTTGCTGGCCAGGAGGTAGGCGACCAGCTGGTCGAGCTGCTGCTTGGTGAGCGAGCGGCCGTAGGTCTCGGGCATCACGTTCGGCGGGTAGCCCTTGGTGATCTGCGCGTTCGGCTTGACGATCGAGGTGTGCACGAACGCGGCCCCCTTCGACCCGATCTTGTCGAGGTCCGGCCCGGTCTTGCCGGCTGAGCCGGCGGGCGCGAACGTGTGACAGGCGCCGCACCCGGCACTGGCGAACACGGCCGCCCCCGCGGCAGCCTGGGCCGCCGCCGACGGCTTGGTCTGCGTCGTCACGGTCGGGGTCGGCGCCGCGGGCGCCTTGACGTCGCGGCCGGCGTAGCGGGCCACGAAGCGCGCGACGGCGTCCGCCTCCGCCCCGACGACGATGTTCTGCGGCATGATCGCGCCGGAGAAGCCGCCGTTCGCGATCGCGAAGAGGACCCTCGGCGCCGTCTCCTTGCGCACGTCGAAGTTGGGGCCGTTGGTGCGCTCGGCGGTCCGGATGTTGGACGCCGATCCGTTCGTGGCCGCGGCGCTGAGCGTGTGGCAGCCGGAGCAGCGCTGCTGGAAGAGCACGGCGCCCGCGCGGTCGACCGGCTGGCTCTTGGGAACCTCGATCTCGCGCGTGCCGCAGGCGACCAGCGCGGCCCCGAGCACGGTGATGCCGACGACTGCGGCGAGCGTCTTGACCGGCCGGCGCATGCGGGCGCGCATACTACGCGATCCCCCCGCGCCCACGCCGGGCAGGAACCGCCGCCCACCCGGCGAAACCACGAGTGCTCCCCGGCGCCGGCCGGCGGAGGCGCGGCCAACGTGACCTCGGTCCCGGCGCGCGTCCCGACACGGCGGCAACCGAAGGCCGGCGCCGGGGCCTTCCACCCGCCCGGGTCGCCCGGTGCTGCGATCATCCGCGCGCATGGCGTCCGGCGCGCGCGCAACCTCCGAGGCCCTGCCCGAGGCCGAGCGCTTCCGCGAGGTCTTCGGCCATTTCGCGACCGGTGTCGCGATCGTGACGGCGGCCGCGCCGTCCGGCACCGGGGGGATGACCGCCAACGCCGTCTGCTCGCTCTCGCTCGACCCGCTGCTGGTGCTGGTCTGCTTCGAGAACGAGGCGCGCACGCTGCCGCTCGTGCGCGAGGCGGGCCGCTTCGGCGTGAGCGTGCTGCGCGGCGGCCACGAGGGCCTCGCGCGCCGCTTCGCCTCGAAGATGCCCGAGGGGGAGAAGCTCGCCGGCGTCGCGCAGCGGCCTGAGGCCGGCGTCCCGGTGCTGGAGGAGGCGCTGGCGTGGTGCGTGTGCGACCTGCGCGAGGTCGCGCCGGGCGGCGACCACGCGATCGTGATCGGCGAGGTCGCGGCGCTCGGCGGCGGCGGGCCCGGCGCCGGCCCGCTGATCTGGTACCGCGGGAGCTACCGGGAGCTCACAGTGTGCCCGCCCCGCGCAGCGCGAGAACCACGATGACCGCCATCGCCGCGGCCACGATCCCGACCTCGCGCCGGGCTATCGCCGCGACCACGGCGTGCTGGACCTCCTCCGGCTCGCGGCCGACATCGGCCGCTCCGGAGTAGCCCAGCGCCTCGAGCACCGTCTCGGCCGAGGCCACGCGCAGCTGCTCGGCGGCGAACGACACGCCGGCCGCGATCGGCCCGTAGGCGTACTGGAGGCCGCGGCCGCTCTCGCCAGCCCCGAGCAGCAGCACCGCGCCCAGCAGCGCGGCGACCGCCACGACCACCTGGGTCGCGCGCGCGAGGAGCCAGAAGGCGCGCGCCGTGCCGCCCCGCCACCAGTCGAGCCCGCCCGCGACCGCGGCCGCCAGCGCGAGCGCGCCGAACACCGCGCAGACCACCTCGTAGAGCGCCGTCACCACGCCCCGCTCGTGCGATCGGACACTAAGTAACAGATTGTCACAAGCGGGCTTCCCCCGGTGATATAACGCGGTGCGCGGTGCTCCGAACGTACTTCCCCGCCATCGTCTTCCTGCTGCTCGGCGGCGGCATCGGCGCAACGTTCGCGGTGCTGAACCAGCACATCGGCCCCCGCACCCGGCGCCGCTCGGTCTCCAAGCACAACCCCTACGAGTGCGGGCTGCCCTCGGAGGTCAAGCAGGGGTTCCGCTTCGGCATCTCGTTCTACCTGATCGCGATGCTGTTCATCCTCTTCGACATCGAGGTCGTGTTCCTCTACCCGGTCGCGGTGCAGCTGCGCGCCTTCGGGACCTTCGCGATGGTCGAGACCGTCGTCTTCGTCGCGCTGCTGTTCGTGGCCTTCGTCTACGTCTGGCGGCGGGGCGCGCTGGAATGGCGGTGACGCGCGAGAAGGTCGGCGGCGACGGGTTCCGCGAACGCCGGCTCCGGGCGCGCGACCTGCTGCGCGGCGACCTCGACGGCGCCGACCTGGAGAGCTACGTCGAGGAGCGGGTGATCACCACCACGCTCGACCGCGCCGCGAGCTGGGCGCAGGGCAACTCGCTGTTCCCGATGACCTTCGGCCTGGCCTGCTGCGCGATCGAGATGATGTCGATCGTCGCCGGGCGGGTCGACGTCGCGCGCTTCGGCTTCGAGGCGTTCCGCGCCTCGCCCCGCCAGGCGGACCTGCTGATCCTGTCCGGCCGCGTGTCGATCAAGATGGCGCCGGTCATCCGGCGCATCTACGACCAGATGCTCGAGCCGAAGTGGGCGATCGCGATGGGCGCCTGCTGCTCCTCGCAGGGCGTCTTCAACAACTACGCGATCGTGCCGGCGGACAAGTTCATGCCGGTCGACGTGCACGTGCCGGGCTGCCCGCCGCGCCCCGAGGCGCTGATGCACGGGGTGCTCCAGCTGCGCGACATGGTGCACAACGACCCGAGCGCCGGCTGGCGCAGGCGCTACGAAGCGGAGGGGACCGAGGAGGTCCTGCCCGCCCACGAGGACGACGACGCGGTCAACGTGTTCGGCGAGGACGCGAACCGTGCCTGACCAGACCGGCCTGGAGCTCGTCGCGGGCGAGCTCCGGGAGGCCGACCCGGGGGCCGTGCTCGACACGACCTGGTTCCGCGACCGTGCCGAGATCCTCGTCGCGCCCGCCGCCGCGCACGCGGCGCTCGAGCGCCTGCGGGCGCGCGGGTACTCGTTCCTGGCCTCGCTGCACGGCGTCGACTACCTGCCGGAGGAGCCCCGGCTGGGCGTCGTCTACGAGCTGCTCGACATGACGGCCGTCGACCGGTTGACGCTCAAGACCCGCGTACCGGTGGACGCTCCGCGGGTCGACAGCGTCGTCGACCTGTGGCCCGGCGCGAACCACCCGGAGCGCGAGGTCTACGACATGTTCGGCGTGGTCTTCGACGGCCACCCCGACCTGCGCCGGATCCTGATGCCCGAGGACTACGAGGGCCACCCGCAGCGCCGGGACTTCCCGGTCGGCGGCGAGCCGGTGCTCTTCACCTACAACGAGGACAAGGTCCCGGGGTGGTTCGAGTGAGCAGCGTCTCGGACTACCGCCGCCAGGAGGAGTCGATCACGCTCGCGCGGCTCGAGCCGCGCACCGACCAGGAGCTCCTGACCCTCAACATCGGGCCCCACCATCCCGCCACGCACGGGGTGCTGCGGCTGCTGGTCACGCTCGACGGCGAGGTCGTGCGCGACCTGAAGCCGATCATCGGCTACGTCCACACCGGGATCGAGAAGACCTGCGAGGACAAGCCCTACTGGAAGGCCATCCCCTGCATCGAGCGGATGGACTACCTCGCCTACTACTTCAACGCGATGGCGTTCTGCGGCGCGGTGGAGACGATCCTCGACCTCGAGGTGCCCCCGCGCGCGCAGTACCTGCGCGTCATCCACATGGAGCTCAACCGCATCATGAGCCACCTCGTGTGGCTCGGGACGAGCGCGCTGGACCTCGGCGCGATCTCGATGTTCTGGTACTGCTTCCGCGAGCGCGAGACGATCCTCGACCTGTTCGAGCACTCCAGCGGCCAGCGCATGCACACGCGCTACATCCAGGTCGGCGGGGTGATCGAGGACATCCCCTCCGGCTTCGCGCAGAAGCTGCGCGACTTCTGCCGGATCATGCCGGCCCGCGCCGACCAGTACGCGGATCTGCTGGAAAAGAACCAGATCGTGCTCCAGCGCCTGCGCGGCACCTGCCCGCTGGACGAGCAGACGCTGCTGGAGCTCGGCGTCACCGGCCCGCTGCTGCGCGCGACCGGCAATCCGTGGGACCTGCGCAAGGCGCAGCCCTACAGCTCCTATGACGACTTCGACTTCAGGGTCCCGGTCGGCACGGTCGGCGACAACTACGACCGCTACCGGGTGCGCCACGCCGAGCTCTACGAGTCGGTGAAGATCATCGAGCAGGCGCTCGACGGCCTTCCGGAGGGCCCGTTCATCACCGAGGACCGCAAGTTCGCGCTGCCGCCGCGCCACGAGCTGGCGACCTCGATGGAGGCGCTGATCCACCACTTCAAGCTCGTCACCGAGGGCTACCGGGCGCCGCCCGGCGAGGCCTACTACCCGATCGAGGGCCCGCGCGGCGAGCTCGGCTGCTTCGTGCGCTCCGACGGATCCTCCAAGCCCGCGCGCGTGCACATGCGCGACCCGTCGTTCGTGAACCTCCAGGCGGTCGCGCCGATGGTGCGCGACTCCTACATCGCCGACCTGATCGCGACGCTCGCGATGCTCGACCCGGTGCTCGGGGGCATCGACCGGTGAGGGAGGTCGCCCGCTTCACCCACGGATCGCGGATCCCGGGCTGGGACGACGCCGCGGATCTCGACAAGGACCCGGCGGAGGTCCCCGATCCCGCGACGACCGCGGTGCCGGAGGAGCTGCGCGAGGCGATCGAGGCCGCGATGCGGCTCTACCCGGACAGCCGCTCGGCCGCGATCCCGGCGCTGCACGCCGCGCAGGAGCTCCACGGCTGGTGCTCGCCGGAGGCCATCGAGCAGACCGCGGCCGTGATGCGGCTCACGCCCGGCTACCTGACCGCGGTGGCGACGTTCTACGACATGTTCGAGACCAGCCCGGCCGGCGAGCACACGATCTACGTGTGCACGAACATCTCGTGCTCGCTGCGCGGCGCGGACGACCTCTACGAGGCGATGCTCGCCGCCGCCGGGGACGACGCGGCGTTCAACGTGCGCTCGTTCGAGTGCCTCGGCGCCTGCGACATCGCGCCGATGGCCTCGGTCGACGGGGTCTACGTCGGCCCGCTCGAGCTCACGGACGCCGGGCGGGTCGTCGAGGACTTGCGCGCGGGGCGCCCCGTGCTGCCCGACAAGCAGCTCGTGCGGCGCCCGTGCGCCGACCCGGGCGCGGCCCCGCCCTCAGGGCCGGAGGCCTGAGCCCGTGGAGCGGCTGCTCTTCCGGGACATCGACGAGCCGGGCCTGAGCACGCTCGAGGTCTACGAGCGCCGCGGGGGCTACGGCGCGCTGCGCGAGGCGCTCGGACGCTCGCGCGACGAGGTCCTCGACCAGCTCCTGGCCTCGCGGCTGCGTGGGCGCGGCGGCGCCGGCTTCGAGATGGGCAAGAAGGTCTCGTTCCTGCCCAAGGGCGACATGGACAAGTACCTCGTCTGCAACGCCGACGAGTCCGAGCCCGGGACCTTCAAGGACCGCGAGCTGATGCAGAAGAACCCGCACCAGCTGATCGAGGGGATCGTGATCGCCGCCTACGCCGCCGAGGCGACCCGCTCGTTCATCTACATCCGCGGCGAGTACGCCGAGCAGGCGGACATCCTCGAGCGCGCGATCGCCGAGGCGGCGCGCGCCGGGTATCTCGGGGACCGGATACTGGGCTCCGACCACTCGCTCTCGCTGGTGCTGCACCGCGGCGCGGGCGCCTACATCTGCGGCGAGGAGACCGGGCTGCTCGACTCGCTCGAGGGCAAGCGCGGCAACCCGCGGCTGAAGCCGCCGTTCCCCGCCAACCAGGGCCTCTACCAGGGCCCGACGCTGATCAACAACGTCGAGACGCTCTCGACCGTGCCGGCGATCATCCGCATGGGCGGCGAGGAGTACGCCAAGCTCGGCGCCGAGAACTCGACCGGCACGAAGCTGGTGTCGATCTCGGGCCACGTCCAGCGCCCGGGCAACTACGAGATCGAGCTGGGGACCTCCTCGCGCGATCTGATCTACGGCCTCGCCGGCGGCCCGCCCGCCGGCCGCCAGCTGAAGCTGTGGTTCCCGGGCGGGTCCTCCTCGCCGGTGCTGACCGCCGAGGACCTCGACCTGCCCTACGACTTCGACACGCTCGCCAAGGCCGGGTCGATGCTGGGCTCGGGGGCGATCATCGTCGTCGACGACTCCACCGCGGTCGTGGACGTCGCGCTCAAGCTGGCGAAGTTCTACCGCCACGAGTCCTGCGGCAAGTGCACTCCGTGCCGCGAGGGGACCAACTGGACCGTGCGGATGCTCGAGCGCATCGACGGCGGGGAGGCGACCCCGATGGACCTCGACATCATGGCGTCGGTCCAGAACCACATCATCGGCAACTGCCTGTGCGTGCTGGGCGACGCGATGGCGATGCCGATCAGCTCGATGATCGCCAAGTTCCGCGGCGAGTTCGAGACGCACATCGAGGCCGCGCGCGAGCGCGCGGGACTCGGACTGGCGAACCCGCCCGGCGCGACCGCCGCGACGCCGGCGCTGGCGGGCTGAGGCGATGCCGCGGCCCGTGGTCAACATGGTCACGCTCACGATCGACGGCCGCGAGGTGCGCGCGCCGGAGGGCGCGATGCTCGTCGACGGCGCCAAGCACGGCGACATCGAGATCCCCTACTTCTGCTACGAGCCGAAGCTCGGCCCGCCCGTCGGCGCCTGCCGGATGTGCCTCGTGGAGATCGAGGGCATCCCGAAGCTCCAGACCGCCTGCTCGACCCCGGTCAAGGACGGGATGGTCGTGCACACCACGACCGACCGGGTTCGCGAGGCGCAGGAGGCGGTCGTCGAGTTCCTGCTGCTCAACCACCCGCTCGACTGCCCGGTCTGCGACAAGGGCGGCGAGTGCCCGCTGCAGGACATCAGCTACGGCTGGGGCGGCGGCCACAGCCGCTTCATCGAGCCCAAGCGCCACTTCGAGAAGCCGCTGGCGCTCAGCCCGCTGATCGCGATCGACCGCGAGCGCTGCATCCTCTGCTACCGCTGCGTGCGCTTCTCGCAGGACGTCGCCGAGGACTACCAGCTGATCCTCCACGAGCGCGGCTACCACACCTACGTCGGCACGTTCGACGGCCATCCGTACGTGGCGCCGTTCAGCGGCAACATCATCGAGCTGTGCCCGGTCGGCGCGCTCACCTCGCGCCCGTACCGCTTCCGCGCCCGCCCGTGGGACATCGAGAGCGCCGGCTCGGTCTGCACGCTGTGCCCCGCGCAGTGCAACACGACGCTCACCGTCCGCGACGAGCGCGTGCTGCGGGTCCGCTGCCGCAACGAGCGCGGCAACCCCGCCGTGGACGACGGCTGGCTGTGCGACAAGGGGCGCTTCGCCTACCAGGCGTTCCACGTCTCCGAGCGGATCACCGAGCCGCTCGTGCGCGACGGCGACCTGCTGCGCGCGGTCCCGTGGGACCGCGCGCTCGAGGCGGCAGCGGCGATCACCCGCCACGCCGGCAGGGCGGGCGCGCTCGTCGGCGGCCAGAGCACGAACGAGGAGGCGTTCCTGCTCGCGCGGCTGTTCCGCGAGGGCCTCGGCTCCGGCGACATCGACTCGCGCGCCGGCGGCGCGCTGCCGCTCGAGCTGGAGCGCGCGCTCGCCGCGCCGGCGCTGACCGCGACCGTGGAGGACCTCGAGTTCGCGCACGCCGTGCTGCTGGTCGATTGCGACCCGATCGACGACGCCCCGGTGCTCGACCTGCGGATCCGCAAGGGCGCGCGGCTCAACGGCGTCAAGGTCGCGATCGCGACCTCGCGCCCGTCGGCGCTCGATCCGCGCGCTCAGCACGCGCTGCGCCATGCGCCCGGCGCCGGCGAGGCGTTCCTGGCCGCGCTCGACTCCGCGCTCGGCGGACCCGGCGAGGTGGGCGCGCGGGCGCGCGCCGCGGGTCTCGATCCCGAGGCGGTGACCCGGCTGGCGGACGACCTGCGCTCCGGCGGCGACGACGTCGTGGTTCTCTACGGCGAGCGACTGCTGGCCGGGCCGCGCGGGACGAGCGCGGCGCAAGCGCTGCTCAACGTTGCCCATCGCCTCGGCATCGACGCGGGGCGCGACGGCGCCGGGCTGATCGAGCTTCCGGCGGGCGGCAACGCGCGCGGGGCGCGCGAGGCGGGCGCGCTGCCGGCGGCCGGCCCCGGCCTCTCCGAGCCGCCGGGACCCGGACGGGACGCCGCCGCGATCGCGCGCGCGGCGCGCGACGGCGAGATCACCGCGCTCTGGCTGCTGCGCGCCGACCCGCTGCGCGACCGGCCGGACCGCGCGCTGTGGAGCGCGGCGCTCGCGCGCGCGGGACTCGTGATCGCGCACGGGTCGGTGATGACCGAGACGATCCGCGAGCACGCGACCGTGGTCTTCCCGGCCGAGTCCTACGCGGAGAAGGAGGGGACGCTCACCCACCCGGACGGGCGGCTCCAGCGCCTGCGCCCCGCGATCGGCCGCCCGGGCGACGTGCGCGCCGAGTGGCGGGTGATCGCCGACGTCGCGGCGCGCGCCGGGCTCGACCTCGGCGTCGCCAACGCGCGGGAGGCCACGGAGCGGCTCGTCGGCGCGGTGCCGTTCTACGCCGGCATCACGCCGGAGGAGATCGGCGGACGCGGGGTGCGCTGGCCGGAGCGCGAGGCCGCCGCCGCCGCGCCGGCAGGGGCGAGCGCGCCCTTCGAGCTGGCCGAGCCGCCGGTCACCGCGAGCCCGAACGGCGCCCTGCGACTCGGCACGTTCCGCTCGATCTGGGCCTCGCCCGAGGTCGAGGTCTCCCCGGCGCTGAAGTTCCTCGCGCGCGGCGCCCAGGCCGAGCTCTCGCCCGCGGACGCGGAGCGCCTCGGGGTCGCGCCGGGCGAGATCGTCGAGGTCGGCTCCGCCGAGGCGAGCGTGCGCGCCTCGGTCGCGCTGCGCGCGAGCGTGCCCGCCGGGAGCGTGTTCCTCGAGACGGGGCTGGCCGAGGGCTCGGCCGGCGCGCTCGGCGCGGACCCGGACGGCGTGCTCGTGGAGGTGCGGCCGGCGTGATCGCAGCCGACCCCGTGCTCGCCCAGATCGGCTACGCGGAGCCGATCTGGATCATGATCCTCAAGGCGATCGTGATCTTCGCGGTCGGCCTGAACCTGATCCCGGTCGTGCTGCTGGTCGAGCGCAAGCTCCTCGGCCGCTTCCAGGGCCGCTACGGGCCCAACCGCGTCGGGCCCTACGGCGTGATCCAGCCGATCGCCGACATCCTCAAGCTGCTGACCAAGGAGCAGTTCCGGCCGACGACCGCGATCGGGACGCTCTACGCGGTCGCCCCGATGATCTCGATGGTCACCGCGATCGCCACGCTGGCGATCATCCCGTTCGGCCCGGTGGTCGACATCTTCGGCACGCCGGTCGGCCTCTACGGGCTCGACGTCTCGATCGGGATCCTCTACGCGTTCTCGTTCGGGGCGGTCGCGTTCTACGGGCTGATGCTCGGCGGCTGGGCGTCGGGCTCGAAGTACTCGTTCCTCGGGTCGATGCGCGCGGCGGCGCAGCTGATCTCCTACGAGGTCGCGCAGGGGATGGCGATCGTCGGGGTGATCATGACCGCCGGGACCCTCTCGCTCGTCGGGATCGTCGAGCACCAGGCCGGCATGTGGTACGTCGTGCCGCAGATCGTCGGGTTCATCGTCTTCATGGTCGCGAGCTTCGCGGAGACCAACCGCGCGCCGTTCGATCTCACAGAGGCCGACGCCGAGCTCGTCGGCGGCTACAACACCGAGTACGGCGGAGGTCGCTTCGCCTCCTACTACTTCGCCGAGTACCTCAACGTGATCATCGTCTCGGCGCTGGCGACGACGCTCTTCCTCGGCGGCTGGCAGCTCCCGTTCGGGATCGACCCGCCGCAGTGGGTCGACCCGTTCGTGGTGATCGGGAAGATCTTCCTGGTCGTCCTGTTCTTCATCTGGATCCGCGCGACGCTCCCGCGCCTGCGCTACGACCAGCTGATGTCGCTCGGCTGGAAGGTGCTGCTGCCGATCGCGACCCTGAACGCGCTCGTGACCGCGATCCTGGTGGTGTCCTAGTGGCCTGGGACCCGGGCGAGGACGTGGTCGAGGTCCAGCGCGGCCCGGTGCCCGGCCCCGCGCGCGGCGCCTACCGCGCGTTCGGCGAGACGCTGCGCGGGCTGAAGACGACGTTCGCGCGGATCGTCGAGGGGCCGGTGACGATCCAGTACCCGGAGGAGAAGGTGCCGGTCTATCCGCGCTTCCGCGGCCGCCACAAGCTGCACCGCTTCGAGGACACGGGCCTCGAGAAATGTGTCGGCTGCTCGCTGTGCGCGGCCGCCTGCCCGGCCGACTGCATCCGCGTGGTCGCGGCCGAGAACACGCCCGAGCTCCGCGTCTCCGCGGGCGAGCGCTACGCGGCGGTGTACGAGATCAACATGTCGCGCTGCATCTTCTGCGGCTACTGCGAGATCGCGTGCCCGTTCGACGCGATCACGATGGGCCACGACTACGAGCTCTCCGACTACAACCGCGGCGACCTGATCTTCACCAAGGAGATGCTGCTCGCCGAGCCGATCGAGCGCACGCCGCTGCGCGCCGAGGGCGAGTAGGCGGGATGTCCGAGGTCATCTTCTTCATCGCGGCGATCATGGCGATCGCGGGCGCGCTCGGCGTGATCATGCTGCGCAACCCGTTCTACGCGGTGCTCTCGCTGGTCGGCCACCTGCTCGCGCTCGCGGCGCTGTTCCTGCTGCTCCAGGCGCAGTTCGTCGCCGCCGCGCAGGTCGTGATCTACGCCGGGGCGGTGATGGTCCTCTACGTGTTCGTGGTTGCGTACGTGGGCGGTGACGACGCGTCGCTCGGCGAGACCTCGGGTGCCCTGCGCGTCCTCGCGCCGCTCTTCGCCGGGGTGCTGTTCGTCGAGCTGGCGGTGGCGACGCTCGGCTCGGGACTCCACGCGATCGACACCCGCGGCGCCAAGGTCGGCCCGGGCTACGGGTCGCCCGGCCAGATCGGCGAGCTGCTGCTCACCAAGTTCCTGCTGCCCTTCGAGCTCGCCTCGATCCTGCTGCTGCTGGCGGCCGTCGGCGCCGTCGCGCTCGCCCGCCGCCGGCGCGGCCTCGACCTCTCCGACGAGCCCGTCGACCCCGGCGCCCACCGCGGCCCGCGACCCGCCTTCACCGGCACGATGGCCGAGGCCGTCGGCGACCTCGGCGTCGCGGGCGACGAGCCGGGCGAGTCCGAGCCGGAAGGCGAGCCGGCCACGACCGGGGGCGGGTGGTAGGCGTGGACATCGGTTGGTACCTGGCGGTCTCCGCGCTGATCTTCTGCATCGGCGCGGCCGGGGTGCTGACGAAGCGCAACCCGCTCGTCATCCTGCTCTGCCTCGAGCTCATGCTGAACGCGGCGAACCTGTCGCTGATCGCGTTCTCGCGCATGTGGGGCAACGGCGAGGGCCAGGTCTTCGCGATCGTCGTGATGGTGGTGGCCGCGTGCGAGGTGACGATCGGCCTCGGCCTGATCGTCGCGATCTACCGCCGCAACCTGCCGGTCGACGTGGACGAGCTGCGCGAGCTCCAGGGATGAGCGCTTGAGCGCCACGACGTCGGCCTGGCTCGTGCTCGCCTGCCCGCTCGCGGGCACGATCCTGCTCGCCGCCGGCTTCCGGCTCTGGCGCGGGCGGGTCGCCGGGTACATCGGCACGCTCGCGATCGCGCTCGCGTTCGTCTTCGCGGTGATCACGTTCCTGCGCCTCGAGGACCGCCCGGAGGAGAAGCGCCAGCTCGTCTCCTCCCTGTGGAGCTACGCGAAGACGATCGGCCTGGACGCGCAGCTCTCGATCCTGGTGGACCCGCTGTCGGTGTTCATGATCCTGATCGTCACCGGCGTCTCCGCGCTGATCCACCTCTACTCGACCGCCTACCTGACCAGGGACCGCGGCTACTCGCGGTTCTTCTCATACCTCAACTTCTTCGTCTTCTCGATGCTGCTGCTGGTCCTGGCGGGGAACTTCCTGCTGCTGATCGTCGGCTGGGCGTTCGTCGGCGCGGCCTCGTACCTGCTGATCTCGTTCTGGTACCGGCGCACGACCGCCACGCGCGCGGGCATCAAGGCGTTCGTGATCAACGTGGTGGGCGACGTCGGGCTGGTGCTGGGCACGTTCGTGCTGCTCCAGGACACCGGGTCGGTGGACTTCCTGGCGGTCTTCCATCGCGCCCCGCAGGTCTACTCCCACAACGACGGCGCGCTGGTCGCCGCGTGCGTGCTGCTGCTCGTGGGCGCGTTCGCCAAGTCCGCCCAGATCCCGCTGCACACGTGGCTCCCGGACGCGATGGAGGGCCCGACGCCGGTCTCCGCGCTGATCCACGCCGCGACGATGGTGACGGCGGGCGTCTACCTGATCGCACGCTGCCACCCGCTCTTCCTGCAGGCGCCCGCGGCCGGCGACGTCGGGGCGGTGGTCGGCCTCGTGACGCTGCTGATCGCCGGCACGATCGCGCTCGCGCAGACCGACATCAAGCGGGTGATCGCCTACTCGACGATGTCCCAGATCGGCTACATGATCATGGCCGTCTCGGCGGGCGCCTACTGGGCCGGGATGTTCCACCTGATGACGCACGCCTTCTTCAAGGCGCTGCTGTTCATGGCGGCGGGCTCGCTGATCGGCGCGATGGCCGGGGTCCAGTCGCTCGACCGCATGTCGGGGTTCCGCAAGGCCATGCCGTTCACGTTCGGCTGCTTCATCGTCGGCGGGGCGGCGCTCGCCGCGTTCCCGCTCTTCTCCGGGTTCTTCTCCAAGGACGACCTGCTCGGCTTCCTCGCGACCGAGGGCGGCTGGCGCTGGGTCCTCTACGCGGGCGGCTACCTCGGCGCGTTCCTGACCGCGATCTACACGTTCCGGATGATCTTCCGCGCCTTCTGGGGCGAGCCGTGCGAGGAGGCGCGCGAGCTCGAGGGCGGCCACCTCCACCACGCCGAGCAGCCGACCAACCCCGCCGACGGATCGGTCGAGGACACCGACGTCGGCTTCCCCGGTCCCGAGCACGTGATCGCCGAGCGCGAGTGGTCGATGAAGGTCGCGATGGGGATCCTCGCGGTGCTGGCGACGGTCGCGGGCGTGCTCGAGGTGCCGCACCTCACGGCGGCGATCTCGAAGTTCCTCGAGCCGTCGTTCTCCGGCGACACCGGTTTCGACCTCTCCGAGCCCGACTGGATCACGACCCTCGGCTACGCGCTGTCGGTCGCGATCTCGCTCGGCGGGATCGCGCTCGCGTGGTTCGTCTGGGTCAAGCGTCCGGGCACCTCGGCGCGGCTGATCGAGCGCTTCGGCGGCGTACATCGCCTGCTCGTGAACAAGTGGTACTTCGACGAGGCGATCGACTTCCTGATCGTGCGCCCGGCACTCGCGGTCGGCCGGTTCGCGCAGCAGACGTTCGAGCGGGTCGTCGTCGACGGCGCGATCGTCGGCGCGCCGGTGAGCGTCGTGCGCGCGTCCTCGGCAGCGGTGCGCGCGATCCAGAGCGGCTTCGTGCGCTCCTACGTGGCGCTGCTGCTGCTCGGGCTGACCGGCGTCGCCCTCTACTTCCTGGTGTCGAGCTCGTGACGCTCTCGATCCTGCTCTGGCTCCCGCTCGCCGCCGCGCTGATCGCGGCGCTCCTCCCCGCGAAGGCGGCCCCGCGCGCCGCGCTGCTCGGGTCGCTGGCGACGCTCGGCGTGGCGATCTCGTTCCTCGTCCGCTTCGACATGGCGACCTCGGGACGGCTGCAGTTCGTCACCGACCGCGAGTGGATCCCGCAGCTCGGCCTGCACTACAAGCTCGGGATCGACGGGCTCAACCTGTCGCTCGTCGTCGCCACGGCGTTCCTGTTCGCGGTTGCGCTGATCGCCGCGAACCTGCGCAACTGGGACCGCTCGAAGGTCTTCTACTTCCACCTCGGCCTCGCCGAGTCGGGCGTGCTGGGCGCCTTCCTGGCCCAGGACGTGGTCCTCTTCGTGGCGTTCTTCGACCTGATGTTCATCCCGTTCTACTTCCTGTGCGGGTCGTGGGGGTCGGGGGACCGGGTGCGCGCCACGACCAAGCTCGTGATCTACACGCTGGTCGGCTCGCTCTTCATGCTCGCGGGCGCGGTCGCGCTGGGGATCATCGCCGCCGGCTCCTACGACCGGCCCGTGACGTTCGTGATCTCCGAGCTGCAGCGGCTGCCGGTCGGGCAGGGCACCCAGGAGTGGATCTTCCTGTGCTTCGCCGCGGCGTTCCTGATCAAGATGCCGTCGTTCCCGTTCCACGGCTGGATGCCGGACACCTACCGCTCGATGCCGCTCCCCGCGCTGGCGGTGTTCTCGGCGCTGCTGTCGAAGGTCGCCGCCTACGGCTTCCTGCGGATCGTGCTCCCGGTGCTGCCGGGCGCGAGCACGCACTTCCAGGAGCTGATGCTGCTGATCGCGCTCGCCTCGATCCTCTACGGGTCGGTGATGGCGTTCACCACGACCGAGATGCGCCTGGTGCTCGGCTACTCGTCGGTGGCGCAGCTCGGCTTCATCCTGCTCGGGGCGTTCGCGCTGCGCGGCGACGGCGCGCAGGGCGCGCTGCTGCAGATGCTCAACCACGCGCTGGTGGTGGTCCCGCTGCTGCTGATCGTCGGGCTGTGTGCGGCACGCGCGGGCGGCAGCGAGGACCTGCGCGACATGGGCGGCATCGCGACCCGCGCACCGGTGCTGGCGGCGATGTTCATGATCCTGGCGCTGGCGACGCTGGCGATGCCGGGCTCGGCCAACTTCGTGGGCGAGTTCCTGATCCTGCTCGGCGTCTTCAAGGCGAAGATCGCGATCGCGGTCGTCGCGTTCGCGGGCGTGATCATGGCCTCGGTCTACATGCTGCGGGTCTACATCCGCTCGATGCACAACCGCGCGGGCGAGGGAGTGCGGTCCCGCGAGCTCGGCTGGGGCGACGCCGCCGCGATCGCGCCCGTCGTGGCGGTGGTGCTGTTCCTGGCGGTCTACCCGCAGTGGGCGCTCGAGCGCTCGGAGCGCAGCGCGGCGCGTTCGGTGGCGGCGGCTCGCGGCGCACCCGAGCGCCCGTTCCCGAAGCCGGGCGCGGCGCCCGCGCAGCTGATCGGGAGGGCGCCGTGATCGCCGCCGCCGCGCGAGCGCCCCACATCGACTGGGCGGCGTTCTCGCCGTTCCTCGCGCTTGCCGTCGGCGGCCTGGTGGTGGTGCTCGTCGGGCTGCTGAGCTCGCGTGCGGTTCGCGAGCGGGTGGTTCCGGCGCTCACGCTCGTGGCCCTGGGCGCGGCGATCGGCCTGACGATCTGGCGCTGGGGCGACGACCGCTCGATCATCTCCGGCGCTCTGCGCGTGGACGACCTCGCGCTGGTCCTCGGCCTGATGTTCTGCGTCGCCGCGGCCGCCGCGGTGCTGCTCTCCTGGCGCGAGGACGCGCCGCGGGAGCTCGGCCAGGGCGAGTACCACGCGCTCCTGCTGTTCACGGTGCTCGGGATGCTCGTGCTGGTCGCGGCCACCAACACCGTGACGCTGTTCGTCGGGCTCGAGCTGCTCTCGATCAGCCTCTACGTCCTGTGCGCCGCGGAGCTGCGGACGGAGCGCTCGCTGGAGGCGGGCCTCAAGTACCTGATCATCGGGAGCGTCGGGTCGGCGACCCTGGTGTACGGGCTCGCGCTGCTCTACGGGGCGACGGGCTCAACCCAGTTCGGCGTGATCGCGCGCTCGATCTCGAGCTCGGGGATCCTCGGCGACCCGCTGCTGCTGACCGGCATCGGGCTGGCCGCGGTCGGCCTCGCGTTCAAGGCGAGCGTCGCGCCGTTCCACCAGTGGACGCCAGACGTCTACGAGGGCGCGCCCACGCCGATCACGGCGTTCATGGCGGTCGCCACGAAGGCCGCGGCGCTGGGGGTGTTCCTGCGCCTCTTCGACGTCGCGCTGATCTCCGAGCAGGACGTCTGGGCGCCCGCCCTCGCCGCTCTCGCGGCGATCACGATCGTGGTCGGCAACGTCGGCGCGCTCGGGCAGTCGTCGCTCAAGCGGATGCTCGCGTACTCCTCGGTGGCGCAGGCCGGCTACATGCTCGGCGGCCTTGTCGTCGGCACCCGCCTCGGCATCCAGGCGACGATCTTCTACCTCGCCGTCTATTTGATGATGAACCTGAGCGCGTTCGCGGTGATCATCGCGCGCGAGCGCGAGAGCGGCGAGGGCGACGACATCGCCGCCATGGCCGGCATCGGGCGCACCCGCCCGGTGCTGGCGTGGTCGATGACGATCGCGATGCTCGCGCTCGCAGGCATCCCGGCGACCGCCGGGTTCGTCGGCAAGATCTACCTGATCCAGGCGCTCGTCGACGGCGACTACACGTGGCTGGGCGTGCTGATCGTGATCGGCTCGATGATCTCGCTCGGCTACTACCTGCGGGTCGTCGCGGCGGTCTGGATGACGCCGGGCCCCGCGCAGGAGCCGGCCGCCGCGGTCGCGGCGGGCGGGCGGCCGGTGATCGCGGGCGGCTCGCCGGAGGCCGACGCCCTGGACCCGGGCGCCGGCGCAGCTTCGGCCGCGCCCGCCCCCCGCGCGCGGCCCGAGGTCGTCGCCGTCGCCGTCGTGTTCGCCGCGGCGAGCATCTTCTTCGGGATCGTCCCCGGCCCACTGCTGGACCTGGCCGCCGACGCCGGCCGCGCGATCGGCGGGATCTTCTAGCCACGCGGCGGCCGCTTCCGGCCGCGCGCTCCATGCGGGCGCCGGCCCACCTCCTGGCGCGCCCGGGCTCGGCGCGAAAGGCGCATCGAAGGGAGCGCGATCGTCACGTACTCCTCCCGGATCGGCATCGACGTCGCCGGCGCCGATCGACCGCGTCAATCTGACCCCCTCATAGGGGGTCTCGTTGACGCGCTCGGTGTTACTGCGCATCGAAGGGACGCTTGTCGCGCCGTTGCTCCGCATTGGCATCGACGTCGCCGGCGCCGATCGACCGCGTCAATCCGGGTCCCTTATAGGGACCTTCGTTGACGCTGTCGGACCTCGCGCTCCGATCAGCGCTCCTCTTCCCCCTTCGTTGCCGCAGTTCGCGGCAAGCCGGGCCCCGGGGACGCCGGAGCAGCGCGCGACGTAGGCACCCAGCGCCCCGGCGCCGGCAGCTCGCGCCAGTCCGCCCGGCGCTCAGGGCCGCTCGGGCCGCGCCTCGCGGCCGGAGCGCCGCAGCGCCATCCCCGAGAGCGCCTCGAGGATCGTGCGCTGCGCGGCGAGCGCGGTGATCCCTGCCGGGTCGTAGGGAGGCGAGACCTCGACCACGTCGAGCGCGGCGAGGTCGACCTCGCGGCCGATGCGCCGCACGGCGCCGAGCAGCTCGCGGGTCGTGAGGCCCCCCGGCTCGGGCGTACCCGTCCCGGGGGCGTAGGCGGGGTCGAGCACGTCGACGTCGACGGTCAGGTAGGTGCGCGGAGCGCGCTCGCGCGCGTAGGCGATCGCGTCGTCCAGGACCGCGGCGAGGCCGCGCTCGTCGATCTCCCCCATCGTGTGCCAGCGGAACCCGGCGTCGCGCATCCACTGGAACTCGGGCGGCGAGGGCCAGGCGCCGCGCAGCCCGACCTGGACGATGTTGCGCCCGTCCAGCACCCCGTCGACGACGCCCTTGTAGAACGGCGTGCCGTGCGAGAGCGTCGCGCCGTAGACCTCCTCGCCCGTGTCGGCGTGCGTGTCGAAGTGGATCACCGAGTAGCCGTCCGGGCCGTGGCGCGCGGCGAGCGCCTCGAGCTGCGGCAGGGACAGGGAGTGGTCGCCGCCCAGCACCGCCGGGACGGCGCCGGCGCCGAGCACCGAGTCCAGCGCGCGCCGCAGCGCGGCATGCGACTCGGCCAGCACCGCGGGCATCACCTCGACGTCGCCGTGGTCCACCACGTTCAGCTCGGCGAACGGATCGACGCCGAGCTCCATGTGCGGGCGCGCGGGAGGACCGCCCACGTCCTCGGCCAGCCGGATCGCGCGCGGGCCGAAGCGCGCGCCCGAGCGGTGGGACACGCCGTCGTCGAAGGGGGCGCCGACGATCACGACATCGGCGCCCGCGAGCTGGGCCGGGTCGGGCACGTAGGGCACGCGGCAGTAGGTCGCAAGGACCCCCGCCTGCGCCGTCCCGTAGGGCTGCTCGCCCGCCACGCCGGGCATCCTGCCAGACGCCCCGGGCCGCGGGCCTCCCGCCGTCCGGGCGCGCCGCCCCCGGCGCTAGCATCGCGCGCCCGTGCGCTACCCCGTCGAGACGTTCACACCCGCCGAGGCGGCGCGGCTCGCCCCGCACGTGACCAACCTCGACCGGCCCGTGTTCGCGCTGGTCAACCTGCCGGAGACCGTCAAGGGCGCGCTGTTCGCCCGCTACTCGCGCTACCAGGGCACGCTGCGCCGGCTGTTCCTCGACGAGTTCGCCGACTCGCTGCCGGAGGGCGGCCCGGCGTGGGAGGCCGACGAGGGCCGCCGGGCGGCGGAGCTCTACGAGCGCATCTTCCTCGGCTACGGCGACGACTCGGTCGCGCAGCTGGGAGGGGCGCACATCGCGTGCGAATGGGTCTCGAACGTGCTCACCAAGGTGCTTCAGCGCCCGCGCCTCGCGGCCTACCTGGAGCAGTCGACGCGCTACCTCGCATACGACGCGCCGATGCCCGGCGGCGGCTACCGCTACTACCGCGAGGAGAGCCTGGGGCCGGCGTACGAGTCGGCGATGGACGGCCTCTTCGACACCTACTCGCAGGCGCTGCCCGCCGTCACGGCATGGGCGGCGGCGCGGTACCCGCGCGCGGACGGCGAGCCCGAGCCGGCGCACGCGCGGGCGGTGCGGGCGAAGGCGCTGGACCTGCTGCGTGGGCTGCTCCCGGCGGCCTCGCTCTCGCACATGGGCATCTTCGCGACCGGCCAGACCTACGAGCAGCTCGTGCTGCACCTGCTCGCGCACCCGCTGCCCGAGGCGCGGCGCTACGGGCGGATGATTCTCGAGACGGTCCAAGCCGTGATGCCGAGCTTCGTGGCGCGCGTCGAGCGCCCCGACCGCGGCGGCGAGTGGGTCTCGTTCCTCGCGGAGCGCGAGGCGGCCGGGGCGCGCTGGGCGGACCGGCTGGGCATCGAGGCGCAGGACACCGCCGCCGGGGGCGGGCCGTCGGTGCGCCTGCTCGAGGCCCACGGGGACGAAGACGGCCTCATCGCCGCGCTGCTCTTCGAGTCGGCCGGGATCGGCGAGCGGGACGTGCGGGCGGGGGTGGAGTCGCTAGGTCACGACGAGCGGGCAGAGCTGCTCCGCGACCTCCTCGGCGGCCGTGGCAACCGCCGTCACCGGCCCGGACGCGGGCTCGAGGCCCTGCGCTACCGCTTCGAGATCGTCTCCGACTACGGCGCGTTCCGCGACCTCCAGCGCCACCGCACCCTCACCGTCCAGTGGCAGTCGCTGACACCCCACCTCGGCGCCGGCGTCCCGGACGAGGTGGACCGCGCGGGCCAGGGCGACGCCTACCGCCGTGCGCTGGAGTCCTCGGCGGCGGAGTACGAGCGCCTGGCGGAGGCGGGCCTGCGCCCGCAGGCGCCCTACGCGCTCTGCCTGGGCTACCGCATCCGCTTCGTGCTCGACCTCAACGCGCGCGCAGCGATGCAGCTCGTCGAGCTCCGCTCGGGCCGCGAAGGGCACCCGTCCTACCGCGCGGTCGCGCTCGCGATGCTCGACGAGATAGCGCGCATCCACCCCGCCGTGGCCGCCGCCATGACCCACGTGGACCGCTCGGCGGAGCCGCGGCTCGAGCGCATCCTCTCGGAGCTTCGGACCGAGGCGCGGGCGGGCAGCTAGCGCCGGACGCGGCTACCGGCGCCGCTTGCTCCCGCGCGCGCAGCGACGGACCCCGACGCTCCCCTTCGCGCCCGCCCGGTGCCCGTAGCGGTCGCGGCCGGAGACGGTCCAGCGCCAGCGCCCGGGCCGCCGGCAGTCCACCCGCAGCTCGACGTCGGCCCTGCCCTGCAGGTCGGCCGCGACGCTGCGCGAGATCGCCCTGCGGCTGTGCGGCGGATACAGCCTGACGCCGAGCCGGGCGAGCGGCGCCGTCGTCATCTCGAGGCCGAGATAGGAGTGGCCGATCCCGGTCCGGACCGACACGCGGCGCAGCGGCGGCGCGACCACCTGGAGGAAGGCCGTCGTCGTCGGCCGCGAGGTGCCGTTGAAGATCCCGACGATCCGCCATCCGTACCGGCCGGGCGCCAGCGGCGGAAGCCGAACCGTCCGCACCTCCCCCTCGCGGACTCCGCGCCGGAGCTCACGGCTCGTCACCAGGCTGCCTCCGGCGTCGGGATCGCCTCGGTAAAGCTCGAACGCGCGATCCGCGGGGCCGGCCCTCCAGGTGAAGGCCGGGCGCAGGTCGTAACGGCCCGTCGCGGCGGGCGAGAGCGCGGCCGAGTAGGCGAAACGCTCGGCCTCGCCGACCCTGAGGGATGCCGTCGCGCCCAGGATGCCGACGCAGATCGTGCGTGTGCCGCTCGGCACGTTGCGCGCCGCGGTGAACGCGCCTTCGTACACGCCTCCGTCGTACACCCCCAGCGCCCCGGAGGCGCGCGGGTCCGCGGGACACGTGCCGTCGTACGGGAGGTAGCCCCAGCCGAGGCTGCCTCTGATCTCGGCGCTGCCCGTCGCGACACCCCTCCAGTAGCCGTCGTGCCGCTCGACCGCGAGCGCGATAGTCGCCCTCGGCGCACGCGCCTGGGCGACGAGGTCCGCCGTCGCGTTAGGCTCCGCGTCCCGCGCACCGGCGACGTAGCCGCAGATGCGCACGGGCCAGCCGGGCCACGACCCGGGCACCGAGACCACGGACTTCCCCGCCGCGACGTCCAAAGCCTCCTTGCCGCCCAGGGAGAGGCGAGTGCGACCGGAGGCGGCCTCGGCCGCGGCGGTGGCGGCGCACGGCCGATCGTCGGAGCCCGCGAACACGAACAGCGTGCGGTCGATCTCGCTGTCGACGGTGAAGCGAACCGGGCGCGTGCCGCCGGCGACCGGGTCGTCGGTCGCGATCGACAGGCTCGCCTGCGCGGCGCGCACGCCGATCACGCCCGAAGCGGCCGCGGAGGGCGCGGCGTCGGCCGAGGAGGCCGCGTACGCGCAGGCCAGCGCGTCCACCGGGAAGTCGAACTGCAGCTCGTAGGCCCAGCCGTCGTTCCCTGCCGCGAGCTCGTCGCCGCCGGGAGTGCTGAGCTCCTCGGTGCCCGCGATCGCCGCCTGGGCCGCCGCCGTGGCGGCGCAGTCGCTCGCGTCGGTCAGGTAGAGGAACAGGCGCTGACCGGCGGGCATCCCGGTCGAGTCGACCTGCAGGTCGAACGGCACGGTCTCGACCGGCTCCCGCGAGGTCGAGAGCGTCAGAGCAGGAGTCGCGGCGCCGGCGGGCGCGGCGAGCGCCGTCGAGCAGAGCGCCGCGAGGGCCGCTCCCAGGACGACGCCGGCGAGTCGGCTCGGCGCACTCACTCCTCGTCCTCCTCCTCGGCGACCTTGACCGCGAGCGCGTCCATCACGGCCGGGTCGCGCAGCGTCGTCACGTCGCCGAGCGCACGGCCCTCGGCGATGTCGCGCAGCAGGCGGCGCATGATCTTCCCCGAGCGCGTCTTGGGCAGGTCCTCGCTCCACACGATCCGCCTCGGACGGGCGAACTTCCCGATCTTCACGCCCACGTGCTCGCGGATGTGGGCCTCGAGCGCCTCGTCCCCGTCGAGCCCGCCGGTGAGCGTCACGAACGCGCAGATCGACTGGCCGGTCTGCTCGTCGGACTGGCCGATGACCGCCGCCTCGGCCACCTTCTCGTGCGAGACGATCGCGGACTCGACCTCGGCGGTGGAGAGCCGGTGCCCGGAGACGTTGACGACGTCGTCGATGCGCCCGATCACCCAGAAATACCCGTCCGCGTCCCGCCGCGCGGCGTCGCCTGCGAGGTAGGTCAGCTTCCCGAACCGCTCGAAGTAGGTCTCCAGGAAGCGCTCGTCGTCGCCCAGCAGCGTGCGCAGCATCCCGGGCCAGGGCCTGCGGATCACGAGCAGCCCCTGCCCGCCCTCCACGGGCTCGCCCTCGCGCTCGTCGACCACCTCGGCGTCGATCCCGGGGAACGGCGTGGTCGCCGAGCCGGGCTTGGTGGCGGTGAGGCCCGGCAGCGGCGTGATCATGATGTGGCCCGTCTCGGTCTGCCACCACGTGTCGACGATCGGGCAGCGCTCGCCGCCGATCACGACGTGGTACCACAGCCAGGCCTTGGGGTTGATCGGCTCGCCGACCGAGCCGAGCAGCCGCAGCGAGGAGAGGTCGAAGCGGGCGGGCACGTCCGCCCCCCACTTCATGCAGGCGCGGATCGCCGTCGGGGCCGTGTAGAAGATCGTCGCGCGGTAGCGCTCGACCAGCTCCCACCAGATGCCGGTGTGCGGGTAGTCCGGCGCCCCCTCGTACATCACGCTCGTCGCCGCGTTCAGCAGCGGCCCGTAGACGATGTAGGAGTGCCCGGTCACCCAGCCGACGTCGGCCGAGCACCAGTAGACGTCCTCCTCGGGGCGCAGGTCGAACACGTAGCGGTGCGTCGACGCGACGCCCGTGAGGTAGCCGCCCGTCGTGTGCAGGATCCCCTTCGGCTTGGCCGTCGAGCCGGACGAGTAGAGGATGTAGAGCGGGTGTTCGGAGTCCAGCGGCTCCGCGGGGCACTCCGGGTCGGCGGCGGCCATGACCTCGTCGAACCACACGTCGCGACCCTCGCGCATCTCGCAATCCGCGCCCGTGTGGCGCACCACGATGATGCTCCGCAGCGTGGCCAGCTCGCCCATCTCGGCGTCGACCTGCCGCTTGATCGGGGCCGTGCGGCCCTTGCGCCGTGCCCCGTCGACCGTGATCAGCGCCTTCGCCTCGCTGACCTCCATCCGCTCGCGCACGGCGCTCGCGGAGAAACCTCCGAAGACGACGTTGTGCGGAGCGCCGATGCGCGCGCATGCGAGCATCGCCACCACGACCTCCGGGATCATCGGGAGGTAGATCCCGACCACGTCGCCCTTCTGCACGCCGAGGTCCTTCAGCGCGCTTGCGAAGCGCTTGGTGTCGCGCAGCAGCTCGGCGTAGGTGACGTCGCGCTCCTCGCCCTCCTCGCCGCGCCAGTGGAACGCCACCCGGTCGCCGAGCCCCGCCGCGACGTGGCGGTCGAGGCAGTTGTGCGAGGCGTTGAGCTTGCCGCCCGCAAACCACGTGTAGAACGGCGGATCGGTGTCGTCGAGCACGGTCTCCCACGGCTCGAACCAGTCCAGCGCGCGCGCCTGCTCCTCCCACCAGGCCAGCGGGTCCGCCGCCGCGCGCTCGCCGATCGCGGGATCGCTGATCGCCGCCCTCGCCGCGAAGTCTGGCGGGGCCGGGAACGTCTCCTGCTCGAGCATGCGCTCGAGCCGCGCCTCCAGCGCCTCGGTGCCCGCCGGTCCCGTCTCAGCCATCGCTCACCGCCTCGTCGCCGACGTCCGCACGCCGCGGCACCCGGCGAGCCGGATCACCAGCCGGCGATCGGTCCGCACGGCAAGCCGCGTCCGGCACGTCACCCGCGCGCGCCGGACATCGATCGTCAGCGCGCGCACGTTCGTAGCGCGGATCGCGAGCGCGTCCCGCCGCCGCGCGCGCGGGGCCGGACCCCAGGTGCGCCGCTCGCTCGTGAACGGGCGCGGGCCCAGGAACCCGCCCCGCAGCGTGCCGGAGCCGCGCCGCAGCGGCGAAGGTCGCGGGTCGCCCAGTCCGAAGCCCGCTGAGCGGACGTCGACCGTGGCGGCTCGCCCGCGGTCGCCCGCGCGCACGCCCGAGACCCAGTACGCGTGGTCGGCGACCAACCCGAGCCCGGGATTGTCGAACGCCGGGTCGGAGACGTAGGTGACGTGCGGCGGGTTGACCACCACGCGCGCGGCGTCGAGGAACCGCGCGGCGGGCGCGAAGACGTCGTTGACGGCGAGCTGGAGATGGTTAGGGGTCGGGATCGGGAGCGACGTGCTGGAGTAGCGCGCGAAGGTGTCGAGCTCGTAGCGGTAGCCCAGGCGCCGGAGCTCCGCCGCGGTCGCGCCGAAGGCCGACGGCGGAACGAGCTCGTCGTAGCGCGCGTTCCACATCAGGAACGGCACCCAGCGGACGGACGCGAGCTGGTCGATCCCGGGGCCGGTCCCGGCGGGGATGCTGCCGGCCGCGCCGACGGTCGGCTGCGCCCGCGCGAAGAGGTCCGGGTAGCGGCTCGCGAGGCGGAAGGTGCCGAATCCGCCCATCGAGTACCCGGCGATCGCCGCCAGCGAGGGCTCCAGGCGGTAGCGCGCCGCGACGTCCGCCCAGACCTCGAACGCGTCCGCCTCGGCCGCGTCGCGATAGAAGCCGTCGGGCCCGCGCCCTTCGGGCGACGCGACCAGCGAGCCGGGGGAACGCTCGCCGAACAGGCGCTGGTTGCCGGAGCCCGTGAACTGGTTGTAGTTCGCGGTCAGCGAGTGCAGCAGCAGCGTGAGCCCGTAGCGGCCCGAGTGCGGCCGGCGGCGGGGGACGTAGAGCGCGTAGGGCTGCAGGCGCCCGCGCAGCTCGCCCACGCATCGCCGCGACGCCGCGCAGAGCGTCGAGGGCGAGTAGTCCACACCCTGCCGCGTCTCGGAGTGGCTCGCGAGGATGCGGTCCAGCGCGCCGGTTCGCGGCACGCCGCGATCATCGGTCGCGCCCCTCGCGAGCTTCCCGAAGTCGACCGCGAACCCGAACGGCGTGAGGTCGCCGCGCGCCAGCGCATGCCCCTGCGCGCGGTCGCGCCACCAGGCCGTGTCGTTCAGCGCGGTGGTCTCGTTCGTGCGCTGGACGGGCTCGCGCAGGCGGAAGGCGACGTTGAAGAACGCCGCCGGCCGGGACAGGCCGGCGGCCCCGCCGGGAACGGTCCGCGTCGCCGTCGCCGCGGGGATCAGCCAGCGGTTCGCGCCGACGTCCCACAGGCCGGTGGCCGCAGCGACCCTGGCGACGCCGCGGCCCGGGTCCCAGGCCGAGTGCGGCACGCGGATCTCCACCTGGCGGCGGCGACGGTCCACGCGTACGGCGGGCCTGGTCGCGAGCGCCCGCCCGGTCGCGGCGTCGACGATGTCCCCGCCGGCGCCGTGAACGGTCACGAACCGCTCTGCGGGCGCCACGACGTTGGCGCCGTGCGGGAACGGCCGCGGCTCCGGCGAGGAACCGAGCGCGAGCGCGATGCCGACGCGCGCGGGGTCGATCATCGTGTTGAGCGTCACGCGGAACGCGGTCGCATCCGGCAGGGCCTTGATCCGCAGCTCCACGAGGTCCGCGGCGTTGCCGGCGTAGACGGGATCGGTCGGATAGGTGTAGGTCCCGCCCGGCGCGGAGAACAGGTCGCCGCCGGCCCGCGGGTCGCGGGGGTCGCGGCTCGCGCCGCGCGCGCCGTGGTCGTCGTAGAGGAAGTCCTGGTAGAGCAGCTCCCCGCGCCGGTAGGCGACGGCGCCGGACACGAGGATCGGCGCCGCGCGCCAGATCCCCGCGCTGGTGAGCTGCGGAGCGACCGCGGGCGCTCGGTAGAGCAGCGCCGGGCCGGGCCGCGCGCCGCTCGCGCGCGAAAGCGAGGAGCGGTCCGCTCCGGCGAGCGCCGGAAGCACCAGGCTCGCGATCAGCGCGAGCAGGGCGACCGTCGGCCCCGCGAGGCGATGGGCCCTCACTTGCGCTTCTTGCGCTTGCGGCGCGCCGCGCCGGGGTCGGCGGGCACCTGCGCGCGGCCGGGCAGGGCGGCCGGCTTCTCGTCGCGCTCGGGATCGGGCTTCGCGGGCTTGGGTCGCGCGCGCGCGGCCTCGCTCGGCGACGCGCCCTGCTCGTGCGCCCGGGCCGCCGCGTCGCGCTGCTGCGCCATCGACGCCCACGGATGGGCCTCGCCGTCCTCCCAGGCGGGGGGAACGCCGTTCGGCCAGCGCCCGGCGAGCAGGAAGGTCAGCGCCACGAGCCAGAACGACTGGATCACCACGTTGGTGCCGCCGAGGATGGGCAGGATCAGGAACACGCCGACGAAGATGCCGACGTAGCCCAAGAAGCGCGTCAGCAGCCCGGCGCGCATCGCGTTCAGCGCGATCATCACGATCGCGAAGGCGAGCGCGAGACGCGCGGCGAAGCCCAGCGCCTGGACCACGAGCAGCTCGTCCGACCCGGTTACCCTGCGCGCCTGGTCGTAGCTGAGCCCGCCGTCGACCACGAAGTTGTGCGCGCCCGCGTTGAGCAGGACCTGAAGCGCGACTCCGGCGACGCCGGTCACGACACCGCCGAAGACGGCGGCTGCGCGCGCGGCGGCCGGCGTCTGGGGCCGCCGCGCGCGCGTCGCCTGGTAGAGGTAGAACAGCGTGTAGGACAGCAGCGCAGCGCCGATCCCGGTCACGATCGAGGAGATCAGCAGCGTCGAGGCCTTGGAGTTGATGTCGACCAGCAGAGCGGGCGCGCTGTCGCCCAGGTTCCGGTAGGCGGACTGCTGGAGGAACGTCCCGGCGAGCGGCAGGATCGCCGCGAGCGCGGTGACGGCGACCACGAGCGGGCGCCGGCGCCGCTCCTCGGACACGTGGTCGGGCAGGCTCACGGGGGGCCGTATGCTAGCCGGGTGCGGACGTTCGCCGTCTCAGCGCTGGGGCCGGATCGCCCGGGCATCGTCGCGGCGATCACCGGCGTGGTCGCCGAGCACGCGATGAACGTGGTCGACGCGCGCGCCGCGATCCTGCGCGGCCACTTCTCGGCGACGTTCCTGGTCACCGGCGGAGACCACGTGGACGCGGCGACCCTCCAGCGCGCGCTCGACACGGTGCGCGAGGGGTTGGGGCTCGAGGCGGCGGTGGCGCGCGAGGTGCCCGCGCTCGAGGACGAGCCCGCGCCGGGTGCGACCCACGTGCTCACCGTGCACAGCCACCAGCGGGCGGGGATCCTGCTCGCCGTCTCCACCGTGCTCGCCCGCTACGAGGTGACCGTGACGAACCTCGGCGTCGTGCGTGCCCCGTCCGGCGAGCCGGTCATGGTGATCGCTGTCTGCGTGCCGGACGCCGGCGTGGCCGGCGAGCTGCGCGAGCGCCTCGCCGCGATCGCCCGGGGCGCGGAGGCGGAGATCGCCTGGGACCCGGTTTCGCCCAGCGCCACCGAGGCCATACACTCGGCCTCGTGACGATCCGCGAGGTCATGACCGAGAGCGTCGTCGTGGCGTCCGGGGAAGCGACCGTGCGGGAGGTGGCGGAGCTGATGCGCGAGCGCGGCGTCGGCAGCGTCGTGCTGGTCGACGGGGGCGCCCCCGTCGGGATCCTGACCGACCGCGACCTGGCGGTGAGCGTCCTGGCCGACGGGCGCGACCCCGCCGACCGCGCCGCCGACCACGCCTCCCGCCCGGTCGTCACGGTGAACACCGGCGCTTCGCTCGAGGACGCGGCCGAGCTCATGGTCGGCCACGGGATCAGGCGCCTGCCGGTGCTGGACGGCGACCGGCTCACCGGCATCGTCACGCTCGACGACCTCGCCGTGCGGACCGGCGACCTGGAGCTCGCCGCGCACATGACCACGCAGGTCACCCGCGCGGCGCTCCCCGAGTTCTACTTTCTCTCGCGCGGCGGCTGAGGGCTGGCGCCCGGCCGGGGCGAGCCGTCGCCCCCGAGACGGCCGCACCCGGGGCGAACCGGGCAACCGTCCTGCCTAGGTGTCGGTATGCGACACCAGACCAGGACGCTGCGGACCGACCTCGCCCGGCTCGCACACGAGACCCACGGCGTGGTCACGCGACGGCAGTTGCTCGAGGTCGGCATCGACCCGTCGGCCGTCACGCGAGCGCGGCGTTCGGGCCTGCTGCTGGCCGTGCATCCGGGCGTCTACCGCGTGGGACATCGCGCCCCGAACATCGAGGCGGTCTACGTCGCGGCCGTGCTCGCGTGCGGCGACGGCGCGGCGCTGAGCGGTCGCGCTGCGGGCCACCTGCTGGGACTTCTGCGCTCCGCCCCTGCCCGCCCGGAGGTCACGGCGCCGCGGGAGCGCCGGGTTCGCGGTGTGAGGGTGCGCCGCGCTCGCCGCGGGCTCGAGGGCGAGGTCGCCGTCTGGCGCGGGATCCCGGTGACCGCCCCCGCGCGCACCCTCGTCGACCTCGCCGGCGACCTGCCAACGAGCGTTCTCGCGCGCGCGTGCCACGAGGCGGGGATACGCCACGGGACCGGGGCCGACGAGGTGGAAGCTGCCCTGGCGAGGCGAGCGACGAGTCCAGGCGCCGCGACCCTGCGGCGGATCCTTTACGGCGACGAGCGAGTCACGTTGAGCGCGCTCGAGGCCCGCTTTCTCGACCGGCTGGCGGCGGAGGCCCTGCCGCTTCCCGTGACCAACGTCCGTGACGGCGCGCGGCACCTCGACTGCCGCTGGCCGGAGCGCCGGCTGACGGTGGAGGTCGACGGCTTCCGCTACCACCGCTCACGACACGCCTGGGAGCAGGACCGCCGCCGCGAGCGCGAGGCCCACGCACGCGGCGACGACTTCCGGCGCTTCACCTACGGCGACGTCTTCGAGAACCCGGCGCTGATGATGGCCGAGCTCCGGGACCTGCTCGGCGGCAAGCGTCCTGGATAGGTGTCGCCATGAGCCACCCGGGCAGGACACTTGTCGCGCGGGCGGCCCCGGCGGGCGCCCGGCCGGCAGGCTGGCGCGGCCGCCTGCGGCTACGCCCCCCGGATCATCGCCCTCAGCGCGGGCACGGGGTCGGCGCCCGGCTCGCGGCGCGCGTCGGGCGCCAGCGCGGCCAGGGCGTCGGCCGCCGCGCCGAAGGCGGGCGCCTCGCGCTCGCCGTCGAGCACGACGAGCGAAGTCTCGATCCCGCGCAGCTCACGCCGGGTCGCGGGCCAGGTCGACAGCCCGGCCCAGTCGGCGAAGAACGCGGCGGCGCAGCCGGCGGCCTGCTCGAGACGAGCGGGATCCGCCGCGGGCCCGAGCCACGCGGCGATCGCGTCCGCACGGCCGCCGTCGCGCAGCGCGGCCTCGAGCACCTCGCGCTCGGCGGCCAGCTCCTCGCTCCCCTGCGGGACGAGCCAGAGCAGCGGCGGGCCGAGCAGGACCGACCGGCGCACCAGCCGCGGATGACGCAGCGCCAGGTCCAGGCAGACGAGCGCCCCGAAGTCCGCGCCGCACAGGAACGCCGGAGCCGCGCCGAGCGCGGCGAGCAGCGCAGCCGCGTCCTCCGCCTGCTCCTGCACGGTGGTGCGCTCGTAGGGCTCGGGCGCCTGCGAGGCCCCGTAGCCGCGGCGGTCATAGGAGATCACGCGCGCCGCCGAGCCAAGCGCCGGCGGCACCTGCCGCAGGACCGGCGACGGGCCGGCCATTCCGTGGACCACCAGGACGGCCGGTCCCTCTCCGCGCTCCTCGTAGGCCAGCTCCACGCCTGCGCCCGCGACCATCTCCACGCCGGGCAGCGTAGCCACGACGCCGCTCGCACGGCCGGCCCGGGCGCGGCGGCTACGATGGGGCCATGGAAGGCTCAGGCTTCGGAGACATCTTCGGCAACCCGGACGAGCTCCAGCGCCGAATGGCGGAGTTCGCCGAGCAGATGCAGGGCGCGCAGAAGCTGGCGTGGGCGGACAACGCGATCAAGCTGGCGGTCGATCTCACGGTCGCCGCCATCAACCGCGTGAACATCCAGGGCACGACCGCCGAGCAGGCCGAGCAGATCCGCTCGGTGATGGCGGTCGTCTTCCCGGAGGCCGTCACGCTGGTGCGCGAGGCGCGCCAGGGACTCCAGTAGGCCACCCCCTCTAGGCGACCGGCGCCCCGGCCTCCTCGCGCTCGGCGGCGCGCCGCTCGCGCTCGGCCGCCTCGCGATCCGCCTTGCCCATGACCCGCACCTCCCGGAAGGAGCGGAAGCCGAACACGCCCACGAGCGCCCCGAACCCGAGCGCGAACGAGAACGCGCCGATCGCGATCTGCTGCCCGACGCTGAACGCGGCGACGGTCGCCGCGGCCGCGCTGCCGGCGAACACCTTCACGAGCAGCGCCTGCTGCACGCCCGCGCCGCCCGGCGTGAACGGGACCGCCGCAGCGACCGCGTTGCAGCCGAGCACGAGCAGCACGTTGCGCACGGAGCCGCCGACGCCGAAGGCCTCGAGCAGGAACCAGAACGCCGCGCAGCGGCAGAGCCACCCGCCGAACTGGACGAGCCACACCTCGCGGAAGTAGCGGCGCCGGTCGAACAGGATCGTCACGCCCTGGCGCACCCGCGCCCAGAACGCCTTCACCCGCACCGAGAGCACCGCGAACAGGAGCAGGACGAGGAACCCGAGTGCCGTGAGCAGGAAGAGCGTGAGCTGCGGGTGGGAGGCGAGGTAGGCGAGGTCGAACGCCCCGAGGTCGGAGAAGTCCGGCGGCTTCGGGAAGACGCCCTGGGTGAACGCGAACGCGAGCACCGGGATCCCGATCGTCAGGTCGAAGACCGTCTCCACCGCGAAGCTCGAGGCGACCGCCGGGTAGCTGGAGTGCGGGACCGAGCTCTTGACGAGGAACAGCTTCATCACGTCGCCGCCGCGCGCCGGAACCACGTTGTTGAACCCGTACGCGGCGACGTAGGCGCCCCAGATGCGCCGGAACTGGAACGGCTCAGCGGGATAGGCGGCGCGCAGCACGTTGAAGTACGCGCGCGCGCGAATCGTCAGGTATGTCCCGAAGAACGCGAGGCCGACGAGCAGCGGGACGGGGCTGACGTCCGCCAGGTGGGAGAAGAAGTCCGCGACCGAGTTGAGGAAGCCCGTCGCGAGCGGCACAAGCGGCGCGTTCACGACCATGAGAGTACGCTGGCCAACGTGCCCGGGCGGGTGTACGAGGCGACGTGCGGCCGGCTGTTCGCCGCCGGCTACGACCGATTGCTCGCCGGCGCCGAGGAGGCGGGGCTTCGCGAGCGTCGTCGCGAGCTGCTCGCCGGGGCGACCGGAGACGTGCTCGAGCTCGGCGCCGGCACGGGCGCCAACCTGGCCGTCTACCCGGACGGCCTCGGGCGGCTGGTGCTGACCGAGCCGGGCCGGCACATGGCCTCCCGGCTCAGGGCGCGGGTCGCGGCGGGCGGCCCCCGCGCCGAGGTGGTCGCGGCCGGGGCGGAGTCGCTGCCGTTCGAGGAGTCGAGCTTCGACACCGTGGTCTCGACGCTCGTGCTGTGCACCGTGGAGAACCCGGATCGCGCCGCGCTGGAAGTCGTCCGCGTGCTGCGGCCCGGCGGGCGGCTGCTGTTCCTCGAGCACGTCCGCTCATCCGAGCCCGGGATCGCCCGCTGGCAGGACCGGCTCGAGCGGCCCTGGCGGCTCGTCGGCGCCGGGTGCCGCTGCAACCGCGACACGATGGCGACGATCCGGGGCGCCGGCCTCGAGGTCGAGGCCATCGAGCACGGGGCGCTTCCCAAGGCGCCGCAGATCGTGCGCCCGCTGGTCGTCGGTTCCGCGCGCGCCGCCTGACGCGACCGGGCCCGTCGCTAGCCTCGCGCGCGGTGACCGACGAGCCGCGGGACACTGGCGAGCCGGACGAGGACCGCGGGCTGATCTCCGAGGTGGAGGAGGTCACGCGCGAGGCCGAGCAGTTCGCCGAGCGCGCGCGCAGCCAGGCCACCTACGGACTCGTACTCGTCCTCGTCTTCGTCAGCGTGGTGTTCGACCTCGCGGCGCCGGACGCCGGCTGGTCGCGCGGGGTCTCGATCGTGCTCAGCGGAGCGACGCTGCTGATCACCCTGTGGGTGGCACGCGCCAAGCCGCGCACGCTGCGCACGGCCGCAGCGGTCATCGCGATCGCGCTCGTCGCCTCGATCACGGGGCTCGCTGTCGGGGGCGACGCCGCGGAGGACTCGACGCGGATCGTCAACGTGCTCTTCATCGCCGCCACGCCCGCGGCGATCATGCGCGACATCTTCCGCTACCCCGAGATCACGCTGCGCACGGTCTTCGGGGTGCTCGCGGTCTACCTGCTCATCGGGCTCTTCTTCGCCGCGCTGTACACGGCCGTCGCCTCGCTCACGAGCGGGCCCTTCTTCGCCCAGGGCACGAGCGGCAACGTCGCCGACCGCCTCTACTTCAGCTTCGTCACGATCACCACAACCGGCTACGGCGACTACACCCCGGCCACGCGCGTCGGGCGCTCGCTCGCCGTGGCCGAGGCGCTGATCGGCCAGCTCTACCTGGTGACGCTCGTGTCGCTGATCGTCGGCAACCTCGGCCGCACGCGCCGCCGCGGCGCGCTGCGCCACGGCGAAGCGCCCGTGCAGGACGACTGAGCCGCCGGCGCGCGTCATCCGTAACGAAGAGCGGGCCCCCGGGACCGGACAGCGACGCGCTCGCTCCGCCCCCGAACCACGGGACCCCACGATGAGACAGACCCGGACCCCGCTCTCCTCGACCCGCTCCCGCGCCATCCTCGCCGCGCTGGCCGCGGTGGTCGCGCTCGGCGTGCTTGCCGCTACGCAGCTCGGAGCGGGCGCGGAGCCGCGCGGGATGTTCGCCGGCCAGGCGCGCCTCACCGCGATGCACACCGGCGCCGGCGCCCCCGCCCGGCCCGCGGCCGGCCGCCCCGCGGCGCCATCCGCGTCCGGGCCCGCTTCGGTGTCCACCCGCTCGACGCGCTACGGGAGGATCCTCACCGACGCGCGCGGCTTCGCGCTGTACCTCTTCACCCGCGACGGCCGCGGCGCCAGCCGCTGCTACGGCGCCTGCGCCCGCGCGTGGCCGCCGCTGCTCACGCGCCGCAGCCGGCCGACGGCGGGCGGGCGGGCGCAGGCCTCGAAGGTCGGGACCGTGCGCCGCGCGGGCGGCCGCCTCCAGGTGACCTACCGCGGGCAGCCGCTCTACTACTACGTCGGCGACACGCGACCGGCGGTCGTGCTCTGCCAGGGCGTCGAGGAGTTCGGCGGCCTGTGGTGGGTGGTCTCGCCGCGCGGCTACGCCATCCGCTGAGCCCCCGGCGCCCGGATCGCTCAGGCCGCCGTCTCGATCCGCGTGAGCGCGGCGAGGACGTCCTCCGCGTGGGTCTTCGGGCGTGCCTTCGGGATGACCTCGCGCACGACGCCCTCCGGATCGAGCACGAACGTGGCGCGCTGCACGCCCATGTGCGTGCGCCCGTACATCGACTTCTCGACCCAGGTCCCGTACGCCTCGGCGACGGCGTGATCGGGGTCCGACAGCAGGGGAAAGCCAAGCCCGTGCTCGGAGTCGAACCCCGCGAGCTTCTCCGGCGCGTCGGTCGAGATGCCGTACACGGCCGCGCCGGCCGCGGCGAGCTCGGAGCGGTGGTCGCGCACGCCGCACGCCTGCGTGGTGCACCCCGGCGTACCCGCGCGCGGGTAGAAGTAGAGGACGACCGGGCGTCCGCGCAGGGCGGAGAGCGTCACGGGCTCCCCGTGCTGGTCGGTGAGGGTGAAGTCGGGGGCTGGGTCGCCGGGCTGCAGCATGCGGGCTCCTCGGTCGAGATGTCCGGCGCATCCCACCACGCGCCCGAGTCCGGCCGGGGCGCTACGTCGATGCCTGCGCAGTGACGTGTCGCTTGCGCGACCTACTTCAGCAGCCGCGAGAGGCGGCGGTCCTTCAGGAGCCGGCCGCCCGTCTGGCACGCCGGGCAATAGCTCATCACGTAGTCCTCGTAGTGGACCGCCTCCAGCCGCTCGCCGCAGCGCGGGCAGGGCTCGCCCTGGCGGCGGTGCACCGCGAGCGGCATCGGCAGCTTGTCGGGGATCGGGAGCCTCACCTCCTCCTCGTAGCGCGCAAGCGCCGCGCCGAGGCGGTCGACCGTGGCGGCCCGCAGCGCCGCGGCCTCGGCGGGCTCCAGGTCGGAGCCGCGCTTGAAGGGCGAGAGCCGCGCGGCGTGCAGGATCTCGTCGACCCAGGAGCGGCCGATACCCGCGATCACCCGCTGGTCCCGCAGCAGGGCGTGCAGCGGGCGCGGCTGGCCGAGCAGCGCCGCGAAGTCCGCGGGCGGGTCGGGCCAGGCCTCGGGCCCCAATGTCGCGACCGCCTCGTCGCTGCCGACCTCGCCGGCCTCGAGCAGCCTCGCCCACGCCGCCTGGCGGGTGCCGAACTCGCGCAGGCGCAGCTCCCGGTCGCCGTCCAGCCGCAGCAGCAGGCGTGAGGTGCGATCGCGCAGCGACGCGCGCCGATCGAACAGCTGCAGCCGCCCCGCCGACATCAGGTGCACGAGCAGCGCGTGCCCGGCGGTCTCGACGACGAGCATCTTCCCGATCCGGCGCACGCCCGCAAGCTCCGCGCCCTCCAGGGCCGAGAGCTGCGGGTCGAAGCTCCTCAGCGTGTTGAGCCCGGGCGCGAGCGCCGACTCCACGCGCGCGCCAGCCACGGCCTCGCCGATTCGCCGCGCGGTGATCTCGACCTCGGGGAGCTCGGGCACGCTCCAAGGCTACGAGGACCGGCGCGCCGTCAGGCGCCGAGCAGCGCGGCGAGCGTCCGGCGCACGACCCCCCGCGCGGCGTCGAGGCCCAGCTCTTGGTGGCGGCGCAGCGCGTCCCACGACGGCCACGACGCCGCCGCGGTGAGCGCCTCGAGCAGCTCGTCGCGCTCCGCGGCCCGGTGAGCGGCGAGCTCCGCCCCGAAGACGTGGCCGATCTCCGCGCGAGCGGCCGCGCGCACGAGGCGCAGCTTGCCCTCGACGACGTCGGAGAAGGGCTCCAGCAGGATCGCGGCGCGGCGCACGCCGGTGATCGTCTCGAGCACGCGCGTGCGCTGCTCCACGAACGCGCCGAGCCGCTCCTCCAGCGGGAGGGCGGGGTCGATCGGCGCGACCATCGCGCGGACCCGCTGCTCCTGCTCGGCCGCGGCGGCGGCGATCAGGCCGTCGCGGTCGGGGAAGTGCTGGAAGACCGTCCGCGGCGAGACTCCCGCCCGCTCGGCGATCCGCTCCGCCGTGGGGCGCACGTCGCCGGCGTCGAGCAGCGCGAGCAGCGCGCCGACGATCGCCCCGTGGGTGCGCTCGGCGCGCAGGCTGCGCCCGTCCGGCCGGCGTCCCGCCCCGTGGGGGGTCACGGTGTTCACCGGGCGATACCGTAGCGAACTTCTTGCAGTCATAGTGCAAACTTCGCCGTTCGAATGACGCGGAGATCGCGCCGCGGAGAGGTTTCACGCAGGGTTTTCCCGCGCTTGATCGCCGCTTTAGCGCGGTCGTAGAGGGTGGCTCCCATGAACACGATCCTCGCCATCGCAGACCAGCCGCGCCACGACCTCCTCCTGCTGGACGAGGTCTCCGCGCTACATCCGCGCCGCGTCACCGTGGTCGTCGACGGCGACGACCGCACGTGGGCGTGGGACGAGACCGCCGACGGCCGCGCCCGGCGCGACCGCCTCGCCGCGCTCATCACCGCGATCTCCAAGCGCACCGGCGCCGCGGTGGTCGGCACCGTGGCGCGCCCCGAGGTCGCGCCGCGCGAGGGCTACGACGCCGTCGTGGCCCCCGGTCTCGCCGTAGCCGCCTGAGCGCCGCGCTCAGGCGGCGGCCGCCAGCCGCTCCAGCTCGCGCGGGCGCAGCAGCACCAGCAGCTCGCCCGCGCCGCCCCCCGCGCGCAGGCCGGCGACGCCGCCCTTCTTGACCTGGACCGCGCCGCCGGTCAGGTCGCGCACGACGCCCGAGAAGTCGGGCTCGTGGCCGACGGCCAGGATCCGGGCGCCCTCGTCGAAGCCGGCCAGCAGCTCCAGCCCGTCGCGCCCCGAGAAACCGGCCGACAGCGGCTCGTGCACCACCGGCTCGCCGCCCAGCGCCTCGCAGGCCAGGCGCGCGGTCTCGAGCGCGCGCACCCGCGGGCTGGTGAACACCGCGTCGAAGGAGATGCCGAGCGCGGCCAGCGCCGCGCCCGCGGCGCGCGACTGGGCCTCTCCGCGCCCGGTGAGTCGGCGCTCGGGGTCCGGGCGCGTGCCGTGAGGCTCCGCGTCACCGTGGCGCAGCAGCCAGAGCTGGCGAGGCATCGCAAGCAGCGTAGCGGCCGGCCGGCCGCGGGCCCGCGGGAGCCGATGGCGCATCCGGCCCGCCCGCGTTCGACTCGGCGGCGGTTGCCCCGGCGCCGGGCCTCGTGGATCATGGAGCCCATGACCCAGACTGCGACGATCTCGCCCGAGTCCGGCTCCGGAGTCGGGACGCTCACCAACTACGTGGGCGGCGCCTTCGTGCCCGCCGCCGCCGACCGCGACACGCTCGAGGACCGCAATCCCGCCAGCGGGGAGCTGCTCGCGCGGGTGCCGCTCTCCGGCCCCGCCGACGTGGACGCCGCCGTGCGCGCGGCCCGCGCGGCGTTCCCTGCCTGGCGCGCCACGTCGCCGATGGTGCGTGCCCGCGCGCTGTTCCGGCTGCGCGACGTGCTCGCCGAGCACCGCGACGAGCTCGCGGCGCTCGTGACCCGCGACATGGGCAAGACGATCGGCGACGCGACCGGCGAGGTCCAGCGCGGCATCGAGTCGGTCGAGCACGCGTGCGCGATGCCGGTGCTGCTCAAGGGCGAGAACCTCGAGCAGGTCGCCCGGGGCGTGGACGTCGAACTGGTGCGCCAGCCCGTCGGCGTCGTCGCGGCGATCACCCCGTTCAACTTCCCGGCGATGATCCCGCTCTGGTTCCTGCCCTACGCGATCGGGGCGGGCAACACGTTCGTGCTCAAGCCGAGCGAGCAGGACCCGCTCCCCGGGATGCGGATGATGGAGCTGATCGACGGGATCGAGGAGATCCCGAAGGGCGTCGTCAACCTCGTCCACGGTGCCCACGACGCCGTCAACGGGCTGCTCGAGCACCCGGAGGTCGATGCCGTCAGCTTCGTGGGCTCGGCCGCCACCGGCCAGCACGTCGCCCGCACCGCGATGAACCACGGCAAGCGCGTCCAGGCGCTCGGCGGGGCCAAGAACGCGATGGTGATCATGCCCGACGCGGATCCGAAGACGATGGCCGGGGGCGTGATGGGCTCGGCCTTCGGCGCCGCGGGGCAGCGCTGCCTCGCCGGGTCGGTCGCCGTGCTGGTGGGCAGCGAGGAGGAGCAGGATCGCTCGCTGGCGACGCTGGTGGCCGCCGCCCGGCAGCTCGTGACGGGCGACGGCGCCGATCCGGCCACCGACGTCTGCCCCGTGGTCACGCCCGCCGCGCGCGAGCGCATCGAGGGCGAGATCGCCGCGGCCGAGCGGGACGGCGCGAAGCTGGTGCTCGACGGCCGGCGCGACGGTGGCGCCGCGGGCGCGGAGCTCGGCCCGACGATCGTCGACGGCGTCGACGCGGAGAGCCGGATGGTGCGCGAGGAGATCTTCGGGCCGGTGCTCGCCGTCGTGCGCGCGCCCGACCTCGACGCCGCGCTGGAGCTGGTGAACGGCTCCCGCTACGGCAACGCGAGCGTGATCTTCACCACCTCGGGCGGCGCGGCGCGCGAGTTCCGCTTCGGCGTGCAGGCGGGGATGATCGGCGTGAACATCGGCGTGGCAGCGCCGGTCGCGTGGTTCCCGTTCGCGGGCTGGAAGGACTCCTTCGAGGGCGACCTGCACGCGAACGGCTGGGACGCGGTCGAGTTCTACACGCGCAAGAAGGTCGTCACGTCGCGCTGGTAGGCGGGCAACCGGGGCCGCAGGCGCGATCCGCCGACCGATCCCGGGTCTCGGTCGTCCCGCGACCACGGGCCGGGATCGGATGGCCGGGGCGCCCCGGCCGACCCCTCACAGCAGCCCGAGCCCCGCGTGCGCCGCCAGCGTCGCGGAGATCGCCGCGTCGTGCCCGGTCTCGAGGTCGGGGTAGAGCGCGAGCGGGTCCTTGACGCCGGTCGGCCGGCCGAGGACCCCGGAGAGCGTGGCGAGCAGGCACAGGGCCGAGTAGGTGGGGCCGTAGCCGCCCTCCTGGACGAGGATCGCGCGACCGCCGCACAGCTCACCGGCCAGCGCGCCGAAGGCCGCGCCGATCGCGTGGAAGCCCTCCATCGAGACCGACATGCGCCCGTTGGGGTCGAACTGGGAGGCGTCCTGCCCGGCGCAGCCGATCAGGACGTCCGGGGCGAACGCGCGCAGCGCCGGCGCGACCACGCGCTCGAAGCACGCGGCGTACGCGGCGTCGCCGCCGCCGAGCGGCAGCGCCACGTTCACGTTGCGTCCCGCCCCGTCGCCCTCGCCGACCTCGTTCGCCAGCCCGCGCTCGGGATGGGTCTCCGGGTCCCAGCTCCGGTGGTCCATGTGCAGGCTGATCGCGAGCACCTCGCCGCACGACCAGAAGCAGGCCTGCGTGCCGTTGCCGTGGTGCACGTCCCAGTCGACGATCGCGACCCGCCCCGCCCCGCGGTCGAGCGCGCGCTGCGCGGCGAGCGCGGCGTTGTTGAAGAAGCAGTAGCCGTCGATCGCCTCGGGCCCCGCGTGGTGGCCCGGCGGGCGAGCAAGCGCGTAGGCGTAGGGCGCCTCGCGGTCGAGCACGGCGTCGGCGGCGCCGAGCGCGCAGCCGGCTGCGGCGAGCGCGGCGTCGGGCGTCCGCGGCGAGGCGAACGTCGAGCTGTCGCCGATGCGCGTCACGCCGCGCAGCCCGCTGAGCGCGGCGACGCGATCCACGTGCCGCGGCGAGTGGATCCGCTCGACGGCCTCGCGGCCCGCCGGCCGCGCCTCGCGCCAGCGCAGCTCCCCCGCGAGCGGGCCCCGCTCGAGCGCCGAGCGGATGTTCGCCAGCCGGCCGGGGCTCTCCGGATGCGGCTCCGGCACCTCGATCAGCGGGCTCGGCCCGGCCTCGAACAGCCCCGCCCCGGTGTCATGGGCCAGACAGTCGTCGTGGTGGACGACGAGCAGCACCGGCGGAACTCTAGGCTTCCGAGCGATGCCTCAGGCGATCGCCCCGGACGACATCGTCGCCACCCGCGAGGCGGGCGCCGCCAACGAGCGCGAGCCGCTGCTCGTCGTGGAGCCGCTGGTGGAGTTCCTCGACGCTCGCGGCCTCGGCTCGGGGGGGCTGGAGGCGGCGCCCGTCGGCGACGGCCACTCGAACGTGACGTTCCTCGTCACGCGCGCGGACGGCACCGAGTTCGTGCTGCGCCGCCCGCCGCGCGGGCCGCTGCCGCCGAGCGCGCACGACGTGCTGCGGGAGGCGCGCCTGCTCACCGCGCTCGAGGGGACGGCGGCGCGCACTCCCACGGTGCTCGCGACGGGCGACGACCCGTCGGTGATCGGCTCGCCGTTCTACGTGATGGAGCGCGTCGAGGGCGACGTGGTCACCACCGAGGTGCCGCCCGGGCTCGACACCCCGGCCGAGCGCAGGCGCATCGGCGAGGAGCTTGTCGACGCGCTGGCCGAGGTCCACGCCGTGGACTGGCAGGCGATCGGGCTCGAGGGCTTCGGCAAGCCGACCGGCTACCTCGAGCGCCAGCTGCGGCGCTTCGGCGGGCTGTGGGAGCACAACCGCACGCGCGAGATCCCGGCGGTCGAGCAGGTCGGCGCCTGGCTCGCGGCCAACATGCCCGAGTCGGGGCCGGCCACCATCGTCCACGGCGACTACCGCCTCGGCAACACGATGCTCGCCCGCGGCGCCCCCGCGCGGCTGGTGGCGATCTTCGACTGGGAGATGGCCACGATCGGCGACCCGCTGGCGGACGTGGGCTACCTCTGCACGCTGTGGGTGGACCGCGACGACCCGCCGCTGGGGATGTTCGAGCTGTCCGCGGTCACGCGCGAGGAGGGCTTCCCGCGGCGCGCCGAGCTGATCGCGCGCTACGAGGAGCGATCCGGGCGCTCAATGCGCGACCTGCGCTGGTACATGGCGCTCGCGCTGTGGAAGTCGATCGTGTTCATGGAGGGCAACTACAAGCGGGCGCTGGCCGGGTCCACGGACGATCCCTTCCTGCGATCGTTCGGGGACGGGGTGCTCGAGCTCGCCGACCGCGCCGTCCGTGTGACGCATGACGACGGCTGAGCGGCGCGGGCTGCTGGTCGACTGGGGCGGCGTGCTGACGACCGACCTCTTCGCCTCGTTCGCGGCGTTCTGCGCGGCGGAGGGCCTCGATCCCGATCGGCTGCGCCGGGCCTTCCGTCACGACGCGAGCGCGCGGGAGAACCTGATCGCGCTGGAGGAGGGACGCCTGCAGGAGGCGGAGTTCGAGCCGCGCCTGGCGGCGATCCTCGGTGTCGAGCCCGAGGGACTCGTCGACCGGCTCTTCGCCGGATCGCACGCCGAACCCGTGATGATCGACGCGGTTCGCTCCGCTCGCAGGGCGGGGGTGCGCACCGGCCTGGTGTCGAACTCGTGGGGCACGCGCCGCTACCCGCGCGAGCTGCTGGAGGACCTCTTCGACGGCGTGGTGATCTCCGGGGAGGTCGGGATCCGCAAGCCGGCGCCCGAGATCTACGCGCTGGGCGCAGAGAGCGTCGGGCTGGAGCCGCGGGACTGCGTGTTCGTGGATGACCTCCCTTTCAACCTGGAGCCCGCCCGCGAGCTGGGCATGGCCGTCGTCCACCACGTCTCGCCGCCCGACACGATCGCCGAGCTCGAGCGGGTGCTGGGGCTCGCGCTCGCGGCATGAAGGGCTTGGCGACTTCGGCCCTGGCGCTGGCGGCCGCGGCGGCGCTCGCGGGCTGCGGGGGCGGCGGGCGCCTCAGCGACTCGGACCTGAGGGCGCAGGCCGGCGGCATCTGCGCGAAGGAGCGCAAGGCGACCACCTCCGTGCCGACGCCGACCGCGCCGCGCGAGATCGTCCGCTTCCTGAAGGGAGGCACGTCGCTCATCGGGCCCCGCCTGCGCCAGCTCGCCGGCCTGGAGCCGCCCAAGGACCTCGAGCCCGTGTACCGCAACGCCGTGGACCTCGCGATGCGCCAGCAGCGTTTCGCGCTGGCGGCGCTGCGATCGGCGGAGCACGGCGGCGACCCGGTCATCGCCCTGCAGACGCTCGCACGCCAGACCGCGCCGCTCGCCCGCCAGGAGGACACCGCCTGGCGCGTGCTGCGAATCCCGCAGTGCGTGGGGCGCTAGCGGCCGGCGCCCGCCGGCGCCCGCACGCGCCCCAGGGCGCGCCCGAGAACCTCGACCGCCCGCGCGGCACAGCGGCCATCCGGGTCGAGGTCCGGGTTGAGGCAGGTGACGTCGGCGCCGAGCAGCCGCGGCATCGCGACCAGCGGCGCGAGCAGCTCCTCGAGATCGTCCCACTCGAGGCCGTCGGGCTGGGGGTAGCTGACCGCGGGCATCACGTCCTCGTCGAGCACGTCGAGATCGATGTGCAGCCATGCCCCGCGGCCGTCCGGCGCGATACGGCGCGCGATCTCGGCCCCCACCTCGCCGGGCCCCCTGGCCAGCGCGGTCTCCGCGTCGATCAGCGTGACCGCGGGGTCGAGCACGTCGGCCTCGACCACCGCGCCCCCGCGCGGCAAGGCCACATCGGCCGGCGCGTCGCCCCGCGGCCCGACGACCACGACGTCACGCGGCGCGACGATGATCGCCCCGCCCGTCGCCCCCGCAAGCGCCTCCGGGCCGTGGCCGGTGACGATCGCGAGGTCCATGTCGGCCGCCTCGCCGGTCGGCGAGGAGCGGCCGTCGAGCGCGTCGACGTGCCCGTCCACGAACGCCAGCCCCAGCCGGCCGGCGTGGTCGCGGGCCCCCGCGAGCGCCCCCGGTACCAGCGTGCAGTCGCCGCCGACCACGAGCGGCCGCTCGCCGGCGCCGAGCAGCTCGGCGACCGCGGCGCGCAGCACGCGCGTCGCTGCCTCGACCTGGCGGTAGCCGACCACGCCGGTGGCGACATCGCGCGAGGGATCCGTGATCGCGACATCGAGGTCCCCGCCGTCGCGCGCGCCGAGCGCCTCCGCGAGACCGTGCTCGCGCAGCGCGGCCACGCCGCGGGCGTCGCCGCGATCGCGCCCGGAGGAGTCCAGCGGGGCGCCGACCAGGGTCCAGGGGGTGGTCATCCCGCAGACGCTACTCAGCCGGCGGCGATCAGCGCCACCCCGGCGACCGCGCCCGCGATCCCGAGCTCCTGGATCCGGCGCACGCGCTCGCCGAGCACCATCCGGGCGAGCAGGATCGTGACGACCGGGTAGAGCGAGCCGAGGATCGCGACGACGCTGAGCAGGCCTTCGGTGGTGGCGAACGCGTAGAGGCCGTTCGCCGCGCCGTCGAGCAGGCCGATCGCGACCAGCGGCGCGAGCGCCGGGCGCACGCCCGCGACCGACGGTCGCGAGCGCGCGGTGAGCAGTCCCACGCAGGCGACCGAGGCCACGCGCGCCGAGACGAGCGCCCACAGCACGCCGCCGGACGCGGCCCGCTCCATGCCGACGAAGAAGAGCCCGAAGCCGAGCGCCGTGATGAGCGCCAGCGTCACCGCGAGCCGCGCGTCGGCCGCCTTCTGCTCGTCGTCGTGGATCTCGCGCGAGGCCAGCACGACGCCGGCCATCGCGAGCGCCATCCCCGCGATCTGCACCCCGGACGGCCGGTCGCCCGAGGCCATGCCGACGATGACCGGCACCACCGCGCCGGTGGCGGCGATCGGCGCGACGATGCTCATCGTCCCGATCGCGAGCGCGCGGTAGAAGCACGCGAGCGCCAGCACGCCCGCCGCGCCAGCCGCCATCCCGGCGGCGACCCGGCCGGCCGGCGGGAGCGACTCGCCCGAGAGCAGCGCGACGGCCATCGCCGCCAGCAGCGCGGCGCCCTGGGAGACGAGCAGCACGACGAACACCGGCAGGCGGCGGCTCTGCAGCCCGCCGACGAAGTCGGCCAGTCCCCAGCAGAGCGAGGAGGAGAGCGCGGAGGCGATCGGGAGCACGGGGCGGTGGGCGGCGAGCCGCCCGCGGCCGCCGCGATCCTCGGGTTCTGCCTAGCGGCGCTTCCCGCGCCCGTAGAGCAGCTTCAGCAGGCGCCCGAGACCCTTCGAGCGGCGCGCGCTGTAGGGGAACATGTGGATGTCCCTCTTCGGCGCGAGCCTCGTGACGAGGATCGACTGCTGCTTGGTGTACTTGCGGATGCCGGCGGCGCCGTGGCGCGTGCCGAGGCCCGAGGTCTTCCAGCCGCCCATCGGGATCTCGAGCGCGGCGTAGTTGAGCTGGGCGTCGTTGACCGTCACCGCCCCGGCCTCGATGCGCCGCGCAATCTCCTGGGCGCGCACCGTGTCCTTGGAGAAGACCGCGGCCTGCAGCCCGTAGGGCGAGTCGTTAGCCAGCCGCACGGCCTCCTCGGAGTCGGCGACCTTCATGATCGGCAGCGTCGGGCCGAACGTCTCCTCGGTCATGATCTTCATCGAGTGGTCGACGTCCACGAGCACGGTCGGCTCGTAGAAGCGGCCCGGGCCCTCCTTTTGCTTTCCGCCGGCGAGGACCTTGGCGCCCTTCGCCTTGGCGTCCTCGACGTGGCGCTCGACGATGTCGATCTGCGGCGGGAAAGTGACTGCGCCGACGTCGACCGAGCCGAAGCCGGTGGGCTCCCCCTGGCGCAGCGCGCGGACCTTCTCGGTGACCTTGGCGACGAACTCGTCGTACACGGGCTCCTCTACGTACACGCGCTCGGTCGAGATGCAGACCTGCCCGCCGTTGTTCATCGAGTAGAACGCGGCGGCGTTCGCCGCGCGCTCGAGGTCGGCGTCGGAGAGCACGATCATCGGGTCCTTGCCGCCGAGCTCGAGCGAGACGGGCGTGATCGTCTCCGCCGCGCGCGCGAGGACCTTCTTCCCCGTCGCGGTCGAGCCGGTGAACATCACGAAGTCGGCCTCGTCGACGAGCGCGCCGCCCGTCTCCCCGTCGCCGGTCGCGACCTGGAAGACGTTCTCGGGCAGGCCGCACTCGCGCAGCGCGTCGGCCATCAGCAGCGACGTGAGCGGGGTGACCTCGCTCGGCTTGAGGATCACCGCGTTGCCGGCGGCGAGCGCGGGGATGCAGTCGCCGAAGGAGTTGGTCAGCGGGAAGTTCCAGGGGCCGATGATCCCCACCAGCCCGACCGGCGCGTAGCGGATCACGAGCTTCTTGCCCTTGACGAACACCGAGGAGGTCTTGACCTTCTCGTCGGCGAGGAACTCCGGCGCGTTGCGCGCCCAGAAGCCGAACGCGCCAGCGGCGTAGGCGATCTCCGCGAGCTGCGCGTCCTCGTAGGTCTTGCCGGTCTCCGAGACGATCGTCTCGATGATCCGCTCGGAGTTGTCCATCACCCACTTCTGCGCGCGCAGCAGGATCTCGCCGCGCCCCTCGAAGCCGAGCGCCTCCCAGCCGGGCTGCGCGGCGCGGCCACGCGCTGCCATCTCCGCGACCTGCTCTGCCGACAGCTTGGGGACGGTGGCGATGATGGCGCCCGTCGCCGGGTTCTCGACCGGGATGCCGCCCCCCGCCGCCGCGTCGCCGTTCTGCGCCACGGCCTCGGTCTGATCGACGCTCGCCATCTGCCCGCTCCTTGCCTCGTTCGCCTCGACCTGAGGCTACCGCAGCGGCGCGGGGCGGCCGCGCAGGCGCCCGCGCCGGCCCGCCCCCCCGGCGCCGAACCTCATCCTGGTCCCGCTCAGCGGGATCGGAATGCGTCTCGGCCCGGCGGGCCTACCGCGCTTGGTCCGGATCTCTGGCGGCGAGGTCGGCAGGGCACGGCCGGCTCTAGGCTGGCGGCGTGCCGACTCTCCGCGGCGGGCGAAAGCTGACCTGGAGCGCCTTCGAGCGCCGCATCTCGGACGGGCGGCCCGCCTGCGACCTGTCCGATCTGCGCTTCGTCGACGCCTGGGGATTGGTGGCGTCGCACACGCGCTTCCGGCCGGTCCCGCCATCGATGCCCCCGACGTCCTTGTGCCCCTCGAACGGGTCGACGGCCGGTCGGCCGAGCGCCTCTCGCATCTGCTGTGGGAGCAGCTCGAGAGCCGGGCCGATCCTCACGTCCTGGAGGGGGCAACCGAGGGACTGATCGAACTGGTCGGCAACGCTTTGGAGCACTCGGGACGAGGGCAGGCGATCGTCATGGCGCAGGTATATGCCCGCGGCGAGGCGCCCGATCACGACGACCGCCTCCAGGTCGTCATCGGCGACGTCGGACGCGGGATCCGCGAGTCGTTCCTGGCCGGGCCCGAGCACCGCCCCGCCGACGACCGCACGGCGATCGACCTGGCGCTCACCTACCTCGTGAGCTCAGTGCCGAACCGCGGTCGCGGCCAAGGCTTGACGACGACGGCGGAGCTGGTCACGAAGCTGCAAGGTCGCATGGCCATCAGGACCGGGATGGCGCGCCTCGATCTCGACACGACCACTCACTGGCAGAACGTCGTTGCCCTGTCCGGCACGATCGTTGGAATGTCGATGCCCCTCTACCCTGGGGCGTGAGATGACCGGCGCAACCACCCTGACCCCCCCGACGCACTCGGGCTCACGACCGCAGGCGCAGGCGATCACGGCAGCGCTGCCGGTCGATCTCTCGGCCACCGACGTGCTGCTCGATTGCGCGGGAATGACGGTGGGCGCGCCGTCGTTCCTGGACGAGCTGATCAAGCAGGTGCTCGTTAGTCGGCGCGCGAAGACCCTCGAGGTGATCGCTGCCCCCGAGCGTGTGCGCGAGCTCCTCGAGCGGGCCGCTGCGAACCATGGGGTCGAGGAGCGGCTGAGGGTCGCCGCCCGGGGCGCATAGCCCCCGCAGCCCGGCGGGCGCAGTGAGCCTGCCGTCCCCGCAGCAGCCGCCGCTCAGTCGCCGAGCTCGACGCGCTCGATGCGCTGGTCCTCGACCGGCCGGTCCCCCGCGCCGGTCGCGGTCCCCTCGATCGCGTCGACGGCCTCCATCCCGGAGGTGACCTGGCCGAAGACCGTGTGCTTGCCGTCCAGCCAGGGCGCCGCCTCGGTCGTGACGATGAAGAACTGCGAGCCGTTCGTGTTCGGCCCCGCGTTGGCCATCGCCAGCGCGCCGCGCACGATCTTGTGGTCGTTGAACTCGTCCTCGAACTGGTAGCCGGGGCCGCCGGTACCCGTCCCCTCCGGGCAGCCGCCCTGGATCATGAAGTCGGGGATCACGCGGTGGAAGACGAGGCCGTCGTAGAACCCGTCGGCCGACAGCTTGCGGAAGTTCTCGACCGTCTTGGGCGCCTCGGCGTCGAACAGCTCGAACTCGATCGCGCCCTGGTTGGTGTGCATCGTGGCGGTGGACATGCGGCGGAGGCTAGCGGGGGCGCGACTCCGCAGGCGTCCCGCCGGGAGGAGCGCCGGCTGCTCCACGCTACGTTTTGCGCGCCACGGTGCTCAACGTCGAACGCGTCCGCCACGCGCCCGGCATCCGGAGTGAATTGCGACGCTTGGGCCGCGGAGTGCGCCGCGAGGCCACCAAGAAAGACCTCCTTCTTGCCGCCGTCCGCCGGGGCCATCGACCCGGCCGACAGAGTCGACGTTTCCCCTCCATAACGGGGGAAACGTCGACCGGACCGAACGGACGCATGCCGGCCGGCCGCCGACCGTTCGTCGATGCGCCGTTCGTCACGGCCGCCTGCGCGGGCACCCGCCAACCGCGTGCTTCAATGACCCGCCATGGCGCCCGATCTCGACCCGCGCGTGGACGCCTACATCGAGGCGCTGCCGGTCTGGCAGCAGGCGGTCTGCCGCGAAATCAGGAAGCTCGTCCACAGCGCCGACCCGGAGGTGCGCGAGACGATCAAGCGCACGCGCCAGCCCTACTTCGTGCTTGACGGCAACGTCTGCGCGCTGCTCGCGACCAAGGACCACGTCAACGTGTTCCTCTACGACGGCGCGATCGTCCCCGACCCTCACGGCATCATCACGGCCGGGCACGGCAACAAGACCGCCCGCACGATCGCCCTGTACGAAGGCGACGCGCTCAACGAAGCCGCGTTCCTGGAGATGATCCGCGCGATCATCGCCAACAACCGCGCCGGCGGCTGGCGCAAGCTCAAGCGCGAGCGCTGAGGGCCGGCGAGGCCGAGCCGGGCCCTCAGCCCCCTGCCCGCTCCAGCTTCAGCTCGTGGCCGCGCACGTCGGTGCCGCTGACGGCGCCGATCAGCCGGTCGGCCTCGTCCTCCGGGACGTCGAGCAGCGCGAAGCGCTCGAGCACGCGCACGTTGCGCACGTCGTCGCCGTGGGCGCCCGAGGCGGTCAGCGCGTGGACGATGTCGCGCGGCTCGATCCCGGCGGCGCGGCCGCCGCTGGCGATCAGCTTGGCGCGGCGCCCGTCGGCGCGGCCGTTGGTGGCGGGTGCGCGGTCCTCGCGCGGCGGCTTGCTGTGGCGCCGCGGCGGCGCCTCCGGGCGGACGGCCGCGACGTGCGCGCCCTTCGCCCACGGCGACATGGTCGTGCGGGTGTGGCGCTCGATCGCCTCGATCTCGCCCGCCTGGCGCGGCTCGTAGAACGTGATCGCGCGCCCGGAGCGCCCGACCCGGCCGGTGCGCCCGATGCGGTGCACGTACACGTCCGGCGAGGTGGGCACGTCGTAGTTGATGACGTGCGTGACCGAGGAGATGTCCAGGCCGCGCGCGGCCACGTCCGTCGCGACCAGCACGGGCAGCCGGCCCGACTTGAACGAGAGCATCACCCCGTCGCGCTGGCCCTGCGACATGTCGCCGTGCAGCGCCTTCACGTTCAGGCCCTTGTCGCGCAGCGTGCGGAACAGCTGGTCGCAGCGGATCTTCGTGCGCACGAACACGAGCGCCTGGTCGGGTCGCTCCGCGCGCAGCACGTCGACGAGCGTCGAGGCCTTCTCCCGCGCCGCGGTGCCGAGCGAGAACTGCTCGACCGACTCGACGGTCAGCGTCGGCGCCTTCACCCTCACCGTGACCGGGTCGTAGAGGTAGCGCTCGGCGAGGCGGCGGATCTCCGGCGGCATCGTCGCCGAGAAGAGCGCCGTCTGGCGGCTGGACGGGGTCAGCGCCAGGATCTTCTCGACGTCCTCCAGGAAACCGAGGTCGAGCATCTCGTCGGCCTCGTCGAGCACCACGAAACGGCAGGCGTGCAGCACAAGCGAGTGGCGCGAGATCAGGTCGCGCACGCGGCCGACGGTCCCGACGACCACGTGGCCGCCGTTGCGAAGCTGCGCCTGCTGGGTGCGGATCGGGGCGCCGCCGAAGACCGCGACGACGTCGACGCCCTTCGGCTGCCCGTAGGCGCGGATCGCCTGGGTCACCTGGATGCAGAGCTCGCGCGTCGGGGTCAGGACGAGCGCCTGCACCTCCTGCTCGGACGGGTCCACGTACTGGAGCAGCGGCAGGCCGAAGGCGGCCGTCTTGCCCGAGCCGGTCTGCGCTTGGCCGATCACGTCGCGGCCCTCCAGCAGCGGCGGGATCGCCTGCGCCTGGATCGGGCTGGGTTGCTCGTAGCCGACGTCGCGCACCGCCTGGCGGAGCTCGGGCGCGAGCGCAAGGTCGTCGAAGGTCGTGTCGGTCACCGCAGGAGAGGGTAGTGGGGCGCGCCGGGCGCCGGTCCGGGCGCGGCTACGCCCAGGGGTCGATCAGCAGCTTGCCGGTGGTCCGCCGCTCAGCGAGGGCGATCTGGGCCGCGGCCGCCTCGGCGAGCGGGTAGGTGCCGCCGATCACGACGCGCAGCTCGCCGCGGGCGGCGCGCGCGAAGAGGTCCTCCAGCGCGGCGCGGAACATGTCCGGGCGCCCGACGCAGTGCATGAGCCAGAATCCAACGACCGCCGTGGAGTGGCGCATCAGCGCTCCGGTGCGGACCTCGTTCTGCTCGCCGCTCGCGATCCCGTAGGCGCACAGGCGGCCGAACGGCGCGAGCGCGCGCAGCGACTGCTCGAAGACCTCGCCGCCGGCCATCTCGAAGACGGCGTCCACGCGGCGGCCCCCGTTGGCCTCGATCAGGCGCTCGGTCATGTCCTCGGGGTCGGAGTCGACCGCGGCGTCGGCGCCGAGCTCGAGCGCCAGCGCGCGCTTCTCCTCCGTCGACGCGGTCGCGATCACGCGCCCCGCCCCGAGCGGCCGGCCAAGCTGGACCGCGAGCGAGCCGACGCCGCCCGCCGCGGCGTGCACGACGACCGACTCGCCCTCGCGGAGCTGCGCCGAGGTCCGGTAGAGGTGCCACGCGGTCAGGCCCTGGATCAGCATCGCGACCGCGGTCCCGTCGTCCAGCCCGTCGGGTATCGGCACGGTGAGGGACTCGGGCGCGGTGGCCTGCTGCGCGTAGCCGCCGCTCCCGGCGAGCGCCACGACCCGCTCTCCCGTGTCCTCTCTGACGCCGGCGATCTCGCTGCCGGGGATCAGCGGTAGCTGCGCCGGCGCGAGGTAGGAGTTCGTCCGCTGGTGGGTGTCGGCGAAGTTCATGCCCGCGCGCGCGACCCGGATCAGCACCTCACCCTCTCCCGGCTCGGGCGTCGGGAGATCGGCGAGCTTCAGCACCTCCGGGCCGCCGAACTCGGTCATCTGGATCGCGCGCATCGGGGGCTGACCCTAGATGAAGGGCGGTGCGGGCGAGCGCGGAGCGCGCCGGACGCGAAAAGCGCCTCGGCCTCGCCGACGAAACACGCCCAGCGACGTGTCGACGTGTTTTGGGTCCAGACCATCAACCGACCGAGTCCAAGTCTCCCGGTAGCTGCTTGCCGGTCTCGGCCTTGTGCTCTACCCGCCGGGCCTCGAGCTGGGAGCGCTCCCCCTCGATCTGTTGCGCGTTCTCGCGCGCGCTCCAGCAGCTGGCGGACACGCGCCTGGCGAGTGCTGGGGTCGGCGAGCTCGGCCGGCAGCTCATCGCCGCAGCGGTACCCCTCACCGGCCGGTCAAAGGGGCCGACGAACGGCGGCCGGTCACCGCGTCGCGCTCAACTGCCTCTCCTTCCGGGGCCGAGCGACCATCCTCGGCGTCTCTCCGGACGCCCTCGTCGGGCCTACGCTTCTCCTCGGCCGTCCAGGCCTACGCCCAGATGAGTGTCAACACGGGCCTGCAAAGCCACCATCCTATTTCATCGGAACTTCCCTACCGGCCAGACCGAGCGAGTGAATGACACTACTCCTCTGACCACGCCGACACAGCGGGAGCGGAGCGGTCCAAGGTGCTGTAGCGCCGTCGCAACAACCTCTCGGCCTCACGCCACACCGCGCCGACCGCATCCTCGGCACTTCGCGCCTCGTAGCGACACATCACGGTTAGCTTCGTCCCGCGCCACTCAGAAACTATCGCGGAGAGCCGCACATTAGACGCAAAATGTCTAACAATGTCCTCCGCAAGTTCAGCGTCTCTCACCTCCGCGTCCACCTCAACCCGTACCGGCCACTCACGGCGCTGTTGTGTTCCATCAAACGGCGTCCCCGTCGGCCGAGCGCGAATCTCCATGTGCGCTGGCCACTCTGGAAGCACTCCGGGCTCCGGATTCCGGGCACCCGCGGAATATCGCTCTTCGCCCCCGCCCACAAGCACAATCACCTGTGTCGCTCGTTGTCGGCCCCAACTGATCGCCTCCAGTACAGACGCGTCCGCCGGGCCCAGCTTGAATCGCTGACGATCGCCAGACTCCCAATGAGCAGAGAAGCGACCTGACCACAGCGAACTCCCGCTGGCAGGCTCCTCCGAAACAATTACGATGGCTTGCTCATCCATATGGTGTCCAGAGGCGAGCTCGCTGTCAGTCGAAATCGCCATGCTGGCGACGACACCGGAACAGAGTAGCGGCGGGACGCCTCGCATCATCACGGACCTTAGAAGCGACAATCGCCCGCACGACGCTTGCGACAGCTGAAGTCCACGCGCCAGCTCCAGATAGCCGTTCCTTGACCCTTCTGGCCGAAGAACGAGAGGATGATGTTGTAGTCCGCATTGTCGCGGAGGTAATAGGGCGAGAATCGGCCTCGGCGATCGCGCCGAGACCTGCTGCCGCAACCATTACTAGACAGCCCGAAGAGCCCATGCTCCTCGGTGCAAAAGGCCCGATGGTGCGTCACGCTGCCCCCACCCGACACTATGCGGGTGGTCAACTCTGTTAGCACCTGTCTACCATTGAAGCGCACTACCGCTCGCACGTACACGCGCTGGAGTACCTTCCCGGTAGAGTTGTCGTGAAGATACGTGAACCCCTCTGCCTTGCGGTAGTAAGGATTGGCTCCGTCTAGGTCTGTTTGGTTTACGGGGTCTTGGTTTGTGTAGTCGTAGTTGTTGGCGCTGCCGCCTGGGATGGGGTCGGTTTGGAGGAACCGTCCGGTTTGGGGGATGTAGGAGCGGGCGCCCATTTGGATCGTGCCCCAGGGGTAGGTGAGTTGGCGTTGTTTGGCGCCGAGGTAGCCGTAGCGCAGCAGGCTGGGGGTGCGTGGTTCGCCGAACTCGGTTTGTTCCTGGGTGCCGGTGAGAGCTGTGGCGGTGGTGCTGGTGGTGGCGGTGGCGGTGATGTCGCCGTGGAGGTTTGAGAGCTGGAGGGTGACCGCCCCGGTGGCGCCGTCCTGGGTCGCGGCGAGGTCGCCGCCGGGGCCTTGGATGTTGCGTGTCCAGGAGCCGGGGGCGCTGCTGATCCAGGCGGGGCTGTCCGAGTCGTCGCTGTAGTGGTAGGTGTCGACCCGGGTGGTTTGGCCGGCGACCGTCAGCTGGCGGATGCGGCGTGCGGGGTCCAGGTCCTGGGTCTCGGTGATCCCGTTCTGGGTCTGGGTGTGCAGCCGGTCGTCGGCGTAGTAGGTGCTGGCGACCGCGTACCCGCCGGCGTTGGCGGCCGCCAGGCCGGTCGTGTTGCCGAGCGCGTCATACGTCGTGGCGGTATCGGTCAGCCGGTCCGCCTCGTCGTAGGAATGAGCGGTGCTGGTCCCCCCGGAGCCGTCCGCGCAGGACGCGCCGGCGACCTGGCCGGTGCGGTTGCTGTCCGGATCGAAGCCGTAGCGCCGCTGGGTGCAGGGCTTGTTTGCCTTGATGTCGGTGTCGTCGACCCGCGTCAGCCGGCCGGCCTGGTCGTAGGCGTAGTCCTGGCCCGACAGGGTGCTGGTGCGGTGCAGCCACTGCCCGTGGATCGAGGAGTCGACCTGCTCGTCCAGCCACGTGCAGGCCGACGAGCAGTTGCTTGTCTTGATGTATTGCAGGCGGGTGGGGTCGCCGGTCTCGTCGTAGGTGGTGGTCGCCTGCAGCCCGTTGGGGAAGGCCTGCTGGGTGGGCTGCCCGTCGGCGTCGTAGGCGGCGGTGAACACCCCGGCTGCCGAGTCGGTCAGCGTGGTGAGCTGGTCGCTCGTGGCGTCGTAGGCGAGGTCTTGGGTGCCCTTGCCGTCGTCGGTGTGCGAGACCCTCCCACGGCTGTCGTAGCCGGTCGTCGAGGTGACCCCGTCCGCGTCGGTGTAGCCGGTGATCCGGCCGAGGCTGTCGTAGGCCTTGGTCAGGGTCTTCCCGCCGGCGGTCGTCGCGGTCGGCAGGCCGGTGTCCGGGTCGTAGGCCTGGGAGGTGGAGGCAACCGGATCGGCCACCCCCGAGCTCGCGCTCACGCTCGTCCCGGTCACGCGCCCCGCGGCGTCGTAGCTAGTCGTCGCGGTCCGCGTGTCGCCGTCCTTCAGCGCATCGCTCTCCACCGTCGGTTGCCCGAGGCGATCGTAGAGATGGGTGGTGGTCGGGATCGTCGGCAGGCCGCCGGTCGGCTGGGCCACCGGACCATCCTTGCACGGCAAGCCCGCGTACCACGGCCGGTTCTCGCAGGCGCCGTCGCCGCTGCCCGCGCCGGCCGTGTAGTAGCGCGTGAACGTCGTCCGCGCACCACCGCCCGCGGGCATCGTGCTGGAGGTCGGCTGGCCGGTCGCGGCGTCGTAGGCGGCCTGGCTGACGAGGTCCGGATTGCCGGCGCCCATCTTGACCGTCGTGGTCGTCGGGGCGCGAGCGACGGAGCCGCCCGTGCCGCTGTAGTCGTAGGTGGTCTCGCGCGTGTCCTGGAGCTGGCCGGCGACCAGCGCGCTGACCTTCCTGTCGGTCGGCAAATGGTCGCTGTAGACGGTGTCAACCTGCTCGCGGGCGCGGACCGTGCCGGCAGAGCCCGCAACACGGATCGTGTGCTCGGGCCCGAGCGTGCGGACCAGATCCGTGTGCGTCGGGTCCGCCGGGTCGTAGGACATCCGCGTGTCCAGCACCGCCTTCTTGCTCGCGTCGGCGAGCATCCGCTGACGGTTCGCCGCGGAGACGGTGCGCACGAGGTTGTTGTTGCCGTCGTACTCGCTGGTCGCGACCTGCCATCCGAGCCCGGCCTGCTGGGAGGCGGTGTTCACCACCCGCCCGGCGACATCGAGGTAGCGGATCGTCGCCCCGTCATACCCGGACCCGGGAGAGTGCCCGGGCGGGAAGATCGCCGTCCCGCCCCCCGGCACGTTGGGGTCCGGCAGGTCCGCTGTGTCGCTCTGCCCCCACCCCGTCGCCGCGGTGCCCGCGCTCACGTCGGGCAGGCCCGAGCCGGACAGCGCCACACCGTAGGCCACCGACCACGACAGGGTCCCCTGCGGCGACGGTCGCGACACCGAGGAGACCCGCCCCTGCTGGGCGCCGTCGTAGGTGACCGTCCACGCGTTCAGCCCCGGCGGGGCGATCGACGTCAGCAACCCGTTGGCGTCGTACCCGTAGCGCGTCTTCAGCGCCGGGCTGACCCGCGGATCCCACGCCGCCCGCAACCGCCCATCCCTGTCGTAGAGATACTGCTGGACGGTCGTCGCGCCCGCCGCCGAGCACGCCGCCCCATCGCCGCTCGGCGTGCACGCCCACAGCTCCACCGATTGCAGCCGCTCGGGGTAGTTGCCCCAGTCGCCCTCGCCCGTGGTCGGCCCCGTCGTGTTCGCGTTCGCGTAGTTGTAGACGAGCACGCGGCACGAGCTCGGCAGGCTCGCCAGCGCGACGTTGCAGTTGTCGCTCGTCGGGTTCGGCGCGATCGCCTTGGTGATCCGCGGGGTCTGGCGCGTGCGGTCCCACACGTAGGAGACGGTCGTCGCCTTGCCCGACCCGCCGCCGCCCGGCGTCTTGGTGCTCTCCGCCAGCCACGCGTTTGGTCCTCCCTGCATGAACGTCGTCTGGTTGCGGCCGGTGTCGGTGAGCACGAAGCGGCCGGGGTCGCCGCCGCTGGGCTTGTCGCGCACGAGCGTGAGATCGGAGGCCTCGGCGGGGGAGGTGAAGTAGTAGTGGCCCGCGTCCTGGCTGGCGTACAGGAACGTCACGTTGTCGCCGTCTTCGCCGAGCAGCGTCGCGCCGTAGACGATCTGGCCCTGGTCGTTCTCGTAGAAGCCGTCGTCGACCTCGACCCAGTCCGCGCCCGGCTGGTCGGTCGGCAGGTCCGCCTGCCATCCGCGCCCGAAGGGGCTCGCTGCCTGGCCGCTGCCGCTCTGGGTGCTGGTGAGGTGCATCGACGCGTAGCTGCGCGAGACAGACAGCGACGCCCCCGCGCCGCCGGCGACGCTCACGTCGCTGCCGCCGACCGTCAGCTCGCCGCTGGACAGGTTGACCTCGCCCGGGCCGAGCTCCGTCGAGTCCGAGTGGTGGACGGTCACCTTGAACTGCGGGCGGCCCGCCGCCGCGGTCTGGTTGCCGACCGCGTCGGTGGCGCGCACGGCGATCGTGTGCTGGCCCTCGCCGAGATCCGCGCCGCGGACCTTGAGCGTCGCGGTCATCCCGCAGCTCCACGGCGACGACGAGCACGGCTGGGTCGCCGACGCCTGCGTCGAGGGGATCGCGGTGCCGTCGACGAGCACCTCGAGCCTGGTGACCCCCGAGCGTTGCGTCGCGCCCGAGGCGGCGTCGCCGTCGGTGGCACTCGCCGTCAGCGTGTAGGTGCCGGTGTCGCCGATCGCCTGGTCGCGCCGATCCCACAGCGTCCCCGACAGCGACGGCGACACCGCCGGGCCCGTCTTGTCGATCCGAGCGACCCACGTCGCGTCGCCGCCCTGCTCGATCACATCGCGCGCTCGCAAGGTCAAAGTGTTCTGCCCCTCGGGGAGCGAGTGCAGGTCGACCGGGACGTCGTGGGCGGCGTCGGTCGGGCAGATCGCGGCCCGGGACCCGTCGCAGCCCTCCGGCTGGTCGCCGCTGTACACCGTCGCGTTCGTCGTCGGGTCGCTGCGGACCTGGAAGTCCCAAATGCCGAGCCCTCCGTCGTGGCCGGAGAGCGCCACGGTAGGCGCCGCGCCGGTCGCGTCGACGGTCGCGTTCCCGTTGACCCATGTGCCGCTGGCCGGGGTGGCGGTAAGGGTCGGATTGTTGCGGTCGGACATCCGCACCTCGGCCACCTGCGAGAGGCCCCAGCCGTAGCCGCTCTGGGTGCGCGCGCTGCCGTACTTCGAGTAGACGGCGATCGCGGCGTTCCCCTCGGCGCCGTAGCCCGGGCGGCATTGCGAGTCCACGCACGCCGTGTAGAACCAGTTGTTCTGGGAGTAGGAGCAACGGAACGTCGTGCCCTGCCAGAAGTACCCGTTGAGGATCCCGACCTGCACGCACTCCTGCGCGTCCGCTGCCGTCAGGTAGATGCTGCCGAAGTACGCGCGGTAGACGTAGGACTGGCGGATCGAGGCGTAGCTCCACCAAGCCGACGCGGTCCCCGTGAAGCTGCCCGGGCTCGAGCGCAGGCACAGCCCCGGGTTGAAGCCGCAGACCGTGAAGTACGGGCCGCCCTGCGCGGTGTACGGCCCGCCCTGCGAGCCCGCCGCCCAACCCGCCGCGGCCGCGTCGCCACTGCACGGCCCACCAGCGCAGCGCCAGTCGAAGCCCGGGCGCACCTCGGGATCCACCACCAGCGGATACGCCACGTCGCGCCCGCGGTGAGCAACCTTGACCACGACCGTCTTGCCCTCGACCGCGTAGGCCACCTCGACCGGCCGGCCCTGGGCGTCGCGGGCGCTCGGCGCGAGGATCGCCCCCACCGCTCTGCCGTCACGCTCCAGCGCCACCCCGCCGGACGCCTCGTCCGCGCGCAACGTCTCGCCGTCCGGGAGATCCAAGGTGAAGCGGAACTCCTCGGCGCTCTTCGGCGAGCGCACCTGCAGGAACCACTGCGCTCCCCCGACCGCCGGCACGAGCCACGCGTCGACGTCCTCGCCGACGTTCGGATAGAAGACCCGCCCGTCGCGCAGCACACCCGCGGCCGGGCGGTCGCCGGCGAGCCCCATCGCCACGCCGTCACGAGGGAAGCGCACGCCATCCTTCGGGGAAGCGGCGATCTGCGTCTCGACAACCGGATTGGCCGGCTCGAACGCGCCATCGCGGCCCTCGCCCAGCGCGAGGTCGACCGGCGCCTCCTTCCCCGACCCCAGCGCCGAGCGCAACGGAGCCGAGGAGGCCAGCAGTCCGCGGGACCCGTCCGGCTCCCGAACCACCGCGGTGCCCTCGTCGCGATACGCCGTTATCGCCTCCCCCGCGCCCAGGCGTCCACCTACGGCCAGCGGCTCGCTCGCAGCCCCGGGGAACGTCTCGCGGGCCAGCACCAGCGCCGCGTCGTCCGAGAGCCCGGCGAAGCGATCGCGCGTCGCGACCCGCTCGGCCGCCGCCTCCGGCGACTCCAACAGCCGGCGGCGCTCCTCGAGCGCCGCGACCTCCACATCGGAGAGCGGCGGCGGCCCTTTCTCGCCCGCCACGGGGTCCACGGCACCCTGCGGGACCGAAGCGCCGAACGCGCCAACGGTGGCTGCCAGCACCGCAGCGAACGACACCAGCAACGAGCACGCCACCCTCACCGCAGCCACTCCCATTCCCAGTCCCCTCCCCAGGCGACAATGCGACGGCGCGGCAAGCTAGCGCCCACGGCGCCCAGCACCAACACGCGTAGCGCAATTGCGCAAGTTTGGCTCGCGGCCGTCCTCTGGAGAGCACTCGGCGCGAACCTGGAGGCGCGGCGACGCGGCGGGCGGGCGGCGGCGCGCTCGCCGAGAACGGCGCACGAAGGGGAGCAGGGCCGAGTGAGCGCGACCTCCACTCGGCTGCGATTCTGGTCGCCCAGAGGCTGTCGCGCAAAGGTGCACGCCGAGCGGCGATGGGGCGGCGTGCTCGGCGGCGGGCGCGACGACCGTCCAGCAGTATCTCTACGACAGGGATGGGCGGTTGCGGGCGGCGTGGGATCCGCGGGTCAGCCCGGCGCTGAAGACGCGCTACGGGTACGACGCCAACGGGTTGCTGACGTCGATCGCCCCGCCGGGGCTGAACGCGTGGACGGTCACCTACGACGGCGCCCAGCAGGGGCGGGTCTCCTCGGTGTCGCGACCGTCGCCGCAGGGGACCCTGTCGTGGTCGGTGGCCTACGGTGTGGCGCTGTCCGGCTCGGGCCTGCCCGACGTGAGCGCGGGCACCGCGGCGACGGGGTGGGGGCAGAGCGACACAGCGGACCTGCCGGACCCCAACGTGCCGGGGGGCGGGACGGCGATCTTCCCGCCCGGGCACTCTCCCGGGTCCGGGTATGACGGGGCGACGATCCGCTACCTCGATGTCGCCGGGCGGGTGGTGAACACCGCCTCCCAGCAGGCCGGGCTCGGATGGCAGGTCGCGACCAGCGAGTACGACGGCAACAACAACCTCGTGCGCACCGTCTCCGCGGCGAACCGTCAGCGGATGCTCGCCGACGCGAGCAAGAAGGCGGTGCTGGACACGCGGATGTCCTACGACCCGGCGGACCCGACGCACACGGATCTGGTCCGCACGCTCGGGCCCGAGCACACGATCCGTGTTGCGGGCTCTGCCGGCACGGTCCGCGCCCGCGAGCAGGTTGACACCGTCTACAGCGACCATTTGCCGACCGACAGGAAGGTCAGCGCGCTGGTCGCCGGCCAGCTCCAGGACACGCGCGAGACCACCTACGACTACAGCGGCACGGGCGGCTCCGTCGCTCGCGCCCCGACGACCACGACGGTCAAGATGGGCGCCGGCAATCCGGACCTCGTCAGCCAGGCCGCCTACGACGCCGCGACCGGCCAGCCGACCTCCAGCACGATGCCCGCGGGCGGTGGTGCGCGGACGACGTTCACGCGCTACTACACGGCCGGCGCGGGCAGCGGCGACGGCGCCTGCGAGAACCGGCCGTGGTACGCGGGCTTGCCGTGCAAGGATGGTCCGGTGGCCCAGCCGACCGGCGGCCTGCCGACGATCCCGACCACCACCCATCTCTACGATCGCCTCGGGCAACCGACGGTGGAGAGCGATGCGCTGAAGGACGGCGACACGCGGACCGCGACGACTAGCTACGACGCCGCGGGGCGCGTGACCGGGACGAGCGTGAGCGCGAGCTCGGGGGTGGCCGATCCGGTTGCCTCCACCTCCCAGGCCTACGACCCGGACACCGGCCTGCCGACCGCGACGACCGCCGGCGGGAAGACCCTGACCAAGGCCTACGACAGCCTCGGCCGGATCACCGGCTACACCGACGCGGACGGGGTCACCTCGACGACCGGCTACGACAGCCGTGGGAGGGTCTCGCACACCGACGACGGCAAGGGCACCCAAGACCTCGCCTACGACGCCACGAGCGACCAGCTCACCACGCTGACCGACTCGGCAGCCGGGGTGTTCACCGCCGCCTACGACGCCGACGGGCAGCCCACCCAGCAGGCCTTCCCCAACGGGCTGCAGGCGACCACCACCTACGACGAGACCGGCGACCCCACCCGCCTGCAATACATCAAGACAAGCAACTGCTCGTCGGCCTGCACGTGGCTGGACGAGCAGGTCGACTCCTCGATCCACGGGCAGTGGCTGCACCGCACCAGCACCCTGTCGGGCCAGGACTACGCCTACGACCAGGCCGGCCGGCTGACGCGGGTCGACGACACCGACATCAAGGCAAACAAGCCCTGCACCCAGCGGCGCTACGGCTTCGATCCGGACAGCAACCGCACCGGCCAGGTCGCCGGCGCGTCCTGCGCGGACGGCTCCGGGGGGACCAGCACCGCTCATTCCTACGACGAGGCGGACCGGCTGACCGATACCGCCACGACGTATGACGCGCTCGGCAACACGACCGGCCTGGCGGCCGCCAACGCCGGCGGGTACGCGGTCGCCAGCACCTACTACGCCGACGACCGGCTGCACACCCAGACCCAGAACGGGATCACCGAGACCCAGGACCTGGACCCCGCACGCCGCATCCGCCAGCTGACGGTCGCCGGCCAAACCACCCGGGTCGACACCTACCACTACAGCGACGACTCGGACAGCCCCGCCTGGATCAGCAGCGCCCCCGGCTCCTGGACACGCAACATCCAAGGCCCCGGCGGCGACCTCGCCGCGACCCAGGACGGCGCCACCGGGGCGGTCACCCTCCAGCTCTCAAACCTCCACGGCGACATCACCGCCACCGCCACCACCAGCACCACCGCCACAGCTCTCACCGGCACCCAGGAACAAACCGAGTTCGGCGAACCACGCACCCCCAGCCTGCTGCGCTACGGCTACCTCGGCGCCAAACAACGCCAACTCACCTACCCCTGGGGCACGATCCAAATGGGCGCCCGCTCCTACATCCCCCAAACCGGACGGTTCCTCCAAACCGACCCCATCCCAGGCGGCAGCGCCAACAACTACGACTACACAAACCAAGACCCCGTAAACGTCAGTGACACCACAGGAATGTGTGCGTTTGATCGCAAGCTTCAAGCCTCGTTGCGTGAGGTATGCCGCCGTGGGCGGCACTTTCGGTGGATCGCCTTGCACCCAACGCGACGCTACGTCGTTCGGGTCCGGCGCTACATGCGCCGCGTTATTCATCACTTCCGTAAGCACCGCAAAACCTTTATTGATCATATTGGTGACGGTATAGCGGACTTTCTCAAGACGGAACGGGATTTTTGGTACGCCCGCTATAGAGAAATTCGTGACGCTAGTCCTGACGAAATCAAGGACCTAGCTCATGGATTGTGTGCCGTGACCGGCTGGTTTAAGGATCTAGGTCCGTCATGTGACTCTGGCGATGTCTTCAATGAGTACCGCTAGCGTGAAACTCTAATGTCTCGTGATCAGGGGCACGTGTCGCCGCGCTCGCTGGCTACTCGCTGCGCAACGCGTGCGTTGATCGCCGTGACGCTGGGAGCGGTTGTCACGATGGTTGCTGTTGTGCCCGTGGCTAGCATTCGCTCCCCTGCAATAGGTTTGAGCGTCCTGTTCGTGGTATTCACAGTGACAGTGTGGACCGCGCTGTATTTGGTACTTCGCGCGGAAGTGTCGAGGCTGAACTCGGAGGCTTTGGCCCAACCTGACGTGTCCTCCTCCTCAGGGATCAAGCGGAAGTCGGACTGCGCTCCCGATCGGGAGACCTAGCATCAATGATTGTGACCTTACTTGTGGCTTTTGGTGTGGCTAGCGTGTTTGGTGGCTGCGGGATCCTTGTCGACTTTCGCGGGATGCGGAGCTGGCTCAGAGACGCGGACCAGCGTCGCTACGAGCTCTACGGCAAGGGAACGGCGCTGTTTCCGCCCAGCGATCGCAGCGCTCGTCTCGTCGGCTGGATCTTGCTGGGTCTCGGCGTGATCGCGCTCCTGGCCGCGTGCGCAACGCCGTAGTCGCGTCTCCGCGCCTGAGCCTCAAGTCGGGTGCCTCCGTTCTGGTGGGGACTCGAGTGCTGGCTGTTGGCGTGAGCCGTCCTGGGTTTCGCGGCGGCTTCGAAGCCAGGTTCTGTCCTGGGAGAGAGCGGGGCTCCGAAGATGCCCGCACCAAGGACGTATCTCGACGAGTTGCGAGAGCGCGCCGTGCGGTTGATGTTCGAGTCCGGACGCCCGATCGCCCACGTCGCGGCTGATTTCGGCGTCCACAAGGAGTCGCTTCGGCACTGGGTGCGCCAGACCCACGCCGGCGCCCGCAAGGACATGCTGAGGACCAGCGAGCGCGAGCGCCTGAAGCAGTTGGAGCGCGAGAACCGCGAGCTGCGCAAGGCGAACGAGATCCTCAAGTCCGCCTCGGTGTTTTCGCCAGGAGCTCGACGAGACCCTGCAGAGGTGAGCGCGTTCGTCGACCAGGAGCGCGGCCGCTTCGTCGTCGGGCTCATCTGCCGCACGCTCGGGGTCTCGCCGTCGGCCTACTACCAGCGCTCCAGCACGCGTCTCCGAACGAGCGCAGGAAGGGATCGTCCGTGGACCCGGCCGGCGCCCGCTTGTAGTTGCTTTCCATGAACACGATCGACTTCCACAGCGCCAGCGCCGTGTACCAGCGCGGGTCGCGCGTCGAGCGCCCGGATCGGTCGAGGCCGAGCCGCTCGATTCTTGAGTCATTCCAGAATCAGAGCTAGGCTGCTTCGCCTGTGAGCGAACCCGTCGATCACGCGGCTCCTCTGCGCCGGCACGGGGTGCAGGTGACCGCCCAGCGCGTGGCTGTGCTGCGGGCCGTCGCGGCGCAGCCGCACAGCACGGCCGCCGACATCGACACGGCGGTCCGATCGGAGATCGGCGCGATCTCGCTGCAGGCCGTCTACGACGCGCTCGGGACGCTCACCGAGCACGGGATCATCCGGCGCATCCAGCCCGCCGGCTCGCCGGCCCGCTACGAGAACCGGATCGGAGACAACCATCACCATCTGATCTGCCGCTCGTGCAGCCGCATGGTCGACGTCGACTGCGCCCTCGGCGAGGCCCCGTGCCTGACCGCGAGCGACGACCTCGGCTACGAGATCGACGAGGCCGAGGTCATCTACTGGGGCCGCTGCCCCGAGTGCGTATCGAGCAACCGCCAACAGCTAGGAGCGACATGACCGACAGCGTCAGCGAGAGTGAGAACCCGGCGATCGCGAGCCCCACTCCCGAGCCGCGCAGGCCCCGCACGAACCGCGACTGGTGGCCCGACCAGCTCGATCTCAGCGTCCTGCACCGGCACTCGGCCCTGTCCGACCCGATGGGCGACGGCTTCGACTACGCCGCCGAGTTCGCGACGCTCGACCTCGATCTGCTGCGGGCCGACCTGGTCGAGCTGATGACGAGCTCCCAGGACTGGTGGCCCGCCGACTACGGCCACTACGGGCCGCTGTTCATCCGCATGAGCTGGCACGCCGCCGGCACCTATCGCATCACCGACGGCCGCGGCGGCGGCGGTCAGGGCGCCCAGCGCTTTGCGCCGCTGAACAGCTGGCCCGACAACGCGAGCCTCGACAAGGCGCGCCGTCTGCTGTGGCCGATCAAGCAGAAGCACGGCACGAAGATCTCCTGGGCCGACCTGCTCGTCTACGCCGGCAACGTCGCGATGGAGACGATGGGCTTCAGGACCCTCGGCTTCGGCTTCGGGCGCCCGGACATCTGGGAGCCGGACGAGATCTTCTGGGGTCCCGAGGACACCTGGCTCGGCGACGAGCGCTACAGCGGCAAGCACCAGCTGGCCAAGCCGCTGGGCGCCGTGCAGATGGGCCTCATCTACGTCAACCCCGAAGGCCCGGGCGGCAACCCCGACCCGCTTGCCGCGGCAGTGGACATCCGCGAGACGTTCGCCCGCATGGCGATGAACGACGAGGAGACGCTCGCGCTGATCGTGGGCGGGCACACGTTCGGCAAGGCCCACGGCGCGGTCGACCCGAGCACGATCGGGCCCGCGCCCGAGGGCGCGCCGCTGGAGCAGCAGGGCCTTGGCTGGAAGGGCAGCCTGCAGAGCAACGGCAACGGCGTGCGTACGCTCACCGGCGGTCCCGAGGGAGCGTGGACGAACGAGCCCACCAAGTGGGACGACGGCTTCCTGAAGAACCTCTTCGAGTACGAGTGGGAGCTGACCGAGAGCCCCGCGGGGGCCAAGCAGTGGAAGCCCGCGAACGGCGCTGCCCAGGACGCCGTGCCCGACGCCCACGACCCGGCCAAGCGGGTCGCCCCGGTGATGCTCACCACCGACCTCGCGCTGAAGGCCGACCCCGCCTACGAGAAGATCGCGCGGCGCTTCTACGAGAACCCCGACGAGCTCGCGGACGCGTTCGCGCGAGCCTGGTACAAGCTGCTGCATCGCGACATGGGGCCCGTCTCGCGCTACCTGGGTCCGTGGGTCGCCGAGCCGCAGCTGTGGCAGGACCCCGTGCCCGCGGTCGAGGGAGAGCTGATCGACGAGGCCGACGCGGCCTCGTTGAAGCAGGAGATCCTCGCTTCGGGCGTGCCCGTCGCGCGACTCGTCGCGACCGCCTGGTCCGCGGCGGCGTCGTTCCGGCGCACCGACAAGCGCGGCGGCGCCAACGGCGCCCGGATCCGACTCGCGCCGCAGAAGGACTGGGAGTGGAGCGAGCCGGCGGAGCTCGCGGGCGCTCTGCAGGCGCTCGAGCGCCTGCAGCAGGAGTTCAACTCCGCGCAGCCGGGCGACAAGCGCGTCTCGCTCGCGGACGTGATCGTGCTCGGCGGCTGCGCCGCGGTCGAGCAGGCGGCCCGCGATGCCGGGTACGACGTGTCCGTGCCGTTTGCGCCGGGCCGCACCGACGCCTCGCAGGAGCAGACCGACGCGGACTCCTTCGCGGTGCTCGAGCCGACCGCGGATGCGTTCCGCAACTACATCCGCCCGGATGAGCCGCTGGCATTGGAGCGCGGCCTGCTGGAACGCTCGTTCATGCTCGAGCTGACAGCGCCGGAGATGACGGCGCTCGTCGGCGGCATGCGCGCGCTCGGCGCCAACCACGGCGGCTCCTCGCACGGCGTCCTCACCGACCGGCCCGGCGTCTTGAGCACGGACTTCTTCGTGAACCTGCTCGACATGGGGACGGAGTGGAAGCCCGACCCGGCCGAGCACGTCTATGTGGGAACCGACCGGGCGACCGGCGAGCCCCGCTGGACGGCCACCTCCGCCGATCTCGTGTTCGGCGCCAACTCGCAGCTGCGGGCGCTCGCCGAGGTCTACGCGAGCGACGACGCGGGCGAGAAGTTCGCGCGTGACTTCGCCGCCGCCTGGGCGAAGGTCATGGACCTCGACCGCTTCGACCTCGACTGACCGGACGGCGCCAGGGTCCCGTTCCCGCGGCACGGCGCGGGCGTGTGGCGCGTGCGCCTATGGCGCCAGCAGGTAGAAGCGCCAGAAGTCGTTCTCGATCGGGGCGACCTCGCAGGACGCGAAGCCCGCCTCCGCGGCGTATCGGCGGACGGTCTCCTCGCGCATGACCGTCCCGGTCCCCGCGGCGTCCTCGCCCACCATCCCGACCGGGAGGCAGTGCAGCACGCTGAAGCCGTAGTAGAGGCGCTCCACGTCGCCGGCATCCAGCGCGAAGCGCTCCGCGGTGCGCTCGTCGCCGACGAGGACGCGCCCGCCGTCGCGCAGCAGCCCGCGCGCGGCCGCCAGCACCCGGACCGGATAGGACATGTCGTGCAGCGCCTCGAAGATCGTCACGAGGTCATAGCGGCCCGAAAGCCCCGGGTCCGCCGCGTCGCGGCACTGGAACGTGACTCGGTCCTCGACACCGCTCCCCGGCAACGCCCGCGCCGCGCGGGCGATCGAGGCCTCGTCCAGGTCGAGCCCGTCGACCCGCGCCTTCGGGTACCCGCGCGCGATCGCGAGGCTCGATCTCCCCAGCCCGCAGGCGAGGTCCGCGACGCGGGCCGGCGGCTCGCGGGACAGGCGCTCGTGAAGCGCGGGGACGCCCGGGAGCCACTCCGTCGCGAGCAGGTTGTCGAACAGCGGCCGCGTGAAGCGCGCCTGCCCCTCGTGCAGGTCGGCCCCGTAGTCGGCGTAGGGAACGCCGTCGCCCGTGCGGAACGCCTCGGCCACCGCATGGACCGGCAGCGCGCAGGCGACCAGGAGCTGAGCCATCGGCGCCATGTTGTTCAGCCCGCCCCCGCCCAGCAGCGCCTGCTCGTGGCCGGCGGGCACCGAGTAGCGGCGCTCGCCGTCGGGCGCATCGGGATCGGGCGTCTCGAGGATCCCTGCCATCGCCTGCTGCTCGAGCCACTCGCGCGCGTAGCGCTCATGCACTCCGGCGGCCGCGGCCAGCTCGGATGACGTGGCGGGCCCGGCTCCCGCGAGCGCCTCGTAGAGACCGAGCCTGTCGCCCAGATAGACGCACAGCAGATCCATCGCCCCCAGCGCGTTCCCGAACAGCCGCTCCACCAGCGCGTCGCGGCGCTGGTCGGCCGACATCGCAGCAGCCATACCGTCGTCTCCCCCCGAGCGGACTTCGGCGCGAGGATCCCCCCGCTCGGGTGCGCTGTCAAGCGCGGCCCCGTCCCGTCCGCCCCCCGCCCGCTACCCTCCCCGCCGCCATGGCCCTGACCGTCGTCGGCTCGATCGCGTTCGACACCGTGAAGACCCCGTTCGGGGAGCGCGAGCGCATGCTCGGCGGCGCGGCGACGCACTTCGCGCTCGCGGCGTCGTTCTTTGACCAGGTGCGGGTCGTGGGCCCGGTCGGCGACGACTTCGGCTCCGAGCACTACGAGGCCCTGCGCACGCGCGGCACCGTGACCGACGACGTCGAGCACGTCCCCGGCGGGCGCACGTTCTTCTGGGCCGGGGAGTACGGATGGGACCTCAACTCGCGTGAGACGCTGGACACGCAGCTCGGCGTGTTCGAGGCCTTCGAGCCCAAGCTGAGCGCGGAGTCGGCCGCGGCGGAGGTGGTGTTCCTCGCGAACATCCAGCCGGGCCTCCAGCGCGCCGTGCGCGAGCAGTGCGCGGGCGCGCGCTTCGTCGCGCTGGACTCGATGAACCTCTGGATCGACATCGCGCGCGAGGAGCTGGTGCAGACGATCGCCGGCGTCGACTGCGTGATCCTCAACGATGCCGAGCTGCGGCAGCTCACCGGCCAGCCGGGCCTGGTGCGGGCCGCGGCAGAGGTCCGCTCGTGGGGCCCGCGCGTGGTCGTCGCCAAGCAGGGCGAGTACGGCGCCGCGCTGCTCACCGACGGCAGCTTCTTCTCGCTGCCCGCCTACCCGCTCGAGGCGGTCGTCGACCCGACCGGGGCCGGCGACACCTTCGCGGGCGGCTTTGTCGGCTACGTCGCCGCGCATCCCGGCGAGCCGCTCGAGCGCGAGCTGCTCACGCGCGCGATGGCCTACGGGACGGCGCTCGCGTCGTTCAACGTCGAGGAGTTCGGGACCGAGCGCGTCGAGCGGCTGACCGCGGTGGAGATCACCGAGCGGGTGGCCGACCTGGAGCGGATCACGCGCTTCAGCGACCGGCCGATCGCGCTGCGGGCGTCGTAGCAACGGCGCGCGCGGGGCGCCGCCGCGCATAGGATCGGCAGATGGCCCACCCGATTCGGGTCCTTCGCCGGTCCGCGGCGCTCGCCGCCGCGGCCTGCCTGCTCGCCGCCGCACCGGCCGGCGCCCACGGCGCGCCTCGCGCCGCCGTCCCGCACGTCGCGCGCGACGGCGGCCGCGCCTACATCGCCGACGAGCACGGCCGCGAGCTGCTGCTGCGCGGCGTCAACGCCAACTCGCTCGTCGAGTACCCCGACTACTTCCAGCAGACCGTTCCGCTCACGCGGGCGGACTTCCGCGAGATGGCGGCGCTCGGGTTCAACTTCCTGCGCCTGCCGATCAACTGGAGCCGGCTCGAGCCCGTGGCCGGGACCTATTCCCGCGCGTACCTGAAGGAGATCCACCGGATCGTCGGGTGGGCGGAGTCCGAGGGCATGCGCGTGCTCGTGGACTTCCACCAGGACCGCTACAACCGCAACCTGCGCCCGGGCGACGAGGCCGACGGCGCCCCGGACTGGGCGACGTTTACCGACGGGCAGCCCTGCCAGCCCTCGTCATTCACCTCTCCCTGCTCCCGCGCCGCCTACGACAACTTCTGGACCAACCGGGTCGTGGACGGAAAGCCGCTGCAGCAGCGCTACCTGGAGGCGATGCTCGCGGTGTCGCGCTACCTGCGCTCCGACCACCGCCTGCTCGGGCTGGAGCTGATGAACGAGCCGACGTTCGGCTCGACGGCCCCGCCCGCCTTTGAGCGTCAGCAGCTCTGGCCGTTCTACCGGCGGATGATCGCCGGGCTGCGCGCCGACGGGGAGCGGCGCATGATCTGGTTCGACCCGAACATCCTGCGTGACGTCCTCGACTTCGACACCGGGCAGCCGGAGCGCTTCTCTGCCGACCCCGACCTCGTCTACGGGCCGCACGTCTACACCGGAACGTTCAACGGCGGCGGCGAGCCAGAGATGCGCGCCTCCTACGCGGCCGCCGAGCGCGAGGCGAAGGCCTACGACGCGCCGTGGGTCGACGGCGAGTGGGGCGGGGGCTCGGACCCGAAGGCCGAGGCGCTGCGCGACACCAAGCTCTCGCTGCAGGACTCCTACCGGGTCGGCGGCGCCTTCTGGATGTGGAAGCAGCGGCCGGGCTTCTACAACTGGCAGGTCGTCGGGACGGACGGAGCGCTGCGCAGCGACTCGCTGCGCGCGCAGCAGCTCTCGCGCCCGCACGTCGACGCCGTGCCGGGGCGCCTGGCCTCGACGTCGTACTCCGGCGGCGTCCTGCGGGCGCGCGTGGAGGGCGGCGGCGGCATCGCGCGGATCTGGAGCGGCACGGTCGTGCAGCGCGGCGGGCAGACGCTGCTGGACCGGCCGCTCGTGCGGCTGACGATCGACGGGCGCCCGGTCCCGGCCTGGCGCGTTCTACGCGCGTTCGCCACCGCAGAGGTGTCGCTGCGGGGGTACGACGTGAGCTTCTGGATCCCGCGCGGGGCACACGACGTCGAGGTGCGTCCGGCCGGGCCGTGACCCTTGCCGGGCCATGCTCCTGCCCAGGGGGTCGCCGGCGCCCCCTGGCCAGGACTATTGGCCGCGCGGCCTGCGGCGCCCCCGTCGCGGGCGGCACCTGGACCGCAACGGGGCGCCGTCGTGACAGACGCCCGCGGCGCGGGTAGCATCGCCGCCGGCAATGACCTGGGCATTCATCTGGCTGATGGTGGTCCTCAAGATCCCCATCATCGCGCTGCTGGCAATCGTCTGGTGGGCGCTGCGCGCCGTGCCCGAGCCCGAGCCCGCCCAGGGCTCCTCGGACGACGGCGGCCTGCGCCGCCGCCATCGCCATCCGCGTCCCACGCACCCGCGCCGGCCGCGCCGCGGTCCGCACGGGACGCGCGCAGCGGCACCCCCGCCACGGGTCCGCGTCACGACCCTGCGCGGACGCCCCGTCCAGCACTGAGCCCGCGCACGCGGCGGCGGCGGCGGCGGCGGCGGGAATCCGTCGCTGCTGGCAGACTTGCCGCTCCGATGCCGCCCGCGCCCCACTCGGTCCTCTCCGACGGCACGATCCTCGAGCTCGTCTCCTCCGCGCGCGTGCTGATCGAGCCCTGGGATCCCGGGCTCGTCCAGCCGGCGAGCGTCGACCTGCGCCTCGGCGACTCCTTTCGCGTCTTCCACAACCACCGCGCCGCCGCGATCGACCTGCGCGAGCCGCCCGCCAACCTCACCGAGGAGGTCCGTGTCGCGGCCGACGACGCCTTCGTCATCCATCCCGGGGAGTTCTGCCTCGGACGCACCCTGGAGCGCGTCGAGCTGCCCGACGACATCGTCGCCCGCATCGAGGGCAAGAGCTCGCTCGGGCGACTCGGGCTGATCGTCCATGCGACCGCCGGCTTCTGCGACCCGGGCTGGAAGGGCACGCTGACGCTCGAGCTCAACAACCTCACCCGGGTCCCGATCAAGCTCTATCCGGGCCTGCCGATCGCCCAGCTCTCGTTCATGGCGCTCGACGCGCCCGCCCTGCGGCCGTACGGCAGCGAGGGGCTCGGCAGCCACTACCAGGGCCAGGTCGAGGCGACCGAGAGCCGCTACGAGGGGGGACGCGCGTGAGCGACGCGGACGACGGTTTCGCCATCTCCTACCACGCGCTGGCGCGCGGCACGCCCGTCCGCTCGAGCGACGGCGTCGAGGTGGGGCGCGTGGACCGGGTGCTGGACAACCCGCGCGAGGGGATCTTCGACGGCATCGTCTTCACCGACACCCAGGGCGCCGAGCGCTTCGTCGACGCGCCCGAGGTCGCCCGCATCGCCGAGCGCCGGGTCACGCTCGCGATACCCGCGGAGCGCGCGTCCACGCTCGGGCCCCCGGAGCCCGGCACGCCGGTCTACCACGCCGACGTCGGCGCCGGGCGGCTGCGGCGCCTGTTCGGCGGCGGTTGGCGCCGCAAGCGCTGAGCGCCCCCTAGAGTGGAGCTGTAAGCGGCTCGAGCGGAAGGAGCGCCGGATGGCAGAGGGGACCCGCGGGCAGGGCGCGGTGGCCGAGGCGGCCGCCGGCGCCGGCACGCTCACGATCATCGACAACCGCACCGGCCGCACCTACGAGGTGCCGGTCGAGGACGACGCGGTACGCGCGATCGGGCTGCGCCAGATCAAGGTGCACGACGACGACTTCGGGATGCTCTCCTACGACCCGGCGTTCATGAACACGGCGTCGTGCCGCTCCGCGATCACGTTCCTGGACGGCGAGAACGGCGTGCTCGAGTACCGCGGCTACCCGATCGAGCAGCTCGCCGAGCGCTCGACCTACCTCGAGGTCGCCTACCTGCTGATCCACGGCGAGCTGCCGACCCGCGCCGAGCTCGACGCCTGGACGCACGAGATCACCACGCACACGTTCGTGCACGAGAACGTGAAGGGCTTCATGGAGGGCTTCCGCTACGACGCGCACCCGATGGGGATGCTGCTCGCCTCGGTCGGCGCGCTGTCCACCTTCTACCCGGACGCCAACCGCATCCACGACGCGGAGATCCGCTACCAGCACCTGGTCCGGCTGATCGCGAAGATGCCGACGCTCGCGGCGTTCGCCTACCGCCACAACCGGGGGATGCCCTACGTCTACCCGGACAACGACCTCAGCTACCCGGGCAACTTCCTCTCGATGCTCTACCGCGTCGCCGAGCTGAACTACCAGCCCGACCCGCGCCTGGAGCGCGCCCTGGACGTTCTCTTCATCCTGCACGCAGACCACGAGCAGAACTGCTCGACCAACGCCGTGCGCGCGGTCGGATCCTCCCAGGTCGATCCCTACTCGGCGGTGGCGGCCGGCGTCGCCGCGCTGTACGGGCCGCTGCACGGCGGCGCCAACGAGGCGGTCCTGCGGATGCTGCGGCGCGTCGGGTCGCGCGACCGGGTCCCCGAGTTCATCGCCGGCGTGAAGGCCGGCGAGGAGCTGCTGATGGGATTCGGCCACCGGGTCTACAAGAACTACGACCCGCGGGCCAAGATCATCAAGCAGGCCGCCGACGACGTGTTCGAGGTCACGGGCGTCAACCCGCTGCTGGAGATCGCGCTCGAGCTGGAGAAGATCGCGCTCGAGGACGAGTACTTCATCGAGCGCAAGCTCTACCCCAACGTCGACTTCTACTCGGGCCTGATCTACGAGGCGCTCGGGATGCCCGTCGACATGTTCCCGGTGCTGTTCGCGATCGGGCGCACGAGCGGCTGGATCTCCCAGTGGCTGGAGATGATCCAGGACCCGGAGCAGAAGATCGCCCGCCCGCGGCAGCTCTACACGGGCGAGCGCGGTCGCGACTACGTGGAGATCGCGGACCGCTGACGCCGCTCGCCGCTCCGGCGACCGGATCGTGAAGATCCCGTTGCACGGTGACGGCGCTCACAGTGCCCGTGCGCCGTGCGAGTACCGTGGGAACACATGTTCGTCACGCTCCGCAACGGCGAGAGCGCGCGGATCCGGCCGATCCGCCCGGACGACAAGCCCCGCCTCGAGCGCGGCTTCGCCCGGCTCTCCGACGAGTCGATCCGGCGCCGCTTCCTCGCCCCGAAGGACCACCTCTCACAGGCCGACCTGGCCTACCTGACCGAGGTCGACGGCCGCGACCACGTCGCGCTCGTGGCCGTGCTCGACTCGGCGCCCGACGGCCTCGCCGGCGTGGGCCGCTTCATACGCGACCCCGAGCATCCCGACCAGGCCGAGTTCGCGATCGTCGTCGCCGACGACCTGCACGGCCACGGCCTCGGGTCCGCGCTCGCGGAGCGCCTCGCCGCCGAGGCCCGCGCGCGCGGCATCCGGCGCTTCACCGCGACCGTGCTCGCGGACAACGAGGCCGTGCGGCGCCTGGTGTCCCGCATCTCCGCCGGCCTTCGCCAGGGCCACGTCGCCAACGGCGTCGGCGAGCTGGTCGTGGACCTGGCGGCGTAGGCGCTCCGCTAGCGTGACACCGCCCGGGCGAGCCGGGCGCGACACGCCGACCGGGGAGGAGCAGCACGCATGGGCACGACCGCGCCGCTGGTGCGAGGCACCGACTTCATCACGATCGCGACCACGGACTACGACCGCGCCGCGCGGTTCTACGGGGAGGTCCTCGGCCTGCCGTTCGCCAAGCGCTGGGGCGAGATGCCCGCCGGCGAGTTCGAGACCGGCAACCTGACGCTCGCGCTGATGCAGTCGGACGCCTTCGGGATCGAGTTCCGGGCGAACAACCATCCGATCGAGCTGGCCGTCGACGACGTCGCCGCGGCGCGCGAGGAGCTCGAGTCGCGGGGTGTCGAGTTCCGCGGCGAGACGCTCGACTCCGGCGTCTGCCACCAGGCGTTCTTCGCCGACCCGGACGGCAACGCGCTGGCGATCCACCACCGCTACGCCCCGCGCTAGATGACTGCTAGATGACTGAGACCTGGCGGCTGAAGGTGCGCGACGGCCCGCGGGTGGAGAAGGCGGCGTTCGGCACGCTCGAGGAGGCGCTGGACGAGTTGCGCGCGCGCACGGTCGCGCTCGCCGCGCAGCCGAAGCGGGGCGACGTCGACCTGAAGGTCCGCCGCTTCGACGCCTCCGAGGTCGTGGTGGCGCGCGTCGAGTTGCGCGGCCCGCAGCGCTGGGTCCCGCGCGTGCGGGCCGGGATGGACGTGCACGCGGACCGCAGCGTCGAGCCTTGGGTCGGTGGGGGCGCCAAGTCCGAGGTGGAGCCGGAGCCGGGCGAGGCGCCCTGGGACGCGCTTCGCCGCGCGCTGGGCGCGGGCGGCGCCTGAGCGGCGCTCAGAGGACCAGCGTCGCGCCCTCGCGGCGCAGCCAGGCCTTCGGCGCCCGGTACCCGGGGCAGCGGCGCTCGAGCAGCGCCCAGAAGCGGGGCGAGTGGTCGAGCACCTCGAGGTGGCAGACCTCGTGCCAGACGACGTAGTCCAGCACCTCCTCGGGCGCGAGCATCAGGCGCCAGTTGAAGCTCATCGCGCCCTTCGCCGAGCATGAGGCCCAGCGCGTGCGCTGGCCGCGGATCGAGAGCGAGGCGTACCGCGTCCCGGCCCGGGCGGTGGCCGCGTCCAGTCGGGCGGCGACCTCGCGGCGGGCCTGCGCCCGGTACCAGCGCTCGAGCGCCGGCAGGTGGTCGCCCGCGGGCACCAGCAGCGCCTCGCCGTTGCGGTGCGCGCGCCGGCGCCCCGGTTGCGGGACGAGCCTCAGGGCGGCGCCGAGGTACGGGACGGTCGCCCCGCGCGCGCGGACGGCGTCGCGGGCGCGGGCGGCCTGCGCGCGGCGGCGTTCGATCCAGGGCCGGAAGCCGGCGATCGCGGCCGCCGCCTCGCGCTCCGGCGCGCGGCGGGGGAGCACGACCTCGACCGCGCCGTCCTCCGCGACGCTGACGCGCACGCGCCGCGCGCGGTCGGAGCGGCGCACGGTGTAGGGGATCCCGGTCGCGGGATCGGTCGGGGCGGGGGTCGTCACCGGGCCGAGCCTACGGCGCGGCCCGGCTACCAGGAGCCCGGCACCGCGACCGACTCGCCCTCGATCGCCTCGGCCTCCTCGACCGAGACGATCTCGCGGCCGAACGGCCAGAGCGCCACCCCGGCGAGCTTGAAGTCGGCGATGCCCAGCGGGATCCCGATGATCGTCAGGCACAGCGCGATCCCGGTGACCAGGTGTGCGAGCGCCAACCACCAGCCGGCCAGGACCAGCCAGATCACGTTGCCGACGAACGACGGCGCGCCCGCGTCGGGCCGCTTGACGACGGTGCGGCCGAAGGGCCAGAACGCGTAGCCGCCGAGCTTGAACGCCTGGATCCCGAACGGGATCGTGACGATCAGGATGCACATCACGACGCCGGCGAGGACGTAGGCGACCGCGAGCCAGAACCCGGCGAAGATCAGCCAGACGACGTTCAGGATCGCGCGCAGGAGGCCCATTGCGCGAAGGCTAGAGCACGTGCAGCGTCTCGAGCGTCGTGTCACGGGCGACGATCGTGCCGCCCTGCGCGCGGGTCTCGAGCAGGTAGTCGACCGCCGCCTGGGACACGCGGAACCCCTCGAGCACGACCGGCACGCCGGGCGGGTAGACCTCGACGCTCTCGGCCGACACCGACCCGACCGCGTCGGCGAGCGCCACCTCGTGGCCGATCGACTTCGCGTAGCGGCGCGCGTGGTAGGGGTGCATCACGGGGCGGTCGTCGACCGCCGCGAACGGGTTCGGGAGCACCGGCTTGCGCTCCCCGTCGGGAAGCTCGCGCCCGTCCAGTACCGCCTCGAGCGCCGCGACCGTCTCCGGGACCGCCGCGTCCCCAAGCTGGAACGTCGAGATGAACGTCAGCGTGTCGATGCCCGCCTTCTCGATCACGATGTCCCGCTCCACGAGCGACTGGGCGACGGCGAAGCCCGCCACGTCGTAGCGGGGCAACGCGACCGTCAGCCGCGTCGCGTCGATCCCGCCCACGTGCTCGGCGAAGTCCTCGCGCCATGCCGGCTCGCCGAGGTGCTCGAGCAGCGGCAGGCGCTCTCCCAGCAGTGTCGAGAAGCGCGCCATGCGCTCCAGACAGGCGCCCAGCGCCTCGCGGCCGTCGGTCGCGAGCGCGCGGACGGCGGCGTCCGCGGAGGCGAGCAGGTGGTAGCTCGGGGACGTCGTGACGTACTCGCGGAACGCCTCCTCCATCAACTCCGAGTCCACGCGGCCCTCGCGCCAGTGGATCAGGCCCGTCTGCTGGAGCCCGCCCGCGAGCTTGTGCGTGGACTGGACGCACACGTCGGCGCCCGCGTGCATCGCGGACTCGGGCAGGTCGGGATGGAACGCGAGGTGGCCGCCCCAGGCCTCGTCGACGATCACCATCGCGTGGTCGGAGGTGGAGTGGACCGCGTCGGCGATCGCGCGCGTCGGCGCGCCGACCCCCTCGTAGGTCGGGGCGGTGAAGACGACCGCGAGCGCCTCGGGGTAGCGGTCCAGCGCGGCCAGGACCTCGTCGGCGCTGGGCGGGAGCAGCGCCTCGAAACGCGCGTCGTAGGGGGTCGGGATGAAGCGGAAGTCCAGGCCGAAGGCCTTCAGCGCGTTGATGACCGAGTGGTGGATGTTGCGCGCGACGAGCACGAGCGCGTCGGAGCGCTCCAGCGCGAGCATCCGCAGCACAACGAAGTTCGACCCCGAGGACCCGTGAACCGAGAACATCGTGCGGTCCGCCCCCTCGGCCTCGGCGGCGAAGCGCTCCGCCTCGCCGAACACGCCGGTGTGGTCCACGAGCGTGCCGAAGAAGCCGGCCGAGATCGATACGTCCGAGGAGTAGAAGTCGTCGACCCGCTCCTGCGGCAGCACCGACGGCGTGCACCAGCGGTGGTAGCGCCCGACCTCGCGGTTGAGCGCGTGGACGATCGGCGAGGGCGGGACCGCGCCGGGGGCGCTCCGCGGCGAGGGATCGCCCGGAGGCACGGTCCGGGACACCCGGCGAGGATAATGCGGCGCATGGCGGCCGGCACTCACGTTCCCCTCCCGCGCGCCGTGCAGCCGCCGTTCGAGGTGTTCCTCAACGGCGTGCGCCAGGAGGAGGGTCGCGACTACCTGCTCCGGGGACGGGACCTCGAGTTCGCCCGGCCCCTGGTGAAGGAGGGGCGGCTCGGGGCCTGGCGCTGGTTCCTCGGCGCGTGGGGGATCGGCACCTACCGGCGCAACGACGTGGTCGACCTCCGCTACACGGCCGCCGGGCGACCCGCGGTCGCGCACGACGTGCCGTTCGAGGGTCCCGCCGGCGACGGGCCGGGCGCCTGACCTCGTGCGGCCGGACGATCATCGTCCTCCAGGCGTCCGGCGCGATCGCGCAGCACGACACCCACGCGGTCTCCGCCGGTCGGCGAGCGCGCGCGGGTGGGCGGTCGCGACAGTCCTCTGCTTGCTCGCCGCCTCGTCGCCCGCGGATCTCGCGCGCGCCGGCCCCGACCCGCCTAGCAACCGCCTGCGGATGGGGCGCGTCTACCTCCCCTCGGCGCCGAGCACCGTCTCGCGCGGCGTCGCGGCGCGCCTGGGCGCAACGGTGGATGCGGCGCGCGCCGCGGGGCTGGCGCTGCGCGTCGCGATCGTGGCGTCCGCCGCGGATCTCGGCGCCGCGTTCCGATTCCTGCGCCGCCCGCAAGCCTACGCGCGGTTCCTCGAGAAGGAGATCTCGATCGGCGCGCGCGTGCCGCTGCTCGTGGTCACGCCCGCGGGCATTGGCACCGCTGGTCTGCCCGCCGGCGCGCGCCGGGCGGCGACCTCGCTGCGCGAGCCGGCGGGCGCGTCGGCCGACCACCTCGCCGCGGCGGCCACCACGGCGGTCGCCAACCTCGCCGCCGGCGAGGGCCTGCGGCTGGAGCTTCGCGCCCCGCGCGCCGAATCGTCCGACGGCAGCTCGAGCGGCTCCCCGCCGCTTTGGCTGCTCGGCGTGCCGCTGCTCGTGCTGATCTCCGCGGCGCTGCTCGCGCGGTGGCGCCGCAGGATGCAACGGGGCTGAGCCGCGAGCCGGGCGCGCGGCCCGGGCGGGGCGCCGGGTGCTCTGAGCCTCCCTACAGCGCCGCCGCCGGGGCGGCGGGCTCGGCGCCGTGGCGCTGCTCCCACGGGCGCTGCAGCTTCAGCGCGGAGAGGATCGCGCGCGTGGCCGGCGAGCGGTTGAGCGTGTAGAAGTGGATCCCGGGGGCGCCGGCGGCGAGCAGCTCGGAGCACTGCAGGGTCGCGTAGGCGACGCCGAGCTGCAGCACGGCGTCCGGATCCTCGGCGCGCGCGTCGAGCTCGCGCATCAGGCCGGGCGGGATCGTCGCGCCGCACATCGAGGTGATGCGCGCAAGCTGGGCGATGTTGGTGATGGGGAGGATGCCGGGGATGATCGGGGTCTCGATCCCGATCGCGCGCGCGCGCTCCACGAAGTCGAAGTAGCTCGCGTTGTCGAAGTAGAGCTGCGTGATCAGGAAGTCGGTCCCCGCGTCGACCTTGGCCTTCAGGTAGCGCAGGTCGTCCTCGGGGCTGGTGGCGTGGATGTGGGTCTCCGGGAAGCACGCCGCGCCGATCGCGAACGGGTACTCGGAGCGGATCAGCTCCACCAGCTCGCGGGAGAACTCGAGCCCGCCGTCGGTCTTGGTCCACTCCTCCTGGCCGGCCGGCGGGTCGCCGCGCAGCGCGAGCACGTTGTCGACGCCCAGCCGCGCGAGCTCGTCGAGCGTCTCGCGCAGCTGCGGCACGGTGGCGCCGACGCAGGTGAAGTGCGCCATCGCCTCGAGCCCGTGCTCGGCGCGGATGCGCGAGACGACCTCGATCGTCTTGTCGCGTGTGGAGCCGCCGGCGCCGTAGGTGACCGACACGAAGGCGGGCTCCAGCGAACGCAGCGCCGCGATCGCCTCGAACAGGTTGTGCTCGCCCGCCTCGGTCTTGGGCGGGAAGAACTCGAACGAGAAGATCGGCTCCTCGCTGGAGCGCAGGATGCGGTCGATGCGCATCGCCGGGAGTCTAGGCGGCGGGGGACGGCGGACCCGCCCGCCCGGCTGCGGCCTCGCGCCGCTCCCACATGCCCAGCGTGCCGAGCGAGCGGTAGCCGAGGCGCTCGTAGAGGCCGCGCCCCTTGCGGGTCGCCTGAAGCGTGGAGATCCCGAGACCGCGCGCCGCCGCGTCGCGCAGCGCGATCCGCATGATCGCCGCGCCGAGCCCGCGGCGCCCGTGGCTCGCCGCCGTTGCGACGAAGCACATCGAGGCGTCGCCGGCGTGGTCGAAGACCGTGCAGGTCGTCACGGCGCGCCCCCCGTCGCGCGCCAGGTAGCGGTGGGCGTGCGGCGAGCGCAGGCCCGCAGCCGCCTCGGGGCTGAACCCGGGCGGGTCCCCATAGGCCGCGCTGTTCAGCAGCGTCACCTCGACGTGGTCCGCGGGCCGCTCCAGCGGCAGCTCGAGCTCGGGACCGTCCGTCAGGTCGCCGAGGTCGAGCGCCATCGCCTCCGGGGTCGCGTCCAGCACGTGCCCGGCGGCCGCGCACGCGGCCGCGGCCCCCTCGTCGCCGGGATGCGTCCAGACGGTCCACGCACGCACCCCGGCCTCGCGGTAGCGCTCGCCGAGCTCCGGGAGGCACGCGGCGAGCGCGTCCGCGTCGTCGTAGGTGATCGAGTTGAAGACCGAGCGCTCGGGCGCGACGGGGATCACGTAGGCGCGCACCCCCGGGCGCTCGAGGCGGAACGCTCCCCGCGACGCGCCGGCGAGCTCGGACCAGAGCGCGTCGAAGCTGTGCCACATGGTCGCCAGCGCGTCGCTCACGCCCGCTCCCAACGCTCGGGCCCCCCGTTCTCGCCCGCGATCCGCCGCGCCCGGCCGGTCGCCTCGAGGTGCGTGAGATAGGCGAGCGTCTCCGAGATCCACCAGTGCGCGCTCAACTCGGTCACCGGCCCGCCGTACACGTCGGGGATGATGTCGAACGCCGTTCGCGGCCCGTCGCCGAGCGTCGCCTCGACGGCGCCCAGCCGCTCGGCGACCAGCGCGCGGTTGGCGTCAACGTGCGCCTGCACGTCGGCGAACGGCCGCCCGTGGCCCGAGAGGCAGAGCCGCGCGTCGAGGGCGGCCACGCGGTCCAGCGAGGCGAGGAACTCGCCCGCGGGATCCGGGGTCCAGCCGTAGTCGTAGTAGAGCGAGATCCGCCCCAGGAGGTGGTCGCCGGAGATCAGCAGGCGGCGCTCCGGCTGGAAGAGGCAGACGTGCGAGGGAGCGTGGCCGGGGGTCTCGATGGTGGTCCAGGTGCCGAGATCGCTCTCGAATGCCGTGCCCGCGACCAGGTCCCGGTCCGGGAGCACGACCTCCGCGATCCCGAAGCCCTGGCCCTTGCGGCGCTCGCGGTAACGCTGCAGCGCGGCCTCGGGCACGCCGCTGGCGCGCGCGACCTCGAGACGGCGCTCGAGCGCGCGATCCGGATCGTCGGCCTGCGAGGTCGCGTGCGCGTGCGCGGGGTGCATCCAGAGCTCGCACCCGGCGCGCTCGAGGATCGGCGCGGCCTGGCCGTAGTGGTCCGAGTGCGCGTGGGTGCAGACGAGCAGCCGGACGCTCTCGAGCCGCAGTCCGACCTGCTCGAGCGCGCGCTCGAGTTGGCCGAGCGAGCCGGGCTCGTGCATGCCGGTGTCCACCAGCACGATCCCGTCGCCGGCCGCGATCGCCCAGGCGTTCCCGTGCGGTACCCCGGGCCAGGGAAGGGGCAGGCGCAGGCGCCAGAGGCCCGGCAGCACCCGCTCGCCGCGCCCGAGTTCCCGGCGGCGGGATCCGTTCGGCACGACCCTGACGATAGTCGCGCTCTAGACTGCCCGCGGACCCGAGGGAAGGAGCGCAATGCCCGCCGCCGAGACGCCCAAGATCACCAAGCGCAAGGGGAAGGGCGGAGTCGAAGAGACCGCCGACCGCTTCTTCGGCGCGGTCGCCGCGAGGGACCTCGACGCGATGGCCGCCTGCTGGCACCCGGGCGGCATCGACCGCATGGGCGGCCACCAGGAGCTGGAGGTCCCCGCGGGGATGCGCGCCTTCTTCGGCGAGGTCTTCGGCGCCTTCCCCGACTTCGAGCTGATCGTGCTCCAGCGGATCGCCGCGGGGGACCGCTGCACCGTCCACTGGCGCGCAACGGGCACGTTCGCGGGCGCCGCCTTCCAGGGCGTCGAGCCGACCGGCGCGAGGGTCCGGATCGAGGGCCTCGACCTGCTGACGATCGAGGACGGCCTGATCTCCCACAACGAGGCGTTCTTCGACGGCGCCGAGATGGCGCGCCAGCTCGGGGTGCTTCCCGCGGTCGGCAGCGCCCAGGAGCAGCGCATGAACGCGCTGGTCAACCGCGGGATCCGGGCGAAGCGGCGGATCGCGTCGGACCTGGAGCCCGTGGCCGACGGCGTCTGGCTGATCCGCGGCGGGTTCCCGCTGAAGACGATGAACGTCTACCTGATCGAGGACGAGGGACAGGTGACCGTCTTCGACGCCGGCATCCACGCGATGACCAACGCGATCGCCGCCGCCGGGGCGCGCGCCGGCGGGATCAAGCGCGTCGTGCTCGGGCACGGCCACGCCGACCACCGCGGCGCGGCGGGCGGGCTCGGCGCTCCGATCTACTGCCACCCGGCCGAGAGGGCCGACGCCGAGGGCGACGGGGGCGCGCACTACTTCCACCCCGATCGGCTGAACCCGATCGCCAGGCGCGTCATGCCGGCGCTGCTCTCCCACTGGGACGGCGGGCCGCTGGAGATCGCGGGCACCGTCGAGGAGGGCGACGACATCGCCGGCTTCCGCGTGGTCCACATCCCGGGTCACGCGCCCGGGATGATCGCCCTGTGGCGCGAGGGCGACCGCCTGGCGCTGACCAGCGACTGCTTCTACACGCTCGACCCGCAGACCGGTCGCAAGGGCCACGCGCGCCTGCCGCACGAGGCCTTCAACCAGGACACCGAGCAGGCCCGCGCCAGCATCCGCAAGATCGGGGCGCTCGAGCCCGCGGCGGCGTGGCCGGGCCACGCGGACCCGCTGCGCGGGGACGTGCGCTCGGCGCTGGAGACGGCGGCCGCCACGACCTGAGGGCGCGCATGGGGCGGCGCGGACGCAGGCGCCGCGGGGAGCCGGGCCTCGCGGCGCCGGACAGCGACTACCCGGACGCGGAGGGCAACGTCCTGACGCTGCGCGGAGCGATGAGCGCGTCCACGCGCCGCGAGTACGCGGCCGTTCGCGCCGGGCAGCGCAGCGCGGCGGCAGCCGCGCGCGAGGACGACTGGCAGCGCGCCGTCGAGTTCCTGTTCGAGCGCCTGGCCGTGCGCTGGGTGATCGCCGGAGCTCCGATCGAGCGCCAGAAGGAGTTGCTCGCGCGCCTGCGCTTCGCCTCGCCGGTGGAGCGCGCGTGGGTGCGCAAGGCGCTCCGCGAGCACTGCGCGGAGCACTTCCCGGAGATCGAGGCGCCGTAGGCGGGCGCTCAGCCGGCCGGCGCGCCGGCGGCGGCGGCGCGGGGTGCGGTAGCGCGCAGCGTGCTGTCGACGCCGCCGGGGTCGGCGCAGAGCGGCGCCGCCCCGCCGTCGCGGCTGCCCACCTCGGCGCGCACCACGCGCGCGTACGCCAGGCCGCCCGGCGTCAGTCCGTGGGAGGCGGACCAGAGGCCGTACCACTGGTCCGCGTCGCCGGGGTCCTGCTCGGCGCTCATCCACGTGTAGGGGGCGATCGACTCCACGCCGCAGTCGCTCCACGCGAGCGCGGTCGCCGCGCCGGCCAGCAGCGCGGCGCGCTCGGACTGGCCGGGCATTCCCTGCGCCCGGTCGTCACGCGCGGGCCATCCGAGCTCGTTCAGCAGGAGCGGCGTCCCGCCGAGTCCCATGGAGCGCAGGCGCGCCCGCAGGTCGCGGACCTGGGCGAGCACGCGGGCGACGCCGAGGTCGTAGGGGTGGTAGGCGACCGCGTCGAAGGCGTCACGCACGCGCGGCCGGGCGGCCAGCGCCGCCGCGAGGAAGCGGCCGCCGTCCGGCGCCTGGCCGCCGAAGACCACGCGCGCGCCGGGGTCGGCCGACCGGACCGCGCCCGACGCCTCCGTCAGCAGGTCCGCGTAGCCGGCCGGGTCGGGATGGCCGCCCCAGAAGGAGGACTTGTTCGGCTCGTTCCAGATCTCCCAGGTGCGCACGGGGAGCGCCCGGAGCGCGGGGTGGTCCGACCAGAACGCGCCCGACGGCCCGTACCGACGCACGAGCGCGGCCGCATAGGCGGCGAAGTCGGAGCGGTACCGAGCCTGTGGCGGCGCGGCGACGCTGCCCGGCGCCGAGGTCGCCCAGTCCGTGCTGTAGGCGACGATCGGCTGCCAGCGGATCCCGTGGCGGGCGAGCGCGAGCACCACCTCGTCGATGCGCCGCCAGTCGTAGGCGTGGGCGCCGGCGACCGGCGCCGACGGCTCGGCCCACTCCCAGTAGGCGTCGGCGCGCGCCGCGACGACGCCCTGCGCCGCGGCGGCCGCGAGCGCGGCGTCCGCATGCTCGCTCGTGTCGGGCCGCTGGAAGATCTGCGCCACGTTGACGGCGAAGAACGCGGGGGCGATCTGGTGCCGCGCGCCCGCCGCGGGCGCCGCCGGCCGCCGAGGCGCGGGAGCGCCGCCGCGGCGGAGCCCGCGCCGACAGCGGGCGTCGCGCGCGCGCACCACCCGCGGGTGCACGCGGCGCACGGCCCGGGCGCGGCGCGCCCGCCGGCGTCCGCGCCGGGCGGACCCGCGCCCGACGCAGAGCGCCCGCGGGCGCCCGAGCCGCGCGTCGCGCGCCGGTTCGCGCTCCGCGACGGCGCTGCCTGCGCGAGCGAGCCGGCCGCTCGCGGCCGTGGCCGCGGCCGCGGAGGACGGCTGGGCCACAAGCGCGCCCGCGAGCACGACCAGGGCGGCGAGCAGGACGCGGCGGGAGGGCTGGCGCGGCGGGTGACGTTGCACGGCGGGGCGCGACGGGGACGGGACGAGGCGTCCGGCCCGGTGGGATCGGCGCCGGGGGCCGGAGCCCTGAGCCCGGAGACGGGCGGGCGGACGCGCCTACGGGCCGGGAACGCCACCGTGCCGGTCGCGTGGCGACGAGGCCGCGCGCTAGCGTCCGCGCGATGCGCCGCACCAAGATCGTCGCCACGATCGGACCCGCCTCGCGCGACCCGGAGACGCTGCTCGCGATGGTCGAGGCGGGAATGGACGTGGCGCGCCTCAACTTCGCGCACGGCACCCGCCCCGAGCACGCGGAGACCATCCGCAGGGTCCGCGACGCGGCGGCGCGCGCCGGGCGCTCGGTGGCGATCCTCCAGGACCTCCCCGGACCGAAGCTGCGCATCGGACCGCTCGCGCCGGGGGTCGTGGAGCTCGCGCCGGGCGAGCCGCTGACGCTGCGCTGCGGCGAGGAGTTCGAGGGCGACGCGCGCTCGATGTCGGTGTCCTGGCCCGGGCTGGCGGACCACCTGACGCCGGGCGAGACGGTCTACCTGGCCGACGGCGGCGTGCGCCTGCGCGTCGACTCCGTCGCGAACGGGGACATCGGCACGCGGGTGGAGATCGGCGGACCGGTCGGCACGCGCGCCGGGATCAACACCCCGGGCGAGACCGCCGCGCTGCCGGCGGTGCCCGAGGACGACCTCGAGCTGCTGCGCTTCGGCGAGGAGGCCGGCGTCGACATCGTCGCGCTGTCGTTCGTCCGCACGCCGCAGGACGTCGCGACGGTTCGGGACCACACCCGCCTGCCGCTGGTCGCGAAGATCGAGAAGCCGCAGGCCGTCGAGCGCGCCGAGACCGTCCTGCGCGCGGCCGACTGCGTGATGGTCGCGCGCGGGGACCTCGGGATCGAGCTGCCGATCGAGGAGGTGCCGATCGTGCAGAAGCGGATCCTGGCGCTGGCCGGCGCGCTCGCCCGCCCGAGCATCACCGCGACCCAGATGCTCGACTCGATGGTCTCGGCCTCGCGCCCGACGCGCGCCGAGGTCGCCGACGTGGCCAACGCGATCCTCGACGGCACCGACGCGGTGATGCTCTCCCAGGAGACGGCGATCGGCGCCCACCCGGTCGCGGCGGTGGCGATGATGGACGCGATCGCGCGGGCGACCGAGCGCGAGCTGCCCTACGACCGCTGGAACGAGGAGCGCGTGCGGCGCGACAAGCGCGACGCCAGCTACACCGTTGCGCACTCGGCGTGCGAGGCCGCGCGGGACCTCGGGCTCGCCGCGCTCGTGATCCCGACGCTCTCGGGCCGCAGCGCGCGCCTGATCTCGGCGCACCGGCCGCAGGTCCCGATCTACGCGCTCTCGCCCGGCAAGGAGACGGTCCGCCGCTGCGCGCTGATGTGGGGCGTGCAGGCCTTCTCGCAGCGCAAGCACCGCGTCACCGAGGAGCTGATCGCCGACGCCGCCGCGATCGCGCGGGAGCGCGGCTGGGCCGCCTCCGGGGAGCGGATCGGCATCACCGCCGGGCTGCCGAGCGGGCGCCCGGGGACCACGAGCCTGTTCCAGATCGAGACGGTCTGAGGCCGTCGCCGCACGGCGTCGGGGCCGGGGCCGGGGCGGCTCAGGCCACCGGCGGCAGCCCGCCCGCGGCGCGCGCCCGGCCCCGCTCGCGCCAGGCGAACGCGCCGCCGCCCAGCGCCATCGCGACCAGCACGGTCACGGCGACGATCGACTCGGGCGAGCCGAAGTCCCCGAGGCTGCCGCCGAGCGCGACGTAGGCGAACGCGCGCGGGGCGACCCCGATCGCGGTCGCGAGCGTGAAGTCGCGCAGGCGGATGCGGGTCAGCCCGGCGGCATAGCTGACGACGTTGAACGGGACCGCGGGCGCGATCCGCGCGTAGAGCACGGCCAGGAAGCCGCGCCGCTCGATCCAGAGCCGCCAGCCGCGCAACCGCTGCCCCGAGAGCTCCTCGACCGCGGAGGCGCCGAAGCGCCGCGAGATCAGGAACGCGAGCGTCGCCCCGAACGTCGCCGAGACGATCGCGACGGGCGTGCCGAGCGCGACCCCGAAGAGCAGCCCGCTCGCGGCCGCGAGCAGCGGGCCGGGGAACAGCGCGCAGCACAGCAGCCCCGACAGCGCGACGAACGCGAGCGGCGCCATCGGCCCGAAGCCCTCGGCCCAGTCGCGCACGCGCTCGGAGGAGAGCGTGCCGCTGAGCGCGAGGATCGCGAAGGCGCCGCCGACCGTGACGGCGAGCAGCAGCAGGCGCGCCCGCGGCCCCATGGCCTCAGCCGCGCCCTACGCCCCGCGAGCCACCTGCGAGCCGGGCACGATGTCGTCCGACCCGTCGGGCCAGCGCACCCACGCCTTGTGCCCGCCGTCGTAGTCGTCGCCCAGCAGGACCAGCGTGGCGGGCTCGCCGAGGGCGGTGCAGGACTCCGCGCCCTCGGGGTCCAGCCCGCGCCAGACGCGCACGAACGCGTTGCCCTCCCACTCGCCGGCGACCGTCGTCGGATCGGTGTGGCCAGGGTGGATCGCGGTCTCGGGCGGGAGCGTGAGGATGCGCTCCATGATCGACTCCTTCAGGTCCGCGTAGGTCGTGTGACCCGGCGCGCGGACCCCGCCGACCGAGTTGCGGAAGAGCGTGTCACCGGTGAAGAGGTCGGAGCCGTTCACCAGGAAGCTGAGCATCCCGGCGGTGTGGCCGGGCGTCGGGATCGCCTCGATCTCCAAGCCGCCGACCGCGAGCTTCTCGCCCGGAGCGATCGTCCCGGTCGCCTGCGGGACGTGCTCGCGCTCCGCCTGGTGGATCAGCACCGGCGTTCCGGGGTGCGCTTCGAGCACCGCGTCGAGCTCGGCGACGTGGTCGAAGTGGTGGTGGGTCAGAAGGACGCGCTCGAGCGTCAGCCCGTCGTCGGCGATCCTGCGCAGGAGCGGCGCCACCGGGCCGCCGGCGTCGATCATCACCGCCGCGCCGCCCGGCGCGTCGCCCACGAGATAGGTGTTGGACAGCCACTGGTCCGTCATCGAGCGCTCGAGGATCATGGGCCGCGATGCTAGCGGGGTAGGCTGGCCGCATGCGACTCCTCCACACCTGCTACCGCATCGCCGACATCGACCGCTCGATCGGCTTCTACTCGGCGCTCGGCTTCGAGGAGATCGGCCGGCTGCCGATCCGCGACGAGGCGATCAACGTGTTCATGAACCTGCCGGGCGACGGCGCCGAGCCGCGCCTGGAGCTGACCTGGAACCGCGATCGCTCCGAGCCGTATGACATCGGAACCGGCTACGGGCACATCGCGCTCGCGGTCGAGGACCTCGACGGCGCGCTGCGGCGGCTCGCCGGACAGGGGATCGAGCCGGAACGCCCGCCCTACACGGTCAGCGAGGGCGGGTCGCGGATCTGCTTCGTGCGCGATCCCGACGACTACCGCATCGAGCTGGTCGAGCGCCCGGGGGGCTGAGCGCCCGCCGACGTGACCCTCGCCCCGGAGCACCGGAGCGTCGTTGTCGACCTCGGGTCCAACTCGTTCCGCCTGGTCGTCTACGCGTGGGTGCCGGGGGCGTGGTGGACGCGGGTCGACGAGATCCACGAGACGGTGCGGATCGGCGCCGGGCTCGACTCCACCGGGCGCCTGTCGGAGGAGGCGATGGAGCGCGCGCTGCGCACGCTGCGCCTCTACGACCACTTCCGCCGCGCGCTCGGCGTGGACGACGCCGACGTGCATCCGGTCGCGACCAGCGCGATCCGCGACGCCGCCAACCGGGACGAGTTCGTCGCGCGCGCGGCCGAGGTCTCCGGAGTGCCCGTGCGCGTGCTCGACGCCGAGGAGGAGGCCTATCTCGGCTACGTGGCGGCGGTGAACTCGACCACGCTCCAGGACGGCGCCGTGATGGACCTCGGCGGCGGGTCGCTCCAGCTCGTGGACGTGCGCGAGCGGCGCGCGCGGCGCTGCCGTTCATGGCCACTGGGGGCGGTCCGGATGACCGAGCACTACCTCGGCGGCGAGGACCTGCCGACGGGCGCGAAGGCGCTCAAGGCGCTGCGCGCCCACGTGCGCGAGCAGCTCGGCGGGGAGGGCTGGCTCGCGAAGGGGCGGGGGCGGATCGTCGGCATCGGAGGCACGGTGCGCAACCTGGCCTCGGCGGCCGAGCTGGTGGCGGGCCTGCCGACGTTCGGCGCGCAGGGGTTCACGCTCACCCGCGAGGCGCTGGGCGAGCTGATCGGCGAGCTCGCTGCGCGCAGGCCCTCGCAGCGCGGCGAGGTGCCGGGCATCAAGTCCGGCCGCGGCGAGATCATCCTTGCCGGCGCCGCGGTGATCGACACGGTGCTGGAGATATCCGGCCAGGAGTCCATCGAGGTGAGCGAGGCGGGCCTGCGCGAGGGAGCGTTCTTCACGGAGTTCCTCGCCCCGGCCGACCCGCCGCTGTTCCCCGACGTGCGCGGCGCGAGCGTGCGCAACGTCGCGCTCCAGTTCCAGCCCGACATCCGCCACGCCACCCACGTCGCCGACCTGTCGCTGGAGATGCTGGACTCGCTGCGCGCGGGCGGCGTCGACGCCGGCGACGGGGCGGAGCGCGAGCTGCTGTGGGCGGCGGCGATGCTGCACGACGTCGGCAAGGCCGTCGACTACGACGACCACCACAAGCACTCGCGCTACCTGATCCTCGGCGCCGGCCTGCCCGGCTACGAGCCGAGGGAGGTCGCGCTGATCGCCCAGATGACGCGCTACCACCGCAAGGGCTCGCCGATCGCCGGGCCGCTCGAGCCGCTGATGCGCGACGGGGACGCGGAGATGCTCGTGCGCTGCTCGGCGATCCTGCGCCTCGCCGAGCACCTCGAGCGCGGGCGCGACCAGGTCGTGCGCCACGCGCGCCTGGAGGCGAACGGGAAGACAGTGCGACTGGAGCTCGAGTGCGACGGCGACCCGAGCATCGCCGTCTGGGGAGCCGAGCGCCAGGCCGAGCTCTTCGAGCGCGCGTTCGGCAGGCGGCTGGAGGTCGTGGCGTAGGCGCGGAGGCGGAGCCGGGCGCGGCGAACGGCATCTGGGAAGGGGCCAAGCGTCACGGACTCCACGCTCCCGACTACGGGGGTCGTATGTGCCCCCTACCCAGGAGCATGGACCGGCGCCGCGCTCCGGCGCACGCAGCGAGCGCGGAGCTCCTCCTCCTTGCCGCAGTTCGCGGCGTAACAGGCGGGGCGGCGGTCAGCGAGCCGAGCGCGGCTCGCCCTCGCGGCCGGGCGCGATCGGCACCTCGAGCGGCGCCCCCGGCGCGATGGCCGGCTCCGAGCTGAGCGCCTCGACCTCCTCCTCGATGCCGAACGCGGAGCCGTCGCACTGAATCCGGAAGCGCTTGGGCGGGACGCGGTCGTCGGGGATCACCGGGATGCCCCACAGCTCGTCCCAGCCGAACAGCTCATGGTTGCCCGGGTTGAGCAGGATCGCCTGCGCGGGCATCGGGCAGGTGGCGTTGTGGTGGTCCAGGCCGCCGCGGATGAAGGCCAGCATCTCGGCTTCGAGGCTCACGCGGCGATTGTGCCACGCCCCGACGGCTCGGAGCGGTGGTGGCGGCTCAGGCCGGCGGTTCCTGGATCCCCGCGCGGGATGCGACCCGCACCGCGAGCCCGCGGACGGTCGGGGCGCTCAGGCCGTTGCGCCGCCCCGCGCGCAGCACCGCGCCCGCGATCGCGTCGAGCTCCGGCTCGGCGCCCGCCGCGACATCGCGACGCATGGAGCTCGAGAGCTGCGGCGGCGCCGACTCCAGCTCCCGGCGCGCCTCGCCCGCGTCGATCGCGGCGCCCTCCGCCCGGGCGATCTGGGCGACTTCGTCGACCGCCTCGTCGAGCTCTGCCCGGCGCACGGGGTCGGAGCGGATCTCGCCGACGGGCGCGTCGTAGGCGGTGGTGGCGAGCGCCAGCGGGCAGAGTCGCGCGAGCTTCGACCACATGACGCCGGCCTCGTCGGAGCCCACGCGCACCTCGACGCCCGCGCGGCGCAGGTCGCGGGCGAACGGCTCCAGGCGCTCGCGCAGGACCGGGTCGGCCGCGGCGAGATCGACGCGCGCATCGGGCGAGACGTGCTCGATCTCGCCGGGCGCGGTGCGCAGCGACATGACGCGGATGACCCCCGCCGCGACGCGCCCGGTCCCGAAGCGGGCGCGCAGCAGGTCGATGTGCTCGATCCCGTTGAGCAACGGGACGACCACCTCCGGGTCGGCCCGCACCCGCTCCAGCGCGGGCTCCAGCAGCGGCGCCTTGACCGCGACGACCAGCGTCCGCGCGGGCTCGGTGAGCTCGGCCGTGGCGGCAGGCCGCGCGACGAGGTCGCCGAGCAGCGGGCTGCGCAGCCGCAGGCCGTGGTCTGCGATGTGCTCCGCGGTCGGCTCGCGCGCGACGACCGTCACGTCGGCCGAGCCCCGCGCGAGCGCCGCCGCCACGAGGCCGCCGACGCCCCCGGCGCCGAGCACCGCCACGCTCACGACGGATCGATCAGCACGCCGGGGTTGAGGATCCCAGCCGGGTCGACGGCCGCCTTGGCGGCGGTCAACGCCCGCGCGAAGGGCTCCGGGCGCTGGCGGTCGTACCAGGGGCGGTGGTCACGCCCAACGGCGTGGTGGTGGGTGATCGTGCCCCCGGCCGCGATCACGGCGTCCGACGCGGCCGCCTTGACCTGCGCCCACTGCTCCAGCTCCTCACCGCGCCGCGCCGGCGCGAGGATCGTGAAGTAGGGAGCGGGGCCGTCGGGGTAGACATGCGTGAAGCGGCAGGTGACCGAGCCCGCGCCGCAGGCGTCGTGCAGCGCCGCGGTCGCGGCCTCGGTCGCGCGCGCGTGGAACTCGGGGAAGCGCTCCCAGGTGATCGCGGTCTCGAAGGTCTCCGAGAGCACGCCCATCGCGACGAACGTGTCGCGCAGGTAGGGCGCGCGCAGGAACGCGTCGCGCCACGAGCCGGCCGCTCCCTCCCGGCCCGAGCCTCCGGGCCGCGGCTCGTCCCACTCCCCGCCGTGGTCGCCGCAGGCCTCGAGCGCCTGGGCGAGCTCTCCGTCCACGGAGCGCGCGGCCGCCTCGAACCCGAGCACCAGCAGCGCCGAGCTCCCGTCGCCGGCGCCGGTGGTGCGCGCCTCGGCGGCGTCGATCAGCCGGCAGTTGGCGGGCGCGAGGCCGTCCTGGACGATCGCCCGGACGGCGGCCGCACCGCGCTCCAGGTCGGGGAAGCGCACCGACGCCTGCGCGCGCGAGGCCGGTCGCGGCCGCACCCTCACCCAGGCCTCGGTGATCACCCCGAGCGCGCCCTCGGAGCCGATCAGCATCCGGTCCGGGCTGGGGCCCGCGCCCGAGCCGGGCAGGCGGCGCGACTCCCACTCGCCGGCGGGGGTGATCGCGCGCACGGACTCGACGAGGTCGTCGATGTGGGTCCAGCGCGTCGCGAAGTGCCCGCCGGCGCGCGTCGCGACCCAGCCGCCCAATGTGGAGAACTGGAACGACTGCGGGTAGTGGCGCAGCGTCAGGCCGTGCTCAGCGAGTTGCGCCTCCAGGCCCGGGCCGGTGGCGCCGGCACCGATCCGGGCGGCGAGCGAGGTCTCGTCCACCTCGAGCACGCGGTCGAGGCGCTCGAGCGAGAGCGTCACGGCGCCGGCGAAGCGCTCGCCGACGGCCGGCTCGACGCCCCCGACCACGCTCGTCCCGCCGCCGAACGGCACCACCGCGGCGCCCGCCTCCGCAGCCCAACCGAGCACGGCCGCGACCTCGTCCTCGTCGCCCGGGCGGGCGACGACGTCGGTCGGATGGTCGAAGCGCCCGCGGAAGGCGCGCACGACGTCGCGGTAGGAGGCCCCGTAGGAGTGGAACGCGCGGTCGGCGTCCGATGCCGAGCAGATGCCCTCGAGGCTGGAGGGCGGCGAGATGCGCGCGGGCGGGAGCCGCACGTCCTCGAGCGGGACCGGCGACTCGACGTCCTCGGAGCCGAAGCCCAGGTGCGCCCGCACGGCGGCCGCCGCATCGCGCACCTCGGCGGGCGATGGCTGCTCGTCGGCGAAGCCCCAACCCCAGTGCTTGCGCGTCCGGCCCATGCGTCCGCGCAGCATACGTGCGCGTACCCTTGGCCGGATGACCACCCCTGCGCCATCGGCCGGGCTGCTCGCCCGCGGCCCGTGGGACCCCGAGCGGGTGTCCGCGACCTGGCGGCCGGACGCCTACCGGCCCGAGCCGGAGACGACCGCGGCGGCCGATGCGGCGCTCGAGAAGCTGCGCGAGCGTGGCTCCCCGAGCCACGACGGGCTCGCGGCGCGGCTGGCGGGGTTCAGCGACGCGGATGGCGGCCTCGCGCTCGATCTCCAGCCGGCCCGCTGGGCTCTGCGGCTGGTGCCCGAGCGCGCGGCCGGCAGCCTCAGCGCGCTGTGCGTCGTGCGCGCGGCCGACGGGCGCTGGCTGGCGGGCCGGCGCGCGCCGTGGGTGGCCTCGTGGGCGGGGCGCTGGGCGCTCGGCGCGGGCGGGTCGGTCGAGGTCGGCGAGCATCCCGCGGACACGCTCGCGCGCGAGCTGGCCGAGGAGTGGTCGGTGGCGCCGGAGCGCCTCACGGTCGAGGCGCTGGTGACCGTGCCCAGCGGGCTTGTCCTCGTGGTCGGCGTGGCCTGGCTCCCGGACGGCGCGGAGGTGGCCCCGGACCACGAGCACGACGCGCACGAGTGGTGGCCGGCCGACCTGGGGCGCTGGCCGGCGCAGGCCGACGCGCCGCTGCGCGCGATGGCCTCCGCGCTCTCGGCCCGGGAATGACGTTCCGGCGCCTGGAGATCCTCTCGTTCGTCGCCTCCGGCGTCTACGCGGCGCTGCTCTGGTGCTGGCTGACCGGCACCGCGCCCGGCGCGAAGCTCGTTCTCGGCTGGACGCACGGCTGCCTTTGGATCCTGATGACGGCGCTGGTGCTGGTGGCGGCGAGGCGCCGCATCCTGCCGCTGTGGCTCGCCGTGCTGGTGGCCGTGGTCGGCGGCCTCGGGCCGTTCGCCGGGAGCATCGGGTTCATCGTCGAGGACCGCCGCCGGCACCGCTCGCGTGCGGGCGAGACCGCGCCCGCGCCGGGCTCCTGAGACGACGCTCGCAGGCTGCCCGCCGGCCGCGATCCGGACGATAAGGTTCAGCGCGATGGCAGTCGACACGACGGTCCGGGTCGTGATGCCCGAGATGGGCGAATCGGTCACCGAGGGAGTGATCCTCGAATGGCTAAAGGGCGAGGGCGAGGAGATCGCGGCCGACGAGACGATCGTCGAGATCTCCACCGACAAGGTCGACGCCGAGGTCCCGTCGCCCGCCGCCGGCACGATCTCCAAGATCCACGCGGCCGAGGGCGACACGGTCGCGGTCGGCGCGCTGCTGGCCGAGATCTCCACCGCCGGGGCGCCCACCGGCAACGGCGCCGCGGCGGCGCCGGCCACCGCGGGCGAGGCGGCCGCGCCCGCCCCCGCGCAGGACGGTGACGGCGACGGCACCGCCGGTCGCGTGATCGAGATCACGATGCCGCAGATGGGCGAGTCGGTCACCGAGGGCGTCATCCTCGAATGGCTCAAGGGCGAGGGCGACGCGCTCGCCGCGGACGAGACGGTCGTCGAGATCTCCACCGACAAGGTCGACGCCGAGGTCCCCGCCCCCGCTCCCGGCACGCTGACCGAGATCCTCGCCGCGGCCGGCGACACCGTCGCGGTCGGCCAGGTGCTCGCGCGGATGACCGCCGGCGCGGGCGCGCCCGCTGCGGCCCCGCAGGACGGGGCCGGCGACGCGCCGGCACCCTCCGCGGCGCCGCCCGCCGCGGACGGGGAGGCCAACGCCTCCCCGGTGGCCCGGCGCGCGGCCGAGGCGCTCGGCGTCGATCTCGGCGCGGTCGCCGGCAGCGCGCGCGGCGGGCGCATCACCAAGGCCGACGTCGAGGCGGCCGCCGAGGGCAACGGGACCTCGCCGGCCGCTGCGCCGGCGGGCGCCACCCTCATAAGGGGCGGCGCGGCGATGCTCGCGCGCTACATGGACGAGAGCCGGTCGATCCCGACCGCGACGTCGTTCCGCACGCTCACGGTCTCCACGCTCGACGCGCGGCGAAAAGCGCTGAAGGCCGCGGGGCGCAAGGTCAGCTTCACGCACCTGATCGCCTACGCGATCGCGCGCGCCGCGACCGAGCACCTCCCGGTGATGGCGCACCATTTCGCCGAGATCGACGGCAAGCCGCACCGGGTCGACGACGGCGCCGTGAACCTCGGGCTCGCGGTCGACGTGGAGAAGCGCGACGGCAGCCGCGCGCTGATGGTCCCGGTGATCCGCGACGCCGGCCGCCTCGGCTTCGCCGGCTTCCTGGAGGCCTACGACGCGCTGGTCGAGAAGGCGCGCACGAACACGCTGACCGCGGACGACCTGGCCGGCGGCAACATCACGCTGACGAACCCGGGGGGCATCGGCACCGTCGCGTCGGTCCCGCGGCTGATGGTGGGCCAGGGCACGATCGTCGCCACGGGCTCGATCGCCTACCCGGTGGGGCTCGGCGGGGTCGGCGCGGCGATCGGCGCCGAGAAGGTCATGACGATGACCTCCACCTACGACCACCGGATCATCCAGGGCGCGGAGTCGGGTCGCTTCCTGGGGCGCATCGAGGCCTACCTGCAGGGCGAGGACTCGTTCTACGAGGGGGTGTTCGCCGAGTTGGGTGTCGAGCTGCCGCCGCTGCCCGCGCGCGCAGCCGCGCCGACCGCGCCCGCGGCGCCCGCCGCCGGCGCGCCGGCCGCCGCGCCGAGCGAGGAGCTGCTCCAGGCCGTGCAGGCCGCCACCTCGCTGGTCAAGGCCCACCGCACGCACGGCCACCTCGCCGCCCGCCTCGATCCGCTCGGCTCCGAGCCGCTCGGCGACCCCGCGCTCGACCCGGAGCCGCTGAGCCTCACGCCCGAGCTGATGGCGCAGATCCCGGCGCGAATCCTGCGGACGTTCGTGCCCGGCGACACGCTCGCCGAGGCGCTGCCGAACCTGCACGCCACCTACTGCGGGACGATCGCCTACGAGGTCGAGCACATCGCCTCGCACGGCCAGCGGATGTGGCTGCGCGAGAAGATCGAGTCCGGCGAGCTGCGCACGCCGCTGACCCCGGACGAGAAGCGCGGGCTGCTGCACCGCCTCACGCAGGTCGACGCGCTCGAGCGCTTCATGCACAAGGCCTACCTGGGCCAGAAGCAGTTCTCGATCGAGGGACTCGACATGACGGTCCCGATGATCGACGAGATGCTGATGCTCGCCGGCTCGGTCGGGGCGCAGGAGGTAGTGCTCGGCATGGCCCATCGCGGGCGGCTGAACGTGCTGGCGCACAACCTCGGGCGGCCCTACGACACGATCTTTGCGGAGTTCGAGGGCGCCTCGACGCTCGAGGCCGTGACCACGATCCCGCAGGGCGGCACCGGGGACGTCAAGTACCACCACGGCTTCCGCGGTACCTACCCGCTGCCGAGCGGGGAGCAGATCCTGGTGCGGCTGGAGTCCAACCCGAGCCACCTCGAGTTCGTCTCGCCGGTCGTCGAGGGCGCCACCCGCGCGGCGCAGACCACCCGCGAGGGACCGGTCGCCGCGCACGACCGCAACGCCGCGATCCCGATCGTGCTGCACGGGGACGCGGCGTTCCCGGGGCAGGGCATCGTCGCCGAGACCCTCAACCTGCAGGGGCTGGACGGCTACACGGTCGGCGGCACGCTGCACCTGATCCAGAACAACCAGGTCGGGTTCACGACCGACCCGGATGACGAGCGCTCGACCCGCTGGGCCTCCGACCTCGCGAAGGGCTTCGACGTCCCGATCATCCACGTCAACGCCGACGACGTGGAGGCCTGCATCCAAGCGGTGCGGCTCGCGTTCGCCTTCCGCCAGGAGTTCGGCCACGACGTGCTGATCGACCTGATCGGCTACCGCCGCTTCGGCCACAACGAGGCCGACGAGCCCGCCTACACGCAGCCCGAGATGTACGCCCAGATCAAGAAGCACCCCTCGGCCCGGGAGCTGTTCGCGAAGCGGCTCGTCGGCGAGGGGGTCGTCAGCCAGGAGGACGCCGACGCCGAGGTCGAGTCGGTCTGGGCGACGCTCACGCACGCCCACGACGAGCTGAAGGCGGCGATCGAGCGCGCCGAGACGCCGCAGCAGCAGACGGGCGAGTACCAGCTCGACCGCACTCCCAGCCCCGAGCTGGACACCTCCGTCCCGGCCGACCGGCTGCGCGAGCTCAACGCCGAGCTGCTGCGCGTCCCCGACGGGTTCACCGTCCACCCCAAGCTCGCACGCCAGCTCGAGGCGCGCCGCGACGCGCTGGGCGCGAGCGGCGGGATCAACTGGGCGCACGCGGAGGCGCTCGCGCTCGGGTCGCTCCTGGTCGAGGGCGCGCCCGTCCGCCTGACCGGCCAGGACACCGAGCGCGGCACCTTCTCGCAGCGCCACCTCGTGCTGCACGATGCCCAGACCGGCCAGGCGTACTGCCCGATCCAGCACCTGCCGGGCGCGCTCGCGTCGATGGAGCTGCACAACTCGCCGCTGTCGGAGACGGCGGCCCTGGGCTTCGAGTACGGCTACTCGCAGGAGGGTCCGGAGACGCTCGTGCTCTGGGAGGCCCAGTTCGGCGATTTCGTCAACTCCGCGCAGGTGATCGTCGACCAGTTCATCGTCTCCGGGCTCGCGAAGTGGGGGCAGACGACCCGGCTCACGCTCCTGCTGCCCCACGGGTACGAGGGCTCGGGGCCGGAGCACTCATCCGCACGGCTGGAGCGCTTCCTGCAGCTCGCCGCCGAGGGCAACATCCGCGTCGCGAACCCGACCACGCCGGCGCAGTACTTCCACCTGCTGCGCCGCCAGGCGAAGATCGCCAAGCTGCGCCCGCTGGTGGTGATGACGCCCAAGAGCCTGCTGCGGCTCACGCAGGCGACCAACCGGATCGAGCATCTGAGCGAGGGCCGCTTCTACCCCGTGCTCGCCGAGCCGCGCGTGGACGAGCGGGCCGTGACGCGGCTGGCGCTCTGCACCGGGAAGATGTACTACGACCTCGTCGGCCACGAGTCCCGCAAGGACAACCCGCGCGTGACGGTTGCGCGGGTGGAGCTGCTCTACCCCTTCCCGCAGGCGCAGATCCTCGAGCTGATCGGGCGCTACCCGAACCTCGATGAGGTCGTCTGGGTGCAGGAGGAGCCGCGCAACATGGGCCCGCGCGCGCACATGTCGCCGCGGCTGATGCAGATCCTCCCCGACGAGCTGTCGTTCGGCTACATCGGCCGCCCCGAGCGGGCGAGCCCGGGCGAGGGCTACCCCGTCGCGCACGCGGAGGAGCAGAGCAGGATCGTGAGCACCGCCCTGGACCTGGGCAAGCCGGTCGCGATGTACCCGAAGAAGCTGCCGGGCGAGCGCTAGCGCGCGCCCGGCCGCGCCTCAGCCGCCGAGCCGCGCCCGCTTCGCCAGCCCGACCGCGTACTCGATCCAGAACTCGCCGGTGGGGGCGCCCCCGTTGCAGGCCCCGGCCGAGCGGCCCGGGTTGCCGATCCACATGTAGGCGTCGACGAGCCTGTGGCCCGTGCGGGTGGTCGGGCGGTGGCCGAGCCCGCGCCCGGGCGGGTTGCACCAGACCTCGTTCCCGTCGCGCACGACGTTGCGCGGCACGAGCGGACCGCGGCCGTTGACGGCCGTGTTCACGACGAAGTGCTTGCCGCCCAGGTGGCGCGAGAGCCTGCTGCCCCAGCGGATCTCGGCCGAGAGCCAGTCGGCGTGGGTGCCGTTGACGAAGAAGCCGTCGGCGCGCGAGATGCCGGCGGCGCGCAGGATCCGGACGGCGGTGCCGGCCGAGATCGGACCGTTCCCGGCAGCGGCGTCGACGTACACGCTGGTGTGCCGCCCGCGCTTGAGCGCCCGGATCGCGTGACGCAGCTCGCCGGCGCGCACCGCCTGCCCGCGGCGGCTGAGGCAGTGCGCGGTCATCAGCGCGTCGATCTCCACGAAGACGACCGCATCGCCGCCGCCGATCCCGCGCGCGAGCGCCTCGTACCAGCGCGCCACCGAACGGGCCTCCCGGCGTGAGTCGGAGCGTCCGCCGCAACCGGACTTGTGGTTCAGGCGATAGGTCGCCATTGCCAGGGTCCGCCCGGGCGAGTCGGACTGCACGCGTTCCAGCAGCGCCCTCAGCTCGCCCTGCGGGTCGTCGGTCCAGTCGCCGAAGCGCTTGGTCTCGGGCTGGTCGGCGATCAGCCGCAGCCAGTGCTTCGTGCTCCCACGGGCGCTCCGGTAGGCCCGCTGCGCGAGGCCCCACTCGTCGTCGATGAAGAAGCGGGCGCCCCACAGGCGGTTGCCGCCGCGGCCGCGGGTCACCTTCTTCACGGGCGGCGGCTTCTCAGGTTCCTCCTCGCGGGCCAATGCGGGAACCCGCACCACGCGGCGGGCGCGCGCGACGACGCTGGCGTCCCCGTTGAGGTCCCGCACTCCGAGCTCGGCGCAGACGGTGACGACCGTGGCGCGCGCGCCACGCGGGATGGTGTCGATATCGAGGACGAAGTCCTCCGAGGCCTGGTCGGTCGTGGCGGCGCTGGAGAGGCTGGGCGCGCAGCTGACGTCGCCGCTCGAGATCGTCCCCGAGACGTACCCGTAGCCCAAGGGGTCGCCGGTGTCGGGGTCCACCGCCGGCGGGTCCAGGTAGCCGCTCGCGGTGACCGAGTAGCTCTTGGAGCTGAAGGCCGTGACCGTGATCTCCAGCGAGGAGGCCGACGCGCTTCCGGTCAGCATCGCGAGACCCGAGAGGGTCGATGCGAGAAGGACGCCGAAGCGCCCGAGCCTGCCGGCGGCGGCGGCCAGCACGAAGACGAACATACGCCCGGGCGGCGAGGGCAGTCAACCCCCGGCCCGACCTATGCTCGCGCCGTGGACCTGACGAGCCCGCGCGCACGGCGCATCCTTGAGCGCGTCCGCTCGACGCCGCCGGGCTTCGTGCGCACCTACGGAGACGTCTCGCCAGGCGCCCCGCGGCTCGCGGGCGCGGTGCTGGGCGCGGCGAGCGATCCGACGCTCCCGTGGCACCGCATCGTGCGGGCGGACGGCACGCTGGCGGCCGGCGAGCGCCAGCGGCGGCGGCTGGACTCGGAGGGTGTCCCATTCACGCCCGGCGGCCGAGTCGACCTCGCGGTCGCGCGCCTGCGCGACTGACGCGCGATCATCCAATGTCATGTGGCTGTCCCGCGAGATCGCGCTCGATCCCCGCCCCCGCGGCTTCCACCTCGTGACCGGCGAGGTCGTCGCCGCGCTGCCGGAGCTGCGCGAGCTCGGCGCCGGGCTGCTGAGCGTCTTCGTCCGCCACACCTCGGCCGCGGTCACGCTGAACGAGAACGCCAGCCCGGACGTGCGCCGCGACTTCGCCACGTGGTTCGACCGGGCGGTTCCCGACGGCGCGCCGTACTGGACCCACACGCTGGAGGGCGACGACGACATGCCGGCGCACGTCAAAGCGTCGCTGCTCGGGCAGTCCCTGGTCATCCCCGTCGCGCGCGGCCGCCTGGCGCTGGGGACCTGGCAGGGCATCTACCTCTGCGAGCTGCGCGACCGCGGCGGCCCGCGCTCGCTCGTGCTGACGCTGACGGGCGCCTAGCCGGCGGCCCTGCCCGGGGCCCGGGCTCCGTTCCGGCGCCCGGGTTCGCTCGGGCACTGCGGGTTGCCTGTCACGTGGTGAACTGCGGCAGGGAAGGAGGTGTTTCGCGGTCGTGGAGGGCGGGCTGTTCGCGGGAGCGCGGCGCCGGGTCCATCGTCCTGGGTAGGGGGCGAATACGACCCCCAGGGCAGGAGCATGAATCCCGCGAGGCCCCCTTCGCGCCGGAGCGGGCTCTTTCGTTGCCGCCGTTCCCGCGAGCAGGACGGCTCAGCGGCCCTGCCAGACGGGGTCGCGCTTCTCGGCGAACGCCCTCGCGCCCTCCTGCGCGTCCTGGGAGCCGAACACCGGGCCGACGATCTCGCCCTGGCGCTCCCACGCCTCCGCCTCGGTCCAGTCGAGCGTGGCGGCGATCACCCGCTTGGAGGCGTCGATCGCGAGCGGCCCGTTGGGCGCGACGCGCCCGGCGAGCTCGAGCGCGGCCTCGACGGCGCCGCCCGGCTCGGCCAGGCGGTTCACCAGCCCGATCTCGGCCGCCCGCTCGGCGGTGATCGGGTCCCCGGTGAGCGCCATCTCCATCGCGACGTGGTAGGGGATGCGCTTGGGCAGCCGGATCAGCGCGCCCGCGCCCGCGGCGAGGCCGCGCTTGACCTCCGGAATGCCGAGCTTCGCGCCCCGCGCGGCGACGACCAGGTCGCAGGAGAGCGCGACCTCGAGCCCGCCCGCCACCGCGAAGCCCTCGACCGCGGCGATCAGCGGCTTGCGCGAGGCGCGCTGGGTGATCCCGGCGAAGCCGCGCCCCTCGACGTACGGGCTCTCGCCGGCTACGAACGCCTTCAGGTCCATGCCGGCGCAGAAGCCGGCGCCGGCGCCGGTGACGACGCCGAGCACGAGGTCGTCGGCGCCGTCGAGCTCGTCGAGCGCGGCGCCGATGCCGGCCGCGAGCGCGGCGTTGACCGCGTTGCGCTGGTCGGGGCGGTTGAGGGTGATGAGCAGGACGCGGTCGCGGTGCTCGGTGAGGACGGCTGGTTCGTCGGTCATGGCGCGTGACGATATTGGCGGCGCGGCGCCGGCGTCCCGCGGCCATCCGCGCGCAAGGTGTAACACCTCTTGTGCGACACTCGTCGCGTGCCTACGATCGGAGGCATGCCGACCAAGCACCCCCGCATCGCGGTCACCTGCGACCCGGAGCTGGAGCGGGCGCTGGCCCGCTCCAGCCGCTCGCTTCCGCCACAGGCCCGGCGCTCCCGCGCGGCACAGGTGCGCGCGCTCGCGCTGATCGGCGCCGCGCACGTCCGCGACCCCGAGCCGGAGATCGAGGACGACGGGGAGTGGCTGCGCCGCGTGCACGGGGCCCGGCCCGCGCGCGGGGACCTCCGGACGTTCCTGGACGCGCTCGACCTCGGTCCCGTGGACCCCGACGACCCCTACGCCGGCCAGCGCGCGGTGCAGTGGGCGAAGGGAGATCGGTGATGGTCTACCTGGACGCGTCGGCGCTCGTGAAGCTCTTTCGCGCCGAGCCTGAGAGCGCGGCCCTGCGGCGATACCTGGCCGCCGGCACGGGCCTCGGGTCGGCCGAGATCCTTCACGTCGAGGCGGTGTGCGTCGCCCGGCGCCTTGGCGCCCGCTTCCTCGCCGGCGCCCACGCCGCGCTGGTGCGCGTGGACCTGATCCCGTTCTCCGCCCACGTCCGGGACCTGGCTACCGCGCCGCACCGTCCCGGCCTCGCCGCCCTCGACGCCATCCACCTCGGAACCGCGCTGAGCATCCGCGAGCGGCTCGACGCGCTCGTCACCTACGACCGCTCGCTGGCGCAGGCCGCCACGGCGCACGGGCTCCCGGTCGCGGCCCCGGCCTGACCCACCCGCCGCTCAGCCCGCGAACAACGTGAGGTCCGGCTCGCGCTCGCCGCGCACGACCGCGAGGTCGACCTCCGCGCACGCGATCCCGCGCGACTCGGCGAGCACGCGCGCCTGCGGCTTGATCGCCTGCGCCGCCAGCACGCCCTGACATTCGCCCATCGCCGGGTCGAGGCGGATGCGCTCCAGGTAGCGGCTGAGCTGCTCGACGGCGTCGATCGTGCCCACGCGCTTGATCTCCACGGCCACCCAGCCGTCCTCGCCGTCGCGGCACATGAGATCGACCGGGCCGATGTCCGTGCCCCACTCCCGGCGCACGAGGCGCAGACCCTCGCCGCACCACTGCGGCGACTCGGCGAGCGCCTCCTGCAGGTCGCGCTCGACGCCGTCCTTCTGGAGCGCGGCCGCCTCCCCCATGTCGTGATCGACGTCGGAGAGCACCTCGGCGATGTCGATCTCGAGACGGTCCTCGCTCGAGCCCGCGTGCTTGCGCACGACGATGCGGCTCGGCGGCTCCCCCTCCTCCTCGATCACCGTCGGCGGGGTCATCCAGTTCTGCGGCTTGTAGCCGCCGGTGTCCGCGTGGACCATCACCGAGCCGTCGGACTTGAGCATCAGCAGCCGCAGCGCCATCGGCAGCCGGGCATCCAGCCGACCCGAGTAGCGGACCTCGCAGCGGGCGACGATCAGGCGCATCGTCTACTCGATCAAGATCGCCGTCGCGTCATCATATGCGCTGATGCGAACAAAGCCACCGGCGTCCATAGGTGCAGCCTCGAGTGATCGCAACTCCCCCAACATCGCGTACGCCCCGAGTGTCTGCACCCCCGACATCAATTCAGTCCACGAATACCGTCTGCTCTCGCAGGCCAGCCGCGCATAACCGTCTGAGCAGATCAGCACTCCTTCCCCCGCCCCACGCTTGATTGTGCCCGTGACCGCGTAGTCAGCCGACCGTGGATCCGGGCTCAGCACCCAGTACGCACCGCTGACACCGGCTCGATTCATTCGTGACCGCCTCTGCTCGCGCAGCATCGGCCGAATCCCTTCCGCTGCCTCTCTCAGCGTACTGCCGCGTTTGAGATGCAGCTCGATTGCCTCATCCGCCTCTCTCGAAATCGCATCCATGCGCGTATCTCGTACTGTCGAGGGCTCAGGCGAGTCGACATGGATGTACACGTCCGCCAAGCACGCGTACTCTATGATGTCACCACTGTCTCGCACCAACCCGATCGCTGCGCCCGGTATGCTTCCGTCAGGCTCGATCTCGAACGTTTCCACAGCGCCTGCCAAAACCGCAGTCAACGCGGGCGACGCGTCGCTAGCCTGAGTCGACCTCGCCGCTCGCGCTAACTGAGCACTCACGTGACGACTGAACCTCCGTGCCACCGACTCGCCATCTGAGCGGGTGTCATCCAGCGGAGTGGCTCCATCGATCACCCAAGCATACTGTCCGCAAACGCCAAAGGTGTCCTCATTGGGCCGGCCCGGCGCGGGACTCGTCACCGCGTCCCGCACACACCACCATGTCATGCAGCGCACCTCGTCATGCTAGTACAACATGCGCTGCGAGACCAGCGAGCAACAGGCCCGCTGCGTAACTCGCCGCGGCGATGGACAGCTTGCGTACGTTGGCCTTGCCCGGTACGAGTGCGGCAAAGAGTATGATGAGCCACCCGAGCGGAAGTGCGAGCGTGAGTACCACCGCAGCGGCGGTCTCGGGCGAGAGGCCGCGGGCAGTGCCGGCCGCCCCGCCCACAACCACTAAGGCTACAATGCCTGCGAGGAGGGTCGCCACTTGTACCGTGCGTAACTCACTATCCTCTGTACGGCGGGTGAGTGATTCCAGGCGATCTCGTGCTTGCCTAAGCCGTCTCTCCAGGCCGATGCGCTCGCGAATTGCCGTATACTCAACCATGCGCACGCCAAAGTCCTGTCCAGCCTCTTCTAAGCTCATCGCCTTTCTAATGGATTTGTAGGCGTCGCTTTCCCTTCCCGGAAGGAGAAGTAACAACCGCGCTTTGGTCGCGTGATACTTGGCGTAGTCGGGTCGGTCGACGATTGCTGCGCCAATTCTGTTGAGGGCCTTTCGAATCGCCTCCGCGCGGTCCGCATCCGGATCTTGGTGGGTGCCCAAGTCGAAGTCGGCTGCCTCGTACGTACTCGCTACCACCTCGGCGTAGACATTCTGCGCCCCGGGGAGCGGCCCGCCATACGACCTCCGCTGCGCCCGTAGACTCTCGCTCATCGTCACCGCCCCCTCTGCTGCCTCCTCCGCCCGAGTGGTACCATCTTCCTGGGTGATCATGAGGCTCTGCGCTTCCAGCGTCCTGAGATAGGCTAGGGCGAATTCGTCCGCAGGCTGGTCCCGAATCTGGTCTGCACAGCTTCGAAGCTTCCCGACGACGTCGTTGAAGTCGTCGTAGTCCTTCTCTCGCCAATGCAGCGCGGCCGCCGTCCACAAGCACATGAACCGGTCCGCAGGCTCACCCTCGGCAGTCTCGGACAGCTCGCCTGCTGACAGCCCTGCCCTACGCGCAGCCGATACGGCCGCAACAGCGAACCCGAGGTCAATCAGTGAGGGGGCCACGTCCTCGTCCATTTGGTACGCATCGCGCCACCGCTGGAAGGTCGTCGCTTGCTTGTCGTGGGCAGTCATCTTCTCAGGTAGTCGCCGATCCGCCCTCGTCATTGCTGCCCGACCCTTCGCCCAACTCGCCCGACGCGACCTCGAGCTCTTCCAGCGCCTTGCTCCAGGCATGCAGCCACTCCTCGGGGGCCTCGGCGTCGCGCTGCACCAGGTCCAGAGCTGTCACAAGGTCTGAGCGCGCATCGGCCAGCTGCCCGCCCAGGCGCCGAACCCGGGCTCGGGTCGCGTAGAAGACCGGCCACTCTGGATCGAGCTCGATTGCACGATCTACGTTCTTGGCCGCTTCCCTAAGGGCGTCCGCGCGCCGCGCCGGCGATCTGGTCGCGCGCCTCAGCTCGTAAATTGCCATCGTGTGGTGCACCCCGGGCTGCTTCGGGAGCGCGCGAGCCGCTGCGCCGCAGAACTGGTATCCGAGCGTCATCTCGGCGCTACTAGGTGTCCGAGCCTCGATAATGCCGGATGCCTTAAAGAACAGCGCGAGCGGGTTCCCGGAAAGCCACCGCTGATGCTGCGGCTTCAGCGCATAGTCGACAACGTTTGGATCCGACGAGTCGCGCATGGCTGTCAGCGCAATTGCGAAGAGAAACAGCTCGGCATCCGTCCCCAAACGCCGATGTCTACGAACAGTCTCCCTGTCGAAGTCCCGCAGATACGCGGCCACCTCAGTAGTCAACGGCGGATACGTGTCGCCCGCGGGCTCAACGCTCCTCCCATCGGCTGGGGCAACTTCGCCTTCACCTGCTGAGCCGTGCTTCCCCGCAAAGCGCAGTGCCTCTTTCTGAAGCTCCTCTAGAAAACCGCTCCCAATCCCCCCCTCACTAGTCGCTGCTAGGGTCGCCAAATGCTCCGGCCACTTCGCAGCACCGCTGAACAGTACATGGCAAAAGCGATAGATCACGGCTTCGTATAGGCGTCCGAAGTCCGGGGCGCCCATCACTGGCGCAATCCCAGACAGCCGGGTCTGTTCAAGGTAAGCAAGGGCCGGAATAAGAAGGGACGCCACGGCTTCGTGGTACTCCCCGCTATCGTGCTCCGGGTCCGCGTCCTTCATCTCCTTAGCGAGGGTACTTGACACATCCTCAAGCTCTGCGTCAAGCTCTGCCAGGCCGGGGAACCGTTGGACCACCGTGACGAAGTAGCGACTCGCAAAGCGCGCCTCCCTCGCGGAGCGACTAGTGTCGAGTCTCGCTCGCATGTCAACGGCAGAGAGCAATTCCCGAGCGAGCGTCTGCCTGTCTCCCACTCCGTGCTTGCTGGACCACCAGTCCCAATCTTCGCTGGCCCTCGCCCCACTCTTGTCACCGTGTTGAGACCCGCACCAGGCCACCAGGGGCTCAGCGGGTGTCCGCGTAAGCAGGTCAGTCGGCCACTCGATGGGAGTAAGAAGTTGGAGATCGGACGCCTCGTGTGTAATTAGAGATCGCTGGTCAGCAAGCTCACTAGTCAGACGCTCCTTGGACAGCACGTTACACTCATACACAAGCGTTAGGCCCGTTGGCGCGCAACCCGGCAACGCCGTGACCCCATTCGGGACAAAGACGCCGCTCAAGGACCACCCATCAAAGGTCGTGACGGCAGCAAGACTCTCCTCTGAAAGCCAGGAGCACTCGTCGCCGACCTCGCTCAGGAGGTCTCTCTTCAACCCGTCGGAGTGTCCATGGTGACGTAGACCGCCGTCTATAGTCGCGGCCCATACGCCCGGATTGATCGCCACGTCTCCTCGTCGCTTGGCGATCACGGTATGCCCGTCAGCCACAAGGAAGCCGCTGAGGCCGACGGGTAGGACCCGACGGTGCTCCTTTCGGCCACCAAGGGCTAACCACAGGCGCGCCGCGAAACGTTCCAACTCTTCCCTAGCTTCCCGGGCCCCTTTGCCGGGACCGGCAAGGGTCTCTCCCATTATCGACTTGATACCTGGATGGGTACCGGGATGAAGGACTAGCAGGGTAAGATACTCAACACGTACGAGCGGCACCCCGCCCGCACGGAGCAAATCAGGAAGGTCGGGGCAGGGCACTGCGGGAGAGACGATGAGCACCCGCCCGTTGCGGTACTTGACCTCGCCGTCGCGAAACATCGGATCGTACAGTCCGCTCTGCATAACAGCATGGAGCTGTCGGTACTCATCTCCGCCATCGAGATCAGCGATCGATGGCGAGTCAACGGGCGCCGTGAACATCGATCCTTCACTACGGAGAGCGTCCTCGGCAAGGAACGTGGGTCTAGCGGGTACCGCCATGGCCGGAGGACGCTAACAGGATGGGGCCGACAAGGACAACTACTTTAGGCGGTTGGTCTCGCCTCGCGGCCAGCGTGCGCAGGTCCCGGGTGCGCCAGTTATCGACACCGTTTCGGCCCCCGCGTGGATCTGGGCGGAGCCCGATTCCCCGTCCCGCGGGATGCCCTTTGGTCTGAAGTGCTCGAAACATCACTTTGACGGCGGCAGCTTGCGCCTGGGTCTTATCTGCAGGTGGGGCCGCTTTCAGGGGCGGCGCCCTTGCCGAAGGGCCAGGTACGCACGGGGCGCACCCCGGGCGGGCGGTTCGATCCGCGCGCGGTCTGCCCGGCGGCTAGTCCGACCTAGAAACGCAGCGGTGCAATTCGACCGCGGCAGGCCGTTGCGAGGCGCGCACCTTCCCGAGCCGGCGCGAGGATGGACTCGCGGGGCCATGGACGCGCTGGCGCACGAGTCTAACGCCGGACCGGGCCGAAGCGCCCGGCGGTCTGGTGGATCTCGGCGACCGACGCGCATCGGAACGCCACCGCAACGTGGTGGCGCACGCCGGCGTCGCCGCGATGGTTGCGACGGGGAAGCTCCGGACCGGAGCGCCCGCTGGGACGGCAGCTTCAAGCCGACAGGCGGGCGATCCGCCGCGCGAGCCCGAGCAGCGCCAGCGCCCACACCACGAGCCCGACCCAGACCCACCAGTCGGCGAAGTAGCGGTCCATCCAGGAGTTGTGAAGCGACGCGGCCGCCGCGAACGTCGACGCGGCGTACATGCCGACCGGGAAGCAGGTCGCCCAGCGCGCGGCCGTGTAGCGCGGCTTCGGGTACGCGAGCTCGCTCCAAGCGAGCAGGACCAGCGGCGCGAGCGAGACGACCCAGATCACGGTCTCCGCGACCGCGAGCCCGTCCGCGATACCTCCGAGCACGCCGAGGATGCCGGCCGCCTCGATCAGCTTCGCGCCCGCGAGCACGGTGATCGCGATCGCCCCGCCCAGGACCCACTGGTCGCCCGGGCCGCTGGTGATCCTGCCGTGGTCGAAGCGGCTCAGCTCGAGCAGCAGGTAGGCGAGGATCCCGGCGACCCACAGCGCCAGGCTCACGTAGGCGAGCAGGGGCGCGTCCCAGCGCCCGCTGAGCGTCGCGGCGAGCAGCGACACCCCCTGGGTGGCGACAGTGATCAGGAAGACGAGCCCCGGCTGGCTGTGCGGCGGGAGCTCGCGCTGCCGCAGGGCCAGACGCGGAGCGACGACGACCCACAACAGTGCGGCGACGGCCCACAGCACCACCGGGACGACCCGCCAGCCGAGCTCGGTCTCGGCGGCCTCGCCGAGAACGGTGGTCCCGGCGATCGCGGTGAGCGCCCCGAGCTGCGAGGCGCGCTCCCACCAGCCGGCCGGGTCTCCAACCAGGCGCGCGACGAAGGAGACCGCCAGCGCCACCCAGCCGATCGCGGCCGCCGCGAGGACGATCCGCGCGAGCAGGGACTCCCCGGCGAGCGAGAGGCCGACCGACACGACCCCGGTGGCCATCACGTAGGCGCCGGCGCCGGTCGGCGCATCGTCCATCAGCCAGCCGGCGAGCCTGCGCACGGCCGCACCGTAGCGGTCGCGGGCTCTACCGTCCCGGCGGCCATGGCACAGCGAGTCGCGGCCTTCGCGCCCGGCAGGGTCAACCTGATCGGCGAGCACACCGACTACAACGGCGGGCTGTGCCTGCCGTTCGCGATCGCGCGGGGCGTGACGGTCGGCGCCGAGCGCCACGGCGGCCAGGACATCGAGGCGACCACCTCCCGGGACGGCGCGCATGACCGCTTCCCGCCGGCGGCGCCTCCGCGTGAGGGCGCGCAGGGGTGGCGAGCGCACGTCCGCGGGACGGTCTCCGAGCTCGGCCGCGCCGGAGTGCCGGTGCCGCCGGCGCGGGTGCGGATCGAGAGCGACCTTCCGCCGGGCGCGGGGCTGGCCTCCTCGGCCGCGCTGAAGGTCGCGCTCGCGCTCGCGCTCTGCTCCATGGCGGACCGTCCGGCTCCCGCGCCGCTCGCGCTGGCCGAGCTCTGTCAGGCGGTCGAGCACCGCTGGGCCGGGGCACCGACCGGCCTGCTGGACCCGCTCGCCTCGCTGCTCGGGGAGCCCGGGCGGCTCCTGAGACTCGACTGCGGCGCTCGCCGCTGGAGCACGGTCCCCTGGCGCCTGAGCGGCTGGACGCTTGCGCTGGCCGACTCCGGCGAGCGTCGCGAGCTCGCGGCGTCGGGCTACGCCGCGCGGCGCGAGGAGTGCGCCCGCGCGGCGCGGGCGCTCGGCCGCGACTCGCTGCGCGGAGCGACGCTCGACGAGGCCGAGTCCCTCCCCGAGCCGCTGCGGAGCCGGGTCAGGCACGTCGTCAGCGAGGACGTGCGGGTCGATGACATGGTGCTGACCGTCCGCGCGGGAGACGGCCGGCGAGCGGGCGCGTTGCTCGACGCCGGCCAGCTCTCGCTGCGCGAGGACTTCGAGGCCTCGACGCCCGCAGTCGAGGCGACCGTCGCGCGGATGCTGGACGCCGGCGCGACCGGCGCGCGCATGACCGGCGGCGGCTTCGGCGGCTCGGTGATCGCGCTGCTCCCGCCCGGCGCGTCGCTGCCGGCCGGCGCCGTCGTGGTCGCGCCGTCGGCGGGCGCGCGCGTCGTGGACGCCGCCTGAGCGCCGCCGCCGCGACCCCGGCGGGCGCCGGCGCTACGGTTGCGGTGTGAGCGCCACCGCAACCCGAACGGTCGCCTCGCGCATCGCCGGCAGGGAGGTGGACGGCGCACCCGGCGGCGTGGCCCGCTCGACGAACCCGGCGCATCTGGACGACGTCGTCTGCGAGGCGCGGCTGGGCGATGCGGACACGTTCGTGGCGGCCTGCCGCGCGGCGCGCGCCGCGCAGCCGGAGTGGGCCGCCACGCCGGCGCCGGTCCGCGGGCGCGCGATCGCGGAGATCGGCCGGCTGGTTGAGGCGAGCTTCGACGCGCTCTCGGCGCTCGTCGTGCGCGAGATCGGCAAGCCGCTGGCGGAGGCGCGCGGCGAGGTTCAGGAGATCGTCGACACCTGCGACTTCTTCCTCTCCGAGGGCCGGCGACTGTACGGGCAGACGGTACCCAGCGAGATGCCGGACAAGCAGCTCTTCACGTTCCGCGCCCCGGTCGGCGTGGCGGCGATCGTCACGGCGGGCAACTTCCCGGTCGCGGTCCCGAGCTGGTACCTCGTTCCGGCGCTGCTGTGCGGCAACGCGGTGGTCTGGAAGCCCGCCGAGTACGCGCCCGCGCTCGGCGACGCGCTCGCGCGGCTGTTCCTCGCCGGCGGCCTGCCCGACGGGGTGCTGAACGTCGTCCAGGCCGGCGGCGAGCAGACAGGCAGCGGGCTGGAGGCCGCGCTCGGGGAGGGCCTGGTGGACAAGGTCGGGTTCACCGGCTCGACCGCGGTCGGGCGGCGCATCGGCGAGCTCTGCGGCCGCCACCTGCAGTCACCGTGCCTGGAGCTCGGCGGCAAGAACCCGCTCGTAGTGATGCGCGACGCGGATCTCGACCTGGCTGTGGAGGGAGCGCTCTTCAGCGGCTTCGGCACCGCGGGCCAGCGCTGCACCTCGCTGGGAACGGCGATCGTGCATGCCGACGTCCACGACGAGTTCCTGCGCCGCTTCGCCGCCGCTACCGAGGCGGCGGTCGTCGGCGACCCGCGCGGCGATGTCCTCTTCGGGCCGATGATCGACGAGCGCTTCGCGGCACGCTTCGAGGACTGGCTCGGCCTCGTCGAGCCCCACCACGCGCTGCACGGCTCGACCGGCACCGGCCGCATCACCGCCGCCAACCCGCGCGCCGGCTTCGCGGGCGGCGACCCGGAGGCGGGGCTGTTCATGCACCCGACGATCGTCTCGGGCGTGCGCGCGGGGGACGAGATCGCCCGCACCGAGACGTTCGGTCCGCTGGTCGGCGTAGCCCGCTTCGAGGACTTCGACGAGGCGATCGCGCTGGCGACCGGGCACGGCTACGGCCTCTCGGCCGCGATCTACACCTCCGACGCGCGCAGCGCGTTCGAGTTCCGCCGCCGCTGCGGCGCGGGGATGGTGAGCGTGAACAACTCGACCTCGGGCGCCGAGGCGCATCTCCCGTTCGGCGGCAACGGCCGCTCGGGCAACGGCAGCCGCCAGTCCGGGATCTGGGTGCTGGACCAGTTCACGCGCTGGCAGTCGATGAACTGGGACTACGCGGGCCGCCTGCAGAAGGCGCAGATGGACACGGCGGCGCCGGAGCCCGATCGGGCGTTCAGGCTCGACCCCGGGCCATAGCCCGGGCGAGCAGCGCCCAGGAAGGTCGGTTCGGTCAGGGCCCGGGGCCTGGTGGCGCGCGTGGAGCGAGGCGCCCGACCACTCGGCTGCGCGACCGCCGGTGCGAACAGCGGCTACGAAAGGGGCGACTCCGGCTGCGCCGCCGCTCCGGTCGACGTTGTGCACCTATGCGGTGCTGAACGTCGAACCCGTCCCGGGTAACACCGGCAGGAGAGGTGCCAGCTGGGACGGGTTGCTAGATCCCCTTCCCTGAAGCCGTTCGTCTGAGCCCAGCCGCGCGGCCGCGCCTCCGAGACCCGAGCCCGCGCCTACTCCCGCCCCAGCCGGTACCAGCGCGGCGAGGTCGTGGGCGGCGGGTCCAGCGCGGCGCGCGCGACCAGCACGCTCGGCGCCGGGTCCGCCACGTGGGCGGCGAGGGCCGCGCCGAACGCGTCCCCGAGGCCGTCGACGGCCTCGGCGCGCACCCCGAAGCTCCGGGCGAGCGCCGCGAAGTCGGGCGTCGCCAGGTCCATCGAGGACCCGGACGCCCCCCGCCGCCCCTGGTCGTAGCGCAGCATCCCGTAGCCGCCGTCGTCTACCACGACGGCCGTGAGCGGCAGCCGGTCCTGCGCCGCCGTCGCCAGCTCGCCGCAGGCGAACAGGAAGCCGCCGTCGCCCGAGACCGACACGACCGGCCCGCCGATCGCGCCGTCCCGCAGCGCGCGGGCGGCGCCGAGCGCGGCGGGGAAGGCGAAGCCGAGCGTGCCCCAGCCCATCGGGTAGAGCATCCGGCGCGGGCCGGCGGGCCGGCGGAAACCGGCGAGCCAGTACCCGGGAATGCACATGTCCGCTACCACGGTCGCCTCGGCCGGCACGGCCGCGGCGAACGCGTCCAGGAACGCGATCTCCGCCGGCTGCTCGCGCGCCAGGCGCTCGCGTGCGGCAGCGCGCGCGCCGGCCAGCCGCGCGGCCACGCGCCCCGCGCGCGCGGCGTGCCCGCCGGCGTCATCCGGCGGGCCGAGGCGGTCGAGGAGGTCGGCCACGCCGGCGCGCGCGTCGGCGCATACGACCGCGTCCGGCGGCCAGGCCTTCGAGGCGTCGCCGCGATCCACGTTGACGGCGATCAGCCGCTCGGGCCGCGGCATCGCCCAGTTCTGGGTGCTGGTCCCGTCGAGGTCCGAGCCGACCGCGACCACGACGTCGGCCTCGTCCCACAGAGCCCCGCACTCGGGCACGTGCGGGGGCAGGCCCGCGTCGAGCGGGTGGTCCGGCGCGAGCAGCCCGCGGCCCGCGAACGTCGTCACGACCGGCGCCGCCAGGCGCTCGGCGAGCGCGGCGAGCGCGGCGCCGGCGTCGGCGGCGACCGCCCCGCCCCCGGCCCAGACCAGCGGCCGGCGCGCGCCCGCGAGCAGCTCGGCCGCGAATCCCGCCGCCGCCTCGTCGGGGACGCGCGCCGGCGGCGGCGCGGGCGGGCCGCCGGCGGGCGGAGATTCGGCGTCGAGGAGATCAGTCGGAACCTGGAGGTACACGGGCCGGCGCGGCGCAGCCAGCGCGAGCGCCGACGCGCGCACCGCGGCGGGACCGACGTCGCCCGCCCGGCCGGCGGCGAGCGAGCTCTTCACCACCGGGCCGAACATCGCCGGCTGGTCCACGCACTCGTGCAGCAGGCCGCGATGCACGCCCTGGCGGCGCAGCGCGGCCGGGACGTCGGTCGCGATCACCAGCACGGGCGAGCGCGAGGCCCACGCCTCGCCGGTCGCCGCAAGCGCGTTCGCCGCACCCGGGCCCGTCGTCAGGAGCGCCACGCCCAGGCCGCCGGTCGCGCGCGCGTAACCGTCCGCCGCATAGACAGCCGCCTGCTCGTGCCGCACGCAGACCAGGCCGATCCCGGACGCGGCGAGCGCGTTCCAGGCGGTGAGGTTGTGAACGCCGGGCAGGCCGAACACCACCTCCGCCCCGGCGAGCGAGAGCGCCTCGACCAGCCGCTCCGCGCCGGTCCCGGCGCGTCCGCTCACGCGGCGTGCTCGGCGAGCTCGCGCGGCCGGCGCGCGCGGACCGCCGCGCGCAGGTCGCGCACCTCCCGGTCGTCGCCCAGCGCGAGCGCGCGCTCGCAGGCGGCGAGGCAGTCGCCGGTCCGGTCGGTGCGCGCGAGCGCGTGCGCGTAGCGGCTCCACGCCGCGCCCGACTCCGGCTCCAGCCGGGTCGCGGCCTCGCAGGAGGACACCTCGGCGCCGACGTCCCCGCTCAGCTGCTGGGCGAGCGCGAGGTCGAGCAGCCCCTCCACGCTCGGCCCGACCAGGCGCGCGCGCTCGAGCGCGGCGAGCGCGCCGCCGGTGTCGCCCGATCCGAGCCGCAGGCGGCCGAGGCGCTCCCAGGACGACGCGTCGCCCGGCGAGCGCTCGGCGGCGGCCGCAGCCGAGTCGACCGCCTGGCCGCGGGCCCCCATGTCCTCGTAGATGCGCGAGGCGTAGCGGTGCGGCGCGGGCCGCTCGCCCTCCACCCGCGCCCAGTCGCGCGCCGCCCGCGCGGCGGCGGGCAGGCTGCGCGCCTGCCAGTAGGCGACGGTCAGCAGGCGCAGCACGACCGGGTTGCGCGGCTCGGCGTCGCGCGCGTAGACGAGGCGCTGGGCCGCGAGTGCCGCGTCACCCTCCTCCAGTGCGTGCTGTGCCGCGGTCATGAAGCGCTCCACGCGCTCGGCCGACGGGTCCGGGGTCGAGAAATCGACGAACTGCAGCGAGCCGGCCGGCACCGTGCGGATGCCGACCTGGAAGGAGACGCGCGCCCACTGCTGGACGTCGTCACCGTCGCCGGAGAAGTAGATGCCCGCCACGCTGCCCACGCCCCACTCCGGGTAGGCGCGGCAGCGCGCGTAGCGGTGGACCACCGAGTGGTCGGGTACGCGGGCGCCGAACGGGTCGTTGCGCGCGCGGTCCTGGGCGGCGTTGCGCGCCCGCTGCTCGGCCTCGTAGGCGCGCCGGCCGGCCTCCGCGCGCGCGGCGCGAGCGGCCGCGGCGGATACCTTCACGGCGTTGCGGCTCACACGCCCGCCGCGGCTCTGCTCGGCGAGCCGCTCGAGCTCGTCGGCCGCGCGGTTGATCGCCTGGAGGTGGCGCTCGTGCTCCGCCTGCTTGCCGCGCGGCGCGATGTCCGGGTGCCAGCGCTTGGCCATTCTCCGCCGCGCGAGCTGGACGCGCCGCTTGTCGAACGGCGCCTCGAGCTCCAGGAGGAGCAGCGCCTGCTCGAGATCGAGGATCGGGACGTCGGACATGAGCCACGAACGGTACCGGGGCGCGGCGGCCGCGACGAGGCCGGCTGGACGGGGATGCGCTCTATCCTCGATCGGCGATGAGCGCGTCCTACGTCTACACGATGCACCGCCTCACCAAGGTCTACCCGCCCGACCGCGAGGTGCTGCGCGACATCACGCTCGCCTTCCTGCCCGGGGCCAAGATCGGCGTGCTCGGCTACAACGGCTCCGGCAAGTCCACCGTACTGCGGATCATGGCGGGCGTGGACACCGAGTTCCGCGGCGAGGCGCGCCTCGCGGACGGCGCCACCGCGGGCCTGCTCGAGCAGGAGCCCGCGCTGGACTCCTCGCTCGACGTGCGCGGCAACGTCGAGCAGGGCGTCGCCGAGACTCGTGCGCTGCTCGACCGCTTCAACGAGCTCGCCGCCGACTACTCGGAGGAGAACGCGGACGAGTTCGCGCGGCTGCAGGAGCGGATCGACGCCGTCGACGGCTGGAACCTCGAGACCACGCTGGACATCGCGATGGATGCGCTGCGCCTTCCGCCCGGCGACGTCGCCGTCGACACGCTCTCCGGGGGCGAGCGCCGCCGCGTGGCGCTCTGCCGCCTGCTGCTGCGCCGGCCCGACCTGCTGCTGCTCGACGAGCCCACCAACCACCTCGACGCGGAGTCCGTCGCGTGGCTCGAGCGCCACCTGGCGGAGTACGCGGGGACCGTCGTCGCGGTAACCCACGACCGCTACTTCCTGGACAACGTCGCCGGCTGGATCCTCGAGCTCGACCGCGGCCGGGGCATCCCGTACGAGGGCAACTACAGCGGCTGGCTGGAGCAGAAGCAGCGCCGCCTGGAGAGCGAAGAGCGCCAGGAGTCGGTGCGCCGGCGCACGATCGCCCAGGAGCTCGAGTGGGTGCGGCTGAACGCGAGCGCCCGGCGGGCCAAGCCCAAGGCGCGGCTGAACCGCTACGAGGCGCTGCTGGCCGAGGATCGCAACGTCGACCTCGGCCAGGTCCAGATCCACATCCCCGCCGGACCACGGCTCGGCGACGTCGTCGTCGAGGCGCAGGGCCTGCGCAAGGGCTACGGCGAGCGCCTGCTGATCGACGAGTTGTCGTTCTCGCTCCCGCGCGGCGGCATCGTCGGCGTGATCGGGCCCAACGGCGCCGGCAAGACGACCCTGTTCCGCATGATCACCGGTCAGGAGGAGCCGGACGCCGGGACGCTGCGGATCGGTGACACGGTCGAGCTCGCCTACGTCGACCAGGCGCGCGACGCACTCGACCCCGCGAAGACGGTCTGGGAGGAGATCTCGGGCGGCGAGGACCAGATCGCGGTCGGCGAGCGCAAGGTCGCCTCGCGCGCCTACGTGGCGGGGTTCAACTTCAAGGGCGCCGACCAGCAGGCGAAGGTCGGCGAGCTGTCCGGCGGCGAGCGCAACCGCGTGCACCTCGCGAAGCTGCTGCGCACCGGCGGAAACCTGCTGCTGCTCGACGAGCCCACCAACGACCTCGACACCGACACGCTGCGCGCACTCGAGGAGGCGCTGCTTTCGTTCGCCGGCTGCGCCGTGGTGATCTCCCATGACCGCTGGTTCCTGGACCGGGTCGCCACCCACGTGCTCGCGTTCGAGGGCGACTCCCGCGTGCGCTGGTTCGAGGGCAACTTCGAGGCCTACGAGGCCTGGCGCCACGAGCAGCTCGGCGAGGAGGCCGACCGCCCCCACCGCATCACCTACCGCAAGCTCGTCCGGGGCTGAGCGATGGGATCGTCGCTGCCGGCCTTCGCCGGGGTTGCCGTGGCACTCAGCGCGACGCCCGGGCCCGCGATGGCGCTGGTCGTGGCTGCGCGCGCGCCGCGAGCCGGCGGACCGACCCGCGGTGGCGTCCTGATCGCGCTCGGCGCCCGGCTCGCGATCGCGGCGCGCTGACGCCCGCTCGCGGGCGGCCTGCCGCTAGTCTGGCCTGCCGCACACCGCTTCGGGGGAGGAAAGCGCCATGCCGTCCAGCTCACGGGTAGTCCTCATCACCGGCTGCTCGTCCGGGATCGGCCGGGCGACGGCGGAACGGCTCGCCGGGGCCGGCTGGACCGTCTACGCGACCGCAAGACGGCCCGACTCGATCTCCGAGCTCGGCTCGCGCGGCTGCCGGCTGCTCGCGCTCGACGTCACCGACGAGGAGTCGATGAGCGCCGCCGTCGCGGAGGTCGAGCGGGAGAACGGCTCGGTCGGGGCGCTCGTCAACAACGCGGGCTACAGCCAGAGCGGGGCGATCGAGGAGGTGCCGATGGACGAGGTCCGCCGCCAGTTCGAGACCAACGTCTTCGGGCTCGCGCGCATGTGCCAGCTCGTGCTTCCGGGCATGCGGCGCGCCGGCGCCGGGCGCATCGTGAACATCTCCTCGATGGGCGGCAAGCTCACCTTCCCCGGAGGGGGCTACTACCACGCGACCAAGCACGCGGTCGAGGCGATCAGCGACGCGCTGCGCTTCGAGGTCAGGGGGTTCGGCGTCGACGTCGTGTGCGTCGAGCCGGGCCTGATCCGCACCGGCTTCTCCGAGACCGCGGTGGGGTCGGTCAGCACCCCGGAGGGCAGCCCCTACGCCAAGTTCAACCACGTCGTCGCGAAGCAGACCGCCGAGGCCTACCACGGCCCGATGGGCAGGCTCGGCGGCGAGCCCGACTCGGTCGCGAAGGTGATCGAGCGCGCGCTGGACGCCGAGCGCCCCAAGCCGCGTTACTCGGTCACGGCGTCGGCGAAGTTGATGATGGGCCAGCGCGCGCTCATGAGCGACCGCCTCTGGGATCGCGCGATGGCGACGCAGTTCCCGGTCCCGGGGCGGGACTAGCGCGAACGGCCGGCCGGCGGCGGCGCTAGCCGGCGGCGCGGGCGTCGATCAGCGGCGCGAGGCCGGACGCGCTCACGGCGACCGCATCCGCGCCCGCGAGATCGGCACTCGAGTAGGGGCCGGTCGCCGCGCAGATGACGCCGATGCCGTCCGCGCGCGCGCACGCGATGTCGCGCGGGGTGTCGCCGATCACCAGCGCGCGCCGGCGCGGCCACGGGCCGTCCGCTCCGCCGGCGCGCGCGCGGGCGAGCGCGGGCAACTCGGCGCGGTCCTCCGCGTCCGAGCCGAAGCCGCCGGCCCAGGGCGAGAAGAACCCTCCGATGCCGGCCCGCGCGAGCTTGAGGCGGGCGATCGGCTCGAAGTTGCCCGTCAGCAGGGCGAGCCGCACGTCGTCGCGCCGGCGCAGGTCGGCGAGCAACTCGAAGACGCCCGGCAGCACGCTCGCCGAGAGGTCCTCCTCGGCAGTGCGCGCGTAGGTCTCGCAGGCCGCCTCGCGGACGTCGTCCATGCGCTCGTCGATCCGGTCGGCAGGAACGCCGTGCGCGAGCGCGAGCCGCCGCACGATCTCGAGGTCGGTGCGGCCGGCCGGCTCCGCGCGCGACACGTCGGCCCCTTCCACGCCGTGGACCTCGGCCAGCGCGATCTCGATCGCGCGGCGATGCGCAGCCCCGGCGCGGCGCACGAGCGTGCCGTCGATGTCGAAGAGCAGCAGCAGCGGGCGCCGCGGGGCGCCGCTCAACGCTCGAACGAGGCGCCGGGCTCCAGCCTCTGCGCGTAGGCCGCGATCAGCTTCGCGCACGCCTCGACGTCGGCGAGGTCCACCATCTCGACCGGGGAGTGCATGTAGCGCAGCGGCACCGAGACCAGCCCCGTCGCCACGCCGGCGCGGCTCACGTGGATCGCGTCGGCGTCGGTTCCGGTCGCGCGCGCCGAGGACTCGAGCACGTACGGGATGCCCTCCGCCTCGGCGGCCGCGATCAGCCCCTCGGTGACCTCCGGGTGCAGCGTGGAGCCGCGCGTGATGACCACGCCCGCGCCGAGTCCGTGCTTGGTGATCTCGCCGAGCTCGACGCCGGGCTGGTCGGTCGCGAACGTGACGTCCACGGCGATCGCCACGTCCGGCTCCAGCGAGAACGCGGTCGTGTGCGCGCCGCCGAACGTGATCTCCTCCTGTACCGCCGCCACCGCGGCGACGTCGCCCGGGGCGCCGCCCGCCTCCGCCACGAGCCGCGCAGCCTCGTAGGCGACGTAGCACCCGAGGCGGTTGTCCATCGAGCGCGAGGCCAGCCTGCCCCCGCGCAGCTCGACGGGCTCGCCGGCGATCACCGCTACGTCGCCCACCCGCACGATCTCGCGCGCCTCGTCGCCGTCCGCGGCGCCGATGTCGATGTGCAGGTCCGTGACTTTCGGGACCGCCTTGCGGTCCTCCTCCTTGAGCAGATGGATCGGCTTCTTCCCGATGACGCCCGGCAGAGCGCCATCGCGCGTGGCGACCTCGACGCGCTGGCCGACCAGCACGACCGGGTCCCAGCCGCCGACGCCGATGAAGCGCAGGAATCCCTCGTCGTCGATGTGGGAGACGATCAGCCCGATCTCGTCGATGTGCCCGACGATCGCCAGCAGCAGCCCGTCCGCGGTCCCCTTCACGCGCGCGACCGACGACCCCATGACGTCGCCGCCGACCTCCGCGAACTTCGCTGCCGCGTCGCGGAAGGCCGTGCTCGCGCGCGTCTCGTAGCCCGAGGGGCCGGGTGCGGTGATCAGCGAGCGGAGGACGTCCGGAACGGGCACGGCGAGGGAGCCTATAAGGCGCGCCGCGGGTCGCGGATGATGCGATGATGGAGCCGCGATGATCGCGCGCGGTCGGTGGCTGGAAGCCCGAGCTGTTGCTTTGTGCTTCGCGGTGTCGGTGCTGGGCGCCGCCCCCGAGCTGGCCGGCGCACGCGCACTTCCCTACGGCTTCATGGGCGTCGTACTCGACCTGGGGGCCACCAGCCCGCGCAGCGTGAGCGACTCCGCGCTCGACGCGCAGTTCGGGCTGATGGCGCGCTCGGGCGTCGAGTCGCTGCGAACGGAAGTGCTGTGGCGCGAAGCTGAGCCGCTACCCGGTGTCTATGCGTGGGGTCGGACCGATCGGCTCGTCCGCATGGCGGCGCGACACGGCATCGATCTGCTGCCCGTGATCGCCCAGACGCCGCAGTGGGCGTCCGAGCGCCCGATCGACCCGCGCTTCAATCTCTTCCTGCCGCGCGATCCGCGCACGCTGGGGCGCTTCCTGCGTGCGGCCGTGCGGCGCTATGGCCCTGGCGGGCGCTTCTGGCGGGCCAACAGGCGCATCCCCTACCGGCCGATCCGGCGCTGGCAGGTCTACAACGAGCCCTCCCATGACGGGGGGTTCAAGAGCCAGCCGTGGACGACGACGCTCCCGCCGGTCCTGGCCGCGGCGCATGCGGCGCTGCACGCGGCCGACCCCGGGGCGGTGCTGATCTCGCCCGCCTTCGCGGGCACGCCCGGGAACTGGGCATGGGACGAGATCCGCCAGCTCTACGCATCGGGGGCAAAGGGGACGTTCGACGCGGTCGCCGTCAACCAGTACACGGTCGGCGAGGAGATCCCTGTCGACGAGAGCGTGGAGCACGAGGCCTTGGTGCTCCAGAACGTACTCGCCCAGATACGCGCCGCTGGCGACGCCGGAACGCCGGTCTACCTCACGGAGTTCGGCTGGACGGCGGCGCTCGGGAAGTTGCCGAGTTCGCGCGTAACGGGCTTCGAGACCACTCCGGGCGGGCAGGCCCAGCGCCTCTCCGCGTTCTACCAGTGGGCGGCGCAGAACCGCCCCGCGGGCCTGGCGCGCGCTTACTGGTACACGTGGGGCTCGAGCTACGACACCTCGGATCCGGATCGCAGCACGTTCGACTTCAGCGGACTGACGTCCTGGAGCCCGGGACGACCGTTCACCGCACTGCCGCTGCTGGACGCCTACCATCGCTCGGCGATTCGCTGGGAGGGATGCGCGAAGACCTCCAACGCCCGGCGCTGCGCGTCGTGACTGGCGCCCCTGGCTTCCGGCTCCTCGAGCGCTCCCGCCTAGGCAGCCTGGTCGCGATCGCGCTCCTGTTCGTGTTCGGGGCGCCGCTCATCGCGGGAGCGCTGCCGGCAAGCGCCTCCGCGACCGTCGCGACAGGTGCTCGCGCATCCGCCCGAACTCCGCCGCCCGCGCCCATGCTGCTGCGCGCCTCCGAGGATCTGCGGCCCTCAACCGACGCCGACGACCTCGATCCCGGCGACCCCCCGGGGTGGTGCCCGTCGCGGCCGGCCCCTCGCCGGCACATCTCGGCGGGCACCGTGCTGGCCCGCGCCGGCCGGCTCCTGAAGCGCTCCTCCGCCACCGGCCTGCGCGTGCTGAGGGCCAGCCCGGACTACCGGAGCGGGCGCGCGCTTGCGGTCGGCGTCGTCGCCGCGATGGGCCGCGGCATCCCGCTGGCGGCTCTCGGCGGACTGCTGCGGCTGCACGCCCTGCGCCCGCGCGACCCCGCGCCGCTGGTGTCGGCCGCGGCGATCCTGACCTCGCGCGGGATGCCGAACGAGGCGCTGTCGCTGCTGGAGGCCGCGGCGCGCATGCGCGGCCGGACCCGAGGGGGGATGGGGATCGGGAGTCGCGCGATCGCGCTCAACAACCGCGGCCAGGCGCTGATAGAGCTGGGACGCTTCAACGAGGCCGCCTCCAACCTGAACGAGGCGATCCGCCTCGCGCCGCTGCTGTCGGAGGCGAGGACGAACCGCTCGGCGATCACCCGCTGCCGCAACCGCGACCCCGACGTGCCGGTCGGTGACGCCGGCCGGCATCGCTCCCCGGGCTCCCAGCCCGCGCCGGAGGACGACCCGCCCCAGGTCGAGCGCAGCCTGGGACTGCGGAGCGGCCACGGGTCGAGCGCAGAGCTCCCCGCGATGCCCGGGACGCCGCAGGAGGCCGCGGGCCTGGGAAGCTCCTACGGCGACCTGGCGGGAAGGCTGCGCGACCAGAGCGACGCGGCGACCGCCCGCTCGCAGGCGGCGCTGCAGCGGTGGGCCTCCACGCGGCCCGGGTGGTACGCGGGCAACGTGGTCGGCGCAATCGGGCAGGAGCTCTCCGACGCGGCCGCGAACGACTCCGACGGCGGCACCAGGCCCAACTCCTACGGGTTCCTCGCCGCGCTCGCGGACGAGCGCGCGGGATGGACCGCGGCCGGCCAGCCGCCCACCTGCGCCGGGTACCAGCGGTGGTTCTACAGGTTCGCCTACTCCTACGCCTTCGCCGTCGGGACCACCGCCCAGTGGGAGCGCCGATACACCGCCAAGGCCGATGGGCTGATGCGCGTGATCCGCTCGCCCGATGCCCGCCAGGCGATCCTCGAGTCCGAGCGCGCCACGCTGCTGGCCGACCAGGCCACCGCGGCCGACCAACTCGACTACCTAGCCGGCGCCATGGCCACGGCGGGCGGCGCCACGCCGTGCTTCAGCCCTTCACCGCCCGCGAGCTCACCCTCGCTCTCCCCTCCGAGCCTCACCGACCCCGGCGCGTGCGACGCGAGCGCCCGGGGCGTGTTCGCGTTCGGGGCGCTCGCGCTGCTGCAGCGCTGCGAGACCTTCACCCTGAGCACCCGCTCGGCTCGCTGGGTGGGGTCCTTCTCCCGCTCGCGGGCCCGCGTGCGCGGCGGCTGGCAGAGCTCGCTGACGCTGATCGTCGGGCCGCGGCCGGGCGCCCGCGCCTCGGCGAAGGCCCCCGCCCGCGTGGTGGGGGCGGGCGCGTACCTGGTGCTCGGCCCGGACGACCGCGTGACCGCCTGGGGCTTCGAGGTCCCGGCAGCGGCCCCTCTCCAGAGCTGGACGGCGTCCGACGCGCTGCGACGGGTCTCGCCGCGCGCCCGCCCCGCCATCGGCGGCGAGCAGATCGACATCGCCGGCGCCGTTCCCACCTGGCCCGCCGTGAGTCACTGAGGGTCGCCCGCGTGGAGGCCGTAGGGACCTGCGCGGGACGGTCGAGGCCCCTGCGGGATCAGGCGGCCAGCAGCCCGCGCAGCACGAACTGGAGGATCCCGCCGTGGCGGTAGTAGCGCTGCTCCTTGGGCGTGTCGATCCGCACCGTCGCGGCGAACTCGCACTCACCGGCGCGCACCGTCACCTCGCGCGGAACCTCGTCCCCGCCGGCGATGCCCGCGATCGAGAAGACCTCCTCGCCGGTCAGCCCGAGCGACTGCGCGCTCTCCCCTGAGGGGAACTGGAGCGGCAGCACGCCCATCCCGACGAGGTTCGAGCGATGAATGCGCTCGAAGCTCTCGGCGATCACCGCACGCACGCCGAGCAGCGCGGTGCCCTTCGCCGCCCAGTCTCGCGAGGAGCCCGAGCCGTACTCCTTCCCGGCCAGCACGACCAGCGGCACCCCCTCCTCCGCGTAGCGCATCGCCGCGTCGTAGATCGACATCGGCTCGCCGCCGGGCAGGTGGCGCGTCACCCCCCCCTCGGTGCCCGGCGCAAGCAGGTTGCGCAGGCGGATGTTCGCGAACGTGCCGCGCATCATCACCTCGTGGTTGCCGCGGCGCGAGCCGTAGGAGTTGAAGTCCTTGGGCTTGATCCCGTGGTCCTGCAGGTAGAGGCCTGCGGGCCCGTCGCGCTTGATCGCCCCGGCCGGCGAGATGTGGTCCGTGGTCACGCTGCCGCCGAGCATCGCGAGCACGCGCGCGCCCTCGATGTCCGCGATCGGCTCCGGCTCGCGCGGGAGGTCCCGGAAGAAGGGCGGCTGCCGCACGTAGGTGGAGTCGCGGTCCCACTCGAAGATCTCGCCGGTCGGGGTCTCGAGCGCGTTCCAGCGCTCGTCCCCGTCGAACACCTCGCCGTAGCTCGAGCGGAACATGTCCGAGCGCACGGCGTCCTCCACCGTGCGCGCGACCTCCTCGCTCGAGGGCCAGATGTCCGCGAGGTAGACCTCCTCGCCGTCCTTACCCATCCCGAGCGGCTCGTCGTAGATGTCGGCGTCCAGGGTTCCGGCCAGCGCGTAGGCGACGACCAGCGGCGGCGACGCGAGGTAGTTCATCTTCACGTCGGGGTTGATCCGTCCCTCGAAGTTGCGGTTCCCGGAGAGCACGGAGCAGACGGCCAGGTCCTCGGCCCGGACGACCTCCGCGACCTCGTCCGGAAGCGGGCCGGAGTTCCCGATGCACGTCGTGCAGCCGTAGCCGACAAGGTGGAACCCGAGCGCCTCGAGCGGCTCGGTCAGTCCGGCGCGATCGAGGTACTCGGTGACGACCTTGGAGCCCGGCGCCAGCGACGTCTTGACCCACGGCTTGACCCGCAGGCCGCGCTGCACGGCGTTGCGCGCGAGCAGGCCCGCGCCCAGCATCACGGACGGGTTCGACGTGTTCGTGCAGGAGGTGATCGCCGCAATCACCACGTGCCCGTGATCGAGTTCCGCCTCCTCGCCCGAGGAGAGCCGCACGGGCGCCCGCGCGCTGCGGCGCTCCGCGACCTGCACGTCGCCGGTCGCGGCGCCCGCGGGCGCGCCGTCGGAGTGGCGCGCCCCGTCCCCGTTCGACGGGATCTGCTCGGCGGTCGGGTCGCTCGCGGGGAACGTCGCGGCGACCGCCTCGTCCTCCTCGTCGGTGTCCGGCAGGAAGCCCTCCAACGCGAGCCGGAAGGCCGCCTTGGCCTCGTTCAGCGCGATTCGGTCCTGCGGGCGCTTCGGTCCCGCGATGCTCGGCACGACCGTCGAGAGGTCCAGCTCGATCTGGTCGGAGTAGACGGGCGGCTCGGCGCCCGCGTCGTGGAAGAGCCCCTGCTCGCGCGCGTAGGCCTCGACCAGCTCGATCTGCTCCGCCGGGCGGCCCGAGAACTCTAGGTAGCGCAGCGTCTCGGCGTCGATCGGGAAACAGGCGCAGGTCGAGCCGAACTCGGGCGACATGTTGCCGATCGTCGCGCGGTCGGCGAGCGGGAGGTGCTCGAGCCCGCCGCCGTGGAACTCGACGAACTTCCCGACCACGCCGCGCTCGCGCAGCATCTGCGTGACGGTCAGGACCAGATCGGTAGCGGTCGCGCCCTCGGGCAGCACGCCCTCCAGCCGGAAGCCGACGACCTGCGGGATCAGCATCGACATCGGCTGGCCGAGCATCGCGGCCTCGGCCTCGATCCCGCCGACGCCCCAGCCGAGCACGCCGAGCCCGTTGATCATCGTCGTGTGGGAGTCGGTGCCCACGAGCGTGTCGGGATAGGCCTGCGGCAGCCCGGAGCCGCTCTGCGCCTCGACGAACACGACGCGCGCCAGGTACTCGAGGTTGACCTGGTGCACGATGCCGGTTTCGGGCGGCACGACCCGCAGGCCGTCGAAGGCCCCCTGGCCCCAGCGCAGGAACGCGTAGCGCTCGCGATTGCGCTGGAACTCGAGCTCCGCGTTGCGCTGGAAGGCCGAGCGCGTGCCGTAGGCGTCGACCTGGACCGAGTGGTCGATCACGAGCTCCGCCGGGACGAGCGGGTTGATCTTCGCCGGATCGCCGCCCATCGCGGCCATCGCGTCGCGCATCGCGGCGAGATCGACCACCGCGGGAACGCCGGTGAAGTCCTGCATGATCACGCGCGCCGGCGTGAACGCGATCTCGCTCCGGGGCTCGGCCGCCGCGTCCCAGGTCGCGAGCGCCTCGATGTCGGCGGCGCGCACGGCCTCGCCGTCCTCGTTGCGCAGCAGGTTCTCGAGCAGGACCTTGAGCGTGAACGGCAGCCGCGCCACGTCGTAGCGTGACTGCAGCGCATCGAGCCGGTGGATCTCGAACTCGCGACCTCCCACCCGCAGCGTGCCGAGTGCGTCGAAGCTGTTGGTCATCCGCTGGTCTCCTTGCGTTCCTGGTTCTCCATCCAGTCTGGCACGTAGGCCCGGGCGGTCGGCGCGCGCACGTCGCGATACCGCTAGCGTGGCCTCAAACGACCGAGGAGCACGGGACGATGGCGAAGGACGCAGGCGCGATCACCAGGCGCACGCTGATCGGCACGGCCGCAGCGGCCGGCGCGGCCGCCGCCGTTCCGTCCGCGAGCGAGGCCGCGCGCCGCCGGCCGCGCGGCCGGCGGGTGGACGTCGCGATCGTCGGCGCCGGGCTGGCCGGGCTCACCGCCGCGCGCGCCCTCGCCCGCCGCGGGCGCTCGGTCGCGGTGCTGGAGGCCTCCGCCGAGGTAGGCGGGCGAACCCGCACCGTTCCGATCGGCGGCGGCGAGGTGGTCGACGTGGGCGGCCAGTGGATCGGCCCGACCCAGGACCGCATCCGCGGGCTCGCGCGCAGCCTCGGCGTCCGGGAGTTCCTGACCTACAACACGGGCCGCAACGTCTACCTCTACAAGGGCCGCCGCGAGGAGTACAGCGGCGCGATCCCGCCGCTGTCCGGCCCCGTGCTCTCGGATGTCGCGACCGCGCTGGGGACCATCAACACGCTCGCCCAGGAGGTCCCGCGCGACGCTCCGTGGACCGCGGCAAGGGCCAAGGAGTGGGACCACCAGACGGTCGAGAGCTGGAAGCAGGCGACGATGAAGACCGACGAGGGCAAGTTCGTCTTCGACCTCGGCTTCAAGGCCGTGTGGGCGGCGGAGCCCGGCGACGTCTCGCTGCTGCACGCTCTCTTCTACGTGACCGCGGCCGGGAACGCGCGCACCCCCGGCAGCTTCGACCGGCTGATCAACGTCGAGGGCGGCGCGCAGGAGCGGCGCTTCGCCGGCGGGGCGCAGCAGGTCTCGACCCGCATGGCCCGCGCGCTCGGGCGAAGCGTGCGCCTTGGCGCCCCCGTGCGCGTCATCGAGCAGACGGGGCGCTCGGCGCGCGTGGTCGCCGACGGCGTCACGGTGCAGGCGCGGCGCGTGATCGTCGCGATCCCGCCTGCGATGACCGCCGCGATCCGCTTCTCGCCCGACCTCCCGTCGATGCGGGCGCAGCTCGTCCAGCGCTTCCCGCAGGCCTCCGCGATCAAGTTCGAGGCGGTCTACGACCGGCCGTTCTGGCGCGACGCCGGCCTGACGGGCCAGTTCACGGCCGACAACGGGCCCGTCGGCGTCACGTTCGACAACTCCCCACAGGACGGCCGTCCCGGTGTGATGCTCGGGTTTCTCGAGGGCGACGACGCCCGCGTGTGGAGCCAGCGCCCGAACCGCGTGCGGCGCGCGGCGGTGCTGAAGCAGTTCGTGGCCGCCTACGGCGCGAGCGCGGCGCGGCCGAAGATGGTCATCCAGCAGAACTGGGCCAACGACCCGCACATCCGCGGCTGCTACGAGGGCTACCTGCCGCCCGGCGCCCTCTCGAGCTACGGGCCCTGGATCCGCAAGCCGGTCGGCCGCGTGCACTGGGCCGGGACGGAGACCTCGACGCTGTGGGCCGGCTACATGGACGGCGCCGTCCGCTCCGGCGAGCGGGCCGCGGCGGAGGTGCTGCGGGGGCTGTAGCGCGGCGGGGTCAGGACCGCGCGGCGCGGTCCGCTGCCCCGGCCAACGGCGGCATCGAAGGGGATGCCGCGGGGCCGTCACCCGGTCCTGGCTACGTTGTGCACCACTACGGTGCAAAACGTCGAACGGAGCGCGCGTCGGCGCCGATCCCCGGCCCGCTCAGCCCGGCGCGGCCGGCCGACGCGCGGCCCACAGCAGCACGAGCGGCAGGACCGCCAGCAGGACAAGGCCGCCGGCGCTGACTATGTCGTCCCCGGTCGGCAGGTGCCCGAGCTCGGTCAGGTGGTAGACGACGTGCGGCACGCCCGCGACGAATGCGACGACCAGCGCCGCCTCGACGAGCGAGCGGGTCATGCGCGCCGCGGCGATCCCCAGCAGCACCGCGAAGGCCAGGTTCAGCGCGCCGACGTCGCGCACCAGGTGCTGGTCGTAGGGTCCGAGCGCGGCGACCCAGCCCGGCCGGCCGGCGCCAGGGAACGACGCGTAGAACCCGTGCGGCGCGACCAGCGCCCAGACTCCGATCACGGCCGGCACGACCGCGAGCGCCACGAGCCCCGCACGTACGAGGCCCGCGTGCCCCACCGCGGCGGCGCCCGACCCGTCCCGGCTCTCGCCGGCGCCCTCGCCGGCCCTCGTCGGCGCGACCGCTCCCATGGCGCCACCATACCCGCGCACGTCGCGCGCAGCGGGTGAGTGGTGGCACACTGGGCGAGGTGCGCGCACAGCCCCGTCCCCTGGCGGAGATCGTCCCCGGCCCCGCCGCCCCGGCAGCGGCCCAGACGCTCGCCTGGACCGCCCGGCCGGTCCCGTTCATGCACCGCTGCCGCGCCGAGCACGGCAACGTCTTCCGAGTGCACCTGGCGGAGGCGGGCGAGGTCGTGTTCGTCGCCGAGCCGGAGCTGATCAAGCGGATCTTCACGGCGGACCCCGGCGTGCTGCGCGCCGGGGAGGGGAACGCGGTGCTCGAGCCGGTGGTCGGCAGTCGCTCGGTGCTGCTGCTCGACGGCCCCGCGCACCTGCGCGCCCGGCGCCTGCTGCTGCCGCCGTTCCACGGCGAGCGGATGACCGCCTACGGCGAGCTCATGACCCGGATCGCCGAGCAGGCGGTCGAGCGCTGGCCGGCCGGCGAGCCGTTCGCGCTGCAGCCCGCCTTCCAGGACATCACGCTGGAGATCATCCTGCGCGCGATCTTCGGGGTCAGCGAGCCGGAGCGCTCACAGCCACTGCGCGCCGCGCTGCTGGCGATGCTGAACTGGGGCATGCGGCCGGTCGCCCTGCTGCCCTGGCTGCGGCGCGACTTCCCCGGCAGCCCCTGGCGCCGCTTCTCGGCCGCGCTCGCCGACGTGGACGCGCTGCTCCGCGCGGAGATCGACCGCCGCCGCGCCGCCGAGGACCTCGAGAAGCGCGACGACATCCTCTCGCTGCTCCTGCTCGCCCGCGACGAGGACGGCGCGCCGCTGGGCGACCGGGAGCTGCGCGACGAACTGGTCACGCTGCTCGTCGCCGGCCACGAGACCACCGCGACGGCGCTCTCCTGGGCGTTCGAGCGGATGCTGCGCACGCCCGCGACACTCGAGCGCCTGACGGCCGAGTGCCGCGCCGACGACGCGGGCGACGAGTACGCCGAGGCGGTCGTGCGCGAGACGCTGCGCATCCGGCCGCCGCTGCCGATCGTCGTGCGCCGGCTGAGCGAGCCGTGGGCGCTGCGCGACGGCGAGGAGCCGCTGCCCGAGGGCGTCCGCGTCGCCCCGTGCATCTACCTCACCCACCACCGCGAGGACCTCTACCCGGACCCGTTCGCGTTCCGCCCCGAGCGCTTCCTGGGCGTCAAGCCGGACACCTACGCGTGGCTGCCGTTCGGCGGCGGGATCAGGCGCTGTCTCGGCGCCGCGTTCGCGCAGTTCGAGATGAAGGCCGTGATGAAGGCCGTGCTGCGCACCGCCGACCTCGCGGCGCCCGACGCCGCCACGGAGCCCGTCCACCGCCGCGCGATCGTGCTCGCCCCGCGACGCGGCTCGCGCGCAGTGCTGCGCGGGCGGCGGCCGGCCGCCGCTCCGTCCGAGCGGGTGGCGGCGACGGCCTAGCCGGTCGAGCCGCCTACGTGTCGAGCGGGCTGCTCCAGCGCAGGCCCGGGAAGCGCGCGAAGTCGCGATCGGTGCTGATCCACTCCGCGCCGAGCTCCACCGCCTGGGCCGCGAGGTAGGCATCGGGCACGAGGTTGCCCCGTGCGCCGACGGCTCGGCAGAGAGAGAGGAAGATCGCCCAGTGCCGTGGTCCCGGACGGACGCGTGTCGTGGCCGGCTGCGCGGCCAGCGCCTCGACGAAATCGAGAGCGGCGTCGACTGTTGTCGGGCGGCGGAAGACCCTCGGATGGGTCACGACCCGCACGAAGCCCGACGCGACGAGCTCCGAGAGTCCGAGCGGGGCGGCTCCGGCGGAGCGAGCGGCCAGCCATCGCCGCACGGGCTCGTGGGCGGCGAGCTCCCCGCGGAACGCATAGACCAGGACGTTGACGTCGGGGATGACCACCTCAACGATCGGGCGCCGCGGCGTCCATGACGTCGGCGAGCGCCGCGCTGTCGTCGAGGTCCACCCCGGGCAGCACCCCGTCGCCCGTGAACACGGGAAGCTCAGGCGCCGACGCGGGTGGCGACGGAGACTCGGTCAGGACCCGCCGGAGCGCGTCGGCCACGAGTCCGGAGACTGTCGTGCCCGAGCTTCGGGCACGGTCTCGGGCAGCCTCCAGGAGCTCATCGTCGAGCGAGATCGTCGTGCGCGCCATGCATCACATCATACGGCATCGTATGAACCTGCATCTCGCCTGCACGGGCGCCCCGCCGTTCGTGCAGCGCGGCGCCGGCGGCCTACACCTCCGACTTCAGCGGCTGCTCCATCGCGGGGGTCTCCGGCACCTTGCGGTAGGGCTGCTCCGCCTCCTCGTGGTAGGCGCTCTCCGCGTTCACGGCCCAGATGTCGTGGCCCGCGCCGTCGAGGATGTTCTCGACCGCGCGCAGCGACGTGAGCATCGAGTGGTCGGAGTTGTTGTAGCGGTGCAGCCCGTTGCGCCCGACCTGGACGAGGTTCGGCACCGTCTCCAGCCAGGCGCGGATCACGTCGACCCGCTCCGAGTAGTCGGCGTCGTACATCGGGTAGGCCTTGTGCACGCGCACGGCGAAGCCCTGCGTGACCTTCGAGACGTCGGCCAGCCCCAGCTCCGAGAGCTCGCGCTTGCCGAGCTCGACGAGGTCGTCGTCGGCCATCGTCCACAGCTCGTCGCCCTCGAAGCAGAAGTACTCGAGGCCGATCGAGGCCTCCTTCTTCTCGGGGTCGGGCACCATCCACGGGCTCCAGGAGCGGAAGTTCTGGATCCGGCCGACCTGCACGTCGGGCTCGTGGATGTAGATCCAGTTGTCGGGGAAGAGGTCCTCGCCCGCGATCACCAGGCCGACCGTGAGGAAGTCGCGGTAGCGCAGGCCCTTCGCGGCCGCGCGCACGCTGGCGTCCGAGGCCGGGTCGGCGAGGCCGACGGTCGTGCGCAGCGGGAGCGAGGAGACGACATGGCTGGGCTCGTAGATCTCGCCGCCGGCCACGACCTTCCCGACGCGGCCGTCCTCGATCTTCAGCGAGGTCACCGGCGCGTTCAGGACCACCTTGCCGCCGAGCCGCTGGATGTCGGCGGACATCTTCTCCCACATCTGGCCGGGGCCGTAGCGCGGGTAGTTGAACTCCGAGATCAGCGACTTGACCTTGTTGCCCTTGTTGCCGAAGAACGCGGCCTTGGCGGCGGAGAAGAACGACAGCCCCTTGATCCGCTGAGCGGCCCACTCCGCGCGGATCTCCGAGGTCGGCACGCCCCACACCTTCTCGGTGTAGGACTTGAAGAAGAGGTTGAAGAGGCGCTTGCCGAAGCGGTTGGAGACCCACTGCTCGAAGGTGTCCTCGCGGCCCTTGGGCTTGACCGCCGCCCACAGGTAGGAGAGCCCCGCGCGCGTCACCTCGACCGGCCCCAGCTTGCGGATCACGTCGGTGCCGTTGAGCGGGTAGTCGAGGAACTTCTTGTTCCAGTAGATGCGCGACTGCCGCGGGCGCCGCAGGAACTCGTCGCCCATGATCTCGTGCCAGAGGTCGTCGACCTCCTGGTTCTTGGTGAAGAAGCGGTGCCCGCCGAGGTCGAAGCGGTAGCCGTCGCGGACCTCGGTGCGCGCGATCCCGCCCAACTGGGAGGTGCTCTCCAGCACGATCACCGGTTGGCCGCGCTTGGCGAGCGCGTAGCCCGCGGTCAGGCCCGCCGGGCCCCCGCCCAGCACGAGCACGGGGTGCTCCTCGGTGATCGGCGGGCTGGGCTGGAAGGTGCTCTGGCTCATGCGCGTGGTTCGCTCTCGTTCGCGGTCTTGGGTGTGGCTCGGTCCGCCCGCTCAGGAGGTCCGCTCGTACAGCACGGCGCTGTTGCCGACCGTCGAGGAGAAGTTGTAGAAGCGCGGAGCGGTTGCGCTGCGCTTGAAGCGCGGGTCGTTCTGGAGCAGAGCGCCCCACTGGGCGGAGCGGCGGCGCACGAGTCGCGTCCACGGCGCTTCCCAGTTCTCGATCCCCACCGTCAGCGGGCGAACGAACAGGACCCTCTGGCCTCGCTTGACAGTACCAAGCAGCGGCTCCAGGGTTTCACGGGGCTTGGCGGCCTGGAGGCGGTCGACGACGTTGACCCAGTCCATCGCGCGCGGGTCCTTCACGGCGCCGAGCGGTGTCGCGTAGCGCAAGCCGCCGGGCAGGTAGTACCAGGCGAGCGGCACCTGCTCGGCCTGGCCGACGATCACGAGGTCGCCTGGGCGCAGGTCGCTGCGCAGCGTCGCCGCCACGTCGCGCATGTCGCTCTTGTTCCGCAGGCCGCTGTTGAGCGTCGGGTCGAGCGCGAGCAGGCAGACCACGATCGTCGCGGCGATGCCGATGCGGCCCGCGCGCGAGAGCCCGAGGGCGCCGAGCAGCAGGATCGGGCCGACGACCGCGGCGAAGTAGCGCACCACCCACGCGGGCGTGAACTGCGAGAGCACCCAGGCGACCAGCAGCGTGAACGTCGGGATGACGATCAGCGCGATAGCCGCGGTGCGGATCGTGCGCCGGTCCAGCGGGGAGGGACGCTCGCGGCGCCCCTGCTCGGCGGCGGCCCGCCGCCCAGCGCGGAAGATCCGCCACAGGCCGACGCCGGCGCCGACGAACAGCGCCGCGGCGACCCGGTCGCCGCCGAGCAGGCCGCGCGAGATCTGAACGGGGGCGCCCAGCCGCGGCGCCCGGCCCCACGGCGCCCCGGTGTGCTGGAGCTGGTAGATGAGCGTCGGCACCCACGGCAGGAACAGCAGCGCGGCGCCCCCGAAGGCGAGCGCCGCGTCCCGGATCACGGCGCGCGGCTCGTCGCTGAAGCGCACGATCGGTATCAGGGCGATCACGCACGCGATGCCGAAGAAGATCCCCCAACCGTGCGTGTAGAGCATCAGCGCCTGCAGCACCGCGAATCCGATCAGGTAGGCGCGGCGGCGGAAGAGGAAGCCGTGCAGGTAGCAGCCCGTCGCCAGCAGGCTGAAGAGGGCCATGAGCGCGTACATCCGCGTCTCCTGGCCGTAGGAGGTGAAGAACCAGTTGAACGCGCACAGCGACGCCAGCATCACGCCCGCGCGGCGCCCGAACAGGCTCCAGCCGACCCACAACCCGGCCGGGATCGCGCTCAGCGACGCGAGCAGCGAGAACGCGTGCGTCGCCGCCTCCGAGCGGCCGACGGCGCCCATCCAGAGGTTGAGCAGCATGTAGTACAGCGGCGGGGAACCGTCGTGGCGCAGGACGCTCGGGATGTCCCCGAGCGGGTGCGAGGCGATCCCGATCGAGAGCCCCTCGTCCATCCAGAAGGAGCTGCCGAGCGCGCGGGTGCGCCAGTAGACCGAGACCGCCAGCAGGAAGAGGACGAACGCGCCGAGCGCCACCGGACTGGTGGTGAGCCGCCGCATCCCGCCTGGCGGCGGCGGAGGCGGCTGCGGAGCCTTCGCGGGAGCGGCGACCGTGGCCATCGGCGCGGGCAGGATACTCCGGGGCCCCTACGCCCCCGCGCCGGCCGGCGCGGGGCAGGTCTGGAGCGCGATCCACGGGCCCGAGCGGCCGACCTCGCGCAGCGATCGCGGCAGCGGCGGCGGCGGGTCGAGCGCCGAGCGGCGCGAGGCGCGCGCCTGAAGCACGGTCCCGGTCGGCGCCGCGGCGAGCCCGACGCGCCGGATGTGCGTGCCGAGCGTCCAGGCGACCATCGGGACCTGGTAGCGCCCGGTCCCGATCGGGCCGCAGCCGAGCACGCGCGTGCGGCCGCCCGCCGCCGCGATCGCGCCGGGGAGGTCCGAGCGCAGCTGGGCCTGGTAGTCGAGCGCGCGCCCGATGCGCTCGAAGTTGCGCACGCGCGAGTTGACGCCCCAGTGCCACGCGCCCGCGACCAGCACGAGCGCCAGCGCGCCGGCGGCCAGCGGCTCCAGCCCGGGGCGCAGGCGCCCGGCCGCGCGGCCCGCCAGGGCGATCACGGTGCCGAACCCGAACCCCGCCACGACCGCGAGCAGGCTCGTGCCGAGCAGCAGGTAGCGCGGGTTGCCCGAGTAGCCGGCCGCGGTCATCCCGGCCACCAGCAGGATCCATGCGACGGCGCCGGCCAGCACTCCCGCCGGCGCCCAGCGGCGGCGCGTTACCACCCCCCAGAGCGCGGCCAGCGCGCCGATGATCGCGCCGAGCTTGAGTGGGCCGGCGAGCACGGGGCGCGCGTCCTTCAGCACCTCGAGGAACGGGTTGGGCGCGAACGCCGGCGAGTTGGGGTTGGGCTTGGCCGCGCGGTCAGCCGCGCGGTTGAAGTTCCCCGAGCCCCAGTACTCCGGCAGGAACCAGAGCACGGGCACGAGCAGGGCGAGCACGACCAGCAGGCGTCGCTGCTCGCGGTCGCGGAACCACAGCCAGAGCCCGTAGAGGCCGAGGAACGGCCAGGTCTCGGGGCGCAGCAGCGCGGCCAGGAACCCGAGCACGAGCGCCTGGCGGCGGTTGCCGTCGAGGTGGCGTTCGATCGCCCACAGCACGAGCGCGATCTGCAGGCCCTCCGAGTTGGCGAGCGCCACCGCGCGCAGGAAGTCCGTCTGGGTCAGCACCCCCGCCGCCGCGACGAGGCCGGCGGCCCAGCCCGCTATCCCCCAGCGCGTCGTCCACCCGGGAGTGAAGCGCGAGACGCGGGGCCCGCCGGCGACCTCGGCCGTGAGCCGCGCGGCCAACCGGAACGCGAGGAAGATCGCCATGAAGGCGCCCGCGCGCGCGACCACGATCCACAGGTCGGGCGCCGCGCCGCCGAACAGCGAGAACACCGTCGTGAACACGACCGGCAGCGGCTTCCACGACGGGCCGCCAGTGGTCACGAGGTCCAGGTGGGCGATCTCGCGACCCCAGATGATCCACGACCAGGGGTCGTAGGTCGGGGTGGAGGGGAGCAACAGCGACAGCGCCGCGAGCCCCAGCGAGGCCAGCGCGAGCAGGACGTAGACGCGCGCGGGCGTTCCGCGCTCCCTCACGATCGCGGCGGTGCGCCCTTCCGATGCGCGCGCCCGGCCTCTCAGCGCGGGACGGCGTAGCACGGAGTCGGGTCGTGCGGTCGACGCGGCCACTGGTCGGGAGTCGCGGCTAGGCCGGCGCCTTGACCGGCTCCGGCGGGGCGGTCTCCGCCGGAGCGGTCGCGGGGCCGCGCGCCGCGGCGCGCGCCTCGCGCAGGCGGGCGAGGCCGCCGTAGCGCCAGAAGAGGAACGCGAAGCCGACGATCGTGATCGGCACGAAGAGGATGAACCGCAGCAGCAGCAGGTAGGCGAGGACCGCGCTCTTGGGCGCGTGGGTCACGGTCCGCGTGGCGAAGATCACCGCGGCGTCGTAGGTGCCGATGTAGCCGGGCGCGGCCGGGATCAGCGCGGCGAGGTTCGTGAACGCGACCACGGACATCGCGCCGCCGAGGCCCAGGTGGATGCCCACCGCCTCGCCGACCATCAGGTAGACGGTCGCCTCGAGCGTCCAGATCACGACGGAGAGCAGCAGCAGCCACACGCCGGCGGCGCTCCACAGCGTCTTGAGCGGAGCCGCGACCGGGCGCAGCGCGGCGATCACGCGGTCGACGTGGTGGCGGTAGCGCAGCCACGCGACGAGCGCGACGACGAGGGCGACCAGGACGATGAACCCGAAGATGATCAGCTCGCCGGGGGTCGGCGACCCGAGCTTCTCGATCAGGCTGAAGGCGACGACCACGAGGATCAGCGCAAGCGCGGCCGCGTCCAGCACCCGCTCGGCGAGGATCGTGCCGAGCACGGTGCGCCGCTTGGCATCGGTGCGCGAGCTCATCAGGAACACGCGCAGGAGCTCGCCGCCGCGTGCGGGGAGCGCGTTGTTGCCCGCGTAGCCGACGACGGTCAGGCCGTAGGCGTCGGCGCGTGAGACGTGGACGTCCGAGAGGCGCAGGATGCGGTCCCAGCGCTCGCCGCGCGCGAGCGTGGCGATCGCGTAGACGAGCAGCGAGCCGCCGAGCCAGGCGAGCGCGGTGCTGCTGTCGGGGATCGTCGGCGCCTGCTGCTGGGTCGCCCACCACACGACGGCCGCCAAGGGGACCAGCCACAGCGCGACGTGCAGCGCGGTGGATCGGCGGCCGGCGAGTAGGCGGTTCATCGAGGGCGTGCGGGCGTGTCGCTTCTGGGGCGGGGCCGGCGCTTGGGCCTGGCCCCGGCAGGACGGGAGATGGCGCGAACGCACGCGCTGCTCTCCGCGCGGCGCCGCGGGTCCTCACATTCTACGCACCCCCGCGGGCGCGGTTACAGACGCCGCGGCGGCCGGCCGGCGGCGCTCAGCGCAGCGTGAGGCGAAGGGTCGCGCGGCCGGCGAACGAGGCCTGACGCGCCCCGCCCGCGTCGAGCGCGCGCACGCGCACGGTCCAGCGCCCTGCGGTCAGCGGCGCCGCCAGCGTCCAGGTCGCGGTCTGCACGCGCACCGTCGTGTGGCAGCGAGCGCGGCGCGCGTGGCGCCCGGTCCGGCACGGGCCCGAGTACGCGATGCGGCGGAAGGTGCGGGGCGCCAGGCGCGCCGGCGTCCAGGTGCCGGCCGCGGCCGCGCAGCTCATGCTCGCCAGGCGCCCGCCGGAGAGGACCAGGCAACCCGCCCCGGAGCGCCGTACGGCGTTGACCTCCACGCCGGCGAGACGGGCCGAGCGCGCAAAGCCGCGCAGCGTCCGCCAGTTCGCGACGCGCGCGGCGCAGCGCGCCGTGCGCCGATCGCGCCCGCGCCCGCTCGAGATGTTGCGGCACAGTGGGTAGTAGAGCGTCGCGCGGGGCGCCGGCGGCCTGGCGGGAACCAGCGCTCCGGCGGCCACCGGGAGCGTTTCGGCGCTCGTGGAGCGGGTCGAGCCGTCCGCGTTGGTCGCCGTCACCACCACCCGGAGGGTCTTGCCGATGTCCGCGGCGGTCGGCGTGTAGCTGGATCCGGTGGCGCCGTCGATCGGGGAGCAGGCGCTTCCGTCGCAGCGCTGCCAGGAGTAGGAGAACGTGGGGTTTCCGCTCCACCCTCCGGGGCTGGCGGTCAGCCGGCCGCCGGCGAGCGGGGAGCCGCCGATCGAGGGCGCCTGACTCTGGTGCGGCTGGTCGGTGACCAGGCGCCCGATCGTGTCGTTGCCCCCGTTCTCGAAGTTGGTGTCGGCGAACCAGATGTTGCCGTCGGGCCCCGTGGTCACGCCGAAGATCGACGCGTTCGGCGCCGGCTGCGGATACTCGGTGACCTGGCCGTCCATCGTGACCCGGCCGAGCCGTCCTTCCCCGGTGGGGGTGCCGTTCACGTCGGCCTCGCCGAACCACATGTTGCCGTCGGGCCCCGGCGCGATCAGCAGCGGCGGGATGTCGCCCGGGGGCAGCGGGTAGGTGCCCGTGACCTGCCCGGAGGTGCTCACCCGCAGGATCGTGCGGGAGGCGACGCCCGTCACCCAGAGGTTGCCGTCGGGTCCGGCCGCGATCCCGGTCGGGAAGGGGTTCGGCGAGGGAAGGTCGTACTCGGTGAAGGCGCCCGCGGTGGTGACCCGGCCGATCTTGCCCGCCTGCTGCTCGGTGAACCAGAGCGCGCCGTCCGAGCCGACCGTGATTCCGACGGGAGCCGTGTTGGGCGTGGGGGGGTCGTACTCCGTGACCTGGCCGGAGGTGGTGATCCGCCCGATCTTGCCGCTCTGCTGCTCGGTGAACCAGATCGCGCCGTCGGGGCCCGCGGTCATCAGCGTGGGCCCCGCGTCCGGCGTCGGGATGTCGTATTCGTCGACCTGGCCGGAGGCCGTGACGCGGGCGATCTTGTTGGCCTGCCCCTCGGCGGCCCAGATCGCGCCGTCGGGGCCGTAGGCCAGCCCGAGCGGCTGGGCGTTCGGGGTCGGGAGCGCGTACTCGGCGACCAGCGTCCCATCGGTGCGCACGCGCCCGATCTTGCTCGTCGCGCCCTCCCCGAACCAGATGTCCCCGCCCGGGCCGGGCGTGACGAACACCGGCAGGAGCGGATGGTTGGGCAGCGTCAGCTCGTGCTGGGTGACGGCACCGGCGGGAGCGGCGGCGAGCAGCGCGAGGAGCAGGCAGGCGAGCGCGAGCACGAGTGCCCGCGTAACACGGAGAGCGGGACGCACGGCCGGTGTATCGGCGCGAGCGGCACCGTGCTTTAGCCCGGCGGCGCGGGCGGGCGGAACGGCCCGGGGCTCAGTACCCGACGATCTCGCCGAGGCAGGTCTCGACGCGCTTCAGCAGGGCGTCGCTGCCCGCGTTGGTGTAGAGCAGCGCGCTGCCGATCACCTCGGCGCCCTGCGCGTCGCCGCGCACCTGGGTTCCCTGGGCGGTGCCGCCGTCGACCTGGAAGACGGCGCGCGGGGCACCCGGGCCCGTTCCGACGGCGATCGCGCGCTCGCCGTCCAGCCGCGCCGGCAGGCCGTCGGCCTTCATGCACGCGAGCGGCGTCGCGCGCGGGTCGTACGGGGTCGCGCGGGCCCCTCCGCCCAGCACGGCGTTCGGGCCGCCGGATTGCTCCGGGGTCCGGGTGCTCCCGCAGCCGGCCACCAGCAGGGCGGCGACCGCGGCGAGTGCGACGGGGCGGGCGCTCACGGCGCCGAACGGTAGCCGACGCCGGGGCGGGCCGCGGTCCCTCGCGCGTGCGCGCGTAGACTGCCCGCGCCGTGCCGATCGTTCCCGCGCTCGCCGGGCCGCTGCCCGAGGCCGGCGTCGCCGCCGCGGCGCTGCTCGCCGCGTGCGCCCTTGTCCTGCGCTCGCGGCGCCGCCGGGCGCTCGCCGCCGGCGCCGCGCTGGTGCTCGCGCCGGCGCTGCTGCTCGCCGACGTGTGGGACTCGCCGCAGTTGCGCTTCGCGCACCGCAGCCCGCTCGCCGCGGCCGGACTCGCGCTCATGGCCCTCGCGGCCGTCGCCGGGCTCGCCGCGCTGATGCGCCGCCGGCCGTCGCTGCTCCCGCTGCTGGCCGTCGCCGCCGTGCCGTTCCGCGTGCCGATCGAGGTCGCGGGCGACACCGCGAACCTGCTCGTGCCGCTCTACCTGGTCGTGGGGGCCGGAGCCGCGGCATGGATCTGGGAGGCGGTGCGGGAGCCCGAGGCGCGCGAGCGAGGTGCGGGCGCGCTGGAGTGGGCGCTGGCCGCCTACCTGGCGCTGTACGGCATCGCCGCGGCGTGGTCGCCGGACTTCTCGAAGGCGCTGCAGAACGTGGTCTTCTTCTACGTGCCGTTCGCGGTGCTGTTCGCGCTGCTCGCGCGGACGCGGTGGACGGGGACGCTGCTGCGCCGGTGCCTGCTCGTGCTGGCGGGCCTGGCGGTCGCGTTCGCGTGTATCGGGTTCTTCGAGTACGCGACCAAGACGCTGCTGCTGAACCCCAAGCTGCTGGTCTCCAACGACTTCCACGCGTACTTCCGCGTCAACTCCGTCTTCTTCGACCCGAACATCTTCGGGCGCTTCCTGGTCGTCGTGATGCTGCTGATCGCGACGGTCCTGCTCGACTCGCGCAGGGGCCGGACCGTCGCCGGCCTGCTCGCGGTGCTCGCGGTGCTGTGGGGCGGGCTGGTGCTGACGCTCTCGCAGTCGAGCCTGGTCGGGCTGCTCGCCGGCCTCGCGGTGCTCGCCGCGCTGCGCTGGCCGCCGCGCCGCGTGCTGGCCGCGTGCGCCGGGCTCGCGGCCCTGGGAGTCGCGTTCGTCGCGCTGTTCCCTTCGGTGACCGGGATCGACGTGCGCTCCTTCGACCGGCTGAACGCGGACTCCAGCGGGCGCGCCGACCTGATCAGCGGCGGCCTCGAGCTCTGGCAGGAGCGCCCGGTGCTCGGCTGGGGGTCGGGCTCGTTCGCGCGGCAGTACCGGCGGCTGGGCAAGGGCTCCGCGCAGCAGGCCGTCTCCGCGTCGCACACGATCCCGATCACGGTCGCCGCGGAGCAGGGGGTCGTGGGGCTGCTCGCCTACCTCGCGCTGCTCGCGGCGGCGCTCGCCCGGCTCTTTCCCGGGGCGCGGGGCTCGACGCCGCGCACGGCGCTCGCGGCGGCGTTCGTCGCGCTGCTGGTGCACACGCTCGTCTACGCGGCGTTCCTGGAGGACCCACTCGCGTGGGCGCTGCTCGCGGTGGCCTCGGCGCTCGCGCTCGCGCCGCGCGGCAAGCCGGCCCCGCGGCGCGGCGAGGGCGCCGCGCCGGCGCCGGGGAACGTCGTCGCGTGAGCCGGAGCGCTCGCGGCGCCGCAGCCGCCGCGGCAGGGCTTGCGCTGGCCGCGCTGGCGGTCTTCCTGCTCGCGCCCACCTACCCCAACTACGACGCCTACTACCACCTGCTCTGGGGCCGCGAGCTGCTGCACGGGCACCTGCCCTCGTTCGACGCCTACGCCGCGCCGACCGAGCACCCGCTCTACGTCGCGATCGGCGCGCTGGCGTCGCTGGCGGGCGGCGCGGGCGACCGCGTGCTGGTGCTGTGGACGCTGCTCGCGCTGGGCGTCGTGGCGTGGGGCCTGGTGCGGCTGTCGGCTGCGACGCTGCGCTCCGCGTGGCCCGGCGTCGCCGCCGCGGCGTTCCTGGCGGCGAGCTTCACCGTGCTGCTCTACGCGCTGCGCGCCTACGTGGACGTCTGGTTCCTGGCGCTGGCGATATGGGCGGGCGTGCTGGTCGCCGAGCGCCGGACGCGGCCGGTCGCGGTCATGGGGCTGCTCGTCGCGGCCGGGCTCCTGCGCCCGGAGGCATGGCTGCTCGCGGCGGCCTACGCCGCGTGGTCGTGGCGCGAGGCCTCGCGGTCCGAGCGCGCCTGGCTCGCCGCGGGGGTGGTCGCGGCGCCGGTGATCTGGATGGCGGTTGACCTCGCGGTCACCGGCGACGCGCTCTTCTCCCTGGCCGCGACCCGCACGCTGGCGATCGAGCCTCAGAGGGACACCGGCCTGGGCGCGGCGCGCGTCGCGCTGACCACGCTCTTCGGCGGCGCGGCGCGCGCGCCCGTCGCGATCGCCGGCCTGCTCGGGCTGGCGCTCGCCTGGCGGCGTCTGGGCGCGCGCCCGCTCGTGGTGCCGCTCGCGTTCCTGGGCGCGGGCCTGCTGGCGGTCGCCGGCCTCGGCGTGCTCGACCTGTCGGTGCTGCCCCGCTACCTGCTGCTGCCGGCGGTCGCCCTGTCGCTGTTCGCGGGCTACGCGCTGCTCGGGTTCATGGACCTCGCCCCGGGCTCGCCCGCGCGCCGCTGGTGGGCGGGACTCGCCGTGATAGCGGTGATCGCCGGAGCCGCCGGGCTGATCGCCCGCGGCCCGGCCGGCAAGCTCCCGCGCGAGGTGCGCCTGGACCGCGACGCGCACGCCGCGCTGGTCGCGCTGCTCGACGCGCCGCCGGTCGCCGCCGCGCGCCGCTGCGGCCCGGTGACGTTCCCGACGTTCCGGCTGGTGCCGATGGCGCGTTGGCACCTGGACGCCGGCCAGCGCGCCGTCCGCGCGCGCCCCGCCGGCCCGCCGCTGGCAGGCGGCGTCGCGGTGACGGTGTTCGGCGACGTCGACGGCGGCCTGCCGTACCGCCGCTACGCGCTCACCGGGAGCGCGCTGCCCTCGGACAACACCCCGCCGCGGGGCTTCGCCTCGGTCGGCCGGACCCGGTTCTTCGAGGCGTTCACGCGCTGCCGGTGAGCGCGCGCCGGGCTCCTACGCCGCGGCGTCGCCGAGGATCAACTCGCGCCAGAGGGCGGCGTCGAACTCCGGCGGCTCCGTCTCGGCGACGAACGCCTCGAGCACCTCGACGAAGCGCTCGGGCTGCTCGAGCATCGGCATGTGACCGGACCCCTCGAAGATCTCGAGCCGGCTGCCGGGGATCGCCGCGTGCGCCTCGCGCCCGTGGACGACGGGGATGATCGAGTCCTTCGCGCCCCACATGATCAGCACCGGGAGCGCGCTCGCGAGGCGCAGTCGCACGCGCGCGTCGACCCGCTGGCCGCGCGGGTCCACAACGCCGCGCAGCGTGCCCAGGAACGCCATGCGGCGCGCGCGATCCGTGAGGGTCGCGTAGCCCCGTGCCACCTCGTCTAGATCGGCCGAGGGCCTGATGCCGACGGCCGCCAGCCCGGCGCCGATCGTCGAGCGGATCCAGCCCACGGCCTCCGCGGTCGCGCCGATGACGAGCTCGGAGCCGGGCAGCGCCGCCGCACGCAGGATGGCGCTCACCTCCGGGCCCAGCCCGCCGCTGGACACGAGCACCAGGCGCTCGCAGCGCTCGGGGAACTGGTAGGAGAACTGCATCGAGACCCCGCCCCCCAGCGAGTGCCCGACGATCGTCACGCGCTCCACCTCGATCGCCACGAGCAGGTCGCGCAGCGCGGTCGCCATCGCGCCCAGCGAGTAGTCGCCGCCGCCGTGCCCGGAGGAGCCGTGGCCCGGCAGGTCGGGGACGATCACGGTGTGGTCGCGGGCGAGCGGTTCGATCACCTCGCGCCAGTTGTCGGCGTCGCCGGCGATGCCGTGGACGAGCAGCAGCGCCGGGCCGGAGCCGGCGACGCGATAGGCGTAGCTGTGACCGTGCATGGTCACGCGCTCGATGGGCAACGTCACGCCGTCATTGAACCACGGGGCCGGGGCCGCCCGCCCACGGCTCGAGGCGTCAGGACGGCGCCGCGCCGCGCTTGACCATCTTCATCGTGAACTGCGAGTTGACGCGGGCGAGGCCGGGCAGCTCGGCGAGCCGGTTCATGTAGAACGCCTCGTAGGCGGCCTGGTCGGCGACCGCGACCTGCACCACGTAGTCCGGCAGGCCGAACATGCGGCGGCACTCGACGACCTCGTCGAACGCCGCGATTCCCGCCTCGAACGCCTCGACGGTCGCGCGGTCCTTGAGCGTCAGCTCGACATGGACGGTGACCTCGAAGCCGCGGCCCAGCGCCGCCGGGTCGATGTCCGCGTGGTAGCCGCGGATCACGCCCGCGCGCTCGAGCGCGCGGACGCGGCGCAGACAAGGGGAGGGCGAGAGCCGCACGTGCTCGGCGAGCTCGACGTTGGTCAGACGGCCGTCGGCCTGGAGGTGGCGCAGAATTGCGCTATCGAGGTCATCCATTGGCAGATCATGCCACGGACATCGGTCTTTCGACATCGAATAGGCAATGAAACGTCGTAGACGCATGGCTATCGTGGCGGAATGATCGGCGATCCCGTCTCAACGGTCGAAGCCCGCCGCCAGGACGGCGCGAACGGCGGCGACGAAGGAGCCCCGGCCGGCTCGGCCGGGGCACCCCGTCAGTCTGGGTGCCTGATGGGCACGCTCGTTGACCCGGTCGATCGCGGCGCGCCGGCGGATCGCGCCACCGCGGCCGACCGCGGCGCGCCGGACCGCACGCTCGCGGACGCCGCCGGGATCGGGATCGCGGTCGGCGTCTACGGCGTCTCGTTCGGGGTCCTCGCGGTGGCGGCCGGGATGAGCCCTGCGCAGGCGTGCGTGATGTCGATGCTGATGTTCACCGGCGCATCGCAGTTCGCGTTCGTCGGGGTGCTGGCGGCCGGCGGGGGCGCGATCGCGGCCGCGGGCCCGGCGGTGATGCTCGCGCTGCGCAACGCCGCCTACGGGCTGGCGCTCGCGCCGATCCTGCCCGCGCGGCTCCGCGACCGCGCGCTCGCCTCGCAGCTGGTGATCGACGAGACCACCGCGATGGCGCGTGCCCGCGACGACCCGCGCGCCGCGCGGCGCGCGTTCCTGGCCACGGGCGTGAGCGTCTGGATCTGCTGGAACGCCGGCACGCTCGCGGGGGCGCTCGCCGGCGGAGGGCTCGGCGACCCGCGCGCGCTTGGGCTGGACGCGATGTTCCCGGCTGCGTTTCTCGCGCTCCTGGTCCCGCAGCTGCGCCGCGCGGGCGCGCCGGTGGCCGCCGTCGCGGGCGCGGCGATCGCGTTTGCGCTGCTTCCGCTCGCGCCCGTCGGCGTCCCGGTGATCGCCGCGGCCGCCGGCGTCGTGCCGGGCCTGCTCGTCGCGAGGGGCGTGCGCTCGTGAGCTGGACCCTGCTCCTGGCGCTGTGCGCCGTCTCCTACGGCCTGAAGGCCGCCGGCCCGCTGCTCGCGGGCGGCCGCAGGCTCGGGCCCGGAGTCCGCCGGGCGCTCGACCTGGTGGCCGTCCCGCTGCTGGCGGCGCTGGTGCTCGTCCAGACGCTCGGCGACGGCCACCGGATCGCGATCGACGCGCGCGTCCCCGCGCTCGCGGTCGCTGCCCTGCTCGTCTGGCGCCGCGCGCCGTTCCTGGTCGTGGTGCTCGCGGCGGCCGGGACGGCGGCGCTGCTGCGGGCGCTGGGCTGAGGCCCCACCCGCAACGGGAAGGCGCGCGCGGTAGCGTCCGCCCATGGCCGAAGCGGACGGCGTCGTACTCGTAACGGGCGGCACTGGCTTTCTCGGAGGGTGGTGCATCGCCGCGCTGCTGGAGCGCGGCCACGAGGTGCGAGCGACGGTGCGCGACCTCGGCCGCGAGCAGGCCGTGCGCGACGCGATCGGCGCGGCGGGCGTGGACGCCGGCTCGCGGCTGACCGTGCTTGGCGCCGACCTGGGCGCCGACGCCGGATGGGCCGAGGCGGCCGCCGGCGCCCGCCACGTGCTGCACGTCGCCTCGCCGTTCCCGCCCACCCAGCCGAAGGACCCCGACGAGTTGATCGTGCCGGCACGCGAAGGCGCACGGCGCGTCCTGCGCGCCGCGCTGGACGCCGGCGCGGAGCGCGTGGTCATGACGTCGTCGATCGCCGCGATCCGCCCGAAGCGCACCTCCTCGGAGGCAGCCCCGTACACGGAGGCCGACTGGACCGACGGCGCCGACACCACCAAGACCCCCTACACGCGCTCCAAGACGCTCGCCGAGCGGGCCGCTTGGGACCTCGTGCGCGACGCGGGCGCGCAGGAGCGCCTGAGCGTCGTCAACCCGGGCGCGATCATCGGGCCGACGCTGAGCGACGACCACTCCTACTCGCTGCAGGCGATCCAGCGCCTGCTCGGCGGCATGCCCGCGATCCCGAGGCTCGGCTTCACGTTCGTCGACGTCCGCGACGTGGCCGACCTGCACATCCGCGCGCTGACGCGGCCGGAGGCCGGCGGCGAGCGCTTCATCGCCGCCGACCGCTTCATGTGGATGGCCGACGTCGCGGCGGTCATCCGCGAGCGGCTGGGCGACGCCGCCCCGAAGGTCCCCAGGCGAGTCGCGCCGGACATCCTGATCCGCGCGATGGGACTCTTCGACGGAAGCGTGCGCTCGGTCATCTCCGACCTCGGCAAGCGCTCCTGGTTCTCGAGCGAGAAGGCGCGCTCCGAACTGGGCTGGACCCCACGCCCGCTCGAGGACTCGATCGCGGAGTGCGCGCGCAGCCTGGCGGGCGGCGGGTAGACGGCGCACGTGCGGGCGCTCGCACGGCGCGCCAGGTCCGCGGTACCGCCGGCCACCAGGGCCAGCCGTCGGCGCCCCGCCGGCGCGAGGCGCTGGAGCCGACCGGGCGCAGAGCCGTCAACCGCGACGAACGCCCATCCGGACCAGCACGTCCTGTCGGGCGGCGCTCACCGCAGCCGCCTGCGTGACGGCCGCGCGACGCCGCCGGCGACCTCGTCGCGGGGCTCCGAGCTGGGAAACGCGCAGAGGGCGAGCAACTCGTCTTCGAGCGAGAGGCTGCTGCCGACGACCTGCGGCCCGACGAGGGTGTGGGCGTCGCCGAGCCCGGGGGTCCGGACAGGTCGGCGCGAGGCGGTCAGCGCCCGGGCGAGAAACGCCCCGGCGACCGTCGGGTCGGCGACCTGTCCGCGCGCCCGGTGGGCGGACAGCGCGTCGAGCGCGTAGCCGCGGACCACGCGGTCGTGCAGCGCCGCGAAGACCTCCGGCCTGCTGACCACGTCCAGCGCGATCGGCGCGTCGCCGATGCAGGCGAGCGCCCCGACCTGGCCGGCCGCGGGCTCGATGTGGTCGGCGAGCGCACCGATCTCCCCCCGACGCTGCTCGAAGAGATCGCCGAACTTGGAGCTCTCCGAGGCAACGTCGAAGCGCGCGAGTCGCGAGCCGACCTCCCGCCAGATCTCGCTCTGGGCGGGTCGCCCGGCGAGCCCCCGCCCGGCATTGCTAAGGGCCGACTCACGCTTGAGTCGCCGCAGCGACGGATCGTCCGCATGCGGCGCAGGACGGAAGTGCTCACGGTGGCGGCTCCCGTCCCAGCGACCGGCCTCCACGCAGCTCACCGGGACCTCGACCTGCGCGCCGGCGGCGACCAGCACGTTGCTGTCCATCGTGCGGTCCTGCTGGGCGCCGAGCACCTGCTCACCTTCGTACAGCAGGAGCGCCCGGTCGGTCGGGTTGCCCACGAGCAGGTGATTGACGGACGCGCCGCGCTCGAGCTCCCTGACGAACGCGCCGTGCTCGAGCGCGACCGAGAAGGCGCGGTAGTCGAGACCCGGCAGCGGCCCGAAGATGGGGAAGACGGCGAGCGGTCCGGCGAACTTCGGCTCGCCGATCGTGAGCGGGGCAGTGTCGGTGGTCATGCGGGTGGGTCGCCGTGACCACCCGGCGTCTGACATCCGCACCGCGGCGTGCGGGCGACGCACGCCAATGGCGCCTGCGGGGCCCGGCGATCGCCCGCGCCGGACGCCGCCGGTGCGGCGGATCAGCCGCCGGCGTCGGGCGCGGCGGAGTACTCCTCGTCGGTCACGTGGCGGCCCCAGGTCACCGAGGTACCGGAGTGGTCGAGCTGGTGCATCGCGACGTGCGCCATGAAGCGGGCAGGCGCGGCGCCGTGCCAGTGGTTCTCGCCCGGCTCGAAGTAGACGCGGTCGCCCGGGCGGATGACCTCCACGGGCCCGCCCTCACGCTGGCAGAGCCCGACGCCCTCCGTGACGAAGATCGTCTGGCCGTGCGGGTGCGTGTGCCAGGCGGTGCGCGCGCCCGGCGTGAAGTGCACGCAGGCCGCCGCGAACGTCGAGGTCCCCGCCGGTGCGGCCACGGCGTCGATGTAGACGTCGCCGGTGAACCAGTCGGCCGGGCCCTTCTGGGTGTCGATGCCGTTGCGGGTGATCTGCATGAGATGTCTGCTCCGGCCACGGCGGCCTGGACCAGCGATGAGCCGAGCCGCCGCGAGGCCTCCGGAGCGGGAGCGACGGGACTCGAACCCGCGACCTCCGGCGTGACAGGCCGGCGCTCTAACCAACTGAGCTACGCCCCCTGGACGGGATGACCAGTATGGCAAGCGGGGCGCGGCCCGGCCCGCAACCTGTCGAGCATCCGCCGGAGCAGCGCAACTCGCGCGCCCCCGACGGTTTCCAACGGTCGCAAGCAAACCGATCGGGAGGACGAGCGGCATGGATCGCAAGTTCCGAATCCCGGCGGTCCTGGTGGGGGTGGCGCTGTGCGCCGTCGCGCTGTCCGCGGCGGTGGCGATGGCTGCCGTCATCACGGGGACCGACCGGAGCGAGTACCTGCGGGGCACCAACGGCCCCGACACCATCAACGCGCGCGGGGGCAACGACCTCGTGCGGGCGCTCGCGGGCGCCGACGTCGTGCGGGCCGGATGGGGGCGCGACCGCGTCGACGCCGGCGCGGGCGACGACTACGTCGAGGGCGGCCCCGGGCGCGACCGGATCGCCGGCCGCGACGGAGCCGACAGCCTCCACGGCGGCGATCAGGCCGACTGGATGGCGGGCGGAAAGGGCGACGACCGGATGACCGGCGACGCCGGGAACGACCGCATCCACGGCAACGACGGGAACGACCGCATCGAGGGCTACCGCGGCGCTGACCGCCTGTGGGGCAACGCCGGCGACGACTACCTGCGCGGCGACGTGCCGGGCAACGGCATCGGCGGCGCGGACCTGCTCTTCGGCGGGCCCGGCAAGGACACGCTCGTGGGCGGCGACAGCGCCGACCGCCTCTACGGGGGCGACGGCGACGACACCAGCCACGGCAACCGTGGCCGCGACCGGATCGCCGGCGGCGCCGGCGACGACGTCTCCTACGGGGGCGACGGAAACGACACGGTCTACGCGAACACGGGCGTCGACGCCTCCTACGGGGGCGACGGGAACGACGATCTGTGGGCGATGGCTCGCGCCGACGTCAGCGGCCCCGGCGACACCACCGCCGACTTCCTCGACGGCGGCAACGGGAACGACCGGTTCCACACGCGCGACGGCGAGGCGGACCGCATCCTCTGCGGCCCGGGTCGCGATGTCGTGCTCGCGGACATGGTCGACGTGATCGTCGACGCGACCCCGCAGCGGCCGAACGGCTCGTGCGAGCGCGTGGTGCGCCGCGAGCCCAAGCCGGCCGAGGACGCGGGCGAGAACGCCCAGCAGTCTCCGGCCGACCAGAACCAGCAGGGCTAGCAGGCAGGGATCGGGCCACGGGCGGGGCGCTCCGGCGCCCCGCCCGTTCGCTGCTCCGGCCCGTCGGCCGGTTACGCTCAGGCGGCGGTGTCCGTGCAAGCGCCCCCGCCGGTCTCCTTCAGCCCCTGGCAGCGCATGCTGATGGAGCGCCGCGCCGAGCGCGCCCGCAGCGTCCCCTACCCGCCGGGGCACCTCGACTACAGCCTCGCCCGCACCCTGCGCTTCGCGCGGGCGCCGCTGCCCCATCTGCTGGATGCCTACGAGCGCTTCGGCCCGGTCTTCGCGCTGCGGATCATGCACGTGCCGATCGTCTTCATGCTCGGCCCGGCGGCCAACCACTACGTGCTGGTATCGCACGCCGAGAACTTCCTCTGGCGCGAGGGGAGCCTCGGCGACCTGATCCCGCTGCTGGGCGACGGCCTGCTGACGACCGACGGCGCCTACCACCGCCGTGCGCGGCGGATCCTGCTGCCCGCGTTCCACCGCGACCGCGTGCTCGCCGCAACCGGGGTCATGATCGAGGAGGCGGAGCGCGCGGCCGAGGCGCTGCGGCCGGGCGAGCGCATCGACGTCCACCGCTGGACGCGCGAGCTCGCGCTGCGGGTCGCGTTGCGCGCGCTCTTCGGTGTCCGCCCCGAGGGGCGCGACTCCGAGGTGGCGGAGCAGTTCGAGCGCGCGCTGTCGTTCTACTCGCAGGACTACTTCCGCCAGCTCCTGCGCGGCCCTGGATCACCCTTCGAGCGCCTGCTGCGCTCGCGCCGCCGCCTCGACGAGCTCCTCTACGCGGAGATCGCCAAGCGGCGCGCCGGCGGCGCCCACGAGGGCGAGGACCTGCTCGACCTGCTGCTCGCCGCGCGCGACGAGGACGGCCGCGGCTTCGGCGACCGCGAGCTCCGCGACCAGCTGATGACGCTGCTCTTCGCCGGCCACGACACGACGACCTCGACGGTCACGTTCCTGCTCTACGAGCTGGCGCGCAACCCCGGCGCGCTGGAGCGGGTCTACGCGGAGCAGGACCGCGTCCTGGACGGGCGCCCGCCGGACGGGGCCGACCTGCACGACGGCCTGCCGGAGCTCTCGATGGCGATCGACGAGACGCTGCGCCTCTACCCGCCGGCGTGGATCGGTCCGCGGCGCTCGGTGGAGCCGTTCGAGCTGGAGGGCGTGGCGGTGCCCGGCGGGGTGCCGGTCAACTACGTCTCGTGGGCCAGCCACCGGCTGCCCGAGGTCTTCCCCGAGCCGGACGCGTTCCGGCCGGAGCGCTTCGCGCCGGAGGTACGCGCCAGGCTGCCGAAGGGCGCCTACGTGCCGTTCGGCGGCGGCTCGCGCATGTGCCTCGGGATGCGCTTCGGCGAGCTCGAGGTGCGCGCGATCGCGACCGCGCTGCTGCGGCGCCGGCGCCTGGAGCTGGTCCCGGGCCGCGAGCTCTCGATCCGCCAGATGCCGACGCTCTCGCCGCGCGGCGGTCTGCCGATGACCGTGCGCCCGCGCGGGGTCGCGGAACTCGTCGCGGCCGCAGCGCGCTAGAGCTGCAGCGCCGCGAGCGCGTACGTCGCGGCGACGAGCAGCGTCGCGACGGCCGCGACGGTCAGCGGGAACGGTGCGAACAGCGGGTGGCGTGTATCTCGGGGGTGCATCGTGCGCACATCCTGGCGCGCGTGGGTGAAGCGACTGCGAAGCCGCTCCAAAGGGCGTCTAAATCCGATCGGCGCCCCGCCGCGCGCGCCCGACCCGCCGCTACTTCCCGGCCGCGCCCGAGACGTAGGCCGCCAGCGCCTTGATCTGCGCCGGCGTCAGCCGTCCCTTGAACGCGGGCATCACGGCGCCCCCGTTGGTGACCTGCGTGACCACGATCGCGGTCGCGGGCTTGATCTGGTCGAGGTCGGGGCCCGTGGTGCCGCCGGCGCCGGCCGCCGCGAGCTTGTGGCAGCTCCCGCAGTTCTGGGTGAAGAGCTGCGCGGCCGGTGACTTCGCGCCGCCGGCGCCGCCACCGCCGCCCTGCGCGCCCCCGCCGCCCTGCGCGCCCCCGCCGGCCGCCGGAGGCTGGTTGACGGGCGGCGCGACGCCGAGCGCGAGCTTCGCGCGCGGGATGGACTCGTCGGGGTAGGTCGCCGAGAGGATCGCGGTGCCGATCGTCGCCACCACCAGCACGGCGCTGATCGTGATGACGCCTCGCTCGCCACCGAGCGAGGGCGGGAACCCGCCGCGCTTGATGCCGACGGCCGAGACGAGCACCGCCCACAGCGCCAGCACCCCCGCGGCGACGTAGAAGGCGGTGTGCGAGAGGCTGGCGGCTGGCTGCGCCAGGGCGGCGGCGATCTCCCCCATTGGGCGCGCGAGCCTACCGAACGGCCCGGCCGGGCGCGACGCGCCCGGAGCGCGGGCCGGGCGGGCTAGGATCGGCCCGCCAGGGGAGCCCGCGCGGCGCCCGCGACGCGATCTCCGGAGGAGAAGACCAGATGCAGACGAAGGCCGCCAGGCTCGCCCCGGTGCTGCCGCTCGCGGCGGCCCTCGCCGCCGGCTGCGGGACCACCACCCTGGACACGGACGGCGCCGAGAAGCAGATCGCGGCCGGCATCGAGAAGCAGACCGGCGTGAAGCTCCGGAAGGTCGACTGCCCGAGCGACGTCGAGGCGAAGAAGGGCAAGACGTTCCACTGCACGCTGACCGCGCCGAACGGCCAGAAGATCGGCCTGACCGCGGTGCAGACCTCCGACGACGGGCGGTTCCGCTACACCGTGGACAGGGGCGCTCAGTAGGACCCGGGCGCGCTCCGCCCGCGCGCCCCGCCGCGCTCGGCGCGCGACGCAAGCGGCTGATCCTGGTCGCCTGCATCCTCGGGACGACGGTCTCGACCATCGACGCCACCGTCGTCAACGTCGCGCTGCCCGCCATCCGCCGCGACCTCGGCGGCGGCCTCGCCGGGCAGCAGTGGGTGGCGAACGCCTACCTGCTCACCCTCGGATCGCTCCTGCTCGTCGGCGGGTCGCTCGGCGACCTGTTCGGGGAGCGGCGGGTGTTCACGCTCGGCGTGGCGGGCTTCGGAGCCACCTCGATTCTCTGTGCGGCCGCGCCGACCGTCGGGGTGCTCGTCGCGGCGCGCGCGCTGCAGGGAGTGAGCGGGGCCCTGCTCATGCCCGCCGGGCTCGCGGTGATCGTCGCGACCTTCGCGCGGCAGGAACGCGGTCGCGCGATCGGGGCCTGGACGGCCTGGGGCGCCATCGGGACGATGATCGGCCCGCTGCTCGGGGGCTGGATCATCGACAGCGCCTCCTGGCACTGGGTCTTCCTGATCAACGTGCCGCTGGTGCTGGCCACGCTGGCGCTGATCCGCACCGCGATGCCCGCGGACCGGCCGCGCGCCGGCGGCGCGGCGCGCGTTGACTGGGTCGGCGGCGCGCTCTGCGCGGCCGGGCTCGCCGGGCTCACGTTCGGCCTGATCGAGCAGCCGGTGCTGGGCTGGTCGGACCCCGGCGTGAGCGGTCCGCTGGCCGCGGGCGCGGCGCTGCTCGTCGCGTTCGTCGCACACGAGCGGCGTACGGCCGCGCCGATGCTGCCGCTCGGTCTCTTCTCGCGACGCAACTTCGCGATCGGCAACGCCGAGACGCTGCTGATGTACGCCGGGCTGGGGCTCCTGCTCTTCTTCCTGGTGCTCTACCTCCAGCAGGTCGCCGGCTACAGCGCGGTCGCGGCGGGCTCCGCCACGATCCCGGTGACCGTGATCATGTTCCTGGCATCGCGGCGCTTCGGGGCGCTCGCGGACCGCCACGGGCCGCGGTTCTTCATGGGCGCCGGACCGCTTGTCGCCGCGAGCGGGCCCGCGATGCTGACCACGCTCGGCACGCACGTCGACTACCTCTCCGACCTGCTGCCCGCGCTGGTGCTGTTCGGTCTGGGGCTCTCGATGACGGTCGCGCCGCTCACCGCCACCGTGCTCGCGGACGCCGACGAGCACAACGCCGGCATCGCCTCCGGGGTCAACAACGCGATCGCGCGCGTCGCGTCGCTGATCGGGATCGCCGCGGTCGGCGCGCTGGTGGCGGCGCAGTTCGCCGGGACGCTCGACGCGCGCGTGCGCGAGACGGCCCTCTCGTCCGCCGGGCGCCACGCCGTGGTCGAGTCCAAGGCCGCGCCGCTGGCCCCGCTCGACGCCGCCCGGGTGCCCGCTCCGGAGCGTCCGCGCCTGGAACGCGCCGTCGAGGCCGCGTCGGTCGACGCGTTCCACCTGGCGATGGGCGTCTCGGCCGCGCTGGTGGCGCTTGGCGGGACGCTTGCGGCCATCGGCATCGTCAACCCGCGCCGGCGCGTGGCCGCGGAGGACTGCTCCGGCGGCCAGCTCGCCGGGGCGCCGCTCGAGGCAGCGGACCGCGAGCCCGGGCGGGAGGCCGCGACGGCCTGAGGCAAGGTCGGTTGCATCACGAATCCCACCTCGGGCGCTGCGCTACGGTACGGGTCGTGCTCCCGCGCGAGTACGAGACGCAGAACTGCTCGGTGGCCCGGACGCTCGAGTTGATCGGCGACCGCTGGACCATCCTGATCGTGCGGGACGCGTTCCTCGGAGTGCGGCGCTTCGACGACTTCCAGCGCAGCCTCGGGATCGCCCGCAACGTCCTCGCCGGGCGGCTCCAGCGACTGACCGACGACGGCGTCCTCGAACGCCGGCGCTACCAGGAGCGGCCGGTGCGCTGCGAGTACGCGCTGACACGCCGCGGACTGGACCTCTGGCCCGTGATCGTGTCGCTGAAGCGCTGGGGCGACACGCACCTCGCCCCCGAGGGCAAGCCGCTCCTGTTCGAGCACCGCGACTGCGGCGGGGAGATCGACCTCGACCCGCGCTGCGGCCGCTGCGGCGAGGAGGTCGGGGTGGGGGGCGTGGTCGCCCGGCCCGGCCCGGGCGCCGTCCTGCCGCGCACCACCGCCGCCGCGTAGGACGCCGGCGCAGGGAAGGCGCAGGCGGCCGTCGAACCCGGGGCCGTGACCACCGCGCTCCGGCGCCACGGCCCGTTCGGGGTCGCGCGCATCGGGGTCGGGGCCGCGCGCGACGCGCTCGGCCCGGCGCTGCGCCTGCACGAGACCCACGTCTGGTACGAGCTCGACCTCGCGACGCCGGAGGCCCCCGCGCCGCCCGGCGGCCTGGTCGTGCGCCGCGCGCTGCGCGAGGAGGTCGGGCTGCTCAACGAGATCCCGGCGACCGGGGTGCGCCGCGCGCGCGGACTGCTGGAGCGCGGCGGGACGCTGTGGCTCGCGTTCCTCGAGGAGCGCCCGGCGTTCTCCTGCTGGACCTGGCTCGCCGACACGCCGCTGCGGGCGGCGCACGGCGGCTGGCTGGCGCTGCCGGAGGGCGTCGCCTGCCTCGAGGACTCCGTCACCGCGGAGCCGTTCCGCGGGCTCGGCGTGGCCCCCGCGGCGTGGGGAGTGGTGGCGGTCGCGCTCCGCGCGCGCGGCGCGGAGTCGCTCGTGACCAAGGTCGGGGAGGACAACGCGCCCTCGCGGCGCGCCGTGGAGAAGGCCGGCTTCGTCGCGGTCGCGACGATGCGGACCGACCGCACATGGCCGCGCAGCCGGGTCCGGGTGAGCGATCCGGCCACTCCCGCCGCCCGCGCGCTCGCCTCGAGGCTCGAGCGGCGCTTCTGACCGATCCGGCCAGAACCCGCGCGCCGGGCGGTCGTGTCCCGCTACGCTGCTCCTCCGGCCTCACGCCCTCAGGAGACCACCCCCTCGATGCCCCGACTTCGCCTGCTCGCGCCGCTTCTCGCCGTCCTCGCGCTTTCCTTCGCCGCATGCGGCGGGTCGGGCGGGAGCGGCAACAAGGACGAGACCCAGATCCGCAACGCGGTGACCGACTACGTCGGCGCGTTCGTCGGCAAGGACGCGGCGAAGGCCTGCTCGCTGCTCACCGCGGGCGCCCAGCAGCGCCTGGCCGCGCAGGCCGGGGAGGCCGGCAGCTCATGCGAGAAGACCCTCGGTCGCGTCGTGAACACGCTCGTGACCAAGCGGGTCGCCTCCCAGCTGAAGCGGATCAAGGTCGACTCCGTGAAGGTCGACGGGAACACGGCGACCGTCGAGACCACGCCCAACTTCGGCGGCCAGAGCAAGCCGACCGAGATGAAGAAGGTCCAGGGGCAGTGGCTCGTGAACGGGGACGCGCAGTAGGGCGGAGCCGGTCGGTCGATCGATGGGCGGTGCAGGGCTCGAACCTGCGGCCTCCTGCGTGTAAAGCAGGCGCTCTGGCCAGCTGAGCTAACCGCCCGCCGGCGATGGTAGCCGGGCGCCGGCCGCCTGCCACAATCGGCGACGTGCCCGTTCTGGACCGCTCCGTCCTCTGGCGCGCGGCGCTCGCCCAGGTGCTGGGCGTCGCCGCGCTCGCCGTCGCGCTCGCGCTCGCGCTGCCGCACTCCTTCTTCGAGGATCGGGGCTGGGCGGTGGGACCGCTCGCGTGGCTGGCGTGCGCGGCGGTGACCGCGCGCGTCGTGCGCCTGCCCGTGGCGCCCACGCTGATCGGCGCGGCGCTCGCCGGCGTGCCGAGCGGGCTCGCGACGCTCGCCGGCCTGCACTGGCTCGGCGCGCTGCTCGCGGTAGGGGTGCTCGCGGCCTGGTGCGCGGCGCTGGCCGCGCACCGGCGCGCGGCGGCCGCAGACTCGTAACGCGGCGCGGGGCGCGAGTCGTGGTCAGTACCCCCAGGGGGAATCGAACCCCCGCTACCAGCGTGAAAGGCTGGCGTGCTGACCGCTACACCATGGGGGCGGGGCAGCGCCCCGATTCTACGGCGGGCCTGGGCGCCGGCCGAGGCCGGCGCCGGACGCCGGGCGTCAGGCGGTCGTCGACGCGCTCACCCGTCGTCCTCCGCGGCCGGGAACGCCAGGCGCGTGCCGTAGTAGGGCTCCCCGCGGCGCACGAACTTCGCGGTGCGCCGGTGGAGGTCGAACCACTCCTCGCCCACGCGCAGGGCGCGGCCGCCGTCTGCGACCTCGTCTACGCGCGCCTCGCGCGTCTCCCCGAGCGAGCGCACCTCCACGGCCATCCCCGCCACCGGGACGATCCTCGGCATGGCGTCGAGTCTGCCACGGCGGGCCGGCGGGCCACCACCCGTCTGCGACGATCCACGCGCGCCTCTAGCTCATCTGGTTAGAGCACCGGACTTTTAATCCGGCGGGCCGGGTTCGAGTCCCGGGGGGCGCACTGACCGCTGCGGTTCCGGCCCGGAGGTGTGGACATGCGCTATCGGGAGCGGAGCGATTTCCCCTCTCGTGCCCCCAGGGCGCGATCCCCGCAGGGCGTCTTCCGAACCCTGTTCAAGTCGCGGAGCGCGACGATCAAGGACCCGCCTGGCACAGGCGACTGCGCGATAGGGTCGGGTTCATGGCGGACATCACAACTCGCCGCCAAGGCGAGATGCTTCAAGCCATCTTCCGTGTGCTGGTCGAGGAACCTGAGGGCCTTCAGGCGAAGCACGCCATCGCCCGCGGCGAGAACGTAATGGACCTGACCGACTTCGAGAAGGCGACCTTCCCGAAGAACCCCAATGTGGTCCGATTCCCGAAGATCGTCCGCTTCGCCACGATCAACTCGGTCAAGGCCGGGTGGCTCCTCAAACACAAAGGCGTGTGGACCCTCACCGAGGACGGCCGTGCGGCGCTCGACAAGTTCCCCGACGCAGAGGCGCTCTTTCGAGAGTCGCGCCGCCTGTACCGAAAGTGGAAGGCAGAGCAGCCCGACGAGGCCAGCAACGGGGCGCCTGACGAGTCCGAGACCACCCTGCTCGCCGCCACTACTTTGGAGGAGGCCGAGGAGTCGGCGCGGGGAGACATCCTCGGCTACATGGCCGAGACCCCGCCTTATCGCTTCCAGGACCTCGTCGCCAAGCTCTTGGAAGCTATGGGCTATCACGTCGTCTGGATTGCCCCGAAGGGCCCCGACGGTGGCCTTGACCTGCTAGCCCAAACCGACCCCCTTGGCGTCACCGGCCCACGAATCAAGGGACAGGTCAAGCGGCGCGCCGACAGTAAGGTCAGCGAAGACGAGCTGCGCTCGTTCTTGTCGCTGATCGAGTCGCATGACGTGGGCCTGTTCATCTCTTTGGGCGGGTTCACGCGTGATGCACAACGCCACGCACGGGACACCTCGCGGCGCGTCACGCTGATAGACGGCGAGGGACTTCTCGATCTCTGGGTCGAGCACTACGAGGGTCTCGACGAGGACGGGCGGCAACTCCTCCCAGTCAAGCCCGTCCACTTCCTCGACCGCGACGCGCTCGGGTAGCGCCAACGAGTGGCGCACTATCTCGCTCTAGTGCTGTTGTTCGCGCTAACGGGCATGGCGGCCTGCACGCCATCGGCCGCGTATGCCGGCGATATCGCTCTGACCATCTCGCCGGACCCGACCCAAGAGAAGGTTGTATCCGTCACGGCGTCGGGTACGGCGAACGCGGCTGGGCAACTCCGCTTGTACTACGACCCCGGCCCGCAGGGAGCGGGGGGCGCGACCGGATGCCATCGCTCGTCGCTCGACGCCGTGGATCTGGCGCTGACAAACGTCGGGCTCGGATCGTTCTCGGTTCAGCGGGACTTCACGCCATCTGCATCCGGCACGTACTACGCCTGCGCCGAACTCTCTCCAAACGGCTACGACATCGAAGCCAGCGCGGCGGTCGCGATCTCCGTGCGGTCGCCGCGTGCCAGCGTCGCGTCCTTGGTCGACGGAGAGTTGCACGGGGATCTTCCAGCCGGGGTCACCGTCGCGGGCGGCGTCGAGGTCGCGCGGAGACTGCACGTCTGGGCGATCGGCAACCGCGCGACTGACCGCCAGCCGCCGTGCCCAGCCCGCTCCTCGGCCGCCAGCCTGTGGAACCTCGGAGGGGACACCCAGCGGCTCACCGCGGAGGCAGGTACCCCGATCGGTCCCGGTCCCTACACCTTCCACGGGACGTTCACTCCCCAACTCGTCGGCTCCTATGCCCTTTGCAGCTACGTAGAGCGAAACGACGCACTCCTACCGGACGGGGCAAGCTCGACCACTGTGGACGTTGCGCCATCGAGAGCGACGGTGTCTGTGATTCCGACCCAGAACCGGGGCGAGGGCGAGCCGATCTCGTTCCGGCTGGTTGGCTGGACGGAAGCTGCACGGCACCTTCGGGTCCGTTGGTCGCTCGATACGGAGGAAGCGGACCTCGTACTCCCCCCGGGCAGCTTCGACCGCACGCTGCGCTTCGTGCCCGCCCGTGCAACCGCGTACTCCATCTACGCGTCGATCCTCGACGAGAGCATTGTCCGCTACGGCTCGAGTCGACTGTTCCCGGTGAGTGCTCGGGCATCCGCGCGCATCGTCTCCTGCTGCGCGCCGGTGCGGCCCCGATCACTCGCGCCAAAAGCGGCCCAGCGCGTGCCCTACGGGCGACGGACCGTGTTCCGCTGGACGGCGAGTCAAGGTGATGACCGGCTCGAGCTCTACGCCACCCAGCCGCGCGACGGAACCAAGCCGATCTGGACGGGCGAACCACGCGCTGGATCGTTCACGCTTGCCACCAAGCGGGTACTGAGTCCCGGACGGTACTGGTGGGTCGTAACGCGTGCGAACGGCGACTGGGCGCCCGTCCGAAGCGAGCCCACGGGCTTCACGGTCTCCCCGCCCCGCCTCCGCCACCTCTCGGTGCGGCCAGCGCTGTCGGGATTCAAGGCCGGCCACCTGAGCCTGCGGATCGGCACAGACCCGTTCGTCAATATCCGCGTCGTGGTCCGACACGGCCGCGGCGCCGTGGTTCGCCGCTTCACTACAAGGCCGCGCGCGGTCGCGCGCACATTCCGCTACCGCTGGCGGTGCCAGCAGCCCGGCCGCTACGCCTACTCCGTCGCGGCTTCGGACGCCTACGGCGCGGGACGGGTGGCTCGCGGCTCCTGGGTGGTCTTCTCATGCGTCCAGGACGATCGCCTTGCTCGTGCCCGCCGACGGCTCGCCCGCTATCGCCAGCTAGCTCGCGATCGCGCATACCGGCGCCGATGCGCCGCCCGAGGCGGGACGATCACTTACACGCTGGGCGTGCCGCGGTGCGTCATCTACGTGGTTCCCGTTGTGCCGATCGAGATTCAGGCGTGAGCCGCTTCTCTTCGAACGGCCCGGCAACCAACCACCTTCATCTTTTTGATCCGGCGGGCCGGGTTCGAGTCCCGGGGGGCGCACTCCTCGCGCTACCGGGACCGGTTGCAGATGCCGGTCGCGTTGGTTCCACGTCCGATCCTGTCCCGCGGTCGCAGGACGACCGGAACACGGGATCGGACGGGATCCCGGTCCGCGGCCAGTCCCCCGGCGACCGCGCGGCGCAACTCCCGGCGCCCCGGCGGGTTTCGAGGGGCGTACGGTCGCCGTGAACGGGAGGAGACGAGATGGGCTCTACGACGAGGTGGATCGCGCGCTCAGGTGCGCTGCTGGCGCTGGCGGCGACGATCGGGGCGTGCTCGGTGACCAAGCCGCCGGGCGACGGCGTCGTGCGCTACCGCGACCCGATCACGCAGGACATCAAGGTCATCGGCGGGATCACCTACTCGACGAGCCAGGACGGCGTCGCCAACGACCTCAAGCTCGACCTCTACCAGCCGCGCACCGACACCGTCACCAAGCGTCCCGCGTTCGTCTGGATCCACGGCGGCGGCTTCATCAAGGGTGGGCGCGGAGGCGGGGGGCTTGCGCCCTACTTCGCGTCGCTCGGCTACGTCGCCGTGTCGATCGACTACCGGCTGCTGCCGCCCGGCACGCCCGGTTGCGGTAGTCAGGGGTGGACGCCCCAGTGCGAGCAGGCGGCGCTGAACGCCCAGCACGACGCCCAGGCGGTGGTCCGCTGGCTGCGGGCGAACGCTTCCACCTACGGGATCGACCCGGACCGGATCGCGATGGGCGGGTCCTCCGCGGGCGCCGTCACCTCGCTGCTGGTCGCGACGCACTCAGAGGACGTGGGGGACAGCGGGAACCCCGGTCCGTCCTCGAAGGTCGGCGGCGTCGTCTCCGCGGCCGGCGGGATGCCGACCAATGAGTACATCGGCTCTGGCGACGCGGCCCCGCTGATGGTGAACGGCACGCTCGACACCACGGTCCCATTCGCGTGGGCGGAGTCCAACGCCGAGGCCTTCCTGAAGGCCGGCGTCTGGGCCGTCTTCGAGCCCCAGGAGGGCGTCGGGCACAACGTGATCGACGTCCGGAGCGACCTGATCAAGCAGCAGGGCGCATGGTTCCTGTGGTGGACGATGAACCTGAAGGACGCGCAGCAGTAGAACATCTAGGCTCCCGGCCGTAACGGCGGCGGCGTCCGCGGGACGCCGTCGCTGACCGCGGACGGCGCGGCGCGCCGGAGAAGGGGGCCCACGTGCAGCTAGGGATGATCGGACTCGGCCGGATGGGCGCGAACATGGTCCGGCGCCTGCAGAAGGACGGCCACGACTGCGTCGTCTACGACCCGAACGCGGACGCCGTCGCCGGGCTCGCGGGCGAGGGCGCGACCGGCAGCGACTCGGTCGCCGACCTCGTATCGAAGCTGGCGGCGCCGCGCCACGTCTGGCTGATGGTTCCGGCGGGGATCGTGGACTCGGTGCTGGACGATCTCACGCCGCACCTCGAGCGCGGCGACGCGGTGATCGACGGCGGCAACTCCTACTACCACGACGACCTGCGCCGCTCGGCGGCGCTCGCGGAGAAGGGGATCGAGTACCTCGACGTCGGCGTCAGCGGCGGCGTCTGGGGGCTGGAGCGCGGCTACTGCCTGATGATCGGCGGCCCCGACGACGCCGTCGGCCGCCTGGACGCGGTCTTCGCGGCGCTGGCGCCGGGCGTCGGCGACGTCGATCGCACGCCGGGCCTGAGCGGCGACCCGAGCCCCGCCGAGCAGGGCTATCTCCACTGCGGGCCCAGCGGCGCCGGCCACTTCGTGAAGATGGTCCACAACGGGATCGAGTACGGCGTGATGGCGGCCTACGCCGAGGGCCTGAACATCCTGCGCCACGCCAACTCCGGCGCGACCGCGCGGGAGGTCGATGCCGAGACGACGCCGCTGCGCCATCCCGAGCACTACCGCTACGACCTCGACCTCCCGGACGTCGCCGAGGTATGGCGCCGCGGCAGCGTGATCGGCTCCTGGCTCCTGGACCTGACCGCGATCGCGCTGCGCCGCGACGCCGCGCTGAGCGACTTCGGCGGCCGTGTCTCGGACTCGGGCGAAGGGCGCTGGACGATCACCGCCGCGATCGACGAGTCGGTCCCGGCCCCCGTTCTGACCACCGCGCTGTACGAGCGCTTCAGCTCACGCGGGGAGGCGGAGTTCGCCGACCGGCTGCTGTCCGCGATGCGCTTCGAGTTCGGCGGCCACCACGAGAAGGCCGAGGGCTCGGGGTGAGCGAGCGCCCGCCGGTCTCCGACGCGCTCGTCTTCTTCGGTGCGACCGGCGACCTCGCCTACAAGCAGATCTTCCCGGCGCTGCAGTCGATGGTGAGGCACGGGACGCTCGAGGTGCCGGTGATCGGGGTCGCCAAGGCCGGCTGGGACCTCGGCCGGCTCAAGGAGCGCGCGAAGGACTCGCTGACCGCGCACGGAGGGGTCGACGGCGACGCCTGGCCGAAGCTCGAGGGCCTGCTGCGCTACGTCGACGGCGACTACGCGGACGCGGCCACGTTCCAGGCGCTCGAGCGCGAGCTCGGCGACGCCGAGCGCCCGCTCCACTACCTCGCGATCCCGCCCAGCCTGTTCGGCACGGTCGCGGACGGGCTCGCGTCGGCCGGCGCGGCCGGGCCCGGCGCGCGCGTTGTGGTCGAGAAGCCGTTCGGCCGCGACCTGGCCTCGGCCCGGGAGCTCAACCGCATCATCCACCGCGTCTTCCCGGAGCAGGCGATCTTCCGGATCGACCACTACCTCGGCAAGGAGGCGGTCCAGAACCTCCTCTACTTCCGCTTCGCAAACACCTTCGTCGAGCCGATCTGGAGCCGTGCGCACGTCGAGTCGATCGAGATCACGATGGCCGAGAGCTTCGGGGTCAAGGGCCGCGGGCACTTCTACGAGGAGGCCGGCGCAATCCGCGACGTGCTCCAGAACCATCTGATCCAGACGCTCGCGATGCTCACGATGGACCCGCCCGTCGGCCACGACGCGGAGTCCCAGCGCGACGCCAAGGCGGCGCTCATCCGCTCGCTGCGCCCGCTGAGGCCCGACGACGTCGTGCGCGGCCAGTTCCGCGGCTATCGCGACGAGGACGGCGTCGCGCCGGACTCCAAGGTGGAGACCTACGCCGCCGTGCGGCTGGCGATCGACTCCTGGCGCTGGGCCGGAGTGCCGGTGCTGATCCGCACGGGCAAGGAGCTGCCGCTGACCGCGACCGAGGTCGTGGTCGAGCTCCGCCGCCCGCCGCTCGACGTCTTCGACGACATCCGGCCCTCGCAGGCCAACCGCTTCCGCTTCCGCCTCGGGCCGGAGGTCACGATCGCGATCGAGGCGCGCGCCAAGCAGCCGGGCGGCGGGATGAGCGGCGAGCCCGTGACGCTCCAGGTGATGCACCACTCGCCCGAGGAGCTGCCCCCCTACGAGCGGCTGCTCGGCGACGCGATGAAGGGCGACGCAACCCTGTTCGCGCGCCAGGACGCCGTCGAGGCCGCGTGGCGGGTCGTGGACCCGATCCTCGACGACGCGAGCCCCGTCTATCCCTACGAGCCCGGCACCTGGGGCCCCGCCGAGGCCACGGACCTCGCCGAGGCGGTGCACGGATGGAACGACCCCGCCCCCGGCGGGGGCTCGCCGGCATGAGCCGCAGCGACGTCGTCTTCCTGTTCGACGTCGACAACACGCTGCTCGACAACGACCACGTGACCGCCGACCTGCGGGCGTGGCTGGAGTCGGAGCTCGGGCCGGACGCGGCGAGCGGCTACTGGGACGAGTTCGAGCTGCTGCGCTCCGAGCTCGGCTACGCGGACTACCTCGGGGCGCTGCAGCGCTACCGGGTCCGCCACCCGCACACGCCCAACATCCTGCGCGCGTCGTCGTTCCTCGTCGACTACCCGTTCGCCAACCGCCTCTACCCCGGGTCGCTCGACGTGCTCGCCCGGTGGTCGCAGCGCGGGCCGACCGTCATCATGTCCGACGGGGACGTGGTCTTCCAGCCGCGCAAGATCGAGCGCTCGGGCCTCTGGCAGGAGGTCGACGGGCGCGTGCTGATCTACGTGCACAAGGAGCAGCAGCTCGCCGATGTCGAGCACCGCTTCCCGGCACGCCGCTACGTGCTCGTGGACGACAAGCTGCGGATCCTCGACGCGTGCAAACGGCAATGGGGAGACCGGGTGGTCACCGTCTTCCCGCGCCAGGGGCACTACGCCCACGATCCCGAGGTGCTCGGCGCCCACCCGCCCGCGGACCTCGAGGTCGACCGCATCGGCGACCTCCTCGACCACGATCTGGACGAACTGCTCGCAGCCACACGATCGGAGAGAACGACATGACCGCCAATCAGCAGCTCCACGACCTCGGCCAGAGCCTGTGGATCGACAACATCACGCGCGAGATGCTCGACACGGGCGCGCTGGCCCGCTACATCGACGAGCTCTGCGTGACCGGCCTGACCTCGAACCCGTCGATCTTCGACAAGGCGGTCGCGGCCGGCTCGGACTACGACGCCGACATCCGCGCGCTCTACGCGAAGGGCGATCGCGGCGAGCAGCTCTTCTTCGACATCGCGATCGCCGACCTCCAGCGGGCCGCCGAGCTGTTCGCGCCCGTGCACGAGCGCACCTCCGGCGTGGACGGCTACGTCTCGCTCGAGGTCTCGCCCACCGTGGCGGACGAGACGCAGAAGACGATCGCGATGGCCGCGGACCTGAGCGCGCGCGCGTCGCGGCCCAACGTGTACATCAAGATCCCGGGCACCGGGGCCGGCCTGCCCGCCATCACGGAGTCGATCGCCGCGGGCATCCCGATCAACGTCACGCTGCTCTTCTCGCGCGAGCAGTACCTCGACGCCGCGGAGGCCTACATGGCCGGGCTCGAGCGCCGCCTCGAGGCGGGGCAGCCGCTCGACATCGCCTCCGTGGCCTCGGTGTTCGTCTCGCGCTGGGACGTGGCCGTCGGCGCCGACGCGGGCGAGGAACTGCGCAACCACCTCGGGATCGAGATGGGCAAGCGCACCTACAAGGCCTACCGCGACGTGCTCGCCTCGGACCGCTGGCAGCGACTGGAGTCGAACGGGGCGCGGCCGCAGCGGCTGCTGTGGGCGAGCACCGGGACCAAGGACCCCAACGCGCCCGACACCCTCTACATCCACGACCTGGCGGCGCCCGACACCGTCAACACCATGCCCGAGCCGACGCTGCTGGCGCTGGCGGAGCACGGCGCGCCCGTGACCGCGACGCTCCCGGTCGACGGCGGCGACGCCGAGGAGCAGCTCGCGCGCTTCGAGGCTGCGGGAATCGACCTCGACGCGCTCGCGGAGCGCCTCCAGGTCGAGGGCGTCGCGGCGTTCGACAAAGCGTGGTCGGACCTGCTCGATTCGGTCGAGGCCAAGAGCTCGGCGCTCGCGCAGGCGTGAGCGCCGCCCCGGGCCCGCAGCGCGGGCGGGACGCCTGGCAGGCGCTGCACCAGCACGCCGAGACCATGCGCACGGCGGAGCTGCGCACGCTGTTCGCGGACGCTCCGCGGCGCGGCGAGGAACTGGTGGCCGAGGCGGCCGGCCTGCGCCTCGACTACTCCAAGCAGCGCCTGGACGAGGAGACGCTGCGGCTGCTCGTAGCCCTCGCCGAGGAGAGCGGGCTGCGCGAGCGGACCCGGGCGATGTTCGCCGGCGACCGGATCAACACGACCGAGGACCGCCCGGTGCTGCACGTCGCGCTGCGCGCGCCGCGCGGCGAGTCGATCGTGGTCGACGGCCGCGACGTGGTGCCCGGCGTGCACGAGGTGCTCGACCGCATGGCGGCGTTCTGCGAGCGCGTGCGCTCGGGGGAGTGGAAGGGCGCGACGGGGAAGCGGATCCGCACCGTGGTCAACGTCGGCATCGGAGGCTCGGACCTCGGGCCGGTGATGGCCTACGAGGCGCTGCGGCACTACCGCGACCCCGGGATCACCTGCCGCTTCGTCTCCAACGTCGACCCGTCCGACGTCGCCTCGGCCACGTCTGACCTCGACCCCGCCGAGACGCTGGTCGTCGTCTGCTCCAAGACGTTCACCACGCTCGAGACGCTCACGAACGCGCGCGCCGCGCGCGACTGGCTCGTCGGCGGCCTGGGCGGCGACGAGGGCGCGGTGGCCAAGCACTTCGTCGCGGTCTCCACCAACGCCGAGGAGGTCGCGCGCTTCGGCATCGACACCGACAACATGTTCGGCTTCTGGGACTGGGTCGGCGGGCGCTACAGCTACGACTCGGCGATCGGCCTCTCGCTGATGATCGCCGTCGGGCCCGATGCCTTCCGCGAGATGCTCGCCGGCTTCCACGCGATGGACGAGCACTTCCGCACGGCGCCGCTCGAACGCAACCTGCCGGTGCTGCTCGCCCTGACCTGGCTTTGGAACTCCAACTTCCTCGAGGCCGAGACGGTCGCGGTGCTGCCCTACGCGGACGACCTGCACCGCTTCCCGGCCTACCTGCAGCAACTGGACATGGAGAGCAACGGCAAGCACGTGACGCTCGACGGCGAGGAGGTCGGCTACGACACCGGCCCGATCGTCTGGGGCGAGCCCGGCACCAACGGCCAGCACGCCTTCTACCAGCTGATCCACCAGGGAACGCGCATCGTGCCGTGCGACTTCATCGGCTTCGCGCAGGCGCTCGATCCGGTCGGCTCCCAGCAGGACCTGCTGATGGCGAACATGCTCGCGCAGGCCGAGGCGCTCGCGTTCGGCCGCAGCGCGGAGCAGCTCGCCGCCGAGGGCGCGCCCGCGGAGCAGATCCCGCACCGCGTCTGCCTCGGCAACCGGCCGTCGAACGCGATCCTCGCGCGGCGGCTCACCCCGGCGACGTTGGGCGCACTTGTCGCGCTCTACGAGCACAAGGTCTTCGTCGAGGGGACGATCTGGGGGATCGACTCCTTCGACCAGTGGGGCGTGGAGCTCGGCAAGGTGCTCGCGAAGCGGATCATCCCGGAGCTCGAGGCCTCCGAGCTCCCCGAGCTGTCGCACGACTCCTCGACCAACGCGCTGATCCGCCGCTACCGCGAGCTGCGCCACGGCGGCTGAACCGGCGGGGCTCCGCCCGTCATGATGCGCAGGCCATGCGCGCGACCGCTTACGCCGCACTCGGCGCGTTCGGCGCCACCGCCACCTGGTACGGCCCCGGGCTCGCCTGCCACGTGCCGCCGCTGGCGCGCGCGCTCGGCATCCCGCGCCGGCTGAGCGACCCCCGCGGGGTGGCGCTGACGTTCGACGACGGCCCGCATCCGCAGGGCACTCCCGCCGTGCTCGAGCTGCTCGCCGAGCGGGGGATGACCGCGACGTTCTTCGTGATCGGCGAGCAGGTGCGGCGCAGCCCGTCGCTCGCGGCGGAGGCCTTCGCGGCCGGCCACCGCGTCGCCGTCCACGGCGACCGTCACGTCAACCTGCAGCGCCTGACCCCCGCGAGGCTGCAGGACGACCTCGATCGCGCGGTCGAGAGCATCGCCGAGGCGACCGGCGTGCCGGCCGCCGACCACCGCGCGCCCTACGGGATCTACACGCCGGCGGCGATCCGCGAGGTCCGCCGGCGCGGCTGGACGCCCTGGCTGTGGTCGCGCTGGGGGGTCGACTGGCGCGCCTGGCGCACACCGGCGCAGATCGCCCGCGAGCTCACCGGTGGCGGGCTCCGCGCCGGCGACATCCTGCTGCTCCACGACGCGGACACCTACGCCGATCCGGGCTCCTGGCGCAACACGGTGGCGGCGCTGCCCAGCGTCCTCGACGCGATCGAGGAGGCCGGGCTCCGGACCGTGCCGGTCGGTTAGGACGGGTTAGGAAGGCGCCGGCGCGCGTCCCGAACGCCGCCGGATCACGTACCCTTCGCGTTGTTCCGGGGTTTGGAACATCGGAAGGTGCGCGGTCGGCCGCCGCGCGCGCCGACCGACGCTTCGGCGGCCCAGCGCGCCGAGAACGACCTCTCCTCCCCCATCTCCCGCCCATCGACCACCTTCGCGATGCCCGAAACGCTCGAGACCCCCGCCGTCGCGGCAGCCGCTCCGGACCACACCGCCTTCGCGATCGGCTTCGACCAGCGCGACCGCGCCCGCTACCACGCGCTCGTGGACCGCATCTTCGACTCGAACCGCTGGTCGGAGGGCGCGCTGCGCGACGAGCTCGAGCAGGCATGGTCGACCTGGAACGCGCAGGCCGCGGTGGCGACCGCGAACTGGACGGGCGGAGCGCTCGCCGCGCTCGAGTTCGCGGGGGTGCGGGGGGAAACCGTGCTGTGCCCGTCGAACACGTTCATGGCCACGCCGCTCGCCGTGCTGGAGGCCGGCGGCCGCGTGGAGTTCGTGGACTGCAATCGCGAGGATCTGTGCATGTCGTTCGCCGACTTCGAGGCGAAGGCGCAGCAGCACCGGCCGAAGGCCGTGTTCCTCGTGCACATCGGCGGCCACATCGCCTTCGACGTCGAGCGGATCGCCGCGTACTGCCGCGAGCACGGCATCTTCCTGCTCGAGGACTGCGCGCACGCCCACGGCGCCGCGTGGGATGACCGGCGACCGGGCACCTGGGGCGACGCGGGCGTCTACAGCCTGTACGCGACGAAGACGATCTCGGCCGGCGAGGGCGGGATCCTCACCTCGCGCCATCCCGAGCTCCTGGAGTACGCGCGCAAGTTCCGCAACTACGGCAAGCCCGACTACGACATCCGCGGGCTGAACTTCCGCATGAGCGAGTTCGCGGCGGCCCTGGGGCTCGTGCAGATCGAGCGCCTCGAGGAGATCGTCGCCTGGAAGAACCGGGTCGCGCGCTCGCTGCTCGACCCGGCGCACGAGCGGACCCGGCTGGAGCTGCCCGAGGGCATGGTCTCGGGGCTCTACAAGTACGTCGTGTTCGAGTCGCTGGAGCGCTCGACGGGGCGCGTCTACGACGAGCCCTGCCACCGCATCATGGGCGACGACGCCGAGCTGCCCAACACCGACTGGGTCGCTGGGAACCACTCCTGCGCGCCGATCTACTACCACGGGCCCGAGCTTCCGGAGGGCGTGGCGTGAGGGTCCTGGTCACGGGCGGCGCGGGCTTCATCGGCTCGCACGTCGTGGACCGGCTCGCGGCGCACGGGCACGAGCCGGTGGTCTATGACCGGCGGCAGTCCCCGTGGCACGACGCGTCCGAGGTCGAGCACCGCCTCGGCGAGATCACCGACGTCGAGGCGATCGCCACCGCGCTCGAGGACTGCGAGGCGGTCGTCCACCTGGCGGCGGTCGCGGACGTCAGCGACGTGCTTGAGGAGCCCGTCGTCGCCGAGGAGGTCAACGCACGCGGCACGATGGCCGTGCTCGAGGCCGCACGCCGCGCCGAGGTCGCGCGGATGGTCTACGCGAGCACGATCTGGGTCTACTCCGACTGCGAGCCCGACGTGGTCGACGAGGACACGCCGATCGCGACACCGAGCCACCTCTACACGTCGACCAAGCTCGCGGGCGAGCTCTACTGCAAGGCCTACGCGGAGCTCTACGGCGTCGACTGCACGGTGCTGCGCTTCGGGATCCCCTACGGGCCGCGGGCACGCGAGGCGGCCGTCGTCCCCGCGTTCGTGAACAAGGCGCTCGCGGGCGAGCCGCTGACGCTCGCGGGCGACGGCAGCCAGTACCGGCGCTTCGTCTACGTCGAGGACCTGGCCGAAGGGGTCGCGCGCTCGCTCGTGCCGGAGGCCGCGAACCGCACCTACAACCTCGCCAGCGACGAGACCGTGACGATCCGCGAGATCGCCGAGCACGTCCAGTCACTCGTCGGCAACACGCGCATCGAGTTCACGCCCGCGCGCCCGGGCGACTTCGGCGGCAAGGAGGTCCTGAGCACGCGCGCCCGCGACGAGCTCGGCTGGACGGCCGCGACGCCGTTCGCCGAGGGCGTGCGCCGCTACGTCGCCTGGAAGACCGACCAGGCAGCCGCGGGCGGCAACGGGCGATCTGGCGGCGAGGGGCGCAACGGCTCGGGCGGCAATGGCTCCGGCGCGCGCGCCGCCGAGCCTGCGGGGGACGCCGCGGACGGCGAACCCCACCCGGTACCCGGCCCCGCCACGCGGAAGGTGCTGGTCCTCTCGGCCGACATCGGCGAGGGGCACGACGGCCCGGCGCGCGCGGTCGCACGGGAGTTCGCCGAGCGGGACCCGGGCGCCCAGGTCTCGATCGTCAACGGCCTGGTCGCGATGGGCGGGCTGCTCACGTCGGTGATGCGCGACGGGTCGGTCGTCATGTTCCGCTGGCTGCCGTGGCTCTTCGACGCGCAGTACCACCTCTTCATGCGCTTCCGCCCGACGCGCTGGCTCTCGCGCAAGCTGCTGGCGATCCTCGGGTCGCGCCGGATGCGGCGCCTGGTCGCGGCGCACGACCCGGACCTGATCGTGTCGACCTACCCCGGCTGCACCGCCGTGCTCGGCGAGCTGCGCCGCAACGGCAGGCTGGCCATTCCGGCGGTGTCGAGCATCACCGACCTCGCGGGCCTGCACTTCTGGGCGCACCCGGGCATCGACCTGCACGTCGTGACGCAACCCGAGTCGATCGACGAGGTCGAGTCGATCGCGGGCCCGCGCAGCGCCGTCTGGGGCCGTCCGCCCACGACGGAGAGCTGCCTGCATCCCCCGTCCCGCGACGAGGGTCGTGCGACGCTCGGCCTCCCGGCCGAGGGCACGATCGTGCTCGTGAGCGGCGGCGGCTGGGGGATCGGCGACCTCGAGGGCGCGATCGCCGAGTCGCTCGAGGTGCCCGGTGCCACGGTCGTCTGCCTCTGCGGTCGCAATGTCCAGGTCCGCAAGCGGCTGCGCGACCGCTTCGGGGAGGAGCCGCGCGTTCGGCTCGTGGGCTTCACGGAGCGGATGGGCGAGCACCTCGCCGCCGCCGACGTGCTCGTGCACTCGACCGCGGGGCTGACGGTGCTCGAGGCGATCATCGCGGGAACGCCGGTGATCTCTTACGGCTTCGGCGTCGGCCACGTCAAGGAGAACAACCGCGCGCTCGAACGCTTCGGGCTCGCCCAGGTCGCGGGCTCGCGCGAGCGGCTCGGGCCCGCGCTGGCCCGGGCGCTGCAGGAGCGGCCCGAGGCCGACCCGCGCTTCGCCGCGCGTCGCACGACCGCCGCGCTGGCGCTCGACGCCGGCTGCCGCGCCCCGGCGCTCGCGCCGTGGCGGCTCTCGCTCCAGCGGGCTTTCGCGGTCGGCGCCGGCGTGATCGTGCTCGGGTTCGCCGGGCTGGGCACGGGGGCCGGGTACACGCTGCTCTCCAAGCCGCTGCACCTCGCCCCCACCACGGAGTTCCAGACGAGCGCCCCGCAGGTGGGCGTGATGGTCGAGGCGCCGCAGGCGACGATGAACGGCGTCGCCGCGGACATGCGCCGCCGCCACCTGTCCGGCTCCTTCGCGGTCAGCTCGGCGCCCGCGGACGCGGAGGTCGCGAGCCTGCAGGCGGCCGGCCTGGACGTGGTGCCCAGCCTCGCCAAGGGCGGGGCGCTGGTGCGCTGGATCGCGACCAAGTCGCGCCTGCGCCGGGCCGCTCGCGACCTCGGCCTCGGCCACCACTTCCTCTACGTGCCGCCCGACCGCGGCTTCACCGCCGGCCAGTCGCTGCTCGCGCGCTCCGCCGGCGGACGCGCCGTGCGCGGCGAGGTGACGCTCTCGCCCGGCGGCGCGATCGGCGAGCTGCACCCCGGTGAGATAGTCGAGATCGAGGTCCCCGACCGGATCTCCGGCTCGCTCGTGCTCGACGAGCTGCGGGCTGCGCTGCGCTCGCAGGGCCTCCAGTCCGTTCCGGTGACGCAGCTGTCCAGCGGGCGGGCGAGCGCCTGAGCAGGACCGGCTGGGCCCGGGCGGCGGACGGCGTCATCGAAGGGTGGGCGGCTGCAGCAGCCGCCCCAGGAGACGGGCAAGTCGATGCGGCTCCTCCCGCAGGCGCCGAGGCGTGATCCGCACGACCCGCCAGCCCACTAGGAGCAGCCGCTGATCCTTGCGACGGTCGCGCTCGAAGGCCGCAGCGGTTCCGTGCGTGGAGCGCGGGTCGAGCTCCACGGCGAGCCGCGCGGCCGGCCAGGCGACGTCGAGCTCGACCCCCGGCCCCTCGCCGTCGTCCATCGGCACCCAGGCCCTCGAGCTCGGGCGCGGCAGGTCACGGGCGGCCAGGAACGCCAGGAACGCGTCCTCGAAATCGCTGCGCGTCACGCGCGGGTCGGCGGCGGCCGGAAGCGCCGCACGGAGGGCGCGGACGCCCGGCCGGCGCGTGTGGCGGTCGAGCAGTGCCGCGACCGCCCGCAGGTCCAGGAGGCGCGCCATCTCGGCCCGCTCGACCGCGCGCTCGAGCCGGTGGTGGCCGAGCACCAGGGCCAGGTCGAGCAGCGTACGGGCCACCGTGGTGATCGGAAGGCCGTCGATGACCGTGCGCTCGTCCGGGAGTAGCGCGGCACGGTGTGGCAGCAGCCGCGCACGCGCCCGCAGGGTCCGTGGAGCCGTCACCTCCGCCCGCGTACCCGCGTGGGCACACAGCCCCCAGACCTCGCCGGCGGAGCGGTGGCTGAGAACGGCGTCCGGCCCGGCCGCCAGGATCGCCGCGAAGCGCTGCCCGGACTGTCCGACGGCGCCATGCCCGACCGCGAAGACACCCGCGTGGAGCCGAACCAGGGCGCCGGATCTGACGCCGCGCGCGATCCACGATTCAGAGAACCCGAGGCGCGTCAGCTGCCGCCGCGCCACGACGCCGCCCTGGCGTGTGGCGAGCGCCGACAGCCTCCGAAGCCGCTCGCGGGGCTGCGGCCCAGCCGGCCCGGACTGCGGGACGCCCCGTCGGGCCGCCGCCGCACTCGGCTGCGATTCTGGTCGCCCGGAGACCGGAATGACACGCGAGTGGGGCATGGCGCGAGTCTGGCGGTCCAACCGTGCCGTGTGGGGCACGGCGAGCGACGAAACTCAGGCGACCGTGTAATGCCCGAGCCCGCGGCGGGCAAGGCGCGGCGCGTGAGGGCTCTCAGCCGCCTGTGACGCGTTCGATGCCGAGGCCGGAGCGACGGCGTTGCCCCGCGCTTCAGCCGCCGGCGCCCACGATCGCCTCGGCCTCGATCTCGACGAGCAGGCGCGGGTCGAGCAGCGCGGAGACGACGACCATCGTCGCGGCGGGCGGCGCGGCGCCGAACGTCTCGGCGTGGGCGAGGCCGACGGCGTCGGCGTACGCGGCATCCGTCACGTACATCCGCGTACGCACCACGTCCGCCACCCCGGCGCCGGCCGCGCCGAGCGCCGCCACTACCCGCTCCAGCGCGGCCCGCGCCTGCGCGCCCGGATCGCCGAGACCGGCGACGGCGCCGTCCGGTCCTGCGGCCGTCGTCCCCGCGACCAGCACGCGATCGCCGGCCCGCACGGCGCGGCTGTACCCGAAGCGCTCCTCCCACGGGACGCCCGAGCCGTGGCGCTCGGCGGCCGGGCTCAATGGCGGAAGTGCCGGCGGGCGGTGAAGACCATCGCGATCCCGGCGTCGTCCGCGGCGGCGACGACCTCGTCGTCACGCCGCGACCCGCCCGGCTGGATGATCGCGCGCACGCCGCCGTCGATCGCGAGCTGCGGGCCGTCGGCGAACGGGAAGAAGGCGTCGGAGGCCAGCACCGAGCCCTCCAGCGGCGCCTGCGCCTTCTCGACCGCGAGGCGCACCGAGTCCACGCGGCTCATCTGACCGGCGCCGATGCCCAGCGTGGCGCCGTCACGTGCGATGACGATCGCGTTCGAGCGCACGTGCTTGCAGACCTTCCAGGCGAACAGCAGGTCGCCCCACTCCGCCTCGCTCGGGCGGCGCTCGGTCACCACCTGCATCTCGCCGCGGTCCTCCAGCCCCTGGTCGCGGTCCTGGACCAGCACGCCGCCCACGACCGGCTTGAGCTCCTGCTCCACGAGGCTGATCCCGCGGCGCTCCTCGTCGGCGAGGATGCGGAGGTTGGGCTTGGCCGACAGGACCTCGAGCGCGTCGTCGTCATAGCCGGGCGCGAAGAGCACCTCCACGAACTGGCCGACGAGCGCCTCGGCGAGCGGCCCGTCCACCTCGCGGTTGAGCGCGATCACGCCGCCGAACGCGCTCATCGGGTCGCACGCGTAGGCGCGCGCATACGCCTCGCGGGCGTCCTCGGAGACCGCGCAGCCGCACGGGTTGTTGTGCTTGACGATCGCGCAGGCAGGGAGCTGGAACTCGCCGCACAGCGTCCGCGCCGAGCTCAGGTCGAGCAGGTTGTTGAACGACAGCGGCTTGCCCCCGAGCTGGCGCACCTGGGAGAGCACGTGCATGCGCGTGCCGGCCTGGGCGTAGTAGGCGGCCCGCTGGTGCGGGTTCTCCCCGTAGGGCAGGTCGACGACCTTCTCGTAGGCGCGCAGCAGCAGCGGCGGGAAGTCCTCGTCGGACTCGGCGAACCAGCGCGCGATCGCGGTGTCGTAGCGCGCCGTGTACGCGAACGCCTCGGCGGCGAGGTTGCGCCGGGTCGCGGCGGAGAGGCGCCCGTCCGACTCGCGCAGCTCGGCCAGCACCGCGTCGTAGCTCGCGGGGCTGACGACCGGCGCGGCGAAGTCGCGGTTCTTGGCCGCGGCGCGGATCATCGTCGGGCCGCCGATGTCGATGTTCTCGACGACCTCGGCCTCCTCGACCCCGCGCCGCGCCGCCGTCGCCTCGAACGGGTAGAGATTGACGCAGACGAGGTCGACCCACTCGACGCCCTGCTCCTCGGCCGCGCGCAGGTGCTCCGGGTCGTCCCGGCGCGCGAGCAGCGCCGCGTAGAGCTTGGGATGCAGCGTCTTGACGCGCCCGTCCATGATCTCCGGGAAGCCGGTCAGGTCGGTGATCGAGCGGACCTCCAGGCCGGCCTCGACCAGCGCCGCGGCGGTGCCGCCGGTGGACACGATCTCCACCCCCAGCTCCGCGAGGCCGGCGGCGAACTCCGCGATCCCGGTCTTGTCGGAGACCGAGAGCAGCGCGCGGCGGATCCGCACCTCGCCCGGCGCCGTGAGCCCGGGCTCGCTCACCGTGGTGGCCTCCTCCATCGCCGGGCCGAGTCTAGAGATCGCGGATGACGCGGGCCGGCGGCTGCGATCAGCCGGCCGGGCCGTCGTCCACGAGCACGTGCCGGGGCTGCTCGGGATCGATCCGCACGGCGCCCCGGGCGATCAGCCGCACCGCCTCGGGGAGCAGGTCGTGCTCCAGGGGCTGCAGGGCGGCGCGCACCGCCGCGGCGTCGCGCGGACCGCGCATCTCGATCGCCCGCTGGAGGATGATCGGCCCGCTGTCGACCCCCTCGTCGACGAAGTGGACAGTGACCCCGAAAACGGTGACGCCGTAGGCCACCGCCTGCTCGATCGGGTTCAGCCCGGCGAACGCCGGCAGCAGCGCCGGGTGGACGTTGACGACCCGTCCGGGGAAGCGCTCCAGGAAGCCCGGCGTGAGCAGCTGCATCCATCCGGCGAGCACGACGAGATCGACCTCGCGCGAGGCCAGCCAGCCGGCCACCGCGGCGTCGCGCGCCTCGCGCTCCGGGTGGTCCTCGAGCGCGAAAACCGCCGCCTCCACCCCGGCGCGCGCCGCGCGGTCGAGCGCCGGGATGCCCGCGCGGCTCGCGGCGACGGCCACCACCTCCGCGCCCTCGCGGCCGTGAACGGTGTCGAGCAGCGCCTGCAGGTTGGTGCCCTCGCCCGAGACCATCACGCCGACCCGGAAGGCACGGCCCACCGCGCTCACCCCGCGGCGAGCGTGGGGTAGCGCCCGCCGCTGGAGCGGAGAGCGCCCGTCTCGAGCAGCGCGTCCACGCGGCGCAGGACCTCGGCGCCGCCGAGGTGGGCGAAAGCGCCGTACAGCGGCAGCCCGTCGTAGGCGTGGCGCAGCAGCGCCTTGGAGCGGCCGCCGCGGAGGATCTCCACAGCCCGCGTGCGGCCGACCGCCGGTCTCGCCGCCGTGACGACCTCGACGATCGCCTCGTCGAGGTCCCCCGCCGGCGCGTCTGCGCCGGGCCGCGGGCGTCCGCGCCGGAGCGCGGCGGCCGGCGCCGGCGCGATCGAGGGGTCGCACACGTCGCAGCACGGCACGCCCGGGTCGGTCGCGGGACGGGCGCGGTCCCCGAAGTGGCGCAGGATCGTCTCCCGCCGGCAGCGCTCGCCCTCCACGAACGCCCACATCGCCCGGTACTGGCGCCAACGGAACGACTCGGCTGCGCTCGCGGCCGCCCGGCAGCGGGCCAGCGCGCCGCGGTCGATGGCGGCGGCGAGCGTACCCGACGCGCGGTCCGCGGGTGCGGGCGACGGGCGCAGCACGCCGGCCTCGACGAGGTGCCCGACCACGGCGCGCGCGCGGTCGGCCTCGCCGCCGGCGACGGCGGCGAGGTCGCGCAGCGCGAGGTCGTAGCGGCCATCCTCGCCGGCCGCGGCCGAGATGCGGCCGGCGACCGCGCGGATCGCGTCCTCGCCGGCGACGGCGCGCTGGATGAAGAACACGTGCAGGCCCTTGTCGCGACCCTCGGCGAACAGCAGGCAGCGCGCCGGCTCGCCGTCGCGCCCGGCACGCCCGGCCTCCTGGTAGAACGCCTCGACCGAGGCGGGGACGGTCTCGTGGCAGACGGTCCGCACGTCGGCCTTGTCGACGCCCATCCCGAACGCGTTGGTCGCCACCACGACCTGGGCCTCGCCGCCCATGAAGCGGCGCTGCATGGCGGCGCGCTCCTCGCGCGGCAGGCCGGCGTGGTAGGCGACCACCGTCGCGTCGAGCTGCTCGCCCAGCCGCGCGGCGAGCGCGTCGGTCCCCGCACGCGTGCCCGCGTAGACGATCGCCGGGCGCGCGGCGGGGTCCGCCAGCGCCGCGGCGATCCGGCCGTGCTTGTCGGCCTTCGAGCCGCAGCGCGCGACCGCAAAGGTGAGGTTGGGACGGTCGAACCCGGTCGTGACGCGCTCGGGATCGCGCAGGTCCAGGCGCGAGACGATGTCGCCGGCGACGCGGGGCGTGGCGGTGGCCGTGAGCGCGACGATCGCCTGCGCTCCGACCCAGCGGGCAGCGTCGGCCAGGCGGAAGTAGTCGGGACGGAAGTCGTGCCCCCACTGGGATACGCAGTGCGCCTCGTCGACCACGAACAGCCCGAGCGGCACGTCCCGCAACGCGGCCGCGAAGCCGGGGGAGGCGAAGCGCTCGGGCGCGACGTAGAGCAGGCGGAGCGCGCCGTCGCGGGCGGCGGCGATCGCGTCGCGGTTTGCGGCCGCGTCCTGCTGGGCGTTGACGAGCGCGACCCGCCCGGGAGCGACGCGCTCGAGCGCGTCGACCTGGTCCTGCATTAGCGAGACGAGCGGGGAGACGACGAGGGTGAGGTCGTCGCGCATCAGCGCCGGAAGCTGGTAGCAGAGCGACTTGCCGGCGCCGGTCGGCATCACCGCGAGCACGTCGCGGCCGGCGAGCGCGGCGCCCACGGCCTGCTCCTGCCCGGGCCGGAAGGCGTCGAAGCCGAAGTGCTCTCGCAGCGCGGCGTGAAGCTCGGATGTCGCGGCGGGCATCGGGCGCCCGACCATAGCGGCGGGGGCGGGCGGTCCGGGCGCGCTGCGGCGAAACGTGGCGGGGAGCGCGCGAGCGGTCGGCCCCCGCCGCTAGCCTGCGCGCGAATGGCGCCCGGGAACAGCAAGGTCGTGGGACGGCGCGTGATCGCGTTCGTCTTCGACCTGCTTCTGACGTGGATCATCGCGGTGCCTCTGTACTTCGTCCTGGCGACCAAGGCTCCGAGGGGCTCCCACCCCGACCTCGGGGGCATCCACATGCGGGTGACCTCCAACGACCACCTCTATTACCTCACCGGCGGGCGGGCCGTGGCGTACATCGCCATCGTGCTGGTCGCCGGCCTCGCCTACTGGGTGGCGCTGCCCGGCGCGACCGGCGCGACGCTCGGCCAGCGGATGCTCGGCGTCCGCGTGGTCGGCGAGGACGGCCGTCCCGCGGGCTTCGGCCGCAACCTCGTGCGCCAGCTCATGTTGATCGTCGACTGCTTCTTCTTCTATCTGGTCGGGCTCCTCACCGCTCTGCTCTCGCGCGGCAACCAGCGCACCGGCGACATGGTCGCGCGCACCTGGGTCGTGCGCGCGGGGACGCAGACGGCCGCCGCGGCGGCGCCGGACGCGGGGCTCCTCGCCTCCGGCCTGCCCGACCCGGCGTCGGTGCCGGTCGGGATCCCGGGCGACGCGCCGCCGCTGGTGCCCGGGTCCGCGTCCGTCGAGCCGGTCGGGGCGACGCCGCCGGGCGCGGCCGGCGTGCCCGCCGCGCAGCCTGCACCGGCCCGGCCGGAGGCGGCGCCGCAGCCCGCCGCGCAACCGCTCCCGCCGGCGGGCTGGTACGCGGACCCGTCGCGCCGCAACCGCCTGCGCTGGTGGGATGGCGCGCGCTGGACGGACCACACGGCGGCCTGACCCGGCGGTGCGGCTTCCGCGAAGCCGGGCTGCTGCCGTTTGCGCCTGCGCGGTCGCCACGACCGGCCTGGCCGGTCAGGCGCTCGCGCGAGATCCTGGCGTCCAGCGTCCCCGGGTGGGGGGTCTCTACGGGAGTGGCCGGTGCAAGCAGCAGCCGAGTGTCGCGTGCACGGGCCCGGTGACCGTGGCCGTCCTGACTCGCGCCCGGGCGAGCGTCACGCTTGCGGACCTTCGGTGCGAGGGCTCGGCTCTGCTCACGCTGGGCGCGCGAATCGATGGCCGCGGGAGAATCTCACTGGGTCCGACGAGACGACGCATCAGCGATGGCGACGGGACCAGGCCTCGGCTCATCGCCGTGAGCCTGCGGGCGCGCCGCGTGCGGACGGGAGCGCTGCGCGGAACGCTGAGGCTGACCGGCGTGCGACCGATGTGCCGTGCCCCGGTTCGTCGACTGCACCTGCGCTACGCGGGTCAGTACGTCGCGAGCCTCCCGTAGAGGCCGAGGCCCTACGCCCGCACGAGCGGCAGCTCGGACTCGAGCGCGAACTTGCCGTTCGCCCCGGCCGTGCCGGCGAGCGGGTACTCACCGGAGAAGCAGGCGTCGCAGTGCGTGGCGCGCTCGCCGCCGATCGCCGCGTAGACGCCCTCCAGCGAGAGGTAGGCGAGCGAGTCGCAGCCCAGCTCCGCGGCGACCTGCTCGACCGTGCGGTCGTGGGCGATCATCTCCTCGCTGGAGGACATGTCGATCCCGTAATGACACGGGTGGCGGATCGGCGGCGCGGAGATCCGCATGTGCACCTCGCTCGCGCCCGCGTCGCGCAGCATCTGCACGATCTGGCGCGTCGTGTTGCCGCGCACGATCGAGTCGTCGACCACCACCAGGCGCCGACCGGAGACGATCTCCGGCAGCGGGTTGAACTTCATCCGCAGCCCGTGCTTTCGCAGCTCCTGGCCAGGCTGGATGAACGTACGCGCCACGTAGCGGTTCTTCACGAACCCGTCGTCCTGCGGCAGGCCGCTCGCGCGCGCATAACCCCGCGCCGCCGCGTTGCCCGAGTCCGGCACCGCGATCACCAGGTCGCCGTCCGCCGGGGCCTCGCGCGCGAGGATCTCGCCCATCCGCCCGCGCGCCGCCTGCAGCACCGTGCCCGCCATGCGCGAGTCGGGGCGCGCGAAGTAGATGTGCTCGAAGACGCAGAACGCGCGCCGCTCGCCCTCGACCGCCATCCGCGTCTCGATCCCGTTCGGCCCGAGCGAGACGACCTCGCCGGGCTCGACCTCGCGCATGTAGGTCGCGCCGATGATGTCGAACGCGCACGACTCGCTGGCCACGCAGTAGCGGTCGTCCAGCCGCCCCAGCGCCAGCGGGCGGATCCCGTGCGGGTCGCGGAAGGCGACCACGCGGTCGCGGGTCATCACGACCGTCGAGAAGGCCCCCTCGAGCCGGGGCAGCACGTCGCAGACCGCATCCTCGATCGTCTCGGCGTCGTGGGTGGAGAGCAGCGCCGCGATGATCTCCGAGTCGCTCGTGGAGCGGAAGCCCACGCCGCGCTCGCGCAGGCCGGAGTGAAGCTCGACCGCGTTGATCAGGTTGCCGTTGTGCGCCAGCGCCAACTCGCGCGCGTCGGAGCGGTAGACCGGCTGCGCGTTCTCCCAGGCCGAGGATCCGGTGGTCGAGTAGCGCACGTGGCCGACCGCCATGTCGCCCTCGAGCGAGCGCAGCTTGTGCTCGTCGAAGACCTGCGAGACGAGCCCGACGTCGCGCAGCGTCATGATGTTGCCGCCGGCCTCGGCGGTCGCGATCCCCGCGGACTCCTGCCCGCGGTGCTGGAGCGCGAACAGCGCGAAGTAGGACAGGCGTGCGACGTCGCGGTCCGGGGCGAAGATCCCGAACACTCCGCACTCGTCGCGCGGTCCTTCGCGGTGGTCGAGGAAGTCGGTCATGGCCTGCCGGCTGAAGTCGGCGCCTGATCGGAGCGGTGCGGGCCTCGCGGCCGCCCGCACGGGCCAGCGTAGCAGCGGCTCATGCGAACGCCTCCGCCAGGCCGCTCTCGTGGACGGATCGAAGCTCCCCGAGCTCCGCGTCCAGCGCGACGGCCCCGCCGGCGTCCGCGATCCGCAGCCGTGCCGAGCCCGTCACCTCGCCGAGGAGCGCCGCGCCGGGCAGCGCCGACAGCGCGTCCGCACGGCCCGAGACCACGAAGGCGCGGCCGGGGGCCTCGCCGAACAGGGCGGCGTCGTCGAGCGCTCCGCGCAGCGCCACCTCGGCGCCGAGGCCGCCCGCCAGGCAGCACTCGGCCAGGGCGATGGCGAGGCCGCCCTCGCCGATGTCGTGGGCCGAGCCCAGCGTGCCGTCGCGCACGCCGCGCCGCACGAGGCGGTGGGCCGCGAGCAGCGCGGCCGGCTCGGTCTCGGGCAGCGGCCCCTCGGGCGCGAGCCCGCGCAGCTTCGCGAGCTCGGACGCGGCCAGGGAGGGCTCGAACGGCCCGACCAGCGCGATCGCATCACCCTCCCGCTGCCACCCGATCCGCCCCGCGCGGGTCGCGTCGGGCAGCTCGCCGACCATCCCGACCACCGGGGTCGGCAGGATCGGTCCGTCGGGACCCTCGTTGTAGAGCGAGACGTTGCCGCCGACCACCGGGATCCCGAGCGCCTCGCACGCCTCCGCCAGCCCCTCGACCGCCTGCGCGAGCTGCCAGGCGACGTGCGGCTTCTCCGGGTTGCCGAAGTTCAGGCAGTTGGTGAGCCCGAGCGGCTCCGCGCCGGTCGCGGCCAGGTTCGCCGCGCACTCGTACACGGCCTCCGCCGCGCCGGCGCGAGGGTCGGCCGCGACGCGGCGCCCGTTGCCGTCGATCGCGACCGCGATCGCGGGGCGGCTCCCGTCGGGCTCGGCGCCCAGCAGCAGCACAGCGGCGTCCGCCTCTCCCGGGCGCCTGACCGTGCGCGACTGCACGAGCCAGTCGTACTGCTCGTACAGCGGCAGGCGCGAGGCCAGGTTGGGCGAGCCGAGCAGCGCGAGCAGCGTCTCGCCGGCCGTCGCGTCCGCGCGCAGGCGCGCCGGCGGGGCGGGGTAGAGCGGCTCGGCGGGCGGGGCGGGATCGAGATCGTAGAGCGGGCAGTCGTCGACCAGCAGCGGGACGGGCAGCTCGCCGGCCACGCGCTCGCCGTCGAGGATCCGCATCTCGCCGCCGTCGGTGACCACGCCGATCGGCGTTGCGGTCGTCTCCCACTCGGAGCAGACCGCGAGCACCTCGGCAACCCGCGCGGGCTCCACGATCGCGAGCATCCGCTCCTGGGACTCGGAGACCATGATCTCGAAGGGCTCCATCCCGGCCTCGCGCAGCGGCACCCGGGAGACGTCCAGCTCCAGCCCGACGCCGCCCTTGCTCGCCATCTCGGAGGCCGACGAGGTGAGCCCGGCCGCGCCCAGGTCCTGCAGCGCGACGAGCAGGCCGCGCTCGAGCAGCTCCAGCGAGCATTCGAGCAGCTTCTTCTCGGCGAACGGATCGCCGATCTGCACCGACGGGCGCTTGGCCTCGTCGCCCTCGTCCAGCTCGGCGCTCGCGAGCACCGACGCGCCGCCGATCCCGTCGCGCCCGGTCAGCGCGCCGAACAGCACCACGACGTTGCCGGGCCCGGCGGCCGCGGAGCGGATCAGGCGGTCCCGGTCCACGAGGCCGACGCACATCGCGTTGACCAGGCAGTTGGACTCGTAGGCCGCCTCGAAGTAGACCTCGCCGCCGACCGTCGGCACGCCGATCGAGTTGCCGTAGTGGCCGATCCCGGCCACCGCCTGCTCGAGCAGGTAGCGCGAGCGCGGCGAGTCGGGCTCGCCGAAGCGCAGCGAATCGAGCACCGCGATCGGTCGCGCGCCCACGGCGAAGACGTCGCGCAGGATCCCGCCGACGCCGGTCGCCGCTCCCTGGAAGGGCTCCACCGCGCTGGGGTGGTTGTGGGACTCGACCTTGAACGCGACGGCCTTCCCGTCGCCGACGCTCACGGCGCCGGCGTTCTCCCCCGGCCCCATCACCAGCCGCGGGCCGTCGGTCGGCAGGCGTGACAGCAGGCGCCTGGAGTGCTTGTAGGCGCAGTGCTCGGACCACATCAGCGAGAGCATCGCCAGCTCGACCTCGTTGGGCTCACGCCCGAGGCGCTCGACGATCAGGTCGTACTCGCGCGCGGTGAGGCCGAGCTCGAGCGCGCGCCCCGCGCCGGGCGTGGCGGCCGCCTCAGGCGGGGACGGCGCCGGCAACGTGCTCGCGGATCGAGGCGAACAGGCAGAGCCCGTCGGCCGAGCCGGTGATGGCGTCGACCGCGTGCTCGGGATGCGGCATCAGGCCGAAGACGTTGCCCTGCTCGTTCGCGACGCCGGCCACGTCGGCGAGCGACCCGTTCGGGTTCTGCCCGGGCGCGTAGCGCAGCAGGACCTGCCCGGCGGCCTCCACGTCGCTCGCTACCTCGGGCGGCGCCCACCAGCGCCCGGTGGTGTGCTTGACCGGCACCGACAGGCGCGCGCCCTGCTCGCAGGCCCCCGTGAAGGGACCGCCGGCGCGCTCGACGACGACCTCGACCTGGCGGCAGACGAAGCGCAGCGAGGTGTTCGGCAGCAGCGCTCCCGGCAGCAGTCCGGCCTCGCAGAGCACCTGGAATCCGTTGCAGATCCCGAGCACGATCCCGCCCTCGCGCGCGAACTCGATCACCGACGACATCACCGGCGAGAAGCGCGCGATCGCGCCGGCGCGCAGGTAATCCCCGTAGCTGAACCCGCCGGGCACGACCACGGCGTCGACCCCGCGGAGATCCTCGTCGGCGTGCCAGAGCACCGTGGCCTCGCCGGCGCGCTCGCACGCCAGCAGCGCGTCCACCTCGTCACAGGAGCCGGGGAAGCGGACGACGCCGAACCTCACGCCCCGTCCCCCTCGACCTGGATCTCGTAGTCCTCGATCAGCGGGTTGGCGAGCAGGCGCTCGCACATCTCGCCGAGCCGTTCCGGGTCCGGGACGTCGAGCTCGATCAGGCGGCCGACGTGCACGTTCTCCACGCCCTCGAAGCCGAGCGCGGGGAGCGCGCGCTCGACGGCCTGGCCCTGCGGGTCGAGGATGCCGGCCTTCGGGCGGACCAGCACGCGCGCCCTCACGCGCCCACCCGAGCGAGCCAGGCGGAGAACGGCTCGCCCGTGACGAGCTCGTAAGCCTGGAGGTACTTCTCGCGCGTGCGCGCCACGACGTCGTCCGGGATCGCGGGGGCCGGCGGCGTGCGGTCCCAGCCGGTCGACGAGGCCCAGTCGCGCACGTACTGCTTGTCGAAGCTCGGCTGCGGGCGGCCCGGCTCGTACCCGTCCGCGGGCCAGAAGCGCGAGGAGTCCGGAGTGAGCGCTTCGTCGCCGAGCACGAGCACGCCGCCGGCGTCCAGGCCGAGCTCGAACTTGGTGTCCGCCAGCACGATCCCGCGCGCGCGGGCGTGCTCCGCCCCGTGCTCGTAGAGCGCGATCGAGACCTCGCGCAGGCGCTCGGCCAGCGCCCGGTCACCGACCAGCTCGACGGCGCGCTCGAAGTCGACGTTCTCGTCGTGCTCGCCCTCGGCGGCCTTGGTGGCGGGCGTGAAGATCGGCTCGGGCAGGCGCTCGGACTCGCGCAGTCCCGGCGCGAGCGGGATGCCGCAAACGCTGCCGTCGCGCTGGTACTCCTTCCAGCCGGAGCCCGTGATGTAGCCGCGCACCACGCACTCGACCGGCAGCATCTCGAGCTTGCGCACCGCGAGCGCGCGCCCGCGCACCTCCGGGGGCACGCCCTCGGTGGCGGAGATCAGGTGGTTCGGCACGATGTCCGCGGTGCGCTCGAACCAGAACGCGGAGAGCCCGGTGAGCACCGCGCCCTTGTCCGGGATCGGCGTGGGATGGACCACGTCGTAGGTCGAGATGCGGTCGGAGGCGACCATCAGGACCCGGTCCCCCAGGTCGTACATCTCGCGGACCTTGCCCGAGGTCAGGAGGGGCAGGTCGGCCAGCGCGCTCACTTGGGCGATGGTAGCGGCGGGGGCGGTCGGGGCGGGCCTTCGGCCGTGCGATCCAGGCCGCGCTCTTGTCGCACAGCGCGCGCCACGCGGCACGCGGCTCCGGTCACCATCGAGCGGGTGTCCGACGCGCGGTCGATCGACCATCACATGCGTGGTGAATCGGACGCGCGTGACGGGCGCGAACCGCCTAGCGCGTAAGGGCGACCACGCGGACCCCGTAGCCGGGGAGGCGCAGGCGACGGCCGTCGACCGATACCGCCAGCGCCCGGGCAAGCGTGTTGACCACCAGCGCGGCGCGACGCGACGCGACCGCCTGGACCACCGGCGAGGAGGTCCGCACCCTGAAGAGCGTCGTGCCCGGGCTGAAGTAGCTGTGAACCGCGCGGTAGAGCGGATAGAACGCCAGCGGCCGCACCCCGCCCGTCGCCCGCGAGCGGCCGTAGAGGGCCTCGGAGAAGTGCCAGACCGTGCCGCGCTGCGGCGCTTGGGGTCCCCAACGGAGGCTGACCGCCACCCCGGCGAGCATCTGGCGCATCAGCATCACGGCCTCACCGGCGGTCGCCGCCCGCCCGGACAGCGGGCGAACGTGGTCCTCGGCGTACCAGAGCGGCAGTCGCGTCATCGCGCGGATCTGCCGCGCCACGTCCCCGAACCATCCCACCAGCCCGAGCAGTTCGGCCGTGGAGTAGCGGTTGTGGTCGTGGTCCGGAGCGATCAGCGGGCGGCTGATCGCGACGAAGTCGGCGCCCCGCTTGTGCCGCAGCCAGTAGCTCAGCACCGCGCGGTTGCGCTCCGTGATCGGACGGTCCGTCGCGTAGGTCGGCCGCTTCGCGAAGGACTTCGACCCGCTCCCCTCGATCGAGAGGTAGGGACCGCCGACCTTGATTCGGGGGCTCACCCGCTTGAGCGCGGAGTAGACGGCGTTGTAGAGGCGCGTGTAGGCCGCGACGTCCCACGTCTTCGAGCGCCGGAGGTAGTAGCCCTTCATCTGGTTCCAGACGATGAAGTAGCGCACGTACGGGTAGCGCCTCGCGACCGCCGCGGCCAGCGCCGCGAAATCGCGCACGTGGCGGGCGGTGGGCGGGAGCGTCGGGTAGGTCGAACTGCGGCGGCGCAGACGGGTCATCCAGTCGGGAGCGCAGCACAGCGTGATCACCGGCTCGGTCCCGACCGCCCGCATGCGAGCCATGCGCCTGTCGAGGCTCGCCCATGCGAAGCGACCGGGCGCCGGCTGCGGGTTCGCGGCTCCCCAGCCGTAGAGGTGCTGGTTCTGGAAACGCGTGGCGGCGCCGAGCAGGTCGCGTATCTGCGCGAGACCCTTGCGGCCGCCGCCGATGCCGACCTGGGTGTGGGTGACGCCGAGCCACAGGCGGCTCGTCCCGACCGTGGTCCGATCGCTCACGTGGACGCTGACCCTGGCGGGCACCCGCCGCGGGGCGGCCGCGTCTGCGGCGGGAGTGGCCAGGCACAGCGCGAGCGTGCAGGCGGCGCCGATCGCCGCCCTCCGGCGTGCTTGTCCGGCGGGAGCCAAGGCAGGCGAACGATAGGCGGCGCGCACGCGTCAAAAGGTATGACCTTCGTGCGGCGGCGCAGCCGGTTCGGCCGGAGGATCCCGGGTTCAGCGCACGGTGACCGTGGCCCGCGCCCCGCCGTAGCCGCCGAGCGAGGCGACGCCCGTCGCGCGGTAGGGGCGCGACGGCCGCGCGAGCGTGAACGACGCGCGCCCGTCGTGGCCGGTCTGGGCGCGACGGCCGCGGAAGCGGACCGTGGCTCCGGGCACGCGCGCGCCGGCGTCGGTCGCGGTGAAGGTGACGCGCACGTGTCCGCGCCCTGCACGCGCGCGGACGCCTCGCAGCGAGAGCGGCGGCCTGATCTGGGTGTGCCAGGTGAACGCGTTGGGGCTCGCGCCGACGGTCAGGTTGACGAGCACGTCGAGCTTCCCGTTCTGCGCGCTGGAGGCCGCGCGCCAGGCGCTGGTGGTCCCGCGCGGGAGCGGCACGGCGACGATCGCGCCGAGCTTGGAGACCCGCCGATCGCTGCGCCGGGCGAACAGGCGCAGGCGCCCGCGGCGATCCTGCGCCACCCAGGAGGTCCACATCCGCCCGTCCTGGTCGGCCGCCAGCGACAGCGTGCCCGACGCGTAGCCGGCGCGGAGATTCGCGGCCGTGAGCGTGCGGTGCGCCTCGATCCGCCAGAGCACGATCCGGCGCGTGGTCGGGTAGCCCGACGGGTACGCAGTCCAGACGCGGCCCTGCCCGCCCGGGCGCCCGGCGATCGCGGCGCGCCCGCTGGGCATCGAGTAGCTCGGCGCGCCGCCGTAGCGGGTGGCCGAGGCCGGCGCCCGGTAGCGCGGCCCTGTCGGAGCGCCGCCCGGGCCGGCGCGCTGGACGAAGCGGCCGGGATCGCCGGTCACGTTCGAGTCCCACGCCGCCCACACCTCGCCGGAGCGAGCGTCCGCTCCAACGTTCGAGTTGTAGAAGCAGCAGCCGCTGTGCAGGAAGGTCGGGGGCAACGCCCCGAGCGGCGCGACGCCGGGACGCACGCGGACGCCGAAGGTCCCGTCCCACGTCGACCAGACCTGCCCGGAGCGGTCGAGCGTCGCGGCGATCGGCGACTGGTAGGCGAGGTCGCTCTGGTTGACGCCCGCCGGCGCGGACCAGGCCGTCCCCGACGCGTCCGAGGTGTCGGTGACGAGGTCGTTGACCGGGTCGCCGGGCGTCTGCCCGATCGCGCCCCACAGCACCCGCAGGCTCGTGCCGCCCGGGGCGACGAGCGCCGGCGGGGAGATCGAGGGCCAGGTGAAGATCGGGTTCGCCGCCCGCACCGCACCGTTCGGTGCGATCGCCGTGTGCAACAGCGTGTCCTGGCTCGGCGTGTCGGCGCGGACCCACGCGACGTGCAACACGCCGTCACGCGTGCGCGCCAGCCCCACCGACTCGAGCAGCGATCCCTTCGGCCCGCTCGTCACCTGCGTCCAGCGCCCGGGGGCGCCGGCCTGGGCGGCGGGCGCTGCGGACAGCGCGCAGCCGAGCACGAGCAGGAAGGCGATGCGGCGACGGCTCACGTGGCTCCTTCGGATCGCGGGCGCGTACATGCCAGCACGGCGCCCGGCGTCTCGACGGTTGTTCTGCGCTCAGCCGATCTCGTCGAGGCGCCCGACGATCTCCGCCGCGTGGCGCGTGAACGCGCCGTGGTCGAAGACCGCCTCGGCGTCCAGCTCCGGGTGCTCGGCCTCGACCAGCCCGCGCAGCGGGGTCTCCTCGTCCCAGGCGCGCTGCGCCAGCCGCTGGGCGATCCGGTAGGCCTCGTCGCGGGCCATCCCGCGATCGACCAGCGCGAGCAGCAGGCGCTGGGAGAAGATCGCCCCGTGCGTGGCCTCGAGGTTGCGCAGCATGCGGTCGGGGAACACCGTCATGCCCTCGACCAGCGCCGTGGAGCGTGCGAGCAGGTAGTCGATCAGGATCGTGGAGTCGGGCAGGATCACCCGCTCGACCGACGAGTGCGAGATGTCGCGCTCGTGCCACAGCGCGACGTTCTCGAGGCCCGCCTGCGCGTTGCCGCGCAGCACGCGCGCCAGGCCGGAGATCTGCTCGGCCTTGATCGGGTTGCGCTTGTGCGGCATCGCGCTCGAGCCCTTCTGGCCCGCGCGGAACGGCTCCTGCACCTCGCGGACCTCCGTGCGCTGCAGGTGGCGGACCTCGGTGGCGAAGCGCTCCAGGCCCGCGCCGGCGAGCGCGATCGCCGACAGCAGCTCCGCGTGGCGGTCGCGCGGCACGACCTGCGTTGAGACCGGCTCGGCTGCGAGGCCGAGACGCTCCAGGACGCGCCGCTCGAAGTCCGGCGAGGTGGCGGCGTAGGTCCCGACCGCGCCGGACAGCGCGCCGACCGCCGCCTGCGCGAACGCCCGCTCCAGGCGCTCGGAGTTGCGGTGGGCCTCGAACGCGAACCCCGCGAGCTTCACCCCGAACGTGGTCGGCTCCGCGTGGACGCCGTGGGTGCGCCCGGCGCAGAGCGTGTCGCGCTGCTCGCGCGCGCGGGAGACCAGGGCGGCGGTGTAGGCGCGCGCCGCCGGGACGATCACCTCCCCCGCCGCGCGCAGCTGGAGCGCCAGCGCGGTGTCGAGCACGTCGGAGGAGGTCAGGCCGAAGTGGATCCAGCGGCCCGCCACCCCGGCCGACTCCGAGAGCACGTCCACGAACGCGGCGACGTCGTGGTCGGTCGTGCGCTCGCGCTCGGCGACCGCCTCGACCGTGAACGTCGCCGAGCGGATCGCATCCAGCTCGGCCTCGCCCGGGCCCTCCATCTCCTCGCAGGCCGCGACCTCCATGCGGCGCCAGGCCTCCATCCGCGCCTCGTCGGTCCAGATCGCGCCCAGCTCCGGGCGCGTGTAGCGGGCGATCATCCGCTCAGGATGCGCGCCGCGAGCACCGCGGCGTTGCGCGCGTTGTCCACCCCCACGCACGCGACCGGCACGCCCGGCGGCATCTGCACGATCGAGAGCAGCGCGTCGAGCCCGCCCGCGATCGACGTGCCGCTCGTCAGCGGCACGCCGATCACCGGCAGGTCGGTGTGCGCGGCGACGACGCCCGGCAGCGCGGCGGAGAGGCCGGCGCCGGCGATGATCACGCGCAGCCCGCGCAGGCGCGCGTTCTTCGCGTACTCGGCGACCGCGTCCGGCTCGCGGTGCGCGGACATCACGCGCACCTCGTGGCCGATGCCGCGCTCCTCCAGTTCCTTCGCGGCCTTCTCCATCGCCTCCATGTCGCTCTTGGAGCCCATCACGATGCCGACGCGCGGCGCGTCCACCTCGAGGCCGTCGAACTGCTCCTCGACCGCGGCGAGCGTCTCGGGCGGGCCTGGCTCGGGCGTCAGCCCGCTCATGCGGCGAGCTCCGCCGCGCGCAGGGCGATGTCGGCGCGCAGCTGCATCCCCGGGAAGCGGACCATCCGGGCCGCAGCATATGCGGCCTCCCGGGCGTCGGCGGGCCCGTCGCCCAGCGCGGTGAGGCCGAGCACCCGCCCGCCGGCCGTCACGATGCGGCCGCGCTCGTCGCGGGCGGTGCCGGCGTGCGTGACCTCGATCCCTTCGGGGACGGAGTCCAGCCCCTCGATCGGGTCGCCGGTTCGCGGGGTGCCCGGGTAGCCCTCCGAGGCGAGCACGAGCGTCACGGCCGTCCGCGCGCTCCACCGCAGCCCCGCGTCGCGCAGGCCGCCGGGACGGGCGGCCGCCTCCAGCAGGTCGAGCAGGTCCGACTCCAGCCGCGGCAGGACGGCCTGCGTCTCGGGATCCCCGAAGCGGACGTTGAACTCCAGCACCCGCGTGCCGTCCGCCGTCAGCATCAGCCCGGCGTAGAGCACCCCGTGGAACGGGGTGCCGCGCTCGGCAAGCAGCTCGACGACCGGCTGGTGGACGGTCGCGCACAGCTCCCGCGCGGCCTCGACGGAGATCTCGGGCACCGGCGAGTAGGAGCCCATGCCGCCGGTGTTCGGCCCGCGGTCGCCGTCGAAGATCCGCTTGTAGTCCTGCGCGGGAGCGAGCGGGACGGCGCGCTCGCCGTCGCAGAGCGCGAGCAGCGAGAGCTCCTCCCCCTCCAGGTGCTCCTCGACCACCACGCGCTCGGTGCCGTGGCGGCGCTCGACCAGGAAGGCCTCCAGCGCGGCTCGCGCCTCGCCCTCGTCCGCGGCGATCACGACCCCCTTGCCCGCGGCCAGACCGTCGGCCTTGACCACGACCGGGCAGCGCTCGATGGCCGCCATGCCCTCCTCGACCGTCTCGACCACGCTGTGCGCGGCGGTCGGCACGCCCGCCGCGGCCATGACCTCCTTCGCGTGCGCCTTGGACCCCTCCAGGGCGGCCGCGGCGGCGGAGGGACCGAAGCAGGCGATGCCCGCGTCGCCCAGCGCGTCGGCGAGCCCGGCGACCAGCGGCGCCTCGGGGCCGACGACCACCAGGTCGACCCGCCGGTCGCGCGCGAGCGCCACGAGCGCCTCGACGTCGTCCGCCGCGACCGCCACGCACTCCGCGTCGCGCTCGATCCCGGCATTGCCCGGCGCGCAGAGCAGCTCAGGCGCGCGCGCCGAGCGCCCGAGCGCGCGCACGAGCGCGTGCTCGCGCCCGCCGGCGCCGACGACCAGGACCCGGGTCACGCTCCGCTCAGAGGCCGGCGATGAACTCGTCGATCGGGATCGCCGAGAGCGTCTCGTACTTCGCGGTCCCGCGCGAGCCGAGCTCCAGCGAGATCCGCGCCATCGTCTTCTCGTCCGGCGCCTCGACCACGTTGACGAAGTCGAAGTGCCCGAGCGTGGCCCACTGCGCCTTGACGGTCGCGCCGAGCTGCTCGATCTCCCGGTTGACCTCCTTGATGCGCTGCGGGTTGTTCTTGACCGTCTGCACGCCCTCGGGCGAGAGCGTCGAGAGCATGATGAACGTGGGCATTCGGCCTCCCTGGTTCGCGGTTGACCCTCGGGAGGGTTCTATCGCACCGGCGCGCGCCGCAGGAGCGCGGGGTAGGGTGCGCCCCCGATGCCCCTGAAGGCAAGGAGAGCCGGATGAGCCTCGTCGCCGCCCTCGCCGCCGGCGCCGCCGTGGCCGCGCCCGGCGCGCCGCCCGCCGTCGTGCCCGCGGGCGCCGCGGGCACCGGGCCGGCGGGCCCCGCGATCAGCCTCGGGCTGAGCTGCTACACGCCCGCCTACCAGACGACCGTCAGGGCCCGCGCCCTGTACGCGGGCTTCACGCCGGGCGCCGCGCTCGGGGTGAAGGTCGACGCGCGGACCCTCGGTCAGGTTCACGCCGACGCTGCGGGCGGGGGCGGCTTCACGTGGCACCCGCCGCGCGCCCCGGGCCGCAGCAAGGGCGGCGAGGCCTCCCACACGCTGACGGTCGGCGACACGACGACCGGGATCGCGACGAAGCGCTTCTACTCGACTCAGTTCAGCGCCGACTTCAGCCCCTCGGCCGGCGATCCGAACCGCCTGCGCACGCGCTTCTCGGTCTACGGCTTCGGCGCGGGCAAGACGCTCTACCTCCACTACATCCCGCCGGGCAGCCGCCGCTCCAAGCTCAACCGCCCGCTCGGCCGCCTCGGCGGCGCCTGCGGCAAGCTGCGCACGCCCGCCAAGCGCCTGTTCCCGTTCAGACCCCAGACCGGCCGCTGGGCGCTGCAGTTCGACACCAAGCGCTCCTACTCCAGCCGCACGGTGCCGCGCGTGACACGCGGCTACATCGTCACGATCGTGGTGCGGCGGCGGTAGCTGCGATCACCGTCCTGCCCTGTGGTCGTCCTGCGACCACAACCCAGGACGATGCTCGAGCGTCGACCGGCGCGGGCACCCGACCGGCCGCGAGCGGGACGTCTCAGGCCGCCGCCGCCTCCGCCGCCCCCACCTTCGCGAAGCTCAGCTCGCCGCCGTCGTTGTCCACGAGCACCGTGTCGCCCTCGGCGAACTCGCCCTCGAGCAGCTTCAGCGCGAGCACGTCGACGAGCCGCTTCTGGATCACGCGCTTGAGCGGGCGCGCGCCGTAGGTCGGGTCGTAGCCGAGGTTGCCGATCAGCTCGCGCGCGGCGGGGGTGAGGTCGATCTCGATCCCGCGCTCGCGCACGCGCGCGGCCACGCGCGCGACCTGCAGCTCGACGATCTCACCGATCTGCGCCCGTGAGAGCGGCTCGAACTCGACGATGTCGTCCAGGCGGTTGATGAACTCCGGGCGGAAGTGGCCCTCCGCGCCCTGCTTCCCGCCGGGGATGTTCGAGGTCATGATCAGCACGGTGTTCTTGAAGTCCACCGTGCGGCCCTGGCCGTCGGTCAGGCGGCCGTCGTCGAGCACCTGCAGCAGGACGTTGAAGACGTCCTGGTGGGCCTTCTCGACCTCGTCGAGCAGCACCACCGAGTAGGGCCGCCGGCGCACGGCCTCGGTCAGCTGGCCGCCCTCGTCGTAGCCGACGTAGCCGGGCGGCGCGCCGACCAGCCGCGAGACCGCGTGGCGCTCCATGTACTCGGACATGTCGATCCGGACCATCGCGTCCTGGGTGTCGAACATGAACTCGGCCAGCGCGCGGGCCAGCTCCGTCTTGCCGACGCCCGTCGGCCCGAGGAACAGGAACGTGCCGATCGGCCGGTCCGGGTCCTGCAGGCCCGAGCGCGACCGCCGCAGCGCGTTGGCGACCGCGTCGACCGCCTCGTCCTGCCCGATCACGCGGTCGTGCAGGCGCTCCTCCATGTGCACGAGCTTGGCGACCTCGGACTCCATCAGACGCGAGACCGGGATCCCGGTCCAGTTGCCGACGACCTCGGCGACGTCCTCGGCGGTGACCTCGTCCTTGAGGAACTGCGTCTCCGCGTCGTCGGTCGCGGCCGCCTCCTCCAGGCGGCGCTCGAGCTCCGGGATCTCCCCGTAGCGCAGCTCCGCCGCGCGCTGGAGGTCGGACTCGCGCTCGGCGCGCTCGGCGTCGGTGCGCGCCTGCTCCAGCTCGCGCCCGATCTCGGCCACGGCGCCGACGGCCTCCTTCTCCGCCTGCCACTGGGCGGTCATCGCGCCGGAGCGCTCGCGCAGCTCGGCCAGGTCGGAGTCGATCGCGTCGCGCCGCTCGGCCGAGGCGGCGTCGGTCTCCTTCTCGAGCGCCTGGCGCTCGATCTCGAGCTGCATGATGCGGCGGTCGACCTCGTCGATCTCGATCGGCTTGGAGTCGATCTCGATGCGCCGCCGCGAGGCGGCCTCGTCGATCAGGTCGATCGCCTTGTCGGGCAGGAAGCGGTCGGCGATGTAGCGGTCCGACAGCGTCGCCGCGGCGATGATCGCCGGGTCCTGGATGCGCACGTCGTGGTGGACCTGGTAGCGCTCCTTCAGGCCGCGCAGGATCGCGATCGTCGCCTCGACGGAGGGCTCGCCGACCATCACCGGCTGGAAGCGACGCTCCAGCGCGGCGTCCTTCTCGATGTGCTTGCGGTACTCGTCGAGCGTGGTCGCGCCGACCGCGCGCAGCTCGCCGCGGGCGAGCATCGGCTTGAGCAGGTTGGCGGCGTCCACGGCGCCCTCGGCCGCGCCGGCGCCGACGATCGTGTGCAGCTCGTCGATGAACAGCACGACCTGCCCGTCGGAGTCCGCGATCTCCTTGAGCACCGCCTTCAGGCGGTCCTCGAACTCGCCGCGGTACTTGGCGCCGGCGATCAGCGCGCCGACGTCGAGCGCGATCACGCGGCGGTCGCGCAGCCCCTCGGGCACGTCGTCGGAGACGATCCGCTGCGCGAGGCCCTCGGCGATCGCGGTCTTGCCGACGCCCGGCTCGCCGATCAGCACCGGGTTGTTCTTCGTGCGGCGGGAGAGGACCTGGATGACGCGGCGAATCTCGTCGTCGCGGCCGATGACCGGGTCGAGCTTGCCCTCGGCGGCCGCCGCCGTCAGATCGCGGCCGTACTTCTCCAGCGCCTGGTACTGCTCCTCGGCGTTCTGGCTCGTGACGCGATGCGGGCCGCGCACCTCGGCCAGCGCGGCGAGGATGCCGTCGCGGTCGGCCCCGGCGCCGGTCAGCGCGTCGCCGGCTGGCGTACCGCTGGCGGCGAGCGCGAGCAGCAGGTGCTCGGTCGAGACGTACTCGTCCTTCAGCTCGCGGGCCTCGTGCTCGGCCGCGCGCAGGACCGAAACCAGCTCGGAGCCGGCCTGCGAGCCCTCGCCGCCCTCGCCGAGCGTCGGCGCCTGCTCGAGCGCCGCGTCGACCTCGCGCCGCACGACCGCAGGATCGACCCCCAGCTTGCGCAGCACCGGCACCACGACGCCGCCGTCCTGCTCTAGCAGCACGGCGAGCAGGTGCTCGGCGGTCACCTGCGGGTTGCGGCGCGTCTCGGCCAGCCGCTGCGCGGCGGCCAGCGCCTCCTGGGACTTGATCGTGAAGCGGTCTGCCTGCATCTATCGAGGATTCTCCCTGGTCGCGGAAATCTAAGTCGGGGCGACTGAGATTCTGCCAGATCGCGCGCGCGTTCTCAAGGGCTCGACGAGGGCCTCGAAGGGGGCCTTGCGATCGAGCGCGCGGTTGATCCCGCCAGGCGGGATCAGAGTGCATCTCGAGCGCGGGCGTCCAAGTCGCGGACGCACCCCCGATCTTCGACGTCGGGGCTAGGCTGCCCCCCGAACCGCCACCAGCCCATCGGGAGGGACATGATGGAGAGAATCGACGACGTGCCGGCCGGCGTGACCGGCCTGCGGGCCGACGGGGAGATCTCCGCCGAGGACTACAAGGAGACGCTCGAGCCGGCGCTGGGGGCAGCGGCCGAAACCGGGGAGATCCGACTCCTGTACGTGCTGGGCCCCGACTTCGAGATGCGGCCGGGAGCGATGGCACAGGACGCGAAGGTCGGGTTCGGCATCGGCATCGGGCACCACGAGGCCTGGAAGCGCACCGCGGTCGTCACCGACGCGGAATGGGTCGCGCGGTCGATACGCGCCTTCGCCTGGATGATGCCCGGCGACGTTCACGTATTCGCCTCCGCGGAAGAGGAGGCCGCGAGGACCTGGGTCGCGGGCTGAGTCAGGCCGCGCGCCGCCGACGCGGGCCGGGGAGGATCGTCGATGGCCGTCGCGACCTCATGCGGATGACCGCGACTCGCGCGGAGCCCGCACCAGCGGCCCGCCACGCTCATAGGGCACCAGGTCGGCGCGCAGCTCGCGGCGAAGGGCCTCAAGGCGTGCGACCTCGGCGCTCAGGCGGCGGGCGCGGCGCTCGAGCGCGGCGACCCGCTCGCGCGCGGCGGCGAGCTCCGCCTCGAGCGCCAGCACGCGCTCGACGCCGGCGAGGTTCATGCCCAGCTCGACCGTCATCGCCTGGATGCGGCGCAGGCGCTCGACGTCCTCGTGGGAGTACAGGCGCGTGCCCTTCGGCGAGCGCTGCGGAGTGATCAGGCCGCGCGACTCGTAGGTGCGCAGCGTCTGCGGGTGCATCTCGGCCAGCTCGGCCGCGACCGAGATCATGAACACGCCGCGGTCGCCCTCGACCGAGACGCTCGCGGTCGCCCTGGTCCTGGTCACCCGCGCGGCCATCACGCCTCCTTCCCGGCCGCGGCGAGCAGGTCCGCACGCGGATCCCCGTCGAGCGCGCCGGCGAGCGCCTCCGCGGCGGCGCGCTGCTCGGCCGACAGCTCGCGCGGGACGTCGATCGTGAAGCGGTAGTGCAGGTCGCCGCGGCCCTTGCCGCCCAGCCGCGGCGGGCCCTCGTCGCGCAGCCGCTGGACGGTGCCGTGGCGCGTGCCCGGCGGGACGCGCAGCGTCTTGCGGCCGTCCAGCGTCGGCACGTCGACCTTCGCGCCGAGCAGCGCCTCCGAGACCGTCAGCGGAACCTCGACCTCGAGGTTGTCGCCCTTGCGCTTGAAGACCGGCGAGTCGGCGACGCGCGTGACCACGTAGAGGTCGCCGTGCTCGCCGCCGCGCAGGCCTGCCTCGCCCTTGCCCGCGAGCCGGATGCGGCTGCCGTCCTTGACCCCCGCGGGGATGTTCACGCGCAGGCGCTTGACCGTCCGCTGCACGCCCGAGCCGCCGCACGTCGCGCACGGGGACTCGATGATCGTGCCGGAGCCGCCGCAGCGCTTGCACGGCTGGGAGATCGAGAAGAGGCCCTGGCCCTGCGCCTCGACGCCGCGCCCGTGGCAGACGGGGCAGATCTCTGGCGCGGTGCCGGGCCGCGCGCCGGAGCCGTGGCAGGTCGGGCAGGGCTCGGAGGTCGGCACCGAGATCGAGACCTGGCCTCCCTCGACCGCGGTGCGGAACGGGATCCGCACCTCGGTCTCCAGGTCGCGGCCGCGCTGCGGCGCCGCGCCGGCGCCCGGGCCGCCGCGCCCGCCCGCGGCCCCGCCGCCGCCGAACAGGTTCGAGAGGATGTCGCCCATCCCGCCGGCGAACGAGGACGGGTCGAAGCCCTCGCCCATCGCGAACGGGCCGGTGCCGCGGTCGTACTGCTTGCGCTTGTCCGGGTCCGAGAGCACGTCGTTGGCCTCGGAGATCTCCTTGAAGCGCGCCTCCGCGGCCTTGTCGTCCGGGTTGCGGTCCGGGTGGTAGCGGCGCGCGAGGCGGCGGTAGGCCTTCTTGATCTCCTCGGCGGAGGCGCCGCGGTCGACGCCCAGGACCTCGTAGTAGTCGGTGCCCGGCGGCATCGCGCGCTACCCCGCGACGACCACGCGCGCGGGGCGCAGGACGGTCTCGCCCGCGCGGTAGCCGGGCTGGTAGACCTCGATCACCGTCCCCGGCTCGGCGCCGTCCTGCGGGCGCTGCGCCATCGCCTCGGCGTGCTCGGGGTCGAACGGCTCGCCCAGCGGCGAGTAGGCCTCGATGCCGGAGCGCGACAGCGCCGCGAGCAGCTCGGCGTGGACGAGCTTGAAGCCCGCGACCACCTGGTGCTCGGGCGCGCCCGGCGGCGCGTGCTCGACCGCCGCGAGCGCGTGCTCGAGGTTGTCGATCGCGGGCAGCAGCTCCTTCGCGAGCCGCGCGAGCCCGCGGCCCTCGGCCGCCGCGGCGTCGCGCGCCATGCGCTTGCGGTAGTTCTCGAAGTCGGCCTGCGTGCGGCGCGCGAGATCCAGGTACTCGTCGGCCTTGCCGGCGCGCTCGCGCAGCTCGCCGAGGTCGGCCTCGACGAGCTCGGCCGCGTCCGCGGCTCCCTGCCCGGGCTCGGGCTCGGGCACCTCCGCGGCGCCCCGCTCGGGCTCGGGCGCGGCCGCCGCGGCCTGCTGCTCCGCGGCGGCCCGCTCCTCGCGCTCGGGGACGGCGGGACCGTCGGCGCGCCCCGCGCTCACGAGCGGCCCTCGTCCACGACCTCGGCGTCGACGACCTCCTCCTCGGCGGAGCCGGCCGCGTCGCCGTTCTGCGCCTGGGCGCCGTCGCCCGAGGCGGCCTGCTCGGCCTGGGCCTTCTCGTACATGCGCTCGGAGACCTTGTGGAAGGCCGCGTGCAGCGCCTCGGCCTTGCTGTCGATCTCCGCCTTGTCCTCGGAGGTGAGGCTCTCGCGCACGTCCTTGGCGGCGGCCTCGATCGCCTCGCGGTCGCCGGCCTCGACCTGGTCGCCCAGGTCCTTCAGCTGGCGCTCCACCTGGTAGGCAGCGTTCTCCGCGTTGTTGCGCGCCTCGGCGAGCTCGCGCATGCGCTTGTCCTCGTCCGCGTGCGACTCGGCGTCGGAGACCATCTTCTTGATCTCGGAGTCGGAGAGCCCCGACCCGGCCTTGATCTCGATCTTCTGCTCCTTGCCGGTGCCCAGGTCCTTCGCGGACACGTTGAGGATGCCGTTCGCGTCGATGTCGAACGCGACCTCGATCTGCGGGATGCCGCGCGGCGCCGGCGGGATGCCGGTGAGCTGGAACTTGCCCAGCGACTTGTTGCCCGAGGCCATCTCGCGCTCGCCCTGGAGCACGTGGACCTCGACCGACGGCTGGTTGTCCTCGGCGGTCGAGAAGACCTCCGACTTGCGGGTCGGGATCGTCGTGTTGCGCTCGATCAGCCGCGTCATGACGCCGCCCTTGGTCTCGATCCCGAGCGTGAGCGGGGTGACGTCGAGCAGCAGCACGTCCTTGACGTCGCCGGCGAGCACGCCGGCCTGGATCGCGGCGCCGACCGCGACGACCTCGTCCGGGTTCACGCCGCGGTGCGGCTCGGAGCCCGTGAGCTCCTTGACCTTCTCCTGGACGGCCGGCATGCGCGTCATGCCGCCGACCAGCACGACGTGGTCGATCTTCTCGGCGCCCTTGTCCTTGGCGTCGGCGAGCGCCTGCTTGACCGGCCCGACCGTGCGGTCGAGCAGGTCGGACGTCAGCTCGGCGAGCTTGGCGCGGGTGAGGCGGGTGTCGAGGTGCTTGGGCCCGCTCTGGTCGGCGGTGATGAACGGCAGGTTGATCTGGGTCTCCTGCGTGGTGGAGAGCTCGATCTTCGCCTTCTCCGCCGCCTCGTAGAGGCGCTGCAGCGCCATCGGGTCCTGGCTCAGGTCGATGGCCTGGTCCTTCTTGAACTCCGACACGAGCCAGTCGACGATCGCCTTGTCGAAGTTGTCGCCGCCGAGGTGGTTGTCGCCCGCGGTGGCCTTGACCTCGAAGACGCCGTCGCCGATCTCGAGCACCGACACGTCGAACGTGCCGCCGCCGAGGTCGAAGACGAGGATCGTCTGGTCGGTCTCCTTGTCGAGCCCGTAGGCGAGCGCGGCCGCGGTCGGCTCGTTGATGATGCGCTTGACGTCGAGGCCGGCGACCTTGCCGGCGTCCTTGGTCGCCTGGCGCTGGTCGTCGTTGAAGTAGGCCGGGACCGTAATCACCGCGGCGTCGACGGTGTCGCCGAGGTAGGCCTCGGCGTCGGCCTTCAGCTTCTGGAGGATCATCGCGCTGATCTCGGGCGGCGAGTACTGCTTGCCCTCGACCTCCACGCGCGCGTCGCCGCCGGGGCCGGAGACGACCTTGTAGGGGACGATCGACTCCTCCTCGCGCACCTCGGCCTCCTTGCGGCCCATGAAGCGCTTGATCGAGAAGACCGTGTTCGTGGGGTTGGTGACCGCCTGGCGCTTGGCGACCGTGCCGACCAGGCGCTCGCCGCCGGAGGTGAACGCGACGACGGACGGCGTCGTGCGGGCGCCCTCGGCGTTCTCGATGACGGTCGGCTCGCCGCCCTCCAGCACGGCCATGCACGAGTTGGTGGTTCCGAGGTCGATCCCGATGGTCTTGGCCATGTGGTGAGGCTCCTTTCGCCCCGCGGGGCGGCGTCTGCGTGGCTCTGGGGCGCGTTGACGGGACTGCCAACGAGCGCGTAAGAAATCTGAGCCTGAGGCTAGCAGATCGTTCTGGCTTCCCCGAGGCGGGACGGCTGCGCAACCCGTCCCAGGTAACACCGGCAGGAGAGGGGTTAGCTGGGATGGGATGGGCAGCGGCAGGCGCGCCCTACGCCATCCGCCCCGGGCACATGCGGCGCAGCGCGCACTCGCGGCAGCGGGGGGCGCGCGCGTCGCAGGTACGCCGGCCGTGGCGCAACAGGTTCACGTGCAGCTCGAGCTCGGCGCCGGGCGGGGTGAGCGCGAGCATCGCGTCGTGCTGCTCCTCGGAGCCCGCGCCGGGGCGCAGCAGGCCGAGCCGGGTCGCGACGCGGCCGACGTGGGTGTCGACCGGCACGTCGCGCAGCCCGTAGGAGAACAGCAGCACGCACGCCGCGGTCTTGCGCCCGACGCCGGGCAGCGAGCACAGGAACGCGCGGCCCTCCGCGACCGGGGCGCCTGCCATCCACGAGAGGTCGAGCGGGTCGGCCCGCTCCTCCCCGGCCTCGGTCACGGCGCGCAGGATCGCCTGGATGCGCGCCGACTTGACCTTCGAGATCCCGCCGGGCCGGATCGCCTCCTCGACCTCCTCCAGGGGCGCGTCGCGCACGGCCTCCCATGCGGGGAAGCGGTCGCGCAGCCGCAGGAACGCGACGTCGCGGTTGCGGTCGTTGGTGCTCTGGGAGAGGACCGTCAGGACGAGCTCGTCGAGCGGCCGGTCGTGCGGCGCCATGGTCGGGATGCCGTAGACCTCGCGCAGCCGTTCGCGGATCCGCTGCACGCGCGCGCGGGACGGCGGGCGCCACGCGGAGCGGGGGGCGGCGCTCACCCGACCGCGCTCCAGCGCTCGGTGGCGCGTGCCGCCCGCTCGACGGCTCGCGGCAGGGCGCTCGCCGCAGCCTGCGGGTCGAAGCCGCCGCTGGCCAGCGCGGCGAGCAGCACGCCGGTCAACGTGTCGCCGGCGCCGATCGCGCTCACGGCCCGCGCGGGCGCCCCGGGGACGTCGGCGCGGACCGCGCCGCGCAGCAGCGCGCCGCCGGCGCCGAGCGTGACGCAGGCGCTGCCCGCGCCGGCCGCGACAAGCGCCTCGGCGGCGAGCGAAGGGTCCTCCTCGCCGGTGAGCAGGCGCGCCTCGTCCCGGTTGCAGCGCACCAGCAGCGCGCCCGGCACGCATGCCCGCGACGCCTCTGCGGCGGCCGCGGGCGAGGCCCAGCGGTGCAGGCGAAGGTTGGGGTCGAGCACCACGGGGCACCCCAGCCCGAGCGCGCGCTCGCGCGCGGCCATCGTCACCTCGCGCTCGGCCGGGCCTGCGAGCGTGTTGGAGCCGATGAACAGCGCGGAGCACTCTTCCACCGCGCTCTCCACCCGGCCGGCAATCGCGTGCGCGACGCTCGCCAGCGACTCCCCGTAGATCTGGAAGCCCGGCTCGCCGGCGCCGTTCACCCACGCGAACGCGACCGGCGTGGGGGCGCCCGGCACGAGCTCGAACCAGCGCAGCCCGACCCCCTCCGCGGCCAGGCGCTCGCGCAGCCAGCGCCCCCAGGGATCGTCGCCCGCCCCGCCGGCCAGCTCGACGCCGGCGCCCTCGCGCGCGGCCACCACCGCCACGTTCGCGGTCGCGCCGCCGAACGCGGGAGCGAACGAGCCGGCGTCCTCGAGCCGCTCGACCGGCCGCTCGCAGACGAGGTCGACGAGCGCTTCTCCCAGGCAGAGCACCGGCACCGCGGGCGAGCGTAGCGGCCCGCGCGCGCCGTTATCCTCGCCGCCGCCGATGGCCGTCAGCGAGCACACCGCCGAGCTCGACTCCACGCCCGTCTTCTGGCGCGAGGCGCCCGGGGACGGCGCGGCCCCGGTGCTCTACGTGCACGGCGTCCCGACGAGCTCGGACGACTGGGTCCCGTTCCTGAAGCGCACCGGCGGCCTGGCGCCGGACCTGCCCGGCTTCGGGCGCAGCGGCAAGCCCGGCAGTCGGCGCTACGACATGAAGGAGTACGCGGACTGGATCGACTCCTTCCTCGCGCAGCGCGGCGCCGAGCGCGTGCGGCTGGTGGTGCACGACTGGGGCGTCCTGGGGCTCGTCTGGGCCCAGCTCGCGCCCGAGCGCGTCGAGCGCCTGGTGGTCATGAACGCCGTGCCGCTGCTGCCCGGCTACCGCTGGCACCGGATCGCGCGCGTGTGGCGCACGCGCGGAGCCGGGGAGCTGTTCATGGGCGCGACCACCCGCTGGGGGCTCAAGCTGCTCTCGCGCGAGGCGAGCGCGACCCCCGGGCCCATGCCGCGCGAGTTCCTCGACTCGACCTGGAGCCATTTCGACCAGGGGACCCAGCGCGCGATCCTGCGCCTGTACCGCTCGGCGCCTCCGGTCGAGCTGGCCCGCGCCGGCGCGCGGCTCGGCGCGTTGAACTGCCCGGCGCTGGTGCTGTGGGGCGAGCGCGACCCCTACATCGCGCCGTCGTTCGCCGCGGCCTACGCCGACGCGCTGGACGGGCCGGTCGAGACCGACACCGTCGGCGGCGCCGGGCACTGGCCGTGGCTGGACCGGCCCGCGGTGATCGACCGCGTGACGGAGTTCCTGGGCGCCGCCCCGCGCTAGCCTCGGCGCCGGCATGTCCGCCGTCGCCCCCCGCCCCGGCGCGCCGGCGCCGGTGCCCGCCGCGCGCGCGCTGCACCCGAGCACCGGCGCGATCCTCGCCGGCGTGCTCGCGCTCTCCGGCGCGCTCGCCGCGCTGTACCTGATCTGGGAGCCGATGAGCGCGGACCTGGCGGCGCAGACCTACCGCACCGGGCTGTTCGAGCGCGAGGGCTTCACGATCTGGAACGGGCAGTGGTACGGCGGCCACCACACCCCCGGCTACAGCCTGCTGTTCCCGCCCGTGGCCTCGCTGCTGGGGCTGCGGCTCGCGGGAGCGCTGTCCGCCGTCGCGGCGGCGGCGCTGTTCGTGCCGCTCGCGCGGCGCCACTTCGGACCGAGCGCCTGGCTCGGCTGCCTGTGGTTCGCCGCGGCGGCGTCGACCAGCCTCTTCACCGGCCGCCTCGCGTTCGCGTTCGGGGTCCCGTTCGCGATCGCCGCGATGCTCGCCCTCCAGCGCGGCCGGGTCGCGCTCGCGGCCCTGCTCGCCGCCCTCGCCACGCTCGCCAGCCCGGTGGCGGGAGTGTTCGCCGCGCTCGGCGGGGCCGCGCTGATCGTCGGCGCGCGCCGCCGCGCGGGCCTGGCCGTGGCGGCGGCCGCGCTCGGGCCGGCGCTGCTCCTCTCCGTGCTCTTCCCCGAGGGCGGGGTCGAGCCGTTCGCGCTCTCCGCCTACCTGTTCGTGCCGCTCGCCTGCGGGGCGGCGCTGGCCATCATCCCGCGCGAGGAGCGGGAGTTGCGCGCCGGGGTCGTGCTCTACGTGGTGGGCGTCACGCTCGCGTGGATCCTGCCCACGCCGGTCGGCGGCAACGCCGCTCGCCTCGGGGCGCTGGTCGCCGGCCCGCTCGCCGCGCTCGTGCTGTGGCCCGACCGCAGGGTCCTGCTCGCGCTGCTCGCGCTGCCGTTGCTCTACTGGCAGTGGGTCGCGCCCGTGCGGGACATCCACCGAGCGCAGGACGACCCGGCGGTGCGCGCGGGCTACTACGCGCCGCTTCTCGCGGAACTGCGCAGGCAGGACGGGCCCCCGGGACGGGTCGAGGTCGTCTGGACCGTGAACCACTGGGAGTCCGCGTACGTCGCGCCGAGCTTCCCGCTCGCGCGCGGCTGGGAGCGCCAACTCGATGTCAAGTACGGAGACCTCTTCTACGAGGAGGACCTCGGCGCCGAGAGCTACCGGCGCTGGCTCGACTCGCTCGCCGTGCGCTGGGTCGCCCTGCCGCTCGGGACGCGGCTGGACTACTCCTCGCGCGCCGAGGCGCGGCTCGTCCGCGGCGGGCTCCCGTACCTGCGCGAGGTCTGGCGCAACCCGGACTGGCGCCTGTATGCGGTGCGCGATCCCGCGCCGCTCGCATCCGGGCCCGCCCGGGTCACGGCGCTCGGCGCGGAGGCGGTGACGCTGCGCGCCTCCGGACCCGGGCGGGTGAGGCTGCGGGTGCGCTGGACGCCCTACTGGTCGGTCGTCTCGGGCAGCGGCTGCGTGGAGCGCGACGGCGATTGGACCGCGCTTACCGTGCGCCGCGCGGGCGAGGTTCGCCTGGCGCCGCGCTTCGACCCGCTGCGCGCGGGCGCGAGCGGGCCGCGCTGCGCGTGAGACCGGGCGCTCCGCGGCGCTGCACCTCCATACCGTCGCCGCCCGAGGTGGCGATACCATGACCCGATCGTGCTCGCCGCGTTCCGGACCCTCGAGCGGCGCGTGTTTCCGCGCGGCCTCCTCGACGCCGTGCGCCAGCTCGCGCTGTTCGCCGCCGCCTACCTGGGCTACCAGGCCGTGCGCGGCATCGCGGACGGCAACATCTCGACCGCGTTCTGGAACGCCACGAAGGTGATCAACCTCGAGCACGCGACGGGCACGTTCGTCGAGCCCAGCGTGCAGGCATGGACGCAGGGATCCAGCCTCCTGATGACGTTCGCGGACTGGATGTACCTGAACTCGCACTACATCGTCACGTTCTCCGCGCTCGCGTTCATCTACTTCTTTCGCAACCGCTCGTTCTACTTCGTGCGCAACATGTTCATGGTCGCGATGGGCATCGCGCTCGTGGGCTACGCGCTGTATCCGACCGCGCCGCCGCGGCTCATGCCGGAGTGGGGCTTCACGGACTCGGTCGCCAACTGGACCGGCGTGCGGATCGACAACGACAAGGCGAGCGCGCTGCTCAACCTCTACGCGGCGGTCCCGTCGATGCACGTGTGCTTCTCGCTGATGATCGGCACGTCGATGTCGCGGCTCGTGAGCCGCCGGGTCTTCAAGGTGCTCTGGGTCCTCTACCCGCTGCTGATCACCTGGGTCGTCGTCGCGACCGGCAACCACTACCTCTTCGACGCCGTCCTGGGCGCCGCCACCGCCGGGCTCGCCTACCTCGGCGCCCGCCAGCTCTCGCGGGCGCGCGCGGGCTGGGCCTTCCGCCCGCGCCGCGCCGAGGCCGCCGCCTGATGCGGGAAGCGCGCACGCCCCGGCGCGCCCGCGCCGGGGGTGCCGGCGCGGGCGGGAACGGCGCGCCCTCCGCGCAGGAACTCTCCGCCGCCGTGCGCAACGCGCTGATCGAGTCGCGGCTCACGCCGAACGCGATCTCGCTCACCGGGTTCGCGCTCAACGTGGTCGCGGCCGTGCTCGTCTGGGAGCGGTTGTTCTTCCTCGCGGGCATCGCCTTCATCGTGGGCTCGATCTGCGACACGCTCGACGGGCGCTACTCGCGCATGTCAGGAAAGGGAACGGCGTTCGGGGCGTTCCTGGACTCGACGCTCGATCGCCTCGAGGAGGGCATCGTGCTGATCGCGGTCGGCGGCTACTTCGCCGAGCGCGGCGACCAGGTCGCGGTCGCCGCGTGCGTCGCCGCCGTGCTCTTCTCGCTGATGGTCAGCTACACGCGCGCCCGCGCCGAGGCGCTCGGCGTGGAGTGCAAGGTCGGGCTGGCGACGCGGCCGGTGCGTGTCGTGATCCTGTCGATCGGGCTGGTCTTCGCGCGTGGCGCCGGGCTGGGCGACTTCGAGCTGCTTGCCCCCGCGGTCTACGTGCTGGCGGGACTGACGCTGATCACGACGATTCAGCGCATCGCACACGTGCGGAGCGAGTTGCGACGGGGGGCGATGCCGGCCGCCGAAGGCTGATCGGGTGCGGGTACGCCGGGCGCGTGAGGCGACCCCGGCGAACGGCGTCCGGGAAGGCCGGGGCCGGCGCGCCCGAACCGCCAACGACCTCCGGGAGGATGGGGCCCACCGTCGGCGCAAGCTCCCCTGGACGACCCGTCCCATCCTCTGTCCGCAGGACAGGCACTACCCGGGACGGGTTGGATCGATCGGCGCTTCGGCCGCACCGCCACCGCTCGCTCCTCCTTCGATGATGCCGTTCGTCAGCCACGCCCCGCGACGCACCGGAACGCCGCTTCGCTCTGTAACCCGCCGCTCGCCACGGGGTTCGATTGGCCAGACAACTCGTAAGGAAACCGATCCCGTGACCCCCAGCAACGGCACCAGCGAGAGCGCCTCGCTCAACGGCAAGGCCCGCTACCAGCAGGACAAGGTCCGCGTCGCCATCGTCGGCGTCGGCAACTGCGCCTCCGCCTTCGTCCAGGGCGTCGAGTACTACCGCAACGCCGACCCACGCGAGGCCGTTCCCGGCCTCATGCACGTCGACCTCGGCGGCTACCACGTCGGCGACATCGAGTTCACCGCCGCCTTTGACATCGACGCCGACAAGGTCGGCAAGGACCTCGGCGAGGCGATCTGGGCCGGGCAGAACAACACGATGCGCTTCGCGGAGGTCCCGAAGAAGCTCGGCGTGAAGGTCCAGCGCGGCATGACCCACGACGGGCTGGGCAAGTACCTCAAGCAGAAGATCCGCAAGGCGCCGGGCGAGACCGCGGACATCGTGAAGATCCTGCGCGAGACCAAGACCGACGTCGTCGTCTCCTACCTCCCGGTCGGCTCCGAGCAGGCGACCAAGTGGTACGTGGAGCAGGTGCTCGAGGCCGGCTGCGGCTTCGTCAACTGCATCCCGGTGTTCATCGCGCGCGAGGACTACTGGGACCGGCGCTTCGAGAAGGCCGGCCTGCCGATCGTCGGCGACGACATCAAGTCCCAGGTCGGCGCGACGATCGTGCACCGCACGCTCGCGCGCCTGTTCGCGGACCGCGGCGTGAAGATGATGCGCACCTCGCAGCTCAACGTCGGCGGCAACATGGACTTCTTCAACATGCTCGAGCGCGAGCGGCTGGAGTCGAAGAAGATCTCCAAGACCAACGCCGTCACCTCGATCATGGACCACGAACTGCCGCCCGACGACGTCTACATCGGACCCTCGGACTACGTGCCGTGGCTGACCGACCGCAAGTGGGCGCACATCCGCGTCGAGGGCCAGGCCTTCGGCGACGTGCCGCTGAACGTCGAGATGAAGCTCGAGGTGTGGGACTCGCCGAACTCCGCCGGCATCGTGATCGACGCCGTGCGCTGCTGCAAGCTGGCGCTGAACCACGGCGTCGGCGGCCAGCTCGACGGCCCGAGCTCCTACCTCATGAAGTCGCCGCACAACCAGCGCCCCGACCACTTGGCGCGCGAGGCGACCGAGGAGTTCATCGCGCGCTACGCCGGCGTGCCGGGCACCAAGGCGAAGAAGGGCAAGAAGGCCGCCGCGAAGGCTTAGCCGCCCGGCGCGGGGTCGCCGGGCCAGGGCGGCGTTGCGCCGTCCCGGACGTCGTGCGACCCCCGCCGCGGCCCGCGCCTATCCTCCGCCGGGTGCGGGCCAAGTCCCTCTCGATCGCCCAGGTCACGCCGTTCGCGTGGGAGTCGGGGCATCCGGTCAACGACCAGGTCCAGGGCCTGGCACGCGAGCTCGGCGCGCGCGGGCACAGGCTCACGATCGTCGCGCCGAGCGGCTCCGCCAAACGCGTGCGGGAGACGAGGCGGCTCGTCAGGGCCGCGCGTGAGCGGGGCGAGCTGCTGCTCGGCGAGCCCGGGGGCGAGCCGCTGGTGCTGGGCGTCGGCGAGGTGCTGCCGTTCGCGCCCGCCAGGCGGCGGGCGGCGTCGGTGCCGGTGGACGTGGCGCGGACGATCGAGGACGCGCTCGCGGCGGCGCCGTTCGATGCCGTCCATCTGCACGAGCCCTTCGGGCCGAGCGCGGCCGGCACGGCGCTGCGCCACTCGCGCGCGCTGAACATCGGCTCGTTCCACGCGCCGACCGAGCGGCTGCTCTCGACCCAGGTCGGGCGGCGCGTCACCGAGCTGTTCCTCGCGCGCCTCGACGCGCGCACCGCCAGCTTCGCGGCGACGCGCGACCTGCTGTCGCGCTGGTTCCCGGCCGACTACGAGATCGTCCCGCCCGCCGCCGAGACGCCGGCCCCGGACGCGTCGGACCGGCAGGCCGACGCGCCGGTCCTGATCGCCCACGCCGGCGGCGAGGAGCGCGCGGCGCTGCGCGTGCTGCTGCGTGCGCTGCGGCGCCTGCCGCCGGAGCTCGGCTGGCGCGCCCGCGTGGTCCTGCCGCGAGGCGCGGGGGAGCCGGCTGCGCTGCGGGCCGACCTGCGGGAGCGGATCGAGTTCCTCGAGCCGTCTCCGGGCAGCTCCGACCGGGCGCTGCGGGGCGCGGTGATCGCGGTCGCCGGCTCGGCGGGCGCCTCGCCCAACCCAGACGGCCTCGTGCGCGCGCTCGCGTCGGGGGCGGTCCCGGTCGCGACGAACCTCCCCGTGTACGAGGAGCTCACCGAGGACGGCGAGCTCGGGCCGGGGTTCGCGCCCGGGGACGCCGACACCCTCGCTGCGCACCTGTCGGCGCTGATCGCGGACGGGGCCCTCCGCGCCTCGCTGCGGGAGGCGGCCGGGCCGCTGCGCGCGCGGCTGACCTTCCCGCGCCTGGCCGACGACATCGAAGCGATCTGCGAACGGCTCGTGGCGCGCCGCCACGACGGACGCGCGAAGCCGCGCATTCGCGCCCGCTTGGCCAGGCGGCCGTTGATCGACGTCGATCTCCACATGCACACCGACCACTCGCACGACTGCGCCACGCCGGTCGAGGCGCTGCTCGCGCAGGCGAAGTCCAAGGGCCTCGATGTGATCGCGGTCACCGACCACAACGAGATCTCCGGCGCGCTCGAGGCGCGCGAGAAGGCGAAGGGCACGGGCGTCGAGGTGATCGTCGGCGAGGAGGTCAAGACCGCCAGCCAGGGGGAGGTCATCGGCCTCTTCCTCGAGCGCAAGATCCCGCGCGGGCTGACGCTGGCCGAGACGATCGCCGAGATCCGCCGCCAGGGCGGCGTGGTCTACGTGCCCCACCCGTTCGACCGGATGCACTCGGTTCCCGACTACGAGCACCTGCTGGCGGTACTCGACGACATCGACGCGATCGAGGTCTTCAACCCGCGCGTGGCGATCTCCGAGTTCAACGAGGAGGCCGCTCGTTTCGCCGAGAAGTACCGCATCCCGGCCGGAGCGGGATCGGACGCGCACGTCGTCCAGGGGCTCGGGTCGGTCCGCATCCGGATGCGCGCCTTCAAGGGGCCCGAGGAGTTCCTCGAGTCGCTGCGCGACGCCGACATCGTCCGCCGCCCCGCGTCCCTGCTCTACGTGCAGGCGCTCAAGTTCCTGCAGACGAAGGCGACGCCCGCGCCCGCCCGCCGCGCGGCCCGGGAGCGGCGGGTCAGGCGGGCATCGCGCAAGTCCTGATGCACGGGCAGGGAGCCGCCGGGGACGCGTCAAAGACCGGGGCCGTGCCCGCCACGGACGACGAGATCCGCGAGAAGTACCTCGAGCGGGCGATCAGGGAGCTGAACGACTTCGCGCACGAGTTGGCGGAATGCGAGGGCTGCCCGCGCGGCCACCTCATCCCGGTGCTCGGCTCGGGGCACCCGCAGGCGGACATCGTGCTGCTCAAGCACGGCCCGCGGCCGTCCGAGGCCGAGGAGGGAGTGGCCTTCTACGGCCGCGCGGGGAGCGCGCTGCAGAAGTCGCTGCGCCGCCTGGACATCGACCCGCTCGCCGTCTACGGCACGCTGTGCGTGAAGTGCCCGATCGCAGACCCTGGAATGGCGGACCCCGCGTGCGTGGCGGGGCTCGTCCGTGAGCTCGCGATCGTGCGCCCGAGGATGCTGGTGGTGATGGGCGAGCCGGCGCTCGAGGTCGTCAACGAGCTCGGCATCCCGCTGGCCGAGCCGCTGCGTCCAGAGCCGGGTGAGATCCAGCGGCTGACGCCGGCCTGCGAGGGGCTGTTCGTGCCCGACATCGACGAGGCGCTCGACGAGGAGCGCTCCAAGCGCGCCTTCTGGTCGGCCTTCCGGGCGCTCGGCGCCTGGTGGGCCGAGCTGCCGCCGTACTGACGCGGCGCCGGCGCGCGTTGGGTTTGGGCGCCCGGGCTGCGCTCGGGGCCGCGGGGTGCCTGTTGCGTCGCGAACTGCGGCAACGAAGGAGGCGTTTCGCGGTCGGTGCGGGCGCGCCCCGCTGCGCGACGCGGGAGCGGGAGCGGGGCTCCGGGTCCCAGCGTCCTGGGTAGGGGGCACATACGACCCCCTAGGCAGGAGCGTGGAATCCCGTGACACCCTTTCCGGATGTCGTTCGCTGAGCGGGCCGGCTCCTTCGTTGCCGCCGTTCGCCGGCTCAGGACATCTCGAGCACGACCTTGCCGAGCTTGCCGCCGGCGGCGAAGCGCTCGTAGGCGTCGCCGACGCGGTCCAGCGGGAAGGTCGCGGCAACCGGCACCTCGACGGTCCCCGCGGCGAGCAACGGCAGCACGTGGCGTTCCAGCCGGCGGGCGAGCAGCGCCTTCTCCTCGAGCGGGCGGGCGCGCAGCGTCGAGCCGCTGATGCGCGCGCGCTTGCCCATCAGCGCGAGCAGGTTGAGCTCGCCCTTGAAGCCCGCGCCGACCCCGATCACGCAGATCCGCCCGCCGGTGCCGAGCGCCTTGACGTTCTCGCCGAGGTTGGGGGCGCCGACCAGTTCGAGGATCACGTCGAACGGGCCGTGCCCGGCGAAGCCGTCGGGATCGATCGCCTCCGCGCCGAGCGCGGCGACGCCCGCGCGCAGGCCGGCGTTGCGGACGGTCGCGGTGACCGTCGCGCCGGTCGCGCGGGCGAGCTGGATCGCCGCGGTGCCGACTCCCCCGGCGCCCCCGTGCACCAGCACCCGCTCGCCGGCGGACAGGTCCGCCTGGGCGAACAGCGCGTCGTAGGCGGTGGCGAAGACCTCGGAGAACCCGCCGGCCGCCGGCCACCCGACGCCGTCCGGGACCGGCGTCAGCACCCGCTCATGGACCACGCAGCGCTCGGCCTGGCCGCCGCCGCCGACGATCGCGGTGACGCGATCGCCCGGCGAGAAGCGCTCGGCCCCGGCGCCGAGCGCGGCGACCTCGCCGGCGAGCTCGAGCCCGGGGATGTCGGGCGGCGATCCCGGCGGGGCCGGGTAGCCGCCCGCGCGCTGGAGCAGGTCCGCGCCGTTGATGCCCGCCGCCCGCACGCGAACCAGCGCCTCGCCCGCGCCGGGCGCCGGAGCGGGCCGCTCCTCGACCCGGACCTCCCCGTCTGCGATCACGGCGGCGCGCACGGCGGGCAGTGTAGGCCGCGCGGGCGAGCGGCAGGGGCACGTCGGGCGGCATACTGGAGTCGATGGTCGCCGACCGGCCGCACAGCCACGGACGCGCCGTGCACGCCCATCCGCACGCCGGCCCCCACCGGCACCTGCTTCGCCCCCGTCGCTCGCGTCCCGCCGGGCATCGGCACGGCCACTCGCGGGCTCGCGCATCGCGCTCCCGCGTCGGTCAACTACGGAGGGCCTCGTCGCGGTCGGCCTGTCGAGGGCGACCGCCGCGGCGAGGCCGTGATCTACGGGGCGACGTCGGTGGCGCTGCTCGCGGACCTGATCCACAACATCGGCGACGCCGCGGCGATCCCCCTGGCCGTGGCCTTCCTGCTGCGCTCGGCGACGGCCGCATCCTCGTGGTGCTCGCGATCTTCGTCAGCGCCTGCGGCCGGCTGGGAGGCCGTCTCGCGCCTGATCGAGCCTCGTCCGCCGTCCGCCCTGGCGCGCTCGCGGCGGCGGGCGCGATCGGCTGCACAACCTCGCAGCGCGCGGATCCGGACGCGCCTGGACAGCCCCGCGCTGGTGGCGGACGGGCGCATGCGCGCGCCGATGCGTGGGTCTCGCTCGCCGTCGTCGCCCCCCCCCCCCCCCCCCCCCCCCCCCCACCTCGCCGGCGCCGGGCTCCGGATCCGGCCGCTCCTCGGCGGCCACCTGTCCGTCGGCGATCACGGCGGCGCGCATCGGACGGGCAGTCTAGAGAGGCGGCATCGAGGGGCGTCGGAGGGCCGCCGCCGGCGGGGGACGCGACGGGCATCCTCCTGGATTGGCGGCGCATACGACCCCCTGGGCGGGAGCATGCACCGCCCGCTGCCCGATCCGCCGTCATGGGCGCCCCTCGATGCCGCGGTCGAGGCGCGGCGCGGCCGGCCGCGCGCTCGTCAGCCGCGGCGCATCAGCCGCGCGACGGCCGCCATCAACTCGTCGGTGAGCTCCGCCGGCGCGCCCTCCTGCCGGCCCTCGATCACGCAGTGGCGCGCGTGGCCGTCGAGCAGGCCGAGCGCGACCTTGTCGAGCGCGGCCTGGACGGCCGAGATCTGCGTGATCACGTCGATGCAGTAGCGGTCCTCCTCGACCATCCGCTCGATGCCTCGCACCTGCCCCTCGATGCGCTTCAGGCGCTTGGAGAGCTGGTCCTTGCTGGCGGTATAGCCGCGCGGGGCGGGGGCGGTCGTGCTCATGCGATTCAGTCTACTACCCCCGCCGGGTATTTCTGTGCTACCCTGGGGGGGTATATGCGAGACAACACCTCCACGGAGGACGCCGTGACCACCGAGAATCGTCACCGTTCGATGACCGCAGAGCACGCCGAGCTGCCGATCGAGGGCATGAGCTGCGCCTCGTGCGCAGTCCGTGTCGAGCGCAGGCTCAATGACCTCGACGGCGTCACCGCGTCGGTCAACTACGCGACGGCCACGGCCACCGTCGACTACGACCCCGGCCTCGCCGAACCGCAGGACCTGCTCGGCGCGGTCGAGGCGGCGGGCTACGCGGCCGAGCTTCCCGCCCCGGGGGCGACCGCCCGGGAGGCCGACCACGGTGCCGGCGCCGAGACCGTCGCGCTCCGCCGCCGGCTGATCGTCTCCGCCGCGCTGTCGCTGCCCGTGCTCCTGCTCGGCATGATCGAGCCGCTCCAGTTCGACTACTGGCAGTGGGTGTCGCTGGCGCTCGCGAGCGTCGTCGTCCTGTGGGGCGCCTGGCCCCTGCACGTCGCGGCCTGGCGGAACGCCCGGCACGCGACCGCGACGATGGACACGCTCGTCAGCGTCGGCGTGCTCGCCGCCTGGCTGTGGTCGATCTACGCGCTGGTCGCCGGCGGCGCCGGGGATCCCGCGATGCGCATGCCGTTCGAGCTGCTGCCCGAGCGCGGGGCGGGCACCGGCAGCGTCTACTTCGAGGTCGCCTCCGTGGTCACGACCTTCATCCTCGCCGGGCGCTACATGGAGGCGCGCGCCAAGCGCCGCGCCGGGGCCGCGCTCCGGGCGCTGCTCGAGCTCGGCGCGAAGGACGTCTCCGTGCTGGGCGACGACGGGCGCGAGCAGCGCGTCCCGATCGAGAGCCTGCGCGCGGGCCTGCGGTTCGTGGTCCGGCCCGGCGAGAAGGTCGCCACGGACGGGATCGTCGAGGAGGGCTCCTCGGCCGTCGACGCGAGCATGCTGACCGGCGAGTCGGTTCCGGTCGAGGTCGGGCCCGGCTCCGAGGTGGCGGGCGCGACGGTCAACGCGGGCGGCCGGCTGGTGGTGCGCGCCACGAGGGTCGGGGCCGACACCGCGCTCGCCCAGATCGCGCGCCTGGTCGCCGACGCCCAGAGCGGCAAGGCCCCGGTGCAGCGTCTCGCCGACCGCATCTCGGCCGTCTTCGTCCCCGTCGTGTTCGCGATCTCGCTGGCGACGCTCGCCTTCTGGCTCGCCTCGGGCGAGGGCACGGGCTTCGCGTTCACCGCGGCGGTGGCGGTCCTGATCATCGCCTGCCCGTGCGCGCTGGGGCTGGCGACCCCGACGGCGCTGCTGGTCGGCACCGGCCGCGGCGCACAGCTCGGGCTGCTGATCAAGGGGCCGGAGGTCCTGGAGTCGACGCGCCGCGCCGACACGATCGTGCTCGACAAGACCGGCACCGTCACGACCGGCCGGATGAGCCTGGCGGATCTCGCGCTCGCCCCGGGCACGGCGCGGGAGGACGCGCTGCGCCTCGTGGGCGCGCTCGAGCACGCCTCCGAGCATCCGGTCGCGCGGGCGATCGCGGGGGCGGCGGAGGGCGAGTTGGGCACGCTCCCTCCGGTCGAGGACTTCGCCGCGCTGGAAGGGCTCGGCGCCGAGGGCGTCGTGGGCGGGCACGCGGTGCTCGCCGGCCGTCCGGCGCTCCTGGCGGACCGGGGCATGCCGCTCGACGCCGGGCTGGAGGCGGCGCGCCGGGAAGCCGAGGCGCTGGGACGCACCGCGGTCGCCGCCGGCTGGGACGGGCGTGCGCGCGTCGTGCTGGCCGTCGCCGACACCGTCAAGCCGACCTCGGCGGAGGCCGTGGCGGCGCTGCGCGGGCTCGGCCTGCGGCCGGTCCTGCTGACCGGCGACAACGAGGCCACCGCGAGCGCGGTGGCGGCGGAGGTCGGGATCGAGGAGGTGGTCGCCGAGGTGCTTCCCGCCGGCAAGGTGGAGGTGGTCGAGCGCCTGCAGCGCGAGGGCCGCGTGGTCGCGATGGTGGGCGACGGCGTCAACGACGCGCCCGCGCTCGCCCGCGCCGATCTCGGCCTGGCCATCGGGACCGGCACCGACGTCGCGATCGAGGCCTCGGATCTCACGCTCGTCTCCGGCGACCTGCGCGCCGCCGCGGACGCGATCCGTCTGAGCCGCGCGACGCTGCGCACGATCCGCCAGAACCTGGCCTGGGCCTTCGGCTACAACGTCGCCGCGATCCCGCTGGCGGCGCTCGGCCTGCTCAACCCGATGATCGCCGCCGCCGCGATGGCGCTCTCGAGCGTCTCGGTCGTCGCGAACGCCCTGCGGCTGCGGCGCTTCGCCCCGGAGGCGGGAGCACGCTCGTGAGCGCGGCGGTCACGGACGGCGAGCGCACCGTCGTCCTGCACCTCGGCGAGCAGCTGTACGCCTCCCAGGAGGCGTGCGTGGAGCGCACGCTCGGCCGTCTGGGCGGGGTGGTCTCGGTCGACGCCAACGCGGTCGCGCAGACCGCCGCCGTCACCTACGAGGAGGCGCTGACCTCCGTGGCCGCGCTGCGGGCGGCTGCGCGGGCCGGCGGCTTCGCGTGCGAGGGCTGCTCGTCGCCCTGCTGTCAATGCGATCCGCTCACGGAGCCGGGACGGCCGATGGAGCACGGCCACGAGGCCGCGGCGCGCGCCGAGGAGGGTCACGGCCACGGCGGGCATGCGGGCGCATCGATGGAGTCGATGGAGCGCGACATGCGCAACCGGTTCATCGTCGCGCTCGCGTTCACCGTGCCGCTGGTGCTGTGGTCGGACGTCGGGGCCAACCTGCTCGGCTCGCCGCTCCCGACGCCGTTCGGGATCGACCGGATGGTCTTCGAGCTGCTGCTCAGCCTGCCGATCGTGCTCTGGGCCTCGTCGATCTTCTTCACCGGCGCCTGGGCGGCGCTGCGCGCGAGGACGCTGGACATGATGGTCCTGGTCGCCGTCGCGATCGGGGTCGGCTGGCTCTACTCGGTCGCGGCGACGTTCCTCGTCTCCGGCGAGGTGTTCTACGAGGCCGCGGGGATGCTCGCGACGTTCGTGCTGCTCGGACACTGGTTCGAGATGCGCGCCCGCGGCGGGGCGAGCGACGCGATGCGCACGCTGCTCGACCTTGCGCCGCCGCGCGCGGTCGTGATCCGCGACGGCGAGCCCGTCGAGGTCCCGACCGCCGAGGTCGCGGTCGGCGAGACGCTGCTGGTCCGGCCCGGCGCGAAGGTCCCGGTCGACGCCGAGGTGCTCGAGGGAGAGAGCGAGGTCGACGAGTCCACCGTCACCGGCGAGAGCCTGCCGGTCCACAAGGGCCCGGGCGACGCGCTGGTCGGCGCCACGATCAACGCCAACGGGACGCTGCGCGCGCGGGCGACCGCGGTCGGATCGGACACCGCGCTCGCGCAGATCGTCGACCTCGTCCAGCAGGCGCAGGCGTCCAAGGCGCCCGGGCAGCGACTGGCCGACCGCGCCGCGTTCTGGCTCGTGCTCGTCGCGCTCGCGGGCGGCCTGCTCACGTTCTGCGTCTGGTACTTCGCGGTCGGCCGCGACGCCGCCGACGCGCTGCTGTTCGCGATCACGGTGGTGGTGATCACCTGCCCGGACGCGCTCGGCCTGGCCACGCCCACGGCGATCATGGTCGGCAGCGGGCTCGGGGCGAAGCGCGGGATCCTCTTCAAGAGCGCGCTCGCGCTCGAGTCGGCCGCCGCGCTCGACACGGTCGTCTTCGACAAGACCGGCACGCTCACCCGGGGCGAGCCCGAGGTCGTCGCCGTGGTCGCGGCGGACGGCGTCGACGAGGACGAGTTGCTCGCGCTGGTCGCCGGTGCGGAGGGCGACAGCGAGCACCCGCTCGCGCGCGCGATCGTGGCGGAGGCGGCGCGGCGCGGCCTCGAGCCGCCGCGCCCGGAGCGCTTCGAGGCGGTCCCCGGCGAGGGCGCGCTGGCGACGGTCGCGGGACGCCGGCTGGCGATCGGCAACGCACGGCTTCTGGAGCGCGAGAGCGTGAGCCTCAACGGCCTCGCCGAGCGGGCGAGCGAGGCGGCCGGCCAGGGGCGCACGACCGTCCAGGTCGCGCTCGACGGGCGTGCCGCGGGCGTGGTGGCGATCGCCGACGCGCCGCGCGAGGGGGCGGCCGAGGCGGTGACCGCGCTGCGGGAGATGGGCGTGCGCCCGGTCATGCTCTCCGGGGACGGCCGCGCGACCGCGGAGCGAGTCGCAGCCGAGCTCGGCATCGAGGAGGTGATCGCCGAGGTCCTGCCCGCGGACAAGGCGGCGAAGGTCGCCGAGCTGCAGGCCGGCGGGCGGAAGGTCGCGATGGTCGGGGACGGGGTCAACGACGCGCCCGCGCTCGCGCAGGCCGACGTCGGGCTCGCGATCGGGACCGGGACCGACGTCGCGGTGGAGACCGCCGACGTGATCCTGATGCGCTCCGACCCGCGCGACGTGGCGACCGCGATCGCGATCGGCCGCGGGACCGTGCGCAAGATGCGCCAGAACCTCGCCTGGGCGGTCGGCTACAACAGCCTCGCGCTGCCGATCGCCGCGGGGGTGCTGGAGCCGATCGGCTTCGTGCTGCGCCCCGAGGTGGGCGCCATCTCGATGGCCGGCTCGAGCATCATCGTCGCGCTCAACGCGGTGGCGCTCAAGCGGTTGCGGCTGGGGCCCTAGCTCGCCCGGTCAGTCCCGCTCCAGCAGCGCCACGCACTCGATGTGCGGCGTCTGCGGGAACATGTCGACCGGCCGCACCCGCCGCAGCCGGTAGCCGCCGTCGGCGAGGAGCTGCGCCGCGTTGGGCGCGAGCGTCGTCGGGTTGCACGACACGTAGACGATCCGGCTCGCGCCGGCCTCGATGATCCGCCGCACGACCTTGCGGGACAGCCCGGAGCGCGGCGGGTCGACGACGATCACGTCGGGCGGCCCGGCACGCTCGACCAGCTCGCGCATCGCCAGACGCACGTCGCCCGCGAAGAAGCGCGCGTGCTCGATCTCGTTGCGGCGGGCGTTGGCGATCGCGTCGGCCACCGCCTCCTCGACGATCTCCAGCCCCCACAGCTCCGCAGCGCGCGGCGCGAGCGTCAGCCCCGCCGTGCCGATGCCGCAGTAGAGGTCGTAGATCCGCTCGTGGCCGCGCAGGTCCGCGAGCTCCGCGGCCACGCCGTACAGGCGCTCCGCCATCTCGGTGTTCGTCTGGAAGAAGGCCTGCGGCGAGATCGAGAAGCGCAGGCCGCCGAGCTCCTCCTCGAGGTGCTCGGAGCCTGCCAGCAGCTCCGTCTCGCCACCCGCGGTCGTCTCGCCGGGCCCCTCGATCACCGTGCGCAGCAGGCCGTCGCACGGGACCGCGGCGATGAGCGAGTCCGGGTCGGGCAACTCGCCCGGCGAGGTGACGAGGCGCACCTGAAGCTCGCCCGTCCGCCGTCCCTCCCGCACCACCAGGTTGCGCAGGAAGCCCTCGCCGCCGCGGCGGTCGTAGGCGACCAGGCCGCGCTCTCGGCACCAGCCCAGGACCTGCTCACGCGCCACGTTGCCGCGCTCGGAGGCGAGCAGGCAATCGTCGAGCGGGTCGATGCGGTCCCATCGCCCCGGGGCGTGGAAGCCGCACACGAGCGCACCGTCGGCCGCGGCGCCGAACGAGTACTCGAGCTTGTTGCGGTAGCGCCACTCCTGCTCGGCCGGGAGGATCTCCTCCAGCTCGAAGCCGTCCAGGCGGCCGATGCGTCGCAGCGAGTCGTCCACCTGCTCGGACTTGACCTGCAGTTGGCGCGCGTAGGGCAGCACCTGCCACGGCGCCCCGGGGTGGCGGGCGACGGGATCGATCCGCTCCGGGCTCGGCCTCAGCACCTCCAGCGCGCGCGCCTCGGCGTAGGCGCGCTTGGAGCGCGTGATCACCGCGCGAACGCGATCACCCGGCACCGCGCCGGCGACGAACACGACGAACCCGTCCGCGCGCGCGACGCCGTTCCCGCCGAAGGCGAGCGCCGTCACGTCGAGCTCGAGCTCCTGGTCGCGGGCGGGGCGCGCGGCGCTCGGCGGGGCTGCCCCGGGCGGCATCCGGCGGGCGCTCAGTCCAGAGCCCGCTCGACGGCCGCCAGCACCGACTTGCGGTTCGCGTGGCGGCGCTCGTACTCGCCCAGCTTGCGCAGCTCGGCAGGGGTCAGGCCGCCGAGGCGCTGGCGCACCTGCGCGACCGTCATGTCGTCGTAGCCGGGGAGCGGCGCGGCCTGCTGCATCCCGACGACGCGGCGCGCCTTGACGGCCCCCTCACCCGCCCGGCGCCGGGCGTCGTCGGCCGCGGTCCCGATCTGGTCGCGGCCCTTGCCCAGGAGCTGCTCGAGGTCGCCGAGCAGGTCGCGGCTGGTGCGGCGGCCGCGAGCGACCAGCTCGTTGACCAGCTCGTTCGCGTCCTCGCGCGTGATGCGCCCGCGGGCGACCGCGTCGTCCGTCGCCTCCTGGATGCGCTCGACCGAGAGCAGCACGAGGTCGAGCGGCCGCGAGAGCGAGTCGCGCAGCCCGCTTCGCTCCGTCTCCTTCGTGGGCTTCTCCGTCCGAGCCATGACCACCTCCCCCGTTCGACGACCGCGGGCGAGGCTAGCGCACCGGCGGATCCTGCTCGCCCTCGCTTCCGGCGAGCAGCTCCAGCAGCGCCTTCTGCGCGTGGCGGCGGTTCTCGGCCTGGTCCCAGATCCGCTCGCGCGGGCCGTGCAGGACGCTCTCCGAGATCTCCTCCCCTGGATGCGCCGGAAGGCAGTGCAGCGCGATCGCGCCCGGGGCCGCGCGATCAAGCAGGGCGTCGTCGAGCCGGTACGGGGCGAGCGCCGCGCGACGCTCGCCGGCCTCCGCCTCCTGGCCCATGCTGATCCAGACGTCCGTGTAGACCGCGTTCGCGCCCTCCACCGCCTCGGCCGGGTCGGCGGTCAGCCGGGCGCCGCCGACCGGCTTCAGCGACAGCTCGGCCGGCGAGGCGATCGCGACCTCCACGCCGGCCGCGCCCGCGACCAGCGCAAGCGAGCGAGCGACGTTGTTCCCATCGCCCACGTAGGCGAGCCGCAGGCCCTCGAGCCTCCCGAACTCCTCCTGGAGCGTGACCAGGTCGGCGAGCGCCTGGCACGGGTGATGCATGGCCGTGAGCATGTTGATCACGGGCACCGAGCCGTGCGCGGCGAGCTCCTCCAACTCGGCGTCCTCGTGCGTGCGCACGCCCACGGCGGCGACGTGCCGGGAAAGGACGATCGCGGTGTCGCGCAGCGACTCGCCGCGCGTCAGCTGGAGGTCGTCGGAGCGCAGCACGAGCGGGTGCCCGCCGAGCTCGAAGACGCCCGCCTCGAAGCTCAGCCGGGTACGCGTCGAGGGCTTGCGGAAGAGCAGCGCGACGCTGCGGCCCGCGAGCGCGCGAGAGCTGTGCGGAGCGGCCTTGAGCTCGAGCGCCCGCGCAACGAGCGCCCGGATCTCCTCGGGCGAGAGCTCGGCGCCGGTGAGGAGGTGCCTGGCCACGGGAAGCGCAGCAGTGTAGGACGATGCGGCCGGCTTGCGGCTGCGCGTACTCACCTGGAACCTCTTCCACGGACGCGCCGTGCCCCCCGCGGGGCGTGCGCTGCTGGGCGAGTTCGCGGCGGCGATCGCCGGCTGGGGGTGGGACGTAGCGCTGCTCCAGGAATGCCCGCGTTGGTGGCCGCCGGCGCTCGCGGCCGCGGCGGGAGCCGAGCAGCGCTCAGCCGGGACCTCCCGCAACCAGGTCGCGGCGCTGCGCCGCGCCGTGGCCGTGCGCGCACCCGACCTCTCGCGCTCGGGCGGAGGAGGCTGCAACGCGATCCTCGTGCGCGAACGCGGCATCACGGCGTTCGGCGTCCGGCGCCTGCGGCTGTGGCCCGAGCGCCGGGTGATGGTCGCGGTGCGTCTGCGCGACGGGACCTGGGTCGCGAACCTCCACGCCCAGGCGCACAGCGCGGAGCGGGCCCACGCGGACCACGCCCGCGCGCGCGAGGCGCTGGAGCGCTGGACGGCCGGCGGCCCACTCGTGGCCGGCGGGGACATGAACCTGCGGCGCGTCGAGTGGCCCGGCTTCGCCCACGCGGGCTCCAGCGACGTCGATCACATCTTCGTACGCGGGCTGGAGGCGCTCGAGCCAGGCGCGGCGCTCGAGCACGGCCGCCTCTCGGACCACGCGCCGTTGGTGGCGGTGGTGGCCTGACCGACGACATCGAAGGGCTCGTCCGCCGGCCGAAGGCTCATCCCGTCCCAGGTAGCCCCTCCCCTGCGGGCATAGGCTGGGACAGGTCCGATCGGCGCCCGAGCCTCACTCCCGCCGCGCGCGCAGGCCGAAGCCGCGGATCATCAGCAGCGCGCGCTCGCCGATCGTTCCGTGCCGGGGGAGCACCCCGAGCTGGGTGGCGGCGTCGTAGAGGTCGAAGAACCCGCGCACGCGGCCGAGCAGCCCGTGACGCACCTCGCAGTAGAAGACGCAGTGCACGGTGAGGACTCTGTTCGTGGCGGGCATCGCGCCCAGCGGCCCGCTGTTGGTGCCGCGCAGCCGGGCCGGCGCGGCGAGGAAGTCCCCGTCGGCGAGGCGGCGGCCGCTGGACTCGAGCGCCGCGTCGGGAAACGCGTCCCAGAGCCGGCGGGCGTGCGCGACAAGCTCGTCGGCGCCGCGCAGCGGCACGTCCGTGAGCGGGTCCTCGTAGTGGAGGTCGCCGGTGACGATCGGCCTGAACGCGGCCGGGTCACGGCCGCTCCACGCCCGCTCCCACGCGTCGGCGAGCTCGTCCGCGCGCGTCGTCAGCGCCCGCTCCCGGCAGAGCTCTCGTCATCCCCGGCCGCCGCGCTCACCGATGGAGCTCCGGGCGTCCGGACTGCGGCGTCGAGGCCTCGGCGTGGCGCCGGCGGGGTATGCGCCCGGCGCCGGCGGCGAGGCGCCCGGCCTCGACCGCCAGGCGGATCGCGCGCGCCATAGCCGGGGGATCCTCGGCGCGCGAGATGGCGCTCGCGCAGAGCACCGCGTCGCAGCCGAGCTCCATCGCGAGCGCGGCGTCCGAGGCCGTCCCGACCCCCGCGTCGAGGATGACCGGCACCCCCGCTCGGGCGCGCACGATCGAGAGGTTGTAGGTGTTGACGATCCCCATCCCGGAGCCGATCGGCGAGCCGAGCGGCATCACGGCCGCGCAGCCGACGTCCTCCAGGCGCCGGGCGAGCACCGGGTCGTCGGTCGTGTAGGGCAGGACCACGAACCCGTCGTCCACCAGTTCCTCGGCCGCCTCCAGCAGCGCGGGCGCGTCCGGCAGCAGCGTGCGGTCGTCACCGATCACCTCGAGCTTGATCCAGTCGGTGGAGAACGCCTCCCGCGCGAGCCTGGCGGTCACCACCGCGTCGCGCGCGGTCAGGCAGCCGGCCGTGTTCGGGAGCAGCATCACGCCGGCCTGGTCCAGCACCTCGATCACGGAGCCGCGCTGCTCCGGGTCCACCCGTCGCAGCGCGACCGTGACGATCTCGGCGCCGGAGGCCTCGACAGCCGCGGCGAGGGTCTCGTGCGAGGAGAACCCGCCGGTGCCGAGCAGCAGGCGCGAGCCGAAGCGCCGGCCCGCGATCTCGAGCCGCTCGTCGCCGGAGCGGCCGACCGGGGTCGCGGCGCGGCGCTGATCCAGCGAGGCCATCAGCCGCCGCCGATCGCCCGCAGCACCTCGACGCGCGCGCCGTCCACCACGACGCGCGCCGGCCAGTCGCCGCGGCTGACGACCTCGCCGTCCACCGCGACCGCCACCCCGCGCGCGCCGTCCGGCACGTCGAGCAGCTCCACGAGCGCGGCCACGGTGGCGCCCTGGCCGACCTCGCGCGGCTCGCCGTTGAGGCTGATCCTCATGCCCGCGCTCCTGCGGACGCCGCGGCGGCGTCCGCCGCGAAGCGCCCCGGGTCCGTCGCCGCGATCCCGGGAGGCCGGGCGTCCGGCTCCGCCAGCGCGGCGAGGGCGAGGTCGCCGGTCACCGGCGCCAGGAGGATCCCGTTGCGATGGTGCCCCGTCGCCCAGTGCAGCCCGTCGAGCGCGCCGGGCCCGACGACCGGCAGGTTGTCGGGCGTGCCGGGCCGCAGCCCCGCGCCGAGCTCCTCGACCGCGAGCTCGCTCGTTCCCGGCACGAGCTCGGCGGCATCGCGCAGCAGCTCGAAGAGCGCCCCGGCGGTGACCGAGGTGTCGAAGCCGCGCTCCTCCATGGTCGCGCCGAGCACGTAGCGGCCGTCGCCGCGCGGCACCAGGTAGGCGCCGGCCATCCGCACGATCCGCCGCAGCAGGCCGGACCCGGACGGGTCGCGCAGCCGCGCCCACTGGCCCTTCACCGGGCGCACCGGCACCTGCGCGCGGTCGGGCAGGCCGGGCACCGCGCCGGACCACGCCCCGAGCGCCACGACGATGCGTGGCGCGACGATCCGCTCGCCGCCGGCGAGCTCGACCCCCTCGATCGCGTCCTCCTCGACGAGCACGCGCTCCAGCGCCGCGCCGGTGCGCAGCTCGGCCCCGGCGGCGCGCGCCGCCTTCGCGAGCGCCGCCGCGAGCGCGCGCGGATCGACCGCGTGGTCGCCGGGCGCCTCGAGGGCCAGGCGCAGCGCGGGCGCGAGCGCCGGCTCGAGCTCGCGCGCGGCGCTCGGACGCAGGCGGCGAACCTCGAGCCCGAGCCGCTCGCGCAGGACGCGCTCGCGCTCGAGCGCCTCGGCCTCGTCGCGGTCGCGGGCGACGACGAGCGTCCCGCAGCGGTGGTAGCCCGGATCGCTGCCGGAGGCCGCGGCGAGCTGCGCGGCGAACTCGGGCCAGGCGCGCGCGGCGGCGAGCCCGAGGTCGAGCAGCGCGGGCTCGCGCGCGTCGGCCTCGGTCGTCGGCGCGAGCATCCCGGCCGCGGACGACGTGGCGCCCGCGCCGATGCGATCGCGCTCGACGAGGACCACGCCCATCCCCCGCTGCGCGGCGCGCCAGGCGACCGCGAGCCCGGCGACTCCCCCGCCGAGGACGACGACATCCGGTGCTCGGTTGTGTGCGGTCAACTCCGGCCTCCTGCCTGCGCCGGCATTACCCGGATCAGGTCGTGACGGTCGGCGGCCCTCGGCCGCCCTCTCAGCCGCGGTTGGCTCCCGTAGCCCCTCGATCCTACCGCCGCGCGGCGGGCCGCCGGGCCGGGCGCGCCTGCGAGACTTGGCGCATGGCCGATCTCGACCGCCGCGCGCTGTTGCGGGCGGCCCGCCTGTACCTCGTCTGCGACGCGCGCCCGGGCGGGCACGAGCCCGGGGCGTTCCTCGCCGCCGCCCTGCGCGGCGGCGTGGACGTCGTGCAGTTGCGCGACAAGGGGCTGGGCGACGACGCGCTGCTCGCGGCGGCGCGCGCGTTCCGGGCCGCGTGCGACGCCGCCGGCGCGCTGTTCGTCCTGAACGACCGCCCCGACCTCGTGGCCGCGGCCGGGGCGGACGGCGTGCACGTCGGCCAGGACGACATGCCGGTCGCGGACGCGCGCGCGCTCGTCGGCGCGGATCGCATCGTCGGGCTCTCGACGCACACGCCGGAGCAGGTCGCCGCCGGCGCCGGCGCGGACTACATCGGCGTCGGGCCCGTGCACGCCACGCCGACCAAGCCCGGGCGGCCCGCCGTCGGAACGGCCCTGATCGGCCACGCCGCCCGCCACGCGGCGGTGCCCTGGTTCGCGATCGGGGGGATCGGGCGCGACACGTTGGACCCCGTGCTCTCCGCGGGCGCCCGTCGCGTGGCGGTGGTGCGGGCGCTGACCGGTGCGAGCGACCCGGAGGCGGAGGCGCGCGCGCTGCGAGAGGCGCTCGCACACGCCGGCGCGAGAGCCGATGCCGCGTAGCCGCAAGCGGGGCCGCCGCGCCGCGGCGACCGCCACGGCGCAGCCGGCGAGCGCGGCGGACGCCGCCAGCCGCGACCAACCCCCCGTCCGGCGCAAGCGCGGCGAGGAACGCGACGCGGAGGTCCGCGCCGGCCTGGAGCCGCTGCGCGAGGGCGAGCGGCCCGGCGCGGTCACGGTCGCCGCGGTGACGGCGGCGGTGCTCGCGCTCGCGAACCTCGGCCTGTTCCTCGCCGGAGTCAAGGTGCGCGATCAGAACACGCAGGCGGGCGGGGTCATCCTGTTCGCGTCGCTGATGCTCCTCGCGGCGGGCGGGATGTGGCGCGCGCGCTACTGGGCGGTGCTCGGGTTCGAGGCGCTGCTCGGGATCTCGCTCGTCGTGGCCGCGCTCTCGCTGGTGCGCGCGTCGAACCTCCTCGGGGTCCTGGTGCCGCTCGTGGTGCTGACGCTCGGCGGCACGCTGTTCTGGAAGCTCGTGCGCGCGATGGCTCGCATCCAGATGCCCGAGCGCAAGCCCCAGGGCGAGCGGTGAGCCTGCCCGAGCGTACCGACGACTGGCCGTTCTCGTACTCGGACAGGGTGCGCTTCGGCGACCTGGACGCGATGCGGCACCTCAACAACGTGGAGTTCCTGCGCTTCTTCGAGTCCGCGCGCATCGCCTACATCACCACGCTGTTCCCCGATCACGAGCCCGCGAACGGCCGTGGCTGGGGGCTGATCTTCGCCGAGGCGCACGTCAACTACCGCGCGCCGGCCTTCTTCGACGAGAGCATCCGCACCTACGTGCGGCCGGAGGCGGTGAAGCGCTCGAGCTTCCGGATGGCTTTCGAGATGCGGGCCGAGCACGACGGGCGTCTGCTGGCGGAGGGCTGGGGCGCGCTGGTCGGCTACGACTACGCGGCCGAGCGCGCGGCGCCGCTGCCCGACGAGGTGCGCGAGTCGCTCCACGCCGCGGGGCGCGGACCGGCGTGAGCGTCGACTTCGCGGCAGAGGGCCTGCTCGACGGACTCGAGGGCGACCGCGCCCGCGAGGCGCGCCTGCGCCTGCTCGAGGGCCTGCACGCGGACGGCGTCTCCCTCGAGGATCTGAGGGCGGCGGTCGCGGAAGGCCGCCTTGCGCTGCTGCCGGTCGAGCGCGTCCTGGCCGCCGAGGCCGAGCCGCGCTACACGGGGCGGGAGGTCGCCGAGCTCGTGGGCCAGGACCTCGAGACGCTTGCGGCGTTCCGCGTGGCGCTCGGGTTCCCCGTCCAGGATCCCGACGCGCGGGTCTTCACCGAGGCGGACCTCGAAGCGGCGCGGCGCGGCGCACGCTTCGCCCAGGCCGGGCTGCCGGAGGAGGGCCGCCTGGAGATCGCCCGTGCGATGGGCCGGGCGGGCGCCGAGATCGCGGAGGCGATCCGGCGCCTCGCCACCGAGTCGCTGGTGCAGCCCGGCGACACCGAGCTCGACCTCGGCCTGCGCCTGGCGGACTTCGCCCGCCGCCTGGCCCCGGACGCCGGGCCGGCGCTCGTGGCGGCGCTCAACGAGCACCTGCGAGAGCAGGTGCGCCAGGAGGTCGTCGGCCAGGCGGACCTCGCTTCGGGGCGCGTTCGCGGCACGCGTGAGGCCGCCGTCGCCTTCGCGGACCTCGTCGGCTTCACCAGCCTGGGCGAGCAGATCCCCGCCGAGCAGCTTGGCGGCATTGCGGTGCGGCTCGAGTCGCTGGCCCGCGACGTCACGCAGGACACCGTGCGACTCGTCAAGACGATCGGCGACGCAGCGATGCTGGCGGCCCCCGAGCCGGCTCCGCTGGTCGCCTCGGTGCTGGACCTGATCGAAGCGGCCGCCGCCGAGGGAGAGGCCTTCCCACGGCTGCGTGCCGGGATCGCCTCGGGTGAGGTGGTCGCGCGCGCCGGCGACTACTACGGGCGCCCGGTGAACCTCGCCTCGCGCCTGACCGCGCTCGCGCGGCCGGCGAGCGTGCTCGCCACGGGCGAGGTCCGGGCCGTGCTGAAGGACGACAAAGGACTGCGCTTCTCGTTCGCCGGAGAGCGCTCGTTCAAGGGCATCCGCGGGTCCGTGCCGGTCTTCCGGGTGCGCCGGGCGGGGCCCGCGGACGTGCGATAGCGTGCCTGGCGATGGCCGGCTCCGCCTTCGACTGCGTGGTGATCGGCTCGGGGCCGGGCGGCTACGTCGCGGCGATCCGGGCCGCGCAGCTGGGCATGAAGACCGCCGTGGTGGAGAAGGACAGGGTCGGCGGGCGCTGCCTCAACTACGCCTGCATCCCGGCCAAGACGGTGCTGCGCACGGCCGACGTGCTCGACGAGGTGCACGACGCCGGCGAGTTCGGGATCGCGCTCGGCGGCGAGGCCACGGTCGACTTCGCCGCGGTCTCCGCGCGTCGCCAGAAGGTGATCTCGACGCTCACCGGAGGCGTCTCCGGGCTGTTCAAGAAGAACGGCATCGAGGTGATCGAGGGCCACGGCGCGCTGACCGCGGAGCACAACGTCAAGGTCGGAGGCAACTTCGATGGCGACGAGATCGAGGCGAAGACGGTGGTCCTCGCCACCGGCTCCGTCAGGCGGCCGGTGCCGGGAATCGAGTTCGGCGAACGGGTGATCGGCACCGAGGAGGCGTGGGCGCTGGACGAGGTGCCGGACACGCTTGCGGTGATCGGCGCCGGCGCGTCCGGGACGGAGATCGCCTCCGCCTACCAGCGCCTGGGCGCCGATGTCACCCTGCTCGAGGCGCTGGACCGCGTGCTCCCGACCGAGGACGCCGACATCTCCAAGGCGGCCGCCCGCGGCTTCAAGAAGCAGGGGATCACGGTCGAGACGGGAGTGCTGGTCGAGGGCGTCGGCTCGGGCAAGGACGGCGTGACGTTCACCGCCGGCGGCGAGCAGCACGAGGCTTCCTGGCTCGTGATCGCGACCGGCCGCGGGCCCGACGTCGACGGGCTGGGGCTCGACGAGGCCGGCGTGAAGCTCGCCGGGGACGGCCTGATCGAGGTCGACGGCGCCCAGCGGACCAGCGCCGAGGGCGTCTACGCGATCGGCGACCTCGTGCGCGGGCCGGCGCTCGCGCACAAGGCCTCCGACGAGGGCGTGATCGCCGTCGAGGACGCGGCGGGCCGTCCGACCCACCCGCTGGCCTACGAGGACATCCCGCGCGCCACGTTCTGCACGCCGAACGTGGCCAGCTTCGGGCTCACCGAGGCGCAGGCGAAGGAGGCCGGGCACGACGTCGTCGTCGGGAAGGTCCAGTACGGAGCGGTCGGCGGGGGCACGGTCTACGGCGACCGCACGGGCGTCGTCAAGATCGTCGGCGACAGGCGCTACGGAGAGCTGCTGGGCGGCCACATCTGCGGCACCAGGGCGACCGAGCTGATCCAGGAACTGGTCAACGCCAAGGCGCTCGAGGGCGGCTACCCGGAGGTGGCGCGCATCGTGCACGGGCACCCGACGCTCTCGGAGGCGCTGATGGAGGCCGCCCGCGCCGCGGACGGCTGGCTGATCCACGGTTAGCTTGGCCGGCGGCCGCGTCCTCTTCGCGTTCGACCTCGGCAGCCCCGATTGCTGGGTCGCCGCCGAGCGGGCGGTGGCGGCGCTCGGCGAGGTGCCCGTGTTCCTGCCGGTCGAGGCGGCGGCGCTGCCGGGCGGGCTGCCGGTTCCGGATCTCGAGGCGGTGGAGGCGGCCGCGAACGCCGCCGGCCTGCTCCCGCTGCGCGCGCCGCGCGATCTCCCGCACGACACGCGGCGCGCGATGCTCGCCGCGACCTACGCGCGCGGTGCGGGCCGCGTCGTGGCGTTCTCGCATGCCGCCATGCGCCAGGTCTGGACGGGGGGCCGGGCGCTCGAGGACCCGGACACGCTGCGCATCGCCGGTGCGGCGGCCGAGATCCATCCCGCGGCGCTGGATCGCGGGATCGAGCTCGCAAGCACCGCGCGCGCGCTGGACGAGGCCGTCGCCGAGGCGCGCGAGGCCGGAATCGCCACCGTTCCCGCGCTGGCGATCGGCCGCGAGGTCTTCGCGGGCCCGGCCGCGCTGGACGGCGCACGGGCGGCCCTCGGCGCGGCGCCGTGAACGCGCGCGGCGCCTACCGGCTCGCCCACACGCGCGGGGGCGCGGCGCCGGCGCTGCTCGCGGACCCCGACCGCATCGACAAGGTCGAGGTCGTCGACATCGCGACCGGCGAGGTGACGCTCTTCTGGGAGGGACCGCCCCGCGAGGCGGCGCGGCTCGCGCGCGCGTTGCGCCGCGATCTCGAGCGACTGTCCGCCGAGGAGTTCGCGGCCGCCTGGCTGGGCTAGAGTCATCTCCGGAGATGGCAGAGCGCGTGGCCGAGGCCGAGCCGGGACCGAAGCGGTCGAGCGAGCCGCCGCTGCCTGAGCCGGACACCGCGCGCGAGTGGCTCGAGACGATGGTGCTGATCCGCCGCTTCGAGGAGCGCGCCGGGGAGATGTACGCGAAGGCCAAGGTCGGCGGCTTCCTGCACCTCGCGATCGGCGAGGAGGCGACGATCGTCGGCGCGGTGCGCGCGCTGCGGGACTCCGACTACCTGATCTCCACCTACCGCTCGCATGGGCACGCGCTCGCGCGGGGCACGTCCCCCGACGCCGTGATGGCCGAGCTGTTCGGTCGCCAGACGGGCTGCTGCAAGGGCCGCGGCGGCTCGATGCACATGTTCGACGCCTCCAGGCGCTTCATGGGCGGCTACGGCATCGTGGGCGGCAACCTGCCGATCGCGGCGGGCTTCGCGCTCGCGTGCGACTACCGCGGCGGCGACGAGGTGACGCTGTGCAAGTTCGGCGACGGCGCCTCGAACCAGGGCACGTTCGGCGAGACCATGAACCTCGCCGCGCTGTGGCGCCTGCCCGTGGTCTTCATGGTCATCAACAACCAGTTCGGCATGGGCACCGCGCTGGAGCGCCACTCGGCGGTCACCGACCTGCAGGTGAAGGGCGAGGGCTACGGCGTTCCGGGGGTCGAGTGCGACGGCATGGACGTCGTCGACACCCACCGTGTCGTGGGCGAGGCGGTGCGCCAGGCGCGCGAGGAGCGCCGGCCGGTGCTCGTGGAGGCCGTCACCTACCGCTTCCGCGGGCACTCGATGGCCGACCCGGAGGAGTACCGCACCAAGGAGCAGGTGGCCGAGTGGCGGGCGCGGGACCCGATCAACGCGTTCGACGCGCGCCTGCGCGACGCCGGCCTGCTCGCCGACGGCGCCCTGGAGGAGATCGACGCCGCCGCGATGGCGCGCGTCGACGAGGCCGTGGCGTTCGCCGACGCCTCGCCGTTCCCGGAGCCCACCTCGCTCTACGACGACGTCTACGCGCTCGGCGCCCAGGTGCGCGGCTGGTACTCGCTCGACGAGCGCGGCGCCGAGGCGCGGCGCGGCGAGGACCTGCGGGAGGACGGCTGACCGTGGCCGTGATGCGCTACCGCGACGCGCTGAACGCCGCCCTGCGCGAGGAGATGGCGCGCGACGACAGCGTGTTCCTGATGGGCGAGGACATCGGCGTCTTCAACGGCGCGTTCAAGGTCACGGCCGGGTTGCTGGAGGAGTTCGGCGAGAAGCGCGTGCGCGACACGCCGATCTCCGAGAACACGATCGTCGGCATGGGCGTCGGCTCGGCGATGATCGGGCTGCGGCCGGTGGTCGAGCTGATGACGATCAACTTCGCGCTGCTCGCGATGGACCAGATCGTCAACCACGCGGCCGCCATCCGCTACATGTTCGGCGGCCAGGTCTCCGTGCCGCTGGTCGTTCGGATGCCCCAGGGCGCCGGCCACCAGCTCGGCCCGACGCATTCGCACAGCTTCGAGACCTACTTCTCGCACGTGCCGGGACTGCTGGTCGCGGCGCCGGCGACCGCCGCGGACGCGAAGGGGCTGCTGAAGGCCGCCATCCGCGACGACAACCCCGTGATCTTCATCGAGCACGAGTACCTCTACGCCCGCCGCGGCGAGGTGCCGGACGACGAGGACGTGGTGGTCGACTTCGGCGCGGCGGCCGTGCGCCGCGAGGGCGAGGACGTGACGATCGTCGGCGTCTCGCGGATGGCTCTCAGCGCCGAGCGCGCGGCCGAGTCCCTGGCCGAGGAGCACGGCGTCTCCGCGGAGGTGATCGACCCGCGCACGCTGCGCCCGCTGGACCTCGACACGATCCTCGCCTCCGTGCGGCGCACCAACCGCTGCGTGGTCGTCGAGGAGGGCTGGCCGCACTGCGGGCTGGGGGCGAACTTCGCGGCGCTGGTCACCGAGCAGGCCTTCGACTGGCTCGACGCCCCCGTGGTGCGGGTCACCGGCGCGGACGTGCCGATGCCCTACTCCAAGCCGCTCGAGGAGATCGCCTATCCGCATCCGGAGCAGATCGTGGAGGCGGCGCTGTCGACCCTCGGGAGAAACGGTGCCTGACGTCACGATGCCCCGGCTGTCCGACTCGATGGAGGAGGGCACGATCCTGCGCTGGCTGAAGTCGCCCGGCGACGAGGTCGTGCGCGGCGAGGAGCTCGTCGAGATCGAGACCGACAAGGCGAACATGGTCTACGAGTCCGACCAGGACGGGCCGCTCGAGATCGTCGCGCAGGAGGGCGCCACGCTGCCGATCGGAGCGGTGATCGCGCGCATCGGGGGCGGCGGCGGGGCGGAGCCGGCCGCCGTGGCGTCCGAGCCCGCCACCGTGCCGGCCGCCGCGAGCGCAGCCGCAGCCGCCCCGGCGGCGAGGCCGCCGGCGCCGCCCGGGCCCGCCGCGCCGGCCCGCGACGGCAACGGGCGCATCAAGGCCTCGCCGGTGGCGCGGCGCATGGCCCGCGAGCGCGGGCTTGACCTCGCGGCGCTGGCCGGCACCGGGCCCGGCGGGCGGATCGTGAAGGCCGACGTCGAGGCCGCCGCCTCGGGGGCGCCGGCCGCTCCCGCCGCGACCCCCGTGCCGGCGGTCGCCGGGATGGGCGATCCGTCGAGCGCGAAGGGCGAGGTGACGATCCGCGAGCTCACCAAGACCCAGCAGGTGATCGCGCGGCGCATGGCCGAGTCCAAGGCGACGGTCCCCGAGTTCACGCTCACCACCGAGGTCGAGGCCTCCTCGCTGGTCGAGCTGCGCGCGCAGCTCAAGACGCTGGGCGGCGATGGGCCCGTCCCGTCGCTCAACGACATGGTCGTGAAGGCCGCGGCGCTGGCGCTGCGCGAGCACCCGCTCGCGAACGGCGCATACCGCGACGGCCGCTTCGAGCTGTTCTCGCGCGTGAACGTCGGCGTGGCGGTCGCCGCGCAGGACGCGCTGGTCGTGCCGACCGTCTTCGACGCGGACCGCAAGTCGCTGGTCGAGATCGCGCGCGAGGCGCGCGCGCTCGCGGCGCGCGTGCGCGACGGGGCGATCACCCCGCCCGAGCTGGCGGGCGGGACGTTCACGGTCTCCAACCTCGGCATGTTCGGGATCACCGAGTTCACGGCCGTCATCAACCCGCCGCAGGCCGCGATCCTGGCGGTCGGCGCGCTGCGCGATACGCCGGTGGTCCGCGACGGGCGGGTCGCCGCCGGCCACCTGATGACGCTTACCCTCGCCTGCGATCACCGGATCCTCTACGGCGCTCCCGCGGCCGAGTTCCTGGCCGCGATCCGGGACAAGCTGGGCGCGCCGCTGGCGCTCGCGCTCTGAGGGCGCGGTGCCGTGCACGAACCGCGGCATCGAAGGGGGCCTTCGCGGACGGTCCTCCGGCCACGCTCCTGCCTTGGGGGTCGTATGCGCCCCTGAGTCAGGAGCATGCGGACCGAGCGGCGCCCGCCGCTACGGATACGCCGAGTCGCGCAGCGTCGAGTTCGGGGAGGGCGAGGGGTCCACCCGGATGCCCGGCGGGCTATGGGACGTGTCGACGTAGAGGCAGAGGCGCCCCCGCGCCGTACGCCCCGGCACGCAGGTGCGCCAGAGGTCGCGGTCGATGCGAACGGTGTCGGTCCGCCCGAGCCCGGCGTGGTAGACGGGCGCGCTGGCGAGCACGTAGCGGCGGACCGCCCGGTCGCGCGCCGCGACCGCGTCGCGCCCGCGCTCGACCGCGCCCGAGTGCGCTGCTCCCGCCACGCCCAGCCCGATGCTGACGAGCACCACGAGCGCCGTGCCCGCGTAGTCGCGCGCGACCAGCCGCGGCAGGTCCGGGCGGCGCCGGCGCACCAGCGCGCCCAGCGCCGGGGCGCCCGCCGCGATCGCGACCAGGTTGAGGAACGCGGCCACCAGCAGCGCCGGCACGATGCCGGTTTCGTCGCCCTGCACCGGGCGCGCGTGGAGGAGCAGCGCGTCCAACGGGGTCAGCACGAGGAACGCGGGCCACATCCACGCCCCGCGCAGGCGCCATCGCAGCCGCCGCAGGCTCGCCCCTTCCATGCCCCGAGCGTAGAGGGGCGTGCCATCCTTGGGGCGTGTCCGAACGCGCGGACGAGCTGTGGACCTGCCACCTCGGAGTGGTCGAGTACCGCGAGGCGCTCGCGCTCCAGGAGGCGCTGCGCGCGCGCCGCCAGCGCGACGAGATCGCGGACACACTGCTCTGCCTCGAGCACCCGCCCGTCTACACGCTCGGGCGGCGCACGGGCGAGGGAGAGCTGCCGATGGGTCGCGAGTGGTACCTCGCGCAGGGCATCGACGTCGTCGAGGTGGACCGCGGCGGCGGCGTCACCTACCACGGCCCGGGCCAGCTCGTCGCCTACCCGATCGTCCGCACCGGCGACGTGGTCGGGCTGGTGCGCGCGATGGAGCGGGCGATGATCGCGGCGCTCGCCGACGAGGGCGTCGAGGCGACCGCCCCCGCCGGCCTGACCGGCGTCTGGGCCGGCGAGCGCAAGATCGGCTCGATCGGACTGCACGTGCAGCGCGGCGTCACCACGCACGGGTTCGCGGTCAACGTCGAGAACGACCTGCAGCCGTTCGAGTGGGTCGTCGCCTGTGGCGGCGACGGGGTGCGCACGACGTCGCTGATCCGGGAGACCGGGCGCGGCGCGGGCGCGCTGCGCTGCTTCCGCCGCCGGGCGGCGTTCAGGATGGCCGAGGCGCTCGGCGCGCGGCAGCGCCTGGTCAGCCTCCGCCGGCTCGGCCTGACCGCGGGCGCTCCTCGCGCCCCGGTCGCGGCCGGGGCGTGATCGCCCGCGCAGGACGTGCCGCGCGCCGGCGCCTGCAGATGGCCGCCCACCGCGGCGAGGCGGTCCACTGCCCGGTGTGCGGCCACGGCTTCGACCGCTTTCGCGATGCCTGGAACCGCCCGGGCGCGATCTGCTGGCGCTGCGGGGCGCACGAGCGCCACCGCGCCTTCGCGCTGTTCCTGACCGAGCGCCCGGAGCTGTTCGCCGGGCGCGAAGTCCTGCACTTCGCGCCCGAGTGGTGCCTCGCGCGCCGCCTGCGCGCAGCGGGCCCCGCGCGCTACGTCACGGCCGACCTCGAGCCGGGCGCCGCCGAGCTGGAGCTCGACCTCCAGCGCCTCGCGCTGCCCGACTCCTACGCCGACACCGTGATCTGCAGCCACGTGCTCGAGCACGTCCCCGACGACCGCGCCGCGATGCGCGAGCTCGAGCGCGTCACGCGACCGGGCGGCGCAGCGCTCGTGATGGTCCCCACCGACCTCGGGCGCGAGGCCACCTACGAGGATCCCTCCGTGAAGGGGCCGGCGCAGCGCGAGCGGGCCTACTGGCAGCACGACCACCTGCGCCTCTACGCGCGCGACGTCGGCGAGCGACTTGCCGCCGCGGGCTTCGAGGTGGCGCGCTGGAATGCGGCCGAGCGCGCCGGCACCGCCGGCGCCGAGCGGCTCGGACTGCTCGCTTCCGACGACGTCTGGGTCTGCCGGCGCTAGATTGGGCTGGTATGGCGGAGAAGGCGACGCGCGAGCACAAGACGCGCTCCCGGGCCAATCCGGGGGGCATGAACGTGCTCGAGGTCCTGGGGCCGGTCGTCGAGCCCTACCGCGGCCGCAAGCCGCCCTGGTTCAAGGTCCCGCCGCCCGGCGGCCCGCGCTACCGCGACCTGACGCGGATGATCCGGGACGAGGGCCTGCACACCGTGTGCCAGGAGGCGGCGTGCCCGAACGTGGGCGAGTGCTGGGAGCGCGGCACCGCGACGTTCATGATCCTCGGCGACACGTGCACGCGGCGCTGCGGCTTCTGCAACGTCAAGACCGGCAAGCCCACCTGGAACGATCCGCTCGAGCCCGCGCGCGTGGCCCGCTCGGTGGCCCGCATGGGACTGCGCCATGCGGTCATCACCAGCGTCGACCGCGACGACCTGCCGGACTACGGTGCCTCCGCGTTCGTCGGCGTGATCCGCCAGATCCGCCGCCAGGCGCCGGGCTGCAAGGTCGAGGTGCTGACGCCGGACTTCCGCGGCTCCGAGATGCCGCTGGCGAAGGTGATCGCCGAGCGCCCCGACGTCTTCAACCACAACGTCGAGACCGTCCCGCGCCTGTATCCGGTCGCGCGGCGCGGTTCGCGCTTCGAGCGCTCCTGCCGCGTGCTGCGCAACGCGAAGGCGATGGGCGGCGGGGACGTCGTCACGAAGTCCGGCCTGATGGTGGGCCTGGGCGAGAGCCACGAGGAGATGGTCGAGACGTTCGGCGCGCTGCGCGAGAGCGGCGTCCAGGTGCTCACCGTCGGCCAGTACCTGCGCCCGACCGAGCGCCACCTGCCGGTCGTCCGCTACTGGCATCCCGAGGAGTTCGAGGCACTCGAGCGCGCGGCCTACGCGCTCGGCTTCGAGCACATCGCGGCCGGGCCGCTGGTGCGCTCCAGCTACCACGCCGACGAGCACGTGCCGCAGGACCGCGCGGGCGCCGGGCCGCTCGCGGCGAGCGCCTAGGCAGTCCGGAACGGGCACCCCGTGGCGAGCGCCTTCGAGCAAGCGGTCGACGGGCTCCGGCCGATCTACGCGGATTGGGCCAGGGGCGAGTTCGGTCGCCGCCCCGGCGTGTACCACGCCGGCGGCCTGGAATGGGGCTTCTCCGACGAGTTCCCCGACGCGGGAACGGAGGTCGACACGAGCGACCGCAGCGAACGCTATGCGGAATGGCTGAGCGGATGGGACGAGTGGCGCTGCTACGCGCAGCGCTACATCGACGCCGGAGAGCAGGTCGTCGTCTTCACCCGCTACACGGGACGCGGCCGGGGCAGCAGCGTCGAGGTGGAACGCGAGGGTGCCCACATCTGGACGTTCCGCGACGGCGCGGCCGTCCGCCTGGTGATCTTCTCTCGCCGCGAGCGGGCGCTGGCCGAGGTCGGCATCGATCCCGCCGACGCTTCCTCGCGGGCTGCGCTTCCGCAGGGTCCCGGCTGAGCGCCGCCGCTACCTGCGCCGGCAGGCCGCCGGCGAGCGGTTGGCCTTGAGGAACCGATGGAGCGCCACGGGCCGCGCGGTCATGATCCCGTCGACGCACAGGTCGACGAGCTTGCGCCACGTGACCGGCGCGTCCGGATCGCGGTCGCCGAACCAGACGTGCCAGGCGTAGCCGGCCTTGTGCGCCGCGTCGATGAACTGGGCGTTCGCCACGGTCACGAGCCCGAGCCCGGGATAGTCGTAGGTCACGGGGAGCTGGAAGACGACCGACCCGCGCGGCGGGCGAACCTTCTTCAGCAGGAAGTCCGCGGAGCCGGTGATCCCGGGCGCGAGCGGGATCTTCGGCGCGAGGCGGTGGAAGAGGTCGACTGCCTCCTGCTTGAACGAGACCACGATCAGGTCGCGGCGCGGGCTGTTCTCGAGCAGGCGAGCCAGGACCCGCGCGTTTGCGAGGTACTCGGAGAGGTCCTCGCGCTTGGTCCTGCCCTTGATCTCGATGTTGATCGGCGTGCGCGGGAACGCCTTCAGCACCTCGGCGAGCGTCGGGACCCGGAAGTCCGACGCGCTGTAGCCGCGCGGTGGGCGGCGCTTGCCGGTCGCGATCCCGCGGAACGGATAGCTGCGCGCCGGCCGCGAGTGGTCGTAGTGCGGCGCGCGAGGCGAGAACCAGTAGGCGGCGTCGAGGCGCCGGATCTGGCGCAGAGTGAACGAGCGCACCTCGCCGTGGCCGTTGGTCTTGCCGTCGACCGTGGTGTCGTGCATGACGATCACCTTGTTGTCGCGCGTCACCCCGACATCGAGCTCGAGCATGTTCGAGCCCGCGCGGAGGGCCCGCTTGAAGGCGTACATCGTGTTCGAGGGGAACTCGTCCTCACCACCCTGGTGAGCGATGTTCAGCGGCGGCGTGGAGCGCCAGTTGCGGGCGGCCGCGGAGGCGGGGAGGGCGGCGGCGGCAACCAGCGTCGCCGCGACGGCGAGGAGCGGGAGCATGCGGGGCATCGGCGGCATGGTAAGGACCCATCGGCGGCGGCACGCCGGTCGCGGCGCCGATGGGCCGGCGACGGCGCGGCGGACCGCTCCCGCCTCGGCTAGCGTCCTTCCGGTGGAGGCAGAGGACGCGACCCGAACCTGCCGCATGCGCGACACCGCCCAGGCCCGCGTCGCGTCGCCCGGCTGACGCGCGGCTTCCGGGGCGCCCTTGATCCCGCTGAAGGCCAACGTCCCCACGCGCCGCCTGCCGCTCGCGACCGGCGGGCTGATCGTCGCGGCGGCGCTGTGGTGGCTGCTGGCGCAGGGCGGAGTCGCCGGGCGGCCGGACGGGCTGGAGCGCGACTCGCTGCGGCGCGGCGTCATCCCGGCGCGCCTCGCGCACCCGTCGCGCGCGCTGCCGCGCGCGCGCGACGCGACGGCGCCCTGGCTCACTCCCTTCACGGCGGCGCTGCTCAGCGCCTCGATCGTCCAACTCGCGTTCAACGCGCTCGCGCTGTGGAACCTCGGCCCGTGCGTGGAGGAGGCTCTCGGCGCCGTGCGTACGCTGGCGCTGGTGCTGCTCTCCGCGCTCGCGTCCGCCGCGCTGCTCGCGCTGGTCGCGCCCGGCGTGCACGCGCCGCTGATCGGCGCGGCAGGCGCCTGCTCGGGCTTGTTCGGGGCGGCGTTCGCGCTTCGCCCCCGGCTCAAGGTCGTGAGCCTCGGTCTCGTTCCGGGCTTCGCCACGACGTTCGAGATGCCCGGCGCGGTGTGGCTGGCGCTGTGGGCGGCGGCCCAGTGCGCGTTCGCGGCGCTCGACCTCACCGATCCGCTCGGAGGGGGCGGGGCGGCGGCGTGGCTCGTCTGGCCGGGCGGGCTGCTCGCCGGCTTGGCGCTGGGGCGCCCGCTGGCCCGCACGGCCAGGGCAACGGGTCGCGTCCGCTGATGCGCGCCGCGATCCTCCTGGTGGCGCTCGCGTTCACCGCGCTGCTCGCGTCCCTGACCGTCGCCGCCGCGATCGAGTCCGGCCCGGACCCGCTCACCGCGCTCGCTTTCCTGGTGGTTGCGCTGTTCCTGGTGGGCATCGTCGGCGCGCTGCGGCATCCTCCGGACGACCGATGAGCGCTTCCCTGCTTCAGGGCGGGCGCCGCAAGCGGCGCGCGAGGGGCTGGCTGGCCGGGCTGGCACTCGTCGCGCTGGCCGCGCTCGCGACGGGCACGCTGCTGCTCGCCACCGGCGGCACCGCCTCGCGCGACGGTCTACGACCCGCACCGGCCGCGACCGCCGCGACGCCGCTCAACGGGCCCGCGGCCGCGGGGCCGCGCACCTCGTACGCCTCGGCGCTCGCTCCACCCGCCCAGCGCGTGGACCCGCACTTCCGCCGGTTGCCGCGCGCAGGCCTCATGTGGGACCTGCGCAGCGGGCGCGTGCTGTGGCGGCTGCGGCCCGAGGAGAGAGTGCCGATCGCGAGCCTCACCAAGATGATGACCGCGCTGATCGCCGTGCGCGCGCTGCGCCCCGGCGAGCGCGTGCCGATCACGCGCGCCGCCGTCAACCGGCCAGGGTCGAAGGTCGGGATGCTGCCGCTCGGGCACAGCGCGCGCGCCGAGACGCTGCTCTACGGGCTCATGCTCCCGTCCGGCAACGACGCCGCGATCGCGCTGGCGCAGAAAGTGTCGGGCAGCGTCGTGCGCTTCGTCGGGCGCATGAACGCGCAAGCGCGCGAGATGGGGCTCTCCTGCACCCGCTTCACGACTCCTGACGGCCTCGCCGACCACGGCAACCGCTCCTGCGCGCGCGACCTGGCGCTGCTCGCGCGCGCGGTCCTGCGGGATCCCCGCCTCTCGCGCATCGTCGCCACGCGGCGCACGTCCCAGCCGCTGCCGGTCAAGGGCGGGCGCGTGTGGCTCTACAACAACAACCCGCTGCTGCGCTACGGCTACCCCGGCGCGCTCGGCGTCAAGACCGGCTACACCGACGCCGCCGGGCGCTGCCTGGTGGCGGCCGCCCGCCGCGGGCGGCTGCGGCTCGGCGTCGTGCTGCTGCACTCGATCGACCCACCGACGCAAGCCCCGAAGCTGCTGAACGGCGGGTTCCGCGCGCTGCGCGGCTGAGCACCCGGCGCGGTCAGCGTCCCGGGATCGTCCACAGCACCCGGCCGAGGCCGGGGAACTTCAGCGCGGCGGCCGCCGCTCCGGTGAAGTCCCACTCGCGCCCCGCTATGTACGGGCCGCGGTCGATCACCGGGATGCGGATCGCGCGGTCGCCGTAGCGGAACAGCACCATCGTCCCGCATGGCAGCGACTTGTGGGCCACGCCGAGCTGCTCGGGCTGCAGCATCTTGCTGCTGCACGCGATCGGCAGCCCGTAGTCGGTGAAGACCGAGGCGACGCTCTCCTGCCAGCCGTCGCGCGGCAGGCTGCCCGCTCCCACGAGCACGCCCGAGAAGTCCAGGGAGGCGAAGTCGTACTTCGCCGCCGCGGCGTCCAGCTGCGCCAACTCGCGGCGCACCTGCGCGTCGGAGGGCGGCGGAGGGATCGCGCCCTGCACGCGCACGGAGGGAAGGTCCTCGGCCGCGGGCGCTTGCTGCTCGGCGAGCGGGACGCCCGCCTCGGGCTCGACCACGCGAGGCGGGTGGCGGCGGCGCGGGACGAGCAGCGGCTGCACGTCGGCCACCTGCTCCGCGCGCCGGTCCGCGCGCGCGCCGTCCCCCCTGGCGCTGAGCGCCCAGGCGACGACGCCCGCGCCGAGCAGCGCGACCGCGGCCACGAGCGCTGGGGCGAGCCGGCGGCGGGGCACGCGCGCAGTATGGCGGGACGGTCCGGCGTAGTACGCTTGTGCCCGATTGATTGGTCAGTCAGTCAGGAGGACGAAGTGGACCTGAACGACACGCCCGAGCAGGCCGAGTACCGCGCTGGAGTGCGATCCTGGCTCGAGGAGCACCGTTCCGAGGCGCCCCGGGTGAGTGGCCGCGGGGCGATCAGCGACGAGGACGAGATCATCGCCGCGCGGCGCGCCTGGCAGCGCAAGCTCGCGGAGGCGGGGCTCGCCGCCGTGACCTGGCCCGAGGAGTACGGCGGCCAGGGGCTCGGGCCGCTTCACCAGGTGATCGTCAACCAGGAGATCGCGCGCGCCGGGGTGCCCGGCATCCTCGACGTGATCGGTGTCGGGATGCTCGGACCGACGATCATCGCGCACGGGACCGAGGAGCAGAAGCAGCGCTACCTCGCCCCGATGCTCCACGGCGACGAGGTCTGGTGCCAGATGTTCTCCGAGCCCGCGGCGGGCTCGGACCTCGCCGGTATCCAGACCCGCGCCAAGCGCGAGGACGACGGCTCGTGGCGCATCACCGGCCAGAAGGTCTGGACCACGAACGCGCAGTTCGCGTCGTTCGGCCTGATGCTCGCGCGCACCGACCCCGAGGTGACCAAGCACAAGGGCCTCACGATGTTCGTGCTGCCGCTGGACGCCGAGGGCGTCACGATCCGCCCCCTGCGCCAGATCTCGGGCGAGCCGGAGTTCAACGAGGTCTTCATGGACGACGTCCACCTCGACGCGGCCGCGACCGTCGGGCCCGTAGACGGCGGCTGGGGCACCGCGCTGACGACGCTCATGTTCGAGCGCCTGACGATCGGCGGCGGCGGCGAGGGCTTCGGCTACCGCGCCGACCGCTTCGCGAAGGCGCTGGCCGCCGACGAGGACGCCGCGAGCGACCCAGAGGTCCGCCGGCGCCTGGGCGAGCTCTCGACCGAGACGCTCGCCGTGCGCTTCACCGGCTACCGCGTGCTGACGACCGTGCAGCGCGGCGGCATCCCCGGCCCGGAGGCCGGGCTCGGCAAGGTGACGCTCGTGAACGCGGCGATCGCGGCCGGCGACCTGATCGCCGACGTCTACGGGCCGCAGGCGCTCGCGGACGGAAGCGAGTGGGCCTACCTGATCTCGTTCCTGCCCGGCCTGAAGTCGGCCGGCGGCACGGAGGAGATCCTGCGCAACACGATCGGCGAGCGCGTGCTCGGGCTGCCGCCGGAGCCGCGCCTGGACAAGGGCATCCCGTTCTCGGAGTTGCGCGCCCGCGAGCGCGAGGAGGTGGGGGCATGAACTTCGAGCTCTCCGACGAGCAGGTCTTCCTGCGCGACGCGGCCCACGACGCGCTCTCGCGCACCGCGACCGTCGAGGCCGCGCGCGCCGCGCTCGAGGATCCGGCGGCCCTCCCCGACCTGTGGGAGACCGCGAAGCTGGCCGGGTGGCCCGGCCTGCTGGTCGGCGAGGAGGCCGGCGGCGCCGGGCTCGGCGCGCTCGAGGCGATGCTGGTCGCCGCCGAGTGCGGGCGCGTGCTCGCGTCCGTGCCGCTGCTGGGCCACCTCCCGGCGACCGCGATCCTCGACGGTGCGCCCGGCCAGGAGTCCCTGCTGCGCGCGCTCGCCTCGGGCGAGCGCCGTGCGGCGTACGTTCCGGCCCGCCCGCCGGACGACCTCGGCGACTCGTGGACCGTCGAGCCCGCGAGCGGGAGCCACCGCGCGCCGGCGCCGGTCGTCGAGGGCGATGCGCTCACCGGCGCGGCGCATTGGGTCCCTGACGCGACGGGCGCGGACGTGCTCGTCGCGGTCGCCACGCGGGACGGCGCGCCCGTCGTCGCCCTCCTGGAAGCCGATGCGGACGGCGTATCCGTCGAGGAGGCCGGCGCCTACGACGCCACACGCCCGCTCGGCCACGTACGGCTCGAGTCGGCCCGGGCGACCGTGCTGGACCCCGGTCCCGCGACGCTCGAGCGCGCCTGGTACCTGGCGCAGTGCCTGATCGCGGCCGAGTCGCTCGGCGCCGTCGAGGAGTCGCTGCAGCGCAGCGTCGCCTACGCGAAGGAGCGCTACACGTTCGGCCGCCCGATCGGCTCCTACCAGGCCGTCAAGCACGCGCTGGTCGAGGTCCTGCGCCGGATGGAGAACGCGCGCTCGCTCATGTACTACGCGGGCTGGGCGGGCCAGGACTCGCCTGCGGAGTTCCCGGTGGCGGCCAGCGCGTTCCGGGTCGGCGGCGGCGCGGCCCTCGACTACGCCGCGCGCGAGATGATCTCCGTGCACGGCGGCATCGGCGCCACCTGGGAGCACGACGCCCCGCTCTACTTCCGCCGCGCGCAACTCTCGCGGCGCCTGCTGGGCGGCACGGCCGACGCGGCGGAACGGGTCGGCGGCGAGTTGCTGGCGCAGGCCCGGTCAGCCGCCTGACGCCCGGCGCGGCGACGGCGGCGCGTCCCGCCCGCCGCCCGGCTACCATGCGCGCGTCGCCGAGTCCCCGGGAACTGGCCCGGGGAGCGGGGGAACCAACACCCCAGGGGCGAATCTCGCGGTGATTCCGCGGGAGGCGCACGAGCGCCAGCCCGACAGCTCACCTCGCAGGCGGCCGAGCAGAGCCGGCCGGCCCGAGGGCCGGGACGAGAGGCATGCGCCGCCCCGACGACACACCCGCCGCCACGCGCCGCCGCAGGCGAGCGACGGGCGCCGTTGCGCTGCTGCTCGCGTTGCTGGCGGCGGCCACGACCCTGCCGGCGGCGGCGCCCGGCGCGAGCGGCGGCGCGTCGCCGACCGCCGCCCCGCCGGCGTCGGTCCTCGGCGCGCGCAATCCGTGGCGCCTCGGCACGCGCACCCTGCGCCGCGGAGCCCGCGGCGACGACGTCCGCGCGCTGCAGTGGCTGCTGACGCGACTCGGGTACCGCACCGCGATCAGCGGGGGCTTCGACCGCGCGACGACCCGCTCGGTGCGGCGCTTCGAGCGCGACGAGGGCCTGCGCGTCGACGGGGTGGTCGGCCGGCGCGCGCGCCGTGCGCTGCTGCGCTCGAAGGGCAATCCGCTCTCGCTCGCGGCGACCAGCGGCTGGGTGTTCCCGATGACGCCGATGCGCAGGGTGCTGCCCCCGGCGATGTGGACGCCGGACCAGGGCGTCGACATCCCGACGCTCAACGAGGCATGCGACCGCAGGGTGCCGGTGCTGGCGGTCGAGAGCGGCACGGTGGCGCAGATCGGGATCAGCGGCTTCGGCCGCTGGGCCCCGGTCGTCAAGCTCGACCACGGCCCGTTCGCCGGTCGCTACGTCTACTACGGGCACACCAAGCCGAACCTCGTGCGCAAGGGCGACCACGTCGAGCGCGGCCAGCCGATCGCGCGCATCGGCTGCGGCTCGGTCGGGATCTCGTCGGCACCGCACCTCGAGATCGGCATGAGCGCCCCGGGCGGGCCGCCGTGCTGCCCCGGCTTCGGCGAGACCGCCCCCGTCGTGAGCAAGATCATGCGCACGCTGTGGGCAGAGGCCGCGGCGGCGCGCAGGCGTCGCTGAGCTCCGGGCGCCGGCGGCGCGCTCGGTCCTCGCCCACCGGCTCCATCGACTCGCCGCAGATCTCGCAGCGCGTGCCAGGGGCACTGTCGCCGCCACCGGCGCTAGCGGGAGGGCGTTGTCGGCGGGGCCTGCCGCGGCTCCACCGGGACCGTCGGCTGCCGAGGCTCCGTCATCGCCGGCTCCGTCGGAGAGGTGACCGTGAAGCCGGGCGCGGACGACGAGCGCTCCTGCGGTCCCTCGAGGATCGCGGTCAGCCCGGCGGCCAGCAGCAGCGCGATCGCGACGATCATGAGGATCCTGCTGGCGGGTGTGCGGCGCGGGCCCTGCGAGGCGCCCATGACCTTGCGACCGTAGCCCGCCCGGGGGCGGCCGCGCAACCGGACCGGGACGGAAACGACCCCGAGGAGCAGCGGATCTGCGAGGCTCCGCGCCGATCCTCCGATGCCGCGCCGACGCTGCCACCCGACCACGCTCCCCGGCGGCGGCCGCGGCCGGCGGCCCCGGCCTCGCGAGCGCCGCCGGGCCGTCCCGCCCGCCGCCCGACATGCGCCCGGGACGTGAGCTCGCGCGGGCACCGGGGACGGCGCACGCCGTGAGGCCGGCTGCCGCCTTGCTCACGGCGCTGGCCCTCATCCTGGCCGGCCCACCGGCGGCGAGCGCTCGTGCCGTCACCGGCGCGGCTCCGCACTTCACGACCGCCGTGAGCCCGTTCACGGTCGGCCAGGCCCCGGACTGGCTCGACTCGCGAACCGTCGTCTACCACGCACGGCAGCCCGGCGGCGAGATCCAGATCGTGCGCTCGGCGCTCGACGGGCGCGGGCGGCGGTGCCTGACGTGCGGGCTCGCGGGACCGAACCAGGTGCCGGTCGTCCAACCGCGCGGCGGACGCTGGATCCTCTTCCACTCCTGGAGCGGACATCGCGTCCGCGTGGGCGGGCCGGGCTTCGGGGGCATAGGCTCGGACGTCTGGGTGATGACCCGCGACGGTCGCCGCCGCACGGATCTCACCCCCGGCGGCGAGTTGCGCGACAACTTCCACGCCTACTGGTCCGCGGACGGGCGCCACGTCGTCTGGACCGCGCTCAACTGGGACCCTGCGACGGACGGCACCGGCCGCTCCGACATCCGGGTCGCGCGCTTCGACCCCAACGGCCCGCGCGGCCCGCGCCTGGTCGGCGCGCACTCGGTCCGGCCGCCCAACGGGCACTGGTACGAGACCCAGTGGTGGGCGCCCGACGGCTCGGGCTTCCTCTACACCGAGACGGCCGGCACGGCGCTCAACCCGGAGTTGTTCTTCTGCCGCCTGCCCGATCCCGATCGCGGCGCGTGCCGCCCCCAGCGCCTGACCCGCAACCCGGCCTGGGACGAGCAGGCGGTCTTCACCCCGGACATGCGCCGGATCCTCTTCATGTCCACGCGCGACCACGCGGGCGCGTTCTCCAACTGGACGCTGCTCGCCGGCCTGCTGCGGCTCCCGGCGACCTATGACTACGCGCTGGTGCTGCCGGTGTTCAACGAGTCGTTCCTGCGCCCGACCTTCCAACAGGCCAACGACCTCTACGAGATCCGGCTGCGCTGGAACGGCCGGCACACGCGCTTCCGCCAGGCGGGTCCGGTCCGCCGCCTGACCCACACCGGCGCCGGTGGCTGGATCATCCCCGAGTTCGCTTGGGACCCGTCCGGACGCCGGCTGCTGTGGACCGAGAGCAGGCTGCGCAACCGGGTCGACGAGCCCTCGGTGCTGCGCCGCATGCGCACGGCGATCGTGCGCCGTCTGGCGGCGATGCGCGGGATCGCCGACCTGCCGCTCGACATCGCGGACGTCGTCCGGCGCGAGGCCGGCAGGGTGCTCACCGAGCCCGCCTCGTTCGCGCCCTCCGGCGGCGGCGACACGACCGGCCCGGCGGCGCTCCGGTCGCGCACGGTGATCGGGCGCTACGCGGGCTGAGCCCCGACCCGATCGGCGATTCGGCGACGATGGAGCCAGCCGGGCTCGAACCGGCGACCTCCTGCTTGCAAAGCAGGCGCTCTCCCAGCTGAGCTATGGCCCCGTCGCCCCAGTGTAGGCCCCGCCTGCGCGGGTTGGCACCCGCGCCGCTGGGTGCGAGGATGCCGCCAGCGCGGGCGATCCACGGCCCGCGCGGCTAGGAGAGACCAGATGGACGAGCAGGCCACGGCGGCCACGGCCACCGCGAGCGAGGACGGTAACGCGCCGGCCGGGGCGGGCGGCCGTCCGCCCTCGGTCGCCGGGCGCGAGGCGCGCGACCACCACGGCGCGGAGCTCTCGAACATCGAGATCGTCGAGCGCAACTTCCACTCGGCCGCGGACCGGATCGCGCTCCCGGACGACGTCCGCGCCGTGATGCTCTCCTCCTACCGCGAGGTCCGGGTCCAGATTCCCGTCCGGCTGTCCAGTGGCGCGATCTCGGTCTTCTCCGGCTTCCGCGTGCAGCACAACGGCGCTCGCGGCCCCTACAAGGGCGGGGTGCGCTACCACCCCGAGGTCGACCTCGACGAGGTCCGCGCGCTCGCCTCGCTGATGTCGTGGAAGACGGCGATCGCGGGCGTGCCGTTCGGCGGCGCGAAGGGCGGCATCGACTGCACGCCGGACGAGCTGTCCGCGGCCGAGGTCGAGACCGTGACGCGCTCGTTCATCTCCAAGATCGACAAGGTGCTCGGCCCGACGCGCGACATCCCGGCCCCGGACGTCGGCACCAACGCCCAGGTCATGGCCTGGATGATGGACGAGTACGGCAGGCTCCACGGCCACACGCCGGCGATCGTCACGGGCAAGCCGATCTCGCTCGAGGGCAGCTACGGGCGCGAGGCGGCGACCGGGCGCGGCGTCGTCTACGTGTTCCGCGAGGCGGCTCCGTCGCTGGACCTGATCGCACGTGAGTCGCGGGCCGTCGTCCAGGGGTTCGGCAACGTCGGCTCTTGGGCCGCGCGCATCCTGCACCAACTCGGCGTCACGATCGTCGCGATCTCCGACGCCCACGGCGCGATCCGCTCCGACGCGGGCATCGACGTCGACGGACTCCACGCGCACATGACGGACGGGGGCGCCCTGGTCGATTTCGACGGGCCCGGCGTCGAGGCGATCCAGGGCGAGGATCTCGTGGCGGTGCCGTGCGACGTATTCATCCCGGCGGCGCTCGGCGGCATGATCCATTCGGGGAACGCGGACCGGCTCGACTGCCGGATGGTCATCGAGGGCGCCAACAGCCCCACGACCCCGGCCGCGGACGCGATCCTCGCGGACAAGGGGATCGTCGTGGTGCCCGACGTGCTCGCGAACGCCGGCGGTGTGGTCGCCTCGTACTTCGAGTGGGTCCAGAACCTCCAGCACTTCCGCTGGGACGAGCGGGAGGTGAACGACAAGCTCGGGACGATCATGCGCCGCGCCTTCCGCGAGGTCGCCGAGCGCGCCGAGTCGGGCGGCGTCCCGCTGCGCACGGCGGCGTTCGAGGTTGGGATCCAGCGCGTCGTCGAGGCGGCGGAGACCCGCGGCTACATCTAGAACGCCGCGTCCTTAAGTGGGAAGAGCGCCCGTCCTGAGCGCTCTTCCCGGCGTCCTTGCCCTCCGTGTGGCAAGCGCGCAGCCGGCAGCGTGCTCGCTGTCCCGCGATCCGTCGCGTTGCCGGCCCGCTGATGATCGGCCCGTCGCGGGCCGCGCTGCAGCGGAGCCCCCTGTGCTGGACGCACGTCGCGCCAGAGCGGGGCGCGGCGCGTCCCGCTCACTCGTCGAAGTCGAAGTCCTTCGGCGGCTTCTGCTCGAACCAGAGCCGGTCGTGCTCGGGCGTCTCCTGGAGGAAGTCGGGCGTCTCCTCGAGCACGTCGTCCTCGCCGCTCGGCTCCGCGCCCCGCTCGCGCTCGCCCTCGCCCTCGGCGGGCGGCTTGGCCGCATCGTCGGCGAACGGCTCCTCGCCGGGCGCGAACAACTCGTCCCCGGCGGCCGCCGGCCCGCCGTCCGCCACCGCGTCCTTGTCGTCGCCGAGCACGTCGAAGTGCTCGGTCGGCTGGCCGGCGGCCTGGGTGGCCGCGTGCTCGTCCGCCGGCGCCTCGGAGGAGGGCTCCGGCGCGCGGTCCTGCGCGGTCGGCCGGTCGGCCCGCGCGGCCGGCTCCGGAGCGCGATCGACCTCGACGTCGAACGGCGTCGCATCGGGCGAGCCGTCCTCCGCGGCGGGTTCCACCTCGCGGCGCACCGGCCCCAGCGCCTCGGACTCCTGCCTGGCCACCTCGCCCGGGTCGGCGCCGTGGCGGCGCTTGAGGTCGAGGTGCTCCTTGATCGCGTCGTCGAGCAGTCCCATCCGCGCAAAGCGTACTGCGACCGCCCGGGCCCCGGCCGGCCGTGCGCGGCCCGCGGGTACACTCTCCCTGCGCCGCGGCTCGCGCCCGGCCGCACGGGGCTATAGCTCAGTTGGGAGAGCGCCTGGATCGCACCCAGGAGGTCGCCGGTTCGAGTCCGGCTAGCTCCATACCGAGGTAGGCGGTCGCCTTGCATCCCGCCCGACGATCTGGGAGGGTCGGCGTTGTGAGGGGGGCGCGGTGAGAGCCGCATGCGCCCGGAGGGGCGTTTGGTCGTGGGCCGTCGCTGCCGCGGCGGCGCTCCTCGTGCTGGCCTTCGCCGCCGCACCCGTTCGCGCCGCTCCGGGCGGTCTCGATCCGTTGTTCAGCGGGGACGGCGAGGCGGTGCTTGACTTCGGCGGCAGTGACCGGGCGACCCATGTGGTGGTCGCGCCGGATGGGCGTTTGGTGGTGGTTGGGTCGACGGACGCTGTTGGGGGTGGGGCGTTCGCCGTGGGCCGGGTGACTGCCGGCGGGGCTCCGGATCCGATGTTCGGCTCGGGCGGCAGGGCGACGTTTGATGTCGATCCGGCGGTCAACGACATCGGCGGCGGGGTGGTCGTCTTGCCCGACGGGAGCGTCGTGGTTGCGGGGTATGGGGGCGCCGGCCAGGATTTCGTGGTGAAGGGGCTGGGGCCTGGTGGCGCGCTGGGCCAGACGCAGGCGGTCGACTTCGGCGGCAACGAGACTGTGGCGGCGATGGTCGCCCAGTCGGACGGGAAGCTCGTCTTGGTCGGTTCCACGAGCGCGTCGGGCGGCGGCGACTTCGCGGTCTTGCGCTTGAACGCGGACCTGACTCCGGATCTGAGCTTCGACGCTGACGGCAGGCAGACCGTGGACTTCGGCGGGGGCGCGGACGCGGCGAACGCGGTCGCGGTCCAGCCGGACGGGAAGATCGTGGTCGCCGGGCAGGCCGCCAACGGCGACATGGCCCTCACGCGGTTGGACACGAACGGCGCCATCGACGCGTCGTTCGCGCCCGCCACCAACGGCCGGGCGACGGTGGACTTCGGCGGGACCGATGTCGCGAACGGCGTCGCCGTGCAGTCCGACGGCAAGGTCGTGGTCGCGGGCACCACGAGCGCGGTGGGCGCCGGCGACGTGGCGGTGGCGCGACTCGACGCCGCGGGCGGGCTGGACGGGGGCTTCAGCGGCGATGGCAAGGTGACGCTCGGCAACCCGATCTCCAGCGACACCGGGCTCGCGCTCGCGGTCCAGCGCAACGGCCGGATCGTGGTGCTCGGGTCGGGGGACCCGGCCGCGAAGGGCGATTTCGAGCTCTTCCGGCTGAACACGGACGGGCGCGCGGACACGAGCTTCGCCAACGGCGGGGTCCGGAACATCGACTTCGGCGGCGCCGAGTTCGACGGCGACGTCGCGATCCAGCCGGACGGCAAGATCGTCATCACCGGCTCCACGGACGCCAACCCCGCCGGCTACGACATCGCGCTCGCGCGAGTCCAGGGCGACCCCGTCGGGACGGGGCCCGGAGGCCCGGCGGCCGGCCCGCCGCCGACCCCCGGCAAGATCGGCATGGGACGTTCGGCGAAGCTGCCCGGGGGGACACGGCTCAGCGGCGTGGGCGCGCTCGGGCAGGCGGGCGCGAAGGTGATCAACTGGCACTGGGTCCTCACCGGCGGCGGGCAGAAACTCGACGCCGACTGCGGGCGCAGCCCGGTCCTCTCGGCGATCCTCGGCAAGGCGGGTCTCTACAGGGCGCAGCTGACCGTGACCGACTCCAGGGGGGTCGCCGCCACCGCCCTGACCTCGCTGCGGGTCACCAAGGCCGTCAAGGTGACCGGGAGGGGCGTCTTCGACTGCGAGAACCCGGCCAAGGGCAACCAACCCGACCGGGCCGACTGCGTGAAGACCTACGGCTTCGGGATCCTCCAGGTCGGCAGCCGCGGCGGGACGGACGACTGCTTCGAGATCGCGCTGAGCACCAAGGACGGCAAGAAGTTCGTCGAGGGCAAGATCGCCGGTCCCGTGGCGATCAACGGCCTCTACGTCCGTGTGCCGAAATCGGTGAAGACCGTCTACGACTCGACCGGGAACGTGTCGGTCGACGGCGCCAACCACCTGTCGGTGAAGATCGGGCCGTTCATCACCAAGGAGTTCGACCTCAAGTTCAAGATCGATCCCAACAAGCTCGGTATCTACCACCTCGTCAACGTCGACCAGTCGGCGACCACGCCGAAGCTCCTCGGCTCGCTGCCGATCCGCGGCGCGTTCTCGATCGACCTGCTCTACCACGCGAGCAAGACCAAGGTCGGCGTCGGGCTGCCGCTGCCGTTCTCGTTCGGCGGCAAGCGCGCCGCGCAGGCCGACGTCAGGCTCTTCGCCAACAACACGAAGGGGCTCCGCTACGACGGCCTGTCGGCGACCGTGCCCCAACTGTGGCTCGGCCCGATCTTCGTCTCCGGGCTGAGCTTCAACTACGAGAAGAGCTCGAACTCGTGGGGCGGCGGGGCGAAGGTGACGCTGCCGGGGAGCCGGATCTCGATCGACGCGCGCGGGCCGCCGACCCAGCCGCCCGACTTCGGCTTCGGCATCAAGAAGGGCAAGCTCAACCGTGCGGGCTTCGGGGTCGAGTTCCAGCCCCCCACCCAGCCCGACCTGTTCCCGCCGTTCCACACGGTGCTGCTGCACCATGTCGGCGCGGCGATCGGCTTCAACCCGCTGCGCCTGACCGGCGCCATCGGCATCACCGCCGCCAACATCGTCGATGAGGACGGCGTGCTGTTCGGCGCCTTCGCGACCTCCCGCCAGCCGTACACGATGCCCGAGGACCCCGGGCCGGAGCTGGCCCCGCTGGCGCAGCGCAGGTTCGACCGCTTCTCGCTGGCGATCGGGGGAACGGCGAAGCTGAAGGTGCCGATCCTGAGGGGCGACATCCCGCTGCTCAACTCCTACGCGCTCTACATGTACCCGGACTACTTCGAGTTCGGCGGCGGCTTCAAGTTCGGGATCGGGCCCCTCTCGATCGACGGCAACGTCGGCGGCTTCGCCTACGCGGCGAACCGCACGTTCAACCTGGAGGGAGGCGTCAAGGCCTGCCTGCGCGGGATCAAGATCGGCTACAAGATCTTCTCGGTGAAGATCAGCCCCTGCCTGAGCGTGGGCGGCGTCGTCTCCTCCCGCGGGATCGGCTTCTGCACCGTGCTGCCGGTGCCCTTCCCGGTAGTCGGGTCGATCCCCGTCCCGATCGGCGCGGGGTACCACTGGGGCGACAGCTTCCCGAAGATCATGCTGTTCTCCTGCGACTACGGGCCCTACCGGCAGGTCTCGGCGTTCGCCAAGGCGGCGGGATCAGGCGGCGGGACGGCGGTGACGCTCGCGGGCGGGCTGCCCGCGGCCATGATCCGGGTGCGCGGCCAGGGGGCGGCGCCGGACCTGGTCATAACCGATCCGCAGGGTCGCGCCAGCAACGACAGCGCCGACGCCATGACGCTGCAGGGCACCGAACCGGACACGACACTCATCGCCCTCCGGCGCCCGCGGGCGGGGCGCTGGACGATCGCCGCCGCCCCGGGCTCCGCGCCGATCGCGAGCGTGGCCAGCGCGGCCGGGCTGCCGCCGGTCGGGCTCCACGCGAGCGTCACGGGCCGCGGCGCCCGCCGCACGCTGCGCTACCGGCTGACGCCCGCCCTCGGCCGCAAGGTGACGTTCTTCGAGCGCGGGGCGTCCACCGCGCGCGTGCTGGGCGTCGCCCGGGGGCGCTCGGGAAGCCTGACCTTCACGCCCGGGCTCGGCCGCACCGGCCGTCGCGGCATCATCGCCGTGGTCGAGCAGGACAACGCGCCGGCACGAACCCTCCGCGTCGCGTCGTTCACCGCTCCCCGGCCCGCGAAGCTGGGACGGCCGGCGCGCGTGCGGGTCCGGCGCGGCGGCCGCAGGATCCGGATCGACTGGCGGCGGGTGCGCGGAGCCGTCCGCTACGAGGTGCTCGTCAAGATCGCCGACGGCTCCCAGGTGTTCCGGCTCGTGCGCGGCACGCGCCTCACCGTCGCCGACCCGTCGCCCGGACGGCGCGCGCAGGTTCTCGTGAACGCGCTGCAGGCCGACGGCACCCGCGGCTCGGCCAGCGCTGTGAAGGTGAAGCGCTCGAGGGCGAGGCGCTAGCCGGGCCGGGGAGGCTCTGCGCTCGTGGAGCGTGGGTCGTGGCGAACGGCGGCAACGAAAGGGCCGCGCGCCGGCGACCGGAGCGAGGCCGCGCCGCGAGAGTGCAATCGACCCCGATATACGCAGGCAATCGCACTCTCGCGAACAGCCCACCCCCCGCGACCGCGAAACGCCTCCTTCGCGGCCACAGTTGACGACGCGACAGGCAACCCGCGGCGACAAGGAGACCCGGCGCCCGAACGCAACCCGGGCGCTGGCACAGCGGCCACTTCGCCGGGGCGAACTTTTCGGAGTAGTCTCGATTCGTCAACCACCATGAGGGGGAAGGTTGAGATGGCAGAGCTGATCGGGAAGCGCTTCGAGAGCCCCGACGAGGTTCGCGAGTTCACCGACGGCAAGGGCCGCGTCGAGCTCGTCGAGATGAACGGCCACGCAGTCGGACTGGGGACATTCGAGCCGGGCTGGCGCTGGTCGCAGAACCTCAAGCCGATCGTCGGGACCGACTCGTGCCAGGTCGAGCACATCGGCTACGTCCTGCAGGGTCGCATGAGGCTCGCGATGGACGACGGCACCGAGCGCGAGTTCGGACCGGGCGACGCGTTCCACATGCCCCCGGGCCACGACGCCTGGATCGTCGGCGACGAGACCTGCAAGCTGCTCGACTTCGGGGGCCTGAAGGGGTACGCCCAGGCGAGCTGAGCGGGGGCCGCCGGGACGCGGCGGCGTGGCGGCGATGGGAAGGCCGACCGCGCGCTTCGAGCTGTTCAAGACCGTTTCCAGAGAGGAGCAGGCATGCCCGAGTACCCGCCAGGAACGCCGTCCTGGGTGGAGCTGTCCACGCCCGACACCGAGGCCTCCGCGGCCTTCTACGGCGCCCTGCTGGGCTGGGAGGCGACCGAGCCCGGCCCCGTCGAGGAGACCGGCGGCTACCGCATCTTCGAGCGCGAAGGCGCCAGCGTCGCCGGCCTCATGGGCCACATGCAGGAGGGCCAGCCGACCGCCTGGGCAACCTACGTCAGCGTCGCCGACGCCGACGAGACCGCCGCCAGGGTGAGAGATGCCGGCGGCTCCACGATCGTGGAGCCGATGGACGTGACGGACATCGGCCGGATGGCCGTCTTCGCCGATCCGTCGGGGGCGGTTTTCGGGGTCTGGCAGGCCCGGACGTTCGCGGGCGCCGACCTCGTGAACGAGCCGGGCTCGCTGTGCTGGAACGAGGTCCTGACCCGCGACCCGCAGCGCGGCAAGGCCTTCTATGGCGCGGTGTTCGGCTGGGCCGCCGGGCGGCCCGGCTTCGAGGGTGCTCCCGAGGGCTACGTGGTCTGGGAGAACGCCGGCCGCGAGGTCGGCGGGATGATGACGATGACCGACGAGCACTTCCCCCCGTCGGTCCCGCCGCACTGGGGCGTCGCGTTCGCGGTCGCCGACTGCGACGCGACGGTCGCGCGGGCGCGCGACCTGGGCGCGACGATCACCCACGAGCCGATGGACATGCCGATCGGGCGGTTCGCGGGCATCATGGACCCGCAGGGCGCGTCGTTCACGGTGATGCAGGACGCGGCCGGCGGCTGAGCGGCGGGCGCAGCCGCGGGAACCCTCGGTCGGGATGCGCTTCAATGCCGCGATGCGCGACGTGCGCCTGTTCTCCTACGGGACGCTGCGCCAGCCGGAGGTGCAGGTCGCGACCTTCGGCCGCCGCCTCGAAGGCCATTCCGACGCGATCGCGGGGTACCGCCTCGAGACGCTTGCGATCACCGACCCGGCGGTCGTCGCGACCAGCGGCAGCGACCGCCATCCGGTCCTGGTCGCCGACGAGGATCCCGGCGCCGCCGTCGAGGGCACGGTGTTCAGGATCACCGAAGGGGAGCTCGCCGCCGCCGACCACTACGAGGTGGACGACTACGAGCGCGTCGAGGCGCCGCTGCGCGGCGGCGGCAGCGCGTGGGTCTACGTGTTCGCCGGGGACGGGTCGCCGTAGGCCGGCGCGGCCGGCGAGCGCAGCGATCGCGCAGCCTCGGCCGACAGCTCCCGCGCCCTGTCGCGGTCGCCCGCCGCGCCGCGCCCGAGGAGCATCCGTGCCTGGTCGCGCAGCGTGCGCGCCAGCCACGGACGGGCGCCGATCGCGGCGTTGGCCTCCCGGGCTCGGGTGTAGTGGCCCTCAGCGTCCTCCCACCGCCCGGCGGTCGCCGCGAGCAGGCCGAGATACCGGGACACCGAGCCGACGCTGATCTCCGGGTAGGCGACGGCGATGCGATCGGCGTAGGGGAGCAGCCTCGCGTAGAGCGGCGCGGCGAGCCCCGCGTCGCCGACGGCGCTTGCGGTCTCGGCCAGCAGAGAGACGCTTACGAGCCACTCCTCGTCGAAGGGCAGGGGGGCCAGGTCTCCGGCGGTGAGCGCGGCCAGGCTCCGGCGCGCGTCGTCCTCGCGCCCGAGCTCCGCCGCCACGAAGGCCTCGGCGCATCGCCAGATCGGGTAGGTCGGATGCTCGGCGACCGAGCGTCCCACCAGATCCTCGACTTCACCGAGTCGTCCTTGCTCGCGGCGCAGCGCGAACAGCTGGAGGCCGTAGCTGACCGCGCCGCTCCAGCTCATCGCCTGCTCGCCGAGCTCGCGCGCCCTCTCCATCATCGGCTCGGCGCTCGCGAGCTCGCCGGCCAGCAGCGCGAGCAGCGCCCGCCACACCGCGGCGTACCACTCCTGCGCCGGCTGTCCGAGCTCCCCCGCGAGCGCGTCCAGCGCGGCGATGTCCGCCCGCGCGCCGGCGATGTCTCCCAGCTCGAGCAGCGCGGAAGCGCGATGCTCGCGCGCCTCGGCTTCGCGCTCCGCGTCCCCGGCCGACGCGGCGACCTCGAGCAGCTCCGAGGCAAGCGCCACCTGGCGGGGGGCACCCTCGGGCGAGTGGTTCGCCGCGATGTGACCCGAGAGCGCGTAGGCCAGCGCGCCGGGATCGCCGAGGCGGCGGGCCATCGCAAGCCCCTCCTCGGCGAGCGCCCGCCGGCGCTCGGCCGGGAAGCCGGCGTCGCGGAGCGGACCCCCGGCGATCCGCGCGATGAGCTTTATGCGCAGCACGCTGTCGTCCTCGCCCACCGCCGCGAGCGCCTGCTCCAGCAGGGGCAGGCGCGCCGGGTCGTCGCGCGACACGTCCCAGATGTAGCGGCCTCCGTATCCGAGCGCCGCCCATGCCAGGCGCTCCGGGAGATCCAGCCGCTCGGCGAGCGACGCCGCGTCGCGGAACGAGCGCTTCGACGCCTCGGCGTCGCCCGCCCTCCCCTGGGCGTCGCCGAGCGCCAGGAGCAGGTCGCACCGGAGCGGGCCGTCGCCGCCGGCCGCCGCGAGCGCCGCCTCGTACAGGCGGACGGCCTCCTCGTAGGCGAGCTGGGAGACGGCGCGGTCCCCGGCCCGGCGGGCGTAGTCGACGGACCTTGCGGTGAGCGGGCCGGACCCGGCCTCCACGCAGTGACGCGCCAGGTCGGCGAGGTGGGGTCCCAGCGCGCCGGCGTGAACCGCCTCGATCGCCTCGACCGCGGCTGCGTGCAGCTGCATCCTGCGGCCGGGCGTCAGCTCCCCGTAGAGCGCGTCCCCGATCAGCGCGTGGGCGAACCGCAGGCGGCCCGGCGCGTCCGGCACCTCGCTCAGCAAGCGCTCGGCCATCGGCCGCTCGAGGACGTCGAGCAGCTCGTCGCGCGGCATGGAGCCGAGCCGCCCCAGGACGTCGATGTCGAGCTCGCGCCCGAGCACCGACGCGCGCGACAGGAGCTCGCGCGCCTCCTCCGGCAGGCGACCCACCCGGCGCGCGATCACCGCACTCACGCCGGGCGGGATCGACAGGTGCGCGTCGGCGCGCACGAGCGATCCCTCCGCATCGAGCAGCCGGACGAGCTCAGCCACGAACAGCGGGTTTCCGTCGGTCTCCGCGTGGATCGCGCGCGCGAGCCCGGGCGGCGGCTCGACGTCCGCGGAGGTCTCCACGTATTCGGCCACCTCATCCTCGCCGAGCCCGCGGAGCCCCAGTCGCCGCACGCCCTGCTCCCGGGCAAGCTCGCCGAGCATCTCCGCGAGCGCGTCCCCGGGAGCCGGGTCGGCGTCGCGGCAGGCGGCGACCACCAGGACCCGGCTGGAGCCCAGCTCGCGCGCGACGAAGCGCAGCAGCAGGAGTGACGGGGCGTCGGCGGCGTGCAGGTCGTCGAGCACCAGCACGATCGGATCGCGCTCGCCGGCGGCACGCAGGAGCCCTGCCACCGCCTCGAAGAGCCGGAACCGCGCCGCCTCCGGCTCGATGGCGGGCGGCGCAGGCAGGTCGGGCAGGCCCTCCCTCAGCTCGGGGACCAGCTCGGCCAGGTAGGGCGCCCCGCCGCCGAGCCGCTCCCCAAGCAGAGCCGGGTCCGCCCCCTGCACGTACGGGCGCAGCGCCTGCACCCAAGGCCAGTAGGCGGGCGCGCCGCCGGCCTCCCAGCACCGGCCGACCAGCACCCTCGCCCCGCGGTCGCGCGCACGCTCGACGAGCTCCTCGGCGAGCCGGCTCTTCCCGATGCCGGGCTCGCCGACCAGGATGCAGAGGCGGCCGCGACCCGCGAACGCGTCCTCGAGAGCGGCGAGGAGCTCGGCCAGCTCCCGCTCGCGGCCCACGAACGCGCGCGCGGTGGACTGGTCGGCGGCGGCGGGCGTGCGAGGACGCCGCTCGGGGACCGCCAGCGCGAGCGCCGGATCCTGTGCGAGCACCGCGCGCTCGAGCTCGCGCAACCGCTCGCCGGGCTCGATGCCGAGGTCCGCGACGAGGGCCGTGCGCGCGTCCTGATAGGCCTGGAGCGCCCCGGCCTGGCGGTCGGCGCGGTAGAGCGCGAGCATCAGCTGCGCCCGCAGCCGCTCGCGATAGGGGTGCTCCGCGATCAGCGCCTCGAGCGCGGGGATCAACCCGTCACTCTCGCCAAGCGCGAGCCGTGCCTCGATCAGCAGCTCGTGCGCGGATGCGCGCAGCTCCTGAAGCCGCGCCGCTTCGCCCTGCGCGAACGCTTCGTAGGCTAGGTTCGCGAGCGGCGCTCCGCGCCACAGCGCCAACGCGCGCTCGAGCTTGGCGACGGCCGCCTCCGCTGCTCCCGCCCCCAGCTCCCGCCGGCCCTCCGAGAGGAGTCGCTCGAAGCGGTGGGCGTCCAGCCGCTCAGGGTCGAGCCGGAGCTCGTAGCCGCCCTCGCGGGTGGCGAGCACCGTGGCCGTCTCCTCGTCGTCCGAGCTCGAGAGCGCCTTGCGCAGGCGCGAGACGTAGACCTGCGCGGTCTTCGTCGCGGTCGCGGGCGGGCGCTCCCCCCAGAGCTCGTCGACCAGCCGCTCGGTGCTGAGCGTCTCGTTGGGGTGCAGCAGGAACACGGCGAGCAGCGCGCGCTGCCTATCCCCGCCCAGGCCGATCGACCGGCCCCCGTGGAGGGCCTCGACGGGGCCGAGGATGCGGAAGTCCATGCGAGCTGTGGTGGCCGGCCGGGAGACCAACGTACCCGAGCGGGTCGGGCGCGCCAACCCCCTGTTGCCGCGTTGATACCGCGCTGTCGCCATGCCGCAGGCGGGTGCCCGCAGCATCCCCGCCGACATCGAACCGGCGGAGGAGGCGGCAGGGTCGCCGAGCCCGCCCGACGGAGGAGAAGCCATGAGCAGCACCGTTCCAAACCAGCACCCGGCCGTGGTGCTCCGCTCGCACTACGTCCACCTGCGCAGCCTGCTGGCCGTGGCGATGATCGCGGTGATCGGGCTGACGGTCGCCGTCGTCCTGCTGGCGAGCGGCGACGAGCGGAGCACGGGAGCGGTGGGCGCCGCGCAGGGCGCGCCCGCCGGAGTGGTGCTCCACAGCCGGCCCGCGACGGTTCGCTACGACGGCGGGCCCGAGGAGGGCACACGCGGCGTCAGCGTCGCCGCGCCCGCGGGCGGACGCCCGGACGGCGGGCCCGAGGAGGGCAGCGCGGCCATCGCGCGCTGACCGCGCGTCGCGCAGCAGGCGCTCGAGGCGGGCCGCCCCGGCGGGGCGGCCCGCCTACTCCGCGATCGGGCGTCCGACCGTGAGGACGTCCCGCAGCGCGGGGTCCAGGTCGCGGTAGGCGGAGTCGGGCTCGGCGCCGACCGCGTCGAGCGTCTTGCTGAAGAAGCACCGGGCCGTCGCGGCGAGCACGACGTCGAGGACGTCCGCGTCGCTCAGCCCCAGGTCGCGGAGGCGATCGACGTCCGCCCGGGTGACCGACGTGGCGTCATCGGCAACCCGGTCGGCGAGGTCCATGACGGCGACATCGACCTCGTCCAGGCCCGCCCGGCGATGGTCCGCAGCGATCGCGCGGACGAGATCCGGCTCCATGAAGCGGTCGGCGAGCAGCTTCCCGTGCGCGAGGCAGCAGTAGCTCGAGCGCAAGCGGCGCGCTGCCGCGAGCGTCGCCAGCTCGTAGCGGCGCTCGTCCATCCCCGCCTTGATCGCGCGGTTCAGCCCGACCCAGGCGGCGTATGCCCGCGGCCGCTGCGAGAACGCCCGTGTCAGGTTCGGGACGAACCCGAAGCGCTCGCGGTCGGCGGCGTAGAGCTCCCGGAGCTCGTCCGGCGCCGCGTCTTCGGGAACCGTCTCGATGAAGGCCACTCTCGCTCCTTCCGCTTCGTCGGAGATGCGGGCGCGCATGATGCCAGCCCATCGTTCGTCCCCTTGTGGGATGCTGGCTCGGCTGATGACCGCGCGTCTCGCCGTCCCCGCTCGAGCGTGCTCCGCCCGGCCCGCCCGTGCCGTGCTCGCGCTCGCCGTCCTGGCGCTCTCGCTGCTCGCGCTCGCCGCTCCGGCGGCGGACGCCCACCACGGGCGCGCGGGCCTGGCGAGCGGCCCGCTCGCCCCGCTCGGCGACCAGGGCCGCTGGCTGACCGACGCGGCGGGCCGAGTCGTGCTGCTGCACGGGGTCAACGAGGTCGCCAAGTCGGCGCCCTACTACCCCGGGGCGTTCGGCTTCGGCGCGGACGACGCGCGCTTCATCGCGCGCCAGGGCTTCAACGCGGTGCGGCTGGGCGTCGAGTTCCAGGGTTTGATGCCCGAGCCGGGCCGGATCGACCGCGGCTACATCGAGGCGCTGGCGCGCACGGTGACCCAGCTCTCCCGCCGGCACGTGTTCGTGCTGCTCGACTTCCACCAGGACGGATTCGGCCCGCGCTACGGCGGCAACGGCTTCCCCGCCTGGATGAGCCTCGACGACGGGCTCCCCAACCCGCCCGGCGCGACGTTCCCGCTCTACTACATCCAGAACCCCGCGATGCAGCGGGCTTTCGAGAGCTTCTGGGCGAACCGGCCCGGACCGGGCGGCGTCGGGTTGCAGGACCGCTTCGTGGCAGGCCTGCGCGCGGTCGTCGCACGCTTCCGGCACGCGCCCTACGTGCTCGGCTACGAGCTGATGAACGAGCCGTGGCCGGGCGCCGACTGGCAGCCGTGCGCCACCGGCTGCCCGGCGCTGGAGGCAAGCCTGCTGGGGCCCTTCTACCGCAAGGCGACGGCGGCCGTGCGCGGCCTCACACGCCGCCAGCAGGTGCTGGTCGAGCCGTTCGTGCTGTTCAACTTCGGCCAGGGACCCACGTCGCTGCCCGGGCGCGGCACCGGCGACACGCTTTCGACGCACTCCTACGCGCTGAGCCCCGCGGGCGAGGACGCGGTCGTCGACCACTCGGTGGCGGCCGCGCAGCGTGACGGCGCGCCCGTGCTGCTGACGGAGTTCGGGGCGACGACCGACATCCCGACGCTCCAGCGGCTCACCTCCGGCTTCGACCGCGGGCTCGTGCCGTGGTTCTTCTGGGCCTACAACGAGGAGATCGTCACCGACCGCAGCGCGCCCGCCGGCCTCGCGACCGTCCGCAGCCTGGACGTGCTGAAGGCGCTCGCGCGTCCCTACCCGGCGGCGCTCGCGGGCACGCCCGAGTCGCTGGCATTCGATCCGGCGACGCGCGCGCTTGAGCTGCGCTACTCCACCACGGGGCCCGGCGGGCGGCGCTACCGGCCGGGGACCGCGAGCGTAATCGCGATGCCGTCGCTCGCCTACCCGGACGGCTACGCCGCAACCGTGACCGGCGGTCGCGTCGCCTCGCGCCCGTGCGCGCGACGGCTGGTCGTGCTTGCGGCCCGCGGCGCGAGCGCCGTCACGGTGCGCGCGGCGCCGGCCGCCGGTTGCGGATGAGCGACGCTCCGCGGACCGGGCCTGCGCCGGGCGCGCGATCGGCGCATGGAGACGCTGCCTCGCTCCCGCGCCGGCGTCTCGCGCGTCCGGCGGACGCGGAGCGGATCTCGACGCTCATGCGCCGGTCCACGCGGGAGCACTTCCAGCGCTTCTACGACGAGCGCCAGACGGCGAGCGGAGCGGTCCACATCGCGCACCTCGACATGCGCCTGATCGAGGACGGGACGTACTTCGTCCACGAGGCGGAGGACGAGATCGTCGCCTGCGGGGGATGGAGCAGGCGGGCCAAGCTCTACACGGGCTCCGGCCGCGGCGAGGACGACGACCGCCTGCTCGACCCGGCGACGGAGGCGGCGCGCGTGCGCGCCATGTTCGTGCGCGCCGACTGGGCGCGGCGAGGCCTCGGGCGCGCGATCCTCGGCGCCTGCGAGCGCGCGGCTCGCGCCGAAGGATTCCGGGACCTGGTTCTCGTCGCGACGCTGCCCGGCGAGCAGCTCTACCGGGCGGTCGGATTCCGCGAGCGCGAGCGCCTGCAGGTGACGATGCCGGACGGCGTCTCGGTCGAGGGCGTGCTGATGGAGCGCGCGATCTCGGCGGGCTAGGCCGGCGACCGTGTACCGCGTCCTGCTGCTGCGCGGCGTCAACCTCGGCCCGAGCCGGCGCATATCGATGCCGCGGCTGCGCGAGCTGCTCGCAGCGGCGGGCCACGAGGACGTGCGCACCTACGTCCAGAGCGGCAACGTCGTGCTGCGCAGCGAGCGGTCCCCGGATCGCCTCGCGCGCGAGTGCGAGACCGTGATCGCCGCGGGGACGGGCCTGGAGGTGAAGGTGGTCGCGCGCACCGCGCGGGAGCTGGAGGACGTGGTCGAGCGCAACCCACTCGCGGCGGTGGCCGCCCACCCGAAGCTCCACTACGTCTGCTTCCTGTCGGGCGAGCCGGAGGCGGGCGCGGTCGCCGAGCTCGACGCGCTCGCGACCGGAGGCGAGCGGCTAGTCGCGGCGGGGCGTGAGCTCCACGCCTGGTTCCCGAACGGGTCGGCGCGCTCGAAGCTCGCCTCGCGAATGGCGGATCCGCGCCTCGGGGTGACAGCCACGGCGCGCAACTGGCGGACGGTCACCGCGCTGCTCGAGATGACGCGCGCCTAGCCGAGCTGCCGGCGGGCTCGGTGGCGGCTCGGGTTGCCCGGGTTGAGCTCGGTGGGTCCGGGGTCATTCGTGGTCCGGGCGGGCGACCTGTCACGCCGCGAACTGCGGTTGGGAAGGGGGCGTTTCCGCGGTCGGTTCGGGCGGAGCGCCCTGAGGCGCTGGTCCGGCGTCGGCCCCCGATCCGAGCGCTTGGCCAGCGCCTGGGTTGCGCTATGGCGCTGCGGGATGCCCGTTGCGCTGCGAGGTGCGGCAACGAAGGAGTCATCTCGCGCTCGCGGAGGACGCGCCAGTCGCGAGACTCGCCTTTGCCGCGATTATTGCTGTCAACTCGAATCTCGCGAAGCGGCCGCCGGCGCCCGGCTTCTTCGTTGCCGCCGTTCGTCACGACCCACGCCCGCGATGAGCGTGCGGAGCGCCCGGCGCGGCGCTGGTCGAGCCGTCGCCGGCGTCGGGCCGGCGTCGGCCGGCGTTCACCAGCCCAGCTGGCAGGACCCCTACGGCGCCTGCGGCGGGCCCGCCCCGCCCGCGACCAGGGCGCTCAGGCTCGCGTGGTCCTCCGCGCAGGCCGGGCAGCCGCGCAGGTGCGCCCGCATGCCCGGGGATCCCGCCTCCGCGTCGGCGCCCGCCAGCTCGGCCTCCACGTAGCGGTCGAGCTGCTCGAAGCACTCCTCGCACGAGAGCTCCGGGCCGAGCGGTCCCAGCAGCGCGCCGAGCATCTCGTTCGGGTCCCGGCTCCTGTCCCCAGTCATCGCGGTCCCCCCTGCGAATCGAGCTGGTGCCCCTGCTCGGCGAGCCGCGCGCGCAGCTTGCGGCGCGCGTCGTGCAGGGTCTTGTAGAGCGCGCCGCGGGTGGTCGCGAGCCGCTCCGCGAGCACGTCGATCGGCACGTCGTTGAGCGTGATCGCGACGAGCACCGAGCGCTGGCGCTCGGTCAGCGCCTCATCGATCGCGCGACCCACGGCGCCGAGCAGCTCCGCGGCCTCGGCGCCCGTCTGCGTCGAGTCGCGGGCGCCCGCGAGCCGCGCCAGCCCGTCCTCCTCGAGCGGCACCTCGCGCGCCTGCCAGGCGCGCCGGCGCACCTTCACGGCGGCCTCGAGCAACGCGAACTTGTACGCCCAGGTCGTGAAGCGGCTCTCGCCGCGGTAGCCGTCCAGCTTGGCGAGCACGGCCATCAGCGCGTCGTCCGCCGCCTGTGTGGCGAGGTCGTCGCGGTCGCCGCCACCGCCGCGGCGCGCGACCTCGAACCGCGCGGCGCGCAACAGCAACTCGTGGAGTCGCTCGACGGCCGCGCGGCGTGTCTCGCCCTCGCCGCCCAGCGCCTGCAGCCAGCGTGCGGACTCCGGGTCGGGAGCGAGGACGGACGATGCGGACATGGCCAGCGCTCCTGCGTCGGAGCGGGGAGGCAGGCTAACAGCGAGCGGAGGGGCGATGACGGGTGCCACGTCGTATCTGCGTCACGGGCGCCGCCGGTCTTACCCGCGGAAGGCGAGGTAAGAACCGGGCGCGGCGGGACGCATACCCATAGATGAGCGAATCCCCGCGCATAGTCGGCCTCGCCGCAGCCGGCGATCCCGGCGCCGGCCCTGCGCCGCGGACGATCGACCACGCCGCGCTGCGGCGGGCGACGGGTGATCTGCTGAGCGCGCTCGGGGCCGACGTCCACTCCGAGGGCCTGGCGGAGACTCCGCGCAGGGTCGCCGATGCGCTGACCGAGCTGTTGACGCCGCAGCCGTTCCGCGCCACCACCTTCCCGAACGACGACGGCTATGACGAGCTCGTCGTCGCGCAGGGCATCCCGTTCCACTCGCTGTGCATGCACCACCTGCTGCCGTTCCACGGCGTCGCCCACGTCGGCTACCTGCCCGGCGAGCGCATCATCGGGCTCAGCAAGCTAGGCCGCGTGGTCGAGCTGTTCGCCCGCGACCTCCAGGTGCAGGAGCGACTGACCACCCAGATCGCGCGCTGGCTGCTCGACGAGCTCGATCCGAAGGGCGTCGGAGTGGTGCTCGAGGCCGAGCATCTGTGCATGTCGCTGCGCGGCGTGCAGAAGCCGGGGGCGCGAACCGTGACCTCCGCGCTGCACGGGCTCGTGCGCGACGACGCGCGAACGCGCCAGGAGTTCCTGGCGCTCACCGGGCGGGGCGCCGGCCTCTGAGCGTGCGGCTCGCCGCGGCGGGCGCCCGGTTGGTCCGGTCAGCGACCTTCTACGATCCTTCACCGTGCCGGTGCGGGGGGCTGGGCCGCCGGCGCCGGTCGCTGCCGCCCTACGGGGTCCCGCGATGAGCTCCGGTCGCGGGCGCCGTCCAACCATGATGCGAGACGACAGCCAGGAACAAGCGGGCGGCTCACCGGGCGCCACTCCCTCGGCGGCCGCGCCCGCGGGCGATCGCGCTCGCTGGATCGCGCTGGTCGTGCTGTGCACCGGGATGCTGATGATCGTGCTCGACGCGACCGTCGTGAACGTCGCGCTGCCCTCGATCCAGAACGATCTCGGCTTCTCGCAGTCGAGCCTCGCGTGGGTGGTCAACGCCTACCTGATCGCGTTCGGCGGCCTGCTGCTGCTCGCCGGCCGCCTCGGGGACCTGATCTCGCGGCGAGGGGTCTTCTTCTCCGGCCTGGGTGTCTTCACGGTCGCGTCGCTGCTTTGCGGGATGGCGCAGAGCCAGGAGATGCTGGTCGCCGCGCGGTTCGTCCAGGGGATCGGCGGGGCGATGACCTCGGCGGTGGTCCTCGGGATGATCGTGACGATGTTCCCGGCGCCGCGCGAGCAGGCCAAGGCGATCGGCATCTACGCCTTCGTCGCCTCCGCGGGCGGCTCGATCGGGCTGCTCGCCGGCGGCGTCATCACCGAGACGATCAGCTGGCACTGGATCTTCTTCGTGAACATCCCGATCGGCATCGCGACGGCCGTGCTCGCCATGCGCCTGCTGGACCGCGACCGCGGTGTCGGCTTCGGCCACGGGGCGGACTTCCTCGGCGCGGCGCTGATCACCAGCTCGCTGATGCTCGGCGTCTACACGATCGTCAAGCCGGCCGCCGAGGACGGCTGGGGCGCGGGGAGCACGCTCGGGCTCGGCGCCGTCTCGCTGGCCCTGCTGGTCGCGTTCGTGGTGCGCGAGGCCACGGCCCGCAACCCGCTGATCCCCCTGCGGATCTTCCGCTCGCGCAACGTCTCGGGGGCGAACGTCGTCCAGGCCCTGACCGTGGCCGGGATGTTCGCGATGTTCTTCCTCGGCTCGCTGTACATGCAGCGGGTCCTCGGCTACGACCCGCTGGAGATCGGGCTCGCCTTCCTCCCCGCGACGATCGTGATGGGCACGCTCTCGATCCGCTACTCCGAGCGGCTGATCATGCGCTTCGGCGCCCGGACGACGCTGATCCCGGGCCTGGTGCTGATCGGCGTCGGGCTGCTGCTGCTCTGCCGCGCGCCGGTCGACGGCACCTACGCGACCGACCTGCTGCCCTCGATGATCCTCCTGGGCGGCGGGATGGGCGCGGTGTTCCCCGCGCTGATGACACTCGCGATGTCCGGCGCGACGCAGGCCGACGCGGGGCTGGCCTCCGGGCTTGTCAACACGACCGTGCAGGTCGGCGGGGCGCTGGGCCTGGCCGTCCTGGCGACCCTCTCGGCATCCCGCACCGAGCACCTCACCGCCGCCGGCAAGACGACGGCGCAGGCCCTGACCGGCGGCTACCACCTCGCCTTCCTGATCGGCGCGGCGCTCGTCGGCGCGGCGATCGTGGTCGCCCTGACCGTGCTCGAGCCGGAGCCGGCTCACGCGCGCGAGGGCCTGGACGAGGGCGCGGAGCGCGACGCCGCCGCGGACGGCCGCCCCGAGCCGGCCTACTCCGAGGCCGGCTGAGCGCGGCCCGGCTCAGGCCGCCGCGAAGCGCTTCTCGGCGCGGGCGCGGCGCTTGGCGGCCTCGACCTCGCGGTCCTTCGGCGGCGCGGTGGTGACCAGGCCGTCGAGGAGGCGGCCCGTCGCCGCGGCGACCTCGTCCACTGCGCGCTCGAACGCCTCGGCGTTCGCGCGCGAGGGCTTCGCCGAGCCGCTTATCTTGCGCACGTACTGGAGGGCGGCCTCGCGGACCTCCTCCTCGCTCGCCGGCGGATCGAAGTTGTGCAGGGTCCGGATGTTTCGGCACATGCGCCGAGCCTAGCGGGGAGGGCTCAGCGCTCCTCGCCGGCCAGCAGGTCCATCAGCAGGGCGTCGCGCCAGCCGCCCCCACCGGGGACCAGCTCGTAGGCCCGCATCACCCCGACCGGCCGGAATCCGATGCGCTCGTATATTCCGATCGCGCGCTCGTTGGCGACGGCGGGGTCGATCGTGATGCGGTGATGGCCGCGCTCGTCGATCAGGTGGCGCACGACGCGGCGCACGGCCTCGGTCCCGATGCCGCGACCGTGAAGCGCCGGATCGACGAAGAGGTCGATCGCCGCCCAGCGGAAGCGCGGATAGATCTCCTCCTCGTACTGGATCAGCCCGGCGACGGCGCGGTCGACCTCGATCACGAGACGCCCGACGTCCAACTCGTCCGAGGGGAACTCCGGGTGCGGCTCGCCCCACCAGCGCGCCACCTCCGGCGTGGCGTGGATGCGCCGCAGCTCGGGCACGTCGTCCGGGGCGAGCGGGCGGAGTTCCATGGCGAGGCTCTCGCGGGTCATGGCGAGGAGCTTCGCATGGCCGTGGCGGCGCGGAGGCCGGGTAGCGTGTCCCGCGAGGTGACGTCCGTGCCGGCGTTCGAAACGGTCGAGCTGGAAGGGCGGCTGCGGCTGCCGTGCGTGCTGCAGGGAGATCCCGCCGGCGTTCCAGTCGTGCTGCTGCACGCCTACGGCGACTCGTGGCGCTCGTTCGAGCTCCTGCTCGCCCGGCTGCCGCCCGCGCTGCGTGCGGTCGCCTACACGCAGCGCGGGCACGGGGACGCCTCGAAGCCCCGTGCGGGCTACCGGATGCAGGACGGCGTCCACGACCTCGCCGGGCTGATGGACGCGATCGGCCTCGAGCGGGCCGTTCTCGCCGGAAGCTCGAGCGGCGGCTACGTCGCGCAGCGCTTCGCGGTCGAGCACCCGGAGCGCACCGCCGGGCTCTTCCTGATCGCCACGCCGCGCACGCTCCGGCGCACGCCGCCCGCGCTGCTCGAGGAGGTCTCCCGGCTGCGGGACCCGGTCGACCGCGAGTGGGTGCGCGACCTGCTGGATGCCTGCGTGCACGTGCAGCCGCCGGCCGACTTCATGGACGCGATGGCGCGGGAGAGCCGCAAGGTCCCGGCTCGGGTCTGGAGAGCGGCGCTGAAGGGACTCGTCGAAGCGCCGGCGCCCACCGAGCTCGGCGCGATCACGGCGCCGACGCTCGTCGTCGCCGGCGAGCGCGACGCGCTGCTGCCGGCCGCAGAGCCCGGGGCGCTCGCGGCGGCGATCCCGGGGGCGCGCCTGGTGGTCTATCCGGAGACGGGCCACATGCCCCACTGGGAGCGCCCGGAGCGAGTGGCGCGCGACCTGGTGGCGTTCGCGGGGCGACGGAAGGCGGGAATCTAGGCGGGCGGACCGCCGCCGTCGCGCAGCCCGCCCAGGAATCCGAGCAGCCGCTCGTGGAACAGGTCGGCGGCCTCCCGGTGCGGCCAGTGGCCGGCGCCTGAGGCGATCACGACCTCGCAGCCGGAGTCGAACGCCTCCCGCGAGCGCGTGAACGTCTCCGGGTCCATCATGTCCTCCCCACCGGCGAACAGGAGCGCGGGGGGAGCGAGGCGCTCCACGCCGCCGCGCTCGACCTCGCGGTAGTAGCCGAGCGCGGCGTGCAGCACGCGCGGGTCCGAGAACGCGGCCTTCACGTCGCGCAGCGAGGAGTCGCGGCCCGGTCCGGCCCAGTCCGGCGCCCAGCGGCTGTAGATCCCGTCGAGCCAGGCGAAGTCGTCGCGGCGCACCATGCGCTCGGCGCCCGGCAGGCGGAGAGTCAGGAAGTGCCGCGCGCGCCACGCCAGCGCGGGCGACGGCCTCAGCGTCCACGGGTGCGGGATCGCGACCGCGCAGAGCGCGCTCACCCGCTCGGGCGCGAGCGCCGCGGCGCGGTAGGCGATCGCGGCGCCCCAGTCGTGGCCGACCAGGACCGCCCGCTCGGCTTCGAGCGCGTCGAGCAGGCCGAGCGCGTCGCGGGCGAGCTCGGTGCCGCCGTAGCCCAGCCCGTCGACGATCGTGTCCGGGTGGTAGCCGCGCAGCCAGGGCGCGACCGTGCGGTACCCGGCGGCATCGAGCTCTGCGCGGGTCGCGTCCCAGCCCGAGGGCGTATCCGGGAAGCCGTGCAGCAGGACGACGAGCGGCCCCTCGCCGGAGTCCTCGTAGACGTAGGTCCGGCCGGCGTGGCCGGCGGTGGTCGCGGTCATCGGCCGACCGTGAAGCCTCCCGCCCGGGCAGTCAAGCCCGCGGCGCGGCCCCGGCGCGCGTCAGCACGCGCTCGGCGTGGCGGCGGCTGGCCTCGTCGATCATCTCGCCGCCCAGCCGCGCAGCGCCCGCCCCGGAGCCCGCGAGCGCGTCGAGCACCTCGCGTGCGCGGGCGACCTCTTCCGGCGAGGGGGTGAACAGCTCCGTCAGCGCCTCGAGCTGAGACGGGTGGATCGCCCACTTCCCGTCGAAGCCCAGCGCGTGCGCGCGGCCCGCCTCACGCTCGAGGCCATCGGGATCGTCGATACCGAGGAACGGCCCGTCGATCGCGGCCAAGCCCGCGGCGCGCGCCGCAACGATCACAGTGCCGCGCGCGAAGTGCCAGCGATCGGCGGCCGGATCGACCGGGTCGGGCGGCAGCCCGAGGGACGCGGCCAGATCGGCGTAGCCCAGGATCAGCGCCTCCAGGCGCGGCGAGGAAGCCGCGATCTCGACCGCGTGCGCGAGCCCGGCGGCGGTCTCGATCAGGGCCTCGAACCCGATCCTGCGGTCGGTGTCGCCCGCGCCCTCGGCGGCCTGCGCCAGGTCCTCCACGAGCGCGAGCTCCCCTGCGCTCTCCACCTTCGGGATCGTCAGCGTGTGCACGCGCGCGCCGCTCGCCATCGCGCCGACGACCTCCGCCACGTCGGGCTGCAGCCACGGCGTGCCGACGCCGTTGACGCGCACGCTCACGGTCCGCTCGCCGAATCCCTCCCGGAGCTCCGCCGCGAGCGTGGCGCGTGCCGCATCCTTGTCCGCGGGCGCGACCGCGTCCTCGAGGTCCAGCACCAACTCGTCGGCCGGCAGCGCCCGCGCCTTGGCCAGCATCTTCGGCGACGAGGCCGGGACGGAGAGGCAGGAGCGGCGGGCACGCACGGCCGGCCGAGCATATTCCCGCGCGCGGCCGCGGTCCTGAGAGACTGCCCGGCCTTGAGCGTGCGCGAGCCCATCCAGGTGGCCGGGCCCTTCTTCGAGGACTTCGAGGTCGGCCAGGTGTTCGACGACGCGCCCGGCCTGACGCTGACCGACGGGCACGCCGCCGCGCACCAGGCGATCGCGGGGGACCGGCTGCGCCTGGCGCTCGACGGGCCGCTGTGCCAGGCGGTGACGGGCTCCGAGCGGCGGCTCGCCCATCCGGCTCTGGTCTGTGACGTCGCGATCGGGCAGTCGACCGGCCCGACCGAGCGCGTGCGCGGCAACCTCTTCTATCGCGGGCTGGTGCTGCTGCGCCCGGTGTTCATCGGCGACACGCTGCGCACGCGGACCGAGGTCGTCGGTCTCAAGCAGAACCGCAGGCGGGTGGACGGCGTGGCCACCGGTCTGGTCGCGCTGCGCATCACGACGCGCGACCAGGACGGCGGGCCGGTGCTCGACTTCTGGCGCTGCCCGATGATCCCGCTGCGCGACCCGGACGCCGAGACCGGCCACGCCGGCCGCTTCGAGGACATCCCGGCCGAGGCCGATCGCGCGCGCGTCCGCGGGGCAGCGCCGGACCGGTGGCGGCTCGAGGGCCTGCGGACCGAGGGGCCGGGCGGCGCACTCGCCGGTCTGGCTCCGGGCGCGGTGTTCGAGGTGCAGGCGCGCGAGACGGTGACGGCGGCGACGGAGCTCGCGCGGCTGACGCTCAACGTCGCGCGGGCGCACACCGACGCCGGCGGCAGCGCCTACGGACGCCGCCTCGTCTACGGCGGGCACACGATCTCGGTAGCCGCCGCGCACGCCACTCGCGCGCTCCCCGCGCTGGCGACGATCGTCGCCTGGCGCGGCTGCGACCACACCGGGCCCGTGTTCGAGGGCGACGCGCTGAGCACCGGCCTGACCGTCGAGGCCACCGATCCGCTGCCCGGCGGCGGCGGGCTCGTGGACCTGCGCGCCGTGGTCCGCGCGGAGCGCGAGGGGACGGACGATGCCGTGCCCGTCCTTGACTGGCGCTTCGTCGCCCTGATGGGATAGGGCGGATGAGGGGGATCCTGGACGGGCTGCACGTGGTCGAGGGCTCGGCGTTCGTCGCCGCGCCGCTGGGCGGGATGACGCTCGCGCAGATGGGCGCCGAGGTGATCCGCTTCGACCCCGTCGGAGGCGGCTTGGACCGCGCGCGCTGGCCGGTCACCGCGGACGGCACGAGCCTCTTCTGGGCCGGGATGAACAAGGGCAAGCGCTCGATCTGCGTGGATCTGCGCTCGCCGCGCGGCCAGGAGCTGCTGGGCGAGCTGATCGCCGCGCCCGGCCCGGACGCCGGTCTCTTCCTGACGAACTTCCCGGCACGTGGCTGGCTCGCCTACGAGGCGCTGCGCGAGCGCCGCTCCGACCTGGTGATGGTGAATGTCACCGGCAACCACGACGGCACCTCGGCGGTCGACTACACCGTGAACCCCGCCACCGGCTTCCCGTGGGCGACGGGCCCGCGCAACCTGTCGGTCCCGTTCAACCACCTGCTGCCGGCCTGGGACGCGATCACCGGCACGCTGGCCGCGGCGGGCATGCTCGCCGCGGAGCGCTATCGCTCCCGCACCGGCGAGGGCCAGCTGGTGCGGGTGGCGCTCTCGGATGTCGCCTTCGCGATGGTCGGCAACCTGGGCAAGATCGCCGAGGTCCAGATCAACGATCACGAGCGGCCGAAGGACGGCAACTACCTCTACGGCGCTTTCGGGCGCGACTTCCTCACCAGGGAGGGCCGCCGGGTCATGGTCGTCGCCCTCACGCTGCGCCAGTGGGAGTCGCTGGTCGCCGCGACGGGGCTGGGCGAGGCGTTCGCGACGCTCGAGCACGTCATGGACCTCGACTTCCGGCTCGAGGGCGACCGCTTCGCGGCGCGCGAGGTGATCGGGAGCGTGATGAAGCCGTGGACGATCGCCCGCACATACGAGGAGATCCGCGAGACGTTCGACGGGCACGGGGTCTGCTGGGGGCCCTACCAGACGTTCCGCGAGTTGGTCGAGGACGACCCGCGCTGCTCGCCGGCCAACCCGATGTTCGAGGAGGTCGAGCAGCCCGGGGTCGGGAGCTACCTGATGCCGGGCTCGCCGCTGGACTTCGGCGCCGCCGCGCGCGTGCCGGTCGGCCCCGCCCCGCTGCTCGGGCAGCACACCGACGAGATCCTCGCGGAGCGCCTCGGGCTCTCCGATCTCGAGATCGGGCGCCTGCACGACGAGGGCGTCGTCGCGGGCCCGGCCGCAGTGGCGGGCTGAGCGCCGTCCGCCGCTAGCGGTGCACGGCCGCGAGCAGCGCGGCGTAGGAGCGCACGAGCGCCGCGCGCTCGGGTCCGAGCAGCGGGCTCGCCGCCACGCAGCCCTCGTCCACCCAGCGGTCGCTCAGGTCCATCGCCAGTGTGCGCTGCTCGGCCGCGGGTCGCGCCGCCGCGACCTCCACGCCGTACACGTGCGCGTAGAGCGCGGCGATCGCCTCCACCAGCGGATCGGCGTCGCCTCCCCGCTCCTCGCGCTGACGGATGCGGTGCACGCGCCACCACTCGACCTCGAGCCGCGCCGCCTCGTCCAGGTCGAAGCGCTCCCGGTGGCGGCGCGCGACGAGCGCGTAGAAGCGGCGCATGCAGCGCCGCGCGCCGTCGGGGTCGTTGTCCGGGTAGGGCGCCCACAGCTGGTTGGCGCGCAGCACGAGCCAGGCGCCGTAGAGGGTCTCGGGCCATGGCAGCGAGAACGCGTGGCGCACGAGGCTCACGGCCGCGCGCAGGAAGCGCGGCCACTCGCGGCGGTAGTAGGCGATCCAGGCCTCGGTCTCCAGGCGCCCGACCAGGCGCGGGTCGAAGTCGCGCATGGAGCCCTGCGGCCGCCGGCTCATTCCGCCCGCAGCCGGAAGGCGACCTGGTCCACGTAGCACCAGCTCCAGTCCTCGCCGGGCTCCGCCGAGCGGATGATCGGGTGCCCGGACTGCTCGTGGTGCGCGGACGCATGGCGGCCGGGTGAGTTGTCGCAGCAGCCGACGTGGCCGCAGCTCTGGCACATGCGCAGGTGCACCCATTCCGTGCCGGCGGCGAGGCACTCCTCGCACCCGGCCACCTGCTCCGGCAGATCGACGATCGTCACGGAATCGAGATGCGAGCAGGATTCGGCCACGCCGGTTCCTAGCGCGACGCCGCGCGCCGGTAGCTGCGGATCGAGAGGACGGCGAACACGAGCGCGATGCCCACGCTCCAGGCGACCGCGCCCCAGACCGCGTTGCCGGCCGGAGCGCCGAGCCACAGCGCGCGAACGGCGTCTACCACGATCGAGACCGGGTTGACCTCGGCGATCGGCTGCAGCCAGTCGGGCATCGTGGCCACGGGAACGAACGCCGAGGAGACGAACGTGAGCGGGAACACCACGATGAAGCCGATCGCCTGCGCCGCCTCCGCCGACGACGCGCTGAGCCCGGCGAGCGCGAACACCCACGAGAACGCGTAGCCGAAGAGCAGCACGATCAGGACGCCCGCGATCGCATCGACGCCGCTCGCGCTGAACCAGAACCCGAGGATCACGCCGACCACGAGCATGATCGCCAGCGCGATCGAGTTCGTCGCGATGTCGGCGGCGGTGCGACCCGCCAGCACGGCGCCGCGCGCCATCGGCAGCGAGCGGAAGCGGTCGATCAGGCCCTTGCGCAGGTCCTCCGCCAGCCCGAGCGCGGTCACGAAGCCGCCGAAGGCCATCGTCTGCACGATGATCCCCGGCATCAGGAAGTCGACGTAGTCGTAGCCCGGCGTCTTGATCGCGCCGCCGAAGACGAGCGCGAACAGCAGCACGAACATGATCGGCTGCACCGTGAAGCTGATCAGCAGGTCGGGCTGGCGCGGGATCCGCAGGAGGTTGCGCCTCGCGACGACGAGCGTGTCGGAGGCCGCCATTCGCAGCGCGCTCACGCGACCGCCTCCGCCTCGCGCTCGTCGCCGTCGTGCTGGGCGGCGTGCCCGGTCAGCAGCATGAAGACGTCGTCGAGAGTCGCCTCGTGGATCCCGAGGTCGGAGATCTCGATGCCCGCGGCGTCGAGCCTGCGGACCGCGTCGGCGATCGCCCCCTCGCGCGCGCGGAGCGGCAGGCGCAGCACGCCGTCCTCGACGGCCGGCGGCTCGCTGCCGATCGGGGCCAGCGCCGCGAGCGCCGCCTCGGCGGGCGCGCCGTCGCGCAGCACCACCTCGAGGCGCTCGCCGCCGACTCGGGCCTTGAGCTCCGAAGGCGTTCCCTCGTCGATCACGCGTCCGTGATCGACGACCGCGATCCGGTCGGCGAGGCGGTCGGCCTCGTCCAGGTACTGCGTGGTGAGCAGCACGGTGGTGCCGGCGTCGACAGCCGACTCGATCGTCTCCCACAGGCCCAGGCGGCTGCGCGGGTCCAGGCCGGTGGTGGGCTCGTCGAGGAACAGGACCGGCGGCTCCGCCACGAGCGCGGCCGCGAGGTCCAGGCGGCGACGCATCCCGCCGGAGTAGGTGCGGGCCAGCCGACCCGCGGCGGCGCTGAGGTCGAAGCGCTCGAGCAGCTCGGACGCCCGCGTCCTCGCTCGGGCGCGGCCGAGGTGGTAGAGGCGCCCGACCATCTCGAGGTTCTCGTGCCCGGTGAGGTTCTCGTCGACGGCCGCGTACTGGCCCGCCAGCCCGATGCGGCGGCGCAGCTCGGCCGCGTCGCGCACGACGTCGAGGCCGGCCACGCGCGCGCTGCCGGAGTCCGCGCGCAGCAGGGTCGTCAGCACGCGCACGGCGGTGGTCTTGCCCGCGCCGTTGGGACCGAGCAGACCGAGCACGGTGCCGGCCTCCGCACGCAGGTCGACGCCGGCGAGCGCGTGCACGTCGCCGTAGGAGCGTCGCAGGCCGGTCGCCTCGATGGCCGGGGCGGAAGACATGGCGCATCACCGTAGCGAGGCGGCGCCCACGCGCCGGGCGGCGGCGAACAGCGGGACGAACGGCATCTTGGGAAGGGGGCGCCGTCCGCCGCCGCATCGCGGAACGGGCGGCAGCGCGCCCGGACCGTGCTTCGACAGCCGAGATGCACGTTGATCCCGCTGAGCGGGACCGACGTGCCGTTCGACCGCGCCGAGACTTGAGAGCCTCATTCGTCGCCGTCGTTCGTGACGCCTCGGCGTCGGAAGGAGAGGCAGCCGAGGCTGCGCTACTCGCCGCGGCCGTGCGGCTTGCCGGCCGGGGTCGCGTACTTCGAGACGCCCGCGGAGACGACCGGGTTGGGGATCTGACCGAGGCGCGCGATCAGCTTCGCCCACTGGCCCGGCTTCAGGATCGTCCGCAGTCGCTGACCGGCCTTGCCGCTCGCCGTCGGCCGGAAGCCGATGTGGATGTGGTCGTCGTGGTCGGGCAGCGACAGCGTGTTGTCCGTCCCCGGGTAGCGCATCAGCGTGATGATCTGGTGAGGCTTCATCGTGCCCTGGAGAAGCAGCAGTCGCCGCACCGCGACGTCGGTGATCGAGCCGGCGCCCTGGTGGCCGAGGATCGGGGTCCCGTTGATCGCCGCGATGTCGACGGCGTTGCCGGACGAGTGCTCGGAGACGTTGCCGGAGGTGGTCAGGTAGGAGTGCCCGCAGCGCAGCGCGGTGATCGTCGGGCGCAGGCCGGAGACCGACAGGTACTCGATCGCGGCTAGCACCCGGCGGTCGATCAGGCCCGCCGCGATGTCGCTGCGCCCGCACGAGTAGATGTTCACGCCCGGGTCCGAGAGGACGCGGCGTTCGAGCGCCTCCTTGCTCATCAGCAGCACCTGGCCGACCGAGGGCGTGCGCGCGTCGCGGCCGAAGAACGTGCCGCCCGCCGCCCGGTAGATGGCGGTCGCGTCGAGCAGTCGCCAGCCGTCGAGGATCGGCTTGGGGTCGATCAGCGGCGCCCCGCGTCCGGCGGGCCGCATCGAGAACGTCATGTGCGGACGGGTGCTCGCGTCGCCGCCGACGCGGCCGAGGATCGTTCCGGCGATCACCGACGCGCCCGGCTCCAGCGGTCGCAACTCGACCTCCTTCGCCGGCAGCCTGACCGGCCGCGTGAAGTAGGCCTTGAAGGTCTCGCTCCCGGAAGCGGCCGGCGCGCCGGACGCTTCGATCTGGCGCTCCCCGCCGGCGGCCAGGGCCGCGGGCCGGCGCGGATGTGCGAACAGGCGCTCCTTCAGCACGGGGGCGGGCTTCGGCGCGCGGCGCGCGGAACGGCGACGCCCGTGCGGCGCGGAATGGCCTGCGGCGCGCCGACGGCGCGGCGCGCCGGTCCTCGATCCGCCCGATACCGCGCTCGACCCGCCGGACGCGGTGGTGCGCTGGCGCCCGGCCGAGGCGGCGCTGCGCGGCGCGGCGTCGGGCGTGGGCAGCTTGAGCTCCCGCGCGATCTGGGCGTCGCTGACCTTCTGCGGCCGCAGCGCCGGGTAGCGCTTGGCGACCGAGCCGAGGTGCGCGTAGGTGTAGCGGTTGCCGTAGGCGTCCTCGAGGGTGATCCAGCGGCCGCGGCGCGGGTCGCTCCCGATCGCGGCGATGCGCCCGTCGCCGACCGCTATCACCGGCGCGCCGCGGGCGGCGAAGATGTCGATTTGCGTGCGACCGGCGCCACCGGGGTCCGGCCCGACCGCCGTGCGCCCCTTCCGCGCACGGGCGACGCTCACCTGGCCGGTGTAGCTTGCCCGCGCGCCGACCGGGAACAGGCCCTGCGCGAGCCCCGTGAGCGCGCCCACGAGATCGCCGGGGAGCGCGGTGACGAGACGCGCGCGCAGCAGCACGGACTCCACGTACCAGCCGGCGTGGTTGTAGGCGAAGATCGCCTTGCGCAGGTCGCGCTGGCCGCCGGCGGCCTTGAGGTAGCGGGCGGCGGCGAAGATCGCGTCGACCGGGTTGTAGGGGTCGCGCTTGTGGTCGCCGTTGGCGTCGACGCCGTAGGTGGCCCAGGTGCCGGGCATGAACTGCATCCAGCCGAGCGCGCCGGCGGAGGAGACCGAGAGGTTGCGGCCGTAGTCGGTCTCGATCTCGTTGATCGCGGCCAGCACCTGCCACGGGATCCCGTACTGGATGCCGGCCGCCTGGTAGATCGGCAGCAGGAACGGCGGGATGCGGAACTGCTCGATCGCGACGTTCGGCACGGCGATCGGGCCGAGCGCCGACAAGCCCGCGGGAAGCGCGCCGGCCGAACCGCTCGTCGCGGTCCCGGTGCCCCGCTTCGCGCGGGCGCGCGCCTTCATTCGGTGGGCTCGGCCGCGGTGGGGCTTGTGGCGCAGCTTGGCGCGGCGCTTCGCACGGGGCCTGGCCGGCGCGGAGGTCGTGGGCTGGCGGCGCGGCTTGGACGCGGGCTTGGGAGCGGGATCCTCCGACGGCGTGGTCTCGGCGGGGGGCGGCTGCGGGGGCGCCGGAGTGGTGGTCGTCGTCGTGGTCCCGGCGGCCGCGTCCGGGCCGTCGCCGGCGCCCTGCGCGGGAGGCGGCGGGATGCACGCGCGCCCGTCGGGCAGCACGCGCTCGGCCGGGCAGTCCGCGCTTACCACCGGCGCCACCCGGGCCGCGGTCGGCGCTCCCGCCGCGGTGACGGTCCCGTCGGGCCCTGCCGCACGGGAGGACGGGAGCCCCGTTCCGAGCGGAACCGCGAGGACCATTGCCGCGCCCAGGCCGACCAGGGCCGGGCGCAGCCTCGGCGCCGCGGCGCGCCGCGCGTTCACTACCCGCTCACGCGCCTCGGCGGGCCGCGGTAGAGACACGGTCAGGCCAGCGCGGACCTCGAGCCCGTAGTGGGTGCCGTCGTCGCGCGCGAGCCCCGCGGGCGCCACGTAGGCGAGCCGCCAGAAGCCCGGCGGCGCGGGCGCCTCGTCCTCGAGGTCGACCGGCAGCAGGCGCACCCGCCCCGGAGGAGCGTCGATCAGCAGGGCGCGAGAGAGGATCCCGGGCGACCCCGCGAAGGGCGCCCGCAGCTCGAGCCGCAGGAGGTCGTGGCGGCCATCCAGCGGCTCGCGCACGAACCGCGCGAGCTCCGCGGAGGGCCTGGTCGCGCACGCGGGCTCGCCGCCCGCGTGGTGCCGCGGGAGGGGATCGTGCGCGCGGAGGGCAGGCTCGTGGTGCTCGGGGATCGCGATCGCCTTTCTCGTCCGCGGGCGCGTCCGCCCGCGAAGCAACAGGACAAGCGTCGGCAGGACGGCGCTCGGCCTTGAGGGCGCGCGCCTTCCTCCCGGGACGCCCAGGACCACTACCCTTGACCGACCTCCCCGCCATGGCCGATCCGATCGATACCGAGACCGCCGCAGCCGAGGATGCCGCGGTGCGCCCCGGCACGCTCGCGCCGCCGTCGCGGCCGGCCGTGACCTCGGCGGCCGGCGAGGCCCGGGTCGCGGCCGATCTCGACGACAGCTCGCTGTACTTCAATCGCGAGCTCTCCTGGGTGGACTTCAACGACCGCGTCCTCCAGCTCACCGAGGACCCGGCGCTGCCGCTGCTCGAGCGCGTCAAGTTCCTCGCGATCTACTGCACGAACCTCGACGAGTTCGTGATGGTGCGGGTCGCCGGCCTGCACGACCAGCTCGAGGCGGGCATCGTCGCCCGCGGCCCCGACGGCCTGACGCCGATCGAGGTGGTGGAGGGCATCGCGGCGCGGCTGCGGGAGCTGGACGCGCGCCACGCGCGCCAGTGGGAGACCGTCGCGCGCCCCGCGCTCGCCGAGCACGGCATCCGCATCGTGGCTCCCGAGGAGTGCGACGTGCACCAACTGGCGGCGCTAGACCAGCGCTTCCACGAGGAGATCTTCCCCGTGCTCACGCCGCTGGCCGTGGCGCCGGGCCGGCCGTTTCCCTACATCTCCAACCTCTCGCTGTCGCTCGCCGTCCGCCTGCACGACCCCGTGGCCGACGTGGAGGCGTTCGCGCGCGTGAAGGTGCCCAAGGAGGTCGTCGAGCGCTTCGTTCCCGTCGGCGAGACGACGTTCGTCCCGCTCGAGCAGGTCATCGCCCGGCACCTCGACGAGCTCTTCCCGGGGATGGAGATCCGCTCCTACGGGACCTTCCGGGTAACGCGCGACGCCGACTTCACGGTCTCCGACGAGGCGGACGACCTGCTCCAGGCGGTCGAGGAGGAGCTCCGGCGCCGGCGCTTCGGCGAGGTCGTGCGACTGGAGGCTTCCGCCGACATGGAGCCGCGCCTGCGGCGCTGGCTGGCCGAGACCCTGAGCCTCGAGGAGCACCAGATCTACGACGTGCCCGGCCTGCTCGACCTGGGCGATCTGTGGCAGATCTACGGCCTGCCCGGCTTCGACGAGCTGCGCGACCCGCCCTATCACCCGGCGGTCCCGCCGGCGCTGCGCACTGAGAGCGGCGCCCCGGCCGACGCGTTCGCCGCGATGCGCAAGGGCGAGTTCCTGGCGCACCATCCCTACGAGTCGTTCGCGGCGAGCGTGGAGCGGCTCGTTCTCCAGGCGAGCACCGACCCGGACGTGCTCGGCATCAAGCAGACCGTCTACCGCACATCCAACGACGCGGCGCTGATCCCGGCGATGACCGAGGCCGCCGAGCGAGGCAAGCAGGCGGTGTGCGTGGTGGAGGTCAAGGCGCGGTTCGACGAGCGCACCAACATCGGGTGGGCGAAGACGCTGGAGGAGGCGGGCGCGCACGTGGTCCACGGCCTGCCCGGGCTGAAGACGCATGCGAAGGCGCTGATGGTCGTGCGCAAGGAGGGCGACGGGGTGCGCCGCTACGTGCACATCGGGACGGGCAACTACAACGCCAAGACCGCGCGGATCTACGAGGACTTCGGCCTCTTCACGACCGACCCCGAGATCGCCGACGACGTGACCGATCTCTTCAACATGCTCACGGGCTACGCGCGGCCGCGCGAGTTCCGCCGGGTCGTCACCTCGCCCGACCACACGCGGGACACGCTGCTGCGCGAGCTCTCGGAGACGGTCGAGGCGCACCGCCGCGGCGTCCCCGCGCGCGTGACGATGAAGATGAACTCGCTCGTGGACCGCCGCTGCATCCAGGCGATGTACGAGGCGTCGCAGGCGGGGCTGCCGATCGATCTGAACGTCCGCGGGATCTGCTGCCTGCGCCCCGAGGTGCCGGGCATCAGCGAGACGATCAGGGTGCGCTCCGTGGTGGGCCGCTTCCTCGAGCACTCGCGCATCTACCACTTCCGGCGTGGCGACGAGCGCCGCTACTACATAGGCTCGGCCGACCTGATGCCACGCAACCTCGACGAGCGGGTCGAGCTGCTCGTGCCGGTGCGCGATCCGGCGCTCCAGGACGAGCTCCAGGACACCCTCGACCGCTGCCTGGCCGACGACACCTTCACCTGGCTGCTGGGCCAGGACGGGGACTGGACGCGGCTCGCGGGCGGGCAGCGCGGCGTTCATGCCGAGCTGATGGCGGAGACGCTGGCCCGCGCAGAGGCGGAGCGCGTCTAGCGGCGGCGGCCGCGGCCGCGGGGAGACGCGGTTGGACCTCGACCCCCAGGCAGTCGCGCTGGCGGAGCGGCTGCGCCCGTTCACGAGCGACCCGCGCGTGGTCGAGGCGATCGCCGCGGTGCCGCGCGGCCTGTTCGTCTCGGCGCCGGACGCCTACGCGGACCGGGCGCTGCCGATCGGCGCCGGGCAGACGATCTCGCAGCCGCTGGTCGTCGCGCGGATGCTCGACCTGCTCGCGCCCGGCCCCGCGGACAGGGTGCTCGACGTCGGCACCGGGTCCGGCTGGCACGCCGCGCTGCTGGGCCGCCTGTCGCGCCGGGTGTGGAGCGTCGAGCGGATACCCGAGCTCGCCGCCGCGGCCTCCGGCGCCCTGGCCGCGGCCGGGATCTCCAACGTCGAGGTGCTGGTTCGGGACGGCGGCGACGGCCTGTCCGAGATGGCGCCCTTCGACCGGATCAACGTCGCCGCGGCGACGCCCCGGTCCGCGCTCGGCCCGCTCGAGGCGCAGCTGGGGCCGGGCGGGCGGCTCGTGGCGCCGGTCGAGGACGAGCACGGCGATCAGCGCCTGACGCTCGTCCGCCGCGAGGCGAGCGGCTCGCTCTCCCGCGAGGCGTTCGAGGCGGTGCGCTTCGTGCCGCTCGTGGCGGAGTAGGCCGACGAACAACCGCCGCGAAGGGGTGCGGGCCCAACCCATCCCAGCTAGCCCCTCTCCTGCGGGTGCAGACCGGGATGGGTTCGGCCAGTTGCCCGCCTCATCCCCTTCGCTGCGTTCCCGGCGCTCGCGTGCCCAGCCGCCCCTCACCCCGCCCCTAGCCGCGCCGCGATCACCGCCACCGCCTCGGGGTTGCTGTCGACCAGGACGTAGTGGCGGCCGAGTTGGGCGCAGACCGCGCCGAGCGTGCCCGAGCCCGCGAAGAAGTCAAGGCACCAGCCTCCCGGCCGCGAGGACGCCTGGACCATGCGGCGGACGATGCCCTCCGGCTTCTGCGTCGGGTAGCCGGTGCGCTCGCGGCCGGAGGTCGGGACGATCGTGTGCCACCAGACGGACGTCGGTCGCTTGCCGCGCGCCGCCTTCTCCGCGGTGACCAGGCCGGGCGCCATGTAGGGCTCGCGATCCACCGCCTCGGCGTCGAAGTGGTGGGCGCCCGGCGTGCGTACGTAGACCAGGATCGTGTCGTGCTTGGCCGGCCAGCGGTCGCGCGGCTTGGCGCCGTAGTCGTAGGCCCAGATCAGCTCGTTGAGGAAGGCGCGCTCTCCGAAGACGCCGTCGAGCAGGAGCTTGACCCGGTGCGCCTCGCGCTGGTCCAGGTGCACGTAGAGCGTTCCGTGCGGCGCGAGCAACTCGCGCGCCCGCTCCAAGCGCGGGCGCAGGAACGCCTGGTAGTCCTCGAACGCGTCGCCGTACCCCATGCTCCGGGCCGCCACCGTGCGGTAGCGCCGGCCGCCGAAGCCGGTGCGATCCCCGCCGCGCTCGTCGCGCGCCACCGCGAGACGGCGGTGGCGCCGCTCACGCCCGGTGTTGAAGGGCGGGTCGATCGCGATGCAGTCGAAGGCGCCCTCGGGAAGTTTCGGCAGCACCTCGGCGTTGTCGGCCCCGATCACCAGATCGCGGCTCAGGAGGATGCGCCCGAGGGAGGCGACCGCGGCCGCGTCCAGCAGCAACGGTGCGCCGGGCCCGGCGGCGGCCTCGGGGCTGGCGGCGGCGGGTCGCGGCACCGGGATATCTTCCGGCGAGCCGCGGACGCCCGCGGCCCCCGCCCCCGAGAGAGGACACCTGCAGATGACCGTGGAGAGGATGCCGGCGGCCAACGTCGTGCGCACCCCGGACGAGCGCTTCGACGGGTTGCCGGACTTCCCGTTCGAGCCGCGCTACCGCGAGCGCGACGGCCTGCGCCTCGCGCACCTCGACGAGGGGGACGGCGCGCCGGTCGTGTTCTTCCACGGCCAGCCGACCTGGTCGTTCCTCTGGCGCCACGTCATCCCGCCGGTCCGCGATGCGGGCTTCCGCTGCATCGCCCCCGACCACGCCGGCTTCGGGCGCTCGGACAAGCCGGATGCGGTGGGCTGGTACTCCTACGAGCGCCACTGCGAGCTGACCAACTCGATCTTCGAGGACCTCGACCTGAGCGGCACGACCGTCGTCGTGCACGACTGGGGCGGGCCGATCGGGCTGCGGGCGGCCGTCGACCACGCCGACCGGATCGACCGCATGGTCATCATGGACACGGGCCTCTTCACCGGGCGCCAGCGGATGACCGACGCCTGGAAGGCGTTCCGCGACTTCGTGGAGCGCACCGAGGACCTGCCGGTCGGCTTCCTCGTCGAGCGGGGGGCGAAGTCCGACCTGCCGGCCGAGGTCGTGGCCGCCTACGAGGCCCCGTTCCCCGACGCGGCCTCCAAGGCCGGGGCGCGCGCGTTCCCGCTGATGCTGCCCACCTCCCCCGAGATGCCCGGTGCCGAGGGGGGACGACGCACGCTCGACGCGCTGCGCTCCGACGAGCGCCCGAAGCTCGTGCTGTGGGCGGACGGAGATCCGGTGATCCCGCTGAAGGTCGGCCGACGCTTCGCGGAGGCGATCGGCACGGAGGTCGACCACGTGATCCCGGATGCGAGCCACTTCCTGCAGGAGGACCAGGGACCGCTTATCGGCAGTCACATCGCGGACTGGCTCACGGCCTGAGCCGTCGTTCGCGCGCGTCAGCGCAGCGGGGTCACGGCCGAGCAGGGGACGGAGGGCTCGTCCAACCGCCGGTGGTCGCGGAAGCGCATCGGCGGGCAGCGCGGGACGGACGCGGGGCGACCGCCGACCCGCACCCACGTCGTCACCCCGACTCCGTTGAGCCCGCGCCAGCGCAGCGTGCGCTCACGCCGCCAGCGCCCGGCGGGCGGCGGCCCGTCCGCGGCGGGCTTCCCGGGAACGATCGAGTAGGCGATCGCGACGCGACGCGCCTTCACGGCCTCGTCCCAGCTCCCCGGCACGATCGCGGGAAGGAACCACGGGTGGGCACGATCGAAGAAGATCGCCATGTCGTAGAAGAGCGCGCGGCGCTTGCCCAGCAGCGCCACGATGTCTCCCTGCGCGACCGGCACCCCCGGGCCCGCGTTGCGGTCTAGCCAGCGCGCCGCGAGGTTCCACGGCGGCCGCCGCGCGGGCGCCCGGAGCGAGTCGATCGTGCCCGCGACGAGCGCCGCGGCGAACACCGCCGCGAGCACGGGTCCCGCGGGTCCGCGCACGCGGGTGAACAGGGCCGCGAGGAGCAGCAGCATCGCGGGCAGCGACGGGATCAGGTTGCGGGGCGCGAACAGGTTGGTGCCGCCGATCCTGTAGAGGATCAGGCCGACCGGCAGGGACGCGGCCAGCAGGGCGATCAACAGCAGCGGCGAGCGCGTCGCCGCATGCGATCCGCCCTCGCGCGCGCTCGCGGCGTCGGCGCTGGCCGGTCCACCGGCCCGGCGACGGTGCGCGACGAGAGTCGACACGAGCGCCGCGAGCGCGGCCAGCGCCGCGACGAGGAGCCAGGCGCGGCCGGGAAGCTCGCGCAGCGGCAGGAACGGATGGCCCGTCACAAGGACCGCGAGGCGTTCCAGGTAGCCCTCGGGGGCGGCACTCAGCCCCTTCGGGAAACCGGTCGCGACCGCCTCCACGCCGGGATTGCGGCGCTGGTCGATGTACGACGGGATCCACGGCGCGAACGCGACGGCGACGAGCGCGTTCGCGCCCAGAACCGCGCGCCGGCGCTCGCGGTAGGCGTACAGCGCCCACGCGGCCTGCGCGGCCAGGTAGATCGCCGCGGTGTAGTGCGTGTAGAGCGACGCCGCCCCGCTCACTGCGAACAGGGCCCACCACCAGCGCGACGCGCCCGGGCGAAGGGCTCCCAGCAGCGCCAGCGTGCAGATCAGCAGCAGCGCCATCAGCAGCGCGTAGGCGCGCGCCTCGCTCCCGTAGAAGACGAGGAAGGGCGAGATCGCCGCGAAGGTGGCGCCAAGGAGCGCCGCGCGGCGGCCGACGGTGCGCGCGCCGAGCAGGTAGACGAGCGGCACGGCGGCGGCGCCGGCGAGCAGCGACGGAAGACGCACGGACACCGGCGGGTCGCCCAGCTTCTGCGCGGCGTAGGCGAGGAGGTAGTGCAGGGGCGGGGTGATCGAGGTGTCGCGGATCTGGCCCAGCAGGCCACCCAGGCCCGTGGTGGTGACGATGTCGTAGGTGAAGAGCTCGTCGCCGTAGAGCGCCTGGTGGGCCCCAGGCCAGCGCAGCGCGAGCGCGAGCGCAGTCAGCGCGCACAGAGCGAGCGCCACGAAACGCGGGCTCTCGATGCTCCTTCCCCAGGACGGCACGGCGCGCGAATCTACCTGCGCGCGCCGCCGCGCCCGCCGCTCAGACGGGCGTCTTCTCCTCCTCGCCCGACTCGATCTCCTTGCGCTTGGCGCGCTCCTCGTAGTCCAGGCGCGCCTGGCCGCTGGCCTTGGCCAGCACCTGGTCGGCCTTCATCGCCCGCCCGAGCGCCTCGCTCGCGCGGCGCGGTAGCAGGGCCGACGTGCGCACCACGCGCGCGTTCGAGCGCGGCACGTAGACGTCGAAGCGCGGGACCTTGAGCGCGTCGACGATCTCGGCCGCGACGTCCTCCGGGTTCACGTTCTTGACCCCGCGCGCCTGTACGAGACCGGCCGCAAGCTCGGTGTTGACGATCGCGGGCATCACGACCGAGACCTCCACCCCGGTGCCGCGCATCTCCGCGCGAAGCGCCTCGGAAAGCCCGACGACTGCGAACTTGGTCGCGCAGTAGGTCGCGCCGCCCGGGAAGCCGGTCTTGCCGGCCATCGAAGCGATGTTGACGATGTGGCCGGCACGCCGGTGCTCCAGGCGCTTCGCCGCGAGCTGCGACCCGTGCCACACACCCCAGAGGTTGACGTCGACCTGCTTGCGCGCAGTCTCCGGGTCCTCCTGCAGGAACGGCCCCAGAAGCATGATCCCGGCGTTGTTGACGAGCACCTCCAGCGGCCCGAGGCGGTCCTCCACCGCGTCGAGGAACTCCGCGAACGAATCGCGGTCGGTGACGTCGAGCCGGAGCCCGACGGCGCCGGTGCCGAGGCCCTCGGCCGCGCGCTCGGCCTCCTCGAGCGCCAGGTCCCCGATCGCGACCTGGGCGCCCTCGCGCGCGACCGCCCGGGCGGTCGCCAGCCCGATGCCGCGCGCGGCGCCGGTGATCGCGACGACCTTGCCGTTGAGGGAACGGGGCTGCTTCGCCATTGGCGTGCTCCTGACCTGGGCGGATTCGACGGGCTGTCGAAACCGTAGCGCTCGCCGGGGCCCGGGCGCGTCCAGAGCGCCCAACGCCGCGACCGCCGTCAGGCCGGCGCCACCTCGACGCGGTTGTCGTTGAACGTCGGGGCCCCGGCCGCCGCGGTCAGGAGCTGCGAGGTGGTCGCCTGGGCGTGCAGCCCGCCGCCGAGCGCGTCGCGCGCCCACCAGCCCATCGGCGCGACGATCACGCCCGGCCGGGTCTCGTCGCCGACCCGCGCGACCACCGCGAACTGGCCGCGGTCGTTCCAGACCCGCACCCGCTCGCCGTCGGCGATCCCGCGCGCGGAGGCGTCGTCCGGATGGATCGCCAGGAGCGGCTCGGGCTGCGCGCCGTGCTGGCGCTCCTGGTCGGCGAACGTGGAGTTCAGGAACAGGTGGGTCTTCGGCGTCAGGAGGCACAGCGGGAAGCGCCGCGCGAGGTCCGCGTCCGCGATCTCGGCCGGCGGCGCGTACCCCGGCAGCGGGCTCTCGCCCTTCTCCACGAGCCAGTCCGCGCGCACCTGGAAGCGGCCGTCGAGCGTGCCGAACGCGCCTTCCGCGTGCGGGGCCGGGCCCTGGCCGAGGTCGACCTTCTTCCAGCCGCGCTCGCGCAGCTCCGCGAGCGAGACGCCGCCCGGCTCACCCGCGAACAGGCGCTCGAGGATCGCCTCGTCGCTCTCGGCGAACGCGTCCGCGGGCTCGAGCCCCATCCGCGCGGCGAGGTCGCGGAAGACGTCCGCGGTCGGGCGCGCCTCCCCCAGCGGCGCGATCGCGGGCTCGTTGAAGGCCATGTACTGCTGGCCCCAGGAGAAGTGCGCGTCGAGGTGCTCGAGCTGCGTGGTGACCGGCAGGACGACGTCCGCGTGGCGCGCGGTGTCGGTCATCACCTGCTCGAGCACGACCGTGAACAGATCCTCCCGTCGCAGCCCCTCGAGGACGCGGCCCTGGTCGGGCGCCACCTGCGCCGGGTTGCCCGCCCAGACGACGAGCGCCGCCACGGGCGGGTCGAGCCCGGGGCCGAGTGCCTCGCCGAGGCGGCTCATGTTGATGCGGCGCACCGGCCCGGGCCGCAGCTCGGCGCCCTTCAGCGGCTCGGTGCTCAGCGCCGCGGCCGTGGCGGTGGGCACGTAGGAGCAGCCCCCGCCCTCGTGGCGCCAGGAGCCGGCCAGCGCCGGCAGGCAGGCGAGCGTGCGGTAGGCGACCTCGGCGCCCGCATGGCGCTGCGCCCCGACGCCTAGCCGCAGCAGCGACGGCTGGGCGGAGGCGAACTCGCGGCCGGCGCGCGCGACGTCCTGCGCCGGGACGCCGCACTCCCGCGCGGCGCGCTCGACCGGCCACTGCGCGAGCACCGCCAGCAGCTCCTCGTAGCCGGCGACGTGCTCGCGGCACCAGTCCTCGGCCTGCAGGCCGGCGTCGACGATCGCGCGCATCATCCCCAGGCCGAGCGCGGCGTCGGCGCCGGGCAGCGGGCGCAGGTGCTCGTCGGCGACGCGCGCCGTGCGGCTGCGGTAGGGGTCCACGACCACCAGGCGGGCGCCGGCGCGCCGGGCCGCGAGGATCTTCTTCCACAGGTGCGGCGCGGTCGACATCGGGTTCCAGCCCCACACGAGCACGTGGCGCGCCGCGGGCCAGCGCTCCGGATCGACCTCCGGCGAGACGCCGTGCGCGGAGACCACCCCGGCGATCCCCGCGTCCGCGCAGATCGTCCGCTCCAGCTCGCTGGCGCCGAGCGCGTTGAAGAAGCGGTGCGGGATGATTCCGCTCTGCAGCACGCCCATCGTGCCCATGTAGGACCAGGGGAGCACCGTCTCGGCGCCGTGGCGCTCGACCGCCGCCCGCAGGCCCTCGGCGCTGCGCTCCAGCGCCTCGTCCCAGCCGGCCTCGCGGAACTCGCCCGCGCCCTTCGGCCCGCTACGCACCAGCGGCCGCAGGAGGCGCTCGGGCCCGTAGACGCGGTCGAGGTAGTTGGAGACCTTGCCGCACAGGAAGCCGTCGGTGATGGGGTGGTCCGGATCGCCCTCCACCTTCACCGCGCGCCCGTCGTCGTCGACGGTCACGAGCATCGCGCAGCCGTCCGGGCAGTCGTGCGGGCAGGCGGCGTGCACCACGCGCGGCATCCCGCCACCTTACGCCGGGGCATGGGATCCCGCCACAGCGGACGGCGATGCCGCGCACCGCCCGGGCGATGGCCGCCGCGTAGGACGCCCGTATGGGTGGCGCGCGCGGCGTCGCTCACGCTGCCTCCGACCATATGCTGTGCCGATGCCGTACTTCCGTCGCGACGGAAACCGGATCGCGTACACCGAGCACGGGCGCGGCTCGCGGGTCGTGGTGCTGGTGCCCGGGCTCCTGTTCTCCCAGCGCATGCAGGAGCCGCTCGCCCGGTCGCTGGCCGCGCGCGGCAACCGCGTGGTCACGCTCGACCCGCTCGGCCACGGCGCCTCCGACCGGCCCGCCGAGACCTGGCGCTACTCGATGGCCGAGTACGGGCGGGAGGTCGTGGCGCTGCTCGACCACCTCGACGTTCCGGAGGCGGTGATCGGCGGCGCGTCGCTCGGCGCCAACACCACGCTCGAGGTCGCATCGATCGCGCCCGAGCGCGTGCGCGGCATGGTCATCGAGATGCCCGTCCTGGAAGCGGCCCTGCTCGGCTGCGCGATCGCCTTCACGCCGCTGATGTGCGCGCTCACGTTCGGCGCGCCGGCGATGCGCGGGCTCGCCGCGGTCGCGCGCCGGGCGCCGCGCTCCGGCGTCCCGTACCTCGGCGGGCTGCTGCTCGACTGGGTGTCGCAGGATCCCGCGCCGAGCGCGGCGGTGCTCAAGGGCCTGTTCTTCGGGCGCGTCGCCCCGCACCGCGACGAGCGCCGCGAGTTCCACGCGCCCGCGCTGATCATCGGGCACCGGCGCGACCCGGTGCACCCCTTCTCCGACGCCGGGCTGCTCGCGGACGAGCTCCCGGACGCGCGCATGCTGGACGCGGACTCGATCCTCGAGCTGCGCACGCGTCCCGAGCGGCTGACGGGCGAGATCGCCGACTTCGTGGACCACTGCTGGCGCCCCAGGCAGCGCCGCCGCGCGGAGCGCCGGAGCGCGGATCGCCGCCAGGGCGCCTCGCGGCGGGGTGACGCCAAGCCTCGCGCCGCCAAGCCGCGCGCCGCGACCCGCCGCGCGGCCAGTGCGTAGCCTTCGGCGCCACGCATGGCATCTCGCGCCGAGGAGAAGGAGCGCCGCCGCCGCGAGCGCAAGGCCCGGGAGGCCGAGGAGACGCGCGCGACCGAGCGCTCCCGCCGGCTGCGCCTCGCCCTGATCGGCGCGGTGGTGGCGGCCGCGGGCGTCGCGCTCGTCGTCGCGCTGGTCGCGGGCGGGGGCGGGTCGCGGGGCTCCAAGAGCGCCTCGGGCGGCGGCGGAGCCGCGGTCCCGGCCCGGAAGGTGACCGATCTCGCGGCGGCGGCCCGGGCGGCCGGCTGCACGGTGCGCAGCTACCCGCAGGCGGACCGCTTCCGCGGGCACACCACCGCCAAGGTCCACTACAGGACCAACCCGCCGACGTTCGGCGCGCACAACCCGAACCCGGCCTCGGACGGCGACTACGCCGGTCAGGGCACGCCGCCGGTGGGGCAGCTCGTGCACTCGCTCGAGCACGGCCGCATCCAGATCCAGTACCGCCCGGGCGCCCCGCGGCGCGAGGTGGGCCAGCTCGAGACGCTGTTCAACGAGTCGGTGGGCGGTTACGGCGCCGGCGAGTACGAGCAGCTCTTCGAGAACACGACGAAGATGCCCTACGCGGTCGCGGCGACGGCCTGGGGCCACATGCTCGCCTGCCCGCGCTTCGACCCCGGCGTCTTCGACGCGATCCGCGCCTTCCGCGAGACCTACACGCTGAAGGGGCCCGAGTACATCCCGCAGCCCGAGTAGCGCAGACGCCGCTCAGCGCGGCGCCGGCGGCCCCGGCGGATCGACGATGTCGCGCCCGGTCGGGTCCATTCGCTCATCCAGCTCGAGCTGCCAGAAGTAGCGCGTGAACGTGAGGCCCGCACGGAAGGTCCCGACGTGCGGCTCCGGTCGCTCGCCGCGCGCCATCGCCACGATCAGCTCGGGGTAGGTGCGGCCCGGCGCCGCGGCGTAGACGGGGGCTGGAAAGGCCCCGCCGAAGCGGGTGTTGACATCGGTGATCCCGAGCCCGATCTCCCGGTCGCGGAAGACCTGGACCGTGCACGGCCCGCGCACGCCCAGCGCCTCCACCACGTCGCGTCCCAGCTCGACGAGCTCCGCGTCCGCGACCACCGTGCCCTTGATCGACTCGCCGCCCCGGGACTCGATCATCGTGCGCGGGATCGCGTTCAGGCAGCGGCCGTCGGGGTCGCTCAGCACGTCGATCGAGAGCTCCGGCCCGTCCATCAGCCGCTGAACCATCACCGGCTCCTCCACGTAGCGGCAGAAGAACTCGGCCTCCGCCGCGTCGCGCGCCGCGTGGATCGAGCGCGCGCCGGAGCCGCGCCGCGGCTTGACCATCACCGGGTAGGACTCGACCGGCTCCCCGGGCAGGACGGTCGGCGGCGAGGGCAGGCCGAGGCGGCGCAGCAGCAGGTGCGCCTCGTACTTGTCGTAGGTCGCCGCGGCGACCGCGGGATCGGGGACCAGCGCCGGCAGGGCGCCCTCGGCGCGCGCCACCGCCAGCACCTCGATGTCGAGGTCGGTGAGCGGGACGACCGCGCCGACCTCGTGCTCGGCGCACAGCGCGGCCAGCGCCGGGACGTAGCCGGGCTCGTCGATCCGCGGTACGGCGGCGCGCACGTGCGCCGCGTACTGCGCGGGGGCGAGCGGGCTCGGGTCCGCCGCGATCACGCGCGCGCGCGCGGCGAAGGCGCTGACGATGTCGTAGCGCTTGCCGACTCCGGTCAGCAGGACCCCGGGCGGCCCGGGATCGGGGAACGGCTCCGGCCTCACCGCCAGCCGCCGCGCTCGCCGCGGTAGAGGCCCTGCCCGCTCAGCACCATCCGCGCGGTGCGCGCGAGGATCCGCAGGTCCAGCGCGAGCGACGCGTGGTCCACGTAGTAGAGGTCCAGCTCGATGCGCTCGGGCCAGGGCAGCGACGCGCGTCCGTTGACCTGGGCCCAGCCGGTGATGCCCGGCTTCACCTCCAGGCGCCCGCGCTGGCGCTCGCTGTACCGCGCGACCTGCGCCGGCACGGTGGGGCGCGGCCCGACGATCGACATCTCGCCGCGCACCACGTTCCACAGGTTCGGCAGCTCGTCGAGCGAGGTCCGCCGCAGGAGCGCGCCCACGCGCGTTATCCGGGGGTCGTTCTCGTCGACCGCCAGGCCGGCCCCGCGTCGCTCGGCGTCCGGGACCATCGTGCGCAGCTTGAGGATCTCGAACTCCCGGCCGCGCAGGCCCACGCGCCGCTGGCGGTAGAGCGCGGGCGCACCCGGCGACTCGACGCGGATCGCCAGCGCGGCGAGCGCGACGAGCGGCGCGGTCAGCAGCGACCCCGCGGCGCCGATGAGCAGATCGAGCATCCGGCGCGCCATCATCGTGTGCCGGGCGGCGGCTCCCAGCCGGCCGGCGTGCCGTGGCGCAGCCAGTCCCACAGGCCTGCGGCGAGCGAGGCCGTGGTCAGCACGTAGTAGCGCGCGACGAGCAGCGGGCGCAGGCGCAGGACGCCGCCGAGCGCGGCCGCCGCCAGGAGCGCCGCCTGGAGCGCGAGCGCCACCACGTAGAGCGCGCCCGCGCCGGTCGCCACCAGCGCGATGCTCGCCGCGAGCGCGACGAGATGCAGGAACGGGGTCGCGTAGCGCAGCAGGCGGTGGCTGGCGATCATCAGCGCGTACAGCGGCGGATAGCCACGCGGCGAGAGCATGCCGCCGCGCAGCACGATCGGCCACGCGTGGCTCATCATCCGCCGCTTGCGCGCCAGTTCCCCCTCGACGGTCGGGACCATCCGCTCGCTCGCCCTGGCCGCGGGCGCGTAGACCGCGCGCAGGCCGCGCTTGACGATGTTGAAGGGGAAGCTCAGGTCGTGCCCCATCACCGGGTCCACGCGCACGTAGGCGTCGCGGCGCGTGGCGTAGATCGCGCCGTTGCCGGCCGTCACCGAGGCCAGTCGCGACTCGAGCGAGCGCAGCCACATCTCGTAGCGCCAGTAGAGCCCCTCCTGGTTGGTGCCGCCCTCCCCGGTGAAGCGCACCTGCCCGCAGACGTAGCCGACCCCGGGATCGGCGAACGGCGCCAGCAGCTCGCGCAGCGCGTCGCGCTCCCAGAGCGCGTTCGCGTCGGAGAACGCGAGGATCCCGTTCCGCGGTCGCGCGGCGTCGACGGCCGCGTCCTGCGCGCGCACCTTCCCCCCGCGCGGCAACTCGAGCACCACGTCGGCGCCGGCCTCGCGCGCGAGCCGCGGCGTCCCGTCGTCGGAGCCGTCGCAGGCGACCACGATCTCCAGCGCGCCGGCCGGGTGGTCGAGCGCGCGCAGGTTGGCGACCTTCGCCCCGATCACGTCCGCCTCGCGGTAGGCCGCGACGATCACCGACACCTCGGGCGCGGGCGCGGCGTCCGTCGCCCCGGCGAGCGGCGCCGGCCGGCGCACTGCGGCGATCGCCGCCAGCAGAAGGCCGTAGCCGGCCTGGGCGTAGAGGAGCAGCCCGGCGGAGGCCCAGAACACGACCTCGAGCGCCGTCCTCATGGCAGCAGGCTCGCGTAGAGGTCCAGGTGCGCGCGTGCGGAGGTCTCCCAGGAGAGCGGCCCCTGCGCCGCGGCGAGCGCGGCGGCGCGCAGGCGTTCACGCGCGGCCGGATCGCCGAGCAGCCGCGCGATCCCCTCGCGCAGCGCGCCGGGATCGCCGGGCGGCACCAACTCCGCCGCGCCGCGCGCCGCGATCTCCCCGAACCCGCCCACGTCGGTCGCTAGGAGCGGGGTGCCGGCGCCGAGCGCGGTCGCCAGCACCCCGGACTGCTCGCTCTCGCGGTAGGGCAGCACCGCGAGGGTCGCGCGGCGGAAGAGCGCGGAGACCTCCCCCTCGGCGACGAAGCGCGGCACCCAGCGCACGCCCTCCGGCGCCGAGGCGCGAAGCGCCGCGATGTCCATCCGCGGTCGCCCCACGATCCAGAGCTCGGCCCCGGCGCCCAGCCCGCGCCAGGCCTCGAGCAGCACGTCGATCCCCTTGTAGGGCCGCAGCAGGCCGAAGCACAGCACCACCGGCCCCTCGGCGCCGGCCAGCTCCGCCGGCAGGCGATCCGGACCCGGCGGCGGCGCCGGGACGGTGAACGCCGCGTGGGGGATCACGGACACCTTGCCGCCGTCCACGCCCAGCTCCCCGACCAGCCGGGCGCGGCCGTGCTCGCTGTGCGCGACGACCGCGTCGACGCGCTCGTAGAGACGCAGCTGGCCGCGCAGCTGGCCCGGTCGCGGCTCGCGCGGGAGCACGTCGTGCGCGGTCAGCACGACGGGGCGCCCGCGGGGCAGCAGGAACGGGTCGAGCGACTGGACCGGGAGCCACTGGAAATGCACCACGTCGGCGCGTCGCGCCGCATGGCGCTCGCGCAGCATGTCCGGGACGTGCTGGGCCAGTCGCGCGGCGCGCCGCGCGCGCGATCCGGGCGCTCCGGGCGCCAGGCGGTAGAAGGACTCGCGCACGGCGTAGCCGTCCGCCGCCGCGACGTCGCCGTAGCCGAAGCGCGAGGTCACGAGCTCGACCTCCGCGCCCGCGCGGGCGAGCGCCGCGCACAGCGCGCGGTCGTACGGCGGCGTGTAGGCCGGTGGATCGACGACGTGGACGCGCACCCGGCCCGGCATGATGGCGGTCCGGTGGGCGTCGAGGTCAGCTACTGCATCGTCTGCACCGAGCAGCGGGAGCGCCTGCTCGCGTGTCTGGACGCCGTCGCGGTGGAGCGCGCGGCGGTCGCCTTCCCCACGGAGACGCTCGTGCTGGACAACGCATCGACCGACGGGTCGGCGGAGGCTGCGCGTTCCCACCCCGCCGCCGACGAGGTGGTCGCGCTCGCGCGGCGCACGGGCAAGGCCGCCAACGACACCGCCCTGCTGCGACGGGCCCGCGGCCGGCTCTGCCTGCTCCTCAACGAGGACTCCGAGCTGCGCCCGGGCGCGACCGCCGCGCTGCGCGACGCGCTCGAGGGCCGGCCGGACGCCGGCGCCGCGGGGGCCCGCCTGCTGCGCCCCGACGGGGTCCCCTACCCGTCGGCCTGGCGCTTCCCGGGGATCCGCACCGCGCTGGCCGGCGCGCTCTTCCTGCACCGTCGCCTGACCGTGCAGAGCACCGGCGAGCGGGTGCGTGAGGTGGACTGGGCGCAGTCCGCCGCGCTGATGGTCCGGCGCGCGGCGGCGGAGCAGGTCGGCTGGCTGGACCCCGCCTACTTCGTCTACTCCGACGAGGTCGACCTCTGCCGGCGGCTGCGCGACGCCGGCTGGCGCACGCTGTACGTCCCAGCCGCCGAGTGCGTCCACCACGAGCAACTCTCGACCGGAGCCGTGCCCGAGCGGCGGATCGTCGAACTGGCGCGCGGCCGCGAGCGCTACATGCGCACCCACCACGGGCGCGCGGCGGCGCTGGCGGTCCGGCTGCTCACGGCCTGGACCTACGCGGCGCGCGCGCTGGCCGCGCACGTGCTTGCCGGGCACGACCCGGCGCGCTACCGGGCCCATGCGGCCGCCGCCCTGCGACCGGGCCGCGGCGAGGGGCTCCGCGAGGCGGCCGAGCGCTTCAACCGCGAGCGGGCGCGGGCCGAAGCCGGCGCGCCAGGACCCTGATCCGCGCCACCTCCTCGGGGCGGAAGAAGCGCGTCGCGACCAGGACGACCGGGATCGCGGCGAGTGCGCCCGCGCGGGTGAGGAGCCCGGCGGTGCCCGAGGTCGGGAGCAGAAGGTCGCCCGCGACCGCGATCCCGCCCGCCACGGCCACGACGCGCGCGATCCGGCCCCACTCGATCGGGACCTCGAACAGGCCCCGCGTGAGGAGGCGCATGACCGCGAGCATCACCACGTAGGCGCCGGCGAGCGCGACGCCGGCGCCCGCGATCCCGAGCGGCGGCACGAGCACGAACAGCAGGCCGACGTTGACGAGCAACCCGGCGAGCGCCGCCGGGAAGTTGCGCGTGGTCACCTTCGCCCGGCCGGCGATCACGACGAAGATCAGGAACAGCCCGTAGAGCGCCCAGCCGAGCGCGACCCACGGGATCGCCTCGTAGGCCTGGAAGTAGGAGGGCGCGGCGAGCAGGCGCACGAGCCAGCGGCCGAGCAGCGCGAGGCCCGCGACCACGATCCCGGTGACCAGCACGTAGTAGGTGGTCACGAACGCGTAGACGCGGCGCGCCTCTGCGTCGTCGGAGACCGAGTAGGCCAGCGGCGGCCACGCGTACTGGAACCCGCGGACCGCGAACACGACCACGCCGGCGAGCTTGACCGCGATCGAGTACAGGCCCGCCGCCGCCGCGCCCTGGCGGTGGTAGAGGTACCAGCGATCGATGAGGTTCAGCGCGAACACGCTCGCGTCGGCGGGAACGGTCGGGAGACCGAATCGCAGCAGCGTCCCCAGGCCGTGCGCCGGGGCCCCGCGCGGGACGAGGCGGCCGCGCAGCGCCCACCAGAGGCCGAGCAGGACGACCGTGGACGCCGCGTAGTTGCCCAGCAGCAGGCCGCGCGCGCCCTCGTCGCGCGCGACGACCAGCCACAGCGTCAGCGCGACGGTCATCAGCACGTTCGCCAGCGAGGCGATCGCGTAGGCGCGGGCCCGCTCCTCGACCCGCAGCAGCGCGTAGGCGAGCTCGAGGTTCGAGAACGCCCACAGGCCCAGCACCGCGATCGAGAAGAGCGTCGTGTCGCGGTGGCCGAGCACCAGCTCCGACAGCGGCCCCGCGAACGCCAGCAGCAGCAGCGAGACGGCGGTCGAGACCACGAGCAGGAACGCGAACGCGCGCCGCGCGAGCGCGCCGCGCTGGGCGTCATCGGCCTGCTCGTAGTGGTAGCGGACGAAGGCCTCGCCGATGCCCAGCCGCACGACGATGCTCCCGAAGATGACGAGCGCGATCAGCAGCTCCGCGGTGCCGTAGTCGGCGCTGCTCAGCTTGCGCGTGTAGACCGGCAGCAGCACGACCGCGATCGGCTTCGAGACGATGTCGGCGACCTGGTAGGCGGCCGCGGTCGTGAGCAGGCGCTTGAGGTAGGCGGTCACCGCGCCGTGGAAGCTAGCGGCGGGCGTGGCGGCCCCGCCCGCCGCCGCGCGTCATGATCCGCGCGCGATGACCGTCTACGGCGACGCCCCGCCCCCCGACGCGGCGCACCGCGCCGCCTACGCGGACGCGGAGCGCACGCCGTTCTGGCTGGACGTCGCCGAGCCCCCGGAGCCGGCGCCGGCGCTGACGGAGGACACCGAGGCGGAGCTCGTGATCGTCGGCGGCGGCTTCACGGGTTTGTGGGCCGCGCTGCTGGCGAAGGAGGAGCGCCCGGAGCGCGACGTGCTGGTGCTGGAGGCCGAGAGCGCCGGGTTCGGCGCGAGCGGGCGCAACGGCGGCTTCGCGATGTCCTCGCTCACGCACGGGATCGACAACGGCCTGGCGCGCTTTCCCGAGGAGATGGAGACGCTCGAGCGGCTGGGGCTCGAGAACCTCGAGGCGATCGTCGCCGCGCTCGCGCGCCACGGGATCGACTGCGACTACGAGCCGACGGGCACGATCGACGTCGTGACCGAGCCCTGGCAGGACACCTTGCCCCTGGAGGTGGCGGAGACCGGGCGCCGCTTCGGCCACGACGTCGAGGTGCTCGACGGCGAGCGGGTTCGCGCGGAGATCCGCTCGCCGCTCTACCGCGGCGGGGTCCGGGACCGCACCGGGGCGGCGATCCTGGACCCCGGGAAGCTCGCGCGGGGCCTCCGCGCCGCGGCGCTGCGCCTTGGCGTGCGCCTGCACGAGCACACGCCGGTCACCGGCCTGACGGGCTCGGGGACCGGGGTGGACGCCGTCGCGCCCGGCGGCCGCGTGCTGGCGGAGCGCGCGCTGCTCGCCACGAGCGCCTACCGGCCGCTGCTGCGCTCCGCGCGGATGCGCATCGTCCCGGTCTACGACTACGTGCTCGTCACCGAGCCGCTGGATGCCGAGCGGCGCTCCGCGCTCGGCTGGGCCGGGCGCGAGGGCGTGGGCGACATGGCCAACCAGTTCCACTACTACCGGCTGACCGCGGACGACCGGCTGCTGTGGGGCGGCTACGACGCGATCTACCACTTCGGAAACCGCGTCGGCGCGGCGCTGGAGGACCGCGACGAGACCTACGCGATGCTCTCCCGCAACCTCTTCCTGACGTTCCCGCAACTCGAGGGCGTGCGCTTCAGCCACCGCTGGGCGGGCCCGATCGACACGTGCAGCCGCTTCTCGGTCTTCTTCGGCACCGCGCATCGCGGACGCACCGCGTACGCGCTCGGCTACACGGGGCTCGGCGTCGCGGCGACGCGCTTCGGGGCGCGCGTCGCGCTCGACCTGCTCGACGGCCGCGAGACGGAGGCCACGCGACTGCGCTACGTGCGCAGCAAGCCGATTCCGTTCCCGCCCGAGCCGCTGCGCTGGGGAGCGATCGAGCTCACGCGCCGCCAACTCGCCGCCGCCGACCGTGACGGCGGCCGGCGCGGGCGCTGGCTGCGCACGCTGGACCGGCTCGGCCTGGGCTTCGACAGCTGACGGCCTCCCGCCGGCCGCCGGCGGGCTTGCCGAACGGTCGCCCGGAGCGGCCCTCCGCGAGTGTGCAATTTCCTTCGTATATCGGTGTCGATCGCACTCTCGCGACGCGGCCGCCTGGAACGCCTTCGCAAACGCTGTCCGCGAGAGCGCGACTCATTCCTTGCGGCCGTTCGCCACGATTCACGTCCTCGCCGAGCGCCGGGGCCGCCAACTCCGCGGGTAGGACCGCTAGCGTCCGGCGCCGTGGACGGCCCCTCCGCCCTGCTGCTGCTCCCGCGCCGGCTCGAGCGCTTCATCCTCTCCGACCTCGCGCGCGACCTGCTGAGCGCCCCCCGCGTCGCTGCGCTGGAGCCCGGCCGCCTCCCGTACGGCGCCTACGGCCGGATGCCGCCTGCGCTCGCCGCGAGCGTCGCGCGCGGAAGCGCCCGGCGGCTGGCGCTGCGTGGCGAGCCGCGCGTGCTCGTGATGTTCCACCCGCTCCAGTGGCCGCTGGCCTCGGCGCTCCTGGAGCGCCACCCGCGCGCCGAGCTCTGGTACTCGCTGTGGGACCGCTACGACCACGCGCTCGATGCCTCGCCCCGCATGCGGGAGCGGCTGGCCACGTTCCACGCCGAGGCTGCGGGCCGCGCCGCCTGGGTGTTCGCCGCAAGCGACGCGCTCGCGGACCTCGAGCGCGCCGAGGGGCGCGCCGCCGACGTCGTCCCGCCGCCGCACGACGGCTTCCCGGCCCCCGACCCGTCGAACGCCATCGTGGCGGTCTCGCTCGGTCACCTCGGGCGACGCGTGGATTGGGGCCTGCTGCGCGCGGTCGCCGAGCGCATACCGGAGCTCGCGCTGCTGCTCGTGGGCGAGGCCCACCCGGACGAGTGCCGCGACAACCCGGACTTCGCGGCCTGCCGCGCGCTCCCGAACCTCGTCTGGCTCGGCCGCCTGGACGACGAGGCCGCCGCGCGCGTGATCCTGTGCGCCGATGTCGGCATCGTCCCCTTCCGGACCGGCGATCCGTTCAACGACACGGCGCTGCCGCAGCGGATCATCAAGTACGCGCGACTCGGTCGGCGCACGCTCGCGCCGCCGCTGAGCGGCGTCCTCACCTGGGAGCGGGCGGTGACGCGCTGCGACGGCGTGGGCGAATGGGTCGCCGCGCTGCGCGCCGCGGCCGGCGCGCGCACGGCGCCCGATCTCGAGCTGCGCGAGTGGGCGCTCGCGCAGACGGGCCCCCGTCAGGACGCCCCGATCTGGCGCCGCCTGCTCGCCGCGGGCGTCGTCGACCTCGCGGACGTGCCGGAGGGCGCCCGCGAGGCGGACGCCCTCCGCTGAGCCCGGCCGCGCTCAGCGCAGCCGCGAGGCCGCGATCACCTGCGGCGACGCCGCCCAGATGCGGAAGTAGGAGGCGAGCATGCGGTAGGCGTCGCTGACACGGCGCTCCGTGAGCATCCGGATCGGCCGCAGGTCGCCGTCGAGCTTCGCGGAGCCGGCGGCCCTGCGCAGCGCCCGCAGCTCACGACCGTCGAAGCCCAGGATCCTCAGGCGGGCCGCAAGCCCCTTCTTGAAGCCGCCGCGCCGGAGCTTGGCCTGTCCGCGCCGCACGGCGCGGACAGACGGGGCACGGTTGAACTGCGGCGCTCGCGCGGCTGCCCGGGCGGCCTTCGCGCGCAGGCCCGGCAGCGAGGCGAGCTGGCCGACGAACCGCTTCGCGTAGCGCAGTGCGAGCCTGATCTGGCGGCCCTGCCAGCGCGGGCTTCGACCCTTCTGCGCTCCGCCGGCCTTGTCGATCGTCGCCCCCAGGGCCTTTGCGGTGGCCGCCGCCGCCAGCTGCGCGGTCAGGTAGCGCCCCAGCGCGCCGGCCGCGGACCGGGAGAGCCCTCCGCCGGGGCGAATCGTGATCCGCGGGGAGCGCTTGATCTTCGCGTAGGCCTTGAAGCGCGGATCCGGCGGGTCCTTCTGCGACTTCTCCGCGGTCTCGACCATGTTCTCGCCGGCCTTGTAGACGATGTAGGACGTCGGCAGGATGACGACGTTGTTGCCCCACGTGGTGCCCATGACGCGCGTCACGGGCTCGACGTCGAACAGCAGCGCCCCGTTGTAGACCACCGGGAGCCCGACGCCGGCGCCCTGGAACAGGTAGCCCAACCCGGTGCCCGCCGCGTTCTTGCAGGTGACCGCGTTGTAGTAGGCCCAGTCGCCCCAGTTCTTCTGCGCGGCGTCGTAGTGGAAGGTGTTGAGCGCGGCGTGCGCCTGCGCGCGACGCGATGCGGAGCTCGCCTTTCGAGCCTGCTTCTTGGCGATCGACTCGGCGTCGCCTGCCGCGCTCGAGCAGGCGGCCGGGGTCGCGACGGAGGGCACCGTGTAGCCGATCGCGATCTTCGGCTGCGTCGTGCCCTGGCTCGGCGCGTGCGTGGAGTCGCCCGGGTAGTGCGCGACGAGGTCCGGCTGGTTGCCGGCCTCCAGCCCGCCGGCCGGCGGGATCCATGTCACCGTGCAGGAGGAGACGCCCCCGGAGAGCGGCGTCGGCTTCAGGAGGCACTGCGTCCCGAAGCGGAACGACCCCCGCGTGCTGGTGAACGTCACCGTGCCGGTCGGGTTGGTGGGCGTGCCCGGCGGCCCGTCGCCGACCTCGACGGTGCACTGGAAGTCGTCCGTCGGCAGTGGCCCGCGGTTGCAGGAGACGCGCGTGCCGGTCGCGCGCTTGCCGCCGGTGCCGCCGCCGGGCGTCGAGCCGCGCCGCACGGCCTTCCAGTCGGAGTCGCCGGACGTCGGCGCCGGGTCGGTCGACCAGGTGCCCGTCATCGTGTTGCCGTCGGGCGAGACGGTGCCCTTGAAGTACGCGGTGTAGGTGGTCTCGCGGTACTTGGTGATCACATAGACGCTGCTGCCGGTGATGGTGCCGGCCATCGGCCACGTATAGAAGGACTTGCCGCCACCTTCGCCGGCAAGCACCCCGGTCCCGGACGTGAACGTCCACGTCTGGTCGGCCGCGACGCTGCCGGTCACATCCCAGGTCCCGGTGATGTTGGCTGCGCGCGCGATCGATGGCGCGGCGAGAACGACCAGGCCCGCGCTCAGCAGCAGGGCGACGATCCTCCGCTGCACGGCGCGGCCGGTCTCTGCGGTTCGGGCGGTCATGCCGAACTTCTACCCCGGCCGTAGGACGGCTGACAAGACCGCCCCTACCGCGCGCATACGCCGCGACGGCCCGCGGGTCAGGCGCCGCGCAGGATGCTCCAAGCCCGGCGGATCAGCGCCTGGGCGTCGAGGTCGCGCGTCATCCGCGCCTGGAACCCGGGCAGCCCCGTGCGGATCACGAGGCCGCGCCCGAGCCGCCATGCGGTAACGATCGGCACCCCGGCGCGGGGCCCGGCCGCGGCGACGATCCGGGCGCCCGGGACGACGCCCCGCACCTCGAACGCGGCGGGCCACGAGCCGAAGCCGCCGCCCGTCCCGCGGAACAGGCCGATGTCGTCCTGGTAGGCGAGCACGTCCACCGGTCCGCGCGTCCGCGGGCCGATCCGGGCCCCGAGCGCGTCGACCGCCGCCGGCGGGGTCGGGCGACGCAACGCGCCGCCGGCCAGCGTCGCCGTGCTGCGCAGGTCGCCGGCGCCGAGCGTGAGCACCCGCCCGCCGCGCCGGGTGAAGCGCCGCAGCGCAGAGGCGAGCGGCGCGGTCAGCCAGGGCTCGGATCCGATCAGCGCCACGCCGGTCGCGCCGTCCAGTCGTGGACCCTCGCCGCGCGCGAGCGCCGCGTCCGTCGTCAGGTCATAGGGCAGGCGCTCGGAGTCCAGGAACCGCATCACCGGCGCCACCTGCGAGGACAACCCCGCCGGCGAGCGCGCGTAGACGCGGTCGAGCGGAGCCGGGCCGCCGTTCGGAAGCGTGTCGGGAATGCCGTCGCCGTTCCCGTCGACCGGGTTGAGCGCCTGGAACGTCATCGCGGGCACCACCACGAGCACCCGCGAGCGCCGCGAGCGCACGGCCACCGGAACGACGATCCGGCGCCCTGCCGCCGCCACCGTCAGCAACTCCAGACCGGCGGCGGCGCGCGGCGTGCGCAGCCGCAGGCGCGCGGCCCGGCCCGCGCCGCGCGCGAGCGGCCGCGAGGATCCCAGGCGGCGCAGCGCCCACGCGTAGCGCGCGCCGCGGGCGTCGACGCGGAACGTCGCGACCCGGCCCGCCGTGACGACGCCCGAGGGCGCCGACACGGCGAGCCGCCGCACGGTGACCCCCGGCCGCGTGCGGATCTCGCCCGCGAACGGCGGCAGACGCGCGGGGAACGTGCCGGGGTTCCCCGCGCGGTCGCGCATGTAGAGGCCCATCAGGTAGGTGCCCTCAGGCGCGGGGCGGCCGCCGATCCGCCCGTCCCACTCGTAGCTGCGGCGGCCGGGGCCGATGCGGATCGAGCGCACCACGCGCGGCGGGCCGGTATCGGTCCTGATCACGATCCCGCGCGCGCGGCGACCCCCGGTCCCGCGGAACACCGCGGTCGCGGCCTGCGCTCCACCGCGCGGGAGCACCAGCGGTCCGTCCCCGTGCGCGGGCTCGACGCGCACCACGACGGGGCGCGGCGGCCTCGTGTCGAGGTCCTGCGGGAACGGGAGCGTCAGCGAGCGTCCCTGGCGCGCGAGGCCGACGCGGAAGAAGTAGTCGCCGTCGGGCTGAAGGCGCCCGCTTCCGTCCCGGCCGTCCCAGCGGAACGTCACCCGCGTTCGCGCCGGCACCGAGCGCCCGTCCGCCAGGGTGCGCACGCGGTCGCCCTCCGAGTCCAGGACCGTGACCGTCACGTCGTCGCCGCGGCGCAGGAAGAACGAGGCGTAGGTCGTGCGCTGCGGACCGTGGGTGACCGGCGAGAAGAAGCCCAGCGTGCGCACCCCGATCACCACCGGATCCCTCGTCTTGAGCCGCTGCGTCACGAAGAACGCGGCCAAGGTGGCGGCAACGAGCAGCACGAAGCCGGCAGCCGCGGCGCGGCTCACAGCCGCACCACGGCCGTGTTGGGGACCTCGTGCTCGTGGAAGGCGTCCAGGCCGCGCGGGTCGGACTCGCACAGCACCGCCCGGATCGAGCCTCCATGGCAGATCACGGCGGCCGGCAGCGCGCCCGCGGCGCGGACGTCGTCCAGCGCGGCCAGCACCCGGTCGGCGTGCTCGCGCAGCGACTCCCCGCCCGGGAAGCGCCAGTCCGCGCCCGCGCGGCGCCAGGCGGCGAACGCCTCGGGGTCCTCGCGCGCCACGTCGTTCATCAGGCGCCCCTCCCAGCGGCCCCGGTCCCCCTCGGCGAAGCGGGCGTCGACGACCGGATCGAGACCGAGCGCGCGCCCGACGTAGCCGGCGGTCTGGCGCGCGCGGGTCAGGTCGCTGCACCACAGCGAGGCGATCGGCTCGCCGCGCAGGCGCTCCGCGAGGGCGGCCGCCTGCCTGCGGCCCGTGGCGTTCAGCACCGTGTCGAGGCGCCCCTGGAAGCGCAGCGGCGGGACGTTGGCGTCCGTCTCCCCGTGGCGGGCCAGCAGGATCACGGCTCGCCGGCCGGCGGCCGGTCGACCGCGGCCGTGTCCGACCGCAGCCCGAGCCGCAGCGTCTCGAGCGACAGCACGTCTCCCGGGGCGATGTTCCCCAGGCTCGCCTCCGGCCCGAAGCGGCGCAGGAACCAGACCTGCTGCTCGCGCCGCGGCGCCTCGAAGATCAGCCGGGCCGGATCCACGGCGTGTACGATCTCGTCGATCAGGCCCATTCGCACCTCGCCGTCCGCGCGGTAGATGCCGGCCGTTCCGGACTCGCGCGACTCGGCGATGACACGCCAGGCGCCGGCCTCGAGCTCCGCCTCGATCTGCTCCACCCAGCGGTACGGGGCCATGATCCGCTTCTGGTCCTTGCTCCCGACCTCCGAGAGCACCGTGAAGTCCGCGGCCAGGCGCGCGATCAACTCGAGCTTGCGCGAGTGCGGAAGCTCGATCGTCCCGTCGGAGACCTCGACGTGGCGCAGCCCGAGCGAGCGCAGCCAGTCCACGAGCCCGTCGACCCTGTCCTGCGCGATCGCCAGCTCGGTCAGGGTGCCGCCGAGGACGACCGGCAGTCCGTGCTCGCGGTAGCGGGCGAGCTTCGCCTCGAGGTTCGCCGTGGCGAGCGCGGTGCCCCAGCCGAGCTTGACGAGGTCGACGCTCCCGCCGGCCACCTCGACCAGCCCGTCGACCTCGGCGACCGACAGGCCCTTGTCCAGTACGTGGGTGATCCCCGCCTCCCGCGGCTTGCGGCTCCGGCTGGGGAGATCGAGAAACGGCGGTGCCATCGCTGGGGCGCCGGGCGGCGCGGCGGATCAGCCGGTCCGGTCGGACCCGACGGTGACGATCACGGTGGCCTTGCACGGCGCCGGTGGCGGGCAGGCGACGGCCCGCGTGTCGGGATCGACCGGCTCCACGGCCGCCGGGATGCGAAGCGCTCGGGCCACCTCGACCGCGTCCCGCCGGTGGCCCGGCACGAATGAGACGACGGTCGCCGAGCGCTGCTGGTCCTGGGCGTTGGTCACGGCGCCGCGGCCGAAGCCGCGGCGCACCAACTCGGTCGCGACCTGGTTGGCGAGTCCTGCGGTGGGAGTGCCGTTCAGGACCGCCACCGTCACCGCCCCGCGCGAGAAGGAGGCGCCGCGCCCGGCCGCCTGCTTCGACTTCGCCTTCGCCTTCGCGGCGGTCGTCCCGGCGCCGTTGTCGCTCGACGACGAGGTGAGCTCGACGACGGCGAACGCGATCGCCGCGACGAGCAGCAGGCCGGCCACCACGAGCAGGATCGCGCGCCGGCGGGCGGGCTCTCCGGCGGACCCGCCGCCGGTCGCCCGCCGCGGCGGGATCGTCGCGTCGTCCGAGAGCAGACGCTCCTCGCGCCGGTCGCCGATGGTGACGGTCCGGCGCTCCCGCGACGCCGGCGGCGGTCCCTCGCCCCGCCCGTTGCCGGCGGCGGCGGGCCGGCCGGGCGGCGGCACGACGCGCGTGGCGGCCGCGGCGGTGCTCGCCGCCGGCGCGACCGGCTGCGCGCGCTGCGGCGCCGGAGCGGCCTCCGGCGGCGCGACGAGTGCCGGGGGTGCGCCGGCGGCGGCCGCCGCGGCGGCCACCCCCGCTGCGGCGGCGGCCGCCCCGCCAGCAGATGCGAGCAGGGCCGGGCCCGGCGTCGCCGATCCGAGCGGTGGAGCTCCCTGCAGGGAGGCCGCGGCCGGCGGCGAGCCGGGGCCCGCGGGGCCCCGCTGGACGGTGGTCAGCTCCGCGCCCGCGGGCGCGTGCGGGGCGACACCCACCCGCGTCGCGGCTCCGGCGACCGCGGGCGCCGCCGTCTCGGGGGCACGCGTCCCGCCCCCCTCGCCGGTGGGAGCCGGCGCCGGCTCCTGCGCCGTGCGGCGCGACTCGTCGGCCTGCGCGCTGACGCGCTGCTCGAGCTCCTGGGCGCGCTCGGGCGACCGCCCGGCCCAGTCGCGCAGGCGCTTGACCTCTCGCGCCTGCGCGAAGTAGAGCAGCGAGAGTACGGCGACGCCGAGGATCGCCGCGATCCCGGCGAAGGTCCCCACGTCGTCGAGGAGGCCCCGGAGCGAGACGGCTAGGACGGGTGCCAGTGCCATGGCAGCGGTTGAGTCTAGGTGAGCGCGCGGGCGTCGGGCGGAGCCTGCCCGGGCTTGCCCGCCAGGCCGCGCGAGGATCCCAGCTCGGCCACTCGAGCGGCGATCCCGGCGGCGTCGCCCTCGAGCGCGAGCAGGTTGATCTCGCCGAACGTCTCCTCCGCCCAGGCCGGGTCCAGCGCATCGCGGTCCGCGCGCACGATCCGCTCCGCCGCCGTCGGATGGGGCCGCTCGTCCGGGTTGAAGAGCTCCTCGTGGAGCTTCTCGCCCGGGCGGCGGCCGACGATCTCGATCCCGATATCGCGTCCCGGCTCGAGGCCGGAGAGGCGGATCATCGCCTCGGCGAGCTCGACGATCGCCACCGGCTCGCCCATGTCGAGCACGTACACCTCGCCGCTGCGCCCGCCGAGCGAGCCGGAGCGGATGATCAGCTGCACCGCCTCGGGGATCGTCATGAAGTAGCGGGTCATCCGCTCGTCGGTGACCGTCACCGGCCCACCGGCCGCGATCTGGCGGCGGAAGATCGGCACGACCGAGCCCGAGGAGGCGAGCACGTTCCCGAAGCGCACGGTCGCGAAGCGCGTGCCGGGATGGCGCGCCGCCGCGGCCTCGACCGCCCATTCGGCGAGCGCCTTCGACGCTCCCATCACGGTCGCCGGCTTGACGGCCTTGTCGGTCGAGACGAGCACGAACGCCCCCACGCCCGACTCGCCCGCGATCCGCGCCACGAGCCGCGTCGCGAGCGCGTTGTTGCGCACCGCCTCCACCGGGTTCAGCTCCATCATGCCGACGTGCTTGTAGGCGGCGGCGTGGAACACCACGCCGGGGCGGTGCTCGGCGAGCACCTCCCGCATGCGCTCCTCCTCCTTGCAGTCGGCCAGGACGGGGACGGCGAAGCGGACGTGGCGCTCGTCCTCGAGCTCGCGCATGATCTCGAAGAGGTTGTCCTCGGCGTGGTCGACGAGCACGAGCCGCCGCGGCCCGACGCGAGCGATCTGCCGGCAGAGCTCGGAGCCGATCGAGCCGCCCGCGCCGGTGACCATCACGACCTGCCCCGCGAGATAGGCGCCGACCCGCTCGAGCTCCATCCGGACCGGCTCACGGCCGAGCACGTCCTCGACGCGGACCTCGCGCACCTGCCCGACGAGGCCGGAGCCGCGCTGCAGCAACTCGAACACGGTCGGCAGCGTCCGCACCGGGATCCCGCGCGCGCGGCAGGCGCTGACGACCGAGGCCCGCACGGCGCCGGGCGCCGACGGGATCGCGATCACGACCTCGTCCGGCTCGACCTCGTCGAGCACCCGCGGCAGCTCGTCGGTGGTGCCGAGCACCCGCAGCCCGTACTCGTCCTTGAGCCCGCGCTTGCGCGGATCATCGTCGATGAACCCGATCGGGCGCTGACGCAGCTCCGGGTTGCGGACCATCTCGCGGACCACGAGGCGTCCGCCGTCGCCGCCACCGACGACCAGCACGTCGCGCGCGTCCTTCTTGGAGCGGAAGCCGCGCAGCCGGCGCTCGGCGATCGCGTGCACGGCGAACCGCGCCGACGTGAGGAAGGTCAAGGTCAGCAGCGAGAACAGCGCGACCACGCCCTTCGGCGGGCTGACCGGCGCGCGCGTCCCGCCGCGCGTCGCGATCTCGATCGGGTGGATCAGCGCGATCCCGCCGATCACGAGCACGGTCGCGACCACGACCGCCTTCAGCACGTTCTCGTAGTCGCGGCGCCCCACGTAGCGCCACTCCCGCTGGTAGAGCCCGAACAGCGCGAAAACGACCAGGCTGCAGGCGATGACCCAGGGGATGGTCGTCTCCAGCAGGCGCTCGTATCGGGCGGGCGTCCCGGAGTCGAACCGCAGCCGGTAGGCGAGGAGGTAGGCGAGGGCGACGAGCCCCCCGTCCACCAGGATCTGCGGGACCGAGTGGCGATGGACGGGAAAGGCCGCCGACCGGAGGCGTCGGCGCATCACGGGGGATGATAGGCGCGCGACGGCGGGTGGTTACGTCCCGCAGGGCCCGGTGCAGGCCGGGCGCCGCTACTCGCCCGGTCGCCGCCAACTGCGGCAGCGAAGGAGAGCATCACTCTCCGCCGCCCGCCGATCACACCGCCGGCGGCCGCGCCGCCGCCGCCGTTCGCCCGCTCAGGCCGGCTCCGCGGCCGACAGCAGCATGCCCGCGAGGAGCGCGGGATCGCGCCGGATCCGCTCGCCCGGCTCCCGGTCGCGCTTGACCAGTTCGACCTGCGAGGCCCGCTCGAGCCGGCGCAGGCGACCCTCGGCGATCAGGCGCTCGTCGACCGCGCCCGTGCGCCCGGCGAACACCGTCCAGACCGGCGCGCCGAGGGCGACCGCCTCGCGATTCATCGTTCCGCCCGCCGAGATCACGAGATCGGCGGCGGCGAGCAGCGACTGCGCGTCGATCGCCTGCTCCGGAACCACCCAGCCGCCCGCGCGCTCCAGGTCGGCGCGCTGCTCCGGGGTCCGCGGAAGCACGACCGTCTGGGAGCCGCGAAGCCGCTCGAGGACCTCGCCGAAGAGATCGTTGGAGAACCGGTGGTAGAGCGAGACGTCGGCGGGCGTCCGCACCACGGCGATCGGCTCCGACGCATCCAGGCCGAGCTCCCCGGGCACCCCCGGGTCGGGCTCGAAGTCCGCGAGCTCGTACTCCTCCTTCAACCCCGGGTAGCGGTGGAGCTTCCCGCGCGCGCCGAAGCGGTACAGGCGCTCGGGCGGGATCGCGTCGGGCACGACCACCGCGCGCGCGAGCCGGCAGTTGATCGTGTGCTGCACGGTCGCGAACTCGTAGTCGAAGCTCGTCGCCGACGGGACCCGCAGCAGCGCGGCGGCGACCGTGACGTCGTTGGACCCGTGGCCGATCGCGACGTCGAAGCGCCGGCCTCGCGCCCAGCGGGTCAGCGCTCCCGAGCGGCGCGCCAGCCCGGCGGCCTTGGCGGCCACGCCCCTTCCCCCGTGCCGGCCGATCGCGGTCACAGACAGGCCGGCGCGCTCGCAGAGCTCGAGCGTCTGGGCGAAGTCGCGCGCGGTCACCTCGACCTCGTGGCCGTCGGCGCGCAGGCACTCGATCACCGGCCGCAGCACGAGCACGTGCGGGCTGTTGGTCAGGTCGACCCAGATCCGCACGCCGCTAGCTGCGACCCGCGCCGAGCACCTCGCGCACGGCAGCGGTGACCTCGGACGCCTGCTCCGCCGAGAGCGCCGGGCTCATCGGCAGCGCGAGATGGGTGCGGGCGAGCTCGTCGGTGACCGGCAGCGTGACGCCGGCGGCGTACTCGCGCATCGCGGGCTGGCGGTGGACGGGCGTGCGGTAGTAGGGCTTGGCGCCGATGCCGCGCCCGCCGAGCCCGGCGGCGAGCTCGCCGGCGCGCTCGTGGCGCACGACGTAGAGGTGCCACGCCGGCTCGACGCCCTCCGCGGGCACCGGGAGCGCGACCAGATCGCCCAGCCCCGCGGCGGCGTAGCACGCCGCGGCCGCGCGCCGGCCGGCGGCCCACTCCGCGAGGCTCGGCAGCTGGACCCGGAGGATCGCGGCCTGGACCTCATCCAGGCGCGAGTTGTAGCCCACGGCCTCGAACTCCACCTTGTCGCGCGAGCCGTGGAAGCGCAGCATCCGCACGCGCGCGGCCACGTCGTCGTCGTCCGTGGTGACCGCGCCGCCGTCCCCGAACGCGCCGAGGTTCTTGGACGGGAAGAACGAGAACGTCGCCGCGTCCCCCAGCGAGCCCGCCGGACGGCCGCCGCGTGTCGAGCCCGCCGCCTGCGCCGCGTCCTCCAGCACCGGCACGCCGAGCGCCCGGATCTCGTCGATCGCCGGCACGTTGCCGAACAGGTCGACCGCGATCACGGCGCGGGTCCGCGGCGTAAGCGCCGCGCGAACCGTCCCGGCCGTGACGCAGGCGGTGTCGGCGTCTACGTCGCAGAACACCGGCGAGGCTCCCGTGGGCGGGATCGCCTCGGCGCTGGCGTAGAAGGTGAACGACGGCACCACGACCTCGTCTCCCGGCCCGACGCCGAGCGCGCGCAGCGCGATCGTGATCGCGTCGGTGCCGTTCGCGACGCCGATCGCGTGCCCGGCGCCGGTCGCCGCGGCGAACTCGGACTCGAAGGCCGCGACCTCCGGCCCCAGGATGAACCGCCCGCCGTCGAGCACCTCGCCGACGCGCTCCCGGATGCGCTCGCGGAGCGGGGCGAGCGGCGTCGCGGTGTCGAACAGGGGCACGCCCACGGGCGAAACCTACGCGACGGGCGAGCGGCCCGCGCCCAGGGGGATGCCCTACCCTCTGGCCTCGCGTGACGACGCTGCTGCCGCTGGCCTCCATCACCGAGCCGCTCGTGAACTTCGCCACCAACGTGGTGAGCGACCTCGGCCTGCCCGGGATCTTCGTGCTGATGTTCTTCGAGAGCGCGTGCATCCCGATCCCGTCCGAGGCGACGATGCTGTTCGCGGGGTTCAACGTCGCCAACGGCGACTACTCGCTGCTCGCGGTGACGCTCACCGGCGCGCTGGCGAACCTCGCCGGATCCTGGCTCGCGTACGCCGTCGGCTACTACGGGCGGCTGGAGCTGATCGAGCGCCACGGGAACAAGCTGCACATCAAGAAGAGCCACCTCGAGTGGGCGGACCGCTGGTTCGAGCGCCACGGCGAGGCGACGGTGTTCTTCACGCGCATGCTGCCGATCATCCGCACGTTCATCTCGCTGCCCGCGGGCGTCGCGCGGATGCCGTTCTGGCGCTTCTCGCTGTTCACGTTCCTCGGCTGCCTGCCGTGGGTCTTCGCGCTCGCGTTCATCGGCAAGCAGGCCGGGGACAACTGGACGAAGTGGAAGGACAGCCTCCACTACGTCGACTACGCGGTCGCCGTGCTGATCGTCGTGGGGATCGCCTACCTGCTCATCCGCCGCCGCCGCGACCGCGACGCCGGCGGCGCGGAGGCCGAGCCGGCCGCCGATGCCGGCCAGGGCTGAGCCCTCCGCGCCCAGCCTCGCCGAAGCGGCCCTTCTGGGGATCCTGCACGGGCCCGCCGAGCTGCTGCCCGTCTCCTCCTCCGGCCACCTGACGCTGATCCCGTGGCTGCTCGGCCGCGAGGCCTCCGGGCGGGACCCCGAGGAGCGCAAGGCGTTCGAGGTCGCGCTGCACGCCGGCACGGCGGCGGCGCTCATGATCGCGCTGCGCGGCGAGGTCGGGGAAGCGCTGACCGGCCTCGACCGGCGGCGCGTGACGCTCGTGGCCGGGTCGTTCCTGCCACCGGCGGTCGCCGGGCTCGCGCTCGAGCGCCCGATCGAGCGGCGGCTCGGAACGCCCGCGACGATCGCGGCGGGCCTGATCGCCGGCTCGGTGGCGATGCTCGTCGCCGACCGCGCGCCCCGCGAGCGGCGCGCGGCCGAGGCCGGGCTCGCCGACGCGCTCTGGCTCGGCGCGGCGCAGGCCTGCGCGCTGGCGCCGGGGGTCTCACGCGGAGGCGCGACGCTCGCCGCGGCGCGGCTGCGGCGCTTCCGCCGCCCGGACGCCGGCGAGCTCTCGCGCCACGTCGCCCTTCCGGTGATCGTCGGCGCGGTCACGCTGAAGGGGGTGCGACTGCGGCGCCGTAGGCTGCCGCCGGGCGCGGGCCCGGCGCTGGCCGCCGGCACCGCGGCCTCGTTCATCTCCGCGCTGGCGGTCGCGGGGCTCGCGCGGCGCGTCGACCGCGACCGCTCCCTGGCCCCCTATGCCGCCTACCGGCTGGCGCTCGCCGCAGTCACGCTCGGCCGCATCCGTGCCCTGCGGGAGAATCGCGCCCGATGAGCGACTCCTACGCCGCCGCCGGCGTCGACATCTCCGAGGCCGACGCCGGGGTGCGGGCGCTCGTCGAGGTCCTCGCGGGGATCGATCCGGGAAGGCCGTCGCGGGTCATTCCGCTGCCGGGCCACTACGCCTCGGTCGTGCGCGTCGCGGAGGGCGTCGGGATCGCGCTCTGCACCGACGGGGTCGGCTCCAAGCTGGTCGTCGCCGAGCAGACCGGCCGCTACCGGGAGGTCGGAGTCGACTGCGTGGCCATGAACGTCAACGATCTCGTCTGCGTGGGCGCCGAGCCGCTCGCGCTGCTCGACTACCTGGCCGTCGAGCGGGCCGACCCGGACGCGCTGCGCGCGATCGCGGAGGGCTTGCGGCACGGCGCGGAGGAGGCGGGCGTCGAGATCCCCGGCGGCGAGCTCGCCCAGGTTCCGGAGCTGCTGCGCGGCCACCCCTCGCCGCGCGGGTTCGACCTCTGCGCTTCGGCGATCGGAGTGGTCTCGCCCGAAGCGGTCGTGAGCGGCGCGGCCATCGCCCCCGGGGACGTGCTGGTCGGGGTGCCATCGACCGGCGTGCACTCGAACGGCCTCACCCTCGCCCGCCGGGCGCTGCTCGGGGACGGCGGCCTCGCCCTCGACGACCGCCCCGGCGAGCTCGGCGGGGCGACGGTCGCGGACGTCCTGCTCGAGCCCACGGCGATCTACGTGCGGGCGGCGCGCGATCTGCTCGCCTCGGAGGTGCCGGTCCATGGGCTGGCGCACATCACCGGCGGCGGGCTGCTCAACCTGCTCCGGCTCGGGGACGGCGTCGGCTACGAGATCGTCGACCCGCTGACGCCCCAGCCCGTGTTCGGGCTGATCGCGGCGACGGGAGGCGTCGATCGCGCGGAGATGCACACCGTCTTCAACATGGGGTGCGGCTTCGTGGCCGTCGTGGCGGCGGATCGCGCCTCCGAGGCGGCGGACGTCCTCGCCGCCCGGCACCCCGGATCGAGGCCGATCGGGCATGTCACGGACCGCGCCGGCGAGGTCGGCTGCGCGCCACTCGGCCTGATCGGCGACCGCTCGGGGCTGCGGCCCGGCTGACGTGCCCCGCGACCGCGCAGAAGATGATGCGGATCGCGTCCCGGAGGGGCAAAATGGTGACCGAGGTCCATGAGCACGCTCGTCGGGATCAACCTCGCCGGTCGCTACCGGCTGGATGCCCGGATCGCATCCGGTGGGATGTCGACCGTCTACCGCGCGTTCGACCGCACGCTCGAGCGGACCGTCGCCATCAAGGTGATGCACCGCGAGATCGCGCAGGACTCCGATCAGCTCGAGCGCTTCCGCCGCGAGGCGCGGGCGGTGGCGCAGCTGAGCCATCCGCACGTCGTGGGCGTGATCGACGCGGGCGAGGAGGACGGGCGTCCGTTCATCGTCTTCGAGCACGTCGAGGGCGAGACGCTCAAGCAGCGGATCCGGAGCCACGGCCCGCTCGAGGTCGGCGAGGCCGTCGCCTACGCGATCGAGGTGGCGCGGGCGCTCGGGGCGGCGCACCAGCGCCACATCGTCCACCGCGACGTCAAGCCCCAGAACGTGCTGATCGATGTCGAGGGTCGCGCGAAGGTGACGGACTTCGGCATCGCCCGGACCCTCGAGGAGGACGGCCTGACCGCCGACGGGCGCGTGATCGGCACCACCGACTACGTGGCGCCGGAGCAGGCGGTCGGCCACGACGTGACGGGTCGCTCGGACATCTACTCGCTCGGGATCGTCCTCTACGAGATGCTCACCGGCGAGGTGCCGTTCAAGGGCGAGAGCCAGGTCGCGGTGGCGATGGCGCACGTCCGCGAGCCGATGCCAGACGTGCGCGCGAGGCGCCCGGAGGTCTCGGCGGCGCTCGCCGCGGTGATCGAGCGCGCGACGGCCAAGGAGCCGGGCGACCGCCAGCGCGACGCCGCCGAGCTCGTCGCGGCGCTCGAGGAGACGCTCGCGCTCGAGGCCTCCCGCGCGGGCCAGGCGACCGGCGAGGCGACGATGGTCCTGCGCACCCTTCCACAGAGCGCGCGGCGCCGGATCCCGTGGAGCGTCCGGGCCCCGGCCTGGACGCCGCTGCTGCTGATCGCCCTCGCGGCGGCGCTCGTCGCCGGCGCGATCCTGATCTCGCAGAACGCCTCGCGCGGGACCAAGGGCAAGGTCACCGCGTCCGGGCTCAGCCAGGTTCCGCTGGAGCAGTCGGCCGCGCGGGACTACGACCCGCCGCCCGGCGACGGCCACGAGCACTCCGACCAGACCTCGCGGGTGCTGGACGGGGACACGAGCACCGCCTGGTCGACCGAGACCTACGACGGCGGCTTCGGCGCGAAGCCAGGTGTCGGCCTCGCGCTCGACGCGGCCCCCGGCCTGGCGGCCCGGGCGCTCTCGCTGCGCACGCCGACCCCCGGGTTCACCGCGGCGGTATATGCCGCCAACGGCGCCCAGATGCCCGCCGGGATCGGAGGCTGGACCCGGCTGACCCAGCCGCGCCAGGTCGCCGCGCGCACCCAGTTCCGCTTCGGCACGGGCGGGCGGGAGTACCGCTGGTACCTGCTCTGGATCTCCGAGCTGCCGCCGGGATCGGGGAAGGCGTCGGTATCGGAGATCGGGCTGTTCCGGTAGGGGCGGGCGAGGCGCGTCCCGAGCCCTCAGCCCGGCTCGCGTCCCTCGAGCCCGGCCGCGCGCAGCGCGTCCTCCGGGCTGTTGTGGATCTCGATCCGCGCCACGCGGCCGTCGCGCACCGTCCACAGGTGGCTGAGCGTCGAGCGGACCTCGACGCCCGAGGCGCTGCGCGCCACCTGGCTGCCGAGCACGAGATGGCGCCCGCCGCCCAGCCGGACCATCCGCTCGATCTTCGACTCGATCTCCGGGAAGGCCTCCTCGAACTCGCGCAGCCGGGCGACGAAGGCGTCCGGTCCCCGCACCGGGCCGGAGGCGGCGTCGAAGCCGGCGCTCGCGAGGTGGACCTCGAGGTCGGGCGCCATCAGCCGGCGTACGGCGGCGACGCCCTCGGCCCCGCCCCTGTTGCGCGCCTCGTAGCCCTCGCGAATGAGCTCGGCCTCGCGCCCGAGCGCCGCCGCCGCGGCGAGCGCATCCGGCCGGTCCAGGAAGGCGCTCGCCCGGCACACGCGGCCGGCGACCAACTCGTAGACCGTGGTGACCGGGAGCTCGCCGAGGGCGCCGAGCGAGCGGCTGCTTCCGGTGCCCAGGAGCTCCGCGACGACCACACCGGCGCCGCGATCGTCCATTCCCCGCACCTCGAGCCGGAAGTCCTGCGAGGCCTCGCCGATGTCCGCCAGGTAGCGCTGCACCCCCTTCCGACCGACGTATGCCCCCTCGAGGGGCGCGATCGGGGGCCGCAGCTCGAAGTCCTCGGCGCAGACCGCCATCACACCGTCGAGGTCGCGCGCGTTGAGCGCCTCGAGATATCGGCGCACCGCCTCGAGGTCGTCGCCCGCCATCAGAACGCGCGGGGGCTCGGCGCGCCGGCCGCGGCGGCCCGAACGGCGTCAGGGAAGGGGCGCCGTGAGTGGCGGCGGGCAAACCCATCCCAGGTTGCACCTCTCCTGCCGGTGTAGGCTGGGATGGGTTCGTGGGGCCGCCCGCCGGGCCCGGCCTTCGGCGGCAGGTTCCCGCCGGCCATCAGAACGCGTGGGCCCGCTCCGCCGCGTGGCGCTCGATCCCGAGGCGGCACAGGCGGTCTAGGAGATCGGGGTACTCGATGCCGGACGCCGCCCACAGCTTGCCGAAGACGCTGGTCTCGGTGAAGCCGGGGAGCGTGTTGAGCTCGTTCAGCAGGACGCGGTCGCCGGCGACGAAGAAGTCCACCCGCGCCAGGCCCGCGCAGCCCGAGCGGGCGAAGGCCTCGACGGCCACCTCGCACACGCGCGAGGCCGCCGCACCGGGGATGCGGGCCGGCACGACGAGCTCCATCCCCCCCGGGGTGTACTTGGCCTCGTAGTCGTACCAGCGCTCCGGGTCCGAGCCGAGCACCACGATCTCGCCGGGAGCCGACGCCTGCGGCTCGCGCCACCCGAGCACCGCGCACTCGATCTCGAGCGCGCCCGCCGGGGCGCCCGCCTCGACGATCACGAGCGGGTCGTGGCGGAAGGCCTCCTCGATCGCTTCGCGCAGCTCCGCAGCGTCACCCACCCGCGCGATCCCGACCGACGAGCCCAGGCGCGCGGGCTTGACCCAGCACGGCAGGCCCAGCGCGCCCAGCTCCGCGACCAGGCGCTCGGGGCTCGCGGCCCACTCGTGCTCGCGGATCCCGCGATAGGCGACCTGCGGGAGGCCGGCGGCCGCCATCATCTCCTTGAAGGCGACCTTGTCCATGCAGAGCGCCGATGCGAGCACGCCGGCGCCGACGTAGGGCACGTCGAGGCACTCGAGCAGGCCCTGGACGGTCCCGTCCTCGCCGAACGGGCCGTGCAGCACGGGGAAGGCGACATCGGCGCCGAGCAGGCCCCCGCCGGGCGAGAGCGCGATCTCCTCGTCCCCGGCCCGCCAGGCGCCGTCGCGGCCGATCTCGACGCCCAGCGCCTCGTGGCCCGCGGCGCGCAGGCCCTTCCGCACCGACGCCCCACCGGCGAGCGACACCTCGTGCTCGGAGGAGCGCCCGCCGCTCAGCACGGCGACGGTGAGCGGGCCGGCGCTCACTGCCCGGGCGGCGTCGCCGGACTCGTGCCGGTCGTCGACTGGAAGCGCCCGACGACGATCGTCACCGTCGAGTTCTTCTGCGCCGTGCCGCCACCCGCGGGATCCTGGCGCAGCACGATGTCGTTCTGGGCCTGGTCGGTCACGGTCTGGAGGTTCTGCTTCACCTTGAAGCCGGCGTTCTGGATCGCCGCGATCGCCTGGTCGACGCCCTGGGTCGTCACGTCCGGCACCTTCGCCTGGGCGGGCGCCTTGGCGACCACGAGCGACACGTCCGCCCCCTCGGACGCCTGCGAGCCACCCGCCGGGTTCTGGCTCAGCACGGTCCCCGGCTTGCGGTCCGCGGACTCCTGCTCGGTCGTGCGCACGCCGAAGCCCCTGGAGGTCAGCGTCGAGCGGGCGTCGTCGACGCTCTGGCCGACCACGTCCGGCACCGTCACGCGCCTTGGTCCCGTGGACACCACGAGCACCACGGTCGAGCCGCGGTCGATCTGCGTTCCGGCGTCGGGCGAGGTGCGGATCACGAGCCCCTTGGCCACGTCGCCGCTCGGCGAGGTGCGCACCACGGGCCGGAATCCGGCCTTGCGGATCGCCTTCACGGCCGCGTCCTCGCTCAGCCCCTCCACGGTCGGCACCCCGGCCGTCCCCGGGCCGCCGCTCACGGTCAGCGTGATCTTCACGTCCTCGTCGACCTTCGCCTCGGCGAGCGGGTTCTGGCGGATGACCGTGTCGACCGCCTGGTTGCTCTGCACCCGGGTGATCTCGGGCGATCCCGTGAACCCGGAGTTGGCGATGATCTGGGTGGCGGTCTGGAGGTCCTTGCCGACCACCAGCGGCATCGTCCGCTCCTCCGGGCGTGTCAGGAAGTACGCGAGCAGCCCTCCGCCGACGAGCACCAGCACGATCAGCGCCGCCCAGAGCCAGCCCCGCGACCGCGGCTTCTCCTCCTCGTCGCCCGGCGGCACGACCGCCTCCTCCGGCTCGGCGCCGGTCACGATCCGCTCCCGCACCGCCTCGAGCGCCCGGATCATCGCGTCCGCGTCCGCGGGCCGCGCGGCGGGGTCCTTGCGCAGGCTCCACATCACGATCGCCTCGAGGTCCGGCGGGATCGCCGGGACCAGCTCGCGCGGCGGGACCGGATCCTCGGAGACCTGCTTGAGCGCGATCGTCACCGGCGAGTCGCCGTCGAACGGCACCCTGCCGGTGAGCATCTCGTAGAGGATGATCCCGACCGAGTACAGGTCGGAGCGCTCGCCCACGTCGTGTCCCTGCGCCTGCTCGGGAGAGAGGTACTGGGCGGTGCCCATGATCGACCCGGTCTCCGTCATGTCCGAGGCGCCCGCGCGCGCGATGCCGAAGTCCGTGACCTTGACGCCGCCCTCGTCGTCGCAGATCACGTTCTGCGGCTTGAGGTCGCGGTGCACGATGCCGCGGCGGTGCGCGAAGCGGGCCGCGTGGAGAATCGGCAGCGCGATGTCGATCGCGCGCACCGGGGGGAGCGGAGCCTCCTCTCGGATGAGCTGCTTGAGGGTGCGGCCCTCGAGGTACTCCATCGCTATGTAGTAGGTGCCGTCCCATGCGCCGCGGTCATAGACCGACACGACGTTCGGGTGGGAGAGCCCCGCGGCACTCGAGGCCTCGCGCCGGAAGCGCTCGACGAACTGCTCGTCCTCGGCGAAGCGCCTGTGCAGCAGCTTCAGCGCCACGCGCCGGCCGAGCTGACCGTCCTCGGCCAGGTACACGTCGGCCATGCCGCCGGACCCGATGCGCCTCAGCACCCGGTAGCGGCCGTCGACCAGCGTGCCCTCAGTCACCTCGGCCATGTCTCTCCGAACCTCGCGCCCATCGTCCCTCCCCGCCTTTCGCCGTCGCCCCTCATCCGCCCTGCCCGAGCAGTACCCGCATCACGTCCGCGGCGATCGGCGCCGCCTCCGTCCCCCCGAAGCCGCCGTCGGTCCGCTCGACCGTGACCGCGACGGCCACGCGCGGGTGCTCTACGGGGGCGAACCCTATGAACCACGGCTGTGTCAGGTTGCCGCCGGCCGGCCCGACCTGCGCCGTCCCGGTCTTGCCCGCCACCTGGATCCCCTGCAGCGCGGCGGCCGTTCCGGTGCCCTCGGCCACCACCCGGGTCATCATCTGGCCGAGCGCCGCGGCCGTCGACGGCTTCATCACCGTGCTCTGCGCTGCGGGCTCGATCCGATCCCGGCTGCGACCGTCGGTGTCGACGATCCGCGCCGTCAGGCGCGGACGCATCAGCTTCCCGCGGTTCGCGACGGCCGCCGCCACCTCCGCCATCTGGAGCGGGGTGACCTGGAGCTTGTCCTGCCCGATCGCCATCCGGCCGACGTCGATCCGTGGGCTGAGCGGCGAGAGGAGCCGGCCGCGGTAGTACTCGCCGCTGGCGAGCATCTGATCGCCGGGGTAGTCGAGCTCGGGCTTGGCGTAGAAGCCGAAGCGCTTCATGTAGCGGCCCATCGTCGCCCGGCCCAGGCTCTCACCCACCCTCGCCCAGACCGTGTTGACCGAGAACGTGAGCGCCTCGGTGAGCGAGATCGGGCCGAAGCTCTGGCCTCCGTCGTTGCTCAGCGGCACTCCCGACACGATCTGGGGCGAGGACCCGTCGACCACCGAGTCCGGCGTGTAGCGGCCGGTGTCCAGGGCCGCCGCGGCGGTCACGACCTTGAACGTCGAGGCGGGCGGGTACGACGCCTGCGTGGCACGGTTCAGCAGCGGCGAGCCGGGAGCCGTGCGCGCCTGGGCGAAGGCGCCCGGGTCGAAGCTCGGGATGCTCGTCATCACCTTCACCGCGCCGGTGCGCGGATCGAGCGCGACGACGCTGCCGGCGCGACCGCCGAGGCCGGCAATCGCGGCGCGCTGCGCGGCCGGATCCAGCGAGGTCTCGACGTTGTCGCCCACGCGCTGGGAGCCGCGCAGCTCGCGGAAGATCGAGGACAGCTCGTTCCCCTCTCCCAGCAGCGCGCCGTTGCGCGACCGCTCCAGGCCGCTGTTGGCGATCCCGCGCGCCGGGAACGAGATGCCGACGGTCTGGGAGAACGGGTCGCCCGTCGGGTAGATCCGCCGCCAGGTGCCGCCGCCGGCCGGGACGCTGCGGGCGAGCACGGTTCCGTCGCCCGCGCGGATCAGGCCGCGCTTGATCGTGAGCTCATCGAGCAGCGCGCGGCGGTTCAGCGGGTTGTCCCGCAGGCCGCGGGCCTCGAAGACCGTCCAGCGCGAGGTGAACGCGATCAGCAGCGCGAACAGCACCACGACGAGGCCGAAGAGGCGGACGATCGGCGTGGTCACGCCGGCCGTCTCGCGCGATCGGAGACGAGCAGCAGCAGCGCCAGCAGCACGAAGTTGGCGACGATCGAGGAGCCGCCGTAGGAGATGAACGGCAGCGTCACCCCCGTCAGCGGGATCACCTTCGTCACCCCGCCCACGATCACGAACACCTGCAGCGCGAAGACCGCGGTCAGCCCCGCGGCCAGCAGCGTCGAGAACGAGTCGCGCGCGAGCGTCGCGATCTTGAAGCCGCGCTCGACGACCAGCAGGTAGACGAGCAGCACGCCGCACGCGCCGACCAGCCCGAGCTCGTCGGCTATCACCGCGTAGATCAGGTCCGTCTGCGGCGCGGGGAGCAGCGAGCCACCCTGCGGCAGCTTGAGGATCGCCTGCCCGAAGCCCTGCCCGAAGAGCCCGCCGTCGGCCTGGGCGAAGAGCGACTGGGCGAGCTGGTAGCTGCCGCCGGGGCGGTTGTAGATGGCCGTGTCGAACGGCGTCTGCCACGCGTCGATGCGCCCGGCGACGTGGCCCACGCTGTCCGCGACCGCCCACGCGCCGAAGCCGAAGAGGACGAGGCCCACGACCACGAACGAGAGCCTGTTGGTGGCCACGTAGAGCAGCGCCAGGAACGCGCCGAAGAACATCAGCGAGGAGCCCAGGTCGCGGATGAAGACCAGCATCACCATCGCGGCGCCCCAGACCACCAGCAGCGGGCCGAAGTGCTTCAGCGGCGGGATCGTGACACCGAGCACCCGGCGCGAGCCCTGCACCAGCAACTGGCGCGTGTCGCGCAGGTAGCTGGCGAGGAAGATGATGATCCCGATCTTCGCGAACTCGGTTGGCTGGAAGACGAAGCCGGGGCCGCGCACGCCGAGGTAGGCGCCGTTGGTCTGCACGCCGATCCCGGGCACGCGCGGCAGGAGCAGCAGCGCGATCGAGACCGCCGCGATCGTGTAGCGGTAGCGCTCGAGCCGCCGGTAGTCGCGGAATACGACGATCGTCGCCGCGAACAGCACCAGTCCGAGCACGAACCACTGCGCCTGCTGGCGCGCGAGATCCTCGTCGATCCGGTAGATCATCACGATCCCGAACGAGGCGAGCAGCGCGACGAGCGGGAACAGGTACGGGTCGGCGTGCGGGAGCGTGATCCGGATGACCACGTGCGCGGCGAGGCACAGGCCGAGGAAGATCGCGCCGTAGGTCAGCGAGAGGTCGGAGAGCACCTCCTGGCGCTGAACGAACACCGCTGCGAACCCCGCGGTGAGCAGCAGCGACGCCGGGACCAGCGCCAGCAGCTCGCGGTTCCGGGCGCTCATCCCTTCGCGCGCTCCTGCGCGATCGTTCCTCGCTCGAGCTGGTTGACGAGGTCCTCGGCGTCGCCGCGGGAGCGGAGCTTGTGGTCCAGCAGCGCGCGCCGGCGCTCGGGCGAGAGGTCGGCCGCGGGCACGCCGCTCTCGTAGAAGCGCGAGTACAGCTCGAGCCCGAACGGCCCGTCATAGGGCAGGCCGCGGTAGATCGTGATCGTCCCGTTGGCGGAGGTGCCGAGGAAGAACACCCCGCGGGTCGCGAGGTAGCCGCCGTAGGCGACCAGCCCGACCACCACGATCGCGGCGAGCGCGGCCGCGATCCCCTTGCCCCGCAGGCGGCGCCGGGCCGGCTCGGGCCGGGGCGGCGGCAGCGGGCGGCGCCGCACCACCTCGGGCTCACGGCCGGCCGTGGCGGCCGCGCCGCCGCGCACCGCGGGAGCGAGCGTCGTCGGCCGGTCCTCCCCGTGCGTCTCGGCCGCGCCCTCCGCGAGCCGGAAGAGGACGACCGTGATGTTGTCGCGCCCGCCGGCCGCGTTGGCGGCGGCCACCAGCCGCTCGCCGGCATCGCGCAGGGTCGGAGCCCCGCGCAGGATCTCCGCGACCTCGTCGGGGCCGACCATCGTGGTGAGGCCGTCGCTGCACAGCAGCAGGACGTCGCCGGCGCGGCCGCGGTAGCCGAACGTGTCGACCTCCACCGCGGCCTCGGGGCCCAGCGCGCGGGTGATGATCGAGCGCTGCGGGTGGTCGGCCGCCTCCTCCTCCGTCAGACGACCGGTCCGCACGAGCTCGTCGACGAGCGAGTGGTCGCGGGTGAGCTGCGTCAGGTTCCCGTCGCGCAGCGCGTAGGCGCGCGAGTCGCCGACGTGCGCGATCGCGACCTCGTCCCCGTCGAGCAGCGCCGCCGTGATCGTGGTGCCCATGCCAGCGTGCTCGCGATCGGAGCGCGAGACCGCGTGAATGCGGCCGTTCGCCTCCTGCACGCGCTCCCGCAGGCGCGCCGCGGCGTCGGCGCCCTCGGCCTGCGGCAGCCCGGGCGCGAAGACCTCGACCGCAATCCGCGACGCGACCTCGCCCGCCTGGGCGCCCCCCATGCCGTCCGCGACGACGAACATCGGGGAACGCGCCAGGAAGGCGTCCTCGTTCGCGCGGCGCTGACGCCCCGTGTCGGACAGCTCGAAGTGCTCGGCGACCAGCAGGCTCACGTCTGGAACGAGAACTCGCTGTCGCCTATCCGCACCCGGTCGCCGGGGTGAAGCGGGCGCGGCCCGGTGAGCGGCTCCTCGTTGAGATAGGTGCCGTTGGTCGATCCGAGGTCCTCGAGCACCACCACGCCGCCCTCGACCGTCAGCTGCGCGTGACGCCCGGAGGCGAACGGGTCCTCGAGCTTGATCTCCACGTTGCCGCGCCCGAGCGTGGCGCCGGGGCCGATCTCGTAGCTCGAGCCCGGCTCGTGCCCCGGCGCCGACTCGACCACGAGTCGCGCAGCGGCGGTGTCCCCGGCGGCCTGCGGGAGCAGGCCCTCCGACGCGGCGTGGAGCCCGGTCGCGTCGGGCGCCGCGGCCGCAGCCCGGCGGTCGTCCTGCGCGCTCTCGCCCCGCCCGCGCCGCAGGTCCTTGAGCGCGCTGCGCGCGATCCACAGCAGGAACAGGTAGAGCACGGCGAGGAAGCCGAACTTGAGCGCGACGGAGACGGGCTCGAGCACGCCCCGTCCTACTCGGTCTCGAACTTCATGGCCACCGTGCCCAGCTCGACGCGGTCGCCGCTCGCCAGGGTCCGCGGTCGCTCGACGGCGACGCCGTTGACCCGCACCCCGTTGGTGGAGCCGAGGTCCCCCACCACCCAGGACCCGCCGCTCGGCCGGACCTCGGCGTGGCGGCGCGAGACGTTGGGGTCGGACACCACCACGTCGCAGTCGCGGCTGCGGCCGATGACCGCGCCGGCCGGGCCGATCACGACCCGCCTGCCCTCGACCACCACGAACGCGCGGCTCTGATGCACCTGGGCGCGCTCCTCGAGCGGCTCGCGCAGGCGGTCGGCCGTCGAGTAGACCATCGTGTGGCCGCTGTCCCCCTGCTCGGGCGCGGCCGCCGGCTCCTCCTCATGCAGGTCGACGAGGCGCGCCTGGATCCCGAACTCCCCGAGGCGCAGGCGCTCGTCGGTGCGGAGCTCGATCGCCGGGCGCGAGAGGAGCACCAGTCGCTCGCCGCGCGCGTGCTCGAGCAGGTAGGCGGCAAGTTCGGCGCAGAGCGCATCCTCGAACTCGGCGAAACGGGCCCGGTCGGCCGGCGAGAGGTAGACGCGGTACTCGTTCGGCACATAGACGCGCGACACCGACAGGCTCTTGTGCTCCTCCATCTCGCGCGCGAGCTTCCGGGCGATCTCGACCGGGCGCACCTCGGAGCGGAAGGCGCGGGAGAACGTACCCTCGACAAGGCCGGCGATCTTGCTCTCCAGGCTTCTAAGCACGCTCATTCGGGGCCTCGGGCCGCTCGGCCATGCTACGGGAGAGCGTCGCCGTCAGCGCCCGGCGCGCGCGCCTCCAGCCCGGGCTCCGCAAGCCGCTCGCGACGCCGCCAGGCGACCGCGAGCGCCGCGCCCGCCAGGGCCCCGGCAACGGCGCCGCGCGGTTGCGGCGCGGCGCCGGCACCCATCGCCGCGCGGGCCACCAGCGCAGCGCCGGCCGCCGTCGCGCCGGCCCAGGCCGAGGCGAGCACGACGTCCACCACCGGCCGGCGGCCGCGGACCAGCGCAGGGAGGGCGGCCGCGGCCAGCGCCCACACGACGGCCACCGCCAGCAGCCCCGACGCCGCGAGCGGCGCGAGCGCGCCGGTGACGGCCGCCGCCGCGTCCCCGCGCCAGTCGGCCGCGGGGGCGGCTCCGGGCACCGGGCCGAGGTAGAGGCGCGTTCCCGTCAGGAGCTCGGCGAGCGCGACCCACAGGAAGCCGAGCGCCGCCAGCGACGCCCGGCGTGCGGCGCTCGCCGCGACGCCCGCGATGCCCGGCTGCGCACCGGCCAGCCCGGCGGCGCCGAGCGCGGGAGCGGCCGCGGGAATCGACCACAGCAGTCCCGCGCGCGGAAGCAGCAACGGCACGGGCGCCAGGCCCACGGCCACCACCAGCGCGCTGCCCGGGAGGCCCGCCCCGGCGGCGAGCCACGCGACCAGCGCGGCCGCCGCCGCGAGCCAGCCCGCGCGCGGCAGCAGCGCGACCGCCGGCGCGGTGGCGGCGGCCCATGCGAACGCCCCGCCCGGCGGCGCGACGGGCGAGAGCCCGGCGATTCCCGCTCCGACGAGCCCGGCGGCCGCGGCGGCGGCCGCGAGGCGCGCCGGTCCGGCGGGCGCGATCGCCCAGGCCCGGCGCGGCGCGCCCACGAGGCCCGGCTCGTCGGCGAGCTCGGGCGCGGCGTCGGCCAGCGCCCCGCGCAGATCCGCGGTGGCGCCGCGCAGCTCCGGGTCCGGGTCGAGCGCGCGGTCGAGCGCCACGACCAGGGGCTCGGGCAGGTCCGGGCGGTCGCGCGCGAGGGACGGCAACCTGCTCCCCAGCCGCCGGGCGGTGGCGGCGGGGGTGGCCGCGCGCACCGGGTTGCGCCCGCCGAACCCCTCGAAGAGGACGAGCGCGAGCGAGTAGAGATCGGCCTCCGGGCCCGCCTGAAGGCCCTCCGCCTGCTCAGGGGCCATGTAGGCGAGGGTCCCGACCACGTTCCCCGTCCGCGTGAGTGGCTCCGATCCGGCGAGCCGCGCGACCCCGAAGTCGGTGAGCTTCACGATTCCGGCCCCGGTCTCCGGCCTGTCGGGAACGATCACGTTCTGCGGCTTCACGTCGCGGTGGACCACTCCGTGTGCGTGCGCGTGGGCGAGCGCGTCGCAGAGGGCGGCGCCGATGCGCGCGACGTCACGGTCCGACAGCAGACCTTCGCCCATCAGCGCGGACAGCGTGCGGCCCCGCACCAGTTCCGATACCAGATAGGCGTCCTCGCCGTCGTCGCCCGCCTCGTACAGCGTCACGATCGCCGGGTGTGCGAGCCGCGCCGCCGCCAGCACCTCGCGGCGCGCACGGCCCCCGCCCGGCTCGAGCCCGACGACCTTGACCGCCACGTCCCGGTCGAGGCGCACGTCGCGCGCCTCGTACACGGTGCCGTAGGCCCCCGCCCCCAACCGGCGGTCCAGGCGATAGCGGCCGAGGACGAGATCGTCCCGGCTCGCCGTGGCCGCGTGGGCCGTCGCGCTGCCCATCCGACCGGACTTCCACGCCCGCCCCGGCGTCCCTGCCGGGCCGGGCGCCGCGCCCGGCGGCCGCGGCGCCGCGCCGGTCGCGCTCCCCGTACCGCCGTCCGGGCGGTCATACTGCGCGTCTCAATCCCCAGGAGGGTCGAGTTGTCGTTCTTCGACGACCCAGACGAGCCCACGACGCCTGCCCCGCGCCGCCGGCCGCCCTCCGGCGGGGGCGGAGGCGGGACGGATCACCAGACGGTCCTCGTGCGCCGCCTCGTGGCGGCGGCGGTCGTGGTCGTGCTCGTGATCCTGGTGGTCGTCGGCGTCAAGGGCTGCCTGGACTCGCAGAAGACCTCGGCGCTGAAGGGATTCAACTCCAACGTGTCCACGATCGTCGGAGAGTCCGACAACCAGGTCAGCAAGCCGCTCTTCAAGCTCCTGACCGGGGCCGCGTCGCGCTCACCCGTCGACCTCCAGAACCAGATCAACCAGCTCAACGTGGTCGCCGGCGAGGAGGTCTCGCGCGCCAAGGGCCTCGACGCGCCCGATGAGCTGTCCGGCGCGAAGTCCTCGTTCGTGCTGACCCTCCAGCTGCGCCAGGATGGTGTCGCGAGGATCGCGCGCCTGATCCAGCCGGCGCTGTCCAAGAACGCCCAGACGGCCTCCGCCGCGGTCAATCGGATCGCCGGTCAGATGCGCGCGTTCGACGCGTCGGACGTCATCTACACGCTGCGCGTCGCGCCGCAGATCGCGAAGGCGCTTGACGACGACGGGATCAGCGGCGAGCGCGTCGCCACCACCAAGTTCCTTCCCGACATCCGCTGGCTCGACCCCGCATACGTCGCCTCGCAGCTCGGCGCCAGCGCGGGCGGAGGCAACCGGGCCGCCACGCCGGGCACCCACGGGCACTCGCTCGACTCCGTCAGCGCCGGCGGCACCGAGCTGTCGGCCAGCGGCCCGAACACCGTGCCCGCCTCGCCGGCCCCGACCTTCACCGTCAACTTCACCAACGGCGGCCAGAGCGACGAGACCAACGTCGTCGTGAAGGTCTCGGTGGAGGGCGCCGGCAAGCCCATCGAGGGGACGCAGACGGTCCCGAAGACGACCGCGGGCCAGTCCGCCACCGCCCAGGTGCGGCTGCCGTCCTCGCCGCCGACCGGCCAGGAGCTGACGGTGAAGGCGACCGTCGAGCCGGTGCCCGGCGAGACCAACACGGACAACAACACCCAGAGCTACCCGGTCACCTTCTCCTAGCGGTGCCGGGGCCTATCCTTGCCGCCGTGGGCGAGCTGAGCACCACCACGGGGATCGTCGCGCTGGCGGCCGCGGCGGTCGCGCTGGCGGCGCTCGCCGTGGGCGTGGTGCTCGCGCTGCGACTGCGGAGCCTGCGCTCCCAGCAGCGGGCGGTGCTGGGCGGCGAGGACCGCGACCTCGTCACGCACGCGGCCGAGCTCGAGCGCGAGTTCCGCACCCTGCACGGCTACGTCGAGGACATGGCCTCCCGGCTGGAGGCGCGCATGGCCGCGGCGGAGTCGCGGCTGGACGCGGCGCTGGCCTATCGCGCGCTCGTGCGCTACGACGCGTACGGCGAGATGTCAGGCCGCCAGTCGACCTCGATCGCCCTGCTCGACTCCTCGAGCTCGGGCGTCGTGCTCTCGTCGATCCACCACCGCGACCAGGCGCGCATCTACGCCAAGCGCGTGCGGGAGGGCCGCGGGGAGAACGACCTGTCCCCGGAGGAGAGCGAGGCCGTGCGGGTCGCGATGGAGGGCGGGCAGGCGCCCGGGGCGGACGCGTGAAGGTCGCCTGCCTCGGGCCCGAGGGCACCTTCAGCCACGAGGCGCTCGAGTCACACCCGCCGCCGCCGGCGGTGAGCGACATCGAGCTCACGCCGCTGCCCACCGTCTACGACGTCGTGATGGCTGTCCACAATCGCGAGGTGGAGCGCGCTCTCGTCCCGATGGAGAACTCGGTCGAGGGCAGCGTCAACGCCACGCTCGACGCCCTCGCGATGGAGACCGAGGACGTCGCGATCGTCGGCGAGGTGGTGCACCCGATCCGCCACTGCCTGATCGCACGCGAGCCGATCGAGCTGGAGCGGATCGAGGCGGTCGTCTCGCATCCGCAGCCGAACGCGCAGTGCGCCCGCTTCCTGCGCGCGCGCCTGGCCGGGGTCCCGGTGCTTGCCGCGAGCTCCACCGCCGAGGCCGTGCGAATGGTCGCGGAGGCGCGGGACCGCCCGCTCGCCGCGCTCGGCACCCGTCTGGCCGCCGAGCTCTACGGCTGCGAGGTGCTGCGCTCGGGCGTCGAGGACGCGGCCGACAACGAGACGCGCTTCGTGTGGCTCGCGCCGGCCGGTACCGACCCCGGTGAGCACGGACCGTGGAAGACCTCGATCGTGTTCTGGGGCGTCGGCTCGGAGGCGCCGGGCTGGCTGGTGCGCTGCCTCTCGGAGTTCGCGTTCCGCGGGGTGAACCTGACGAAGATCGAGTCCCGGCCGCGCAAGCAGGGCCTCGGGCGCTACATGTTCTTCGCCGACCTCGAGGGCCGCGCGGCCGACGCGCACGTCGCCGAGGCGATCACCGGGCTGCGCGCGCACGCGGAGCGCGTGCGCGTGATCGGCAGCTATCCGTTCGGAGCGGCCTAGGCGCCGTCCTGGGGAGGTCACGAGGGCGCATGGTCCGCGCGCTGACGGTCGGCGCGCCACTTCCTTGACCGCCCGGCGGACCTCCTCTAGCGTCATCGGCTCGCTTCGGTCGGGGGGCTGCCTGAGGGCCAACGAGGTGACCGAAGGGAGTCGACATGAGATGGAAGAACTTCGTCCGGGCGGGCGCGATGGTCGCCGGCCTCGGAGCCGTCTACGCCGGGGCGCTCGGGCAGGTGGGCGTGGGAGTCGCCTCGGCCGACCCGGTCGGCGCGCCGATCTGCTCCACCGCGGGCAGGGCGATCGCGGGCTACCACCACGGCAACCTCGTCGTGCGCGGCAACGCCTATGTGGCGAGCGGCGCGACGCTCCGCGTGAGGGGAAACCTGGTGCTGGCGCGCGGGGCGTGCTTGGACGCCTTCAGCCTCGGCACCGTGCACGTGCGCCGCAGCGTCCTGGTTCGCGATGGCGCGACGCTCGCTCTCGGCTGCGCCCCCGGAGCGAACGGGCCGCCGCCGATGGCGCCGTGCAACTTCACCACCACCGACGACACCGTCGGCGGCAACATCCTCGCCTGGCATCCGGCCACGATGTTCCTGACGGCGGTCACCGTCGGGCGCAACGTCGTGTCCGTGGGTGGCGGGCCCGGTACGCAGGACGTGGGCAAGAGCTTCGCGGTCAAGGGGATGAAGGTGCGCGGGAGCCTGGTGCTCTACGGCTGGAAGGGCGGATGGATCGGCGCGCTGCGCAACAACGTCGGCCGTGATCTGGTGTTCAGCCACAACGCCGGCTCGCGACCTGGGGACTCGGGCGCCAACGACTCGAGCGAGGTCGACGGCAACACGGTCGGGCGCAACCTCGTCTGCTACCGCAACGTCCCGGCAGCGCAGTTCGGCGATGCGCCGCCGCCGCACGCCAACACCGTCGGCAGGCGGGCGTTCGGGGAGTGCAGGGGCCTGACCACCGCGTAGAGGCCACACCGCGCGCAGGGAGTCCGGCCCGGACGCCGTCCCGGAACGGCGTCCGGCGCCGGCCCTCTGCGCCCGGCGGGGCGGGCGGATCCGGCCGCTACACTGCCCCGTCGTACGGCCATGGCCAGTCGGATCCCACCAGTGGCAGGGTCCGCGCCGCCCGGGGAGCACCCGCGGCGCGGGCCGCGGGATGGCCGGGTGCTCGTGCTCAACGCGACGTTCGAGCCGATCAACGTCTGCACGGTCCGGCGCGCCGTGGTGCTGCTGCTCAAGGAGAAGGCCGAGATCCTCGAGCACGGGGTGCACGAGTTGCACTCGGGCTCGAGCACGATGGCCCGTCCGGTCGTGATCAGGCTCGTGTCCTACGTGCGCGTGCCGCGCGACACCCACCGGCGCAAGATCACGCGGCGCGCCGTCTTTGCGCGCGACGACTGGACCTGCCAGTACTGCGGCTCGCGGTCCAACCTGACGGTCGACCACGTCGTGCCGCGCTCCAAGGGCGGCGCCTCGACGTGGGACAACATCGTCGCCTCGTGCGCCCCCTGCAACCGGCGCAAGGGCGACGCGCTGCCGCAGAAGGCCGGCATGACCCTGCGCCGCGCGCCGCACACGCCCGGCCCCCAGGTCTTCATCCGCGTGGCGAGCCCGCGGATCCCGCCGGCCTGGCAGCAGTACCTCCCGGTAGCGGCCTAGCGCCCGCGCAGACGAGGGGCGCCGTCGACTGCGGCGCCCCTCGCTTGCTGAAACGGCTGGCCTTCGTGCCCGCTGCGGCATGCTGCGCCGGGGGGACAAGGTCCGGCGCCGCGGCGGGCGGTGTCTCGGTGTGGACTCCGCTCGGGCGGGGTCAGCCTCCGACCTAGCGGCCGGACACCTCCAGGGTCCCGCAGAAACTGTCAGTCAAGAGCGGACCACCTCCTTTCTCTGGTCCGGGCAGGGTAGCGAACGCGCGTGACGTGCCGAACGCGGCCGCCGTCCGCGCCTGGGACCATTCCGGGCGTGCCCGAGAGCCCACATCCGCCCGACCGGCTCGCGGCGCGGCGTCGCGACGAGCGGGCGCGGCGCGCCAGGCGCCGGCGGCTCGGTGCGGGCGCGGCGTTGCTGGTCGCGGCCCTGGCGGTCGGCGCCGTGGCGATCGCCGCGAGCGGGGGCGGGAGCAGCGCTCGGGCACCCCGGACGGGAGCGGCGGGCGACACCCTCCGCGTGAGACTGCCCGCCGCGCCGCCGCCACGGCTGGGCCCGATCCCGCCGGCTCGCCCCGGCCCTGCGCGCGTCCTCACCCGCGGGAGCCCGCGCCGGCGCGAGGTGGCGCTCACTTTCGACGACGGCTTCTGCGCGCGCTGCGTCGCCCGGATCGTGGCGGTGCTGCGCCGGACCGGCGCGCACGCGACGTTCTTCCCGAACGGTCGCTACGCCGACTCGTGGGATCGGCAGGCGGCCACGATCCGGGCGCTCGTCGCGCGCGGGCAACTCGTCGTCGGCAACCACACCTTCAGCCACCTCCAGGCCACGGCGGTGGGACCGGCGGCCTTCGGCGCCGACCTCCAGCGCAACGAGGAGTGGATCGAGCGCACGTTCCACGTCACCGGCAGGCCCTACGTGCGACCTCCCTACGGCGCCTACGACCAGGGGACGCTGGACGCCGCCGGGCGGCTCGGCTACACGACGGTGGTCATGTGGTCGGGGACCGTGGCGGACTCCAGCCCGCGCACCGTGCCGTACCTGCTCAACGCGATCCGCTACTGGGCAAAGCCGGGCGCGATCATCCTGATGCACGGCAACTACCCGGCCACCCCGCGCGCGTTGCCGGAGATGCTGCGCATCCTGCGCTCCAAGCGCCTGCGGCCCGTGACGATCGCGGAGCTGGCGCGGGGATAGGCGGGCCGACCGCGCAACGAAGAGAGGACCGCGGCAGGGGGCTGGGGCCACCGTCCTGCCCAAGGGGCGTATACGACCCTCAAGTCAGGAGCATGCCGCCTGCGTCGTTCCAACCTCCGGGCGCAGGCGCGGCCCAGACGGCTCAGGTCGCGTCGGGCTCCGCCACGTCGCCGCCGTCCTCGGGGTCCTCCCCGCCGTCCTCGGCAGGCGCCTCGCCGTCCGCCTCGCCCTCCCCCGGACCGAGCGCATCCCCCGGCACCGGCGCGGCGGTGTCCGCATCGGACTCGGCGACCAGCGCCACCGCGCTGACCGCGTCGTCCTCCCGAAGGCTCATCACGCGCACGCCCTGGGTCGTCCGGCCCTGCTGGCTGATCCCGCCGACGCCGGTGCGCTGCACCATCCCGTTCTGCGAGATGAACACGAGCTCCTGGTGCTCGCGCACCACCAGCGCCCCGGCGAGCCCGCCGCGCTCGTCCGTGAGCTTGATCGTCTTGACCCCCATCGCGCCGCGCTTGGTCTCGCGGTAGGAGGAGATCGGCGTGCGCTTCCCGTATCCGTTCTCGGTCACGACCAGCAGCTCGCGCGTCTCGTCGGCGATGTCCATGGCCAGGACCGCGTTGCCCTTCTGGGAGACGTTCATGCCGCGCACTCCGCTGGTGTCGCGCCCCATCGCGCGCACGCCCTCCTCGTCGAAGCGCACGGCCTGGCCGGCGCGCGAGACCATGATCACCTGGTCGGTCCCGCTCGTGCGGCGCACGGCGACGAGCTCGTCGTCGTCGCGGACCTTGATCGCGATGATCCCGTCCGCCTTGATCGGCGTGTTGTAGGCCTTGAACTCGGTCTTCTTGACCATCCCCTGCCGCGTCCCGAACACGAGATAGCGACCCTCGGAGAAGTCGCGCGTGGAGAGCACGGACTGGACCCGCTCCCCCTCCCGCAGCGGCAGCAGGTTGACGAGCGCCCGGCCCTTCGCGGTGCGCGACGCCTCGGGCAGCTCGTAGACCTTCAGGCGGTAGACCTTGCCGCGGTTGGTGAAGAACAGCAGGTAGTCGTGCGTCGAGCAGACGAAGAGGTGCTCGATGTAGTCGCCGTCCTTCATGTCCATGCCGGTGACGCCGACCCCGCCACGCCCCTGGCGGCGGTAGGTGGCGAGGGGGAGCGACTTCACGTAGCCGCTCGCCGTGATCGCGATCACCATCTGCTGGTCGGCGATCAGGTCCTCGATGTCGAGGTCGTCCTCGGAGTAGGTGATCTCGGTGCGCCGCTCGTCGCCGTAGGCCTCGGCGATCTCGGAGAGCTCGTCGCGGATCAGCGCGAGCACCCGGGCCTCGTCGCCGAGGATCTCCCGCAGCTCGCGGATGCGCTCCATGATGTCCGCGTGCTCGGAGCGGATCTTGTCCGACTCGAGCGCGGTCAGGCGCTGGAGGCGCAGGTCGAGGATCGCCTGCGCCTGGGCGTGAGTCAGCTCGAAGCGCTCCTGGAGCCCCGCGCGCGCGACCTCCGGGTCGCGCGAGCCGCGGATCAGCTCGATCACGTCGTCGAGGTTCTGGAGCGCTACGAGCAGTCCCTCGAGGATGTGCGCGCGCGCCTCCTTCTGGCGCAGCTCGTGCTTGGTGCGGCGCACGACCACCTCGCGCTGGTGGTCGACGTAGTGGCCGATCACCTCGCGCAGCGAGAGCGTCTTCGGCACGTTGTCGACGAGCGCGACCATGTTCACGCCGAACGTGCTCTGCATCGGCGTGTGCTTGTAGAGCTTGTTGAGCACCACGCGCGGGTTCGCGTCGCGCTTGAGCTCGATCACGAGCCGCATCCCGTTGCGGTCCGACTCGTCGCGCAGGTCGGTGATCTCCGGCAGCCGCTTGTCGATGACGAGGTCGCGGATCTTGAGGATCAGGCCGCCGTCGCCGCCCTTGCGCACCTGGTAGGGCAACTCGGTGACGACGATCGCCTCCTTGCCCTGGCTCAGGGGCTCGGTGTGGGCCCGCGCGCGGACGCGGACCTTCCCGCGGCCGGTCGCGTACGCGTCGCGTATTCCGCCCACGCCGAGGATCGTCGCGCCCGTCGGGAAGTCCGGGCCCTTGACGTGCTTCATCAGGCCCTCGACGTCGATTTCCGGGTCGTCGATGTGGGCGATCGCGGCGCCGATCACCTCGCCCAGGTTGTGCGGCGGGATGTTCGTGGCCATGCCGACGGCGATGCCGGCGGCGCCGTTGACGAGCAGGTTCGGGAAGCGGGCCGGCAGCACCAGCGGCTCGTGGCGCTTGGCGTCGTAGGTCGGCGCGAAGTCGACGGTGTCCGAGTCGAGGTCGCGCAGAAGCTCCGTGGCGAGCCGGTCCAGGCGCGCCTCCGTGTAGCGCATCGCGGCCGCGCCGTAGCCGTCGATGTTCCCGAAGTTGCCCTGGCCGTCGACCAGCGGATGGCGCATCGAGAAGTCCTGGGCGAGGCGCACCAGCGCGTCGTAGATCGACGCGTCGCCGTGCGGGTGGTACTTGCCCATCACCTCGCCGACGATCTGCGCGCACTTCACGTAGCCGCGGTTGGGCTGGAGGCCCAACTCGCCCATCACGTAGAGCACCCGGCGCTGCACCGGCTTCAGCCCGTCGCGCACGTCGGGCAACGCCCGCCCGACGATGACCGACATCGCGTAGTCGAGATACGCGGAGCGCATCTCGTCCTCGAGATTGCGCAGCTCGAAGTTGCCGCCCGAGATCTGGTCGATGCCGCTGCTCACGGGCGCGCCCTCACACGTCCAGGTTGGCCACGAGGCGCGCGTTGTCCTCGATGAAGCGCCGACGCGGCTCGACGACGTCGCCCATCAGCATCGAGAAGACCCTGTCCGCCGCCGCGGCGTCCTCGAGCGCGACGCGCACCAGGGTCCGGCTCGCGGGATCCATGGTGGTCTCCCGCAGCTGGTCGGGGTTCATCTCGCCAAGGCCCTTGAAGCGCGAGACGTTGACGCCCTTCTGCGCGATCGCGAGGACCTGGCGGCGCAGCTCGTAGAACGACGCCGCGGTCTCGCTCGCGTCGCCGAGGCGCACCGTGAAGGGCGGCGTCCCGGCCAGCTCCCGCAGCTGCTGGTGGACGCGGACCAGCTCGCGGTACTCGCGGCCGGCGAGCAGGCCCAACGGGACGCGGATCCTGCGCGCGAGCCCGCTGGAGCGCTCGACGGCGTCGAGCACGACCTCCGCCGGATCCTCGGAGACGACCTCGAGCTCCCACGGCTCGTCTCGGGGCGGGGGGCTCGACAGCAGCTTCAGGAGCGCCGCCGGATCGACGATCCCCTCGTCGAGGATGTGGCTCTCGTGAAGCAGCGAGATGAGCTCGTTGCCGTGGGTGGCGCGCAGCGACGACCCCCAGCCCTCGTACTCCTTCAGGCGGCGCGAGAAGCGCTTCCAGCGCGCGTCGGTGAGCTTGAACTGCGTGTTGTGGCGGTCGAAGACCGCCAGCTTCTCGAGCTTGTCGGAGAGGAGGATCTCCTCGAGCTCGGACTCCTTCTCCACGTAGCGGTCCTGCTTGCCCTGCTTGATCTTGTAGAGCGGCGGCTTCGCGATGTAGACATAGCCGGCCTCGATCAACTCGGGCATCTCTCGGAAGAGCAGCGTGAGCGCCAGCGTGCGGATGTGCGCGCCGTCGACGTCGGCGTCGGTCATCAGCACGATCTTGTGGTAGCGGGCGCGCTCCAGGTCGAACTCGTCCCGCACGCCGGTGCCGATCGCGGTGATGAGCGCCTGGATCTCGACGTTGTTCAGGATCTTGTCGATACGGCTCTTCTCGACGTTCAGGATCTTCCCGCGCAGCGGGAGGATCGCCTGGGTGTGACGGTCCCGCGCGCTGACCGCGGAGCCGCCGGCCGAGTCGCCCTCGACGATGAACAACTCGGCGAGCGCCGGGTCCTTGACCGCGCAGTCGGCGAGCTTGCCCGGGAGCGTGGAGTTCTCGAGCGCGGACTTCCGGCGCGTGAGGTCGCGGGCCTTGCGGGCGGCCTCGCGGGCGCGAGAGGCCGAGACGGCCTTCGTGAGGACGCGCTTCGCCTCGGCCGGGTTCTCCTCGAGGAACTCGGCGAGGGCCTGGTTGACGACCGACTCGACGAACCCCTGCATCCCGGGGTTCCCCAGCTTCGTCTTGGTCTGTCCCTCGAACTGGGGCTCCGCGAGCTTCGCCGAGATCACGGCCGTGAGGCCCTCGCGCACGTCCTCGCCCGCGAGGTTGTCCTCCTTCTCCTTGAGGATGCCCTTCTCGCGTGCGTAGCGGTTCAGCGTCCGCGTGAGCGCGGAGCGGAAGCCGGAGAGGTGCGTGCCCCCCTCGTGCGTGTTGATGTTGTTCGCGAACGAGAAGATCGACTCCTGGTAGGAGCCGTTCCACTGCATCGCGACCTCGACGGCCCCCTCGTCGCTCTCGCCGGAGAGGTAGACGACCTTGTCGTTTACCGTCTCCTTGTCCTCGTTGAGGAACGCGACGAAGTCCTCGATGCCGCCGTCGTAGCGGAACTCGACGCTCGACCCGGCGCCGCGCTCGTCCACGAGCGAGACGGCCAGGCCGCGGGTGAGGAACGCCGTCTCGCGCAGGCGCTCCTCGAGCGTGCGGATGTCGAACTCGAGCGCGTCGAAGATCTCGGCGTCGGGGGCGAACGTGATCGTCGTCCCGGTGTCGTCGGTCTTACCGCCCTTCGTGAGCGGGCCCTTCGGCGCGCCGCGCTCGTAGTCCTGGGTCCAGAGGTGGCCGTCGCGCCGGATCTCGACCCCCAACCGCTCGGACAGGGCGTTGACGACCGAGACGCCGACCCCGTGCAGACCGCCGGACACCTTGTACCCGCCGCCGTCCCCGAACTTGCCCCCGGCGTGCAGGACCGTCAGCACGACCTCGACGGCGGGGCGGCCCTCCTTCTCCATCGTCGCGACCGGGATCCCGCGGCCGTCGTCGTCGACCGTCACCGAGTTGTCGGGGTGGACCGTGACCGTGACCGCGGAGCAGTGGCCCGCGAGCGCCTCGTCGACGGAGTTGTCGACGACCTCCCAGACGAGGTGGTGCAGGCCGCGCTCGCCCGTCGATCCGATGTACATGCCCGGACGCTTGCGCACGGCCTCCAGGCCCTCGAGGACGGTGATGTCCTGAGCGTCGTAGCCGGCCTCGCCGGCGGCTTCAGACTTGGGTTCCTGCGCGGCCAAGGGGCCTCCGTGAACATTGGAGCGCCCCGACTCGGCGACGCTGTCTGCGGCGAGACGGGGCGCGGAACGGCGGTTGCCGCAATGATAGCAGGCGGGGGGCGGTGGCGAGCGCCCTAAGACCGCGCGAAATAGCTGCAAAAGAGCCGATTTGACACACTGTCGAACCGTCTCTGGGCGGCGCTCTCACCGGGGCCCCCGGACCGGGGTGGCGACGCAGCGCAGGCGGCGGACCGAATCCGCGCCGCTCGCCTCCCGCAGGCGCTCCACGATCGCGGGGGCGAGCAGGTCGAGCTCGTGCGCCCAGACGGCGGAGGAGCACGACACCGTGACCACCCCCGCGCGCTCCGAGACGGGCGTCGCCTCGCGCGCGATCGCCTCGCCCGCGGCCCTCGGCCACGCCGCCTGGACGCGGGCCAGGGTGGTCGCGGGGGCGAGGTCGCCGGCGAGTCGCTCGATCGCGCCGGCGAGCGGGCGGGGCGAGGAGCGCCTCATGCCGCCCGGGCCTCGGACAGCACGGCTCCGGCCGCGACGGCGACCCTCGCCACCCCCGGCTCCTCGCCGCCGGGCACGTGCGCCAGCTCGGTCGTCGTGACCACGGCCTGGCCGCCGGTGCGCAGCCGCTCCACCAGCCGCGCCCGCCGCTCGGAGTCGAGCTCGCTCATCACGTCGTCGAGAAGCATCACGGGCGGCGCGGGCCGCCGGGCGGCGATCGCCTCGCGCTCGGCGAGCAGGAGCGCCAGCAGCGCGAGCCGCTGCTCGCCCTGGGATCCGTACGCCCGCAGCTCCCGGCCGTCCCTGGCCAGCGAGAGGTCGTCGCGGTGCGGCCCGTGGGCGGTGAACCCGCGCTCGAGGTCGGCCTCGGCGCGTTCCGCGAGCTCGGCCGCGAGGTCGTCCGCGCTCTCCGCGCGCGAGCGGGGCCGGTAGGCGACGGACAGCCCCCCTCGCAGGCCGAGCTCGCGCGCGATCCGGCCGGCGCGCCCGGCGACCTCGCCGGCGGCCTCGAGGCGGTCCGACCGCAGCGCGACCCCATGGCGCGCGAGCTCCGCGTCCCAGGTCGCAAGCGATGCGCGCGACGCCGCGCCGGCGCGTACGCGCGAGAGCAGCGCATTGCGCTGCGCCAGGGCCTGCCCGTAGGCGCGTCGCGTGGCGGCGCGCGCGGGCCGCAGCGCGGCCACCAGGCCGTCGAGGTGGGCGCGGCGCAGCGACGGGGCGCCCTTCACGAGCTCCAGCCGCTCCGGCAGGAACACCCCGAAGAGCGGCCGCCCGGGCGCGTCGAGCAGGCGCTCGACGGGGGCTCCGTCGACGGTCGGCCGCTTCGCCTCCCCCGGCGCGAAGCCGACGGCCAGCGTGTGGCGAGCGCCCTCGGCGCTCACGTCGACCTCGACCCGCGCGGCCGACGCGCCGATGCGCACCACCTCGCGCTCGTTGGACGTCCGGCAGGAGCGTCCCGTACATCCGAAGTACAGGGCCTCCAGGAGGTTCGTCTTCCCGGCGCCGTTGCGCCCGCTGACCACCGTCAACCCCTCCCCGAGCTCGACCTCCGCGGCCTCGTAGCCGCGAAAGTCCCGGATGCGCAGGCGCTCGACCCGCACGGGCGCCGCTCAGACGTTGAGCCTGATCGGCATGATCAGGTAGAGGAAGCCGCTGCCGTCCGCCGCCTCGATCAGGCCGGGGCGCAGCGGGCTGATCAGCTTCAGCACCAGGTCGCCGGACTCGACGCTCTCGACGCCCTCGCGCAGGAACTCGGGGTTGAAGCCGATCTCGAGCGGCTCCCCCTTGAAGGGGACGGGCAGCGACTCGCTCGCCTCGCCGACGTCGGGCGTCTGGGCGGACACGGTCAGCTCGCCCTCGGCGAAGGCGAGTCGCAGCGGGGCGTTGCGCTGCGCCAGCAGGCTGATGCGCCGGACCACGTCGGCGATCTCGGGAGCCGAGAGCGCCAGCTCGTGCTCGTAGGTGTCGGGCAGGAGCTGGCGGTAGTTCGGGAACTGCCCGTCGATCAGCCGCGACGAGAGCACCGCGCGCCCGATCTCGAACACGACCTGGTTCTGGCGCACGCCGATGCGCAGCTGCTCCTCGGTGCCCTGAGCGAGGCGGACCACCTCCTGCAGCGCGCGCGCGGGGACGTTGGCCTCGAAGGATCCCTCGAGCGGCGCACCGAGGGTCGTCTCCTTCACCGCGAGGCGGTAGGAGTCCGTCGCGACCATCCTCAGCTCGGTCCCCGACGCGGAGACCAGGATTCCGGTGAGCACCGGGCGCGTCTCGTCCTTCGAGGCGGCTCGAGCGACGCGGCCGACCGTCTCGACCAGCGCGGCGACCGGCACCGGAACCACGACGTCCCCGCCCGCCTCCGGCAGGGGCGGGAAGTCCTCGGAGCGAAGTGTGCGGATGTGGAAGGTCGCGTTGCCGGCGCGTAGCTCGACGTCCTGCTCGGCCGCGCGCAGCTCGAGCGACACCTCCTTGGCGGGCAGCGCGCGGACCACGTCGAGCAGGAGCCGGGCCGGGAGCACCACCTCGCCGGCCTGCTCGATCGAGGCCGTCAGCGGGACGCGCAGGCCGATCTCGACATCGGTCGCGCGAACCTCCGCGCCGCCGTCCGTGACCGCCACCTGGACTCCCGACAGCGCCTGCACCGCGCTCCGCGTGGATGCGACGCGCCCGACGACCTGCAGTTGGGCGAGCAGCTCGTCGCGATCGGCTGTGAGCTTCACGGAATACCTCTTCGAGTCTGGATGGGAATCAGGGGTAGTAAGGGCCGGCAGTCTGTCGAGAACCGACCGGAGAGCCCGCTCGTTGCGCAGATCCGGCGGCGTTCTGCTGTGGAGAGGAACACGCCAGTCTGTCAATCGTGCCGGTCGTCGCCGGCGCGGATGCGCTCGGCGAGCGTCCGGGCGGCGGCGTGAGCATCGCGGTCGCCCTCGATCCGATCCCCGGTACGGCGCACCGCGTTGAGCACCGTCGCGTGGTTGCGCCCGCCGAACGCGCGCCCGATGGCGGGGAGCGACTCGTCGGTCATCTCGCGCGCGAGGTACATGGCCAGCTGTCGCGGCCAGACGATGCGAGCGGCCCTGCTGGGCGAGACGAGCTCCTCGCGGGTCAGGCCGAAGAGCTCGCACGTCGCCTCCTGGATCTCGCGCAGGCTCCGGCGCCGTGGCCCGGCCGAGGGGTAGAGCCCGTCGAGCACCTCGGTGGCCAGCGCGGCGTCGATCGGCCGTCCCGTCAGCGAGTGGAACGCGACCACGCGTACCAGCGCGCCCTCGAGCACGCGGATGTTGGCGACGATGCGCTCGGCGATGACGTCGAGCGCGGCCTCGTCGGCGAGCGCGACGGCGTCGTGCTGCGCGCGCTTGCGCAGGATCGCCAGCCGGGTGGCGTAGTCGGGAGGCGCGATGTCCGCGACGAGGCCGGCCTCGAAGCGCTCGCGGAGGCGGTCCTCGAGCGCGGCGAGATCGCGCGGCAGGCGGTCGGAGGTGAGCACGAGTTGGCCGCCGGTCTCGTAGAGGGCGTTGAACGTGTGGAAGAACTCCTCCTCGGTGCGGGCCTTGCTCTCGAGGAACTGGACGTCATCGATCAGCAGCACGTCGTTGTGGCGGTAGAGCGCCTTGAAGCGGTCGACGGCGCCGGAGTGCAGCGCCTGGACGAAGGCGTTGGTGAACGCCTCGACGGTCGTGTAGCGGACGGCCAGGCCCTCGCCGTGGCTCGCGACGTAGTTGCCGATCGCGTGCAGGAGGTGCGTCTTGCCGGTGCCGGGCGCGCCGTAGACGAACAGCGGGTTGTAGGCCTGGCCGGGCAGTTCGGCCACCGCCAGTGCCGCCGCGTGGGCCAGGCGGTTGCCCTCCGCGATCACGAACTGGTCGAAGGTGTACTTCGGGTTGAAGACCTCGGTCGCCTCCGCGGTTCGCACCGCGCCTTCGCGCGCCGGCGACACGCTCGGACCGTCGCGGCCCGCGGCGGGCGCCGCCACCGAGACGGTCGTCTGCGGGCCGAGCACCGCGGCGGCGCAGGTCTGGAGCACGCGCGAGAAACGGTCCGCGACCCACCCTCGGATCTCGGCCGGCGCCTCGACGACGAGCGTGTCGCCGTCCAGCTCGACGGGCCGCAGCGGCTCCAGCCAGACGTGGTAGGTCGACTCGGTGACGGCGTCGCGCAGCTCGGACCGGATGCGTGACCAGACGGGCTCCAGCTCGGGTTGCGCAGGCGTCGCCAACCGGCTCCTCTGGCTCGGAGAGACGGGACTGATGGAGGGCCCGGGAGGGGACCCGGAGACAGGCGCGAACATACCAGAGGCCTCGCGCCGCGCACCGGCCACGGAGGGCCGCTGCGCGCAAATCGCGGGGAAATCCGCCGCGGGTCGCGACGGCGCCCGCGGGCGCCCGGTGGACGGCCTGTTGACGGCGCTGTGGACAGCGCCCCGAGCGGCCCCGCGTATACTCATCCGTCCCCCCCGGAGGCCCTCGCGACGATGAAGCGCACCTATCAGCCGAAGAAGCGCAAGCGCGCACGGACGCACGGATTCCGCGCGCGCATGCGCACGAAGGCCGGCCGTCTCGTCCTCAAGCGCCGCCGCGCGAAGGGACGCAGGCGCCTCACGGTCTAGATGGCCGGCGAGCGGGTCCCGAGCGCTCGCCGGGGGCGCCTCTCGCGCAGCGCGGAGTTCGACCGCGTCTATCGCCAGGGCCGCTCGCACGGCAACCGAGCGCTCGTCCTGTACTCGTTCCCGCGCGGGGACGACGCCGCGCCGCGCCTGGGCCTCTCGGTGTCGCGCCGGGTCGGCGGGGCGGTGGAGCGCAACAGGGTCAAGCGACTGATCCGCGAGGCCTTCGGCGCGCAGGGCCCATCGCTGGCGGCGGGTCACGACATCGTGGTGGTCGCGCGCCCGGCCGCGCGAGACCTGGCGGAGCGGGAGGGGCTCGAGGGCATCGCCGCGGCGCTCGGGGAGCTCGTCGCGGAGGCCGGGCTGCGCGACGGCGCGGGGCCCGCGTGACGGACGGGGATCGCCCGCTGCGCCGCGCGGCGATCGTTCCGCTGCGGCTCTATCAACGGTTCGTCTCGCCGCTCCTGGGCCAGCGCTGCAAGTACGAGCCGTCGTGCTCGCGCTACGCCGCGCAGGCCATTCTCGACTTCGGCATACTCCGGGGCGTGGTCCTGGCGGCGTGGCGGCTGCTGCGCTGCAACCCCTTTAGCCACGGCGGCTACGACCCCGTGTCGGCGCAGCGGATCTTCCGTTCGCGCGCGCCCGCCGCCCCCCAGAGCTGACCCCGATGCCCCTCGCGATCATCCCCGTCCTGAAGCAGTTGATCGACGTCTTCGACGCGGTCCTCGTCTTCTTCCACGACAACATCGGGCTGAGCTGGGGAATGGCGATCGTCGCGCTGACGATCGCGGTCCGAACGCTGCTGCTGCCGCTGACGCTCAAGCAGGCGAAGTCGATGCAGCGCCTCGCGCAACTGTCTCCCGAGATCAAGGCGCTGCAGGCTCGCTACAAGGACGACAAGCAGCGGATGAACGAGGAGATGATGAAGTTCTACCGGGAGAACAAGGTCAATCCCTTGAGCTCCTGCCTCCCGCTCGTCGCGCAGTTCCCGGTCTTCATCTCGCTGTACTACATGCTGAGGACCGACCTCAAGCACGACATTTGCCCGGGCGTCGGGGCCTACGCGGCCTCGCTGCACAAGTCGCTCTCCAACGTAAGCTGCTCGCAGTTCTACGACGCGCACCCGAAGCTGCCGAACGCCGGGAGCGAGAGCTTCCTCTTCATCCCGGACCTGACCGCATCGGCGACCGGCGGGGTGCTGGTCGCGCTGATCGTGCTCTACGTCGGCTCGCAGCTCGCCGCGACGCTGCTGACCCCCGCGGCGGTGGACCGTACGCAGCGCTCGATCATGCTCGCGCTGCCCTTCATCTTCGTGATCTTCATCATCCAGTTCCCGGCGGGCCTGATCGTCTACTGGATCACCACCAACCTGTGGACGATCGGCCAGCAGTACTTCGTGCGCCGGACCGTCGGGCCGATCACCCCGGCGGCGGCCGGCGCCGGCGGCGCGGAGGGGCCGAAGGATTGGAAGGAACGCGTCTTCGGCCGCGCTCCGGAGCCGGGAAGCGGCGGGCTGGCGGAGCGCCTCGGCCTGGCGCCCGCCGGCGGCGGTGACCGAGGCGGCGCCGCGAAGGGGTCGGCCGCCAAGGGCGACGGAGGCAAGAGCGGGGGGCGCGGCGCCTCGCGCGAGAAGGCCAAGGCCGGCGCCGGCGCCAAGGAGTCGGGCTCGACGCGGGCGTCCGGCCCGCCGCCGCGGCCGCCGCGCAAGAAGAAGAAGCGCTCCGGGCGGCGGCGGTAGATGGCCGCGGCGGGACGCATGACCGGCCGGGCGAGTGTGCCGGCGGCCGCGTCGGCAGGACGCTCCCCGGGCCGGGGGCGAGTGGCGGCGTGAGCGCGCCGCGTGGCCAGGAGGAGCGCGTGCGCGAGCTCGTCGAGCGCGTCGTCGCCGCGCTGGGAGTGGGCGGCGAGGTTCGCGTCGAGGTCGACGAGGACCGCATCCGCGCGGTGGTCGCGGGCGACGATCTCGGGCTCCTGATCGGCCACCATGGCCAGACGATCGACGCCATCCAGCACCTGGCCTACCGGGCGGCGTTCCGGCCGGGGGAGGCACGCCGACGCGTCGAGGTGGACGCGTCGGGCTACCGCGAGCGACGTGCCGCGACGCTGCGCCACGACGCCGATCGCGCGGCGTACGACGCGCTGCGACTGGAGCGTCCGGTGACGCTCGAGCCGATGAGCGCCGTCGAGCGCCGCCTGGTTCACGAGCACCTGCGCGAGCGGGGCGACGTGGAGACCTACAGCGAGGGCGAGGAGCCCGAGCGGCGCCTGGTGATCGCTCCGCCGGAGGGGTAGGGGCTCCCGCGCGCCTCCTGCGCCGCCCGCGCGGGTCGCGCGAACCGCGCATCGAAGGGAGCGCCCGTCTGGGCTCCGGTGGCAACAATCCTGGCTAGGGGGTCGTATGCGCCCCCAGGGCAGGGGCATGCGGTTGGCCCGCCCCGCCCACCGCCACGTTCGCCACGGCGGTAGTGGTTCCGGCCGCCGTGAAGCCCCGTTGCGCCGTTGCAAACGCCGGCGCAACCGATGACGCGTAGCGCGGCATCGCCCGCGCCACGGGGCAACCGCGGCACCGCCGGCAGTCGCCGCGCCTGTTTCTCCTCACTTCTGTTTCACGTTTTACGCTCGGCGTCGCAATGATGTTTGATTTGGTGACGGAGCGCCGCCTCGACGAGATCGTCGATCGCCACGGCCTCGACCCCTGTGCGCGGGATCGCCTCGGGCGCCTGCTGGCCTTCCTGGCGGAGGATTGCCGCGCGCCGACGACCGTGCGCGTGCCGGCTGAGGCCGTCGATGTCCACGTGGCGGACAGCCTGACCGGTCTCGAGGTGCCGGCGCTGGCCGGGGCGTCCACCGTCGCCGACCTGGGCTCGGGCGCGGGGTTCCCGGGGCTGGCGCTCGCCGTTGCGCGCCCGGAGGCCGAGGTCGCGCTGGTCGAGAGCTCTGCGCAGAAGTGCGAGTACCTCGTGCGCGCGGCGGCGGCATCGGCCGCTGCGCGCGTCGTGGTCGTGCGCTCGCGCGCGGAGGCCTGGGAGGGGGGCCTCGGCCGCGCGGACGTCGTCACCGCGCGGGCTCTCGCCCCGTTGCCGGTGCTCGTCGAGTACGCGGCGCCGCTGCTGCGCGTGGGCGGGACGCTGGTCGCGTGGAAGGGGCGCGTGGAGGAGGGTGAGCGCGCGGCGGCGGCCCGGGCCGCGGACCAACTGGGCCTGGGGGCCGAGGCGTCCCTGGCGGTCGAGCCGTACCCGGGTTCACGTTCGCGGCGGCTCTGCGTGTTCACGAAGGCCGCCGCGACGCCGCCCGGCTTCCCGAGGCGCCCGGGCATGGCGAGAAAGCGTCCCCTGGGAGCCCCGGCCGGCCGGTGAGGCCCCGGCACGGAGCGCCTTGGCGAAGCGCGCTCCCCGGCGCGTCGCCGTCCCGACCGATCCGACCGGCGCCGACGCTAGCTTGGCCTCACCGTGCCGGTCTACGCGATCGCGAACCAGAAGGGCGGCGTCGGCAAGACCACGACTGCCGTCACGCTCGCCGCCTGCCTCGCCGAGGCGGGCGCGTCGACGCTACTGATCGACATGGACCCGCAGGCCAACGCGACGGTCGGCCTCGGACTGGCGAAGGACCTGCGGCCCGGTGTCTACGAGGCGCTGGCCGGGTCCGCGCCGCTGCGGGACGCGATCCGGCCGTGCGCGATCCCGGCGCTGGACGTCGCGCCGGCCTCGCCCGACCTCGCGGGCGCGACGGTCGAGTTGCCGCGGGCGGCCGGGCCGGAGACCCGCCTGCGCGCCGCGCTGGAGCCGATCCGCGACCGGCACGCGTTCACGCTGGTCGACTGCCCGCCCTCGCTCGGCCCGCTGACCGTCAACGCGCTGGTCGCCGCCGACGAGGTGATCGTCCCGGTGCAGGCCGAGTACTACGCGCTGGAGGGCCTCGCCGGCCTGCTCGACACGCTGGATCTCGTGCAGCGGGAGCTGAACCCTCGCCTGACGGTCACCGGCCTGCTGCTGACGATGTCCGACCCGCGAACGCGCCTGGCGCAGGACGTGGAGCGGGAGGTGCGCTCGCACTTCGGCGCGCTGGTCTTCGACACGGTGATCCCGCGAAACGTGCGCATCGGCGAGGCGCCGAGCCACGGGCAGCCGGTCACCCACCACGATCCCCACTGCGCGGGGGCGGAGGCGTACTTCGCACTCGCGCGCGAGGTCGCCGCTCGCCGGGGGGCCGCGCGCGAGCCGGCGGGGGTCGGCGCCGGTGCCTGAGCAGCCGCGCGGCATGGGACGCGGCCTCGCGGCGATCCTCGCCGTCGCGCCGCGCGAGGTTCCCGAGGAGCTGCGTCGCATCCCCGTGGAACTGATAGACCGGAATCCGGACCAACCGCGACGCCGCTTCGACGAGGATGCGCTCGCCGCGTTGGCCGACTCGGTCCGGGAGCGCGGGGTCGTCCAGCCCGTGCTCGTTCGCCCGCTGCCGGGCGGCCGCTTCCAGCTCGTCGCCGGCGAGCGGCGCTGGCGCGCCGCCGCGATCGCCGGGCACGCGGAGGTCCCGGCGATCGTCCGCCACCACGACGACGCGACCTCGCTCGAGGTGGCGCTGGTCGAGAACGTCGCGCGCCAGGACCTCAACCCGGTCGAGGAGGCGCGGGCGTGCGCCGCGCTCGTCGAGGAGCTCTCGCTCACCAAGGGCGAGGTCGGCCGGCGGATCGGTCGCAGCCGGGTCGCCGTCTCCAACCTGATCCGGCTGCTCGACCTGCCGGACGAAGCGCTGGGGCTGCTCGAGTCGGGTCGCCTGAGCGAGGGACACGGCCGCGCGCTGCTGATGGCGCCCGATCACGGCGACCGGCGCACGCTGGCCCGCGCCGCGGCCGAGGGCCGCTGGTCGGTGCGCACGACCGAGGCCCGTGCGCGCGAGTCGGCGGGCGGTGAGATCCGGGTGCGCCGCCGGACACGGCCGGCCGACCCGGACCGCGAGGCCGCGCTGCTCGCCGTCGCCGAGCGCCTCGGCGCCGCGCTGGGCGCGGACGTCCGCATCGCCGACCGCGGCGAGGGCTGCCGCGCCGAGATCGACTTCGCCTCGGTCGAGGAGGCGATGGCCGCCGCCGACCGCCTCGCCGACCGGGGCGTGGCGTAGCCGTCCCGTCCCGGGCGGCGCCGCGCCTCAGCCTCGCTCGAAGGAGGCCACGACCTCGCCGGTGACCCGCTCGGGAGCCCCGGCCGCGTACGGGACGACGTTCTCGCGCATCCAGGCGTTGCCGACCTCCACGCGTGTGCGCTCGAGCGCCTCCGGGCTGTCGGCCAGCAGCACGACGACAAGCTCGTGTTCGCCGGCTGAGACCAGGTGCATGGCGCGCAGGCCCTCGATCGCCTCCACGCGAGGTATCACCTCGCGCGCCGCCGAGGCGAAGACTTCGTCCGGTATGGGCCGCGCGAGGCGGATGCGGTTGACGACGGCATGCACGGGCGCGAGCCTACACCGCCGCGTTCGCGTGCCCCCGCTACCATCCGCGCGAGCGGCGCCGGCTCGATCCGTCCGCCGCCCAGGGCGATTAGCTCAGTCGGTTAGAGCGCTTCTCTGATAAGGAAGAGGTCCCAGGTTCGAGTCCTGGATCGCCCATCCGGCAACGTGATCCGGCGCCTACGGAGCGGGCGGGAGCGCGATCTCCCGGCGCGGGACGGGAGAGGACTGGACGATCGACGTGGTCGTCTGGCCGTGCGCGGCGAAACGGTCGATCACCTCCTCCAGGTGCTCCACGTCGCGGACGTGCGCCGTCATGACGTAGCAGTCGTCGCCCGTCACCCGGTGACACTCGACGACCTCGGGGGTCTCCCTGGCGACCTCGCCCACATGATGCAGCTGGCGGGGTGAGGGGCGGACCCGGATGACCGCGCTCAGGGCGAGGCCGAGCGCCCTGGGGTTCAGCTCGGCGCGGTAGCCGGCGACGACGCCGTCCCGCCGGAGACGCTGGAGGCGCTCCGCGACCGCCGGGGAGGACAGGCCCACGCGGCGTCCGAGCTCCGCGAGGCTCAGGCGCGCGTCGCGCTGCAGCTCGGCAAGCAGTCGCAGGTTCGTGTCATCCAGTGGGGCACCGTCGGCAGAATCGCGCTGTTGGCTACTGATCCGAGGCATTACGAGCAAGATACCAACGTTTCCCCATGTACGAGTCTTTGGGGGTGCGCCAATCTTCATTTCGTGCATGACGTCTCCGGAAGGGTGCCCACGGGATCGCGACGGCTCATGCGCGCCCCGTCCCCGGCCGTCCAGCCCTCGCCGCAGCTGTACTTCGTCCTGAGCGCGGTGTTCCACTACCTCGGGCCGTCGTTCGCGGTCCTGCTGTTCGCGCGAATGCCGGTGCTCGGCGTGGCCTGGCTGCGGATCGCGACCGCCGCGGTGATCTTCGCGCTGTGGCGCCGCCCGTGGCGGGCGGTCGCGGCGCTCGACCCGGCGGGCAGGCGCCTGCTGCTCGGATGGGGCGCGGTGCTGGCCCTGATGAACGCGTGCTTCTACCTCGCGATCGCCCGCCTGCCGCTCGGCACCGTCGCAGCGATCGAGTTCCTCCCCGTGATCGCCCTGGGGGCGCTGGGCGCCCGCTCCCCCCGCAACGCGACTGCCCTGGCGCTCGCGGTCGCCGGCGTCTACCTGCTGGCCGACGTCCGGTTCGCGGGCGACCCGGCCGGTGTCGCCCTCGCGGTCGCCAACGCCCTGCTGTTCGCCGCGTACATCGTCCTCGCCGATCGCGTCGCCAAGCACCCCGCGATCGCCGGCATCGACGGCCTCGCCGGCGCGATGCTCATCGCCCTGGTGGTCATCACGCCGATCGGCGGCCCGCAGGCGCGCGCCGCGCTCCTCGATCCGGCCGCGCTGCTCGCCGGCATCGGGGTCGGCATCGCCTCGTCGGTCATCCCCTACGTCGCGGACCAGCTGGCGATGGCCCGGCTGCCGCGCGCGACCTACGCGCTGATGGTGTCGCTGCTCCCCGCCACCGCGACCGTCGTCGGTGTCCTCGTGCTCTCGCAGATGCCGAGCGGGACCGAGATCGTGGGGGTCGCGCTGGTGGTCGGCGGCGTCGCGCTGCACCGGCCGTCCACACGCCCGAACGCGAGGCCCGGCGCCGCTGCAGGCGCGCGCGTTACCGAGCGGCCAGCCCGGCCGCGGCCAGCGCCTCCTCCCTGTTGCGGAACGCCTGCTCGCGCACCACCCGCTCACCCTTGAACGTGAACACGAGCGCGAACGGCTCGTCCACGGCGATCCCGCTGGTCGGGCCCGAGCCGACCGCGCGGGCGATCGCGATCACCTTGTCCCCCGCGTCGATCAGCTCGATCGGAAGAACGTCGTAGCCGGCCAGCGTCCTCTGGTTCTCCGCGTAGATCAGGCGGATGGACTCGTTGCCGTGGTGGGTCCCGAGGAGCAGCGTCTCGAACACCGCATCCGGGTCGTAGAACTCCACCAGCGCGTCGATGTCGCCGCGGTTGTGCGCCGCGAAGCCCGCCTCGACGCGCTCCACGTTGGTCGATGGCATCCTCCGTCAGCGCCGGACCGTGACCAGGAGGTATGTCGCGGGGATCGACGTCTCGCCGTTGGCGCCCTCGTTCTTCTCCTCGAAGAGCTCCAGCATCTCGGCCTGCAGGTCGTCCTCGCGGCCGTCCGCCGCGGCCGCGGCGTAGGCGTTCATCGTCGGCCCGTAGTAGCCGCTGAAGAGGGCGAGCAGCTCCGCCGGCGTCCCCTGGTGGTCGAACCTCCAGGTCTCCCGGTTGAACGAGATCCCGTCCCTCGCCGCGCCGGCGCTCGTGAACCGCTCCGTCACCTCGTCCTCGGCGCCCCACGTCATCGGGCTCACGAAGCCCTCGGGCGGCGGCGGCGAGTAGGCGGCGCTGATCTTCAGGATCTGCGCCACGAGGGTCGGATCGCCGGGGATCCAGTTGCCCATCACGACCCGTCCGCCGGGACGGGTCACCCGGACCATCTCCTTCGCCACGTCGAAGGGCCGGGGCGCGAACATCGCCCCGAAGATGCTCATCACGACGTCGAAGCGCTCGTCCTCTAACTCGCCCAGGTCCGAGGCGTCGCCCTCCTGGAAGCTGAGGTTCGTCAGGCCGAGCCGCCGCACGCGCTCGTTGCCCGCGGCCACGAGGTTGCTCGCGATGTCGACCCCGAGCACGTCCGCCCCGCGCTGTGCCGACGGCACCGCCGTGGTCCCGTCGCCGCAGCCGAGGTCCAGGACGCTGAGCCCGGGCGTGATGCCGAGCTCCCCGACCAGCGCCTCGCCGCTGTCGCGCATCGTCTCCGCGATGCGCGTGAAGTCACCCTTCTCCCACAGGGCCTTGTTCGCGTTCATCGACCTGTCCCCCCTCTTGAAAGGCCGCGGCGCGCTCGCGGCGGCCGGTTGCCGATCGCGAGTGCCAACTGTACTCCGATGGCACGGGGGCGGCCTCTGCGGCGCGCGCCTCGCCCTACAGCTCGCAGACCGCGATCGCGGGGGCGTCGCGGCGGGCCTTCTCGGTCGCCTCCGGGAGGTCGGCCAGCATCGTGTAGGTGAGGCGGCCGAGGTCGATGTCGAGCGCGCTCGCGTCCGCCGGGTCGAGCCGCTCGACGAGCGCCTTGGATGCCAGGGTCCGCCCACCGGTGGCGCAGGCCTCGATCCGGGCGGCCTCGTTCACCTCGTCGCCGAGCGCGGTGACCTCCGAGCGCCCGCCCGTCGTAACCGCGCCCACGTACGGCGTTGCGCCCCAGTGCAGCCCGAAGCGCAGCACCACGTCCCCCGGATCGAGCCCGCTGCGCTCGGCCACGCCGGCCAGCGCCGCTCGCAGGGCGCGGGCGGCGGTGACGCACTCCCGCGCCGCCGCGGACTCCGAGCCCGCGACCTCGGCCAGGAAGAACGCGACCACCCCGTCGCCGACGTGGCGGCCGACCAGGCCTCCGGCGTCGATCACGCACTGGTCCGCCGCGCGAACCAGGCGGCGGCCCAGCGCGAAGTAGCCGGCGGTTGACAGGCGCCGTGAGAGCCGCGAGGAGCCCTCGAGGTCGGCGAAGAGGAGCGCCGCGGGGCGCCGGCTCGCCCGTACGACACGCTTGGCGCGCTCGAGATGGCGCAGGTCGGCCATCGAGACGAGCGTCGCGATCGCCGCCATGCCCGCCGCGGGCTTGGTGATGAAGGCGTTGCCGGCGAGGCCCCCGCCCGCTTCGCGGATCCGGAAGGCCAGCATCGGGATGTCCTGCCGGGTGCCCCAGAGCGCCGTCGCGCCGGCGGTCCCCGCCGCGGCCGCGGTGTCGCCCGGCTCCAGATCGTCCACGAGGTCGGCCAGCGACGGGTCGACGGCCGCTCGCACCGCCTCCCGCCCGCCCGGCGTGTCGGCCAGCAGCCAACCTCCGAAGTCGCGCACCATGAGCCGGACCAGCTCGCCGGTGTTCGGGCCGAAGGGCCATTCCCGCGCCACCTCCATCGACCGCGTGCCGAAGAAGTGCTCGCCGAGTGCGATCGGCACGAGCCCCAGGTGCGCCCCGAAGCTCAGGCGCAGCTCGTCGGTCATGTAGGCGAGCCGCCAGCGGTCGTCCAGGACCATCCCCCAGTGCCCCGTGTCGCGCAGCGCCGCGGCGGCCTCGGCGAGCGCCGGGAGGTCGGGCAGGGGGCACGGCTCGCCAGCCTGGATCATCCTCACCGGCGCGACATTACCCGCCCGGGCGCGGCGGCCCCCGGGAGCCGCAGGACCCCTCCGGCCCGCCTGACGCGACACCTATACTGGACCGCCCACCGAGAGGGAGCCGCCCGCCCGTGCAGGAGATGGTCATCTACGGCGTGAGCTTCGACATGGTCGGCAAGCAGCCGATCGTCCTGCTCAAGGCCGTCGACAGCAACAAGTTCCTGCCGATCTGGATCGGCCATCCCGAGGCCGCCGCGATCCTGATGAAGCTGCAGGGCGCGTCGACCCCGCGACCCATGACGCACGACCTGCTCTCCGACGTGCTCGGCGAGCTCGAGGTCAACTGCACGAAGGTCGCCGTGACGGAGCTGCGCGAGAACACGTTCTACGCGTCGATCACGCTGCAGGTCGACGGCAAGGAGATGGACATCGACTCGCGGCCCAGCGACGCGCTGGCGCTCGCGGTCCGCGCCGGCGCTCCGATCTTCGCCGCCGAGGACGTGATCGAGGAGTCCGCGATCGAGTTCGAGCACGAGGTCGAGGACCAGGAGGACGTCGTCGAGAAGTTCAAGGAGTTCCTCGACGACGTCACCCCGGAGGACTTCGCGGGCGACTCCTGAGCGGCGCTAGGCGGCCGGCGTCCCCGCGCGCGCCGCGGCCAGCGCCAGCAACCGCTCGACGAGCTCGTCGAAGGCGACCCCGCCGGCCTCCGCGGCCTGCGGGACCAGGCTCGTGGCGGTGAGGCCCGGGACGGTGTCGGCCTCGAGCACGTGCAACTCGCCGCCCGGCTCCTCGAGCATCATGTCCACGCGCGCGAAGCCACCCAGGCCGAGCGTCTCCCAGGTGGCGATCGCGAGCTCCGCGGCGCGCTCCTCGACTCCCGCGGGCAGGGCCGCCGGGCAGACGAAGCGCGTGCGCCCGATCTCGTAGCGGGCCTCGAAGTCGTAGGAGTCGCCCAGCGGCACCGCCTCGACCGCCGGCAGCGCGCCGGGCGGCCCGCCGCCGGGGGGCTCCAGCAGCGTCACCGCGAGATCCCGCCCGGCCACGTGGCGCTCGAGCAGCACGCGACGGTCGTAGGAGAAGGCGGCCAGCAGCGCCGGCGGCACGTCGGCGGCGGTGCGCGCGTAGCGCACCCCGAGCGCGGATCCCTGGCGCGCGGGCTTGACCACGATCGGGAAGCGCAGCCGCTCCTCGATCGCGGGCAGCGCCGCGGCCGCGCCCAGCTCGCGGAACGCGGCCTCGCCGAAGGCGAAGAAGTCCGGTGTGGGAACCCCGGCTTCGCGCAGCAGGTGCTTGGCCAGCACCTTGTCGCACGCGCGCATGCAGCCGAAGACGCCGGACCCCGTGTACGGCAGCCCGAGCACCTCGAGCAGTTCCTGCACGGTCCCGTCTTCGCCGTCGGTGCCGTGCAGGGCGATGAACGCGACGTCGGGTGCCGCGTCGCGCAGGCGCGCCACGAGATCCGGCCCCGCGTCGACCGCGAGCCCTTCGTGCCCGAGCCGCTCGAGCGCGTCCCGCACGCGCGCGCCGGAGCGGAGCGAGACCTGCCGCTCCAGCGAGCGCCCGCCCTCCAGCACCGCCACCCTCATGCGCCGTCACGCTCCTCGCGAGCGGTCCCGCCGCGCCCGCCCGCGCGGCGGGGGAGGCGGAGCACGTCGGCGAGCCGGCCGGTCTCCCGCGGCCGGGCCGCCGCGTCCGGGCCGGCCGGGACGGCGCCTGCGCCGGTGAGGGTCCCGTAGAGCGCGACCTGCTCGGCGACGACCGCGCCGATGCGGCGCATGCCCTCGCGCAGGTCGCTCGGGCCCACGCCCGAGTAGTTCAGGCGCATCGACGAGCCGCCGCGGCCGTCGAGGTAGGCGGCGCGGCCGGGGACGAACGCGACGTTCTCGCTCAACGCGCGCGCCAGGAGGTCGGTGGTGTCGATGTAGTCGGGCAGCGTCGCCCACACGAACAGGCCGCCCGCCGGGCGGGTCCACGTCGCCTCGCGCGGCAGGTGCTCGGCCATGGCCTCGAGCAGCACGTCGCGTCGCTCGCGGTAGACCGCGCGCAGCGAGGCGACGTACTCCTCCCAGCCCCCGCTCTCGAAGTAGGCCGCGACGAAGTGCTGGGTCATCGACGAGCTGCAGAGGTCGATCGCCTGCTTGCCGAGGTTCATCTTCTCCAGGACCGGTCGCGGCGCGACGGTCCAGCCGAGCCGCAGCCCGGGGGCGAGGATCTTCGAGAACGTGCCGAGGTAGATCACCATCTCACCGCCGTCCAGGGCGTACAGCGTGGGGACCGGCTCGCCCTCGTAGCGCAGCAGCCCGTAGGGGTTGTCCTCGAGCACGAGGATCTCCCGCTCGCGGGCGATCGCCACCAGGCGCTTGCGGCGCGGGAGCGAGAGCGTCACTCCGGCCGGGTTCTGGAAGCTGGGGACCGTGTAGATGAACTTCGGCCTGCGCCCCGCGCGGTCGAGCTCGTCGAGCGCGGCCTCGAGCTCGGCGACGTCCATCCCGTCCGCGTCCATGCCGATCTGCACGACCTCCGCCTGGTAGGCGCCGAACGCCGGGACCGCGCCGGGGTAGGTGGGGCCCTCCGCGACGATCACGTCGCCCGGGTCGATCAGCGTCTTGCAGACGAGATCGATCACCTGCTGGCCGCCCGTGGTGACCAGCACCTCGTCGGGCTCGGCGTGCGCGCCCTCGGCCGCCATCACGCCCACGATGTGGCGCCGGACCGCCGCGAGCCCCTCGGTCGGGCCGTACTGGAGGGCGCGCGCGCACGCGCGCTCGGCCACCTCGCGGTGCAGTTCCGCATAGGAGTCCGCCGGGAAGGTGGAGGTGTCCGGCAGCCCGCCGGCGAGCGAGATCACCTCGGGCCGCTCGGTGATCGCCATCAGGTCCCGCATCGCCGAGGAGCGCATCACCCCGGCGCGGGCCGCGAACAGCCCGGCGTAGCGCTCCAGGTCGCGGGCCGTCGACCGCGGCGGCTCCCGTCGCCTCATCCCGCGACCCCGTCGCCCCGCCGCAGGCTCCGCGCGGCGTCGCTCATCGCGTGGAGTATCGTCACGCGCCCGGACCGTAGCGCACGCGTGCGTCTCTTCCTCGCAATCTGCCAGGGCGCCGGCTTCAGTGTCGGCGCCGGCATCCGCCCCTTCCTGCCCACGCTGCTCGTGGGGGTGCTGGCGCACGCGGATGCGGGCATCGACTTCGACGGGACCGACTACGCGTTCATCGAGTCGACCTGGTTCCTGTTCGCGCTCGTCGCGGCTCTGTTCGCCGTCGCGCTCGTGGAGCGCCGCGCCGGCCCGGAACGGCTCGACTCGGGCCCCGGAGGCGCCGCGCTGGCGGGCATCGCGCTCGGGCTCGGCGCGGTCCTGTTCGCCGCAGCGCTCGCGGACCATGGGTTCGTCTCCTGGCCCGGCCTGATCGGCGGCCTCGCCTGCGCGGCGGTCGCCCAGGCCGCGACGCGCGAGCTCTTCGCCCGCGTGCGCCGCCGCCTGGACGCCTCCGCCCAGGGGGCGCTGCCGCTGTACGCCGAGGGCGCCGGCACGGCGAGCGCCGGGCTGTCGGTGCCCGTCCCGCCCGTCGGCCTCGTCGCGCTCGCCTTCGTGATCTGGCTGCTGGTCACGGGCCGCCGCCGCGAGGGCAGGAAGTTCGCGGGCCTGCGCGTCCTGCGGTGAGCGCACCGCGCAAGCTGGTCCTGGCCGTCATCGACGGGCTCAAGCCGGCGATGCTCGAGCGCGCCGTGGCCGCCGGCCGCGCGCCGGCGCTCGCCCGCATCTTCGAGGAGGGCACCTACGTGGACGACTGCGTCGCGGCGTTCCCGTCGGTCACGCCGGTCTGCGCCGCGAGCATCGTCACCGGGACCGGCCCGGACGAGCACTACATCCCGAGCATGAACTGGTACCACCGCGACGAACGGCGCTACGTCGAGTACGGCTCCTCGTTCTCCGCCTCGCGCCAGGCGGGCATCTACCGCTCGCTCACGGACACGATCTACAACATGAACCGCGACCACCTCTCGTCCGAGGTGGAGACGGTGTTCGAGTCGCTCGACGACGCCGGCGTGAGGACCGCGGGCACCACCTACCTGATGTACCGCGGCCGTCATCGTCACGAGGTCGCGAACGAGACGGCGCTCGCGCGCATCGCGACCGCGACGCTCTTCCGCGAGCCGGTGAACGGGCCGCGCGAGCTGTTCTACGCGGACCTCTTCGCCTCCAGGCGCACCGGCTGCCGGGGCCAACTGGGGCTCCCGGGCGTGCGCGACAAGCATGCGGGCTGCGTCGGGGCGTGGCTCGCCGAGCGCGACCTCTTCGACTTCCTGCTGCTCTCGCTCCCGGACAACGACGGCTGGTCGCACCGCCACGGGCCCGAGGCGACGGTCACGTCGATCGCCGAGGCCGACGGCCAGTTGCTGCGCGTGATGGAGGCGGCCGGCGGCCCCGACGACTTCCTCGCCGATCACGCCGTGATCGTGATGGCGGACCACTCCCATGCGGCGGTCCGCGCGCGGATCGACCTGCGCGGCGCGCTGCGCGACTGGATCGTCCGCGGTCCCGCGGACGGCGGGGAGGAGGAGCAGGAGCTCGCGCTCGGCCTCGCGCAGCGCTCCGCGATGGTCTACGCGCTCGGCGACCCGTCCCGCCGTGCCCGCGTCGCCGCCCGCGCCGCGCGGGAGGCGGAGCGCGTGGAGGGCGTGGACCTCGTCATGCGCATGGTCGGGGCGGAGGCGAGCGTGCGCGGCGCGGGGGGCGAGCTGCGGTTCGCGCCGGGCGGCGACGTGACGGACGCGCGCGGGTGCCGCTGGAGCCTCGAGGGCGACACGGCCGTGCTGGCCGCCGACGTCGAGGACGGCAGGCTCGTCGGCGGCGAGTACCCCGACGCGCTCGCGCGGATCTGGGCGGCACTGCGCTGCCCGCGCGCGGGCGACGTGCTGCTCTCCGCCGCGCCCGGCTACGAGTTCGTGGACTGGGGCGGGGCCGACCACGTGGGCGGCGGCAGCCACGGATCGCTGCATCGTTCCGACTCGCTCGGCGCGCTGCTGTGGTGCGGCATGGGCCCGGACTCGCGCGCCGAGCGCGAGTGCTGGACGATCCGCGATGTGGCTCCGATGATCCGCGCGCACTTCGGCCTCGCCGCGGGCTGACCCGCGGCGGCCGGAGACCGCGCGCGGCTACGCTGTCTCGCCGATGAGCGACGAGGCCACCACCGCCGTCCCGCCGCCCGCGTCGACGCCGCGCCTGCACCGCCGCGTCGGGCACGGGATGCGCAAGCCGCACAACTGGGTGCAACTCGGCCGCTTCGCGCTGGTCGGCGGCAGCGGGTACGTGGTCAACCTCGCGACCTTCGCGCTGTGCGTGCACGCGCTGGACATCGACTACCGGGCCGCGGCCGTGGTCGCGTTCCTGGTCTCGGTCGCGAACAACTTCTGGTGGAACCGCCTCTGGACCTTCGGCGCGCACGACGGGCCCGCCGCCTTCCAGGCGGCGCGCTTCCTCACCGTGAGCGTGCTGACGTTCGGGTTCACGTTCGTGGTCCTCACCGTGCTGGTCGGGAGCCTCGGCGTCGCGGAGGTGCCGGCCCAGGCGATCGCGATCGTCACCGGAACCCCGCTGTCGTTCGTCGGCAACAAGCTCTGGAGCTTCGGGCGGTGAGGGCCGCCGCGGCGCTCGTCGCCGCGGCCCTCCTCGCGCTCGCGGGGCTCGTCCCGTCCGTCCCGGCCCGCGCCGCGGACGCGCCGACCGCGGCCTCCGGGTCCGGCCGCCGGCCGGACCCGGGGCGGCCGTCTGCGCTGCGCCCGCCCGCGCCGCGGCTGGACCCCGCCCGCGCGACGGCGATCGCGCTGCGCGACCCCAAGCTCCGCGCCGAGCGCGCGTCCCATCGGGGCTCCTACGGGTACGCGACCCGCGAGGGCGGCCGCTGGAAGGTCGACCTGTGGACGCGGAAGGGGAGTCAGATCGGCACCGCCTACGTGGACGACGCGACGGGCGCGGTCACGGAGGCGTGGACGGGGTACCAGGTCGCCTGGACGATGGCCCGCGGCTATCCGGGGGCGTTCGGGCGCCGCGTGAGCGCGCTGTGGGTCTGGCTGCCCCTGTGCGCGCTGTTCCTGGTGCCCTGGATACCGACCGGACGGGGACGCCGTGCCCGTCTCCTGCACCTCGACCTGCTCGTGCTCGTGGGAGGCACCTCGGCGGCGTTCGCGGCGTTCAACTCCGCGCGGATAGACCTGATGGTGCCGATCCTGTTTCCCTGCCTCGCCTACCTCCTGGCGAGGATGCTTCGCCTCGGCTTCCGCCGCGCTCCGGCGGGCGGGCCGCGAGACCCGTGGCGCCCGCTCGTGCCGCTGCCGTGGCTCGCGGTCGGACTGGTGTTCCTCGTCGGGTTCCGGGTCGGGCTGAACGTCGTGGACTCCAACGTGATCGACGTCGGACATGCGAGCGTCGTCGGCGCCGATCGCCTGCTCCGCGGCGAGCGGGTGTACGGCGGCTTCCCCAAGGGACTCGAGCGCGGCGACACCTACGGGCCCGTGACCTACGAGGCCTACGCGCCGTTCGTCGCCGTGCTGGGCGCCGGGCGTCCTGACGATCTCCCGGCGGCGCATGCCGCGGCGATCGCGTTCGACCTCCTGACGCTGCTGGGGCTGTTCTGGCTCGGGCGGATGGTCCGCGGCCCCGCCACGGGGCTCCTGCTCGCCTGGTCGTGGGCGACCTTCCCATTCACGCTGTTCGTGGCCAACTCCAACGCGAACGACTCGCTCGTCGCGCTGCTCCTCACGTGCGCGCTGCTGGCGGCCGCGCGGCCCGCCGCGCGCGGCGCCGCGGTCGCGGCGGCCGGCCTGGCGAAGATCGCGCCGCTGGCGCTGGCGCCGCTGCTGGCGCGCGCGCCCGGCCGGGGCTGGCGCGGCCGCGACCTCGGGCTTTACGCGCTCGGCTTCGCGGTCGTCGCGCTGCTCGCGATGGCTCCGTTCACGGGCGACCCGCTCGCGGTCTGGCGGCGGACGGTCGGGTTCCAGGACGCGCGCGACGCGCCGTTCTCGCCCTGGGGTCTCTACGGCTGGCCGGACGGCATTCGCACCGGCGTGCAGGCCGCGACGGTGGCGCTGGCGCTGGCGCTGGCTTTCGTGCCGCGGCGGCGGGACCTCGCCCAGGTCGCGGCGCTGGGCGCGGCCGTGCTGATCGCGCTCCAACTCGGGGTCGTCTACTGGTTCTTCCCATACCTGGTCTGGCTGGTCCCGTTCGCGCTCGCGGCGATCGTGCTCCGCTTCGCGCCGGAGGAGCGCCCGGCCCCGGCGCGGGTCGCGGATCGCGCGGTCAGGGACCGGCCGGCGCCGGCTCCAGGACGGGCTCGATCGCGTCGGCCCGCATCGGCTCCGAGCAGCGGATGAGCGCCCCCATCAGCCACGGGTCGTCGTCGGCGGTCTCGAACCGCACGGGCATCCGCGTCACGAGCGCCTCCAGCGCCTGCTCGCGCCGCACGCCGATCACGCCGCCGCGCGGCCCGGTCATGCCCACGTCGGTGATGTAGGCGGTCCCGCCCGGGAGCACGCGCGCGTCGGCGGTCGGGACGTGCGTGTGCGTCCCCACGACCGCGGTGACCCGTCCGTCCAGGTGCCAGCCCATGCCCACCTTCTCGCTCGTCGCCTCGGCGTGCATGTCCACGATCACGTGGTCGGCGGCCCCCTTCAGCCCGTGCAGGACCGAGTCGATCTCGGAGAACGCCGGCCTGCCGGCGTTCATGTGCAGGTTCCCGGAGAGCGAGACCACCGCGAGACGGACGCCGTTCCGCTCCACCACGGTCGACCCGTGACCGGGCTGGGAGCGCAGGAAGTTCGCGGGTCGGAGGATCCGGGTCTCCTCGTCGAGATACGGGTAGACGTCGCGATGGCGGTAGGCGTGGTTGCCGAGCGTGATCGCGTCGATCCCGGCGGCGAGCATCTCGCGGGCGATCTTCGGCGTGATGCCGACGCCGCCCGCCGCGTTCTCCCCGTTCACGACCACGAAGTCGGGCTCGAGCCGCTCGCGCAGGCGCGGGAGCAGCGCGAGCAGCGTGCGCCGGCCGACGCCGCCGACGACGTCGCCGACGAACAGGATGCGGGAGGCGCCGCTCACGTCAGGGAGTGCCCCATACTTGGCGGGATGGCACGCGATCTGAGCGACGCGCCGACGGAGACGGTCGAGGCGCCGGGGCCGGGCGAGGAGGTCGACTCGCCCGCCACGGCGCAGGCTCCGCCCGCGCCCGCTGGGGAGGGCGGAGGGGACGCCGCCGGGCCCTCGCCGGCGCGGATCGTCGTCCCGCGCTGGATCCAGCTCGTCGCGCTCCCGCTGGCGCTGGTCTTCCTGTTCGTGGTCGGCAGCGCGATCGGCTCGGTGCTGATCATCTTCACGATCGCGAGCGTCATCGCGCTGATCCTGAATCCGATCGTCGCGCGCGTCATGAGGCTGGGCCACGTGCGCCGCGGGATGGCGGTCGGGTTCGTGTACCTCGCGTTCTTCCTGGCGGTGGCGGGGATCGGAGTGCTGCTCGCCAACCCGGTCGCGAACCAGGTGTCGGCGTTCCAGCGCAACGTGCCCGACCTCGTCGACTCCGCCAACCGCAGCCTCGGCGACCTCCAGGTCTGGCTCGACAACCACGGCTTCAACGTCCAGATCCGGCGCCAGGGCCAGACCGCGCTGCAGACGCTCGAGGGGAAGGTGCTGCGCAGCTCCGGAGACATCGTGTCCTTCGGGCGCACGCTCCTCCAGAGCGCGGTCGAGGTCGGCTTCGGCCTGATCCTGATACTCGTCATCTCGATCTACATGCTGCTGTACGCACCGGCCATCGATCGCCTGGTGCGCAACGTGATGCCGCCCGGCGACGGGAGCCCGGAGGACGACTATCCGGGCCTCGTGCAGCGGGCGGTCTACTCCTACGTCCGGGCACAGCTGCTCTTCAGCCTGATCATGGGCGCGAGCGCGGGGCTCGCACTCTGGATCCTCGGCACGGTCGGCATCTTCCCGGAGGGTCGCACCTACGCCCTGTTCTTCGCCGCGTGGTACGGCTTCATGGAGTTGATCCCCTACGTCGGCCCGGTGCTCGGTGCGTTGCCTCCCGTGCTCGTGGCCCTGTTCGGCCAGCCGATCGACGCGCTGTGGGTCGGCCTCACGTTCGTCGCGCTCCAGCAGTTCGAGGGCCATGTGGTCGCACCGCAGGTGTTCGGCCACACGCTGCGCATCAACCCGCTGGTCGTGATCTTCGCGCTCCTGGTGGGAGCCGAGATCTACGGGATCGTCGGAGCGCTGCTCGCGCTGCCGCTGGCGGCGATCGCGCGCGAAACCGTCGTCTACCTGCGCCGGCACCTGGTGCTGGAGCCCTGGGGGACGCTCTCGCCGCTTGCGCTGGCGGGACGCCGGCACCCGCCGCCGCGCTGCCGCTCGTGCGGCGCGCCCCTGCGCGCGGGCGCCGACGCCTGCGACGACTGCGGCGAGCCGGCGCCGGCCGGGCCGGCGTCCGGGTAGCCTGCGGGCGATGTCCGCCCCGTCCGCCCCCGCGGCGGCGCCCGCGCTGCGCGCCGCCGGGCTGACCAAGCGCTACGGCGACCGCGCGGCGCTACAGGATGTCTCGTTCGAGGCGTTCGGCGGCGAGGTGGTGGCGGTCATCGGGCCCAACGGCGCGGGCAAGACGACGCTGCTAACGATGCTCGCCGGGATCCAGCCGCCCACCGCGGGCGAGGTCTCGCGCCCGCCCGGGGAGGTCGGCTGGGTGCCCCAGCAGCCCGCGGTCTACTCGAAGCTCTCGGTCGCGGAGAACCTGCGCCTGTTCGCGCGCCTCGAGGGGATCTCGCCGCCGGAGGAGGCCGTCGAGCGGATGCTCGAGCAGACGGGGCTGGGCGACCGCGCGGACGACGAGGTCGGCAGGCTCTCGGGCGGCAACCAGCAGCGGGTGAACATCGCGATCGGGCTGCTGCGCGCGCCTGAGGTTCTGCTTCTCGACGAGCCCTCCTCCTCGCTCGACCCGCGCCAGCGCGAGCGGCTCTGGGAGTTCATCTCGACGCTGGTCGCCGACGGGACCGCGGTCATCTTCTCCACCCACAACGTCGGCGAGGCGGAGGCGCACGCCGACCGCGTGCTGGTGCTCGCGGACGGCGAGTTGGTGTTCGCGGGCGGTCCGGCCGGTCTGGCCGAGACCGTCGGCGGCGAGACGCGGGACTTCGAGACCGCGTTCGTGGCGTTCCTGGCGGCGCGCGGCCACTGACCCTCGGCGATGCGCTGGCTGCTGCTCAAGGACGTCCAGATCCTGCGCCGCTCCCCGTTCCTCGTCGGGATGCTGGTCCTGTACGCGGTCGCGATCCCGGTTCTGATCGGCCTGGCGCTGTCCGGCGGGGGCGGCAAGCCGCGGGTGGCGATCCTGAACGAGGTGCCGCGCTCGGACTACCGGATCGATCTCGGCGGCGAGAACATCGATGTCGCCAAGTACTCGAACCAGCTGTACCGCTCGATTGAGCCGATCAAGGTCTCGACGCGCGAGCAGGCGCTCGAGAAGGTGCGCTCGGGCGACGCGGTCGCGGCCCTGATCGTGCCGGAGGACTTCGCGCGCAAGGTCTCGACGGGCCTCAGCTCCCCGCAGGTCGAGGTGATCTACAACGCCGAGAACCCGATCAAGCAGCAGGCTGTGGAGTCGCTCATCAAGGCCCGCCTCGGCGACGCGAACCTCGCGCTCTCGCGCAAGTTCACCCAGATCGGCGCCGGATACATCGACCTCCTGCTCAAGGGTGGGACCTTCGACGTGCTCGGGCAGACGCTGGACGTGCTCGGACTCCAGAAGGCCGACGCGATCCTCCAGGCCACGATCGCGGCGCTGCCGCGCTCCTCCGACGCGCGCCTCCCGCTCCAGCAGGTGCAGCGGTTCGCCAAGCTCGCGGTCGACAACCTCAACCTGTCCGACGCCGCACTGCGCGCGATCGCCGAGCCGATCCGGGTCAAGACGCACACGCTGGAGGGCAAGCGCGCGTCGCTGAGCGGCTATCTGGTCGCCGTCGCGGTGACGGCCTCGCTGATGTTCGTCGGGTTGCTGCTCGCATCCGGCCTGCTCGCCCTGGAGCGCGAGGAGCACACGTTCTCCCGCCTCGTCCGCGGCCTCGTCTCGCGAACCGGGCTGATCGCCGAGAAGACGGGACTGACGGCGCTCTGCTCGATACCGGTCGGGCTCCTGATGCTGGTGATCGTGAGTCTCGTTGCCGGCGCGCTGGACTGGGGGCGGCTGCCGCAGTGGCTCGCCGGTCTCGCGATCGGCGGGCTCGGGTTCGCCGCGCTCGGCGTGGCGATCGGCGGCGTGGCGCGCGAGGTCCGGGCGGCGTCCCTGCTCGCCTTCCTGGTCGCGCTCCCGATCGCGTTCCTCGCGCTTGTCCCCAGCGGAGCCGTCTCCCCGGGCCTGTACGACGCGATCCGGGTGATCTCGGCGCTCTTCCCGTTCAAGCCCGCGCTCGACGCGATGGACTGGGCGCTGAACGGCGCCGATCCCGGGCTGCTGCAGCCGCTCGCGCACATGGCGGCGCTGGTCGTGGCCTACGCGGCGATCGCGCGGGTGGCGCTGCGGCGCTTCGGGTAGGGCCGGCCTCCCCGTGGCCCCGCCGCCCCTATCCTCCGTCCATGGCCTTTCCCGAGACCCGCATGCGCCGTCTGCGCCGCACGGCGGCGCTGCGGGGCCTGGTGCGCGAGACGCGCCCGTCGGCCGGGGATCTCGTCCTGCCGCTCTTCGTGCACGCCGAGCCCGGGCGCGCGCCGATCGACGCGATGCCCGGCGTCGAGCGGCTCTCGATCTCGGCTGCGGTCGAGGAGGCGGGTCGGGCCGCGGCGCTCGGGATACCCGCCGTGCTGCTGTTCGGGATCCCGGCCCAGAAGGACGACGAGGGCTCGGGCGCCTGGGACGACGAGGGCGTCGTCCAACTCGCGACGAGGGCGATCCGGGAGGCCCACCCCGAGCTGCTGGTGATCACCGACGTGTGCCTGTGCGAGTACACCGAGCACGGCCACTGCGGGATCCTCGGGCCGGGCGGTCACGTCGACAACGACGCGACGCTCGAGCTGCTGGCGCGGACCGCGGCCTCGCACGCCCGCGCGGGCGCCGACCTGGTCGCGCCGAGCGACATGATGGACGGCCGGGTCGGAGCCCTGCGCGCCGAGCTGGACGCCGAAGGCCACGGCGAGGTGCCGATCATGGCCTACTCCGCCAAGTTCGCCTCGGCGTTCTACGGCCCGTTCCGCGAGGCGGCCGGGTCGGCGCCCGCGTTTGGCGATCGCCGCGGCTACCAGATGGACCCGGCCAACGGCCGCGAGGCCGTGCGCGAGGCGCTGCTCGACGCCGGCGAGGGCGCCGACATACTGATGGTCAAGCCCGCGCTGCCGTGCCTCGACGTGATCCGCGCCGTGAAGGAGCGCTGCGGCCTGCCGGTCGCCGCGTACTCGGTCAGCGGCGAGTACGCGATGCTGAAGGCCGCGGCCGCGAGCGGCGCGCTCGACGAGCGCGACTCCGTGCTCGAGTCGATCACGGCGATCCGCCGCGCCGGAGCGGACATCGTCATCACCTATCACGCCAAGGAGGTCGCGGAATGGCTCGCTCGCTAGCCCCGGACTCTCGTTCACCGCAACCGAAGGTCCGCACCCGCGCGGGCGGTTCGGCGGCCCCGCTGGACGACGCCGATCGCCGCCTGCTGAACGCGATGCAGGGCCGGTTCCCGATCGCGCCCCGCCCCTACGCGGCCGTCGCGGCCCACGCGGAGCTCTCCGAGGAGGAGGCGATGGCGCGCGTGCAGCGGCTCCTGGACGACCGGATCATCCGCCAGGTCACGCCGATCTTCGACACCCGCGCGCTCGGCTACAGCTCGATGCTGGTGGCGGCGAAGGTGGATCCCGAGCACCCGCACCGGGCGGCGAAGGCCATCAACGCCCACCCGGGCGTCTCGCACAACTACCTGCGCAACCACGAGTTCAACATGTGGTTCACGATCGCCGTGGAGCCCGAGTCGCGGCTCGGCCTCCAGGGCACGCTCGAGGTGCTCGCCGCCGAGGCGGGCGCCACGTCGGTGCGCCAGCTGCCGACGCTGCGGCTGTTCAAGATCCGCATGGACCTCGAGATGGAGGCCGGCACCAAGGAGCTCGCCGGCGCGGGCATCGCGCAGCCACCCGCCGAGCTCGAGCCCGTGCCCTACGACGAGCGGGACGTCGCGGTGATCCGTGCCCTGCAGGGGGACATGCCGGTCGTCCCGGAGCCCTACGCCGAGGCGGCCGGGCGCGCCGGACTGGAGCAGGAGCGCTTCCTCGAGCACCTGGACGGAATGCGCGAGCGCGGCCTGCTGCGCCGCGTGGCCGCGATCCTCTACCACCGCCGCGCCGGTTTCAGCGCCAACGGCATGGGCGTGTGGAAGGTCCCGGAGGACCGGATCGAGGAGACCGGCTGCCGGATGGCCGCCTTCCGGGGCATCTCGCACTGCTACCAGCGGCCGACCTACCCCGACTGGCCCTACTCCGTCTTCACGATGGCGCACGGGCGCTCCAAGGAGGAGTGCGATGCGATCCTCGACGCGATCGCGCGGGACACCGGGATCGAGGAGCGCGTGACGCTCTACTCGTCGACGGAGTTCAAGAAGGTCCGCCTGCGCTACTTCACCGACGAGCACCGGCGCTGGGAGTCGGAGCACGCCTGAGCGGCGCGCGTCCCCGCCACGGCTCGCCCATGACCTCGGTGCTGCACGACACGCGCTCGGCGGAGAGCTACCGGCGCGCCGCGGAGGTGATCCCCGGCGGCGTCAACTCGCCGGTGCGCGCGATGGCCGCGATCGGGCGGGACCCGGTCTTCATCGCGCGCGGCGCGGGCGCCGAGATCGTCGATGTCGACGGCAACTCCTACGTCGACTACGTCTGCTCCTGGGGCCCGCTGATCCTCGGCCACGCACGGCCGGAGGTGGTGGCGGCCGTCTGCGAGCAGGCGGCGCTGGGGACCGGCTACGGCGCGCCGACCGACGGCGAGGTGGCGCTCGCGTCCGAGGTCGCCGCCCGGATGGGTGCCGTCGAGATGCTGCGTTTGACCTGCTCGGGAACCGAGGCGACCATGAGCGCGCTGCGGCTCGCCCGCGCCGTGACCGGCCGCGAGCGGGTCCTGAAGTTCGCCGGCGCCTACCACGGACACGTCGACGGGCTGCTCGCGGAGGCGGGGTCCGGCCTCGCGGCGCAGGGGATCCCGTCGAGCCCGGGTGTGCCGCAGGGCGCCGCCGCCGCGACCGTCGTCGTCCCCTGGAACGACCCGGACGCGCTCGTCGCGGCGACCGGCGGCGAGGACCTCGCGGCGATCATCGCGGAGCCCTGCCCGGCGAACATGGGGGTGGTGCCGCCGCTCCCGGGGTTCCTCGACCTGCTGCGCGAGCGCGCGGACGCGTGCGGCGCGCTGCTCGTGCTCGACGAGGTGATCACGGGCTTCCGCGTGAGCCGCGGCGGCGCCCAGGAGCTGTGCGACCTGCGGCCGGACCTGGTGGTGCTCGGCAAGGTGCTGGGCGGCGGGCTCCCGGCGGCCGCATACGGCGGGCGGCGTGAGCTGATGAAGCGGGTCGCCCCGGAGGGCGACGTCTACCAGGCGGGCACGCTGGCGGGCAACCCGCTCGCGGTCGCCGCCGGGCTCGCGACGCTGCGGCTCCTCGACGAGCAGGCCTACGTGACGCTCGCCGCGACCACCGCGACCCTCGCCGCGGGGCTGCGCGAGGCCGCCGGGGACGCTCCCGTCCACGTCGCGGAGGCGCCCGGGCTGCTGACGGTCTTCTTCCGCTCCGAGCCGGTACGGGACTACGAGGACGCGCGCTCGTGCGACCTCGAGGCCCACGCCGCCTGGTGCCGCGCGCTGCTCGCCCGCGGCGTGTTCCCGCCGCCCTCCCCGTTCGAGGCCTGGTTCCCGTCGCTCGCGCACGGGCCCGACGTCGTCGAGCGGACCCTGGAGGCCGCGGCCGCCGCCTTCCGGGAGATCGCGTGAGCGCGCCGCGCAGCGCGCAGGAGGCGGGACTTCGCCTCGCCCGCGCGATCCGGGCCGACGACGCCCTGCTGGGGTCCGCGGTCGCGGAGCCGCTCGCCGAGACGCGCGAGCACGAGCAGGCGCCGATCCAGGCGGCGGTCGCCGGACCCCGCGCCGCGGACAGGTCGGATGAGTACGAGCTCGCGCTGGAGGCCATCCGCGAGGGCTACCGGCTGCACTTCGGCGCGGGGGAGGTGGTCCGCCCCGAGGATCCCGACCTGGCCCTTCTCGGCGGCGATCGCCTGTACGCGATGGGCCTGGCGAAGCTCGCCGAGCTCGGGGACCTGGCCGCGATCGGCGAGCTGGCCGACGTGATCTCGCTCTGCGCGCAGGCACACGCCGAGGGCGACCCCGAGCGCGCCGAGGCCGCCTGGGAGGCCGGCGTGGCGGCCGTCGGGCACGGCTCGCCGGACGGCCACCCGGCGGCGAAGGCGCTGGCTCGCGAGGGCGCGCCGGGCGCGGCGGCGGCGCTGCGGGAGGCCGCCGCACGGCGCGGAGCGCCACCCGGTCCGGCGGTGGATTAGGATTCGCTCGCCTCGGCGGGACCCACCCGCCCGGCGGTCCGGAGTTCATGCCCGACAAGCGCGAAGCCTCCAAGTCGAAGTACACAGCCGACCGCGGCGCGCCCGGCGCGTTCGAGGGCGAGACGGTCACGCGCCGCCACTTCATGACGGTCAGCGGCCAGGCGCTCGGCGGGATCGCCGCCGCGGCGTTCACGCTGCCCGCGCTCGGCTTCGCGCTCGGCCCGGTGTTCGAGCGCCAGGACGCCAAGTGGCAGGTGGTCGGCGGTGTCGACGACTTCAGTCCCGACACCTACGTCCCGCGCACGATCACGATCGTCGACGGCGTCGGCGAGGCCGGCAAGTCGACGGTCTTCATGCGCCGCCACAACCCGGAGATCGACGGGCCCCAGGTCGACCAGTACGACCGCTACATCGCGATCTCGTCGCGCTGCATGCATCTCGGCTGCCCGGTGCGCTTCGTCGAGGCCGCGGAGCGCTTCGTCTGCCCGTGCCACGGAGGCGTGTACGGCTTCAAGGGGGAGGTGACCGGCGGCCCGCCCGTGCGTCCGCTGGACCGCTTCTACACGCAGGTGCGCGGGCGTGTAGTGCAGGTCGGCGCCCGCTACAGCGTGAACTCGGAGTTCAAGCGCTTCGACCCGCGCGACCCCGGCGAGGCGCTGGACGGCATCGGCCAGTACCTCTACCCGCCGCGGCTCTCGACCGCGCCGCCGCCGCCGAACTCCGGCCAGAGCGCCTGGTGAGGAGATGAAGCTCAAGCCGTCCGCCCCTCCCGTGCCGCCCGCCCTCCAGCCGAAGCCCAAGCGACCGGGCACCGGCGAGGGCCGCCCCTCGACGGCGACCGAGCACGCCAAGGAGGGCGGCACCTCGGCGGTCGGCTGGATCGACGAGCGCACCTCGCTCTCGGGCGGTCTGCGCTGGCTGATGTTCCGCAAGGTGCCGAAGGGCACCAACTGGTTCTACACGCTCGGCTCCGCGACGATGTTCGCCTTCCTCTCCCAGGCCGTGACAGGCGTCTTCCTGGCGATGTACTACCGGCCCGACGGGGCGGGCGGCGCCTACGAGTCGATCCGCTACGTCACCAACGAGGCGTTCCTCGGCGAGTTCGTGCGCGGAATGCACAAGTGGGGCTCGTCGGTGATGGTGATCCTGATCTTCCTCCACATGGCGCGCACGTTCTTCTTCGGCGCCTACAAGTACCCGCGCGAGCTGAACTGGGTCATCGGCGTGGTGCTGCTGATCCTCACGATGACGATGTCGTTCACGGGCTACCTGCTGCCGTTCGACCAGCGCGCCTACTGGGCGACGATCGTCGGCGTGAACATCAACGGGACCGGCCCGATCATCGGGCCCTACCTGTCCGACTTCCTGCGCGCCGGCCCCGAGTTCGGCGCGACCACGCTGTCGCGCTTCTACTCGATCCACATGCTGCTGGTCCCCGGCGCGATCGCGGCGCTGATCGGGGCGCACCTCTATCTGGTGGCGAAGCTCGGCACCACCGCGCCGCCGTGGCTGAAGGCGTCGCCCGAGGGCACCGCTCCGCAGCAGAAGGTCTCGGCGTGAACCTCCGCGAGAAGGAGGCCTACCTCCGCGAGTACAACGCGCTGAAGGCGAAGGGCAAGCCGTTCTTCCCCTATGCCGTCGGCAAGGACGCGGCCATGGCCTGCGTCGTGATGGTGGTGATCATCGCGATGTCGATCGTGCTCGGCGCGGAGTTGGGGCCCAAGGCGGACCCCACCACCACCACCTACGTGCCGCGCCCGGAGTGGTACTTCTTCTTCCTCTTCGAGCTGCTGCGGATCATCAAGCCGCCGGAGCTGGTGCCGCTCGCGACGATCGGCATCCCGACGATCTGCATGATCCTGCTGTTCCTGCTGCCGTTCTACGACCGCAGCGCGGAGCGCCACCCGCTGCGCCGCCCGGTGGCCACCACGGCCGGGATCCTCACGATCGTCGCGATGGGCTATTTGACCTACCTCGGAGCGAGCGCGGGCTCGCCCAACTCCGTGGACCTGAAGCCGCCCAGCGGCCTGCGCGGCCAGCAGCTCGCCGCCTGGGAGCAGGGGAGGCTCGTGGTCGGGCAGTCGGGGTGCCTGGCGTGCCACAAGATCGGCGAGAACGGCAACGACGGCCCCGGGCCCGAGCTCACCGCGATCGCATCCAAGCTCCCGCAGGCCGCGATCGCGCAGACGCTGCGCAACCCGACGGCGCCGATGCCGTCGTTCTCCTCGCTCGAGAAGCAGAACCCCGAGAAGTTCAACGCGATGGTCGCGTTCCTCGGGCAGCTCAACGGACAGGACTGACCGCGGCCGTCCGCCGGCCGCCGCCCCCCCGCCGGGGCGCTCCTACCATCGGCCAATGACCCCGAGCGCGCAAAGCACGGCGCAACCGGACGGCGCGGGCACCCTGCCCGAGGCCGAGGTGCGCGCGATGTTCGACCGGATCTCCGGCGTCTACGACCGCATGAACCAGGTGATGACCGCCGGGCTCCACCACCGCTGGCGCGCGCGCGCCGCCGACCTCGCGCTCGTGGCCGCCGGCGATCGCGTGCTCGACGTCGCGACGGGCACCGGCGACCTGGCCTGCGAGCTCTCACGGCGCGTCGCGCCGGGCGGAGAGGTCGTCGCCTGCGACTTCTCCGAGCGGATGCTCGCGCTCGCGCGCGCCAAGCCGGTCCCCGGCGCGCCGGTGCGCTTCGAGCAGGCCAACGCGCTCGAGCTCCCCTACGCGAACGACGAGTTCGCGGCGGCGACGGTGGGGTTCGGCGCGCGCAACCTCTCCGATCTCGACGCTGGACTGCGCGAGATGGCACGCGTGGTGCGGGTGGGCGGGCGCGTCGTGGTGCTCGAGATCACCACGCCGTCCCGCCCGCCGCTGTCGACGTTCTTCCGGATGTGGTTCGACTCGATCGTCCCGCGCCTGGGCACGCTCGCCGGCGAGAGCGACGCCTACCGCTACCTGCCGAGCAGCGTGCGGCGCTTCCCCGGGCCGCGGGAGCTCGCGGAACGCATGCGCGCCGCCGGGATGCCGGAGGTCCGCGGCTTCGTCACCGCGGGCGGGATCATCGCCGTTCACGCGGGGACGGTCGGGCCGTGAGCGCGGCGGCGGGCGCCGAGCCCGTCCTGCGCGCGGCGGGGCCGGGCGTGGAGGCGGCGCTCGCGCGGGTCGAGGAGCGCCTCGCAGAGCTCGCGGCCGGCCACGGATCGCTGCTCGCGCGCCATGCGGGCGCGACGATCGCCGCCGGCGGCAAGCGGCTGCGGCCGCTGCTGGTGCTGCTCGCCGCCGGCGAGCGCGCATCGGGCGGCCAGGAGGCCCTGCGCGCGGCGGTGGCGGTCGAGTTGGTGCACAGCGCCACCCTCGTCCACGACGACGTGCTGGACGCCTCCGCGCTGCGCCGGGGGCGGCCGACCGTCTGGTCGCGGGCGGGACGCGAGATGGCCACGGCGACCGGCGACCTGCTCTTCTCGCGGGCGTTCGCCGAGCTCGCGCAGGGCGATCGCACCGACCAGGTCAGGGTCTTGTCGGACGCGAGCTCGGCGCTGGCGCGCGGCGAGCTGATGCAGCGCGCGGACGCGTGGGACGCCGGCATCGGGACCGAGCGCTACCTGCGCCGCTGCGAGCTGAAGACGGCGCGCCTGTTCGAGGCGGCGTGCCGGCTCGGTGCGCTCGCCGGCGGCTCGCACGACGCCGAGCTCGGGGCCTTCGGCCGGCGGATCGGGCTCGCCTTCCAGCTGCTCGACGACGTGCTCGACGTCTCAGGGCCGCCGGAGCGGACGGGCAAGCCGCGCGGGACCGACCTGCTCGACGGAACGGTCACGCTGCCGCTGATCCTCGCACGGGAGCGCGATCCGGCGATCGCCGCGGCCGACCTGCGCGAGCTCTCGGGCGAGGCCGCCGCGGCCGAGGTCTGCGACGCGATCGCAGCGACCGGCGCGCTCGAGGACGCCCGCCGCCGCGCGCTGGCGATCGCAGGCGAGGCGACGGCCTCGTTGCCCGATCTGCCGGCCGACCGCCGGGAGGCGTTCGCGTTGCTCGCGGAGGGCGTGGTCGACCGCTACGCGTAGGGGGCCGGCGCGCCGCTCCGCCCGTCCGCGATCAGAAGTCCATCGGGTACAGATGGCCCGCCCGCAGCGCGGACACGAAGCGATCGACCTGATCCTCCATGTTCGCGCGCTCGAGGCGCTCCAGGTCCTTCGAGAGCTCCTCCCAGCCGCTCGCGAGCTCTTCCTCGAAGCGCTCGACGACCTCCTGGGCGAAGATCCCGTCGCCGTGCCACTCGCAGCTGGGGCAGCGCAGGCTGACCTCCCAGTGCCCGGGGCCGGCCTCCGACCAGTCCAGCGGCTGGACGTACGGTGCCTCGCAGCGCGGGCACACATGCAGCCCCTCGACCGTTCCGTCCGCGCCCACGGCCGGATCCGGCCCGGAGAAGTACACGACCTCGATCGTGCGGCCACTGGGCAGGACTACGCGACGTACGGCGTGGTGGGCAGGTTCGGGACTCATCGTCGGACCCTCGGTTGGGCCGGTATCGGCGCTCGCGACCAGTTGCTTGAGCTTGCGCCCCCGGCGCCCGCGACCGATACCCTGGGGCGAGAAGCCCCACACCGGAGGCAGTCGGATGTTCAGCCAGGTCGGCCCACTAGAGATCGTCGTCGTACTCGTCATCGTGCTGCTCATCTTCGGGCCCAAGCGCCTGCCGCAGCTCGGGCGCCAGATGGGCCGCGGGATGCGCGAGTTCAAGGACTCGGTCACCGGCGATCGCGACGACGGCGACGATCGCGCGCTCGACGCCGCGCCGGAGGATCGCGAGCCCGCGGCCAAGCAGGCAGCGGAGCCGGCGAAGGAGCCGGTCGCGGCGGAGGGGTCGGCGCGCGAGCACGACGCCGCCGACGGCGAGCCGCGCTCCTAGCGACGGCAACGGCGACCGGATGGCGACCGTCCTGCGCACGGTCGGGCACGAGGACCGGCTGAGCATCATCGACCACCTCGACGAGCTGCGCACGCGGCTCGTCGTGTGCGCGGTCACGCTCGTCGTCGCGTTCGCCTTCTGCTTCTGGCAGAACGACGTGCTGCTCGACGTGCTGAACCGGCCGCTGGAGCAGAGCACGCCGTCCGCGCAGAGCGCCGGATCGGGGCGCATCGCCCGGCTCTCGGCGTCGCAGACCGAGCTCGGCCGCCAGCTCGCCCGCGCGGCGCGCGGCGCGGAGAAGCTCTCGGCGGCGCCTCGGCTGACGCCGGCCGACCGCGCCGCGGCCGACCAGCTCGCCGCCGGGCTCGCCGGCGCGGCCAAGGTGCTCCCGAAGACGTTCCCGGAGCGCAAGCCGATCACCACGGGCGTCGGCGAGCCGTTCACGGCGACGCTGACGGTCGCGCTGTACTTCGCGATCCTCTTCAGCCTTCCGGTCCTGCTGTGGCAGGCATACGCCTTCGTGCTGCCCGCGTTCAGCGCGCGGGAGCGGCGCGTGGTGATGCCGCTGATGGCGATGGTGCCGCTGCTGTTCGCCGCGGGCGTCGCGTTCGGCTACTTCCTCGTGCTGCCGCCCGCGATCAACTTCCTGCAGAACTTCAACTCGAACTCGTTCGACGTCCTGATCCAGGCGCGCGACTACTACAAGTTCGCGATCATGACGATCGGGGCGCTCGGGCTGATGTTCCAGATCCCGGTGGGCCTGCTGGCGCTGAACCGCGCGGGCATCGTCAGCTCGCGGATGCTGACCAGCCAGTGGCGCTACATCGTCGTGATCATCGCGATCATCGCGGCGCTGCTGCCGGGCGTGGACCCGGTCACCACGACGCTCGAGATGATCCCGCTGCTCTTGCTCTACGGGCTGAGTATCCTGCTGCTCAAGCTCGCGGAGCGGCGCGATCCGCCCGAGGACCGCTGGGACCTCGACGAGGAGTCCCTAGAGGTCGCCGCCCGCGACGACGAGACCTGACCCCAGATGCTGTTCGATCTCCGAGCCCGCGGCCGCCGCCGCACGATCCAGGTCATCTACCTGTTCCTGGCGATCCTGATCGGCGGGGGGCTCGTGCTGTTCGGGGTCGGCGGCAGCGGGTTCGGGATCCTGAACGCCGACCAGAACAGCGGTGGCGGCGGCGGCGGAGGGTTCGGCAAGCAGATCCAGCGGCTCGAGAAGCAGGTGGCCGTCAACCCGAAGGCCGCGGCGGCCTGGTCGGAGCTCGCCCGGCTGCGTTTCCAGGAGGCCGGCTCGAACTTCGACCAGGGCACCGGCGCCTTCACCTCGGACGGCCGCAAGACGCTCGCGCAGGCATCGGCGGCCTGGCAGCGCTACATCGCTCTCGACCCGGCGCGCCCCGACGCGGACGTCGCACGCCTGATGGCGCAGGCCTACGGCCCGGGCGGGCTCAACCAGCCGGCGAAGGCCGCTCAGGCGCTCGAGATCGTCGCGGTCGACTCCCCCAGCGCCGCCACCTACAGCCAGCTCGCGCTGTTCGCCTATGCGGCCGGCGAGACCCGCAAGGGCGACCTCGCCGCGGCCAAGGCCGTCGACCTCGCGCCGAAGGCGCAGAAGGCCACCGTGCGCCAGCAGCTCGCCGCCGCGAAGAAGCAGGGGCCGAACGCGCTGCGAGGCGGGCAGCCCCCGGCGAGCGGTTAGACAACCTTCTAGAATCGCTCGGCCCGCCCGACCCGCGTGGCGGTGCGGGCGCTCCTCCGGGCCGCTAGCTCAACTGGCAGAGCAGGGGACTCTTAATCCCAAGGTTCCAGGTTCGATCCCTGGGCGGCCCATCGAGGCGCGGGCGCGAGGCCCCGCTCGCCCGCGGGCGATCCTCTAGCCTGCCACCGGTCATGGGCGCGGACCAATTCAACGCCCTCGCCTGCGTCGACGGCGAGTTGATGCCCGCCGAGCGGGCGATGGTTCCCGCGACCGACGACGGCCTGCTGCGCGGCGACGGCGTCTTCGAGGTCGTGCGCGTCTACGCCGGGCGGCCGTTCGCGCTCGATGAGCACCTGCTGCGGCTCGAGCGCTCGGCGAGCAGCCTGCGGCTGCCGGTCGACCTCGCCGCCGTGGGCGTGGACGCGGCCCGCATCCTGGAGGCGGCGGGTGCGATGGAGGGCTCGCTGCGGATCGTGCTGACGCGCGGCGGGCGGCGCATCCTGCTCACCGAGCCGCTCGCCCCGTTCGCCCCCACGACGCGGCTCGCCTCGGTCACGTTCGGCCCGACCCGCGTCCTGGACGGGATCAAGTCGCTGTCCTACGCCGGCAACATGCTCGCCACGCGTCTCGCGCAGGAGCGCGGCTACGACGAGGCGCTGCTCGTGACGCCGCACGGCCGCGTGCTCGAGGCACCGACCTCGTCGCTGTTCTACGTGGTGGACGGGCAGGTGCGAACGCCGCCGCTCGACGACCACATCCTCGCCTCGATCACCCGCGCGGCGGTCCTGCAGCTCACCGGCGGCGTCGAGCACCCCTGCGCGCTCGCGGACCTGGCGGGCGCCGAGGAGGCGTTCCTCGCCTCGACCACGCGCGAGGTCCAGGCCGTCACCGCGATCGACGGCATGAGCTTCCGCGACGACGGGCCGGTGATGGCCGAGCTGCGGAGCGGCTTCCGAGACCACGTGGCGGGCGTGCTCGCGGCGGGCTGACGGGCGGCGGCGTTGAAGGTCCTCACGGTCGTCGGGAACCGGCCGCAGTTCGTCAAGGCCTCGGCGGTGTCGCGCCCGCTGCGCGAGGTCGCCGCCGAGGTCCTCGTGCACACCGGCCAGCACCACGACGACGAGCTCTCGCGGATCTTCTTCTCCGAGCTGGGCGTGCCGGCGCCGGAGCGCCAGCTCGCGATCGCGGGCGGGTCCAACACCTCCCAGACGGCGCGGATGCTCGCGGCGCTGGAGCCGATCGTCGCCCAGGTGGAGCCGGACGTCCTGCTCGTCTACGGAGACACCAACTCGACGCTCGCCGGCGGTCTCGCCGGCGCCCAGGCCGGGGTGCCCGTCGCGCATGTCGAGGCGGGCATGCGCAGCTTCGACCGGGCGATGCCCGAGGAGCTGAACCGCGTCCTGACCGACCACCTCTCGGACCTGCTGCTGGTGCCCAGCCCCGCGGCGGCCGCCAACCTCGCCGCCGAGAGCGTCGCCGGGCGAGTCGTGGACACGGGCGACGTCATGGTCGACGTCGCGCTGACCGTGCAGCCGCTCGCCAGGGAGCGCTCGACGGCGCTCGCGGACCTCGGCCTGGTCGCCGGGGAGTTCCTGCTCGTCACCGCGCACCGCGCCGGGAACGTGGACGATCCGGGGCGCCTGGAGCGGCTCGTGGGCGTGCTCGAGGCGCTGCCGATGGCAGCGGTCTTCCCGGTGCACCCGCGCACGCGGGCGCGGCTGGAGGCGGCCGGGGCGTGGGAGCGATTGGACGCGCGCCCCGGGCTGCGATTGCTGCCGCCGATCGGCTACCTGGACTTCACGGCCCTGCTCTGCGCGGCCCGCGCGCTGGTGACCGACTCGGGCGGCGCTCAGAAGGAGGCGTTCGTCGCGCGCGTGCCCTGCGTGACCCTGCGCGACCGCACGGAGTGGGTCGAGACGGTGCAGGCGGGCTGGAACGTGCTCGCCGACCTCGACGTGGACGCCGTCCTGGCCGCGCTGGGGACCTCCCCGCCCGACCAGCGACCCTCCCCATATGGGGAGGGAAACGCGGCCGCGCATGTCGTGGATGTGCTTACACTGGGCGCGCGATGAGCATCGGGGTGATCGGACTCGGCTACGTCGGCGTGCCGCTCGCGGTGGCGTTCGCCGAGGCGGGCGAGGACGTGGTCGGGGTCGACGTCGACTCGCGCACGGTGGCGGCCCTGCGCGAGGGCGTCTCGCACGTGGAGGACGTGTCCTCCGAGCGCCTCGCGGCCCTGCTCGACCGCTTCCATCCCACGACGCGCTACGCCGACCTTGCGCGCGTCGACGCGATCCTGGTCTGCGTGCCCACGCCACTGACGCCCAACCGCGAGCCCGACCTCGGCCCTTTGCTGGGCTCCGCACGCTCGCTGTCGGACGTGCTCCAGTCCGGCCAGCTCGTGGTGCTCGAGTCGACCACCTATCCGGGGACCACGCGCGAGCGCCTCGTGCCGCTGCTCGAGGAGTCCGGGATGACGGCGGGGGTGGACTTCCACGTCGCGTTCTCGCCCGAGCGCGTCGACCCGGGCCGCACCGACCACACCATGCGCACCACGCCGAAGGTGGTGGGTGGGCTGACCGAGACGTGCGCCGAACGCGCGCGGGAGCTCTACGGCCGCATCTGCGACACCGTCGTGCCCGTGTCCTCGCCGGAGGCCGCCGAGCTGACCAAGCTGCTGGAGAACATCTTCCGCTCGGTGAACATCGCGATGGTCAACGAGCTCGCGATCCTCGCGGATCGCATGGGCATCGACATCTGGGAGGTCGTCGACGCCGCCTCGACCAAGCCCTACGGCTTCATGCGCTTCGAGCCCGGGCCAGGGATGGGCGGCCACTGCCTCCCCGTCGACCCCTTCTACCTCTCCTGGCGCGCGCGGGAGTTCGACTTCCAGACGGAGTTCATCGAGCTCGCGGGCAAGGTCAACCAGCAGATGCCCTACCACTGCTTCGAGCGGGTCGAGCGCGCGCTCAACGACGCGGGCAAGCCCGTGCGCGATGCGCGCGTGCTCGTGCTCGGCGTCTCCTACAAGGCCGGCGTGGGTGACACCCGCGAGTCGCCGGCGCTGAAGATCATGGACCTGCTCGCCGAGCGCGGCGCGCGGCTCTCCTACCACGACCCCCACGTCCCGGAGCTGCCCGCCTACGGTCTGGCCTCCGCGCCCCTGGAGGAGGCCGTCGGCCAGAGCGACCTCGTGCTGCTGGTGACCGCGCATCCCGGCGTGGACCATCTCGCCGTGGCGCGGGACGCGTCGCTGGTGCTCGACCTGCGGGGCGTCACGCGCACCGCCGCCGCGGCGAGCGTCGTGCGACTGTGAGCGACGACCCGCTGCGGGTCGCGGTCGCCGGCCTCGGCTACTGGGGCCCCAACCTCGCCCGCAACCTGGCCTCGCTCCCGGGGGTCGAGCTGGCGTGGCTGATCGACGCCGATCCGGAGCGGCTGGCGCGCGCGGCGTCCCACCATCCAGGCGCGCGCACCGGCGCCGCCCTCGACGACGCGCTCGAGGACCCGACCGTGCGCGCCGTCGCGCTCGCCACTTCCGTCCCGACCCATGCGGAGCTGGCGATCCGCGTGCTCGAGGCCGGCCGCGACTGCTTCGTCGAGAAGCCCCTCGCGCGTACGGCGGCCGACGCGGAGCGCGTCGTGGAGGCCGCGCGGGACTCCGATCGCGTGCTGATGGTCGGGCACCTGCTCGAGTACCACCCGGGAATCGAGCGCCTCGCGGAGCTGGCCTCCTCGGGCGAGTTGGGCGAGGTCCGCTACCTGTACGGGAACCGGCTGAACCTCGGCAAGGCGCGCGCGGAGGAGAACGCGCTGTGGAGCCTCGGGGCGCACGACGTGTCGGTGCTCCTGCGCCTCGCCGGCGAGGAGCCGGACGAGGTCTCCGCCCGCGGCGAGAGCTACCTGAGGCGCGGGGTCGAGGACGTGGTCTTCTGCTACCTGCGGTTTCCCTCGGGGCTCGCCGCCCATCTGCATCTCTCCTGGCTGGACCCGCACAAGGAGCGGCGCTTCACGGTGGTCGGCTCCCGTCGCATGGCGACATTCGACGACATGCGCGCGGAGGCGAAGGTGACCGTCTACGACAAAGGCTTCGACGAGGACGTGCGCTCCTGGGGGGAGTACGTCGCGCGCTCCGGCGACATCTGGTCGCCGCGGATCCCGGCGACCGAGCCGCTGCGGCTGGAGTGCGAGCATTTCGTGCAGTGCGTGCGGGAGCGGCGGGCGCCGCGCTCCGACGGCGCGAGCGGCCTGCGCGTGGTGCGGGTGCTGGAGCGCCTTCAGGCATCGCTCGACGTCTCGGCGCGCGGGGCGCCCGCCCGTGCCTGACGACCCGGCCCTCCATCCGGCGGCCATCGTCGAGGAGGGGGCGGTGCTCGCCCCCGGAGTCGTGGTCGGGGCGGGGGCGGTGATCCGGGCCGGGACCGTCGTCGGCGCCGGCTCGGTCGTGGAGGAGGGCGCGCTGCTGGGCAAGGCTCCTCGCCTGGCGCGCCACTCTGCCGCCGCCGGCGCCCCGGGCGAGCCGCTCGTGCTGGGGGAGGGGGTCACGGTCTGCGCCGGCGCCGTCGTGTTCGCCGGCGCTGCGCTCGGCGACGGGGCGATCGTCGGGGACCAGGCGTTCGTGCGCGAGCGCTGCCGGGTCGGCGCGGGCAGCGTGATCGGCCGCGGCTCGGCGCTCGACAACGACGTCGTGCTGGGCCGGCGGGTCCGCATCCAGACGATGGTCTACGTGACCGCCCACACCGTTGTCGAGGACGACGTGTTCCTCGCGCCGGGAGTGGTGACGACCAACGACCACGCGATGACCCGCCATCCGCGCGGCGAGCCGATCCGCGGGCCGCTGCTGCGGCGCGCCTGCCGTATCGGCGGAGGGGCGGTGCTGCTTCCCGGGGTGGAGATCGGCGAGGAGGCGTTCGTCGCCGCGGGCGCGGTCGTCACGCGCGACGTCGCGGCAAGGGCGGTCGTGATGGGCGTCCCGGCGCGCCCGGCCGGCACGGTCGGCGACGCCGACCTGCTCGAGCGCTGGCGCTGAGCGCCCGCGCGCCGCGGCTCAGCCGCCGGCGAGCGCCGCGCGCGGGGACGTCGCCTCGCTCGCGCGCGTCCAGACGACCTGCTCGCGTCCCGGCCCCACGCCGACGAGCACGATCGGGACGCCGACGAACTCGGCGACGAACGCGAGGTAGTCGCGTGCCGCGGGCGGCAGATCGTCCTCGGCGCGGCATTCGCCCAGATCCTCGCTCCAGCCGGGTAGCGCCTCGTAGGCGCCGGTGGCCTGGTGCAGCACGCTCTGGTGGTAGGGGAAGGAGTCGAACTCCGCGCCCTCGGCGCCGCGGTAGCGCGTGCAGACCAGGATCTCGTCCAGTCCCGAGAGCACGTCCAGCTTGGTGACCGCGAGCGCGGTCAGCGAGTTGATGCGCGCCGCGTAGCGCAGCGCGACCAGGTCGAGCCAGCCGACGCGCCGCGCGCGACCGGTGGTGGTGCCGAACTCCCCCCCGCGCTCGCGGATCGCGTCCGCGAGCTCGCCCTCGAGCTCGGTCGGGAAGGGCCCGGCGCCGACGCGCGTCGCGTAGGCCTTCGCGACCCCCCACACCTCGTCGATGTCCCGGGGACCGACTCCCGCGCCCACGCACGCCGCGCCCGCGACCGGGTTCGAGGACGTCACGAAGGGATAGGTGCCGTGATCGATGTCGAGCAGCGCGCCCTGCGCCCCCTCGAAGAGCACGGTGGAGCCCTCCTCCAGCGCGTCCCACGCGAGCCGCGCAGTGTCGCGGATGTAGGGCTCCAGGCGGTGGCCGTAGACCAGGTACTCCTCGGTGATCGCCTGCAGGTCGAGCCGTGGGTCCTTGGCGAACGGGCGCAGCGAGAGCCGCTTGGGCTCCAGCGCGGCGACGATCTTCTGCTTGAGGATCTTCTCGTCCAGCAGGTCCTGGACCCGGATTCCCAGGCGCGCGGCCTTGTCCGCGTAGCAGGGGCCGATCCCCCGCCGCGTGGTGCCGATCTGGAGCTTGCCCAGCCGCGCCTCGCCGGCGTGGTCGAGCATCAGGTGGTAGGGCATGATCATGTGGGCGTTCGCGGAGATGCGCAGCCCGCCCACGTCCACGCCGCGGCGGCGCAACTCGTCCAGCTCCTCGGTCAGCACCCGCGGGTCGATCACCACGCCGTTGCCGATCACGCAGATCTTGCCGGGGTGGAGGATCCCCGACGGGATCAGGTGCAGCTTCCACTCCTGGCCGCCGCGCACGATCGTGTGACCCGCATTGTTGCCGCCCTGGAAGCGCACGACGAGATCGGCACGCTCGGCGAGCATGTCGGTGATCTTTCCCTTCCCCTCGTCGCCCCACTGGGCGCCCACGATCACGATTCCAGGCATGGCGCAAGCAGTCTAGGGCCGCGCCGAGCTCAGCCCGGGGCCACGCCGCGCGAGAGCGTCATGAAGCGGGGGAACTCCTTGCGGAAGGCGAGCGTGACGTTGCCCAGGGCGCCGTTGCGGTGCTTGGCGATCAGCAGGTCCGCCTCGCCCTCGTGCTCGGACTGGTTGTCGTAGTACTCGTCGCGGTAGATGAAGATCACGAGGTCGGCATCCTGCTCGATCTGGCCCGACTCGCGCAGGTCCGAGAGGACCGGCCGCTTGTCGTTGCGCTGCTCCACGGCGCGCGAGAGCTGCGACAGCGCGATCACGGGAACCTCCAGCTCGCTGGCGAGGATCTTCAGCCCGCGGCTCATCTGCCCGACCTGCTCCACGCGGCTCTCGACCCGGTGGTCGGCGCGCATCAGCTGCAGGTAGTCGACGATGATCAGCCCGAGCCCGCCGTGGCCGCGGGCCTGCTGCTGCAGGCGCCGCGCCTTGGCGCGGACCTCGAGGATCCCGATGTCGGAGGAGTCGTCGACGTAGAGCGGTGCCTCGGCGAGCCGGCTGCACGCCTCGACGATCTTCGGCCAGCGGTCCGCGGCGACGCGCCCCTTGCGCAGGTTGTCGCCGGGGGTGCGCGACTGCGAGGCGACGAAGCGCTGCGCGAGCTCGGCCTCGGACATCTCCAGCGAGAACAGCGCGACCGGCTTGCCCTCCTTGAGCGAGGCGTTCTCGGCGATGTTGGTGACCAGCGCGGACTTGCCCATCGACGGGCGCGCGGCGATCACGACCAGGTTGCCCGGCTGGAACCCGCCGGTGATCTCGTCGAGGTCCCGGAACCCAGAGGGCGTGCCGGTGATCGAGGTGCTCTCCCGCGAGAGCCGCTCCATCTTGTCGAGCTCGGTCTCGAGGATGCTGTCGATGCGGCGGAAGTCCTTCTGGCGGTCGTCGTGGGCGACCTCGAGGATCGAGCGCTCCGCTCGGTCGACGAGGTCGCGCGGACCGGCCTCGCGGGAGAAGACGCTCGCCTGGATCTCGTAGGAGCGCTCGAGCAGGCGCCGGAGCAGCGCGTTCTCGCGCACGATCGAGGCGTAGTGACGGGCGTTGCCCGCGGCCGGCGTCGCGCCGGCGAGCGCGTCGATCGTGGCCTCGCCGCCGGCCTCCTCCAGCCGGCCCGACCGGCGCAGGCGCTCCTTGACCGAGAGCGCGTCGACCGGCTCGCTGGAGTTGTGAAGCTCCAGCATCGCCTCGTAGATCGCCGCGTGCTGGGGGCGGTAGAAGTCCTCGGGATGGAGTCCCTCGGCGACGATCAGGCCGTACATCGCCCGGTCGGACAGCAGGATCGCGCCGAGCACCGCCTGCTCGGCCTCGAGGTTGTGGGGTGGGACCGCCCCGCCCCGTTCGAGGCTCTGAAGCTCCTGGCTGACGCTGGGCGGGGGCATCGGGCGGCCGCAGTCTAGGGACGGCCGCGTGACGCTCCGCCGGCGGACTGCGCAAAGAACGGAACTTTCCTCCGCGCCGCGGACGGCCGTCGGGCCTGCCCCGAAGGGAGGGGTCGGCCGCCTGGCCCCGGGTCCTGCCTGCGGGGTTGGTGAACGCGGGCCGGAGGCGGTTGGCCGTGGGCCGCTGTCCGGGAAGGGTGTGGGTCGTTGCGAACGGTGGCAGCGAAAGAGCCTCGCGCCGACGGCCGCATCGCGAGATTCGAGTTTGCAGCAATAATCGCGGCCAAAGCGACTCTCGCGAAAGCCGCGCCCTCCGACCAGTCGCGCGCGCGACGCTCCGCGCCCACCACGCGCCCGAGGCGTGACGAACGGCGGCAACGAAGGAGCCCGGCCCCGGCCGCCGCGTCGCGAGAGTGCAATCGACCCCGATATCCGAGCGGGATCACACACTCGCGGAGAGCGCGCCCGCACGTCCGGGGCAAGCTCCTTCCTAGCCGCAGTTCGCGGCGCGACGCGCAACCTGCAGCGCCCGAGCTCAGCCCGGTGACCCGAACCGGCCGCCCGAGCGGACCCGGGCCACGCAACCAGGGCGCCCGAACGGAAGCCCGGGTTCCCGGACGCCCTAGCAAGCCCCGCAGGCTCGCCGCTAGGTCTGCTCGACGACCATGGTCTTGACGGCCGCGATCGCGCCGTCGGCGACCTCGACCTCGACCATGTGGGTGCCGATCGTCTTGATCGGCTCGGGCAGCCGGACCTTGCGCTTGTCGACCCGGATGCCGCGCGCGTCGCGGATCGCGTCGGCGACGTCCTGCGCCGTCACCGAGCCGAACAGCCGACCGTCGTCGCCGGCCTGCTGCGGGATCGTCAGCACCGTGCGGCCCAGCAGCGCGGCGTTCTCCTGCGCGCGCGCGGCGGCCTCCTCGCGTGCTCGCTCCTGTGCCTCCATGCGCGTGCGGGCCGCCTCGATCGCCCCGGGCGTGGCCGGCTGGGCGAGCTTGCGCGGGACGAGGAAGTTGCGCAGGTAGCCCTTCGAGACGTCGACGACCGCCCCGCGCTCCCCGAGGTCGTCAACGTCCTGCAGCAGGATGGCCTGCGGCACGCGGCGGCCCGCCTAGCGACCCCGGTCGCGGTCCCGGCCCCGGCCGCCGCGCTCCTCGCGGTCGTCGCGCTCCCCGCGCTCGGCGCGGGTGCGGCCCTCGAGGTCGCGGTGGTCGGCCACGTAGGGCAGCAGCGCCATCTCGCGGGCCCGTTTCACGGCCGTCGCGATCTGGCTCTGATGGCGCCGGCAGGCGCCCGTGATCCGCCGCGAGCGGATCTTGCCCTTCTCCGAGACGAAGCGGCGCAGCGCCGGGACGTCGCGCCAGTCGACGCGATCGACCTTGTCCTTGCAGTACGGGCAGGACTTGCGCCGGCCGGAGCCGGGGCCGCCCTTCTTCTCACGCCGCCTGAGCGGCCGCCTGCGTTGCTTCGCCACGTGGTCCTCTTGTCGCGGGTGTGCCTAGAACGGGATGTCTTCCTCGCCGCCCACCGGCGCCGGCTTGAAGTCGCCGGTGTCGACCGGGATGTCGCTGCCGGGGCCGCGGCTGGCGGAGAACTCCCCGCCGCCCCCGGACGACGCATCCTCGCGCCCGCCCAGGAACTGCACGGAGTCGGCGATGATATCGACTGCCTGGCGCTTCTGCCCTTCCTTCTCCCACTCGCGCCACTCCAGGCGCCCGTCGATCGCGACCGGACGGCCCTTGGAGAGGAACCGCGCGCAGTTCTCGCCCTGCGCGCCCCACACGGTGACGTCGAAGTAGTTCGGCTTGTCCTCCCACTCGCCGGTCGACTGGTTCTTGCGGCGGGTGTTGCAGGCGACGCGCAGGCTGCAGACGGAGAGCCCGCTCCCGGTCGAGCGCAGCTCCGGGTCCCGCGTCAGGTTCCCGGTCATCACGACCCGGTTGATGTTGGTGGCGGCCACGACGTTCCTTTCGGCGGCGGTTGAAGGTCGCGCTCGAGTCTAGATCGACCCTCGCCCGGATCGGCCGGCGCTTGGCCGCTCCCTCCGCGAAAACGTGGCGGAGCGTTGACGATCCGCGGCCCGCGCGACGGGGAGCCGGCCGCTGCCGAGCTACCCCGCCGGGGTCTCGGCCGCGTCCGCGGGCGCCGCGGGCGGCGCGGCGGCCGGCGCGGGCTGCCCCGCTTCCGGCGCTGCCGTCGCCGGCGCGGCAGGCGCGCGCGGGCCCTCGGGAAGGTCGACGCCCGGGACGGTGTGCGTCACGCGCGCGCGAAGGACGCCGTCCGTGATGCGCAGCTGCCGGGTCAGCGAGGCGACGAGCTCGCCGGGGCCCGTGAACTCCAGGAGCCGGTAGTCGCCGCGCCCCTGGTGGTCGATGTCGAACGTCAGCGGGCGCTCGCCCCAGTCGCGGGAGGCGAGCACCTCGCCGCCGCCGGCGGCGATCGCGGCGTCGACGTCCGCGCGGATCTTGGCCCGCCGCTCGTCGTCCGCCGAGGCGGCGATCACGAGCATCAGGTCGTAGGTGCGGGACTCGGCCATGGTCGGGCTCCGGGGCCACGCCCCGCTACGTGGCGCGACCGCCGGGCGCCGGCGATGCTACCAGCGCCGGCGCCGCGGGGCCGCAGCGGCAGGGGCCGCGACGACCGGATCCACGGCGACGGGCGCTGCGCGCGACGGCCGCGGCGCGGCCGCGCGGGGGCCGGTGGGGCGAGCCCGGGGGTCCGCCCGCCTACGGGGAGCGTGCCCCCGCGCCCCACCTCTCGCGACCTGCTCTCCCGAGTGCGGTGGGGCAACGTGGCCAGGGCGGCCGCCGTGCCCGGCGCCGTGGCCCTGTTCGCGCTCTGGCCGAGCCCGGGGAGCGACGGGCCGCGCCTGCCGGCCGATCGTCCGCTCGCGACCCGGCCGGCGGCCGGGTCGCCCAACGACGCAGCGAGCGTCGCCGGGCCACAGCCGCCCGGCGCGGCGGTCCGGGCGCCCGCGGCCCGCCGCTCGGCTGGAAGGGCGGCCACCCGCCGCCCAGAGCCTGCACGGCCGGCGCGCCGGGATCGTGCGCGCGTGAGGCGCAAAGCCAGGCGCCGGCGCCATCACCGGCGCCGCCCGGCCCGCCGGACCCCGCGCTCGGGCCCGGGGCGCGCCGGTGCCCCGCCCCCCCCGCCCGCGCCCGCCTGGTCGCCCGCGCCGCCGCCCGGACCGGCGAGCGGCGCCCCGCGCGGCGAGTTCCAGCCATAGGGCCGCCCGCCCTGGCACCGCGACGACTCGGCCGTCATTCCGATCGCCTGGCGAGAGGAATCGCAGCCGGGTTGGCGCTGCGGAGCGGGACGACCCTTCCCGGCCGTCGTTCGCCCCGTCTGCCGGCGGCACGGCGCACGAGGCGCCGTCGCCCGCCCGGCCGGCGGGCGCCCCCTACCTCCGCGGCGAGGCCGGCGCCGAGCCGCCCGCCTGGGCGACGCGGATGTCCTCGAGCTGCTCGTCGATCCAGTCGCCCGGGTCGCGGCGGGTGACGATCTCGAGCAGGCCGCTGTGGCGGCGCTCGCGCTCCTCCGGCGCCATCGTCAGCGCCGCGTGGATCGAGTCCGCCAGCTCCTGGATGTCGAACGGGTTGACCGACAGGGCGTGCTCGCCCAGCTCCTCGTGCGCGCCCGTGTTCTCGGAGAGGATCGACACGCCGTGGTGCTCGTTGACCAGCGGGCCCTCCTTGGCGACCAGGTTCATGCCGTCGAACATCGCGTTGACGAGCAGCACGTCGTAGTGCTTGTAGGCGGCGACCGCCTCCTCGAGGTCGTCGCGCAGCTTCAGCTGGATCGGCATCCAGTCGGGGGTTCCGTGACGATGGTTGACGACCGCGACCAGGGCCTCGATGCGCTCCAGGTACTCGGCGTACTCGGGCACGTCGGTCCGCGACGGCATCAATTGCGCGATGAACGTCACCCGCTCGCGGAACTCCGGGTGCTCCTCGAGGAACACGTCGAAGGCCGTGAAGCCGCGCAGCACGTTCTTCGAGAGGTCGGCGCGGTCGACGCGCAGGATCAGGAACTCGCGCCGGCGCCGCAGCAGGTCGCGCTCGAAGGCGCGCGTGCGGTCGCGCCCGGCGACCGCGCGCGTGGCCCGCGCGTCGATCGGCAGCGGGTAGTCGCGCACCCAGACCTCGCGCTCCCCGACCTGCACCGTCCCGGCCTCGAAGTCGACCGTGTAGCCCATCAGGTCGCGACAGCACTGGAGGAAGCTGCGCCGGTAGGCACGCGTGTGCAGCCCGACGATGTCGTTGGACAGGATCCCGTCGTAGATCTCGCGCCTGATCGGCGCGGGCAGCACGCGCCACGCGTCCGACTGCGTCCACGGGATGTGCACGAAGTGGTGCAGGAACGCGTCGGGACGCTCACGGCGCACGAGCGCCGGCAGCGTGTAGAGGTGGTAGTCGTGAACCATCACGACCGGGTCCTCCACGCCCTCGATCTCCTCGAGGACGGCGCGCGCCAGGTCCTCGTTGACCACGTTGTAGCCGAACTCGTAGGCCTCGACCTCGTGACGGCGGATGTCCGGCGCGTTCGAGAGGTCCCACAGGTAGTGCTGGATGAACCACAGCATCGGGTTCGCGAACACGTTGTAGAAGCGGTCGTAGGCATCGGGGTCGGACGCCACGAGCTTGATCCGGTACTCGATCTCGCCCTCGGGCGCCCGCACCGGGAACGGGTTGCCGCCGTGGCGCTCGGAGATGCGCGCGTCCTCGTCGGTCATGGCCGAGGCGATCCAGGTCACCTCGCGATGCGCGGCGAGGCCGGTGAGCGCGGTCACGAGGCCGCCGCCCCCGCGGCGCATCTCGCCGCCGGCCTCGAAGGTGACCGGCCCGCGGTTGGAGACCAGCACGAGCGGCTTCCCGGTCGCCTCCACGGCTGTCACGCCGCTCGCAGATCGGTGAAGATCCGGAGCCAGTCGCGGAGCAGGCGCGGAGTCAGGAACCGGCGCCGCACGAGCTCCTTGCCGGCGCGCCCGAGGCGGCGGCCGTGCTCGGGATCGCGCAGCACGCGCAGCGCGCGGTCGGCGCATTCCTCGACGCTCGTGACGAGGTAGCCGGACTCGCCGTCGACGATCTGCAGCGGGATCCCGCCGACGTCTCCGCCGATGAACGGGCGGCCCTTCCAGACGGCCTCCGAGACGGTCAGCCCGAAGCCCTCGCGCGTGGACTTCTGGACCACGACGTCGGCGTGCGACTGGAACGCGTTGACCTCGATCGCGCCGACGTTGTTGAAGTTGTTGAGGATGTGGATGTCGGGATCGCCGTCGGCGTGGGCCACGGTCGCGTTGAAGAAGTCCCAGCCCTCGGGATCGTCGGTCGCCATCGAGCCGACGAGCGCGAGCTGGGTGTCCGGCAGCTCGTCCTTCACGATGCGGTAGGCGTCGATCACGCCGAGCGGGTCCTTCCACGGGTCGAACCGCGAGACCTGGCAGAGCAGCGGGCGGTCGACGTCGATCCCGAACTGGCCGCAGATGTAGACGGCGTCGTCGGGCGAGAACGCCATGTTCTTCGGCGCCAGGGGATCGATCGCGGGCGGCACGATGCTCGCCGTGCCGTTCATGGTCGCCGGCACGTACTCGGGCAGGTGGAAGATCGACGCGGGGTAGGTCCCGATGTAGGGCGCGATCTGCTCGAGCGTGCCCGGGTTCGGCGTGGAGAGGTCGATGTGGCAGCGCCAGATCCAGGCGCTCGCCTTCTCCGGCGTCAGCGAGTGCACCGCGGCCGGCTGGGGGTCGTGGACGATCGCGTAGTCCCAGCCGCCGGTGAGCTCGCGCGCGTTCATCTCGTTGTAGCGGCGCCAGACCTCCCACTGCTCGGGGGTGAGGTCCTGAGGGTTGCCCTGCAGCGCGTTGTGCATGACCTTCGTCGCGTTGAAGAACTCCTCGCGTCCGTAGATCACGTGCCACTCGCAGTCCAGGCCGACGTCGCGCATCAGCGGCACGAGCGTGTAGAGGATCTCCGAGACGCCGCCCCCGAATGCCGTCGCCGAAAGGTGCAGCACGCGCCGGTCGCGCAGCGGCTCGGCGAGCTCGCGGATCTCGTCGATCAGCTCGCGGCCGACCAGGCTCGCGTAGTCCTGGAGCGTCTTGTGGCCGACGGCGACGGGCTGGAGCATGGCGAGTGGGCGGCGGGAGTCGCGGCCGCGGGACGATACCCCACGCCCCCGCCGCCTTCAGGCGTCCTGCGCGGCGGCGAGCCTCGCGATGCCGCGATCGACCTCGGCGACGAGCAGCGCGTGCAGCTCCGGCCCGGCTGCGGCGACGACCGACATCTGGTGCTCGGGACCCGAGCCGAGCAGCGGGCGATCGTCGAGCGGCCGCCCGGCGGCGTCGGTCAGCACGCCGCCGCCCTCGGCGACGCAGAGCGCAGCGGCCGCCAGGTCGTAGGGGGCGTTGTTGAGCACGGCCCCGTCGCCGACCCGCTCGAACTCGGCGCGCATGCCCGGGACCTCCTCGACCATCCGCGGGCCGGGCTCCACGTAGGCGTCGAGCTGGCCGGTGAGGATCCGGGTGAGGTCGAAGCAGGCCGATCCCAGCTCGAAGGTCCCGCCCCCGACCGAGGAGGCGTCGACGAGGTCGCCCAGCACCTCCATCGTCGCGCGCGCCGGCCGGCCCCGCAGCCCGTAGGTCCAGAAGAGGCGGCGCAGGTCGGTGTTGCCCGACAGGCGGACGGGGTCGTCGGCCACCAGCCCGCGGCCGCGCACGGACACGAATCGCTTGCCGGACTTGATCTCCATCACGCACGCCGCGGCGACGTCGCCCATCGCCGGGCCGCCCCCGGGGGCCGCGCCGGCGAGCGGCGCGAGCGCCACCGAGACGCAGGCCGCCTCGAGCCCGGCCATCGCCGGACGCGTGCCGTCGATCGGGTCGACCACGAGCACGCGCTCCGCGCCGTCCGGGCGCACGAGGCCGCGGTCCTCGCTGAAGTACGCGCAGCGCGGCGCCTCGCCCGCCATGAACGCCTCGAGCTCGTCCTCGGCGGCCGCGTCGACCGCGAACGTGACGTCCCCTCCCTCGCCGCCGCCGGCATGGGCGCGCCCCGCGTGGGAGCCGAGCTCGGGCGCGACGCGCTCCCGCAGCCGCCGGGCTAGGCCGGCGACCAGCTGGACGTCGGCGCTCGCGCTCACGCGGGGATCTCGAGGGTGAAGGTGGTGCGGCCCGGCTTCGAGTCCACCGCCAGGCGTCCGCTCATGTGGTCGGCGAGCTCCTTCGCGATCGCCAGTCCGAGGCCGGAGCCCGGAACCTCGCCGGAGGTGAAGAAGGGGTCGAACACCCGCGGCACCGAGACCGGATCGATGCCGCCGCCGTCGTCGCGCACGGCGACCCGCGCGACGCCGTTGGCGCGCGCCGCGCTGACCACGATGCCGGTGCCGGACGGCGTGTGGCGCAGCGCGTTGTCGAGCAGGATCCGCAGGATCTGGGCCACGCGCACCGGGTCGCAGCTCGCCTCCACGGGGCCCTCGGCAAGCCGGAGCTCGAGCTGCGCCTCGTGGTCGGAGAGGCGCGGCTCGAACTCGTCGGCGACCGAGCGCGCGACATCCGCGACGTCGACCGTCTCGGTGCGCAGCTCGAGCGAGCCGGCCTCGAGGCGGGAGAGGTCGAGCAGGTCGACGGAGAGCTTGCGCAGGCGCGCGATCTGCAGCCCGAGCTGGCCCAGGAAGCGCCGGCGCGTCTCGGCGTCGAGATCCTCGTCCTGGAGCAGCTCGACGAAGCCGCCGAGCGAGAAGATCGGCGTTCGCAGCTCGTGCGAGGCGGTCGCGATGAAGCGCTTGCGCGCGGTGTCGAGCTGCGCGAGCTCGCTCTGCATCGCGTTGAACGCGCGCGCGAGCTGGCCCAGCTCGTCCCGCGAGTCGACCGGGACCGGCGGGTGGTCGAAGTCGCCCGCCGCGACCGCCTCGGCGGCCTCCTCCAGGCGACCCACGCGCCGCGCCAGCGCACCCGCAACGAGATAGCCGGCCAGCACCGCGAAGACCAGCGCGGCCGCACCCGCGATCAGGACCTGGCGCCGCACCAGGGAGACGGTCGACTGCACGTCGCTCAGCGGCCTCGAGAAGACGACCACTTCGGCCGGCAGGCCATCGAGCGAGAACGGTCGCGCGGCCTGGCCCACGGCTCCGAGTGGACCGGCCTCGACGCCGCTCTGCACGCGGCCGGTCCGGGCCGCGCGCGCCGCGGCCGGGAAGGCGAGGTCGGAGCCCTCCGGGCCGAGGTTGGAATCGGCGACCACGCTCGTCTGGACGCGACCGTCGACGCGCGAGACGCGCAGCAGCGTGACTCGCAGCGATACCGCGTCGGCGGTCTCGGCGACGATCCGCGCGACGGTCTTGGCCGGCACGTTCGAGCCGACCGTGGCGCCGATCCGGTCGGTGAAGTCGCGCACCCCCGTGCGCAGCTGCTCGACCTTCTCCCCCCGGAGCCGGCTCTCGAGCTGCGGCACGACCCAGAGGTAGATCGCGGCGATCGCGGTCAGGATGATCGCCGCGAAGAGCAGCGCCAGGCGGTTGCGGATCGAGCGCACGGCGCGCCTACGTCGACGCGGGGTCGTCGGCGTCGCGGAACCGGTAGCCGACGCCGCGCACGGTGAAGAGGTACTCGGGGTCCTTCGGGTCGCGCTCCAGCTTCTCGCGCAGGTGGCGTATGTGGACGTCGACCGTGCGGGGATCCCGGTAGTCGGAGTCGCCCCAGATGCGCGTCAGGATCTGCTCGCGGGAGAAGACCCGGCCGGGGCTCGCGGCGAGCACGGCCAGCATCTCGAACTCGACGAAGGTCGTCGGGACGGCGTCGTCGCGCAGCCAGACCTGGCGCTTGACCGGGTCCAGGCGCACCTCGTGCGCGGAGATCTCGCGCTCGTCCGGCTCCCGCTCCGCTGACCCTCCGTCACGGGCCAGCTCGGCGCGCCGCAGGGCCGCCTTCACCCGCGAGCGGAACTCGGCGAGCGAGAACGGCTTGGTGATGTAGTCGTCCGCCCCGAGCTCCAGGCCGACGACCTTGTCGATCTCCTCGGACTTCGCGCTGAGCATGATGATCGGCACGGAGCTGCGCGCCCGCAGCCGCCGGCACACCTCGAGGCCGTCCAGTCGCGGGAGCATCACGTCGAGCACCACGAGGTCGCAGGGCTGCTCCTCGAACCGGTCGAGCGCCTCCCGTCCGTCGGACGCCTGGACCACCTCGTAGCCCTCCTTGCGCAGCGGGTAGGAGAGCAGCGTCTGAACCGACTGCTCGTCGTCGACAAGGAGGATTCGCGCGGGCCGGTCCATCGAACCCGTGGGAAGCGTAGTGCAGGGATCTCCGGTTCCCGGGCGGAGGGCTACGCTGCGACGAGTGCTGAACGGCCGGATCTACCGCGCGGCGTTCCTGCCGGTCCTCTTCGCCCTCGTGATCGCCGGCTTCTCCCTGCGCGACCTGCCCAGGCCGCTCGCCTCGCCGCTCCCGCCGGACGCCTTCGACGCCGACGCAGCGATGCGCGAGCTTGCGCGGCTCGAGACCGCGTTCCCGCGGCGCAAGGCGGGATCCGCGGCCGACGACGCGCTCGCGGCGCACGTTTCCCGCCGCCTGCGCGAGGCGGGCTTCGCCGTCCACTCGCAGGCGTTCGAGGGCGAGACCGCCAACGGCCGCAGGCGCCTGGTCAACGTGGTCGGGGAGCGCACCGGGTTCTCGAGCCGCCGAATCCTGGTGGTCGCGCACCGCGACGCGCTCTCGCCGCCTTCCCGCGCCTCCCTGTCGAGCACGGCGGCGCTGCTCGAGCTTGCACGCGTGCTCGGCGGCCGCACGCTGGGGCGCACGATCGTGCTCGCCTCCACGACCGCCGGCGCCGCCGGCGCCGCCGGCGCGCAGGAGCTGGGCGCCGATCCGGGCGGCCCGGTGGATGCGGCGCTGGTCCTGGGCGGTCCGGCGGGCACGGACCTGCGCCGTCCGCTCGTGGTGCCGTGGTCCGACGGCGCCCCCGGGGCGGCCCCGATCGATCTCGAGCGCACCGTTCGCGCGGCGATCGGGCTGGAGACGGGCGTGGCGCCCGGTGAGGACGGTTTCGCGGCGCGCTTCGCCCGGCTCGCGGTGCCGCTCAGCGTGGGGGAGCAGGGAGCGCTGGTGGCGGAGGGGATGCCGGCCGTGCTCGTCGGGCCGTCGGGCGAGCGCGGCCCCGGCGCCTCGAACGCCGTGACGACCGACCGGATGGCGGCCTTCGGCCGCGGGGTGCTGCGCAGCGTCACGGCGCTGGACGGCGGTCCGTCGGTGGGTCGCCACGACCGCTCGGAGCTGGTGATCCGCAGCAAGGTGCTGCCCGAGTGGGCGATCCGGCTGCTGGTCGCGGCGCTGGCGCTGCCGGTGCTGGTCGCGGCCGTGGACGGGTTCGCGCGCGTGCGCCGGCGGCGCGGGCGTGTCGGGATGTGGCTCGGCTGGGTGCTGGCGGGGGTGCTCCCGTTCGCGCTCGCCTGGGGCTTCGTGCTGCTGGCGCGGGTCACCGGGCTGATCCCCGCGGCCCCGCCGCACACGGTCCCGGCGGGCGCGGTGGCGATCGCGTGGCCGGCGCTCGCCTGCGCGGCGCTGGTCCTTGCCCTCGGCTGGATCGCGGTGCGCCCGCTGGCCCTGCGGGCGCTGCGAGTGAGCGGCGACGTGACATCCGCCGGCGCCGGCGCCGCGCTCGTGCTGGTGCTCGCGGGGCTCACGTGCGCGGTCTGGGTCGGCAACCCGTTCGCGGCGGCGCTGCTGCTCCCGCTGTTGCACCTCGGGCTGGCGGTGGCCGCGCCCGAGGTGCGCCTGGCCAGGCCGGCGGCGCTGCTGATCGCGCTCGTGGCGCTGATCCCGTTCGCGCTGGTCGCCGTCTACTACGCGCTCGCGTTCGGGATGGGCCCGGTCGAGCTGACCTGGGTGACCGTGCTGCTGTTCGCCGGTGGCCAGGTCGGGGTCGCCGCCGGCCTCGCGCTGTGCGTGCTGGCGGGTTGCGCGGCGAGCGTGATCGCCGTCGCGCTGCGTTCGGGGAGGGCGCGCCCGGGCGAGGAGCCGGACGTGACGGTGCGCGGTCCCGTGAGCTACGCGGGCCCCGGCTCGCTGGGCGGCACGGAGTCCGCGCTGCGGCGCTGAGCCGCGGGCCGCCGCCATACTGGCCACCATGCGCCGCGCGCTGCGCACAGTCTCGAGCGTCCTGATCGTCGCGGGCGTCCTGCTGATCGCCGACGCCGGCGTGACGCTGGCCTGGCAGGAGCCTGTCTCGGCGCTGATCGCCGCGATCCGGCAGGACGAGCTCTCCGACCAGCTCGCGCGCATCGAGCGCGAGGGCCCGAGCGCCGCCGATCGAGCGGCGCTCGCGCGGCTGCGGGGAGGCGAGCGCCGGATGGCCTTCCTCGCGCGCGCGATGCGGGCGAGCGTCCGCGAGGGCGATCCGATCGGCCGGATCTCGCTGCCCTCCATCGGCGCCTCCTACGTCGTGGTCCAGGGCACCGGTACCGCGGACCTGCGCAAGGGCCCCGGCCACTACCCCGCGACGACGTTCCCGGGGCTGCCGGGCACCGTTGCGATCGCCGGTCACCGCACCACGTACGGGGCCCCGTTCCACGACGTCAACGACCTGCGGCGCGGCGACCGGATCTCCCTGCGGATGCCCTACGGGACCTTCACCTACGCGGTCCAGAGGCAGCGGATCGTCCCGCCCTCGGCCACCTGGGTGACGCGGAACGTCGGCTATGACCGGCTGGTGCTGAGCGCCTGCCATCCGCTCTTCAGCGCGGCGAAGCGCATCATCATCTTCGCGCGCGAAGTGTCCGCGGTTCCGCGTGGGGCCGCCCTGCGCGGGTGAGACGCGCCGTCCAGATGGGGTCTGGACCCGATAGCCCGACGTCCTAGCGATCGTCAGGATTGCTCACGCATGACCCCCGCCCACCCGATAGTCGAGAGCACAGCGGACAGCGCCCCCGGCGAGGCGCGGAACGGCAAGGAGGCCGGCCGCGTCGTCGAGCTTCCGCTCCAATCCCCCACAGCCATGGAACGGCACAAGCAGATGGACATCGAGCGTCTGAAGGCAGAGGTGGCCGGCGAGGGCTACGCGGTCGACGCGCGCGCCGTGGCGGAGGCGATCCTCCGCCGGGTGACGCTGCGTCGCGCCGCGCGGCCGGTCGCCACGCCCCCGCCGCGCCTGCGCGCCGCGTCGTAGCTCACAGCTCGTGCTCGTAACCGGCGAGCCCCGTCCCGGGGCCGCCGGTGAGGGCGACGCCGTGCTCGCCGTCCTGGACCTCGCCGATCCACGCGAGGCCCGTCTCCGCCGCGGCCCGCTCGGCGCGCTGCGCGGTGTCCGGCGGCACGCACACGAGGAGCTCGTAGTCCTCGCCCGCGGTGGCCGCGAAGGCGAGCGGGTCGCGCCCCAGCTCCGCGGCGACCCCGGCGACGCCGGGCGCGAGCGGCAGGCGACGCAGGTCGAGCGCCAGCCGCGCGCCGCTGCGCCGGGCGATGTGGCGCGCGTCGGTGGCCAGGCCGTCGGAGAGGTCGATCATCGCGTGCGCTCCGGCCTCCGCGAGCGCGCGCCCGGTACGCAGGCGCGGCTCGGGCCGCCGGTGGCGCTCCACGAGCTCGGCGGGGCCGCTCGCCCTCCCCCGCATGACCTCGAGGCCGGCGCCCGAGGCGCCCAGCGACCCGGTCACGCCCACCAGGTCGCCCGGACGCGCGCCGTCGCGGCCCACCAGCAGCGTCTCGTCCTCGGCCCAGCCGACCACCGTCACGGTGATGGCAAGGCCGGGACCGCGCGCGAGGTCCCCGCCCGCGATCGTGACACCCGTGCGCTCCGCCAGCGCCTCCGCCCCCGCGAACAGCTCCAGCACCCAATGTTCCTCGCTTCCTCCAGGAAGCATCAGCGCGAGGTAGGCCTCGCCCGGCTCGGCGCCCATCGCCGCGAGGTCCGAGAGCGCGCCGGCCAGCGCGCGGTGCCCGGCGTCGGCCGGCCGTGCGTGCGCGAGGTCCAGATGGACCCCGGCCGCCATCGTGTCCACCGAGACGACCGCGTACGGGAGCGCGCGCACGACCGCCGCGTCGTCGCCGATCCAGCGCACGACGCGCTCCGAGCGGCAGCGCAGCGCCTCCTCGACGGCGTCGAGCAGCGAGAGCTCGCGCACCGCCCGTGCCCGCTCAGCGGTGGCGGTAGACGATGCGGGCGCGGTCGAGGTCGTAGGGCGAGAGCTCCACGCGGACCCGGTCGCCCGGAAGGATCCTGATGCGGAAGCGGCGCATCTTGCCGGCGACGTGACCGAGCACCACGTGGTCGTTGTCGAGCTTCACGCGGAACATCGCGTTGGGCAGGGCCTCGACGACCTCACCCTCCAACTCGACCTTCTCTTCCTTCGCCATGGCGGCGAGCGTACCAGGGCCCGGGTCAGTTCCCGGTGCCCGCGCCGCCCCCTCCACCGCCGCCCCCGCCGGTCGGCGGCGGGCCCTGTGGCGGGGTCTCGTAGAGGTTCGGGTTGCGGTAGTTCGGGTTCCCGCCGCCGGTCCCGCCGCCGGCCCCGCCTCCCCCTCCGCCTCCGTTGCCGGGCTGTGAGCCGGGGCTGGTTCCGCCGCCTCCGCCGTTCGCGCCGCCGTTCCCGCCGTAGCCCCCGCCCGAGCGGTAGTCGCCGCCGCCCGTGCTCGCGTAGCGGCCGAAGAACGGGGTGCCCTGGAACGGCTGCGACGGCGCCGGGAACGAGCCGCAGAAGCTCCCGTGCGCGACCGACATGAAGTCGTGCCAGATCTGCGCCGGGAACGTGCCGCCCGCGACGGTTATCCCGTGCACGCTGGTCATCGGGGTCGGCGGATTGGGGTAGCCGACCCAGACCGAGGTCGCCATCTCCGGCGTGAAGCCCACGAACCACGCGTCCTTGTAGTCGCTGGTCGTGCCCGTCTTGCCGGCGGCCGGGCAGCCGAAGCCCGCGGCGGTACCGGTGCCGGACTGGACGTTCTCCTCGAGGATCTTCTGCGCCTCGGCGGCCATGCCGTCGGGAAAGGCCCGGACGCGCCGGGGCTTGCCGAGGTCCTCCGCGCGGCCGCCCGGGAAGACCACGCGCTGGATCGCGATCGGCTTGTTGCGGATCCCGGCCGAGGCGATGGTCGCGAACGCGTTGGCCATCTCGAGCGGGGAGACGCCGTTCGTGAGGCCGCCGAGGCCCTCGGCGGGATACGCGTCGAGCTTCGCGGTGATGCCGAGGTCGTAGGCGGCCTGGCGCACCGCCTCCGGGCCGACGTCCGCGTCGAGTTGCGCGTAGACGGTGTTGTCCGACTTCAGCGTGGCCGTGACCAGGTTCATCGACCCGCCGTAGTCGTGCGAGTAGGTCGAGACCCCGTAGGTCGGGTAGCCCTTGAGCCAGCCCGGCTCCAGCGGCTTGGAGGTGTAGTAGGTGGACTCCGGGTCGATCCCCTTGCGCAGCGCCGCCATCAGGACCATGACCTTGAACGTCGAACCGGGCTGCCGCTGGCCCTGCGCGGCGTAGTTGTACTGCGTGGTCCCGTAGCTCGCGGACGAGGCCATCGCGCGGATGTACCCGTTGCGCGGGTCGATCGCGACGAGCGCCGAGGCGGGGTCGCCCGGATCGCTGAGCTGCCCCGCGATCGACTGGCGGGCGAGCTCCTGCAGGCGCGGCTCGATCGTGGTGTAGATGCGCAGCCCGCCCTGCCGCACCGTCGCGGCGCCATAGCGGCGGTAGAGCGCCTGCTGGACGTAGTCGAAGAAGAAGCCCTCTCGACGCTCCTGGAAGTAGCTGTTGCGCCTGGTGCCGAGCGGCGCGCGCTTGGCCGCCATCGCCTGCGCGCGGGTGATCGCGCCGGTCTTGACCATCGAGCCCAGCACCTCGTTGCGGCGCTTCAGCGCGGAGGACGGGCTGAAGAACGGGTTGTACTCGGACGGCGCCTGCGGCAGGCCCGCGAGCAACGCGGCCTCGGGCAGGGACAGGTCGCGCGCGGGCTTGTCGAAGAACATCCGCGCCGCGGCCTGGACGCCGATGGCGGTCTGCCCGCCGACCGTCCCGTAGGCGACGTCGTTCATGTACTGCGCCAGGATCCAGCGCTTGGAGTGGCGCCGCTCGAGCTCCTGGGCGAGCTTGGCCTCCTTGATCTTGCGCGTGAGCGACTTCTTGCTGCGCTGGTCGAACAGGTAGAGGTTTCGCACGAGCTGCATCGTGAGCGTGGACCCGCCCTGCAGCGACTCGCCGGACGCGAGGTTGCGGACCGCCGCGCGCACGATGCCGAGGTAGTCGACGCCGTGGTGCTCGTAGAAGCGCCGGTCCTCGATCGCCACCGTGGCCTGGCCCATCACCCGCGGGATGTCGCGCGAGGTGACCGGCCGGCGCAGGACGACCGACGAGATGAATCCGAGGCGGCTCCCGTCGGCGGCGTAGACCGTAGAGGTCGCGCCCTCGGTCCTCGGCTTGAGCTCGCCGATGTCGGGCGTGGAGTCCACGACCGAGGCGACCCAGGCCGCGGCGCCGACGGAGGCGAGCAGCAGCACCGTCGCCAGGACGGCGATGATCACGCCCACCGTGCGCCGCACCGGGTGGCCGCGCGTCCGCTCGCGGCGTCGCTGTCGCTCTCGTCGGCTCATCGCTGCAGGGCCGCGTCGGCGGGCGGTCCGGCCTCCGCGCGGCCACCGATTGTACCCCGCAGGCGAGTTCGCCCCGCCGGTCGGCGCTCCTGCCCCGCGCCGCTACGGGGCATGGGAAGATCGCGGCCCGATGGCGAGCCGCGGCGGCACGCTCGGCGCCCCCGGGGCGCCCCTCGCGCTCGGCGCCGAGGCGGCCGCCGGCCTGCGCGCGGCGTGGCGGGCGGCCTGGCGCTCGCGTCTGGTGGTGGTCGCGGCGGCCGTGGCGGGCCTGGCGCTGCTCGGCCACGCCCCGGGCTGGGCCGACTACGACCCGGCGCGCCTCACGCAGCCGTTCGGCGGGGCCGCCGACCTGCTCGTCGCCCCGTTCGCGCGCTGGGACTCGGTCTGGTTCCTGGACATCGCCTCGGGCGGCTACGCGCCCGAGGCGGCTCGCGCCGCGTTCTTCCCGCTGTACCCGGCGCTCGCCGCGATCGCCGGAGCGCCCGCCGGGTCGCCGTTGATCGGCGGGCTGCTCGTGAGCTGGGGGGCGCTGCTGGCCGGGCTCGCGGCGGTCCATCGGCTCGCGGCTCGCGATCTCGGCGAGCGCTACGCCGCGCCCGCCTTGATGGTCCTCGCGTGGTTCCCGTCGTCGTTGTTCCTCTCCGCGGCCTACTCGGAGTCCCTGTTCCTGGCGCTGTCGGCCGGGACGTTCCTGGCGGCGCGGCGCGGGGCGTGGGCGTGCGCGGGCGTGCTCGGCGCGCTCGCGGCGGCCACGCGCAGCACCGGCGTCCTGCTCGTCGTGCCGCTCCTGCTGATCGCGCTCTACGGGCCGCGCGAGGACCGCCCGGACGTCGCGGCGCCGCCGCGGCGCGGCCGGCGTGCGCGACACGCGCCCGGCCCGGAGTTGGCCTGGATCGCGCTGGTGCCGGTCGGGCTCGGCACCTATCTCGGCTACCTCGCGCTCGCCGGGCTCGACCCGCTCGAGCCGTTCCGGGCCCAGGCCGCGTGGATGCGCGAGCTGTCGGTACCGCTGGCCGGCGTGGGCCAGGGGCTCCATGCGGGCTGGGAGGGGGTCTTGCGCCTCGCGGGCGGGGGCCCGCTCGACTGGCGCGCGGGCGGCGGCGACCCGCTCCAGGACGCCGCGCTCAACGTCCTGCTGGCGGGCTTTCTGCTCGGCGCCCTGGCGCTGATGGGGTGCGTGGTCCGGAGGTTGCCGCCAGCCTACGGCGCCTGGGCGGCGCTCTCGCTCGCCGTTCCGCTGTCGGCCCCGGTCGCGACCCAGCCGCTGATGTCCCTCCCGCGCTTTCTCGCCGTCTGCTTCCCGCTGCAGATGGCGCTCGCCGCATGGGCGCTGGATCGCGGCGTCCTGCGCCCGTTGCTGGCGTTGTCCGGCGCCGGGCTCGCCGGGCTCTCGGTCGTGTGGGGAACGTGGACGTTCATCGCCTGACCGTCGCCGCGCGCCGCCGCCCGCGCGCGGTGCTGCTGGACGCGCTGGGAACGCTGCTCGAGCTCGAGCAGCCGGCCGCGCCGTTGCGACGCGAGCTGCGCGAGCGTTTCGCGCTCGAGGTGACCGAGGCCCAGGCGGGGGAGGCGGTGGCTCGGGAGATCGCCTACTACCGGGCCCATCACGACGAGGGCCGCGATCACGCCGCGCTCGCGATGCTGCGCCGCCGCTGCGCCGCCGAGCTCCGCTCCGCCCTGCCGGCGCCCGCCGGGGACCTCCCTCTGGGCGCGCTGTCGGACGCCCTGATGGCGGCGCTGACCTTCCGGCCCTATCCGGACTCGGCCCCCGCCCTGAGGGCGCTGCGGGCGCGCGGTATCCGCCTCGTGGTGGTCAGCAACTGGGACGTCTCGCTGCACGAGGTGCTCGCGCGCACGGGGCTCGGGTCGCTCGTTCACGGCGCGATCACGTCGGCCGAGCTCGGTTCGGGCAAGCCGGGCGCGGCGATCTTCCGCCATGCGCTGACGATCGCCGGAGTCCCGGCGTTCGCGGCGCTGCACGCCGGGGACTCCTACGCGGCCGACGTGCTCGGCGCGCGCGCGGCAGGCATCGAGCCGGTGCTGGTCGCGCGGGACGGCCGCGAGGCCCCGGACGGGGTGGCGGTCGTGCGCACGCTCGCGGAGCTGGCGAGTGCGGTCGGCTGATCGTGTTCGGGCGCGCGCGCCCTACGCTTCCCTCGGCATGACGGTCCCGCCACCCCGTGAGGCGCATCCCCACCCCGGGCCCCCGCCCGAGCGACCCGAGCGACCCGAGGGGGCGCCCGGCGGCCCCCCGCCCCCGTCCGCCACCGGGGGCTGGGCACCGCCCGCGGCCGGCACGGCGCTGCCGCCGGCGCCGGCACCGCCGACCGAGGCGGGTCGTCGCGACGGCGACGACCCGGGCGGCTCCGAGCAGCTGCCGCCCTGGCCCGGATGGATCGCGCCCGCCGCGCTGCTGTGCGCGTTCGGCGCGGCGATCGTGGTGGGCGTCGCGCTGGCGATCGTGCTCGCGGCGGGGCGCGGCCGGGTCGGTGACAGCCCGCCCGGCTTCGTGATCGCCGCCACCTTCTTCCAGGACGCCGCGCTGATCGGCTCGGCGCTGCTGTTCGCGCGCATGCAGGGCCGCGGCGTCCGCCCCGCGGACTTCGGCCTGCGCCGCTTCCGGGTCCCGCCCGCGCTCGGGTGGATCGTGCTGGGCTTCCTCGCCCAGCTCACGTTCACGGCGGTCTGGACGTCGCTGGTCGGCTCGCCCGCCGAGCGCGACACCCTGCAGCGACAGCTCGGCGCCGACCCGGGGACGGTCGCCTTCGGAGCCTTCGTGGTGCTGGTCACCGTCGTCGCGCCGATCGCCGAGGAGTTCTTCTTCCGCGGGTTCTTCTTCACCGCGCTGCGGCGCTGGAGCGGGCCATGGGTTGGGGCCGCGCTGACGGGGCTCGTGTTCGGCGGGATCCACGTGGGTTCGGCGGCGACGGTCTCGCTGGTGCCGCTCGCCTTCTTCGGCTTCGTCCTCTGCCTGCTCCGCTGGCGCACCCGCGCGCTGTACCCGTGCATCGTCCTGCACGCGGTGAACAACTGCCTCGCGGTGGGCGTCGACAAGGACCTGAGCTGGGGCTGGGAGATCGTCGCGCTGATCGTCGCGGCGAACCTCGTGATCGCGGCACTCGTGCTGCCGTTCGTCCTGCGCCGCGAGGCGCCGGCGGCGGGCGCCTGAGGCGCCGCGCTCCGGGAGGAAGCGGGTATGACCGCGGCGAAGGGTGCGCCGTGAATACCGCGCTCTCCCCTAGGATGCCCGGCGCGATGCGTCCCGCCGCCGGCCTCGCCACCCTCGCCCTCGCGCTGCTCGCGGCCGCCACGCCGGCGGCCGCCCAGTCTCCGCCTTCCGCGCGGGGCGTCGCCGCCACTCCGGTCGCGAGCCCGTCCGCCACGACGCCCGCGACCACGACGCCCGCCCCCAAGACCAAGCCCAAGGCCAAGGCGCCGAAGCCGAAGGCGCGCAAGCCCCAGGGCGGCGCGCTGCGCCTGCGCCTCGCCGGCGCGCTGCGCACCCGCTCGCGCGCCTGGGCGCTGACGGGCCAGGCACTGCGCGTCGGTGGTGTGGTGTCGCGCTACGAGCCGGGTCAGCGGGTGGCGCTGCGCATCTGGCGGGGCCGCCGTCTCGTCCGGGTGATCACGCCGCGCGTCTTCCCGTCGCGCTCGCGCCGCTTCGGCCGCTTCTCGGTGCGCTTCGCGAGCCATCGCGCCGGCCGGCTGACCGTGAGCGCGATCAAGCCGGCCACCTCGCGCCAGATCCGCATGGTCGCGCGGCCGGTCGCGGCCAGCGTCGTGACGGGCGGCGGCGACGGCGCCTCGGTCGCGGCGCTCCAGGCGGGCCTCGCGAAGCTGGGCTACTGGGTGCCGCGCTCCGGTCGCATGGACGCCGGCACCGGCCGCGCGCTGATGGCCTTCCGCAAGGTCAACGGCATGGCCCGGACCTACGGGTCCAGCCGTGGGATCGTGTCGATGGTGCTGCGCGGTCGCGGAGGCTTCCGCGCCCGCTATCCGGGGCTCGGGAAGCACGTCGAGGCCGACCTCGGGCGCCAGGTGCTGGTCTTCCTCTACGGCGGCCGGGTCCACCAGATCTTCGGGATCAGCTCCGGCAAGCCCTCGACGCCCACGATCCTCGGGAAGTTCCGCTTCTACAGCCGCGAGCTCGGGACGAACAGCCACGGGATGGTCGACTCGAGCTACTTCTACGGCGGCTACGCCGTGCACGGCTACGCCGACGTGCCGCCCTACGCCGCCAGCCACGGCTGCCTGCGCACCTGGATCCCCAACGCGCGCGCGATCCACGACTGGATCCGCGTCGGGGACCCGATCGCCGTCTACCCGTAGGAGCCCCGGGCGGGGGTCGCGCGGCGGCCGGGCGCGTCCTCAGGCGCGCGCGCGGGCGTAGCGGGCGAGGTAGCCCAGGCCGAACCCGTAGACGAGCAGGGCGAGCAGCGTGGGCACGGTCTCGCGCACCCACTCGCTCTTGGCGGCGTGCACGATGCCGTCGAACGGGCTGCGCAGCTTCGACGCGACCTCGTCGATCGTCCTGCGCGGCTCGCCGGGCTTCTTCGCCTGCGGGGCGGTCGGGCTCTGGTCCAGCACGACCTGCTGGGTGCGCTCCGAGGCCCCGCCGAACTGGTCGGTGGCGAACAGCGCGAAGCTCGCCACCACGAACAGGCAGGCGATCATCGAGACGATCCAGATCCCGCGCGAGACCACGAGCACCGCATCGGCCGCGACCGCGGCTAGCATGAGCGCCCGCACGATGGCGCCCGTCGTCCATTCGTCCACCCCCCCGCGGTGAGCGCCTCCGGCGCCCGCGAGGCCCTGATCGCGGAGTTGCGCTCCCACGCGCTGGTGATCGGAGAGGTGACGCTGACCAGCGGCGCCGTCGCGCAGTACTACGTCGATGCGAAACGCGCGATCCTGCGCCCGGCGGGCTTCCGCGCGCTCTCGGCGCTGGTCGCGGAGCGCTGCGCCTCGTGGGGCGCGGAGGCGGTCGGCGGGCTGTCGATGGGCGCCGACGCCCCGGCCTGCGCGGCGCTGGCCGGCGGGGCCGACGCGCTCGCGTTCTTCGTCCGCAAGGAGGTCAAGGCGCACGGCCTGCAGCGGCGCATCGAGGGGCCCCTGCTGCGGCCCGGCACGCGCTGCGTGGTCGTCGAGGACGTCGTCACCACGGGCGGATCGACGATCGCGGCGATCGAGGCGGTGCGTGAGGCGGAGCTGGAGGTCTGCGGGGTGGTTGCGGTGCTGGACCGCCTCGCCGGCGGCGGGGAGGCGATCGCCGCCGCGACGGGCGGCGCGCCCTACGAGGCGCTCGCGACGATCGACGACGTCCACCCCGAGCGCCCGGACCGCTGAGGCGCGCGCGACGGGCGGCCTCATCCGGAGGCGAGCCGGCGCACCTCCGCGAGGTCGAGCGGCAGGGCCGCATCGCCGCCGGGGTTCAGGACGACCGGGGTTCCCCCGAGGCCGAGCGGGAAGTTGTCGAGCGCAAAGCGGATCCGGGGCGTCGCCGGTCCGTGGAACGCCTCGAGCGGGGGAACCGACGTGAAGATCGGGAGGAAGGCGCCCCCCTGGTCGTCGCGGGCCGGCGAGAACTCGAGGTCCCGCCCCGCGCCGGCCGGGCGCGCCGCCAGCAGCTCGGCCCGCATCAGCGCCGCGGCGAGCTCGCCGTCGAGCGAGCCGGCGGCGCAGGCGCGGGCGACGAGCGCCTCGACGCGGTCGTAGCCGACCGCGTGCTCGGGCCAGGCCAGGCCGGTGACGCTCTCGAAGAGGCTCTCCGGGATCTCGATCGGGTCCAGGCGGATGCCCCGGTCGCCCTCGAGGTGCCCGGCGTGCGAGACCTCGTTGCGCAGGATCCCCGCCGGGATCCCCGCGGGGAACGCGGCGCACGTCGCGTCGCCGGCCTTGTGGCGGCAGAACGCGCACTGCGAGACGCGCACGTCCCCGTCGCGCCACATGAGCCGCTCCCCGAGGGTGCTGGTCACGGGACGATCTCCAGGTGGACGAGGAGTGGCGCCCGATCGGTCGGGGCACCGACCGCGACGACGCGGAAGCGGGTCCCGCGTGCGAGCAGCAGGTCGGACTCGCCGTGGTCGTTGGTCATGAACGTGGGGGCCGCCCTGGTGCCGGCCGGCGCCGTGACGCGCACGAGCACCGGGTGATCGCCGCGGACGTAGCCGGCGGCCACGTCGGGGTCGAGCGTTACGTCGAGGAACCCGAGATCCCGGAGCTCGCACCCGACCAGGCGAGCGGCATGGGCGTAGAGCAGCGCCGAGTCCGCGAGCCGGAAGGCGTCGAAGGCCTCGTCGAAGGGGACGCAGTCCGCGATGGCGGCGTCGAGCTCGTGGATCGCTTCCTCGTACATGCTCGGTATGGGTCGTGCCGCCGCGCGTGCGCCTGACGCCTCGTCGACGCCGGACCTTCGCGGCTCCGGCCTACCCGCCGAGACCCTTCAGCGTCTCGGCCGCGAAGCGCGCGGGATCCTCGATCATCGGGTAGTGCCCGACGCCGCCGAGCACGGCCAGCGTGCTGTCCGGCCGGGCCGCGTGCAGTCGCTCGGCCATCGGCGTCACCGCGACCGGGTCGAGCTCGCCCCAGACGATCGCCAGCGGCGAGGGGTGCGCCTCGATCGCGCCGGTGTAGCGCTCCTGCTCGGCGCGGCGGTCCTCGATGTAGCGGATCGTTCGCGCCATCAGCCGGTGCCCGTCGCCGAGCGCCATCAGCTGCCACTGCGCCTCCAACTCGCTCTCGTCCGGCTGATGGGCAGGCGAGAACGTCAGCGCCAGGCCGCGGTAAAACGCCTCCTGCGCCTGCTCGGGGGTGATCGGCCCGTCGTCGCCGACGGCCTCGTCGGGCAACGCAAGCAGCAGCTTCTGGCCGTCGGTCAGCTGCGCCATCTCGATGTAGATCGAGCCGTTGCTCAGCACCCGCCGGGTGACCTCGAAGCCGAGCGTGCCCTCGAGCGAGCGGCGCAGCACCTCGCCGCCGATCGAGTCGCCCATGTCGTGGGTGAGCAGCGCGACGCGCTCGAGCCCCCAGTGGCGCGCCGCGGTCTCCACCGCGTCGGCCTGCATCCGGATCCCGTAGCGGACGTCCGGCTTGGCCGAGAGGCCGAACCCGAGGAAGTCGAGCAGCAGCACGCGGCGATGCTCCGCCAGCGAGTCGAGCACGCCGCGGTAGTCGAAGGACGAGCTCGGGAACCCGTGCAGCACGAGCAGCGGCTCGTGACGCTCCTCGCCGCCGGCGGGCCGGTCGAGCACGAACAGCCCGAGCCCGCCGTGGTCGATCAACTCGCCCTGACGCCGCCAGCCCAGGACGGCCGCGCTGGTGATGTCCGGCATCCCGCGCGATCCTAGGCGGTCGCCGAGCCCAGCAGCACCTCGTTGGAGAGGCGCAGCGGCGTCGAGCCACCCGCCGCGTCCGATGCGGCGCGCGTGATCTCGTCCCAGGCCTCCTCCCGGGCGTCGCCCGCGTGCTGCTCGATCATCAGGCGGATCGGCGCGGCGATCGCGCGCACGTAGGCGGTGAAGCGCTCCGGGGCGTCGAACTCGAAGACGACCTCGTCGCGCTCCACGGCGACCTCCGAGAACCCGCCCGCCTCGAGCAGGCCGCCCAGCGCGCCGGGGGTGGGCCGCGACAGCGGCCCGGGAGTCCCGGGAGGGGGCGCAGGCACGCCGAGCCGTGCCATCGCCGTCCGCATCGGGATCGAGAGGAAGGGGACCGCGTCGGGCTCGCCCCACGAGGCGATCGCGATCCGCGCGCCGGGCTCGAGAAAGCCCCGGATGCGTGCCGCGGCGGATTCCGCGTCGGGCTCGAAGATGATCCCCCAGCGCGAGACCGCGGCGTCGAAGCTCCCGGGCGGGAAGTCGAGGCTCGATGCGTCCGACTCCACGAACTCGACGTTGCCCAGGCCGGCGGCTCCCGCGCGCTCGCGCCCGAACGCGAGCATCTCGGCGGAGATGTCCGTGGCCACCACGCGGCCCTCAGCGCCGGCCCTGCGCGCGGCGGTCAGCGCCGGCTCGCCGTAGCCGGCGGCGACGTCCAGGACCCGGCTACCCGGCCCCACGCCGGCGAGTTCCACCAGCCGCTCGCTGACATGCCCGGCGGCGGCGTCGGTGAACTCGCTCCACTCCCTCCATCCCGCCGCGGCGGCGTCCCACTGCTCGTGCTGCGCCTCGCGGAAGCCGGCCGGGTCGATCGCCTCGGACTCCATTCTCTCCCTCCGGTGGCGCGCGATCCTACCGGCGCCCAGCGCCCCGACCTGGATTCGAACCAGGGGCCTACTCCTTAGGAGGGAGTCGCTCTGTCCAGCTGAGCTATCGGGGCTCGGTGCGCAATCGGGACGACGTGCCGGATCGTAGCGGCGCGGGCTCGACGCCCAGCGCAAAGTGCTCGCCCGCGCGCCCCGCCACGGCGCCTGGGAGTACCCTGGCCGCGCTGTCGCCACGCTGACGGGCGCGCCACGGGGCGCAGGGGAGTCGCCGGCGGGCGCGAATCAGGGCGGGAGAGAAGCGGTGCGATCGAGGTACACAACAGCGGCCGGCGCCGGGCGCCGGAGCGGCTCTGCGCCCGCAGGCTCAGGGGGCACGCCTTGAGCACCGGCGGCGGCGTGCTGGGCGAGGCCTTCCAGGAGGAGGTCGGCGCCGAGCGCGCTACGCCCGCGGAGATCGCCGCCCGCTCGCCGACGCGGCTCATGTGGTCGCGGTTTCGCGAGGACCGCGTGGCGATGGTCGCGCTGGTGTTCATCGGCTTCCTGATCCTCGTGGCCATCTTCGCCCCTCAGATCGTCTCTCTGCTCGGAGCCCCGCCGCCGAACAAGCTCGACCGCTCCGCGCTCGACTCGTTCGGGACTCCGACCGGCCCGTCCTCGAAGCACTGGTTCGGTGTCGACCCGCTCGGGCGCGACGTGCTCGCGCGCACGATCTACGGCGCCCGCGTCTCGCTCTACGTCGCGATCGTGGCGACCGGCATCGCGACCGTGATCGGCGTCGTGCTCGGCCTCTGGTCGGGCTTCTACCGCGGCTGGGCCGACACGCTCATCTCCCGCTTCATGGACGTGCTGCTCGCGTTCCCGGTGCTGCTGCTCGCGATCGGCCTCGCCTCCGCGTGCTCGCTGGGCAAGGGCTGCGTGGGGGGCCTGATCCAGCCCGGGCTCCCGGTCGTGATCCTGGTGATCGCGCTCGTGAGTTGGCCCTACCTCTCACGCTTGATCCGCGGCCAGGTGCTCTCGCTGCGCGAGAAGGAGTTCGTCGAGGCCTCGCGCTCGCTCGGCGCCTCGAACACGCGCATCGTGTTCCGCGAGGTGCTGCCGAACATGTGGGCGCCGATCATCGTCTACGCGACGCTCGTGATCCCGACCAACGTCCTCTTCGAGGCGGCGCTGTCGTTCCTCGGCGTCGGCGTTCAGCCGCCGACCGCGAGTTGGGGCGCGATGCTCGCCGATGCGACCGGGAGCTTCGACACCGCATGGTGGTACATGGTCTTCCCGGGCATGGCGCTCGTGTTGACCGTGCTCGCCTTCAACCTCGTCGGGGACGCGCTCTCCGACGCGCTCAACCCGCGGCGGCTGGACTGACCGCGATGACCCTGATCCTCGACCGCAGAGACAACGGCTTCCGGCCGCGTGCCGGGGGAAGGAAGGAAGCATGAGACCGCTTCGACGGACACTCGCCGCGACCGCCGTGGCGGCGCTGGCGCTCGGGATCGCCGCCTGCGGAGGCGGCGGCAGCTCGAACGAGACCGCGGGCAAGGTGCCCGACAGCCAGGATCTGGGCGGCAAGAAGGGCGGCACGCTCAAGGTGATCGCCTCGGGCGATGTCGACTACATCGACCCGGGCGCCGCGTACTACCAGTTCAGCTACATGGTGCTCTACCCGATGCAGCGCCCGCTGTACTCCTACGCGCCGGACGACACCACCAAGCCGTCGCCGGACCTCGCCGACGGCGAGCCGCAGGTGTCCTCGGACAACAAGACCGTCACGATCAAGCTCAAGAGCGGGATCAAGTTCAGCCCGCCGGTGAACCGCGCGGCGACCTCGCAGGACGTCAAGTACGCGATCGAGCGCGGCTTCAAGTCGAACATCGCCAACGGCTACGCCGGCGCCTACTTCGGCTCGATCCAGGGGGCGACCGCCTACCAGGACGGCAAGGCGTCCACGATCACCGGCATCCAGACGCCGAACGACACGACGATCGTCTTCAAGCTGGACAAGCCGCTGGCGGGACCGCTGATCGGCGCGCTGACGCTGCCGCTCTCGGCGCCGGTGCCGGAGTCCTACGCGAAGCAGTACGACTCTCAGAGCCCGTCGACCTACGGGCAGCACCAGGTCTCGACCGGGCCCTACATGCTCAAGAGCTACGAGCCCGGCAAGTCGATCACGATGGTGCGCAACCCGAACTGGAACCCGTCGACCGACTACCGCAAGGCCTACCTCGACCAGATCGACGTCGACGAGGGCAACAACGACACGACCGTCGCCAGCCGCCAGATCCTCGACGGCCAGGGACAGGTGAACGGCGACTTCATCCCGCCGCCGCCGGTGCTCAAGTCGGCGCTCTCGAACAACGCCGACCAGGTGCTGAACCCGCCGTCCGGCGGCAACCGCTACGTGTCCATGAACACGACGATCAAGCCGTTCGACAACATCAACGTGCGCAAGGCCGTGATCGCGGTGTTCGACCGCACGGCGATGCGGCTCACGCGCGGGGGCGCGGTGATCGGCGACATCGCGACGCACTTCATCCCGCCGGGCGTGCCCGGGTTCGACCAAGCCGGCGGCGTGAAGGGCCCGGGGTACGACTTCCTGGCCAGCCCCGACGGCAACCTGCAACTCGCCGAGTCCTACATGAAGAAGGCCGGCTACCCGTCGGGCCGCTACACGGGCACCCAGCCGCTGCTGATGGTCGGCACGAGCGGGGGCACGGCGCAGAAGGCCGCCGAGGTGGCGCAGGCGCAGTTCCAGAAGCTCGGTTTCAAGCTGAACTTCCGCCTGACCACCCAGGACACGATGTACACGAAGTTCTGCAACGTGCCGAAGGCCGCCGTGGTGATCTGCCCCAACGTCGGCTGGCAGAAGGACTTCAACGACGGCCAGACGATCCTCGACCCGACGTTCAACGGCCAGAACATCGTGCAGGAGAACAACTCCAACTGGCCGCAGCTCAACGACCCGAAGATCAACCAGGCCATGGACCAGGCCGCCCAGGTCGTCGGCGTGGACGCGCGCGGAGACGCGTGGGGGAAGATCGACCGGGAGGTCATGGCCCAGGCGCCCGCGGTCCCGTGGGTCTGGGACGACCAGCCGAACATCCGCTCGAAGAACGTCAAGGGCGTGATCAACAAGTCGCTGGCGCAGTGGGACCTGGACTTCACCTCGCTGCAGTAGCGCCCGGGAAGCGGCCCGGCTCCGGCGCCAGGAGGGCGCCGGAGCCGCGGTCGCCGTGCCCCCGCACCGCCGACTAGAGACAAGACACCGTGGCCCGTTACATCGTCCGCCGCCTGCTGTGGGTCGTGGTGCTGCTGTTCCTGGTCAGCCTGATCACGTTCCTGATCTTCTACGCGCTGCCCTCGGCGGACCCGGCCGCGCTGCGGGCGGGGCGCAGCGCGAACCCGAAGCTCGTCGAGCGGATCCGCACCGAACTCGGGCTCGACAAGCCGGTGCTCGAGCAGTACTGGCTCTACATGAAGGCGCTGGTCACGAGGTTCGACCTCGGCACCAGCTACCAGTACAACGCGCCGGTCCGCCAGCTCATCTTCGACCGCCTGCCGGCGACGATCTCGCTCGCGGTCGGCGCGGCGGTCCTGTGGCTGGTGATGGGCGTCGGCGTCGGGATCATCTCGGCGCTGCGCCGGCGCTCGGTGATGGACCGAACCTCGATGGGGCTCGCGCTGCTCGGCATCTCGGCCCCGGTCTACTTCCTCGGTCTGGTCGCGCTCTACCTGTTCGCCGACGACATCGGGGTGATCCCGCTGTTCGGGGGCTCCAACAGCTACAAGCCGCTGACCGACGATCCCGCCGCCTGGCTGAACAGCATGATCCTGCCCTGGATCGTGCTCGCGGTGAGCTTCGCCGCGTTCTACTCGCGCCTGCTGCGGGGCAACCTGATCGAGGTGATGGGGGAGGACTACATCCGCACCGCGCGGGCGAAGGGCCTCTCGGAGCGCCGGGTCGTGTTCCGTCACGGGGTGCGAGCGGCGATCACGCCGATCGTGACCGTCTTCGGCCTCGACCTCGGCATCCTGCTCGGCGGCGCGATCCTCACCGAGACGGTGTTCAACATCCCCGGGATCGGCCGGCTCTCCTACGACGCGATCACCCGCTCGGACCTGCCGACGATCCAGGGCACGGTGCTGCTCGGGGCGTTCTTCATCATCGTCGCCAACCTCGTCGTGGACATCGCCTACGCGTTCCTCGACCCGCGGGTGCGCTACGAATGACGCCGCTGCTCGAGGTCGACGACCTGCGGGTGTCCTTCGACACCGAGGACGGGACCGTCCGCGCGGTGGACGGGATCTCCTACTCGCTGGAGGTCGGCCGCACGCTGGGGATCGTCGGCGAGTCGGGGTCCGGCAAGTCCGTGGAGGCGCTGACGATCATGGGGTTGACCCGCGGCCGGCGCACGGCGATCGAGGGCTCGGTCCGCCTGTCGGGGAACGACCTCGTCGCCGCGGACGACGACGCGCTTCGCAAGGTGCGCGGCAACGAGGTCGCGATGATCTTCCAGGACCCGCTGTCCTCGCTGCACCCGTACTTCCGCGTCGGGAAGCAGATCGTGGAGGCGATCCAGGCGCATCGCGACGTCTCCGCCGCAGCCGCGCGCGACCGTACGATCGAGCTGCTCGGCCTGGTCGGGATCCCGGACCCGGCACGGCGGGTCGACGACTTCCCGCACGAGTTCTCCGGCGGCATGCGCCAGCGCGCGATGATCGCGATGGCGCTGGCCAACGAGCCCCGGCTGCTGATCGCCGACGAGCCGACGACCGCCCTCGACGTCACCGTCCAGGCGCAGATCCTGGAGCTGATGGGGCGGCTGCAGCGCGAGCTGGGGATGGCGATCGTCATCATCTCCCACGACCTCGGCGTGGTCGCACAGATGGCCGACGAGATCGCGGTCATGTACGCGGGCCGGATCGTCGAGCGCGCGCCCGCGGAGGCGATCTTCACCGCGCCGCGCCACCCCTACACGTGGGGCCTGCTGCGCTCGATCCCCCGCCTCGACGACCGCCGCGGCGCCGAGCTGGTGCCGATCTCCGGGCGCCCGCCGAGCCTGATCCACCGGCCGTCGGGCTGCGCGTTCCACCCGCGCTGCCCCTACGTCCTGCCGTCCCACACCCGCATCGACCCGGCGCTCGAGGAGATCGAGGGACGGCCCGGGCACCACGTCGCGTGCCTGCTGCCCGAGGCGGTCCGCGCCGATCTCAGCGCGCGCCTGCGCGCGGGCGCGACGCCCGAGGAGGCGCGCGAGGCGGCCGGGGTGGACGCGCTCGAGCCGGCGGTGGAGGCGGCGCCGTGAGCGCGGGCGCAGCGGGTACGGCGGGGACAGCGGCTCCCGGCGAGCCGCTGGTCGAGGTTCGCGACCTCGTCAAGCACTTCCCGATCCGCCGCGGCGTCGTCTGGCAGCGGCAGGTCGGCGCGGTGCGCGCCGTCGACGGAATCTCGCTCGACGTGATGCGCGGCGAGACGCTCGGGCTCGTCGGCGAGTCGGGCTGCGGCAAGAGCACGACCGCGCGGCTGATCACCCGCCTGCTCGAGCCGACGTCGGGGTCGATCTGCATCGACGGCCGCGACGTCGCCAAGCTGGGCCGGCGCGAGTTGGCGCCGCTGCGCCGCGAGGTGCAGATGATCTTCCAGGACCCGTACTCGTCGCTGAACCCCCGCAAGACGATCGGGGCGATCATCGCCGAGCCGTTCGCCGTGCACGGCCTGCTGCGCGACGAGGGCGCGCGCCGCGCGCGGGTGCAGGAGTTGATGGAGCGGGTCGGGTTGAACCCCGAGCACTACAACCGCTTCCCGCACGAGTTCTCGGGCGGCCAGCGGCAGCGCATCGGGGTCGCGCGGGCGCTCGCGCTCGAGCCGCGGCTGATCATCGCCGACGAGCCCGTGTCCGCGCTCGACGTCTCGATCCAGGCGCAGATCCTCAACCTGCTGGGAGAGCTGCAGCGCGACCTCGGTCTGACGATCGTCTTCATCGCGCACGACCTGAGCGTCGTGCGGCACATGTGCGACCGCGTCGCGGTCATGTACCTCGGCAAGATCGTCGAGCTGGCCGCCGGCGACGAGCTGTACGCCCGGCCTCGCCACCCGTACACGGGCGCGCTGCTCGCCGCGGTCCCGGTGGCGCGCGCGGGCGCGCGGGAGGAGACGCGCGAGCTGCTGCCGGGCGACGTCCCGAGCCCGGCGAACCCGCCGCCGGCGTGCCGCTTCCACACCCGCTGCTGGAAGGCGCAGGAGCGCTGCTCGCGGGAGGAGCCCGTGCTCGAGCGCCACGAGGGCGGCGGCGGGCGGGCGGCCTGTCACTTCCCGCTGAGCGAGCGGGAGGTCGCCGAGCGCGTGCCGCAGCTCGCCGGGCGCGGGGCCGGCGGCGGCGCCGGGCCTCAGGCGGCCGGCGCCTCGGGCGACGCGGCGCCCTCGGCGGGCTCCTCGTCCTCCTCGTCGTCGACGTAGAGCGACTCGCTCGCCAGCTCGCGCCCGCGCGAGTCGAACAGCTTCACGTCCAGGTAGTCCCCGCGGTAGGCGTCGGGCGCGACCAGCGTGAAGCGCTCCTCGACGAGGGCGCACTGGTCGACCGCGAGGCCGGCCAGCTCGCCGGTGACGATCGCGCCGCCGGCGCCGGTCGGCCGGCCCCAGACGAGCGTGAGGTCGGCGACGTTGCCCTGCTCGCCGCGCCAGCGGCCGATCACCTCGTCGGAGAGGTCGAGCTTCCAGTCCGGGTTGCGCTCGGCGGTCTCCGAGGTCACGTCGGCGTGCGCGGCGAAGTCGCCGGGCGCGCCGCCGTCGCCCTCGGCGAACGACACGAAGCCGAAGATCTCGTAGCCCTCCGAGGTGGGGATCGTGGCCGGCACGTACGTGCGCCCGGCGTAGGTGCGGTCCGGGTACCAATCGATCTCGCCGGGCTCGCCGATGTCCTCGCCGTCGGCGTCGAGGCCGAGGCAGGCGGCGAGCAACTCCTGGCGCAGGGTGTCGGCCCAACGCCCGTAGGGCAGGCCCTCCTGCGGCGGCTCGGCGGCGAAGCGGGGGACGAAGCGGCTCTCGGGAGGCATCGCCGGTGAATCTAGCGGGGCGGCCTCGCGAGCACCCGGCCCGTTGGCTTGGGCGGGAACTGCTCAGGGAAGGGGGTGGGGTGCGTCGCTTGGCCCGGACGGTCGCGCGGGGTCCCCGGACGATCCGCCCTCCTTCGCTGCGCCGTTCGCCGGGCTCGCCTCCCGCGCCGCGGCGCGCCGTACCGGCCTACGCCGCCGCGGCCGGCGCGGCGTCGTCGAATGGCACTGCGCGGACCTCGCCGCCGCCCGTGCCGTCGGCCTCCTCCTGCGTAGGGGCGACCGCGCGCAGCGCGGCCTCGGCCGCCGAGGTGTCGGCGCCGAGCGCCCGCAGCAGCGAGCTGAGCACCGGGGCGACGGCGCGCGCGCTCCCGTCGTCGATCTTGAACGCCGCGCCGCGCCCGTCGGGGAACGCGACCGCGCAGACGCTCTCGGCCCCGTCCTTCGCGAGCAGGCCCGGCACGTTCGCCATGTAGGCGGTGACGATCCGCCGCGGCCCGCCGACCCACGCGGGGTGGGCGCGCATCGCGGCGGCCACCTCCGCCTCGGCGCCGTCGCCGGCGGTCCCGATCGTGCGGTAGGCGCGCGCCAGCCCGGCGAGCGAGACGGCGTGGATCGGCGCGCCGCAGCCGTCGACCCCGACGTGCGCGGGCCGCTCGCCGGCCAACTCGGAGACGGTCTCCGCGATCGTCTCCTGCAGGGGATGGGCGGGGTCGAGGTAGCCGTCCGTGGGCCAGCCGCGGCGCACGCAGGTCAGCAGCATCGCCGCGTGCTTGCCGGAGCAGTTGTTGGCGATGCGGGTGGGCTCGCCGCCGTCGCGCACGACCTCCCAGCGCCGCCGCGCGTCGAGCGGGAGCCCGGGCGTGTTCCCGAGCGCGCCCTCCGAGAGGCCGGCCAGCCCGAGGATCCGCCGCACGCCGTCCTCGTGGAACGACTCGCCCGCGTGGCTCGAGCAGGCGAGCGCCATCAGCTCGCCCGGCAGCTCCAGGCCGGAGCGGACCATCGCGACGCCCTGCAGCGGCTTGTTGCAGGAGCGCGGGAAGATCGGCGCCCCGGGGTCCCCGATCCGAAAGCGCGGCTTCCCGCCGGGAGCTGTCGCGATCACGGAGCCGTGGTGGCGGCTCTCGACCACGCCGGAGCGCAGCACCTCGCACAGGACGGTCACGGACCGCTCCCTTCACGCATGCGCTGATCCTAGGCGGGCCCTCAGGCGTCCGCGGCGGGAACGGCGAGCAGCAGGGTGACCGGGCCGTCCCCGGTCAACTCGACGTCCATGTGCGCGCCGAAGCGCCCGGTCGCCGCGCCGAGCGTGGCCGCGAAGCGCTCGTAGAGCGGTTCGGCGTGCTCGGGCGCAGCGGCGGCGGCCCAACTCGGGCGGTTGCCGCGCCGCGTGTCCCCGTAGAGCGTGAACTGGCTCACTACCAGAACCTCGCGCTCGCCGAGCGGTGCGTTCATGACGCCGTCCTCGTCCGGGAATACGCGTAGCGCGCGGACCTTCGCGGCGAGGCGATCGGCCTCGTCCGGCCCGTCGGCGTGCGTGACGCCGAGCAGCACCAGGAGTCCCGGGCCGATCCGCGTCACGAGTTCCCCGTCCGCGTGGACGGCGGCGCGCGAGACGCGCTGGACCAGCGCCCTCACCGGGCCGGCGCCGCGTCCCGCAGCGCCCCGGCGGCACGCTCGGGCGGCACCACGTTCAGGCCCACGCCGGTGCCGAGCTCGAGGCCCGCGAGGTGGGCGAGGCGGGGCAGGACGTCCACGCGCCAGCAGAAGCGATCGGCGCCACGCGGGGCGGTGCGCACCCAGAGGTTGAGCGGGGGGCTGGAGCCGTGGACGGCGGCCAGGCGGCGCAGGCCCTCGTGGAGCAGGCCCGCGCCGAGCGGCCCGTCGTCCTCGAAACGGGCGCGGGGCCGGCGCGGCGCGAGCAGCATCTGGAACGGCACCCGCGAGCCCCACGGCGCGATCAGCACCGCCTCCTCGTCGACGGCGACCAGCCGCTCGCGCCGGCGCACCTCCTCCTGGACCAGGTCGCCGAGGAGATCCGATCCCATCGTGCGCGTCGCATAGGCGCCGTAGCGTTCCCGCTCGCGCGCGATCGCCGCCGGCACGCCCGGAAGCGCGTAGAGCTGGGCGTGGGTGTGCGGCAGCGAGGCGCCTGCGCCCTCGCCCTCGTTCACGCTGACGTGGACGCAGGCCGCGCCCGCGTGCGCGCGCACGCGGGCGCGCCACGTCTCCATCGCGACGGCCACCTGCGCGGCCGGCAGATCGGCGAGGCAGCGCACCTGCTGGGGCCCGTTGACGATCACCTCGTGCGCCCCCTGCGCGGGCTCGGCGTGGAAGAGGTCCGGCGCCGCGTCGGGCGCGGGCCGCGTCGCGGACGGGTCCAGCGCCGGGTAGAGGTTCGGCACGACGCGCACGGTCCAGCCGGGGCCGTCGGCGGCGCCGCCGCCGGGCCGCACGGCGTAGACCTCGGGCGGGGTGCGCGACTCGTTGCCCTCCGCGAAGGGATCGCCGGCGGGGTCGATCGGCGGGGCCGGCGGGATCGGCGGGATCGCGCCCGGCCGCTCCGCGCGATCCCCCGCGACGATCGTCCGGTAGCCCGTCAGCGGGTCCACCCGGATCTCAGCCAAGCCGCTTCTCCATCGCCACGTGCTCGATGCCCGCCTCCCAGAAGTGCGGGCCGCGCGGGACGTACCCGGCGTCCTCGTAGAGGGCGCGCGCGTACACCTGCGCGTGCAGCACCACGCGGCGGGCGCCGGCGGCGCGTCCCTCGCCGTCGGCGGCGGCGAGCAGCGCGCGAGCGATCCCGCGTCGCCGCGCGGAGGGTGTGACCGCCAGCCGGCTGAACTGGACGGTCCGCCCGCTGAAGCACAGCCGGCACGTGCCCACGATCCCGCCGGCGTCGGCCGCGACCAGGTGCAGCGCCTCGCCGTCGCGGCCGTCGAGCTCCTCCTCGACCGGGACTCCCTGCTCCTCGACGAACACCTGCCGCCGAAGCTCGATCGCGGCGTCGCGCTCGGCCGCGTCCCGCGCGCGGCGCACCTCGAGCCCGCCGGGACGCGGCTCGGCCGCCGCCCCGCTCATGCGCCGAGGTAGCGGTGGATGTCTCGCACCAGCGCGGCCTCGCTCTCGTACGGGCCCTGGTGGAGGAAAGTCATGCGGCCGCGCGCGTCGAGGAACGCGGTGTAGGGCAGACCGACGGGCCGCCCGAAGCGGCCGGCGATCGAGCGGTCGGGATCGTCGTAGCTCGGGTAGGCGACGCGATGGTCGCGCAGGAAGGCGGCGCCCTTGCCGGCCGAGTCCTGCGTCAGGACGCCGAGGAAGCCGACGCGTCGCCCGAGTCGCAGCGACGCCCGTCCGAGCGCGGGGAACTCGAAGCGACACGGCCCGCACCAGGACGCCCAGGCGTTGACCACCATCGGGTGCCCGCGCAGCGCGCTCACGCGCGCGTCGAACGCCTGGCTTCCGCCGGGCAGGATCCGGTTCGCCTGCCGGTGCAACGCGGCGAGCGCCGGTGGCGACCCCGCGAGGTCGGTGCGGATCTGGTCGGCGGTGGGGCCGTGGTAGCTCGAGTCCGACTCGGCGCCGCAGCCTGCGAGCGCCAGCGCGAGCGCCGCGAAGCACGCGATCGTCCGTCGGGGGGCGCGACCGAGACGCATGGCCAGCCGCAGATTGCCACATCGGGCTGCTCCGCTATCCTCACGTTTGCCGGCGGGAGAGGCAGCGCTTTCGCCCTTCCGCTTCGTCCGGCGCCGCCGGACCACCGGGTTCGCTCCGCTCACCGGCGGCGGCCCACATCACGATCCTCGAGCCATCGATGGCCGAACCGACGTCAGCGGTCGCCAAGTCCGCACCCCTTCCCACACCCGGCGCGCTCGCGCGCGCCGAGGGGTTCACCCGCGAGCGCTTCGTCCATCCCGGCGAGGAGGCCGGCGACGCGCTCGCCGCCGGAACGCCGCGCAGGCGCGCGCTGGACGAGGCGCTGGAGGAGATCGAGTCGGGCGCCGCCGCGCCCTCCGTCGGGTGGCGCCGGCGCTGGTCCCTGCTGCTCGGGCTCGAGCGCACGCTCTCCGACGAGGAGCCGAAGCTCGCCGACGGAACCGTGCTCTCCGCCCACCAGGTCGACGCTCTCTCCGGGACGCTGACGGCCCTGCTGGCCGAGGCGGTGCGCGCCTCGGCGGCCGCCGACGGCGCCGGATCCAACGGGGCCGGCGAGGTCGTGGCCCTCGCCTCGGCGGCGATCCCGGGCGAGGAGGAGATCGACGAGGAGGTGGGCGAGGACGAGGAACCCGTCGACTGGGTCGACGAGCCGGCCGAGGCCGAGGAGGGGGAGGCGGCCAGCGATGTCATCGACGATCCGAACGCCTACAAGCGATTCTGGTTCGAGCACGCCACCGGCGCCGGCAAGACCGTCGCGGCGCTCGGCTTCGTCGAGGCCTCGCGCACGGGCGGGATCCTGATCCTCACCCACCGCCGCAACCTGGTCGATCAGTTCGAGGGCGAGTTGCGCGACCGCGGCTACGCGAAGCGCATCAGCCCGGCGCTGCTCGACTCCGAGGACCGCGCCGACGGCCCGGTCACGGTCGAGACCTACCAGTGGTTCGTGCGCAACGCCGGCCGGATCTCCGACGCGTACACGATCGTGATCTGCGACGAGGCGCACACCGCGCTCGGGGAGAAGACCTCGGCCTCGATCCGCGCCTGGACCGGCCCGGTCTTCATCGGCATGACCGCGACGGGCGCGCTGATCGCGCGCCACGTGACGGATCTGTTCCCGACCCAGACCTCGCGCTTCGACCTCGCCCAGGCCGCGCGGCGCGGGGTGATCGCTCCCCTGCGCTGCATCCGGATCCCGCCCGGGCCGGGCGTGCGCACGATCGCGAAGGTCCCGCTGCGCCGCGGCGAGGTGGACACCGAGTTCGACCAGGAGATGCTGGCCGAGCTGCTCGACCAGCTCCCGTTCAACCTCGCGATCGCCGATCTCTACAAGACGCGCTTCAACGGCGTGCCCGGCGTCGTCTACACGGCCGGCGTGCGCCACGCCTACAACGTCGCCGAGGCGTTCCGCGACGTCGGGCTGAAGGCGCAGGCCGTGTCCGGTGAGACGCCCAAGCGCGAGCTGGCGCGCATCCTCGCCGACTACGAGCGCGGCGAGATCGACGTGCTCGTCAACGCGCAGCTGCTCGCCGAGGGCTGGAACTCGCCGCGCGCGACCGTCTGCATGCACCTCGCGCCGACCGCGTCGAAGCGGATCTACCAGCAGCGGGTCGGCCGCGTGACGCGCCGCCAGCCCGGCAAGGAGGCCGGAGTCGTCATCGACTTCGTGCACCCGGCGACCAAGCACGACGACCCTGTCGTGACCCTGCACTCGCTGCTCGACCGCGACGTGTACCGCGGCGGGGCGATCGTCGTGGGGCCGGTCCGCCGCGGGCGCGGACGCCGCGTGCGCGTGGAGCGCCGCGTCCTGCCCGTGACCCCTGACCCGGACCGCCGCGCCGAGGTCTTCGAGCGCGAGCTGTGGCGCATCGCGGTCGACCACCTCGACTACGGCGAGCAGCACGTGTGGGCCGCGCTGGCCGGCGCACGTGTACAGCCCAACGGCTGGCGCCGCGCCAAGGCGATGCTGCACTTCGACCGCCAGGGAGAGCTTCGCCGCCGCTTTCTGCTGACCGCGGTGCAGCGCAACCGCAGCGCGCAGCTGCGCGTCCGCGCGCTCCAGGAGATCGCCGCCGCGCGGGACGCCGAGGCCTTCGATCTCGCGGTCGACGAGGTCGGGACCTGGCCGCGCGACGAGCGCCGCGAGGGTGCGCGCGTGATGCTGCAGGCGCTCGCCGAGCGGCGCATCGGTCGCCGCGACCAGGCCAACGCCTGGATCTGGCGCCTGGCCGAGTACACGCGCGAGATCCACGAGGAGTACGCGGCGCAGCGCTGGCCCGAGACCAAGCGGCTGCTCGGCCTGCTCGTCAACTCGTCCGGGCCGGCGCACGCGCGCAACGCGCGCCGGCTGGTCCACGCCGCTCGCAAGCAGGACCGCCGGCTCTCGGCCGCGCTGCTCGCGGCGGCGCTCGCGCACACCCCCGAGGCGGAGGAGGCGCTGCGTGGCGCGCGCACCCGCATGGCCCGAAAGCCCTCCGCGCTCGCGCGCGAGTTGCTGCGCAACTTCCCGAAGGGCAAGCGCGGCGGTCGCGGCACGCGCCGGCGTCGCAAGGGCGCCAGGACCGCCGGTAGCGCGGCCCCGCAGGCGGCCGCGACCGCGGCGCCGGGCGCGGACGGCGCCGTTCCCACCGAGGAGGTGCTCGACGAGGCGCTCGCCGGGGCGGTCGAGAGCGACGGCATCGAGGTAGTGGGCGACGAGGACCGCGGCGCCGTCGAGGAGAGCGTCGCCGACGCGCTCGACGCCGAGCCGGGCAGCGCCGGGTAGCGCCCGGGTCAGCCCTTCGCGTCGGCGCCGGGCGGCTCCAGGTGGATCTCGCCCGCCTCCAGCGCGCGCGTTGCGCCGCCGGCGGTCGTCACCACCAGTCGCCCGTCGCCGTCGATGCCTGACGCGAGGCCCGCGCCGCCGCTCCAGGCGACGCGGCGGCCCGCCAGCGCGTCGCGCGCGCGGAACGCCTCGAGCACCTCGCCGTCCGGGGCGGCGAGCCACTTCCCGAGGGTCCGCAGCAGGGCGCCCAGCAGCTCCTCGATCGCCGCGGGCTCGCGTCCGAGCGTGCCTGCGGTGGAGCGCAGCTCGGCCGGCAGGTCCTCGGGACGAACGGCGACGTTGACCCCCGCGCCCAGCACCGCCCAACCCTCCTGCGGGCGCCCCTCGACCAGGATGCCGGCCACCTTGCCGCCCTCGAGCATCACGTCGTTGGGCCACTTGAGCCGCGCCCCTTCGTCGATCGCCTCGGCGACGGCCACGCCCGCGGCGAGCGGAAGCAGGCGCGGCGGGTCGCGCAGCACGACCGAGCAGAGCAGCGCGCGCCCCGGAGGAGCGCTCCAGGCCCGGCCCTGCCGTCCGCGGCCCGCGGTCTGCTCGGAGGCCGTCACCAGCGTGCCGTGCGGCGCGCCGGCCGCGGCGAGCGAGCGCGCCCGGTCGCTGGTGGAGTCCGTGCGCCGCAGGTGCAGGCGCGGAGAGCCGAGGCGCGGAGGGCTCACGCCGGCACGAGCCGCAGCTCGTCGTCGGGCCGCAGCCCCAGGTGCTCCGCGGCGCTTCCGCGGTTCACGGCGAGCGCGAGCAGCCGCGCGGCGTCCTCGTAGAGGACCAGCTCGCCCGGCCCGGCGTCGGCGAACGTGCGCGCCATGCGGGCGGTCGCGGGCGCGCTTCCGGAGCGCTCGACCCGCACCCGCGCACCGGCGGGAACGCCCCACGCGGCGGCGTCCTCGTGCGTCGCGTCGAGCGCGGCGTTGCCGAAACGGTCGAGCGTCAGCACGTGCGCCACCAGCGCCCCGTCCTCGCGCCGCGGGCGGGGGAGCTCCAGCCGCGCGAGCTCGTCGGGATCGAGCGGGGAGCCCGCGGCCGCCACGGGCTCCCCGGCCGCGAGCCGCGCCGCCACGGGAGCGAACACGTCACGCCCGTGGAAGGTGGCCGAGACGGGCTCGAGCCGCCACGGCGAGTGCCCCACGTCCACCGCCTCCACCACGCCGCCGGCGTCGCTCGCCGCCAGGGTCAGCAGCCCGTTGTCGGGGCCGACGAGCAGCCGCCCGTCGCCGGCGCGCAGGGCGACGGCCCGCCTGGTCCCGCCGACCTCCGGGTCGACCACGGCGAGATGGACGCCGGGCGGGACGAACGGAAGCGCCGAGCGCAGCAGGAGAGCGCCGCGGCGCACGTCGTGGCGCGGGACGCCGTGGGTGATGTCCAGGACCCGCGCGCCGGGGCACAGCCGGGCGATCACGCCGTGGACGACGCCGACCCACTCGTCCTCGAGTCCGTAGTCCGACAGGAACGTGACCACGGGCGGGTCCGGCGGCATGCGTCAGGCGCCCGCGGCGTCGGCGAGGAGGGCCTCGACGAGCCCGTCGATGTCGTGGCGGGCCGCCTCGAGGTCGGGCTCGAGTCCCTGCTCTCGCAGCGCCGCGCTCGTCACCGGGCCGATCGACGCCAGCCGCGGGGATCGCGAGCCGGGAGGGCGCAGTCGCTGCGGCCCGCCGACCGCCTCGAGCAGGAAGCGCACCGTCGAGGAGGAGGTGAACGTCACGTAGTCGGCGCCCGCGGCGGCGTCGATCCCGTCAGCGGACAGCGGCTCGGCGCGCGTCTCGTAGAGCGCGACGACGTCGACCTCCGCGCCGCGCTCGCGCAGCGCGTCCGGCAGCACGTCGCGCGCCTCGCGCGCCCGGGCGACGAGCGCATGCTCCACCGGGACCCCGGCGAGCGCCTCCGCCAGCGCCTCGGCCACGAACCGCTCCGGCACGATGTCGGCCCTCACTCCGTGCTCGAGCAGCGCGCGCGCCGTGCCCGGCCCGATCGCCGCGATGCGCGCCCCGTGCAGGGCGCGCGCGTCGGCCCCGCCCGCCGCGAGGCGGTCGAAGAGCAGGTCCGCGCCGTTCGGGGAGGTGAGGCAGATCAGGTCGTAGGGGGAGGGGTCGAGCGGCGTCGCGGGGTCGATCGGGACGATCCGGATCGCGGGCGTCTCGAGCGCCTCGGCGCCGAGCGCGCGCAGCCGCGCGGCGAGCCCGCTCGCCTGCGTGCGGGCGCGGGTCACCGCGACGCTCACGCCTGCCAGCGGGCGCTCCTCGAACGGGGCGCCCAGCGCGTCCCGCAGCTTGGCCGCCTCGCCGACGAGCGTGATCGACGGCGGCCGTACGGCGGCGGCCTCCGCCCGTTCGGCGATCGTCGACAGCGTCCCGGCGACCGTGCGCTGGCCGGGGAGGGTCCCGCGCTCGACGACCGCCGCCGGCTCGTCCGGCGAGCGCCCGGCGGCGAGCAGGGCGGCCGCGATCTCGGGCAGGCGGCGAACGCCCATGTAGAAGACGAGCGTTCCCGGGAAGCGGGCCAGTGCCTCCCAGTCGAGCGCCGTCCCCGGCTTGGCGGGGTCCTCGTGGCCGGTCACGAGCGCGACCGCGCTGGCGTGCTCGCGGTGCGTGACCGGGATCCCCGCGTACGCGGGCGCCGCGATCCCCGCCGTGATCCCGGGAACGACCTCGAACGGGACGCCGGCGGCGCGGAGCGCCGCGGCCTCCTCGGCGCCGCGGCCGAACACGAACGGGTCGCCGCCCTTGAGGCGCACGACGTCGCGGCCGGCGCGCGCGTGCTCCACGATCGCCCGCTCGATGCCGGCCTGGGGCGTGGACGGCCCGCCGCCCTCCTTGCCGGCGTAGACGAGCAGCGCGTCCTCGCGCGCACCGTCGAGCGCGCCAGGGGGGATCAGCCGGTCGTGGACGATCACGTCGGCGGCCGCGATCAGCTCCAGCGCGCGCGCCGTCAGCAGCCCCGGGTCGCCCGGTCCCGCCCCCACCAGGTGGACGGTGCCGGTCATCCGCCCACCCGGGCGCCGTCCGGCAGCGCGGCGGGCGGCGGTCCCGCCGCGGACCGGGCTTCCGCGATCAGCGCGCCGGCGCCCGCCGCCCGCATCCGCTCCGCCACCGAGCGCCCTAGCTCCTCGGGCCGCGCGGCGTCGCCGTGCAGCGCGTCGCGTGCCCAGGCCGAGCCGTCGGGCAGCCCGGCGAACGCGCGCAGCTCGAGCGTCCCGCGGCCGGCGGGCTCGGCGTGGGCGCCGAGCGGCGTGCTGCAGTCGGCGCCGAGCGCGGCCGCGAGCGCCCGCTCGGCCCGGACCGCGGCGCCGGACCCGGCGTCGGCGATGGCGGCCGCCGCGTCCAGCGCGCGCCGATCCTCGGCGCGCGCCTCGAGCAGGAGCGCGCCCTGGCCGGGGGCGGGGATCATGGCGGCCAGGTCGGCGACGCCGCCGGCCTCGCGCTCGCGGCCGAGGCGCCGCAGCCCCGCGAGCGCGAGCACGATCGCGTCGCACGCGCCGCCGGCCAGGCGCCCCAGGCGCGTGTCGACGTTGCCGTGCATCGCGACGACCTCGACGTCCGCGCGCGCCGCGCGGACCTGCGCCGCGCGCCGCAGGCTGCTCGTGCCGACCCGCGCACCGGCCGCGAGCGAGTCGATCGAGGCGGCGCCGCAGATCGCATCGCGCGGGTCCTCGCGGCCGGGCACGCACGCGATCGCCAGTCCCGCGGCGAGCTCGCCCGGGACGTCCTTGGCCGAGTGCACGGCGAGGTCGATCTCCCCGGCGAGCAGTGCGGCCTCCAGGCCGCCGACCCAGCGGGACTTGTCCTGGCCGGACGCCCCTTCGGAGCGGACGGGGACCACCTCGACGCCGGTGCCCAGGCGCGTCGCGACCCAGCGCGCCTGCGCCAGCGCCAGCGCGCTGCCGCGCGTGCCGAGGCGCAGCACCGCCGCGCTCAGCGGCCGGGCTGCGCGCGGCGCGGCAGCCGGTGGACCTCCGCCGGGGCGCCCTCGGCGGGCTGCTCGGCGCCCGCTTCGTCGAGCCCGAACAGCTCGCGAAGCAGTTCGATCCGGCCGTGGGCGCCGCCGTCGTGGGAGCGGCGCAGCCGCAGCGTCGGGTCGTGCAGCAGACGCGTGGCGACGGTTCGCGCGATCGCGGCGATGCGCTCGAGGTCCTTCGGCGAGGCGCTCTGCCAGCGGCCGGAGTTCTCCTCGACGACCCCCTCGGCGATCGCCTGGCCGCGCGCCTGGAGGGCCGAGATGGTGGGCAGCACGTCAAGCGACCCCAGCCAGGAGGCGAACTCCTGGATCTCCTCCTCGACCACCTGCGCGGCGCGCTCGGCCTCGGCCTCGCGGACCGAGCGGTTGCGCCGCACCACGGCCTCGAGGTCGTCGATGTCGCGCAGCGTCACGCCGGGCAGCTCGCGGCACTCGGCCTCGACGTCGCGCGGCACCGCCAGGTCGATCGCCAGGAGCGGGCGCCCGGCGCGGCGGCGCATCACCTCGGCGAGCTCCTCGGCGGTGATGATCGGGTGCGGCGAGGCGGTGGCCGCGACGACGATGTCGGCCCGCGCCAGCTCGTCCGGCAGGTGCTCGAGCAGCAGGGCCTCGCCGCCGAAGCGCCGGGCCAGCGCGAGCGCACGGTCGCGGCGGCGGTTGGCGATGAAGATCGTCGCGATGCCTCGCTCGGCGAGCGCCCTGGCGGCGAGCTCGCTGGTCTCGCCCGCGCCGAGCACCACCACGCGCCGTTCGGCGAGGTCGCCCAGCACCTCGCCGGCGAGCGCCACCGCGACGCTCGAGATGCTCAGGTGCCGCTCCCCGATCGCCGTCTCGGTGCGCACGCGCTTGCCGGTCTCGATCGCGGCGCGGAAGAGCCGGTTGAGCAGCGGGCCGCTCGCCCCCGCCTCGAGCGCCCCGTCGTACGCCCGCCTGACCTGGCCGAGCACCTCGGCCTCGCCGACGATCATCGACTCCAGCCCAGCGCTGACGCGATACAGGTGGCGCGCGGCGTCGCAGTTGCGCAGCGAGTAGATCGCGGGCGCCAGCTCGGTCGGGCGGATCCCCGCGCCGCGCGCGAGCATCCCCAGCGCGGCCGCTTCGCCCGCGACCGGATCGTCGGCGACGAGGTAGACCTCGGTCCGGTTGCAGGTCGAGATCGCGGCGGCCTCGTCGACGTCCGGGCCGGCGACCAGCTCGCCGAGGAAGGCGGCGGCCTGCCCGGTCGGCAGCGCGAGGCGCTCGCGCAGCTCGACCGGGGCGGTCTTGTGCGAGACCCCGAGCGCGAGGACCTCGCTCATGCGGGCTCGCGCTCCGGGACGGCCGGCGCGTCCTCGCCGTCGGCGGGCTCCGCGTCCTCGCCGGCGCGCTCCCGGTCGCGGTCCGCGGGCTCGCGCCCGCGCGCGTCCAGCTCGGCATTGAGCTCGGTCAGGTCGCGGTCGAGGCGCTGGAGCTTCGCGGCCATGATCGCGACGTAGATGAGGAGCAGCGCGAGAAAGACGACGTACGCCCCCGCGACGTAGCGACCCGCCTCGTCGAGGGGCAGCGCCGGCATCAGCGCGCCTCCGTCGCGCGCTCGAGCCGCGGGGCGGCGCTGCGTCCGGAGGGCGCGAGCGAGTCGTCCTCGCCCAGCAGCCGCCGTCGCAGCGCGCGCAACTGGAAGCTCGCGCTCTTCGCGGCCATCTCGTAGCGCCACAGCGTCACGAACAGCAGCGCCATGCCCGCCAGCGCAACGAGGAACGTGAGCCGCATCGAGCCGGGCATCGACCCGCCGGTGGTGCCGAGCACGCGCGGGTGGGTGAACTCCTGGGCGAGGCGGACCGCGACGAAGTTCATCGGCACGAACGCCCCGGCGACGATCGCGAACACGCTCGCGTAGCGGGCCTGGCGCTCCGGGTCCTCGATCGAGAAGCGCAGCGGCTGGTAGCAGGCGTAGAGGAGGAACACGACGAGGAACGAGACCAGCACGGGCTCGTCCCAGACCCACCAGTGGCCCCACGACGCGCGCGCCCAGATCGAGCCGGTGACCAGCGTCCCGAGCGCGAGCACCAGCGACAGGTGGATCGCGACGTAGCTGCGCAGGTCGTGCCGGCGGTCGCCGGTGCGCAGGTAGCCGATCGCGAAGATCCCGCCGGCCACGAACCCGCACAGCGCGACGATCGCCATCGGCACGTGCAGGTAGAAGATCTTCTGCACGAAGCCCTGGTCCGCGTCGTTCGGCGCGTAGAAGAAGACCAGCGCGAAGGCGGTGGCGAGGGTCGCGGCGGTGGCGAGGGAGAGCCACCGGAGCCCCTTCCCCTTGGTCATCCGGGTCAGTCCTCCAGCAGGAAGTCGAAGACGGCGTAGGCCAGCAGGCCGAACGTCAGATCGTACAGAGCGAGCATCGTCAGCCACGTGCCGTCGATCGGCTCGGCGCCGCCCGGCGCGAACAGCGGGGCGGTCGCGCGCGCGGCGCCGATCAGCGCCGGGATCAGCAGCGGCAGGGCGATCAGCGGCACCAGCAGGTCGCGGGTCCGCGTCTGGACGGCCAGCGCGGAGACGAATGTCCCGACGACGGCCAGCGCGACGTCGGCCAGCAGCAGCACCCCTGCGAGCTCCGGGAGCGCCTGGGAGAGCGGGGGCGTGAGCAGGAGCAGCGCGTAGGCGGGCACCGCGACCAACTCGACCAGGCACAGGTAGAGGAACAGCGCGCCCGCCTTCGCGAGGAGCATCGCGGTGCGGTCCACCGGCGCCAGCAGGAACGCGTCGAAGCCGCCCTGCTCGCGCTCGGGCAAGAAGAGCCGGTTGACGCCGAGCATCGCGGCGAAGAGCAGCGTCACCCAGAGGACCCCCGAGGCGAGGTCGCCCTCGACCCCGGCCCGACGCAGGCCGAAGTGGAAGACCACGAACGTGGTCACCGAGAAGAGCGCCATCGACGGGACCGACTCCTTGGCCCGCAGCTCCACGAGCAGGTCCTTGCGCAGGATCGCGGCCGCGGTGCGCAGCATCAGCGGTAGAGGGCCTCGACTACGCCGCGGCCGACCTCGCCGGCCGGCGCGCAGAACTCCGGGCGCCCGCCGCGCAGGCCGAGCGCGAGGTCCGCCCCCGCAAGCCCGCCGACCGGGTCGTGGCTCGTCACCACGCGCGTGCGACCCGACGAGCGCCCGACGAGCGGCTCGAGCAGCTCGGCGGCGCCGGGGTCCAGGTTGGCCAGCGGCTCGTCGAGCAGGAGCAGATCCGGCTCGTGCAGCGTGGCGCGCGCGGCGGCGAGGCGCTGGACCATCCCGCGCGAGAGCAGCCGCACCGGCTCGTCGGCGCGGAGCGCCATCCCCACCTGCTCGAGCGCCGCCTCGACCCGCCCGGCTCCGAGCCGGAACAGGCGCGCGTGGTAGCGGAGGTTCTCGCGCGCCGTCAGGTCCCGGTAGAGCAGCGGCTCGTGCGCGACGAGGCCGAGCCGCGCGCGGACCTTGTGCCCCTCGCGCGGGAGCTCGGCGCCGAGCAGGCTGGCGCTCCCGGCGTGCGGGCGCAGCAGCGTGGCGAGGATCCGCAGCAGCGTGGACTTGCCGGCTCCGTTCGGGCCGAGCACCACGAGCGTCTCGCCCGGGTCGAGCGCGAAGCTCACGTCGCGCAGCGCCACCCGCTCGCCGTAGCGGCGGCCGACGCCGCGCAGCTCAATGGCGGGCGTCGCGGCCACCGTCGCGGCTCAGGGTCGCGGCCGCGTGGCGCAGCGTGGGGGCGAGCACCGGGAAGAGCTGGCCGATCGCCTCCGGGTTGCCCGGCAGGTTGACGATCAGCGTGCGCCCGGCGATCCCCGATACGCCGCGCGTGAGGATCCCGAGCGGGGTGTGGCGCAGCGACTCCGCGCGCATCGCCTCGGCGAAGCCGGGCGCGTCGCGGTCGATCACGTCGCGGGTGGCCTCGGGGGTCACGTCGTCGGGCGTGAGACCGGTGCCGCCGGTGGTGAACACGAGGGGCGTGCCTTCCTCCGCGTGGCGGCGCAGCGCCGCGGCGATCGCGGCGCGGTCGTCGGCGATCACCTCGGCCGCGACCACTTCCGCGCCCGCCTCGCCCACGGCGCGCGCGAGCGCCGGCCCGGAGAGGTCCTCGGCCTCCCCGCGGGCGACCGAGGTCGAGACCGTGATCACGGCCGCCCGCACGGGCGTGCTCAAGCGCCCTCCCGCCGCCACGTACCCGACCGCCCGCCGGACTTCTCGAGCAGCACGACCTCTCCGATCTCGACCCCGCGCTCCAGTCCCTTGACCATGTCGTAGACCGTCAGCGCCGCCACCGCCGCGGCGGTCATCGCCTCCATCTCGACGCCGGTGCGCCCGAGCGTGCGCGCCTCCGCGGTGAGCGTGACGGTCCCGGCTCGGGCGTCGAGCTCGCTCGTCACGTCCACGTGGTCGAGGGGAAGCGGATGGCAGAGCGGGATCAGCTCGCCGGTGCGCTTGGCGGCCTGGATGCCGGCCAGCCGGGCGGTCGCGAGCACCGCGCCCTTCGGAGCGTCGCCGGCCGCGACCACCTCGGCGGTCGCCGGGCTCATGCGCACCACCGCGCGCGCGACCGCCCGGCGCAGCGTCTGCTCCTTGCCGGAGACGTCGACCATGTGCGCCGCGCCCCCGGCATCCAGGTGGGTCAGCTCGCCCATGGGCGCCCGATCGTACGCGGCCGCGCGCTACGCCGGGGCGTGCGTTCGCTGCGCCGCCGCGATCAGGTCCGCGACCGCCCGCTCGTCCCCCGCGCGCAACAGGTCGACCGGGTCCGGCTCTCCGTTGACGATCGACTCGAAGAACTCCTTGCGGTCCCGGTAGGTCGGCAGCGTCGCCTTCGCCCAGCCGCGGGCGTCGTTGAGCATCACCGCCAGGCGCGCGTACTCCTCGCCGAACAGATCGGCGATCTCGCGCTTCATGCGCTTGGCGAGCGCGGGCGAGGCGCCCGCCGTGGAGATCGCGATCGCCAGCGGGCCGGTGCGCACGATCGCCGGGAGGATGAAGTTGCACAGCGGCGGCACGTCGACGACGTTGACCAGCATCGCGCGGCGCTCGGCGTCCTCGTAGATCCGGATGTTGACCTCGGAGTCGCTCGTCGCGGCGATGACCATGAAGCGCGCCTCGAGGTCCGCCGGCTCGTAGCGACGGCGCTCCCAGCGCAGCGAGCCCTCGGCCGCGAGGCGCTCGATCTCCGGCTCGGCCTCGGGGGCGACGACGACCACGTCGCCGTCGCAGGCGAGCAGGCCCTCGACCTTCTCCAGCCCCACCTCGCCGCCGCCGGCCACGAGGCAGGAGCGCCCGCTCAGCTTCAGGCAGGCGATGTAGAACGGCGTGGCGAGCATGTCGCGCACGCACGACTGGTCGCAGGTCCCGAGTCGCAGCTGGCAGACGCATTCCTTGCCGCTGTAGGCCTGGGCGGGCATCGCGGCCAAGGGTAGTGGCTGCGCGCCGGCGTCGAGCCGCGGCGCGCGGCGGGCGAGCCCGCGCCGCGTCCTACGCCCGCACGTACGCGGGCTCGCCGAGCCGCTGGGGTCCCGAGCCGCCGAGCATCAGGCGGAAGTCGTGCGGGCTCGAGGCGAACTCGGAGGCGCGCTCGGCCTCGACCTCTCCGGCGCGCACCAGTTCCAGCAGAGACTGGTCGAACGTGCGCATCCCGTAGTAGTCGCCCTCCGCGATCGCGGAGGAGATGTCGCTGCCGGGGGCGGCCTGGCCGATCAGGTCGGCGATCCTCGTCGTGTTCACGAGCACCTCGGCGGCGAGCGCCCGCCCGCCGTCGCGCGCCGGAACGAGGCGCTGGCTGACGACGCCGACCAGCGCGGACGCGAGCGTCCGCCGGGCGAGCTCGGCCGCCTGGTCGGAGAACAGCGCGAGGAAGCGCTGGACGGTGTCCGGCGCGTCGCTCGTGTGCATCGTGCACAGCACGAGGTGGCCCGTCTCGGCCGCGCGCAGCGCGGTGTCCGCGGTCGCGGCGTCGCGCACCTCGCCGACCAGGATCACGTCCGGGTCCTGGCGCAGGGCCGCGCGCAGGCCGTCCTGGTAGGTGGGCGCGTCGACCCCGATCTCGCGCTGGGAGATCAGCGCGCGGTCGTCGTCGTGCAGGTACTCGACCGGGTCCTCGATCGTGACGATGTGGCAGTCGCGCGTGCGGTTGACGCCGTTGATCAGCGCCGCGCATGTGGTCGACTTGCCCATCCCGGACGGGCCGGTGACAACGATCAGACCGCGCGGCGCGGACGCCCAGGAGAGCACGACCTCGGGGATGCCGAGGCCGCTCGCGTCGGGCGCCGAGGGCACGATCCTGAACACGAAGGAGTTCTGGCCGCGCAGCGCGAAGGCGGAGACGCGGAAGCGCGCGTCGGCCGTCGAGTAGGAGAGGTCCGCCGCGCCGTGCGCCGCGAGGTCCTCGCGCTTGCCGTCGGTCGTCAGCACCGCGGCGGATACGGCGGCCGCGTCGTCGGAGGTGAACGTGGGGAGGTCGGCGAGGTCGGTCAGCTCGCCGTCGACGCGTGCGCGGGGCCGGGCGCCCACCTTCAGGTGGACGTCGGACGCGCCAGCATCGACGGCCGCGCCGAGCGCGCCGTCGAGCACGAAGGGCATGCCCGCCCAATCGTCGCCGTCCGCGACCGACTTGAGCCATGGCCGGACGAGTGCGACCCGCGTCCGCTCCGTATCTGACAGGCTGCCGGACCGGACCGTGTCCCACGCCGCGATGACTCCAGCGCACCGCGCCCAGGCGGCGGCGCTCGGCGCCGCGCTCCGGCTCCCCCGGGCCGTCCAGCGAAGGCTCGCGCCGCCCGCACGCGTCGACGGCCAGGAGCTCGACCCCGAGGTGGCCGTGATGCTGCGGCTCGATACGCGCCCGGCCCTGGAGACGATGGGCCTCGGGGCCGCGCGGGCGGACCTGGTCCAGCGCGCCCGGATCGTCGCGGGGGCTCCGATCCCGCTCGCGGCGGTCGAGCGGCGGTCCGTGGCCGGCGCCGACGGGCCGCTGGAGGCGCGCCTCTACGTCCCCGAGGCGGCCGCGGGGCCGGGCGGCGCGCCGCTGCTTCTCTACTTCCACGGGGGCGGCTGGACCCTGGGCGATCTCGACAGCCACGACGCGCCATGCCGCCTGCTCGCTTCGGCGGCGGGGGTGCGGGTGCTGTCGGTCGCCTACCGCCTCGCGCCCGAGCACCCGTGGCCCGCCGCGGTGGACGACGCGTGCGCCGCGTTCGCCGCGGCGCACGCGCGCGCGGAGGAGTTCGGCGCCGACGCGGATCGCATCGCGGTCGGCGGCGACAGCGCGGGCGGTCACCTCTCCGCGATCGTCGCCCGGCAGGCGGTCGCGTCCGGCGCGCCGGCGCCCGCGTTCCAGTTGCTGATCTACCCGGTGACCGACCGCGTCGCGAAGGCGCGCTCGTATGCGCACTTCCGGGAGGGCTTCTTCCTCACCGAGGCGACGATGGACTGGTACTGGGGCAACTTCCTCTCCGGCGCGGCGAGCTCGGCCGACCCCTCCGACCCGCGCATCTCCCCGCTGCGCGCGCCGGACCTGCGCGGCCTTCCGCCGGCCTACGTGGCGACCGCCGGCTTCGATCCGCTGCGCGACGAGGGCGAGGCCTACGCGGCGCGTCTGCGCGAGGCCGGCGTGCCGGTGGCGCTGAACCGCCACTCCGGGCTCGTGCACGGCTTCGCTAACGCGCTCGGACCGGGCCGCAGCTGCCGTGAGGCCCTGCTGACCGCGGCGGGAGCGCTGCGGCTCGGGCTGCGGGCCGCCGGCTGACCGGGCTCAGCGCTCGCGGGCCAGGCGCGCCGCGACCCGCGCGAGCGGGCGCGCGCCCGCCCGCAGCGCCGCGAGACGCTTCGACTCGCGGCCGTAGAGCACGGCGGCGGCCTGCTTCATCGCGCGCCCGAGATCCGCGTCGTAGGGGTGCCACCACGGGTCGCGCAGCCGCGAGGGCTCCCAGACGCGCAGCGTCACGTCGACATTCGCGTAGAGCCCGAATCGCGAGTGCGTGACGCCGAGCCCGGAGTCCTTGACGCCGCCCCACGAGCACTGGCACGCGCCGTGCGAGTACATGTGGTCGTTGATCCAGGTCATGCCCGTCCGGAGGCGACCCGCGACCCGCTCGCCCCGCTCGCGGTCGCGGGTCCAGACGCTCGCCCCGAGGCCGAAGCGCGAGTCGTTGGCGAGCGCGACGGCCTCCTCCTCGCCGTCGACCACCATCACCGGCACGACCGGGCCGAAGATCTCGTCGCGCATGATCCGCATGTCGTGCGTGACCCCGGTCAGGACCGCGGGGGCGTACCAGGCTCCCGCCAGGCCCGCCGGAGGATCGACGGGCCCGCCGCAGAGCAGCTCCGCGCCGGACTCGACGGCGTCCCGCACGAGCGCGTCGACGGAGTCGCGCTGCTCCGTCGTGACCATCGGCCCGATCTCGGAGTCCCAGCGCAGCGGGTCGCCCAGTCGCAGGCCGCGGGCTCCCTCGACGAGGCCGGCGACGAAGCGCTCGGCCACCTCCTGCGCGACATAGACCCGTTCGATCCCGGCGCACGTCTGGCCCGCGTTCGCGAACCCCGCCCAGAGCGCGCCGGCTACCGCGTGCTCGAGCGGCGCGTCGGGCAGCACCAGCATCGCGTCCTTCCCGCCCAGCTCCAGCACCGAGCCAGCGAGCCGGCGCGCGCACGCCTCGCCCACGGCGCGGCCGGTCTCGACCGAGCCCGTGAAGAAGACCTTCCGCACGCCGGGCGCGCCGGCGAGCGCCGCGCCCGTCCCGGGGCCGTGCACCACGCGCACGAGCCCCTCGGGTACGCCGGCGCGCTCCAGCGCCGCGACGATCCGCTCGCCGAGCAGCGGCGTCAGCGACGATGGCTTGAGCACGACGCCGTTGCCGGCCATCAGCGCCATCGCGACCTCGCCGAGCGGGATCGACCACGGGTAGTTCCAGGGTGCGATGACGGCCACGACGCCCAGCGGCTCGTATACGAAGCGCGAGCGCTTCGAGCGGAAGAAGGGCTGCGGGGTCGGGATCGGCTCCTCGGCGAGGATCGAGGGCCCGTTGCGCGCGATCCAGCGCAGCGTGTCGATCGTCGGCAGGACCTCCATCAGGTAGGCCTCGTTGCGCGGCTTGCCCTGCTCGCGGCAGATCAGGTCGCGAATCGCGTCGGTCTCGTCGATGACGACCTGGGCGGCGCGGTGCAGGTAGCGGGCGCGATGCTCGGGGCGCAGCGCGGCCCAGAACGGCTGTGCCCGGGCGACGGCCTCGACCACCTCGTCCACGCGGTCGGGAGGCGTCGTCGCGACCGCGCCCAGCGCTTCGCCGCTCAACGGGCTTCGGGACTCGAGCCGCCCGGTGGCGGCCGGGCTCGCGGTGGCTGTGGACATGGGCGTGAGTATGGCGTGCGGCGCGCGGGCCGTCAGGCCCCCCGGGCTAGCTCTCCTCGCGCCCCCGCGCGCGCCGGATCGCGGCCAGGCGCTCGGCCATCGCCGTCTCCGCCTCGTCGGGCGCGTAGAAGCGCTCGCCCGCCAGACCCCGGGGCATGACCTCGGCCTCCGAGAGGTGGCCCGCGTGGTCGTGCGGGTAGTCGTAGTCCTCGCCGCGCCCGAGCTCGGCCGCGCCGGGATACGCGGCGGAGCGCAGCGAGGCGGGCGGCAGCGCCGCTCCCCGCTCCCGCACGCGGCGCCGCGCGGCTCCGATCGCGAGCGTCGCCGCGTTCGACTTCGGCGCCAACGACAGGTAGATCGCGGCCTGGGCGAGCGCGAACTGGCACTCCGGGAGCCCCACGTGCTCGACGGCGTGCGCGGCCGCCACCGCGACCTCCAGCGCGCGCGGGTCGGCGTTGCCGACGTCCTCGGAGGCGAGGATCACCATCCGGCGCGCGATGAACCGTGGATCCTCGCCGCCCTCGAGCATCACGGCGAGGTAGTAGAGGCTCGCGTCGGGATCGCTCGCGCGCGTGGCCTTGATCCAGGCCGATATGTAGTCGAAGTGCTGGTCGCGATCGCGGTCGTAGCGCATGGTCGCGCGTCGCTGGAGCGCGTCCTCGGCGTGCTCGAGCGTCACCGCGCCGCCCTCCCCGGCGGTCTCCGCCGCTAGCTCGAGGGCGGCGAGCGCGGCCCGGGCATCGCCCGCCGCGCGCGCCGCGAGGAACGCGACGGCGTCGTCGTCCGCGCCGGCGACGCTCATCCCGCCCTCGGCGAGCGCGCGGCGCAGCAGCCCCTCGACCTCCCTAGGGGACAGCGGGTGCAACTCGTAGATCCTCGTCCGCGAGAGCAGCGCCGAGTTGACCTCGAAGAACGGGTTCTCGGTCGTGGCGCCGATCAGCGTCACGAGGCCCTCCTCGACGGCCGGCAGCAGCGCGTCCTGCTGGGCGCGGTTGAAGCGGTGGATCTCGTCGAGGAAGAAGATCGTCTGCTCGCCGGTCGTCGCGCGACGGTGACGGGCGCGCTCGATCACCGCGCGCACCTCCGCGCGCCCGGCCGCAACCGCGCTCTCCTCCTCGAACGCCGCGCTCGCCGCCGCGGCCACGATCCGCGCGAGGGTCGTCTTGCCGGTCCCGGGCGGTCCGAACAGGATCATCGAGTGCGGCCGGCCCTCCTCGATCGCGGTGCGCAGCGCCGAGCCCGCAGCCAGCACGTGCTCCTGGCCCGCGAAGCCCCCGAGGGTCGCGGGACGCATGCGCGCGGCCAGCGGGGCGGAGGCGCGAGCGCCCCGCCGGCCCGGGCGGCCGGACCCCTCGCCCTCGCCCGCCTCGAACAGCGACTCCATCGGGGAAGTATCGCGCCCGGCGCCGCGCGGGCCGCCCGCGACGCTCGCGTAGCATGGCCTGCGGTGAGCGACCTCCAGGCCGAGACCACCGCCCTGCTGCAGGAGCTCATCCGCTTCGACACCGTCAACCCGCCCGGCAACGAGCGCGCCGCGCAGGAGCGCCTGGCCGCCTACCTCGGCGACGCGGGCCTCGAGACGACGCTGGTCGGCGCCGAGCCGGGGCGGCCGAACCTCGTCGCGCGGCTGCGCGGCGACGAGCCCGGGCCGGCGCTGTGCCTGCTCTCGCACGTCGACACCGTGCTCGCCGAGCCCGGCGAGTGGAGCCACGATCCGTGGTCGGGCGATCTCGCGGACGGCTTCCTGTGGGGCCGCGGGGCGCTGGACATGAAGTCCCAGACCGCGGCCGAAGCCGTCGCCGCGGCCACGCTCGCGCGCGAGGGCTGGCGGCCGGCGCGCGGCGATCTGCTCGTGGTCTCGGTCGTGGATGAGGAGACCGGAGGCGGGCTCGGGGCGCGCTGGCTGTGCGCCGAGCACCCCGAGCTGGTGCGCTGCGACTGGCTCCTGAACGAGGGCGGCGGCGAGGTGATCCCCTACGACGGGCGGCGGCTCTACGGCATCTGCTGCGGCGAGAAGGGCGTCTACCGCTTCCGCCTGAGCACGACCGGCGTCGCGGGCCATGCGTCGATTCCGGCGATGGGCGACAACGCGCTGCTGAAGATGGCGCCCATCCTCGAGCGCCTCGGCGCGGCACAGCCCTCCTGGGAGCCGACGGAGATCGCGCGTGGCTTCCTTCGCGGGCTGGGGGAGGACCCGGACGATCCCGCGGCGGCGGTCGCGAGCGTCGCGGCGCGCGACCCGCTCCTGGCGGTGCTCGTGGCGCCGGTGCTCGGCGTGACCCTCACACCTACCCGCATCTCCGCCTCCGAGAAGATCAACGTGATCCCCTCGCGCGCGACGCTCGGGGTCGATTGCCGCGTGCCGCCAGGGCTCGGCGAGGAGGCCGCGCGCCGCGGGATCGAGGAGGTGCTCGGCCCCGACGGATACGAGCTCGAGTTCAGCGAGACGGTGCGCGGCAACGGGTCGCTCCCGGAGGGGCCCCTGCACGACGCGCTCGCGGAGTGGGTGGCAGCGCAGGACCCGGGCGCCGAGACGATCCCGGTGATCCTCCCGGGCTACACCGACTCGGTCGCGTTCCGCGACGCCTTCCCGGACATGGTCGCCTACGGCTTCTTCCCGCAGCGCCACATGACGATCTACGACACCGCCCCGCTGATCCACTCGGCCGACGAGCGGATCGACGTCCGCGACCTCGGCTTCGCCGCCGCCTGCTACCGCGACGTGGCGCGGAGGCTGCTCGGATGAGCGAGGCGCCGAAGCTGCGGCTGGGCGGCATGGCCCTGCGCAACGGGCTGCTCGTGCACGGCCCGACCCGCTGGGCGGCCGCGGTGCGCACGCGCGGCGGCGAGATCCGCGTGGCGTCCGGACGCAAGCCGCGGGTGCCGGGCGTCGATCGGGTCCCCGGCGCGCGCGGGGTGGCGCGGCTCGGCGAGGCGCTGGCGGTCGTACCGCTCGTCAAGGCCGGCCTGCCCGAGGCCGAGCTTCCGTTCGCGACCGCACGCGTGGCGGCCGTCACGGCCGGGACGGTGATCGCCGGGTCGCTGCTGCGCCGCCGCGGCGTGGTGGGCGAGGCCGCGGCGCTCGGCCTCTCGGTCGCGCCCGCGATCGTCGCGCTGCGCGGCGGCGAGCTGGCCGCCTACCACGGGGTGGAGCACAAGGCGATCGGCGCCTACGAGCAGGATGCGGCCGACGCCGCCGACGCGGCCAAGGAGCACGACCGCTGCGGCTCGCACCTGATGGCGCCGCTGCTCGCCGCGAACCTGGCCGGGGTCTCGCTGCTGCGCGCCGCGGGTGAGCGCCCGGGACCGGCGGCCGGCTCCGCCGTGGCGCTCGCGTCGGTGGGCGTCGCGGTCGAGGTCTTCGCGTGGTCGGAGCGCAACCCGGACACCGCGCTCGCCCGAGCCCTGCGGCGTCCCGGCCACGAGCTCCAGCGCGCGATCGGCACGCGCGAGCCGGACGAGCGGCAGCTCGAGGTCGGCCGCGCGGCCCTGGCGGAGATCCTCCGCGTCGAGTCCTTCCCGCCGCCAACCTCGAACCACTAGAATCCGGCCCAATGCCGCCGCTCGCGGATTTTCTCGGCTCCCAGTCGATCCAGGACTGGGCCATCACGTGGCTGCCGATCATCTTCATGGGCCTGCTGGTCTGGCTGCTGGCCCTGACCCTGCGCATGATGAGGAGCCGCCAGGGGAAGCCGGTCGAGATCAAGCCGCAGGCGAAGATCGCGATCGGCTGGGACGACATCGCCGGTGCCGAGGAGGCGAAGGAGGAGCTGCGCGAGGTCGTCGAGTTCCTCCGCGACCCGGGCCGCTTCGCGAAGCTCGGCGCGCGCGTGCCGACCGGCATCCTGCTGCACGGGCCGCCCGGCACCGGCAAGACGCTGCTCGCGAAGGCCGTCGCGCACGAGTCGGGCGCGACGTTCTACTCGCAGTCGGCCGCGGCCTTCGTGGAGATGTTCGCGGGCCTCGGGGCGGCGCGCATCCGCAAGCTGTTCTCGACCGCGCGCAAGAACGCCCCGGCGATCATCTTCATCGACGAGCTCGACGCCGTGGGCGGGCACCGCGGCGCCGACTTCTCCGGAGAGAAGGACCAGACCCTCAACCAGCTCCTGGTCGAGATGGACGGCTTCTCCTCGCACCGCAACGTCGTCGTGATCGCGGCCTCCAACCTGCTCGAGAAGCTCGACGCGGCGCTGCTTCGCCCCGGCCGCTTCGACCGCCAGATCTTCATCTCGCCGCCCGACGTGCGCGGCCGCGAGCGCATCCTGCGCGTGCACTCGCGCGACAAGCCGCTGAACCGAGTGGACCTCGCGCGCGTCGCGCGCCAGACGGCGGGCCTCACCGGCGCCGATCTGGCCAACATCTGCAACGAGGCGGCGATCTTCGCCGCGCGCCGCGAGGCGGACGCGATCGTCCAGGGCGACTTCGACAGCGCGCTGGAGCGGGTCGTCGCCGGGATGCAGTCGCGGCGCACGCTGAACGACCACGAGAAGCGCGTGGTCGCCTACCACGAGGCGGGGCACGCGCTGTGCGCCGAACTGCTGCCGTCCGTGGACCGCGTGCACAAGATCTCGATCGTCCCGCGCGGCCGCGCGCTCGGCTACACGCTCAACCTGCCCGAGGAGGATCGCTACCTGAAGACGCGCGAGGAGCTGCTCGACTACATGAGCGTGCTGCTCGGCGGCCGCGCGGCGGAGCACGAGGTCTTCGGGTCGATCACCACCGGCGCCTCGGACGACCTGCGGCGCGTGGCCGAGATCGCGCACGCGATGGTTACCGAGTACGCGATGGGCACCGGCGCCAGCGCCGCGCAGCGGTTCGACGACGCGGCGGACGCGACCCGCCGGATCCGGGACGAGGAGGAGCAGGACCTCGCCAGCGTCGCGTTCCGCGGCGCGCTCGATCTCGTGCGCGCCGAGCGTGCGCGCCTCGACGAGATGGCGGAGACGCTGCTCGCCAAGGAGGTCCTGGAGCGCGAGGACATCGAGCGGATCATGGGCGGCGCTCCCCCCGGTCCGCCGGCCGAGCGCCGCGGGCGCATCGGGCTGGCCGCGGTGCGCCGGCTCGACCCCACCCGCGGCGACCGCGACCCCGCCCGCGACTAGCCGCGGGGCGCCGCTATCCTCCGCGCCCGTGCTCGGGCGCATCGACCACATCGGCGTGGCCGTCGAGGATCTCGACGCGGGCATCGCGCTCTACGAGGGCACGCTGGGGATGCCGCTCGTCCATCGCGAGACGGTCTCCGAGCAGGGCGTGGAGGCCGCGCTGCTCGACGTCGGCGAGGGCCACGTGGAGCTGCTGCGCCCGCTGGGCCCGGACACGCCCGTGGGGAAGTTCCTGGGGCGCAAGGGGCCCGGCCTGCACCATGTCGCCTACCAGGTGCCGGACGTGGCGGCCGCGCTGCGGTCGCTGCGCGACGCCGGCGTGCGCCTGATCGACGAGGCGCCGCGCACCGGTATCCGCGGCTCCAGCGTCGCGTTCCTCCATCCGGCCTCCACGGGATCCGTGCTGACCGAGATCGTCACCCCCGCGGAGCACTGATGGCCGCCTCGGAGCGCCTCACGATCGGTTTCAAGGGCGGCCAGTCGCTGCCCGTGCGGGCGGACGCGAAGGCCGTGGACGCGCTGCGCAAGGCGCTCGAGAAGGGTGGCGGCTGGCACGAGCTCGCGTCGGAGGACGGTCCCGTGCTGCTCGACCTCGCTCAGGTCGTGTACCTGCGCATCGACGCCGACGAGCAGCGCGTCGGCTTCGGCTCCTAGGCCGGCGGCCTCCGGGAACCCGCGTGAAGGTCGGGATCGTCGGACTTCCGAACGCGGGGAAGTCGTCGCTCTTCGGCGCGCTGACGCGCGTCGCTGCGGAGGCGGCCAACTACCCGTTCACCACGATCGAGCCGAACGTGGCCGTTGTGCCCGTCCCCGACGACCGCCTGGACCGCGTCGCCGCGGTGATCGGCAGCTCCGAGGTGGTCTACGACACGCTCGAGGTGCGCGACATCGCGGGCCTGGTGCGCGGGGCCCACGAGGGCGAGGGGCTCGGCAACCGCTTTCTCGCCCACATCCGCGAGGTCGATGCGATCCTGCACGTGGTCCGCGCGCACGATGACCCGCAGGTCGTCCATCCCGAGGGCGGCGTGGACCCGGCGCGCGACACGGAGACGGTCGAGGCGGAGCTGGCGCTCGCCGACCTCGAGACCGCCGAGCGGCGGCTCGAGAAGGTGGTCCGCGTGGCGCGATCCGGCGACCGGGCGGCGATCGCAGAGGAGGCTTGGCTGGGCGAGGTCGTCGCCGCGCTGCAGGAGGGCAGGCCGGCGCGCGAGGTGCCGCCGCCGGAGGACGCCCCGGCCGCGCCGCGCGAGCTGCAGGCGCTGACCGCCAAGCCGGTGCTGTTCGTCGCGAACGTCGGGGAGGGGGAGGACGCCGTCCCGCCCGCCCTCGCCGAGCACGCGGCCGCGCAGGGAGCGGTCGCGGTCGCGATCTCCTCGCGGATCGAGGCCGAGCTCGCCGAGCTCGACCACGAGGAGGCGGCGGCGATGCGAGCCGACCTCGGCGTCGAGGAGTCCGGGCTGGCGCGGATCCTGCGCGGGGCGTTCGCGCTGCTCGATCTGATCGCGTTCTTCACCGCCGGCGAGGCGAAGCCCGCGCAGTCGTGGCACGTGCGCCGTGGCAGCACCGCCTGGGAGGCGGCGGGCGAGATCCACACCGACATCCAGCGCGGGTTCGTGCGGGCGGAGGTCGTCCCCTGGGACGCGCTCGTCGACGCCGGCGGCTACGCGGGCGCGCGCGAGCGCGCGGTGCTGCGCGTCGAGGGGCGCGACTACCGGATGGCGGACGGTGACGTGATCACGGTGAAGTTCACGCCGTAGGCGCCCCGGGCGGCCGTTCGCGCGCGGTGGGCTGCCGAGTTCGGGCGGATCCGCGAGTGACGAGTTTGCAGGAATAATCGCGGCAAACTCGGCACTCGCGTTCTGTGCGGCGCACCCTCCGTCGGAGCTGTGAGGCGCCGCGGCGGCCTCAGAGCTGCTCGACGCCCTCCGCCTTCTCCAGCCGCTCGGCGAGGCGGCGCATGCCGAGCGCTCGGGCGGCCCTCGCGCCGCCGCGCAGGTCGGTCCCGGCGTCGGGCGGGCGCTCGACCGCCGGCTCGCGCAGCGTCGCTATGTCCTTGAACGTGCGCAGCTCATCCGCCTGCGCCGAGAGGGCCGCGGCGACGCGCGGCTTCTCCCCGGCGGCCCCGGCGATCGCCGCCTCCAGCGAGCCGTGGCGGCGCAGCAGGTCCGCCGCGGTCTTCTCGCCCACGCCCTTCGCCCCCGGCAGGCCGTCCGACGGGTCGCCGCGCAGCGCGATGAAGTCGGGCACGAGCGCCGGCGGGATCCCGTAGCGGCGCTCGACCTCCTCCGGCCCGACCTCCTCGAAGCCCTTCACGCCCGTCTTCAGGTAGAGGACCGCGACCCGCTCGGAGGCGCACTGGTAGAGGTCGCGATCGCCGGTCATCAGCAGCGCCTCGCCGCCCGCCGCGGACTCGGCCGCAGCGAAGGCGCCGAGCAGGTCGTCGGCTTCCAGGTCGGGCGTGGTCGCGCTGCCCCAGCGCAGCGCCTCGCAGAGCGGCGGCGCCGCCTCGAACTGCGGCGCGAGACCCTCCGGCACCGGGGGACGGTCCGCGTGGTAGCCGGGCCAGGCCTCCACGCGGTAGCGCGCCGCCTCCGCGCCGAAGCACACGATCACCGCGCGAGGGGCGCGATCCGCGCAGACGCGCAGGATCGCGTTGACGGAGCCGAGCAGCGCGTTGACCGGCGTGCCGTCGGCCCCCCTGATCGAGTCGGGGAGCGCGAAGAACGCACGAAAGAGGAGCGAAGGGCCGTCGACGGCGAGCAGCGGGCCGGACATTGGGCCATTGTGGCCGTTCGGGCAGGAGAGGCCAGTTTGACGATAATGGTAGGAATTCCTACACTCAACGGATGGCGACGAGCGTGGTCTCGGAGAAGGGGCAGGTGACGATTCCCAAGCTGCTGCGGGAGCGGCTGGGCATCCGGCCGGGCCAGGCCCTCGACTTCCGCGAGGACGGAGGGCGCCTCGTCGTAACGAAGGCCACCGAAAGGGATCCGCTCGACGAGCTCTACGGGAGCCTGGACCTCGGCCGCAGCAGCGACGACTTCGTGCGTGAGCTGCGCGGCGGGCGTTGATCACCGCGGTCGACACCAACGTCCTGGTCGACGTCCTCGCGGGGGACGAGAGGTTCGGACCGGCGTCGCTCCAGGCCCTCCGCGAGTGCCGCTCGCGCGGCTCGATGATCGCCTGCGACGTCGTCTGGGCCGAGGTCGCAGCGGGGTTCCCCGACGGCGCCGCCGCCGGGGCGGCGCTCGCGGCCATGGAGCTCCGGTACGTCCCGATCACGCCCGACGTCGCCCTGGCGGCGGGCGGCGCCTGGCGCGACCAGCGCCGCCGTTCACGGCGCCGCGGCCGGGTGGTCGCGGACCTCCTGATCGGCGCCCACGCCGAGGGCGAGGCGGACGCCCTGCTCACGCGTGACCGCGGCTTCTACGCGCGCTGCTTTCCGCAGCTCGAGATCGTCGACCCGTCGCGCCCCGCTCCGCGTCGGGGCGGGGCCTAGACTCCAGCGCAGGCGCCCGGGCCGGCCTGCGCGCCACCCACAGCCACAGGAGCCGACCCTGGCCGAGCGCAAGCCAAAGCCCCCGGAGGAGAACGCGCTGCCCACCGGCCGCGTGTCGCGCAGCGCCCGCTTCGGGGGGCTTGTCGCCGGGCAGTCCCTGCGCTGGGCCGGGACCCGCGCGGCGAACCTCACGCGCGGCGAGGACGCGGCCACGCGCGCGATGGAGGAGCGGGCCCTGGGCGTGGCCGAAGAGCTCGTCGAGCAGCTCGGCAAGATGCGCGGAGCCGCGATGAAGATCGGCCAGGTGCTCTCGACGGTCGACTTCGAGGCGATCCCGGAGGGCGAGCGCGACCGCTTCAAGCAGAAGCTCGCCGCGCTGCGCGACGACGCGCCGGCCGTCCCGTTCTCCAAGGTCCGCCGGCTTGCGGAGCAGGAGCTGGGAGGCAAGCTCTCGAGCGTCTTTGCGAGCTTCGACGAGGAGGCGGTCGCCGCGGCTTCGATCGGGCAGGTCCACCGTGCGGTCACCCGGGACGGCGAGGAGGTCGCGGTCAAGATCCAGTACCCGGGCGTGGCGGAGGCGGTCGAGACCGACCTGCGCAACATGCGCCTGCTCTTCCCGATGCTGCGGCGTCTGGCTCCGGGCCTCGACGTCCGCGCGCTGGGCGAGGAGCTGCGCGAGCGGATCGGCGAGGAGCTCGACTACGAGCTCGAGGCGCAGAACCAGCGGCGCGTGCAGCGCGCCTTCCGCGGCCACCCGTTCATCCGCGTGCCGCGCGTCGATACGGCGCTCTCCACGCGCCGGGTGCTTGTCTCCGAGTACGTGGAGGGCCTCGGCTTCGAGGCGGTCAAGGCTCTGCCCGACGACGATCGCGACCGCTACGGCGAGATCGTCTTCCGCTTCTTCTTCAGCCTCCTGCACCGCGAGCGCTTCTGCTCGGGGGACCCGCACCCCGGCAACTACCTGCTCTGCCCCGACGGCCACGTGTGCTTCCTCGACTTCGGCCTGATGCGCTCGGTGTCGCAGGCGACCCTCGCGGCCGAGAGCGCGCTCGGCCGCGCGATCGTCGAGTCCGACGCCCCCGCCGCCAAGGCGCGGCTGGCCGAGCTCGGCTACCTACCCGACCCCGGCGAGTTCGATGCCGACCTGCTGCTCGGCCAGCTCCAGGACGCCGGCGCGTGGGTGTTCAGCCCCGGCTACAAGCGCCTGTCCCCGGACTACGTCCGCGAGCTCACCGAGGCGGGCAGCTCGCCCCGGTCCCCGTACTTCGAGCAGATGCGCAAGATGTCGCTGCCGCCGGAGGCTCTGCTGGTGCGCCGCATGGAGGGACTGGTCTTCGCCGTGCTCGGCGAGTTGCGCGCCGGAGGCGACTGGTTCGAGCTCGGCCGCGAGCACTGGGACGGCGGACCGCCGAGCACGCCGCTGGGCGACGCCGACCGGCGCTGGCGCGCCCGCCGCGGAGCGCGGGCGGCGTAGCCTTCCGACCGGCGGCGCGTCCGCCGACCCACCCCCGACCAGGAGCAGCCCCGAGATGTCAACGCTCACCCTCACCGGACTCGACGAGGTCCGCGCCCACGTCGGCCAGGAGCTGGGCACCAGCCGCTGGCACGAGGTCACCCAGGACGCGATCGACGCGTTCGCCGAGGTGACCGGCGACCACCAGTGGATCCACGTGGACCCCGAGCGCGCGAAGGACACGCCGTTCGGCGGCACGATCGCGCACGGCTACTACACGCTCTCGCTGGCCCCGATGTTCTCCTACGAGATGTTCTCGCTGGAGGGCTTCGCGTTCGGCGTCAACTACGGGCTCAACCGGGTCCGCTTCCCGGCGCCGCTGCCCGTCGGCGCGAAGGTCAGGATGCGCGCGCTGCTCAAGGAGGTCGAGGAGATCGCCGGGGGCGCGCAGATTTGCGTGGAGCTGACGTTCGAGACAGAGGGCGGCCAGAAGCCCGTCTGCGTCGCCGAGGCGCTGAGCCGCGTCTACACAGGCTGATCGGGCGAGGAGGAGAGGAGCGCAGCGAGATGGCGGTCGAGACCGGACGGGTGACCGAGAAGCGCCTGCACGTGGCCGGCGAGTGGATCGACACGGGCGAGTCGATCGAGGTGCGCAACCCCTACGGAGGTGGTCTCGTGGCGCGCGTGCCGGTGGGCGACGCGGCGCTCGTGGGCGCCGCGGTCTCCTCGGCCCGGGCGGCGCTCGAGCGGGCCGACTGGCCGCAGTGGGAGCGCGCCGAGGCGCTCGACCGCGCCGCCGACCTGCTCGCGGAGCGCGTCGAGGAGCTCGCGCTCGGCATCGCGCTCGAGGCGGGCAAGCCGATCAAGCAGGCCCGCGTCGAGGCCCAGCGGGCGGTCGGGACGCTGCGCTTCTCCGCCGTCGAGGCGCGCAAGCTCGGGGGCGAGCTGGTGCCGATGGAGGCGGGGCCGGCGGGCGCCGGCAAGCTCGGCTTCGTGCTGCGCCTGCCGATCGGCGTCGTCGCGGCGATCTCGCCGTTCAACTTCCCGCTCAACCTGGTCGCGCACAAGCTGGGCCCGGCGCTCGCCGCCGGCTGCCCGGTGGTGCTCAAGCCGGCCAGCGCGACGCCCGTCTCCGGCATCTCCCTCGTCGAGTTGCTGCTCGAGGCGGGGGTGCCCGCCGACCACCTGCACGTCGTATGCGGCCCGGGCGGCGCGGTCGGCGATCCGCTCGTGGAGCACGAAGACGTCGCCGCGATCAGCTTCACCGGGTCCGTGCCCGTGGGCTGGGGGATCCGCGCGAAGGCGCCGCGCAAGCACGTCGCGCTCGAGCTGGGCTCCAACGCGCCCCTGATCGTCAACGAGGACGGGGACTGGGAGACCGCCGCCGACAAGGCGCAGATCCACGGCTACACGCACGCCGGGCAGTCGTGCATCTCGATCCAGCGCATCCTGCTGCACGAGGCGATCGCCGACGACTTCCTGGCGCGCCTCGTCCCCGCGGTCGAGCGCCTGGTGGTCGGCGATCCGCTGCAGGAGGCCACCGACGTGGGCCCGGTGATCAGCGCCTCGGAGCACGAGCGCGTGCTCGAGTGGATCGCCCAGGCGAGCGACGGCGGCGCGGAGATCCTCACCGGCGGAGAGGCGAACGCCGACGGCACGATCCGCCCGACCGTGATCGAGCGTCCGGGCGACGAGGACCACGTGTGGTGCGACGAGGTCTTCGGCCCGGTGACCGTCGTGCGTCGGTACTCGGACTTCGACGAGGCGCTGCGGCTCGCCAACGGCTCCCGCTACGGCCTTCAGGCCGGCGTCTTCACCCGCGACGTGGGCCGCGCGCTGAAGGCGGCGCGCGCGCTGGAGTACGGTGGCGTGTGCATCAACGAGGTGCCGACGTACCGCACCGACCAGATGCCCTACGGCGGCGTGAAGGACTCGGGCAACACCCGCGAGGGCCCGGCCTACACGATCCGTGAGCTGACGGAGGAGCGCCTCGTGACGATCCAGGGTTGATCGGCAGCTACCGCTGGGTCATAGGACCTGTATGACTCACACGGTCGGCACGAAGGGCCAGGTCGTCGTCCCCAAGGCGATGCGGGAGCGGTTGGGCCCGCGCCCCGGGGTCCGGGTCGAGTTCGCGGTGGAGGACGACAGCATCCGCGTGATCCCGGCGCGGGTGCCTGATCTGCTCGAGCTGGGCGGCATGAGGTGCTTCTGACCGGCGATCCGGTAGATCCTCTCCGCGCAGGGGCTGCCGTGCCGCACGCGGGACGTCCGCGCTCGCCGCGGGCGCCGCCGCTGATCTAGCGCGCGGCGTTGCCCTCCGCGATCTTGCGCAGGTCGAGCGCGATGCGCAGCGTCTCCTCGTCGACGCCGGCCTCGAGCGCGACCTCGCGCAGCTTGCGCCCGGAGGAGGCGGCCTCCTTGACGATCTCGCTCGCCCGGTCGTAGCCGATGTGCGGGTTGAGCGCGGTCGCGACCGCGAGCGTCGACTCGGCCGAGTGCGCGCAGCCCTCGAGGTTGGCCTCGATCCCGTCCACGCACTTCTCGGCCAGCAGCCTGGACGCCGAGGAGAGCAGCCTGATCGAGTCGAGCAGGTTGCGCGCGATCAGCGGGATGCGGACGTTGAGCTCGAAGTTGCCCTGAGTCCCGGCGACCGTGATCGCGGCGTCGTTGCCGATCACCTGGGCGGCGACCTGCAGCACGACCTCCGGGATCACCGGGTTGACCTTGCCCGGCATGATCGAGGAGCCCTTCTGAAGCTCCGGCAGCAGGATCTCGCCGATCCCCGCGCGCGGGCCCGACCCCATCCAGGCGAGGTCGTTGGCGATCTTGGTCAGCGAGACCGCGACGACCTTCAGCGCCCCCGACAGCTCGACCAGCGCGTCGCGGTTGCCCTGCGCCTCGAAGGGATCCTCGGGCGGGTGGATCCCGAGCCCCGAGTCGGCAGCCAGCAGCGCGCGCACGCGCTCGGCGAACTCGGCGTGGGTGTTCAGCCCGGTCCCGGTCGCGGTGCCGCCGAGCGGGACCTGCCCGACCTGCGGGAGCGCGGCGCGCACCCGGCGAGCGCCCAGCCGCGCCTGCGCCGCGTAGCCGGAGAACTCCTGCCCGAGCGTCACGGGCACGGCGTCCATCAGGTGCGTGCGGCCGGACTTCACCACGTCGCGGAACTCGCCCGCCTTTGAGGACAGCGAGGACTCCAGCCGCTCGAGCGCCGGCAGCAGGTCGCTCGTCGCCTGGTCGATGGCCGCGAGGTGCACGGCGGTCGGGAACACGTCGTTGGAGGACTGGCCGAGGTTGACATGATCGTTGGGATGCGCCGGCTCGCCGGCCAGCGCGGCGATCACCTCGTTGGCGTTCATGTTCGAGGACGTTCCCGAGCCGGTCTGGAAGACGTCGATCGGGAACTGGTCGTCGTGCTCGCCGGCGGCGACGGCGTCCCCGCCCGCGGCGATGCGCTCGGCGAGCGCCGGGTCGAGCAGGCCGAGCTCGGCGTTGACGCGTGCCGCCGCCGCCTTGATCCGGCCCAGCCAGTGGACGACCGGCGCCGGCACGCGCTCCCCGGAGACCGGGAAGTTCGCTACCGCCTTCGTCGTCTCTCCTCCCCAAAGCTGCTCGCTCTCGGCCACGCCCATCGGGTCCTCGTTCCTCTTGCTCGCGGATGCTCGATCCACTCCTACGCTACCCCAGGAACGCGCTCAGCTCGCGCGCGACGCCCACGGGGTCGTCGTAGGCGAGCAGGAAGCCGGCGGCGTCGAGCACCCTGAGCTGCGCGTCGGGAAGCAGGTCGAGGGCCTCGCGCGCGGGCTCGAGCGGGTGAAGGCCGTCCTGCTCGGCCCACAGCAGCAGCACGGGCGCGTCGATGTCCCCGTAGCGGTCCAGCAGATCGCGGTCCGCTCCGCCGTCCCGGGCGGCCGCGAAGCGCGCCCATGCGCGGGCGCGCTTGCCGTCCCCGCCCACCCCCGCGAAGGCGTGGCGCACGAGGTCCCTGGCGGCCGGGTTGCCCTGCGACGAGAGCCGCTCGCCCAGGCCCGGGCGGAAGACGAGGCGCGCTCCGTGGGAGAGCGCCCGGTCGAGCCCCGGGACGGCGGCCCCGCGGCAGGCCGCGCGCCAGGCGGCCCGGCGCCGCGCCCCCGGTGGCGCGCGGTGCAGCCGGGTCGGCATGACGACCAGCCGCCCCGGTCTCAGGCGCCCGCCGGCGGCGGCCCACAGCAGCAGCTCGGCGCCGAGGTCGTGGCCGCCGAGCAGCGGGCGCGGGCCCGCCGTCTCGCGGCAGAAGCCCGCGATCACGTCGATGAGCCACTCGCGCGTGTACGGGTGGCGCGGGCGGTCCTCTGAGTCTCCGTGCAGCGGCAGGTCCGGAAGCACGAGCCGGAAGCGCCCGGCCAGCGGCTCCACGAGCGGCTCCCACTCGCGGTGGGTGAGCCCGAGCGAGTGCAGCAGCACGAGCGCCGGTCCCGTGCCGGCCTCGCGGTAGGCGACCCGCGCGCCGTCGGTGTGGTGGTAGAGCCGTAGCCTCACCCGCGCGCCCGCCCCGCGGCGCGCCCGCGCGCGAACGCCGCGCGCCGCCCGCCCGCCGCGCCGTCGAAGGCGGCCGCTCCCCGGAGTCGGTTCACGAGCTCTGTGTGGATCCCGTTGGTGCGCGCGGCCGCGCGCTCGGTCGCGCCGACGAGGTAGCCCATCTGGAGCGCGGCGGCGTCCCGCGCCCGGGCGCGCACGGCCAGCCGCGCCGCGGCCTCGGTGAGCTCGGCGCCGATTCCCTGCAGACTCGCATCGCTGCGTGCCGAGCGCACGCACCCGGAGAGGCTGGTCCCGTCCGCGAGCCGCACGGGCGCGGGCGCCGCCCGCAGGGCGCGCAGCACGGGCGCCGCGCCGCGCAGGCACGCCCGCGGCGGCTCCGAGCGCCCCTGACCGCACCCGGCGGCGCCGAGCAGCGCCAGCAGGGCGAGGGCGCTCGCGGACCGCGGGAGCATGCGCCTGATCGTAGGCCCGGCGCGGCCGGCCCGGCTCGCCGGGTGGAGCGTCCGCCCCATTGGCGGCCATGTCAGCTCTCGGGCAGGCGCGCGCCGGCCGGCGGCGGCGTGTAGCCGTGCCGCTCGATGCCGGCCTCGAGCTCGGCGATCACGGTCTCGATCACCTTCACCCGCGCCCAGCGCTTCGAGTCCCCCTCGACGAGCTGCCAGCGGGCGTCGGAGTGGTCGGTGCGACGCAGCATCTCCTCGACCGCCTTGAGGTAGGCGGGGCGCTTCTCGCGGTTGCGCCAGTCCTCGTCGGTCAGCTTCCAGCTGCGCAGCGGGTCCTCGCGCCTGCGCTCGAAGCGCCGGAGCTGCTCGTCGGCGGAGGTGTGCAGCCAGAACTTGACGAGCACCACGCCCTCGACCGCCAGGCCGCGCTCGAAGTTGACGATCTCGCGGTAGGCGCGGCGCCACTCCGGCTTGGACGCGAAGCCCTCGACCCGTTCGACGAGGACCCGTCCGTACCATGAGCGGTCCAGCACCGCCATCCCGCCCCAGCCCGGGAGCGCGGGCGCGAAGCGGTGCAGGAAGTGGTGTCGCTTCTCGTCCGGCGTCGGCGCGGCGAACTGCGCGACCCGCACGTGCCGCGGGTCGAGCGGTGCGACCAGGCGCTTGATCGCGCCACCCTTGCCCGAGGCGTCCCAGCCCTCGAACAGCACGCACAGCGGCGGGCCGAGCTCGCCCTTGCCCATCAGGCCGCCGCAGTGCAGCCGCAGCTCGAGCAGCCGCTGCTGCGCCGCCGCGAGCCGCGCGTCCTGCTGCTTGCGGCTGAGCTTCAGCGTGAGATCCAGCTCGTCGAGGCGTCCCATGGCGGCGCCATCCTCGCAGGTGCCCGTCCGCGGGGGACAAAACGTACGCACATTGCGGGCCGGCCACGCCGGGTCGCACAGCAAGCGGCCGATTTCGTGCGGCTTTGACGCGGTTTGGGTCCCCGAGGCTGCGCAATAGCGCCGCGCCCCTTCTCGACTCTCGCAAAAGGTCCCGAAATGCTCTCCATGCCCTCACACGACAACGTCTCGAGGCCGCTGGGCCTCTCCACCTCCCAGGCAGCACGGACGCTCGGCGTGTCGCTCGGCACGATCCGGCGTTGGTCCGACATGGGCTACCTGCAGGCGTATCGCACGCCGGGCGGGCAGCGCCGTTTCAGCGCGGAGCAGATCGAGGCGTTCGTGAAGTCGCTCGAGCCGGACACGGCCCGGGCGGACGACCCGCCTTCGCGCGCGGTCGTCGGGTAGATCTCCGACAGCGTTGGAAGCGCGGCCGGCGGAAACGCGGCCGCGCTTCCGCGTGTCCGGAGCCGGTCGGGGCAGTGACGCCCCGGGGCCCGGGCATCGCCGAGTGCATCGATCGACCCCGAACAGCGTTTGTCATTCGTGGCGAGCGCCGGCAAGGAAGGAGCCGCGCGCCGGTGGGCGGATCTGCGAAGGGGCGTTTGGGATTCCACGCTCCTGCCTTGGGGGTCGTATGCGCCCCCTACCCAGGACGGCGGGCCCGGCGCCTCGCTCCCGCGGCCGCGTCGCGCGTGAGAATGCCTCCTTCGTCGCTGCGGTTCGCGGCGTGCCAGGCAAGCCGGCAGGCAGCTCGCCTACCCGGTGGCCGCGTCCCCGATGCGGCGTTCCATGTCGAGCTCGCGCTCGAAGTCCGCGGCGCTCGCGTGGCGGTACTCGACCCCGCGTCCGGAGAGCAGGTCGGCGAGCGCCTCGACATAGCGGCCCTCGAGCTGGGTCCCGCTGACCCGCCGCAGCTCGGTGAGCGCCTCGAACGAGCTGACCTGGGTGCGGTAGGTGTCCTCCGCGGTGAGCGTGTCGTAGACCTCGGCGACCGCGACGATCTTCGCCAGCTCCGGGATCCGCTCGCCCGGGATCCCGTCCGGATAGCCGCGGCCGTCGATCCGCTCGTGATGGGCGCGGACGACCTCGGCGACGGGCCCGTAGACGCCCAGGTCCTGCAGCATCTCGGCGCCGAGCGCCGGGTGGCGGCGGATCGAGTCCCAGTCCTCCTCGTTCAGGGTCCGACCGCGGTCGAGCACGCGGTCGGCCAGCGCGAGCCGACCGACGTCGTGCAGCAGCCCGGCGGTGTGGGCCAGCTCGCAGGTGCGCTCGTCCATTCCGCAATGCCGCGCGATGTCGCGCGCGAACGCCGCCGTCGCCGCGGAGTGCCGGGCGGCTCGGGGGTCGCGAGCGTCCAGCGCGCGCAGCAGCCCCGACAGCACCCCCCAAGAGAGCGACGCGTACTGCCGCGCCCGCTCGCGCGCCCGTGCCACCAGATGCGCCATGTAGGTGAAGGCGACGACGCTGGCCAGCGCGAAGACGAGACCGCCGGTGCCGACTTCCACGTAGATGCTCGCCGCGGCGACCGCAAGCACGATGTTGAGCCCGATCGCGGGAATGATGTCGACGGTCGCGCGGATCCCCTCGCGCCAGGGTTTGCCGTCGAAGGCGGCGAACAACGTCTGGGCGACCAGGAAGTTGACCGCGAAAACGGCGACTGAGAGAGCGGCCAGAAGCACGTAGAAGCCCGCGCTGGAGGCCGAGAGGTCGGCGCTTGCGAACAGCGTCGCGGCGCCGATAACGGGCAGCCCGGCCGCAGTCACGTTCGCGGGGAGTGCTCGGAATCGGAAAGGGTCCGCCAGCCACGCCGCGAGCTCGCCGATTGCGACGACGGCGAACGCGGCAGCCGGCGACAGGAAGGCAACCGCGACCATCTCCGCAACGAACGCCCCCGAAATGAGCAGTCGCCCGCCGGTACGCGCGGACGCGATGTTCGCGCACGCCGCCACTACCGCCAGAACGACTGTCAGCCAGGTGAAGTGCGGGGCGGGAGCAGCCAGCACGCTCCAGATCGCGCAGACAAACACACCGCAGATTGCGGCAAAGAAAGCAACCTCAGACCGCCTGCGCGCCACAGTCGCCACAGCGAAAAGCTAGCGCGGGGGTCGGGTGTTTCGAAGAAGACTCAGCGTCCGCGGAAGTGCATGGCGCAAAGAGTAGCCCTCTTGCGCACATTTTGCATCGGTTCGGGGTCGAAACCTGCGCAAACGGTGAACGAGGGGCGCGGAAGCGGCCGGAAAAGCGCACCTTTTCGTCCGGATGCGCTTCCTCAAGACGAGCGAGGCCGCGGCGATGCTCAACGTGAGCCCGAACACCCTGCGCACGTGGGAGCGCCGCTTCGGCTTCCCCAAGCCGCAGCGCTCGCCGGGGAGGCACCGTCTCTACACGCACGGCGAGATCGCCGGCCTGCGGGACGCGCTCCAGGAGGGGCTCTCGATCTCCTCCGCCGTGTCCCGCGCGCGCGAAGGCCTGACCGCCGACACGCACTCGCTGGTCGGCGCCCTGGCGAGCTTCGAGCCCGAGCGTGCCGACGCCGCGATGGAAGCCGTGATCGCGCTGCGCAGTGTCGACCGGGCGATCGAGGAGGTGCTGCTGCCCTCGCTGGAGAAGACCGGGCGGCGTCACGGACTCGACTCGGCCGCGTGGGCGTTCGCCGCCGGCTGGGGGGCCGGCTGGCTGCGCCGCGCGCGGCGGCTGGCCTCGCCGCCCGCGCTGCCGGTCTCGGTCATCGTCGGGGACGCCTCGCGCGACGAGCTCGACGCCTCCGCGCCCGCGATCCGCGCGCTGGAGGTCCTCTGCCTTCGCGGTGGGATCGGCGTGCTCGGCCTGAGCGCGAGGGGCGCGGGAGGCATGAGCGAGGCGCTCGCGGACCGCAGGCCGAACCTGGTCGTGATCGCAGGCGACCACCTCGACGACGACACGGTCGCGCGCTGGGCCTACGCGGTGCGGCTCGCCGCCGGGCCACTGCCCGTGGCCACGTTCCGCCGCGGCTCCGTGCGCGCTCAGGTGCGCAGCACCGGCGCGACGGCGCTGGCCGTCTCGCCGACCGAGGCGCGCGCCGAGATCATGGATCTGCTGGGAGTCGCGCTACCCGGCCGGGAGCCGGCGATCGACCTCGAGGAGACGCGGGTTGCGGCGGGCTAGTCGGAGGCCGGAGCCGGAATGAGCGCAGGGCCGGATCGCCGCGCGGCGCTGCGCCTCGTCCCGACGACCACCGAGGTCGAGCGGCCCGGCGTCTGGTTCTGCGGGCATTGCGGTGCGGCGCCCGCGGGCGGCACGCCGGCCCCGGTCTCGCGCGTCTGCGGCGACTGCGGCCTGGGCCTCCTGCTCGAGGCGCGCGACGACGTCGCCCCCGATCCCGGCGCGCCGTTCGTGATCGCGGACGCCTCCCTCTGCGTCTGCGCCGTGTCGCGCTCCGCGGAGGGGCTGCTGGGCGTCGGCGAGCAGGATGCGGTCGGGCGGCCGCTCACCGAGCTGGTCGCCCCGGCCGACGCCGAGCCCGAGGCGCAGCGCAACCTGGCGATGCTCGTCGCATGGAGCGCGCGGGGCGAGGACGAGCCGAGCCACACCGTGGTGCGTCCGATCAACGTCTTCGGCGTTCGCTTCAAGGTCCGGATCGGCGCGTGTGGGCCGCCGCGGGCAGCTTTGATAGTCCTCGAGTAGCTTTGTGCAGGAAAGCTTGCGCGGGTTGTGGGCGCCCTCGCGCGTAGCGATAACCGTCGCGGATGCCCGCAATCAGGACCAACGCGGCCGCTGGGATGCTCGGTGTCAGCGCGAGCACGCTGCGCTCCTGGGAACGTCGCTTCGGCTTCCCCGAGCCGGAGCGCACCGCGGGCGGGCATCGCCAGTACGACCTCGCCGAGGTGCAGGCTCTGCGCCAGGCGCTGGACGAGACGCGCAACATCTCCTCCGCGGTCGGCCTGGCCCGCGAGCGTGGCGAGGCGCCCGCGTCCGGGGAGCGCCTGCGGGCCGCCTGGGCGGCGTACGACGAGCCCGCCGCAGACCGCCTGCTCGAGGAGAGCCTGGCGCTGCGCTCCGTCGAGCGCACGATCACCGAGCTGCTGCTGCCGGCGGCGGCCGCGCTGGCCGGCGAGGACGGGGGCGCGCGGAGCGCAGAGTACGAGCTGGCATGGCGCCACGCGACCGGCTGGATGGCCGCGATGCGCCGCCTGGCGCCGCCCGCCACGCGCGAGGCGGGCGTCCTCGTCCTCGAGGCGGCCGCGCACGGGGAGCAGGAGGCGCTGCGCACCCAGGCGCTGGAGCTCGCGCTCCGGCGCGCCGGCCTGAGGACCCTGCTGCTGAGCGACACGATCGCGCCCGACCGGCTCGCCCGCGCGGCCCGCGCGCTGCGGCCGTCGGCCCTGGTGCTCGCCGGACGCCGCGCGTCGCTCGACGCCGCGGGGCGGCTGGTCTTCGCGGTCCGGCGTGCCGGGTCCGAGGTCCGTGTCCTCGACTACGGCGGCGCGCTGCGCGCCGCCGGCGGGCACGGCACCGTGCGCCGGGTGGGGCCCGACCCGCTCACGGCCCGCGACGAGATCGTCGCGCTGTTGCGCGAGCCGCCGGCGGCTCGCGCCCGGGCGCGCGGGGCGCGCTGAGCGGCGACACCGGGCGCCCGGCCTAGAATCGGCGGCCGCATGGCCGAGCCGCCGCATCGCCCCGTCGACCCCAGGCAGTCCTTCCCGGAGCTCGAGGCGCGGGTGCTCGAGCGCTGGCGCGAGCGCGACGTGTTCCGCGCGTCGGTGGGCAACCGGGAGGGCGCCGAGCCGTGGGTCTTCTACGAGGGGCCGCCGACGGCGAACGGGCCGCCGGGCATCCACCACGTGCTCGCGCGCGTCTTCAAGGACATCTTCCCGCGCTACCAGACGATGCGGGGCCGCCGCGTGGAGCGCAAGGGCGGCTGGGACTGCCACGGTCTGCCGGTCGAGTTGGCGGTCGAGGCCGAGCTGGGCATGACCAGCAAGGAGGACATCGAGCGCTACGGCATCGCTGAGTTCAACGCGCGCTGCCGCGAGTCGGTGTTCGCCTACGTCGAGGAGTGGAACCGGCTGACCGAGCGGATCGGCTTCTGGCTGGACCTCGACGACGCCTACCGCACGCTCGACCCCGCCTACATCGAGTCGGTCTGGTGGGCGCTGAAGGCGATCTGGGAGCGGGGCCTGCTCTACGAGGGCCATCGGGTCGTCCCCTACTGCCCACGCTGCGGCACCTCGCTCTCCTCGCACGAGCTCGGCCAGCCGGGCGCCTACCGCGACGTGGTCGACCCGTCCGTCTACGTCCGCTTTCCGGTGCGCGCGGACCACGGGCACCTGCGAGCCGGCGACGACCTGCTCGTGTGGACCACCACGCCGTGGACCCTGGTCTCCAACGCGGCGGTCGCCGTCGATCCGGACCTGACCTACGTCCGCGCGCGCGACGGCGGGGGTGGCGCCCCGCTCGTGCTCGCAGAGGCACTGGTCGAGAGCGTCCTGGGGGAGGACGCCCGGATCCTCTCCGGCTTCGCCGGGCGCGAGCTGGTCGGAGCGTCCTACGAGCCGCCGTTCCCGTTCATCCCGGCGCAGGCCTACGGGCCGAAGGGCCACACCGTGCTGCCCGCCGACTTCGTGACCGCCGAGGACGGCACGGGCCTGGTCCACACCGCGATCGCGTTCGGCGAGGACGACTTCCGCCTCGGGTCCGAGCAGGGCCTCGAGGTCGTGAACCCGGTGCGGCTCGACGGCACCTACGACGAGCGGATCGGCCCGTACGCCGGGCGCCCCGTGAAGGACGCCGACCCCGACCTCGTGGAGGACCTGCGCGCGCGCGGGCGGCTGTACCGCGCCGAGGACTACACGCACGCCTACCCGCACTGCTGGCGCTGCGGAACGCCGCTGCTCTACTACGCCAAGCCGTCGTGGTACATCGCGACCTCACGGGTGCGCGACCGCCTGCTCGCGTCCAACGAGGAGGTCGGCTGGCACCCGGAGCACGTCAAGCACGGGCGCTTCGGCCGCTGGCTGCAGAACAACGTCGACTGGGCGCTCTCGCGCGAGCGCTACTGGGGCACGCCGCTGCCGGTCTGGCGCTGCCCGCAGGGGCACGTGCGCTGCATCGGCTCTTTCGCCGAGCTGGAGGAGCTCTCGGGCGTGCGGCTGGAGGACCCCCACCGGCCGTTCGTCGACGAGGTCGGCTTCCCGTGCCCCGAGTGCGCGGAGCGGATGGAGCGCGTGCCGGAGGTGATCGACGTGTGGTTCGACTCGGGCGCGATGCCGTTCGCCCAGCACCACGCGCCGATCGAGAACGAGGAGCGCTTCGAGGCTCGCTTCCCGGCCGACTTCATCTGCGAGGCGCTCGACCAGACGCGCGGCTGGTTCTACTCGCTGCTGGCCGTCTCGACGCTGCTCTTCGACCGCTCGTCCTACCGCAACGTCGTCTGCCTGGGACTGATCCTCGACCCCGAGGGCCAGAAGATGTCCAAGTCGCGCGGCAACGTGATCGACCCGTGGGAGGTGCTCGACCGCTACGGCGCCGACGCGGTGCGCTGGTACTTCTTCACCAGCAAGGCCCCATGGGACGGCTACCGCTTCTCGTTCGAGGCGATCGAGGAGGCGGTGCGTCAGTTCCTGCTGCAGCTCTGGAACACCTACGGCTTCTACGTGCTCTACGCGAACGCGGGCGGGGTGGTCGCGCCGCCCGGGTCGCCCGAGCCCGCGACCGACCTCGATCGCTGGGCGCTCTCGCGCCTGCACGCGACCACCGTCGCGGTGCGCGAGGGCCTCGACGCCTACGACGCGACCGCCGCCGGCCGGGCGATCGCCGGCTACGTCGACGACCTCTCCAACTGGTACGTGCGCCGCTCGCGCGCCCGCTTCTGGGCGGGCGAGGAGGACGCGTTCGCGGTGCTGCGCCACTGCCTGGTCGAGACCGCCAAGCTGCTCGCGCCGTTCACTCCCTTCGTCGCCGACGAGATCCACGACAACCTCGCGGGAAGCGAGGCGCCCTCGGTTCACCTGCGCGACTTCCCCGAGCCGGGGGAGCGCGATCCGGAGTTGGAGGAGGCGATGGCGGTCGCGCGCGAGACCGTGCGCCTGGGCCTCGCCGCGCGGATGGCCGCGAAGGTCAAGGTTCGCCAGCCGCTGGCGGCCGCCGTGGTGGTGGCGACGGGCGCCGAGCGCGCGGCGATCGAGCGCCTCGGCGATGTCGTGCGCGAGGAGCTCAACGTCCGCGAGCTGCGCTTCGTGTCGGCAGCCGACGAGCTCGGCCGCCTCGAGGTCAAGCCCAACTATCGCGCGCTGGGCCCGCGCTTCGGCCGCGAGATGCCGCTCGTCGCCGCGGCGGTCGCCGCGCTCGATCCGGCGGAGGTCGCGCAGGCGCTGCGCGAGGGCCGGCCTGTCGGCATCTCGATCGGCGGGCGCGACCATGGCCTCGGCGCCGAGGACCTGCTCACGGCGATGCAGCCGCTGGAGGGCTACCAGCTCGAGCGGGAGGGCTCGCACGCCGTCGCGCTCGAGCTCGCGCTCGACGACGACCTGCGCCGCGAGGGCCTCGCGCGCGAGGTCGTCCATGCCGTGCAGGCCGCGCGCAAGGACGCCGGGCTCGCGGTCGAGGACCGGATCGCGCTGACGCTGGGCGGCGACCCGGAGCTGCTCGACGCCGCCCGCGCCCACGAGGACTACGTCGGCGGCGAGACGCTCGCCACCGCGATCGCCTACCGCGACGGGGACGGCGCCGCGCCGGGGGAGCCGGCGACCGTCGACGGCCGCGCGCTGTCGATCGAGATCGCGCGCGCGGCCGGTTGAGCGGCGGCCCTACGCCAGCGCCGGCTCGAGCTCGGCCTCGAGCCGCTTCTTCGGGTAGGCGCCGATGACCTTCTTGGCCACCGAGCCGTTGCGGAAGAGGATCAGCGTCGGGATCGAGAGCACCTCGAAGGCGGCCGCCGTCTGCTGGTTCTCGTCGACGTTCAGCTTGACGATCTTCAGCTCGGAGCCCTTCTCCTGGGCGATCTCCTCGAGCACGGGAGCGACCATCCGGCACGGGCCGCACCACGGCGCCCAGAAGTCGACGAGGACCGGGGTCTCGGACTCGACGACCTCGGACTGGAAGTTGGCGTCGGTGACTTCGGTGATGTCGGCCATGTCGATCGTGGCTCCTGTCGGGGCGGCTTGCTTCAGAAAGTATAGCAACGGCCCTCGGACGGCCGCCGCGCGCCATCCTACGCGTGGCCGGCGACGAGCGAGAGCCAATGCGGGGTGAGGTAGACCTCGACGATCGAGGCCAGCACCAGCACCGGCACCGCGATCGCGACCGTCACGAAGGTGGCCGCGAGCAGCGAGCTCCACTCCCCGCGGCGGCTCGCGATCAGCCACGCGGCGAGCGGGAGGAACAGGGCCATCAGCTCGGGGATCGCATGCGGGGCGAGTCCGACGAGCAGCCGCGCGGGGGACACCCCGAGTTGATGGCTGAACGTGGAGGCGTCGCTGCCGAGGATGAAGGCCTGCGTCGAGAGCGAGAACAGCGTCGCCGCGCCGACGAACGCGATCGCGAGCGGTCCCGCCCGGTCGTGGATCCAGCGCCAGGTGCCGCTGTAGCGCTGGGCCTCCAGCGGCAGCGAGCTGCCGGCGATGAAACCGGCGACGCACGCCATCGCGTGCAGGGCGAGCACCAAGGAGTTGAACTTCAGGAGCTCGAGCACGTCCTCCGCGCGCGGCGCCGAGGTGTACCCCGCGAAGGAGTACGGGGTCGAGTCGGGCCGCGACAGCGACGCGACCGCCCACGTGGCGCAGAGCAGCAGCAGCGCGACGGCCAGCGCTCCCAGCGCCCAGGCGCCGATCGTCGGCCACGGGCGGTCGTTCCAGTCACGAAGCGTCGCGCGGGTGTCGCGGAACCCGCGGACGAGAACGAGATCGCCGGCGTCCATCGCTCGGGATGGCATCGGCACGCCGCCGGACGGTCCTTAGGGCGGTCGCCCGGCGCGCGGCGCGCGGCTACGCTGCGGCGATGGGCGATCCGCCGCTCACCCGCTACGCCGAGGTCGACGGCGTCAGCCTCGCCTACCAGGTGTTCGGCGAGGGGGAACTCGACCTCGTCTTCGTCCCCGGCGGCATCTCGCACGTGGACCTCGCGTGGCAGGACCGGCGCTACGCGCGCTTCATGCGACGGCTGGGCGCCTTCGCTCGCGTCACCGTCTTCGACAAGCGGGGGATGGGCGCCTCGGACCCGGTGACGACCCCGCCCACGCTGGAGGACCGCGCGGCGGACCTCGAGGCGGTCATGGACGCGGCGGGCATCGAGCGGGCGGCGATCTTCGGCCTCTCGGAGGGAGCCTCCGCCGCCGTCCGGTTCGCCGCCACCGCCCCGCCCCGCACGCGCGCGCTCGTGCTGTTCGGCGCCTTTCCCGGCGGGCGCGGCACCGGTGCCGGGGACCCCGACTACCCGGTCGAGGCGATGAGCGGGATGTGGGACGACCTCGTCCCGGCCTGGCGGGAGCAGTTCGGCCAGGGCGTCACGATCAGCCTGTTCGCGCCGAGCCTCGCCGGCAACGAGCGCGCCGTCGCCGCGATGGCCGCCGTCGAGCGGGCCGCGACCACGCCCTCGATGTGGCGGGCGATGCTCGACAGCCTCCACGGGCTGGACCTGCGCCCCTTCCTCACCGAGGTCGAGGCGCCCACGCTGGTGCTGCACCGGCGCGACGAGACGATCCCGGTAGAGGGGGCACGCTACCTCGCCGCGCACATCGCCGGCGCCCGGCTCGTGGAAATGGCGGGCGTCGATCACCTTCCGTGGCTCGGGGACGCCGATGCGGTCCTCGACGCCGTGCAGGAGTTCCTCACCGACCGCCGGCCGGTCCGGCACGAGCGGCGTGTCTGCACGGTCCTCTTCACCGACATCGCGGGCTCGACGGAACGAGCGGCCGACGTCGGCGACAGGCGCTGGCGCGCGCTGCTCGACGACCACCACGACGCGGTGCGCGCGCAGGTCGAGCGCTTCGACGGGCGGCTCGTGAAGACCCTCGGCGACGGAGCGCTCGCCCTCTTCGACGAGCCGGCGCCCGCCGTGGAGTGCGCCACGGAGGCGGCGCGCGACGCGGAGCTACTGGGCCTCGAGATCCGCGCGGGACTGCACGCCGGGGAGTGCGAGCTCATCGACGACGACGTCGGCGGGATCGCCGTGCACGTCGCGGCGCGGGTCGCCGCGCTGGCGAAGCCCGGCGAGGTTCTCGTGTCGAGCACCGTGAAGGACCTGGTCGCCGGCTCCGAGCTCGACTTCGCCGATCGCGGCCTGCACGAGCTCAAGGGCGTTCCCGCGGAGTGGCGGCTCTATCGCCCCGTTTGACTCCTACCCTCGATACATGGCTGGACCGACCAACGCCGAGATCGCCGCGGCGCTCGACGAGCTCGGCGACCTCTACGAGCTCGACGGCGCGATCGTGCACCGCGTGGTCGCCTACCGCAACGGCGCGAAGGCCGCGCGCGAGGCGCCCCGCTCGGTCGCCGAGCTGGCGCGCGCGGGGAAGGCGACCGAGCTGCCGGGCATCGGGGCGACGCTCCAGGAGAAGATCGTGGCGCTCGCGGACACGGGCACGATCCCGGCGGCGGAGAAGCTGCGCGCGAAGTTCCCGCCGGGGCTCGTCGCGCTGACGCACCTGCCCGGCCTCGGGCCCAAGCGCGCGCGCCGGCTCTACGACGAGCTGGGTATCGACGGGCCGGCGGCCCTGCGGGCGGCGGCCACGGACGGCCGGATACGCGAGCTGAAGGGCTTCGGCGCCAAGGCCGAGGCGACGCTGCTGGACGCCCTCGACACCTACGAGGCCGAGGGACCGCGAACCCGCGTGACGCTCGACCGGGCGCGCGAGGCGGCCGACGCGATCCTCGCGGCGCTGCGTGAGCACCCGGGGGCCGAGCGTGTGGAGCCGGCCGGCTCGCTTCGGCGCTGGGCCGACGACGTCAAGGACCTCGACGTGATCGCGACCGCCGGCGATCCCGCCGCGCTCGCGGAGGCCTTCGCGGGCCTGGACCTGGTCGAGTCCGCGAGCGGGATCGGAGACGCGGGCGCACGCGGGCGCACGCACACCGGCCTCGACGTGGACCTGCGGATCGTCGCTCCCGGCCAGTTCGGGAACCTGCTGCAGCACTTCACCGGGAGCAAGGCGCACAACATGGCGCTGCGCGATGCCGCGGTGCGCCGCGGCCTGCACGTCTCCGAGTACGGGATCGACGACGACGGGTCCGGCGAGACGCTGCGCTGCGCCACCGAGGAGGAGGTATACGCACGCCTCGGCTACGCATGGATCCCGCCCGAGCTGCGCGAGGGCCGCGGCGAGCTGGAGGCGGCGCGGCTCGAGGACGGCGCCGGGCTGCCGGAGCTCGTCGAGCTCGGCGACGTGCGCGGCGACCTGCACTGCCACACCACGGCGTCGGACGGGCGCGCGAGCGCGGAGGAGATGGCGCTCGCCGCGCTGGAGCGCGGCTACGAGTACGTGGCGATCACCGACCACTCGGCGACGCACGGGTTCGGCGACCACGTCACCCCGGACGCGCTGCGCGCCCAGATCGAGTCGATCCGCGCGCTGAACGAGCGCCTCGACGGGATCGAGGTGCTGGCGGGCAGCGAGGTGAACGTGCTGCCCGACGGCTCGCTGGACTACGACGACGACCTGCTCGCCGAGCTCGACTGGGTGATCGCGAGCGTCCACACGTCCTTTGCGATGGACGCCGCCGCGATGACGGAGAGGATGCTCGCGGCGATCGAGCATCCGGGCGTTGACGCGATCGGGCACCCGACCGGCCGCAAGATCGGGACCCGGCCGCCCTACGCGATCGACCTCGAGCGCGTCGCCGAGGCCGCGGCCCGGACCGGGACGATGCTCGAGATCAACGCGAACCCCGACCGCCGCGACCTCGACGACGTGCACGCTCGCGCGGTCGCCGAGGCCGGTGCGCTCCTGGTAGTCAACTCCGACGCCCACGGTCCCGAGCGCTTCGCGGCGATGGAGTACGGGGTAGCGACCGCGCGCCGGGCGTGGCTGAGTTCCGGGCAGATCGCCAACACCCGCGCGTGGCCGGAGTTCGCCGCGCTCAGGAAGCGCGCCCGGGCGCCGAGTCCGGGCTGAGTCGCCGGGTCCCCAGCAGCCGCGGGACCACCTCGTCGAGGACCACCCGGTCGATCGCGGCCTGGGCAAACGGGCGCAGCGCCTCGGCCGCGCGGTCCGCGTAGCCCGGGGCGGGGCTGTCGAGCGCGGCGCGGATCGCCGGCGCGAGGTCGTCGGAGACCAGGCGGGGGTCGAGCCCGCGCGCGATCGGCAGGGCGGCGTACGGGCCGGGCGAGGGAGTCGTGACGAGCATGCACCCGTCGGCCAGTGCCTCCAACTGGGAGATCCCGTAGTCCTCCCGCCGCGGCGCCGTGATGAAGAGGCGCGTGCGGCGCAACAGCGAGCGGTAGTCGGCGTAGGCCATCAGGTCGGCGTACTCGACGCCCTCCGCCGCCGGGCGCGCGTCCGCGGGCGCGCCCGCCACGAGCAGGGTCTCGCCGCGCCGGCGGGCCGCCGCCCACGCGGCCAGCACGCGGTCGAGTCCCTTCTTTTGCGGCTGGGAGGCGTAGGTCATCGCAGCGAGGTCGCGCTCGGCGGCGGGCGGTCCCGATCGCTCGGCGGCGACCGGCACCACCACCGCGTTGGCGGCCGGAGCCCCGGACTCGGCCAGCGCCTCGGCGCTCCAGGGGAGCAGCAGCGGGGACTCGCGCAGCCGCCTCCGCTCGACGGGCCGCTGCCAGGCACCGTGCCGCCCCGGCCGGTTGCCCGCCGCCGCGGCGTCGAAGCGGATCGCGCCGGGAGCGGGCCGGCGCAGCGCGGCCGTGGTGGTGGAGTAGACGATCGCCCGCGGCCGGCGCAGCGCGATCCCGCGCTCGGCGGCGCGGGCCGCGGCGCTCGCCTGCGCCAGGTCGGTGAGCGCGAACGTGCGCAGTCTCCGCACCCGTGCCACCTCCTCGACCGCGACCGTCGCCCCCGCGCGCTCGAGCGAGCCGGCGAGGTCGCGGTCGGCCTCGCGCAGGCCCGCGGTGGTGCCCAGCGAGACGAGAAGGACGTCGACGCCGGCCATCGCGCTGGCAGTATGCCGCTCCGCATGACGGGCACGCTCATCAACGCCGGCGCGGTGCTGCTCGGCGCGGCGATCGGCACGGCGCTCGGCGAGCGCCTGCCGGAGGGCATGCACCAGCGGGTCCTCTACGGGCTGGGGCTGGTGACGCTGGTGGTGGGGGTCGACAACGCGCTCGCCTGGCGCGACACGAACCCGCTCTACGTGCTCGGCGGGGTCCTGCTCGGCGGCCTCGCCGGCGAGGCCATGGGCATCGAGCGCCGGTTGGAGGCGCTCGGCGACCGCGTCCAGGCGCGCGTCGCGCGCCATGTCGGCGGGGACCACCACGCGCGGGTCAGCGAGGCCTTCGTCGCCGGCAGCCTGCTGTTCTGCGTCGGCCCGCTCACCGTCGTCGGCTCGCTGCAGGACGGGCTGACCGGCGACTACGACGTGCTCGCCACCAAGGCGATGCTGGACGGGTTCGCGGCGATCGCGATCGCGGCGTCGATCGGCTGGGGAGTCGGGCTGGCCGCGATCACGATCCTCGTCTTCCAGGGCGCGCTCACGCTCGCCGCGGGCCTGCTCGACGGGGTGCTGGTGGGAGAGTCGCTCGCCGCGCTCACCAGCGCGGGCGGCGTCCTGATCATCGGGATCTCGCTGAAGCTGCTCGAGTTGCGCGACGTGAAGGTCGGGAACTTCCTGCCGGCGCTGGTGATCGCGCCGGCGCTGGTCGGCCTGGTGCACGCGCTGCGCTGAGCGCGCGGCCCGTCCGGCTAGCCCACCCGCCCGGCGGGTCGCGCACCGTCGCCGTTGCGGGCGCTCTGCATCTCCATCAGGTTGGACCTGAACCAGGGAGTGCGGACGAGGGTGATCGGCTTGACCGGCGAGGTGCGCTCGACGTAGAAGCGCACGCCGTCGCGCTCCTCGATCGCCACCACGGCCCGCTCCTGGTGGCGCCAGGCGAGCGCCCAGATCAGCGCGAAGCCCGCGCCGATCGCCGGGATCTGCGGGCCCAGGACGACGAGCGCTCCGGCCCCCACGGTCGCAACCGCCAGCGGCCACAACCGGTTGACCAGCATGCGCCCGGGGCGCACCTCGGGAAGCGACGCCGACGTTCTCGCCGTGGCCAGCAGGCGCGCGATCGGGGGCGAGGTCTCGCCGCCGCGGCCCAGCGCGATCCCCACGCCCGCCGCGATCACCCACCACCCGGCCGCCACCGGTATGACAAGGTCGTTGGCGTCCCATCCCGCGGCGATCACGCCGAGCGCAGCCAGCACGCTCGCGGAGGCCGCGCTCATCAGAACGGTGGCGCGCAGCAGGTCGGCGAAGCGCACGCGTGCCTCAGCTCGCAGGCCGCAGGGCCTCGAGCAGGGCGCGCACGCCCTCGGTTCCCTCGACCTCCAGATCGGCCTCGCCGGCGAGCTCCGACGGCCCCTCCTCGGAGTGCACCGCAACGCGCACGATGCGCCCCAGCAGCCCCTGGTCCCTGAGCTCCGCGAGGCCGCGGAACGCGTCGAGGTCCGTGCGGTCGTCGCCCGCGTAGAGCGCCGCCTCGAGCCCCGCGTCGGCCAGCAGCGCCTGGATGCCCGCGCCCTTGTCGATCCGCACCGGCGGGCGCACCTCGAGCACCTTGCGACCCCAGTGGGTGCGCAGGCCCGCCTCCTCCGCCTGCCGGGCGACCGCGTCGACGGCGGCGCGCGCCGCGCCCTCGTCGGGAGACCCGCGCCAGTGGAACGCCACGATCGCGCCCTTGTCCTCGGTGCGCACGCGGAGCGCCCGCAGCTCGCGGCGCTCCGCGTCGCGCGTGAAGTCGCGGACCCGTCGCGTCCAGTCCTCGAGCGCCGGGTCGACGTGCGGCTCGGTCCAGCCCGCGCGCAGCAGCTCGGTCCCGTGGCCGCCGACGTAGGTCACGTTCCCGAGCGCGACCATCCGTCGCGCGTCGGCCGCGCGGCGACCGCTCACGCAGGCGACGAGGGCGTACGCGCGCGAGAGCGGGATCAGCAGCTGGCGCGTCTGCTCGGGCACGACCGCGTCGTCGGCGTGGCGCACGATCGGCGCGAGCGTGCCGTCGACATCGAGCAGGACGGCCGCGCGAGCGGGATCGGAGGTGATCGGCTCCAGCGCGTCGGCGAGCAGGGAGGCGGTGCTCACGCTCCTTAGTATGCCCCCATGCGCGCCGGCCGTCCGCTACAGCTCGCGGTCGTGGGGGCGGCGGCGGGGGTCTTCAGCGGCCTGTTCGGCGTCGGCGGCGGCGTGATCATGGTGCCGCTGCTGGTCCTGTGGCTCGGATACGACGAGCGCGCCGCCAGCGCGACCTCGCTGGCGGCGATCGTGATCATCGCCACGGCGGCTGTCGCGACCCAGGGCGCCTACGGCAACGTGCACGTGCGCGAGGCCGCGCTGGTCGGCCTCCCGGCCGTCGGTGGAGTCCTGATCGGCACCTGGCTCCAGCAGCGCGTGCGCACCGAGGTCATCTCGCTGCTGTTCGCCGGGCTGCTGCTCGTGGTCGCCGTGGAGCTGCTGGCGAAGTGATCGCGGAGGCGATCCTCATCGGCGTCGCCGCCGGCGTGCTCTCCGGAATGCTCGGGGTGGGCGGCGGCGTGCTGTTCGTGCCGGCGCTGACGCTCGTCGTCGGCCTGTCGCAGATCGAAGCCCAGGCGACCTCGCTGCTGGCGATCGTGCCGGTCGCGCTCGCGGGGTCCTGGCGCCAGTACCGCTACGGCCACCTGCGGCCGGCGGACGCCGCCTGGGTCGGCGCCCCGGCGGTCGCGGGCGCGGTGCTGGGCGTGCTGCTCGCCAACGCGCTGCCCGAGAGCGCGCTGCGCGTGGCCTTCGCGCTGCTGAGCGCCGGGATCGCGGTGCAGGTGGCGCGCCGTGCGATCCGGGGCATCCGGGCGCGCGACGGCCACGCGGGCGTAGGATCCGGCGCGAAGCGGGAGACCAGCGAAGGGAGTCGGGATGGGCGACCAGGTGAACGGGATCGTTGAAGGCGAGGGCTACAGCGCCGGGACGCTGGAGGGCCTGGGCGAGGGCCCGGGCTTCCGCAAGGTCCGCACGGCGCTGGGCGTGACCGCGTTCGGCGTCAACGCGATCGTGCTGCCGGAGGGCTACAGCAGCGGGCCGCACTGGCACGACGAGCAGGAGGAGCTCTACTTCGTCCACCAGGGGACGATCGAGTTCCGCTTCGGACGCGACGGCGCGGAGACGTGCACGCTCGGTCCGGGCGGCCTGGTCCGGGTGGAGCCGAGCACGGTTCGCGCGTTCCGCAACGCGGGCGAGGGCGACGCGGTCTATATCTGCGTCGGCGGCAAGGGCGGCTACGTCGGGCGCGACGGGCGCTGGCTCGAGGACACCGATCCGCGCGGCGACGGCATGAAGGTCGGCGACGCCAACCCGGCCGACGCCGAGGCCGCCTCCGGCGCCGCGTGAGCGCCGCCGGCCCGGGCCCCGGGCCGCTCGGCGGGATCGTCGTCGCCGACTTCAGCCGGGTGCTCGCCGGGCCGCTGGCGACGATGACGCTCGGCGACCTCGGCGCGGAGGTGGTCAAGGTCGAGCCGCCCGGCGGCGACGAGACGCGCGCCTGGGGTCCTCCCTTCGCGCACGGGGAGGCGACCTACGCGCTCGGCGCCAACCGCAACAAGCGCAGCATCGTGCTCGACCTCAAGGATCCGGCCGACCGCGACGCCGCACGGGCGCTCGCGGCGCGTGCGGACGTGCTCGTCGAGAACTTCCGGCCCGGCGTCGCGGAGCGGCTGGGACTCGGCTGGGAGGACCTCCACGCGCTCAACGGGCGACTCGTCTACTGCTCGATCACCGGCTTCGGGCGCCGCGGCGAGGGCGCGAAGCTGCCCGGCTACGACCCTCTGATCCAGGCGGTCGGCGGGCTGATGAGCATCACCGGGCCGCCCGGCCAGCCGAGCAAGGCGGGCGTCGCGCTGATCGACGTGATCGCGGGCCTGTACGCCGCGGTCGGCATCCTCGCCGCGCTGCGGGCGCGCGAGCGGGGCGGGGAGGGGCAGCGCGTCGAGGTCAGCCTGCTGGGAGCGTCGCTGGCGGCGCTCGCGAACCAGTCCGCCGGGTTCCTGCTGGCCGGCGCGGTGCCCTCGGCGGGCGGCAACCGCCACCCGAGCATCGCCCCGTTCGGGACATTCGAGGCCGCCGACGGGCCGCTGATGATCCTCGCCGGCAACGACGCCCAGTGGCGGGCGCTGTGCGAGGCGATCGGCGCGCCGGCGCTCGCGGACGACGAGCGCTTCGCCGGCAACCCCGAGCGGGTCGCGAACATCGCGGCGCTCGAGGAGGCGGTCGAGGCGCGGCTGGCGGGCGGCCCGCGCGCGGAGTGGGCCGAGCGCCTGAACGCGGCCGGCGTCCCGGCCGGCCCGATCAACGACGTCGGCCGGGCCTTCGCCTACGCGGCCTCGCTCGGGATGGACGTCACCGAGACGCTGCGCATGGACGGAGGCTCGGGACCGGAGGTCGAGTTGCCGCGCGTGCCGATCGAGCTCTCCGGCGGCGGCGTCGGCGCCCGCCGCCCGCCGCCGCGGCTGGACGAGCACGGCGCGGAGGTGCGGGCGTGGCTGGCGGGCGAGGGCTGAGCGCCGGCCGCGCGCTCGCCACCGGAGCCACCGCCGCCTGGCCGCGCGCCACCGGAGCCACCGCCGCCCGGGCTGGGGGTCTCGGGTCGGGCTGGGTAGCACGGGGTACCAGATCTGGTACCCCGCGGGATCCGGGCCGCCAAAGGGGCCCCTCGCCCGCCGGGCAGCGCCGGCCGGGGAGGCGCCTCACCCCCGCTCGAGCACGTAGATCGCGCCCGCCGCGAGCAGGTTCGCGAGCCGGCCGGCGGCCGCGCCGGAGGCGGGCTCGTGGCGCTCGTCGAGCGGGATGCGGCGCGCGATCCGCATCCGCTCGTCGCGCAGTAGGTCCTCGAAGTCGCGCAGCGTGCAGAGGTGGATGTTCGGCGTCTCGTGCCAGGCGTAATGGCGTGCCCTTGACCCGCTGAGCGTCTACGGATACAAAGCACCACGTGAAAATCGCATGCTCGCGTGGCTGGACCTGCCTCGTCTCCGCAAGTGCGACCGCGGCCGACCCGTATCTTGAGTCGACGGTGCCGCGTGACGGCACCACGCAGGCTGTCTCCGGGCTGGGCGACGCCGTACGCTGGAATCATGCCAAGCGTCTCTTTGAGGTCGACCTTCCAGCCGGCCTGCGACTCTACACTCATGGTGGGGATCCCGGCCAGGACGACCCAGGCCAAGCAGGCGCCGGCACTGCCTCGTCTAACTCTGGATCCGGCGGGTCCGCGCCGCTGCCTGGTGCCGGTCGGGCCCTGCCATGCCGAACGTCGGACAGTTGGTCGTATGTTTACGTCTATCCGACGGGTTCGCCAGATCGCTTTGCCGCAGTTCGCTCGTCGTTGCAGGACTATATGGAGCGTGCAAACGCCAAGTTCGACTCCCAGGCCTACGATTCGTCGGTCAATGAGGGTGAGCCGCGACGACATGCCGACCTTTGGTCGGCGTGCAGCGGTCCGCAGCATGATGCGAACGCTTGTCCCGCAAGCGATTTCGGCTCTGCCGCGTACTGCGCGTACGCGAATGGGTTCAACGATCCGAGCCGCAAGTACCTAGTGTTCTTCGACGGTTCGAACCCATCGGGCTACTCTGGCTACAGCTCCGTCGTTGGCGATGCTCGCCGAGGGGCGCTGAACTGCAACAACAACTACTACAGCCCGCCGAACTCGATGGCATCATGTCTAACAAGCCAGCGTGAGTCACGATACAGCGTCGTGTACGCTGGCGCACGGACTCGGCTGACGCTGGTACATGAGATGTCGCACAGCATGGGGGGTGTTCAACAGACTGGTTCGGGCAACAGCAACGGTGGGCCCCCTCACCCGACGGACGGGTGGCACTGCTGGGACGGGTACGACATCATGTGTTACAACGATGGCGGGCCTTTTGCAAACGGCTGTAATACACCGACCGATCCGAAGGGATTGTCATGCGCGCCGTTGAGTCCGATCAGCGAGACGCCGTTTCTCGACCGGGCGCATGACGACTTCTTTGACACGTATACCGAGGTCGGCGAATGGCTCGCCTCGCATCATGATGTCGGGCAAGCATGCAATGGGTTCATGCGCTTCACCGATGCCGCCGGAGCGGTACTCCCGTGCAGCACCTACTGAGAGGGCGCCGACGAGCCCCGGTTGTCGGTTGGCTGGCCGCGATGATCGCGGTCGTGGGCGCGCTGGCTGTCTGGTCCAGGGCAACAGCGAGCAGTCCGGCGTATCCCCCCGACGTGCACGTGCTGCAGGCGTGCGTGCCGGTGGGCAGCGTGTTCACAGTGGTCGGACTTGGATTCGAGCACGACGCGCGCGTGGTGGTACGCGCCCAACCCGATGGTCTGGTGCGGCCGCGGTCGGGGCGCGCCGATGCGACCGGGAGCCTTCGGATCAGGCTGCGAGCGCCCGCCTACATCCCGGATGGCAGGCGGTTCAGGCCCTTCGCCGTGCTCCTGAACGCTAGACCCGGGATTGCTGGTCGAGAGGACGTGGTCGCCACGGCGTACCTCGCGGGCACCCATCGGTTCTGTCGCATGGAGGCGCCTCACCCCCGCTCGAGCACGTAGATCGCGCCCGCCGCGAGCAGGTTCGCGCCGCGGCCGGCGGCGGCGCCGGACGCGGGCTCATGGCGCTCGTCGAGCGGGATGCGGCGCGCGACCCGCAGCCGCTCGTCGCGCAGCAGGTCCTCGAAGTCGCGCAGGGTGCAGAGGTGGATGTTCGGGGTCTCATGCCAGGCGTAGGGGAGCTCGGCCGAGACCGGCATCCGACCGCGCGCAAGCAGCCAGGCGCGCAGGCGCCAGTACCCGAAGTTCGGGAGCGACACGATCCCGCGCTCCGCGACGCGGCGCAGCTCGCGCAGCGCCAGCGCGGGGCGGTGCAGCGCCTGGATCGTCTCGCTGAGCACGACGACGTCCACCTCGTCCTCGGAGACCTCGTCGAGGCCGCGGTCGAGGTCGCCCTGGACGACCGGGACACCGCGCGCCAAACACGCGTGGAAGCCCTCCTCGGAGAGCTCGACGCCCCAGCCCGTGCAGCCGCGCCGCTCGATCAGCTCCGCAAGCAGCTCGCCGTCGCCGCAGCCGAGGTCGAGCACCCGCGAGCCCTCCGGCACCAGCCCGGCTACGAGCTCCAGGTCGGGGCGAAGCCTCACCGGATCCCGCGCTCCGCCGCCAGCCGGTCCAGGAACCCGCGCACCGTGCGGTGGTACTCCTGCACCTCGAGCAGGAAGCTGTCGTGGCCCCACGGCGACGCGATCTCGCGGAACGTCGCCGGCACGCCTGCGCGCGCGAGGTGGCGCAGGATCTCGCGCGAGTGCTCGGTGCCGAAGCGCCAGTCGGTGTCGAAGCTCACGAGCAGGAAGCGCGTGCGCAGCGCGGCCAGCTTGGCGTCCGCGTCCGGCTCGGAGAACGGGTCGAACCAGTCGATCAGCCGAGTGAAGTAGAGGTAGGTGTTGGCGTCGAAGCGCTCCGGGAACACGTCGCCCTGGTGGCGCAGGTAGCTCTCGACCTGGAAGTCGACCCCGAAGCCGGGGTCGTCGTTGTCCGGATCTTGCCTGCGACGGCCGAACTTCTCCCGCATCCCCTCTTCGCTGAGGTAGGTGATGTGCGCGGTCATACGCGCCAGCGCCAGCCCGAAGTCCGGCTGGCGGCCCGTCGCGTAGTAGTCACCGCCCTCGAACGAGGGGTCTCGCATGATCGCCTCGCGCGCCACCGCGCTGAACGCGATGTTCTGCGCGCTGATCCGAGCGCTCGCGCACACCAGCACCGCGCCGTCCATCGCCTCCGGGTCGTCGAGCGCCCAGCGCAGCGCCTGCATCCCCCCGAGCGAGCCGCCGATCGCGGCCAGCAGCCGTCCGACCCCGAGATGCCGGCACAGCGCGCGGTGGACCGTCACCAGGTCCGCGACCGTGATCAGCGGGAAGCGCAGGCCGTACGGCCTCCCCGTTGCAGGGTCGGTCGAGGACGGTCCCGTGGTGCCCTGGCAGCCGCCGAGCAGGTTGGGCGAGATGACGAACAGGCGATCGGTGTCCAGCGGCCGTCCCGGGCCGATCAGGTTGTCCCACCAGCCGCGCCGCGAGGGGTCGCCGTGGTGGCCGGCCGCGTGCGCGTCGCCGGTGAGCGCGTGGCAGACGAAGACCGCGTTGGTCCCCTCCGCGTTCAGCTCGCCGTAGGTCTCGTAGGCGACCTCGACCGGGGCGAGGGCCTCGCCGGAGACGAGGCGGAGCGGGTCGTCCTCGTCGAAGAGGACGACCCGCCGGGTCTCGACCAGGCCGAGACCCGCGTCGGAGCTCACGCCGCGGCCGGCGCGCCTGCCTTGGCGAGGGCCTGGTCGAGGTCGGCGATCAGGTCGTCGATGTTCTCGATCCCGACCGACAGCCGCACGGTGTCCTGGGTGACGCCCGCCGCCTCCAGTTCCTGCTCGTTGAGCTGCGAGTGCGTGGTGGAGGCGTTGTGGATCGCCAGCGACTTCGCGTCGCCGATGTTCGCCAGGTGGCTGAACAGACCGAGGCCCTCGATGAACGCCTTGCCGGCCTCCGCGCCGCCCTTCACGCCGAACGTCACGAGCGCACCGTAGCCGCCGTCCAGGACGCGGTCCGCGACCGCCTTGTAGCGCGACTCCTCGAGCCCCGGGTAGTAGACCCAGCTCACCGCGTCGTGGTCCCGCAGGTGGCGGGCGATCGCGAGCGCGTTCTCCGAGTGGCGCTCGATGCGCAGCGGCAGCGTCTCCAGTCCCTGCAGGAACAGGAACGCGTTGAACGGGGAGATAGCGGCGCCCATGTTGCGCAGCAGGACCGTGCGTACGCGCCCGATGTAGGCCGCCGGGCCCAGCGCGTCCGACCACACGACGCCGTGGTAGGAGGGATCGGGCTGCGTCAGCCCGGGGAAGCGCCCGGCGTTCGCGACCCAGTCGAAGTTGCCGGAGTCGACGATCGCGCCGCCGATCGAGGTCCCGTGGCCGCCGATGAACTTCGTCAGCGAGTGCACGGCGATGTCGGCGCCGTGGTCGAAGACCCGGCACAGGATCGGCGTCGGCACGGTGTTGTCGACGACCAGCGGCAGGCCCTGCGCGTGCGCCGCCTCGGCCCACGCGCCCACGTCGAGCACGTTCACGCGCGGGTTGCCGATCACCTCGCCGAACACCAGCCGCGTGCGGTCGTCCGTCAGCCGCGCGACGGCGCCGGGATCGTCGGCGTCCGCCCAGCGCACCTCGACGCCGTACTGGGGGAGCGTGTGCTCGAAGAAGTTGTAGGTGCCGCCGTAGAGCTGGGAGACCGAGATGATGTTGTCGCCGGCGCGCGCGATGTTCAGCACGGAGTAGACGACAGCCGCCTGACCCGAGGCGAGCGCGACCGCCGCGGCCCCGCCCTCGAGCTGCGCCAGGCGGTTCTCCAGCACATCCTGGGTCGGGTTCATGATCCGCGTGTAGATGTTCCCCGGCACCGCCAGCGCGAACAGGTCGGCGGCGTGCTGGGTGTCGTCGAAGACGTAGGAGGAGGTCTGGTAGATCGGCACCGCCCGGGAGTTGGTGGTCGGGTCGGGCTCCTGGCCGCCGTGCAGGGCGATGGTGTCGGGATGGGGGTCCGGCATGTCGTTGTCTCCGCGTGTAGGGGGCGAGTCGAGAAAATACCTCAATCCCGGTCGGAGTTGCCGAGGGCGGCTCAGCCGGCCGGCAGGACCGACACGATCGCCAGGTAGGCGGTCAGCACCAGCGCGGCTCCGCGCAGGCCGCGCGACGCGCCGAGCGCCGCGAGCGGGAGCAGCCACACCGCGTACCACGGCATCAGCCACGAGGTGGCGAGCAGCAGCGCGAGCACCGACCAGCCCGCGGCCGAGATCCAGTCCGCGCCGCGACGGACCCGGACGAGCTGCCAGACGGTCACGAGCGCCACGGCGAGCGTCCCGAGCGAGCGCAGCGCGTGCGCCGGCGCCGCGAGGCCGGCCTCGCCGAGCACGTGCTGGACGCTGCGCAGGCCGTCGAGGTCCTGCTGGCGCGCGAGCAGGCCGAAGAGGTCGAGCACGTGCGGGCCGAACGCGAGCAGCGCGAGCGCCGCGATCGCGGCCGCGCCGGCTCCCGCACCGCTCAGCAGCCTGCCGCGCTCGCGCGACGCGGCCAGCATGAACGGCAGCAGGATCGCGCCGGTCAGCTTCACGCCGGCCGCCACTGCGACCGAGGCGCCGGCCGCGAGCGGGCGCCGCGAGAGGTACAGCGCGATCGCGACCAGCATCGGCGCGACCATCAGCACGTCGTTGTGCACGCCGCCGACGGCGTACAGCAGCCAGATCGGGTTCAGCCCGACGAGCGCGACCGGGGCCACCGGGTCGCGGCCGAGGCGCAGCGCGCAGACGCGCAGCAGCGCCAGCGCGCCCAGCGCGACCGCGCAGGTGAAGGCCTTCATCGCCCACAGCGCGCCTGCGAGGCCGAAGCCGGCGCTCGCGTAGCTGGCGAGGGTGTAGACGGGCCCGTAGACCGTCGGTATGTAGCGCCATCCGAGGTAGTGGAGCGCGGGATCGAGCGGAGCCGACATCGCTCCGTGGTCGTAGGGGTTCAGGTGGTGGACCGCCCCGAGTCGCGCGTACTCGATGTAGTTGAAGACGTCGCGGGAGAGCAGCGGCGGTCCGAGGAACACGAGCAGGTGCAGGCCGACGATCGCTACCCCGAGGACCCATCCGCGGATCCGCCCCAGCCCCAGGGCGAGGACCAGGTAGCCGCCCACCAGCACGAGCAGCAGCGATCCGAACTGCGACCAGCGGAGCGGGTCGAGCGCCGGCAGCGGGCCGCTCAGCCAGGCGGGGAAGCGATGTCCGTACCCCGGGACCAGCAGCGAGCGCCCGCCCGCCGAGGAGACCACGATCAGCGCGCTGCAGACGACCACGGTGAGCAGCGCGACGGCTCCCAGCGCCGTTCGCGCGCGCTCCAGTAGGCGCGGCGAGACACCTGGGGCGGGCAGCCGATCCACGGCGCGGGTGATCGCGCTCACGGCCGCAAGAATCGCACCGGGCGCGTGAACTTCCTGTTAGGAGGCGCCGGGCGGAGATCGCTCCCGGCGCCCCTTATGCACCGATTTTGCGAGCGTCGCCTCGCCATTGTGCGTAGTGGGCCGCGCAATTCCTAACGGCGGGCTTGCGCGCGGGCGAGGCATCCGGAGGACTCGGTCCTCCCTCGCCCGATGCAGCCTCGCGCTCGACCCTCGCCCCGCCCCGGGCTATCCGCCCTGCTCGCCGTCGCGAGCCTGCTCGCGGCCGCGCTGCTCGCCCCTCCGGCGGCGGACGCGGCCCGCCTGCGGGGTACCGACCTCTCGCGTCCGGCGGGCGCCCGCGCCCTGGGCGCCGGCGCGCGCGCACACCTGATGCTGGCCGGCCGCCGCGCCGCGGTCACGCGGGTTCGCACAGGCGGGCTGACGGGGATCGCCGTGACGGCGCGCGCCGGCTACTGCCGCCGGGCCCCGGTGCTCTCGATCCGGCTCGACCGCGGGCGGGCCCGGCGGGCCCGCGCGGTCCGCCGCTGGCGCACCTACCGGTGGCGCCTGGCCACGCGTGCCGGGCGTCACCGGGTGGCGATCGCGCTCGCGAACCCCGGCGGCCGGGGCCGCTGCGCCCGCCGGCTCGCGGTCGGTCGGATCGCGCTGGCCGAGCGCCGGGCCACCCGGCGCGCGAAGCGCCCGGTGCGCCCGGTCCGCCCCGCTCAGCCCTCGGGCTCGCCACCACCGGCCTCGGCCTCTCCGGACACGCCGTTCGCGGCGCTCGCGCCGGAGTCGATCCCGTACCGCTACGGCGGCGCCTACGCGGGCGCGTTCAACGAGCCGATCCCGTCGGGGACCGGGACCGACCCCGCCTCCGAAGCGATCGTCTCGTCGATGACCTCGTCGATGACGCGCGAGCGCGTCGCACTGCTGGACGGGGGCGGGCCGCCCGGTATCTGGATCGCCTCGGCCGCCGACCCGCTGTACACGGTGCGCGCCGCCGGGGCGACGTTCACCTGGCGGGTGCCGCCCGGCACGACCGCCGGCGGGACTCCGCCCGAGGACTCGCCCGTGGTGATCCTCGACCCCAGCAACCCTGCGTTCGGGCAGCAGGTCGAGCTGCGCCTCTACCGGGCCTCGATCGACCACGGCGCCCGGACGATCGACGCGCAGGGCTACGGCCTGTTCCGCTACGGGCGCGACAGCGACGGGCTGCCCTTCAAGGGCTACGGCACGGGCAGCGGGCTCTCGTGGGTCGGCCTGCTGCGCGCGTGGGACGTCTCGCACGGCGAGATCCGCCACGCGCTGCGGCTGACGGCGCCGGTGATCGGCGCAGGGCACCGCCTGCCCGCGACGAAGTCCGACCAGGACGGCCCGGGACCGCTCGAGATGGGGATGCGCCTGCAGCTCGACCCCGCGGTCGACTGCTCGACGAGGACGGTGCCCGGGCGGGATCCGGCGGGACCCGAGACGCGCATGCTGCGGATGATCTGCCGCGCCCTGCAGCGCTACGGCGCGATCGTCGTGGACGGCAGCGGGATGACCGACTCCTACGCGATCTCGATGGAGCTGGACCGAGCCCATGGCGGCACGGCCGACTGGCACGCGGTCGGCGGCGACCCGCCGGGGGGCTACTGGGGGAACCTGATTCGCGACCAGCTGGCGAACCAGACCGGCGACGGGCTCGGCCGCGGCCCGAGCGACGGGATCCCCTGGCAGCGGATGCGGGTGCTCGCGACGAGCGTGTTCTCCAACTGAGCGGGGCCCGTCTGCGCTACGGCCCGGTCCACCCGTCCGCGTAGCAGGGCTTTCCGGCGCACGGGTCGATCACGACCCCGTGCGGGCGGAAGAACGCGTCGACCATCTGGTAGACCCACGGCTCGTCGCCGCCTGCCCCGTGCGGGTCCCTGCCGAGGGTCTGCGGGGTGTTCGTGAGCGGCGAGGGCGGCGTCCCCAGCGTCTGGCCCCCGACCGTCCTCAGCGGGCCGATGTCGAGCAGCACGAGCGCCGAGCCGCGGTACGGGTAGCGCTTGATCGCCGGGATGCCCCAGAACGGCACGCTGTCGAGGCTGCGGCCGGGGTCGAGCGCCGGGGTGCGCAGCCGCGCGCCGATCGTGCGCGCCTCGTTTTCGGTGGCCACGTTCGCGACCTGGTGGTCGCCGAAGGCCTCCAGCAGGATCACGTCCTTGCGCGGGGTTCCGGGCAGCGGGTCGCGGGTGAGGTGCTGGGTGTAGCCGTCCGCCTCCGCGCGGTCCCAGAGCAGCTGGATCATCGAGAGGCCGAGCTGGCGGTCGATCGCGTCCGGGTAGGCGTTGTTCATCAGCGGCGCGAAGCGCACGAAGTCGGTGGAGCGCTGCAGCAGGGTCGAGTAGTTCTGCGCGGGAACCCCGAGCACGGCTCGATCGAAGTCGATTCCGAGCGCGCCGAGCGCGCCCCCGAGGATCCCGCCCTGGCTGTTGCCGTTGTAGTAGAGGCGCCGGGTCGAGAGCACCGAGTCGCCGTCGTCCTTCTGGAACGCGGGGTCGGCGCCGAAGCCCTGCGGGTGGATCATCAGCCGGCCGACGTACTGGAAGTCGACGAAGCTCTGCTGGAGGCGGTCCGCGAGCTCGGGGAAGTGGTTCACGTCGCCGAGGATCCGCGCGACCGTGCCGATGTCGCCGGCCGACATGCCGATCCACGGCGTGCCGCAGAAGACCAGGTTGCCCTGGTTGCGCGCCGCCTGGAACTGCGGCGCGGTCAGCTCGGCCGGATCCCCGAGCAGGCCGTGGCCGTAGATGACCGGTCGCGCCGGGGCGGCGCCGGGCGCGACCGCGGATTGCGGGACGTCGCAGATGAACGGCGCCTGGATCACGTTGCCCGGCGTGCGCTGGGGCAGGCCCAGGCCGCCGGCCGACAGCGCGAAGCGCGAGCCTGTGGGGCAGCCCGGCTGGTCGAGATAGCACGGCACCTCAACCGTGCCCCGGATCCTGCGCGCGGTGTTCGGGTTCTGCTCGGGTGTGAACTGCTCGACGCTCGTGATCGTGTAGCGCGGCGGCCGCCCCTGGGCGCGCAGGTCGCCGGTGCGCGTCTCGCCTAGCTGGGCGAACGCGTCGTTGCGGATCGCCAGCGCGCGGTCGGTCAGCCCCCTGCGGCTCGCGACCGTGAAGTCCCACGCCAGGTAGAGGTCGTGGCGCGGGATGCCGGCCCGCCGCAGGCGGGCGAACAGCCACTCCATGTGGCCGCGGCGGCGCTCGAGCGCCGGGACGCGCGTCAGGCGCCGGTCGCGGTAGGCGGCGAACACCTTCGGAGCCGGGAGGAGGCCGCCGTCCGCGGCACGCAGCCGCCGCATCGCGACGATGTAGCGGTGGCCCTCGAGCCAGTTCGTCGCGGGCCTGGTGATCAGGGCGGTGGTGGCGGGGGTCGGCGCCGTCGCGTCGAGCTCCGACCAGATCGGCGTGCGGCGCAACGTGGCCGCGTCGATCGCGACGATCGGCGAGCCGCGGTCGAGGCTCGCCCCGATGTCGGTGATCGGCGCGGGCGCGGTCTGCGCGAGCGCCGCCGGCGTGTCCAGGCCCGGCACCTTCACGATGACCGGCTGGCCGGGGCTGAACCCGTCCGAGCGGTTGATGTCCGCGGGCGAGACCGGCACGCCGGCGGTGTTGCTCGGCATCGAGCGCGGGTCGTAGGCGAGCCGCAGCCCGGTCGGGCTGCGCGGGTCGCGGCGCGTGAAGAAGTCGTCGGGGAACGGCAGCAGGCAGCGCGCGGGCGAGAGCGGCTCGCAGCGGTCGACGGCGGAGAGGTCGACGCCCGAGAGGTCCGCCCACTGGTGGTGCCGGCCGCCGTGCGCTCCGGCTGACGCGGGGGCGGCGAGCGCGACGGTCGCGGCGAGCAGCGCCGCCGGCCATCCGTGCCTGAAGAAGCGTCCCCTCCCTGGCATGGCCGCGACCCTAACCGCGGCGCGCGAGCGGGGTCAAGCGGTATCTGCATCCCGGGTGCGACTTCTCTGCTACGGTCGCGCCCGACCCGCCCGATCCAGCAGTCACGGAGGAGCCGCTGATGTCCCGCCCCGCAATCGCAGCAACAGCCCTCGCCGGGTTGCTCGCCGTCGCCGTGCCGGTCGCGGCCTCCGCGTCGGCCTCCGGCCCGACGGCCACGGCGTCGGCCGTCAAGGTGGCGGTCAAGGACAACCGCTTCTCGCCCTCGCGGGTCAGCGTTCGCAAGGGCGGCCGCGTGACATGGGTCTGGTCGCGCCGCAACCGCCAGGCGCACAACGTGACGGGCAGCAGCTTCGGCTCGCTCACCCGCTCGCGCGGCTACCGCTACTCCCACCGCTTCACTCGCCGCGGCTCCTTCCTGATCGTGTGCACGGTGCACAGCGGGATGGAGATGCGCGTCCGCGTGCGGTAGCTGCGGCTGCGGGCCTGCTGGCCGGCTGGCCGTCGAGGCCCCGGGGTGTCGCTCGCGCGCTGCGGGTTGGCCGTTGCGCCGCGAACTGCGGCTAGGAAGGAGCCCTTTCGCGCTCACGGAGGACGCGCCGTTCGCGAGAGTCGCTTTTGCCGCGATTATTGCTGCCAACTCGTATCTCGCGACGCGGCCTCCGGCGCGATGACGGCCGGCCCCGCCCGCCGCTCCGCGTTGTCAGGCCGTACGCGTACCCGCCGACCTCCTGAGAGCCATGACGCTCCCGGGGCCGTCGCGACGCATCATCGTGGTGCCGATCGAGGCGCCGGAGCGCGCTCCGGTGGAGCCCGCCGGGCCCGAGCCCTCGCCCGAAGCCGTCCCGCCCGGCCCGCCTGAGCCGGTTCCCGACCGGACGCCGGAGCGAGAGCCGGCGATCGCGCCGTGAGCGCCGCCGAGCCGCCCGTCGTGCCGGGGCGGATCCACGGCCTGCGGCAGTGGGCACTCGACAACGCCAAGCCGCCGCACCTTCGCGCGGTGGTGCACGACCAGCCCTGGCCTCAGTATGGGGTGCCGTTCGCGGCGCGGTGCGTCGGCCACTCGCACGCCGCGCCCAGCGCACACTGCTCGTGCGGTATCTACGCCTGGCATCCCCGTGCGGACAACGCCGAGTACGTCTTCCCGTCGCGCGACTGGCTCGGAAGCGTCACGGGCATCATCGAGGCCTGGGGCGAGGTCGAGGTGCACCATGACGGCTTCCGCGCCCAGTACGCGCGGCCACGCTGGCTCGTTCTTCCCGATCGGGCCGACCTCGAGACGCGACGACGGATGGCGGAGGTCGCTGCCGCGTACGGCGCCGAGGTGATCACCTGCGCGAACTCCGGAGAGCTCGAGGGCCACTGCTCCCGACTCGGCCTCGGCCTGGACCGGGGCGCGGTGGCGGACCTGCTTCCGGCCGCACCGGCGGAGGAACAGCCGCCGTACCGGTTCGGGACCGGTCAGGCGGGCGTCGCGCGCCGGGCCGGTGACGTTCTCGTCGTCATGGCCGACTGGCTGGTCACGGCGGCGAGGCTCGTCTTCCAGGCCGCGATAGCCCTCTTCGCGTGGGGTCTCATGGCGCTCGCGGTGCTCGGCTCTTTCGGCGTGGACCTGAGCGGTCTCCTCGGGACGCCGAGCGAGAGCCCGCTCGCGACCGCCGACCGCGCGCTTCGGATCGTCGACCAGGCCGTCTTCCCGACCGACGAGGGCCCGCTCTACGTCGCCGTCGTGCGCAACACGAGCCGATCCGCGACCGCGTTCGACGTGGTGCCGGTGGGCGAGCTGCGGGTCGGGGACGGCACCGTGCTCGCCGAGCCGGATCCCGCGGAGGAGGTCGACGTCGCTCCCTCGATCCCTCCGGGGCGCTCGGCCGTGGTGTTCGACCGGTTCGACGGCGAGGACCCCGACCTCCCGATCCGGCGCTTCACGGTTCGGATGCACGCGGGCGCGGGCTTCCGCCGCGCCCCGTCTCCGCGCCTCGAGATCCGCGCGACGCGCGCGGACATGAGTCGCTGCCTGGTCGCCGCCATCGTCCAGAGCGGGCGCAGGCGCGAAGCGGTGGACGTCGTCGTCGTGGCCCGGGACGGGCGCGGACGCATGGTCTGGGCGCGCGGAGACGCAGTCGCCGGCCCCCTGAGGCGAGGCGCCCAGAGGCAGACGCTGCTCCGCGTTCCCCCGAACCGCTGTCTCCGGTCCGTTCGCTCCGTCGCCGCCTACCCATGGTGGTCGGCGGACGAGTTGGCTCACCCGAGCCGCTAGGGTCGCGCCCGGCATGGGCGAGCAGACCGCGCGGATCGGCGACATCGAGCTCGCCTACGAGGTCGGCGGGGACCCGGCCGGCGCCCCGATGCTCCTGATCATGGGGCTCGGCGCGCAGATGATCCTGTGGCCCGACGACCTCGTGGCCGAGCTGGGCGCGCGCGGCTTTCGCACGGTGCGCTTCGACAACCGCGACTGCGGGCGCTCGACCTGGATCGAGGGCGGGCCGGAGCCCAACCCGCTCGCGGCGCTCGCGGGCGACGTCTCCTCGGCCTCCTACACGCTCGAGGACATGGCCGCTGACGCGGCCGGCCTGCTCGACCACCTCGGCATCGGCGAGGCCCACGTGGTCGGCGCCTCGATGGGCGGGATGATCGCCCAGACGCTGGCGATCCGCCACCCGCGGCGCGCGCGCTCGCTCGCCTCGATCATGTCGACCACCGGCGACCGCGCCGTCGGCATGCCCAAGCCCGAGGTCCTGCCCGCGCTGCTCACCCCGCCGCCCGCGACGCGCGAGGGAACCGTCGAGTGGGCGGAGCGGATGTTCGCGATCATCGGCTCGCCGGGCTTCGAGCCGGACCGCGAGTGGGTCGCGGACGTCGCCGGCCGCGAGTTCGACCGCGGCCAGAACCCGCTCGGCACGGCGCGCCAGCTGATGGCGATCGCGGCCTCGGGCGACCGCACGCAGGCGCTGCGGGGGGTGGGCGCGCCCGCGGTGGTGATCCACGGCGCGGCGGATCCCCTCGTGCCGATCTCGGGCGGGCGCGCGACAGCGGAGGCGATCCCCGGCGCCGACCTCGTGGTGATCGAGGGCATGGGGCACGACCTCCCGCGCGGCGCCTGGCCGCGGATCGTGGACGCGATCGTCGCAAACGCGCAGCGCGCGACCGCCCGGGACGCGGCCCGCGCGTCCTGAGGGCCTGCTCAGCCCGCGCGCAGGCGCAGCGCGTTGCCGGACGGGTCGGTCGTGAGCAGTGCGCCGTCCGTGTCGTCCACCGGCGCGCCAGACGCCCTCAGCCGCTCCGCGATCGCCGCCGCCCCGCCGTTCTCGGGGACGCGTATCTCGAAGGACGCGAGTCCCCGCGCGCCCGCCGGCGCGGGAGGCGCCCCGGCCCCGTTCCAGGTGTTCAGGCCCACGTGGTGGTGGTAGCCGCCGGCGGAGACGAACAGCGCGCCCGGGTAGCCGCGGCTCGTGACGTCGAAGCCGAGCATCCCGGCGTAGAACCGCTCGCTCGCCTCCAGATCGGCGACGTTGAGATGGACGTGGCCGATGACTGTCTGCGGCTCGATCGCCTCCGGCGTCTCGCCGGCCGCCGCGAGCACGCCCTCGAGGTCGAGCGGCAGCGTCGCCATCCGGATGCCGTCGCCCTCGCGCTGCCACTCCTCGCGCGGCCGGTCGCGGTAGATCTCGATGCCGTTGCCCTCCGGGTCGGCGAGGTAGAGCGCCTCGCTGACGAGGTGGTCGCTGGCTCCGCTCAGGCGCGCGCCGTGGGCGGCGAGGCGGTGCAGGGCGCCGCCCAACGCCGCGCGGCCGGGGACGAGCAGCGCCAGGTGGAAGAGCCCGGTGGTGCGCGGCGGGCGCGGAGCGGCGCCGGGCGAGGAGACGAGTTCCACGAGCGGCCGCCCCGGCACCGCTCCGAGCAGCACGCCGTCTTCCGTGCGCTCGCCGGCTTGCAGGCCGATCGTCTCGCGGTAGAACGCCTCGACCGTCTCGAGGTCGGAGACCGTCAGCGCGACGGCGCCGATCGAGGTCTCCGCGGGCAGGCTCATCGCCCGCGACGATAGCCGCTAGGCGGGCGCCGGCTCCGAGGCTGCCGCCGGCGCCGGCCCGGTCTCGCCGGAGCGGCGCGAGCGCGCGCGCAGCGCCAGCCCGACGAACGGATAGATCAGCGTCGATAGCATCGCCGCGCCCACCAGCGCGGCGGCCGTGTAGTCCTTCATGTGCCCGGTCTCGGTCGCGATCGTCGTGATCGCGACGACCAGCGGAAGCTGCGTGGCGGAGAAGAAGGCCAGCGCGCGGCGGTCGACGGCGGAGAGCTCCTGGCGGTAGAGGAGCAGCGCCGGTATTCCGCGGACCACCAGGAAGAGCCCGAGGAACAGCGGCAGCCGCAGGAGCGCGCCGACGCTCGAGGTGAGCGCGTTGAGGTCGAACATCATCCCGCTGGTGACGAAGAAGAACGGAATCAGCAGCCCGAAGCCCACGGCGGTCAGCTTGGACTCGAAGACCTCGACCTCGCGGCCGCGCAGCGCCACGCGAACGATCATCCCGGCCACGAACCCGCCCAGCAGCAGGTCCAGCCCAAGCTTCGACGCCAGGCCGACCAGCCCGAAGATCAGCAGCACGGCGAGTCGCACGCCGAGTTGGCTCGACGACTCGAGCGTGCGCTCCAAGGCCGCCCAGTCGCGCCCCGTCCAGCGGGTCGAGAGCAGCGCGACCGCGATCGCCAGGACGATGAACGCGACGAGGATCGCGGCCTCGCTCAGCGGGTTCTGGGTCGAGAGCACGAGCGTCACGAGCAGGATCGGCGCGAACTCGCCGGCCGCCCCCGCCGCCAGCAGGTAGGTGCCGAAGCGCGTGCGCAGCTCGCCGGAGTCGCGCAGGATCGGGATCAGGGTCCCGATCGCGGTCGTCGCGAGCGCGGACCCGACGTAGAGGAAGGAGACCACGACGCCGGTCGCCTGCAGGATCTCGCCGATGCCGTACGCGAGCGCGATCGACACCACCCAGCCCCACGCCCCGAGCTTCAGCGGCAGCCCCTTGATCCGCTGGAAGTCGATCTCGTAGCCGGCGAAGAAGAACAGCATCCCGAGGCCGAGGTTCGAGAGGAACTGGATGAAGTCGTCGGGCTGGGCGGCGTTCAGCACGTCCGGGCCCACGATGATCCCGAGCAGCAGTTCCAGCACCACGACGGGCGGCGCGAAGCGCCGCGGGACGTGGGACGCGATCAGCGCCGCGACCGCCGCCGTGAGCGTGACGATGAAGAACGAGGTGGCGTCGACGCTGATCATCGGAGGCGCCGGCGGGCCCGGCCGGCGCGCGGAAGCTATCGCCCGGAAGCGGCGCCCGCGAATCTCTTAGCGCCCTCACAATCCCGCCCGTGACGCTGGTGGTCGTCCGGGGGGCACTCCGCCCCGCTCCCGATCCAGAGAGGTGACATGACATGACCACCCGCGGAAAGCAGGTCGCGGCCGCCACGACGGCCGCCGTGGCGCTCGCGTCCGGCGCGTACGCGCTCGGAAGCCAGGCGGGCGGCGGCTCTGCCGAGGCCCAGGGCGCCAGGTCGAGCCAGGCGCCGTACGCCGCCGGGGCACGCGACTGCCCGGGCGGTCCCCGCGGCGCGCGAATCGCCGCGCTCGCGGCCAAGCTCGGCGTCCAGCCCGCCAAGCTGCGCGCTGCGCTCGAGGCGATCCGCCCGCCCGGCGACCGGCGGGCCGAGCGGCGCGACGCGCTGGCGAAGGCGCTGGCAGCCGACCTCGGCGTCTCCGTCGAGAAGGTCACGGCCGCGCTCGACAAGCTCCGCGCCGAAGGACCCCGTCACATCGGTCCGCCGATGGGTCCCGGCGGTCCGGGCGGACCCGGCGGTCCGGGCTTCGGGCCGCGCGCGTCCGCGCTCGCGAAGGAGCTCGGAGTCGACCCGGGCAAGGTGAAGGCGTCACTGCGGACGTTCCGCGAGGCGCGTCGCCAGGAGCTCGCCAAGGCGCTGGCGCAGAAGCTGGGCATCGACGAGGCGAAGGTGCTGGCGGCGATCGACTCGCTGCCGCATCATGGGCCGGGTGAGCGTCCCTAGCGCAGCAGGCCCGGCACGGTCAGGGGCGGGGAGCCATCTCCGCCCCTGACCCGCTGGTCCTCGTCGTGGACGACGAGGCCTCCGTTCGCCAGTCCCTCGAGCGCGCGCTGCGCCTCGAGGGCTTCGACGTGGCCACCGCCGCCGGCGGTCGCGAGGCGCTGGAGGCGATCGGCCGCCGGCCGCCGTCGGTCGTGGTGCTCGACGTGACGATGCCCGGCATGGACGGCGTGAGCGTCGTGCGCCGGATCAGGGCGGACGGGCTCGACGTGCCCGTCTGCATCCTCTCGGCGCGCGACGAGATCGACGATCGCGTCGCCGGGCTCCAGGCGGGCGCCGACGACTACCTCGTCAAGCCGTTCGCGGTCGCGGAGCTGACCGCGCGGCTGGCTGCGCTGCTGCGCCGGCGCGGAGCCCCGGTTCCGGGTCCGCTCGTCGTCGACGAGCTGGTGGTCGATCCGGGACGCCGCGTCGCGACGCGCGGCGGGCGCGAGCTCGGCCTGACCAGGCGCGAGTTCGACCTCCTGGAGACTTTCGCGCGGCATCCGGGCCAGGTTCTCTCCCGCGAGCAGCTGCTGGAGCAGGTCTGGGGGTACGGGTTCGACGTGGAGACCAACGTCGCCGACGTGTTCGTCGGCTACCTGCGGCGCAAGCTCGAGGCCGGGGGCGAACCGCGGCTGATCCACACGGCGCGCGGCGTCGGCTGGGCGCTGCGGCCATGACGCGACCGCGCGGCCTGCGCGCGCGGATCACGCTCGCGGCGGTCGTCGCGGTCGCGGTCGTCGGGGCGGTGGCGGCGGTCGTCCTGCTCGCGGAGGTCGCGCGGGACGGCCGGACGGCGACCGACCGTGCCCTCGCTCGCCGCGTGGCGAGCATCGAGCGGCGCCCGCCCGGCCTGCCCCCGGGCGGCGCTCCTCCCGGCGGTCCCGCGGGCGCTCCGGGACTGCTCGCGGGATCCGGGACCTTCGTGCAGGTCGCCTACCGGGGCCAGGTGGTGCAGCAGCGCGGCGACGTCCCGGTCGACGCTCCGGGGGTGCCCGCGCGGAACGGATTCCGGACGGTGCAGATCGGCGGCGAGAAGTGGCGGTCGCTGACCGCTCCCCTGGCGCAGGGAGGCGGGCTGCGCGTCGAGGTCCTGAGCAGCCTCGCCCCGGTCGAGGCCCGAGTGGACCGCATCCGCGAGCTCGTGATCGTGCTGGGCCTGGCCGCGCTGGCGCTGACGGGCCTCGCCGCATGGGCCGCGACGACGCTGGCGCTGCGCCCGCTCGAGCGGCTGCGCGAGGGCGCAGCCCGCGTGAGCGGCGCGGAGGATCTCGACGCCGGTCTGCCCGAGGACGACGGGCCCGACGAGGTCCGCTCGCTGGCGCATGCGCTCAACGAGATGCTGGAGCGCCTGCGGGAGTCGACCGGGGCCCTGGAGCGGGCGCTGCTCGCGACCCGGCGCTTTGCCGCGGACGCGGGGCACGAGCTGAGAACGCCGCTGACGAGCATCCGTGCCAACCTCGACGTGCTCGAGCGCAACCCGGCCATGACGCCCGGAGAGCGTTCGGCGCTCCTGCGCGAGACGGCCGCGGAGCAGGAGCGGATCACCCACCTGCTCGAGGGTCTGCAGGCGCTGGCGCGCGGCGAGGCGGCGGAGAGCCTGCCGCGCGAGCGCGTCGAGATCGGCGACCTGGTCGACGCGGCGGTCCACGCCGCCGGACGCCGCCATCCCGGCACCGGCTACGCGCTCGAGGACGGCATCGGCGACGCCGCCGTCGACGGCTGGCCGAGCGGCCTGCGCCTGATCATCGACAACCTGCTCGACAACGCCGCCCTGCACGGTCGGGGCGGCGGTCGCGCGCTGGTAGCCCTCGACCGCGAGGGCGGCAGCATCGTGCTGCGCGTCGACGACGACGGCCCGGGGGTCCCGGAGGGCGAGCGCGCGGCCGTGCTCGAGCCGTTCGCCCGCGGGCCCGGCGTGCGGGCGCCCGGGAGCGGGCTCGGCCTGGCGATCGTCGCCCAGCAGGTAGCGCTGCACGGCGGCGTCCTGCGCCTCGGAGACTCTGCCCTCGGCGGCCTGGGCGTCGAGGTGCGGCTGCCCGCCGACCCGTCTCGCTAGTGCGCGAAGCTCGCCTGCTTGGGCGAGAGCGCGTCCGGCAGCGGCTCCGTCAGGGCCTCCAGCGTCTTGGTGCGGCGGCGCAGCTCCTCCAGGAACAGGTCGGCCATGTCCTTCGTCATCCCCGCGCGGACGACGACGCGCAGCACCGACAGGTCCTCGCAGTTCTCGGGGAACGTGTAGGCGGGAACCAGCCAGCCGCCCTCGCGCAGCGCGTCGGACACGTCGAAGACCGTGTAGTTCTTGATCTCGTCCTTCAGCTTGAACGCGAACACCGGCAGCTCGTCGCCCTTGGTGATCAGCTCGTAGGGGCCGATCTCCGCGATCGCCGAAGAGATGTACTGGGCGATCCGGGACGAGTTGCTCTGCACCCGCTCGTAGCCGGCCCGGCCGAGCAGCAGGAACATGTAGTACTGCGCGATCACCTCGCTGCCCGGGCGCGAGAAGTTGAGCGCGAACGTCGGCATGTTGCCGCCCAGGTAGTTGACGTCGAACACTAGGTCCTTCGGGAGCGCCTCCTCGTCGCGCCAGATCGCCCAGCCGACGCCCGGGTAGACGAGCCCGTACTTGTGCCCCGAGGCGTTGATCGACTGCACGCGGTCGATCCGGAAGTCCCACTCGAGGTCGGGCTGGATGAACGGCGCGACGAACCCGCCCGACGCGCCGTCGACGTGGATCGGCACGTCGATCCCCTTCTCCTGCTGAAGGCGATCGAGCGCCGCGGCGATCTCCTTGACCGGCTCGTAGGAGCCGTCGAAGGTCGAGCCGAGGATCGCGACGACGCCGATCGTGTTCTCGTCGCAGTGGGCGGCGGCCTCGTCGGCGGTGAGGTGGTAGCGCCCGTCCTCCATCGGCACGGTCCTGGGCTCCACCTCCCAGTAGCGGCAGAACTTCTCCCAGCAGATCTGGACGTTCGCTCCCATCACCAGGTTCGGGCGATCGTGCGGCTTGCCCTCGGCCTTGCGGCGGTCGCGCCAGCGCCACTTGAGCGCCATGCCGCCGAGCATCACCGCCTCGCTCGAGCCGGTGGTCGAGCAGCCGGTCGGCACCGAGCCCTCCGGCGCGTTCCACAGGTCGCTGAGGATGTTCACGCAGCGCGCCTCGATCTCCGCGGTCTGCGGGTACTCGTCCTTGTCGATCATGTTCTTGTCGGCCGTGTCCGCCATCAGCCGGCCGGCGAGCTCCGGCATCCAGGTGGTGACGAACGTCGCGAGGTTGAGTCGCGCGCTTCCGTCCAGCAGCAGCTCGCCGCGCAGCAGCTCGTAGGCGGGAAGCGACTCGACCCCGTGCTCGAACAGCCGCTTGCGCGGCAGCTGGAGCATCTCGGTCTCGAGCAGCTCGACGTTCAGATCGGTCGGCTCGTCGGTTGCGGCTTTGCTCAGCGGCATGGGTCCTCCTGGTGGGGCGGTTGCGGCGAGCTTACGGACGCGAGGCGGCCGCGGCCTCATCCCGTTCGGACGAATCCGCGGGCGGCGGCGCGTGGCGGCGCAGCTCGCGCCGCGCGATCGTCATCTTGTGCACCTCGTCGGGCCCGTCGGCGAGCCGCAGCGTGCGCATGTGCGCCCACATCCAGGCGAGCGGGAAGTCGTCGGAGACCCCGCCCCCTCCGTGGACCTGGATCGCGCGATCGATCACCTTCAGCGCGACGTTCGGGGCCGCGACCTTGATCGCCGCGATCTCCGTACGCGCGTGGCGGTTGCCGACCGTGTCCATGAGCCATGCGGTCTTGAGCGCGAGCAGGCGCAGCATCTCGATCTCGATGCGCGACTCGGCGATCCAGTCCTGGACGTTGGCCCGGGTCGCGACCGGCCTGCCGAACGTGACGCGCTCCGACGCGCGGCGGCAAAGCAGCTCGAGCGCCCGCTCGGCCGCGCCGATCGAGCGCATGCAGTGGTGGATGCGCCCCGGGCCCAGGCGCGCCTGGCTGATCATGAAGCCGTCGCCCTCGCCCGCGATCAGGTTGGAGGCCGGCACGCGGACGTCCTCGAAGCGCAGCTCGGCGTGGCCCTCCTGGTCCTGGTAGCCGAACACCGGTAGCCCGCGCACGACCGTCAGGCCGCCGTTGTCCAGCGGCACCAGCACCATGCTCTGCTGCCGGTGCGGCGGGCCTTCCGGGTTGGTCTTCCCCATCACGATCAGGATCCGGCAGTGCGGGTGCAGCGCCCCAGAGGCCCACCACTTGCGCCCGTTCAGCACGTACTCGTCGCCCGAGCGCTCGATCCGGAGCTGCACGTTCGTCGCGTCCGAGCTGGCCACGTCCGGCTCGGTCATCGCGAAGGTCGAGCGGATGTCGCCGTCGAGCAGCGGGCGCAGCCAGCGCTCCTGCTGCTCCGGCGTGCCGAACAGCGAGAGCACCTCCATGTTCCCGGTGTCGGGCGCGGAGCAGTTGCACGCCTCCGAGGCGATGTGGCTGCGGCCGAGGATCTCCGCGAGCGGCGCGTAGTCGGCGTTCGTCAGCCCCGCGCCGAAGTCCGGGTTCGGGTGGAAGAGGTTCCACAGCCCGCGCTCGCGGGCCTCGTTCTTGAGCTCCTCCATCACCGGCGGCTGGGCGTGCGGGTCGCCGGCCTCGCGCAGCTGGCGCTCGTAGACGGGCTCGGCCGGATAGACGCGCTCGTCCATGAACGCGCTCAGGCGCGCCTGGAAGTCCTTGCACGTCGCGCTCGGCTCGAGATCCATCGGCCTCTCCTGGTCCGTCGCGGGTCGGGCGCCGCAGGCTACCCGCGCGCGGCTTGCGGCAGCTCATGCGGCGTGAGAGGGTCCGCGGTCGACCACCGCATTCCGACCGGGGGAGCACCATGCCGAAGTACCTCATCGAGGCGTCCTACAACTCCGAGGGCGCGAAGGGAGTTCAGAGCGCCGGGGGCACGGCCCGCGTGGAGGCGGTTCGCAAGGCGACCGAGGGCGTCGGCGGCTCGGTCGAGTCGTTCCACTTCGCCTTCGGCGACACCGACGCCTACGTGATCGTCGACGCGCCGGATGTCGAGAGCATCGCGGCGCTCGCGCTAGCCGTGAACGCCAGCGGCAAGGTGACGGTCAAGACGACCGTGCTGCTGACGGCGGAGCAGGTCGACGACGCCGCGCGGCGGTCGGTGGGTTACGCGGCGCCGGGGTCGTAAGGACCCCGTGCGGGAGGCCGCACGCGGACGCCTGGGGGGCTGAGGCCCCGGTGCTGAGGATGCCGTCCGAGAATGCGGGCCTGGCCCGGTCGTTCTGCGGTGCGTTCAACCGCCGAGACCTCGGTGCTGTGCTCGCGCTCATGCACGAGGACGTCCGGATCGAGCCGCGCATCGGGTCGCTGGAGGGCGACTTCGTCGGCCACGAGGGAGTCCGCCGGTGGTGGGCCCAACTGCTCACGGCCTTCCCCGACTACCTTGTCTCGATCGAGGAGATCCAAGACTTCGACGAGCTCACGCTCGGACGCCTCCGGGGTCGGGCGCATGGCGCTGCCAGTACGACGCCCGTGGTCGAGACTTGGTGGCAGGCGATCACGTGGCGCGGCGCGAAGTGCTCCCGGTGGCGCAACTTCGCGACGGAGTCCGAGGCGTTCGAGACCGTCCAGCGAGAGGCGGGACGATGACCGAGGAGATTCAGGTTGGTGCGCTGAGCGTGCGCTTCTTGGTGGAGGCGGCCGATTCGAACGGGAGCGCGAGCGTCTTCGAGTGCGACGTTCCGGCGGAGAGCATGATGCCCGTGCCGCACAGTCACGACGCCTTCGAGGAGACGATCTACGGCCTCGAAGGCGTCACCACGTGGACGGTGGACGCCCGGCGACTCGATGTCTCGCCCGGGGAGGCGATTTGCATACCTCGCGGCGCGGTCCACGGGTTCGACAACAACGGGATCGAGGACGCGAGGTTCCTCGCGATCGCCAGCCCTGGGCTGATGACGGCCGGCTACTTCCGTGAGATCCATGAGGTGCTGGCCTCGGCCGCGGCGGGGCCGCCGGACCGCGCGAGGATCGCGGCGGTCATGCGTCGCCACGGCCTGACGCCGGCGGCGCCGGGCTGAGGCGCCTCTGGACGGCGGACGCGCCGGACCGGAAGAGCCGGCAGCCGCGGGAAGCCGACCACGAGACCGCGGCCTGAGGTGGCCGGCGGCAGCCCTCAGCGCCGGCGCTTGCGTGGCGGCGCAGCCAGAAGCGTGAAGTAGGCGGTGCGCGGGCGGGCCCGGTTGCCCGCCCGGTCGCGTGCCTCGACCACGACCCGGTAGCGCCCAGGGGCGAGCAGGCGCCGCCCGACGCGTCCGGAGAACCGCAGCCGCGTGGTGCCTCGGTGCGCGCTCAGGCGCGCCTCGGCGACCGTCGCATAGCGCACGCAGCGCCGGGCCCGGCGCTGCGTGCGCGTGGGCCGAACGCACGAGCGCCCACGGCGCCGGCCTGTGAACCCGCGGTCGATCCGAAGGGTGACCCTGGCGTCCTCCGAGAGCGTCAGCCGGATCGTTGTGCGGTGTCCGTGCCTGAAGGTCGCCGGCACGACCGCGAGCGCGGAGATCCGCGGCGCCGTCCGGTCCCGACCGCCGCCCGGAGGGGGCGTGACGGTCGGGCGCTGCACCCCGGTCACCCGCGCGATCTGCGACGTGGTCTCGAGCGAGACGAACAGGGACTCGCCGTTCGCCGTGACGTAGCGCGGCCCCGACGCATCCGGGAAGCCGGTCAACTTCGTCACCGCGCCGCCGGGGGTGAGGCGCGTGAGCGAGTTGCCCGCGAACTGGGCGAACCAGTACGCGCCGTCCGCGCCGAGCGTCACGCCGAAGGGGTCTGTCATCAAGACCGCCGTCCGAGCCGGCGTCCCACCGGGGGAGAGGCGTCCGATCTCATCGGAGGGGTTCGCGAACGCCATCTGCGTGCCCGGCCCGGCGGCCACCTGCTGCGGCGTGCCGCCGACGGTGTAGAACGTCTGGCCCGCGGCGGGGTTCGCAGGGTTCACGCGGACGATCCGGCCGCCGGCGAAGTCGGCGATCCAGATCCCGCCATCCCCGCCGCGGGCGACGCCGCGGGCACCCATCCCGGCGACGGGCGTGGAGGTGAACCCGGTGGGGTTGCCAGGCGGGACCTTGATCACCTTGTCCCCGCTGGCCGCCCAGAGGTTCCCGTCGGGCCCGGTCACGATCCCGTGCGGGTCGGCGATGTCGGCGATCGCGAACTTCTCGTCGGTGTTCACCGGGTCGGCGGGAGAGAAGCGCGCGACTCCGCCGGCCTGGGTGACCCAGATGTTGCCGTCCGGGCCGCTCGTGATCCCGACGGGGTTGGCGATGTCGGGCGGGTCGTACTCGGTGACCGTGCCGCCCGGGGTCACCCTGGCGATGTCCGGTGGGCCGCCCGAGAGCGCGACCCAGACGTTGCCGTCCGGGCCGCGGGTCAGCTGTCCCGGGGTCTTGGCCACGGGATAGACGCCGTTGACGACGGGCGCCGCGCCCGCCGCCGGCGCGGCGACGAGGACCGCGGCGCTCGCGAGAAGCGCGATGCGCACGAGCGCTCCGGGCCGCGGTCCGATCCCCACGATCGTGACCCTAGAACATCGCCGCCGGGGAGGCGCCGCACCGAGGACGGGTGTTCGTGAGGACGGCGCGCGCCGGCCTTGCCTACGCTTCACGGGTGCTCGCTCCGAGATCCGGTCGCAGGCGCCTCGCCGCACTCGGCGTCGCGGCAATCGCCGCGCTCCCTCTCGCCGGCTGCGCGGAGCAGGACAAGGCCCAGGCCGGGGCGGCGCTCGAGGCGTACCTGAACGACTACGCGACCGGCAACGTGGTGGCGGCCTGCGCCCGCCTCACCCCGCAGGCGCGCCTCGCGTTCCGCACCCGCATCCGCGGGGTGCTCTACCAGCCATGCGCCCCCGCGATGCGCGAGCGCCTTCGGATCAGCGGCGCGAGCTGGATTCCACGACTCATGGGGCTGCAGGTCACGTCCGTCGACGTTCACGGCGACCGCGCCTCAGCTGTGACCGCTCCTGACAGCCTCCTCGGCGGGGCGCCGACCCCCCTACGCAAGATCGGGGGTCGCTGGCTCATCACCGCGCCGGCCGACCTCAAGCTCGTGCCGACGCCACCCAGCGACGGCTTCTGAGCCAATAGCGCCCGGCGCGCGGCGCTCCGACACTCCGCCGGGGCTCGCGAGCCCATGATGTACGGTGGATCGGATGCAGCCGCTCGTCTGGGATCGCAGGCCGGAGGGCCTCCGTGCGCCGGCCCTCGTATGCGCGTTCGGCGGCTGGAACGACGCCGCCGACGCCGCCACGACCGCGCTCGGCTTCGTGTCCTCGGCGCTCGGCGCGGAACGCTTCGCGGCGATCGATCCGGAGGAGTTCTACGACTTCCAGTCGACGCGCCCGCAGATCGCGCTGCGCGACGGGATCACGCGCGAGATCACCTGGCCCGAGGTGGAGGTCCTCGCGGCGAACGTCCCCCGCGCGCCCCGTGACCTGGTGTTCCTCACCGGTCCGGAGCCGTCGATGCGCTGGCGCGCGTTCGCCGCCGCGATCGTCGACCTGGCCGAGGCGCTCGGCGTCCAGATCGTCGTGACCCTCGGTGCGCTGCTGGCGGACGTGCCGCACACGCGCCCGGTCGCGATCACGGGCATCGCCTCGGACGAGGCGCTCGCCGAGCGCACAGCGCTCAGCCGCTCCAACTACGAGGGGCCCACCGGCATCACGGGGGTGCTGCATGCCGCGTGCGCGGAGGCGGGGATGCCGTCGGCGAGCCTGTGGGCCGCAGTGCCCCACTACATCGCCGCGACGCCGAACCCCAAGGCGGCGCTCGCGCTCGTGCGCAAGCTCGAGTCGCTCGTCGGCGTCACGGTCGACGCCTCGGAGCTCGAGTCGGCTGTGGTCGACTACGACCGTCAGGTGGACCTCGCGGTGCAGAGCGACGACGAGGTCCGCCAGTTCGTCGAGCGCCTCGAGGCCGCGGCCGAAGAGGCCGAGGACGGGACGGCCGAGGCGAGCGGCGGCAAGCTGCCCTCCGGCGACACGATCGCGCGCGAGTTCCAGCGCTTCCTGCGCCAGCGCGGTCCCGAGAGCTCCTAGCCGACCGGCTAGCGCTCGGCCGCCGGGCAGACGATGCGGTAGTCGCACACGGCGCAGACCGCGTGGCTCGGCGTCGGCTCGAAGCCCTGCGCGAGGATGCCGTCGGCGACGGCGCTCACGGTCTCCTCGATCGCGACCCGGTCGCGCTCGTCGCGCGGCACCTCCACCTTCTCGTCGTCGAGGATGTAGTAGTAGCTCTCGCGCGCGGCCTCGAGCTCCCACGCCTCGCGCGCCGCCGTGGCGTACAGCGTGAGTTGGACGTCGTCACGGAGCTGCTCGACCGTCTTCGGGCGCGAGGTCTTGTAGTCGATCAGCTCGTAGCTCCCGTCGGGCAGGCGGTCGACGCGATCCACGCGGCCCCGCAGCTGGTGGGGTCCGAGGCGGAACGTGAACGCGCGCTCGAACCAGACGGGCTCCGAGCCCTCCTCGCGGAAGCGCTCGTGATAGCGCTCGAGCGCCGCCGTCGCCTTGACGCGAAGCTGGCGCTCCTGCTCGGAGTCGCCGAAGCCGCCGCGCCTCCAGCCCGCGTCCAGCAGGCCCAGCATCACGCCGGCATCTCCGTGACTGCCCTGCGCGTGGAAGCGCTCGAGCACCTGGTGGACGAGGATGCCGAAGCGCTGGTTCAGCGTCGGCTCCTGGGGGATCCGGAAGACGCGCGCGAACTTGTAGCGCAGCGGGCACGCCCGGTAGGTCTCGATGTCGCTCGCCGACAGCAGCAGGCCGTCGCCGCGGCGAGGGATGAAGGCCTCGAGCGAGGGCTCGTCCCGCGCGGCGAGGGACTGCGCGCGGCGGCGCTCGTCGCGCTCGGTGTCGAGCACGTAGTCGTCGAGCGCGGAGGCGAGGAAGATCTCGCGCGCCGTCGGGGTCATCGCGGGGCGCAGCACGTCGTTGACGTTCGCGAGCGCCTCGGCCACGCCCTGGCCCTCGGGCCGGGAGATCACGGCCGAGAGCTTGAGCAGCTCCAGGAACCGGACGACCGCGCGTGACACGTCGAGGTCGGTGTCCAGCCGCAGCTCGTGCAGGCGGCCGCCGGTGGTCCCCACCCCTTCGAGCACGTCGTCGCGCAGGATCCGGTAGGTCGAGTGCAGGCTCTCGGCGGGCCCGAAGAGCTCCTCCTCGCGGTCCTCCCAGTCCGCCCCCAGGGCTGCGCGCGCCTCCTGGGCGAACGGGGATGGAGGCTGCTGGGCCCCGCGCGCGCCCGTGCGCGGGTAGCTGAGCACCAGCCGCCGCCGGGCGCGCGTCATCGCCACGTGCAGCAGGCGCCGCATCGCGATCTCGTGGATCGAGCGGGAGTCGGGCGGGACGCGCTCGGCGAGCAGCGCGTCGGGCACCGGCTCGAGCGCTCGCCGCCGGCTCCCGGGCATCCGCGCCGCGTGCAGGCCGGCGACGTAGACGTGGTCCCATTCGCGGCCCTTGGCGTCCGCCATCGAGAGCACCTCGACCGCGGCCGCGTGGCGCGAGTGTCCGGCATCCTCGTCCGGCAGGCCCGCCTCGGCGACCGCGGCGACGTAGCGCGCGAACTCGCGCGTGGTGCCCTGGGGCTCGCGGCGGACGAACCGCGCCGCGAGCTCGCCGAAGCGCGAGATCGCGGCCAGCCGCTCGGCCGCCTCGGGCGAGGCGGCGAACAGGAGCTTGCGGCGGATGCCCAGCCGCTCCACGAGCCTGTGGACGAACAGGTCGGGCCGCACCACTTCGAGCGCGGCCGAGGCCGAGCGGTACAGGCGCAGGAAGCCGAGGATGCGATCGCGCGCCTCGGGCGGGATCTGGGGCGACTCGGTCGCCGCGGCCAGGCCGGCGACCATGTCGAGCTTGCGCCGCCGCGCGATCTGGGTGCAGCGGGCGATGTCGACCGAGCGCAGCTCGACCGGCGGTCGAGCCAGCGCCCGTACCACGGCTCCGGCGTCGGCGGGGTCGGCGAGCAGCCGCAGCCACGCGAGCAGGTCGCGGATCTCGGCGCGCTGGAAGAACGCCGCCGCTCCGACGACGCGGTGGGCGATCGCCCGCTCCTCGAGCGCGACTGCGAACGCCGGGGCCTCCGAGGCCACCGACCGCACGAGGATCGCGATCGACGCGGGATCGGCGTTTTCGCGGCGGACCAGGCGCTCGACGTCCGCGGCCACAGCCTGCGCTTCGGCGCGCTCGTTCTCCGCACGCCAGAAGCAGACCTCGCCGCCGGGCGTGCCGCGCGCCGCGAGGCCGAGCCGGTCCTCGATCGGCGCCACGACGGCGGCCGCCGCCCTGAGCACCCGCGCGCGGCGACCGCGGGCGCGCTCGAGCCGGATCACCGTCGCGTCGGGGTGCGCCTCGAGCAGGTCACGCGCGTTCTTGGCGCCTGCGGCGCGGAAGCGGTGGATCGCCTGGTCGTCGTCACACCAGGCCGCGAGCTCGCCGTGCTCGGACGCCACGGTGCGCGTCAGCAGCGCCTGCGCGTGGTCGAGGTCCTCCCACTCGTCCGCCAGCACGTACCGGAAGCGCCGCGCCACCCGGACGCGGACATGAGCGCGATCGCGCAGCAGCTCGACCGCCCGCAGCAGGAGCCCGCCCGTGTCCAGGGCGCCGCGCTCGTCGAGCATCCGGTCGTGGTCGGCGTAGATGCGCGCGAACTCCTCCTCGCGCTCGGCGCGAGCGAGAGCGGCGTCGCCGCCCCGCGGGAGGCCGGCCGCCCACTCCGCATAGCGCTCGGGCGTCACGAGCTCCCCCTTCAGGCGGTCGATCCGCGCGACGAGCGAGCCGAGGAGCGCCGCGGGCGCGCCGCCGAGGTCGTGCATGCGCAGGGTCAGTTCGTCGACGTGCGCGCCGAGGAGCGCGAGCCGCTCGGCCGCCGTGACGGGAACGGCGAACGGATCGAGCCCGGCCTCGAGCGCCTCGTCGCGCAGCAGGCGCTCGCACAGGCCCTGGACGCTGACGACGGCCAACTCCTCGTAGGGCCGCTCGACCTCCGCCTCGATGTCCGCGCGCAGGGAGTCCGCGCGCGCGGCCGTCCGGGCGACCACGAGGACGCTCTCGGGCGCGACTCCGTCCTCGACGAGGCGCGCGAAGCGCGCCACCAGGGTTGCGGTGCGGCCCGTGCCGGCGCCGCCGAGTACGAGCAGCGGACCGCCGGGATGGTCGACCACCGCGCGCTGCGCCGGATCGAGACCGTCGGGCGGAAGGGCCACGCCTGACAGGATATGCCGCCGATGGCCCCGCACCCGGATGCCCTCGACGCCGACTGGCTGTCCGCCTGCCGGCGCATGGCGGCTGGCGTGCGCGACGTCCTCGCAGCGCGCGGGAGCACAGCCGAGCGCGCGGTCGAGGTCGGTCGCGGGGAGGGGGGCGACCGGACCCTCGTGATCGACGCCGAGGCCGAGGCGGCCGTCTTCGAGGTGCTCGAGGAGATGCGCACCGGGGGTGCGCTGTTCACCGCGATCTCCGAGGAGCGCGGCGTGGTCGACTTCGGCGACCCGGCGGTGCGGGTCGTGATCGATCCGATCGACGGCTCCCTGAACGCCAAGCGCGGGGTCCCGCATCACGCGCTGTCGGTGGCCGTGGCGGACGGGCCGACGGCTCGGGACGTCGGCTTCGGCTTCGTGTTCGACCTCGCGACGGGCGAGGAGTGGGCGGCGCGCCGCGGCGCCGGCGCGATCCTGGACGGGCGCCCGCTCGATCCCACGGCCGGCGAGCGGGTCACCACCGAAGGCCGGCTCGAGATCCTCGGCGTGGAATCGGCCGACCCGCGCTGGATCGCCGAGGCGATCGACCCGCTCCTCGACGCCGCGCACCGGCTGCGGGCGGTCGGCGCGATCGCGCTCACGCTGTGCCAGGTCGCCGCGGCCCGCTTCGACGGGATGGCCTCGCTCCGCCGTTGCCGCGCGGTCGACGCCGCCGCGGGGCAGTTGATCGTCCGCGAGGCCGGCGGACTGGTCGCCTTCCCCGGCTTCGAGGACCCGCTCGGCGCGCCGCTCGACCTCGCGCCGCATGCGCCGGTGATCGCCGCCCGCAGCGCGGCGGGGCTCGAGCGCCTGCGCGCCATCCACGGCCCGGGGGGCTCGAGGCTGGCGCGCCGATCCGGCTGACCGGAAGCGCGCTCTGGGAAACGACTGGTAACGTATTCCCATGCGTGCCACCATCGACGCGGTCGGCAGGATCGTCGTGCCCAAGCCGCTGCGTGACGCGCTCGGTCTGACCCCGGGCGCGACCGTGGACATCTCCCGGTACGGGCCCGGCCTTCAGCTCGTGCCCGCCGGGCGAACCGCACGGCTCGTGGAGGAGGACGGCGAGTTGGTCGCGACCGGAGACACTCCGCTCGACGACGAGCAGCTCTTCGGCCTGATCGACGCCGGCCGGCGTTGAGCCTCGTCGCGCTCGACACGAGTGTCGCCGTCCCCCTGCTCATCCAGACGCACCGCAATCACCCGGACGTGGTGCGCTGGCGGGACCGGCGGGACGTTGCGCTCGCCGGCCATGCGCTCGCGGAGACCTACTCGGTGCTCACCCGCCTGCCGGGCGACCTGCGGCTGACTCCGGCTGATGCCGCAAACCTGCTGGCGGCGCGGTTCTCGCCGCCGCTGCTGCTCGCGCGGGCCAGGTTGGCCAAGCTGCCCGCCACGCTCGCGGGGCTTGGGATCGCCGGAGGTGCCGTCTACGACGCGCTCGTCGCCCTGGCGGCCGCGGAGCACGGCGCCTCGCTCGCGACTCGCGATGCGCGCGCCGTCGCCACCTACGAGCTGGTCGGCGTCCGCGTGATCCCCGTGGGTTGATCAGGCCAAGCCCGGCGTGCCGCCCGGCACTTCGAGCGGCACGCTACGGCCAGGCGGGCCCGCCCTGGTTCGCCTGCCGGCAGACCCAGCCGTCGGGCATGCTGCCGGAGTCGATCAGAGCCTTCAGCTCGGCGTTCTCGGAGGCGCTCAGGGTCTCGTCGGCGGTGCCGTAGAAGATCGGCTCCTCCTTCCCGTTGTGGGCTGCGAGCACGGCGAGCAGCTCGTGGCATGCCTGCGGCAGGGAGTCCGCGCCCCCGTCCTGGCTCAGCTCCGCCTCGATCGCGTCGAGCCTTCTCCAGATCTCCCCGTGCTCGCGCAGCATCACCATCGTCGGCATCGCCAGATCCGGCTCCATCGGGGGGAAGAGGAACTCCTCCTCGAGGTAGATGTGACGGCGCAGCGCGTCGATCGCCCGCTGCAGCGATGCGGCGCGCTCCCGATCGCCGAGGTGCTCCGAGCCGAACCCCTCGATCCCCGCGTCGATCTCGTGGTGCTCGCGCGCCAGCGCCGCGCCCAGTGGCCCGGGTTGAATGTTCATCGCCCGTACGTTACGCCGAGGATGCGGGCCGGGGCGGCGGGCCCGCGCGCGGGACGCGACCTACAGTCCGCGGGTGGACTTGACGCGGCTGCCGCCCAAACCGGACCGGGACGCCGCTCGCGCCGAATCGCCTGCGTCGACAGGCCGCCGAGTCCGAGGACCCCGCGATGCGCGGGACGCTGATCGTCTGCGCCGAGGTCAGAGAGGACAGGGCCGGCCCTCCGCCCCTGCGGCTGGTCCCGCGCGGCAGAGGGCGGCCCCGGCTCGCGTGCAACACGACGCCCACACACGTTCACTGACTCCGTAGGTAGGGCGGCCAGGGCGGCCGCGCGACCCTTGGTGGCCGGGCCGCCCGGGGCCGCCCGCCCCCTTGCTTCCGGCCCTGGATACCAGCGGGTACCGGATCTGGTACCCGGTGAAACCCGAGGCCGGCCACGGGTGGCCCGCCGTGGCTGGACGGCGACCGATCCGGTGGAGGATCGCGATGCGGGCGCGCGGTGCGCCTGCGCCATCATGGGAGCGTGATCGACTGGTCCCTCGCAACCTCGCTCGCGGGCCTGATCGCCGGCGAGCCCGGCGAGACCGCGCCGGCCTCCGGCCTGGACGACCTCGCCCGCGACGCCGAGGCCCGGGTGGGCGCCTACACGGGCCTCGTGCCGGCGACGCCCATCCCCGCCGCCGAGCCCGTCGACCGCCACGAGTGGATCGCGGCGAGCGCCGAGACGATGGGCGCGCTGCTGGACCCTGCGCTGCGCTCGGCGGGGGCCGGGCTGGGGCCCCTTGCGCCCGTGTTGCGGGTCGCGGCCGGCGCGGTGCTGACGGCCGAGATGGGCGTGATCCTGGGCTTCCTCTCCCAGCGCGTGCTCGGCCAATACGACCTCGTCCTGCTCGAGGGCGAGGGCGAGCGACGTGAGCCACGGCTGCTGTTCGTCGAGCCGAACCTCGGGGCGGCCGCGCGCAGCTTCTCGGCGGACGAGCGCGAGGTGGCCAGGTGGGTCGCGCTGCACGAGGTCACCCATGCGCTGCAGTTCGCGGGCGTCCCGTGGTTGCGCGGACACCTCGCCGACCTGGTCCGGGAGTTGCTCGGCGCGGTCGAGCTGCGCGTCGACACGGCGCGGGCGCTGCGCCTGCCCGGCCCTGAGGATCTCCGGCGCCTGGTCGCCGCCGTTCGCGAGGCCGACATCGTGTCGCTCGCGGTGCGCGAGCGCGAGCGGGAGACGCTCGCCCGGATGCAGGCGGTCATGTCCGTGGTGGAGGGCCACGCCGAGCACGTGATGGACGCTGTCGGCGCCGAGGTGCTCCCGTCCCTGCCGGCGCTGCGCGACGCGATGGAGCGCCGGCGCAGATCGGCGTCGGCGCCGGCGAGGCTGCTGGGCCGGCTGCTGGGACTCGAGCTGAAGCTGCGCCAGTACGAGCAGGGCAAGCGCTTCTGCGACACGGTCGTGGAGACCGGCGGCATGGCGGCCCTGAACCGCGTCTGGGCGGCGCCGGAGGCGCTCCCCACGCAGACCGAGCTCGAACGGCCCGGCGACTGGCTCGCGAGGGTGGCGGCGGTGCCCGTGTAACGCCCCGACGGCTCCGGTTTACAAACAGGTGTTCGATCAGTTAGCATGTCGGCTGATTAGAACTAATCTGATTAGCGTCCAAGCACCCGAGGGGACCGAGCACAATGGCCGAGACCACCGCCACCACCACCGCGAAGCGCACGAGCGCTCGCAGCACGGCCCGCAGGGCCGCGCCGAAGTCCACCGCGACCGCGCGCCGCCGCGCCGCCGCCACGCGTCGCAGCACCGCCGCGAAGCGCGGCGCCGCGACCCGCAACGTCCACCGCACCGAGGACGCGCTCCAGGTCAAGACCGCCGTCGAGCACGCGCAGGACATGGCCGAGCGCGCCGTCCTGATCCCGGTCGGCGCGGCGCTGGAGGCGCGCGACCTCGTCGAGAAGACGATCGACGACCTGACCGCGACCTACGGCTCGCGCGAGAGCGCCGAGAAGCAGCTGCGCCGCTTCGAGCGTCGCGGCGCCACCGCCCGCCGGCGCGTCGAGCGCGAGGCCCGCAAGGCCCGCAACCGCGTGCAGCGCGAGGCCCGCAAGCGGCGCACCAGCGTGCGCCGCGAGGTCAAGCGCGTGCGGCGCGACGTCGAGGGCCGTGCCCGGAACGTCGGCGCGAACGTCGACCTCGTCCAGGCGCAGGTCGGCAACGTCGTGCAGACCGGCGTCACGGCCGGCACCAAGGCCGTCCGCGAGGCGTCCACGCGCGTCGCCGCCGCCGCGTAGCCACACCGCTTATCCCGCCCCGCGAGCCAGGAGAGGCGCGGGACCGGGCGAGGTTCGCCGACCTCATAACCTCGTCGGCGGACGTAGCACCCTCTCCTCCCTCAACCGCCGGGGCGGCCTTCGGGTCGCCCCGTCGGTCGTTAACGCCCGCCGCGCGGCGCCTGGCCGCCCCTCCTACAATCGGGCCCATGCCCACCGAAGACCAGATCCGCTCCTCCCTGCGCGCCGTCATCGACCCGGAGCTGCGGCGCGACATCGTCGAGCTCGACATGGTCCGCTCGATCGCCGCGCACCCGAACGGCGTCGTCGACGTCACCGTGTCTCTGACCACGCCGGGCTGCCCCATCCGCAGCCACTTCGAGACCGCCGTGCGCGACGCCGTCGGCGCGCTGGAGGGGGTCACGGGCGTCAACGTCTCCTTCGACGTCCTCTCGGACGCCCAGAAGGACGAGCTCCAGCGCAAGCTCGGTCGCGGCCACCTGCCGGCCGGCGCGCTCGCGCAGGTCTCGCACGTGCTGTGCGTCGGCTCCGGCAAGGGGGGCGTCGGCAAGTCGACGCTGACCGCGAACCTGGCGGCCGCCCTCGCCGCCGAGGGCAGGCGGGTCGGCGTGCTCGACGCGGACGTCTGGGGCTACTCGCAGCCGCGCATGCTCGGGCTCGGAGCCCAGCGCCCGAAGGTCGACGACGAGCGCAAGATCGTGCCGCTCGAGAGCCACGGCATCAAGGTCATGTCGATCGGCTTCTTCCTCGAGGAGGATGCCGCGGTCGTGTGGCGCGGCCCGATGCTCCACAAGGCGCTGACCCAGTTCCTCGAGGACGTGGCGTGGGGGGAGTTGGACCACCTGCTCGTCGACCTCCCGCCGGGCACCGGCGACGTGTCGATGACCCTCGCCCAGCTCCTGCCCCAGGCGAAGTTCCTGATCGTCACCACGCCGCAGCCCGTGGCCCAGAAGGTCGCGCGGCGCTCGGCGGAGATGGCCGCCAAGGTCGACCTCGAGGTCGCGGGCGTGGTCGAGAACATGAGCGCGTTCGTCACCCCCGCGGGCGAGCGCTTCACGCTCTTCGGCGAGGGCGGCGGCGACCTGCTGGCCGCCGAGCTGGGCGTGCCGCTGCTCGGCGATGTCCCGCTCACGATGCCGCTGCGCGAGCAGTCCGACGCGGGGATTCCGCTCGTCCTCTCGGACCCGGACGACCCGGCCTCCCAGGCGATCCGTCAGGCGGCACGCGGCATCATCGCGCTCTCGCCCGTCGAGCTGCCCGTGATGCAGGCGCCCGCCCCCGCCGCGATGCCCGCCGCGCCCAAGCCGGCCGGCATGTCGCTGCCGATGGCCTGAGGCTCCCGCGCCGGCGTGGCGCGGCTCAGGCCCGGCCGGCGAAGTAGTCCGCGTTCAGCTGGATGAAGCCCTGCCACTCCTCGGGGAGTTGGTCCTCCGCGAAGCAGGCGTCGACCGGGCAGGCCTCCACGCAGGCGTCGCAGTCGATGCACTCCTCGGGGTCGATGTAGAGCTGCTTCACCTGGTCGTAGCCGGGCTCGTCGGGCGTCGGATGAATGCAGTCGACCGGGCAGACCTCGACGCAGGAGTTGTCCTTCTGGTCGATGCACGGCTCGGCGATGACGTAGGCCATGGTGGGAATTCCTCGGAGCGGTCGCGGCGAAGGGAACGGCCATTCTAGGCAACGGCCCGCTCTCGCTACGCTGGCGCGGATGCCCGCGGCGGCCCGCCCCACATCCCGATGCTGCTGCTGACCGGCGCCACGGGCCAGGTCGGCACCGCCCTGCTGCGGCGCCTGACGGCGGCGGGCACGTCGGTCCGCTGCCTCGTGCGGGATCCGCGCCGGCTCGGGGACGATCGCGTTCGCGTCCAGATCGCGATCGGCGACCTGGCCGACCCGACCTCCTTCCGTCACGCCCTGCGGGGCGTCGAGACCGTCGTGCACCTGGCGGCGACCGGTCGCGACCAGCCCCGCGGGTCGATCGAGGAGCTCGGCGCGCTCGCGACATGGCGCCTGGTACGGGCAGCCGAGCGCGCCCGCGTCTCCCACTTCGTGCTGCTCTCGGCGCTTGGCGCCTCGCCGAGCAGCGGGTCGCGCTTCCTGCGCAGCAAGTGGCTCGCCGAGCGCGCGGTCGCGGAGTCGGGCCTCGGGCACGCGATCCTCGCGCCGTCGCTCACCTACTCCGCCGCCGGACCGTGGATGCGCCGCCTCGAGCGCGTCGCGCGCCTGGCGCCGCTGGTGCCCATCGCCGGCGGCGGCAAGGCGCACTCGCAGCCGATCTGGGCCGAGGACGTGGCCGACTGCCTCGTGGCTGCCCTGGCCGGGGACGGCGCCTCCGGTCGACGCGTCGAGCTCGCCGGCCCTGACGCGCTCAGCTACGCGCAGGTGGCGCACCTCGCGCTGCGCGGCGTGCGCCGCGACCGGCCCCTGCTGCACGTGCCGGCGGGGGCCGCGCGGCGTACGCTCGCGCTGCTCGAGTTGCTCGCGGGCCCGACCGCGATGGTGACCCGCGACGAGGCCGACTTCCTGCAGCAGAACATGACCAGCCGGACCGGGACCGCCGGGGCGGAGTCCCTGGGCATCACGCCACGGCCGATGCGCGCGGTGCTCGGCGCTGCGTGAGCGGCCCGCTCGCCGTCAGTCCACGGTTGTCTCGGGACTGACGCCGACGGTCGTCGAGCCGGCGAGCGCCACCGCGCGCACCGCCGTTCCCGCCGCTATCTGGACGCCGGCGGCCAGGTAGACGCGGCATCCGTCCTGGGGCGTGAGCGGCGCGGTCGTCACCGCGACCCAGGAGGCCCCGACCTTCTTCTCGATCCGGATCGTGTCGGGGTTGCCCGCGACGCACGAGTACCCGTAGAAGGCGCCGAGCGCCTGAGCGCCCGAGGTGTAGGCGATCGCGTCGAGGCTGACCGTCCCCGCGGCCGTGCTCGATCGCGGCTGCACGCTGACCTGGAGCGGCGCCTGCGCGCGCCCCGCGAGCTGCGCCGCGCCGGCGGCGGTCCCGCCGGGAGCGCCGTAGTAGAGCGTCTGGGTCGACGTGAGCCTGTTCGCGGCGCCGTTGCGCGAATCGGTGTTCGGCAGCGCCTGGTTGAACCACGTCCCCGAGTCCCCGTATGCGAACGCATCGCCGGTGCACTGGGTCACCGATGGCGTGGAGTCGTCGTCGTAGTACAGCTGGGACGCAAGGCCCGGGATGTCGCTGTCGATCGTGCTGACCGACGTGAGCGTGCCCTGGCCACCGGTCACCTGTTGCCAGCGCGGCGCCCCGGGGGCGAGCGTGTCGGGGTTCCCGTCGATCGTCACCCCGCCGGTGTTCTGGTCGTTGCGGTAGGTCATGCCGATCGCCGCGGGCGAGTAGTCGAAGTAGTCCATAACCCCCGGGATCGGGTGGACGCGCAGGTAGGTGACGATGTCCTCCCGGCCCTCGTAGAGGATGTGGTCACGCTGGGTGAAGGTCCCGCTGTTGGCGCCGAGGAACGACCGGATCGCGCGCACGGGGCCGCTCTTGTTGGCGATGAAGCCGCCCCCGCCGGTCTTGAAGGTGTCCTCGGTGCGGCCGCAGACGCCGGGGCCGAACTGCGGCTTGTGGCGGTCGAGGATGTCGGCGCCGGAGGCCCCGCCGGCGAGGATGTCCAGGCCATCGTCCACCCAGCGGTCCGAGAAGCGCCGCCGGTAGCGCGGAGTGATCACCGACGAGGTCTCGGGGTTGGGGCCGGCCGCGAAGTCGTAGGTGGTCAGGTAGTTGCCGCTGTTCAGGCTGAACGTGTAGCTCACGTACTGCTTCCCGGCGCCCGGGGAGAGGCTGCCGTCGCTGCGGAACAGGTAGACCCAGGCTACGTCGGAAGGGGAGGTCGGGTCGGTCACCTTGACCTCGACGCCGCTGCCCGCCACGACGCCGGGCGGGTCCGGCGCGAGGCTCGCGGGGTCGCCCGCGTCGCGCGCCATGAACGCGATCTCGTCGTTGGCGTCGAGGTTGGGGTCCGGGTCGGCGCCGACCTTCGTGTTGGGATCGGTGTAGACCGTGGCCGTGACGCCCGAGTTGCTCATGTTGCGCACGGGACCGAGGTCGACGACCGCGCGCTCGTCGACCTGCACCGGGATCTGCTGCCACGAGCTCGAATGGCGCGCGAACGCGACCACGCGACCGGCGGGCGTGCCCTGGAGCGAGCCCGCCTGGGCGCCGGTCATGACCACCGGATCCAGGTCGCGGCCCGGAAGCGAGCCGCAGCCGGTGGCGGCGGCCGCGAGGACGGAGATCCCTGCGAGTGCGATGCGACGTGCCATGTCGTTCCTCCCGTGTGGCGCAGCCGCCCTCCCGGCGGCCCGCCGAGCCTAGCCGACCGGACGTCGGTGCGACCAGCCCACGGCCGCCTCGACCTGCGCGCCCAGGGCCAGCAACACGCCCTCACGGGCGGGTGCTGCGATCACTTGGACGGCGGTCGGCAGCCCGTCCTCCCCGTGGAAGAGCGGGAGCGAGACGGCGGGATTGCCGGTCACGTTCTGGATCGCCGTGAACGGCGTGAACGCGCCCGAGCGCACGAACGTGGCGGCGGGGTCGGGTCCGCGCGGGTCGATCTCGCCATGGCGCACCGGTCGCTCGGCCAGCGCGGGGGTCAGGACCGCGTCGAAGCGCTCATACAGCGGCATCTGCTCGCGGACGAGCGCGTTGAGGCGCGCCTGGGAGACCAGCATCTCGGGCGCGGAGACCTGCCGGCTGCGCGAGAAGACGTGCCAGGTGAGCGGCTCGACGTCGTCCTCGGTGGCCTCGCGGCCGGCGAGCGCCTGCGCGAACAGCAGCGCCGAGGAGACCGCCGGGGCGAACGTGGCGGTGAATAGCCCGAGCAGGTCCGGCTGCTCCCAGCCGGGTTCCGTCTCGGACACCGCGTGGCCGAGCGACTCCAGCAGCGCCGCCGCGTCGCGGACCGCCGCCGAAGCGACCTCGTCCACCGGGACGTCGATCGGGGGGCTGACGGTGAAGCCGATCCGCAGCCGTCCCGGCTCGCGCCCCGCGGCCGTCGCGAACGGCTCGTCGGGCTCCGGCGCCCACCAGGCGTCGCCGGGCTCGTAGCCCGCCAGCACGTCGAGCGCGGCGGCGGTGTCGGCGACGGTCCTGGTCAGCACCCCGTCCTGCACCAGGTAGCTGCCGCCCTCGGCGGGCCCCCGCGAGATCCGTCCCCGCTGCGGCTTGAGGCCTACGAGGCCGCAGCACGCGGCCGGGATCCGGGTGGATCCGCCGCCGTCGTTCCCGTGCGCGATCGGGACCATGCCGGCGGCGACGGCCGCCGCGGAGCCGCCCGAGGAGCCGCCCGGCGTGCGCCCGGGGTCCCACGGGTTGCGCGTCGGGCCGAAGCGCGTGGCCTCGCTGACCGGCAGGATCCCGAGTTCCGGCAGGGTCGTCTTCCCGACGATCACGAAGCCCGCCTCCCGCAGGCGGCGCACGACGTGCGAGTCGGACGGGGGCACGAAGTCCGGCATGAAGCACGAGCCGAGCGTGAGCGGCATGCCGGCGACCGGCTGGTTGTCCTTGATCGCGATCGGCACTCCCGCGAAGGGCCGCGGGTCGCCCGGCCCTATCGCCTCCGCGGTCGCGAGCGCGCCATCGGCGTCGACGTGGCAGAACGCGTTGATCTCGTCGTCGCGCCGCGCGATCGCCTCGAGCGAGGTCTCGGCCAGCTCGCGCGCCGAGACCTCGCCCTGGCGGACGAGGCCCGCGAGCTCGAGCGCGGGGCGGAAGAGCAGCTCGGGGTCGGCGGTCAAGCGCGGTCCTTCCGGGTGAGTCGTGTGGGGGGCCCGGAAGCCTGTCTCGAGCTTAGCTGTGCCACCCTTCCCGCCGGAAATCGGCGGCAAGCACAGGAGAGTCGTCTGCCCATGAGCGTGAGCGAAGTCCAGTCCGGCCTCGAGGGGGTGGTCGCATTCGCGACGCAGATCGCCGAGCCCGACCGCGAGGGCGGCGCCCTGCGCTACCGGGGCGTCGACATCGAGGACCTGGTCGGCCGAGTCGGCTACGAGAAGGTGTGGGGCCTGCTCGTGGACGGCCGCTTCGAGCCCGGCCTGCCCCCGGCGGAGCCGCACGGCCTCTACGTACGCTCCGGCGATCCCCGCGTCGACGTGCAGTCGGCGCTGGCGATGCTCGCGCCCGAGTGGGGCTTCGGGCAGCTGCTGGACATCAGCGACGAGCAGGCGCGCGACGATCTCGCACGCGCGTCGGTGATGGCGCTCTCTTTCGTGGCGCAATCGGCCCGCGGCAGCGGGCACCCCCCGGTGCCGCAGACCGAGGTCGACCGCGCGCGCACGATCCCCGAGCGCTTCCTGATCCGCTGGCGGGGCGAGGCGAACCCGGCGCACGTCAAGGCGATCGACGCCTACTGGATCTCGGCCGCGGAGCACGGGATGAACGCCTCCACGTTCACGGCGCGCGTGGTCGCCTCGACCGGCGCCGACTGCGCCGCGGCCCTCTCGTCGGCCGTCGGGGCGCTGTCCGGCCCGCTGCACGGCGGCGCGCCCTCGCGGGTGCTGACGATGCTCGACGAGGTCGAGGCGTCGGGCGATGCCGAGCGCTGGGTCAAGGACGCGCTCGACCGCGGCGAGCGCCTCATGGGGTTCGGTCACCGCGTCTACCGCGCGGAGGACCCGCGCGCCCGCGTGCTGCGCCGCACCGCGCGCGAGATCGGCTCGCCTCGGGTCGAGGTAGCCGAGGCGCTGGAGACGGCGGCGCTCGCCGAGCTCCAGGCGCGCAAGCCCGATCGCGTGCTGGCGACCAACGTCGAGTTCTGGTCCGCGGTCGTGCTCGACTACGCCGAGGTCCCGCCCGAGCTGTTCACGCCCATGTTCACCTGCGCGCGGGTCGCGGGTTGGTCCGCTCACGTTCTCGAGCAGAAGCGCGAGGGACGGCTGATCCGGCCGACCGCGGCCTACGTCGGCCCGGGCCCGAGGCCGATCGAGGAGGTCCAGAGCTGATCGCGGCCGTGCGCCGCGACGGCGCGGCGTAAGCTCGCCATGCAGGATGGCGGCGGCCCACCAGCTCGACCCGGAACGCCTGGGGGATCACCTCGACCGCCTGTACCGGGCGGCGGTGGCGATGTGCGGTGATCGCCACGAGGCCGAGGACCTGGTCCAGGAGACCTACGAGCGCGTGCTGCGCCGGCCGCGCCTGGTGCGCGGCTCGGACGACCTCGGCTACCTGCTGCGCGCGCTGCGCAACACCTACGCCTCCCGCGTCCGCACGGCGACCAGGCGCCCGCGCACCTCGCCCCTCCCGGAGCCGGACTCGCCCGCCGGCGAGCTGCCCGACACCCGCTCGCCCGGCCCCGCCGACAGCGTGGTCGCACGGGAGGTCTACGCGCACATCGCCGCGCTCCCGCCGGACTTCCGCGACGCGATCGTCGCCGTCGACGTCCTCGGCCTCTCCTACGCCGAGGCGGCGCGGGCGCTGCGCGCGCGCGAGGCGACGATCACGACGCGGCTGCACCGCGCGCGGCTCCGGGTCGCCGCTGCGCTCGAGGCCGGCGAGGGCGGCGCGGAGGACGGGTCTCAGTAGCGCAGGCTGCCGCCGTCGCGCCAGCTCGCGAGCTCGAGGAGCTCCGCGCGCGTCACGCCGGGCCCGCCGACCAGGATGCACGTGTGCCCGGCGCGCCGCCAGGTGACCAGGGCGCGCCGGCCGAGGCTCAGCGCGCGCATCTCGGTGCCCGCTCGCGTCGTCGCGCCGGCGCCGCCCGGCTTCGCCAGCGCCGGGCCCTCGACGATCGTGTAGCCGACGCGCCGGCTCCCCTTCTCGTAGAAGACCGTGGTCGCCCGGCGGCCGCCGATCCGGTCGCTGCGTGCGCCGGTTGCGCGCCAGCCGAACGCCCACGCCCAGTTGGGGAACGAGATCTCCGCCACCTCGCGGTCGAGCAGCGCGGCCTGCCCCGGCACGACGGCGGGTGCGGGCTCGGAAGGCGCCCGCGTCGCGACGATCGCCGCGGAGCTGACGCTCGGCCCGCCCGGCGCGCCGCCCGGAAGCGCGAGGACGAGCGCGAGCACGGCGGCGGCCACGGCGCCGGCGAGGCCGAGCGCGAGGCCGCGGCGGCTCCGTGGCCGCCGGGCGCGGCCCGCGCGGTCGTGCGCCGCGGCCACGCTCTCGCGCAGCCCCGCCGGCGCCGCGGTCGCGGCGTTGGCGGCGCGAATCGCCGCGAGCGCCCGCCGGGCGGCGGCGCGCTCTGCCTCTGGCGGCTCGGGGCGGGCCATGTCTCTCGACAACTATGACGCCGGCGGGACGCCCGGCCTTCCCGCGTCGCTCAGATCGCAACGACGGGGGCCCGGCCTTGCGGCCGGGCCCCCGGGCACTGCGGACGGCGTTCGGGCGCGAGGCCCTGGCTACATCATCCCGCCCATGTCGGGCATGCCGCCGCCGGGCGCGGCGCCGTTGTCCTTCTCCGGCACCTCGGCGACGATCGCCTCGGTCGTGAGGATGTTCTTCGCGATCGAGGCCGCGTTCTGCAGCGCCGAGCGCGTGACCATCGCGGGGTCGATCACGCCGGCGGCGACGAGATCGACGATCTCGCCGGTCGCGGCGTTCAGCCCCAGGCCCTTCTTGGCCTTGCGGACGTCGTTGACCACGACCGAGCCCTCGAGGCCCGCGTTGTGCGCCAGCTGGCGCAGCGGCTCCTCGAGCGCGCGCAGGACGATGCGGGCGCCGGTGCGCTCGTCGTCGTCGTGCTCGTCGACCTTGATCGCGGCCGCCGCCTGCAGCAGCGCGACGCCGCCGCCCGGCACGATGCCCTCCTCGAGGGCCGCGCGGGTGGCCTGCAGCGCGTCCTCGACGCGGTGCTTCTTCTCCTTCATCTCGGTCTCGGTGGCCGCGCCGACCTTCACCACGGCGACGCCGCCCGAGAGCTTCGCGAGGCGCTCCTGGAGCTTCTCCCGGTCGAAGTCCGAGTCGGTGTTCTCGATCTCGTTCTTGATCTGGTTGATGCGCCCCTTGATGCCGGCGCTCTCGCCGGCGCCGTCGATGATCGTCGTGTCGTCCTTGCCGACCACGATCCGGCGGGCCCGGCCGAGCTGCGAGAGCTGGGTGTTCTCGAGCTTGAGGCCCATCTCCTCGGTGATCACCTCGCCGCCCGTGAGGATCGCGATGTCCTCGAGCATCCGCTTGCGGCGATCGCCGAAGCCCGGCGCCTTGACCGCGACGCCCGTGAAGGTGCCGCGGAGCTTGTTCACCACGAGCGTGGCGAGCGACTCGCCCTCCACGTCCTCGGCGATGATCAGCAGCGGCTTGCCGGACTGGATGACCGCCTCGAGCACCGGGAGCACGTCCCGCACCGAGCCGATCTTCGAGTTGGCGATCAGGACGTAGGGGTCCTCGAGCACCGCCTCCATGCGGTCCTGGTCGGTGACCATGTAGGGCGAGATGTAGCCCTTGTCGAACTGCATGCCCTCGGTGAACTCGAGGTCCATGCCGAACGTCTGGCCCTCCTCGACGTTCACGACGCCGTCCTTGCCGACCTTCTCGATCGCATCGGCGATCACGTCGCCGATCTCCTCGTCGCCGGCGGAGATCGTCGCGACGCGCGCGATCTGGTCCTTGCCGGCGATCTCCTTGGACTGCTTCTCGATCGACCCGACGACGGCCTCGACCGCGGACTCGATGCCGCGCTTGAGCCCGAGCGGGTTCGCTCCGGCCGCGACGTTCTTCAGGCCCTCGCGAACGATGGCCTGCGCCAGGACGGTCGCCGTCGTGGTGCCGTCGCCCGCGACGTCGTTGGTCGCCGTGGCGACCTCGCGCACGAGCTGGGCGCCCTGGTTCTCGAAGACGTCCTCGACCTCGATCTCACGAGCGATCGTGACGCCGTCGTTGGTGATCGTCGGGGCGCCGAACTTCTTGTCGATGACGACGTAGCGGCCCTTCGGGCCGAGCGTCACCTTGACCGCGTTGGCGACGGCGTCGACGCCGGCCTCCAGCGCGCGGCGCGCGTCCGCGTCGTACTTGAGTTCCTTGTGAGCCATGTGTGTTCAGGTTCTCCGTTTCGGGTGTGGCCGCTACTCGACCTTGGCCAGCACGTCGGACTCGCGGAGGACGAGCAGGTCGTCGCCGTCCACCTTGATCTCCGTTCCGCCGTACTTGCTGTAGAGGACCTCGTCGCCCTTCTTGACGTCGAGGGGGATGCGCTTGCCGTCGTCGTCGACGCGGCCGTCGCCGACGGCGAGGACCTTGCCCTTCTGCGGCTTCTCCTTGGCCGTGTCGGGGAGGACGAGGCCGCTGGCGGTCGTCTCCTCCTCCTCGATCGCCTGGACGATCAGCCGATCGCCGAGCGGCTTGAGCTTCAGCGCCATGAATGGGACCTCCGGGTGCTTGTTGTGCGTATTGGCACTCAATGGTGGCGAGTGCCAGGCTGGCGGCGACTATAGCGGTCCCAGGGGGCCTTTCAACCCCGATCCGGCACTCGCTTCAGTGGAGTGCCAGCGGCGGGCGCGTCAGTTCCGCGCGCCGCCCAGGCCGTGGATCCGGCTGCGCAGCTCGGGCGGGTTCTCGACGATCTGCGAGAAGCGCACGACCGTCACGACGTCGTCGGTGGCGACCTTGCGTCCGTAGATCTGCTCGAGGAAGTGCACCATCTCCTCGACGCGGCGGAACTCCGGGTTGTCGTGCTCGATGTCGCGCGGGGAGAGCTCGCTGATCCGCTTGACCTCGACCTGGTCGATCACGGCCTGGAAGATCTTCTCCCGCGGCGAGTGCTGGTAGCCGATCGTCACCAGCACCAGCTCGTTCTTGCGGTACTTGTGCGACTTGTCGCCGAGACGGATCGTCGCGGTCTTGCGGCCGTTGCGCAGCTGGTCGGCGAACACGGCCGAGTAGAAGTTGAGGACCTGCACGCGGGCCGCAGCCTACCGATCGCCCTGCAGGCGGGCGATCGCGCGCCGCACCATGTCGCGCTCGCCCTCGTAGGACAGGGCCTCGGCCGCCTCGGCGAGCCCCAGCCAGCGGGCCTCCTCGATCTCGTCGTCGTGGTCGGCGAGCGAGCCCGAGCGGTACTCGAACAGGAAGAAGCGCACGGACTTCCGGATCCGGCGCCCGTCGCGCTGGTACCAGTAGCGCACCTCCCCGAGCGGCGCGAGGAGCGCGGCCTCGAGCCCGGTCTCCTCGCGCACCTCGCGCGCGGCGGCCTGCTCCGCGGTCTCGTCGCCGTCGAGGTGGCCCTTCGGGAGGCCGAGCACGGCCCGGCCGTCGGCCGCGCGCCTGTGCGGGACGATCGCGGCGACCTCGTCGCCGCGGACCACGACGCCGCCGGCGGACCGCTCGGTCGGCTTGGGCTGACGCGCCATCTCCCGGTGTCCTCAGTAGACGTAGCGGTCGAGCGCCGCGGGATCGACGACCGTGAGCTCGCCTCGCCCCTGGATGATCACGCCCGCACGCTCGAGCTCGGCCAGGAAGCGGCTGGCGGACTCGCGCGAGGAGCCGGCGAGCTGGGCGATCACCGCCTGCGTCGCCGCCACGCGCACGTTCTCGCCGCCGCCGCCGCCGCCGTCGCCCTGCGCGCGCGCCACCAGCTCCCGCAGCGCCGAGGCGACCCTTGACTGGACCGTCTGGAACGACTGGCGGGCGATGCGCCGGTTAGCCTCGCGCAGGCGGCGCCCCAGCGACACCACGAGCTGCGCGGAGATCTCGGGGTGCTCGCGCATCAGCCGGCGCATGTCCGGCCCCAGGATCGCCACCGCCAGCATGTCGTCGAGCACCTCCACGGTCGCGGAGCGGCGCTCGTCGTCGAACATCGCGAGCTCGCCGAAGATGTCGCCGGAGCCGAAGTTGGCCAGCGTGATCGTCCGTCCGTCGGGGTGCTCGCGGATCGCGCGCGCGTTCCCGGAGCGGATGACGTAGCAGGTGTCGCTCTCGTCGCCCTCGCGGAAGACGACCGTCCCGGCGTCGAACGTGCGCGGCACCGCGACCTCCACCACCCGGCCGAGCTCGTCCGGGCCGAGCGTCTCGAACACCGGCACGCGGGCGAGTAGCGCCGCCGTCTCCTCGTCGCTCCCCGCCACGCGTGGTTCGTAGCACGCGGGCGGCCCGGCTGTCGAGCCGCCGGGACCGGCGAGCGCGACGCGCCCGGTCGCTATCTTGGCCGCGTGTCCCGCCTCGCGCGATCCGTCGCCGCCGTCGTGGCGATCGCGCTGATCGCCCCGGCGGTGCCCGCCGGCGCCGCTGCGAAGCGCACCGCCGGCAAGCGCAAGCCTCACCGGGTCACGACGCTCGAGCTGCGTCGCTCCGCACGGCTGTGGGCCACCGTGAACGTGTGCGACACGGTTCGCCGGCCCAACGGGATCGGGCTCCGCGCGTCGATGCCCGGGACCCGCCGCCGCGGCTCGATGGCCGTCGCGTTCCGGCTGCAGTGGTTCCGGACGGCGTCGCGCACGTGGCGCGACGCGCTGCGCCCCGCGCGCATACCGCTCGGGTCCGCGCGGGCGGCGCGCCGCGAGACCGGGGTCACCTGGCGGCTCCGGTCGCCCGCGGCCGGCCGGCGCCTGACCCTGCGCGGGATCGTCACCTTCGAGTGGCGGGAGGGCCGCCGCCTGCTCCTGCGCGTGCGGCGGGTGACCTCCGCGGGCCACCGCTCCTCGGCCGGCTCGGACCCGAAGGGCTACAGCGCGGCGCGCTGCGTCATCCGGGGACCGGCGCCGCCGCCGCCGGGTCCAGTCCGCTGAACAGCCTCGGATCGTTGGTGATCACGCCGGTGACGCCGAGCGCCGCCAGCTCCCGGATGCGCGGGAGCTCGTCCACCGTCCAGACATACAGCTCGCCGCCGGCCCCACGCACCGCCCGCACCAGGCCGGGGGTGACCAGGCGCCAGTGGCTCATGACGGCATCGATGCGCCCCGAGCCCAGGTCGCGGGCGGCGCGCCGCGGGACCCAGACGCGCAGCGCCGCGAGCATCGCCAGCGCCGGGGCCAGCCACAGCTTGGAGTCCGTGTAGTCGCGCCGGGCGCGCGGCACCGACCAGCCGAGCCCCAGCCGCGGCTCCTCGCGGCGGACGGCGTCGAGACTCTCGGGGTACTGGCTCGAGACCAGGGCGCGATCGACGAGGCCGTGCTCGCGCAGCGCCGCCACCACGCGCGACTCGTAGCCGGGGAGCTTGAGGTCCACGTCGAGCCGCAGGCCGGCGAACGCGGGCGCCGCGAGGTGGGCGAGGCCCTCCTCGAGCGTGAGCGGCTCGCGCGAGCGCGCGTCCTCGTAGTCGTGGGCCAGCAGCATCCGCCCCCCGCGATCGTGGTAGCGCTCGGGCAGCACGTCGAACTCGATCATGTGAACGCCGTGCCCCAGCGCGGCGTCGAAGCTCTCGCGCGTGTTGCCGGGCGCGATCAGGTCGGCGCCCTTGTGGCCGACGCGGATCAGCCCGCCGGGCCCGGGCGAGGCGGTGATGTCACGCTCCCCCATGGCCCAAGCCTAGGACGCGCGGGGATGGCTCCGGCATGATCGCCCGCTACGCGCTCAGCACGAGCCTGCGCGGCCCCGGGCGGAAGCCGAGGTCGGCGAGCGCCGGCTCCAGCGGGGAGCCGAGCGCCGGCTCTCCGTCCACCCGCTCCAGGGCGATGCGCTTCAGGCGACCGACACGCACGTGGTCGGCGAGCGCCTCCAGCGCGGGGCCGAGCCGGGGGTCGCCCGGATCGGTCAGCGTGGTGAGCGTGCGCCCGCCCCGGTCCAGGAACAGCACCGGGTCGCCGGCCGCCAGCACGACGGTCGCTCCGTCGGCGCGAGCCGGGCGCCGGGCATCGCCCTCCCGTGCCGGCCAGGGGAGCGCCGCGCCGTAGGGCTGGGCGGGATCGGTGGCGGCGAGGACGAGCGGCCGCTCGTGATCATCGCGCAGCGAGCGCAGCCGCTCGACGGCGCCGGGCAGCGCGAACTGCGCGCCGCCGAGCCCCTCGACGAAGTAGCCGCGGCGCGCCACTCCGAGGGTCTCGAGCTGCGAGAGGGCCGGGTAGAGTGCGGAGAAGCCGCCGGGGAAGCCCTCGGCGAGGACCTGCTCGCGTGTGAGGATGCCGTGGCGCTCGAGCATCAGCTCGGCCGCCGCGCGGCGGCGCTCGCTCGGGTCGGGCTCCGGCACCAGCAGCGGGGCGGTCAGCGACCAGCGGCCCTGGACCTGGGCGCTCGCCCCCGTTCGTCTGCTCGCGAAGCGCCGCCCGGAGCGCCTGCGGGCCGCCTCGCGCTGCGCGCGCGCGAGCGTGAGCCGCGGAGCGCGAAGCGGCGCCCAGGCGTCGTTCGTCACCTCGCCCGCCCACACGAGGTCCCACAGCGCTTCCTGCAGCTCCTCGGGCGCGAGCTCGACGTCGACGAGCAGGTCGGTGACGAAGCACGCGCCCGCGCCGAGCCGGACGCGAACGCGTTCGTGCGCTTCGTCGTCGGGCGGCTCGCCCCGTCGCGCGGGAGCCCCCAGCAGGGCCAGGTCCTCGCGAAAGTAGAGCGCCACGCGGCCGGTGCTGCGCCCCAGCGAGCCCGCCCCGATCCAGACCACCTCACCGGAGGCGCAGAGCTGGTCGAGCCACGCCGGCGAGTGCGCGCCGACCCTGCGCGGCAGCACGTCCCGCTCCCAGGCCGCCGCCGGCAGCGCGACGCCCTGGAGCGGGAGCAGCGCCTCGCGCAGCCGGTCCACGCCCGCGCCGGAGGCGGCGTGGCGGTCGATCCCCTGCCAGCTCGCCGCGAAGCGCGCGAAGGCGCGGCGGTCCGCGGGCTCGATCTCCTTGCGCAGCACGGCCAGCGAGGCGCGGCGCAGGCGGCGCAGCACATCAGGGTCGCACCACTCGCGCTCGCTCCCGCCGGGGCGCAGCTCGCCGCGCACGAGCCTGCCGGCGCGCTCCAGCTCGCGCAGCGCCGGGGCGGGGTCGAGCGCGAAGCGCGCCGCGACCTCGCCGGTCGTGAACGGCCCGTGGGTGGCGGCGTAGCGGCGCAGCAGCTCGGGGAGAGCGTCCGCGACGTCGCGCAGGAACGCCTCGGGCAGCCCGCCCGGCGCGACCGTACCGAGCGCGTCGCGGTAGAGCCCGGCGTCCTGCGCGGCGATCCAGCGCCGCTCGCCGCCGACGCGTACCTCGACGGCGCGCCGTTCCCGCGCGAGGTCGGCGAGCATCCCCTCCGGGTCGAGTCCGTCTAGCACCCGCTCGCCGATCTCCGCCGTGCTCAGGTCGCCGACCCGGCGCAGCACGTCGTGCAGGCCGTCGCGGTTGACGGCCCGCATCCGCTGCGAGCGGTGCTGGAGGTCGGCCTCGACCTCCTCCAGGGCGCCGGGGTCGATCAGCTCGCGCAGCTCCTCCTGGCCGAGCAGCTCGCGCAGCAGGTCGCGGTCCAGGGAGAGCGCGGCGGCGCGCCGCTCGGCGTTGGGCGTGTCGCCCTCGTACATGTAGGTCGCGACGTAGTCGAAGAGCAGCGAGGAGGCGAACGGGGACGCGGTCGGCGTCTCGACCTCGACCAGCGACAGCTCGCGCCGGTGCAGCCGGGCCAGCAGGTCGCGGGCGCCGGGGACGTCGAGCACGTCGCGCAGGCACTCGCGGTAGGTCTCCAGCACGATCGGGAACTCGCCGTAGCGCTCCGCGACCTGGAGCAGTGACTGCGCCTTGAGCCGCTGCTGCCACAGCGGCGTCCGCCGGCCCGGATACGCGCGCGGGATCAGCAGCGCGCGCGCGGCGTTCTCGCGGAAGCGCGCGCCGAAGAGCGCGGAGCCGCCGAGCTCCCCGACGACCAGGTCCTCGAGCTCGTCCGGCTCCACGAGCAGGAGGTCCGCGGCGGGTGCCTCGTCGGCGTCGGGAAGGTGGACGATGATCCCGTCGTCGGACCAGATCGCGTCCGCCTCCAGGCCGACCGCCTCGCGCAGGCGCGCCGCGATCGCCAGCCCCCACGCGGCGTGGACCCGGCCGCCGTAGGGGGAGAGCACGCACACGCGCCAGTCGCCGATCTCGTCGCGGAAGCGCTCCACCACGATCGTGCGGTCGCTGGGGATGACCCGCGTGGCCTGCTGCTGCTCGCGCAGGAACGCGAGCAGGTTGCGCGCGGCGCGCGGGTCGAGGTCGTAGCCGCGCTCGAGCTCGGTCTCGTCCCGCTCGACCGCCTCGCGCGCGAAGGCGCCGATCGCCTCGCCCAGCTCGCGGGGGCGACCGACGGTGTCACCGCGCCAGAAAGGCACGGCGCCCGGCAGGCCCGGGGCGGGCGTGACGATCACCCGGTCGCGGCCGATCTCCTCGATGCGCCAGGTGGACGCGCCGAGCAGGAACGTCTGGCCCGCGCGGGCCTCGTAGACCATCTCCTCGTCGAGCTCCCCGACGCGGCGGCCGTCGGGGAGCGTGACCGCGTAGAGGCCGCGGTCGGGGATCGTCCCGGCGTTCGTCACCGCGAGCTGCCGCGCGCCGCGCCGCGCGCGGATCGTCCCGGCGACGCGGTCCCAGACGATCCGCGGGCGCAGCTCGGAGAACTCGCTGGACGGGTAGCGGCCGTCGAGCATGTCGAGCACGCCCTCGAGCTGTTCGCGCGACAGCTCGGCGAAGCTGTGCGTCGCGGTCGTGCGCGCGTGGAGCTCGTCGACCGCCAGCGGCTCCTCGACGGCCGCCATCGCGACGATCTGCTGGGCGAGCACGTCGAGCGGGTTGCGCGGCACGGCGGTCTCCTCGATCGCCCCGTCGCGCATCCGCCGCGCGACGACCGCGCACTCGAGCAGGTCGCCGCGGTACTTCGGGAAGATGCGGCCCTTGGAGACGTCGCCGACGGAGTGGCCGGCGCGGCCGATGCGCTGCAGCCCGCGCGCGACCGACTTGGGCGACTCGACCTGGAGCACGAGGTCCACCGCGCCCATGTCGATGCCCAGCTCCAGCGAGGAGGTCGCGACCAGGCACGGGAGCTCACCCGACTTCAGCAGCTCCTCGACGACGAGCCGCTCCTCGCGCGCGAGCGAGCCGTGGTGGGCACGCGCGATCTCGCGCGCGGGCTCCCCCTCGGGCGCCTGCGCGGCGGCAACCTCGTTCAGCCGCAGCGCGAGTCGCTCGGCGCCGCGCCGGTTGTTCACGAACACGATCGTCGAGCGGTGCTCGCGCACCAGCGCCAGCAGCTCGGGGTAGATCGCGGGCCAGATCGAGCCGCGGGTCGGCTCGCCGCCCTGGAGCGGGTCGAGCTCGGCGCCCTGGTCGGGTTCGGCCATCGACTCGACGGGGACGTGGATGCGCAGGTCCAGCGGCTTGCGGATGCCGGTGTCGACGATCCGGCAGGAGCGTCGCGGGCCGACGAGGAAGCGGCCGATCTCCTCGAGCGGGCGCTGGGTGGCCGAGAGCCCGATGCGCTGGATCTGACGCCCGGCGAGCGCGTCGAGGCGCTCGAGCGTGAGCGCGAGGTGAGCGCCGCGCTTGGTCGCGGCGACCGAGTGGATCTCGTCGACGATCGCCCACTCCGCGCCGGCGAGGATCTCGCGCGCCCGCGAGGTGAGCATCAGGTAGAGCGACTCGGGCGTGGTGATCAGGATGTCGGGCGGCTCGCGCAGCATCGCGGCCCGCTCGCGCTGCGGGGTGTCGCCGGTGCGGATCGCCACCCGGAGGTCCGCCCCGATCCCGCGCAGCGGCGCGCGCAGGTTGCGCTCGACGTCGTGGGAGAGCGCCTTCAGCGGCGAGACGTAGACAAGGCGCGTGCGCCCCTCGCGCTCCGGCCCCTCGCGCTCCGCGTCGGCGGCGAGGCGATCGAGCCCCCACAGGAACGCGGCGAGCGTCTTGCCCGACCCGGTGGGCGCCGAGATCAGCGCATGCTCACCCGAGGCGATCGCCGGCCACGCCTGCTCCTGCGCGGGCGTCGGCGCCTCGAACGCCGACGCGAACCAGTCACGAACACGGGGGGTGAACGCGGACAGCGGCACCGCATCGAGCGTAGAGCACGCGCCAACCCGCGCCGCTGTCCTGCCCTGTGCTCGTCAGGCGAGGGCCAGGCAGGACGCTTGGGCGCCAGACCCGGTGTCCGTCACTCGTACGGTGGCCGGCCTCGTCGTCCGACCAGCCGGAACGCGCCGCGATCGGCCATCCCCTCGACCACGTCGTAAGACGTCGATGTGATCCGGCGTTGTGGGTCTCTCGAATCCAGCCAACTCAGCGGCCGCCCTCGCAAGCTCGACCGCCTTCACTCGTGCCCCTACGTCGAAAAGGTCAGCCACGCGCGCGTCGAGCTCGATGATGTCCTCGGGCGGTGCCACCCGTTGAAACCTAGTTGCCGGGAGATGCTCGCTCAGCCGCAGCCGCAGCCGCAGCCGCAGCCGCGGTCGCAGTCGCAACCGCGAGCGACATCGCTCCGGTTACCACCTCGTCGATCATCGCCTCGGTGAGTCGGCCGGTGAACGTGTTCTGCTGGCTCGGGTGGTAGCAGCCGACCAGGGTGAGGCCGTCTACCGTGACCTTGGCGCCGTGGCCGAAGCGCGGTCTCGGACGCGAGACCGCGGCGCCGCGCGCGGCCAGCGCACGCAGCGCCACGGTCCACGCGAATCCGCCGAGGCAGACCACGACGCGCAGGTCCCGCAGCAGCTCGAGCTCCGTCAGCAGGTACGGGGCGCAGGCGTCGCGCTCGCCGGGCGTCGGGCGGTTCCCCGGCGGGGCGCAGCGCACCGCGGCGGTGACGTAGCAGTCGCGTAGCTCCAGGCCGTCGTCCAGCGAGCGCGAGGTCGGCTGCGAGGCCAGCCCTGCGCGGTGCAGCGCCGCCCACAGGAAGTCGCCGGAGCGGTCGCCGGTGAAGATGCGGCCGGTGCGGTTCGCGCCGTGCGCGGCGGGCGCGAGGCCGAGCAGCAGGATCCGCGCGGCCGGGTCGCCGAAGCCCGGCGACGGGCGGGCCCAGTACTCCTCGCCGGCGAAAGCGGCGCGCGGCGCGGCGGCCGCAGCCTCGCGCCAGGCGACCAGGCGCGGGCAGCGCCGGCAGCCGACGACGTCGCGCTCGAGCGCGGCCCAGGCGGCCGCGTCGTCGCTCACCCGCCGCCGGGCGGGAGCATCGCGAAGAGCAGCCGCTCGATCACCGGCTCCAGCTCCTCGATCCGTTCCGGGCGGCCGGTCCGCAGCTGCCGCGAGATCAGCTCGACGACGGAAGGCCGGCACGTCTCCCCCTCCCGCGGCGGCTTCGCTCGCGCGCGTCAGGCACTCCGCGAACGCCCAAGAGGTCCGCGACGCGGGGATCCAGCTCGATCGACTCAGCGGAGTCAGTCACCGTCTAAGGATCGTTGCCTCGCGTCGTCGCGCAGGTTCGATTCGCAATGCGCGTAGTGGGCGGATAGAGCGCGTCGATGTCCTACTCGTCTACTCCGGGGGCGGATAGATGGGCCGGCCGACCAGCCGGTAGGCGCCCCGGGCCGCCATTCCCTGGACTATGTCGCGCATCAGCCACGGCTCGAGAGCATCGTCCAGGCTGCCCTTCCCGAGCTCGTCGAGCACCCGCGAATCTCCGTCGAGACCCCCGAGCTGCTCGAAGACGCACGACCTGACCTCGTGTGCCGCTTCTCCGTCATCCCTGACGGCGATCCCCCTCTTTACGAGCTCCGCGTCGATGCAGGTCGCGACCGTCACCCAGAATTGGACCAGCGTCTGTGTCGTGGGCTCCGAGAACCCGGCCTGATGAGCGACGCTCTGCGCGAGCGTGTCCTTCGCGACGCGCACGGGCACCCGCAGGAGATCCGCGACGCGGGGATCCAGCTCGATCAACTCGGTGGAGTCGGTCACGGCGGCCGCGCGTCCCCGCTCACCCGCCGCCGGGCGGGAGCATCGCGAAGAGCAGCCGCTCGATCACCGGCTCGAGCTCCTCGATCCGCTCCGGGCGGCCGGTGCGCAGCTGGCGCGAGATCAGCTCGACGATCGCGCCGACGACGGCGTAGGCCTCGTCCTCGGAGAAGGCGGTGACGCTGCCGCGGCGCGCGTCGGTCTCGCTCTCGCGCACCAGGAAGTCCGCGAACGCCTCCAGCACCTCGTCGCGGCGAGCCTGCGCGACCGGCCCCGCGCCCACCACCTCGACGAGCAGCGTCCGCGCCGGCTCGGGGCGCAGCGCGACTATCCCGAGCAGCGCGCGCACGCCCGCGCGCGTGCGCTCGTGCGGGTCTGCCGGCGCGGTCTCGACGGCCGCCCGGATCGCGGCGAGCGCCTCGTCGCGCGCGCGGTCGAACAGCGCGAGCAGGCACTCCTCCTTGTTGGCGAAGTGCTCGTAGAAGGTCGCCTTCGACATGCCCGCCTCGCGGCTGATCCCCTCGGCGCTCGCGTCGGCGTAGCCGCCCCGCGAGAAGACCGACGCGGCGGCGGCGAACAGGCGCTCGAGCTGGACCTCGCGGCGGACCTCGAGCGGCGGGGCGTGGCGCCCGCGCGGGACGACTGTGGGCTGGGAGGACACGTGCGCTGCGAGGTTAGCGAGCGCGGGTCGCGCAGCGCGGGTGCCCGGACCTCGGCGGGGTGCCGATCTCGATGCTGAGAGCCGGGGCTCGCGAACGACTTCCAGGATGCGGGCCGGGTGCTGCTGTCGCGCGCGAGCCCGTGTCCAGAGTCTCTCGTGTCGTTAGCCACCACTGCGGTGGTCAACGACACGAGGACCGGACCATCTCCCTTCGATGCCGCCGTTCGCCCGGACCGAGCGCGGGCCCCAAGGCCCCGAACAGCCCGCCCCTCAGCCCAGCGCCCGCCCGTACTGGCGCTCGTAGTAGTCGCGGTAGGCGCCCGAGCGGATCGGCTCCCACCACCAGGGGTTGTCGCGGTACCACGCGACCGTGCGCTCGAGCCCCTCCTCGAAGCGCACCTGCGCCTCCCAGCCCAGCGCGCGGACCTTCTCGGAGCCGAGCGAGTAGCGGCGGTCGTGGCCGGGGCGGTCGGTGACGTACTCGATCAGGCCCTCGTCGTTGCCGGTGAGCCCGATGATCCGCCGCACCACGTCGATGTTCGGGCACTCGTCCGGGCCGCCGACGTTGTAGACCTCGCCGGGCGCGCCGTGCTCGAGCACGTGCGCGATGCCGCGCCCGAAGTCCTCCACGTAGAGCCAGTTGCGCACCTGCATCCCGTCCCCGTAGACGGGCAACTTGTCGCCGTGCAGCGCGTTGAGCGCCATCAGCGGGATCAGCTTCTCCGGGTACTGGTAGGGCCCGTAGTTGTTCGAGCCGCGGCAGATCGTCGCCTGCAGGCCGTAGGTGTGGAAGTAGCTGGAGACGAGCAGGTCCGCGCCCGTCTTCGTCGCGCTGTAGGGCGAGGACGGCTGCAGCGGCGAGGACTCGGTGAACGAGCCCTCCTCGATCGACCCGTAGACCTCGTCGGTGGAGACCTGCAGGTAGCGGATCTCCCGCTCGCGCGCCGCCTCGAGCAGCGTGTAGGTGCCCTGGCCGTTGGTGACCACGAACGCGTCGGGCTCCGAGATCGAGCGGTCCACGTGGGTCTCGGCGGCGAAGTTGACGATCGCGTCGGCCCCCTCGACAGCCGCGCTCACCGCGTCGGCGTCCTCGATCGCGCCGCGCACGAAGCGGAAGCGCTCCTCGTCGCGCAGGTCGTGGAAGTTCTCCTCGCGCCCCGCGTAGGTGAGCTTGTCGAGGACCACGACCTCGTCGTCGGACTCCCGCAGGCGCAGGCGCACGAAGTTCGAGCCGATGAAGCCCGCCCCGCCGCAGACCAGGAGCCTCACGCGCCGACCCCCTGGGCCGCGCGCTCCCGCGCCGCGAGGTAGGCGGCGAGGCCGTCCTCCCACGCGGGCAGGTAGGGAGTGTCGGAGCGGGTCGCGTGCAGCACGCTGTTGGCCGGACGCGGCGCCGGGCGCGCCATCTGCTCGCTCGTCGCGTCCGCGACGGGGCAGTCCACCCCGGCCTGGCGGAAGATCTCCCTGGCGAAGGCGTTCCACGAGCAGGAGCCCGCGCCGGCGACGTGGTGGATGCCCGGCGCCTCGCGCTCCGCGAGGTCGAGGAGCGCCTCCGCGAGGTGGCCGGTGAAGGTGGGGCACCCGGTCTGGTCGGTCACGACCGCCACCTCGCCACGCTCGGATGCCAGCCGCAGCATCGTCTCGACGAAGTTCGGCCCGCCGGCGCCGAACAGCCAGGCCGTGCGAACGATCGCGTGCTCGGGACCGGCCGCCGCCACCTCGCGCTCGCCGGCGAGCTTGGTCCGCCCGTAGGCCGAGCGTGGCGCGACCGGGTCGTCCTCGACGTACGGCGTCTCCTTGGTGCCGTCGAAGACGTAGTCGGTCGAGACATGGACCGTGCGCACCCCGGCGCGCGCCACGTTCCCGGCGCCCGACCCGTTGATCGCGGCGGCGCGGTCCTCCTCGGACTCGGCGCCGTCGACGTTCGTGTACGCGGCGCAGTTGACGATCACGTCCGGCCTCGACGCGGCCACCGCCGCGCGCACCGCGCCCGGGTCGGTCACGTCCAGGTCGGCGTGCGGCAGGGCGACCGGCTCGTGGCCGGCGGCCGTCGCGGCGGCGACGACGTCGCGGCCGAGCATGCCGCCCGCTCCGGTCACGAGTATCCGCATGGGCATAGAGATAGCGGACCGGCGCGAGCGCCGCGCCTCAGAGGACGCCGATCGTGCTGTTGTCGCCGACCATGAAGCGGTACGCGCGCGGCTGGCGCTTGTCGCGCCCGACGTGGACGTTCTTGCCCAGCAGCGAGGACTCCATGCGGCCCTCGAGCCCGCGCACGGAGGAGCCCGCGAGCAGGATCGAGTGCTCGACCTCGGCGCCCTCGATCACGCAGTCCTCGGCGATCGCCGTGTAGGGCCCGACGTAGCAGTCGCTCAGCCGCGCGCCCGCGCCGATGATGGCGGGCCCGCGCACGGTGACGCGCTCGAGCCGGGCGCCCGGCTCGATCACCACGCGCCCCTCCACCTGCGCCTCGACGAGCTCGCCCTCGACCCGCGGCTCGATCGCCTCGAGGATCAGCCGGTTGGCCTCCAGCATGTCGTCGAGGCGGCCGGTGTCCTTCCACCACCCGCGCACGACGTGCGGCTCCACGCGCCGTCCCGCGTCGACCAGGTGCTGGATCGCGTCGGTGATCTCGAGCTCGCCGCGGCCCGAGGGCTCGATCGCGCGCGCGGCGTCGTGGATGCCGGGTGTGAACATGTAGACGCCGACGAGCGCGAGGTCGGTCGCCGGCTCGGACGGCTTCTCGACCAGCCGCACCACGGAGTCCCCGTCGAGCTCCGCGACGCCGTAGTTCTCGGGGTCGGGGACCGGCGTCAGCAGGATCAGGGCGTCGGGCGAGCTGCGCCGGAACGCCGCGACGAGATCCTCGATCCCGCCCTGGAGCAGGTTGTCGCCCAGGTACATCACGAATGGCGAGTCGCCGAGGAACTCCTCTGCCGTCAGGACCGCATGGGCGAGCCCGAGCGGCTCCGCCTGCGGCACGTAGGTGATCTCGACGCCGAAGCGCGAGCCGTCGCCGGCGGCCTCGCGGATCTCGTCGCCGGTCTCCGGCGCGATGATGATCCCGACCTCGCGGATCCCGGCGGCCGCCATCGCCTCGATGCCGTAGAACAGCACGGGCTTGTTCGCGACCGGCACGAGCTGCTTCGCGCTGGTGTGGGTGATCGGACGCAGGCGCGTGCCCTTGCCGCCCGAGAGGATCAGGCCCTTCAGGTCCTCCATTCCGCGCCGCAGGGTAGTCGAGCCGTGGCGGGTCGCGGGTATGGCCTCAGTAGGCCCCGGCCAGCTTGCGGTGGTCCCAGGTGGCGATCGACTCGCGCGTGAAGCGCAGCCCCACGCGCTTGGCGGCCTGGCGCTGCACCATCGCGCGCACCTCGGGCGTGTCCCCGCCACCCGTGTAGCGCCCCATGATCTCGAGGCCCAGCGCGGCGACCTGGTCCGTGGGGCGCACCAGTTCCACGCGCGCCTTGATCATGACCCCGCGGAGCTGGTCGTAGGCCTCGCCCGTCTCCACCTGGAGCGTGGCGCGCGGGTCGCGCTCGAGGTTGCGCACCTTCTGCGACGCGGCGTAGGTCCACGCGCAGACATCGGCGCCTCGCATCACGTACCAGAGCGGCATCAGGTGCGGAAAGCCGTCGCGGCCGTTGGTCGCGCAGGTGACGACTCGCTGCTCCGCGAGGAAGGCCGCAACCTCCTCCTCGCTCATCCTGATCTGCTCCCGGCGGGACATGCGGCGCAGACTATCCAACGCCTACGGACTTAGCTAGACTAGACCACATGGCCGAGACCGTGAACGTGCACGCCGCCAAGACCCAGCTCTCGAAGCTGCTCGCCCGCGTCGAGGCGGGCGAGGAGATCGTGATCGCGCGCGCCGGGAAGCCGGTGGCCCGCCTCGCGCCGCTGGAGCGTGCGCCGAAGCCGCGCAGGCCCGGGGCCTGGAAGGGCAAGGTCTGGATCGCCCCGGACTTCGACGATCCGATCCCCGGCTTCGAGGATCTGACCTTCGATCCCGAGCATCTGCCGCCCGGTCATCGGATGGGGCCGTCCTGAGACTCCTGCTCGACAGCCATCCGCTGCTGTGGTGGCTCGCCGACGATCGCCGGCTCGGTGAACGCTCCCGGGAGTTGATCGCGGCCGCAGAGTCGGACGTCGCGGTCAGCGCGGCGAGCGTCTGGGAGCTCGGGATCAAGAACGCTCTCGGCAAGCTCACGATCCCTCCGGACCTGATGACGCAGCTCGCCGGGAACGGGATCCGCGCGATCGACGTCACCGTGGCTCACGGTCTCCACGCTGCCCGCCTGCCGCCGGTCCACGGCGACCCGTTCGACCGCATGCTGGTGGCGCAGGCGCAGCTCGAGGGCAGGTCGCTCGTGACCCGCGATGCCCAGATCGCCCGCTACGACGTCCACGTCCTCCCGGCCGGAGCCTGAGCCGGCCGCGGGTCAGCCGGCCAGCTTCGCCGCCGCGTCCCTGACGGCCTGGCGGGCCTCCTGCGGCTCCACCACCGCGGCGTCGCCCGCCTCCTTCAAGACCTCGTGCACGAGCCAGTCGAGCCCCTTGTAGGGCAGCTCGACGACGATCGCCCCGTCGCTCAGCTCCTCGACGACCGTACGGTCCTCCCGCGCCCAGCGCGCGCGCTCGGGCGAGATCCAGACCTTCGCCACGCGCGAGGCCTCGACCTCGCCCGTGCGCAGCCAGCCGTCGATGTAGGCCGCGGGCTCGACCTCCTCGCGCGGCTCGTAGGTCTCGCGCGTCACCTGCGCCGACTTGAAGCGGTCCAGGCGGAAGTGGCGCACGTCGTCGCGCGCCGGGTCCCAGGCGAGCACGTACCAGCCCTCGACGCCGTTGACCAGCGCGTAGGGCTCCACCCGGCGCTCGGTCAGCTCGTCCTCGTTGGGCTTGTAGTACTCGAAGGAGAGCACGCGCCGCTCCGCGACCGCCCGCGAAACCAGGCGCGCCATGTCGGAGTCGTCCCCGGCGGCGCTCGCGACCTGCAGGCCCTCCCGCACCGGGTCCTCGCCGAGCGCCTCGACCACCTTCTCTCTCGCGCTCGCCAGCGATCCCTCCGGGAGGTGCTCGCCGATCAGGTCGATGGCGGCGACGAGCGCCTTGGCCTCCACGGGCAGCAGGCGCGCGGGGCGCGAGAAGGAGTCGCCGTAGGGCTCGGGGTCGACGGAGATCGTCCCGTCCTCGCCGATCTCCGCGTAGAGGACGTAGGAGCCCGCGCCGAAGTTGACGATGTTCAGGACGCTGATGTCCTCGCGCAACTCGGCCTCGGTCACCTGCAGGCGCTCGCAGACCTCCGCGAGCACGAGCGGCTCGCCGCCGCGGCCCGCGTCGATCAGGATCGAGGCCAGCGTCACCAGCCGGGCGAAGCGCTCGGGACGGATCGCCGCCTCGCGGTGGCCGTTGCTCTCCGCGCCGCCGGAGGAGGACGCGCCGTTCCGCGCCGCGGCGCGGGCGCGCGCCGGCTCCGCGAGCTTCGGCTTGCCGCGATGCAGGGTGCCGATGCGCCGCACGCGCGCGCGCACGTCCTTCGCGAGCGCGGGCGGCCCCACCACCCGGGCGTGCTCGCCGAGCCCGATCACCCAGGAGGCGATCGCCCGCTGGTTGGCGTAGGGCGTGGAGAGCACGCGCCCGCCGTCGGCCTCCCGCATCTCGCCGTAGCGCCCGAAGTGGCGCTCGACCTGCCACGCGATCCGCTCGGCGACCCAGATCTCCGCCGTCGCGGCCGCGTCGCCGTACTGCCAGTGGATGCGGTTCGCGTAGTCGCGCGGGTCGAAGTCCTCGGGGCGCTGGAAGTCGTGCTCGGCCTTGCTCGCGTAGGCCACCTTGCCGCTGATCCGCGAGAGCCGGAACACCCGGATCCCGTCGCGCTCGTGGGCGCGGCCGACGAGGTAGAACTGCCCGCCCTGGAAGAGCAGCAGGTACGGATCGACCTTGCGCATGCCGGTCGCGTCCCGCTCCATCGTGTAGTACTCGAACGTGATCGTCTTGCGGCGGAAGATCGCCGTCTCGATCTTCGCGAGCCGCAGGGAGAGCTCATGGCCGCCGGCCGAGGCGGTGATCGCCAGGGCCACCGATCCCTGGCCCGGCGCCTGGTCGGGCCGCGGTCGCCCCCACGAGAGCTGCTGCAGCGCGAGCCGCAGCGGCTCGGCGTAGGCGAACTCCCCGTCGAGCAGCGTGAGCGCGGTCTGCAGCGCGGCGAGCTCCTCGTCGCTGAACTCGACCGCCGGGAGGTAGAAGTTCTCGGGCGCCAGGGAGTAGTTCTCCTGCTCGACGATCCCGTCCTGCGGGCGCTCGATCGTGAGCTGGATGCCCAGCGACTCGAGCTCCGAGCGATCCGCGTAGAAGCGCCGCGCGAACGCGTCCTCGTTCATCCCGCTGTAGCCCTCCACGTCGCGCCGGATCTCCGGAGCGGTGACCGGGCGCCGCTCGGCCATCAGGTAGGAGATCAGCGAGAGCTGGCGGATCAGCTTCTCGGTGTCCTTCGCCATCGCGGGTGCGAGATTACCCGGGGGACCAGGGCGGGCACGGCCGTCGCAGGGTGCGCCGGCTCGCTCTTTGCGGACTTTCGCCGGTGGGCGCCGGGCGGCGCGGCGCTACGCGGCTGCGCGGCCGGCGAAGAAGGCGCCGCCTCCGAGCGCGCGGTCGAAGCCCGACCACGCCTCCCCGTCGGCGAGCCCCTTCTCGATGCGGTCGAAGCTGCCCAGGCGCCCGCCGAGGTTGTCGATCATGTGGACCAGCGTCGCCTCGCGGGTGGCCGGGAGCACTGGGCTGCCGTGCTCGAGCGCCCCGTGGTGGGAGAGGATGATGTGCAGGACCGCCTGCGCGCGGTCGGGCGGGAAGCCCGGGAGGTCCTCGATCGCGCGCCGCACCACGTAGTAGCCGAGCGGGATCTCGCCCTGCAGGCGCCCGGCGTCGGTCAGGTCGATCGCGAGTGGGTCGTCCGTGTAGGCCTCGAGCTTGCCGATGTCGTGCAGCAGGGCGCCGGTGACCGCGACGTCGCGGTCGATGCCCGGGAACGTGGCCGCCATCGCGCTCACGCCCTGGGCGACCGTGAGGCAGTGCTCGAGCAGGCCGTGGCGGTAGGCCTGGTGGTAGTGCTTGGCCGCCGGCGCGATACGGAAGCCCTCCCACAGCGCCGATCCCGGCCCGATCAGCGCGTCGAGCAGCGCGCGCAGCGAGCCGTCCTGGATCGTCTCGATCAACTCGCGCAGATCGGTCTCCATCTGCTCGGCCGAGCGCGGCGGCCCGTCGAGCATCTCGGTGAGGTCGTACTCCTCGTCCGCGGCGACACGCACGCGCTCGACGATCAGCTGCGGACCCCAGCGCTCGTGCACCGAGTAGGCGCCGCCGACCTTGACGACCGTGCCCGGGCGCAGCGCGGCGATCTCCTCGGGCGTGCAGTCCCAGCGCCTCGCCCGCAGCCGCCCGGTGCGGTCCGAGAGCTCGAGCTTGAGGTAGGGCTGGCCGGCGCGCGTGGTGCCCGTCTCGGCCGACTGGACGACGGCGAACAGGATCGCGTGCGTGCCGTCCCGCAGGTCGCGGATCGCGCCGGGTTCGGGCTGCTCTGCCACGTGCTGCTCCATCGCGTTCCACGGTAGAGCCGCGGGCGGACGGTCGCTGCGGCTAGCGTTATCCCTCATGTGTAACTGGTCGAGTGCGTCGCGGACCGCCTGACATGGACCGCACCGCGATCGTCACGGGGGGCACCGGGGGCCTCGGGAGCGCGGTCGTCGCGCGCATGCTCGACGACGGCTGGCGGGTGGTCGTCCCCTGGGTGACGGAACGGGAGCTCGAGCGCGTCGGCGAGCGCGAGGGCCTCGAGTTGGTGCGGGCGGACCTCTTCGACCCGGCCGCCGTGGCGGAGGTCGTGCGGGTCGCCGACTCGCAGCCCGGCGCACCACTGCGCGCCGCGGTCAACCTGGTCGGGGGGTTCGCTGCGGGCGGGCGCGTGGGGGAGACGCCGGTCGAGGAGTTCGAGCGCCAGTTCCGGCTCAACCTGCGTCCGCTCTACCTCGTGAGCGCGGCCACCGCGCCGCTGATGGCGGCGGGTGGCGGGGGAGCGATCGTGGCGGTCTCGACGCGCGCCGCGCTGCGGCCGTTCTCGGGCGCCGCCGGCTACATCTCCTCGAAGGCCGCCGTGATCGCGTTCGTCGGCGCGCTCGACGCGGAGTACCGCGACGAGGGCGTGCGCAGCAACGCGATCCTGCCGAGCGTGATCGACACGCCGGGCAACCGCGCCTCGCAGCCGGAGGCCGATCACTCCCGCTGGGTTGCGCCCGCGCAGATCGCGGGCGTCATCGCGCACCTGTGCTCGGAGGACTCGGCCCCGACGAGCGGCGCCGCGATCCCGGTCTACGGGAGGTCCTGAGCGTGGCGCGCCGCTGGTGGACGCTGGTCGTCGTCTGCCTCGCGATCTTCATGCTGCTGCTCGACATCACGATCGTGAACGTCGCGCTGCCCGACATCGCGCGCGAGCTCGACGCGAGCTTCAGCGATCTCCAGTGGGTGGTGAACGCCTACGCGCTGACGCTCGCGGCGCTGCTGCTGACCGCCGGCTCGCTGGCCGACCGCCTCGGCCGGCGGGCGGTCTTCGCGGTCGGGCTGGTGCTGTTCACGGCCTCCTCGCTGGCCTGCGCGCTGGCGCCGAGCGCGCTCTTCCTGATCCTCGCGCGCGGCGCGCAGGGGGTCGGCGGCGCCGTGATGTTCTCGGTGTCGCTGGCGCTGCTGGCGCAGGAGTTCCACGGCCGCGATCGGGCGACCGCGTTCGCCATCTGGGGCGCGACGACCGGCGCGGCGGTCGCCGTCGGCCCGCTCGTGGGCGGAGCGCTGACCTCGGGCATGGGCTGGCCCGCGATCTTCTACCTCAACCTCCCGATCGGGGCCGTCGCGCTGTGGCTGACGCTGACCCGCGTCCGCGAGACCCGCGATCCGGGCGCGCGCGGGGTCGACTGGATCGGCACGGTCCTCTTCTCCGGCGCCCTCTTCGCGCTCGTGCTCGGCCTGATCCGGGGGAACGCCGAGGGCTGGGGGAGCGCACCGATAGTCGCCCTGCTGGCGGGCGCCGCCGCGCTGCTGGTCGCGTTCGTCGCCGTCGAGCGCCGGCGCGAGGAGCCGATGCTCGATCTCGCCCTGTTCCGCAAGCCCGCGTTCTGCGGCGCGTCGATCGCCGCGTTCACGCTCTCGGCCGCGATGTTCTCGATGTTCCTGTACCTGACGATCTACCTCCAGACGATCCTCGGCTATGGGCCGTTCGAGGCCGGCCTGCGGCTCCTGCCGATCAGCCTGCTCTCGTTCGTCGTGGCGGCCGCGTCCGGGCGCATGACCGCACGCGTGCCGCCGCGCGTGCTGCTCGGCGCCGGCCTGCTGCTGACCGGCGCCGGCCTGCTGCTCATGACCGGCCTGGACGCGACCTCCCACTGGACGGCGCTGCTGCCCGGATTCGTGGTCGCGGGCGCGGGCATCGGGCTGACGAACCCGCCGCTGGCCTCGACCGCGATCGGCGTCGTGCCGCCGCGGCGCAGCGGGATGGCGTCGGGGATCAACACCACGTTCCGGCAGGTCGGCCTGGCGACCGGGATCGCCGGATGGGGCGCCATCTTCGAGTCGCAGATCACCGACCGCCTCGCGCACACGCTGCCCGCCGCGCTCGGCGCGCGTGCCGCCGAGGTGGCGACCGCGGTGTCCGGCGGCGGCGCGCCGGGCCTGCTCGACCGTGCGCCCGCCGCTGCTCGCGCGCCGCTGCGCGACGCGATCGACGCGGCGTTCACCGGCTCCCTCGACCACATCCTGGTGCTGGCCGGGCTCGTCGCGTTGGGCGGAGCCGTGTGCGCAGCGGCGCTGGTGCGCGGACGCGACTTCGTCGCCCCGCCGGCGACGGCCTCGGAGCCGGCCGCCGCCTGAGGCGATGGAACCGCTGTTCGAGCACCGCCGCCGCTTCGCCGGCTACGAGACCCGGGTGCTGGAGCTGGAGGGCTCCGGGCCGCCGCTGGTGCTCATGCACGGCTGGTCCGACAGCGCCGACACCTGGCGCCACGCGCTCGCCGAGCTGGGGCGACGCGAGCGGCGCGCGATCGCCGTCGACCTGCCGGGGTTCGGGGCCGCCGACCCCCTGCGCCCGGGTCCGGTGCTCCAGCAGTACGACCGCTTCGGCTCCGAGCTGCTCGCCTACGCGCGCGAGGAGGGAGGTGAGCCCGTGGTGGTCGGGAACTCGCTCGGCGGGTGCGTGGCGCTGCGGCTCGCGGAGCGGGAGCCGCTCGAGGGCGTGGTCGCGGTCGCGCCGGCGGGTCTCGACATGGCCGGCTGGCTCGCGCTGGTGGAGCGCGACCCGGCGATCCGGCGGCTGCTCGCGCTGCCGCTTCCGGTCCCCGGCCGCGCAGTGCGCGAGGTGGTCGCGCGGGTCTACGTGGCGCTCGCGTTCGCCCGGCCAGACCGGGTCGACCCACGCGTCGCGCGGGCATTCGCCTCCCACCACGGCTCCCGCGAGGCGGTCGCCTCATATCTCGACATCGGCCATCGCCTGCTACCCGAGCTGCGCGACCCGTTCGAGCTGGAGGACGTGCGCGCGCCGGTGCTGCTCGTCTGGGGAACGGAGGACCGGCTGGTCTTCCGAACGGGCGCCGAGCGCGTGCTCGCGACGGTGCCCGGATCGCGCCTCGAGGTTTTCGACGGGTGTGGGCACTGCCCGCAGATCGAGGAGGCGGACCGCTTCGCCGAGCTGCTGATCGGCTTCGCCGAGGCCGGCGCGCGGTCCGCCGCCTGACAGAATCGCCGGACATGCAGCTGATCCCGACCCCGGACTCGCTCGCGTCCGCCGCCGCCAACGCCTTCGACTCCGTCCTCGGCGGCGGGCTCGCGGACCTGCGTCCGATGCCGGCCTCGATCATCGACGAGGGGCCGCAGCGAACGGTCTTCCGCTACCACCCGCACGGCGATCGCGCTGCGACGGGGCCGCCCGTGCTGCTCGTTCCACCGCTCGCGGCGCCCTCCCTCTGCTTCGACCTGCGCCGCGGCTGCAGCATGGTCGAGCACCTGCTCGCCGCGGGCACGCCGACCTACCTGGTCGACTACGGCGCGATCGCCTTCGGGGATCGCAGCCTCGGGATCGAGCACTGGATCGACGAGGTGATCCCGGAGGCCGTGGCGGCGGTTGCGGCCGACCGCGGCGGCGAGGAGGTGCAGCTCGTCGGCTGGTGCCTCGGCGGCATCATGTCGCTGCTGGTCGCCGCCGACGGCGGCTCGCCGATCCGTTCGGTGACGATGATCGCCAGCCCGTTCGACTTCACGCAGGTCCCGATGGTCGCGCCGCTGCGCCCGCTCGTGAACCTCGCGGGCGGCGCCGGGCCGACGCTGCTCTACCGCATGCTGGGCGGTGCGCCGGCGCCGCTCGTGAAGCGCGCCTACCAGCTCGCGGCGATCGACAAGTACGTGACCAAGCCCGTCGCGATCCTCTCGAACCTCGACGACCGGGAGTTCCTGGCGCAGATCGAGGCGGTCGACCGCTTCACCGACAACATGCTCGCCTACCCCGGCCGCACGTTCGGCCAGCTCTACCACCGCTTCTTCCGTGCCAACGACCTCGCCGACGGCCACCTCGACCTGCCGGACCGGCGGATCGATCTGGACGGCGTCAGGCAGCCGGTCCTCTCGATCGCGGGCACGGGCGACGGCATCGCGCCGCTCGGAGCGGTGCAGCACGTCGCCGAGTTGCTCCCGAACGCCGCCGAGGTGCGGCTGGAGACGGCGCCCGGCGGCCATCTCGGCGTCCTCACCGGCCGCGCGGCCGCTCGCACCACCTGGCCGCTGGTCGATCGGTTCCTCGCCGACCACGGCGGGACGCAGGAGCCGGCGCTGCGCGCAGCGGCCTGACGCGGCGAGCCGGGATCGTCCCTACAGGCCGCGCGGGTGGCGCACGACGAACCCGCCCGTGCCGCGGCCCGTGCCCTGCCAGCGAGAGCCGGTCGCGCGCAGTCCGCCGGTGTCGAAGCGCAGCCCCGCCACCGTCATCCACGCGTGGCCGGCGTTGGCGTACACGCTGATCCAGCGGCCGGGGCCGGGATCGCCCCAGCGCGCGAGCGCGGTCGAGTCCATCGGCTCGCCGATCAGGCCGGCCGCCGCGAACGCGAACGAGACGGACGCGGAGCAGTCGTAGGCCGTGTCGATCCAGGTCGCGTGCCCGCCGCCGTAGCGGTAGGGGAGGCGGGCGATCTGGTTGCCGGCCTGGATCACCTCCTGCACCTCGGGCGGGGCGTCGAGCGGCGCCACGGCGAGACCGCGGGGCGTGAGGCCCGCGCGCCCGCCGGCGGGGACGCCGGCCGCCGCGAGCTCGCGGCGGATCTGCGCGTCGGAGACGGGCTGGGGTAGGGACTCGCGCGTGGGCACCGCCGCGACCCCGCCCGAGGCCGGGGCGCCGGACGGGAGCCCCGCCTCCGGCTCGACCGCGTGCGGGCGCGAGCGCAGCGGGGCGGCCGGGGCCGGCGCGCTCGCCGGCGGCCGGGCAGCCGTCGCGGCGGCCTCGTGGCCGGCGCCCGCGCCACCACAGCCGGCGAGAGCGATCACCGCGACTGCTGCGAGCGCCGCCGGCGCGCGGGCGGCGGCTACGGCTGCTCGGCGGATCACGGCGCCAGTATTGCGCCCCGCCCGCGCGAAGCGCGCAGCACCGTCCGGCACGCCCGGCTCAGGCGGCGCGCCCGGCGCCCGTGCCGGCCCGGGCGGGAGGCGCGGACCGCGCCGGCGCGGGAGCCGAGCCGTTGCCGGTCGCGGTCGCGAACGGATCGGGCGTCGGCCCGCGCTCCTCCGCCGCGGCGGAGGCCGGGAGCTCGGGTGTCGTGACGGTGCGCCGCGTGCGTTCGATCTGGCTCACCAGCGCGTCCACCACGCGCGGGTCGAACTGGCTGCCGGCGCAGTCGCGCAGCTCGGCGATCGCCTCGTCGATCGACATGCCACGGCGGTAGGGGCGGTCGGTGACCATCGCGTCGTAGGCGTCGCACGCGGAGACGATCCGCGCGGGCAGCGGGATGTCGTCGCCCTCGAGGCCGTCGGGGTAGCCGCCGCCGTCCCAGCGCTCGTGGCTCGCGCGCACGAGCCTGCCGACGTGTCCCAGCGCCGGGGCCGCGCGAAGCATGCGCTCGCCGATGATCGTGTGCAGGCGCATTACGCGCCATTCGTCGTCGTCGAGCGGTCCGGGCTTGCGCAGGATCGCCTGCGGGATCGCGATCTTGCCGACGTCGTGCAGCTCCGCCAGCCGGATCGTGTCGTCGACCTGCGACTCGCTCATGCCGAGCGCGACGGCCACCGCGCGCGAGAGATCGGACACGTCGTTGCTGTGGTCGTGCAGGTCCGGCTGCTGCTCGTCCAGCACCCGCAGCAGCATGTCGCGCACCTGGCCCTTGGCCGACATCGGACGCGCGTCCTTGCGCACGTACATGCGCTGGTCGGCGATCCGCAGCGCCTCGATCGGGTCGGTGGCCTCGTCCGGAAGCACGACGCCGCCGTGGCAGCAGGTGATGACGACCTTCTCGTCCTGCTCGTGGAGCGCCTCCGCGCCCGCCGCGACCAGCTCGCGCGAGGCCTCGTGGTCGCCCTCGATCAGCGCGCAGAACTCGTCGCCGCCGAGCCGGTAGGCGTGCCCCTGGGGTCCGAGCGCCGCCGTGAGCCGCTCGCCGAGCAGGCGCAGCAGCCGGTCGCCGCCCGAGTGGCCGTAGCGGTCGTTCCAGCGCTTGAAGCCGTCGAGGTCGTAGATCACGAGCACGCTCGCCTCGGGCCCCTCGTCACTCAGCGCGTGCTCGATGTCCGACATCAGCTTGCGGCGGTTGCCCAGGCCGGTGAGCTCGTCGGTTACCGACAGGCGGTGGAGCTGCTCCCCGCGGCGCTCGAGCTCGCGCCCTCGCTCCTGGGAGAGCAGCAGCTCTCCGAGCAGGTACTGGAAGACGAGCATCACCACGCCGACGAGCGCGAGCGCCGGCAGCCCGAGGTGCACGTAGACGAACGCGGTCGCGACCGCCAGCACCGCCGAGAACAGCTCGGAGGCGAGGATCGGCACCAGCGACTCGCGCGCCTTCGTCAGCAGGCCCGAGCCGTCGAGGTGGCACTGATACGTGGCGACGATCAGGAAGTTGAGCGCCAGCGCGACCAGGAACGTCGCGAAGATCAGCAGGTAGTAGGCGGCGTCACCGGTGCCGATCCCGAAGCCGTCGATCAGCGCGAAGAAGCCGAGTCCGGAGAGCAGCGGGAACCACGTGTAGGCCACCAGGTTGGAGAGCAGCGTGACCGGCGCCTCGCGCCAGCGCAGCCACCCCCCGAGGATCGTCGCCACCCCGACCACCGCGCCGGGCGCGCCGCCGAGCAGCACGATCGCGAGCACGATCGCGAGGAAGGCGCCCGAGATCCCGATCTTCCCGTCGGGCAGCGTGATCGAGGTGAGCTCGCTGACCACCGCGCTGACCACGAGGATCGCGATGACCGCGAGGTCCCAGTCGTCGCCGGGCGCGGTGAGCACCCCAACCACCACGGCAGCGGTGAGCGCCGCGCACATGAGCGCGATGGCAGCCCTGCTCGGCCGTTGCGCGGCGGGGCTCACGGCCCCCCGCTCCGTTCGGTCGTCACCACGCGGGGTTATCGGCGGCGCCCCCGCGGGGGTCAAGCATGAAAGCGGGATGAAAGCGCGGCCGGGGCGCCCTTCAGAACAGCGACGCC
>JAXLTC010000002.1:0-1054736 GCA_046330255.1 Solirubrobacteraceae bacterium
CAGGCCCAAGCGGCCCTTGTAGCCCATGCCGCCGCAGCGCCCGCAGCCGGTCGCGTCGTAGGCCTCGAGGTCATAGCCGACGTTGAAGCCGTGCTCCTTGAGCGTCGCCGCGGGGACCAGCACGCGCCGCTTGCAGGTCGCGCACAGCGTTCGCGCGAGGCGCTGGGCGACCACGCAGTCGATCGCGGACGCCACCAGGAACGGCTCGATCCCCATCTCGATCAGCCGCGTGATCGCGGTCGGCGCGTCGTTGGTGTGCAGCGTCGAGAGGACGAGGTGCCCCGTCAGCGCGCCCTCGATCGCGATCTGCGCGGTCTCCGAGTCGCGGATCTCGCCGACCATGATGATGTCGGGGTCCGCGCGCATCATCGAGCGCAGGCCCGTTGCGAACGTGAGGCCCGCCTTCGGGTTGACCTGCACCTGGGTGACGCCCTCGAGCTGGTACTCGACGGGGTCCTCGATCGTGATGATGTTCTTGTCGGGCGTGTTCAGCTCGCCGAGCGAGGCGTAGAGCGTGGTCGACTTGCCCGAGCCGGTCGGGCCGGTCACCAGCACGGCGCCGTAGGACTGGGAGAACGCGCGCTCGTAGCGCTCGCGGTCATCGGGGCCCATACCGAGCTTGTCGAGGTCGAGGACCACGGACTCCTTGTCGAGGATCCGCAGCACGACCGACTCGCCGTGCACGCTCGGCAGCGTGACGATGCGAACGTCGACGTGACGGCCCTCGACGGTCAGCGACACGCGGCCGTCCTGCGGGACGCGGCGCTCGGCGATGTCGAGCTCGGCCATGATCTTGATGCGCGAGACGACCCCGGAGACCATCCGCGCCGGCACCGTGGTGCCGGTCGCGAGCACGCCGTCGATCCGGAAGCGCACGCGCATCTCGCGCCCCTCCGGCTCGAAGTGCACGTCCGAGGCCCCCCGCTCGGCGGCCTCGGCGATGATCGAGTGGACGAGCTTGACGATCGGCGCGTCGTCCGCCGACTCCTGGAGGTCGACGACGTCGCCGCCGCCCTCCTCGTCGTCGAACTCCTCCTCGACCGCCTCCTGGACGGCGTCCTCGAAGCGGCTGAGCTTGGCGACCAGCGCCTCGATGTCCTCCGGCGACGCGACGGCCGGGCGGACGTCGAGCCGCGTCATCATCGCGATGTCGTCGACCGCGAGGACGTTCGAGGGGTCCGCCATCGCGACCAGCAGCGTCTTGTCGTCGACGAACGACACCGGCACGGCCTCGTAGCGCTTGCCGGCGGCGGCGTTGAGCAGGTTCGCGGCGCCCATGTCGACCTTGAAGACGTTCAGGTCGAGGTGGTCGAGGCCGTAGCGCTCGGCGATCGCGCGGGCCAGCTGGTCCGGCGTGATGGCCCCCTCCTCGAGCAGGATCCGCTCCGGCGGGCGGCCGGCCGTGCGAGCGGTCTCGACGGCCTGCTCGACGCGCGAGGGCTCGACGTAGCCGAGCTCCATCAGGACGTCGGTCACGAAGCGGCCCAGCGCGCTCGCCTTCGAGGGCTTGGTGACGCCGTTCCAGTCGACCTGGAGCTCGGGCGCGGTCGCCGTCTGGACGACCTCCTGGGACCCCACCGCCCGTAGCTGCGGCCGCGACGGCGGCGACGCCGCGGACGGAGGTGCGGGGGCGGGCGCGCGGGGCTGCGGCGGCGGGGCGGGCGGCTCGGGCTCGGGCTGCGGCTCCGGCTCGAACCGCGGCTCGGGCTGCGGCTCGGGCGGCTCGGGCGGCTCGGCGTGCTGCTCGGGCGGCTCGGGGTCCGTCGCGGCCCCGGCATCCGGCTCGAGGCTTTCCGGCGGCCCGGGGCTCGGCTCCGGACCCGTATCGACCGGGACCGGCTCGGGCTCGGGCGCGGGGGTCGCCGCCTGGCCGGCCGCGGTCTGCGGCGGCGGGAGCGCCGGCTCCGGGCTGGCCGGCGCGGGCGCCGGACCTGTGTCGGGCTGCGGCATCGTCGGCTGCGCGTCGGGCGCGGGCACCGGCGGCTCGGCGGCTTGGGGCGGCGCAGCGGGCGGCGCGCCGGGGTCTTCAGTCCCGGGCGGCGGCTCGGAATGCTCCGAGGGGGGCTTCGCGTCCGGTCCATCGCCGGAACCCTTCCGCCCCTTGCCGAACGAGAACCTCACTGCCGGTGACGACCTCCAGGCCGGCGCCGCGCGCCGCTTCGATCAGCCGCGTCGGGACCTCCCCGTAGACGAGGTCGACGACGACCGAATATTCGTCCAGAGCATCGGCGCCGAGCGGAAGGTCCTTGAGCCCCGCGGCCGGATCGTCCAGGCCGGCGGCGGTGCAGTTGACGAGCAGATCCGCGGGCTCGGGCGCCGCCACGACGCGACCCCCGATCTCGGCGCACAGGCGCTCCGCGCGAGCGCGGGTGCGGTTCCAGACCATCACGTCGCGGGCGCCGGCGTCGAGCAGCGCCCAGACCGCGGCCCGCGCGCTCCCGCCCGCGCCCAGCACCAGCGCGCTGCGGCCGGCGGGCGGGGCCGGGAGCGCGGCGATCAGCCCGGGCGCGTCGGTGTTGTCGGCCTCGATCCGCCCGGCGGCGAAGGTCAGCGTGTTGGCGGCGCCGATCGCGCGCGCCCGCGGCGCGGCCTCGTCGGCGACCGCCAGCGCCGCCTCCTTGTGGGGGATCGTCACGTTCACGCCGGCGAAGCCCGCGTCCGGAAGCGCCCGCACGACCTCGTCGAACAGCCCGGGCGGCACCGGCAGCAACTGGTAGCGCCAGCCCTCGAGACCGAGCTCGCGGTAACCGGCCTCGTGCATGCGCGGCGAGCGGCTGTGCGCCACCGGCCAGCCGACCACTCCGGCTAGGGGCACTTCGTCGGGCTCCGCCCGCCCGCCTTCGCGCGCGCGGCGTTGTAGCGCGCCACGTCGCGCTGGAACTGGGCGTTGGTGGAGGAGAACGCGTGCTCCCCGCAGGTGCCCGGCTTGACGACGTAGTAGAGGTACGGGACGCGCGCCGGGTGCGCCGCCGCGCGGATCGCGGCCAGCCCGGGGTTGCCGATCGGCGTCGGCGGCAGGCCCGCGTGGCGGCGGGTGTTGTAGGGCGAGTCCGACGCCAGCTGGGAGCGGCGCAGCGGGCTCGTCCAGTTCCCGTACTCGTAGCGGGTCGTCGCGTCGATGCCCAGCGGGATCCCCCGCTTCAGCCGGTTGTAGATGACGGCCGCGATCAGCGCACGGTCCTTCGGCACCCCGGCCTCGCGGTCGATCATCGAGGCGATGATCAGCACGTCGTAGACGGTCAGGTTCTTGCTGTGCGCGTAGCGCATGCTCACCCCGCGGATCTGCTGGCGGAAGATGTTGAGCTGGCGATCCACCAGCGCCTTGACGGGGGCCGCACGCCGCAGCTGGTAGGTGGACGGGAAGAGGAAGCCCTCCAGCGTGCGCGTGCGGCGCGGGGCGCCGAAGCTGCGCGGGTCCAGCAGCGCCGAGCGGCGCGACGCCGCCAGGTAGTCGCCGCGCAGCCCGGCGCGGCGGACGATGGGCACCGTCTCGCGGCGCGAGAGCCCCTCCGGGATCGTGACCACCACCACGGGCGCCGAGGCCGGCGCCGTGGTGAGCGCGTCGAGCGCGGCGCCGTAGCTCATGTCGCGGCGCAGCAGGCGTGGGCCGGCGCGCAGCTTCGAGGCGTCGCCGGACAGGCGCGCGCGCAGCGCGAAGAAGAACCCGCTCGACACCACCCCGCGTTGCTCGAGCAGGTCGCCGATGTCCTCGACGCTCGCCCCGGAGGGCACGCGCACGAGCACCGACCCGTGCCCGTTCCCCGCGAACGGCTGGAACAGCGAGACGAGGAACCACCCGGCGACGATTATCGCGATCAGCGCGATCACGCCGAGCACCCGCGCAGTGGTGACCGCCGGGCGCCGTCGCGCGGCCGGGGGCGGCGGCGACGGCGAGGCCGGTCGCGTCTCGCCGGGGGCGACCCGCCTGGTGCCGATCGGCCGCTCGCCGGGATGGAACGGCGCCGGCTCGGCCCCGCCGGCCTCCGGCGCGGCCTGCCCCGGCTCGGGCGGTTCCGACGCGAGCGCCTCCGGCGCGGGGTCCCGCTCCGGCTCCGGCGCGGAGTCCGGCTCCGGCGCGGGCGCGGGCTCGGGCTCCGGCGCGGCGCGGGCTCGGGCTCCGGCGCGGGCGCCGCCGCCGGAACCTCCGGCTCGGGCGTGGGCGGCCCTTCCGCCGGGGGTCGACCGCGGCCGCGCGGCCCTCGCGCTGCGCGCGGCGGGCCTCGCGCTCGCGGCGCGCGGCTTCGCGCTCCGCGTCGGTGCGCGGAGCGGGCTCCTCGCGGCGGCTCACGCCCGCGCCTCGCGGCGGGCCAGCCAGCCCTCGAGGAGCACGGCGGCGGCGCGCGAGTCCTCGGACGCGGACCCGCCGGCGCGCTGCGCGATCCGCGTCGTGAATCGCTCGTCGTAGAGCTCGACCGGGATCGCGGCGGGAAGCGCCTCGCGCAGCCGGGCCGCGAATGCGCGCGTCTCCCCGGTCTGGGCGCTGTCGCCGCCCGCCAGCGTGACGGGAAGGCCCACTACCACGCGCTCGACCTCGTGGTGCTCCGCGAGCGCGGCCACCCGGCGCAGCCCGGCCTTGCTCCCGGGCGCGGGCACCGCCTCGATCGGCGACGCGAGGGTGCCGGTCGGGTCGCTCAGGGCGCAGCCGCAGCGCGCGGAGCCGTAGTCGAGGGCCAGCACGCGCGCCACCCGGCCGTCAGCCCCCGCCGAGCGCGGACTCGATCGCGGCGCGTGCCGCGGCCAGCGCCTCGTCCAGCTTCCCGGGGTCGCGCCCGCCTGCCCGCGCCATCGTGTCGCGCCCGCCGCCCCCTCCCCCGGCCACCTCCGCCGCGGCCTTCACGACGGCGCCCGCCTTGACGCCGCGCTCGACGAGCGCGGGGGCGACCGCGACCACCAGATGCACCCGCCCCTCCGCGACCGCGCCGAGGGCGATCGCGCTGTCGCCCAGCCGGGCCTTCAGCCTGTCGGCGATGTCCGGCAGCGTTTTCGGGTCCGGCGCCTTCACGGCGGCGGCGAGCACGCGCGCGCCGTCCACCTCGGCCGCGTCGGCGACGAGCGCGTCCAGGTCCAGCGCGCCGTTGCCGCCGCCCTCGGCCGCCGCGCGCTCCAGCGCCGCGACCCGCTCCTCGCGTGCGGCGAGCGCGTCCAACGCCCCCTCGGGCGTCGTGCGCAGGCGCTCGGCGAGCGCGCGCAGGCGCGCGTCGTGATCGCGCATCAGCGCGACGGCCGCGGGCCCCGTCAGCGCCTCGATGCGCCGCACGTTCGCGGCCGAGGAGGTCTCGCCCGTGATCGTGAAGAGGCCGATCTCGGCCGTCGAGCGCACGTGCGTGCCGCCGCACAACTCGCGCGAGAACGAGCCGTCGCCGATCTCGACCATCCGCACGACCTCGCCGTACTTCTCGCCGAAGAGCGCCATCGCGCCGAGGCGGCGCGCCTCCTGAAGCGTCGTCTCCAGGGCCCGGACGGGGAGGTTCTGCAGCACGCGCCGGTTGACCTCGTCCTCGACGCCGGCGATCTCCTCCGGGCTCAGCGCCCGCCCGTGGGTGAAGTCGAAGCGCAGCTTGTCGGGCCGCACCGCCGAGCCCGCCTGGCGAACGTGGTCGCCGAGGCGCTCGCGCAGCGCCGCGTGGAGCAGGTGCGTGGCCGTGTGGTTGGCCGCCGTGGCATGGCGTGCGGCGGGGTCCACGACGGCGCGGACCCGCGCCCCCTCGCGCAGCTCGCCCTGCTCCGGCTCGAGGGCGACGACCTGGTCGTCGCCCAGCCTGTAGACCTCGCCGACCCGCGCGCGGCAGTCGCCCGTGGCGCACTCGAGCGTGCCCGCGTCGGATACCTGCCCGCCGCCCGCCGGGTAGAACGGCGACTCGACGAGCTTCGCCAGCCACCGATCTCCCGCCCGCTCCAGCGCGCCGATCGTCGTCTCCTGCTCGGTAGTCCGGTAACCGGTGAACTCGGTCGCGAACCCTGCGCTCCCGGCGAGCGTCGCCGCCGCCTCGCGCGCCGCGTCGTGAGCGAGGGGATCGCCGGTCGCGGCGCCGCTCCGCGCCCGCTCGCGCTGGCGGTCCATGAGCACCTCGAAGCCCTGCTCGTCAACGCCCAGGCCGGCCTCCGCGACGAGCTCGAGCGTGAGGTCGATCGGGAAGCCGTAGGTGTCGTGGAGCCGGAACGCGTCCTCGGCGCCGATTCCCTCGTCGCCGCGCTCGCGCGCCCGCTCGATCAGCTCGCCGAGCAGCTTCGTGCCCTGCGCGAGCGTGCGGCCGAAGCCCTCCTCCTCCGCCTCCAGCCAGCGGCGGATCGCGGCGCGCTGCTCACCCAGCTCCGGGTAGGCGCCGCCCATCGTCTCCTCGACCACGCCGGCGTAGCGCGGCAGGAAGCCGGGCTCCAGCCCGATCCGCCGTCCCTGGGCGATCGCGCGCCGCATGACCCGGCGCAGGATGTAGCCGCGGTCCTCGTTGCCGGGGACCACGCCGTCGGCGACGAGGAAGCACATGGCGCGCGAGTGGTCGGCCAGGATGCGCAGCGCGCGAGTGGCCTCGGCGTCGCTCCCGTAGGCCCGGCCGGAGAGCTCCTCGCCCAGCGCGACCAGGGGCGCGAACTGGTCGGTGTCGAAGACCGACTCGACCTCCTGCTGGATCGCGGCCATGCGGTTGAGCCCGAGCCCGGTATCGATGCTCTGCGCGGGCAGCGGCGTCAGCACCCCGGCGGGCTCCTGGTCGAACTCCATGAACACCAGGTTCCAGTACTCGAGGAAGCGCTCGCCGTCGTCGCCCGGCCGCTCGCTGTCGGGTCCGAACGCCGATCCGCGGTCCAGGTAGAGCTCCGAGCAGGGGCCGCAGGGGCCGGTCGGGCCGGCCTGCCAGAAGTTGTCGGAGCGGGGCAGCGCCACGATCCGCTCCCGCGGCACCCCGACCGCGCGCCAGGCCTCGATCGCCTCCTCGTCCGGGCCGAGCCCGAGCTCCTCGTCGCCCTCGAACACCGTGATCCAGATGTCGTGCGCCGGGAAGCCGAATCCCTCGCGGGACAGCTCCCATGCGAGCTCCACGGCGCCCGCCTTGAAGTAGTCGCCGATCGAGAAGTTGCCGAGCATCTCGAAGAACGTGAGGTGGCGCGCGGTGAGGCCGACGTTCTCGACGTCGGTGGTGCGGAAGCACTTCTGGCAGGTGGTCAGCCGCTGCCCGGGCGGCGTCTCGGTGCCCTGGAAGTAGGGCTTGAGCGGATGCATCCCCGCTGTGGTGAGCAGCACGGAGGGATCGTGGGTGGCGGGCACCAGCGAGAACGAGGGCAGGCGCACGTGGCCGCGCTCGGCGAAGAAGGACAGGAACGTCTCGCGGATCTCGTCCGAGGTGCGCGCCATCGGGGGCCGGAGTCTAGGCGGCGCGCGCGGCCGTGCCGCCCGCCGCGATGGTGCCCCAGCCGACCACCAGATCGCCGTCCTGGAGGCACGCGACCTGGCCCGGCGCGGCGCCGGCCGCGGGCTCGGCGAGGCCGACCTCGATCCGCGCGTGCGGTCCCGCGGGGAGGTCCCCGTCGATCGCCGCCGCCAGCGCGCGGGCGCGGTAGCGCAGGCGGACCCGGTCGATGCGCGCGCCGTCGCGGCGCAGCCGCACGTCGCGGACCGTCACGCGGCTCGTCCGCAGGGCCTCCCGCGGACCGACCACGACCCGGTTGCTCGCGGCGTCCTTCGAGAGCACGAACAGCGGCCGGCCGCCGCCGACGCCGAGCCCGCGCCGCTGGCCGACCGTGTAGCGCTCGTGCCCGCGATGACGGCCCAGGACACGGCCCGCGACATCGACGACGTCGCCCGCGCGGCCACGGGCCGCGCCGTGGCGCGCGCGGAAGGCGGCGGCGTCGGTGCCGGCGAGGAAGCACAGGTCCTGCGAGTCGGGCCGGTCGGCGACCGGCAGGCCCTCCTCGCGCGCGAGCGCGCGCACCCGCGACTTGGTCAGCCCGCCGAGCGGGAAGCGCAGGGCGGCGAGCGTCGTCGGGTCCAGCGCCGCGAGCGCGTAGCTCTGGTCCTTCCCCGCATCGGCGGCCTCGCGCAGCAGCGGTCCGCGGGGATGGTCGCGCTCGGCGACGCGCGCGTAGTGGCCCGTCGCCAGCACGGAGGCGCCGAGACGCTCCGCGAGGGCGACCATCGCGTCGAGCCGGACCGCCCCGTTGCAGCGCACGCACGGATTGGGCGTCAGGCCCGCGGCGTGCCCGGCGAGCCACGGCTCGACCACGCCCGCGCGGAACTCCTCGCGCAGGTCGAGCGTCAGGTGGGGCATGCCCATGCGGTGCGCGAGGGCGCGCGCGTCGCGCACCGCCGCGGCCGAGCAGCACGAGCGCTCGGCGTCGTTGGCCGGGTCGGTCCACAGCTCGAGCGTCACGGCGACCGCCTCGCCGCCCGCGCGCGCGCTGAGCAGCGCCGCGACCGCGCTGTCCACTCCGCCGCTCATCGCCACCAGCGTGCGTCCGGGGCTCGGCGCGAGCGCCGCCGAGTCGCGAGCGGCGCCGCCGAGCGCGCGGTGCAGGGCGTCGGCGGCGAGGTCGGCGGCGTGCAGCTTGCCGGGGCTCAGGCCGCCGAGCGCGCCGGCGATCTCCCCCGCTCCCAGGCGCGCGGCGTCCAGCAGCGGGCGGCCCCGCAAGAGCCCGACGGCGGCGCTGCCCGCGGCGTGAGCCGCGCCGCAGCCGTGCGCCTCGAAGCCCGCGTCGGCCACACGCTCGCCGTCGAGCGCGACCGTGATCGCCACCAGGTCGCCGCACGGCGCGCCGCCGGCGGCGCCGGTCGCGCCGCCGCGCGGGCGGCGCCCGCGTCCCACCGGAGCCGCGAGGTGATGCTCGAGCGCGTCCACGGGTTGATGGTAGGGCCGGCGTCCGGCCGCCCGCGAGCCCAACCCATCCCGGCTGGCACCTCTCCTGCGGGTCTTACCTGGGATGGGTTGATCGAGGGGGCCCGAGAATGCGCCCGGCCGCCGGGTCGTCACCCTTCGATGCCGCCGTTCAAGCGTGCCGCGCCGCCGACGCGGCCCGATGCGACGGAACCGCCTACGCCTTGGTCGCCAGCGCGTCGGAGATGCGCTGGGACATCTCGGCGTCGGTGGTGAAGCCGACGATCGAGCTCGCCTTGCCCTTGTGGTCGAAGACGATCAGCGACGAGGCCTCGGTCACCTGGACCCTCTGGGTGACCTCGCCGAAGCTGGAGAGCGCCGCCAGCGGGGCGGCGACAAGGACCACGCGACCGCCCCGGGTGCTCAGGCGCGAGAACTCCTGGCGCACCATCTTGTCGTCGGACGAGCGCGGGTTGTAGAAGAGCAGCGCCACGACCTTGCGCTGGTGCAGCCCGCGGTCGACCGCGGCGACCTTCTTCGCGGTGGCGGCCGAGGCCTTGGCAGAGACCGCCCGCACCTGCGGGGAGGCGGTCGAGGACGACGAGCCGCTCGCGGAGCCGGACTGCGACCCCGAGGAGGAGGAGCTCGACGCGCCCGAGGCGGCGGCACCGCCGGTCGAGGCGTCGGCCGCGCCGACCTTCGCCGCGTTGTCCTGCGAGGTCTTCACCGCGCCCTTCGCCTTGGCGATCGACTTGGTGAGGCCCTTGACGCCCGGAGCATCCGGCGCGGAGCTCGTGTTGGAGGAGCCGCCGCCCGAGCCCGAGTCGGACTTCGGGCGCAGCGCGACGAGCCAGACGCCCGCGAAGGCGACTACCACGATCAGGACGATGAGGACGGGCCGCGAGACCTGGGTCATGCCCTGCTCTATTCGGCAGGAACGGCCTCGGGCGTTAGCCCGGCTTGCGAGCGGCCAGCCGTGCGAGCCCCAGGTCGCGCAGCTGGCGGTCCTCCACGGCGGCCGGGGCGCCCGTCAGCGGGTCCGCGCCGCTGGCCGTCTTGGGGAACGCGATCACGTCCCGGATCGACTCCCGGCCGGCGAGCAGCGCGACGATCCGGTCGATGCCCATCGCGATGCCGCCGTGCGGCGGCGCGCCCTGGCGCAGGGCGTCGAGCAGGAACCCGAAGCGCGCCTGCGCCTCCTCGGGGCCGATGCCGAGGATCCCGAGCACCGCCTCCTGCACCGCGGGCGTGTCGATCCGGATCGAGCCGCCGCCGATCTCGACGCCGTCGAGCACCAGGTCGTAGGCGCGCGAGCGCAGCGCGCCGGGGTCGGCGAGGTCGCCCGACGGCGCGGTGAACGGGTGGTGCAGCGCCGTCCAGCCGCCCCCCTCCGCCGCGCCGAACATCGGGAAGTCCACGATCCACAGCGCCTCGTGCGCGCCCTCGGGCACCAGCCCGCGCCGCGCGGCCAGCTCGGAGCGCAGGGCGCCCAGCGCCTCGGCCGCGACCTCCGCGCGGTCGGCGACCAGCAGCAGCAGGTCACCCGGCGCGCCGCCGAGGCCCGCGGTGACCGCCGCGATCTCCTCCGCGCTCAGGAACTTCGCGATCGGCGAGCGCCAGCCGCCGTCCGGCTCGGCGAACGCCCACACCAGGCCGCCCGCGCCGCGCGACTTCGCGAGCTCCGTGAGCTCGTCCAGCTCCGAGCGCGGCGTCTCGCGATCCCCGGCGTTGAGCCCGCGCACGACCCCGCCGCCCGACACCGCCCCGGAGAAGACCTTGAACTCCGCTCCCGCGACGGCCTCGCTCACGTCAGCGATCTCCAGCCCGAAGCGCATGTCGGGCCGGTCGGAGCCGAACCTCAGCAGCGCCTCGTCGTAGCCCATCCGCGGCCACGGCGGCGGGGCAACCGCGAAGTCAGCGACCTCGAAGCAGGCGGCCATCACCGCCTCCAGCACCTCGATCACGTCGTCCTCCTCGACGAACGACATCTCGAGGTCGAGCTGCGTGAACTCGGCCTGGCGGTCGGCGCGCATGTCCTCGTCGCGGAAGCAGCGGGCGATCTGGTAGTAGCGCTCGAAGCCCGCGATCATCAGCAGCTGCTTGAAGAGCTGGGGCGACTGCGGCAGCGCGTAGAAGCTGCCGGGCTCGGCCCGCGCGGGAACGAGGAAGTCGCGCGCCCCCTCGGGCGTCGAGCGCGTCAGGATCGGGGTCTCGATCTCGAGGAAGTCGCGCGCGTCCAGCTCTGCGCGAATCGTCCGCACGACCGCGTGGCGCAGCGCGATCGCCTCCTGCATCCCGGCCCGCCGCAGGTCGGTGGTCCGGTGGCGCATGCGCAGCAACTCGTCCACAGGCCCCTCCTCGTCCACCGGGAACGGCGGCGTCTCCGCGCCCGCGAGCACCTCGACCGAGTCGCATGCGATCTCGACCTCGCCGGTCGCGATCGCCGGGTTGACGTTCTCCGGCTCGCGCGCGGCCACGGCGCCCGCCGCGGTGATCACGTCCTCGCCGCGCAGCGCGTGCGCGGCCGCGTGCGCCTCGGGCGCGCTCTCCGGATGGAAGACGAGCTGGACGATCCCGGAGCGGTCGCGCAGGTCGATGAAGATCAGCCCGCCGTGGTCGCGGCGGCGGTGGACCCGGCCGGCGACCCGCACCGCCTCGCCCGCGTCGCTCGCCCGCAGCGACCCGCACCAGCGGTCGCGAAAGCGGTTGGGGCGCGGCGGCCTCACGCGGGCAGCGCCCCCCGCAGCGCGCACGGGATCACCTGGTCGGCGGCGAGCTCGCGCTGCTCTCCCGCCTCCATGTCGCGCAGCGTCGCGCCATCGCCGCCTCCGAGCAGCGCGACGAATCGCGCGCCGATGCGATCGGCGTGCTTGAGCGCTCCCTTCGTCGACCGTCCGGCCGCCTCGAGCTGGGACCCGAGCCCCGCGCGCCGCGCCTCGGCGGCCATCACCGCCGCCTCCGCACGCCGCGCGGCCTCCAACGCGACCACGTAGAGGTCCACCACGGGCGTCGCGACCGGCGTCTCGCGGCCCGCGAGCAGCATCCGCTCTACACCGGCCGCCCAGCCCACGCCCGGCGTCGCCGGGCCGCCGAGCAGCTCCACGAGCCCGTCGTAGCGCCCGCCGCCGCCGACCCCGCTCTGGGCGCCCAGCTCGTCGGAGGTGAACTCGAAGACCGTTCGCGCGTAGTAGTCGAGGCCGCGCACGAGCGTCGGGTCGACCTCGTAGGGCAGGTCTGCGGCGTCGAGGATCGCGCGGACCGCGGCGAAGTGCTCGGCGTCGGCGGCGTCGAGCGAGTCGAGCAGCAGCGGCGCGTCCGCCATCACCCGCCGCGTCCCCTCGTGGGCGGAGTCGAACGCGCGCAGCGGGTTCTGGTCGATCCGCTCGGCGACCTCGGGCGCAAGCTTGCCCTCGCGCGAGCGCAGATGGGCCGCGAGCCGCTCGCGGTAGCCCGCCCGCGCCTCGGGAGAGCCGAGGCTCGAGATCCGCAGCCGCAGCCCGCCCACCCCCAGCGCGTCGAGCAGGTCGCCCAGCAGCAGGATCAGCTCCGCATCCAGCGCCGGGTCCTCGGAGCCGATCGCCTCCGCGCCGACCTGCCAGAACTGGCGATGGCGGCCGGCCTGCGGGGCCTCGTGGCGGAAGAAAGCGCCCAGGTACCAGAGCCGCACCGGCTGGGCGAGCTTGTGCATGCCGTGCTCGACGTAGGCGCGGCAGATCGGCGCGGTCCCCTCGGGCCGCAGCGTGAGCGAGCGCCCGCCGCCGTCGTCGAAGCTGTACATCTCCTTGCGCACGATGTCGGTCGCCTCCCCCACCCCGCGCGCGAACAGCTCGGTGGCCTCGAAGGCCGGCGTCTCGATCCGCTCGTAGCCGGCGGCGCCGAGGATCCGCGCGGCCTCCTCCTCGACCGCCGCGCGGCGCGCGGCCGCCTCGGGCAGCACGTCGAACGTGCCGCGCGGCGCCTTCAGGCGCGTCACGAGCGGGCTAGCTCAGCGAGGAACGGGTTGCTCGCGCGCTCGCGCCCGAGCGTCGTGACGCCCATGTGCCCCGGGTAGACGACGGTCTCGTCCGGGTAGGCGTCGAGCAGGCCGGCGATCGACCGGGCCAGGGTCGGCCAGTCGCCCCCGGGCAGGTCGGTGCGCCCGACCGAGCCCTGGAAGAGCACGTCGCCGGAGAACAGCGCCCCGTGCCCGGGCGCCGCGTAGGTCACGTGTCCCGGGCTGTGGCCGGGGGTGAAGACGACGTCGAGGTCGATCCCGGCGAGGCTCAGCCGCTCGCCGCCGGCGACCGTGTGGTCGGCGTCGTAGCTCTCGTAGGGGCCGATCCCGGGCCACGGCACGAAGCGCATGATGTCGGCCAGCACCGGCACCTCGATCTCCGGGCACCAGACCGGCGCGCCGGTCGCCCTCGCGAGCGGCGCGACCGCGCCGACGTGGTCGAAGTGCGTGTGGGTGAGCAGGATCGCCTCGGGCTCGACGCCGAGCGCGCCCATCGCCTCCAGCAGTCGCTCGGGCTCGTCGCCCGGGTCCACGACGACGGCCTTCCCGCTGCCCGGGAGGAATGCGATGTGGCAGTTCTCCTGGACCGGGCCGACCGTGAAGCTGCGGACGTCGATCACCGGCCGGCCTCGAGCTTCTTGCGCTGGCGCCGGCGGTAGACCATCAGGTCGGTGTAGTAGCCGAGCGGCGTGTAGAGCACGAGCATGAACGCGGAGACGGTGACCGCGGTGCGGATCGGCTCCTTGAAGACGAACGCGACGAACGCGAAGAAGAGGACGGTCGCGATCCCCGCGCGCTGGAAGGCGCCCTTCCAGGACGGCGGGCGGTCGAAGCGGTCCTTCTTCGCCGCGGCCCCCTTTCGGCCCCTGCCGGCGGCGGGCTTGCGCTCCTCGGCCTTCGGCTTGCGGCCCGTGCGCCCGCGGGCCTCGACCATCCCGGCGGCGTTGCCGCGGTGCTTGGTGCGGCGCTTGCGCTTGGTCTGGGCCATGAGGCGTCAGCTTAGAGCGTCGGCGAGCGCGTTCTCGATCAGGTGGCGCGCGGGGTCGAAGCCCGGGATCGGCAGGTCCTGCGGGAAGCCCTCGAACGCGGCGCGGGGCGCGAGCCCGACCAGCTCGGCCTCGCTCGGCTCGGCGCGGCGGCGCACCGCTTCCACGAGATCGCGCAGCGGCGTGGCGTGCGGGTCCTCGACGTTGAAGGACACCTGCGCGGCGCCGCCGCGCGAGGCGAGCTCGAGGCCGAGCGCGCGCACGCCGGCGAGGCCGTGCTCGCCTCCCTCGCGCACCGCGGCCGCGATCGCGCGCGCATCGGCCGCGGTGGCCGGCGGCGCGAGCAGGAGGTTGAACGCGACGAGCGGCGCCCGCGCCGCGACCAGCGCGGCGCCCGCGCTCGCGTGCGGGCGGGCGGGACCGAAGTCCGGCCGCGCCTCGCCGCCCGCCATCCGCTGAGCGAGCCCGGCGATCCCGCCCCGGCGCAGCTCCGCGCGCGTGCGCCCGCCGGCCAGCTCTCCGTAGAGGAACACCGGCAGCTCGAGCTCGCGGCCGAGCAGGTCGGCGGCGACGAGCGCCTCCGCACAGGCGGCGCCGCGGTCCTCGGGTACGAGGTGGACGACCGGGACCACGTCGATCGCGCCGACATGCGGGTGCACGCCCTCGTGGCGGGCCAGGTCGATGCGCTCGACCGCCGCGCGCGCGCCGTCGAGCAGCGCACCTGCGAGGGACCCCGGCTGCCCGGCGAGCGTGTAGACGGCCCGGTGGTGGTCGGCGTCGCGGTGCACGTCGAGCAGCCGCGCCGCGCCGCCGCCCTCGAACGCCCTCCCGATCGCGGCGATCGCGTGGCCGTCGCGCCCCTCGGAGACGTTCGGGACCGCGAGCAGGACGGGCGGGCTCACGTCACCCGCCCAGCGCCCAGCGGCCGGCGTCGAGCACGCGTGTGCCGCCGACGTCGAGTGTCGCGTCGAGCACGACCACGTCGAGGTGGATCGGCACCGACACGGTCCCGCCGATCCCTGCGCTGGCGCCGAACGCGACGTGGACGGTCCCGAGGATCTTCTCGTCCTCGAGCACATTGCCGGTGAGCGTCGCGCTGGGGTTGGTGCCGACGCCCAGCTCGGCGAGGTTGCGCCCGGCCGGCCCGTGCGCGTCGAGCAGGTCGGCGAAGCGCTCGCCGAAGGCATCGTGCCCGGCCGCCAGCGCGCCGTCGGCGACCTCGAGCGGAACCGGCGCGTCGGGAAGGCCCAGCGGCGCCAGCGAGCTTGCGAGCACGCGTCCCTCGCCCCCTGCGGGCGAGACGAACCCCTCCCCGCACGGCAGGTTGCCGAACGCGCCCGCGGCGGTCAGGTCGCCATCGTCGGCGATCCCCTCGCGCCCTGAGAGGTCGAGGCGCAGGTCGGTGCCCAGCGGGCAGCTCAGGCGCGCCTCACCGGCTTCGCCGAGCAGCTCGGCCACGGCGCGCGAGCGGGCCGCGAGCAGGTCGAGGTCCACGTCCATCGCGCGCGCGAGCATCTCGGCCGTGACGCCCGGCAGCGTCGCGCCGCGCACGCCCGCGTCGCTGGCCGCCTTGCGCGCAGGCGTGTGCGAGATCGAGCGCGTCGTCGGCGCGAGGTAGCAGTCGGCCGCCGCGATCGCTGCGGCGACGGGCGGCGGCGGGTCGGTGCCGTCGGTGGCGCGCTCGTTCATCACCGCGAGCACGGCGTCCGCGCCGGCGCGCGCCGCCCCCTCGCGCAGCCCCTCCGCGATCTCGCGGCTGCCGGGGTCGCCGACCACGACGACGTTCTCGCCGGGCGCGATGCCCAGGCAGCGGGTCACGACGGTGTCGACGGCGCGGGCGAGGTCGGGCACGGGACGGCCGGCGCGGGCCGGCAACTAGAATCGCCCCTCCCGGCCGGAGTAGCTCAGCTGGTTAGAGCAGCGGAATCATAATCCGCGTGTCGGGGGTTCGAGTCCCTCCTCCGGCATCGCGGCAGGCGCTCGTCCTCGCCCTCGCCCTTTGATCGGATTGGAAGCCAAGGGGATGGATCGCGACCGGGAGTGGCGGTCCTAGGTCGGAACAAACACTGAAGGCAGCACGGTCGCAACGGCCTTCCGCTGGGGCTTACCCAGCCCGCCGGCGAGGCGTCGCAGGTCCAGCGCATCGTTGAACGCCTGGATGAACGCGCTGTCCTCCGTGTCGGCAAGGGACTCTCCAAGCGCCTCGGCGAACCATCGGCCCACGTCGGTCCAGCGCCAGACCTTGGTCCGTGCGTCGAGGCGCCCCGCGGCGGGAGGGAAGCCTCCTGGCCCCCTCTTGCCGTTCACGAGCAGCCGAACGCTCTCGGCCGAACGGCCGGAGCGCCTGGCGATGTCGCTCATCGTGGCGAGATCGTCCTCCTCGATGCGGAGGATCTGGGCCTCCGGGAGAGCCTTGTCCAGATCCTCGACCGCCGAGGTCAACGCGGCAGGGAGGTCCCTCGCCCGCCTGTCGAACTCCAGCAGGTAGGACCCCGCGTCATCCGGTCCCATGAGTGACGCGTCGCCCAGCCGGTCGTACACCCGGACGGACAGCTCGTCCAGATCGCGTCCCGGGATGAGGAATCGGACCGTGAAGGTGTACTGGTTCATCAGGGCTTGTGCACACAGCGGGCAACCCATCGGTCGATCCGCCGCGCTTCGTTGTCCGGGTTCCTCGGCGAGCCGTTGATCGAGAACGGCGGGCACCGGCCCTGGTCGTCGCCTGGGCAGTAAAGGACTCCCCAGTGGGCACGAGGGCTATCGACTCGCATGCCTGCCCGCTCGGCGCGCTTCACCGCAGCTTCCACCTGCTTCTTCGGATGGCGGGGGCTCATGCTACCAGGGGCGTTGGAAGTTTCCAACACATAGACGCGCGGGTCATGCGAAGTCGCCGGGATCGGGATACAACCCGGTCCATGGAGCACGCCCGGCGTCAACATCGAATACCCGCCGATCGGATCAACCAGGATGCGATCAAGTTGGCGGAGATCCGGCGCCTGGATGTCTGGAAGCCACACCAAGTCGCGCATCTCTTCGACCTAATCAACCGCGGTGATCGCCTGGAGGCCGAATCACCGCCCGTGTCGCTTCCGGGAGCCCGCGCCTCGTCGTTCAGCAGCGAGGCCGGTTGACGGACGCGGCGAACGCCGGGGCCGTAGCCCACAGCCAGCCCGAGGTCGCCGGCATGCGCGGAGACACGGCTGCGCGCCGCGTCAGAGCCCGCTCACCCCGAGCCTGCGCGCGCCGTCGAGCAGCGCGTCGAGCAGTTCCCGCTGGTCGCGCCCGCCTCCCTCGATCCAACGCGCGACGGCGGCGTCGGCGAAGCCGATCCAGCCCGCCGCCGCGAGCTGCTCCGGGGCGCTCATGTCGCGCCAGCGCCGGCCGTAGCTGAGCTCGGCCATGCGACGGTGCGTGCGCTGGACGACCCGGTCGAGATCCGGATGGATGCGGGCGGCGCCGAGCCAGACGCTGTGGGCCCACGGCTCCTCGGCCAGCTTCGCGATGTAGGCGCGCAGGCGCTCGGCTAGGCCGGTGTCCGGGTCGGCGATGACCAGCGTGCGGGTGATGTCGCCGATCACCTCGATCGCGGTCGCGGCGAGCAGGCCGTCGCGGCTCGCGAAGTAGTGCCGCGGAAGGGTTGCGGCGACGCCCGCCTCGCGCGACACGGCCTCCATCGAGAAGCGCGCGAGCCCGTCGCGTGCCAGGACAGTCCGCGCAGCCGCGAGGAGCTGCGTCCTGCGCTCGGCCGGACCCATGCGCTTGGGGCTGGTCGCGGAGGCGGACACGGCGGCCCATCATGGCAGCACTGTTGCGTGGGCCGCAACAATCTGATTGGATCTGTTGCGGGTACCGCAACAACGCGTGCACGAGCGCGCGGGTCAACGAGAGGGAGAGCCAATGAGGCGCCTGCGTCGCACGTCGATCGTCTTCATGGCCGCCGCGCTGCTGCTGGCGACCGGCGCCGCTGCCGCACAGGCGTCGAAGGTCAAGCCGCCCTTCTTCCCGATCACCCACGAGCGGCTCGCGGTGCCGGCCGGCGTCCAGCCATGGCTCCCCAACTGGACGCCCGACGGCTCGCACATCGTCTTCCAGAACCAACTCGACGGCACCACCTGGGTGACCGGCAAGGACGGCAAGGGCGCGAAGTGCATCACGTGCACGTTCGCCGACCGCCCCCAGATCTTCGGCGGCTTCACCTACGCCTTCCCGGACGGCAAGCGGCTCTTCGTCAGCCACGAGCTCGGGGCGCTCTCCGGAATCGACTCCGGTCCGAACGCAGACGCGTTCGTACTCGAGTGCTCGCCCTCGATCTACCGCTGCTCCTCCCACTCATACCTGCCCGTCGACATGTCCGAGGACAAGGGGCCGTCCACGCCGCTGATCGTCCAGCGGCGGACCTGGCACCTCGCGCCGGACGGCAGCCACCTCGGCTGGATGGACCTGCGGCTCGACGGCACCGTGATGATCGTCGGCCGGCTGCAGCGCGCCGCCGACCGCTACGTCGTGGTCGACCAGAAGGCGATCAACCCGCCCGGTCCCGCGACCCTGACCGACACCGACCCGACCGGATGGGCCAACAACAACCAGCTCTACGAGCTCAAGAGCTTCGCCGACGGCGGCGCCGCGGCGATCGTCGTCGGCGGGCCGGACTTCAACGTCGACGCGATGAAGATCAACCTGAGGTCGGGAGCGACCAAGCGGCTGACGAAGAACCGCGACTGGGACGAGGACGGCGCCACCTCGCCAGACGGCGACCTCTACACGTTGTACTCGTGGCGCACGCGACACCGACTGGACGCCGTCGCGTGGCTGCCGGAGATCGAGCCGTTCGTCGAGATGCCCGCGTTCGCCGCGCTCGCGCCGTACTACGTCTCGACGTGGCCCGGCTTCCAGTGCGATCTCTCACCGTGGCTCCTGGGCAGCGCCGGCGACCGCGGTGGCAAGCTGATCGGCCAGCCGCTGAACGTCTACTCCGGCAACCTGACGCCCGGCAACAACCTCTCCGGGCAGCAGTTCTGGAGCCCGGACAGCCGCAGCGTCCTGCTCCAGGAGCGGCTGCGGACCAAGCCGCCCGCGGGCCTGAACGAGCAGGTTGAGCAGAAGGGACTGACGCCGAACCGGATCCTGATCGCGAGGATCGATCGCCGGCCGGGCAGGCCCCAGCGCATCGTCAGCTCCGGGGTCGGCTCCTGGGCGCCGCCGCCGAGCAGCTACGCGGGAACGACGGGCTCGGGCGCCACGGTGACCGTCAAGGGCCACGGCGGCGGCACCGCGGACATCGCCTACAGGGGCAACCTGGCCCAGGGGACCTGGACGGCGACCTTCCACCACTACTCCCGCGACGGCAAGACGTACGTCGACGGGACCTATGCCGTGACCGGCCTGAACGTCGGCGCCTCCTACTGGACGATCAAGGCCGGCATCAAGCTGACCGGCCGCCATACCGGCAGCCTGGACGCCGACCTGGTCATCAACAACGGCGCCTCGCCGCTGCCGGCGAAGTCGGGGACGTTCACGGCCGTCCGCGACGGCAAGCAGGCGCCGCCGCTCCCCGAGCTCGGCCCCTGTTACGACGATCTGCCGGCCAAGAGCGACCTGACGCTGAAGGCCCGGCCTTGGGGGCACGGCCTGGTGGCGGTCAGGGTGACGGCCGACATCCACGGCGACAGGCGGCCCGTACAGTCGGCCGTCGTCTCCTCGGGCCGGCGAAGTGTCAGAACCGGTGCGTCCGGCCGGGCGCTGCTGCTCCTCCGCGGCCACGGTCCCACGCGGCTGACCGCGACCGCGGGTGACACCTTCGAGCCGGACACGACGACGGTCAGACTGCGGTAGCGGCCGACGCGCGCCGGAGCGCTGAGGGAGCAGCTGCGGACGGCGTCATCGCCGTCCGCGGTCGTCAGCCGTCGGCCCGCTCGTACTCGCGCGATGCGTCCCGAACGCCACCCGCCCCGCGGCCGCCGACCGGATCGTCTCGCCAACGCTTTCCCGTGTCGCGCAAGGGCAAGGTGTCCCCATCCGGACGGCAACGACCCCGAATCCGGCAGCCCGATGCCGGGGGTTGGCGGTGGAGGCGGAGGGGGCGTGGACGTCGGCCCAGGTGCCATCCGTGCTCACACCGTACCGCTGACGACCGGCATCAGCGCGAGGATCTCGATGCCCAGGGGGGCTACCGCCACGAAGGCGCGTGAGCCTGGTCACCGTCCGTGTCGCCCTCGGGAGCCCGCGCCTCCTCGTACAGCTCCTGCATCAGCGCGACCGTGACGCGCGACAGCGCGGCCTCGTCCTCGCTCAGCCCGCGTACCACGCGGTTCGCCACGCCGTTCACCGCCGCAGCGGTCGACAGCACCGCCTGATCTCCCCCGCACGAAGTCGTCGAAGTCGTTCGCGCGGGCCTGGGCCTGGACCTGCTCGTCCTCGCGCAGCCGGCGCTGGACCGGGCGGAAGAACTCGACCAGGTCCTCGTCGGTCAGCTCGGTCCCGTAGCGGGAGTTGAACGCGGCGACGATCCCGCCGAGCGTGTCCAGCACGAGCTGTCGGCCCGGCGCCGGGCCCGCGGCCCTCCCCCGCGATCGCCGGCGGCAGCTCGCCGCCGTCGCCGGTCAGGCCGATGCTCGCTGACGGCCTGGGCCACGAGCTCGACCATCTCGGGGTGGTTGGCGGCGATGATCGCAGCGTCGTCCGGGTAGGCGTCGGCATCGTCGAAGGCCCGCAGGGCGGTGTCGAAGGTGTGGTCAGTTCTTGCACTGGTCGATGGCGGCGGCCGAGCGCCCTCGCCGCAACCTGTCCCGGCTAAGACCTCTCCTGCCGGTACAGGCTGGGACGGGTTGGCGGCTCGGCGGCGCTGGCCCCTTGTGCGCGGGCGCCGGCGTCGAGGTCACCACTCGAGCCGGGCCGTTCAGCACCATGGAACGCGGCGGCGGCGGGGACGGCTGCCGAGCCGGCCTCGGGTTCGCCGGCTCGGACGGAGGCATGACGATCAGGCTGTCGCCGGCCTCGCGGTCCAGAGCAGCACAGCGCTCCAACCCCGCGCCGCCGCGGTGCGCCGCGGCGCGTGGCCGCGGCGCGCCGCGAGCGCGGAGGGTCAGCCGTCCTTGCGCGGCTCCTCCCCCTCCTCGGCGGGCGCGTCGCCCGCGAGGATGCGGTAGATCGAGCGGCGGGCGGCGTCAAGCACCTCCCGGGCGCGCGCGACCTGCTCCTCGTCGCCCGTGTGGACGACCTGGGCGGATGCGGTCGCCAGGTCACGCACCAGCCGGATCAGCTGGCCGGGGCCCTGGCCGACGTCCTCCTTGACCGAGTCCCACGGATCCGCGGCCTCCTCGCCGCGCTCCTTCAGCCACTCCCGGCCGGCGTCGGTCAGCTCGTAGAGGCGGCCGCCGGCGCGCTCGCCGACCTCGACCAGCCCCTCGTCCTCGAGCTGCGCCAGCGCCGGGTAGACCGAGCCGGGGCTCGGCCGCCAGACGCCGTCGGAGCGGTTCTCGATCTCCTGCATGAGCTGATAGCCGTTGCGCGGCTCGTCGCCGAGCAGGACCAGCAGCGCCGTGCGGACGTCGCCGCGGCGCGCGCGCGGGCCGTAGCCCCCGCCGCCCCACGGACCCCGCCCGCGGCGGCCGCGATGCCCACGACCGCGACCGGAGCCCATCGCGAAGCAGCGACCGGCGTGACCCGGATACGGGTTTGCGTATGCGTACATGTCATTCACCTCCTCTCGTACGCCAGACATAACGCGATATATCGTAACACATCGGTTGCGGCCCCAGTTCGCGTCTCAGCGGAGGTCGAAGGCGACGCCCCCGATCTCGACGCGGCCCCGGCCGTCCGGCGCCCGCGTGGTGAGCTCGACCGCGATGCCGGCCAGGCCGGCCGGGGACCTCCCGGCCACGGCGTCGAAGGTCAGCGCCGCCCCGTCGTCCAGCGGGACAGTCGTTCCGTGGCACGGCGTCCCGAGCACGTGCGCCCACCGCTCCGCGGCCGCCGGCGGATCCGGGGTGCGAACCGTCGCCCCCCGCAGGCCGCCCGGTCCGTGCGCGGGGATCCGGCCCTCCCACTCCGGGCCGCCCCAGCGCCACGAGCCGGCCGGGAGCGGGCGATCGACGGCGACGATCGTGCCGCCCATGTCGCTCGGATGGAGGTGGACGTCGGCGATATCCGGCAGCTCGACCGCGAAGACCTCGCGAACGCCCGACTCCGCCGCCCTGCCCCGCGCTGCGTCGAGGTCGCCGACCTCGAACATGAGCATGTAGCCGCCGTCGCCCCCGAGGCGGTCGAGGTGGCGTCCGGCGGCGGTGCCCGCGGCCGCCGGGGAGACGACCTCCACGAACGTGTCGCCGATCGCCATGACCGCGTTGCGCAGGCCGAAGTGGCCGACGGCCGGATCGCTGAACGGCTCGCCGAGCCCCAGCTCGGCTCGAAGCTCGCGGGTCATGGAGCCGAGGTCTCGCGCGACGAGGACGGCCTGGCGCAGGCGTGCCATGGCCTCGTGAGCCTACGCGCGGCGGGACCGGCGGCGTGCTCAACCCGTCCCGGCCGGCGCCTCTCCTGCGGGCATAGGCCGGGACGGGTTGGACGGCGCGGCCTTCGCGCCGCGCACAACCGCGCCGCGGGCCACGGCCGATCGCCTAGCATCGCGCGCCATGCCCTCCGGCCGGCCGCGCCGACTCGGCGTCGCGCTCGCAACGCTCGCCCTCGCCGCCGCCACGCCGGCCTCCGCGTCGACCACGCCGGCCTTTGGCCAGCGCGCGGCCGACACCGGCGCGGGCTGGTGGACGACCATCTTCGGGTCGTCGGGCACCGATCTGCGCCTGTCGGCGCTTCGCTTCCACACCCCCTCGGGTTGGGTGCGCGCAACCGGCCCGCGCTCCGGCCGCGCGGTGCGCAGCTCGCTCGTTCTCAGCCTCGCCATGACCGCCGGCCGGCGCGCCGAGCTGACGGTCACGCCCCGGCGCGGCGGCGTCACCAACCTGCGGGCGCGCCTGCTCGGCACGCCCGCGCCGACCGAGGTCTCGATCAGCTTCGACGCCGCCCGTGGCGAGCGCTTCTTCGGGTTCGGTGAGCGCTCGGACGCGGTCGCCCAGCGTTCGGCGACCGTCGAGAACTACGTCTCCGACGGGCCTTTCGCCCCGGAGAGCCGGGACATCGCCAAGGTGACGATCCCCGCGGCCGGCTACCGGGCGCGGCTCGACGCCACCTACTACCCGGTTCCGTGGCTGCTCTCCAGCCGCGGATACGGAGTGCTCGTGGACAACGACGAGACGAGCTGGTTCACGCTGCCCTCCGCGCGCGGAGGGTCGTGGAGCGCGCGGGTAGCCGCGCCCGCCCTGCGGCTCTCGCTGTTCGCCGGGCCGACGCCGGCGCGCGCGCTGCAGCGCTTCACCGCAGCCACCGGCCGCCAGCCGGCGCCGGGCGCGAGCTGGGCGTTCGGCCCGTGGCTGCAGACCGGGCAGCCGAACGCGCCGCCGCTCGCCGACCAGCGGGCCGACCTCGAGAAGCTGCGCGCCGCCGACGCGCCCGTCTCCGCCGCGGAGACCCAGCTGCGCTACCTGCCGTGCGGCCTGGACCGCGGGCTGGAGGACTACGAGGCCCAGCGGGTCGCCTACTACCACGCCCAGGGCCTCGCGGTCCTCACCTACGTCAACCCGATGCTGTGCGCCTCCTACCAGCCGCGCTACTCCGACGCCGTGCGCGCGGGCGCGCTGCTGACCACCGTCTCCGGGGCGCCGTCGCTCTTCAACTCCTTCGTCGGCGGCATCGGGCCCGCGGGCTTCTCGATCGAGAAGGTCGGCGAGTACGACCTCTCCGGGCGGGCCGGGCGCGCGGCCTACGACGACGTGCTGAGGCGGATCCGCCGGACCGGCCACGACGGCTGGATGGAGGACTTCGGCGAGTACACCCAGCTCGACGCGCGCTCCGCCGACGGGCGCACCGGCACCGCGCTGCACAACAGCTACCCCACGACCTACCACTGCGGCGTCGCGCGCCTGACCGCCGGCCTGCCCGTCGTGCGCTTCCAGCGGTCCGGCTGGACGGGCGCGGCGCGCTGCGCGAGCGACGTCTGGGGCGGCGACCCGACGACGACGTTCGGCTTCGACGGCCTGAGCTCGGCGGTCAAGCAGGCGCTCAGCATCGGTCTCTCGGGCATCAGCCGCTGGGGCTCGGACATCGGCGGCTACGACACGCTCGGCCGCGACCCGAGGCTCACCCCGGAGCTGCTCAAGCGCTGGATCGAGTTCGGCGCGGTGTCCGCGGTCATGAGGATCAAGAAGTCCGGCCTGGCGATCCCCGCCTACGTGCGTCCACAGGTCTGGGACCCGGACGTGATCGGCGTCTGGCGCCGCTACACGAAGCTGCACACCCAGCTCTACCCCTACCTCCTCGCCGCCGACACCGCCTACCGCGAGACCGGCATCCCGCTGATGCGCGCGCTCGTGCTCAGCGACCCGCGCGACCCGCGCGCGCTCGCCGCCGAGGACGAGTTCCGCTTCGGGCCGGACCTGCTCGCCGCCCCGGTGATCCGCGCGGGCGCGCGCTCGCGCAGCGTGTACCTGCCGCGCGGTCGCTGGCTCGACGGGCGCGCCGCGCTGCGCTACGACGCGCGCGACCACGGCGCCTTCCACGCCGGGCCCGCCGCCGTTATCCGCGGCGCGCGAACCGTCACCGCGCGGGCCGCCCTCGACGAGCTGCCGCTGTTCGTGCGCGACGGGGCGGTCCTGCCGCTGCTCACCCCCGACGTGTCGACGCTGAGCGGCTACGGCGGCGGGCGCGTCGTCCGCCTCACCGACCGCCGCGACCGCCTGCGGCTGCTCGCCTGGCCCGGACCGACGACGACCGCGCGGATGTTCACGCGCGAGCGGCTGCGCTCGAGCACCGCACCGGGCCGCTGGACGTTGCGGATCGACGGCACGCGGGAGCGCAGCTACGAGCTCGAGGCCTCCACCGCGGGGCTGCGCCCGGCGCGCGGACACGGGTCCTTCAGGGCGTGCTCGGTCTCAGTCGAGGGCCGCGCCCTGCCGCGCTCGGCGTGGAGCCAGCCGCGGGCGGGCGGGATCCTGAGCGCGCGCTTCCGGGCGCGGAGGGCGGCGGTCGTGGTGCGCGGCTGCTGAGATCGCCCGGCCGGCGACCTCGCTCACTCAACCCGGAACCGCGACGACGCGCAATCCGGGAACGCGGGAGAACTCGGCGGCGTTGCCGGTCGCCACTCCGAGTCCGTGCGCGACGGCGCTCGCGGCGATCCAGAGGTCGTGCGCGCCCACGGCTCGGCCGCGCCGCGCGAGGCCGGCCCACAGCTCCGCGTGCACGCGCGCAACCGGCTCGGTGATCGGCACCGCTTCCAGGCCGGCGACGACATGCTCCACGAACGCGCGGCGACGCACCCGTCGAGCGCCGGTCGCCCGCGCGACGCCGTGAAGCAGCTCGCTGACGGTGATCACGCTGATGCCGCGGTCCTCGTCGCCGAGCACCGCCTCCACATCGGGGCGGCGGTCCTCCCGCTCGAGCGAGATCAGCACATCGGTGTCGATCAGGAGGCCCAAGGGTCCCGCGGCGGGCCGGAGGCGGCACGGACATCCCGAAGGTCGGCAGCGAAGTCGCCATCCGTCGCCGGAGCGCCCTCGATCAGGTCACGGAAGCGGCCCGACGAGACGAGCCGGACCTTCGGCGGCGCGATCACCGCCACGGGGGCTCCGCTGCGGACGATCTCGACCTCGTCGCCCGCAGCCACCCGGTTGAGCACCTCCGAGAACCCGCGGGCAGCCTCCGTGGCGGTCATGCGGGTCATGCGGGGAGCCTATCAGATAAATCAGATCGGGCGGGACCGCTCACCGCTCGCGCGTACGCCGGGCCCTGTCTCCTCGGGCCCTCCCGAACGAGCCCGGCGCGCGATCGCCGGGCTCGCGAGAGATGTCCGTCAGTCGCCCGAGTCGTACTTGAAGGAGATGTTCAGACGGACCCGGTAGTCCTTGACCTTGCCGTTCTCGATCGTCACGTCCTCGCGGACGACCTCGGCGACGCGGAGGTCGCGCACGGTGCCCGCCGCGGTCTCGACCGCGTTGCGCGCCGCCGCCTCCCACGACTCGCCGCTGACCCCGATGACCTCGGTGACGCGGTACACGCTGTCTGCCATGTGGCCTCCCTCTCGCTCGTGACGGCCGGACGCCCCGGACCCTCCCACGTGGGAGGGTCCGGCACAAGGGGTCAGCGCTCCTCGACGAGCGCGACCGACGCCCAGAGCCCCACCGTCTCCTGGCACAGGCGCGCGGCCGCCTGCGCGAAGCGCCGGGCGGCGGCCGCATCGCCCTCGTCCCGGGCGCGGGCCGCGGCGCGTACGAGGTCGTGGATCGCGGCAGCGTGAAGCTCGTCGACCTCGCCGCGCCGCTCGGCGGGCACGACCGTCCGCTCTGCCGGGTAGCTCGAGCGCTGCCCGCCCGCGGTCAGCCACCAGGGACGCGCGAGCACAGGGGCGCGCGCCGCAAGCTCGCCGTGCAGCTCGGAGTCGTCGAAGAGGGTGCCGTCGCTCGCCGCCACGCGGCCAGTATGACGTTCGGACCATGGCCCGCCTGGGAGCGGCCGCGCGCCATCATGAACGCATGTGGACCACCCTGCTGCGGCGTGCCGTTCCCGTGCTGGCGCTCGCCCTGGCCGGCGGCCTGGTGCTCGGGCTGGCGGGCGGGAGCGCGTTCGCGATCGCGGCCGGTCTGTTCCTGCTCGGTGCCGCCGGGGTGCTGGCGATCTCGTTCGTGTTCCTGGAGATCGGCCTGGCCGAGGATCGCGAGCGGGCCGGGACCGAGGGCGAGCGCAGCGAGCGCGACGGATCCCACGGCCCGCGCCACCGGGAGCCCCCGGCCCGGCCGCCGCGCCGGCGGCGGCCCGACTGACCCGATCCACGCGCAGCCCCGCTGACGGCGAGGCCCGGCGCCGCGGCGCCTACGATTCGCCGTCGTGCACCGCGTCGCCGCCGCAGCGCTCGCCGCATGCCTGCCCCTGCTCGTGGCGTGCGGGTCGGAGGGCGGGCGGCCCGCGCCGAGCGCCCGGCTCGAGATTCGCGCTCCTGCCGACGGCGTCGTCGTGCGCTCGCGGGAGGTCGAGGTGACCGGGCGGATCGCGCCGCCCCAGGCGCAGGTCCTGGTCGCCGGCCGCGAGGTCGCGGTCGACGGCGGGGCGTTCCGCGCGACCGTCCCGGTGCGCGACGGCGTCAACGTCATCGACGTGATCGCGTCCGCCGCGGACCGCTCGCCCGCGATGACCGCCGTGCGGGTGACGCGCGAGGCGACGATCCGCGTGCCCGACGTCACCGGTCTCGACCCGGCGAGCGCGCGGGACCGCCTCGCGGCCGCGGGCCTGGGCGTCACCGTCCGCGACGAGAGCGACCTGCTGGACGAGCTGCTCGTCCCGGTCAGCGCTCGTGTCTGCGGGACCGATCCGGCGGCGGGCGCGTCGGTGCGCCGCGGGGCGACCGTGGTCGTGAAGGTCGCGAAGGTCTGCTGACCCGGGCGCGCTACGCACGCGGCTCGGCCGCGATCAGCGCGATCCGCGGCTTCCCGCCGATGCGCGCCACGCCGAACACGATCCGCCCCGCGATCGGGCCGCCGCCCGCGCGCGGGACGGTGTAGAGGCCCTCCGCCCTCCCGACCGTCCCGGCGCGGACCGCCAGGCCGGTGACCCGGTAGCCGCGGACGGCGTTGGCCGCGAACTGCCGGCGGTACTCGGCGAGCACCGCGGCGCGGCCCTCCTGGGAGCTTCCCGGCGCGATGCGGCGCACGCCCGGCGAGAGCGTGCGGCCCAGCGCGCGGACGTCCTCGCGCCCGTAAGCGCGAGCGAAGGCGCCGACGACGCCCCGGACCTCGCGGGCCGAGAGCTCGTCGCCCGCGCCGTTGGAACTGGTGAACGCGCCGCTCAGGACCAGGACGGCGACCACGAGCGCGGCGGCCGCGGCGAGCAGGGCCAGAGTGCGTCCGCGCGCGGGACGCCGCGCCGGCGGCGGTTTGCGCGCGGTGGGCGCCGCCTCCGCCGCCCCGCGGGCGGGCCGGGCGATCGCCGGGTCGGGTCGCAGCGCGGTGCCGGACGCCTCGCCCGGGGCGTGGACCGTGGCGGCCTCCGAGGCGGGCGGCGAGACGACCGCGGTCGGGGCCCGGGAGCGGTCGGCGTGGGCGGTGGGCGCGAGCGCGGGGTCGCCGGCGGGCTCCCCGGGCGCGGCCGCTCCCCGCGCGACGCTGCGCTCGCCCGCGGCCGTGGCCGCATCCCCTCCGGCCGCGGCGAGCGCGGCCCGCGCCATGTCCCCGGCGGACGGGAACCGGGCGGCCGGGTCCTTCGCCATCGCGCGGGCCACGACGGCGTCCAGCGCGGGCTCGACCCCGGCGTGCTCCGAGGGCCGCGGCGGCGGCTCGGTCATGTGCGCGAGCATCGTCGCCGGCGCCGCCTCGCGCGGGTAGGGCACCTCCCCCGTCAGCGCGGCGTACAGGACCCCGCCGAGCCCGTAGACGTCCGTGCGCGCGTCGGTGCGCTCCCCCCGTAGCTGCTCGGGCGCCATGAAGTCGACCGTGCCGATCCACTCGCCGCTGCCGGTCAGTCCGGCGTCGCCGGCGGGCGCGCGCACGATCCCGAAGTCGCTCAGGTAGACGTGCTCGGGCCCGTGGCCCCCGCCGAGCAGGACGTTGGCCGGCTTGACGTCGCGGTGCACGAGCCCGGCGGCGTGGGCGGCGTCGAGCGCCGCGGCGACCTGCGCGACGATCGCCGCGGCGCGCTCGGGCTCCAGCGGGCCGCCGGTCGCGATCCGTGCCGCGAGATCCGTCCCGGCCACGAAGCGCATCGTCAGGTAGAGGCTCCCGCCCTCCTCCCCGGCCGCATAGACCGGGATCACGTTGGGGTGGTCCAGCGACGCGGTCAGCCGGGCCTCGCGCGCGAAGCGGGCACGGAATCCCTCGTCGGCCGCGAGCTCGGGCGCTATCAGCTTCAGCGCGACGGGGCGCCCCAGCGCGATCTCGGTCGCGCGGTAGACGACGCCCATGCCGCCGCGCCCGGCGACCGCGTCCACGCGGCAGCCGGCGATCACCGCGCCGGGTGCGAGCTCGCTCATGGCCGGGAGTCTGACGGGGGACCGCTAGCGTCCGCGCCCATGGAGCGCTCGACCGCCGCGCCGGCGACCGCGCAGGCCGGGCTCGCCGAGGAGGAGGCCGCGCGCCGACTGCGCGCCCGCGGGCCGCTGCCGGAGCAGGCGACCAGCCGCTCCTACCTCTCGATCGTCCGCGCCAACACGCTGACGGTCTTCAACGCGATCCTCGCGGTGTTCGGGGCCCTGACGCTGGTCTTCGGCGAGTGGCGCGACGCGCTCTTCCTCGGGATCCTGGTCGCGAACACAGCGATCGGCATCGCGCAGGAGGTCAGGGCGAAGCTCGCGCTCGACCGGCTCGCGGCGCTGGTGGCGCCGAGCGCGACGGTCGTCCGCGACGGCGCCGCGCGCAGCGTGCCGGTGGGCGAGGTGGTCGCCGGGGACCTCGTGCGGCTCGCCCCGGGCGACCAGGTCGTCGCGGACGGCGAGCTCGCCGCGGCCGAGGGCCTGGCGGTCGACGAGTCGATCCTCACCGGCGAGTCGGAGGCGGTGGTGCGCGCGCCCGGCGAGCCGGTGTGGTCCGGCACCTTCGCGGTGGAGGGCAACGGGGCCTACGTGGTCACGGCTGTCGGTCCCGACTCCCGCGCGGCGCAGCTGACCGCGACCGCGCGCGCCTTCCGCCATCCGCGCTCCCCGCTGGAGCGAGCGATGGACCGCCTGCTGCTGACGCTCGCCGCGATCGGCGCGCCGCTCGCGATCCTGCTGACGGCCTCGCTGGTCCTGCGCGACCGCGACGCCGCCGAGAGCGTCCAGGTCGCCACCGCAGCGATCGTGAACATGGTGCCCGAGGGCCTGATCCTGCTGGTGTCGCTGACCGCCGCGGTCTCGGCGGTGAAAATGGCGCGCCGCGGCGTCCTCGCCCAGCAGCTGAACGCGATCGAGTCGCTCGCCTCGGTCGACGTGTTCTGCTCCGACAAGACCGGCACACTGACCGAGCCGAGCCTGCGCGTGGTCGGGGTGCGCCCGGCGGACGGCGTCGCGGAGGACGTGCCGCGCCGCGCGCTCGCGCGCTTCGCGGCCGCGGCTCCGTCGCCCAACGCGACGCTCGCGGCGGTCGGCGACGCCGGCCTCGACCCCGGAGACGGAGGCGGGTCCCGCGTCACCGCCGAGGTCCCGTTCTCCTCCGCGCGGCGCTGGAGCGCGCTCGAGGTCGGCGGCGAGCGCATCGTGCTCGGGGCGCCCGAGCGCTTCGCGGGCGCCGACCCCGGGCTCGCGGCGCGTGCGGCGCGCGAGGCGGCGGCGGGGCGGCGCGTCCTCGCCGTCGGCACGACGCCGGCGCCGCTGCCGGCCGCGGCGCCCGACGCGCCGTTCCCCGAGGACGTGCTGGCGCTCGGAATCGTCGTGCTCGCCGAGCGGCTGCGGCCCGACGCCGACCGCACCGTCGCCTTCCTGACCGACGAGGACGTGCTGCTGCGGGTGCTCTCGGGCGACGCTCCGGCGACCGTCGGCGCGATCGCGCGTGACGCGGGCGTCCCCGGCGAGCGGGAGGCCCTCGACGGGGAGTCGCTGCCGGAGGACCCCGGCGAGCTTCGCGACGCGGTTCTCGCGGCCCCGGCGGTCGGGCGCATCTCGCCGGACGGAAAGCGGCGCGTGGTCGAGTCGCTGCGCGAGTCCGGCCGCTACGTGGGCATGGTCGGCGACGGCGTCAACGACGTTCCCGCGCTGAAGGCGGCCCGCCTCGCGATCGCGCAGGGCACGGGCACCCAGATGGCGCGCAGCGTCTCCGATCTCGTGCTCGTGAACGGCGACTTCGCGGCGGTCCCGCCGATGGTCGCGGAGGGGCGGCAGATCCTGCGCAACATCCAGCGCGTCGCCCGCCTCTTCGTGACCAAGAGCGTGTATGCGGCGTTCCTGCTGGTCGCGGTCGGGATCACGACCGCCACCTATCCCCTGCTCCCGCGCCACTTCACGATCGCCTCGACGCTGACGATCGGGATCCCGTCGTTCGTGCTCGCGCTCGCCCCGAGCAGCGGCCCGTGGCGCCCGGACCGCTTCCTCGCGCAGGTCGCGCGGTTCGCCATCCCGGCCGGGCTGGCGATCGGTGCCGGGATCGCGCTCGGCTACGCGCTCGCGCGCGGCGCGCTCGACCTCCCGCGCCTGGAGGCGCGGACCGCGGCGCTGGGCATCGTGGTGGTCTGCGGCCTCGCGGTCGTGATGGCGCTGGAGGCGGAGCCCGGCCGCCGCCGGGTCCTGGTCGGGGCCCTGTGCGCGCTGATGCTGCTCTGCTTCGCCGCGCTGCTCGCGCTGCCCGGGGCGCGGAGCTTCTTCGAGCTCGCGGTGCCGACGGGCGAGATGGCGGCGGCCTGGGCGGCGGGGACGTCGCTCGGCCTGGCGCTGATGGCGCTCGGTCTGCGGCTGGCGCGGCGGTTCGCCCCGCCGCCCGGCGACTGAGCCTCAGCGCCGGCGCCGGCGCGCCCAGAGCACCACGACGGCGGTCGCGGCGAGCACGCCGAGCAGGAGCGGCGCGCGGCTCGCGGCGGAGCGCTCGGGGCCCGCCGGCACCCCGCCGCCGCCGATCGCGAACGCCTCGGCCGCGAGCGTGTCGTGCGGCTCCTCGATCCCGGACGGGTCGGCGTCGGGCGCCCGGCGCGGCGCCGCCGGGATCGCGAACTCCTCGGCCGCGAGCGTGTCGTGCGGCTCCTCGATCCCGGACGGGTCGTCGGGTGCGGGGTCCTGTCCGGCTCGCTCGGGGCTCACGCTCGCATCGTGTCAGGTCGGGCGCCGCAGCGCCGGGCGGCGGAGCGCTCCGACCGGCGCGCCCGGGCGTCGGGTCGCACTACAGTGCGCGCCGCACCCGAGACGAGGAGAGCCCGCGATGACGCGGATCGGACGGCGTCGTGCGCTGCTGGCGATCACAGCGGCGGTTGGAACCGGAGCGCTCGGCGGGGTCGCCGTCCCGCAGGCGTCCGCGACCACCTGGCTGTGCCGGCCGGGGCTCGCGCACAACCCCTGCACGCCGGGCCTGAGCACCACCCGCTTCTCGCCCGCCGGCGCGAGGCTCGGCGTCCAGCGCGTCACCGCCGTACGCAGGCCGAAGATCGACTGCTTCTACGTCTACCCGACGGTCAGCGACCAGAAGACCGTCCAGGCGAACCTCCACGTCGACCCGGTGCAGCGCTCGATCGCGCTCTACCAGGCCGCCCGCTACTCCCAGCTCTGCCGCATCTACGCGCCGATGTACCGCCAGCTCACGCTGAAGGCGATCTCCGGCAAGGTCCCGGCCGCAGCCGCCGCGAGCGCGTTCGCCGACGTGCGCTCGGCCTGGAGGGACTACCTCGCCCGCTACAACCACGGCCGCGGCGTCGTGCTGATCGGGCACTCGCAGGGCGCGGGGATGCTGACGCAGCTCGTGCGCACCGAGATCGACCGCAAGCCCGCCGTCCGCCGCCGGCTCGTCTCCGCGCTGCTGCTCGGGGGCAACGTGGTCGTGCCCGCCGGGCGCGACGTGGGCGGGAGCTTCGCGCACGTCCCGGCCTGCCGCTCACGCACCCAGCTCGGCTGCGTGGTCGCGTTCTCGACCTACGACGAGACGCCCCCCGCGAACTCCCTGTTCGGCCGCGTCTCCGCGCGCTTCGGGAGCCTCTTCCACCTGCCTACGGGCCGCCGCTACCGCGTGCTCTGCACCAACCCCGCGGCGCTGCGCGGCGGGTCGGCGCCGATCGACCCGATCTTCCCGAGCGCGCCGTTCGCGCCCGGCTCCTCGATCGCGGCCGGGATCGCGCTGCTCAAGATCAAGCTCCCGACCGCCCGTACGACATGGGTGAGCGTGCCCGGGAGCTACTCGGCGCGCTGCACGACGTCGAACGGGGCGAGCGTGCTGATGATCACCCCGCGCCGCGGCGCGCCGAAGCCGACCGCGTCGCCGGACCCGACCTGGGGACTGCACCTGATGGACGCGAACGTCGCGCTGGGCAACCTCGTGGACCTCGTGCGCAGCGAGGCCGCCGCCTACGCGCGGGGGTCCGCCGGGCGCTAGACCGGCGCCGGCCGCGCCCGGTCAGCCCGGGCAGCCGGCGACCGAGGCGTTGGCCAGCCTGTACAGTGGGGCGCCGGAGCCGGCGGCGACGGTAGGTCCTGCGACCACGTCGCGCTTGCCGTCTCCGGTGAGGTCGCCCGCGTCGGCGATGACCCGCCGTGCGCCCGTCTGCAGCGGGTCGGGCAACGAGGTGTTCACCCCGAAGGTGCCGTTCCCGCCGCAGAAGGCCGTCCCGCCGTTGCCGTTCGCATCGAGCTTTCCGGTCATCGCGAGCAGGTCCTGGCCGGTGCCCGACCGCTTGCTGTAGACGACGACGTCGTCGCTGTCGTCACCGTCGAGGTCGGCGAGCAGCGGCGCGCCGAGGGTCGCGCCGGCGCCCTGGTTGGGCACCGGCGTCGTCTGCCAGCCCAGCAGCGGGTAGTCGCGCGGGACGAACGCCGAGACCGCGAGCTTGCCGTCGTCGGCCACGGTCGACACGGCCCAGAGCGTGGTGCGGAAGGTTGAAGGCCGGGGCACGCCGTCGCAGATCGTGGCTCCCAGGAACGTGTAGCACGGGGTGGTTCCGTGGCGGATCACGGCTCCGCTCCCGGCGGCGAGGGCGCTGCGCGCCCCGGTGATCGGGAACTTCGCGGCGGCGGTCGTCCCGCCGGTGTCGAACGGCGGGATCGCGACCAGCGTGGGGTTCTCGCCCGCGGAGTCGTTCGCGGCGTAGGCGATCTCCGAGAGGTCGCTGCTCGACGCGCCGTCGGCGAATCCGACGGGCCGCCAGGTCCGGCCGCTGGGAGGCGTCGGCGGGGGAACGGTGGCTGCGAGCGACGGCGGCTGCCCGTTCAGCACGTTCGAGTAGACGCGGACCGTTCCGTCCGCGTAGAGCACCGCCACGTCGGGGCCGTCCGGGCACGCCGGGCCGAGTGGGCCGCCGCAGCCCTGCGGGCGGTTGCGGACGAAGTCGCCGACCTCGATGTCGGTGCAGCACCCGCTCGTGGGGATGCCGAAGGTCATGGTCGTGTCGTCGACCGGACCGCCGGCGAGCTTGCGGTAGATCCGCACCACGTAGAAGCCGGACTCGTTGCAGCACGCGACCACGTCGTCCCGGTTGTCGGCGTCCATGTCGGCGAGGCGCGCCGTGTCGGCGGCCTTCCCGAGCAGGGCGCCGGTCTTGGTGAAGGAGCCGCCCGGCAGCCCGCCGTAGATCTGGATGCTCTTGCCCGCGCTGCCCTGGACGGCCGCCACGGCGTCCGGCCTTCCGTCGCCGTCGAGGTTGCCCGCGGCGAGCGAGTTGGCCTGGTTGAAGGCGGTGGGATCGGCCGGCGGCGCGGCCGTCGTGGGCGCGCCGAGGATCGCGCATCCCCCGGCCCCGGTTGCGGCGAGCGCCGCCAGCAGACCGATGGTCAAGACACGACGCATCCTGCGCATGCGAGCTCCCCCTCGATTCGGCGGCCGGTCCCAGTCCGTCACCGCGCGGCGATCCTATGCACGCCGCTGTACGTCTGGTGGAGGTTCGCTGGGAAGGCCGCCCTGGGAACGCACGCTAAACTGCTTACCAAGCGTAAGCTGCTATCCCGAAAGGTCCCGTTAGCCCATGAGCCGCCTCCTGCTTGTCCCGCTCGACGACGCCGTCGTCTTCCCGAACATGTCGGTGACGCTGGCCGTCGACGCCGGCGACGAGGATCGCGTCCTGCTCGTCCCCCGCTCCGAGGGCGAGTTCGCGAAGGTCGGCACCGTCGCCGACGTCGCCGATCGGGTGCGCCTGCCCGGCGGCGGGCGGGCGATCGCGGTCGAGGGCCGCCACCGCGGCGTCGCGGGCGCCGCCACCACGGCGCCCGACGGGCACCTGGTGGTCGAGGTCGACGAGCGCCCCGACCCCGAGCCGGCCGACGAGCGCACGCGCGAGCTCGAGCGCTCCTACCGTGCCACCGTCGAGGAGATCCTCGAGCTGCGCGGCGACGACGGCCGCGTCTCCGCGTTCGTGCGCTCGATCACGGAGCCGGGCGCGCTTGCCGACACCTCCGGCTACTCCCCCGACCTGAGCTTCTCCCAGAAGGTCCGCCTGCTGGAGACGCTCGACGTCACCGAGCGCCTCGAGCTGGCGCTCTCCTTCCAGCGCGAGCGCCTCGCCGAGCTGCAGGTACGCCGGCGCATCCGCGACGACGTCGAGTCCGGCGCCGAGGCGCAGCAGCGCGAGTACTTCCTGCGCAAGCAGATGGAGTCGATCCGCAAGGAGCTCGGCGAGGACGACGGCTCGGTCGTCGAGGAGTACCGCGCCAAGATCGAGGAGGCGGGCATGCCGGAGCACGCCCGCGAGCAGGCCGAGCGCGAGCTCGGGCGCCTGGAGCGCATGGGCGAGCAGAGCGGCGAGGCGGGCATGATCCGCTCCTACCTCGACTGGCTGGTCGCCGTGCCGTGGTCGGAGCGCTCCGAGGAGCGGCTGGACCCCGTGCACGCGCGCGAGGTGCTGGACGCCGACCATGCCGGCCTCGAGGACGTGAAGGACCGGATCACCGAGTACCTGGCCGTGCGCAAGCTGCGCCAGGAGCGCGGGATCGCCGAGGACCGCCGCTCGGGCGCGATCGTCACGCTGATCGGCCCGCCCGGCACCGGCAAGACGTCGATCGGCGAGTCGATCGCGCGTGCGACCGGCCGCGAGTTCGTGCGCATGTCGCTGGGCGGCGTGCGCGACGAGGCCGAGATCCGCGGGCACCGCCGCACCTACGTCGGCGCGCTCCCGGGCCGCCTGGTCCGCGCGCTGCGCGACGCCGGGACGATGAACCCGGTGATCATGCTCGACGAGGTCGACAAGGTCGGCGCCGACTGGCGCGGCGACCCCTCGGCGGCGCTGCTCGAGGTCCTCGACCCAGCGCAGAACCACAGCTTCCGCGACCACTACCTCGACCTGGAGCTCGATCTCTCGCAGGTGCTGTTCCTGGCGACCGCCAACGTCGCGGACACGATCCCCGGCCCGCTGCTGGACCGCATGGAGGTGATCCGCTTCGACGGCTACACCGTGGCCGAGAAGACGGCGATCGCGCGCGACTACCTGTGGCCCCGCCAGCGCGAGCGCAACGGGCTGCGCCAAGACGAGGTCACGGTCGAGGACGACCTGCTGCGCCTGGTCGCGAGCGAGTACACGCGCGAGGCCGGCGTGCGCCAGCTCGAACGCGAGCTCGGGACGCTGCTCCGCAAGACGGCGACCCGGATCGCGTCGGGCAAGGCGCAGGCGCCCGTCGCGATCGACGAGCCGCTCGTACGCGACGCGCTCGGCCGCCAGCGCTTCTTCCAGGAGGCCGCGATCCGCACCGCGGTGCCGGGCGTCGCGACCGGCCTGGCCGTCACGGGCGCCGGCGGCGACGTGCTGTTCGTCGAGGCAACCGCGATGGCCGGCGGCAAGGACGGGCTGGTCCTCACCGGCCAGCTCGGCGACGTGATGAAGGAGTCCGCCCGGATCGCGCTCTCCTACGTGCGCGGCCACGCGGCCGAGCTGGGAATCGACGAGCACGCCTTCGAGCAGCGCGAGTTCCACGTCCACGTGCCCGCCGGCGCGATCCCCAAGGACGGCCCGAGCGCCGGGATCACGATGGTCACCGCGCTCGCCTCGCTGCTCTCCGGGCGCCCGGTGCGCCACACGGTCGGGATGACCGGCGAGGTCACGCTCCAGGGTCGCGTGCTGCCGATCGGCGGCGTCAAGCAGAAGGTGCTCGCCGCCCACGCGGCCGGCCTGACCGACGTCGTCCTGCCGGAGCGCAACCGCGGCGACCTCGACGACGTGCCGGAGGACGTGCGCGAGCGGATGACGTTCCACTTCGCGATGACCGTCGACGAGGTGCTGGGCGCTGCGCTCGAGCCGGTGCGGGAGGGCGCGGCGGCGTAGGCGCGTGGCTGGCGTCAGCGGGGACGGAGAGCGTGCCGGCGAGGTGTCAATATCTCACCGGGGACAGGCCATCGTTCCAAGCCACTAGCTGCTCTCGTATGAGCGTTGCCGTGCACGCCGTCGCAACGAGCTGAATGTCAGCCAGAACGAGGCGGCGAACACCAAGCCCGTCAAGAGCACGAAGAGACGCGGATGGTGAATCTGTCGTATGGCTACCAACGCCACGTTGGTGGCAACCAAGGCGACAACGAGGGCCAGCAGCGAATGCCAGGCGAGTCGTGCTCGGGTGCGGGCTTTCATGGAGTCGAGCGCCTGGACGGGTCTCAGGTAGCGTAGCTGCGTCGGATGACCTCAGGTGGTCTTCTCCACAAACGCCCGGTGGCGACGAAGTCATCATGCATGACTGCTTGACGGTCGACGAGTTTCTCGGAGTGCTGGTGGACGCTGACGGACACGACGTCTATGCGACGCTTGTCGATGCCACCGGCCGACAACACGCCTCGTTGCAGGGTCCGCTTCGGCTGGAGCGGCGGGAGTCCATGTTTGCCCCGGGCACCTCGACCGGCGAGATCCTGCAGGTGATCCGGGTCGGTCCCGATCGCATCGTGTTCTGGAACGACGCCACGATTTCATGGATCGATCGCCACACCGGTTTCCTAGAGATCGCCCAGTCGTCGGTCACATGGGGGCTGTCCGGTCTTCTGTGAGTGGTGGGGTGATCGGCGCGGCGCCGCATAGACTCCGGGCGCGATGCCGCTCTCCGCTCGCCGCCGTCGCGCGCTGCTCGCCCTCGGGGCCACCGCGCTCGCCGGGGCCTTCGCGGTTCCCGCCTCCGCCGCCATCAAGGCCGTCTACGCCGGGCCGCCCGAGCAGCTCGCGGGCGCGCCGCGGAGCCTCGAGGTTGACGCGTTCTTCAGGCGCAACGTCACCGTGGGGGCCGGCGACCGGGTCCGCTGGGACATGCGCGGCTTCCACACGATCACATTCGTCCCGGTGGGAACGCCCGCGCCCAAGTTCGTCCAGTTCGACCCTGTGCAGCGCATCACCGGCTACCGCGATTCGACGGGCAGGCCGTTCGCGTTCTCGGACATCGGCATACCCGCGCTCTACCTCGGGACCGGCGTCATCCACCGCCTCGGCGGCGGCAGCTATGACGGGACGCGCCTGACCTCCTCGGGCATCCCGCCGCTGAAGGGGATGGTGCGCCCGTACTCGCTGCGCTTTCCCACCGCAGGGACCTACCGCTACGTCTGCCTCACGCATCCGGGCAGCCGCAACGTCGCGAACGGGATGAGCGGGACGATCACGGTGCTGCCCCGCGGAAGCAGGGTCCCGAGCGCCTCAGCGGACCGCGCCGCCGCGCGCGCGCAGCTCGCGAGCATCACCCGGCGCGCGCGCAGGCTCGACCGCTGGCGAGGCCCGAGCGGCCCTCGCGTGGAGGCCGGCAACGACCGCACCGACGGGATCACGCTGCTGCGCTTCTTCCCGCGCGTGAAGCGGATCCGAGCGGGCCAGACGGTGGAGTTCGCGATCGCGCCCGGCTCCCTGTCGTTCCACACGGTGACGTTCGGGCCGGAGCGGGCGCTGCGGCCGCTGCGGCGCCAGTTCACGCAGACGCCCGGCGGGCCCGGCCGGCCGCCGCACCTGCGGGTCAACCCGACGACGTTCTTCGGCACCGAGCCGTGGGCTCTGGGCTCCGATCCCGCGACGCCGGTCCCGGACTACGACGGGCGCAACCACGGCAACGGCCTGCTCAGCCTGGTCGCGATGGACATCGACGCCACGCCGGACAGCCCCAACCCGCGGCGCACGCGCATGCGCTTCACCCGGCCCGGCTCCTACCGCTTCGAGTGCCTGGTGCACCGGGGGATGACGGGCCGCATCGACGTCTCGGCCCGATCCCGAGCCCCATCGCTTCCCGGCTGACTGTCGCAGGACGACAGTAGACCGGGAAGCGTTGGCCGAGGCGGCCTTTGGGTACGGTGATCCCATGAGCACGATCACCGAATCCCGCGAGCGGTCCGCCCTCGACGCAGTCCCCAAGCGGCTCCTGATCGCGGGCGAGTGGCGCGAGGCCTCGGGCGGCGCGACGCTCGAGGTCGAAGACCCGTCGACCGGGGCCGCGCTCTGCGAGGTCGCGAATGCGAGCGTCGCCGACGGCGCGGCCGCGCTCAACGCCGCCGTCGCCGCGCAGGACGACTGGGCGCGGCACCCCCCGCGCGAGCGCGGGGAGATCCTGCGGCGCGCATACGAGGCCGTCGTCGAGCGCGCGGACGATCTCGCGCTGCTGATGACGCTCGAGATGGGCAAGCCAGTCGCCGAGTCGCGCGCGGAGGTGCTCTACGCGGCGGAGTTCCTGCGCTGGTTCAGCGAGGAGGCGGTCCGGATCGCGGGGCGCTTCGCCACCGCGCCCAACGGCCAGGGCCGGCTGCTGACGATGCGCCGGCCCGTGGGGCCGTGCGTGCTGATCACCCCCTGGAACTTCCCGATGGCGATGGGCACGCGCAAGATCGGCCCGGCGGTCGCCGCCGGGTGCACGATGATCGTCAAGCCCGCCCAGCAGACCCCGCTCTCGATGCTCGCGCTGGCCGAGATCCTCGTCGAGGCCGGCCTCCCCGACGGCGTGCTGAACGTGATCACCACGACCGCGACCGGCGACGTGATGGCGCCGCTGATCGCCGACCCGCGCACGCGCAAGCTCTCGTTCACGGGCTCAACCGAGGTCGGGCGGCGGCTGATCGCGCAGTCCGCGCAGAGCGTGCTGCGGGTCTCGATGGAGCTCGGAGGCAACGCGCCGTTCCTGGTCTTCGACGACGCGGACCTCGACGCGGCCGTCGACGGGGCCGTGATCGCAAAGATGCGCAACGTCGGCGAGGCGTGCACGGCGGCGAACCGCTTCCTGGTCCAGCGCGGCCTCGCGGCCGAGTTCACCGAGCGCCTGGCCGAGCGGCTCGGCGCGATGCGCGTGGGTCGCGGCACCGAGGACGGCGTCGAGGTAGGGCCGCTGATCGACGGGCGCCAGCGCGACTCGGTCGCGGCGCTCGTCCAGGACGCGGTCGGCCGCGGCGCGCGGGCGCTGGTCGGCGGCTCGAGCCGCGACGGCGAGGGCTACTTCTACGACCCGACGGTCCTGGCCGACGTGCCCGCCGGCGCGGAGATCCTGCGCGAGGAGATCTTCGGCCCGGTCGCGCCCGTCGCGATCTTCGACTCCGAGGAGGAGATCGTCGCCGCGGCCAACGACACCGAGTACGGCCTGGTCGCCTACGTCTTCACGCGCGACATCCAGCGCGCGCTGCGCGTGATCGAGGGCCTGGAGACCGGGATGGTCGGCCTCAACCAGGGCATGGTCTCCAACGCCGCGGCGCCGTTCGGCGGCGTGAAGCAGTCCGGGTTCGGCCGCGAGGGCGGCGCCGAGGGCATCGACGAGTACCTCGAGACGACCTACGTGGCCGTGGCGACGTAGGAGCGGCCGCCGCCCCGCGCTCGGCGCGGATCGCCTGACGGCGCCCGGGAGGACTCGGGGCGGCTGGTTGACGAACGACATCGAGGAAGGGCGGCGGGAGTGAGAGCCCGGGCGGCGCGGCGTGCCCCGGCGCCCCCGGCGCCCCCGCCGCCACCCGCGTTCGATTGACCACGCATGTGATGGTCGATCGAACGCGCACAGCGGAGACAACGCCCACGCGGGCTCCTTCCCTGGGCCGTCCCTTCCCTGAGCCGTTCGCCGGCGTACCCGACCGGGCACGGGCAAGACGACGCGCCGCCCGGGCCCGGCGCGCGCCCCGCCCACCCGGCGACCGGCACGCCCGCTGGCGATACGCTCCCCGGCCATGGGGAGCGAGCCAGACGCCCCGGTCCGCGCCGCGCCGGGGATGAGCGGCGAGGCGGCGGCGCTCGCCGGTGAGTGGAAGCGGCTGCGGCGCGCCGCCACGATCGTCGCGCTGCTGACGGCCCCGGCCTTCTTCCTCGTCCTCTACCGCGCGAACGGGTGGAGCCTGATCGGGGCGCTGCTGGGGACCGCGTTCGGCGTGGTCGTGTTCCGCGGGCTGGTGGACGTGCTCGTCCACCGCCTCGTCCCCTCCCCCAGCCTCTACGGCGCCGGCGAGGCCGAGCGGGCCGCCGACGTGGTCAACCGCCGCCGCGCCTGGTTCTGGCGCACCTGGCTGCGCCGGTTCCTGTGGCTCGTGGCGATCCTCTTCGCGCTGCTCGTCGCCACCAACCTGGTGATGAAGCTGTTCGGCACCAACGTGCCGCTCGGCGACACGCTCAACCAGGTCGGCGACTTCCTCTCGCAGGCGGCGCCTTCGATGATCTTCCTGGTACTGCAGCTCCCGCTGCTGTTCCTGATCAACTTCGGGATCCTCTTCGGGCCGCTGCTGTTCTTCGGCATCAAGCAGATGAAGGCCTACGAGCCGGGCGACGCCGACTGGGGAGTGAAGCTCGCCGACGTGCGCGGCCAGCGCGAGCCCAAGGAGGAGGTCACGCGCGTGATCTCGCTCTGGCAGTCCAGCGAGGACTTCAAGCAGGCAGGCGGCAAGCCCGAGCGCGGCCTGCTGTTCATCGGCGCGCCGGGGACGGGCAAGACGATGCTCTCCAAGGGCATCGCGACATCGTTCAACTGCCCGTTCATGACGATGCCGGGATCCGGCTTCGCGCAGACCTTCATCGGCATGGACGTCGTGATCGTGATGATCCTCGTCGGCCGCGCCCGGCGCCTCGCGCGCAAGTGGGGTGGCCAGTGCATCATCTTCATCGACGAGATCGACGCGGTCGGGATGCGCCGCCAGGCGCTGCAGGGCGCGGGCGGGATGGCCACGCCCGTGTACGAGAGCGGCTCGATCCACGACTTCCTCTTCTACGGGCCCAGCGGCGCGCTGACGCCGACCGGCGACCTGCTGCTCGAGACGCGCGCCTGGCGCGAGAAGGTGTTCGCCGCGCGCGCGGAGCCGCCGCGGGCGCTCTACCCGCCCGCGTTCGAGCGCGTGGCCGGCGCGATCAACAGCTTCATCCTCCCGGGCGGCATGGGCGGCCAGGGCGGCGGGCTGGCGCTCAACCAGCTGCTGGTCCAGATGGACGGGGTCGACGACCCGCCGTTCATGCGCCGCTTCGCGACCAAGTTCCTGAACACGCTGCTCGACGCCAGCTACTTCGTGCCCCAGAAGGTCGGGTCGGTGAAGCTGCGGATCCGCCCGCCGCGCCCGCGCACCGAGCAGATCTACTTCATCGGCGCGACCAACGTGCCGATCGAGGTGCTCGACCCGGCGCTGATCCGCCCGGGGCGGATGGGGCGCCACATCCACTTCCGCACGCCTACCAAGGACGACCGCAAGGACATCTTCGACCTCTACCTCGCGAAGGTCGACCACGAGGACGATCTCGATTCCGACCGGCGCCGCGACGAGCTCGCGCGGATCACCAACGGCTACTCGCCGGCGATGATCGAGCAGGTCTGCTCGATGGCGCTGACGCTCGCGCACTCCGACCGCCGACAGGCGTTCGGCTGGCACGACCTCGTCGAGGCGATGACGACGGTCGAGACCGGGTTCGCGATCGGCGTCAACTACATCCCCGAGGAGACGCGCGCGGTCGCGATCCACGAGGCCGGACACGCGGTCGCCGGCCACGTGTTCATGAAGGACTCGCTCTCCACCCGCCTCTCGATCCGGATGCGCGCCGGCTCGCTCGGCCACCACCAGGCGATCGAGAAGGACGAGCGGTTCTCCGCCTGGCGCTCCGAGCAGGTCGCGCGGCTGATCTGGACGCTCGGCGCGATGGCCGCCGAGGAGGTCTTCTACGGGGAGAACTCGACCGGGGTCGGCGGCGACGTGCAGAGCGCGACGCGCCTCGCGTGCGCGATGGTCGGCATGTGGGCGATGGGCCCGGAGACGCCGGCGCTTCCCGCCCCGGACGGGCCGGCGGACGGCGACAGCGAGGAGCAGGAGGCCCGCGACCGGGTCGACGAGCGCTTCGAGCGGATCGGCATGCAGATCATGAACCGCGCGGCGGGCGGCGGCGGGATGATGGGCGAGGACCCGCTCGCGAAGGTGCTCCAGGACCCGTCCAAGCGGATCGCGGTCGCCCGCCTGCTGGGGCAGGCCTACGTGACCGCCTACCAGACGATCGCCCAGAACCGCGAGAAGGTCGAGCGGATCGCGGAGGTGCTGATCGAGAAGCGCGAGATCCACGGCGACGAGGTCGTCGAGTTGCTCGACCGCGAGGGCCTGAGCGAGCCCACCATCGACCTGCTGGCGGAGGCGACGTGGCCGAAGACCTGACGCCTCCGGCGGCGCCGCCGGAGCCGGAGGCCGCGCCGCCGCGCACGCGCCACGCGCGGCGCGTCTCGATCGCGCTCGGCGCGCTGGCCGGCCTCGCGGTGCTCGCCGGCGCGGTCGTCGTTGCGGCGCTCGGCGGGAGCTCCGCGCGCGACGACCCCGCGCGCGGCTGGTCGGCGTGGCGGCCCTCCTCGGACGGGGCGGGCGGCGCGCAGCAGGTCGCCGACCACGTCGCGCCCGGCTACCACCTTCCCGACGGCCGCCAGCTCGTCTCCGCCACCGGCGGCAAGCTCGAGGTCGCGAACCTCCCGGTGCACGTCGCGCTGCGCGCCAACGCGGGCAGCTCGCGCATCTCGATCATGCAGGGCAGCGCGGTCATGTACACGCTCTGCGGCCTCGGGCCGCGCTGCTCGATCCGCGGCGGCTCGCCATCGCCCCAGCGGATGCTGCTGCTGCGCCGCGAGGCGCTGGAGATGGCGCTCTACTCGTTCCGCTACCTCGACGTCGACAACGTGATCGCGCTGCTACCGCCCCCGCCCCCCAGCCGGGCCCAGCTCAAGGCGCAGGCCAGGGCGCAGGCCTCGGGGTCGAGCACACCGTCCTCCGCGCAGCCGCAGGGCGCGGCGCTGCTGTTCCGGCGCTCGGAGCTGCAGCCCGCCCTCTCACGCCCGCTCGGCGCGACGCTGCCCGCGGCGATCCCGAGCGTGCGCACCGTGACGCGGGCCCCCGAGGCCTCGCTGGTCGACCGCGTGACGGGTCCGAACCTCTTCCTCGTCAGCATCGTCCAGGGGCAGGACGCCTCCGCCTACCTGGTGCTCGACCCGCCGCCGCGCGCGGGCTGAGCGCAGGCGACGCGCCGGCGCGTTGGTAGCGTCGGCGCATCCGATCACGGGAGGCGCCGGGCAATGCCGATCAGGGCGATCGATCACGTGGACCTGGCGGTCGCCGACGTCGAGCGCTCGCTCGAGTTCTACCTGCGGGTGCTCGGCCCGCTCGGGATGGAGGAGGCCTTCCGCTACCCGAGCTACCGCGGCACCGAGGAGATCGTCTACCTGAGCGCCGGCGACGGCGGCCAGGTGATCGGGCTGCGGCGAGCCGACGGCGGCGCGCACCGCTACCACGACGTCGGCCTCGAGCACCTCGCGTTCTCCGTCGACACCCGCGCGGAGGTCGACGCCACCTACCGGCGCTGCCTGGAGGCCGGCGCTCGCATCGACTTCCCGCCCGAGGAGGACCGCGACATCCCGGGCTACTGGGAGCTCTTCTTCTTCGACCCCGACGGCTTCCGCATCGAGATCGTCCACCAGGGCGAGGAGGGGAGGCGGACCGAAAAGGAGCACCGCCGCCGGCAGGAGCCCCCCGGCTAGGAGCGTTCGCCCGGCCGGTCGGCTTCGCGCGGCTCGTATCCGCGGCACTCGGCCACCGGCAGGCGCGGGTAGCGCGGGTACTCCGACTCCGTCCGGGAGCGCTCGCACAGCGAGAACTCCGACCCGCGCGTGTTGCGCACCAGTCGCTGGTGGCGGCAACGGTCACAGAGGCCGGCGGCGGGGCGGCGGGTCATCTCGCGGACCGTAGCTCCACGGTTCCTATCCTTTCTGAAGCGTGCCCACGTTCCGACGCCTGCTGACCTTCCTGCAGCCCTACCGGCGCGGCGTGATCGCCTCGCTCGTGCTGGCGCTCGGGGCGATGGCGGTCACGGTCGTGCTGCCGCTGCTGATCGGCGATGCGGTCAACGCGATCGACGACGGGGACGGCGGGTCGCACCTGACCTGGCTGGCGATCTCGGTCAGCGTCGCGGGCCTTGTGCGACTGGGCTTCAGCGTCGGCCGCCGGCTCGTCGCCGGCCGAGTGTCCCTGGCCGTCGAGTACGACCTGCGCGAGCGTCTCTACGGGCACCTGCAGTCGCTCGAGCTCGGCTTCTTCGACCGCCAGCAGACCGGCCAGCTCATGTCGCGGGTGACCGTCGACCTGCAGGGCGTGCGCTTCTTCCTCGGCTACGGCCTGGTGTTCATCATCCAGTCCGCGCTCACGCTGGTGCTGGCGGGTATCGCGATGTTCGTGCTGAACCCCAAGCTCGCGGCGATCGCGCTGGTGCCGGTGCCGTTCGTCGTGGCGGTCGCGGCGCGCTACGGGCGCCGCTCGCGCCCCGCGATGCAGGAGGTGCAGCAGCGGATCGCGGAGCTCACCGCGGAGGCGGAGGAGAACGTCAGCGGCGTGCGGGTCGTGAAGGCCTTCGCGGCCGAGGAGCGCCAGCACGAGCGCTTCTCGCACCGCGTCGGGCGCGTCTTCGACGAGTCGATGGTCGTCACCCGGCTGCGCGCCCACTACAACCCGTTCATCGGCTTCCTGCCCAACCTCGGGCTCGCCGCGATCCTCTTCTGGGGCGGGCGCGACGTGATCTCCGGCACGCTCACGCTCGGCGCGTTCACGGCCTTCTACGCGTACCTGCTGATGCTGATCGGGCCGATGCGCACGCTCGGGTTCATGCTCGGCTCGGCGCAGCGCGCGACGGCCGCCGGCGCGCGCATCTTCGAGCTGCTGGACCGGGCTCCCGAGATCGTCGCGCCCGCCGGCGCCCCGGACCTCCCGCCGGGCGACGGCCACGTCGAGCTGCGCGGCGTCTCGCTGACCTACGACGGCACGCGGCGCCCGGCGCTCGAGGGGATCGACCTCGACGTGCCCGCCGGGCGCACGGTCGCGCTGGTGGGTCCGAGCGGCTCCGGCAAGACCGCGCTGGTCTCGCTGCTGCCGCGCCTCTACGACCCGACGCAGGGGAGCGTCACGATCGACGGCGCGGACCTGCGCGAGGTCGACCTCGGCTCGCTGCGCGGAGCGGTCGCCGTGGTCACCGACGACCCGTTCCTGTTCTCCGCCAGCGTCCACGACAACATCGCCTACGCGCGGCCGGACGCCACGCGCGAGGAGGTCGTCGAGGCCGCGCGGCGCGCGCAGGCCGACGAGTTCGTCCGCGACCTGCCGGACGGCTACGACACGCGCGTCGGGGAGCGCGGCCTGACGCTCTCGGGCGGCCAGCGCCAGCGCCTCGCGATCGCGCGCGCGCTGCTGGCGAACCCGCGCGTGCTGGTGCTCGACGACGCGACCTCCTCCGTGGACGCCTCGACCGAGCAGCGGATCAAGGCCGCGCTGGCCGAGGTGATGCGCGGGCGCACCACGTTCGTGGTCGCCCACCGCCTCTCGACGATCGCGCTGGCCGACGAGATCGTCGTCCTTCGCGACGGGCGCCTCGAGGACCACGGCACCCACGATGAGCTGCTCGAGCGCTCGGACCTGTACCGCGAGATCGTCGAGAAGGGTCTGCCCGACCAGGTGTTCCTCACGCGCAAGCCGGCCGAGGCGGAGGTGGCGGGCCTGTGAGCCGGCGCAACCGCATCGCGGCCCGGATCGCCGACGTTCGCCGCCGCATGCGCGCCGGCGCGGGCCGCGGGCGCAAGCTGCGCGGGCTGCTGGGCCTGCTGCGCCCCTATCGCGGGCGCGTGATCCTGATGATCCTCTCGCTGGTCGCCGCGACCGCTGCCGCGCTCGCGCCGGCGCCGCTGGCGAAGCTGGCGATCGACGACGGCATCCAGGCGCACGACGTCGAGGCGCTGGACTGGATCGTGCTCGCGTTCCTCGCCTCGGCGCTCGTCTACTGGGCCGCCACCTACGCGCAGACCTGGCTCACGGGCTGGGTCGGCCAGCGGGCGCTCGCCGACCTGCGCCTCGAGCTCTTCGCGCACCTCCAGCGCCTGTCGGTCGGCTTCTACTCGCGCAACCGGGCAGGCGTGATCATCTCGCGGCTGACCAACGACGTGCAGGCGCTCGACCAGCTCGTCTCCGACGGGATCACGACGCTCTTCCAGTCCTCGCTGATGCTGGTCGGCACCGGCGTCGTGCTGCTCGTGATGGACGCGCAGCTCGCGCTCTACACGTTCATCGTGATACCGGTCCTGTGGCTCGGCGGGCTTGCGTTCAGGATCGCCTCGGCGGACGCCTACCGGATCACCCGCGAGCGCATCGCCGCGATCACCGGCTACCTCCAGGAGTCGCTGTCGGGCATCCGGGTGGTGCGCAGCTTCGGCCAGGAGCCGCGCCACCTGCGCGAGTTCGCGGAGCTCAACGAGAGCAACCGGGCGGCGAACATGATCACGGTCAACCTCAACGCGGCCTACTTCCCGGCGGTCGAGATGCTCTCCGCGCTGACGACGACCGGGATCCTGCTGGTCGGCGGCTTCGCCGCGATCGACGGGCAGACCAGCGTCGGCGTGGTCTTCGCGTTCGTCGCCGCGCTCAACAACTTCTTCGACCCGATCCAGCAGCTCTCGCAGCTCTACACCACCTACCAGTCCGGCATGGCCGCGCTGGACAAGATCTTCGAGCTGCTCGACGAGGAGCCCGACGTCCGCGACCGCGAGGACGCGCGCGTGCTCGGGCGGCTGCGCGGCGAGATCAGGCTCGACGGCGTCTCGTTCCGCTACGGCGGCGAGGACGGCGAGGGCGCCTGGGCGCTGCGCGACATCGAGCTCACGGTGCCACCGGGGCAGACCGTTGCGCTGGTGGGCGCCACCGGGGCGGGCAAGTCGACGCTCGCCAAGCTCGTCGCGCGCTTCTACGACCCGACCGGCGGCGAGGTCTCGATCGACGGCCACGACCTGCGCTGCGTGGACTCGCGCTCGCTGCGCTCCCAGATGGGGATCGTCCCGCAGGAGCCGTTCCTGTTCAGCGGCACGATCGCGGACAACATCTCGTTCGCGCGGCCGGACGCGTCGCGCTCGGAGATCGCCGCCGCGGCGCGCGCGGTGGGCGCCGACGCGTTCGTGGAGCGCCTCCCGGACGGCTACGACTCCGAGGTCGGCGAGCGCGGCGTGCAGCTCTCCGCCGGGCAGCGCCAGCTCGTCGCGTTCGCGCGCGCGCTGGTCGCCGACCCGCGCATCCTGGTCCTCGACGAGGCGACCGCGAACGTCGACGTGCAGACCGAGACGCGAATCGAGGAGGGCCTGCGCCGCCTGCTCGCGGGCCGCACCGCGATCGTCATCGCCCACCGGCTCTCGACGATCCGCGGCGCGGGCCGGATCGTGGTCCTCGAGGATGGCCGGATCGCCGAGCAGGGAACGCACGACGAGCTGATCGAGGCGCGCGGGCGCTACTGGCGCCTGCACCGCGACTGGGCCGAGCAGGCGACGGCGTCCTAGCGCCGGCTCGCCCATCCGCCGGGGATCGGGCGCCGCGCTACACCCCGGCAGGGCCCGCGCCGATGGGAGCGCGATGCGCCTCGCGTGCCCTCCCCCCCTGCTCGCCGCCGGCCTCGCGGCCGCCTGCCTCGCGGGGCCGGCGGCGGCGCCCGCCGCGGCCGGCGCCGGCGCCGCGGGCGGATGGATCGTCACCTACCGCTCCGCGGTGACGCGACCGGCCGACGCGACGGCGCAGCGCGAGCGCGCGGTCGGGTTCCGCGCCCACTACCGCTTCCGCAGCGCCGTCCACGGTTTCGCCGCGCGCCTGACCGCGGCCCAGGTGTCCTCGCTGCGAGCGGACCCCGCGGTGCGCTCGGTCACCCCGGACATTCCCGTTCGCGCGCTCGGCGACCCGGTCGCGGCCGGCGAGACGGTCCCGGCGGGCCTGCGGCGCGTCGGCGCGGTCGACGGCGAGGTCGCTCGCGGGGCGAGCACCGCCGCGGTCGCGGTGATCGACAGCGGCGTGCAACTCGACCACCCGGACCTCAACGTCTCCGACGGGACCAACTGCATCGCGCCCGGCCAGCCGGCCGGCGACGACGAGGGTCACGGCACCCACGTCGCGGGGACGATCGCGGCGCGCAACGAGGGCTCCGGGGTCCTGGGCGTCGCGCCCGGCACCCGGATCTGGGCCGTGAAGGTGCTCGACTCCGAGGGCAACGGGACGGCCTCGTCGGTGATCTGCGGGATCGACTGGGTCGCCGCGCACGCCGCGGCGCTGAACATCAGGGTCGCGAACCTCTCGATCGGCGGCAACGAGTCACCGAGCACCTGCCTGACCTCGGCGCTGCACGGCGCCGTCTGCGCCGCGGTCGCGGCCGGCGTGACGATGGTCGTCGCGGCGGGCAACGACGGGCGAGACTACGGGGCGAGCCCGGTCGGCGTTCCCGCCGACTATCCCGAGGCGCTGACCGTCAGCGCGATGGGCGACGCGGATGGCCTGCCCGGCGGCGCCGGCGCGTTCGGCGCCTGCGGGGACGGCGAGAGCGACGACGCGGCAGCCGGCTTCTCGAACTTCGCCACGCAGGAGGCGGACGCGGCCCACGAGATCGCCGCGCCCGGCGTCTGCGTGACCTCCACCTACCTCGGCGGCGGCTACGCGGTCGCGTCGGGCACGAGCATGGCGAGCCCGCACGTGGCCGGCCTGGTCGCGCTGTGCGAGGGCGAAGCGGGCAGGGCCGGCCCCTGCGCGGGCCTGAGCCCGGCCCAGGTCGTGGCCTACATGCGCGCGCTCGCGCAGACGCACGCGACCGCGAACGCCGCGGACGGCTTCGCGGGCGACCCGGCGCATCCCGAGGCCGGGCGCGTCTACGGCTACCTGGCGTGGGCGCCCGGAGCCGGGGCGGATCCCCCGCCACCGCCGGCCAAGCAGGACGGCGAGACGACCGTGCCGGTGCCCCCGGTCCCGCCGCTGCCGCCGTCCGGTGGCGGCCGGCCGCAGTCCCTCGGCCCCGCCGGTCGCGTCCTGCTGCCGGCCGGGCGCCAGCGCGCCCGGCGCGGCCTGGTGATGCTGCGGGTGCGCTGCGGCGCCACCCCGTGCTCGGCGCGCGTCGCAGGCGTGCTGCGGGCGCGCGGCATGCGCGCGCGGCGCCTGCTGTCGGCCGCCACCCGGGGCGGGGCGCGCGCGACGCTGACGCTGACGCTGCGCATCCCGCCGGACGCCCGTCTCGCGACGCGCCGCTCCCTGCACCGCCACCGCGGCGTCGCCGCCGCGCTGCGCGTGCGCATCAGCGCGACGAGCGGCCGCGCGACGCCGGTGTCGCGGAGCGTGCGCGTCGTGCTGCGCTGATCGATCGCGACGGTAGCGTGCGCCGCGTGCTGTTCGACGCGCGCGCCCACGAGCCCCTGCTGGAGGCCGAGTGGAGCCCGTCGGCGGTGCGGGACCGGATCCGCGCGATCGCGCGCGAAACCGACGACGCCCTGCGCAACGGGGAGTTCTGGCCGCTGCACCCGCTCGACGACGACGGGGAGACACCCGGGGCGGTCCACGGAGTCTACTTCGGCGCCGCGGGCGTGCTGTGGGCCCTGCACCGCCTCGCGGCCGCGGGCCTGCACGAGCCCGCACACGACTACGCGCGGCTCGCGGGCGAGGCCCTGGAGAGCTACCTCAGGGGGCCGGAGCTCGGCGGCCCCGTGCCCAGCCTCTGGATGGGCGAGGGCGGGATCGCGCTGGTGGCCTGGCTGCTGTCACCCAGCGAGGAGCTCGCGGAGCGCCTCGCGCGGCTGGTCGTCGCCCACCCGCAGAGCGACACGCTCGAGCTGATGTGGGGAAGCCCGGGGCTGCTGCTGATCGCCGACGTGATGCTGGAGCGCACCGGCGAGAAGCGCTGGCGCTCGGTGTGGCGCGCGATCGCCGACCGCCTGGTCTCGTGCCGGGAAGCGGAGGTCCCGGGCCTCTGGACCCAGCGGCTCTACGGATCCACGGTCGAGTACCTCGGCCCGGCGCACGGCTCCGCGGGAGTCGTGGCCGCGCTCGCGCGACGGCCCGAGCTCCTCGCGCCGGAGCCGCTGCTCGGCGACACGGCGGCCGCGCTGTCCGCCACCGCCGTCCGGGAAGGAGACCGGGCGAACTGGCCGGCGCTGCGCGGCCGGCCGCTCGCGGGCGAGGACGGCGTGATCCGCACGCAGTGGTGCCACGGCGCCCCCGGCGTCGTCGCCTCGCTCGCCTCGCTGCCGCGCGAGCCGGAGCTCGACGCGCTGCTGCTGGGCGGCGGCGAGCTGACCTGGGCGGCGGGCCCGCTCCGCAAGGGCGCGGGCCTGTGCCACGGGACCGCGGGCAACGGCCTCGCGCTGCTCGCGCTCCACGCCCGTACCGGGGACGAGCTGTGGCTCGCGCGTGCGCGGCGTTTCGCGATGCACGCCGCGACGCAGGTCAGCGCGGCCACACGGCGCTACGGGCGCGGCCGGCACTCCCTCTGGACCGGCGACCTCGGCACCGCCGTCTATCTGGAGCAGTGCCTGGCCGCCACGGCGGGCGCGCCGGCGCTGGAGGTGTGGTGAGCGACATCCCATCCCAGCCGACTGTCGTCCTGCGACAGTAGCCTGGGACAGGTTCCCCCGACGGGGCGAGAGAGCTGCGGGACAGGGACTCGAACCCCAAATTCCACGTCCAGAGCGTGGCGTGTTGCCGATTACACCATCCCGCACCGCAGACGGCTTCGAGAGGCTAGCGCACCGCACGTCACCGACCGTGGAGGCGGGTTGACGTGCCCGTGACCGGCATCGACCACGTTCAGCTGGCCGCGCCCGAGGGTTGCGAGGCGGCGGCGCGCGAGTTCTTCGGCGGCCTGCTGGGGCTCCAGGAGATCCCGAAGGCGGAGGGCGTGCGCGGCACCGGCGGGGCGTGGTTCCGCTGCGGCGCCCAGGAGCTGCACGTCGGCGTCCAGGCGGGAGGCTTCGTTCCCGCCGCGAAGGCCCACCCGGGGCTGACCGTCGCCGGCGCCGGCGAGCTCGAGCGCCTCGCCGCGCGGCTGGGCGAAGCGGGGCATCCCGTCAGCTGGGACGCGCGGATCGCGGGCGTGCGGCGCTTCTACACCGCCGATCCGTGGGGGAACCGCATCGAGCTTCGCAGCGCGGCCGTCGCGCGCCCAACCCGTCCCGGGTAATGCCCGTCCTGCGGGTGCAGGCTGGGACGGGGTCGCCGGCCGGCGATGCGCGCGCCCTCTTCCCGGCGCAGCTCAGCGAGCCGCCGCCTGCCTGGGCGGCGCCGCCCGCCCGCTCAGGCCGCGGCGTCCCCCGGCGCCTCGCCGCGCCCCGGCGCCGGGAAGCCCTCCGGCAGGTCGAACTGCGCCTCGCCGAGCGCGAGCGCCATCGGCTCGTCTCCCCCGCGCGCGGCCAGCGACAGCGGCGCCGCCGGGTCAGTCGTCTCCCACTCGACGGTCACCGCGCTGCGCCCCGGGAAGAGCGTCGCCAGCTCGCGCACGGCGCGCCCGTAGGAGTCCAGACCGCCGAGGATCCCGCGCAGCTCGCCCGTCCCGGAGTCGACCTCGAACGGCGGGAGCGCGTGGACGTGGACGCGCCCGAGCGGCTCGCCGGCGAGTGCGTCGGGTTGCCCGAGCACGCGCACCTCCCCGCCCTCCGCGATCTCGACCGGGCCGTCGGCGGGACAGTCGACGACCGCCGCGGGCAGCGCGGCCCCCTGATCCAGGACGAGCGCCACCCGCGCGGCCCCGGCCTCACGAGCGAACCGGCGCAGGGTGGCGAGGATCGCGGGCAGCCGCGGCGCTGCGTCGTCCGCCGCGTCCGGCGCCACCCGGCTACACCGAGGAGAGGTCCGTCGAGAGGTCCCCGAGCCGCGCGCTCCCGCCCGCGGCGCCCACGTCGGCGCCGGAGGCCATCAGCCGCCGTGCGTGGTCGAGGTCGTCCCCGCGGCCGATCGCCAGCGCCGCCGCGACCCGCCCGCCATCGAGGTAGAAGACCGAGAACTCGCCGTCCTCGATCGAGCCGCGCACGACCTCCTCGTCCCACGAGGCGGCCGGCCCGACGTACTCGAGCGACGCCCAGTCCGCGAGGTCGGAGAAGAAGTACGGGACGACCTCGTGCGCGACCTCGCGCCCGAGCATGTTGAGCGCGGCGGTCTTGCCCTGGTTGAAGGCCACGTCCCAGTGCTCGACGCGCAGCCTGCGCCCGTGCACGCGGCTCTCGTAGGACGCGATGTCGCCCGCCGCGAAGACGCCGTCCGCCGAGGTGCGCAGCATCGAGTCGCAGCGCACGCCGCCGTCGTCGGCCAGCTCGAGGCCGGCGGCGCCGGCGAGCGACACCTCCGGGGTCACGCCGACGCCCATCACGACCGTGCTCGCGGGCAGGCGGCGCCCGGAGCGCGTGACGACCGCCGTCACGTGTCCGTCCTCGCCCTCGAAGCGCTCGATCTCGTCCTCGCCGTGGATCTCGATCCCGTGCTCGGTAAGGCGCTCCTGGAGGAAGCGACCCGCCGTCTCGCCGAACCCGCGCGACAGCGTCACGGCCTCCTGCATCACGATCGCGACGTCGCAGCCGTAGGCCGAGCGCACGGATGCCGCGACCTCGCAGCCGATGTAGGAACCCCCGACGCAGACGACCGGGCCCCCGCCCTGGACGGCTTCGCGGATCGCCTCCGAGTTGCGCAGCGTGCGCAGGTAGTGGACGCCCTCGAGCTCGCCCCCCTCGACCGGGAGCCGGCGCACGTTGGAGCCGGTGGCCAGCAGCGCCGTGCCGAAGCTCAGCTCCTCGCCGCTGGAGAGCGTCGCCGTGCGCGCGCCCGCGTCCAGGCCGGTGACGCTGACCCGCGTCATCAGCTCGATCCGCTGCTCGCGCCACCACTCGTCGGGGCGGAACAGCACGTCCTCGCGGGTCTCGCGCCCGGCGAGGAACCCCTTGGAGCACGGCGGGCGGTCATATGGCGGATCGGGCTCGCGACCGACGACCAGGACGTCGCCCTCGGCGCCCTCCTCGCGCAGCCAGCGCGCGCAGTTCCCCCCCGCCAGGCCGCCTCCGACGATTAGGTGCTCGACGCGACGCGGCATGCTCATGGCTCCGCGGGCGCGGCGACCTGGCCGAACATCGAGCTGACGTCCCGCTCCAGGCCGGGATCGAGGATCAGCAGGACCTCGTCGCCCGGCTCGACGACCGTGTCGGGCTTGGGCACGAAGCCGGCGCCATCGCGCAACACCGAGATCACGAGGCTCCCGTCGGGCATCGCGAGCTCGCTGACCCGCCGGCCCGCGGCGGGCGCGCCCTCGGCGATCTCCACCTCGATGATCTCCAGGCGCTCCTCCTCGAGCGCGAGCAGCTGCACCAGCCCGTACTGGGGCACCTCGTGCTCGATCAGGCGCAGGATCAGGTCGGTCGCGGAGACGGCCGGCTGTATCCCGAGCAGCTTGAAGTGCTGGTAGTTGCGGGGGTTGTTGACGCGGGCGACGATGCGCCCGACCAGGTATTTCTCCTTCGCGACCTGGCAGATGAGGATGTTGTCCTCGTCGTCGCCGGTGACCGCGATCACGAGGTCGGCGCGGGCGATGCCGGCGCGCTCGAGCACCCACAGCTCGGTCGCGTCGCCGTACTGGACGGCGTGCTCGAGCTCCGACTCCACGGTCAGGTAGCGGCGCCGCTCCTGCTCGATGGCCGTCACCTCGTGGCCCTTCGCGATCAGCTCGCGGGCGAGGTTCCAGCCGACCTTGCCCCCTCCCGCGATGATCACGTACATCCCCGCCTCCCGATCAGGCCGCGAAGGCCGCGGCCTCGAGCATCTCGATGGCCTGTTGGGTCGGGCAGACGGTGTGCAGGCCCTGCTCGCGGTACCAGGCCGCGCGCGCCGGGTCGAGCACCCGCACGATCACCTTCGGAACCTCGAAGCGCTTCTGCGCGATCTGGGCGATCACCAGGTTCGTGTTGTCGCCGTTGGTCGAGGCGAGGAACACGTCCGCCTCGGCGATCCCGGCGGCCTCGAGGGCGTCGATCTCCAGCGCGGTGCCCACCGTGAAGCGCCCGCCGGCGTCCTCCCAGCTCTCGGTCAGGTCCTTGTCGAGGCGCTCGTGCGAAAGCGGGTCCTCGTCGAGCACCGACACGTCGTGGCCCAGATCCAGCGCGTGGCGCGCGACGGTCGAGCCGACGCGCCCCGCGCCGACGATCAGCATCAGCATGCGCCGCACTCTAGCGCGGCGACCCGGCCGCCTCCGGCGCGCCGCCGGACTGCCCGGGCGCGTCGCCCGGACCCTCGGCTGGGGCGTCCTCGACCGGCGCCGCGGTGAGGATGACCCGGCACTCGGCCTTGCGGACGACGTACTTCGTCACCTCCCCCACGGAGTTGTCGAGCGGCCCGGAAGCCCCGCCCAGGCCGGCGCCCCCGCGGATGCGGGAGGGCTCCTCGGCGGCCAGCACGATCGCCTCCACGCCGCGCCGCCTGGCCTCGTTGACGATTCCCTGACCCGCCCGGCGGGCGCGCGTCATCGCCGTGGCGACCTCGACCCCCTCGTACTCCTCCCCGACTTCCTTCGCGCGCGCGAGCGCGCGGCGCGCGCGATTGACCTGCGCCTCGGGCAGGCGCGCGTCGAGCGGCAGCGACAGCGGCACCTCGAAGACCCAGATCGCCTCGATCGTCGCGACCGCCTCGTCCGGATCCTCGCTGCTGCGGCCGGCGAGGCGACCGGCGGTCTGGACGATGTCATCGTCGAGCGGCGTGCCGAGGATCGGCACGAGGATCGAGCCGAACTCGCGGTCCGCGGCCTCGAAGCGCAGCGCCTGCTCGGGGATCGTCACCCGGCGCAGCAGCGGCTTGCCCCCGCCGCGCCGGTAGGCGACGTACAGCACCAGCCCGAACGCCATCCAGGCGAGGCCCACGTAGCGGGCCGGGCCGTGCAGGACAAGGACGCTGACCCAGGCGGCGGCGGACAGCAGCGCGCCGAGGACGGCGGGCACCGGCACCCTGGTCCCGCGGAAGCGGACGCCGAGCGGGACGTGGAAGGCGCCGATCTCGCCCTCGCGGAAGCGCAGCCGGATGACCGAGGCGTGGGCGATCGTGAACGCAAGCATCGCGCCGAACGCGTAGATGCCGACCAGGAGCTCGAGGTCGGTCGGCGCCAGCAGCGCGACGGCGAAGACGCCCGAGAGCGCGATCAGGACCCACGGCGTGCCGTAGCGGGGCTGCAGGCGCCCGAGCGCGCTGGGGATCTGGCGGTTGGTCGCGAGCGCGTAGGCGAGGCGCGAGACGCCGAGCATCGCGGAGTTCGCCGCGGCGACGAGCGCGACGGTGCCCGAGATCGCGACGATCCACTTCATCGCCATCGCCAGCCAGTGCGGGTCGAACTGCTCGACCACGCCGACGAGCGGCGCCTTCTCCCAGCGCCCGCCGAGCGCCGTGGTCCCGTCATGGACCGGGAGCGCGCTGATCGCGACCAGCGCGATCCCGACGTAGACGAGCACGATCACCGCGACCCCTCCGCCCATCAGCCGGTGCAGGTCCCGGCGGCGGCCGATGCGCACCTCCGCCGACAGGCCGGCGGCCGCCTCGAGCCCGGTGAACGCCACGGTCACGACCGTGAGCGCGAAGATCAGGTCGCTCCAGGTCGGCGTCGAGCCGAGGTCGACGGAGTCGAGCGTCGCCCCCGGATGGAACAGCAGCGCCAGCCCGAGCACGATGATCAGGACCTGCACCGCGATGTCCCCGAACGCGATCACCACGCGCCGGCTCAGCCGGAACGGGCTGATGCCGCGGATGTTCGCCCAAACGACGAACGCCACGATGCCGGCCGCGAGCAGGAACTCGACGATCCCCGCCCGCGCCGGATGCCACAGCGCGCCCACGTAGCCCGTCGCCGCCAGCGCGGTCGCGGCGAGCACGATCACGTAGTCCAGGATCACGGCCCAGCCCGTGACGAACGAGACCAGCTCGTTGAACGCGTAGCGCGCGAAGACGGTCGAGCCGCCCGCCTCGGGGTGGCGGGCGGCGCCCTCGGCGTAGGTCATCGCGGCGAGCCCGAAGAACAGCCCGCCGACGAGGAACACCACGGGCGTCAGCCCGAGCGCGCGCCCGGCGACCACCCCGAGCGCGAAGTACACCGACGCCACCGACGTCGTGTAGACGATCGCGAAGAGCCCGCGCGCGCCGATCCATCCGGGCGCTCCGCGCGAGAACCTGAAGCGATCGCCGCCTGCGCTCACGGGCGCCGGGCCTCGAGCCACAGCCGGCCGGCGCCGACCGCGAGGAACATGACGCCGACGATCACCCCGATCGCGGTCGGGCCGCCGCCCGCGGCGACCGTGCGCCCCAGGATCGCGATCCCGATCACGAGCATCGCCACCGAGAGGACGCGCGTCGCGCCGCGATGCACCCCGCGCGGATCAGCCACGGCCGTCCGCGCCCGACTCGATGATCACCCGGCAGGGCCGCTCGGCGAGCACGGTGTCGAGCGTCTTCCCGAAGACCGATCCGCCGCGGTCGCCCGGCAGCGGCATCACGATCGCGCGCGCGCCGATCTCTCGCGCCTCGTCCACTACCCGGCGCCCCGCCTGGCCCGCCCGGACCTTCTCCCAGTGCCCGGTCACCCGGCGCCCGCCCTGCACCTTCGCCTGCTCGACGACGCCCTGGGCCTCGAGCTCCTGGCCTGGCATCGAGGCGTCGATCGGGCTGGTCGTGGGAACGGTGATCAGCACCAGCACGTGAATCCCCCGCTCGCGCAGGGCGGCCAGCCGGCCGGCGGTCGAGAGCACCTCCGGCACGTAGGAGTCCTCGTCGAAGACCACAAGGATCGACGCGTACTCGGCCTCGCGCTCGGTGACGGGCTTGGGAACCGCGACCCTGTAGGTGCTCACGAGATCCAGGCCCTGGCTGCGACGGTAGATGACGTACACCACGACGCCGAGCGCCAGCCAGCCGAGCCCCGCAACCGCGACATCGACGTGCAGCAGCGTGACCGTGACCCATCCCAGTGCGGTGCCGAGACCTCCGAACACGGCGAACAGCGGCAGCTCGCGCCCGGCGATCCGGAGCTGGCCCGGACCGCGGTAGGGCCGGGGCCGGTCGGGCTCCTTCGCCCGCAGCCGGATCACCGCGAGATGCGCGATCGTGAACGACAGCATGGCGCCGAACGCGTACATGTTGCCCAGGAACTCGGCCTGGCCGGGGATCTGCGCGATGCACGCGATCCCGGCGAACACGATGATCCCGATCCACGGCGTGCGGTAGCGGGGGTGCAGCTGGCGGATGCGGTCCGGCAGCTGGCGGTGGAGGCCCATCGAGTACACCAGCCGCGAGACCCCGATGATCCCCGCGTTGGTGGCGATGATCAGGATGGTGGCGGCGAGGAGGCCGACGTAGAGCTCGGCGGCGCCCTGGAGCGGGCCGAGATCGAGCTGCTTGACCACTCCGAGCACCGGGTCGCCCGCGAAGCCGCCCGCGCTCTCCGGCTCCCCCAGCAGGGTCGTGCACTGGCCGGCCTTGCACGTCACGGGCAGCGCGGAGAGCGCCACGGCCGGCAGCGCCGCGTAGATCGCAAACACCGCGATGACGACGCGGTTGATCGCGCGCGGCACCGTCCGGCCGGGGTCGCGCGCCTCCTCCGCCATGTTCGAGATCGTCTCGATCCCGGTGTAGGCGATCATCGCCACCGGTATCGCGATCAGGAAGTCCCTCCAGGTCGGCGCCACGCCGAGCTGGACGTTGTCGACCAGCACCTCGGGGCTGAGGACCAGCACGGCGCCGACCACCACCAGCAGGACCTGGGTCCCGAAGTCGGCGAACGCCAGCGTGATGTTGAGGCCCGATGCCTCCTTCACGCCGATCACGTTGATCATCGCCAGCACGACGATCACGCCGATGCCGAAGACGATGTCCGCGGGCGAGCTGCGCAGCGGCTCCCAGAACAGCCCGCCGATGTAGTGCGGGACGAAGAACGACGAGATCGCGATCGTGATCACGTAGTTGAGCATCTGCCCCCACGCGGCGATGAACGACCAGAACTCGTTGAACGCGTGGCGCGCGAAGCTCGAGGATCCGCCCGCCTCCGGGTACATCGAGGTCCCCTCGGAGTAGGTGGCGGCCGTCAGGTAGAAGATCACGCCGGCGATCACGAAGACGATCGGCGTCAGCCCGAGCGCGAAGGACGCGACCAGGCCGAGCGCGTAGTAGATCGACGAGCCCACGTTTCCGTAGGCCGCGGAGGCGAGCGCGTTGACCCCGAGTACCCGCTCGAGGCCGTGGAGGCGGCGTCTGGCCATGCGAAGCGCGCGGGATCATAGGACGTGGGGTCCCGGGCTCCCGGGACTGCCGCGGCGCGCGTCCGCGGCCGATACACATCCGTGATGACCTGGCGTCCGCTTCCCCCGCTCGCGCTCGCGGCCGTCGCGGCCGTCGCGGCCCTCGCGGCCCCGGCGGCGGCCGTGGCGGCCCCCGCCCCGGACGGCGCGCTGCAACCGCTGACGCCGTTCGCCGGCGCTCGCGCGGCTGCCGGCACGACGCTCACGTTCCGCGTGCGCGTTCCGCGCGGGACGGCGCTGCCGGTGGCGATCGTCATCGCCTCCAGCCCGCGGACCGCGGGCGGGGCCCTGCGCGGCGCGGCCCGGATCACGAGCGGCGAGGCGCGCACCGGCGCGCTCGACCCGTTCATCGCCGAGTGGCGTCCCGCGGGCAGGGCCGCGCGCGCCCTGGGCAGGCAGGGGCGCTACTGGTGGCAGGCGGAAGCGCGCACGGCCGGCGGCGGCTCCCTGCTGCGCTCCGCGCCGCGCGCGCTCGTGATCGCCGCGCCTCCGCGCGACGCCGGCGCGATCCCGTCGTGGATCGGCCGCCGTGGCCGGTCCGCGTTCAGGGTCAGCCTGCGCGGGATACCCGAGACGGTCGGGGCGACGCGGTTCCTGGCGCTCGCCGTCCGCTCCGGGCGGCGCTGGGGCCTGCGACCGGTCGGCACCACCGGGCGGCGCGCCGGGGTGCGCGACGGCGTCGACGCGGTCGGCTTCTCGAGCGCCGTGCCGCCGCGAGCGCTGGGCGTGACCACCGTCTACCGGATCGCGCGCTACCGCGTGGCGCGGCGCTGCGGTCCGGGCGGCTGCGTCGTGGTCGGGCGTCCGCGCCTCGTCGGGACCCGGATCGTGGAGCGCGACGTCGCGCTGGACCCGAGCGCGCCGTGGCAGCGCGGCCCGGCCCGCCCCTCGAGCGACCAGTTCGATCTCGAGACGGCCCTGCTGCACGAGCTCGGGCACGCGGCCGGCAACCGCCGCCACGCGCACCGCTGCGCCGACTCGCCGCTGATCCCGGCCCTGTCACCCGGCGACTGGTGGCGCTCGCCCACCGACCACTCGTTCCGCGCCTGCGGCGAGGCCTCGATCGCCGAGGCGCCGCCGCGCTTCGCGGTCCGCGACGTCGTGGTCGCTCGCAGCTACGTCTACGTGCCTGCGGCGGGCGCGCGCGGATAGGGTCCGCTTCCGCCCCGCCCGCCCGCCAGCCCGGAGGCCAGCATGTCCGCCGATCCCGACTTCAGCTCACCCGTGCACCTCGCCGCCGCCATCCGCGCCGGAGAGCTCTCCCCGGTCGAGGCCGTCGAGGCGTCCCTGCGCCGCTCGGAGGCCGTGCAGGCGCGGCTGAACTGCTTCACGCTGCTGGACTCCGATCGCGCGCTCGCAGCGGCCCGCGAGGCGCAGCCCGGCGCGGAGCGTCCGTTCGCCGGAGTGCCGATGGCGCTGAAGGATCTCGGGCCGTTCGCGGAGGGCATGCGCCTTACGTTCGGCTCGGATCTCGCCGGGGAGTTCACGCCGCCGTTCGACGACTTCATGGTCGCGCGGCTGCGGCGCGCCGGGTTCATCTTCACGGGCCGCACGAACACGCCCGAGTTCGGGATCCTGCCGGTCACCGAGCCGCGCCGCTTCGGTCCCGCGCGCAACCCGTGGGACACCGCACGAACCCCCGGGGGCTCGTCGGGCGGCTCGGCAGCCGCCGTGGCCGCGGGCGCGGTCCCCGTCGCGCACGCCAACGACGGCGGCGGGTCGATCCGCGTCCCGGCGGCGTGCTGCGGGCTGGTGGGCCTGAAGCCGGCCCGCGGCCGCGTGTCCTACGGCCCGATCCAGGGCGAGAGCTTCCTGACGAACGAGGGCGTGGTCACGCGCACGGTCGCCGACACGGCCGCGCTGCTCGACGTGATCGCCGGCTACGAGCCCGGGGACTCGACCTGGGCTGCGCCCCCGGCGGCCCCGTTCGCGGCCAGCGCGTCCCGGGATCCCGGCGCGCTGCGCATCGGCCTGGCGGTCGATCCCCCGCTCTCCTTCGAGCCCGATCCGGTGCCGGTCGCGGCGGTGCACGAGGCCGGCGAGCTGCTCGAGTCGCTGGGCCACTCCGTGGAGCCGTTCGCGGCGCCGTGGGGCGATCCGATGCTCGAGGAGCTGTTCATGGCCGCCTGGGCGTTCCTGTCCGGGATGCTCGCCCAGGGCCTGGGCGCGCTGACCGGGCGCGAGGCGGGGCCCGACACCGTCGAACCGTTGACGATGTGGCTGATCGAGCGCGCGCGCGGCACGGGCTCGCTGGAGCTCGGCGGCGCGCTCGCCGGCCTGCAAGGGTTCGCGCGCGGCGTGACCGCGGCGCTCGCGCCCTACGACGCGGTGCTGACGCTCACGCTCGGCTGCCGTCCGCTGGAGGTCGGCGCGATCGACACGGGCGCCGCGGACCCGCGGGCCGAGTTCCGCAAGGCCTACCCGATGGCGGCCTACACCGCCGTGGCGAACGTCACCGGCCAGCCGGCGATCTCGCTGCCGTTCGGCACCGGCGAGGACGGGTTGCCGCTGGCGGTCCAGCTGATCGGCCGCCCCGCGGGCGAGGAGGACCTGATCGCCCTGGCGGCCCAGGTCGAGGCCGCCCGGCCGTGGGCTGACGCGCAGCCCGCGGTGTTCGCGGGCTGAGCGCCGCCGGAGGCCGTGCTCCCGGGCTGAGCGCGCCGGGAGGTCGATCGCCCGCCACTCGGCTGCGATTCTGGTCGCCAGGAGGCTGTCGCGTAAAGGTTGCGGGCGGGCTGGTGGTCGGCGTTTGGGCGGACCGGGCGGGTGAGCCGGGGTTGTTGTTAGGCCCGGGCGGCGTGGAGGCCGTGGCGGTGGAGCTTGAGCAGGTTGTGGGTGGTGGCGATCAGGTCGATCTCGCCCTGCACGGCATGTCGGCCGCGCCGCAGTAATCGGGTGATCCCGCGGTGGTGCTTGATGTGGGCGAAGACCGGCTCGACGATCTGTTGTCGTCGCCGGTAGGCGTGTTTTCCCTCGCTCGTGGCTAACAGCCCCTTCATGTGCCGGGCCTCGGGCTGCATGCGCTCGGCGCTCAAGCGCTTGCGCTCAGAGGGAGGGACCAACACTTCGGTGCCTTGCGCTCGCAGTGCTGCGATCTGGCGGGCGTGCCAGTAGCCGCCGTCGGCCAGCACTTGTCCGATCGGCGCCGGCTCGGCGAGCACGCGGGCCAGGTTGGCTTTGGCCTGCTCGAGCGTCGGGGCGAGCTGGCCGTGGTCGGGGGCGGCGCTCGTGGCCCGAGCAGCCAGGATCACCTGCCCTTCGCCGACCGCGGCCTGGACGTTGTAGCCCTGCAACAGCATGCCGCGGTGGCGCACGATCGCCGAGTCGGGGTCAGTGAGGTTGTACTTGGTCTCGGCCAGGGCCTTGGCCTGCTTCTTGGAGGGCCCAGGGCCCGGTGGGCGACCCGGTGGCTGCTTGCCGGTCTTGGCCTTGTGCTCTATCCGCCGGGCCTCGAGCCCGGAGCGCTCAGCCTCGATCTGCTGCGCGTTCTCGCGCGCGCGCTCGAGCAGCTGGCGGATACGCGCCCGGCGAGTGCTGGGATCGGCGAGCTCGGCCGGCAGCTCATCGCCGCGACGCTCACCGAAGAGCTCATCCTCACGGGCATCGATCGCCGCCGCCTCTCCCAGGATGCGCTCGGCCTCAGCCTCAAGCCCCGCACGGGTGCGGTTCTGGCCGATCGAGGCGTTGGCGGCGAGCTTGGTCGAGTCGACGGCGACCGTGCCGACGCTCACCATGCCGGCCTCGGCACAGAGCGCCAGCACTTCATAGAAGAGCCCCGAGAGAGCCCGCTCGTGGCGGACGCGAAAGCGAGCGATCGTGGCGTGGTCGGGCATCTGGCCCGCAGCGATCACCCTGCAAGCCACATCCTCTTGGAGGCGACGCTCTATCGAGCGCGAGCTGCGGACCCCGACCGCGTAGTTGTAGAGCACCAGCACCACCATCATCTGCGGGTCATAAGCCGCGCGGCCGTGACCATCAGAGCGATAGTCGCGATAGAAGGCAGAAAGGTCGAGCGCCCCAACCACCTCGATCAAGAACCACGCCAAATGATCCGGCGGCAGCCACTCCCGCACACTCGGCGGCAACAACAACTCCTGATCACGATCACACGACAAGAAGTTCTGAGGCATCACCAAATGGTCCACAGCAACCCGGACAGAGCCACCATTTGTGCGACAGCCTCCAGGCGACCGGAATCGCACACGCGTCATGTAGCCGCCAGCTCCCCCTCGCCCCGGTCAGCGGCGGGGCTCTTCCCCAGATGCCGTTCGGGCCCTCGCCGCCCTACGTGATGATCGGGATGATCAGGATCGCGACGATGTTCGCGACCTTGATCATCGGGTTGATCGCGGGGCCGGCGGTGTCCTTGTAGGGGTCCCCGACCGTGTCGCCGGTCACGGAGGCCGCGTGGGCCTCCGAGCCCTTGCCGCCGTACTCGCCGTCCTCGATCAGCTTCTTCGCGTTGTCCCACGCACCGCCGCCCGAGGTCATCGAGATGGCCATGAAGAGCCCGACGACGATCACGCCGATCAGCAGCCCGCCGAGCGCCTGGATCGAGATCAGGCCCACGATCAGCGGAACCAGGATCGGCACCAGCGACGGGATCACCATCTCGCGCTGGGCCGACTTGGTGACCAGGTCCACGCATGCCGCGTACTCCGGCTGCTCGGTCCCGTCCATGATGCCCGGCTTCTCGCGGAACTGGCGGCGCACCTCCTCCACGACCGCGCCTCCGGCGCGGCCGACCGCCTCCATCGAGAGCGCGGCGAACAGGTAGACCATCAGCCCGCCGATCAGCAGCCCGATCAGCACGGGCGGATTGCCGATCTCGAAGCGGAATATCTCCTTCGCCTCGGCCGTCAGCTCGCGCTCGAAGGCCGCGAACAGCACCAGCGCGGCGAGCGCCGCGGACCCGATCGCGTACCCCTTGGTGACGGCCTTGGTGGTGTTGCCGACCGCATCCAGCGGGTCGGTGACGTTGCGGACCTCCTCGGGCAGCTCGGCCATCTCCGCGATCCCGCCGGCGTTGTCGGTGATCGGCCCGAACGCGTCGAGCGCGACGATCAGGCCCGTCAGCGAGAGCTGCGCCATCACCGCGACGCCGATGCCGTAGATGCCGTCGGCGCCGCCGCCCGCCAGCTTCCACGCGCCGAGGATGCCCATCGCGATCACGATGGCGGGCAGCGCGGTGGACTGGAAGCCCTGCGCGAGGCCCTGGATGATGTTGGTCGCGTGACCGGTCTGCGACGCCGCCGCGGTCTTGCGCACCGGCGAGAAGCGCGTCGAGGTGTAGTAGTCGGTGATCACGAACAGCAGCGCGGTGACGCCGATCCCGATCAGCGAGCAGAGGTAGAAGTCCGTCACGCTCGGCGCGCTGCGCGCGGCGACGATCGCCTTGAAGCTCACGCCGTCCATCAGCCACTCGGTGACGGGGTAGAACGCCACGGCGGCGATCAGGCCGGAGACCAGCAGGCCCTGGTAGAGCGCGCGCTCCACGTTGCCGGCGGCGGAGCGCACCGCGAAGGTCCCGATGATCGACGCGATGATCGACACGCCGCCGAGCACCAGCGGGTAGAGGGCCACCTGGGTCTGCTCGTTGAACGTCAGGACGCCGAGCAGCATCACCGCGACGGCCGTCACCGCGTAGGTCTCGAAGAGGTCGGCGGCCATGCCGGCGCAGTCGCCGACGTTGTCGCCCACGTTGTCGGCGATCACCGCCGGGTTGCGGGGGTCGTCCTCCGGGATCCCCGCCTCGATCTTGCCGACGATGTCGGCGCCGACGTCGGCTCCCTTGGTGAAGATGCCGCCCCCGAGCCGCGCGAACACCGAGATCAGCGACCCGCCGAAGCCGAGGCCGACGAGCGCGTCGATGGCCTCCTTCTGGCTCTTGTCGAAGACCGCTGTCAGCAGGCCGTAGTAGGCCGCGACACCGGTCAGCGCGAGCCCGACCACCAGCATGCCGGTCACCGCCCCGCCGCGGAAGGCCACGTCCAGCGCCTTGCCGACGCCGCCGCGCGCCGCCTCGGCCACGCGCGCGTTGGCGCGCACCGAGACGTTCATCCCGATGTAGCCGGCCGCCGCCGAGGCAAAGCCGCCGATCAGGAAGCCGACGGCCACCTCGATGTTCTGGATGAAGATCAGCGCGACGAACAGGACCAGCCCGACCACCGCGATCGTCGTGTACTGCCGGTTCAGGTAGGCGCGCGCGCCCTCCTGCACCGCCGCGGAGATCGACCGCATCTGATCGTTGCCCGGTGAGAGGGCGAGCAGTCGGCGCGAGGTGACGGCGCCGTAGATCACCGCGCAGCCGGCGCAAACCAGCGCGACGACGACCCCGTGGTCGGTCAGGAACTCGGACAAGGAATCCTCCAGAAGTCTGCGGTCGGGGCGGCGGGGCCACGGAGCCGGGCGCCCGCAACATGACGAGGGCGGCCGATCTACCCGCGCGCGGGGGGCCGCCCTCGTGAAGAGCGCGCGAGAGTCTAGATGATCGGCCCGGCGTCCGGCGGCCCGCCGGCGGGCGCGTGCGCCGGCGACTCGGCCGGCCTGATCGCGATCGCGCCCGTGGCAACCGTGCCCCGGCCGACCGCAAACGCCGGCGCGGGCTCGGGAACGGGCTCCGGCGCGCCCTCGCGGCGCACGGGCTCGTGAGCCGCGTCCGCCGCCGGCCAGCGACCGAGCGCGGCGTGGGCCAGCGCCAGCAGGTAGCAGGCCCCGGCGAGCAGGGTCGTCGCGGCGAAGCCCCAGGTGATCGCGACCGATACCGCCAGCACCGAGGCGACGACGGATGCCACGCCGTTGACGCCCCACGCCCACGGCGCGGCGGTCGGCCACAGGCCGCTGAGCCGTCGCAGCCCGAGCGGCATCGCCATCCCCAGAGCCAGCCCCGCCGGCGCGAGGATCACGACCGTCAGGGCGACGCGCGCCGCGAACGGCAGGTCGATCAGAGCGCGCAGCAGCGGCTGCAGGCCGTAGGCGGCGGCGATGATCATGGCGGAGCCGGCGCCGAGCGCGACCAGCAGCGCGCGCCGCGGGGCCGCCTCGAAGCGCTGGGAGAGCCAGGCTCCGGCGCCGGTGAACAGTAGCAGCGCCGCCAGCACCACCGAGAGCGAATAGGTGGGAAAGCCCAGGAAGAGCACGAAGCGCTGGATCAGCACCACCTCGAGCACCAGGAAGCCCAGCCCGATCCAGGCGAAGTAGGAGAGCGCGCCGGCGCGCGGCCGCGAGGCGCGCGGCACCAGGAACAGCGGCGCGGCGACCGCGATCGCCGCGAGCGCGAGCAGAACCAGCAGCGTCAGGCCGAGGACGAAGATCGGGTCGGGAGCGCTCAGCGCGCCGCGGGTCTGCGGGTTGAAGATGTCGCCGAAGCGCCGCATGTTGAAGAAGAACGGCTTGTCGTCTGTCGGCGGGCACAGGTCGTAGGCCGCGCGCGCGCAGAACGCGGCCGGGCTCGAGGCGGCCGCGAGCGCCGCCCACTGCCCGCGATACGGGCCTCCCGGCTCGAACGCGACCCCGAGCGTGCGGGCGGCGGCCAGGTGGCGCAGGCGCGCGAGCTCGGGCGCCGTGAACGGCGTGCGCTTCACGAGCGTGGTCGCGTACGGGAAGCGGTTGAACGCGTTCCCGTAGCTGCCGAGCAGCACCGCCACGTGGCGTGCGGGGTCGCGGTAGCCCGCCCGCCGCAACGCCTCCAGCGCCAGGACCGTGATGCGCAGGCCCTCGTTGCCGTTCGCGCGGAACGGGCGTGAGACGTTCAAGATGCCGTCCGGCCGCAGGTGGTCCAGGTACTCCTGGAAGGCCTCGACCGTGTACAGGTTGCTCTCGTTCAGCGCGAACGCCTGGCCCGAGTTGCCGCTGTAGGTGTCGGTGAAGCCGAGCTGGATCTGGTCGTAGCGGCTCGAGCGCGCGGCGAGCGTCGAGCGGCCGTCGCCGATCGTCGTGCGCACGCCCGGCAGCGTGTAGGGCGAGCCCGAGATCCGGCCCATGTCGTCGTCGACCAGGTCGCGGATGCCCCGGTTGAGCTCGATCACGTCCACGCGCTGGCGCTCCGACAGCGCGGCGAGGATGTCGCGCCCCCCGCCGCCGCCGATCACCAGCGCGCGGCCGCCGGGCCCGCGCAGCGCGTAGCCGATCGACTGCGGACCTTCCTGCAGCCGGCGCCAGCCGGGGATCGGCGTCCCGCGCCGGTAGGGGACGATCTCCCCGATCACCCGGTCATAGACCACCATCGCATTCGGCGATGAGCCGACGGGCTCGTAGCCGAGCACGCGGCTCAGCGGCGTCCAGCGCTCCGCGACCGGCTGCGGACCGAGCGGGTCCATCGCGAACAGGCGCGTGCCTCCGGAGATCACGGTCAGCGCGATCGCCCCCGCGAGCGCCGCCAGCGCGACGCTGCGCGACGCTCCCCGGTGCCAGGCGAACAGGACCGCCGCGCCCGCGCCCATGACCGAGAGGGAGACCATCAGCGTGGGCGCGTCCACGATCCACATGAGCGGCACGATCGCGGTCGCGCCGAGCGCGGCCCCCACGAGGTCGAACGCGTACAGGCGCCCGATCGACCGCGTCCACGCGCGAACCGCGAGCGCGATCACGATCCCGGCCGCGAGCAGCGGCAGGAAGCTCGCGATGCACGCGACGGCGAAGCTCCACGCGAACTCGGCGGTGATATCGAACGTGAGCGTCGTCAGGTGCAGCCGCACGAGCACGAACGCGGCGACCGGCACCAGCAGCGCAAAGGCAAGCGACCAGCGCGCCAGCCCGCGCTCCAGCTCCGGCCCCTCGAACCAGCGCGGGCGGACGTACACGAGAATCGCCCCGGCGCCCACGCCGAGCAGCGCGAGGGAGATCGCCAGGAAGCCGAAGTGGTAGAAGAGGACCGCCGAGAAAAGGCGCGTCAGGACCACCTGCAGCGCAAGCGTGCCGGCCGCCACCAGGCCGACCGCGACCATGACGCGGAACGGAGGGCGCGCAGGCATCGGCGGCGAGATTACCGCCAGGGGCGGGCGGCAGCGTCGCCCGGTCTCACTGGCCCGGCACCCACAGGCGCCCGCTGCGCTGGGCCGGCCCGGGAGCGGCGCCGGCGTCCTCGCCGGACGCCTCTCCGGCGGGCCCCGGCTCGTCCGCCGGCGGCGGTCCGCCCGGCTCGGCGTCGTCCGCGGGCGCGCCCGGCACGCTCTCCGCGCCCGGTCCGCCCGGCTGCGGCCCGGCCTCGGCGCCGCCGGCCTGCACGAACCCCATCTGGAGCTGGGAGAGCGCGTCGCGTACCGGCTTCGCCTGCTCGGGCGTGCTGGCATCCAGCACCGGCCCGAGCGCCCGCACGGCCTCGATCGCCGTGCGCGCCTGGTGGAGGTCGCGCTCATCCTCGGTCCCGGGAACCACGCCCACGCGGCGCATCCCGAGGTTGACGAGGTCGGCCACGGCGCTCAGCAGCACCTCCTCGACACGCAGCCGCTTCATCTGCGCCTCGAGCGCGGCGCGCACCTCCTCCTCGCTCGGCTGGCCCTCCTGGGGCGGGACTCCGGCACTCATGCGGCTACCTCCTGGTCGGCGTAGGTCTCACGCGTCTCGCGCACGCTCGCGGCGAAGATCTCGTGCATCGGCACGCCCGCGTCGATCAGCCGCCGCTGTCGCTGGGCCCCGTTCAGCTCGGGCAGCGCGACGTCGATGCCGAGCTCGGCGCGGACCGGCTCACTCCACGCGAGCAGCCGCTCCGCCGCTGCCGCGGCCGGGTACTCCTCGGCCCGCTCGAGGTCGATCAGGCGCCCGTCCTGCCCGTGGCGGATCGCGCGCCACAGGTTCTCCTCGACCAGGCGCGGAGCCGGATCCTGGAACGGAGCCCCCTCGTCGATCTCCCGGGCGGCGGCGGCGACGCAGGCCACGATCAGGCCCGCCAGGCCCTCCGACTCGGCGGCGGTGGCCTGCGCGTCGCAGATCCGCACCTCGACCGTCCCGAACGCGACGTGCGGGCGGATCGACCACCAGACCTGCGTGTACTCGACGATCGAGCGGGTGCGCACCAGCAGCTCGATGTAGTCGCGGTAGGCCGCCCAGCTCCCGTAGGCGTCGGGAACGCCACAGCGCGGGAAGTTCCGCGTGAACGCCTGGGTGCGGGCGCTGTGCAGGCCCGAGTCGCGCCCGTCCAGGAACGGCGAGCTGGCGGAGATCGCCAGCAGCAGAGGGAGCTCCGGCCGCAGCCGGTCGCAGACGCGGACCGCTCGGTCGATGTCGCGCACACCCACATGAACGTGCAGCGAGAACGTGTTGTTGCGCCAAGCCACGTATCGCAGGTCGTCCTGCACGCGGCGATAGTGCTCGGTATCGATGATCCGCTGCTCGCGGTAGTCGGCCCACGGATGGGTGCCGGTCGCGCCGAGCGCGATGCCGTGGGCGTCGGCCTGCGCGAACAGGCGGCGCCGGCGATCGCGCTGGCGCACGATCGCGTCCGCGAAGTCCGCGCCGCGCCCCGAGCGGATCTCGATCTCCGACGAGATCAGCTCGCCCGCTATCGACTCGGAGAGCACCGGGTCCCGCGCAGCCGCCGCGAGCCGCAGCTCGTCGAAGCGGGGCACCATGTCCAGCGTCGCGGGGTCGAGCAGCGCGAACTCCTCCTCGATGCCGACGGTGAAGTCGGTCGACTCCGAGAAGGCGGCTTCGATGGTGTCTGGGGCGAGGGTCACGTCGGCGACGGCGCGCGGACGGCCGGCTCAGGTCAGGTAGAAGTACAGCGCGTAGAGCAGGTCCACCGCGGGGCTCGAGGTGTGGACCGTGACCTCGGGCGGCACCGCGAGCAGGGCCTCGCTGTAGTTGAAGATGATCTTCACACCGGCCTGCACCAGCTCGTCGGCGAGCGGCTGGGCCGCGGCCGTCGGCACCGCGAGCACCGCGACGACGATGTCCTCGTCCTCCACCACGCTGCGCAGCTCGTCGATGTCGCGCACCCGATGCGGCCCGATCGAGGTGCCGACCTTCGCCTGATCGGCGTCGAACAGCGCGACGACCCGGAACCCGTGGTCGGCGAAGATGTCCGAGTCCGCGATCGCGCGTCCGAGGTTCCCGGCGCCGAACAGCGCGATGTTGTGCTGCCCGGACGTGCGCAGGATCTTGCGGATCTGCGAGACGAGCGAGTCGACGTTGTAGCCGACGCCGCGCTTTCCGAACTTCCCGAAGCCCGACAGGTCGCGCCGGATCTGCGTCGAGTTGACGTGGGTGTAGTCGGAGAGCTCCTGCGAGGAGATCGTCTCCTTGCCCATCTTCTTGGCCTGCGTGAGCACCTGCAGGTAGCGCGACAGGCGCGCCGCGACCCCGAGCGACAGCCGCTCCCCGGGCGTCGGCCCGGGCCCCTCCTCCTCGCGCTGGGCCACGCTGCTCATGCGCCGGCAACTCTAGCGAGGCGCTCCCGCAGCTCCGCCTCGCCCACCTCGAGCTCGAACCACTCCTGCGCGCCGTGCACGACCACCGGGATCCGCTCCAGGTAGCGGGCGAGCAGCTCGTCGTCGGACCCGATGTCGCGGACGCGCAGCTCGAACGGGGCGCTCGCGCGCACGCGCTCGAGCACCGCGAGCGCCTCGTCGCACAGGCAGCAGCCCTCGCGCGTGTAGAGCGTGAGCACGATCACCCCGGGCCCCGCTCTCCGCTCGCGTAGGCGTCGAGCGCCAGGTAGCCGGGAAACGGGATCGCCGGGAGATCGCGCGCCGCGGCGCCGATCATCGCCGCGTTGTCGGTGCACAGCTCGGGCGCCGGCACCACCACGTCCGGCACGAGCGCGCGGGCGGCCTCGCGCAGCGGCCCGTTCGCGGCCACCCCGCCGCCCAGCGCGAGCCGCTCCATGCCGGTGGCCTCCAGCGCGCGCCGGACGCGCTCGGTGAGCTGCGCGACGATCGCGGCCTGGTAGGAGGCCGCGAGGTCGGCGCGCCGCCGCTCGGCCTCGCGCTCCCCGAGGTCGCGGATCGCGTAGCGCAGCGCGGTCTTGACTCCGGCGAACGACATGTCGAGGCCGCTCACGCCGGCGGCCGCGGGAAACGCGAACGCGCCGGCGTCGCCCTCGCGCGCGAGGCGCTCGAGCGCCGCGCCGCCGGGATAGCCCAGGCCGAGCATGCGCGCGCCCTTGTCGAACGCCTCGCCGGCGGCGTCGTCGAGCGTGGAGCCGAGCACCTCGTGGCCGGGGCCGTGGCCGGCGACGCGCGCGATGAAGCTGTGCCCTCCGCTCGCGATCAGGACGACGAACGGCGGTCGCAGGTCCGGGTCGGCCAGGAACGACGCCGCCACGTGCCCGTGGAGATGGTCGACCGGAGTCAGCGGGAGACCGCGCGCCGCGGCGATCGCCTTGCCGGCGCAGAGCCCGACCAGCAGCGCGCCGATGAGACCGGGGCCCTGCGTAACGGCCACGCGCTCGATCTGCTCCAGGCCGGCGCCGGCCCGCGCGAGCGCGTCGGCGACCACCGCGTCGAGCAACTCGAGGTGGTGGCGGGAGGCGATCTCCGGCACCACGCCCCCGAAGCGCTCGTGGACCCCCTGGGAGGAGACGACGCTCGAGCGGACTGCGCCGGCGCCGTCGAGCACCGCGGCGCAGGTGTCGTCGCAACTCGTCTCGAGCGCGAGGATCACGCGCCGTGCAGGGCGCGGCGGCGCCCCGGCGGGCCCGCCGCCGAGCCCGCGCGCGGATCGATCTCCACCGCGGCGGGGACGTCGGCGAGCGATCCCCGGCGGGTCGCCGGGGTCCGCCACATGATCAGGGCGTCCTCGCCGTTGTCCTGGTAGTAGCGGCGGCGGGTCCCGGCGGCGCGGAAGCCGAAGCGCTCGTAGAGAGCTATCGCCTCGCCGTTGGTGGGCCGGACCTCGAGCGTGATGCGCGCATCCGGGTCGCCGATGCGGCGCAGCATCTCTCCCAGCAGCGCCGATGCGACCCCGCGCCGCAGGGCCTCCGGGTCCACGGCCACGTTCATCAGGTGCCAGACGCTCTCGTAGCGCGAGCACACGAGGTAGCCGACGATCCTGCCGTCGCGGCACGCGGCGAGGCAGATCCCGGACGGCTTGGAGAGCTCGAGCACGAACATCGCCAGCGACCAGGGCGCGGGGAACGCGCGGCGCTCGATCGCGACCACGGCGGGGAGATCGGCGTAGGTGAGCCGGCGGATGTCGGGTTGGTCGCGGGTCATGCGCGCTCCCGGCGGGACGCCTCGAGCGCCGCGTCGGGGCGGCGGAGGTAGTCGGGCAGGACCTCCGCGGCGGCCCCCGGCAGGGCCTCGAGCGCGAGCCGCGCCACGCTCGTCGCGCGCACGCGGTGCAGCGGGGATTCGCCGTCAGGGACTTCCAGCCCGGCCCCTTCGATGAGCTCCGCGAATCGTAGCGCCCCGTCTCCCACCGCCAGCCGGGGCCGGCTCAGCGCCGCGAGCCCGCCGGCGAGCGCATCGGGCGCCAGCGCGGCGGCCGGCATCGTCTCGCGAGGCCCGTCGAAGGCTGCGGCGAACGCCTCGCCGCGGCGGGCGTCGAGCACCGCCGCGACACGGCCGCCAGGCGCCCCCTCGCGCGCGCCGTGCGCGAGCGCGGCCAGCGAGGAGACGCCGGCGAGCGGGAGGCCGCGCGCGAGCGCCAGGCCGTGCGCGGTGGCGAGCCCGATGCGCAGGCCGGTGAATCCCCCGGGGCCGATCCCGGCGGCGAGCAGGTCCACGTGGTCCCAGCCCGCCCCGGCCGCGCCGAGCGCCTGCTCGCAGAGGGCCAGCAGGCGGGTCGCATGGGCGGGCCGCTCCTCGGGCGCGGGGTCGTGGCGCCGCTCGACGGCGTCCCCGGGTCGCGCCCCGTCCAGGACCGCGACCGCCGTCGAGGGCGTAGCCGTGTCGAGCGCGAGGACCAGCGACACGGGGCCGGCGCTCAGCCGGCGCCGGGGCGGCGGTCGATCCAGCGCAGCAGCGCGCTGCCCGCCGAGAACCCCGAGCCGACGACGGTCAGCAGGAGGAGATCGCCGTCCTCGAGCCTGCGTGCGGGATCCTCGATACCGGCGCACAGCGCGGTGACGATGCCCGCGCCACCCTGATTGCCCCGAGTGGAGACGTTGTGCCAGTGCTGCTCGGTGCCCACCCCGAGGATCTCAACCAGGTCCTCGAGCAGCCGGTAGTTCATCTGATGGGCTAGGAAGGCGCGGAGATCCCCGATCTCGAGGCCGTGCGCATCGAGCATCTCGGTCGCGGACTCCACGAGCAGCCGCGTCGCGATGGGCTTGATCGCAGCGCCGTCCATCGAGAACCACCCGCGAACCGGAGTCATCGCCAGGCCGGCGCCTTCGTTGTGGCTACTGAGGCGAATGTCGACGATCTCGGCCCCCTCAGCCGGGCGTTCGTCCTGCAGCAGCACGGTTCCCGCGCTGTCACCGAAGAAGATCGCGAACCTGCGGTCCTCGTAGTCGACGACCCGGCTGTACTTCTCCGCCGCGCTGAGCGCGATCCGGCGCAGGCCCTGCGTCGCCATCAGCCCGCGCGCCACGGCCAGCCCGTAGACGAAGTTCGAGCAGGAGGCGTTCAGGTCGAAGTGGATCCCGGTGAGCCCGAGCTTCTCGGAGGCGTGCGCCGCCGTGGCGGGCGCGAGGGTGTCCGGGGTGCTGGTCGCGCAGATCAGGAGCTCGACGTCCGCGGCCGACCACCCGCCCCGGGTCAGCGCGGCGCTCGTCGCGGCCACGGCGAGATCGCTGGTGTCGACGTCCTCGGCGGCGAGGTTTCGGGTCTCGATGCCCGTGTGGCTGAGGATCCAGTCGGCAGAGGTGTCCATCCGCGCGACCAGGTCGGCGTTGGTCAGCTCATGCGCCGGGTGGTGATACCCGGAGGCGGCGATAAATGGCCCGGCCATCGTGGCGCAAGTCTAGAGAGCCGACGGTAGAGGCTCGCCAATCGCAGGCCCACCGCGCGCATCCCGGCCGCCGCTACGATCCGTCCGTTGACCCAGAGATCAGAGAATCGCGAGCCCCCGCCGACGCTCGCGACACCGCATTACCCGCTGCTCGACTCCCTCCGGGGGGTCGCGGCTCTGAGCGTCTTCACGGCCCACTTCCTGATCTTCATCGTCCCCGAGGTGGAGGGAAGCGCCTTCTCGCCCCTTCTGACCCGGCTGGACCCGGGTGTCGCGATCTTCCTCCTGCTCTCCGCTTTCCTGCTGTATCGCCCGTTCGTCAAGTCGCGGATGGTCCGCAGCCCCGGCCCCGCAATGCTTCCCTTCTTCGCTCGCCGCGTTCTGAGAATCGTTCCGGTCTACTGGGTGGCACTCACCGTGGTCGCCCTTTACTTCGGGATGACCTACGTATTTACGCCCAGCGGCATCCCCTGGTACTACGGCTTCCTTCAGATCTACGACAAGTCCACGATCACAAACGGCATCGGCCAAGCCTGGACGATCGCGGTCGAGGCGTCGTTCTACATCATGTTGCCGATCTGGGCGTTCTTGATGCGGCGCGTCGCCTTCACGACTCGGCGCGGCTTCCTGGTCACAGAGCTCGTCGGGCTTGCGGGGCTGTGGCTGGGAAGCGTCCTGTGGCGGTGGTTCTGGTTCGTGCACACACCATCTTCGCCGGGGTTGGGACCGGTGAAGGTGAGCGTCCCGCTCTTCACGCTACCCGCCTACCTAGATGCGCTTGCGGTGGGCATGGCGCTCGCAGTCGTCAGCGTCGCGCTGTCGGATCGCGAGCGGCAACCAGCATTCGTACGCGCGATCGACCGCCGTCCCTGGACGCCATGGATGCTCGCCGCAGTGTTGTTCTGGCTCTCCGGGATCGGCGGCGGCACCGTGCGGGTGGACTCTCCGGTCTTCTACGTGCTGCACCAGCAGTTCAACGTCCTGGTGGCTGTCTGTTTGTTCCTCCCGGCTGTGTTCGGTAGCTCCGACCGAGGCTGGCTCGGCCGAATCCTACGCACGCCGGCACTAGTGTGGATCGCGACTATCTCCTATGGGTTCTACCTGTTCCACCTGCCGGTGATGACCGCTCTGAGCCGCGATGGCTTCATCCGCGACCACGGGCCGCTCGCGTTCTTCGTGACCGCATTCGCCATCACGTGCCTGCTGGGCGCTGCAAGCTACTACGGAGTTGGGCGCTACTTCGTCGAGCTCGGGCACCGCCTGCCGCGAGGCAAGGGCCGTGAGGTGTCCGCCGGGTCCGCGGCGCCCGCCGAAGCCGTCGCGGACGCCCCTCGCCTGCCATGAGTTCGGGTGGGCGCCGGGCCGCGTTGGTGACAGGTGGCTCCGCGGGTATCGGGCTCGCCATCGCCAAGGTGCTCGCTCAGGAAGGCCACGACGTCATGATCGCGAGCCGGGATCGCGCCCGGGCCGAAACCGCTGTGGACGCTTTGCGGGCTCTCGGAGTTGACGTGGCCGTGCACCCGACGGACATCGCGCGTGACCAGGACGTGGAGGAACTCGTCGCCGAGCATGTGGCACGCTTTGGAGTTCTCGACGTGCTGGTCAACAACGCTGGTCATGGCGGGCCGTTCGCGGTCCTCGATGCGCTCCCCCAGAAGGAGGCCGACCGCGTATTCGCCGTCAATCTCCGGGGCACCTATGTCGTGACGCGCAAGTGTCTACCACTGCTTCGCGAGGCCGGTGCTCGCCATGGCCGTGCACTTCTGGTGAACACCAGCTCGATCGCCGCCAAGAGAGGGCTTGGACGGATCGCTGCGTACTCCGCTACGAAGGCGGCACTCGTCGCGCTGAGCGAGGCGCTGCGAGAGGAGGTCGCCGAGGCCGGCGTTCGAGTCACCGCGCTGTGCCCGGCGCTCACCGCGACCCCCATGAGCGAGAAAGGCTGGGCCCGCCGGGTTCCACTGGATAGGATGCTGGCGCCCGAGGACCTTGGAGAGGTCGTCCGCCTGCTGTTGAACCTCTCCCCCCGGTGCCAGATTCCGGAGGTCGTTCTGATGCGCGCCGGTCTCGAAGTGTGAGGACCTGATGTCAGCGGGTCCAGGTCACGGAGATCCGCCGCCGGTCGCCTCCCAGATGTCGTAACGTGACCCGCATCGCGCTCGGACCCAGCCATTCGGCGGTGCTCCCCGGCCACTCAGCGAAGACGATGCTGCCCGCGCTGCGATACTCGCCCAGGAGATCCGGGATCTCACCGTCCAGCCCGGCCTGGAGTCGATAGAGATCCAGATGGGAGACCGGTAGGCGCCCCGTGTAGCGCTTGGCGAGCGTAAAGGTCGGGCTGGTGACCCTGGCTGTTACGCCGAGCGCGCGACACGCGCCCCGAACCAGGGTCGTCTTGCCGGTCGCGACGTCACCCGTGAGCAACACTAGGTCTCCCGCGCACAGGGTCGCGGCAATGCGGGCGCCAGCCGCCTCGGTCTGCGCCGCGGAAGCGGTTTCGAAAATTTCGCCGAGCAACCTGCCCAGGCTAACGAGGCGCGCGCGGCCACAAGCACTCGCAGGCCGAGTCGAACGGGACCTAGTGGGCCTCGAACACCCCGATCCGGCCCGCCCCTCCACGGTATCTTTGGTTGTCTGGTGATGCTCTCCAGACGCGGCCTTGCTGCGCACGGCACCGTTTTCCTGGCAACGCGCGGCACGAACGCCGTGCTCGCCCTGGCGCAGATCGCGCTCGTCTCGCATTTCTACTCGACCTCGGCCTCGGCGACGTTCTTCGTCTTCTGGACGGTGGTGTGGGCGGCTTCGGTGCTGCTGCGCTTCGGCACCGACCAGATCATCCCCAAGCACGTGGCGCTCGCGAGCCGCGACGAGGACCTGAGCTACCTCGGCGGGTTCCGCGCCGTGCTCCGCTGGACCGGGCCCGTCGCCGTACTTGCGAGTATCCCCGTGCTGCTGGTCACGCTACCGTCGACTACGTTCGCAAGGGCGCTCGAGGTGGCTCCCGCGCTCCTGATCGCCGCGCTCGCGTGGGCGGCGGCCTATGTCGCGATGGGCGTCGCGAAGGGCTACGGCCAGGTTTCCCTGGCCGGCATCGTCCAGGGCACCTTGGTGCCCGGAGGGTTCACGCTGGCCGCGCCGGTAGCGGCCATCATCGACCGCTCGTGGGTGACGCTCGCCTACGTCTCCGCGCTGGGCGTGGTCGTGGCCACGGCGGTCAGCCTTGCGCTCGTGGCACGCGCAGTCGGGCACAAGCCGGTGGAAGCCGCATTCCGCGTCACCGAGCGACCGATCAGCGAACCGGACCGGATCCCCACGGGCGTTCTGGGGGCGATCATCGAGATCGTCTTGTGGCTCCCGCTGTGGCTCGCGTCGGCGGTCGGCCTGTCGGGGTCCGAGGTGGCTGGCCTCTACGCGGCGCTGCGCGTCAGCGGTACGTTCTCCTGGGCGTTCACCGCTGTCGTCAGCGTCAGCGTGCCGATGATGGCGCGCGCGCTCGCCGAGGCCGATTACCATGCGCTCTCTCGACTGCTCTGGCGAACCGCCGTCGCAGGGCTGCTGATCACCGCGCCGATCGCCGTGCTGGGAATCGCCTTCGCCCCCGAGATCCTGCGTCTGCTCGACCCCACCTATGCCGCCTACGCCTCGACGCTCGTGATCCTGATCGTGGCCCGCCTCTTCGACGCCGCCACCGGCCCACTGTCGGAGTGCCTCGTGCTCGGCGGCCGCGCTCGCTGGGAGATGGCGAACCAGTTGCTCGGACTGGTCGTGATCGGCGCGGTCGGCCTCGCGCTCGAGCCGTCGGTCGGCATCGAGGCGTTCGCGTGGGGCACCGCCGTCGCGCTGACGGTCGAGAACCTGGTACGGGTGGAGCAGCTGCGGCGGTTGTTCCGCACCCACTGGCGACCCTCGGCCGAGACGATCGAGCTTGCATCGGCCAGAGAGCCGCAGGCCCTGTGACCGCGGGGACTCGAGCCGTACCCGTCTCCGGCCGTGCGCGCTTCGGTGCGCCGGCACTCACGGCCGCGCTCGCTGCGCTGGTCGGGATCGCGACGTTGAGTGCGCTGATCGCCGCGGACGCACTTGATGCCGACGACACCGACGCTTTCGCCCTGGCGCTGGTCCTGATTCCCTGCGCGCTGGCGATCAGCTTCCTGGTGGCGCTGCGCAGCGAGCGGGCGCAGCCAACGCGCCTGGGCCTCTGGCCGCTGGTGCTTGCGATCCCGCTGTGGATGGCCACGTTCGTGCTGCGCGCGCTGACCCTGTGGGGATCCCCACGCTTCGCGGCCGACCCGCTCCACGCGCTTGGCTTCGGGCCGGGGGACCTCACACGGACCGTCGCCATGGGCGGACTCGGGATCGCGTGCTGGTGCCTCGGGCACCTCGGCCTGCTGCTCCTTCCCGCGCGCCGTCGGCGGGCCGTCCCCGCCTTCCTGCGGCGCACGGCGGAGCCCGGCCGCTGGCGCTGGGCCTTGCTGATCGGGGCCGGCACGGCGCTGTGGGCGGCGCTGTTCCAGCGACAAGGCGGGATCGATGCGCTGATCAACGCGCCGGCGACGATCCGTCAGAACCAGCAGTCGAGCTTCTACGGCTTCATCGGCGTGTGGATGGTCCAGGGTGCCGCCGTGTTCCTGTGGATACAGGTGCTGCGCGCGTCCTCGGGCGTTCGCGAGGCGATCGGAAGTCGGGCCGGGCGAGTCTGCGCGCTGGCGTTCGCGATCGGCGTCGTCGCCGGATTCTGCCTGCAGCTACGCGAGCTGACGCTGCTGCTGCTACTGGCGATGATGATCGTCTACCTGCACTTTCGGAGACCGAGCCGGCGCGTACTCGCAATCCTCTTGAGCGGCGCGGTAGCTCTCGGCGGTTTCCTGCTCATCTACCAGCAGGTCCGTGGCTTCAGCCAGCGGGTTGAGACAAGTCGCGCGATCGAACTCGCGCTGCGAACCCCGCCCGCCGAGCTAGCGAGCGGCGACCTCAACACCTTCGACAATCTGGTCGCGATGCGCGAGCTGGTTCCCCACTCGATCGGCTACCTGAACGGACAAACGCTGATCCAGATCCCCGGCGCGCTTGTCCCTCGCTCTATCTGGGGCTCGAAGCCGCAGCCCATCGATCAGCAGGTCAGCGGATACTTGTACCCGGGCGGCCGCCAACTGCGGGCCGATGGCCGAGCCGCTTCACTCGATGGGCTCTCCGGGACGCCGATCCTGCTACAGGGCGAGCTCTATTGGAACCTTGGGCTCGGCGGGGTCGCCATCGGTTCGCTGCTGTTCGGCGCCCTGATCGGGGCCGTAGCGCGGGCGGCACGCCGCGCCGACGAGAGCGACGCGCTGCTCGCCCTCTATTCCGTTACGGCGAGCTTCGTTCCCCTGCTGCTGACCCGGGCGCTCGCGACGATGACCGGCAACCTCGTCCTCGCGCTGATCGGAACGAGCATCGCACTGCTCGTACTTGGCACGGGGCGCTCTATGGAAACGAGATCGTGAAGCGCTCGACGCGGACGATAAGCATGGTCGCCACCGTGGTCGCGCTGCTTGCGGCGGGAGGCTGTGCGTCCGGGCACCTCGCGTCGGGAAGCGCGTTTTCCGGACGCGACCTGATCACTGGGAAGGACATCGCCCGCTGGCCAGCCGGAAGCGCCCAACGCGCCTTCGTCGCCTGGTGGCGCGACGCACAGTACGCCAATGTCAGCGCTGTCGCGAAGCTGGTCACGATGCGCCCCGTCCCGGCACAAGCCGTCCCGCTTGTCGACGCGCTTTCCTCGCTCATGCAATCGGCGCGGCCGACATCGCTGGTCGCGCTGAAGCGCCGCGGTGGTGCCAACCTGCGGGTCACCGTCACCGTTCACCAGCCGGTTGGAGCCGGCACCTTCGTCGACCAGCGCCTCAAGCTCACGGTCCCGCTCCTGGGCGGCCCCGGCTCGTGGCGTGTGACCACCGGGTACGCCTGGGCCCAGGCACTCGCGGACGACCTGCGTCCACTCACTGGGGGGAATCGCGGGTGAGGCGGCTCGTGACCGCGGTCGCGCTCGGGACCGCGCTCGCATCGCCGATCTCGGGATGCGGGAAGCAAGAGGACCGCGGGGAGGGCGCTTCCGCCGTCAGCCGGTCATCCGTACTCATGCGCGGCAATGTCGCGGGGCTTCCGCCCGGATCGCCCGAGCGGGCGCTGGCAGCCTGGTGGCGATCACTCCACATGGCGGATGTCCGCGGCGCTGAGCGCCTCCTCCCGCGACAGGGGGGAAGTCGGCTGGCGCAGTTCCTCCCTGCGCTCTTCATCGTGATCAAGCCCGTGCGCCTGCGATTGATGGAGGTGCAGAGGACGGGCAGCCGGGCTGTCGTATACACGGAGCTAGTCGTCATACGGCCGATCGGTCGTCGGCGCTCGCTGGAGCGGGCCTCCTTTCCCCAGGCCTTCCCAATGGTCAGGGGCCGCGAAGGCTGGCGGCTTGGCGACAGCTTCTTCTTCGAGCGCGTGGCAGGCAGGTTGCTCAGCTCTTCTCACACCGGCACCTGACAAGGCCCTCGCCTCAGCTCGCCGAGGGCCTGACGCTGCGCTCCCAGCGGCGGCGCAGGCCCTCGCCGAAGCGCACGAGCTCGGGGCCGAGCGCGGGCATGGCGGCGCTCGTGACGCCACGCCGGTATCCGCTCACCCGCGCCCGCGCCGGGGCGAGCGAGCGATGGCGGCGCGCGAGCTCGAAGCACACGAGAGACTCGGTCGCGAGCGCCCGGGCCGCGGGCCCGGGACTGCGCAGCACCCCGTACTTGCGCAGCAGGTATCCGCGCGAGTCACCGACCAGTTCGGCCTTGCGCAGCGACGCATAGCCCGTGCTCGCCGAGGTCGCGTGCAGCGCGCGCGCGTCCGGCACGAGCGCCACCCGAGCACCCGCTGCACGGGCGCGCAGAGCCAGATCCACGTCCTCGTAGTACGCGAAGAAGCCCTCGTCGTAACCGCCGAGCGCCTCGAACACCGCACGCGAGTAGCCTGCCGCTCCACCGCACGGGCCCAGGGGCGGCGCGACGTCCGGGCCGAGGCTCGATGCGAGCGTGCCCTGACGGTAGTCGTAGCCCGAGAGCGCCGCGTCGACCTGGAGGCCAGCCGTCTCGATCCGCCCGGGATCCTCGGCCATCAGCAGCACCCCCGCGGTGACGTCGGCCTCCCCGGTGAGAATCGGCGCGGCGAGACGTCCTACGAAGGCCTCCTCGGGCCGGACGTCGTCGTTGGTGACCACGAGCACGCTGCCGGTGGCGGCGCGGGCCGCCGCGTTCACGGCGGTGCCGAAACCGCGGTTGCCGCCCATCGCCACGACTCGGACGCCAACGCGGACTCCGTCCAGCGCGTCCAGGGTCGCAGCGTCGAGCCCGTTGTCGGCGACAACCACCTCCGTGGGCGCCTCCGAGCCCGCGAGCAGCCCACACACCAAGCCGGCCAGCTCCGGACCTGCCGCGACCGACGGGATCAGCACCGATACGTCGACGCTCATCCGCGGTGGAGCCGGGCGTGCACCTCTGCGGCGAAGTCCCCGAAACGCGCGCTGAAGCGCCGCCTGGAGTAATGCTCCGCGCGCCGCGCCAGCGCCGCCCTGTCCCAGGGGCGCTCGGCCACCTCGCGTACCGCAGCGCGTACGGTCTGCAGGTCGACGCGGTCGATGAGCACACCGTCGCTCCCGGGTCGCACGATGTCGCGCGCGCCGCCGCGGCCGTATCCGATCACCGGGATTCCCGCAGCGAGCGCCTCGACCATGGAGATGCCGAAGTCCTCCTCGCCAACGTGGATGAAGGCCGAGGAAGAGTTGTAGAGGGCTACCAGCTCCTCGCGCGAGGTCCAGCCGCGCAGGTCGACGTTGGGAGGAAGGCTCGCGCGCACCTTCGCCTCCAGCGGCCCGACGCCGACCATCGTCAGCCGGTAGGGGAGCTCGCGAAACGCCTCGGCGACGAGCAGCGGCTGCTTATAGGGCACCAATCGGTGCACCCACAGGAAGCGGTCCGGCTCCTTCTCCGTCTGGGGCTGGAACGCGCTCACGTCCACCGGCGGCGGGATCACCACCGAATCACGCCCGTAGAACCGCCGGATGCGGTCGCGAACCGCGCTCGAGTTGGCAACGTAGGCGTCGACTCGTCGCGAGGCCTCGAGGTCCGTCTGGCGCAGCGATCCGCGCAGCGCGCCGAGTACCGCGCGCTCGAGGCGGCGCCCGCGCTCGCCGTCGATCTCCGGCGTCCACGCGTAGCGCATCGGCGTGTGGCAGTAGCAGACGTGCGTCGCGTGCCGCGGGGCGACGTTGACCGCGCACGCGTGCGAGGAGGAGACGACGATGTCGTAGTCCTCGAGCGGCAGGCCACGGAACCAGCGCGGCATCGTGGGCAGCAGGTAGCGCCAGGCGCCGGGTGTGTGGTCGCGCTGGCGCAGACCGGGAAGGCGGCCGAGCCGCGACTCGCGCACGATCAGCGAGCTCAGGCGCTCCGGGATCACCGCGTGCGCCGCGTGGAACGTGTAGATGTCGGGCGTGCGGGCGGCGGCGAACACGTCCCGCACGAGCGCGTCCACGACGCGCTCCGCGCCGTGGAAGCCCTGGAACCAGTCGTGGACGATCGCGGGCCGCACGCCGGGTCCGAACCTGCCGGACGCGCCCGGAGCGCCGTCCGCTGTCGCCGCCGGCCCGGCGATACCCGTCCCCATCGTCACCGCGAGCCCGCTACCGGGCCTCGCGGGCGAGCATCGCAGGCACCGTGAGGCAGAGAATCTGGCAGTCGAGCGCCAGCGACCAGTTCTCGATGTAGTAGTTGTCCCACTCGACGCGGTCGGCGAGCGAGCTGTCGCCGCGCAGGCCGTGGACCTGCGCCCAGCCGGTCAGCCCGGACTTGACCCGGTGCCGGTCGCCGTAACGGTAGACGTGCTCCTGGAACGCACGGACGTAGGCGGTGCGCTCCGGCCGCGGCCCGACCAGCGACATGTCGCCGACCAGCACGTTCAGGAGTTGCGGCAGCTCGTCGAGCGAGGTGGTGCGCAGGAAGCGCCCGATTTTCGTGCGACGATCGACGACCTCGGGGCCGTCGCCGTCGCCGTCCCGCGGCTCGCGGGCCGCCTGCCGGCCCATGCCGTTCCCGTTCCCGTTCCCGTTCCCGTTGCCACCCGCCTCGCTGATGACCTGTGCGGCCCACGCCGCGTCCCACTCGCCGTCGGCGCCGGGCTCGCCTCGCATCGTGCGGAACTTGAGCATCATGAACTCGTGGCCGTCCAGGCCCACGCGCGGCTGGCGGAAGAAGAGCGGGCCCCGCGAGGAGAGCTTCACGCCCAGCGCGATCGCCAGCATCAGCGGCGAGATCAGCACCAGCATGAACGCGGCGGCGGCCCGGTCGATCAGGTACTTGACGCCGAAGTGCCAACCCTTCGGATCCACGCGCCGGGTGCGCATCAGCGGAATCCCGCCGAGGTGCTCGACCTCGATCCGCCGGGTCACCTCCTCGAACAGGCGCGGGACCACCGAGACGCGCACGCCCGCGTCCCCGCAGCGCCGGATCAGGTTCACGAGCACCTCGTGCGGGGCGGCGGCGAACGCGACGATCACGTGGCCCACGCGCTCGCGGCGGATCACGTCGTCGAGGTCCCACGTCGAGCCCAATAGCGGCGGGTCGCCCGGATCGGGCTCGCGGTCACCGTCGGGGGCGGCGGTGTCGTCGTCGAGGAACCCGACCGGGCGAAGCCCGAGCTCGGGGCGCTCGACGAGGCGCTGCGCGAGGCGACTCCCCACCGGGCCTGCGCCGATCACGAGCGTCGGCGTCAGGCCGCGGCCCCGCCGGCGCCGCTCGCGGAGCCACAGCGCCAGCAGGGTGCGGCCGATCGCGAGGCAGATGGTCGTCGCGAGCCACAGCCTCACCGCCTGCGCCGCCGCGCCCGGAACGTCGTTGCTGAGCAGCCTCGCGCTGAGCACGAGGATCGCCGCGGTGGAGGTCGCACCGACCATCCGGGCGAGGTCCCGCAGCGGGCTGAGCCGGACGCGGTAGTCGTAGGCGCCACGCAGCTTCAGGGCGGCGAACGTGATCGCCACGAACACGAGGCCCCAGCCGAGGCCTCCCTGGCTGACGCTCTCGTCCGACGCGCCGGCGATCGCGGCGCCGAACGCGAGCATCGCCACGTCGGTCGCGAAGCCGAGGTTCACGCGGGACAGCGGCCCCGGCGCGGCGGCCGGCAGCTCGCGCGCAAGCGCTGCCCACTCGTCGTGCCGCCCGGCGGGGCGGGGCCGTGGCTCCCGTGGTGCTTGCTTCATCCTGTCCGTCGTCCGGTCCGGACAGACCTCGTCCCAAGACGCCTGTTTTCCGGCAAACGTGGAGCGGCCTCCTCTGCCGCGACCCGCGCCCGGCCGGCCGACACCGGCACCATAGCCCAGGAACGGCCCCCTGAACAGGCGAGTAACGGCCTGACAGCAACCTCTCATACCCGCCCTCAACGACGCCGCCGCCTACAATCGCGCCCGCCCGCCGCCCTTCGCGGCGGGCCCGCGCCCGTGACGACCCCGACTGCCACCCGCCACGCGGCCCTGCGCGATGCGCTCCGCCTGCCGGCGACCGCCCTGCTGCTCGCCGGACCGACCGTGCTCGCCTTCTTCTCGGGCGGGTACTTCGACAACTCGTTCCTGTGGGCGGGCGTCGGCGCATGGGCGCTCGTGCTCGCCGCCGCGATCGCGACCGGGCAGCCGTGGCCGCGCTCGCGCCTGGCGTGGCTCGGTCTCGGCGGGCTCGCCGGGCTGGTCGGGTGGACCGCGCTGTCGATCTCCTGGTCACCGCTGCGGGGCGCCGCGGTCGACGACGTCGAGCGACTGCTTCTCTACCTCGGCGCGCTGATCGCGGGCATGGCCCTGCTCCGCGCGCCCCATCCGGCCCGCGCCCTGGAGCCGGCGCTGGCGCTCGGCGCCCTGGTCGTGGTCGTCTACGGGCTCTCCGAGCGCCTCCTCCCCGGGCTGCTGCGCCTCGACCGCAGCTTCACGGCGGCCGGCCGGCTCGAGCAGCCGCTGACCTACTGGAACGGCATGGGCGTGCTGGCGGCGATCGGGCTCCTGCTGTGCGTGCGGATGACCGGCGACCGCGCGCGCCAAGCGGGCATGCGCGCCGCCGCGGCGGCGGCGTCGGTCCCGCTGGCGGTCGGCCTCTACCTGACGTTCTCGCGCGGCGCGCTCGTCGCGCTCGCGTGCGGGGTCTGCGTCCTGGTCGCCGCGGCCCCCGACCGCCGCCAGCTCCGGGCGCTCGCGCTGACCGTGGCCACGTGCGCAGTTCCCGTGCTGGCCTCCGACCGCCTGCGCGGCGTGCGAACGCTTTTCGGCACTCTGCACGACCGCGAGCGGGAGGGGCTCGTGATGCTCGCCGTGCTGGTCGGTTTCATGGCGGCCGCCGCGCTGTTGGCGTTCTGGACGGCGCGCGCCGAGGCGGGCGAGCGGCTGCGCGACGCCCTGCACCCGGTGCTGAGGCCGTTGGCGATAACGGGCGCGGTGCTGTGCGCCGTGTTCCCGGTCGCGCTCGTGCTCGCGCAGGGCGAGACGAGCGGCGCGCTCGGCGAGGGCAATCCCGCCAGGGGCGCGACCGCGAGCCGCCTGCAATCACTGGACTCGAACCGCTACGACTTCTGGCGCGTTGCGATCAAGGAGGCGCGCGCACACCCGATCGACGGCCTCGGCGCCGGCGGATTCCGGGCGGCCTGGCTGCAGAAGCGGACGATCAACTACAACGTCGTCGACGTGCACTCGGACTACCTGCAGGCCCTGACCGAGCTAGGGCTCGTCGGCCTCGCCCTGATGCTGGCGTTCGTGGGTGGGGTCATCGCGGCGGGCGTCCGGGCGGTGCGCCGCCATTCCATCCTGGCTCCCGGCTGGGCGGCCGGCACGGCGGTCTGGATGGCCCACAGCGCGGTCGACTGGGACTGGGAGATGCCCGCGGTCAGCCTCGTCGGCCTCCTTCTGGCCGCCGCCCTGCTCGCCTGGAGCGAGGCGCCGGCATCCGCCGGCCCGGGCTCGGAGCCGATCGAGGCCGAGCGCACGGGAGCGGCCCCGGTCGGCGCGGGGGGGGCGCGATGACCAGAGCACCGGCCCGCATCGCGCTTGCCGCGCTCGCGGTCGTGGTCCTGCTCTTCCTCGCGCACGGCATCCGGGTGGACGATCTCGACGCGGAGGGCCAGGCGGCGCTGAACGCCGCGCCGGACCCCATACCAGCGGCGCAGGCCCGCCATATCCGCTCGCTGTTCCGCGACGCGCAGTGGCTGAACCCGGATCCGTCGCCGCTGGTCGACGAGGCCCAGCTCGAGTCGTTCCTTGCCAACGACCGTCGGGCCGTGGAGTTGTTGCGCCGTGCCATCGCCGACAGTCCGGGCTACGTCCCGGCCTGGGCGCTGCTCGCGGATGTGGCGACCGACGTGGATCCGGCGCTTGCGGCGCGGGCACGCCGTGAGGCGCGGCGCCTCAATCCGCCACCACCCCAACCGGCCGCGCCCGAGGCGCCACCCGCCCGGTAGGAGGGCCTCAGGAGGAGTCCTCGCCGGCGCGCACCGCAGCGCCGACGACCGGCAGACGCTCCGCGAGATGCAGCAGCGCGGCAGATCCGGAGGCGCTCTTCCGGCCGCCGGAGGAGGGGCCGCCAGTGTGCGTCCCGCCCCGACCTCCCTCCGAGCCGGAGCCCGAGGACCCCGACGAACCGGACGAGCCCGAGCCCGACGAGCCGGACGACCCCGCGCCCGATGAGCCCGGGGACCCCGACGACCCCGAGCCGGACGAGCCCGATGAGCCCGAGCCGGACGAGCCGGACGACCCCGAGGAGCCCTGCGACCCGCCCTGCGAGCGGGTGGAGGGCTTCTGCTCGGACTTGGGCTTCTGCTTGCTCCCGTGCTCGTTCGCGAACGGGTCGACGTACTGCTGGTCGCCCGCGTTCTGAGCGAGCGCCGCCGCCGTCGGGCCGGCGGCGAGCACGGCTCCGACCAGCGCGGCGGCGAGCAGGCGACGAGCGGGGCGGGACATCGCTCCGAAAACGGTAGCGCAGGCTGACCGCCGGGGCGGCGGTACCCGGACCGCGCGTGGTCGGGCTCGGTCCCTCTCCACCCGTACGCACACCGCGCTCCGGTAGCTTCCGCGCCGTGCCGGACCCCGCCGGGATCGCGGATCCGCCTCGCCACGCCGTGCCCGAGGCGCCACCGTCGCTCGCGCGCCGGCGGCCGTCGCTCGCGCAACTGAGGGAGTCCGAGACCGCGAAGGCCGTCGGGCTCGCCGGGGCGATGATGGCCTCCAATGTGGTCGCGCTCGCTACGACGGTCGCGTTCGGGCGCATCCTCGGGGTCGAGGGCTACGGGTCGCTCGCGGCGCTCGTGTCCACGTTCCTGATCCTCTCGGTGCCCGGGGCGGCGCTCCAGGTCGCGACCGCACGCGAAGGCGCGCTCGGCCGCCTCGGCGAGGGACGGGAGCTCGCTGCGACGATCGCGCGCTGGACGCGGACGATGGTCGTCGTGACGCTCGGGCTGAGCGTCGTCGCCGCGCTGCTGCGGGCACCGCTGGCCTCCGCGATCGGCGTCGACCAGGAATGGGCCGCCGCGGCGACGATCCCGACCGCGTGCCTGTGGATCCTGCTCTCGATCCAGCGGGGGACGCTCCAGTCGCAGCGCTCCTACGCCGCCGTCGGCATCAGCATGCCCTCCGAGCAGCTCGCGCGGCTGCTGCTCGGCGTCGTGCTCGCGGTGGCCGGGCTCGGGGTCACCGGCGCCTGGCTCGGGACCCCGCTGGCGATGGCGGCGCTGGCGGCGATCCTCGGCCTGCGCCTGCGCCGCCAGCTCGGGCAGGCCGATTCCGAGGCACCCCCGCACCCGCTGCGCGCGCTCGTGGTCGCGGGCTGGACCGCGATCGCCGGGCTCGCGCTGATCGCGATTCTGCAGAACATCGACGTGATCATCGCCAAGCACGACCTCTCGAGCCGCGGCGCCGGCAGCTACGCCTCCGCGGCGGTGGCCGCGAAGGTCGTGATCTGGGTCGCGATCGGGGTCGGGTTCCACCTGTTGCCCGAGGCCGCGCGACGCCACGCCGCGGGGCGCGACGCGCGCGGCGTCCTGGGCCGCGCGCTGGCCGTCGTCCTTGCCGTCGGCGTTCCGTGCCTGCTCCTGTACGCGGCCGTGCCGCGGCTGGTGCTGAGGGTGGCTTTCGGACCCCAGTACGAGAGCGGGTCACAAGCGCTGCTCCTGCTCGCGATCGCGATGACGCTGCTCGCCTGCACCTACCTGGCCGTGCAACTCCTGCTGGCGCTCCACAACCGCTGGTTCCTGGCCGGCCTGGCGGCGGTGGCGCTGCTCGAGCCGGTCCTGCTCCTGACGCTCGGCCACGACGACAGCCTCGCGGCGTTCGCGTCGATCGTGCTCGGGCTGCAGGCGGTGGCCTGCGGCTTCACGCTGATCCTGGCCGTGCGCAGGGCCGGCCCGGTGCGCGGGAACGCGCCGTGACCGGCGCGCGCTACGACGCTCTCTCGCGCGTGACGCTGGCCGCCGCCGCCGCCGTCCTGCTCTGGATCCTGGTGGTCGACCTCCACGTCGCGCGGCTGGTGACGGCGGGCGCCGCGGTGCGCGAGTACGCGATCAAGCCGACCGGCCACCGGCTTGCCGAGCGGGCGAGCGACTTCCGCCGTGCCGCGCGAGACTCCCCGGACACCGAGCCGATTCTGCTGCTCGGGTCGCTCTACTACATCGCCGGGCGCCACGAGGACGCGATCGCCCAGTACCTCGCGGTGCTGCGACGCGAGCCCGAGAACCTGGTCGCATGGCGCTCGTTGGGGCTTGCGGCGAAGGGCCTGCGCCCGGACCTGCGCCGGCTGGCGATCGAGCGCATGCGCGCGCTCAGCCCGATCGACCCGCCGATCCAGTAGGCGCGGCCCGCAGGCCGAGCAGCGCCGCCGCGGCGAGCACCGCGACGAGCGTGAGCGCCGGCATCTGCCAGTCCCAGTCGAGCCCCGCGTGCACCGCGTAGACGGCCAGCGCGGCGGCGAGCCCCTCGACGGCGCCGGGCGCCCGGCGGTGCGCCGCGCGGGCGGCGAGCGCGACGCCGGCGAATGCGGCGAGCAGGAGCGCGAGGCCGACCAGGCCGAGCTCCGCGGCCGTCTGCAGATACAGGGAGTGGGCATCGTCGACGGACTCCGAGATGTCGCGGTTGCGGAACCAGGCGACCCGGAAAGATCCCGCGCCTCCGCCCCACAGCGGGTGGTCCGCGAACTCGCGGGCGGCGACCCGCCAGTACGCATAGCGGTTGGTCCGGAAGGACCCCAGGCGGTCCGCGGTCGCGCCGAACCCTGGCGAGCGCGAGACCTTCGTGCTCTCGGTGGTCGCGGCCACCAGCGGCGCCGCGACCACGATGGCGGCGAGCGCCACCGCCAGCAGGGCGCGCCGCCTCGGGGTGGAGCGCGTCACGATCTCCGCCGGGTCGCGCTCCGCTCGCCGCGCGATCAGCCACGCGGCGAGCGCGGCGGTCGCGCACAGCACCACGAGCGCGGCGAGCATCAGCGCGCCCTCCTTCTCGCGCGCCGCCGGGGAGCCCTCGAGCGAGCTCACGCCGGGCAGCGGCACCGAGACCGCCACCGCCAGCCCTCCCGCCGCGAGCAGCGCCCCGGCCGCGCGCAGTTGGCGGCGGGTCGGGTCGAGCAGCAGCAGCAGCAGGATGCCGACCGCGAGCGCGGCGAGCGCGCCGCGGGACAGGGAGAGGTAGGCCCCGAGCGCGAGCGGGACGGCGGCCGCGCCCGCGGCCGCGGCCATCACGTGCCCCCTGCGTGCGTCGCCGGCGACGCGCACGCAGAGCACCATGCCGATCGCCGCCAGCGCGCCCATCGCGTTCCAGTAGGTGAGCGGCTGGTCGAGGCGGCCGCCGGCGGCGCGCGAGCGCTCGAAGCTCAACAGGCCGGGGAGCAGCCGCTCGGAGATCCCGTAGACCACCACCAGCGCCGCGCCCGCGGCCAGCGCCGGCTCGACGGCTCGCAGCGTGGAGCGGTCGGCGAATGCCGCGACTCCGGCGAGCAGCGCGCCCGCGTAGAGCACCATGCGCTCCGCCTCCGCCACCGCCGGGGTGCTGAGCGGCGCCCACTGCTTGGACAGCGCGGTCCACGCGGCGAGCAGCAGCAGCGCGGCGACCGCCAGCCGCGCGACGGTGTCCCGGGGCAGCGGCGAGCGCACGGTCACGGCGACGATCGCGACCAGCGCCCACACCGCCAGCCCGGCCGTGATTCGCGCCTCGTCGAAGAAACCGCCGGAGAAGAACGCGAGCACCGTGGGCCCGGCGAGCAGAAGCGCCGCCACCACGTGGCGGGCGCGAGCGCCGGGCGGGCTCATGCGCCCGGACGCACCCGGTAGACGGTCGCGCAGCCGAAGCGCCGGGGCGGGTCGGTGAAGTCCCGCACCTGGCGCTCGATGTCCGCGCGCCCGTGGCAGTCGGAGAAGAGGAACCGCGCGCCCGAGCGCCGCACCAGCCCGCGCGCCTGCGCGGGGGTCATCGCGCCGGAGAAGAGCCGCTCGGTCAGCGCCCGGCGCTCGCCGAAGTCGGGCGACCACGAGCCCGCGCCGATCCACGTCTCGCGCCCGGTGTAGGCCGGGATGAACAGCCCCGAGTAGACGGGCGCGAGCACGCCGCCGGGCTCGCGGTCGGCGGCGAGGGCGCGCAGCGCGTCGCGCTCGCCGACCGTGAGGAAGTGCGGCTGGCGCCCGAGGCGGACCGCGTCCGCGAGCTGGTCGACCCGGTAGACGGTGCCGGGCACGACCGCGATTGCCACGATCGCCACGCAGGTCCCGGTCCGCAACGGGCGCGTGCCGCGATGCGCGCGCCACGCCGCGACCCCCAGCACCGCGAGCGGCAGTTGCATCCCCTGGAAGGCGTGGAACGGGAACGTGCCGAGCGGCGCGTAGAAGATCAGCAGGCCGGCCAGCGGCCACAGGCGCAGCGCGATGGCCCCGAAGCCCGGCGCCGGGAGCCGGTAGGCGAACGCCGCCGGGACCGCGAGCGGCGCGAGCGCGGCGATCGTCACCCACAGCGGCCAGCGCGGCAGGTCGTTTGCCACCTGCGCCAGCTTCCAGGCGGGGTCGGCGCGCGAGAGCGCCAGGTAGTAGACCAGCGGCAGCGCGGTGGCGGCGAGCGGACCCAGCAGATCGCCGGCCGCGGCCCGCGCGGACCGCAGGCGCCGCAGCACCAGCACGAGCTCGGCGCCGGCCACGACGATCGCGAACGTGGCCCCCTGCCACGGCTGAAGCCAGGCGCACAGCAGGCCGCCGGCGGCCGCCCAGGCGAGCATGCGGCGCGAGGCGCCGGCGCGGCCGCGCTCGTAGGCGAGCAGGGCGAGCGGCAGCAGCCCGACCGAGATCGCGGTGAAGAGATAGCCCCAGAGGTAGGACCCGCTCCACAGCTCGCCGGTCGAGAAGTCGATGCGGAACTTCGTCAGCTCGCCGCCGACGGTCGGCCACCCGATCGCCGCGGCCAGCGGCGAGCAGAAGAACAGGCCCACCACGAGCGCGAGCCGGCGGTCGTCCTGCCGCGCCAGGCGCGCGCGCACCAGCGCCAGGGCGCCCGCGAACATGGCGACGATCGCGACCGGCTTCCAGGCGAGGTAGGCCGCCGCGACCCCGAGCCCGGCCCGGTGCAGCAGCCCGGAGATGACGATGCCCGGGTGCACGAACGTGTGGCGCAGCGGGGCGATGTCGTAGAGGTTCGCCGCAGCCACGTGAGTCGCGGCCTGGCGCAGCCAGTTGAGGTACTGCAACTGGTCCACGACGAGGTAGCCGTCGGAGCCCGTCACCACGCCGCCGCGTGTCCAGACGCGCACCAGCATGCCGGCCAGCGGCCCGAGCGCCAGCGCCGCGAGCGCGGCCAGGCAGCCCCACTCGAAGCCGTCCAGGCGCAGCGCGCCGAAGCGCCGGGCACCGGCGCCGACCGCCGGGGCGCCGGCGCTCACGGCCGCGGCTCGGCGTGCCCGAGCTTCACGCCCTGCGACCCTCCCGCGCGCCCGCGCCGCGCCTCGCGCCGGACGTGGCGCCGGGCCGCCAGCAACTCGCGCGTGACGGGAACGAGGACCCGGGCCATCGACAGCCGCGAGGACGGCCGGTTGACCCAGACGATCCCCGCCTCTCGGACCCGGAATCCGAGCGCGCGAGCCAGCGCAAGGACCTCGGCGTCGTAGGTCCAGCCCTCCAGGCGGCTGCGCCCGAACGCCTCCCGGGCGGCCTCGCCCCGGAACAGCTTGAAGCCGCAGAACAGGTCGGTCGTGGGCTCCGAGAGCAGCGCGCGGCACAGCAGCACGAACCCGCGGCCCGCGATGCGCCTGCGCAGCGGCTGGCGGCGTCCGACCTGCGCGCCGGGCGCGAGCCGCGAGCCGGCGACCACGTCGGCGTCCTCGATCGCCTCGAGCATCGTCCCGAGCGAGGCGAGCGACGGCGCGCAATCCGCGTCGCAGTGCAGGCGCAACTCGCCGCGCGCCTCGAGCATCCCACGGCGGACCGAGTGGCCCTTGCCGCGGTTGACGTCGTTGCGCAGCGCGCGCACCCGATCGCCGTCCAGCAGCGGCGCCAGGGCGTCGAGCGTCCCGTCATCGGAGGCGTTGTCGACCACCAGGATCTCGTAGGGCCGCCCCAGCGCCTCGACCGCCGCGCGCACCGCCCGCACGGTCGCGGGGAGCGCCTCGCGCTCGTTGTAGGCGGGGATGACCACGCTCATCCAGGGGTCGGCCACCGCGCCACCCTAGATGCTCGAACCGGCGGCCGCGCAGGCGCTGACCGGCCGCCGCAGCCGCCGGCAGCCCATACCTTCCGCCCACCCCGGCCCCCGGCGCGACCCGCTAAGGTGCGACCGCCCGGGGTCCGTGAGGCCCGGCTCTCGCAGCGGGAATCCATGGCCAAGATCCTCGTCACCGGCTCGCAGGGCACGCTCGGCAGGCCACTCGTCCGCGAGCTGCGGCGCCGCGGGCACGAGGTCTGGGGCTGCGACCTCCAGCACCACGCCGACGAGCAGGTCCTTCGCGCCGACGTCCGCGAGTACCGCCAGCTGGAGCAGCTCCTCGATCGCACCGGCCCGGTGGACTACGTCTACCACCTCGCCGCCGAGTTCGGCCGCATCAACGGCGAGGAGTTCTACGAGACGCTGTGGACGACCAACGTCGTCGGGACGCGGCACGTGCTCGAGCTCCAGCGCCGCCACGGGTTCAAGCTGATCTTCGCCTCGAGCTCCGAGATCTACGGCGACCGCCACGAGGACGTCCTGCACGAGGACATCCCGCTCCAGCAGTCGATCATCCAGCACAACGACTACGCGACCACGAAGTGGGTCAACGAGATCCAGATCATGAACTTCGAGAAGCGCCACGACTCGCCGATCGTGCGCCTGCGCTTCTTCAACGCCTACGGCCCGGGTGAGCGCTACCACTCCTACCGCAGCGTGATCTGCCTGTTCGCCTACCGCGCGATGATGGGCCTGCCGTACACGGTCTACAAGGGCTACAAGCGCGTGTTCATGTACATCGACGACTTCATCCCGACGCTCGCGAACGTCTGCGAGCGCTTCGTGCCGGGCGAGGTCTACAACATCGGCGGCACCGAGTTCGCGAGCGTGGAGACCGCCAGCAACCTCATCCTCCAGAGCCTCGGCCTCGACGACTCCCGAGTCGAATACCTGCCGGAGGACGCGCACAACGTCCAGAACAAGCGGCCCGACATCAGCAGGGCCGCCGAGGCGTTCGGCCATGCGCCGCGCGTGACGCTGGAGGAGGGGATCCCGCTCACGGTGGACTGGATGCGGCAGATCTACCTTCCTGCGGGCGTCCCCGCCGGCGCGTGACGCAGCCCGCGCCGAGCGAGTCCGGCGCTCCCGCCGGCCCGGCGCCCGACGTGAGCGTGCTGATCCCCTGTCTGAACGAGGAGCAGAACGTGCCCTCGGTGGTCGACAAGCTCGTCCGCCTGCTGGGCGAGACCGGCGTGCACTCGGAGATCCTGATCGTCGACGACTGCTCCGACGACTACACGTTCCGCGAGGCGATGCTGCTGTCCAGCCGCTACGAGAACGTGCGTGCGCTGCACAAGGGCCTGCCGCGCGGCATCGGCCACGCGATCCGCTTCGGCATCGAGCACGCGCGCGGGCGGGTGGGCGTCGTGGTGATGGGCGACGGCGTCGACCCGATCGCCGCGATCCCCGACTTCCGCGACGAGATCCTGGAGCGCGGCAGCCACCTGGTGCTGCTCACGCGCTACGCCGAGCCCGGCGACGCCGCGTCCATCCCCTGGTCCTACCGCTTCTACCAGTCGATCTACCGCTCGCTGTGCCGCATGGCCGTGGGGCTGACGTTCCGCGACCCGACCTATGCCTACCGCGGCTTCGACATCAGCTACGTGCGCGGGCTCGGCCTGCGCTCCGGCGGCTTCGAGATCTCCCCGGAGATCACGCTCAAGACGTTCCTGCGCGGCGGCCGGATCACCGAGCTGCGCGGCCAGCAGGGCCGCCGCGTCAGCGGCGAGTCCAAGTTCGTCTTCTCCCGCCAGGCGGTGGGGTACGCGAGGGTCTTGATCGGCGCCACGCTGGCTGCCCGGAGACCGCATGGGCGCCACAGCTGGTGAGCGGATCGCGCCGAGCGCCGGAAGCGTGGCGGGAGCGCGGCCGGCACGTGCGGATGTAGCGCGGCACGCGGCGCTGGCGGTCGCGGCGCTCACCGCCGCCGGGCTGGCCCTTCGCCTCTCCGCGCTCGGCGAGAGCCTCTGGGGCGACGAGCTGTTCACCTATGCGGTCTCGGTCCCGGGGCTGGGCGGGATCGGCGAGCGCATACGCCAGTTCGAGCTCAACCCGCCGCTCTTCTTCGTCTTCGCGGCGCTCGCCGCGAAGCTCGGCGACCCGGCGATCACGCTGCGGCTGCCCTCGATCGCGCTCGGCACGGCATCGATCCCGCTCGTCTACCTGCTCGGCCTGCGCACGGTCGGGCGAGGCCCCGCCCTGCTCGGGACCGCGATGTTCGCGCTCTCCCCCTTCGACGTGTTCTACGGGACCGAGGCGCGCGCCTACGCGTCGGTCGTCTTCTTCGCGCTGGTGGCCGCGCTCGCGCTGCTGGCCGCGCTGCGTGACGGCCGTGCCGGATGGTGGCTCGCGTTCGTCGCGGCCTCCGCCGCGGCGCTCTACACCCACTACACGGCGGCATTCGCACTCGCGGCGCTCCTCGTCTGGGCGCTGTGGGCGCACCGCGAGCGCTGGCGGGCGATACTCGCGAGCGCCGCCGCGATCGCGCTGCTGTTCGCGCCCTGGATCCCGTCGTTCATGGACCAGAGCGACAAGTTCGCGCTCGTCGACCGCCTCACGCCGATCTTCGTGTTGCGCTCGCAGGCGCGCGCGCTGTTCGGCCACCCGTTCGTGAGCCTCGACGCGGTCCCGGGCGTCGCGGGCCAGGTGCTGATCGCGGCGCTGGCCGCGGCGGGCGCGTGCGTGGTTGTCGTCCGCGCGATGCGGCTGCGCCGCGAGGGTCGGCCGCTGCGTCCGAGCGAAGGGGTAGTGCTGCTGGCGCTGGTCGCCGTCGCGACGCCGCTCGGCATGATCGCCTACGCGAAGCTCGGCGGCTCCAACCTCGTGTCACCGCGCAACCTCGCGGTCTCCGCGCCCGCGTGCCTGCTGCTGTTCGCGGCGGCGATCATGACGCTCCCGCGCAGGTGGGCGCTGGCGGGCTCGCTGCTGGTCGCGGCGGTGCTCGCCGCGGGTGCGGTGCGCACGGTCGTGGCGCCGTTCCAGCGTCCGCAGACACGCGCCGCCGCCCATTGGGTCGACGCGCACGCGACGGCCGGAGCGCCGGTGCTCGAGTCCCCGTACTTCCTCCAGTTCGCGACCGTGTTTCCCAAGCTCGGCCCATTCCTGCTGCGCAGCGACACCCCGCTGCGCCGGGAGATCTCGCTCAGCTTCCGCCGCCCACACCCCTCCTACCTGCCCGTCGGCTTCGCGCCCACGCGCGCCGGGCTCCTGCCCCTCTTCCCGCGCTCCGCATGGGCGCGCGGACGCGCCGCCGGAGCGCTGTGGGCGATCGCCGAGGTGCGCTCGACGTTCGCCGACGTGCAGACCACGCGCCTGCTGCTCCCGCGCCCGCCCGCCGGCAGCGGGCGCTGGCGGCTCGCCTCGAAGCGACGCCTGCGCGGCCTGATACCCGTCGTGATCCTCCGCTACGAGCCCGCATGAGAACGCTCTCGGTCGTCGGGGCGCGCCCGAACTTCGTGAAGATGGCGCCGGTGCTGGCGGCACTCCGCGCGCGTCTGCCGGAGGGCGAGCACCGCCTGGTCCACACCGGCCAGCACTACGACGCGAGCATGTCCGAGGACTTCCTCGCGGAGCTTCACATCGGCGAGCCGGACCACCGGCTCGGAGTCGGCTCGGGCAGCCACGCGGCCCAGACGGCGCGCGTCATGGAGCGCCTGGAGCCGCTGCTGGAGGCCGAGCGCCCCGACCTGGTGCTGGTCGGCGGCGACGTCAACTCCACGCTTGCCACGGCGCTCGTCGCCGTCAAGCTGGGGATCCCGCTAGCGCATGTCGAGTCGGGGCTGCGCAGCTTCGACCTGACGATGCCCGAGGAGGCGAACCGGATCGTCGCCGACCGCTTCGCGGAGCTGCTCTTCATCCACAGCGACGAGGCCGCCGCCAACCTGCGCGCCGAGGGCCTGCCCGGCGACCGGATCCATGCCGTCGGGAACACGATGATCGACGCGCTGGTCGCGGCCGAGCGCCGCTTCCGCGCCGCGCGCGCCGCCGAGCGCCTCGGGCTGGAGCCGGGCAGCTACCTGCTGGTCACGCTGCACCGGCCGGCGCTCGTCGACGGGCCCCTGCTCACGGAGGTGATGGCGCGGCTCGCGGCCGTGGCCGGGAGCCTGCCCGTCCTCTTCCCGGTGCACCCCCGCACACGAGCCCGGCTGGCGGGCTCCCGGGCGGCGCAGGGAGTCCGCTGCGTGGACCCGCTGCCATACGTCGACTTCCTGTCGCTCCAGGCCGACGCCGGCGCCGTGCTGACCGACTCCGGCGGCGTGCAGGAGGAGACGACATACCTCGGCGTGCCCTGCTTCACGCTGCGCGCCAACACCGAGCGACCCGTGACCGTGCGTGCGGGGACGAACACGCTGCTCGGCCTCGAGCCGGCGCGGATCGCCGAGATCCCGGCGCTGCTGGCGGCGCGCGGGCCCGCCCCTCCGCCGCCACCGGGCTGGGACGGGCACGCCGGGGAGCGGATCGCCGGCATCGTCGCGGGCCGGCTCGGCGCCTGAGCGCACCGCATGGCCGCCCGCGCGCCGCGCCGGGCACCCGTAGGAAGGCGGGATGGGCTGCACGCGGGTGCGCGCGGACGCTCTAGGATGCCGCGTCCATGCCCGGCCGTCCGCCCCTCCGGATCGTCTTGGCGGTCGGCCTCGTGGCCGGCTGCACCCTCGCGCTCCAGGTCCTGCTGACCCGCATCTTCGCGGCCGCGCTCTTCTACCACTTCGCGTTCTTCGCGATCTCGCTCGCGCTGCTCGGCACCGGCGTGGCGGGCATCGCCATCTACGTCCGCCCGCGCTGGTTCGCCGGCCCGGTGCAGCCGCTGCTCGCGCGCTGGTGCGTGGTGCTCGCGGCCCTGCTGCTCGTCGTCCCCGCCGTGCTCGTGCGGCTGGACTACACATACGCGAACTTCAGCTTCACCGCCTCGTTCGCCGCCAACCTGGGCGTCGCCGCGGTCATGGCCGCGCTCCCGTTCCTCGCGGCCGGAGTCGTGATCGCGCTCGCGATCCGCACCTACGTCGCGCACGTCGGGCGCGTCTACGCATTCGACCTCGCCGGGGCGGCGCTCGGCGCCGTGGCGATCGTCCCGATCCTGTGGCTCGTCCCCGCGCCCACGCTGGCGATGGCGCTCGGCCTGCTGGCGGCCGGCGCGGCGCTGCTCTGCGCCCCGCGCGGCACGCGCGACCGGGCGCTCGCGGGCGGTGCCGCGGCGGTGGCCGCGCTCGCGCTGCTCGCCGCCGCGACAACCTCGCTCTACAAGATGCCGACGCACTTTGCGATCCCGTCGGTCGCGGATCGCTGGACGCCGATCAGCCGGGTCGTCGGCTACTCCGGCAAGGGCCCGCGAGGCGACGCGCTGGTCTCCTACGACCAGGACGTCGCGCCGGTGCCGTTCCACGGCGACGGCGGGCCGCTGCCGGACTGGCGACGCCTCGGGCTCGGGCCGCAGAGCATCGCGTTCCGGACCGCGCCGCCCGGCCGCGGGCTGATCATCGGGGGCGGCGGCGGGCGCGACATCTACAACGCGCTCAGCTCGGGGGAGCGCGGAGTCGACGTGATCGAGCTCAACCGCGCGATCCGCGACGTGGTCGACGGGCCGCTCGCGCGCTGGTCCGGCAGGCCCTACGAGCTGCCCGGCGTCCGCGTCGCGATCGGCGACGGGCGCTCCACGCTCGCCGCGCGCGACACGCGCTACAACGTCATCAACATCGGGTTCACGAACACGCTGACGGCCGGCTCGGGCTCGGCCTACGCGCTGTCGGAGAACAACCTCTACACGGTCGAGGCCTTCCAGGAGTACTTCGATCACCTGAGCCCGGGCGGGCTGCTCAGCATCTCGCGCCTGTACCGCTTCGCCGGCGACGAGGTCCTGCGCGCGACGATCGTCGCGCTCACCGCGCTGAAGGCCGACGGGGTCGCGCGTCCCCGCGACCACGTTGTCGTGATGCTCGCAACCGACTCGCTCGGGGAGGTCTTCGGGACGGTGCTCGTTCGGCCCTCGCGGCCGTTCACGCCTGCCGAGGTGGCACGTTTCGACCGCCTCGCACGGGCGCGGCACGCCGAGGTGGTGTTCGCGCCCGGCGGGCCCTACCGGCGCGAGTGGCGGGGACTCGCCGCGGCGACGAGCCTCACCCGCTTCTGCGGCGACTTCCCGCTCAACGTCTGCGCGACGACCGACGACAAGCCGTTCTTCCTCAACTCCACGCGGCTCACCGACCTGGGCGCCAAGCTCCCGCCGGGCACGAGCTTCATCGCGCGCACGCCTTACGTCGTGCTGCTGATCGTGCTCGGCATCCTGGCCGTGCTCGCCGCGCTCGGGTTCGTGCTGCCGCTGGCGCTGCAGCGCACCCAGGAGCGGCCGCCGCTGCGATCGCTGGCGTTCTTCGCCGCGATCGGGCTCGGGTTCCTGATGCTCGAGGTCGTGCTGATCCAGCGCCTGGTGCTGTTCCTGGGCTTCCCGACCTACGCACTGTCGGTCGTGCTCTTCTCGCTGCTGCTGGCGACCGGGCTCGGGGCCGCACTCAGCTCGCGCTGGCGGGACCCGCGGCGCGCACTCACGGCCTCGCTCGCCGGAGCGTGCGTCCTGATCGCGCTGGCGGCGTTCGGGCTCGAGCCGCTCCTGCGCTCGCTGATCGACCTGCCGTTCGCGGCGCGGGTGGCCGTGACCGTCGCGCTGCTTGTGCCGGTCGGGCTGCTGCTCGGCGCCGCGATGCCGCTCGGGCTGGGGCGCCTATCCGCGCTGTACCCGTCCGGCGTCGTGTGGGCGTGGGGGATCAACGGCATCACGTCCGTGCTCGCCGCCGTGCTCGCGGTGTTCATCGCGATCGACTGGGGCTACCGGGTCACGACGCTCGCCGCGCTCGCCTGCTACCTGGTCGCGCTCGGCCACGCGGCCCTCGGTCGCTGGCCCTCGCGCGGGGCGGCGCCGCCGCAGGGGGCACCGGACGCACAGGACGAGCACGCGGCGGTCGTCGCCGGCGCCGCCCGCGGCGCGTAGCCGCCCGGTATGAGGCCGCGCGAGCCGCGCACCCGCACGACCGGGTGGGCTAGTCTCACCCGCCCATGATCCTCCCCACGGCCTGCGGCATCTGCTCGGGCGGGCTCGAGCTGCTCTATCCCGGCCACTCGGCCGGCCCCAGCGCCGAGCAGTTCTCGCCCTCCAACCACGACGTCGGCGCGCACGGCGACCTCTACCGCTGCCGGGAGTGCGGCACGGTCCAGCAGCCCGCGCTGCCCGAGGGAACCGAGCTCCACGAGCTCTACCGCGACATGTCCGACGACGCCTACCTCGCCGAGGAGGCCGGGCGCCGCGACACCGCGGCGCGGCTGCTCGACCTCGTCGGGCGCCACGTGCCGGCCGGGCGGCTCCTGGACGTGGGCTGCGGCCACGGCCTGCTCCTCGACGAGGCGCGGCGGCGCGGCTACGAGACGCTCGGGCTCGAGCTGTCGGCCAGCGGCGCCGCCTACGGGCGCGACATCCTCGGCCTGGACGTGCGCGAGCTGACGCTCGAGGCGCTGGAGGACGACCGCGGCTTCAGCGTGATCGTGCTCGCCGACGTGATCGAGCACCTCGACGACCCCGTGGCCGCGATCGACCGCTGCTACGAGCTGCTGGCGCCGGGCGGCGTGCTGTGCGTGGTGACGCCGGACCCGTCCTCCCCGACCGCGCGGCTGGCGGGCAGGCGCTGGTGGGGCTACCTGCCCGCGCACACCTACCTGCTGCCGCGCCTGACGCTGCGCGAGCTGCTCGGGGCGCGGGGGCTGGTCATCTCTGAGGACGTACCGCTGGTGCGGACGTTCTCGGCGCGCTACTGGGTCGCGGGCGCCGGCCAGCGCGGCGGCCCGGTCGGCGCGGTCGTCGAGCGGGCTCGCCGCGCGCTGCCCGCCGACGCCTCGCTGTCGCTGTCGCTGGGAGACGAGCGCGTGGTGCTCGCGCACCGCACCGGCGCGATCGAGCCCTCCGAGCACCTGGTGCGCGACCGCGGCGGCGAGCAGAAGGTCCACATCGTCCTGCCCGCCTACAACGCCGCCTCGACGATCCCGCTGGTCGCCGAGGAGCTCCCGGTGGAGGCCGCCGACCGCGCGCTGCTGGTCGACGACCACTCGCCCGACGAGACCTCCGCCGTCGCGCTGCGTGCGGGCTTCAGCGTGCTGCGCCACCCGCGCAACCGCGGCTACGGCGCCAACCAGAAGACCTGCTACGTGCGGGCCGTGCTCGACGGCGCCGACGTGGTCGTGATGGTCCACGCCGACAACCAGTACGACCCGGCGCTGGTCGCGCGCATGGTCGAGCCGATCCTCGAGGGCCGCGCCGACGTCGTGATGGGCTCGCGGCTGCTCGAGGACGAGGCGATCGCGGGCGGCATGCCGCGCTGGAAGTGGGTCGGCAACCGCTTCCTGACCGCGATCGAGAACATCGCGTTCCGCCGCGACTACTCCGAGTACCACACCGGCTATCGCGCGTTCTCGGCGGAGTTCCTGCGCCGGATCCCGTTCCTGCGCAACAGCGACGAGTTCGTCTTCGACCAGGAGATCTTCGCCCAGATCGTGGCGCAGGGCGCGCGCGTGATCGAGCTGCCGATCCCGACGCGCTACTTCCTCGAGGCCTCGAGCGTGGATTTCCTGACGAGCTGCCGCTACGGCCTGCGCACGCTGGGCGTCCTGGCGCGCTTCAGGCTCGACGAGCGCCGCCGCGACTGGGCGCTGCTGCGCCGGCCGGCCGCCGATCTCGGCGCGCCGGGCGCCGATCGCGCCGGCGAGGCGGCCGGCGGGCACGCGCCGGCGACGTGAGCGCGACCTAGGCCGTGCTCGATCTCGGGCAGTGGCTCGCCGGGCTCGCGCTCTGCGCGCTGGCGCTCGGTCCGCTCGGGTGGGGAGCCGTCAGGGTGCGGGCGCGCGTGCTGCCCGGCTGGAGCGGCGCGCCCGCCGCGCTCGCCGCCACGCTCGTCGCGCTCGCGGGGCTGATCCTGGTGACGGAGGCGCTCGGCGCCGTGGGCGCGTTCGAGCGCTGGCCGGTCGCGATCGGCTGCGCGCTCGCGGGGCTGGCGGCCGGCGCGCTGGCCGGGCGACCCGCGCCGCGCGCGCTCCCCCAGGCGCCGGAGCCCCCGGCCCCGCCGGCGGCTCCGGGGGGAAACGGGGCGCTGGTGGCCGGGATCGGCGCGGCCGCCGTCACGGCGCACTGGGCCGTGGGCCTCGCCGCCGCCTGGCGCGAGGGGATGCTCGGCTCCGACACGCTCGGCTACCACATGCCGCTCGCTGCGCGCTTCGCGCAGGACGGGCGGGTCTTCGAGCCGCTGTTCATCAACGCGGATTCGACCGTCACGTGGCTGCCGCACAACAACGAGTTGCTGCACGCGATCGGCCTGGTCCTGATGCGCTCCGACGTGCTCTCCCCCCTGCTTCCGGTCGCGTTCCTCGCGCTCGGGCTGCTCGCGGCGTGGACGCTCGGGCGCCCGTGGGGCCTGGGCGCGCCCGCGATGCTCGGCGCGGCGATCGTGTTCTCGTGGCCCGGCCTCGCGCAGAGCCAGCCGGGCTCGGCCAACAGCGACGTCGTCGCCTACGCGCCGCTGCTCGCCGCGGTCGCGCTGCTCGCATGCGGCGGGCTCGCGCGGCGCCCGCTGCTGCTCGCGGGGCTCGGCGCCGGGCTCGCGCTCGGCACCAAGCCGACCGTGATGGCGTCCGTCGGGGCGCTGACCCTCGGCGTGTGGGGCTGGCTCGCGCTGGACGCGCGCGCGGGGCGGCGCCCCGGAAACGAGGCGTGGCGCTCGGCGGCCGCCTGGGCGGGGATGCTCGCGCTCGGCGCCGCCCCCTGGTTCCTGCGCAACCTCGTTGTCACCGGCAACCCGCTGCCGTGGTTCGGGCTCGAGCTCGGGCCGCTGAGCATCCCCGACGCGGGCAACGCGGTCGGCGACTCGATCTCGCGCTATTTGACCGACACCGAGGTCTGGCGCTCGGTCTTCGGGCCCGGCCTGAAGCGCGCGATGGGGACCGCCTGGCCGCTGGTCGTGCTCGCCGGCCTCGGCGGCGCGCTGGCATCGGTGGTGCGGCCCCGCTCTGCCGCGCTGCGCGTCGCCGGGATCGTCTCGCTGCTCGCCGCCGCGTTCTACCTCGTGACGCCGAACGGTGCCGCGGGGCCGCCCGGGTTCCCGGTGTTCTTCGAGAATGCCGTGCGCTACTCGATGCCGGCGCTGGCGCTGGGACTCGCGCTGCTCCCGCTGTGGAGGCCGCTCGAGCGCGCCGCGCGCTCGTGGTGGTGGGCGGCGGGCTCGGGCCTGGTGCTGGCGGTCACGATCCGCGCCGCCGGCTTCCAGACGCTCGAGCGCGTGCGGCTCGCGGTGTTCTGCGCGCTCGCCGCGCTCGTCGCGGCGCTGTGGCTGTGGCGGCGCCGGCGCGGCGACGGTCCGGTCCGCGCCGCGCCGGCGCTCGCGGCCGTGGCCGCGCTGTCGGCGGTCGCGCTCGTCGCCGGCGGCGGGTGGGCGGTCCTCGAGCGCTACCAGGACGGGCGCTACGCGGCGGGCGAGTTCGCGTTCACGCGCGCCATCCATCACGCGCGCTTCGCGACCGGGGGCTTCTACGAGAGCTACCCGTTCTACGGAGCGGACCTCTCCAACCATGTGCGCGAGATCGGCCGGCGCGGGGCGCACGGGAGGTTCGGTCCGCTGCCGGACTGCCGCGCCTGGCGCGCGGCGCTGGCCCGCTACGACCCGGGATGGGTGGCGGTCGCCCCCCGCGAGCAGCGCCTCTTCGGCCGCGGTGCGCCGCCGGCCGCGGCGGCATGGACCGCGACGATTCCCGGCGCCACCGTCGTGCTGGCCCGGCCGGACGGCGCGCGCGTCTACCGGCTCTCGCGGCCTCCGGGCGCGGCGGGCTGCGCCTGAGCCTCGTCCCCGGCCGGCGCGGGCAGCGGCCCGCGGCGGTAGTCGCCGCGGCTCAGGTGCCGCTCGAGAAACGCGTAGAGGATGATGAACAGGTAGCGGCTGCCCATCTCCTGCACCTCGAACTGCGAGGCGCCCGCGCGGCGGCCCGTCCAGGAGGTCGGGACGATCGCGTAGCGGTAGCCGCGCACGACGGCCTTCAGCGGCAGCTCGACGGTGAGGTTGAAGTGGTTGGAGAGCAGCGGCCTCACGCCCTCCACGACCTCGCGCCGGTAGGCCTTGAACGCGTTGGTGGTGTCGTTGTAGCCGTGCTGGAACAGCAGCCGGATCGCCTGGTTGACCACGCGGTTCAGCACGAGCTTGAAGCGCGGGTAGCCGGTCACGGTCGCGCCGGGCATGAAGCGGGAGCCGAACGCGCAGTCGTAGCCCGAGCGCAGGACCCGGTAGTAGAGGGCGAGGTCGCGCGGCTCGTCGGAGCCGTCCGCCATCACGATCGCGACCGCGTCCCCCTCGAACGCGTCGAGCCCGGCGCGGACGGCGAACCCGAAGCCCGGCGGGTTGGCCGAGCGCACGCAGCGGATGCGCGGGTCCTCGGCGCCGAGCTCCGCGACCACCCCGGCCGTGCCGTCGGTGGAGGCGTCGTCGATCACGACGATCTCGAACGGGATGTCCTCCTCGTCGAGCGTGGCGACCAGGCGCAGCAGCGTGCCGGCGATCGAGCCGGCCTCGTCGTGCGCCGGGATGACCACGGACAGCTTCACGCCGCCGCGCTCCAGCGTTCGACGTTGGCGTCGTGGATCTCGCGCAGGATCGCCTCGGTGTCGTAGGTCACGTCCCAACCGGCGTAGTCGGCACGGAAGTCCGACACGTCGCTGATCCACCAGCGGTGGTCGCCGATCCGCGCCTCCTCGGACAGCTCCCAGCGCAGCTCGCGCCCGGCGATCCGCTCGCAGGCCGCGATCGCCTCGCGCATCGAGCAGTTGCTCGCGCGACCGCCGCCGAGGTTGTAGACCGCCCCGGCGCGCGGTGCGGCGGCGAACGCGTCGATCGCGCGCGCGACGTCGGCCGAGTGCAGGTTGTCGCGCACCTGGAGCCCGTCGTAGCCGTAGACCGTGTAGGGATCGCCGGTGATCGTGCAGCGCATCAGGTAGGAGAGGAAGCCGTGCAGGCGCGCGCCGGCGTGGTTGGGCCCTGTCAAGCAGCCGCAGCGGAAGCACACGGTCGGCATCCCGAAATAGCGCCCGTACTCCTGCACCAGCAGGTCGGCGGCCGCCTTGGAGACGCCGAACAGCGAGTGCAGGCACGTGTCGATCGGCATCGAGGTGTCGATGCCTGCGAACCAGGCGTGGTCGGCGGGGAGCTCCAGCCGCTCGCCGGCCCGCTCGAGCGGCAGCCGGTTGGGCCGGTCACCGTAGACCTTGTTGGTCGACATGAACGCGAACGGCACGTCCGGCGCGTGCGAGCGCGCCGCCTGAAGCAGGTTCAGCGTCGCGGTCGCGTTGATCGAGAAGTCCGCCATCGGATCGGACGCGGCCCAGTCGTGCGACGGCTGCGCGGCGGCGTGCACCACGAGGCCGAGCGCGCGCCCGTGCTCGGCGAACAGGCGGTCCACGGCACCGCCGTCGCGGATGTCGAGGTCGACAGAGCGGAACGACGGGTAGTTCCCGACGAGCCGCTCGGTGACCGCCGCCGTCGACGCGCCCGGCCCGAAGAGCCGCGCGCGCATGTCGTTCTCCAGCCCGATCACGTCGTAGCCGGACTCGCACAGGTGCGCCACGGACTCCGACCCGACGAGCCCGCCCGACCCGGTGACGATCGCAACGGCCATCAGCCGATCGCCTCCCGCAGGCCGTCGCCCTGCTCGGCCGCCCACGCGTGGACGTCGGCGAGGATCTCGCGCGGGCCGCGGCGCGGCCGCCAGCCGGTGCGCGCGAACAGCGCGCGGCAGTCGGACAGGTAGACGGGCACGTCGCCGGGTCGCGTCTCCGGGTCCGAGGCGATCTCGACCTCGTTGCCGGTCAGCTCGCGGCACAGCGTGGTCAATTCGAGCAGCGAGAGGCTGCACGCGCGCCCGCCACCCACGTTGACGGTGGCGCCGGCCCAGTCCGCGGGTGCCTGTAGCTGCTCGTCCATGAGGTCGCAGAGGTCGTCGATGTGGAGCAGGTCGCGCACCTGCTTGCCGGCCCCCCCGAAGCCGATGTAGCGCAGGGGCCGCCGATGGTAGTGCGCCAGCAGCCAGTAGGTGAAGACGCCCTGGTCGACCTTGCCCATCTGCCACGGGCCCGCGATCACGCCGCAGCGGTCGATCACCGCGGGGATCCCGTAGGACTCCGCGTACTCGGTCACCAGCAGCTCGGCGGCGAGCTTGGTCGCCCCGTAGAGCGTGCGCGCCCCGTCGAGCGGGAACGACTCGGAGATCCCCTCCGGGCCGGCGCCCGCGACCGGCTGCTCGGAGGCGAGCTCGAAGCGCGTCTCGCCCTCCTGGAGCGCCAGGGATCGCTGCGCGGCGACCGGGTAGACCCGGCTGGTCGAGAGGAACACGAACTGGGCGCCGTGGCGGCGCGCGACCTCGAGGCAGTGCCAGGCGCCGAGCAGGTTCGCGCGGACCGCGTAGTCGGTCGCGCCGTCGACGCCGGCGAGTGCCGAGGGCTCGGCCGAGCACTCGAGGATCGCGTCCGCCCGGCCGGCCGCCTCGAGGTCGGCGGGCTCGCGCACGTCCCCGTGCACGAACGTGACGCCCGCGTCGCGCAGGCGCGCGAGCGTCAGCTCCGAGCCGCGCCGGCGCAGGTTGTCGAACGCCACCAGCTCCCAGCCCGGATGGCGCCCGGCCAGCGTCACGGCGAGGTTGGAGCCGACGAACCCGGCTCCGCCCGTCACCAACACGCGGCGCGCGGGACTGCTCGATCGCGGTGGCACGGCGGCGGACCCTAGCGGCCCCTCGCACGGTCGGGCCACGGCGCCCCGGCAGCGCCCGTGTGCGATGTTGCCGCGCGGGAATGGCTGCGGAGGGGAACGAGGCGACCGAGACCGGCGAACGCCCGGCCTCGCCGCGCGCGGCCGGAGTCGTCCTCGGCGTGCTCACGCTCGTCGCGCTCGTCCTGCGCGCCACGCAGCTGGACGAGAGCCTGTTCGGCGACGAGCTCTTCACCTACGACCTCGTTCACGGCCACGGGCTGCTCGGCGTCATCCGCGACGTGCGGACCGGCGTCGAGGACAACCCTCCCCTCTTCTACGTCCTGGCTTGGCTCTCGAGCCACATCGGCGATCCCACCGTCTGGATCCGGCTGCCGTCGGTGATCCTGGGGACCGCGACCGTTCCGCTGACCTACCTGCTGGGACGAATGACGGTCGGTCGGGCCCCAGCGCTGTTCGCGGCGACCGTGGTGGCGATCTCGCCCTTCACCGTCTTCTACGGGATCGAGGCGCGGGGGTACGCGCTGCTGGGGTTCCTGTCGGTCCTGACGACCGTTCTGCTGCTCCGCGCGAGAAGCCGCGGGGGCGGGTGGTGGTGGGCGCTCGCGGGCGCCTGGGCGGCGATGCTCTACACGCACTACACCGGAGCGTTCGTCCTCGCCGCCCAGCTCGTCTGGGTGCTGTGGCGTTCCAGGGCGGCTCTGCAGCCGTTCGCGCTGTCCGCCGGCGCCGCGGTGCTGCTCTACGCACCCTGGCTCCCGACCGAGTTCGGCAAGTCGGCCCGGATCTTCACCGTCCTCGGCCCGCTTCACGCCGGCCAGGTCTGGCGCAACGCCACCGGCGTCTTTCCCGGGCACCCGCTGATGTCCCTCGGGCGCATTCCGGGAGGCCCGCTCGCGGGCGTCGCGCTCGCGGCGGCCGCCGCGGCGCTCGCATGGGGCGCGGGCCGGCTGGCGCTGCGGCGCGTGCCGCTGTCCGACGGCCTCGCGCTCCTGATCCTGCTCGCCGCCGTCGCGCCGCTCGGGGTGCTCGGGTACTCGTGGCTCGAGCACAACATCTTCCTGGCGCGCAACATGATGGCCTCCCTAGCCGCGATCCTGCTTCTGCTCGGCTGGGCGATCGCGTCGCTCCCCCGGGTCGCGGGGCTCGCGGCGGGCGCCGCGACCCTCGCGGCGGTCCTCGTCGGGTCCGTGCTGATGCTCCAGCCGTCCTACCAGCGGGCCCCTTACCGCGCCGCGGCGGGATGGGTGGGCGATCGCTACCGCCCCGGCGACTCGGTGCTGGACTACTCCTTCCGGCCGCTCAGCGACCCGCTGGCGCGCACCGTCTCGATCTACCTGCCGGGCACCGCGTTCTTCGAGGCCACGATCGACGAGGCGGGGGCCTGGCGACGCGCGGCCCGCGGAGGCCGGGTGTTCATCGTCCTGCCGCAGGCCGGCCCGTTCCAGGGGCTTCCGCCCAGCATCGGACCGGCCGGCCTGCACCTGCGCCGTCAGGCCGGCCGCATCTTCCCGGGCCTCACCTCCATCGGCGCCGCCGAGTACGGCAGCGGGTGATGGTCGGAGCGCCGGCGAGCCGGCGACACCCCTGAGGCCGGGGGCGGTGCGAGCCGCTCAGGCGATCCAGGACGCCAGGCGCTCCGTCTCGCGCGCGATGTCGCACCTCTCGCGCACCCACTCGGCGCCCGCGCGACCGAGCGCGACGCGCTCGCCCTCCGGCAGCGCGAGCAGCCCCTCGATGCCGGCCGCCAGCGCCTCCGGGTCGCCCGGCTCGACAAGGCGTCCTCGATCCGGGGCGATCAGCTCGGGTATCCCGAGGGCGTCCGTCGAGACGACCGGCAGCTCCAGCGCCATCGCCTCCTTGAGCGCGACCGGCATCGAGTCGCGGTCGCCGTCGGCGGCCACCTTGCACGGAAGCGCGAACGCCGCGGCGCTCTCGAGCAGCTCGCGGACCTCGTCGGGTGGGAGCGCGCCGAGCAGCCGCACGGGCGCGCCGGAGGAGCGGATCAGGCGCTCCAGCGCGGGTCGCGCGGGCCCCTCCCCCGCGACCAGCACCTCGCGGTCGCCGAACGCGCGACCGAGCCGGCCCGCGGCCTCCACCAGGTCGTCGAAGCCCTTCTTCTCCACCAGCCTGCCGGTCGCGACCACCGGGCCGCCAGGGCTGTAGGGGGCCCGCCGGGCGAAGCGGGCCGGATCGATCCCGGCGGTCAGCGTATGGACCCGCGACGCGGCCTCGGGGACGACGGCGACGACCTGCCGGCGCACGTACTCGCAGCTCGCGGTCGCGAACGCCGCCGCGCGCAGGTTGGCGCGCAGGCGCTCCGGGTCGACGAACGCGTCGGTCGCGTGCACGGCCACCGAGAACGGGGTGCCCGTCCAGCCCGAGAGGACGCGCGCGATGTCGGCGGCCTCCCCGTTGAAATGCGCGTGCAGGTGGTCGGCCGCGGCGGCGCGCCCCGCCCAGGGCGCGATCCGCGCCGCGCCGCGCAGCCGGCCGCCGCCGCCCGGCGGCCAGGCCCGCTCGCGCGCCAGGAAGCGACCGAGCGCGCGCGGGCTCGAGCGCAGCAGCCGCAGCGCGGCCGCAGCGCGCCTGCCGGCGCCGGCATCCCCGGCGTAGAGCGGGCGCCCGACCGGAGGATCGGCCCCCGGGGTCGTCCCCGCCGCCAGCGCGACCGCCTCGACGGGCCACCCCATCGCCGCCAGCGCCGCCATCTCGCCCTGCACGAACGTCTGCGAGAGCTCCGGGTAGCGCTCCAGCACGTAGAGGACCCGGCGCGGCGCCGGTCCGCTCACGCGGGCGCCTCGCCGCCGGCGGCCTCGAGCGTGCGGCCCCGGCGCAGGTAGGACACCATCTCCAGGATCAGCGGGCGCTCGGCGAGCCAGGTCGCCAGCGCCAGCACCGCGGCGAACAGGCCGAGCTCCGCGAGCGCGACCGCGGGCGTGCGCTCCCCGCTCTCGAGCGCGCGGGCCGCCAGCACCGCCGCGGAGGCGAGCAGGACGGGCGCGAAGCAGCGCACGATCAGCGCGGTCATCGGTACCCCGGGCAGCAGCCGCTTGACGTACCAGGTCCGCACGCCGAACGCGGACACCATCACCGCGAACATGCCGTAGGCGAAGCCGTCCACCCCGAACGCGAACAGCAGCGGGACCGGCACCGCCAGGAACGCGGCCAGTGCCGCGAGCGCGTACCACGCCTGCGGCGTGGAGACCCCGACCGCGCGGTAGAACGCGGTCCAGTTGAACCCGAGCTGGTGCACCGCGCTGGTGATCCCGATCGCCTGGATCAGCACGATCGCGGGCACCCACTTCTCCCCCAGCACCCAGTGCACCAGGTCCGGCGCGAACAGCGCCAGCGCGGCCCCGAACGGCAGCGCCCACATGGCCGTGACGCGGTTGGACTTCACGAACATCTCGGTCATCACCTCGCGCTTCTCGCGCACCGCGCAGATCGCCGGGTAGATCGTCGCCGTGACGATCTGGTCGGCGCGGTCCACGTAGCGCGTCAGCGTCACGGCGAGCGTGATCCAGCCGGCGGCCGCGAGGCCGCCCTCGAGGTTGAAGACGAACACCTGGCCCTGGCGGATCAGCAGCCCGCAAACGGCCGCGACCAGGATCGGCCACGAGAACCGCCAGTAGGTCTTGGCACTCGGCCGGTGGAACTCGATCCGGAGCCTGTAGGGCGAGACGCGGATCGCGACCAGCGCGGCGGCCGCGTTGCCGGCGAGCGCCCCGATCACCAGCGCCCAGACCTCCAGCCCGGCGACCAGTGCGCCGACCGTGACCGCGAAGGTCGTCAGCGGCACGATCGCCATCACCGTGCGCTGGCGCACGAAGTCCATGCGGCGGAAGAAGACCCATGCCGGCGACTGCAGCGCGAATGCGACGGGCAGGTAAGCGAGCGCGAGCATCAGCGGCGCGATCCGCCAGTCCCCGTAGAGCGCGGCGATCAGCGGCGAGAGCGCGGCGATCAGCAGCGTGAAGACGCCCGACAGCCACAGCTCCAGGGTGAACGCCCGCTGGAAGGCCAGCTCCTGGTCCTCCTCCTCCTGCTGGACGTACTGCTCGTCGATGCCCACCTGCTTGAGGGTGAGCAGCGTCACGACGGTCACGGATACGATCCCGTAGAGCCCGACCTGCGAGGCCGAGAGCATCCGGGCGACGATGACCTGCTGGAGCAGCGTGACCGCCTCGACGAGCACCAGGAAGCCCCCGTTGACGAGCACGCCCCGCGCCGTGCGGCGGCGCAGCTCGGCCCGGGGGAAGCTGAACCGCTCCGTGGCCACGGCCGAAGCGTATCCGCGGTGACCGCCGCCTCCGGACGTCCGGGCGACCCCGCCGTCAGCGTGGTCGTCGCCACACGGGACCGCGCCGCGCGGCTCTCCGCGCTGCTCGCGGCGCTCGCCCGCCAGACGCTCCCGCGGGAGCGCTTCGAGGTCGTGGTCGTCGACGACGGCTCCGCCGACGGGACGCCGGCGAGACTCGCGAACGGCGCCGTGGACGTGGCGCTGCGCCACGAGCGCCCGCGCGGGCCGGCCGCGGCGCGCAACACGGGCTGGCGCGCCGCGCGCGCTCCGCTGGTCGCCTTCACCGACGACGACTGCCGGCCGGAGCCGGGCTGGCTCGAGGCCGGGCTGCGGGTCGCCTCCCGAGCGCCCGGCGCCGTCGTGCAGGGTCGCACGCGCCCGGAGCCGGCCGAGGAGGCGCTCCTTCACGAAAGCCCCCGCGCGCGCTCGATCCGGATCGACTCGCTGGGCCCGTTCTTCGAGACCTGCAACGTCTTCTACCCGCGCGACGTGCTGGAGCGGGCGGGAGGGTTCGACGAGCGGATCCTCACTCCGGGGTCGGAGGACACCGACCTGGCGCTGCGCGCGTTCGAGCAGGGCGCGACCGCGCGCTTCGCGCCCGAGGCGCTCGTCAACCACGAGGTCAGCGAGCCGACGCTGGCCCAGGCCGTGCGCTTCACGCGGCGCTGGGGCACGCTCGCCTGGCTCGTGGGCCGCCATCCGTCGCTGCGACGCCGGTTCCCGTGGCGCGGGCGCGTCTGGCGCGAGTCCCACGGCCGGCTGCTGCTCGCGGGGGCCGGCGCCGGGCTCGCGCTCTCCACGCGCCGGCCGCTCTTCGCGCTGTGGTGCCTGCCGTATCTGTCCTACCGCCACGGATGGCGCCCGCGGGGGCTCGCGCGAAGCCTCGCGGAGCTGCCGGGCGTGGCGGCCGTCGACCTCGCGGAGGTCGCGGTCCTGGCCGCCGCGAGCGCCCGGAACCGCGTGCTGTTCCTGTGAGCGGGCACGAGCCGGTGCTGACGGTCGCGCTACCGACGCGCAACCGCGCGGCGACGCTGGCGCGCTGCCTGGCGGCGCTGGAGCCCCAGGCGCGCGAGACCGGCTCCCAGATCGTCGTAGTGGACGATGCCTCCAGCGACGACACCGCGGCCGTGCTCGCCGCGCGGCCGGATGTGGAAGCGCGCCGCCGGCCGGAGCCGGGGGGCATCGGCACGGCGCGCAACGACACGGTGGACCTTGCACGTGCGCCGATCGTGCTGTTCGTGGACGACGACGTGATCGCGGCGCCTGGCCTGCTGGAGCGCCACCTGGCCCACCACGCGCGCCATCCCGAGCCCAACGAGGCGCTCGGCGGGCGCGTCACGTGGTCTCCGGAGGTGACCGTGACGAGGCACATGCACTGGCTCGAGAACGGCGGGCCGCTGTTCGCGTTCAACGCGATCCCCGATCCGCAGGACGTCGAGTGGCGCCATTTCTGCACCGCCAACGTCTCGGTCAAGCGTTCCTTCCTGGGGCCGCGCCCGTTCGACGGCGAGATGGAGCGCTACTCGGACCCGGAGCTGGCCTACCGGCTTGCCGCGCGCGGGCTGCGCCTGCGCTACAACGCCGCCGCGCTCGGGCACCACCTGCGCAGCGACACGCCCGAGTCCACCGAGCGGCGGATGCGTCTCGTCGGCCGTGCGGCGCGCACGCTGCACGCCAAGCACCCGGAGCTCGCCGAGCCGCCGCCGCCGTTCACCGCGCTCAGCCACCTGAAGGCGGCCGCGGCACGAGCCGCGAATCCGCTGCTGCACGCGGCCGGCGTACACGCGCTCGACGAGCGCATCTTCAGCTACCGCGCCGCGCGCGCGTTCGCGCAGGGCTACGCCGAGCGCGACCGCGAGCCGGCGAAGGAGCGCGCGTGAGCGGCGCGGCCCAGGGCGTCGCCGACCCGGCCGGGCGGGTCGCGCCGGAGCGCCCGCGCCGGCTCGCGCTTCCGGCGGCGCTGCGCCTCGACCGCTTCGAGGCGCTGACGCTGCTCGCGTTCACCGCGATGACGTTCATCCCGCTGATCGCGCTCGCGACCCGCCCCCGCGAGATCACCTGGACCGACGGCGGCCTGGTCGCCGACCAGCTCCAGTACCTGGGCTGGATCCGCTCCGCCTCCGAGCACCTCGTGATCCAGAACGTGTGGGACGTGGGCGAGCCCGGCACCTCCTACTTCCTGCACCCGGGCTTCCTGCTGTCCGGCCTGCTGGTGAAGGCGGGGCTCGAGCCGGGGCCCGCCTACCAGCTGCTGTGGAAGCCGGTGGCGCTCGCGTTCGTGTTCTTCGGCTTCCTCGCCTACATGCGGCGGATGCTGCCCGCCGGGACGCGGCGGCACGCGGGCCTGGTGATCGCGCTGTTCTACGTCTCGCCGCTGGCGGCGATCGTCGGGCTGGCGAACATCGACCCGAACCGCCTCAAGGGCCAGGTCGAGTTCATGTCCGGCGAGATGTTCCCCGGCCTGTGGATGTGGGGCTACATGATGACCGCGATCGCGGTGGCGCTGGTGCCGCTCGCGCTGCTGGCGGCCGAGCGCGCGCGCGTTCCGGCGCGCCGCGCGCGCGGGCGCGGCGTCGGGTGGTACGTGGCGTGGGGCGCGGCGGCCACCTTCTTCATGTCGTGGTTGCAGCCCTGGCAGGGGGTCGTCCTGCTGATGACGCTCGGCGGGGTCGAGGCGTGGCGCTGGCGGCGCGAGGGCCGGCCGTCGTTCGGACCGCTTGCGGGCTCGCTGGGACCCATCGCCGTGGCCGGGGTCATCCCGCTCGCCTACTACTTCTGGCTCTCGAAGGTGGACCCCTCGTGGGAGCTGGCGGGCCACGTGAACTCCACTCGCGTCGGCAACTGGCCGTGGTACGCGTGGGCGATCGGGCTGCTGCCGATCGCGATCCCCGTCTGGTGGGGCTACCGCACGCCGGCGCGCGACTGGCAGGACCGGGCGATGCGGCTGCTCCCGGCGGCCATGCTGGTCGAGTACTGGATCATCTACCTGACGCAGGCGGGCACGTTCCCGTTCCACAGCGTCCAGGGCGCGTCGATCCCGATCGCGATCCTCGCCGTGCAGGGCGTCGCCGCGCGGCGCTCCTCGCTCCCGGCCTGGATGAGGGGCCGGGCCGTGCTCTGGGCGTGCGTGGTGCTCGTGACGCTGCCCGGGGTGCTCAACAAGCTCAAGATCATCCGCGACGAGGTGCACCAGGGGGGCCAGCCGTTCTTCGTCGAGCGCGGCGAGCGCCGTGCCCTGGACTACATGGAGCGCTCGCCCGTGCGCGGCGGCGTGATGGCGCCGATCTACTCCGGGCTGCTGATCCCGGCCTACACCGGCCGCCACGCATGGCTCGGGCAGATCTCGTGGACGCGCGACTACGACCGCCGCGTGACGGAGGCCTACGCGCTGCTGACGGGGCGCCTGGACCGCGCGCGGGCGGTCGCGCTGGTGCGCGGCGCGCGTGGCGTGGCGTTCGTCTTCGGGGACTGCCTCGGCAACCGGGTGGACCTGGCTCCCCTGCTGCGCGGCTACCTGAGCGACGTGCGCCGCTTCGGCTGCGCCTCGGTCTACCAGCTCGACCGCGCGCGGCTGGATCGCGCGCCGCCCGCGGCATGAGCGGCGCCGCCGCCACCGCCTCTCCCGCGCCCGCACGCTCGGGCACGGCCCGCTCCCGCCTCGCCGCGCTGGACGGCGTCGAGTGGGCGTGCCTGGCCGGGCTCGCGCTCGTCTCGGTCGCGGTGCTCGTCCCGCTGCTCTCGCGCGGGCGCCCGCTGTCGGGCGCCGACGGTCTCTACCCGCTGGACCAGCTCCAGTACTTCGCCTGGATCCGCGAGTCGGCGCACCACTGGCTGATCGGCAACCCATACGACCTCGCCCGCGGGGAGCGCGCGTTCCTGCATCCCGGCTTCCTGATCTCGGGGCTGGCGGTGCGGCTCGGGCTGCCGGTGCCGCTCGCCTACCTGATGTGGAAGCCGGTCGCGGTCGCCGTCACGTTCACCGGCGCGCTGCTCTACGTCCGCCGCCTGCTCGCGGCGCGCGGACAGCGCCACGCCGCGCTGATCCTGGCGCTGTTCGCGGTGATGCCGGCCACCGCGCTGGTCGCGTGGAGCGGCTGGGGCGGGCCGCGGCGCCAGTACACCTTCGACTTCATCTCGGGCGAGATGTGGACCGGGCAGTACCTGTGGGGCTACCTGATGACCGCGCTGGCGGTGTTCTCGATGCCGCTCGTGCTGCTGGCGCTCGAACGCCGCCGCTCCGGCGGGCCGGCGTGGCTGCTGTGGGCGAGCGCCGCGGGCGCGCTGCTGATCACCTGGCTGCAGCCGTGGCAGGGAGCGACGCTCGGCGCGATCGTCGTCGCGGTCGAGGCGTTCCGCTGGTGGCGCGGGCGCGAGCGGCCCCGTCCCGAGTTCGCGGTGGTGCTCGTCGCCGCGGTGCTGCCGGCGATCTACTACGCGCTGCTCTCGCGCTACGACCCCGCGTGGAAGCTCGCGGGCGAGGTCAACGCCGCCGGCTCCCAGCCGGCGTGGTCCTGGCCGTGGTGGGCGGTCGTGCTGACCGTCGCGCCGCTCGCGGCCCCGGCGGCGCTCGCCTACCGCCTGCGCGCGCCGAGCTGGCAGGAGGTCGCCGTGCGCGTCTGGCCGCTGGCCGCGCTCGCGGTCTACGCGCTGCCGGTCACGTTCCCCTACCACGCCTTCCAGGGGCTGACGCTCCCGCTGGCGATCCTCGCGGTGCAGGGCGTCGCCTCGGTGTGGGCGCACCCGCCACGCTGGGCGGTCATCGCGGCACTGGCAGTGATGGTCCTGCCCGGGCTGGCGCACAAGCTCGACGTCGCCGCGACCAACATCCACAGCGGGCGCGATCCCTACTTCGTGCTCGGCGACGAGCGCCGGGCGCTCGACTGGCTCGCCCGCGATCCACGCCCCGGAGGCGTGCTCGCGCCGCTCTACGCCGGCCAGATCATCCCGTCAGCGACCGGGCGCGAGACCTGGGTCGGGGCGCTCTCGTGGTCGCCCGACTTCGCCCGGCGCACGGGGCTCGCGACCGACCTCTTCCAGGGCCGGCTGGGCCCCGCCCGCGCGCGCCGGCTCGTGCTGGACACACGCGCGCGCTTCCTCTTCGCGCAGTGCGGCACCGCGGCCGGGGGGAGGCTGGCGCCGCTGCTCGGACCGCTCGTGGAGAGCGTCGAGCGCTTCGGCTGCGCGACCGTCTACGTGCTGCGCGAGCGCCCGGCGATGCTCGCCGCGGCCGGCCCACCCGACGCGTGAGCACGCGCAGGCTCTCGGTCCTGCTGTTCCTCGGCGCGGCCGCGCTCTCGGGCGCGACGATGCTCAAGGGGATCCAGCCCAACGACGAGGGCCTGATGCTCCAGGCGGCCTCGCGGATCGCCCACGGGGAGGTCCCCTACTCGGACTTCTGGTGGTTCTACCCGCCCGGCCAGCCGTACCTGCTCGGGGGCCTGTGGTCGATCTTCGGGCCCTCGCTGCTGGTCTGGCGCATCGTGCGCGTGCTGTGCGACGCGACGGTCGCGCTGCTCGCCTGGCGCCTCGCGCGCCGCGCCGCCCCGGAGCCGCTCGCGCTCGCCGCATGGCTGGCCACGGCGCTCGCGATGGCGTTCCCGAGCGGCCCGCATCCCTACCCGCTCGCGCTCGCCGCCGCGCTCGGCGCGCTGCTGTGCTTCGAGCGCAGTCCCGTGGGCGCGGGCGTGCTGGTCGGCGTGTGCGCGGCCTGGCGGCTGGAGTTCGCGGCGTTCGCCGGCCTCGGCATCCTCGCGGCGCAGGCCGCGCGGCCCGTGGCCGCGCGCCTGCGCGCGGCCACGGCCGGACGCTTCGCCGGCGCGTCGTTCGCGACCGGCCTGCTGCTGTACGCGCCGGTCGTCGCCGCGGCGGGTTTGCGGCCCTCGTGGGAGCTGATCGTGCGCTACCCGCTGGTCGACTTCCGCGCCTACCAGCAGCTTCCGCTGCGGCTCTCCTACACCGACGAGTGGGCGTTCGGCTCGGCGCGCGAGATCCTCGACACCCTCGGGTCGGTGCTGCATTTCTATCTGCCCGTGGTCCTGCTCGCGGGCCTGGCCGCCGCGCTGGTCGCGCTCGGCCTGCGCTTCCGTCGCGCCGAGCACTGGCCGCGCGTCGCGCTCGCCGTCTTCGCCGTCGGGATGGCGAGCTATCTGTGGACACGCCCCGACTACTTCCACGCGGCGCCGCTGGAGGTCGCGCTGGCAGCGCTCGCCGCATGGGCCATCGCCGGCCGCCGCGAGCCGGCCGTGGCCCGCGGCGGCGCGCTCGCCGTCGCGGGCTCGGCGATCGCCGCACTGGCGCTCGTATGGGTTCTCGCCGACGGCACGGACCACCGCGTGCGCGGGATCGCCCAGGCGACCGTGCGCCTCGACGTCCCGCCCGGGGACGGCGTGCGCGCGGAACCGGATGTGGCGCGACCGCTCGCGGCGGCGGTCGCGCAGGTGCGGCGCATGACGCCGGGCGGCGGCCCGATCTACGTCAGCGGCGCCCGCAACGACCTCGTGACGGCGGGCGCCCCGCTGTTCTACGTGCTCGCCGAGCGGGACAACCCCACGCGCTACGACATCGCCGCGCCCGGAGTCCTCACCTCCGCGCCGGTCCAGCGCAGGATCGTGGCCGACCTGCGCCGCGCCCGGCCGCGCGTGGCCGTGCGCTGGCTCAGCCGCCTGACCGACTTCCCCGAGCCCAACAAGGCGGGACGCTCGAGCGGCGTGCGGATCCTCGACGACTACCTCGCCGCGACCTACCGCCCGGTGCGCCGGTACGGCGAGTGGGAGGTGCTCGAGCGGCGCTGAGCGGCGCAGACCCTCAGCGGGCGGCGAAAAAGGCCGTCACCGACTCCGCGACGAAGTCGATCGCGGCGTCCGGGAGCCCCGGGTAGCAGCCCACCCAGATCGAGGCCTCCGTCACGAGGTCGGCGCCGTCGAGCGGCCCCGCGATCCGGTGCTCGAGGCCGAGGTAGGCGGGCTGGCGGGTCACGTTGCCGGCGAGCAGCAGCCGCGAGTCGATCCGGCGCTCGCCGAGATGCAGCTGCAACTCGCGGCGCAGCGCGCTGTCGCCGTCGCGCAGCGTGAACGGATAGCCGAACCAGGACGGCTCCGCGCCCGGCAGCGCGCGCGGCAGGATCAGGCGCTCCTCGAGCGGGCGCAGCGCGGCGTCCAGGCGCGCGAAGTTCTCCCGGCGCCGCCGCGTGAAGCCCTCCAGGCGCTCGAGCTGGGCGACGCCCAGCGCGGCCTGCATGTCGGTGACCTTGAAGTTGAAGCCGAGGTGGCTGAAGACGTACTTGTGGTCGTAGCCCTCGGGCATGTCCCCGAAGCGTCCCTCGAAGCGCCGCCCGCAGGCGTCGTTGACGCCGGGCGGGCACCAGCAGTCGCGCCCCCACTCCCGCAGCGAGCCCACCGCGCGCGTCCAGCGCTCGTCGCTCGTGCCGACCGCGCCGCCCTCGCCCGTGGTCATGTGGTGGGCGGGATAGAAGGAGTAGGTGGCGGCCGAGCCGAACGTCCCGCACGGCCGACCGGCGTACAGGGAGCCGAGCGCGTCGCAGCAGTCCTCGACCAGCTCGAGGCCGCGCTCGGCGCAGAGGTCCGCGACGCCGGCTGCGTCGAACGGGTTGCCGAGACCGTGCGCGGCGACCACCGCGCGGGTCCGAGGCCCGATCGCGGCGGCGATCGCCTCCAGCGACGGGTTCAGGGTGTCCGGCTCGACGTCGACGAACACGGGCCGCATCCCCTGCTGGTAGATCGGGTTGATCGTCGTCGGGAAGCCGACCGCGGGGGTGATCACCTCGTCGCCAGGTTTCAGCGGGCGCTCGAGCAGGTGCGAGCGCAGGGCGGCGATCGCGAGCAGATTCGCCTGCGAGCCCGAGCCGACGAGCGCGATCCCCGGCCGTCCCGTGGCCCCGCGCAGCCCCTCGCGGAAGCGCTCCGCCCAGCGGCCCTCGGTCAGCCAGCCGTCGAGCGAGGCGTCCACGAGCGCCCGCGCCTCCGGCGCCCCGATCACCCGCCCGCCGACCGGCACGGCCGTCTCGCCGGCGACGAACGGCTCGGGAGCGAAGGCGGCCTCCGCGTAGCGGACCGCCGCCGCCAGCGCCTCCTCGCGCAGCGCCCGCAGGCGCTCGGCATCGCTCATGGGCGCTGGGCGGCCGATCGCACGGCGAGGATCCTAGAGCGGACCGGCCCGAGCGAAACTTTTTGCGTTCGAGCGCCTCTTTGGAGGAAAGGGCGTGTCGGCCGCCGTGCGGCGGAACCGCCCCCCGGCGCCCCAACCTGCGCTTCCGACCCCCGACCCTCCCTACAGTAACCGCCGATGACCCGCCCCATCACCTCCCTCCTGTCCGCTGCCGCGATCCTCTGCCTGGCCGCTGTGCCGGCGTCCGCGGCGACCAAGAAGCCCGGCCACAAGCGCCCCGCCAAGACCAAGAAGGTCGCCTCCAAGCGCGCCGTCCCGCAGGGTTTCGTCGGCATGAACGTCGACGGCCCGATGCTCGGCGACACCACGGGCCTGGCCGACCGTGAGTACGGGACGATGGTCGCCGACGGCGTCGAGTCCGTCCGCGTGATCTTCTTCTGGCAGCGCATGCAGCCGTACTCGAACGTCGCCTCCGTGCCGGCGGATAAGCGCTCGCGCTTCAGGACGCTGGTCGGCGGCGTGCCCACGGACTTCTCGGACATGGACAGCCAGATCACGTCGACGGCGCGGCGCGGCCTGTCGATGCTGCCCGTGATCCTGGGCGCCCCGCGCTGGGCCGCGTTCAACTACGACGGGCGCGTGAGCGCGATCCCGAACGACGTGCGGACCTACACCCGCTTCCTGCAGGCGCTCGTGCGCCGCTACGGCCCCAAGGGCTCGGGCGGCAAGGGGCAGTTCTGGCGCGAGAACCCGCGCGTCCCCTACCGTCCGCTGCGCGAGTGGCAGATCTGGAACGAGGTCAACATCGGGCTCTACTGGCCCCAGCCGTTCGACTCGGGCCCGACGAGCGTGCCGGACGGCCCGGCACGCGACCGCAAGACCTATCCGTACCTGCTGCGCGCCTCCTACAAGGCGATCAAGCAGGTCGACAGGCGCGCGACGGTCGTGCTCGCCGCGCTGACGAACAAATCGTGGAAGTCGCTGGGCTTCATCTATGACTCCTTCCGCCACACGGGCCGGCGCTACTTCGACGCGGTGGCGATCCAGACCTACACCTGGGAGCCCCGCGACGTGGTGACCGCGATGGTGTACGTGCGCCGCGTCATGAACCGCAACGGCGACAAGCGCAAGCCGATCTACTGGACCGAGCTGAACTGGCCGGCCGCCTGCCGCGCCTACGACTGCGACAGCTCGCGCGGCGGCAATCCGGCCAACCAGCTCACGCACAACGTCTACGGCACCGAGACCAACGACGCCGGCGCCGCCCAGAAGCTCGACCAGGCCTTGCGGCTGCTCGCCGGCAACCGCAAGCGGCTCGGCCTGACGCGCGTCTACGTCTACACGTGGCTGTCCACGTTCACGAGCGACCAGGACCCGTTCGACTACTCCGGGATGCGCGACCTGCAGCCGAACGGCCAGGTGACCGACAAGCCCGCGCTGCTCGCGCTGCGCCGGCGGGCGCTCGCGCTCGAAGGCTGCAAGTCCCAGCTCAAGCGGTCGGTCACGCGCTGCTGAGCGGCGCTCCGTGACTCGGGCAATCACCACGGCGCTCGCCGCCGCCGCGCTGACCGCCGCGCTCGCGGTGCCCGCGGCCGCGGGCGCCCGCGCGGTGCCGCGGGGCTTCCTCGGCGTGAACCTGGACCTGCCCCTGGTCGAGGCGCAGGGGTCGGTGCCGGGTGAGGCGGCGCGCATGGCCGCGGCGGGCGTCGAGTCGGTGCGGCTGCCCGTCTACTGGTACCGGCTCCAGCCGTGGGCGAGCCGGCAGGACGCGCCAGTCGCGCGCCGGGCGGGCCTGGTTTCCGTGGACGGCGTGCCGACCGACTTCGCCTGGCTGGACCGGGTGGTGGAGGCGCTCGACCGGCGCGGCCTGTCGCTGCTGCCGACCGTGCTCGGCGCGCCGCGCTGGGCCCGTGCCGAGGCCGTCGGCTCCGGCCTGCTGGTTCCGCGCGACCCCGCGCGCTACGCATCCCTGCTGCGCGGGCTGATCGCGCGCTACGGCCCGCGCGGGACGTTCTGGCGCTCCCATCCGCGACTTCCCCGGCGGCCGGTCCGCACCTGGCAGATCTGGAACGAGCCCGACAACCCGTTCTACTGGCCCGCGCCGTTCGCGGCCTCCTACACGCGGCTGCTGCGCGCGTCCTACGCGGCCGTCCACGCGGCCGATCCCGGCGCGCGCGTGCTGCTCGCGAGCCTGACGAACCGCTCCTGGGACGCGCTCGAGGAGCTCTACGCGGCGGGCGCCCGGGGCGCCTTCGACCAGGTCGCCCTCAACCCGTTCACGCGCGACCCGCGCGACGTGCTGCGCGTGATCGACCTCGGCCGCCGCGTGATGGCCTCACACGGCGACGGGCGCATGCCGGTCACCGTGACCGAGTTCTCGTGGCCCTCGTCGGCCGGCCGACTGCGCGTGCCGTTCTTCGCCGAGGTCACGCGCCTCGGCCAGGCGGCGCGGGTCAGGCAGGTCGTGCCGCTGCTGGCGCGCGCCCGCCGCTCGCGGCGGCTGACGGCGGTCTACTGGTACACGTGGGCGTCCTCGGACCTCGGCAGCAACTACACGTTCCGCTACGCGGGCCTGCGCCGTGTGCTGCGCGGGCACACCGGAGACAAGCCCGCGCTGGCCGCCTTCCGCGCCGCCGCGCTGGGGCTGGAGGGCTGCGCGACGAAGACCGTGGCGGACCGCTGCGCCGCTCCGGCGCGGCGCCGGCGCTAGCCGCTCCGGCCCGGGCGCATGGAACCCGTACCCGCGAGGACGAGCTAGCGGCCGGCGGGCGTGAGCGCGGCGAGCAGCCCGTCCAGCCGGCGCATGGCGGCGTCCCAGCTCAGCTCGGCCGCCCGCGCCAGGCCGCGCGCCGCCAGCTCGCGGCGCTCGTCGCCGTCCGCGGCCGCGCGCAGCAGCGCCGCGGCGATCGCCTCCGGGTCCTCCGGGTCGGCGAGCAGCGCCGCCCCGCCGGCGGTCTCGGGCAGCGCGCCGCGATCCGCGGCGACGACCGGCACGCCGCTGGCCATCGCCTCCACGACCGTCAGCCCGAAGCCCTCGTAGAGCGAGGGCAGCACGAACGCGCGCGCGCCGGCGTAGAGCCCGGGCAGGTGCTCGTCGGGCACGTGGCCGAGCAGGCGCACCTCTCCGGGGGCGCCCTCGGCCTGGAGGTGGGGCCGCCCGCCACCCGCCGCCACGAGATCGATCCCCGCCTCCCGCAGCGCGCGCGCCGCGGGACCGAGCGCGGAGAGGTTCTTGCGCGCGATGCGGCTGGCGACCGTCAGGACGTAGGGCCGGGTCAGGCCGAGCGCGCGTCGTGCCGGCTCGGACTCGGCCGCCGGGTCGAAGCGCTCGTCCACTCCGCCGGGCACCACGGCGACGCGCTCCGGCGGGACCCCGAGCAGCTCGACGATCTCGCCGCGCGAGAACTCGGAGACCGTCACCACGAGCCGCGCGCGGCGCGCGATCGCCGGCAGGACCGCGCGCTGCCAGGCGACGTAGGCGCGGCTGTAGAACTCCGGGAAGCGCAGCGCCGCGGCGTCGTGGATCACGACGGCGTTGCGCGGGTAGGCGACCGGCGCGAGGTTCGCGGGCGACAGCAGCAGCGCCGCCCGGGCGAGCGCCGCGCGCGCCGGGAGCCACCCCTGCTCCCACAGGTGGCCGGCGCGGTGGCTGAGCGCGGCCGGCGGGCGCACGACCTCGTAAGCGCCCGGCCGCAGCGCGGGCAGCCGCGTCGCCGTCTCCCGCGCCCAGCGCTCCACGCCCCCGAGCTCCGGTCGTGCGGCGGCGCGCGCGTTGACGAGGATCGGGCGGTCGGGCGGCACGGGCGACGGCGCCACGATAGATGTTCACTCCGTGCCGATCCTGTTCGTCAGCTACTCGGGCCTCTACGGAGGCGCGGAGCGGATCCTGCTCGACGTGCTCGCGGGCGTCGGCGAGCCGGCGGTGCTCGCGTGCCCGCGGGGCGGCCTGGCTGACCGCGCGCGCGAGGCGGGCGTGCCGGTGCTCGCGCTCGCGGAGCGCCGCATCCAGGCGCGCACCTCGCCCCGCGACCGGGTCGCGGCGCCGCTGCGCCTCGCCGCCCACGCACGCGAGGTGCGCGGGCTGGCGCGCGCGCTCGGCGCGCCCACGGTGGTCGCCTGGGGCATGCGGAGCGCGCTGGCGGCGGCGGGCGGCCTGGCGGGGATGCGCCCCGCGCCGCGGCTGGTGTTCGAGCACGTCGCCCTGCGGCCCGCCGGCCCGCCCGCGCGCGCGGTGCGGGCCGCGGCGCGCCGCGCCGACGCGGTCGTGTGCCTGTCCGACGCGATCGCGCGCGACCTCGACCCCGGCGGCGCGCTCGCCGGGCGCCTGCACGTGGTGCGCCCGGGCGTCCCGGTGCCCGAGACCTGTCCGCCCCCCCCGCCCGCCGGACCGCCGAGCGCGCTCGTGCTCGGCGCCGTGGTCCCGTGGAAGCGCCCGGACCTCGCGCTCGAAGCCGTCGCCGGGGCGGCCCGCGAGGTCGAGGGGCTGCGCGCCGTCGTGGCCGGTCCGGCGATCGGCGAGGAGGGCGAGGCGCTCGCCCGCGCGCTGCGCGCCCGCGCGGAGCGGCCCGACCTCGCGGGCCGCGTCGACATGCCGGGCGCGCTGCGCGACCCGGGCGCCGCGCTCGCCGCCTGCACGTGCCTGCTGCACGCAACCGATCGCGAGCCATACGGGATGGTGCTCGCCGAGGCGCTGGCCGCCGGCCGCCCGGTCGTCGCGCCCGCGGACGGCGGGCCGCTGGAGATCGTCGACCGCGCCTGCGGCCGCCTCTACCGCCCCGGGGACGCGGCGGACGCCGCGCGCGCGCTGGTCGAGGTGGCGGGCGACCCGGCGCGCGCCGCGGAGATGGGGGCCGCGGGGTGGGAGCACGCCCGGGAGCGCCTGCGCCTCGAGGACTCCGTGCGCCGCTGGCGAGCGGCCGCGCTCGGGGGCGCGCCCGCGGCGTCGCGTTCCGCCTCCCGTGGAGCCGGGCGGGCGCCCGCGGGCGCGGGCGTCGCGCTCGTCACGGTCACCCACGACTCGCAGGACGACCTCGCGCGGCTGCTCTCCTCGGTGGCCCGCCACCTCCCCGCCGCCCGGGTGGTCGTGGTCGACTCCGGCTCGCGGGACGGCTCGCTCGCGCTTGCGCGCGAGTGGCCCGGGGACGCGACGGTCGTCGATCTCGGCGCCAACGAGGGGTACGGGCGCGGCTCGAACCGCGGGGTGGCGGCGGTCGGCGAGGCGGACGTCACCGTGATCCTGAATCCGGACGTCGAGCTCGTCGACTCCTCGCTGGGGGAACTCGCCGCCGAGCTGCGCCGCCCGGGCGCGCCGGATCGGCTGCTCGCCCCGCTCGTCCTGCACCCGGACGGGCGGCTCCAGGACTCGGCCCAGGCGGCGCCGGCGACCGCGCTCCAGGGCTTCCGGGCGCTCGTCCCGGCGGCCGCGATGCCCGGTCCGCTGCGCCGCCGCGTGGAGCCGTACCGTTCGGGGAGGCCGCGAAAGGTGGCGTGGGCGGTCGGCTGCTGCATCGCGGCGCGGACGGCGACGCTGCGCGCGCTCGGGCCCTTCGACGAGGAGGCGTTCCTCTACGCCGAGGACCTCGACCTCGGCCTGCGCGCGCGACAGGAAGGCGTCGAGACCTGGTTCTGGCCGGCGGCGCGGGTGGTGCACCGTGAGGCGCACAGCTCGCGGCGCGCGTTCGGCGGCGAGCCCTACGCTCTGCTGGCCGCCCGGCGCCGCGCGGTCGTCGCCCGGCGCCTCGGGTCGCGCCGCGCCGCGCTGGACGACTGGATCCAGATCGTCACGTTCGCCGACCGCATCGCGCTGCGCACGGCGCTGGGTCGCGACGCGACACGCGAGCGCGCCCAGCTCGCCGCGCTACGCGCGGTGCGGCGCTCGGACGGCGGGGAGACGCCGTGAGCGCCCGCGCGCCCGCTACCGTCGTGATCCCGAACTGGAACGGGTTGCGCTGGCTCGACGGCGTGCTCGGCTCGCTCGAGCGCCAGACCCTCCCTGCGGCGGAGGTCGTGGTCGTCGACAACGGCTCCGAGGACGGCTCACGCTCCCACCTCGCCGAGCGCTGGCCGGCGGCGCGCGTGCTGGCGCTGGACCGCAACCACGGCTTCGCGGTCGCGGCGAACCGGGGGATCGCGGCCTCCGCGACGCCCTACGTGGCGCTGGTGAACACCGACGTCTTGCTCGCGCCCGATTGGCTGGAGCGGACGGTGACCGCGCTCGAGGCCCACCCGGAGGCGGCGGCGGTGGCGACGAAGATGGTCGATCTCGAGGACCCGCAGCGGCTGTACGACACCGGCGACGTCATGCGACGCGACGGCGCCTGCGAGCAGCGCGGGCGCTTCCGCCGCGACGACGGCCGCTGGGACGAGCCCGGCGAGGTCTGGGCCGCGTGCGCGGGGGCCGCGCTCTACCGCCGCGCCGCGCTCGACGCGGCGGGCGGCTTCGACGAACGGCTCTTCTCCTACCTCGAGGACGTCGACCTCGGCTTGCGGCTACGCCTTCAGGGGTGGACCTGTCGCTACGAGCCCGCCGTTGCCCGCCACGCGAGCGAGGGGTCATCCGGCGCGCTGCGCCGGCCGGTCGCGGGCTGGGTCGAGCGCAACACGCTGCTGCTGGTCGCCAAGCACTTCCCGGCCCGCTGGCTGCCCTACGTCGCCTACCGCCAGGCCGGCTGGGCGTGGCATGCCCTGCGCGCGGGACGCCTCCGGGCGCACCTCGGCGGCGCCCTGGCGGCGCTCCCGCTGCTGCCCGCGATGCTCCGCGAGCGCCGGACCCTGCGCGAGCGCGCCCGCGTGCCGATCGAGCGCGCGATCCCCGCCCGGCCGCTGCGGGGACCGCGCGCCGGCGGCCACCCCCTGGCCGAGCACTGAGGTGCGGGCGGCGGCCGTGGCGCTGACCGCTGCGCCGGCCCGCGCTACCCCTCGTCGAAGAGCCCCAGTTGCTCGCGCGCCGGGTCCGGCCGGGCCATCTCGGGCCCGGAATCGGCCGTCTCGAACGCGACGGGCTCCGGGACCTCGCCGGGATCCTCGTCCTCGCCGGCGGGCGGGAGCGCCAGCAGGCCGGGCAGGCGCGCGACGTCGGCGCGCAGCTCCTCCAGGGTCCCGGTCGAGCGCAGCGCCGCGGCGGGGTGGTACAGCGGGTAGAGGCGGACGGTGCGCGGGCCTATCCGGCGGACCTCGGCGCGCCCGTGGACCCTCGTGATGCCGGTCGGATCGCTGCGCAGGAGCTTGGTGGAGAAGTTGCCCAGGGTGGCGATCACCCGCGGCTCGATCAGCCGGATCTGCTCCTCGAGCCACGGCCGGCAGCTCTCGATCTCACCGGGCGCGGGATCCCGGTTCCCCGGCGGGCGGCACTTGAGCACGTTCGCGATGAACACGTCCGAGCGCTCGATCCCGGCCTCCGCGAGCAGGCCGTCGAGCAGCTTGCCGGCGCGCCCGACGAACGGCAGGCCGCTCGCGTCCTCGTCCTGACCGGGCGCCTCGCCGACCAGCATCAGGCCGGCGTCCGCGTTGCCGGCCCCGAAGACCACGCTGCGGCGGGTCTGCGCCAGGGCGCAGCGCGTGCAGCCGACCGCCTCGCGATAGACGTCCTTGAGCTCCTCGCGCCGCTCGGTCGCGCCGGCCATCGGCCGCGATGGTAGCCCCGCCGGCCGCCGGGTATGATCTTCCCCGCGGGGCCGTCACGCCCGGGCAGGGCGGCCGGACCCCGGCGCACCCAACTGCCGCCCACGACGAAGCGACCGGTATCTCCATGCGGGAACTGGATCGGGACTCCTCCCACTCAGCCTCTGCGCGCGCCCGCTCCGGCGAGGCGCCGGTCGAGCGCCTGGGCATCGCGATCGTGGGCGCGGGCAGGCTCGGCGGCGCGCTCGCGGCGCGGCTGCGAGCGGCGGGGCTCGCGGTCAGCGGCCCGCTCGGGCGCGGCGCGGACGCCGCCGGCACCGACATCGTGCTGCTCTGCGTCCCGGATGCCGAGATCGCGGCCGCCGCGGCGTGCGTCGCGCCGGGCCCGCTCGTGGGCCACTGCTCGGGCGCCTGCGGCCTCGAACCGCTCGGCGCGCGCGGCGGGTTCTCCCTGCACCCGTTGATGACCGTTAGCGGCAACGAGGCGGCGCTGGAGGGAGCCACATGCGCGGTGGACGGCAGCGACGAGCGCGCCCGGGACCTGGCCCGGGCGCTCGCCCGCGCGCTGGGCATGCGCCCCGTGGAGGTGGCGCCGGACGACCGCACCGCCTATCACGCGGCCGCCTCGGTCGCCTCCAACTACCTGATGACGCTGGAGGAGGCGGCGGCGCGCCTGGCGGAGAGCGCCGGCCTGCGGCGCGCCGATCTCGTTCCGCTCGTGCGCGCCTCGGTCGAGTCGTGGGCGCGCCTCGGCGGCGCTCGCGCGCTCACCGGACCGCTCGCGCGCGGCGACGAGGAGACGGTGGCCCGCCAGCGCACAGCCGTGGCCGCGCGCGCGCCCGACCTGCTGCCGCTCTTCGACGCGCTCGCCGGGGCGACCCGCACGCTCGCCGGGCGCCCGCCCGGCGGGGGCGCGAGCGTGACCGTCCGCACCGTGGCCGACCTGGACGCGGCGCTGGAACCCGCGCGCAGGGAAGGGCGCTCGATCGCGCTGGTCCCGACGATGGGCGCGTTCCACGCCGGCCACCGCTCGCTGATGCGCGCCGCACGGGAGCGCTGCGACGTGGTCGTGGTCTCGCTGTTCGTCAACCCGACCCAGTTCGGCGCCGGCGAGGACCTCGGCGCCTACCCGCGCGACGAGGCGCGCGACGCCGCGATCGCCGCCGAGGAGGGCGTCGATGTGCTGTTCGCGCCGCCTGTCGGGGAGATCTACCCGGACGGCTTCGCCACGACCGTCCGTGTCGGCGGAGCGCCGGCGGAGACGCTCGACGGGGCGGCGCGGCCCGGACACTTCGACGGCGTCGCCACGGTGGTCGCGAAGCTGCTCGGGATCGCCCGGCCCGACGTGGCCTTCTTCGGCGCCAAGGACTTCCAGCAGGCGCTGGTCGTGCGCCGGATGGTCGCGGACCTCAACCTGGGCGCCGAGATCGACGTCCGTCCCACCGTACGCGAGCCCGACGGGCTCGCCGCCTCGTCACGCAACGCCTACCTGAGCGCCGAGGACCGGCAGCGGGCGCTCGCCCTGCGCCGCGGCCTGGACGCCGCGGCCGCCGCGATCGCGGCGGGTGAGCGCTCGGCCGCGAGCGTCGCGGGTCACGCCCGCGAAGCGATGGCCGCGCTGGGCCTCGAGCCCGAGTACCTCGCGATCGTCTCGCCCGTCACGCTCGAGCCCGTGGAGCGGATCGACGCGGAGGTGCTGGTCGCAGTCGCCGCCCGTGTCGGGCCGGCGCGGCTGATCGACAACGAGCTGATCGACCCCCACGACGCCCGAGAGCCTTCACCCACAGATCCGGTCGACCGCGGGGCGGCGACCCCCACCTAGGGCGCCGACCCCGCCAGGACAAGGAGAACGCCATGTCAACCATTCCCCAGATCGTCTCGGCGCCGCCCGAGCGACTCCCGATGACCCTCCCCCGGCTCGCCGACAAGCGCGAGGCGGGCGAGCCGATCGTGATGATCACGGCCTACGACCACCCGTCCGCCCGCGTCGCCGAGGCCGCCGGGGTCGACCTCGTGCTGGTCGGGGACTCGGCCGCGATGGTCGTACTCGGCCACGACTCGACCGTCCCGGTCTCGACCGACGAGATGCTGATGCTGGCCGCGGCGGTGCGGCGTGGCCTGCGAACCCCGCTGCTGATCGGCGACCTCCCGTTCGGCTCCTACGAGGCCTCCGACGAGCAGGCGGTGCGCACGGCCCAGCGCTTCGTGAAGGAGGCGGGCTGCGACGCGGTGAAGCTGGAGGGCGGCGGCGCATCGGTCGATCGCGCACGCGCGATCGTCGCCGCGGGCATCCCCGTGATGGGACACGTCGGACTGACTCCCCAGACGGCCACCGCGCTCGGCGGTTACAGGGCGCAGGGGCGCACGGCGCAACGCGCGCTCGAGGTTGCGCGCGACGCGCTCGCGCTGCAGGACGCCGGGTGCTTCGCGATCGTCTTCGAGGCGATCCCCGCACCGGTCAGCGCCGTCCTGATGGACCGCATGCGGATCCCGGTGATCGGGATCGGCGCCGGGCCCGCGACCGACGGCCAGGTGCTCGTCTTCCACGACCTGCTGGGTATCCGGGAGGGCGCAGGGGCGCGCTTCGTCAAGCGCTACGACGACATCCAGGACCGGATGACGGCCGGGGTGGGCGAGTACGCCGACGACGTTCGCCGCCGCCGCTATCCGGCGCCGGAGCACACATACTCGATCGATCCCGAGGAGCTGGCCGCGTTCCGCACCGAGCTCTAGGGCGATATTCGCGCCGGGCGGCCCGTGCGACCGCGCCCGACGCGAATATGGATTTCGGATGGGAGGCGCGCCACGCGGCGCTTGCGCCGGGGTCCGGCTCTACACTGCCCGCGCCGGCCTTTCACACGGCCTTCGCAGAGTGGCCCCCGAGAGCGCGTGCCCCGTATATCCCTCGTTCCCAAGGACCGCGAGTTCTTCGCCCTCTTCGAGGCGGCGGGCACCAACCTGCGGCGCGCAGCCGGGCTGCTCGAGGACATGCTGCGCCAGTGGCCCGACAGGCCCGAGCTGGCGCACGACATCCTCGTCTGCGAGCACGAGGGCGACCGGATCACGCATGAGCTGATCCGGCGCCTCAACGAGTCGTTCGTGACGCCGATCGACCGCGAGGACGTCTACCAGTTGGCCGGCGCCCTGGACGACGTCGTCGATCACATCGAGGAGGGCGCGGACTTCCTGGGCCTGTACAAGATCGAGGCCCCGATGGCCCAGGCTCAGCGCCAGGCCGAGATCCTGGTCGCCGCGGCCGACCAGATCGCGGAGGCGATGCCCAAGCTGCGCTCGTTCAAGGACATCTCGCGCGAGGTCCACGAGATCAACCGCCTCGAGAACGACGGCGACCGCGTCGTGCGCGAGGCGATGGCCTCGCTGTTCGACAACGGCGTGGACCCGATGATCGTCATCCGCTGGAAGGACCTGTTCGGCGTGCTGGAGGCGGCGATCGATGCCTGCGAGCAGGTTGCGAACGCGCTCGAGAGCATCGTGATCAAGAACCGTTGAGCGGCGACATCACCATCGCGATCGTCGTCGCAACGGCGCTCGCATTCGACTTCACCAACGGTTTCCACGACACCGCGAACGTCGTCGCCACGTCCGTCTCGACGCGCGCCGTGCCGCCGAAGGTGGCGGTCGCGCTCGCCGCGATGCTGAATTTCGTCGGGGCGTTCCTCTCGCTGGCGGTCGCCGCGACGATCGCCAGCGACATCGTCGACCAGGGCGCAATCACGCCGACCGTGGTGTTCGCGGGACTGGTCGGGGCGATCGCGTGGAACCTCCTGACGTGGTACTTCGGGCTGCCGTCGAGCAGCTCGCACGCGCTCGTGGGCGGGGTCGTCGGGGCGACGTTCGTCGCCGCCGGGACCGGCGCGATCGACGGCGCAGGCATCGTCGGGAAGATCATCGTGCCCGCGATCGTCGCGCCGATCCTCGCGTTCGCCGTCGCCGGAGTCTCGATCGTCGTCGCCTACCGGATCGTCGCGCGGCTGCGGCCCGGTCCGGTCGGGCGCTCGTTCCGGTTGGGCCAGTTGGGATCGGGCGGGCTGCTGGCGCTCGCCCACGGCACCAACGACGCGCAGAAGACGATGGGGGTGATCACGCTCGCGCTGATCGCCAACGGCGACCTCGCGAAGGGGGCCGCGGTCCCGACATGGGTCGTCGTCTCCGCCGCGACCGCGATCGCGCTCGGCACCTACACGGGCGGCTGGCGGATCATCCGCACGATGGGCACGCGCATCATCAAGATGGATCCCGCCCAGGGGTTCAGCACCCAGGGCGGCGGCGCGGCGACGATCCTCGTCGCCACGCACTTCGGCTACCCGCTGTCGACCACCCACACGATCTCGGGGGCGGTGATGGGCTCCGGGGCCGCCAAGCGCCTGTCGGCCGTGCGCTGGGGCGTGGCGGGCAACATCGCCGTGGCGTGGGCGCTCACGCTCCCGGCCGCGGCCATCGTCGGCGCGCTCGCCTACCTCGTCACCGAGGCTTTCGGCTCGGTGACCGGCCCCGTGGTGATCGCCGCGCTGATGCTCGGGATCGCGGTCGTGCTGCTTGCGCGCCGGGCGCGCCACGCGCCGGCGGCGCCACTTCCGGAGGGGCCGTGACCGCGGCGACCACGATCGTCGACTGGTCTGCGCTGGGGAAGGTCGTGCTGTTCGCGATGGCTGGTGGGGTCGGGCTGACGCTGGCCTTCTCCCTCGCGCTGTACGGCCTCGTGCGCGCCGGCGACCGCCACCGCGAGGAGCGCCACGTGCCCGCGGCCGCGTACGGCGCGCTTGCGTTCGTCGGCGCCGTGGCGTGCGTCGCGGCGCTGATCCTGGGCCTGCAGGTGATGCTGAACCACTAGCCCGGCCATCACGGCCGCGGCGCGTGCGTCACCTCGCCGATCGGCCTGGCCGGCGACCCGGCCGCGATCGAGAACGCGGGCACGTCGCGGGTCACGACGCTGTTGGCCCCGATCACCGCCCGCTCGCCGATCGTCACGCCGCTCGTGACGACGACGTTCGCGCCGCACCAGACGTTGTCGCCCAGCACGGTCGGGCCCTTGGTCGTGAAGCCCTGCCAGGGCACGGGCCGCTCCGGGTCGTCGAAGCGGTGGTTGCCGTCGGTCACGAAGCAGCCGTTCGCGAGCATGCAGTGGCGCCCGATCTCCACGCGCTCGACCGCGGCGACCATCACCCCCATGTTCAGGAACGAGCCCTCGCCGATCGATATCCGGGCGTCGCCCGGGCCCGTGATCCAGACGCCGGGCTCGAGCAGGACGTCCTTCCCCAGCTCCAGGCGACCCTCGCGGAGCATCTCGAGCACGTTGCCCTGCACCGGCCAGCGCACGAACGCGCCGCGCCGCAGCGCCTCCCGGTGGATCGCGGCGCGGTTCCACGGCAGCGAGTTGCGCTCGTACCATCGCCACTTCCGCGCCCACAGGAGCGTGGACGGCCATGCGGAGCGAAACATCCTGATGCCTTCCGCAGCTACGCCGGCTCACCGCCCTGCCGGCGCCTCGAGCCCTCGCAGTGTTCGGCACAACCGCTCTGTACCAAGCAGAAAGCCGGCAAGCGAAGTGGCCGCCCCCCCACCGATCGACCTCCCCGAGGCGAGCACCAGTCGCACCTCGTGCGCGTACCGGGGCCCTCGAAGGTGAAAGACCCGCACCGATGCAGCGATTCCGCCGCGGCCATCAGCCATCGACCGCGGCGTCGGGCAGCCGGTAACGCGGCCCGGGGGTGCTCACCGGAAAAGACACCTGGACGCGCATTCCGGGCTTCCAACCGTCGCCGGCTATGCGAAGGAGATGGCCGTAGCTCGTGCATGGAGACGCCACGACGACCCGCGCGGCGGATACCGGGGCGGCGGTGGCCGTCAGCCGCGCAGCGACCAGTCCCACAGCACAGGCCAGGCCGATGATCAGGAGGCCTAGCGGCGTGTATCGCAGTCGCGGGATTGGCAGCATGAGTTGCTCCTAGCAAACCCCGGCTCCGCGGTAGCGGAACGCAGCCGGATCAGTCTGGTAGAGGTTGAGCGAATACCCCTGGTACGGGCCATCGGCGGTCAACGGCCCATGGCCGTAGTCGGTGTGAGCGAGACCCGATTGGTAGGCCGCGTACGCGCTCGATGCAGGGAGTCCATCTCCCATATCGGTACAACTCCCCCCCGTGTGGTATGGGGCCGCAACTTCTCCATACCAGTCCCAAATCGTCGCTGATCCGAAGCCGTCGCCCGATAGCCCGTACCAAGCGTTCTGGAAGTAGCCTACGTTGAAGTACCAGTAATAGACCTCCCAGCCTCGGTTGCTTCCAATGAGCTGGAACGTCTGGCTCGATCCATTCTGGGTGGGAAGGAGATCGCCGGGCGCGACGTAGCAGTTCACCTGCACCCATCCGCAGCTGCCCTGACCGACGACATCCCCTGGGTAACACGTCGGGTTGGAGTAGCCCGCCAGCCTCGCGTAGACGAACAGCCTCGTCGCGGTCGATCCAAAGACCCGTGGGCCCACGGTCCAGTCGGCCTCGGCGGTGTCGTAGATCCGATGCGAGGCGTCCTCATCTCCGGCAAGGACTTCACTCAGGCTGTGATGGTCGCCGGCTGCTAGGTAAGGGTTGTGGATCGAGAGCGTTGCCTTTATCGGCGAGCCGCCGACAACATCGTACTCGTGGTGGCCGGCATATAGAAGGTGTAAGGGGTCGACGCGGCGGTCGTGGCATTGACTGTTGCGCCGCGGCCGGGAGCCCGGTGCCGCGGCATCCCAGGCGACGTGGGGTAAGGGACTTGTCCGCTGGGACAACGCGGGGACGGGAGGTCCGCCTGAGCGTCCGCCGCGCCCGGCAGGTCGTGCGCCGAAGCCTGCGCTGGCACGCAACGGAAGTCGGCGGCTGATGTGACGATCGATGCCGCGGACGAGGCAGGTAACCACGCGCAGACCGAGAACGCGGTTGCGATGACACCAAGGCCGGTCCGCCAGCGGTCACGGCTTGAGCCTACCAAGCCCGCGGGTCAGGCTCATACGCGTCGCAGCGATGTACTTGCGCAAGGGGCGACGGGGCGTATGGTGGCCGTGCGCCATGACATTCCCGACCGAGGAGGTCCTCATGATGCGGGAAGAGATCATCCGGCTCGCCGGCGAGGGCATCGAGGCCTGGAACCGGGGTGATGCCGACGGGGTGGCGGCGACGGACGCCGATGACGTGGTCACGATCGACTGCACGCTCCCGGAGCCGCTCCACGGGCGCGACGCCGGGCGTCAGCTGGTCGCGACCTACATGGGCGCGTTCCCCGACCTGCACGTCGAGGTGACGCGGTCGATCGTCGAGGGCAACACGCTGATCCAGGAGTGGACGGCCACCGGCACGCACGACGGCGACCTGCTGGGCATGCCGCCGACACACCGCAGGATGGAGATCCGCGGTTGCGGCATCGCCGACATCGGCGAGGACGGCAAGACGCGCGAGCTCCACCAGTACTGGGACCAGATGACGATGATGCGCCAGCTCGGCGCGGTCCCGGAGACGGCCGGCGCCGCCGGCGCCTGAGCCGCCGAGCCCGCCCGGGGCGGCACGGAAGCCGCTCCCCGGCGCGGGGACTCATCCCGCGACCCGCGCGGCCGACCTCCTCAGCGCTTCTTCGCCCGCGCCTGCCGGCCGGGCTTGCCGCTGCGCTTGCGCTCATAGCGCTTGCGCTCGGCGTCCGTCATCTGGCGGATCACCAGCGAGCCGTCGTCCACCTGCTGGCGGATCTGCTCCTGCCGCTCCTCGCGGCGCTCCTGCTCGCGCTCCTGGCGTGACTTGATGGCCATTGTTCTCCCCGTCGGCCGTGGCCCCGAGGAGCCTGCTTGGACACACCCAGGGTAGCCGACCGCGCGGCGTGCGCGCCGGGCAGGCCTCGCCGCCGGGGCTGCATCCGGCCCCGGAGGCTACGCCGCGGCGGCCGCCCGCCGGCGCCGGCCGCCGCCCTTCCCGCGCCGCGCCTGCGGCGCCGGCAGCAGGTCGCGCAGGTAGGCCCCGGTGTGCGAGTCCTCGACCAGCGCGACCGCTTCGGGGGTGCCGGTCGCGACCACGCGCCCGCCGCCGTCGCCGCCCTCGGGACCCATGTCGATGATCCGGTCGGCCGTCTTGATCACGTCGAGGTTGTGCTCGATCACGACCACCGAGTTGCCGGCCTCCACGAGCCGCTGGAGCACCTCGAGCAGGCGCTGGATGTCCGCGAAGTGCAGGCCGGTCGTCGGCTCGTCGAGGATGTAGAGGGTCCGGCCCGTCGCGACCTTCGACAGCTCCGCCGCGAGCTTGACGCGCTGCGCCTCGCCGCCCGACAGCGTCGTCGCGGGCTGGCCCAGGCGCATGTAGTCCAGGCCCACGTCGTGCAGCGCCTGCACGCGGCGGCGGATCTTCGGGATGTGGGAGAAGAAGCCGAGCGCCTCCTCGACAGGCATCTCGAGCACCTCGGAGATGTTGCGGCCCTTGAAGCGGACCTCGAGCGTCTCGCGGTTGTAGCGGCGGCCGTTGCACTGCTCGCACGGCACGTAGACGTCGGGCAGGAAGTGCATCTCGATCTTGATCTGCCCGTCGCCGCGGCACACCTCGCAGCGCCCGCCCTTCACGTTGAACGAGAAGCGTCCCGGCTTGTAGCCGCGGGCGCGAGCCTCGGGCGTGCGCGCGAACAGGTCGCGCACCTGGTCGAAGAGCCCGATGTAGGTCGCCGGGTTGGAGCGCGGCGTGCGCCCGATCGGCGCCTGGTTGACCGCGATGATCTTGTCGAGCTCCTCCAGGCCGGTGATCCGCCGGTGGGCGCCCGGGCGCTGCCTGGCGCGGTGAAGCCGGTTGGCGACCGCCTTGTGCAGCACCTCGTTCACCAGCGTGGACTTCCCGGAGCCCGAGACTCCGGTGACGCAGGCGAACACGCCGAGCGGCACGTCGACGTCCACGTCGGCGAGGTTGTGCTGGGTGGCGCCCTCGATCCGGACGGCCCCCGACGCCCGGCGCCGGCGCGCCGGCACCTCGATGCGCCTGCTCCCCGCGAGGAACTGCCCGGTCAGCGACTCCGGGACGCGCTCGACCTCCGCGGCGGTCCCCTCCGCGACGACCCGCCCGCCGTGCTCCCCCGCGCCCGGTCCCATGTCCACGAGATGGTCGGCGGCGCGCATCGTGCCCTCGTCGTGCTCGACCACCACGACCGTGTTGCCGAGGTCGCGCAGGCGCCGCAGCGTGTCGATCAGCTTCTCGTTGTCGCGCTGGTGCAGGCCGATCGAGGGCTCGTCGAGGATGTAGAGCACCCCGACCAGCGAGGACCCGATCTGCGTCGCGAGGCGGATGCGCTGGGCCTCTCCCCCGGACAGCGTCGCCGAGGCGCGGTCCAGGGAGAGGTAGCCGACCCCCACGTCCACCAGGAAGCGCAGACGCTCGGAGATCTCGCGCAGGATCAAGCGGGCGACGCGGCGCTCGTGCTCGGTCAGATCCAGCTTCTCGGCCCACTCGAGCGCGCGCTCGGCCGAGAGAGCCGTCAGCTCGTGGATCGCCGTCCCCGCCACGCGCACCGCGCGCGACTCCGGCCGCAGCCGCGCGCCGTCGCACTCCGGGCACGGGCGCAGCGTCATGTACTCCTCGATGCGCTCCCGCGAGGTGTCGGACTCGGTCTCCCGGTAGCGGCGCTCGAGGTTTGGGACGATGCCCTCGAAGCTCGTCTTGTACGACCGCCGGCGTCCGAACCGGTTGCGGTAGCTGACCTGGATGCGCTCGCCGTTGGTGCCGTGGAGGAAGAAGTCGCGCTGCTCGGCGGGCAGGTCCTCCCAGGGCAGCTCGAGATCGACGTCGTAGCGCTCGGCGATCGACTGCGTGAGCTGGTCGTAGTAGTTGGACGCGCTCGCCGCCCACGGGGCGATCGCGCCGTCGGCGATCGACAGCGACGGGTCCGGGACGACCAGCTCCGGGTCGATCTCCATCTGCGAGCCCAGCCCGGTGCAGCGCGGGCAGGCGCCGTGCGGCGAGTTGAACGAGAAGATGCGCGGCTCGAGCTCGGCGATCCCGGGGCCGTGCTCCGGGCACGCGAACTGCTCGGAGTAGGTCCGCACCTCGCCGCCGTCGACGAGCTCGACCTCCACCAGGCCCCCGGCGAGCGCGACCGCGGTCTCGATCGAGTCGGCCAGGCGCTTGCGCAGCTCGGGCTTCATCACGAGGCGGTCCACCACCACCGCGATGTCGTGCTTGAAGCGCTTGTCCAGGACGATCTCCTCGTCCAGGCGCCGCAGCTCGCCGTCGACCTTCACGCGCGAGAAGCCCTCGCCGCGGAGCTCCTCCAGCAGCTTGCCGTACTCGCCCTTGCGCCCCCGCACGACGGGAGCGAGCACCATGAAGCGCGTGCCCGCTTCGAGCTCCATCACCCGGTCGATGATCTGCTCCGCCGACTGCCCGGCGATCGCCCGACCGCAGACGTGGCAGTGCGGGTGCCCGACCCGCGCCCACAGCAGCCGCAGGTAGTCGTAGATCTCGGTCACCGTCCCGACGGTGGAGCGCGGGTTGCGCGACGTGGTCTTCTGGTCGATCGAGATGGCCGGGGACAGGCCCTCGATGGAGTCCACGTCGGGCTTGTCCATCTGCCCGAGGAACTGGCGCGCGTAGGCCGACAGCGACTCGACGTAGCGCCGCTGCCCCTCTGCGTAGATCGTGTCGAACGCGAGCGAGGACTTGCCGGAGCCCGAGAGCCCGGTGATGACCACGATCGCCTCCCGGGGAAGCGCGACCGTCACGTCCTTGAGGTTGTGCTCGCGCGCCCCGGTGACGACGAGCTTCGCTTCCGGCGGCATCTGGAGACCAGTCTAGGGACCCGAACAGACGTTCCGGTCGCCGGCGCTCGGTCCGCGACGGCCCGCTGACCGGCCCCGCTGTCCTGCCCAGGGGCGTATACGACCCCCAAGTCAGGACTGCACCGTCGGACCCCGCACAAGTGGCTCCCTCCCAGTCTTCGCTCGTGACGAAACCGCGCCCCCGCGGATGCCGACGAACGGCGCCACGAAGGGCCCCAACCTCTCCTCGCCCGGTCCCGCTCTCACCGGGCATCTGCCAGGATCGTGGCCCGTTTGCCCGACCACAGCACAATGATCCCGTCCCCCGCCCGCGAGGACCTCCGCTTTGACTCGTGGGGCGAGCGCTGCGCCGCGTGGCTGTATCACCCGGCCAGCGACCGCGGCGAGCCGGCCCCGTGCGTCGTCATGGCGCACGGCTTCAGCGGCACCCGCGAAGACGGGCTCGCGCCGTTCGCGGAGCGCTTCGCCGCGGCCGGCCTCGCGGTGCTGGTGTTCGACTACCGCGGCTTCGGCGACAGCGAGGGCGAGCCGCGCCAGTGGCTGGACGTCCGGCGCGAGCGCCAGGACTGGGCCGCTGCGATCGCGTTCGCGCGGACGCTCGAGGGGGTCGATCCCGATCGGGTCGCCCTGTGGGGGACGTCGTTCGCCGGCGGCCACGTGATCGAGGCCGCCGCACGCGATCCGCGCGTCGTCGCCGCGGTCGCCCAGGTGCCGTTCACCGACGGCCCGCGGACCGTGGCGGCGATCCCGCCGCGCGCCAACGTCGCGCTCTCGCTCGCCGCGGCACGGGACATCGCGCGCTCGCGGGGCGGCGGACCCCAGCTGACGATCCCCGTGATCGGCCCGCCGGGGTCGGTGGCCGCGATGACCTCGCCCGATGCCGAGGTCGGCTTCCACGCGATCGTGCCGCCCGGATCGCGCTGGCGCAACGAGGTCGCCGCGCGCGTGTTCCCCCAGGTGCTCGCCTGGCGCCCCGGGCGAGCCGCCGCCCGGGTGCGCTGCCCGCTGCTCGTGGTGGTGGCGACGCGCGACGCGGTCACCCCGCCCGCGCCGGCGGAGCGCGCCGCGGACGCCGCGCCGCGCGGCGAACTGGTCCGCGTCGACGCCGGCCACTTCGACGTCTACTCGGGGGAGCGCTTCGAGGAGGCCGTCGAGGCGGAGACGGTCTTCCTCGCGCGCGCCGTGCCGGCGCCAGCGGAACCGGCTCCTGCCTAGGCGTCGGCCGCCTTCGCGTAGACCTCGTCCAGGAGCCGCGCCCGCGCATCCGGCTCGAGCAGCTCCGCGAGCTCGGCGTCCGCCTCCTTGCGCGGGCGGCCGCTCAGCGCCGCCTGCAGCGCCACCAGCCGCGCGCCGGCGAGGTCGTCCTGGTGGGCGCCGTTCGCCGCCGGCCCGGCACCGCCGGGCCCGGACTCAGGATCCTGCGGGGGGGCGCTGGTGGAGCGCCGCGCGGCGTCCGGCTCGCTCCGCGGCCGGGCCGGCTCGGGAGGGGCGTCGGGGACCGCGGCCGGCGGTGATTCCTTCGCGGCTGGCTCCGCGACGGCCTCGCCAGCTGGCTGCGGCGCGGAGCTCGCGGCGGCCGGCCGAGTCGGGTGGTCCTCGTCCGCGCCCAGCGTCTCGAGCGCGCCCCTCAGGTCGGCGTCGAGCGCCTCGACGGCCACGAGCAGCGCGCTTGCGGTCTCACGCGCCCGGGCGACCTGGTCGCGGGCCCGCTCGGCGTCCCCGCGCGCCTGGGCGCGGGTGCTCGCCGCGGCGGCCTGCGCCCGGCCGCGAATGTCCGCGGCAGAGGCCTCCGCAGCGGCGACGATCGATCGCACCTGCTCCCCCGTCGCGGCGGCGGAGCTACTCGTCGCGCTGGCCTCCCCACGGAGCCGCTCGACCTCGGCCCACAGCCGGGCCAGGTGCGTGTCGACCGCGGCGCGCTCGTACCCGCGGCGCGCGGTCGGGAAGTCGGTGCGTTCGATCGGATCGGGCATTTCGGGCCGCCCAGGGTACCCCACCCCGCCGGGGACTCGACCGCCGGGCGCCCGCACCCAGTACGCCACCCGCGCCTCAACCGCCGGCCGCAAGCGCCTCCGCGTGGTCGCGCTGCAGCGCCTTGATCTCGTCGCGCAGCTTGGCCGCGTACTCGAAGCGCAGCTCCTCGGCCGCGGCGAGCATCTCCTCCTCGAGCTCGACGATCGCGTGTTCGATCTCCGCCGGCGACATCCCCTCGGTCGCGGTGGAGCGCTTTCGCCGGCCGCGCGGGACGCGCGCCTCGCTCTGCAGGAACTCGGCGATGTCGGAGATCCCCTTGACGATCGTCTCCGGGGTGATCCCGTGCTCCTCGTTGTAGGCGACCTGGATCGCGCGCCGCCGCTCGGTCTCCGACAGCGCCGCGCGCATCGCCGCGGTCTCGCGGTCGGCGTACATCAGCACGGTGCCGTCCACGTTGCGCGCGGCGCGCCCGATGGTCTGGATCAGCGACGTCTCCCCCCGCAGGAAGCCCTCCTTGTCCGCGTCGAGGATCGCGACCAGCGAGACCTCCGGCAGGTCCAGCCCCTCGCGCAGCAGGTTCACGCCGACCAGCACGTCGTAGGAGCCGAGCCGCAGGTCGCGGATGATCTGGATCCGCTCGAGCGTGTCCACCTCGGAGTGCAGGTAGCGCACCTTGAACCCCATCTCGAGCAGGTAGTCCGTCAGGTCCTCGCTCATCTTCTTGGTGAGCGTGGTGACCAGCGTGCGCTCGTCGCGGTCGACCCGCTCGCGGACCTCACGCATCAGGTCGTCGATCTGGTTGCGGGTCTCGCGCACCTGGACCTGCGGGTCGACGATCCCGGTCGGGCGGACGATCTGCTCGATCACGGCCCCGGAGCGGGTGCGCTCGAACTCGCCCGGCGTCGCGGACACGAAGACCATCTGGCCGGTGATGTCGAGGAACTCGTCGAAGGTCTGCGGGCGGTTGTCGAGCGCGCTCGGCAGCCGGAAGCCGTGGTCCACGAGCGTCTGCTTGCGCGAGCGGTCGCCCTCGTACATGCCTCCGATCTGCGGGACCGTCTGGTGGGACTCGTCGATGAAGCAGACGAAGTCGCCGGGGAAGTAGTCGATCAGGCAGTAGGGCCGGTCGCCCGGCCGGCGGCCGTCGAGGATGCGCGAGTAGTTCTCGATCCCGGGGCAGAAGCCCATCTCGCGCAGCATCTCCATGTCGTACTGCGTGCGCTGGCGCAGGCGGTGGGACTCCAGCAGCTTGCCCTCGGCCTCGAGCTGGGCGCAGCGGACGTTCAGCTCGCGGCCGATCTCCTCGACCGCGTTCTCGATCGTCCCCTCCTTGACGTTGTAGTGGGTGGCGGGCCAGATCGCGACGTGCTCGAGGTCGTCCTCGATCAGCTCCCCGGTCAGCGCGTCGAAGTGCTGCAGGCGCTCCACCTCGTCGCCGAACAGCACGGCCCGGTAGGCGGTCTCCGCGTAGGCCGGGAAGATCTCGAGCGTCTCGCCGCGGACCCGGAAGTTGCCGCGTCCCAGCGCGACGTCGTTGCGCGTGTACTGGATCGAGACCAGCTTGCGCAGCAGCTCGTCGCGGTCGACCTCGTCGCCCTTGCGCAGGGTCTGGAGGTTCTCGTCGTAGGTCTCCGGCGAGCCCATGCCATAGATGCACGAGACCGAGGCGACGATGATCACGTCACGCCGCGCGAACAGCGCCGCCGTGGCGGCGTGCCGCAGCCGGTCGATCTCCTGGTTGATCGAGGAGTCCTTCTCGATGTAGAGGTCGCGGCTCGGGACGTAGGCCTCGGGCTGGTAGTAGTCGTAGTAGCTGACGAAGTACTCGACGGCGTTGTCGGGGAAGTAGGTGCGGAACTCGTTGCAGAGCTGGGCCGCGAGCGTCTTGTTGTGCGCGATCACGAGCGAGGGCCGCTGGATCGCCTCGATCGTGGCCGCCATCGTCATCGTCTTTCCCGTGCCGGTGGCGCCGAGCAGGGTCTGGAAGCGGTCGCCGCGCTCCACCCCCTCCGCGAGCGCGGCGATCGCCTTCGGCTGGTCGGCGGTGGGCGCGTAGGCGCTATCCAGGGCGAACTCGGGCATGACCGATTGACGATAGCGGCGGGGTCCGACGGGCGAATCGTGTCCCGCAGCCGCCGCGACGGACCCGCGCCGACCTCAGGCGGGCAGCCGGCCCTCGGCGGCCAGCAGGTCGCGCAGGCCCTGCTCGAGCTCGCGCGGCTCGTAGCCGAGCTCGCGCCGCGCCTTCGCGTCGGTGGCCCAGTAGGTGACTCCGTCGGCGGAGGAGACGAGCTCGCGGATGTTCGGCGGGAAGCCGAGCGCCGGGCCCACGAAGCGCCCCAGCGGCGCGATCGCCCGGATCACGACCGCGGGCATGGTGAGCCGCGGCGGCCTGCGACCCAGGACGGAGGCGAGCGTCTCGATCGCCCCGGCCATCGTCGTGATCGTGCCGCCGAGCACATAGGCCTCGCCGGGCTCGCCGCGGTCGAGCGCGAGCAGGATGCCCGCCGCGACGTCGTCGCGGTGGGCGAGGTTCACGCCCAGCTCCGGGAACGCCATCGCCGGCAGCTTGCCGTCGCAGAAGCGGGTGACCATGTCGCCCATCGCGGAGTGGTCGCCAGGCCCATAGACCCCGCCGGGCTGAACGATCACGCACGGAAGGCCCTCGGCGATCATCCGCCTGGCGACCCGGTGCGCCTCGACCTTCGTCTGCTCGTAGTAGGAGCAGTAGCCACCGCCGGGATGCTCGTAGCCCTCGTCCACGACCTCGCCGTGGGTGTTGCCGAACGCCGCGACTGTCGAGACGTAGACGACCTTCCCGACCTTCCCCTCGAGCGCCGCGGCGAGCACGGTCTCGGTGCCGGTCACGTTGGCCGCGTACATCGCGGGGTGCTCGGACTCCGGGATCCCGACCTCGTAGATCGCCGCCACGTGCACCACGGCGTCGCAGCCGGCCATCCCGCGCGCGACCGCCTCACGGTCGCCCAGGCCGCCGGCGACGATCTCGACTCCCTCGGACTTCAGCCGTCCGGCCTTCTCCGGCGAGCGGACGAGCGCCGCCACCTCGTCGCCCCGCGCCCGCAGGGCCGCCGCCACCTCGGCGCCGATGAAGCCCGTGGCGCCGGTAAGGAAGACCCTCATCGCGCGACGAGCCTAGCCGAGCCCGAGCTCGCTCGCGTACTCGCGCCGGTAGTCCTCGCGGGCGCCGAGCACCCGCTCGACGTATGCCCGCGTCTCGGGGAACGGGATGTCGTCGGCGGTGAACCTGCGCCCGTCCGCCCGCGCGCGGGCGATCCAGCGGGCGACGTTGGTCTCGCCGGCGTTGTAGGAGGCGAGCGCGAGCACCTCGCTGCCCCCGTGGCGATCGAGCAGGTAACGCAGGTAGTAGGACCCGTAGCGGATGTTCACCTCCGGGTCCGCGAGGTCCGCGGTGCGGAAGCGCGTGCCGCCGGAGCGCCGCGCGATGAAGCGGGCGGTTTCGGGAAGGATCTGCATGAGCCCCTGGGCGCCGGCGCTCGAGGTGCGGTCCGCGAACTTCGACTCCGCGTAGATCACGCCCGCGATCAGCGCCGGATCGAGGCCCTTCTCGCTCGCCTGCTGGCGGATCACGTCCTCGTGGCGCAGCGGCAACGTCAGTTCCTTCACGGCGGTGCCGAACAGCGGCGCGAGCAGCGCGGCCGCGACGGCCACCCCGGCAGCCAGCGCGAGCGCGATCAGCGCACGGCGCCGCCGCACCCTCGTGCGGCGGGAGATCGCGGGACGGCGAGCCCTGGCGGCCCGCACCTCGGCCGAGCGGGTCGTCACTCCTTCAGTTTGGCAAGGATGGGCGACAGCTTCGCCGCGAGTTCCCGCTCTGTGCCGTCGTTGCGAACCACGAACGTCGCCCTGGACGCCTTCTCGTCCTGGCCGAGTTGACGCGCGCTGCGCTCGTCGAGGGCGGCGTGGCCCCGAGATCCCGCGCGCGCGCGGCGCAGCGACTCGTCGGCGACAACCGCGATCGTCGCGTCGAAACCTCCCTCGAGCCCGGACTCGAACAGCAGCGGCACCTCGATCACGCCGGCCGGAGGGCGTGGCCGCCGCGCCTCGAGCCCGGCCCGCCACCGCGCCATCCGCTCGGCCACCAGGGGCCAGAGCAGGCCCTCGAGCCAGCCGCGCTCCCGCGGGTCCGCGAACGCGTGCCGCGCGACCGCTGCCCGATCGACCGTCCCGCCCGGCGCGACGTCCGGCCCCCAGCGTCCGACGACGGCATCGCGGACCGCGGGCTCGGCGTAGAGGTCGTGCACGATCCGGTCGCTGGAGAGCGTGGCCGCCCCCAGCTCCTCCAGCGCCGCGAGCGCGGTCGACTTGCCGGCGCCGATGCCGCCGGTCAGGCCGAGGACGGGGACGCGATCAGGCGTCGGACGGGGCGGCGCCGGCCGCCTGGCCCTCGGCTTCCGCGGGCACATCCTGGTCCGCGGCGGGCTCGCCGTCGGCCGGGGGCGCCTGCGCCACGGGCTCCTCCGCCACGGGTGCCTCGGCGGCAGGCTCCTCCGCCGCGGGCGCCTCGGCAAGAGGCTCCTCCGCGGCCGGCGCTTCGGCGGCAGGCTCCTCCGCCGCGGGCGCCTGGGGGGCGGCCTCGGCGCGAGCCGCGTCGTCGGCCGCGAACACGTCCTCCGAGAGCCCTAGGTCGGGCACGTCGCCGAGCGGCGCCGGGCCGCTGCCCGTCGCGCCCGGCTGGTCCGCGTCGACGCGCTTCATCGACAGCGAGAGCCTGCGCCGGTCGCTGTCGATCTCGAGCACCTTGACCAGCACGGTGTCGTCGGGGTTGACGACCTCGCGCGGGTTCTCGACGTGGTGCGCGGCGAGCTCGGAGATGTGAACGAGGCCCTCGACCCCATCGAGGATCTCGACGAACGCCCCGAACGTGACGACCTTCGTGACCTTGCCCTCGAGCTCGTCGCCCACGTTGTAGGTGTCGACGACCCGCTGCCACGGGTCCTCCTGGGTCTGCTTGAGCCCGAGCGAGATCCGCTGGCGCTCGCGATCGATGTCCAGCACCTTGACCTGCACGGTGTCGCCGATCGCGACCACCTCGCTCGGGTGGTTGACGTGCGACCACGAGAGCTCGGAGATGTGGATCAGGCCGTCGATGCCGTCGAGGTCCACGAACGCGCCGAAGTCGACGATGTTGGAGATCTGGCCCTCCACGACCATGCCCGGCTGGAGGCGATCGAGGATCTGCTGGCGGACCTCCTTGCGCTCCTCCTCCAGCACGGCGCGGCGCGAGAGCACGACGTTGTTGCGCGATCGGTTGAGCTCGATCACCTTGCACTCGATCGCGGTGCCCATGTACTCGTCGAGGTGCGGTACGCGGCGAATGTCCACGAGCGACGCCGGCAGGAAGCCGCGGACGCCGAGGTCGATGATCAGCCCGCCCTTGACGACCTCGATCACCGTGCCCTCAACGGGCTCGCCGGACTCGGCGGCAGCCTCGATCCGGCGCCACGCCTTCTCGAAGCGCGCGCGCTTCTTGGACAGGATCAGACGGCCGTCCTGGTCCTCCTTGGTGAGGACCAGCGCGTCGACCTCCTCGCCGAGCTCGACCTCCTCGCTGGGATCGACGCTCTTGCGGATCGAGAGCTCACTCGACGGGATGACGCCCTCGGACTTGTAGCCGATGTCGACGAGAACCTCGTCGTTGTCGATCCGGACGACGTTCCCCGAGACGACGTCGCCCTCGGTGAAGTGCGTCAGCGTCGCGTCGTAGTTCGGAACGACCTTCCCGTCGATCTCGAGCAGCAGGCCGTCGCTGCCGTCGACGACCTTCGCGTCGGGGCTGTCCGTGGGCACGGTCGTAGTGGCGCTCATGAGGCCGGGAGAGGGTAGCGCGTCCGCCCGGGCACGGCGCCCACGGGCGCCTCCTAGAATCCCGCGCCATGCCGAGGCGGGCGACCTCCCGCGGCGCCGAGCGGACGCCGATCGACCGCGACGCCGACGTGCTCGTGTGCGGCGCGAGCTTCGCCGGCCTGGCGGTGGCGCGCGAGCTCGCGGGCTCGGGCGCTCGCGTGCTGATGCTCGACCGCTACGAGGTCGGCGAGCGCCAGACGTCCGCGTGCGGGATCCCGACCTCCTGGCTCGAGGCGATGGACCTGATGGGCGCCCACCGGCAGACGTTCGGGCGACTGCTCGTCCACACCGCGCGCGGCGACGTCGGATGGCGCCTGCCGTGGACGTTCTCGACGTTCGACTACCGAACGCTCTGCGATCTGCTCCGCGAGCGGGGCGACGCCGAGTTCCGCACCGCGAAGGTCGAGGGCGTCGAGCGCGGGCGGGACGCCCACACAGTGCGCACCGACCGCGGCGACGTGCGCGCGCCCCTCGTCGTCGACGCCCTCGGCTGGCGACGGGTGCTCGGCGACGGGCCGAACGTGCAACCCCCTGAGGCGACGCTCTCGCGCGGGCTCGAGGTGCATCCGCAGGGCGGCGGAGATGACCTGGAGCTGTGGATCGACCGCGCGATCGTGCCGGCCGGCTACGGCTGGAGCTTCCCGGCGGACGGGGAGGTGCGCGTCGGCGTGGGCTCGTTCGACCCGCGCTTCCACGTGAAGCGGCCGACCGTGCGGCTCGCCGAGGACCTTCGGCGCGACCCGGTCCGCTTCCAGGGCAACTGGATCCCGCACAGGATCAGGCCCGCGACCGAGGCGGGAGTCTTCTTCGCCGGCGACTCCGCGGGCCACTGCATCCCGACGACCGCGGAGGGCATCCGCACCGCGCTCTACTTCGGGATCGCGTGCGGCCGGGAGCTGCGCGCCGTGGTCGAGGGCCGCTCCGACCGCGCCGGCGCGCTGCGGCGTTACCACGCCTTCAGCGCCGCGCACCGCTGGAAGTTCGAGTGGATGCTCCGCGTCCAGCGGCTGGTGCCCCGCATCCCGCCCCCGGCGCTGCGCCCGGTCCTGCGCGGCGTGGGCGTGCCGGCCTTCACCCGCTGGGCGTTCGATCACTATCTCGAGATCGCCCATCCGCGCTTTGCGGGCGCCCCCGCCGCGCCGCGCCCGCGCACCCGCGCGACGGTCGCGGCGTAGCCCCGCGCTATCCGAACGGGCGCGCCGCCGCACGCAGCGCGCGCAGGTCGACGCGAAGGACACCGGCCGGGCGGGCGCTCGCACGCGCCGCGACCCCGAAGCGCCGCCCGCCCAGGACTCCCGACGTGCCGGCCGGCCCGATGCGAACCGACCCGGACACCGCGCCGCGGACACCGCCCACGGCGAGCGTGCCGCCGCCGTCCTGCCCGAGCACGATCGTGCCGGTGACCGCCACGCCCGGGACGAACACCGCATGGCGCAGTCGCAGGCTGCCCCCCGGCAGATCGCCGCCGATCGTGCCGCCGCGCAGGTCCGCCACGGAGAACGACGCGCGCGTGGACCAGATCGCGACCGCGACGACGAGCGCGTCGCTCACGGTCCGCCCGACAGCGACCAGCGTTCGCCCGGCCGCGCCGCCGAGGCCGGGCGCGGCCGGCAGCCGGGCCACGGACGGCGCCGGCAGCGGCGCCGGGTCGACCAGCGGACGGTCGCTCGCGCAGGGCGTCCCGACGGGGCGATCGTGGGCGAAGCGCCCGAGCGCCACGCGCGCGCAGGAGCGATCGCCGATCACCGAGTGCCCCTCCCCCGCCACCGCGACGAGCGCGCTGCCCGGCAACTCCCGCGCGACCGTGCGCGCCTCGGACAGCGGCGTGCGCAGGTCCTGCTCTCCGGAGAGGACGAGCGCCGGCACCCGCGGAAGCGGCGCGCGCGCTACGCGGTCGATCCCCGCGCGCGGGATCCCGATGCACTCGCGGGCCTTGCTGGCGCCGGCCATCGCCGCCGGCGAGAACGGCGCCAGGCTCGCCCGGGGGACCCGCAGCGCGGCGCGCCAGACCGCGCGCGCACGCGCCGCCGCGCCGCGCTCCCGCCCGTTCCAGGGCATCGGCGCGTCCTGGCAGGAGGTGAGGAAGTTGACGGCCTCACTGACCCGGTCCGGGGCCAGGCCGGCACCGCCGCGCAGCGAGCCCGTGAGCTTCGCCAGGCGCCCGAGCGCGCGCCCGTCGCCCAGGACCGCCGCGCGCACGGCGGCGGGCCACAGCGCGCGCAGGCCCGCGTTGCCGTCCCCGGCGAGCAGGATCGAGGCGAGGGCGACGGAGCTCGCGCCGACCGGCAGCGCGCCGCGGACCCGATCCGGCCGCTCGATGCGGTCGAGCGCCGAGACGAGCTGCGCCAGGTCGCGCACCGGGTCGCGCGTCACGCCGCGGCACGCGCCGCCGCCGCACAGCGATCGCAGCACGCGCGGCACCGAGGCGTAGGTCGGGCGGAAGAGCGCATCCCACCCGCGTGCGGCGAGCGGCGAGTCGAGCGCGAGGCGCTCCACGCCGGATGGGTGCTCGCGCGCGTACTGGGTGGCGACGAACGTCCCGTAGGAGACGCCGAACAGGAACAGCCGGGGCGCGCCGAGCGCGACGCGCAGCGACTCGAGATCGGCGACCGAGTCGTCCGTGGTGTAGTGGGTGCCGCGGCTCCCGAGCCGTCGCGCGCAGGCGACCTGCTCGGCCACGGCCGACCGCCAGCCGCTTGCGTCGAGCGGGCAGCGCAGCGCGCCGGAGCGCCCGGTTCCGCGCTGGTCGAAGAGCACGAGGCGGTAGCGATCGAGCGCCGGCGCCATGGCGCCGGCCACCTGGTCCGCTACCGAGGTCGCGGACTGCCCCGGCCCTCCGGCGAGCAGCACGAGCGTGCCCGCGCGTGCTCCCGCCTGGCGCAGGCGCTGCACCCGCAGGCCGAGCGAGGCGCGGCCGGGCCGCGCCCGGTCGAGCGGCACGCGCAGCGTCGCGCACTCCCAGCGTGCCTGGCGAGCGCTCTCGGGACAAGCGCCGAACACCAGCCCGCCGGCCGCGGCCGGGGCGGGCGCGGGCGCGGCTACGACTCCCGCGAGGGCGGCGAGCGCGGCCGCCGCGAGACGCGCGCGCACGCCTACTTGGCCTTCATCCAGTTGGGCCCGGCGCCGGCGTCGACCACGAGCGGCGGGTCCGTCTCGAGCGCGGCCGCCATCTCCTCGCACACCAGCTCGCGCACCCGCTCCGCCTCCCCGGACGGGCCCTCGAACAGCAGCTCGTCGTGGATCTGGAGGATCAGCCGGGTCTCCAGGCCGGCCTCGGCGAGCGCACGATGGCAGCGCACCATCGCGAGCTTGATGATGTCCGCTGCGGTCCCCTGGATCACGGTGTTGACCGCGAGCCGCTCCCCGAGCTGGCGCGTCTGGCGGTTGCGCGCGCGGATCTCGGGGATCTGCCGGCGGCGGCCGAAGAGCGTCGACACGTATCCGTGCTCGGTCGCCTGGGCGATCGCGCCGGCGATGAACTCCCGCACCGCCGGGAAGCGGTCCAGATATGCCTCGATGAACTGCGCGGCCTCCTCGCGCGGGATCTGGAGGCGGTCGGCGAGCCCGAAGTCGGTGAGCCCGTAGACGATCCCGTAGTTGACCATCTTCGCCTTCGACCGCGTGCCCGGGTCGACGTCGTCGCCGGTGGCGCCGAGCACCTCGCGTGCCGTGGCGGTGTGCACGTCCTCGCCGCGGCGGAATATCTCGCGCAGCACGTCCTCGCCGGCGATGTGGGCGAGCACGCGAAGCTCGACCTGCGAGTAGTCGGCCGACACCAGCAGGCACCCCGGCTCGGCGACGAAGCACGCCCGGATCTCGCGCCCCAGGGGTGTGCGGATCGGGATGTTCTGGAGGTTCGGGTTGGTTGACGAGAGCCGTCCGGTCGCGGCCACCACCTGGCTGAAGGTGGTGTGTATCCGGCCGTCGGCCGGGTCGATCCACTCGGGCAGCGCGTCGAGATAGGTCGAGGCGAGCTTGGTGAGCTCGCGCCAGCGCTCGACCTTCGCGACGATCGGGTGCTCGTCGCGAATCGACTGCAGCACGCGCGCGTCGGTCGAGAAGCCCGTCTTGCCGCGCCGCTTGCGGGACAGCTCGAGCTTCCCGAAGAGGATCTCGGAGAGCTGCTGCGGCGAGCCGATCGTGAACTGCTCGCCCGCGAGCTCCCAGATCTCGCGCTCGAGCTCGTCCGCGTCGGCCTTGACGCGCGCGGAGATCCCGGCCAGGCGCTCCGTGTCGAGGCGCAGCCCGGCCACCTCCATCGCGCGCAGGACCGCGACGAGCGGCAGCTCGATCTCCTCGTTCAGCCGCTCGAGCCCACGCTCGCGCAGCTGGGGACGCTGGGCGGCGGCTAGCGCGCGGACGAGGATCGCCTCCTCGGCGGCGGGCTCGCCGGCCTGCGCCTCGAGGCCGCGCTCCTCGCACAGCTCGGACAGCGGGTAGCCGCGGCGCGCGGGGTCGAGCAGATAGGCCGCGATCATCGTGTCGTGCGCGAGCGCGACCGGGACCGCGCGCAGCGCCTTCGCGTCGTGCGCGATCACAGGGCGTCCCGCGCACGCTGCTACGAGCTCGGCCGGGTCCCCCACCTCGCCGCACACGACCTGCTGCCCGCCCGCGTAGGCGCCGAAGCGCCACGCGCCCGTGTCCGCGAACAGCGCCCCCTCCGGGGCCTCCGGCTCGACGGCCGCCAGGGCCAGCTCGCCGCGGCCCAGGCCTGCGGCGTCCGCGGGGCTCCCCTCGCGCAGCCGGGCGCCCAGCACCTCCTCGCCGGGCGTGCGCGGCGCGGCGTTCTCCTCGCCGCCGAGCGCCTCCTCCAGGCGCCGGAGCGGGTCGCGCAGCTCGAACTCCCGGAACACCTCGCGCAGCCGCGAGCGGTCGGGCGTCGCGCCCGCGAACTCACGGGGATCGAGGTCGGTGGGGATGTCTCGCCGCGCGGTCGCCAGCTCCTTGGAGACGCGCGCCTCGTCCGCGTGCTCGCGGAGGTTCTGCTGCCGCTTGGCTCCCCCCACCTCGTCCGCGTGCTCCAGGACCTGCTCGAGCGAGCCGTACCGCTGGAGCAGCTGCGCGGCGGTCTTGTCGCCGATCCCGGGCACGCCGGGGATGTTGTCCGAGGTGTCGCCCTTGAGCCCGATGAAGTCCGGCACCAGCTCCGGCGGGATCCCGTAGCGCTCGATCACGCCCTCGCGGTCGTAGATCCGCGTGTCGGTGATGCCGCGCGACGTGGTCATGATCCGCACCCCGTCGCCCACGAGCTGGTAGGCGTCGCGGTCGCCCGTCACGACCAGCACGGGAACGCCCTCCTCCCTGGCCCGCTCCGCGATCGACGCGATCACGTCGTCGGCCTCGTAGCCCTCGACCGACATGTTGCGATAGCCGAATGCCTGGACCAGCGGCTCGAGGTGCGGCCACTGCTGCTTCAGCAGGTCCGGGCGCGTGCTGCGCTGCGCCTTGTACTCGGAGTAGACGTCCTTGCGACCGGAATGGCCGGCGTCCCAGACGACAACCGTCGGCTGCGCGCCGCGGTCGTCGATCAGCTTCACGAGCATCGACGCGAACCCGAAGATCGCGTTGGTGGGCATTCCCGTCGAGGTGGCGATCGACTCGGGCAACGCGAAGAACGCCCGGTAGGCGAGCGAGTTGCCGTCGATCAGGATCAGCTCGTCGCCCGGGCCCGGCATCGCGCCGACACTCTAGGGAGATGACCGCGCGGCGACCGGGCGTCGGGCGCGAGGCATCGGCCGCCGGACGCGCGCGTGGGCGGCAAAGTCGATCATCTAGGCTCCCGCGCACCATGCCCCTGCAGCCGAGCGCGCAGTACTCCGTCACGATTCGCGTCGAGATCGCGCACCGGCCGGGGATGCTGGGGCGGGTCGCCAGCGCGATCGGGAGCGCGGGCGGAACGATCGGGGCCGTCGACCTCGTCGAGGTCGGCGAGCGGACGACCGTTCGCGACATCACGGTCGATGCGGCCGAGCAGGACGACTGGCGCCGCATCGTGGAGGCGATCGACGCGGTCGACGGCGCGCGAACCGTCGACACCACCGACCGGACGTTCCTGCTCCACATCGGCGGCAAGATCGAGCAGCGCAACAAGCATCCGCTCAAGACGCGCGACGACCTCTCGATGGCCTACACCCCGGGCGTCGCACGGGTGTGCCGCGCGATCCACGAGGAGCCCGACAAGGCCTTCCAGTACACGATCAAGCGCAACACGGTCGCGGTCGTCTCGGACGGCACCGCGGTGCTCGGCCTCGGCGACATCGGACCGCGCGCGGCGATGCCCGTGATGGAGGGCAAGGCGATGCTCTTCAAGGAGTTCGCCGGCGTCGACGCCTTTCCCATCTGCCTGGACACGAAGGACCCGGACGCGATCGTCGCCAGCGTGCAGGCGATGGCGCCGACCTTCGGCGGCATCAACCTCGAGGACATCTCCGCGCCGCGCTGCTTCGAGATCGAGGAGCGGCTGAAGGCATCGCTGGACATCCCGGTGTTCCACGACGACCAGCACGGGACGGCGGTCGTCGTCCTGGCGGCGGCGATGAACGCCGCCAAGCTCACCGGCCGCAGCCTCGCGGGCATGCGGGTGCTCGTGGTCGGTCTCGGCGCCGCGGGGGTGGCCGTGACCAAGGTGCTGCTGGCGGCCGGAGTGAGCGACATCATCGGCTGCGACTCGCGCGGCGCAGTCCATACCGAGCGCGAGGACTACCTCGACGGGACGATGAACCCCGTCAAGCGCGCCTATGCGGAGGCCACGAACGCCGAGCGCCGCTCCGGCGGTCCCGCGGAGGTGATCGAGGGCGCCGACGCATTCATCGGGCTCTCCGGGGCGCGGGTGCTGCCGCCGGAGGCGCTCGGGCGCATGGCCCGGGACCCCATCGTGTTCGCGATGGCGAACCCCACGCCGGAGGTCGCGCCCGAGGAGGCGGCGCCGTACGCGCGCGTCATGGCGACGGGCCGCTCGGACTATCCGAACCAGATCAACAACGTCCTCTGCTTCCCCGGCATCTTCCGCGGCGCGCTCGACGTTCGCGCGCGCGAGATCTCCGAGGGCATGAAGATGGCCGCCGGGCGCGCGATCGCCGACATCGTCGCCGACGACGAGCTGCGCGAGGACTACATCATCCCCAGCGTCTTCAACCGCGACGTGGTCGGCGCCGTGGCCGATGCGGTCGCGGGCGAGGCGCGCGCGCGGGGGGACGCGGTGGCCGGCCACGAGCTGGGCTACGCGGCGGCGGACGCCGAGCACGTCCGCGGCGGCTGAGGCGGCGTCGTGCCCGCCACGGGGAGCGACCCGGCTCTCCGGCCGGCGACCGGGGAGCCGCGCTACCGGCTGGTCGACTCCTACCGCGCGTTCGCGGCGCTGACGGTGCTCGCCGCCCACGTCGGGCTCTACTACGGCTTCTTCCGCGGCACCGGCCGCCTCGACGTGCAGTGGTACCCGCGGCTGCTGTGGGGGGCGGAGCAGGGCGTCGCGCTGTTCTTCGTGATCTCGGGGTTCGTCCTCTACCTCCCGTTCGTCGCGTCGCGCCTCGGCTCGATCGGCCGCCCGCGCACGGGGGCCTACGGCATCCGCCGGGTACTGCGAATCGTGCCCGCCTACTGGCTCGCGCTGACGGTCGTGATCGTGATCAACGGCGCCGCGGTCGTCCAGCCCGGCGGGCCGCTGCCCTACTACCTGTTCGCGCAGGTCTATCGCGTGGACACGATCGCGCGCGGGCTTCCGCAGGCCTGGACGCTGTGCATCGAGGTCACCTTCTACGCGCTGCTGCCGGCCTGGGCCTGGCTGATCGCGCGGGTGCGCTCCTCGGCGCGGGAGCCGCGCGCGATCGTCGCCGTGGAGCTCGCCGGCGCCTTCGCGCTGTTCGCGTTCTCGGTCCTCTGGAAGCTCGGCGTCGTTCGCGCGCTGGGCGCCGGCGCCGACCCCAAGCGCCCGGCGCTGCTGACGCTGCCCGCCTACCTGGACCACTTCGCGCTCGGCATGGCGCTCGCGATCGTCTGCGCGGCGATCGCCGCCGGTTGGAGGACTCCCGGCTGGGCGCGGCTGGTGGAGCGCCGCCCCTGGGCGCCGTGGATCCCGGCGGCGATCGGGCTGGCGGTGCTCTGGGATCGCTCGAGCGGCCAGCTCGACCCGGTCGACCGCGCTTACGTGTGGCACCGCGTGCTCGAGGCGGTGGTCGCGGCGCTGCTGCTGATGCCCGCGGTCATCGGGGCGCAGCGTCGCGATCCCGCGCGGCGCGCGCTGAGCGCGCCGGCGTTGCTGTGGCTCGGCGTAGTCTCCTACGCGGTCTACCTCTGGCACGTGGCCATCATCAACTGGCTCATGGACCTCGGCGCCGACGACGCCGGGCTCGCCGTGCTGGCGATCGCGTCGGTCGCCGCGACCGTCGGCGTGGCGGCGCTCAGCTGGTACGGCCTCGAGCGATGGGCGATCGGCATCGGCCGCAGGCTCGGCCCGCGCCTGCGCCGCGCGCAGCCCTCGCCGGCCAGGGGCGACCCGTGAGGGTGACGATCACCGGAGCGGGCGGCCTCATCGGCGCGCGCCTGGTCGCCGCGCTCCGCAAGCGCGGCGACCAGGTGACGGCGCTCTCGCGCGACCCCGCGGCGACCGGAGCGCGGCTCGGCGTCGAGGCGACGGCCTGGCGACCGGAGTCCGCTCCCGCGCCGGCGGAGGCGCTCGCTGGCCGGGCCGCGGTCGTGCACCTCGCGGGCGAGAACGTCGCTCAGCGCTGGAGCGAGGCGGCCAAGCGCCGCATCCGCGGCAGCCGGGTGGCGGGCACCGCGAACCTGGTCGCCGGACTGCGCGAGGCGGAACCGCGACCCGCCGCGCTCGTCAGCGCGTCCGCGGTCGGCTACTACGGCGCCCGCGGCGCCGAGGTGCTCGACGAGAGCTCACCGCCCGGGATCGGCTTCCTGGCGGACCTCTGCGTCGAATGGGAGGCGGCTGCGGAGCGGGCGACCGACCTCGGGATCCGGGTCGCCGTGCTGCGCACGGGCATCGTGCTCGACCGGGCCGGCGGGGCGCTGCGAACGATGCTGCCGCCGTTCCGCCTCGGGCTCGGCGGCCCCGTCGCGGGCGGACGCCAGTACATGCCATGGATCCACATGGACGATGTCGTCGGTCTCTACCTCGCCGCCCTGGACGGAGGCGAGGCGTGGTCGGGAGCGATCAACGCGACCGCGCCCGCACCGGCGACCAACGCGACCTTCTCCAAGGCGCTGGGCCACGCGCTCGGCCGGCCCGCGCTCGTGCCGGTCCCGGCGCTGGCGCTGCGCGCCCGCTACGGCGAGATGGGCGCCGTCGTCGCCACGGGACAGAACGCCGTCCCGCGGCGCGCGCTCGGGCTCGGCTACGAGTTCCGCCACCCCGAGCTGGACGAGGCGCTGCGCGCGGCGCTCGCCTGAGCCGGCCTGACAGGAGCGACCCGCGCGCGGCGCCCGGGATCAGGCGTCGGGTGGGGGCGCGTCCGCGTCGCCGCCGTCGCCCTCGGGCACGGCCGACCGCCCGGGCGTCCGGCGCGCCGCGCGCTTGGGCAGCATCCCCTCGCGCTTCCACGCGGACAGGGACTTCGCGGGCCACAGCAGCCAGATCGGGATCGCGATCGCGCTCAGGAGCAGCCCCGTCGCCAGCCCCGGACGCTCGCCGTACCCCTTGCGGTCCGACAGCCACGCGGCGACGATGCACGAGGCGAGCCAGATGAAGAGGAGGTACAGGGCCTTGACCCCGATGTCGGCGAGGGGAAGCGCGAGGCTCATGCGCCCAGGTAGGCCCTCTGCACGTCGGCGTTCTCGCGCAGCGCTTCGGACCGATCGGTCAGCGCCACAGTCCCTGTCTCGAGCACGTAGGCGCGCGTGGAGATGCTGAGGGCGTAGTTAGCGTTCTGCTCCACCAGGAGCATCGTGGTGCCCTGCCGGTTGATCTCCTCGATGGTCTGGTAGATCCGCTCCACCAGGATCGGCGCGATGCCCATGCTCGGCTCGTCGAGCAGCAGCAGCCGCGGCCTTCCCATCAGCGCGCGGCCGATGGCCAGCATCTGCTGCTCGCCGCCCGACATCGTCCCGGCCTTCTGGCTCTCGCGCTCCTTGAGCCGCGGGAACAGGTCGAAGACCCGCGCCATGTCGTCCGTCACGCCGTCGTCGCGGCGCAGGAACGCCCCGAGTTCCAGGTTCTCGACGACGCTCATGCGCTGGAAGCAGTGCCTGCCCTCAGGCGCCTGGCAGATGCCACGGCTGACGATGTCCTGCGGCGGCAGGTGCGTGATGTCCTCGCCGTCGAACGTCACGCGGCCCTCGCGCGCGGGTGTCAGGCCGGAGATCGAGCGCAGCGTCGTCGACTTGCCGGCGCCGTTGGAGCCGATCAGCGTCACGACCTCGCCCTCCTCGACCGAAAGCGAGACGCCCTTCAGCGCCTCGATGGCGCCGTAGAAGGCGTGGATCCCGTCGACCTCGAGCAGCGCCACCGCTCAGGCCTCCGCCGCCTGGCCGGACTCCGACTTGCCGAGGTACGCCTCGATCACCCGCGGATCGGCGCGGACCTCGGCCGGAGCGCCCTCGGCGATCTTCTCGCCGTGGTCGAGCACCGTGATGCGCTCCGAGACGTTCATCACGACCTTCATGTCGTGCTCGATCAGCAGGATCGTCACCCCGCGCTCCTCGCGCAGCTTGCGCATGAAGTCCACGAGCCGTGCCGACTCGTTGGGGTTCATGCCGCAGGTCGGCTCGTCGAGCAGCAGCAGCTTGGGGTCGGATGCGAGGGCGCGCGCGATCTCGACGCGGCGCTGGTCGCCGTAGGACAGGTTGATCGCGAGCTGGTCGAACTGCGCCGGGCGCAGCCCTACGTAGGCGAGCTCCTCCCGCCCCTTCTCGCGCACCGTGCGCTCCTCGCGCCGCACGCGCGGCGTGCGGAAGATCGACCCCGCGAGGCCCGCGCGCATGCGCGAGTGCTCCCCCACCATCACGTTCTCCAGCGAGCTCATCGTCCCGAAGAGCCGGATGTTCTGGAACGTGCGGGCCATGCCGAGCTTCGTGATGCGGTCGGGCCGGCCGGACGTGATGTCGCCCCCGTCGAAGCTGATCCGCCCGGTCGTCGGCTTGTAGAGGCCGGTCAGCATGTTGAAGAAGGTGGTCTTGCCGGCACCGTTGGGCCCGATGATCGAGACGATGCCGCGCCGCGGCACCGCGTAGTCGACGTCGGACACGGCGGTCAGCCCGCCGAAGACCTTCGAGACCCCGCTCGCGCCGAGGATCGCGTCCCGCACGCCATCGTCGGAGCCCGCCGCGGCGCCCGCCGCCTCCACGCTCATGGATGCACCTCTCCGCCGATGTCGGTCTCACCGACGCCGATTCCCTCCTCGAGCTCGAGCTTTCGCCTTCGCTCGGGTATGAGCCCCTCGGGCCTGACGATCATCATCACGACCAGCAGGAACCCGAAGATGCCGCCCGTGATCTCGGTCGGATCGATGCCGACGCCGAGATCGTCCAGCCAGCCGCTCAGCGTGTCGGGGATGAACTGGAAGTTGATGTAGGCGAGCACGATCGCCCCGACCACGACGCCCCAGATCGAGCCGAGGCCGCCGAGGATCACCATCGCCAGCACGAAGATCGAGAACGAGAACTGGAAGCTGTCCGCGTTGACGGTGTTCTGGTAGCTGGAGAGGAACGCCCCGGCGACGCCGCCGAGCGCCGCACCCGTCGCGTAGGCCATGAGCTTGGTGCGCACGAGCGGCACGCCCATGCTCGCGGCCGCGACCTCGTCCTCGCGGACCGCGATCCAGGCGCGCCCGAGGCGGGAGTCCCGCAGGCGGAAGTTGATGAACAGCGTGATCAGCACGAGGATCAGCGCGACCCAGTACCAGGGGCGCAGGTCGAGCGGCCCGAACTTGTCGAACACGAGCGGGTCGATCGGATCGACGGGCGTTATGCCCTGCCTGCCCGCCGTCAGCGGCGCGGTGTTGCCGACCCCGAGCACCGCGTCCATCGCCCCTCCCAGGAGCGGCACCTTCGCGAGATTGATCGAGTCGCCGTTGAGCGCGAACACGCGGATGATCTCACCGAAGGCGAGCGTCACGATCGCGATGTAGTCGCCGCGCAGGCGCAGCGTCGGCAGGCCGATGATGATGCCGCCCAGCGCCGCGACGACCGCCGCGACGATCGCGACGATCAGCCAGCTCATGTGGATGCCGGGCAGGGTCTCGGCGACCCCGGAGACGCCGAAGTGGATGTCGGAGTTGGCGAAGAACCCCGAGGCGAGCCAGCCCAGCGCGTAGGAGCCGATCGCGTAGAAGGCCACGTACCCGAGGTCGAGCAGCCCGGCGAAGCCGACCACGATGTTCAGGCCCAGCGCCATCATCACATAGGTCAGCGCGGTGATCGCGAAGTCCGTGGTCCCGTCGGTGGGCGGCAGCAGCAGCGGGAGGATCGCCGCGAACGCAAGCACGATCACGAACAGCGCGATCTGCGCCGGACGGTTCTGGAGCGCCCCGCGCGCCGCGCTCATCCGGCCTCCCTCGTCTCCTCGCCGAGCAGGCCCTGCGGGCGGAACACCATCACGAGCACCAGGTAGCCGAATACCACGGCCGCCGTCCACTCGCCGCCGAACCGGTTGTCGGATATCTGCCCGATCACGCCGATGATCAGGGCGCCGAGGACGGCGCCGCGCAGGTTGCCGATCCCGCCCATCACCGCGGCGGTGAACGCGAGCAGGCCGGCCTGGAAGCCCGAGAAGAACCAGACGTTCGTCTGGTAGAGGGCGGACACGAGGCCGGCCGCGCCCGCGAGCAGGCCGCCGAGCAGGAACGTCAGCGCGATCGTCGTGTCGACGTTGATGCCCATCAGCTTCGCCGCCTCCGGGTCCTGGGCGGTGGCCCGCATCGCGCGGCCCAGGCGGCTGCGCGCGATGAACGTGGTCAGCGCGATCACGAGCGGAATCGTCACCGCGAACGCGAGCACGTCGGCGTTGTGGATCTCGATGCCGCCGATCGAGAACACGACGTGCTGCGCGTTGATCACGTCGTCGACGCTGCGCGGCGAGCCGCCGAGCCACAGCAGGCCGACGTTCTGGAGGATGAACGAGAAGCCCACCGCCGTGATCAGCGGCGCGAGCTTGGGCGCGTTGCGCAGGGTCCGGTAGCCGACCCGCTCGATCATCACGTTGAGCGCGCCGCAGACGAGCATCGAGACGATCATCGAGAGCAGGAGCGCCAGCACCAGGACGGGGACGCTGGTGCCGAGTCCGACGCCCAGCACGACGCTCCAGAACTGGTAGGCGACGAACGACCCGAGCATGAACAGGTCGCCGTGCGCGAAGTTGATCAGCTCGATGATCCCGTAGACGAGCGTGTAGCCGAGCGCGATCAGCGCGATGATCGCGCCGTTCGAGAGCCCGGCCACGAGGTTGTTGCCGAGGCGGACGAGGTTGCCGTCCTGCGAGAGGTCCTGGATCCCGAACGCGACGGGAAGGATCAGCAGGGCGGCGATCAGCCCCCAGCGGTTCAGGAAGGCGCGCACCGCCGCCATCGACCGGGAGCCGGCGGCGGGCGCGGAGATGGATGCGGCTTCCATCGGGTGGCGGAAACCCCCGCGGGGCGGGACGGCCGGCAGGCCGCCCCGCCCCGGTGGGTCAGGCGCTCAGCCCTGCGCCTTGATGGCCTTCTCGAACGTGAGCTGGCCGTTCTTGATCGTGTAGATCCCGTAGTCGGTCAACGATGTGTCGCCGTTCTTGTCGATCGAGTACGTCCCCAGGACCGACTTGTAGTTCTGGATCTTGAACGCCTCGTCGATGACTGCCTGGCGGTCGTTGCCCTTGTCCCCGGCCGCCTTGATCGAGTGCAGGACCAGATCCATGGCGGCGTAGCCGTAGATCGCGTAGGGATCGGGGAGCTTGCCGCTGCCGCCCGCCAGGTCGCTCAGCACCTTCTGGCCCGCCGGCGGGTAGCTCTTCGGGTCGAGCGTCGCGACCGAGACCTGGACGCGCGGCGCGATGCTCGCCGGGATGCCGCCCTTGGCCGGGTTCGTGAACGCCGCCTCGGCCACGCCGTCGGGACCGTAGAGCTTCGCGTTCGGGTCCGCCGCCGCGACGTCCTTGTACACCTGCACGCCGTTCTGGTCGGTGGTGCCGCTGAACATGAAGCAGCTGGACTTGATCTGCGCGGCCTGCGAGCGGTAGTTCGAGGCCTTCGGGTCGATGCCCTCGTTGCCGTCGACCTTGATGCCCTGCTTGGCCGCGTCGCCCTCGACGACCTTCGCGAGGCCGGCGCCGTAGACGCTCTTGTCGTTGAGGATGTACAGCGACGTGCAGCCGTCCTGCTTCATCAGCGTCGCCAGCGCGGCGCCCTGGATCGTGTCGCGCGGGACCACGCGCACGTAGGTGCGCTTGCCGGTCGGGTAGTACTTGGCCGGCTCGCCCTTGTCGGCGCCCGGTCCGGTGGTCGTGAGACCGACCGCGGTGTTCGATGGCGACACCGTGAGGATCCCGGCCTGGTTGAGGATCGGGATCGAGACCGCGCTCGCGCCCGAGTTGAACTCGCCGATGTAGGCGATCGTGCTCTCGTCCGACGCCGCCGTGCGGGCGTTCTTCGAGACCTGGCCCGGATCCCACGTTCCGGCCGAGGCCGTCGAGTCGTCGAGCGACTTGTAGCTGATGTTGAACTGGTTGACCTTGCCCCCGGCCTGCGAGAGGCGGAGCTTGGCGCCGCTGATCACGGCCAGGTTCTGGACGCGCGAGGCGCCCTGGAGCGGCAGGCTGGAGTAGACCGTGAGGTCCTTGTTGCCGGAACCGCCGCTGCTGCTGCTGCCACCGCAGGCGGCGACACCGATGGCCAGCGCGGCGAGGGCCGCGATGGCGAAGACACGAATCCGCACGAATCTCCCTCCGAAGTTGATGGCGGACGACGCCTTTTTGACGACGTGCGGCGGCATCCTAACCGCATCGGGAGACGACCGCTCAAGCGCCCTCGGTGGCAGCCCCGAGGCGCACGGGCACGAGCCGTCCGCGGCGCACCACATATCCCGCGTAGGCGGTGAGCGTCGAGTCGCCCGCGCGGTCGATCGAATAGGAGCCGAGCACCGAGCGCGGCCGATCGGTCGCGAAGAACGCGCGCACCACCGCGCGGCGGCGGTTGCCGTCCTCCCCCGCCCGACGGATCGCGTCCAGGACCACGCGCATCGCCTCGTAGCCGAACGCCGCGCCGGCCTGGGGCTCGCGGCCGTAGGCGCGCCGGAAGGCGGCGCGGAAGCGGCGGTCGGAGGCGGGCAGGGCGGCGGCCGGCAGCGCGGGGCTCGCGATCCGGGCCCCCTCGGCCCCCGGGCCCAGCCTGGCCGCAACGGCGGGCTGGGCCAACTGCGAGGAGCCGAAGAGCGCGAGCCTCGAGTCCACCGCGCGAGCCGCCGCGAACATCGACGCCGCCCCTGCCTGGGCGGACCCCGCGAACAGCAGCGCGTCGGCCCGCGAGGAGGCGGCCGCGCGGGCGACGTCCCCCCAGTCGGCACGGCCCGGCGCCACGGACTGGGAGCCGGCCAACGCGATCCCGTGCGCGCGCAACCGCGCGCTCACGGCGGACACGACACTCGTGCCGTCCGTCTCGCCGCCGTCGACGAGGTAGGCGGAGCGCACCCCGGCGCGCGCCATCCAGGACGCGATCGCCGCGCCCTCGACCGAGTCGGAGGGCACGACGCGGCCGAACGTCCGGCCGGAGCGCTCGTTGGGGTAGTACTTCTCGGGCGAGCCGGGGAAGGCGCTGTCAGCGCGGGTCAGCGCGACCGCCCCGGCGCCGGGGCTCACCTGCAGTATCCCGGCCTGGTTGAGCAGCGGCAGCGCGACCGCGGTCGCGCCCGAGCTGCTGCCGCCGAGGTAGGCGATGGTCCTGGGGTCGCCGGCGGCCCGGCGCGCGTTCTGGGAGACGATCGCCGGGTTCCAACGGACGGCGCCGAGTCCCGAATCGTCGAGCACGCGCAGCCGCACCCGCCAGCGACCGGCGCGACCGCGGGCCTGCGCGAGCGCGAGCCGCTCGGCCGCGACGAGGTCCTCGGCGCCCGGGCGGTCGACTCCGCGCAGCGGCGCGCCCGAGTAGACCGTGAGCGAGCGGCCCGGAACCGCGTAGCCCCGCTCGCCGGCCGCGGCGCCGCAGCCCGCGGCCGCCGCCGCGAAGACGACGGCGGCTGCGCAGAGCGGTCGGGCGAGTCGCACGGTGGGTTGCGGCGCCCGCCGGCGGGGCGGGTCGCGGGTCGCGGTTCGCGGCGATTCTAGGCGGGACCGCGTGGCGGCCGTTGAGCTACCTTTCGCCGCCATGCGCCGCGCGCTCGCCCCGCTCGCCCTCGCCGCCGTGCTGCTCGCGGGCTGCGGCGCGAAGCCCGGAGCGCTCCCGAACGGAGCCGCCAGCGACACGCTCACCGCCGGCCAGCGGCAGGCGCGCATGCAGTTGCTTCAGCAGAACGGCGGCCTGAACGACCGCGAGCTGGCAAAGCTGTGCCCGGCGCTCTACCCGCGGGACTTCGAGACCGCCAAGAAGTACAAGGACATCCGGGCGAAGCAGAAGCTCAAGAAGACGACCTTCCCGGCCGCGGACCGAGCGCTGGCCAAGCGCGCGGGCTGCCGCTGAGCGCGGGGACGGCGGGCTCGTGCGGGTGGGGATGCTCACCGCGGGCGGCGACTGCCCGGGGCTCAACGCGGTGATCCGCGCCGCGACTCGGCGCCTGCTGCGCCACGGCCACGAGCCGATCGGCCTGCGCCGCGGCTACCGCGGCCTGGCCGAGCACGAGTGGATGCCGCTCGACGAGCGAGCGGTCTCCGGCCTGCTGCCGGTGGGTGGGACGATCCTCTCCACCTCGAGCTTCGACCCGTGTCGCGAGCCGGCGGGACTCGAGCGCGTGAGCGAGTGGCAGCGCCGCGACCCGCTCGACGCCGTGATCGCGATCGGCGGCGAGCACACGATGATGATCACCCGCAGCCTGCACGAGCGGGTCGGCCTGCCCGTGGTCGGCGTGCCGAAGACGATCGACAACGACGTGACGGGCACCGACTTCACGTTCGGGTTCGACACGGCCGTGCAGATCGCCACGGACGCCATCGACCGCCTGCACACCACCGCCGAGTCCCACGACCGCGTGATGGTGGTCGAGGTCATGGGACGCAATGTCGGCTGGATCGCGCTGTTCGCGGGCATCGCGGGGGGCGCCGACGGGATCCTGATCCCCGAGGTCGCGCAGACGGTCGAGGAGCTCGCCGCGGGAATCGAGGCTCGGCACCGCCGCGGCAAGAACTTCTCGATCATCGTGGTCTCCGAGGGTGCCGAGCTCGCGTTCGCGGGCGGCGAGCGGCGCACCGTGCGGGCCTCCGACGAGCGCGACGAGTACGGCTACGAGCGCCTCGGAGGCATCGGCCCCGCGCTCGCGACCGAGCTCGAGCGCCTGACTGGGTACGACTCGCGCGTCACGACCCTGGGACACGTCCAGCGTGGGGGAACGCCCACGGCCCGCGACCGGATCCTCGCGACCCGCTACGGCGTCAAGGCGGCGGAGATGGTCGTCGCGGGCGAGTTCGGCCGCATGGCGGCGCTGCGCGGCGCGGAGATGGAGAGCGTCCCGCTCGGCGAGGTCGAGGGCGTGAAGTCCGTCGACCTGTCCTACCTCGAGATCGCGCGCACGTTCTTCGGGTAGGGCCGCGGTCGGGCCGGCGGGCCGCGACGACATCGGGGAAGGGGCGCGGGCGCCCGCCTCAATGCGCGGGGTTCCCCGGCGCCCGAGAAGCACTCGGCTGCGATTGTGGTCGCCTGGCGAGCGAGATCGCAGCCGGATGGGCCGGAGCGTCCGCTCCGCGTCCAGGCGAGGCCGGCCCCGGCGCGCCGCCCTTCCCGGCGGTCGTTCGCCCGGCCGCCCGCGGCCCCTACGCGTCGCGCTCGTCGTCCTGGTGCCCGGGCAGCGACGGGAGCATGTGCGCGACGACAGCGGCCACCAGGACCATCACGATCACGATCAGGAACGCGTCGAAGGACTTGATGCCCAGCGCCCAGAGGACGATCCAGATGCTGAGCCCCGCCGTTGCGGTGATCACCACGCCCATGTGGCCGCAAGCCTAGATGATCGCCCACCCGGTCGCCCCGCGCCCGCCGGGGCGCGCCCGCTAGCGCAGCGCGGCGGCCAGCTCGCGCACCAGGGCCCCGACCGCCGCGGGGGGGTCCGCGGCCTCCGCCGCGGCGCGCACCAGCCTGCTGCCGACGATCACGCCGTCCGCCCCGGCGTCGGCTGCGGCGGCGGCCTGCTCGGGCGTCGAGATGCCGAACCCGACCGCGACCGGCACGTCCGTGCCGGCGGAGGCGCGCTCGAGCACGTCCCGCAGGCCGCCGCCGAGCGCCGCGCGCTCCCCGGTCGTACCGGACAGCGACACGGTGTAGAGGAAGCCGCGCGCGCGAGCGCCGATCTCCGCGAGGCGGTCGTCGGGCGTGGTCGGAGCGACCAGCGGGACGAGCGCGATCCCGCGCGCGTCGCACGCCTCGAGCAGGGCGCCGGCCTCCTCGAGCGGGAGGTCGGGGACGATCAGGCCGCTCACCCCCGCCTTTGCGAGCACGCCGGCGAAGTCATCCACCCCGCGCGCCAGGATCAGGTTGGCGTAGCACATGACCACGACCGGCACGCGTCGCGCCAGGCCCGCCGCGAGCTCCAGCGTCGAGCCGACCGTCGCCCCTGCGGCCAGGGCGGCGGTTCCGGCCGCCTGGATCACGGGACCGTCGGCGAGGGGGTCCGAGAACGGCACGCCGAGCTCGACCAGGTCGGCCCCGGCGTCGGCGTAGGCCTCGCCGATCGCGCGCGAGGCGTCCGGGTCGGGAAAGCCGCCCATCAGGTAGGGCATCAGCGCGGCGCGCTTGCCCGAGCTCGCAAACGCCGCGGCGATCCGCTCCGGCCCGGTCATCGAGAGCTCGCGCCGAGAACCTCGGCGAGGTCCTTGTCGCCGCGCCCGGACAGGCAGATCAGGTCGCGCTCCCCGTCGCCGTGGGCCAGCGCCCACGCGAGCGCGTGGCTCGACTCGAGCGCCGGGATGATCCCCTCCAGCCGCGAGACGAGGCGGAACGCCGCGAGCGCGTCGCCGTCCTCGACGGCGACATAACGGGCACGACCGGTGTCGCGCAGCCACGCGTGCTCGGGCCCCGTGCCCGGGTAGTCGAGCCCGGCGGAGACGGAGTGCGCCTGCAGGATCTGACCCTCGCGATCCTGCATGACCGCCGAGTAGGAGCCGTGCAGGACGCCAGCGTGCCCCGCGAGCGTGAGCGGAGCGCCGTGGCGGCCGGACCGGAGGCCCTCGCCCGCCGCCTCGACCCCGACGAGCTCCACCCCGGCGTCCTCCACGAAGGCGGCGAACGTGCCGATCGCGTTGGAGCCGCCGCCCACGCACGCGATCACGCGGGCCGGAAGCACGCCGGCGCGTTCGAGCACCTGCGCGCGGGCCTCGTCGCCGATCACCCGCTGGAGGTCGCGGACCAGCGCCGGGTAGGGGGCGGGACCGACCGCCGAGCCGATCACGTAGTGGGTGTCCGCGACGTTCGCGACCCAGTCGCGGATCGCGGCCGAGACGGCCTCCTTCAGCGTCCGCGCCCCGGCCTCGACCGGCGCCACGGTCGCGCCGAGCAGCTCCATCCGCTCGACGTTGGGGCGCTGGCGCCGCATGTCCTCGGTGCCCATGTACACGACGCATTCCAGCCCGAGGCGCGCGCACGCGACGGCGCTGGCGACGCCGTGCTGGCCCGCCCCGGTCTCCGCGATCACGCGCGGCTTCCCCATGCGCCGAGCGAGCAGGGCCTGGCCGAGCGCGTTGTTGATCTTGTGCGCGCCGGTGTGCAGCAGGTCCTCGCGCTTGAGCCACACCTCGCGCCCTGCCCGCTCGCTCAGGCGCTCGGCGAGGTAGAGCGGCGTGGGACGGCCGGCGAAGTCGCGCAGCAGCACGTCGAGCTCGGCGCGCCACGCGGGATCGCGACGCGCGGCCAGCCACGCCTCCTCGAGCTCGGCCAGCGCCGGCATCAGCGTCTCGGGCACGTACTGCCCGCCGTAGGGGCCGAACCGGTGCTCGACCCCGCCGAGCGGTCGGACGGGAGCGCTCACGCCACGGCGTCCGGTGCGACGGGCGCAGCGGTCGCGGCGACGGCCTCCGCGAAGGCGGCGATCCGCATCCGGTCCTTGATCCCCGGCGCGGACTCCACACCGCTCGAGACGTCGACCGCCCACGGCCGCGCCGCGGCGATCGCCGCCGCGACGTTCTCGGGCCGCAGGCCGCCGCTGAGGATCACCGGCGCCGCGCCGCTGTGTGAGCGCGCCAGCTCCCACGGGAACGGCGCCCCGACACCGCCTCGCCTGCCGGGCGCCCAGGCGTCGAGCAGGTGGTAGTCCGTGGGGAACGAGCGCAACGCGCGGACGTCCGCGCCGGAGCGGACCTGCACGGCCTTCACGACCCGGCAGCCGGTGCGCCGGGCGACCTCGGAGCAGTAGGCCGGGCCCTCGTCCCCGTGCAGTTGGATCATCGTCAGGCCGGCCTCGTCCGCCACCTCGGCCACGTGGTCGAGCGTCGCGTTCACGAACACGCCGCAGACCTCGGCGCGCCGCCGCAGCGCCGCCCCGATCGCCGCCGCCTCCTCGCGCCCGACGTGGCGCTCGGAGCCGGGCCAGAAGATCACCCCGACCGCCCACGCGCCCGCCTCGACCGCAGCGCGGGCGTCGTCGAGGCGGGTGATGCCGCAGAGCTTGATCCGGGGCGCGGATGCGCTCACTTGAAGGATCCTACGAAGCGGTGCGCCCTTGACCCCGCCCGCGTGCGGTGGTAGGAGGAGTCCCCTCAGGTTGCCACCGAGGGGGGGACAGCCCGGATGGCGCATCGCCGGTCCGTGCTTGCGGTAGTGCTCTGCGCGCTACCCCTTGCGCTCGCGGCCTGCCAGGGTGGGAGCAGCCCCCCCGGCTTCGTGACCGACACGAGCGTGCGCTTCAACGGCTACATGCTGGCGGACCAGGGCGATGCCTACTACTACTTCCAGTACGGCACCGACACCGGGTACGGGAGCGTGACGCCGACACGCACGGTCGCATCCGGCTCGAACGTGACGTTCTCCGAGACCGCCACGGGACTGCAGCCGTCGACGACCTACCACTGGCGCATGTGCGGCAACGACGTGGGCAAGAGCCCCGCCTGCGACCAGGACCGCACCCTCCAGACGACGGGGCAGGATCCGGTCGTGGCGGCGGCGGGCGACATCGCCTGCGACCCGAGCGACCCCGCCTACAACGGCGGCGCAGGCACCTCCTCCAGTTGCAAGATGGCGGCGACGTCGAACCTTCTCGTCGGCACCGGGCTGTCGGCCGTGCTGCCGCTCGGCGACATCCAGTACGACTGCGGCTCCCCCGGCGACTTCGCCGCCTCCTACGACCCGACGTGGGGGCGCGTGAAGTCGATCACGACCCCGGTGCCCGGCAACCACGAGTACAAGACGGCCGATCCCGACGCGTATGGCGGCCACGACTGCGACACCACGGGACACGCATCCGGCTACTACGGCTACTTCGGGGCCGCCGCGGGCGACCCGAGCAAGGGGTACTACTCCTACGACCTCGGCACGTGGCACATCGTGGTCCTCAACACGACCTTGGCCTGCTCGCTGATCTCGTGCTCGGCGGGGTCGGCGCAGGAGCGGTGGCTCGCCGCCGACCTCGCCGCCCATCCGGCCGCCTGCACACTCGCCCTGTGGCACGAGCCGCGGTTCTCATCGAAGCTGCCCTCGACGAAGACCGCGGCCTTCTGGCAGGACCTCTACGCGGCGAACGCCGACGTGGTCCTCAACGGCCACGTTCACGACTACGAGCGCTTCGCGCCGCAGACCCCGAGCGCGGTGGCCGACCCTGTACGCGGCATCCGCGAGTTCGTGGTCGGCACCGGCGGCAAGAGCAGCGAGAACATCGGCGCCACGCCGGCCGCCAACAGCGAGGTGCAGGGAAAGACGTACGGGGTCCTGCGGCTCACGCTGCACGCCGACTCCTATGACTGGCAGTTCGTCCCGGCCTCCGGAAGCGGCTTCACGGACTCCGGCACGACCGGCTGCCACTGAGCGCCGCGGAGGCGCCGTCCTAGCCGTTCGGCAGCTCGGCCGGCCGGTCGGTCAGCGTGACGGTCACGGTCCTGGGCTTGCCGTCGCGCAGGACCTCGACCTGCACCTTCTGGCCCGGATGCTTGCGGGCGATCGTGGACACCACATCGTCGATCGTGCGCATCTGGCGCCCGTCGACCTTGACGATCACGTCGCCGCCGAGCCGGATCTGCTGTCCGCCGACCGTGCTCTGCACGTTCCCGCCGCGCAGCCCGGCCTTCTGCGCCGGCCCGCCCGGGGTCACCTGCTGGATCAGCACGCCGCTGGTGGCCTTGAGGCCGATGCGGGCGAAGGAGGAGTCGATCGTCACCCCCTCGATCCCGAGGTAGGCGCGCTGCACGCGGCCCGAGCGCTCGAGGTCGGGCAGGACCTTCTTCGCGGTGTCGATCGGCACGGCGAAGCCGATCCCGACGAAGCCCCCGCCGCTGCCGCCCGTGGCGATCTGCGAGTTGATGCCGATCACCCGGCCGGCGGCGTCGAGCAGCGGGCCGCCCGAGTTGCCGGGGTTGATCGCGGCGTCGGTCTGGAGCACGTGGTCGATCGAGAACCCGTTGGGCGCGTCGATCTTGCGCTGCTTGGCGGAGATCACGCCCGTCGTGAGCGTGCGGTCCAGCCCGAACGGGTTGCCGATCGCCAGGACCGGGTCCCCGACCTGCACCGGCCCGTCGTTCCCGAGCGGCAGCGGGTCGAGCTTGAGGCCGGACGGATCGATCTTGAGCAGAGCGATGTCGGTGGAGGGATCCTTGCCCACCACCTTCGCCTGGCGGGTGATCTTGTCCTCGAGCTTGACGGTGACCTTCGACGCCCCGTCGACGACGTGCGCGTTGGTGATGATGTGACCCTCGTTGTCGATCACGAAGCCCGAGCCGGTCGCCTGGCCCTGCTGCTGCTGGGGCAGGCCGAACGGGGAGGACTGCTGGTCCTGCACCACCTGGGCGGTGATGAAGACGACGCCCGGGGCGGTCTTCTCGTAGATCTGGCGCGGCGTCAGCCCGACGCTTTGGGAGGCCGGCCGGCTGGCGGCCAGCGGCGCCTGCTCGACGACCGTCCTGGTGGTGGTGCTGTCGCCGACGCCGGCGATCAGGAAGGCGGCCGCGACGACCAGCCCGCCGATCAGCGCGGCGGAGAACGGGGAGCGCATCAACTTTGTCATGCGGCGAGTGTGGGGCGCCCGTCCCAACGTTCCCTAAAGGGATCCTCGCCGGCTCCTAACGCTCCTGGCCGGCCGCCGGCTCGGCGGTCAGGCCGCGGCAGGCGGCCTCGAGGTCCCCGGCGCGCATCAGGGCCTCACCGACCAGCACGGCGTCCACCCCGACCCGCTCGAGCTCGTCGAGCTGGTCGCGACGGTCGAAGCCCGACTCCGCGACGACGGTCTTGCCCGCGGGCACTTCCGCCAGCAGCTCGAACGTGCGCTCGAAGTCGACGCTGAAGTCGCGCAGGTCGCGGTTGTTGATCCCGATCACGTCGGCTCCCAGCTCCAGCGCCGCGTCCAGCTCGGGGCCGTCGTGGACCTCGACGAGCACGTCGAGGTCGAGCGCCAGCGCCTCGTCGTTCAGCGCCCGCAGGTCGTCGGGGTGCAGCGCGGCGACGATCAGCAACACCGCGTCGGCGCCCTCGGCGGCCGCCTCGTAGAGCTGGTAGGGGTCCACGAAGAAGTCCTTGCGCAGGATCGGCAGCGCGCTCGCCGCGCGCGCGGCGCGCAGGTCCGCGAGCGAGCCGCCGAAGTGCTCGGAGGTGAGGATCGAGACGGCGGCGGCGCCGCCGCGCTCGTAGGCCTGGACAACCTGCTCGACGGACAGGTCCTCGCGGATCGCCCCGGCGGACGGGGAGCGGCGCTTGTGCTCCGCGATCAGCGAGATCCCGGGCTGGGCGAGGGCCTCGGCGAACGGGCGCTCCTGCCGCCCCGCGACCGCGCCCCGCAGGCTCGACAGCGGCACCTCCCTGCGGCGCCGCTCGACCCCCTCGCGGGTCCGCTCGACGATCTCCTCCAGCACGCTCACCCGCCGGCGAGCTCCCGCGTCCGCGCGACGAAGCGGTCGAGCGCAGCCCCGGCGGCGCCCGAGTCCACGGCCTGCTCGGCCGCCCTGACCGCGGCCTCGAGCGGCTCGGCCCGCCCGGCCGCGTAGAGGGCCGCGCCGGCGTTCAGCACGGCCAGGTCCCGCTGCGCGCCCCGCTCGCCCGCGAAGATGCGCCGCGTCACGTCGGCGTTCTGCTCGGGCGTGCCGCCGCGCAGCGCCTCCGGCGGCGCCGGGTCGAGCCCCACGTCGGCCGCGCTGACCGTCCAGCTCCGCGTGGCGGCCCCGGTCACCTCGATCACCTCGGTGGGGCCGGAGGTGCTCATCTCGTCAAGCCCATCCGCGCTGGACACTACCAGTGCCCGCTCGGCTCCCAGACGGGCGAGCGCGCCCGCCATCACGGGCGCCATCGCCGGGTCGGAGACCCCTACGAGCTGGCGCGTCGCGCCGGCCGGATTCGTCAGCGGGCCGAGGAAGTTGAAGATCGTGCGGACACCCAGCGACTTGCGGACGGGGATGACGTAGCGGGTGGCCGGATGGTGGTCGGGGGCAAACATGAAGCCGAACCCGACCTCGCGGATGCAGGTGGCCACGGCGTCGGGCGCGAGATCGATGCGCGCGCCGAGCGCCTCGAGCAGGTCGGCGGAGCCCGAGAGGCCGGTGGCGGAGCGATTCCCGTGCTTGGCGACGGTCGCGCCGGCGCCCGCGGCGATCAGCGCCGCGGTCGTGGAGACGTTGAAGGTCGGCCGCCCGCCGCCGGTCCCCGCGGTGTCCAGCAGCTCGGCGCGCTCCGCCGCGACGCGCGTCGCGCGCGCGCGCATCGTCTCCGCGAGGCCCGCCAGCTCCTCCTCGGTCTCCCCCTTGGTCCGCATCGCGATGAGGAACGCGGCGATCTGGGCCTCCGAGACCTCGCCGGACATGATCTCGTCCAGCACGGCGGCCGCCTCGGCGCGGTCCAGGTCGCGCCGGGAGGCGAGCGCGTCGATCGCACGGGTGACCACATCGTCCTGCACGGCGGCGGATCATGCCAGCCGCGCGCACGCCGGCGCGGGCGCGGGCGCGGATGGAAGACTGGCCCCACCGACGCGGAGGAGATACATGTCCGACGAGCGACTTCTCGCGCGCGCCGCGGAGCTGGCGCGCGAACACCTCTCGAGCCTGCCCGACCGCCACGTCGGGCCGACGGCCACGCTGCCCGAGCTGCGCGCTTCGCTCGGCCATCCGCTGACCGACGACGGGGTCGACGCGCCGCAGGTGCTCGGCGATCTCGTCGCCGGCGCGCAGGGCGGCCTGGTCGCGACGCCGGGTCCCCGCTACTTCGGGTTCGTGATCGGCGGCGCGCTGCCCGTCGCGCTGGCCGCCGACTGGATCGTCTCCGCGTGGGACCAGAACGGCGGCGGCTGGCCGGCCTCTCCGGCCGCGGCCGTGATCGAGGAGGTGGCGGCCGGCTGGGTCCGAGAGCTGCTCCGCCTGCCCTCCGGCGCGAGCGTGGGCTTCGTCACGGGCGGCCAGATGGCGAACTTCACCGCGCTGGCCGCGGCCCGCCACGAGGTGCTGCGCCGCGCCGGCTGGGACGTCGAGGCGAAGGGGTTGCAGGGAGCGCCCGCGGTCCGGGTGCTGGTGGGCGACGAGGCCCACGTCACCATCTTCACGGCGCTGCGGCTGCTCGGCCTCGGCCGCGAGCGCGCCGAGCGGGTGCCGCTCGACGAGCGCGGCCGGATGCGCGCCGACGCCCTGCGCGAGGCCCTCGAGCGGGGCGGCGCCGGCCCGGCGATCGTCTGCGCGCAGGCGGGGAACGTGGACAGCGGCGCCGTCGACCCGCTCGGCGAGGTCGCGACGGTCGCGCGGGAGCACGGCGCCTGGTGCCACGTCGACGGGGCGTTCGGCCTGTGGGCGGCGGCGAGCCCGCGGCTGGCTCCCCTGCTCGCCGGCCACGAGCTGGCCGACTCGTGGGCCACGGACGCCCACAAGTGGCTCAACGTGCCCTACGACTGCGGCGTCGTCGCGGTCGCCGACCCCGCGCCCCACCGCGCGGCGATGACGATGTCCGCCGCATACCTCCCGGTGGAGGACTCCGACCAGCGCTGGGGCTTCGACTGGGCGCCGGAGATGTCGCGCCGGGCGCGCGGCATCCCGGTCTACGCCGCGCTCCGCTTCCTGGGACGCAGCGGGGTGGCCGAGCTCGTGGAGCGCTGCTGCGAGCTGGCCACGAGGATGGCCGCGCGGCTGGACTCCGAGCCCGGCATCGAGGTCGTCAACGACGTCGTGCTCAACCAGGTGCTGGTCCGGATCGGCGACGAGGACCGGGCGACCGAGGAGGTGGTCCGCCTCGTCCAGGAGGACGGCACCTGCTGGCTGGGCGGAACGACGTGGCAGGGCCGCGGCGCCATGCGCATCTCCGTGTCCAACTGGTCCACGCGGGAGGCCGACGCCGACCGCTCCGTCGACTCGATCCTGGAGGCGGCGCGAGCGGTGCTGGCCGGCGCGCCCGGCGCCCGCGGGGGCTGATCGGCGCCGCGCTCAGGCCTCGGGGCCCGGGATCACCGGGGTCTGCGGCTCGGGGCCGAGGAAGCTGCGCAGCATCTCCATCCCGCGCTCGGTGAGCACGGACTCCGGGTGGAACTGCACGCCCTCGGCCGGCAGCGCGCGGTGGCGCACCCCCATCAAGACCTCGCCGGACCACGCCACCGCCTCGAGCTCGCCGGGGAGGGCCGGGTCGGCGACCAGCGAGTGGTAGCGGCCGACCGTCAGCGGCGCCGGCAGGCCGGCGTAGAGGCCGCGCCCGTCGTGCTCCACCCGCGCGCTCTTCCCGTGCACCGGCTCGCCCTGCACCACCCGTCCGCCGAACGCCTGCACCAGCGCCTGGTGCCCGAGGCACACCCCGAGCGTCGGGATCCACGCCTCGGGAAAGCGGCGCACGGCCTCGAGGCTTATCCCGGCGTCGTCCGGCGTGCACGGGCCGGGCGAGACGACGACGCGGTCGTAGCCGCGCAGCAGCAGCTCGCCGACGGACGCGCGGTCGTTGCGCACGACCTCGATCTCCGCGCCCAGCTCGCCGAGGTACTGGACGAGGTTGTAGGTGAACGAGTCGTAGTTGTCGAGAACCAGGACCCTCACGGCCACTCCGCCTGCCCGACCGCGACCTCGATCGCGCCCATGACCGCGCGGGCCTTGGCGACCGACTCGTCGTACTCGTAGTCCGGCCGCGCGTCGGCGACCGTCCCGCCGCCGGCCTGGACGTGTGCGATCCCGTCCTTGACCACGACCGTGCGGATGTGGATGCAGGTGTCGAGGTCGCCGGTGTAGCTCGCGTAGCCGATCGCGCCCCCGTAGCCGCCGCGCTTCACGGGCTCGAGCTCGTCGATGATCTGCATCGCTCGCACCTTCGGCGCCCCGGAGAGCGTGCCGGCCGGGAGCACGGAGCGCAGCGCGTCCAGCGCGCCGATCCCCTCGCGCAGCCGCCCGGCGACGGAGGAGACGATGTGCATCACGTGCGAGTAGATCTCGACCGCCATCAGCTCCTCGACCTCGATCGTGCCGTACTCACAGACGCGGCCCAGGTCGTTGCGCCCGAGGTCGACCAGCATCACGTGCTCGGCGCGCTCCTTCTCGTCGGCGAGCAGCTCGCGGGCGGTCTCCGCGTCCTCCTCGGCGCTCGCGCCGCGGGGCCTGGTCCCTGCGATCGGCCGGGTCGAGACCCGGCGGCTCTGGACCGTCAGCAGCGGCTCCGGGCTGGCCCCGGCGATCTCGAAGTCGCCGAAGTCGAGGAAGTACATGTACGGGCTCGGGTTCACGGCGCGCAGCCCGCGATAGACCGAGAACGCGTCGACCGGCAGCGGCGCCGACCAGCGCTGCGAGGGCACGACCTGGAAGGCGTCGCCCGCGTGGATGTAGCGCACGATGCGCGCCACGGTCGCCTCGAACTCGGACCGCTCGAGGTTGGAGCGGAACTCGGGCATCGAGCGGCTCGCCGGGCGCGCGGGCGGGCGCGGCACCGGGCCGGCGAGCCGCCGGCGCACCTCCGCGATCGCCCCGAGCGCCGCGGCGTAGGAGGCATCGACGTCGCCGTCCGCGGGCAGCACGTTCGCGAGGACCGTGACCGTGTGGCGCAGGTGGTCGAAGCAGACGAGCGTGTCCGACAGCATCAGCGCGAGGTCCGGCAGCCCGAGCGGGTCGGGGTTCGGCGGGCCGAGCGGCTCGACGGTGCGCACGAGGTCGTAGCCGAAGAAGCCGACCGCGCCGCCCGCGAACGGGGGCAGCTCCCCGACGGGCGCCACGTCGTGGGCGCCGGTCGCGCGGGCGGCGATCTCGTAGGGGTCGCCGTCCTCGCCGAGCGACCAGCGAACGACGTCGCGCGGGCGGAAGCCGATGAACGAGTAGCGCCCGACGCGCTGTCCCTGGTCCGCGGACTCGAGCAGGAAGGCCGGGCCGTCCTCGCGCAGCTTCAGGAAGGCGGACACCGGGGTCTCGCAGTCCTCGACGAACGTCTGCCGCACGGGGATCAGCGTGTGCCGCTCCGCGAGCGCGCGCACCTCCTCCAGCGTCGGCGTGATCGCGGCGCCGGGCGCCGCCCGGTCAGCCGGCCGCGCGGCGGCCATCGAGCACCTCGGCGGCGTCCGGGAGCGCGAGGGACCGCGAGCGGAGCAGGACCAGCAGGTGGTAGAGCAGGTCCGCAGCCTCCTGCGCGACGCGCTCGTCGCTCTCCTGAAGGGCCGCGCGCGCGACCTCCTCCGCCTCCTCGCGCACCTTCTCGCCGATCAGGGGCGGGTCGCCCAGCAGCGCGGCGGTGTAGGACCCCTGCGGCCGGCTCGCCGCGCGATCGGCGAGCGTGCGCTCGAGGTCGGGCAGCGCCTCGTGCGGGGCGCGCCGCCCCGCCTCGCCGTTGTGGAAGCAGGTGCGCTCGCCGGTGTGGCATGCGGGCCCGTACGGCTCGACGAGCGCGAGCACGGCGTCGCCGTCGCAGTCGACCCGCAGCGCCCGGACCGCCTGCGTGTTGCCGCTCGTGGAGCCCTTGTGCCACTGCTCGCCCCGCGAGCGGCTGAAGAGGTGCACCTCGCCGGTCTCGCGGGTGCGGCGCAGCGCCTCCGCGTTCATGTAAGCGAGCGTCAGCACCTCGCCGGTCGCCCAGTCCTGGATCACGCACGGCACCAGGCCGCGCTCGTCGAACCTGATCTTCGGGGCCGCCGGCACGGCGAGGGATCTTACGAACCGGGCCGCGTAGCATCGCCCGCGGTGCCCCGCCATCTCCTACTGCTCGCGTGCGTCGTGCTGCTGGTCGACACGCTCTTCTACGCGGCCGTCGCGCCGATCCTCCCGTACTACACCGCGCGCTTCGACCTGAGCAAGTCCGCGGCCGGGCTCCTGACGGCCGCCTACCCGGCCGGCACGCTGCTGTTCGCGATCCCGGCCGGCCTGCTCGCCGCGCGCCTCGGCGTCCGCGCTACGGTGCTGATCGGCCTGAACCTGCTCGGCGCCGCGAGCGTGATCTTCGCGTTCGCCGACAGCGTCGCGGTGCTCGACACGGCGCGCTTCGTCCAGGGCGCGGCCGGAGCGTGCTCGTGGGCCGGCACGCTCGCCTGGGTGATCGGCGCCGCGCCCCCGGAGCGCCGCGGCGAGGTGTCCGGCACCGCGCTCGGCGCGGCGATCTTCGGCGCGCTGCTGGGCCCCGCGGTGGGCGGCCTCGCGGTCGCGATCGGCCCCGAGCCCGTGTTCGCCTCGACGCTCGTGGTGACCTCCGCGCTCTCGTTCTGGGTGCTGCGGACGCGCGCGGCGCGGCCCGGGCCGCGCCAGCCGCTGAGCTTCCTGCTCGCGACCGCGCGGCGGCCTGCGGTGCTGCGCGCCGCCTGGCTGACGCTGTTGCCGGCGATCCTCTTCGGCGTGCTCGAGGTGCTGATGCCGCTGCGACTGGACGCGCTCGGCGCGGGAACCGCGGCCATCAGCGCGACCTTCGTCGCCTCGGCCGCGCTCGAGGCGGTCATGGCGCGCTGGATCGGGAGCGCCTCGGACCGGCTCGGGCGCTTCCGGCCGATCCGCGCGGGCCTCCTCGCCACGATCGCGTTCGCGCTGCTGGCGCCCTGGCTGCAGCCGTGGTGGCTGCTGGCCATGCTGGTGGTCGTCTCCGGCGTGGCGTTCGGGATGCTGTTCGCGCCGGCGACCGCGCTGCTGGGCGACGCGGCGGAGAGCGCCGGGCTGGACCTCGGGCTGGCCTATGCGCTGGGGAACCTGGCGTGGGCGGGCGGCCAGGCGATCGGCTCCTCCGGCGGAGGCGGGCTCGCGGAGGGGAGCACCGACGCGGTCACCTACGGGCTGCTCGCGGCGCTGCTCGCGGTCACGGTGGTGATACTCGGGCGAGCGGGGCCGGAGCCGTTGCCGGCCGCATCAGTCCCGGCCTCCGCCTCGCGCGCGGAGGAGAGGGCGTAGCTCGGCGGCGCCTGCTCCAGGTAGAAGCCGAACACGCGATCGACCAGGCGCCTGCGTCCCATGGCACGCAGCAGCGCGGTGAGCAGCCGCGGCGGCAACGCCGGGATCGTCCGCTGGAGCGCCAGCGCCAGCGCGAAGGCGGGGGCGCGCGCCGCGCTGAACGCCCCGTAGCGCCGCAGCGCCTCGCCGGGAGGCACCTCGCCGGCCAGCGCGGAGCGGATCTCGCGCCCCGCGGCGATGCCGAAGTAGAACGCGGTGCGGATCCCCTCGCCCGAGAGCGGGAAGCAGTGGCCCGCGCTGTCGCCGACGTAGAAGACCTCGCCGTCGGAGGCCGCGCGCAGGCGGTGCGGGAACCAGTTGCCCTGCCAGCGGACCGCCTCCGCCCCCTCACGCGCCGCGAGCGCACGCGTGGGCTCCTTGACGTGGTCGCGCGGCTCGTAGCTGCCGACGCCGATCCTGCGCTCGGCGCCCGCCGGCACGCTCCAGCCGTAGCCGCGACGCGCCAGCGAGCGATCCACCCAGACCTCGAGATCGACCCCGCGGCCGTCGTGCGGATGCACCTCGAGGCCGCGTGAGAGCGGCGCGTCGGGCGGCTGGTAGCCGTCGCGCGCCAGCACGCGGCGCCAGCCGAGCGCATCGACGACGAAGCGCGCCCGCAGCGTCCCGCGGTCCGTGCGCACGGCGATCTCGCCGCCGGGGCCGCGCGGCTCGCGGCCCTCGACCTTCGCGGTCTCGAACCGCGCGTCCCCGCACTGGGCCCACAGCGCCAGGCACAGCTTGCGGTAGTCGAATGACGACCAGCTCCACGGGAGCCGCCAGCGCGCGGCGCCGTGCGGCGTGGCGAAGCGCATGCGGGGGATCTCCTGGAGGATCGCCGACTCGACGCCCATCGCCCGCAGCCACGGCGTCGGCGCGGCGCACGCGGAGGTGGCGCGCTCCCCGATCTCGTAGCGGTCGACGACGAGCACCCGCGCGCCGGCGCCGGCGAGCTCGCGCGCCACCGCGAGGCCGGCGAAGCTCGCGCCGCACACCAGCACGTCGGCGCGCGCCCCCTCGAGCGGGGTCCGCTCCGCGCCCCGGGCCGTCGCGCGCCTGGTCACGACCCGCTCCGCAGCCCGTGCGCGACGGCGCCGGCAAGCGCCCAGGGCGGCAGGCTCGCCCGCCGCCGCAGCACGTCGAACCCGATCGCCTCGACCCGGTCGAGCACTCCGAGGTAGACGGCGCGGGCGAGCGCGATGCCCCGCCGCATCTGCGGCGCCACCGCCGCTCCGCCCGCCTCGCCGTCCGCGAACAACCCGCGCGCCCGAGCGACCTGCTCGGCGAGCAGCGCGCGGAACGCCGGAGTCGCCCACCCGGCGGCTATGTCCTGCACGCGCACGCCGTGACGGCGGCGGTCCTCGGCCGGGAGGTAGACGCGGTCGAGCGAGAGGTCCTCGCGCACGTCGCGGATGAAGTTCGTGAGCTGGAACGCGAGCCCGAGCCGCGCGAAGCTCTCGTGGCGCTCGGGCGGCGCGCCGAGCAGCGGCGCCATGATGCGCCCGACGGACCCCGCGCTGCCCTCCATGTAGGCGACCAACTCGTCCCAGTCCCCGATCCGCACGGGACCGCAGTCCGAGCGCATCGAGCGCATGTACACCGACAGCTCGCCGAGCGGGAGGTCGTGACGCCGGCCTGCGTCGAGCAGCGCCGCCACGGCCGGCCGGGCGCGAGCGCCCGACCCGTCGCCCAGCTCGCCCTCCAGCCGCTCCAGCGCCGCGCGCCTGGAGGCCGGGTCCGGCGCTCGCCGCGGGCCGTCGACGATCTCGTCGGCGGTGCGGACGAACCCGTAGAGCGCATGCACCGCCGGCCGCACGTCGGCCGGGAGACGGCGCGTCGCCCAGTAGTAGGTCGGATCGTGGCGGAGCTGCATGCGGCGGCAGGCGTCGTACGCGGCGTGGAGCCGCGGATCGATGCCGTCCATCTCCCGGGAGCGGTGCATTTTCGGGCGGAGCGCGCCGCCGCGCCCGCGCGGCGGTCGGTCAGACTGGCATCCTGCCAGACGGTGACGCCCCTGCTCGACCGCGACCTGCTCTATGTCACCGGCAAGGGCGGCGTCGGCAAGACGATGGTCGCCGCGGCGATCGCGCTCGCGGCGGCCGGCCGCGGCCGGCGGGCGGTGCTCTGCGAGGTCACCGCACAGACGCGGCTCGGCCCGCTGCTGGGCGACGCCGAGGCGGGTCCCGGCCGGGAGACGGCGCTGGACGGAGGCCTCCACGTCACGGCGATCGACCCGCAGGCGGCGCTCGAGGAATGGCTGCGGACGCAGATCGGCGGTGCCCTGGTGCGGGTGCTCGCCCAGAGCCGCGCGTTCGGCTACTTCGTCGCGGCCGCGCCCGGCGCGCGGGAGCTCGTGACGATCACCAAGGCCTGGGAGCTGACCCAGCCGCGCCGCTGGGACCGGCGCGCGGCCGGCTACGACCTCGTCGTGGTCGACGCGCCGTCCTCCGGCCACGGCGTCGGCATGCTGCGCACCCCGCGCACGTTCGCGGACATCGCGCGCGTCGGGCCGATCCGCGCTCAGGCCGATCGGGTGCTGAAGCTGCTGCGCGACCCGGCGCGAGCGGGCTACGTTGGCGTCGCGGCGCCGGCGGAGATGCCTGTCGGCGAGACGCTCGAACTGGAGCGCCTGCTGCCGGAGGCGATCGGGCGCGACCTCGACGCGATCGTCGTCAACGCCGTCTACCCGCGGCGCTTCAGCCCCGCCGAGATGGAGCGCGTGAGCGCGGCCACCGGTTCGGGGGCGAGCCGGAGCGCGTGCGCCGCGGGCGCGGCGGCGCGCTCCCGAGCGGCCCGCGTCCGCGAGCAGCAGGGCCAGCTGCGGCGGTTGCGGCGCGCCGCCCGGGCGCCGGTCGTCACGCTGCCGTTCCTCTTCAGGCCGGCGCTCGACCTGCGCGCAGCGGGTGAGCTCGCGCCCGCGCTCGCGGCGCGCCTTCCCTGAGGCGGGCGGACGGGCCGCGCGGGACTCAGGCGTCTCCGCCCCCGGCCTGCCACGGCCAGCGCCCGTCGATCTCGACGCTGAGCGACCATGACAGGAACGTCCTGATCACGACCAGCATCCCGAGCACCGCGGCGCTCTCCAGCGACGGATCGACCGCCACGGTGCGCACGACGTCGGCCGCGACCAGGATCTCCAAGCCGAGGAGCAGCGCCCTGCCCAGCCGCGTGCGGTACTCGCGCTGGGTCCCGGCGTCCCGCCGGCCGCGGGCGGCGCTCAGCGCGGCGACGGCCGTCGCCCAGACGATCGAGGCGACGATGATGACCACGGCGAGCAGCTCGATCCCGGCCGTGGCCACGTCGGCCACGTCCTGGACGGAGTTCACGAACGAGGAGGTCGCGGACACGGGCACGGGCTCTTCGGCCGGCGACGCTATCCGCCGCGCCGGACGCGGATGATCCTGCGCGGCCCGGCCGGGGTAGGTGTGACTGGATGATCGCGCCCCCCGCCACCGCGTCCGCGGGACCCGAGCTCGTGCTCGGGCTCGGCGCGCTGCTCGCGGCATGCCTGGCCGTGGACCTGAAGCTGTTCGCGCGCGGGCGCGAGCCTCGCTTTCGCGAGAGCGTCGCGTGGAGCGCGGGCTGGCTGGTCTTCTCGCTGCTGGCGGCGATCCCGCTCGCGCTCGCGGGCGGAACCGACGCGGCGATCAACTACACGACCGTCTACCTGATCGAGCGCACGCTCTCGCTCGACAACCTGTTCGTGTTCCTGCTGCTGTTCGCCTGGTTCGGGGTCCCGCAGGCGCAGCGCCCGCGGCTGCTGTTCTGGGGGATCGTGGTCGCGCTGGCGCTCCGCGGCGCCGCGATCCTGGGCGGCGTCGCGCTGCTCGAGCGCTTCCATTTCGTCGTCTACCTGCTCGGAGCGGCGCTGCTGATCCTCGCCTGGCGGATGTATCGCGGCGTCGAGGAGGGCGTCGACCCGCACGGGAACCTGTTCGTGAGGATCACCCGCCGCGCGTTCCCGGTGACCGACGGGTTCCGCGGCCGGCGCTGGTTCGTGCGCACGGACGGGAGGCTGCACGTCACGCCGCTGTTCCTCTGTTTGGTGTCGTTCGCGTTCGCCGACATCGCGTTCGCGATCGACTCGATCCCGGCCGCGTTCGCGATCACCACCGACGCGGCCGTGATCTGGGCGGCGAACGCGTTCGCGCTGCTCGGCCTGCGCGCGCTGTTCGTGCTGGTCGAGGAGCTCGTGCGGCGCTTCCGCTATCTCGACGCGACGATCGCGCTCGTGCTCGCGACCGTCGCGCTCAAGCTCCTGCTCTCCGACGTCGTGCACGTCTCGGCGCCGGCGTCGCTGGCGATCGTCGTCGTGGCGTTCGCGACCGGCATCGCGCTCTCGCTGGTCGCCGACCGCCGCGATCCCGCCGGCGCCGCTACTCGATCCCGAGCCGATCCAGGAGACGGTCGTCCGCGCGCCAGCCGCGGCGCACCCTGACGTCGAGCTCGAGATGCACCCGGCGGCCGAGCCGGCCCTCGATCTCGCGCCGCGCGGCGATGCCGACCGCCTTGATCATGCGTCCCCCGGAGCCGATCAGGATGCCCTTCTGCGACTCGCTCTCGACCCAGACCGAGGCGTGCACGCCGACCAGGCCGGACCGGCGCTCGACCACCTCGTCGACCTCGACCTCGACCGCATGGGGCACCTCCTGGCGGGTGCGCAGGAGCACCTGCTCGCGCACCAGCTCGGCCAGCGCCACCTCCGCCGGCTGGTCGGAGCGCTGGTCGCGCCCGAACAGGTACGGACCCTCGGGGAGCATCGAGGCGAGTCGCTCCACGAGCGTCTGCACGCCCGTCCCGCGGCGCGCCGAGACCGGGTAGGGATCCTCGCCGACGCCGAGCCCGGCGGCTTCGGCGAGCCCGTCGAGCACCGCCGGGCGCGCGCAGCGGTCGACCTTGTTGAGCGCCACGGTCACGGGCACTCCGGAGCGGCCGAGCAGGTTCGCGATGAAACGATCCCCCGGGCCTACGCCCTGCTCGGCGTTCAGCACCAGGAGCGCGCCGTCAGCGTCGGCCAGCTCCTGCTCCACCCTGCGCTGCATGCGCCTGGTCAGCGCGTCGCGCGGGCGCTGCACGCCCGGGAGATCCACCAGCACGAGCTGCCAGCCGGCCGTGGTCGCGACGCCGCGGATCGCGCGCCGAGTGGTCTGCGGCTTCTCGGAGACGATCGCGACCTTGTCGCCGACGATCGCGTTGACGAGCGTCGACTTGCCGACGTTCGGTCGCCCGGCGACCGCAACGAAGCCGCTGCGGGTCACGTTCCGCCCGCCTCCGCGGCCCGCAGCACCTCGGCCTGGAGCGCGAGCATCTCGCCCGAGTCCGTCTCGTGGTCGAGCCCGGCCAGGTGGAGGGCGCCGTGGACCACCGCCTCGCGCAGGTCCGTGGTGCGCGGCGGGCAGATCACCACGTCGCCGAGCTCGCGCGGCCCGGGCGCGGCGCCGGCGCCGTCGACCGGGAACGACAGCACGTCGGTGGCGGCGTCGCGGCCGCGGTGGTCGCGGTTGAGCTCCCGGATGCTCGCCTCGTCCACGAACGTCACCGCGACATGGCCGTCGCGGACCCCGGCGGCCGCCAGCGCGCGGCGGCACAGCGCAGCGGTCTCCTCGGCGTCGGGCGCGACCGGGACCTCGCCCAGCACCTCGACGTCCAGCCCGCTCACGCTCGCTTGCGGCCGGCGGGCCGCAGGCCCGGGGCAAGGCGCTTCTGGTGCTCGCCGTAGGCGGCGACGATCCGCTGCACGAGCTTGTGGCGGACGACGTCGGCGCCGCCGAAGCGGACGAACTCGATCCCCTCGACGCCATTGAGCACGTCCGCCACGACCACGAGTCCCGAGTCCTGGCCGGAAGGCAGGTCGATCTGGGTGATGTCGCCGGTCACGACCATCCTCGAGTTGAAGCCCAGCCGGGTGAGGAACATCTTCATCTGCTCGGGGCTCGTGTTCTGCGCCTCGTCGAGGATGATGAAGCTGTCGTTAAGACTCCTACCGCGCATGAACGCCAGCGGCGCCACCTCGATCACGCCGCGCTCCAGGTGCTGGGAGACGCGGTCGGGCTCGAGCATGTCGTGCAGGGCGTCGAACAGCGGCCGCAGGTAGGGGTCGACCTTCGCCATCAGGTCGCCGGGCAGGAAGCCGAGCCGCTCGCCGGCCTCGACCGCCGGGCGCGTGAGGATGATCCGGTTGACGTCGCGCCGCGCGAGCGCGGCGGCGGCCATCGCCACCGCGAGGAACGTCTTGCCCGTGCCCGCCGGGCCGATGCCGAACGTGATCGTGTTGCGCCGGATCGAGTCGACGTAGCGCTTCTGGTTGACGGTCTTCGGCGCGACCTTCGTGGAGCGGTGGCGCCACACCACGTCCTCGAGGATCCGCGCAGGCGACTCGCGGCGGTCGAGCGCGTCGGTGACCGCCTCGATCGTGCCGGGCGCGATCTCGTGGCCCTGCGCGATCAGCTCCGAGAGCTCCCTCACGACGGTCGCGCCCGCGTCCACGTCCTCCTGCTCGCCGTCGAGCGTCAGCACGTTGCCGCGCAGGTAGAGCTCGCAGTCGAGGTGCTCTCGCAGCGCGCGCAGCACTACGTCCTCGCTTCCGGCCAGCGCGGTCGCGACGGCGTTGTCGAGCTCCACGCGTACGCGGCTCACGCGAGCCGCTCCCGCACCAGCCCGGAGACGCGACCGCCCTCCGCGCGACCTTCGACCCGCGGCATCAGGACGCCCATCACCTTGCCCATGTCCCGGGCGGAGTCCGCGCCGGTCTCGGCGATCGCGGCGTCCACGAGCGCCGCCAGCTCGGCGTCGCCCAGCTCGGCCGGAAGATAGCCCGCGATCAGCTCCGCTTCGCGCTCCTCCCCGGCGGCGAGCTCCGCGCGCCCGGCGTCGCGGTACTGGGCGGCGGCGTCGAGCCGGCGCTTGCGCTCGCGGCGCAGCACGGCGAGCTCGTTGCCGGAGCCCTCCTTGGCGTCCTTCTGCAGCTCGGAGAGCACGAGCCGCAGCGCGCCGGCCCGTGCGCGATCGCCCGCGCGCATGGCGTCGGCTACGTCTGACCGGATGCGCTCGGAGACGGACACGGACCAGGCAGAGGATAGGCCCGGCGGCCGTGGCCGGTGAGCCTCAGTCCCGAACGGGCGGCGCCGCCGCCAGCGCCCGCCCGTCGGTGCCGCCCGCGCTCTGCCCCTCGAGCGCGTGGCTCTCGAGCCCGGGCGCGCCCTCGACGTGGCCGAGCTCGGAGGTGTCGCGCGGGAACAGGAGATCGACGGTCCAGTCGGTGACGAGCCGAAGCTCGCGCCCGGCGCCCGGCATCAGCAGCAGGTGGTAGGTGCGAGCGAGGAACCATGCCGGGAAGCCCCGCCAGCGGATGCCCATCGTCAGCGCGACCGCGCGGTAGCGGCCCATGTCGACGAACACGCCCAGCGTGCGGTAGCGGAACGGCTTGGGACGCGCTTCGGGCGACCCGATCGCGGCGGCGATATTGCGCGCCACGCGGCGTCCCTGACGGATCGCGTGCTGCGCGGTCGGCGGGCAGACCCGGCCCTTGCGCGCGGGATCGGGGACCGCGGCCGCGTCGCCCACCGCCCACACGTTGCGATGACCCTCGACGCGCATCGTGCGCTCGGTCCGCACGCGCCCGCCCTCGTCGAGCGGGAGGCCGAGCTGCGAGACCGCCGGGTGCGGCTTGACGCCCGCCGTCCAGACCACGGTGCGGCACGGGACGCGCTCACCGCCCGCAAGACGGATGTGGTCGGAGGAGACCTCGTCGAGCGTCGTCGAGGTGCGGATCTCGATGCCGCGCCCGCGCAGCTCCCGGACGGCGAAGTCGGCGAGACTCGGCGGGATCTCGGGCATCACCCGGTCACGAGCCTCGACCAGCAGCCAGCGCATTCCCTGCACCCGGCAGCGGGGATAGAGCTCGATCACGTCGCTCATGAAGTCCTGGAGCTCGGCGATGCCCTCGAGGCCCGCGTAGCCGGCGCCGACGAACGCGAAGGTGAGATAGGGAGCGCGGGCGACCGGGTCCTCGATCAGCTCGGCCGTCTCGAGCATCGCCACCACCCGGTTGCGCAGCGAGATCGCCTCCGAGAGCGTCTTGAAGCCGATCGCGTGCTCGCGCAGGCCGGGGATCGGGAGCGTGCGCGAGACCGACCCCAGCGCGATCACGAGGTGGTCGTACGGGATCTCCTGCGCGGTCCCGTCGACGAGCACGGCCCGCAGGACGGCGGCGCCCGGATCGGCGCCGGTCACGGTCCCGATGCGGAGATCGGTGCGGCGCAGCTCCTCGCGCAGCGGCACCACGACGTGGCGCGGCTCGAGCGTGCCGGCGGCCGCACCGGGCAGCAGGGGCGTGTAGAGCAGGTAGTTGACGTCGTTTACCAGCGTGATCCGGGTGCTCTGCGTGGGAAGCTCCCGCTCGAGGGTTCTGGCCGCCGAGTAGCCGCCGAACCCGCCGCCCGCGATGACGACGTTCCAGGCCATGCTCCGAGAGTACCGTTCGCGGATGCCCCGCTCGCGCCCCGGCGCGCCCGTGCGCCGGGGCGTGGCGGTCCTCGCCGCGGTCGCTCTGATCCCGTGCGTCCTGGCCGCCACGGCGGTCACGTTCGCCGCGCGGAACGGCGGGCCGCGCGCACATGCGCGCGCAGCGCTCATGCGCGTCGATCCCGCGCTGCAGCCCTACCGGTTCGGCGGGCGCGGCGCCGGCGCGTTCAACGAGCCGATCCCGCGCGGCGCACACACGGACCGGCGCTCGGGCCGGGTGATGGCGCGGGTGCTCGCGGGCATGCGGCACGAGCGCGTCGCGCTCGTGGACCGCAACGGGGTTCCCGGCATGTGGCTCGCGCGGCGGGGCGATCCGTGGTTCACGATCAGGGTGGGCCGCGCGCGGCTGCGCTGGCAGGTCCCGCGCGGGGCGCGCCCGGGAGGCGAGCACGGCAGCGACGCGCCGATGGTCATCCAGGACCCGCGCCACCCCCGCTACGGCTCGCGCGTGGAGCTGCGGCTCTGGAAGGCCCACCTCGACCGTCGCCATCGGCGGATCACGGCGAGGGGCTACGGGATCTTCCGCTACGGGCGTCGCAGCGACGGATTTCCGCTGCGCGGGCACGGAACCGGGAGCGGCCTGCCGTGGGCCGGTCTGATCCGGGCGTGGGAGGTCCGCAGGGGGGTGATCCGGCACGCGCTGCGCATGGCCGCCTCGGGGATCTCGCGCCGTCACCGCCCGCCGGCGCGAAACAGCGACCAGAGCCACCGCAGCCCGCTCGCGATGGGCATGCGCTTCCAGCTCAGCCCGCGCGTGAACTGCGCCTCGCGCACGGTGCCGGGGCGCTCCCCGCGCAGCGCGGCGACCCGCCTGCTGCGGATGATCTGCGTCGCGCTCCAGCGCTACGGCGCGATCGTCGTCGACGGCAGCGGGCGCACCGACCTCTACACGTTCGAGATGGAGCTGGACCGCTCCGCCGGCGGAGCGGTGCGCTGGGGACGGGTGCTCGGGCGTCCGCCGAGCGGCTACTGGGGCAACGTGATCCGCGATCGCCGCGCCACCGGCGACGGCGTGCGGCGCGTGGCCAGCACGGGCATCCCGTGGGGCCGGATGCGAGTGCTGTCGCGCAGCGTGTTCTCGCGCTGAGCTCAGCCGGCCTGCGCGGCCGCGCGGTCCTCGAGCACGGCGCGTGCGGCCAGGTAGCCCGGGGCGCCGGTCACCGCGCCCCCGGGATGTGCGCCGGACCCGGCCAGGTAGAGGCCCTCGACGCCCCCGAAGCGCCGCGGGCCAGGCCGGTCCTCGAGCACCTGGCCGGGGAGCATCTCGCCGTGGAAGATGTGCCCGCCGGTGAGCCCGAAGCGCGCTTCGAGCTCGCGCGGGCCGAGCGCGAGGCGCTCGACGATCCGGTCCGGGAGCCCCGGGCAGACCTCGGCGAACCGCGCGATCGCGGCATCGGCCGCGGCGCCGGCGTCGACACCACGCGGGAAGCACTGGCAGAAGAGCGAGAGCACGTGGCGGCCCTCGGGGGCGAGTGTCGGGTCCGCGGCCGTCTGGCATGCGGCCTCGATCCAGGGGGCGGCGGCCGGACGGCCGGCGCGCGCGTCGGCCGCGGCGGCGGACAGGTCGGCGAGGGTGAAGCCGATGTCGATCGTCCCGCGCCACGGCTCCGGGCCCGGCCAGGCCGGGAAGTCCGGGAGCCCGTCCAGCAGCAGCATCACCTTGACCGTCGGGCCGTCCTGGCGCCACGGCGGGCTCGGGTCCGCGAGTCCCGCCAGCGCGGCCGTGCGCCGCGGGTCGGCGCCGGAGAGGACCGCGCGCGCCGCGACCTCCTGCCCGCCGGCCAGCACCACGCCGGCCGCGGCCGCGTCGCGGACGAGGACCCGCTCGACCGGCGCCGAGGTGCGCACGCGCGCGCCCGCCGCCTCCGCCGCCGAGCCCAGCGCGGCCGTCACCGCGCCCATCCCGCCGCGTGCGAACCCCCACGCGCCTGGCGCGCCCGCGGCCTCACCCAGGTCGTGGAAGAAGGCGACGAACGAGGTGCCGGGGTCCTCGGGTCCCGCGAGCGTCCCGATGAGGCCCTGCAGCGCGAACGGGACGCGGACCGGCTCGGACGGGATCCCGCCGAGCTCGCCGGCGACCGGGCCGTCGAGGATCTCGGGGCCGACGGCCTCGAGCCAGCGCCCGCGATCGGCCGGCTCGAGCATCAGCGGCCGCGCCCGCGCCGCGGCGGCGTCACGGCGCTCGGCGAAGCGCCGGTAGCCCTCGGCGTCGGCGACGCTCCAGTCGCGCGCGAGTTGGGCGACCGTGCGCTCGCGCGAGGACCAGGTCACCACGCGGCGCCCGTCCGGCTGGGGAGCGAACAGGTAGGGCTCGTGCACGTCCACGGCCAGCCCGTGGGCGGCCAGGTCGAGATCGCGAACGATCTCGGGCCGAAGCAGCGAGAGCGTGTAGGCGCCCGGGGAGGCCCGCACGCCGGGCCACAGCTCCTCTGTCACGCAGGCGCCGCCGGCGATCTCACGGCGCTCCAGGACCTCCACCGAGAGCCCGGCCCGCGCCAGGTACGCCGCGGCGACCAGGCCGTTGTGGCCCGCGCCGATCACGACCGCGTCGAGCATCACGGCAATCTAGCCCGCGGTGCGGGTCATCCCGCCTCGAGCAGCAGCGCCGCCCAGCCGTCCGCATGGCGCCGGTCGACCTCGCGCATCCCGCGGGCCGCGAAGGCGGCCGAGCACGCGCCGGCCTCGCGCTCGAGCAGACCGCTCGTGACGAGCCGTCGCGGCGGCTCGGAGAGCCGGCCGGCGAGCTCCTCCAGCAGCGGCCACAGCAGGTTCGCGAGCACGGTTGGCGCCGCCGGCAGCGGGTCGCGGCGCAGGTCGAGCCGGCGCGCGGCGAGCGCCACGCCGTTGACGGCCGCGTTGGCGCGAGTCGCCTCGATGGCGAGCGGGTCGTGGTCGACGGCCTCGACCGGCCCGAAGCCGAGCCGAGCCGCCGCGATCGCCAGCACGCCCGACCCGCAGCCGAGGTCGAGCAGCGGCCCACCCGCGGGCAGGCCGAGCAGCAGCTCCAGGCACAGCCGGGTGGTCGGGTGGGCGCCCGTGCCGAAAGCGCGCCCGGGGTCGATCACGAGGTCGACCGGCTCGCCGCCCGCCGGCTCCCAGGGCGGGCGAACCCGCAGGCGGCACTCCAGCACCAGCGGGCGATGGAACTCCCGCCAGCGCTCGGCCCAGTCGTCCGCGACCTCGGTCGTGGAGACATCCACCAGCCCGGACCCGGCAGCCGCCCGCAGGGCGGGCAGCGAGGGGAGCTCGCCGGGCGGCCCGTAGACCGCGTACTCGACCCGCTCGCCGAGGTCGACCTCCTCGACGCCCGACGGCGCCAGCTCCAGCAGCTCCGCCAGCGCCACCTCCGCCCGCTCGCGCGGGACGCGCACCGCCAGCCGGATCACGACGGCCCGGCGCTCACCCGCCGAGCGCGCGGCGCAGCTTGGCGACCAGGCCCTCGTCGGAGCGCAGGTTGTCCGGCGTGATGCTCTCCGCGAGGCTCTCCAGCAGCTCGCGCTGCTCGCCCGAGAGCCGGCGCGGGATCACGACGTTGACGACGACGCGGAGGTTGCCCCGCCTGCCGCCCCGCAGCGAGGGCATCCCGCGCCCGCGGAGCGTGAGCACCTCGCCGGGCTGCGTCCCCGCCGGGACCTCGACGTCCGCGGGGCCGTCGAGCGAGGGGGCCTGCAGCGTCGCGCCGAGCGCCGCGAGGGGCGCGGGCACGTCGAGGGCCGTGACGAGGTCGTCGCCGTCGCGCACGAAGCGCTCGTCCTCGCCGACCCTGACGAGCACGTAGAGGTCGCCGGGGGGGCCGCCCCGCTCGCCCGCGTGGCCGCGCCCCTGAAGCCTGATCCGCTGGCCGTCCCTGATGCCGGCGGGGACCTCGACCGACACGGTCCGGCGCTCGACGGCCCGCCCCTGGCCGCGGCAGGCGCCGCACGGCTGGCTCGCCACGCGCCCGTCGCCTCCGCACCCGTCGCACGCGGCCGCGCGGACGACCTGGCCGAACGGCGTCCGGGCGACGGTGCGCACCTGCCCCGCGCCGCCGCAGCGCTCGCACGTCTCGATCGGCGTCCCGGGCTCGGCGCCGTTGCCGTGGCAGGCCTCGCACGTCGTGACCGCGTCGAAGGAGGCCTCCACCGAGCGGCCCTCTGCGGCCTCCGCAAGCGTCACCTCCGCCGTGACGGCGACGTCGCCGCCCTGGAGGGGACCGCTCGCGCGCCCGCCGCCGAACACCCCGCCACCGCCGAAGAACGCGTCGAAGACGTCGGCGAACGAGAACGTGTCGAAGTTCGGCGCGTAGCCGCCGCTGCGCAGGCCGTCGTGCCCGAAGCGGTCGTATGTGGCGCGGCGCTCGGCGTCCGAGAGCACCTCGTAGGCCTCGGCGGCCTCCTTGAAGCGCTCCTCCGCGTCCGGGTCGTGGGCGTTGACGTCGGGATGCAACTCGCGCGCCAGGCGGCGGAAGGCCTTCTTGACCTCCACCTCCCCCGCGCCCCGGTCGACCCCCAGGACCTCGTAGTAGTCGCGCGGCATCCGATCAGGTCTCGTAGACGTCCTCGACGAAGCGCGAGAGCGCCACCGACGCCTCCCGCACCGAGCGGATCGCGTGGCCGTAGTCCATGCGTACCGGCCCGAGAACCGACACCGCGCCCAGCCGCTGCTGCGGCAGCCCGTAGCTCGCGGCCACGAGCGCGAGCGAGCGCAGCGCCGGGGTCTCGTTCTCGCTGCCGATCCGCACCACCACGTCCCGCTCGCCGAGCGAGGCGCGCAGGATCCCCAGCAGCGTGACGCGCCGCTCGAGCACCTCCATCACCGAGTTGATCTCGGAGAGGTCCTGCATGCGCTCCTCGGCCAGCAGCCGCGCCGCGCCCTCGACGTACAGAGTGTCCCCGGCGGTCGCCTCCAGCGCCGTGAACGCGGGCGCGAGCGTGTCGAGGAAGCCCTGCTCGGCCGCGCCCAGGGTCGGGTCGTGCAGGCGCCCGTGGAGCATGCGCGCGCCGAGCCCGAGGCCGACCAGGCGCTCGTTCAGGTAGCTGGAGGCCCAGTCCGCGAGGCCGGAATCGACCGGCTCGTCGAACGCGAAGACGCGCTTGGTGACGCCGCCGGTCGAGGTGATCACCACCACCATCAGCACGCGCGGCTGGAGCGGAAGCACCTCGACGTGGCGGATCGTCGAGGTCTCGAGCGGGGGCGAGGAGACCATCGCCAGCAGGTCGGTGACCTCCGAAAGCGTCTCGCTGGTGACGCGCATCGCCTCGTCCACCTCGCGACGCGCCAGCGTGAGCGCGAGTCCCCTGCCCTCCGGGATCGGGGCGGCCGGGAGCAGGCGATCCACGAAGTAGCGGTAACCGGCGTCCGTCGGGACGCGGCCGGCCGAGGTGTGCGGATGCGCGAGCAGCCCCTCGTCCTCCAGCACGGCGAGCTCCGCGCGCACCGTCGAGGGTCCCCACTCGACGCTCTCCGCGAGGTGCTTGGAGCCCACCGGGACGCCGTCATCGAGGTAGTCCTCGATGACCAGTCGCAGCAGCAGCTCCTGGCGGGGGGTCGGCACAGCCCGATTCTAGGAGCGAAGGCCCGCGGCCCGGCGCGTCCGGCGGCGGTGGGCCGCCATCGCACCCGCGCTCAGCTCGTCGCGATCTCCGCGACCACGTTGCGCACGATCCCGCTCCCGGCCTGCACGGCCTCGGCCTCGACGGTGGCGATCCCGCCGTCGACGGCCTTCACCTCGCCCGAGACGACGATCTCCTGCTCGAGCACGCCCATGCCGCGGAACTGCACCTCCAGCCGGCGCAGGGACTCCGGTCCTCCGCCGGCGTCGGTCATCGCGCGGGCGACCTGGGCCATCGACCACAGCCCGTGCAGGATGCGCCCGGGAAGGCCGACCGCCTTCGCGAACCCCTCGTCGATGTGAATCGGGTTGAAGTCGCCCGAGGCGCCCGCGTAGCGGATCGTGACGAACGCGTCCGGCGTGACGTGCAGCTCCGGGATCGGCTCTCCGGCTTGCAGCTCGGCCATCGTCAGACTCCCCTCACGATGTTGGTCCAGGTTCCGGTGGCGACCGTCTCGCCGCGCTGGTTGACCGAGGTGGACTCGAAGACGTAGAACCCCATGCCGCCCCGCTCGGAGATGTCCTTCACCGTCGCCGTGGTCGTGATCTCGTCGCCCGCCACGACGGGCGGCCCCCAGTCGAACGCCTGCCCGCCGTGGACCATCATCGGGAAGTTGATGCCGACGTCGGGGTCGAAGATCCCGGGCGCGACCGCGCGCCCCGCGTAGACGACCGCGAACATCGGCGGCGCCACGACGTCGGCGTAGCCCGCGGCGCGCGCCGCCTCGACGTCGCTGTAGAGCGGGTCGGTCTCGCCGACCGCGGAGGCGTACTCGCGGACCTTCTCGCGCCCGACCGCGTAGACGACGGGCGGGTAGGTGCGGCCGACTGCATCGGTCTTGACGGGCAAGCGTGCTCCTCTGCGTGGCGTGGGCGCGACGGGACGCTATCGCTCCGGGGCACGGACGGCGGCGACGAAGGGGGCGCGCAGCAACCTCGCGAGCCGGCGGGCGACCAAGCGCGTCGATCCGACCCCCTGTGAGGGGGTCTGGCTGACCCGGTGGGGTCGTGAGCCCGCACCGCCGCGATCAGACGATCGACTGGATCGTCCCGCCGTCGACCGACCACGCGGCCCCGACGACGTTCGCCGCCTGCTCGGAGCACAGGAACGCGATCACGGCCGCGATCTCCTCGGGCGTCCCCATCGCGCCGCGCGGGACCTTCGCGGCGGCGGCGGCCAGCGCCTCCTCGGCGCCGATCCCGCGCGCCGCGGCCTGCTGGTCGGCGAGCCCGCCCGGCTCGGTCCACAGCGGCGAGGCGACCACGCCCGGAGCGACCGCGTTCACGCACACCCCCCGCCCCGCGTAGTGGTCGGCGAACGCCCGCGAGAGCGATAGCTGCCCCGCCTTGGCGACCGAGTAGGCGGCGTTGGAGGCCGACGGCCGCTTGCCGGATGAGGAGCAGACGTTGACGACCCTTCCCCAGCCCCGCTCCGCCATCGCCGGGCAGGCGCCGCGCATCAGCCGCATCGGCGCCATCACCGAGAGCTCCCACTGCGCGCGCCACTCGTCCTCGGTGAGGTCGTCCAGCGCACGAACCGCACTCGTTCCGGCGTTGTTGACGAGCACCTCCGGCGGGCCGAACGCCTCGCGCGCCACCTCGAGGACGTGCCCGGCGCCGTCCGGATCCGCGAGGTCGGCGGCCACGACCACCGCCTCCCCTCCGGCCGTGCACACCTCCTTCGCCGCCTCCTCCAGCGCCACCTCGTCGCGGCCGTGGACCACCACCCGCGCGCCCTCGGCCCCGAGCGCCTCGGCCGTCGCACGGCCGATCCCGCGCGAGGCGCCGGTGACGAGGCAGGCGCGCCCGCGCAGGCCGAGGTCCATGGGCGCGATTCTTCCAGCGCGCGCCGACGGCGCCGCGACGGCCGGCGATCCCCAGGGCGCAATCCCGCCGAACCGCGCGACAGCGACGAACCCTCCCCAAGATATCGTGTGATATCTTCACGATATGCCATCCGAACCCGCTCGCCCCCTGTACGTCCGCCTCCCCTCCCGCGCCGCCGACGCGCTCGACTCCGCCGCGCGCGAGTCCGGCCGCTCCAAGCGCGACCTGGTCACCGAGCTGGTGACCCGGCTGCTGCCGCCGCCCCCGCCGGGGCCGCCCGGCGCCGAGAGCCGGGTGGTCGTCGAGCTGCCCGGCGACGGCCTCACGGTCGGGCGCGCCGAGACCCGCCCCGCCGAGCAGCCCGAGGTGCTCGACGCCCCCGCGGCCGCCCGGCTGCTGCAGGTGCCCGAGGCCGACGTCGCGGCGCTCGCCGACGCCGGCGAGCTGCCCGGGCGCAGGGTCGGCGGCGCGTGGCGCTTCTCGCGCCGGGCGCTGCTGGAGTGGCTGGGCGGCGCCTGACGCCGGCCGGTCGCTCTCGCGCGCGCGGAACTCGCCGGGCCGCGCAGCCGTCATATTCCGGGGGATCGGCGGTTCGCGGATCCAACCCGTCCCGGCTGACACCGGTCCTGCGGGTATAGCCTGGGACGGGTTGGCCGGAGGCCCCGCGGGGACACCCCTGCCGGCCGGCCGGCCCGCGCGCCGCGGCTCAGCCGCTCCGCATCGTGCGCGCTTTCGTTGCCCGCCGCGACAGGCCCGCGACGCCCCCTACTTCCCCTCCCCCAGCTCCAGCACCGCCAGGAACGCCTCCTGGGGCACCTCGATGCGCCCCACCTGCTTCATCCGCTTCTTGCCCGCCTTCTGGCGCTCGAGCAGCTTTCGCTTGCGGGTGATGTCACCGCCGTAGCACTTGGAGATCACGTCCTTGCGGTAGGCCTTCACGGTCTCGCGCGCGACGATCCGCGCGCCGATCGCCGCCTGGATCGGCACGTCGTACTGCTGGCGCGGGATCCGCTCGCGCAGCTTCTCGGTCAGCGCCCGCCCCGCCTCGTAGGCCTTGTCGCGATGCACGACCATCGAGAGCGCGTCCACCGGGTCGCCCGCGAGCAGGATGTCCAGCTTCACCAGGTCGGACTCGCGCAGCCCCGCGACGTCGTAGTCCAGCGACGCATAGCCGCGGGTGCGCGACTTCAGCTGGTCGAAGAAGTCCAGCACGATCTCCGCCAGCGGCAGGTCGTAGGTCAGCTGCACCCGCTCGGCCGACAGGAAGTGCATCCCGGTCGAGGCGCCGCGCCGCTCCTGGCAGAGCTCCATGATCGCGCCGATGTGCTCCTTCGGGGCCAGGATCGAGGCGCTGATGTAGGGCTCGCGGACCTCGGCGATGTCGTTCGGGTCGGGCATGTCGGTCGGGTTGTGCACCGGCACGACCGTGCCGTCCGAGAGCGTCACCTCGAACTCGACGCTGGGCATCGTCGCGAGCAGCTCGAGGTCGTACTCGCGCTCCAGGCGCTCGCGCACGATGTCCATGTGCAGCAGGCCGAGGAAGCCGCAGCGGAAGCCGAACCCGAGCGCGTCGGAGGTCTCCGGCTCCCACGCGAGCGCGGCGTCGTTGAGCGTCAGCTTCTCGAGCGCGTCGCGCAGCGCCGGGTAGTCGTCGGAGTCGATCGGGAACAGCCCGCAGAAGACCATCGGCTTGACCTCGCGGTAGCCGGGCAGCGGCTCGGCGGCCGGCCGCGGCGTGGAGGTGAGCGTGTCGCCGACCGCGAGCTTCGTGACGTCCTTGATCCCGGTGATCAGGTAGCCGACCTCGCCCGGCCCAAGGCCCCCTGCGGCCGGGGTCATCGCCGGGGTGAAGAAGCCGATGTCGTCGATCTCGGCCTCGGTCCCGCCCTGCATCGCGCGGATCGCCTCGCCCTTGGCGAAGCTCCCGTCGACCACGCGGATGTAGGCGATCACGCCGCGGTAGGGGTCGAACTCGGAGTCGAAGATCAGCGCGCGCGGCGGCGCGTCCGGGTCGCCGGCGGGCGGCGGCACCTTCGCGATCAGCTCCTCGAGCACGTCCTCGACGCCCTCCCCGGTCTTGGCGGAGATGCGCCGCACCAACTCGGCGGGCTCGCCGAGCAGCTCGCCGATCTCCTCGGCGACGCGCTCGGGCTCGGCGCCGGGCAGGTCGATCTTGTTCAGGCAGGGGATCAGCTCCAGGCCGGACTCGATCGCAAGGTAGGTGTTGGCGACCGTCTGCGCCTCCACGCCCTGTGAGGCGTCGACCACGAGCAGCGCGCCCTCGCACGCCGCCAGCGAGCGCGAGACCTCGTAGGTGAAGTCCACGTGGCCCGGCGTGTCGATCAGGTGCAGCTGGTAGGGCTGCCCGTCGCGGGCGCGGTAGAGCACGCGCACGGCCTGCGCCTTGATCGTGATCCCGCGCTCGCGCTCCAGGTCCATCGAATCCAGCAGCTGCGCGCGCATCTCGCGCCCCTCGACGGTGTGCGTCAGCTCGAGGATGCGGTCGGCGAGCGTCGACTTCCCGTGGTCGATGTGGGCGATGATCGAGAAGTTGCGGATGTGCGCCTGGTCGGCCATCGGCGGCGACTGAGGATAGGCGGGACGGGGGCCCCGCCGCCGGACCCGCCTCAGCGTCCTGGGGCTTCGGAGCGGCCGGCGGCCACCCTGAACGCGGCCGGGAAGCGCTCGAGCCCGATCGCCTCGTAGAACTCGACCGCGCCCGGCGCGGAGAGCAGGTGCACGGGAGCGTCCGGCCCGGCCTCGCGGGCGGTGGCCCGGATCAGCGCGGCGCCGATCCCGCGGCGCTGGTGGGAGGAGCGCACGGCGAGGTCGGAGAGGTAGGTGCAGTAGGCGCGATCCGTGATCGAGCGCGCGAGCCCGACCGCCAGCGCGCCGTCCCACGCGCTGACGAGCAGGTTCGACCCGGCCAGCATCCGCTCCATCCGCTCGCGGTCGCCGGCCGGGCGGCGCTCGGCCAGCGTGGAGGCGCGGTAGAGCTCGACGAAGTCGTCGAGGTCCAGGTCGTTACCCAGGCGGTAGGCGATGCCGGGCGTTGCGGGGTCGGGCTGCAGCGCTCGCCCCGCGCCGCCGCTCACGGCAGCTCGGGCGCCTGCGCGGTGCGGTGGTCGGAGCCGTAAAGCGGGACGGCAGCCGACATCTCCGCCAGCCGGGACGCCGCGCGGGCGCCGATCCTGTCGGCGAGCGTGTCGCGCCCGGACGCTCCGTCGCCGCCCGGCGCGAGGTTGGTCGTGTACACGATCGAGCGCCTCGCCTCGTAGCGCCCGTCGATCACGAGGAAGAGCTGCTCGGCCACCCAGTCGGTCGGCTTCTCGGCGCCGAGGTCGTCCAGTTGGAGCAGGTCCACGGCCACCAGCCGCTCGAGGAACCCGAGGTGCCCGGCCCCGGAGTCGTCGCGGTAGGTGTCGCGGATCTCGACCAGGAGCCGCGGGAACGAGTAGACGGCGACCGAACGCGACGCGCGCAGCGCCGCCTTGGTGACCAGGTAGGCCAGCGTCGTCTTGCCGGTCCCGACGTCGCCGTGGAAGCCGAGTCCGCGTCCCGCGTCCAGCTCGGAGTCCAGCCGGTCGCAGTAGCGCTGGACGGCGCGGACGACCGCGGGCACGCGCGCGCGCAGGTCCTGCACCTCCGGGCTCTCGAACGATACGTGGCGGAAGCGCTCCGGGATCGTCCGCCCCAGCCCGCGGGTTCGCCTTGCCGCGACGCGCTGCTCCCGGCAGCGGCAGGGAACCGCGGTGTCCGAGGCCTCGTCCAGCACCCAGCCGTCGCCGCCGCACTCCCCGTACGGGCAGGGGCCGGCCGCGTCGAGCCCGGCGGTGAAGAGCCCGGGGCGCAGCGGGGTGGTGGCCGGGTCGCTCACGGCGGGCCACCATAGCCGCCGTCGCGGCGCTCGCCCGCGGCGGATCCCGCTCGTTGCGGCCTCGTGCCGCCGCCCCTCTCAGCTGCGTCCCAGGCGGCCGGCGACGAGCGCGCGGACCTGGAGCGCCTCGGGCAAGCGCAGCCCGAGCACGATCGCGGCGTAGACGGCGCTGCCGGCCGCGAGCGCCAGCCCCACCGAGACGATCTGCGCCCACAGCGCGCGGCCGAGCGCCGCGTCGAGCGCGGACCAGCACCCGAATGCCACGGCACCGAGCAGGACGGCCGCGAGGAGCATCTGCGCGGCCGCCACGAGCGTGCGGCGCCCGTCGATCCGCCCGATCCGCCCGCGCAACGCCCACGCCTGGCCGGCGGTCATCGCGATGCTCCCCACGGCGGTGCCGATCACCGGCCCGGCGACGCCGAGCGGCGCGTACAGGGCGAAGCTCACCGCGGCGTTCACGACGAGGCTCCCGAGCGCGAGCAGGGTCGGCTCCCACGGCCGCTGCAGGGAGAAGAACGTCCTCGTGAGCAGCAGGTTCGCGCCCGCGAACGGGAGCGAGAACGAGAACCAGAAGAGCGCCTCCGAGACGATCTCGGTCGAGCCCGGACCGAACGCCCCGCGCTGGTAGATCAGGCGGGTGATCGGCGTCGCGAGCGCGATCGTGCACGCGGCCGCCGGGATCAGGAACAGGCAGATCTGGCGCAGGCCGTTGCCCATCGTTCCCCGCAGGCCGTCCATGTCGCCGCGCGCGACGAGGCGGCTCAGCGTCGGGAAGAGCACGGTCGCGAGCGCGACGCTGAAGACGCCCTGCGGGAGCATGTAGATCCTGAAGGCGGCGTCGATCGCCCGCGGCGCCTGGTCGGAGATCAGCGAGCCGAGCGCCGAGTTGATGACCAGGTCGAAGTTGATGATCCCGAGCCCCAGCGTCACGGGCAGCATCAGGCGCAGCACGCGCCACAGTCGCGGGTCGCGCCAGTTCATCTCGCGCGCGAAGCGGAAGCCGACGCGGGGCAGCATCGGCAGGCTCATCCCGAGTTGGACGACCGTCGCGATCAGCACGCCGATCGCGTACGCGTAGATCTTGTCGTCCCCGTGGAAGGCGGGGCGCAGGACTACGAGGCCGACGATGATCACGACGTTCCAGACCAGCGGTGCGATCGCGGGCACCGTGAAGTGCTCGTAGGAGTGCAGGATCCCGACGACCAGGCCGTTGAGCCCCAGCAGCACGACGATCGGGAACAGGACCTGCGAGAGCCCGACCGTCAGGTCGGTCAGCCGGGCGGAGAACTCGTCGCCGACGAACAGCGGCATGATCACGGGCGCCGCGAGGATGAAGAACGCGGTGATCGCGCCGAGGCCGGCGAGGATCATCATGAAGAGCGTCGTGGCCAGCCGGAACGCGTCCTTGCGCCGGCCCTGCTCCAGCAACTCGGTGAAGACCGGCACGAACGCGGCGCTCAGCGCGGCGTCGGCCACCAGGCTTCGCAGGAGGTTCGGGACCTGAAACGCGATCGTGAACGCCGAGAACGGGCCGCTCGTGCCGAAGTAGCCCGACGCGACGACCTCGCGCGCCAGCCCCGCTATGCGCGATGCTCCGGTGGCGATCGCGAAGACGGTCGTGTTGCGTGCGATCCGCTGCCGCGGCGGCCCGTCGCCCGGCGCCGGGAGCGCAGCGCCCGGCGAAGCCTCGCCGGAGGCCGTGGGGGCGGGGTCGGGAGGGCTCACCGGCGCGCTATAGTAGGCCCGCGCCGCGGCCGTGCCCGCGGCGATCCGCTGTCATGGCCAACATCCACTCGCAGAAGAAGCGGATCCTGCGCTCGGAGCGCGAGCGCAACGAGAACCGCCGGTACACCTCGCGCGTGCGGACGTACTTCCGCCGCCTGCAGGACGCGGTCGCCGCCGGCGACGAGCAGGCGGCCGACGCCGAGCACCGCGCGCTCGTCAGCACGATCGACAAGGCCGTGAAGGCGGGCGCCCTGCATCGCAACACCGGCGCCCGCCGCAAGCGCCGCGCCGCGCGGGCGCGCCGCGGCGCGAGCGCGGGCTAGCGCCCGCACCTCGCACGGTCGCCGGCGCCGGGCCGTGGCGGCACGTGCCGCCGCTCACCGCGCGGGCGCGATCGCCGCGATGGCGCGGACGGCCGCCGTGTCCTCGAGCTGGGCGCTGCCGCCGCCGTGGGTGGCGACCTCGAGGTCGGCGATCTCCCCCAGCGCGACCCGCAGGGCGGGTGCGCCGCTCGCCTGCACGTCGCGCACGAGCCGCTCCTTGGCGTCTCGCGGCATGCGCAGCTCGGCCTTCACCGCGGAGGGCGCCTCGCCCGCGTCGAGCCGCTCCGCGAGCAGCGCGGCCATACGGATCCGCTTGGCGATCGTGCCGATCAGCCCCTGCAGCCGCTCGCCCTGCGCCTGGAGCTCGAGCCAGGTACGCGCCGCGGTCTCGCCGTCGCGGCCGACGAGCGCGTCGGCGAGCGTCCACGCCCTGCGCTCGGCCGAGGACGCCGCGCGCTCCTCGACGAAGTCGGCGTCGATCCGGGCGCCGGGCCCCAGCTCGAGCGCCATCTTCTCGACCTCGCGCAGGAGGCGCTGCTGGCGCTCGCCGACGATCCGCACGAGCGCCTTCGCGGCCGCCGGGTGCAGCTCCACCCCGCTCTCGGCGGCCCGGCCGGCGATCCACCCCTGCAGCTCCCACGGCTTGACCGTGCGCTCGGCGCTGACGGCCCCGCCGGCCTTCTCGACGGCCGCGATCAGCCGCTTGGACACGGTCGCGCGCCCCTCCTCGCGCCCGAAGAACGCGATCGTGGTGTCGGGCGGAGGGTCGGCGAGCACCGCCTCGAGCGGCTCCAGCTCGGCGTCCTTCCAGCGCTCTACCCCGTCGACGATCACGAAGCGCCGGCCGACGCCCAGGCTCATCGCGCACAGCGCGGCGGCCGCGTCCCCGACCGTCGCCGAGTCGCCCTCGAGCACCTCCAGGCCACCCGATCCGCTGTCGGCCTCGGCCACCGCGCGTAGCCGCGCCCTGCGCTCCGCGATCCGCCCGTGGTCGTCCCCGTGGATCAGGTAGGCGGGCTTGAAGTCGGCCATCGGGCGAGTGTAGATCTCCCCCCGGCGCGGCCGGCCGCGCTCAGCGGCGCGTCTGTGTCCGCGCCCGGCCGTCGCCGTCCGCGAGCACCCGCACGGTGCCGTCGCGGTCGGTGCGCAGGACGCGCGGAACCGCGCGCAGCGTCGCGAGGGTGCCCGGCGCCGGATGCCCGTAGGGGTTGCCGCGGCCGACCTCGATCACCGCGAGGCCGGGCCGCAGGCGGGACAGCAGCCAGGGCAGACCCGGGTCCGCGCTGCCGTGGTGGGCGACCTTCAGCACGTCCACGGGTGCCAGCGGCAGCGGACCCAGGACGGGCGACTCGGCGTCCGCCGTCAGCAGGACGCGAAGCGGCCCGGCCCGGGCGATCGCGACGACCGCCTGCTCGTTGGGGTCCGCGGACCCGGCCGCGGCGGGGTCGCCGGGCGGCCACAGGACGTCCAGCGCGAGCCTGCCGGCGGTCAGGCGCCGTCCTGCCCTCGCCGCCACCACGCGCACCCCGCGCCGCGCCGCCTCGCTCGCGATCCGGGCGCGCTCCGCGCCTCGCGCGCCGGCGCCGCCGTCCAGCAGCAGCGATACGTCGTGGCGGCGCAGCACGGCCGGCGCGCCCCCCTCGTGGTCGGCCTGGGCGTGGGTTATGACGAGCGCGTCGAGGCGGCCGACGCCCGCCTCCCGCAACCGCTCGAGGATCGGGCCCTCGCGCGGGCCGGCGTCGACGAGCACGGCGTGCTCCCCGTCCTGCAGCAGGGTCGCGTCGCCCTGCCCGACGTCCAGGAACGAGACCGCGGGCACGGTGGGCGGCGCGGCGGCCCGCGGGCGCGTCGCGACGACGACTCCGACTGTCGCCAGCGCCGCCGCGGCCAGGACCGCGCCCACCGCGAGCGCCGGCCGGCGGGCGCGGCGCCCCGCTGCGCGTGCTCCGAGCAGCGCGCCCGCGAGCGCGCCGAGCGCCACGAGGACCTCGCCCGGCCCTGCGCGCACCTGGGCCGAGGGGAGCACGGCGGCGGCGTGCGCCACCCACTCCAGGTAGCCGAGCGGCGGGCCGGCGAGGGCGGCGAGCGGGGCGGCCGCCCGAGCCGAGACCTGGCCGGCGGCGGACGCCGCGAGCCCGAGCCACATGACCGGCGCCACGGCCGGCGCGGCGAGCAGGTTCGCCGGCAGGGCGGCGAGCGAGACGCGGCCGAAGTGCGCCGCGATCAGCGGGGCGGTCGCCACGGTGGCGGCGACTGTCACCGCGAGCGCCTCGGCAAGCGCCCGGGGGATGCGGCGCGCGGCTCCGGCGGCGAGCATCCGCGGGACCGCTACGAGGATCCCGAGGACCGCCGCGAACGACATCTGCCAGCCGGGGTCGCCCGCGCTGCGCGGGTCGAGGGCCAGCGTGCCGGCGGCGGCGAGCAGCAGCGCGTAGGAGCGCGAGGACGGGCGCCCGGCCAGGGCCGCGACCACGCCCGCCGCGCCCATGATCCCCGCCCGGCGGATCGACGGGCCGCCGCCCGCGAGCGGCACGTACAGCGCGATCAGGCCGAGCAGCGCGACCAGGCGCGCGCGGCGCCCGAGCCCGGCGAGCGCGAGGAGCGGCGTGGCGAGCGCGGCGAGCAGCACGACGTTCTGGCCGGAGGCCGCGACCAGATGGCTGAGCCCGGCGCGGCGGAAGTCCTCGCGGACCGCGGGCGTCAGCGCCTCGTCCTGGCCGAGCGCCATGCCGCGCAGGAGCGCGGCCTCGCGCGGCGGGGGCCCGGCTCGCAGCGCGTCCTCCGCGCGCGAGCGCACACGGTCGATCGCGCCCTGAAGGCCGCCGCGGCGCGCCCCGTCCCAGCGCAGCGCGGTCGCGTGGAGCACCAGGCGCGCGTGGCGGGAGCGCGCGAGCGCGTCTCGCGGCGAGGGTCGGCGCAGGCGCCCGCGCGCCCGCAGGAGCGAGCCCACGGGCGGCACCCGGGCACGCAGCCGGGGCGGGACCGCCAGCAGCACGCGCTCGCCGGAGCCGCGCCCGCCCGCGACCGTCGCGGGCGCGCGCGCCCGAAGCGCGACGGACGCGCGGCCTCCCCCACCACGAGCGCCAGCGAGCGCTCCTCGCCGCGCGCGCTCGGCTCGAGCGTGCCGCGCTCCAACTCCTCCAGGCGCGCCCGGGCGCCCGCCGCACCGGCCAGGACGGCGCCGGCGGCCGCGAGCGCCGGGCCGGGACGCGCCGCGAGCGCCGCGGCGCCGGCCGCGGCGAGCGGCACCGCCGCCGGGGGCAGGGCGGCGGGCCCGAGCAGCAGGCCCGCGACCAGCGAGCCGAGCGCGAGGTGCCGAGGGCGGCGCGCCAGCGCGGCGCGCGCCGACGCGGCGTGGGAGAGCGCGGCGGAAGCGAACCCGGCCCGGCCCGGGGGCACGCGTGTACGCGACCCCTCACGCAAGCTACGGCACGACCTGCGCGCGCAGCCCCGCGAGCTTCTTGGCGCCGATGCCGGGAACGCGGTCGAGCTCGTCCACCGAGCCGAAGCCGCCGTGCTCGACCCGGTAGGCGATGATCTTGCGCGCGGTCTCCGGGCCGACGCCGTCGAGCCCGTCGAGCTGCTCCGCGGTCGCCGAGTTGAGGCTCAGGGGGACGCTCGCCGCGGGCGGCGCGGCGCCGGTGCCGCCGTCCGCGCCGGCTCCCGCGGCCGCGCCGCCACCCGCCTGCGTCGCAACGCCGCCCGGCGCGCGAGGAGGGATCACGATCTGCACCCCGTCGGCGAGCTTGGCCGCGAGGTCGATGCCGTGCGGGTTGCCGGCGCGCGTCGCGCCGCCGGCGCGTCGCAGCGCGTCGATCGCCCGCGATCCGCCGCGCAGCCGGTACACGCCGGGGCGCCGCACGGCGCCCGCCACGTGGACCACCACCGAGGGGGCGGGGCTCGCGCCGAGTCGTAGGCCGCCGGCGCCGCCGGCCGTGCCCGCGCGCGACGCGGCTCTCGGAGCCGGCCGGCCGCCGCCCTCCCCCAGCCAGCGGGCGCCGAGCGCGACGACCGCGAGCGCGGCGACGGCGTAGAGGGCGAGCATCGGGCGCGAGACTCCGGGCATCGCGCGGCGACGCTACGCCCCGCCGCGTGACCGATCAGCGCGCGCCGGTGACTACTTCACGACGAGATTGACGAGCTTGCCCGGCACCACGACCTCGCGCACGATCTCGCGCCCGTCGACGTGGGCGCGGACGTTCGGCCGCTCGCGAGCGAGCGCCGCGAGCTCGGCCTCGCCCGCCGACGCCGGGGCCTGCACGCGGTCGCGCACCTTGCCGTTCACCTGGCACACGAGCTCGAAGGTGTCGGACTCGAGCAGCTCCGGATCGGCCGCGGGCCACGGCTCCTCCCAGACGCGCAGCCCGCACAGGCGCTCGTAGACCTCCGCGCCGAGGTGCGGCGCGAACGGGAAGACCAGCGACGCGGCGGTCGCGGTCGCGAACCGCATCGCCTCCCCCCCGGCCCCCTCGCGCAGCCGGTAGCACTCGTTGACCAGTTCCATCACGGCGGCGATCGCGGTGTTGAACGCGAAACGCCCGCTGAGGTCGGCCGTCACCTTGTCGATCGCCCAGTGCGCCTTGCGCGCCAGGGCGAGGTCGTCTCCCGCCGGGTCCGGCGGCGTCTCCGCGCGGCCCTCCCCCGGCGAGAGCTCCGCGCCCAGCCGCCACAGGCGGCCGAGGAAGCGGTGCACGCCCTCGACCCCCTCGTCGGACCAGTCGGCGTCCTGGTCGGGGGGGCCTATGAAGAGGATGTAGCAGCGCGCGGTGTCCGCCCCGTAGCGCTCGACGTAGTCGGCGGGCGAGACCACGTTGCCGCGCGACTTGGACATCTTCGCCCCGTCGCGCGTGATCATGCCCTGGGTGAACAGCCGCGTGAACGGCTCCTGCACGTCCAGCAGCCCGCCGTCCGCGAACGCCTTCGTGAAGAAGCGCGCGTACATCAGGTGCAGGATCGCGTGCTCGACACCGCCGATGTACTGGTCGACGCCCATCCAGCGCCCGGCGACCTCGGGGTCCCACGGCGCCTCGTCGTTGGCGGCGTCGCAGTAGCGCAGGAAGTACCACGAGGAGTCGACGAACGTGTCCATCGTGTCGGTCTCGCGCCGGCCCTCGCCGCCGCAGCGCGGGCAGCGCGTGCGCACCCAGTCCTCGGCCGCGGCCAGCGGCGAGCGCCCGCGCGGGGCGTAGTCCTCGACGTCGGGCAGCGCGACCGGCAGTTCCTCGTCGGGCACGGGCACGGCCCCGCACTCCCCGCAGTAGACGACCGGGATCGGGCATCCCCAGTAGCGCTGGCGGGAGATCAGCCAGTCGCGCAGGCGGTAGTTGACCGACGCGTGGCCCTTGCCCTCGCGGTCGAGCCAGGCCACGATCGCCTCCAGCGCCTCGCCGCTCTCCATCCCGTCGAAGTCGGGATGGGAGCCGACCACCGGCCCGGAGCCCGTGTACGGCAGCTCCTCCCCGCCCGCGATCACGCGCCGCACCGGCAGCCCGAACGCCTCCGCGAAGGCGAAGTCGCGCTCGTCGTGCGCGGGCACTGCCATCAGCGCTCCGGTGCCGTACTCCATCAGCACGTAGTCGCTGACGAACATCGGGATCGGCTCGCCGTTGACCGGGTTGATCACCGACCGCCCGAGCGGCACGCCGGTCTTCGGCCGGTCCGCCGCGCCGCGCTCCTCGCTGCTCTCGGTCAGCGCGCGGTTGACGTAGGCGCGCACGTCCTCCTCGTGCTCGGTCCCGGCCGCGAGGCGCGCGATGTCCGGGTGCTCCGGCGCCATCACGAAGAACGTCGCCCCGAACAGCGTGTCCGGCCGCGTGGTGAAGACCGGGTAGTCGATCCCGAGCTCCTCGCAGCGGAACACGACCTCGGCGCCGGTCGAGCGGCCGATCCAGTTGCGCTGCATGGTCTTGACGTGCTCGGGCCAGTCGAGCTCGTCGAGGTCGGCGACGAGCCGGTCGGCGTAGTCGGTGATGCGCAGGAACCACTGCTCGAGTTGGCGGACCTCGACCGCCGCCCCGCAGCGCTCGCAGCGCCCGTCGACGACCTGCTCGTTGGCGAGCACCGTCGCGTCGTTCGGGCACCACTTGACGGCCGCCTCCTTGCGGTAGGCCAGCCCGCGCTCGAGCAGGCGCAGGAACAGCCACTGGGTCCAGCGGTAGTAGCGGGGCTCGTGCGTCCCGAACTCGCGCGACCAGTCGATCGAGATCCCCCACGAGCGGAACTGGCGCTGGAAGGCCGCGATCGAGGTGTCGGTCGACTCGCGCGGCGCCACCCCGGTCTTGATCGCGTGGTTCTCGGCCGGCAGGCCGAACGCGTCGTAGCCCATCGGGTGCAGGACGGTGCGCCCGGTGCGGCGCTCGAAGTGCGCGACCGCGTCGCCGACCGAGTAGACCTTCAGGTGCCCGATGTGCGGCTCCCCGCTCGGGTAGGGCAGCATCTCGAGCACGTAGGTCTTGCGCTCTGGATCGACGTCGTCGCCGACCTCCCACGTGCGCTCGCGCGCCCACACCTCCTGCCAGCGCGGCTCGATCTCCGTCGGGTCGTAGCGCGCCTCAGCCATCGGCGAGCGGAGGTTACCTGGACTGCCGCGCGTGCCCGGAGCGCCCTTTGCGGTCCGCCGCGCCGCGGTGCGGGAGGGCGTGGAGCTCGCCTTCTGGCGGAAGGGCGAAGACCGGTCTCCGCTGCTCCTCGCGCACGGCTGGCCGGAGACGAAGCGCATCTGGGCGCGGAACGTCGGTCCGCTCGCCGCGGCCGGGTTCGAGGTCGTCGCGCCTGGCCTGCGGGGCTTGGGCGACGCCGGCCTCGCGCCCGACGGGTTCTACGACCGGCGGCATGATCCAGGACCTCGGGCTCCGGCTCCCGGGCTGGGTGGTGCGGCAGGTGCCGCCCAACACGATCCTGCCGCTCCTCGGCGAAACCTACGCGGAGGCCGGGCTGCCGCGGCAGCCGGCGCCGGAGGTAGCTGAGCGCCGATCCCCTGCCACACCGGGCGATTCCGTCCGCCATACGAACTAGTGTTCGCGTCATGAAGGAGGCGCTGACCCGCTCGCAGATCGGTGCCCTCGCGGAAGCCAAGATCGCCGCGGAGGCGATCGCGCTGGGGCTCGAGGTGTATTGGCCGATGCAAGACGGCGCGCGGTGCGACCTCGTCCTGATTGATCGCGCCGGCCGAACCATCCGCGTTCAGTGCAAGTCGGGCCGCCTCGAGGGCGCGATCATCGCGGTCAGACTGAGCACCTGCCGATGCACGCCTGCCGGCTATCTGCGAACGACCTACTCGGTGGCGGAGATTGACGCGATAGCGATCTACTGCAGCGGCGTCGATCGCTGTTACGCACTGCCCATCGCGGAGGTTGCGGGCAGGAGCTCGCTCCACCTGCGCCTCACCGCGACCCGGAACAACCAGACCGCAGGCACTAGAATGGCGGCGTCGTATCCGTTCGGGGCTATAGCTCAGCTGGGAGAGCGCCTGAGTGGCACTCAGGAGGCCGCGGGTTCGAGTCCCGCTAGCTCCATCGCCTTATAGCCCCGGCTCGCGGGGCTATAAGGCGCTCGGGAAGCTGGAGGAGCTGACCGAGGCCGGCGTCGAGCTGGCGTTCCGGGGACTTCTCCGGTGCGACCTTGGCCGGCGCGCGTGCGTGCCTACCCCTCCACCCGCCGCGACGGCGCCTCGCCCCAGAGCGTCTCGAGGTCGTAGAAGTCGCGCGCCTCCGGCGTGAAGACGTGGACGACGACGTCCGCGTAGTCCATCAGCACCCAGCGCGCCTCCGGCAGGCCCTCGACGCGCTGGGGAAGCAGGCCGTGCTCGCGCTTGAGGCGCTCGTGGATCGCGTCGTGGATCGCCTTGACCTGGCGGTCGGTGTTGCCGGTCGCGAGCACGAAGAAGTCCGTGTAGCCGACGATGCCGCGCAGGTCGATCTCGACGAGGTCGCGCGCCTTGCGCTCGCCCGCCAGGTCCGCGGCGCGACGCGCCAGCTCCGGCGGCTCGAGCGAGCGCTCGGCGTCCGGCGCGGCGCCGCCCGCCACCCGTGCGCCACCGCTCACGCCGCGGCTCCGGCGCCGGCGTACAGGCCGTCGCGCGCGATGCGCTCCGCGACCGCGTCGGGCACCAGATGGCGGATCGGCCGACCCTCCGCGACGCGCCGACGGATCATCGTGGAGGAGATGTCGAGCCGCGGCATATCGAAGAACTCGATCGGCCTCGGCGTCGCGAGCTCGGCGAGCGCGGACGCCAGTTCCTCCCGCGCCTCCCCGCCGCGCTCCGCGACCGCGAGCGTCGCGAGCCGCAGGATCTCCTCCGGCTCGCGCCAGGAGGGCAGGTCCCGGGCCATGTCGGCCCCGACGATCAGCGTCAGCTCGTCCTCGGGACGGGAGTCATGCAGCGCTCGCAGCGTATCGACGGTGTAGGACGGCGCGGGCCGGTCGAGCTCGTCGCGCCGCACCTCGAGTCCCTCGTCCCCGGCGACGGCCAGGCGGCACAGCTCGAGCCGCGCCTCCGGGCCCGGGTCCGCGACGAGCGCCTTGTGCGGCGGGGCGAGCACGGGAACCAGCGCGACGAGATCCAGCCCGAGCTCGGCGCGCGCCTCCTGCGCGCAGACCAGATGCGCGACGTGCGGCGGGTTGAAGGTGCCGCCGAGGATGCCGGTGCGGGCCAAGAGGTTCGGTCGCCGCGCGTCGTGCGGGCGGGTCCGCTAGGCGCGGACGTGCCCGTCGCCCTCGACGAGGTACTTGGTCGTGCACAGCTCGCGCAGGCCGATCGGCCCGCGCGCGTGCAGCTTCTGGGTCGAGTTGCCGATCTCCGCGCCCATCCCGAACTCGCCCCCGTCGGTGAAGCGCGTCGAAGCGTTGACGTACACGCATGCGGCGTCCACCCCGAGCTGGAACGCCCGCGCGGCGGCGACGTCGCGTGTGACGATCGCCTCCGAGTGCCCGCTGCCGTGCGCGGCGATGTGCGCGACAGCGTCATCGACGGAGTCGACGATCCCGACCGCCAGGACGGGCGCGAGGAACTCGGTGTCCCAGTCCTCGGCGCTCGCGTCCGTCAGCTCCAGCCCCGGATCCGCGAGCGCGCGCGTGCGGCCGTCCACGCGCAGCTCGACCCCTTCGGCCGCCAGCGCTCCCAGGACGCGCGGCACGAACGCCGGGGCGGCGTCGCGGTGGACGAGCAGCGTCTCGGCCGCGTTGCAGACCCCGGGCCGCTGGACCTTCGCGTTGACGGCGATCGCCAGCGCGTCGTCGAGGTCGGCGGCGGCATCGACGTACACGTGGCAGTTGCCCGACGCCGCGTAGATCACCGGGACGGTGGCGACCTCCTCGAGCGCCCGCTTGAGGCCCTCCCCCCCGCGCGGGATCACGAGGTCGACCACGCCGGCCTGGGTCGCCAGCTCCACCAGCTCCTCGCGCCCGCCTCCGGCCAGCGGCGAGGTGGCGGCGGGCGGCAGCCCGGCGCTCTCGATCGCCTCGCGCGCGATCCCCGCGAGCATCGCGTTCGAGTGCGACGCCGAGGAGGAGCCGCGCAGCACCGCCGCGTTGCCGCTCTTCAGGCACAGCGCCGCGGCGTCGATCGTGACGTTCGGGCGCGCCTCGTAGACGATCGCGACGACCCCGAGCGGAACGCGCACCTGGCGCACGTCCAGCCCGTTCGCGAGCCGCCGGCCGTCGACGACCTCGCCGACGGGGTCGGGCAGCGCGGCGATCGCCCGCACCCCGGAGGCGATCACCTCGACTCGCGCCCGGTCCAGGGCCAGGCGGTCCATCAGCGCCGCGTCCAGCCCGGCCACGATCCCCGCCTCGCGGTCGTGCGAGTTGGCCTCGACGATCTCGTCCACGCGGGTCTCGAGCGCGTCGGCGATCGCGTGCAGCGCGCCGTCCTTGACGTCCGTGTCGAGCGAGGCGAGCGTCCGCGCGGCGTCGCGCGCCGCGCGGCACGTCTCGGCGACGGAAAGCTGCGCTACGGCGGCCATGAGGGCAAGGGTAGCGGCCGTCTCGCGACCGGGACCGCTAGTCCAGGACGAAGTAGTCGCGGTGGACGGCCTCCTCGATGGCCGCGCCGAGGACGTCGCGGACCTCGCCCGACTTCAGGCCACGGACCCGCCGCAGCTCCTCGGCGGAGAAGTTCGAGATGCCCTTGCCGACCGCCGAGCCCCCGTGCGAGACCTCGACCGCGTCGCCGGCGTCGAAGCCGCCCTGCACCTCGACGATGCCGACCGGCAGCAGGCTCGTGCCGCCCTCGCGCAGCGCGCGCGCGGCGCCGGCGTCCACGGCGACACGGCCACGTGTGGGCTTGGCGTACTTGAGCCACAGCTTGAAGGACGAGTAGCGCCCGTCCTGCGGCTCGAAGCGCGTGCCGACCGGCACGCCCGCGGCGGCGTCCGCGAGCACCCCGGCGCGCCGGCCGCCGCCGACCACGACCGGGATCCCGGCCGCGGTCGCCATCTCCGCCGCGACGACCTTCGAGCGCATCCCACCCGAGCCGAGCGGCGAGGTCGCGCGGCCGATCTGGAGCGCCTCGAGATCGGCGGGCTCGCGCACCCGCTCGACCAGGCGAGCATCCGGGTCGGTGCGCGGGTCGGCGGTGAACACCCCGTCCGCGTCGGTCAGCAGCACCAGCAACTCGGCGCCCAGCAGGATCGCCACCTGAGCGGCGAGGAAGTCGTTGTCGCCGAACGAGATGTCGTCCGTGGTGGTCGTGTCGTTCTCGTTGATGACCGGCACCACCCGCCAGTCGAGCAGGCGCCGAAGCGTGCGGCGGGCGTTGAGATAGTGGGTTCGCGCGCTCATGTCGAAGAACGTGAGCAGCACCTGCGCGCTCGTCACACCGTGCTCGCGCAGCAGCGCGTCGTACGCGCTGTAGACGTGTCCCTGGCCGACGGCGCTCGCGGCCTGGAGCTCCTCCATCGCGCGCGGGCGCAGCGGCAGGTCCATCAGCGCCATCCCGCGCGCGATCGCTCCGCTGGTGACCACGACGACGTCCGTTCCGCCCGCGTGCAGGGCCGCGACCTCGGCGCATACCGGGGCGAGAACGTCCGCACGCGTCCGGCCGCGCTCGTCGGCGACGATGCTGGACCCGAGCTTGACGACCAGCGTGCCCATGACGGGGGCGGATCCTAGAGCGGACGCCGCCGCGCTATGCGGATGTGGCTGCCGCGCCGGCCCGCCGGCGGCGCGCGCCCGGCGGGGTCTGAAGCACGGGAACGGATGCGCGGCGCCGCAGCTTCGCCGCCCAGTCGCGGCGCGTCAGCCGCGCGAGGCGCCGTGGGCTCGCCGCCGGGACGACGATCAGGTCGCAGCCCCGCTCCTCGGCGATTATCGCCGGCGCGACACCCGGGCGGCCCTCGACCACCGCGAGGTCCGGCTCGGGGCCGCCGGTGACCATCAGCGCGCCGCGCTCGACCCGCGAGCGCGCGTCGTCGCACTCGAGGCGATCCCACGCCCCGGACCCGCCGCCGCAGCAGTGCCTGGCCGCAGGCGGGTCGGTCTCGGCGACGGCGAGCAGCGTCAGGCGCGACCCGCAACGGCGCGCCAGCGAGGCGGCGGTGATCAGCGCCTCGTCGCCCTCCGGCGTGGCCTCGCAAACCACCAGGATGTGCTCGCACACGTCCATAGGAGAAGGGTAGCCCGCCCGGAGCGCGCTCAGTCCGGATCGAGCTCGAACAGCACCCCCCCGATCTCGACGTCGTCGCCGGCCTCGAACCCGCGCTCCTGGAGCGCGCGCACCACGCCTATCGAGCGCAGGCGGCGCTCCAGTTCGGCCATCGCCTCGTCGTTGTCCGGATCGAACCGCGCGACCAGGCGGTCGATGCCCTCGCCGCTGACCCGGAACCCGCCCGCCGGGACCCGCTCCACCGCGAACGCTCGGCGCGCCGCCGGGCGGTAGAGGCGGTGCTCGGCGAGCGCCTCGCCGTCATCGCCCGCCGACCGGGGCGGCGCGCCCTCGAGGCCGGGCACCTGGCGCAGCAGCAGCCGGCCCAGCTCCCCGACGCCCGCGCCCGTCGCGCTCGAGGTGACGACGACCGGCACGCCGGCCCCGAGCCGCTCGCGCCAGGCCGCCGCCGCGCGCCGAGCTTCCGGCTCGGGCACGAGATCCGCCTTCGACAGCGCCAGCACCCGCGGCAGGACGGCCAGGCGCGGATCGTGCGCGGCGATCTCGCGCTCGATGGTTGCGTGGTTCGCCGCGGGCTCGGAGCCATCGAGCGGCGCGAGGTCGAGCACGTGAACGAGCAGCCGGGTGCGCTCGACGTGGTCGAGGAAGTCGTGCCCGAGGCCCGCGCCCCCGCTCGCGCCCTCGATCAGGCCCGGGATGTCGGCCACGACCAGCGAGCGCTCCTCGCCCTGGAGCGTGCCGAGCACCGGCGCAAGCGTGGTGAACGGGTAGCCGGCGACCTTGGGGCGCGCCCGGGTGAGGCGGGCCAGCAGCGAGGACTTGCCCGCGTTCGGCAGGCCGACGAGGCCGACGTCCGCCAGCAGCTTCAGGCGCAAGTCGATCCACGCCTCCTCCCCGGCGAGCCCGCGCTCGTGGAAGCGCGGCGCCTGGCGCTCGGGGCGGGCGAAGCGCTTGTTCCCGCGGCCTCCCGGCCCGCCGCGCGCGACCGGCGCACGGTCGCCGGGACGGACGAGGTCGATCCGCGTGCCGTCCGGGAGCTCCGCGACGGTCCCCGGGGCCACGCGGATCTCGGCGTCGTCGCCGTCGGCGCCGTGGCGACCCGAGCCCTGCCCGTGCGTGCCGCGCCCCGCGACGAAGTGCGAGCGCCGCCTGAACGGCCCGAGGTCGCGCAGCGAGTCGTCGCAGACGAGCACGACGTCGCCGCCGTGGCCACCGTCGCCGCCGTCCGGGCCGCCCTTGGGCACGTGCGCCTCGCGGCGGAAGCTCGTGCAGCCGTCGCCGCCGCGACCTGCCTGCACGTGGATGCGCGCGCGATCGGTCAGCATGCCGGGGCGCATCGTGCCACGCCCATCCGGAAAGGACCCGAGATGCCCGACCCCGTCTTCCTGATCACCGGCGCCTCGAGCGGCATCGGCGAGGCGACCGCCCGCCGCGCCGCGCAGGCCGGGCATCGAGTGGTCCTGGCCGCGCGCCGCACCGAGCCGCTCGAGGCGCTCGCCGCGGAGCTCGGCGGCCCCGGGCGGGCGATCGCCGTCGAGTGCGACGTCACCGAATGGGAGGCCCAGGAGCGCATGGTGGCGACCGCGCTCGACGCGTTCGGCCGGATCGACGTCGCCTTCGCCAACGCCGGCTTCGGCGCCGCGCGGGGCTTCCTGGAGGAGTCGCCCGAGCACTGGCGCGCGATGGTGCTCACCAATGTCTACGGCGCCGCGCTGACGCTGCGCGCGACGATCCCCGCGCTGCGCGAGACGCGCGGGCACCTGCTCCTGACCGGCTCGGTGGCCGGCCGCCGCGCGCTGCCCGGGTCGCTCTACTCGTGCACGAAGTGGGCGGTCACGGCGATGGGCGAGGCCGCCCGCCTCGAGCTGGACGGCAGCGGCGTGCGCGTGACGCTCATCGAGCCGGGGATGGTCGACACGCCGTTCTTCGATCGGCGCCCGAGCGGCGCGCTGGAACCGGACGACATCGCACGGGCGGTGATGTACGCGGTCTCCCAGCCGGAGCACGTGGACGTCAACGAGTTGCTGATCCGGCCGGTGGCGCAGAGTGGGTGACGAACGGCACCATCGAGGGAGCTCCACCGAGATGCAGCCTGATCCCGCTGAGCGGGATCAAGATTGACCTCGAGCCGACGCGACCCTTCCCTGCGCCGTTTGGCGCCGGGTGCCCTACTCCTCCCGGGGAACCACCGATACGACGCGCCCGCGCCGCCCGGTCGTGAACGCGACGGTCCCCGGAGCCTTCGCGAACAGCGTGTCGTCCTTGCCGATCCCGACCCCATCGCCGGGCTTGAAGCGCGTCCCGCGCTGGCGCACGATGATCTCGCCGCCGGCCACGCGCTCGCCGGCGAAGACCTTCACGCCGAGGCGCTTGGCGGCGGAGTCGCGGCCGTTGCGGCTGGAGCCGAGCCCCTTCTTATGCGCCATCGCCCGCCTCCTGCGCCGGCTCGGCCTTCTTGCGCGCGGCGGCGCGCCGCGCGCCGAGCGCGACCTTGGTGATCTCCAGCCGCGTCAGCTCCTGGCGGTGCCCGGTGCGCCGGCGGTAGCCGCGCTTGGGCTTGAACTTGAAGACCCGCAGCTTCGGCCCGCGCTCGTGGGCGACGACCTTCGCCTCCACCTTCACCTTGCCCAGCCCGTCGGCGTCGAGCACGACCTCCTCGCCCTCGCCCCGGAACATCAGCGGCTGAAGCGACACGGTCGCGCCCTCGTCCTCGTGCAGCCGCTCGACGAGCAGGGACTGGCCCTGCTCGACGCGGTACTGCTTGCCGCCTGTCTTGACGATCGCGTACATGGGACGAAGGGTCACTCGGAGCCGGGCTCGGCCGCCGTCGCGGCCGCCTTGGCGCGGGAACGGCGCCGGCCGCCTCTGCGGCCACGGCGCCGAGGGGGCGAGTCTACCGCGTCCTGCGCCCCGTCCGTCCCCTGCGCCTCGCCGGCCTCGCCGGGCGGCGCGTCGAGCAGCGTGGCGGTCGCCGCGGTGCGGCCCGCCTCCTCGATGCGCACCATGCGCTTCTCGCCGACGTGGCGCCCGCCGCCGGCCACCGACACGATGTAACCGTCGATCTTGGCGACCGCGTCGTCGACGTTGTACATGTGCGGCTCGACGATCGAGACCAGCACCTCGTCGCCCGGCCGGAACGGCAGCGCGCGCTCCTCGACCTCCTCGACCGCGCCCTCGAGCAGGACCGCGAAGTGGTCGAGCGGCAGGCCCTCGGAGCCCTCGAAGAAGAACCGCCGGCCGGTGTCCTCCTCGAGCCCGGCGAGCCGCCAGGCGCCCTGCCCCGTGAACTGCGCGGTCACGCGCGGGTTGATCCGCACCAGGAAGGCCTCCGGCGCGTCCTTGGCGGCGGCGAGGTCGCGCAGGCGGCGCTCGAACTCGATCGCGATCGTCTCCTCGGAGCGGATCACGCCCTCGCCGTCGCAGGTCGGGCAGTGGCGGGTCATGATCTCCCGCACCCCCTCGGTGACGTTCTGGCGGGTCATCTCGACCAGCCCGAGCGGCGAGATCTCGACCACGAACGTCTTGGTGCGGTCCTCGTCGAGCGCCTTGCGCAGCGTCTTCAGCACCGCGTCGCGGTTGCGCGCGCGGGACATGTCGATGAAGTCGATCACGATGATCCCGCCGATGTCGCGCAGGCGCAGCTGGCGCACGACCTCGTCGGCCGCCTCGAGGTTCGTGCGCGTGATCGTGTCCTCGAGCCCGCGGCTGCGCCCCCGGCCCGTGAACGAGCCCGTGTTGACGTCGATCACCGTGAGCGCCTCGGCGTAGTCGATCATCAGGTAGCCGCCGCTCGGCAGGTCGACCCGGCGCGACAGCGTCGAGGCGAGCACCGACTCGATGCCGAAACGCTCGAACAGCGGCTCGCCGTCCTCCCACAGCTCGACCCGGTCGACCAGCTCCGGGGCCGTGCGCGTGAAGAACGAGATCAGCCGCTGGAGCTGCTTGGGATCGTCGACGACGGCGCGCTCGAACTGCTCGGAGAGCACGTCGCGCACGACCCGGACCGACAGGTCGGCCTCCTGGAAGACCATGCTCGGCGCCTGCGCCTCGGCGACCCGCTGCCCCAGCACGTCAGCGAGCTTGAACAGGTACTGGAGCTCGCGCTCGAAGTCGGCGCGCTTGGCGCCGTAGGCGGCGGTGCGGATGATCGCCCCCCCACCCTGGAGGTCGAGCTTGGCGGCCTGGCGGCGCAGCCGCTCGCGCTCCTTGTCGTCCAGCCGCCGCGAGACGCCGACCCCCTCGCCCTGCGGCGAGTAGACCATGTAGCGGCCGGGGATCGCGAGCTCCATGGAGAGCCGCGCGCCCTTGGTCTTGAGCGGGTCCTTGACGACCTGGACCACGACCTCCTGGCCCGGCTTCAGCAGCTCGGTGATCCGGCTGCCGCCGCCCTTGCCGCGGCCGCGCTTGGGCGTCTCCACGCCCGGCAGCACGATCTCGTCGACGTGCAGGAAGCCGTTCTTCTCGAGGCCGATGTCCACGAACGCGGCCTCGAGGCCGGCGAGCACGTTGTCGACCTTGCCCTTGTAGATGTTCCCGACGATCGAGCGCGCGCCGCGCCGCTCCAGGTAGAGCTCGGCGACGCGGTAACCCTCGGCGGGCTTTGTGGCCTTTGCGCGGCGGGAGCCGGAGCCGCCCTTGCGAGCGGCGCCGACGCGCCCGGAGGCCTCGAGCAGCGCGATCCGGGTCTCGGCCCGGTCGACGCTGACAAGCACTTGCTTCTTCAAGATGTATCCCTCACTGGAGGTGTAGCGCCCGGCCCTTGCCCCGCGTCGCGATCCGTCCCTGGACGTGGATCGACTGCAGGAGGCCGAGGCAGATGAACGTTACGAGCACCGAGGAGCCGCCGTAGCTCATGAGCGGCAGCGGCACGCCGGTGATGGGCATGATCCCGATGGTCATGCCGACGTTTACGAAGACCTGGAAGCACAGCATCGCGAGGATTCCGCCCGCGATCAGCGTTCCGTACAGGTTCTTCGCCAGGGTGAGGATCCGCAGCGCGCGCCATATCAGCATCGCGTAGAGCGACAGCACGACGGCGGCGCCGACGAACCCGTACTGCTCCCCGACCACCGCGAAGATGAAGTCCGTGTGGTGCTCGGGCAGGAAGTTGAGAGAGGTCTGGGTGGCTCCCGCGACGCCCCGGCCGGTCTTCTCGCCGGAGCCGATCGCGATCAGCGACTGGTTGATCTGGTAGGTCTGGTTGCGCGGGTCGTTCGACGGGTTCACGAACCCGGTGAGCCGCTGCACCTGGTAGGGCTTGAGCACCTCGACGCCGACCGCGGGAGCGATCACCAGCACGATCGAGACCGCGATCACGCCGAGCCCCGCGAGCGCTGCGAGATGCCTCCACGGCGTGCCCGCGACGAACAGCATCGCGAGCGTGATCGCGCTATAGACCATCCCGGTCCCGAGGTCCGGCTGGCCGACCACCAGCAGGGTCGGTAGCAGCCCGAGCAGCACGATCCGGAACGTCGTGCGGGCGTCGCCGAGCCGGCGGGCGCGGTCGACCACGAAGGCCGCGAGCGAGACCACGAGCAGCACCTTGCCGACCTCGGACGGCTGGTACTGGAAGAACGGCAGGTCGATCCAGCGCTGCGAGCCGCGCGTCGCCCCCGCGAACGCGTAGACGACGAGGTTCGAGACGATCAGGAACCCGTAGATCCCGTAGCGCAGGTCGCGCAGGCGCGTGTAGTCGAACCGGGTCAGCAGCACCGCCAGCGCGAGGCCGACGGCGGCGAAGACGCCCTGGCGGGTGAGGTAGTACTCCGGGTCGCCCGGGATGTCGTCCTTGGTCGCGCCGCTCAGCGTGATCAGCGAGCACGCGACGAGGCCGAGGCCGGCCACCGTCAGCCACGGGTCGATCAGCAGCGCGCGACGCGCGCGCGGCTGCGTGGCCTCCTCGATCGAGCGGCGGGCGGCGGTGGCGCTCATCGCGTCCGCGAGCTCCCGGTGACGACCTTCTTGGCCACGCCGAACCACTGCGAGAGGATCAGCCGGGCGGTCGGCGCGGCGGCCTCGGCGCCGAAGCCGCCGCGCTCGATCGTGACCGCGACGACGATCGGCTTGACCGGGTCGGGCACGTAGCAGACGTACCACGACTGGTCGGGCTGGTTGCCTCGCTCCGCGGTGCCGGTCTTGCCGTACACGGCCTTGGGGAACCCGGCGAAGACGTCGGCGGAGGTCCCTCCCGGAGAGCCGGCCGCTAGCCGCAGCCCCTCCATGATCGGAGCCCTGGTGCTCTGCGAGAGCGGGACCCGGCGCCCGGCGCCGGCGTCGATCGACTGGAGCACCTGGCCGCCGGCGTCGGTCACGTCGAGACCGATGTGCGGCTTGCGCACCACGCCGCCGTCGGCCATCGCGGCGTACGCGGTCGCGAGCTGCAGCGGGGTGGCCTGCAGGTCGCCCTGCCCGACGGCCATGTTGACGTTGTCGCCGACCGACCATGGGCGACCGTCGGCGATGTAGCAGCGGGGGACGTGCCGGCGGCGCTCGCAGCGGCGCTCCTCGGCGTTGCGCCGCGCGCGCCAGGCGGGCGACGGGACGTTGCCGGACGCCTCGCCGGGCAGGTCGATCCCGGTCGGCCGCCCGAAGCCGTAGAGCCGCGCCCAGCGCTGAAGCGCGCCGCCGCGCGGGCGCGGGGAGTTGAGCTGCGCGCCGAGCGAGTAGAAGTAGACGTCGGAGGAGACCTGGATCGCGCGCGGCATGTCGACCGCGCCGTTCGCGGCCCCCCCGGCGTTCTTGAAGATCTGGTCGCCGATCTTGATCGAGCCGGGGTCGTCCACGACCGTCCCCGGGGAGATCGTGCCCGACTGGAGCCCCGCGGTCGCGGTGATCATCTTGAACGTCGAGCCGGTCGGGTATGCGGACTGCGTCGCGCGGTCGAGCTGCGGGTAGTTGGACTGCCGGCCGAACAGGGCCTCGTAGCTGCGTTGGCTGATCGGCCGCGCGAACACGTTCGGGTCGAAGCTGGGAGCGGAGCCCATCGCGAGGATCCGGCCGTTGCGCGGGTCCATCGCCACGTAGGCGCCCGCGTTCGCGCCGTTGGCGGCGCCCAGCCCGATCCCCGTCTGAAGCGCCTGCTGACCGGCCTTCATCAGGCCGAGGTCCAGCGAGAGGCGCAGGGTGCGGCCCTGCGCGGGGGCGCGGCGGCGCAGGTAGCGCCGCGGCTGACCGAGCGAGTCGACCTGGATGCGGGTCGCGCCGTCGCGGCCGCGCAGGTAGCGGTCGTAGGAGTACTCCAGCCCGCTCTGGCCGACGACGGTGCCCTGCGGCACGCCGGCGAAGCGCCGCTCGCCGAGCTCGCGGCGCGTGATCTGGCCGATCGTCCCGAAGAGCTGCGCCCCGGTGTCCCGGAACGGATAGGTGCGCAGGTAGACCTGGCGGATCGTGACGCCGGGGAAGCGCTCCTGGTTCTCGAGCACGTAGTTGATCTCGTCGCGCGAGGCGTCCGGCTTCACCGTCACGTCCGCGTACGGGAGCTGGTTGATGCCGCGCTCGACCTCGCAGGCGAGCGGGATCAGCCGCACGACGTCGCGGCCCACCCGGCAGCGGTCCGGCCGGGTGGAGGTGCCGAGCACCCGGGCGAGCCGGGCATAGAGCGCCAGGCGCCGCGGGCTGCCGGGCTCGCCGGGGAGCCGCGGCGGCTCGACGGTGACGGCGGTCGCCAGCCGGTTGTCGACGAGCGTGGTGCCGTTGCGATCCACGATCTGCCCGCGCGGCGCCTGCACGACGACGTCGCGCACCTGGTTGTTGGACGCCTTGGCCTGGTAGCTGTTGCCCGACAGCACCTGGAGGTACCAGAGCCGGAAGAAGATGATCGCGAAGAAGACGAGCGCGATCCCGCCGAGGATCGCCACGCGGAACGCGAGCTGCGGCGTGATCGGCGCCCGGCGGTCGCCCGAGGGGTCCTCGATCACCGTGGCCTCGCCTGTGAGAGCGGGCTGAGCCCGCCGGTCGCGTAGGCCCGGCGCCGGCGGCGGCGCGCGGGGTCGTCGGGCAGCGCGCCCGAGATCACGCGGCGCAGCAGCGCGTAGACCGGGAGCGCGATCAGCGTGTTGACGACGATCGTCGCGACGATCTGGCGCAGCAGCAGCAGGCTGACCGGCGCGTCGACGCCGAGCAGGAACTGGATCAGCGAGTAGCCGAGCGCCGAGGCCGCGGTCGCCGCCGCTCCGGCGGCGAGCGGCATCAGGCCGTGACCCGGATCGCGCAGCTCGCGCAGCCGCCCCGAGGCGTAGCCGATCCCGATCCCGATCAGGGACGTCACGCCGAGCGTCTGGAACAGCGCCAGATCGAGGAACAGGCCGACCCCGAAGCCGAACGCGGCGCCGGACATCGAGCCGGCCAGCAGCCCCACGGACATCACGGCGAGCGGCACGATGTCGGCCGTGGTCCCGAGAATCGTGATCTGGGAGACGGCCGTGATCTGGATCACGACCGTCGCCAGCCCGATTACGACCAGCCGCAGGCCCAGGCGCCAGAAGCCGTCGCTCACGGAACCTGGGCCCTGTCGCCGCTGACCCCGCGCGTGAGGATCTGGACGAAGTCGAGGTGCTGGAGATCGGCCGACGGGCGCATGTGCACGCGCGCGTTGAGCCGCAACTCGTCGGCCGAGACCTTGGAGACGGTGCCGATCGGCAGGTCGGGCGGGAACAGCGATTCCAGCCGGGACGAGCGCGACCCCGCCGTCACGACCTGGTCGCCGACGCGCACGCGCGCGTCGCCCGGCAGGTACTGGATCAGCAGGTCGTTCGGGTCGCCGACCGCGGGCACGAGGGTCCCGAGCTCGCCGGGTCCGCGCAGGATCTTCGCCGAGACGCCCGAGGTGTGGTCGGTGATCAGCGTCACGATCGCGGTCCCGGAGGTGACGTCCGTCACCTTGCCGACGAGGCCGTCGCCGGCGATCACCGGCTGGTTGACCCGCACGCCGTCGTCGCTGCCCTTGTCGACCTCGATGCGCGCGTACCAGACCGTGGGCGAGCGCCCGATGACGCGCGCGGTCACGGGGTTGAACGCGTCGACGCCGCGGCGGGTGTCGAGTCCGACCATCCGCCGCAGCTGGGTGTTCTCCTCGAGCGCGGCCTGGCTGCCCACGACCTGGAGCCGCAGCGCGTCGCGCTCGGCGCGCAGGCGCTTGACCTCGTCCTTGGCGTCGAACGTGTCGCCGATCCACGACGCCAGGTCCCGGACGGGCTTGAGCGCGCGGCTGGCGCCCTCCTGGATCGGCGAGAGGATCTCGGAGACGCCGCGCTGCAGCGTGAGCAGGGGCCCGCCGGTCCCGCCGAAGCTGGCGGTCAGGAGGACCAGTGAGACGCCGACCAGCGCCGCCAGGACGAGGCGGCGCCGCCGGACCTGTTTGTCTCGCACGGGTGTGAAGTCCTCATTGTGTGGGTCGTGCCCCGGAGCCTATTAGCGGCGCCGACGGCTCCCCTTCGAATTGCGGTTCGAGCGGTGGATCGCCTCGAACTCCTCCAGCGAGCGCCCGGAGCCGACCGCGACGCAGGTCAGCGGCGACTCGGCCAGATGGGCGGGCATCTGCGTCTCGTGGCGCATCCGCTCGTCGAGCCCCTGCAGGAGCGAGCCGCCGCCCGCGAGCATGATTCCCCGGTCCATGATGTCGGACGCGAGCTCCGGCGGCGTGCGGTCGAGCGTCTCCTTGACGGCGTCGACGATCTGGGAGATCGGCTCCTCGAGCGCCGTGCGGATCTCCTCGCTGGTGAGCACGACGGTCTTCGGCAGGCCCGAGACCATGTCGCGCCCGCGGATCTCCGCCTGGACCTCCTCGGACATCAGGAACGCCGAGCCGATCTCGAGCTTGACCTCCTCCGCGGTCTGCTGGCCGATCAGGAGCTTGTACTCGCGCTTCACGTAGCTGATGATCGCCTCGTCGAGCTCGTCGCCGCCGATGCGGATCGACTGGCTGACGACGATCCCGCCGAGCGAGATCACCGCCACCTCGCTCGTGCCCCCGCCTACGTCGACCACCATCGAGCCGGTCGGCTCGCCGACCGGCAGCCCGGCGCCGATCGCGGCGGCCATCGGCTCCTCGATCAGGTAGGCCTGCCGCGCGCCGGCGGACAGGCACGCCTCCTCGACCGCGCGCTTCTCCACCCCCGTGACCCCCGAGGGCACGCAGACGACCACCCGCGGGTGCGCCCAGCGATTCTGGTGCACCTTCTGGATGAAGTGGCGCAGCATCTCCTCGGTCACGTCGAAGTCGGCGATCACGCCGTCCTTCAGCGGCCGGATCGCGGAGATCGTCCCCGGGGTGCGACCGAGCATGCGCTTGGCCTCGATCCCCACGGCGTGGACCTCGCCGCTGCGCTGGTCCATCGCGACCACCGAGGGCTCCGAGAGCACGATCCCCCGCCCGCGCACGTAGACGAGCGTGTTCGCGGTGCCGAGATCGACGGCCATGTCGCGGCCACCGAAGCCGGTGAGGTAGCTGAAGAAGCCCATGCTCGGATCGCGGGAAGCGGGGCGGGCCGGTGTCGAGGTCCGGCGCGCCGACCCCGGGGGCGCCGGGCGCGGCAGGTGCCCCGTCCGCGGGGCCAGTGTAGCGAACCGGCCCGCCGCCACGTCGCGGCCGAAATGCGCGGTGCGAGCCGCAAAAAAGCCGGAATGGAGGGGAAACGGAGGGGCCGCCGCGCCCCCGGCGCCCGGTCCGCCGCCGAGGCGCAACCCATCCCAGCCTATGCCCGCAGGAGAGGTGCCAGCTGGGATGGGAAGTCAAGTCAGGGGCGTCACCGGAGTCTACGCTCCTGCCTTGGGGGTCGTATGTGCCCCCTACCCAGGACGGTGGACCCGGCGCCGGCCTCCCGCGACCGGGGTCGCGCGGCGGGTACTCCTCCGCGGGCGCGAGAGGCCTCCTTCCTAGCCGCCGTTCGCGACCCGACAGATTCCTCGCAGCGCCGACGCGGAACCGGGGGGCGACGGCCCCGAACGTGGCTTGGCCGACAGGCTGCGAGCCCTTATGTGACGAACACGACGTACCAGGTCGCGCTGTCGCGCTCGAGCCGGAACGTCGTGCTGGGGGAACGCCGCCGCGCTCCCGTACCGTCCGTCGCAGCCGTCGGGCGCGAACGCGTCCTTCAGTCCGCGCGCACATTCGGCCCGCGGGATCGGGACCCTCGTCTGGAAGCGATACACCGACCCGCAGAGCTCCTCGGCGTCGCCCGCCCGTGCGGCTCGCTCGAGCCGCACGAGCGCCATCCCGGCGGCTCGCTGAGCCGCGGGCAGGCGTGCGACCGAGCGCTCCGCGCGGGGCGGGACCCAGGTAGCGGGTCGCCCGGCATCGCCGCCGCAGGCTGCGAGGAGCGCAGGCAGCAGGACGCTCGGCGCGAGCGTCATCGGGAACGGGAGCCTCACGTCTTCGATGTCCTCCCGACTCGGGCAAGTACCTCGGCGGAGCTTAAGCCCGGCGCCGGCAGGGAGGCTGCGGCATCGAGCGCAACCCCGGCTCGAGCTCCAGCAGCGTCGCCAGCGGCAGCCCGACGACGTTCAGGTATTCGCCCTCGATCCGGTCCAGCAGTGTGGCTCCGCGCTGCTGGATCGCGTAGGCGCCGGCGCGCCCGCGCCACTCCCCGGTGTCGGCGTAGCGCCCGATCTCCGCCGGGCTCAGCGCCCGGAAGGTCACCTTCGTCACGGCCACGGCCTCCCGGAGCGCCGCCTGCTCGCCCCCGGTCGCCAGCGCGACTCCGCTGAGCACCTCGTGCGTGCGCCCGGAGAGCGCGCCCAGGGTGGCGAGCGCCTCCTCCCTGCCCGCGGGCTGGCCGTACAGGCGCCCGTCGAGGGCGACCACCGTGTCCACACCGAGGACGAGTGCCCCCGATGCCGCGGGCAGCGCCGCCACGGCCAGCGCCTTGCGGCGCGCGTTCTCGCCCGCGACGATCGCGGGCCCCCCTTCGGCGAGCTCCTCGAGGTCCGCGGGCACGACCTCGAAGGGAATCCCGGCCTGCTCGAGGATCGCCCGTCGCTGGGGCGAGCGCGAAGCGAGGATCAGGCGCACCGCCGGCGCCCGGCCGTCAGCCGAGATCCGGGAACCACAGCGCGATCTCGCGCGCCGCCGACTCCGGCGAGTCGGACCCGTGCACCATGTTCTGGCCGACCTCGAGCGCGAAGTCGCCACGGATCGAGCCGGTGCTCGCCTCGAGCGGGTCGGTGGCGCCGATCACCTGCCGCGCGGCGGCGATCGCATGGTCGCCCTCGAGCACGAGCGCGACGAGCGGCGCGGAGGTGATGAACTCGACCAGCTCGCCGAAGAAGGGGCGCTCGCGGTGCTCGGCGTAGTGCTCCTCGGCGAGCGCGACGTCGACGGTCAGCAGCCGCAGCGCCGCGAGCCGCAGGCCCTTGCGCTCGAAGCGGGCGATGATCTCGCCGGTCAACCCACGAGCGAACGCGTCGGGCTTGACGAGGATGAGCGTGCGCTCCATGGTGCTCCTTGGATCGGGATCTGTGGACGGGAGCGCGGCCGCGGCGGCGGGCCGGTCGCGCGAGGAGCGCGACCCTACGCGGTCTGCTCGGGCGGCGGGTCCGCCGCGCGGGCCTTGGCGCGCGCCGCCCGGCGGGCGGCGCGCCGCTCGCCGGTCGACGGATCCGCGCTCGCAGCCGCCGGGGGCGGTGACGACGCCGGCGCCACCGCGGCGGGCGCCGCGGGCTGCGGCGCCGGGGTCTTGGCGGCCGCCGAGGTCTTGGCCGGCGCCGAGGTCTTGGCGGCCGCCGTGGCCTCGCCCCCCGAGGCGGCCCTGCGCCGGCGCGCGGGGCGGCGCGCGGCGGCGGTGGCGGCGCTCGGCGGCACGACCTCCGCCTCGCAGTAGGGGCACAGCTTCCACGCCGGGTCGAGCGGTTTGCCGCAGCTCGCGCACGGATCCTTGAGCTTGCGCAGGCAACTCGGGCAGCGCAGGAAGCTGCGCTCGACCTCGCCGTCGCAGTGCGGGCAGCGGTACTGGCCGAGCGCGGCGAGCCGCGCCTCCGACGCCTGGATCTCCAGCTCGCGCTCGCGCGCGTCCTCGAGGTACTCGGGCGGGCGCACGATGAGGTAGATGATCGTCCCGACGAACGGGAACAGCGACGCGGCGGTCGCGCAGCCCACCAGCATCGGGTCCGCGATCCTGCGGCGCGCGTCCGCCCAGGTCCAGTAGACCAGCGCCAGCCACACCATCACCAGGAACAGGAGGACGAGGTTCACGGCCAGGTTGAGGCCGGAGCTGTCGATCCCGAAGATCGCCGGGGGGCTCATGCTGACCGGCGAGTGTAGCCGCCGGCCCTACAGGAAAAGGCGCCCGAACAGGTAGCCGATCCCGAAGAAGACGAGGATCACGACCGCGACGATCAGCGCCACGAGGCCGATCATCGGCAGGAACCCGGGCTGCTCGCGGTCGTTCACAGCGACGAGACCGCGCGCCTTCCGACCGGCGCGAGCAGGTCGCCGGCGAGGTAGATCGATCCCGCCGCCACCGCGACGCCGCCGGCGCCGGTCGCCTCGCGCGCGCGCTCGAGCGCGCGCCGCGGATCGGGCTCGACCTCGCACGCGCGCGCGCCGAGTTGTCCCGCGAGCGACGCGAGCGTGGCGGGCGGCAGCGCGCGCGGGTTGTGATTGCCGGTCGCGACCACGAGGTCCGCCCCGTCCACCAGCGCGCGGAGCATCCCGGGCGCGTCCTTGTCGTCGAGGATCGAGATCACGAGCGCGAGCCTACGACCTCCGGCGATCTCGCGCAGGGACTCCGCCAGCGCCAGCGCGCCGGCCGGGTTGTGCGCGCCGTCGACGATCGTCAGCGGGTCGCGGCCGACGACCTGCATCCGGCCCGGGACGACCACCGAGGCGGCCGCGCGCCGCACGGCGGCGGGATCGAGCTCGCCGGTGAGCGCCTCCGCGGCGGCCGCCGCGAGCGCGAAGTTGCGCCGCTGGAACGACCCCTCCGCGGCGAGCGGGACGCCGGGGTCCGCCGCGGCGACGACCAGCTCGGCTGCGCGGTCGGCGGCGGTCTCGCGCGCGAGCGCGAGCGCGTCGGGATCGAGCCCGGAGCCGACGACGAGCGTGGCGCCCGGCCGCACCACGGCCAGCTTCTCGCGCGCGATGTCGGCGACCGTCGGACCGAGCCAGCGGGTGTGCTCGAGCCCGACGTTGGTCAGGACCTGGACGCTCGAGCCGATCACGCTCGTCGCGTCGTGGCGCCCGCCGAGCCCCGCCTCGACGGCTGCGACCTCGACGCCGCTCTCGGCGAGCAGCAGGTAGGCGGCGGCGGTGATCGTCTCGAACTGCGTGACCCGGTCGTCGCCGGCGGCGGTGCGGTCCACCTTCGCCGCGGCCGCGGCGGCGCGCTGAACGGCGCGCGCGAGCTCGTCCGGGGCGGCGTCGCGCTCCCCGACCCGCACGCGCTCCGCGAAGCTCACCAGGTGCGGCGACAGATAGGCGCCCGCGCGGGCCCCGTGCGCCTCGAGAATCGCCGCCGCCATCCGCGCCGTCGAGGACTTGCCGTTCGTGCCCACGACGTGAATCGAGGAGAAGCGCTCCTGGGGCGAGCCGAGGGCCGTCAGCAGCCGCCGCATCCTGTCGAGCCCGAAGCGCATGCCGAAGAGCTCGAGCGAGAGCAGGTGCCGCTCGGCGTCGGCGAGCGTCCACGCGCGCGCGGGGGGCCGGCTCACAGCGCGGCGAGCTCCTCGGTCAGGCGCGCGAGCTTGTCGCGCTCGGCCTCGACGACGGCCGCCGGCGCCTTCGCGACGAAGCCCTCGTTGGACAGCTTCCGGCGCGCGCGCTCGACCTCGGCCTGCAGCGTCTCGCGACGCGTCGCGAGACGCTCCGCGGCGGCGCCGGCATCGACCGCCTCGGAGGCGAGCACGCTGACCGTGCCGCCCGGGACGGCGACCCTCGCCACGGGCTCGGCTTCCGCGTGCTCGCCGTCCGCGGGGTCGAGGTCGAGCCGCGCGAGTCGCTCGAGGTGCTCGAGCGTGCCCTCGTAGCCGGCGGCCTCCACGCGTGCCGGCAGGTGGGCGCCGGCCGGCGCGCCGACGCCGTCGCGCCAGGCACGCAGCGCGCGGATGGCCTCGATCGCATCGCCGACCGCCCGCTCGGCGTCCGGGTCGCGGCGGGCGGGGTCGGGCGGCGAGAGCGGGCCCGCGGCGAGCAGTCCCTCGGCGCACGGCAGGCGCGAGTGGATCTCCTCGGTGACGAACGGGATCACCGGGTGCGCGAGCGCGAGCGTCTCGCGCAGCACGTGCAGCAGCGTCGCGGACAGCGCCGCGTGCCCGTCGCCGCCCTCCTCGTACAGACGCGGCTTGACCAGCTCCAGGTACCAGTCGCAGAGCTCGCCGTGGACGAAGTCGTAGAGGCCCAGCGCGGCCGCCGCGAAGTCGAACGCCGCCAGGCGCTCGCGGAAGAACTCGCTCGCCGCCTCCAGGCGGGAGAGGATCCAGCGGTCCTCCAGCGCGCCGGGACGCGCGTCGGGGCGCGCCTGCGGATCGATCCGTGACAGCACCAGGCGCGAGGCGTTCCAGAGCTTGTTCGCAAGCGCCTGGCCCTGCTGGACCTTCTCCGCCGAGTAGCGCACGTCCTGGGTCGAGGACATCGCGAGCAGCCCGAAGCGAACGGCGTCGGCGCCGTGCTCGGAGATCTCGTCGAGCGGATCGATCCCGGTGCCGAGCGACTTGGACATCCGGCGCCCGTCCGGGGCCTGGATCACCGAGTGGATGTTCACGTCGGCGAACGGGACCTCGCCGGTGAACTCGAGGCCCATCATGATCATCCGCGCGACCCAGAGGAAGATGATGTCGCGCGCGGTCGAGAGCACGTCCGTCGGGTAGAAGGCGCGCAGCTCCGGGGTGCGCTCCGGCCAGCCGAGCGTCGCGAACGGCCACAGCGCCGAGGAGAACCAGGTGTCCAGCACGTCGGGGTCGCGCGTCCACCCGTCGCCCTCGGGCGCCTCCATGCCGGCGTGCGTCTCGGCACCGCGATACCAGACGGGGATCCGGTGGCCCCACCAGAGCTGGCGCGAGATGCACCACGGCCTGATGTCGCGCATCCAGTCCTCGTAGACCTTCGCCCAGCGCGCCGGGTGGAAGCGCACGCGGCCGTCGCGCACGGCCTCGATCGCCGGCGCGGCCAACTCGTCCATGCGCATGAACCACTGCAGCGAGACCAGCGGCTCGATCCGCTCCCCCGAGCGATGGGAGTGCGGGACCACGTGCGTGTACTCCTCGGTCCCGCTGAGCAGGCCCTCGTCGCGCAGCGCGGCGACGACCGCCTCGCGCGCCTCGAGCACCCCCATCCCCGCGAAGCGGCCCGCCTCGGCGGTCATCCGCCCGTCCTCGCCGATCGCCTGGACCTGGTCGAGCCCGTGCCGGCGGCCGATCTCGAAGTCGTTGGGGTCGTGGCCCGGGGTGATCTTCAGCGCGCCGGTGCCGAACTCGGGCTTCACGTAGGCGTCGGCGATGACCGGCAGCCGCCGTCCGACCAGCGGGAGGATCGCCGCCTCGCCGATCAGCCGCGCGTAGCGCTCGTCGTCGGGGTGCACCGCGATCGCGGTGTCGGCGAGCATCGTCTCCGGCCGCACCGTGGCGACCGTGATCGAGCCGCTGCCGGACGCGAGCGGGTAGTCGATCGAGTAGAGGCGATCGGTGACCTCGCGGTCCTCGACCTCGAGGTCGGAGATCGCCGAGCGGCTGCCCGGGTCCCAGTTGACGAGGTAGTTGTCGCGGTAGATCAGGCCCTTGGCGTGGAGGTCCACGAACACCTGCTGCACCGCGCGCGCGTAGGCGTCGTCGAGCGTGAACCGCTCCTGCGAGTAGTCGCACGACGCCCCGAGGCGCTGGAACTGCTCGATGATCCGCGAGCCGAACTCCTCGCGCCACTCCCAGACGCGCCCGGTGAACGCCTCGCGGCCGACCGCCTCGCGGCTCGTCCCCTCCTCCTCGAGGCGCCGCTCCACCTGCTTCTGGGTCGCGATGCCGGCGTGGTCGGTCCCGAGGATCCACTTGGTCCGCCGGCCGAGCATCCGGTGGCGGCGGATCAGCACGTCCTGGATCGACCCGTTGAGCGCGTGGCCCATGTGCAGCGAACCGGTGACGTTCGGCGGCGGGATCGCGATCGAGTAGTTCCCGGCCGCCTCGCCCTCGGGCTCGGGGTGGAAGAGGCCCGACTCCAGCCAGCGGCGCAGCACGCGCGGCTCCACCTCGTGCGGATCGAAGCGTGGAGCGAGGTCGGCCATCGGGCGGCGGAGTGTAGTGGCGGGCGGGAGCCGGGCCGGGGCCGTGAGGAGAGGCTCGATCGATATGTTTTGTGCTATATAGTGTTTTCGCTATTCCCGAACCGAATGCCCTCATCCGCGACGCCCGCCACGCGGCGGGCCTGAGCCAGGCCGAGCTCGCCGAGCGGCTCGGCGTCAAGCAGCCGGTCGTCGCGCGCCTGGAGCGCAGCGGGGCGAATCCGACGGTCCGCACCCTCAGACGGGTGATGGATGCCACCGGCAGCGAGCTGACTCTGGGCTTCGCCCCTGCTCCCCGCGGTGGCTCCCGCCTCCCCGACGTGGACGAGTCCCAGCTGCGCCGCCGGCTGGCGATGACGCCGGCCGAGCGCCTGCGAACCTTCAGCGCCTCCCAGGCGAACCTGGTCGACCTGCTCGAGACGGCGCGCCGTGCCGGACGTTGACCGCGAGCGCCTCGACGCGAAGACGATCCTTCGCGAGCTGACGAGGGCCGGGGTCGATTTCGTCGTCATCGGCGGAATCGCGCTCGTGCTCCACGGATCCGCGAGAGCGACGTTCGACCTCGACATCACCTACGCGACCGACGCCGGCAACCTGGAGGCACTCGGCGGCGTGCTCGTCGCGCTCGAGGCGCGCCTGAGGGGAGTCGACGACGACGTCCCCTTCGTCCCGGACGCAGCGACGCTGCGCAACGTCGAGCTGCTGACCCTGCGAACCGTCGCCGGCGATCTCGACGTGCTTGCGCGGCCGGCCGGAGCCCCCGCCTACAACGTCCTTCGCCGGCGCGCCGAGCGCCTCGACGTCGGCGGCTTCGCGATCCTGGTGGCATCGACGGCGGACCTCATCTCGATGAAGACCGCGGCGGGACGCGGCAAGGACCTGATCGACGTCGCGGAGCTCCAGGCCATCGAGCGGCTGCGGCGCCGGGGCTGAGGCGCGCCCGGCCGGTCAGCCCGGCGCCTATCCGCGAGTGTCGAGTTTGCAGCAATAGTTCAGGTCAACTCGGCAGTCGCGGCGGGAGCTCCTGCCTTCCCGGCGCAGTCGCGCCGGCGGGGCGGCCCGCCCCGACCCGCGCGGACCCCTACGCCGACTTCTCGTCCAGCTCCGAGTCGTCGCCCTCGTCGGGCGCGGCCTCGGTGACGAGCGTCGGCGCGAGCCCGCGATCGACGGTCTCCTTGGTCACCACGCACTTCTTCACGTCGCGGCGCGAGGGCAGCTCGAACTGCACCTCGAGCAGGATCTCCTCGATGATCGAGCGCAGGCCGCGCGCGCCGGTCTCGCGCTCGAGCGCCTTGTCCGCCACGGCGGACAGCGCCTCGTCGGCGAACACCAGATCGATCCCGTCGAACTGGAAGAAGCGCTGGAACTGCTTGGCGAGCGCGTTGCGCGGCTCGGTGAGGATGCACATCAGGTCCTCGCGGCTGAGCTGGTGGATCGCCGACACGACCGGCAGGCGGCCGATGAACTCGGGGATCAGCCCGTAGGAGATGAGGTCCTCCGGGAGGCAGTGCTCGAAGACCTCGCCGGTGTCGCGCGCCACCTTGCTCTCGATCGCGGCGCCGAACCCGATGCCCTGGTTGCCGATGCGCTTCTCGATGATCCCGTCGAGGTTCGCGAACGCGCCGCCGCAGACGAACAGCACGTTGGTCGTGTCGATCGTCAGGAACTCCTGGTGCGGATGCTTGCGGCCGCCCTGCGGCGGCACCGACGCGCTGGTGCCCTCGAGGATCTTCAGCAGCGCCTGCTGGACGCCCTCGCCCGACACGTCGCGCGTGATCGACGGGTTGTCGGCCTTGCGCGCGATCTTGTCGACCTCGTCGATGTAGATGATCCCCGTCTCCGCCTTCTTGACGTCGTAGTCGGCGGCCTGGATCAGCTTGAGCAGGATGTTCTCGACGTCCTCGCCGACGTAGCCGGCCTCCGTGAGCGCCGTCGCGTCGGCGATCGCGAACGGCACGTTGAGGATCCGCGCGAGCGTCTGCGCCAGCAGCGTCTTGCCGCAGCCGGTCGGGCCGAGCAGCAGGATGTTGGACTTCTGCAACTCGATGTCCGCGTCGTCCGACTGCATCATCTGGACGCGCTTGTAGTGGTTGTAGACCGCGACCGACAGCGTGCGCTTCGCGGCGTCCTGCCCGACCACGTACTCGTTCAGGACGGCGTAGATCTCGCGCGGCTTCGGGAGGTTCTCGAGGTCGAAGCTCGGCGGCGCCGTCAGCTCCTCGTCGATGATCTCGTTGCAGAGATCGATGCACTCGTCGCAGATGTAGACGCCCGGCCCGGCGATCAGCTTCTTCACCTGTCTCTGCGACTTCCCGCAGAAGCTGCAGAGAAGCTGCTCGTTCGAGTCCGTGGGCCTTGCCATCTTCCCTCCCCTGGATCGGCCGCCGGGGCGCGCGCCGTTAGTGGTGCTCGATCACCCGGTCGATGATCCCGTAAGCCTTCGCCTCCTCGGCGCTCATGAAGTAGTCGCGCTCGGTGTCGCCCTTGACCTCGTCGACGGGCTTTCCGGCGTGCTCGGCGATTATCTCGTCGAGCCGGCGCCGGATGTCGATGATCTCCTTCGCGTGGATCTCGATGTCGGTGGCCTGGCCCTGGAAGCTCGAGGACACCTGGTGGATCAGGATCTTCGCGTTCGGAAGCGACATGCGCTTGTCCTTCGTGCCGCCCGCCAGCAGCAGCGCCCCCATCGACATCGCTATGCCGACGCAGATCGTCTGCACGTCGGGCTTGATGAACTGCATGGTGTCGTAGATCGCCAGGCCCGAGTACACGGAGCCGCCCGGCGAGTTGATGTAGAGCGAGATGTCCTTGTCCGGATCCTCGGACTCGAGGTGCAGCAGCTGGGCGACGACGAGGTTCGCGATCTGGTCGTCGATCGGGGTCCCGAGGAAGATGATGCGCTCGTTGAGCAGCCGGCTGTAGATGTCGAACGCGCGCTCTCCGCGCGACGTCTGCTCGACGACCATCGGGACCAGTGGGCTCATAGCTCGCCTTCTTTTCGCTTCCCCGGCTCGAATCCTTCCGCGGAACCGAGTGCCGCCGACGCACCTCGCCCGGCCGGTCGGGCCGAGTCTACCAACCGCCCGAGGGCCGCCCGGCAGGTGTCGCAGGGCGCTGCGCGCGGCTATCCGCCAGGCGTCCAGAGCCGCCCGCCGCCGGCGCCGGGCTCGTCCTGGCCGGGCGTCCAGAGCGCGTCGCGCGCCTGCGCTTGGGCGACCGGGATCGGCTTGGCGGACGACGCCAGCAGGTCGATCGCCTTGCGGGTCTCCACGTCGGCGCGCAGCTCGTCCTCGCGCCCGGCCTTGCGCAGCTTCCGCAGCAGCTTCTCCGGCTCGGTGCGCTCGTGCTCCGCGAGATGCGCGAGCGCCTCGAGCAGCTCCTCCTCGCTCGCCTCGATCCCCTCCGCCTCCACGACCGCGGCGAGCACCGCCTCGCGCGCGAGCGAGCGCGCGGCGTCCGGCTTGGCTTCCTCGACGACCTCCTCCTCGCTCTTCCCCGAGATCTGCGCGTAGGCCTCGCGCGTGACCCCCTGCTGGGCGAGGCTGCGGAGCGTGTGCTCCCACATCTCGCGCGCACGACCCTCCACGAGCGGGTCGGGCAGCTCGATCGTCGCGCCCGCCGCGACCGCGTCGACGACCGCCTCGCGGAACTCCGCCTCGATCGCGCGATCCTCCGCCTCGCGGACGCGGCTCGCCACGTCCTCGCGCAGCTCCTCGACGCTGTCGTAGCCGGCCTCGGCGGCGAACTCGTCGTCGAGCTCCGGGAGCCGCTTGGACTTGACCTCCTTGACCGTCACGGCGAACGTCGCCGGGCGCCCGGCGAGCTCCTCGGCCCCATAGTCGTCGGGGAATGTGATGTCGACCGTTCGCTCCTCGCCCGCGGAGGCGCCGGCGAGCTGCTCCTCGAACCCGGGCACGAGCCGGCCGGAGCCGAGCTCGACCAGCTGGTCGCGACCCTCGCCGCCCTCGAACGGCTCCCCGTCGCGGGAGCCCGCGTAGTCGATCACCAGGAAGTCGCCCGGCTCCGCCGGCCGCTCGACGGTCTCGAGGCGCGCGACCCGCTCGCGCTGGCGCTCGATCTCCTCCTCGACCCGCTCGTCGGGCGCCTCCGGCTCGCGCCGGCCGACCTCGAGCCCCTTGTAGTCGCCCAGCCGCGCCGCCGGGCGCACGCCGATCTCGATCGAGAACGTCAGCGGCGAGCCCTCGGCCGGCAGCTCGCCGAGGTCGAGGCTCGGGTCGCCGACGGGCGAGATCCCGGCCGCGTCGATCGCGTCGGCGTACCACGATCCGAGCGAGTTGCGCACGGCCTCGTCGAGGACGGCCTCGCGGCCGACCCGACGGATCACGACCGGGGCCGGGACCTTGCCCTTGCGAAAGCCGGGGACGCGCATCTCGCGGCCCAGCGAGGATGCGGCCTGCGCGAGGCGCCGCTCGACCTCGCTCGACGGCACCTCCGCCTGCACGCGGACGCGCGACTCCGGCAGCTCGGTGACGCTCGCGATGACTCCGGAGGCCATGGGGCGCGGACGATAGCGTTCGGTCATGGCCCGCCGGATCGCCGCACGAGCGCTGACCGGGCCGGGCGCGTTCCTGCTCGCGGGCGCCGCGGACCTCGCCGTGCTCGCGGCGCGCGCCGGCTGGGCGCGGGCGCACGGGCGAGATCTCTGGGCGTGAGCCCGGCCGGCGATCCGCTCGCCTCGCTGCGGGCCGGGTTCCCGGCGCTCGAGCGCCTGGCGTACCTCAACTCCGGCAGCAACGGCCCCGCGCCGGCGGAGGGGATCGCGGCGGCGCGCGCCGAGCTGGAGCGGCAGGCGGAGCGGGGGCGCGGGCGTGCGCACTTCGAGCGCCGCGCGGAGCTGGCGCGGGCGCTGCGCGGCGTTTACGCCGGGCTGCTCGGCGCCGACCCGGGCGAGGTGGCGCTGACCACCGCCACGAGCGACGGCCTCGCGCGCGTCATCGCGGGCCTCGGGCTCGGGCGCGGCGACGAGATCGTCACCTCCGACCAGGAGCACCCCGGCCTGCTCGGGCCGCTCGCCGTGCTGCGCTCGCGCGGAGCGCGGGTCCTGGTCGCGCCGCTGGCCGAGGTAGCGAACGCGGCCGGGCCGAGGACGCGCCTGGTGGCGTGCTCGCACGTGAGCTGGGTCGGCGGGGAGACGGCCCCGCCCGAGATCTCGGAGCTCGACGCCCCGGTGATGCTCGACGGCGCCCAGGGAGTCGGCGCGGTGGCCGTGGACGTCGCGGCGCTCGGATGCGACGCCTACGCGGGCGCCGGGCAGAAATGGCTCTGCGGCCCCGACGGCACCGGGATGCTGCACCTCTCCCCCGCGCTGCGCGAGCGCCTGGACGTGCCCGGACCGGGGTACGTCAACCTCGCGGACGCGGGCGCGGGCCTCGAGGCGGCGCCCCACGACGACGCGCGCGCGCTCGACGCGCCGGCGCTGCCGGCGGAGGGGCTCGCCTTCGCACTGGCCGCGGCCGGGGTCCTGGCGACCCCGGGATGGGACGCGCTGCACGCGCGCGCGGCCGGGCTCGCGGCCTCCCTGGCAGAGCGCCTGCGCGAGCGTGGCCGCGAGGTCCTCCCGCGGGGGGCGACGACGCTGGTCGCGTGGCGGGACGAGCGGGCGGCCGAGACGGTCGAGCGGCTCGCGGCGGCGGGCGTGGTCGTGCGCGAGCTGCCGGGCCGCGGCCTCGTGCGCGCGTCCGTCGGCGCGTGGAACGACGAGCAGGACCTCGAGCGGCTGCTCGCGGGCCTCGGGTAGGCGGCCCGGCCGCGCGCTACCCGATCTCGAACACCGGCACGAGCCGGCGCTCGTGCTCGCCCTCGATGCGCGCCACCACCTCGACGTGCTCCTCGAGCTTCGAGCCGCGCAGCTTGGTGGCCAGCAGCTCGTCGACCTGGAAGATCCCCGCGGAGTTGGTCATCGCGATGTCGATCCGCACCGCCTTGCGCCGCCCGGCCTTGATCTCGACCGACTCGACCGCCGCCGCCGAGAGCGAGTGGATGTTGGGCCGCTGGGTCTGGAACGGGATCCGCGAGCGGCCCTCGGCCATGTCGAGCGCGTCCGCGACCCGCACGATCCCCGCCTCGAGCGTGAGCGGCTCGCCGCGGCGGCGGTGGGCGATGATCGCGCCGAGCGCCTCGGAGGCCAGCACGGCGCGGTCGGGGTCCTCGTAGCCGGCGGCGCCGAGCAGCTCACGCAGCTTCGGCGCGGCGAGGAACAGCGAGTGCGCCTCGTGGTCGGCGCGGTGGACGCTCATCCCGACGCAGTGCAGCAGCGCCGCCGCCGCGATCACCACCTCGGCGTCCGCCGGCTTCAGCCCGTGCTCGGAGACGATCGCCGGCTCGACGCCGCGCTTGAGGAGCAGCCGGCTGAGCCGCAGCGCGATGTTGACGACGATCTGGATGTGCACCCAGGAGTGGTCGGACATGCCGAGCCGCGTGGCGTTGAGCGACGCGACGTGCCACCAGGCCTTGACCTCGTCGTCGGCGTTCACCGCGGCGAGCAGGCGCTCGAGGCGTCGGTTCCCGCGCGTCGGCGCGCGGATCCGCATCGCCGCGATCGCCTCGCGGGGCGTGAGCCCCGAGGCGTCTGCGTCCTGCGGGGTCTGCGCGGGTGCGGCCACTTGGTCGCAGCGTAGAGCGAGCTGCGGCGGTGCCCGTCGCGGCGCCGTTACGGTTCTCGGGATGGAGAGCGGCACCGTCGAGTCCATCCACCTCGCGTCCGTCGAGAGCGGCCCGACGTTCGCCGTGGGACGAGTGCGCGCGCTCGCCGGCCGCGGGCTGGAAGGCGACCGCAACCTGCTCGCGCCGGGCGCGGACGGCGCCGGGCGCTCCGGCGAGGACCTGACGCTGATCGAGGCCGAGGCGATCGAGGGCCTCGCGCGCGACACAGGGATCGAGCTCGGGCCGGGCGGCTCCAGGCGCAACTTGGTCACGCGCGGGATCCGGCTCAACGACCTGGTCGGGCGGCGCTTCACGGTCGGCGGCGTGCCCTGCCTCGGCGTCGAGCGGTGTGAGCCGTGCAACCACCTCCAGGGTCTCACCGCGCCCGGGGTGCTGCGCGGGCTGGTGCATCGCGGCGGCCTGCGTGCCGACCTGCTCGGTGACGGCGAGATCGCGGTCGGCGACGCGGTCGTGGCCGAGGCGTAGCGCGCGGCAGGCCGATCCCCGCGTAACGACTGCCGGGGAAGGAGGTGCGTCGCCTACCCGCGCTCCGGGCGCCTACCCGCGCTCGGGGCGCGTCATTCTCGGTGCCTGTGAGGCACCTTCGTTGACGCGGTGGCTCCGGGTCCACGTGCGCTCCGTTCCCGCCGGGCGCGCGGCTCTCAAGGCGCCGGCGGCCGCCGACGATGAGCACGAGGTGAGCTCGTCAGCCCCCGCCTTCTCCGCCGCGGCGCCCGACCGCCCGCGCGACAGCGCGCTGCTGCGCCTGCTGGACAGCCCGATCGCCGGAGTAGCGCCGTGGATCCTGATGTCGCTGGTCGCGGGCTGCCCGCGGAGCTGATGAGCGCACCCCGCGCGGGCGGCAGCTCAACCGGCGCCGCGCCCGCGACGCTCCGCGCTCATCGAGAGCGTGGGTCGTGGCGAACGGCGGCAATGAAGGAGCCCCGCCGCCGGCAGGGCATTGCGTGGGGGCGCACGGGTTCCGCTCTCCTGCCTTGGGGGTCGTATGCGCCCCCTACCCAGGACGACGGACCGGCGCCTCGTCCCGGCACCCTCACGGAGCGCGAAATGGCTCCATCATTGCCGCAGTTCGCGGCGTGACGGGCAGCCCGCTGCGCCCGGGCGGAACCCGGGCGCCGGCCCAGCGCGCGGACGCGGGGCTGATCGCGGACCCGCAGCGCCCGCGACGCTCCCCGCCCACCGCGCGCACACGTCGTGACGAGCCGCGGCAACGACAGAGCCCGGCCCCGGCGGCCGCGTCGCGAGAGTGCAATCGACACCGATATACGAGGTCAATCGCGCTTTCGCGAGCGGCGCACCCTCAATGAGCGCGAAATGCCTCCTTCGTTGCCGCAGTTCGCGGCGAGACGGGCACCCCGCACCGCCCGAGCGGAACCTGGGGTGCCCGAACCCAACCTGGGTGCCCGAACCCAACCCGGGCGCCCGCACGTTCAACAAACCCTGAGCAGCTCAGCCAGCGGCGGGCTCCGCGCTCGGCGGGGCGTTCAGTCGTCGCCGATCAGGCCGAGGTGCGCGAGCAGCTCTTGATCGGTCGGCTCGCGCCCGAGCTCTCGGCGAAGCTCCTCCTTTCCTCGCTCCACCCTCTCGCCCGTGCGCTTGACGAAGGGCACCGCCCATGTCCGCACAGCGAACCCGACGGCGGTGTTGAAGGCGATGTAGGCGACCAGCCCGCGCGGTCCCAGACGCGTCGGCCACCGCAGCCGGTGGCTGAGCTTCGGGAAGGCCGCGAGGAAGACGAACGCCATGGCGCCGTAGGAGAAAGCCTCGCGCCAGCGTGTTGTCGCCATCGCCGGGCGAGGCTACATCGGCAGGGCGGGCTCGGCGGCGTTGCCGGCGGACGGCCAGCCCGAGTACTCCGCCCACGCCCGCTCGAGCCGCTCGACCGCGGCGCGCAGGCGCTCCGGCGGGGGGCTGTAGGAGATGCGGATGCGGTCGATGAACTCGTCGTCGAGCGCCGTGGCGCTGCCGGCCGCGACCGCCACGCCGTGGCGCAGCGCTACCTGCGCGAACTCGTCGCCGCTTCCGTGGGGCAGGCGGACCCACAGCGAGTAGCCGCCGCGCGGCTCGGAGAACTCCCACTCCGGAAGGCGCTCGCGCAGGGCGCTCGCGAGCGTCTCGAGCCGTTCGCGGGCCTCCTCGCGGCGTACGTCCACGAGCTCCGGCAGGCGCTCCAGCAGCCGCAGCGCGACCGCCTGCGCGAACACCGGGCCGCCGAGGTCGTCGGCGGCGCGCAGGCGCGCGAGACGCAGGATCGTGGCGGACGGCGCGCGCAGCCAGCCGACGCGCAGCCCGCCCCAGCCGATCTTGCTCAGCGAGCCGACCGACAGCACGAGGTCGGGCGCGTGCCCAACGAGCGGCGAAGGCGCCGGCCCCGCGAAGCGCACGTCGGAGAGCGTGCCGTCCTCCAGCAGCGTCACCTCGTGCCGGCGGGCCACCTCCACGATCTCGCGGCGGCGCCCCTCCGGCATCACGATCCCGGTCGGGTTGTGGCAGGTGGGCACGAGGACCACGAGCCGCACGCCCCCCCGCTCCAGCGCGCGCTCGAGCGCGTCGGGTCGCATGCCCGCCTCGTCCATCTCGACGGACCCCATGGACGCGCCCGCGCGAGAGAACGTCTCGAGCGCGCCGGGGTAGCTCGGGGCCTCGACGAGCACGCGGTCGCCGGGCGTGACAAGCCCGCGAGCCACGAGGCTGAGCGCGCCCTGCGCCCCGGAGGTGATCATCACCTCGTCGACCACGGTCGGCACACCCTCGTCCGCGTACTTGGCCGCCACGCACGCGCGCAGCGCCGGGAGGCCGAGCGGCGTGAAGCCGTGCGGGGGCGCGAGCGCGACCGCCGCCTCGAGATCGAGCGGCTCGGAGACGAGCGCCGGATTCACGGGCGAGCCGATCGAGAGGTCGATGCGGGGGGAGCGCTCGTCGACGAGCCGGGCGAGCATCGGCGCGCGGAACGCGGCGGGCAGGTCGCCGGCCGGGCCCTGCGCGCGCACGGAGGTGCCGCTGCCGCGCCGGCTCTCGACGACGCCGTCGTCGCGCAGCAGGCCGTAGGCGTTGACCACGGTGGTGCGGCTCACGAGGAGGCGGTCGGCCAGCGCCCGCTCGGCCGGGAGCCTGGCGCCGGCGGGCACCAAGCCCTGCTGGACGGCGGCCCTGATGGCGTCGGCCAGCCTGCGGTAGCGCGGCCCCGGCCGCTCGGTCCAGGCGCCGAGCGCGTCCACGAGGGCGTCCGGCGACATGCTCGTTGCTGAAGACAATCCAATTTCTCCCGATTGGCTATCGACAGGCCGTGCCAAGACGTCCAATATTGCCACGGCAACCCGGAACAGTCCAGTCCGATTGCCAAGTTCGAGGTCCACATCATGACGACTCGCCCCGCCACCGACAACGTCGAGATCCGCGCGGCCGGTCCGCGCGACGCCGCCGCCCTGCAGCGCCTGGCCGCCCTGGACTCCGCTCGTGGCGTCCCGGCGGGCCCGGTCGTGGTGGCGCTCGTCGCGGGCGAGGCGATCGCGGCCGTGGGCGCCGACGGGTCGGCGATCGCCGATCCCTTCCGCCACACGGCGGACCTCGTCGGGTTCCTGCGCACCGCAGGGGCGCGAAAGCTCGCGCCGGCCTCCGGACCGGCCGAGGTCACGCCGCTGCGCGCGCGCCGCGCGCTGCGCCGCCTGGCGCTCGCCGGGTAGCCCGCCCGGCCACCATCTCCCCCTCCGGAGCGTCGAGGGCCCCGCCCCAGCGGCGGGGCTCTCGTCGTTGGCGGCGGTGAGGGAGGGTGAGCGACGGGACTCGAACCCGCGACCGCCGGGACCACAACCCGGAGCTCTACCAGCTGAGCTACGCCCACCAGGCGCGTGCGGAGTGTAGCCGCGGGCGCGCGGGCTCCGGGTAGGCTTCGCCGCGCCGTGGCCGACCGGATCCCCGTCAGCGGACGCACCGTGCTCGTGACCGGCGCCGCGCGCGGGATCGGCGCCGCGACCGCGCGCGAGCTGGCCCGGCGAGGCGCGAACGTCGCGCTCGTGGGCCTCGAGCCCGAGGAGCTGGGCCGCGTCGCCGCCGAGTGCGGGCCGGGCGCCGCCGCGTTCGAGGCCGACGTCACCGACGTCGGCGCCCTGGAGCGCGCCCGCGACGGCGCGATCGAGCGCTTCGGCGGCCTCGACGCGGTCGTCGCCAACGCCGGGATCGGCTCCGGGGGCCTGATCCGCTCGATCGACCCGCAGGCGTGGGAGCGCATCATCGAGGTGAACCTGCTCGGCACCTGGCGCACGGTCCGCGCCTGCCTGCCGGCGATCGAGGAGCGGCGCGGCTACGTCGCCGTCGTCGCGTCGGTGGCCTCGGCCCTGCACGGCCCGCTGATGAGCGCCTACGCCGCGAGCAAGGCCGCCGTGGAGGCGCTCGCGCGCTCGCTGCGCATCGAGGAGGCCCACCACGGGGTCGGCGTCGGCGTCGCGTACCTCTCCTGGCTGACGACGGAGTTGGTCACAGGCGCCGACGAGCATCCCGCGTTCAGGCAGATGCGAGCGGGGCTGCGCGGCCCGTTCGCACGGACCTATCCGGTCGAGGCCGCGGCGGCGGCGCTGGCGGACGGGATCGAGAGCCGCGCGCGCGACATCGTCTACCCGGCCTGGGTGAGGGGGGTGCTGGCCGGGCGAACCGGGATGCAGCGCCTGTCGGAGCGGGACGCGCTCGCCCAGATGCCGGAACTCGAGGCGGCGGTCGAGCGCGAGATCGCCGCCGAGGGCGCCGAGGCCGCTTCACGCGCGGTCGGCGCGGGCGGCGCCGCCGACGCCTCCCGCCCGGGCGCAGGCCGGCCCGGCTGAGCCGGCGGGCTCGCGATGGACATCTCCTCCGCGGCCGGCAGCATCCTCGGCGCGTTCGGTCTCTCCGGCGCCGCCGGGCTGAACGCCTGGATCCCGCTGTTCGTCACCGCGCTGCTCGACCGGTTGGACGTGATCCACCTGGCGGCGCCCTACGACAGGCTCTCGACCACAGCGGGCCTGATCGTGCTCGGCGCGCTCACGGTCGCGGACCTCGTCGGCGACAAGGTGCCGGCCGTGGACCACGCGCTCCACGCAGCGGGAACCGTGATCGCGCCGATAGCCGGCGCCGTCCTGTTCACGGGCTCGGCGGGCCAGGGAGCCGACCTCCCGACAATCGTCACGGCGGTCCTCGGCGGCGGCACCGCCGGCGCGCTCCACCTCACCCGCTCGGCGGTGCGGCCGCTGTCGACGGCGACCACCGGCGGACTGGGGAACCCAGTGCTCTCGCTGATCGAGGACGTGGCGTCGATCGGGCTGACCGTGCTGGCCCTGGCGCTCCCCGTGCTGGGCCTCCTCGCGCTCGTCGCGATCGTCGCGGCGCTGGTCGTCGCGTGGCGGCGGATGCGGCGCAGGCGAGTCGCTCAGCCGGCCTCCTAGACGCGCTTCCCGCCACCGCGCCCGCTAGCCTCGGTGGTGCGTGACCTCGCCGACGACCGCCCCGCCGCCGGTCGCTCCGGGCCGCGAGCGACGAAGCGATGCCGGCGCCCCGGTCGCGCCGCCCTCCCCCGGCGTCGCGCGCAGGCGCGGGCGCCCCCGCCTCACGCCCGCCCGGGTCGTGCTCTGCTGCGCGGCGGCGGCGGTCCTCTCCACCTTCGTGGCGCCCACGCCCAGCTACGACCCGTGGGCGTGGATCATCTGGGGACGCGAGCTCGCCGGGCTGTCCGACCTCGGCTTCAGTACCGCGTCGGCCACCGGCTGGAAGCCGCTGCCGGTCCTGATCACGACGCCGTTCTCGCTGCTCGGCACGGAGCTCGGCCCGGCCGCCTGGGTGGCGCTCGTGCGCACGGCCGCGCTGCTCGCGCTGGTGCTCGCCGCGCGGCTCGCGCACCGCGCCGCCGGCCGCGGCGCCGCGATCGCCGCGGTGGCGCTCCTGCTCGCCAGCCCGCAGGCGCTCGAGCTGGTGACCGGTGGGGCCTCCGAGGCGATCGTCCTGCTGGCGCTGCTCTACGGCATCGAGCGACATCTCGACGGCCGCCGCGGCGCCGCCCTGGCGGCCGGCATCGTGGCGTGCCTCGCGAGGCCCGAGACGGCTGCTCTCGTCCTGCCCTACGCCGTCTGGGTGTGGCGGACCGGCGCGATCCCCAGGTGGCGCATCGCCGCCGGGATCGGCGTCCTCCCGCTGCTCTGGATCGGGGGCGACTGGCTGGGGACGGGCAGACCGTTCCTGACCTTCGGCCACGCGACCTCGAGCATCGAGCCCAACCGCGTCCAGGACGCCGCGGTGCCCGGCCTCGAGCTGCTCGCGGGGACGACCGCGCTGGTCGCGCTCGTCGTCGTCGCGCTCGCCGTCGCGGGGATCGTGGACTCGGTGCGCCGGCGCGAACCCGTCGGGACGGCCCTGGGCGTGGCGCTCGGGACGCTGGCGCTGCCGCTCGCCGTGCTGACCGAGCTGGGCTACCCGGGCGTACCGCGCTACCTGTCGGCGCCGGCGGCGCTCGCGGGCGTGCTCGCCGCGATCGCGCTGGCGCGCGGCGTCCGGGCGATGCTGCCGCGCCCTCACGGTCGCGCCGCCGTCGCGCTCGGCGCCGCCGGCCTCGCGGCGCTCGTCGCGCTAGCGGGAGCGCCCGGGCTGCGCAGCTCGTGGGCGCAGTACACCGGGCGCGTGCGGCTCGACCGCTCGCTGCCGGAGGCGATCGCGGCCGCCGGGGGCCGCACGACGCTCCTGTCCTGCGGGCGGCCGGTGATCCGGCCGGCCTACCTCGCGACCGACCTCGCCTACCGGCTCGACGTCCCGATGCGCGACGTCAACAGCGGCGGAGAGGCGCCGGCCGTCGTCCTCTTCCCGCGCAAGGGGGTCTCCTGGCGCGGGTACACCCAGTCCTGGGGACCGTGGCTGGCGCTTGCGCGGATCGCCCGCACGCGCGACTGGGAGGTCTACCAGCTGCGCGACGCCTGGACCCGTCCCTGCGCGGCGGCCGCGGCCGGGAACCTCGGCCCGGTGATACCGGACCCGGTGCCGGCGCCGGGGTAGCGCCGCGGCGCTAGACGCCTCCCAATCCCTCGGCCAGCAGCTTGGCGCCGATCAGCGCCAGTACGGCGGCCATGATGACGGCGTTGTGGCGGGACATGAACCGCCTGATCGCGGCGAGCGGGCGGGCGGCGCGCGCGGGCGCGACGAGGTAGGCGAGCGCCGCGCCGGCGACGGTCGCCGACCCCACGGCCACGAACACGACGACGGCGATCGCGGTGTCCGCGCCGTCGAGCCCGGCCTCGGCGATCGAGGCGGACGCGGCGAAGGTGAGCGCGAGGTTCTTGGGGTTCGCCGCCGAGAGCGCCGCGCCGAGCAGCGTCGCCCGCGCCGGCGTGGCCGAGTCCACGCCGGCCATCCAAGCCGGCATCTCGGGCTCCTCCCCGCCCCTCGGCCGCTTGCGCCACTGCCCGACGGCCATGAGGAGAAGCAGGACCCCCACGCCGGTCTTGAGCCAGGCGACGCCGGAGCCCTCGCCGCCGGAGTCGCCCCCGGCTCCGACGAGCAGCACCACGACCACGGCGACGGCCGAGAGGCCGGCGATCCAGCCGAGCGCGAACCCGCCGCCGGCCGACCGCGGCCGGTGCCCGCCGAGGACCAGCACGACGGCGACGATCGGGATCGGGCTCAGCGCGACGGCGAGCGCCGACGGGAGCACGTCGCCGAGCACGCTGCCGAGCATCGCCGGCATCCTTCCAGGCCCCAGCGCCCCCGGCAGGATTCGAACCTGCGACCTGCGGATTAGAAGTCCGCTGCTCTGGATCCGCTGAGCTACGGGGGCCGGCGAGAAGCGTACGCGGCGCGGCCGCCGGCGCCGCGCGGTATGCGCTACCGCGCCCTGAAGATCCCCAGCGCGCCCGCGTCCGCCCAGCGGAACTGGTGCGAGACGAACGGGTAGCGGCCCGGGTGGTCGAAGGTCAGCTCGAAGACCGCGCCGCCCCCCGCCGGGACCAGCCAGGTGGAGACCGAGTGCAGCGCGAACGTCGGGTTGCCGTCCGGTTGGACGGAGTCGAAGATCTCGCCGACGACGTGGAAGGCGCTGTCGAGCGTGGGGCCGGCGTCGACCAGGTAGATGCGCACCGGGCGCCCGACCGGGACGTCGATCGGGCGCGGGACGTAGCGCTTGGCTGCGCCGTTGAAGGTGACGAAGCGGGGCGCCTGCGTCTGCATCGAGCGCAGCGTCTGGCGGAGCCACCCGCGCCGCACGCTCCCGGTGAACTCGCTCTGCACGAGCACGACCTCGCGCGCGGGCGGCCGTCCGGCCGCGGGCTCGACGATGATCGCGCCGTACATGCCCATGCCGATGTGCTCGAGCACGGGGCCGGTCCCGCAGTGGTACATGTAGACGCCCGGGCGCCGCGCGACGAAGCGGATCACGCGCGAGCGCCCCGGCAGCACGTCGGCGAACTCGACGTTGGGCGCGACCTCGGCGGCGTGGAAGTCGAGCGAGTGCAGGTGCATCCGGTCGGCGTTGCGCAGCGTGATCGCGACGCGATCGCCCTGGCGCACGCGGATCACCGGGCCGGGCACGCGCCCGTTGAAGGTCCACGCGCGCATCCGGACCCCGTCGGCCGGCCGCACGACGCCGGTGCGCGCCGTGAGCGTCACCTGCACGTCGCGGGCCGCGGCCGGCGCCGCCAATGGCAGCGCGGCCGCGGCCGACGCGAGTGCGATGAGGGGGGATCTTCGCACCCGCTGAAGCTAGGGCGCGCCGGGGCGGGCGCCATCGGGGCGACGCACGGTCGGGAATCCGTGAGAACCACCGACCGCGTGACCGGGAATACCCGACACGACCGCGCGCCAGGCCGTAGGCTCACGGCTCACACGGGGCAACGGGCGAGGGGGCGACGATGAGCACGACACCGGCGGCGGCGGGGAACACGGAGGACACGGGCGACGCTGGCGCAGCGCCCCCGAGCCCCGAGGCGATCATGAAGACGGGCTCCGCCTTCTGGGCCTCGAAGACGCTGCTGAGCGCGATCGAGCTCGGCCTGTTCTCCGAGCTCGCGGCCTCGGGCCCGCTGGAGGCGGATGCCCTACGAGAGCGGCTGGGCCTGAGCCCGCGAAGCGCCCGGGACTTCTTCGACGCGCTGGTGGCGCTCGGGATGCTCGAGCGCGACCAGGGCCGCTATCGCAACACTCCGTCCACCGAGATGTTCCTCGACCGGGCCAAGCCGAGCTACATCGGCGGGATCCTCGAGATGATGAACGCGCGCCTGTTCGGCTTCTGGGACTCGCTCACGGAGGGGCTGAAGACCGGCGAGCCCCAGAACGAGGCGAAGGCCGGCGGCGACATGTTCGATGCCCTCTATGCGGACCCGGAGGCGCTGCGCGGCTTTGCCAAGGCAATGAGCGGGGTCAGCATCGGCACGGCGTTCGCGCTCGCCCAGGCCTTCCCGTGGGAGCGCCATCAGACCGTGATCGACATCGGCTGCGCCGAGGGCTGCGTCCCGGTTCAGCTCGCGCGCGCCCACCAGCACCTGACCGGGGGCGGCTTCGACCTGCCGCCACTGGCGCCGATGTTCGACGGGTACGTGGCCGCCGCCGGCCTCGGCGAGCGGATGCGCTTCCACCCCGGGGACTTCTTCGCCGACGAACTGCCGCGGGCCGACGTCCTGGTGATGGGCCACATACTGCAGGACTGGGACCTGGACGAGAAGCGACTGCTGCTCGATAAGGCCCACCGCGCGCTCCCGGAGGGCGGCGCCCTGATCGTCTACGAGGCGATCATCGACGACGACCGGCGCGAGAACGCCTTCGGGCTCCTGATGAGCCTCAACATGCTGATCGAGACGCGGGGCGGCTTCGACTACACCGGCGCGGACTGCCAGGGCTGGATGGCGCAGGCCGGCTTCCGCGAGAGCTACGTCCGCCACCTGGTCGGCCCGGACTCGATGGTCGTCGGGGTCAAGTAGGCGCCGGGCGGGCGGCGGGGCGGAGCGCCGGCCCGCCGCCCAGGAGCCCGCGAGGCCTACGCCTCGATGTTGCTCATCACGTGCTTGATGCGCGTGTAGTCGTCGAAGCCGTACAGCGACAGGTCCTTGCCGTAGCCGGACTGCTTGAAGCCGCCGTGGGGCATCTCGGCCACGATCGGGATGTGGGTGTTGATCCACACGCAGCCGAAGTCCAGGCCCTTGGCCATGCGCATCGCGCGGCCGTGGTCCTTGGTCCAGACGCTCGAGGCCAGCCCGTAGTCGACGCCGTTGGCCCACTCCAGCGCCTGCGCCTCGTCGCCGGCCTGCTGGACGGTGATGACCGGACCGAAGATCTCGTTCTGGATCATCTCGTCGTCCTGGTGCAGGCCGTCTACGACGGTCGGCTCGAAGAAGTAGCCGCCGCCGTTGCCCGGCGCGCTGCCGCCGGTCGTGATGCTCGCGTGTCCCGGCGCCCGCTCGATGAAGCCCTGCACGCGCTCGAGCTGGGTCTGGCTGATCACCGGGCCCATGTAGGTGTTCTCGTCGAGCGGGTTACCGAACACGGTGCCCTTCGCCTGCTCGGTGAGCGCCTCGACGAACCCGTCGTGCACGCCCGGGCCGGCGATCACGCGCGTCGCCGCGGTGCAGTCCTGCCCGGCGTTGAAGTAGCCGGTGCCCGCGATCATCTCCGCCGCGGCCTCCACGTCGGCGTCGTCGAAGACGATCACCGGCGCCTTGCCGCCCAGCTCCAGGTGGACGCGCTTGAGCGTGTCCGAGGCGGCGGCGGCGACGGCCTTGCCGGCCCGCACCGAGCCGGTGATCGAGACCATCGAGATCCCCGGGTGGCGCACGACCTGCTCGCCGACGTCGCCCTTCCCGAGCACGACGTTGAACGCGCCCTCGGGGAGGTGCTTCTGCATCAGCTCGGCCATCCACAGCGTCGAGATCGGCGTGTTCTCCGAGGGCTTCAGCACGCACGTGTTGCCCGCGGCCAGCGCCGGCGCGAACTTCCAGACGGCCATCATGAACGGGTAGTTCCAGGGCGTGATCTGGCCCACCACGCCGACCGGCTCGCGGCGGATCGACGACGTGTGGCCCGCCATGTACTCCCCGGTCGCGCGCCCCTCGAGCATGCGCGCCGCGCCCGCGAAGAAGCGGATCTGGTCGACCGCCGGCGGGATCTCCTCGCTGATCGTCAGCGCGAGCGGCTTGCCCGTGTTCTCGGACTCGATGCGCGAGAGCTCCTCGCCGCGCTCCTCGATCTCGTCGGCGATCCTGTAGAGCGCGAGGCTGCGCTCCGAGGGCGTCGCCTCCCGCCACTCCTTGAAGGCCTTGGTCGCGGCGTCCACGGCCGCGTCGACGTCGGCGCTGCTCGAGCTGGGCATCTCCGCGATCGCCTCGCCGGTCGCCGCGTTGCGGACCTCGTGCGCGCCGTCGCCCGAGACCGGGGCGGACTTGCCGCCGATGAAGTTCTCCAGCTTCGTGGCTGTCGCCATCTGATGGCTCCTCTCCTGCTCGTCGTTCCCTGTCGTGAGCCTAGCTTCCCGCGGGCGGCGGGCCGCGTCCACCCCGCTTGTCCGCGGCGGCGCACGCGGCCGCGGCCGACGCGCCGATCGAGCGAGCGACCCGAGCTCAGCGTGCGGCGGGCTGCGCGGCGGCTCCGTCCGTGCCCGCCGGCGCCGGCTCGGCGGGCAGGAAGAGGGTGACCACCGGGTGCGGCGCGGCGACGGTCACCGCCAGCCGCCCGCCCTCGGCGTGAGCGAGCGAGCGCGCCAGCGCCAGGCCGATTCCGTGCCCCTCGCCCCCACTGCCGCGCATCCGGCGCGTGAAGGCCCTCTCGGGATCTCCGCTGAAGCCGTGGCCCTCGTCGCCGACGTCGAGGGCGAGCCGGCCCGGCAGCTCGCGCACGGTCAGCGTCACCGCGCCAGAGCCGTGCCGCATCGAGTTGCCGAGCAGGACATCGAGGATCTCGAGCACCACCCGCGCGTCCGCGACCGCGCGGGGGCGGCCGCGGATGCGGACGCGCAGTGGACGACCCTCGGCCGCGAGCCTGCCGCGCCAGCGGGCCTCGACCCCATCGAGCACGCCGTGGAGCTCCAGCGGCGCGGCTCTCCGCGCGTCGTCCCGTGCGAGAGCCAGCAGGGTGTCGATCGTCGCCTGAAGCCGCTCGACCTGCGCGAGTGCGGCGTCGAGCTCGCGCGAGCCGTCGCCCCGGAGCTCGATCGCCTCGAGCTCGAGCCGCAGCGCGGCCAGCGGGGTGCGCAGCTGATGCGAGGCGTCGACACTGAAGGCGCGCTCGCGGCGCACGAGCTCGTCGAGGCGCTCGGCCGTAGCGTCGAGCGCGCCCGCCACGGCGTCGACCTCGGCGATCCCCGCCCTGGGCGCGCGCGCGGCGAAGTCGCCCTCCCCCAGCCGCCGCGCGGTGGCGGCCAGGCGCTCGAGCGGGCGCGCGAGCCGGCCCCCGGCGAACAGCGCCGCGAGTGCGGCAAGCACGATCACGGCACCGCCGAGCGCGGCCAGGGCGAGCCACGGGCCGGTCGCGCCGGCGGCGGCCGCGCTGCGCTCGGCCCGCACCGCTCCGGTGACCCGCTCGCCCACGAGCAGCGGAGCTGCCGCGAGGTAGGCGTCGCCGCTCGATCCGTTCGCGGGACGCGCTCGGCCCAGAGCGCTGCGCACCGGACCGTCGGCGACCGGAGGGCCGCGTCCCGCGACGCGCCGCCCCCGCCGGTCATATACCGCCAGCCGGTCCGTCGAGCGAGGGAGCTCGATGCGATCGCCGCGCCCGGCGGCCAGGTCGACCTGCCGGGTCGCCGCGACGGCATCGCGCTGGAGGCGCAGGAGCTGCTCGTCGCGATCCGCGCGCTCCAGCACGAGCCCGAGCGGGACCGCGAACAGGACCACGGCCGCCGCGGCTATGCCGGCGATCGCCCCTGCGAGCCGGCGCCTCACGGCAGCTCGAGGCGATAGCCGACGCCGCGCAGCGTGGTGATCGTCTCCGCGCCGACCTTCCGCCTCAGCGTCAGGACGTGCGTATCGAGGGTCTTCGTCGATCCCAGCCAGTCGGTCTCCCACACGTCGCGCATGATGCGCTCCCGCGTGACGACGCGCCCCGCCTCGCGGAGCAGCAGCGCCAGCAGGTCGAACTCCTTCGGCCGCAGCCGGAGCTCGTTCCCGCCTAGCCAGGCGCGCCGCGCGGCCCGATCCATCAGAAGCTCCCCGGCCGCGAGGCGGTCGTCCGCGGGATCGCGCGGCGACGCCGTAGCGCCTCGCCGCAGATGGGCGCGGACGCGCGCCAGGAGCTCCGAGAGGCGGAACGGCTTCACGAGGTAGTCGTCGGCGCCGGCGTCGAGTCCCGCGACCACGTCGAGTTCCTGGTCACGCGCGGTGAGGATCAGGATCGCCAGATCGGGGCTCTCCGCGCGCAGGCGGCGGCACACCTCGAGCCCGTCGAGGTCCGGAAGGCCCAGGTCGAGGATCACGAGCCCAACGTCCTCGCGGGCGGCGGCCGTCGCGGGACCGCCCCGCGCGAGGCGGCGGACCGCGTAGCCCTGGCTGTAGAGCACGCGCACCAGACCGGTCGCGATCGCCTCGTCGTCCTCGACGACCAGGATGCCGGGGAGCGCCATCGGCCCAGCGTACGTGCCGCGACACGGCGTCCGGACAGCTTTGACCTGGCGTTTACCGGGCCGGGGCGGGGCGCTGACCCGCCACGCCTACGGTCGCGCCCATGCGAGACCTACCCGGCACGGCGTCCTCGCGGCGGCGCGCCCTCGCCGGCTCCACAGCCCTGGCCCTGGTGTTCGCGATCGGCGCGTGCGGAGGGTCGGGCGGCGGCGCCGCGACGCCCCCGCGCAAGGAGGTCAACCCCGCCGGCGACATCCCCGACGGCCAGGTCTACGTGCGCTACGCCCCACCCGGGTACGGCTACTCGGTCAAGGTTCCCGAGGGATGGTCGCGGACCGACGCCGCGGGCGCGGTGAGCTTCACGGACAAGCTGAACTCGATCCGCCTGCAGGACGCCACGGCGGCGTCCGCGCCCAGCGTGGCCGCCGCCCGCGGCGGCGAGCTTCCCCGCCTCTCGCGCTCGGTGCCCGGGTTCCGGGGCGCACGGGTGAGCGCGGTCTCGCGGTCGGCGGGCCGCGCCGTGCGGATCACCTACCTGGCACGGGCCAAGGCGGACCCGGTGACCGGCCGGGCGGGAACCGACGCTGTCGAGCGCTACGCGTTCTTCCATCGCGGGCGCATCGCGATCCTCACGCTCTCGGGTCCGCGCGGAGCCGACAACGTGGATCCGTGGAGGATCGTCACGAGCTCGCTGCGGTGGTCGCGATGAGCGCGGTGCTCGAGGCCGAGAGCCTCTATCGCTTCTATCACGCCGGTGACGACGAGACCCTCGCGCTGCGAGGCGTCGAGCTGCGGGTGGCCGCCGGGGAGATCGTCGCGGTGACCGGGCCCTCCGGGTCGGGGAAGTCCACTCTGCTCGCCTGCCTCGCCGGCCTCGACGAGCCCGATGGCGGCGTCGTGCGGATCGCCGGCGAGCGACTCTCCCGCCGCAGCGAGGAGGATCGGGCCCGCCTGCGCGCGCGCGAGGTGGGCGTTCTCTACCAGCAGGCCAACCTCGTCGGGCAGCTCTCCGTCGAGGGCAACGTCGCGCTCGTTCAGCGGCTCGGGGGCCGGGTCACGGGCGCCGACTGGCGCGACGAGGTTCTGGAGCGCTGCGGCATCCGGCGCCGGGCGCGCGCACGACCGGCGCAACTCTCGGGCGGCGAGCTCGCGCGGGCGGGCCTCGCGGTCGCCCTCGCCAACGACCCGGCCGTGATCCTGGCCGACGAGCCGACGGGCGAGCTGGACGAGGCGACCGCGATCCGGGTGCTCGGCCTGCTGCGAGAGCGCGCGGCGGCGGGCGCGGCGGTGCTGGTCGTGACCCACGACCCGGCGGTCGCCGGGGGCGCGGACCGCGAGGTCCGGCTGCGCGACGGCGCGGTGGTCTCGTGAACGCCGGGCAAGCGCTGGTGCGCTGCCGCGGCGCCGCGCGCGCCTTCGGATCCGGCGAGACCGCCGTGCTCGCCCTGGAGCCCACCGAGTGCCAGGTCTTCCCGGGGGAGCGCATAGCCGTGGTCGGTCCCTCGGGCTCGGGCAAGTCGACCCTGCTGCACCTGATGGCGGGACTGGACCGCCCGACGATCGGCTCGGTCGAGTGGCCCGCCATCGGCACGCGGGCGGACCTGCGGCCGGGACCGGTCGCGATGATCTTCCAGGGCCCGAGCCTGCTGCCGCCGCTGACGGTCGACGAGAACGTGGCGCTCCCGCTGATGCTCGACGGAGCCACGGCGCCGCAGGCGCTGGGCCTGGCGCGTGCCGCGCTCGCGCGCCTCGGGCTGGAGGGACTGGGCGACAAGCTCCCGGAGGAGATATCCGGCGGGCAGGCCCAGCGGTCCGCCGTCGCGAGGGCGCTCGCCGGGAAGCCGCGCCTGATCCTGGCCGACGAGCCGACCGGCCAACTCGACCGGGCCAGCGGAGCAGGCCTCGTGGACGTGCTGCTCGCCGCCGCGGAGGACTGCGGGGCGGCGCTGGTCGTGGCGACCCACGATCCGACGGTCGCAGAGCGGCTCCACGGTCGCTGGGAGGTGCGCAGCGGACGCCTGCGGATCGGCGTGATGGAGCCGGCGTGACGGCGCTCAACTGGCTCGGCGGCCTGGTGGCTCACCGCCGGGGACGGCTGGTCGCCACGGCCGCCGGCGTCGCGGTTGCGGTCGCGCTGCTCGCCTCGATCGGGGCGTTCCTCTCCGCCACCTCCTCGAAGATGACGCGGCGCGCGATCGGTCGCGTGCCGGTCGACTGGCAGGTAGAGGCGCGCAACGGCGCCTCGGAGGCGCAACTGCTCGCCCAGGTGCGGCGCCAGCCGGGCGTGACGCGGGCGCTGGGCGTGCGGTTCGCGGGCACCACCGGGCTGCGTGCCGTCACGGGCGGCTCGGTCCAGAGCACGGGGCCGGGGAGGGTGATCGGCCTGCCCGACGGCTACGCGCGGACGTTCCCGGGACAGCTCCGTACGCTGGCGGGGAACGGCTCCGGCGTCCTGCTCGCCCAGCAGACCGCCGCCAACCTGCACGCCCGCCCCGGCGACCGGGTCGCGATCGGGCGCCCCGGCCTCCCTCCGGCGAGCGTGACGATCTCCGGCGTCGTCGACCTCCCGGCGGCCGACTCGCTGTTCCAGCAGGTCGGCGCGCCCGCGGGCGCGCAGCCCCAGGCCCCCCCGGACAACGTGATCCTGCTCCCCGCCCGCACGTTCGGCGCCGTCGAGGCCCCCGTCGCCGCCGCACGGCCCGAGCTGATCACCGCGCAGGTGCACGCGCTTCTCTCCCACCGTCTGCCCGCGAGCCCGGACGCGGCCTTCTCGCAGGTCTCCGGAAACGCCCGCAACCTGGAGACCCGGCTGGCGGGCGCCGGGCTGGTCGGCGACAACCTGGGCGCGGTGCTCGACAAGGCGCGGCAGGACGCGCTCTACGCGCAGCTGCTGTTCCTCTTCCTCGGCGTGCCCGGCGCGATCCTCGCGGGCTTCGTCACGGCCTCGATCGCGTCGGCGGGAGCCGGCCGGCGGCGGCGTGACGCGGCGCTCCTGCGCACGCGCGGCGCGTCGACGCGCCAGCTCGTGCGCCTCGCGCTCGCCGAGACCGCGCTCGCGGGCGGCGTCGGAACGGCGCTGGGACTCGGCGCCGCCCTGCTGATCGGCAGCGCCGCGTTCGGCGCCGCGAGCTTCGGCGCGGGCACGCTCGCGGCCGTGCTCTGGGCGGCGGGTGCGGCGGCGGCGGGACTCGCGATCGCTGCGGCGTCGATCGCGCTGCCCGCCTGGCGCGACGCGCGCGGGCTGACCGTCGCGGGCCAGAGGCGCCAGGTCGGCCGCGGCGACCGGGCCCCCTGGTGGGCGCGCTACGGGCTCGACTTCGCGGCGCTCGGGGGGTCGGCGCTGGTCTACTGGCAGGCCTCGAAGAACGGCTACAAGCTCGTCCTCGCGCCGGAGGGCGTCCCGCAGGTCTCGGTCAACTGGTACGCGCTGCTCGCCCCCGTGCTGGCGTGGGTGGGCGCCGGGCTGCTCGCCTACCGGATCGCGGATCTGGTGCTGGTACGTGGCCGCACGCCGCTGGCGCGGCTGGCGCGGCCCGTGGCGGGAGAGCTGTCCCCGACCGTGGCGGCCACGATGGCGCGCCAGCGCCGCCTGCTCGCGCGCGGCGTCACGCTGGTCGCCCTGACCGCCGCCTTCGCCGGCTCGACCGCGGTCTTCAACTCGACCTACCGCCAGCAGGCCGAGGCCGACGCCCGGCTGTCCAACGGCGCCGACGTGACCGTCGCGGAGTCCCCGGGCACCGGCGTCGGACCGGGCGGGGCCTCACGACTGCGGAGGGTCGCCGGCGTGGCGAGCGTGGAGCCGCTGCAGCACCGCTTCGCCTACGTGGGCGCCGACCTGCAGGACCTCTACGGGGTGCGCCCGCGGACGATCGGCGCGGCGGGCAAGCTGCAGGACGGCTGGTTCCAGGGGGGTGGCGCCGCCCAGCTGATGGCGAAGCTCGCGCGCGAGCCGGACGGCGTGCTCGTGTCGGCCGAGACGGTCCACGACTTCCAGCTTCGCCCCGGCGATCCGATCCGGCTGCGCCTCCAGGACGGCCGGACCAAGCGCCTGAAGACGGTTCCGTTCCGCTACGCGGGGGTCGTCAAGGAGTTCCCGACCGCGCCCACGGACTCGTTCCTGGTAGCGAACGCCGGCTACGTCGCGAGAGCGACCGGCAGCGATGCCGTCGGCTCGTTCCTCGTCCAGACGGGCGGTGCGGACCCGAAGGCCGTCGCGAGCCGCGTCCGCTCCGCGGTGGGGACGAGCGCGCAGGTCACCGACATCGTCAGCCGGCGCAGGGTGGTCGGCTCCAACCTCACCGCGGTCGAGCTCTCCGGCCTCACGGAGGTTGAGCTCGCCTTCGCGCTGGTGCTGGCCGCCGCCGCCTCGGGGCTGACGCTCTGGCTGAGCTTCGGCGAGCGCCGGCGGACCTTCGCGATCGCCCGCGCCCTGGGGGCGGGGCGCCGCCAGCTCGGGGGCTTCGTGTGGTCGGAGTCGCTGTTCGTCACCGGCGGCGGGCTGATCGCCGGCTGCGCGATCGCGGTGGGCATCTCGGACATGCTGGTGAAGGTGCTGACCGGCGTCTTCGACCCGCCGCCGGACTCGCTGGCGGTTCCGTGGGCATATCTCGCCGGGGTCGTGGCGCTCACGATCGCGGCGGTCGGCGCGGCCGGGGCCGTCACCCTGAGTGCCCTGCGACGGCCCGCGATCGAGACGCTGCGCGAGCTCTGACAAGGCGCCGCGCACGCGGGCGCGGCGCCCCGTTAGCCTGACACGGACATGGGAGGGGGAGAGCCGTGGATCGCGCAGCGCTGAAGTCCGTGCAGGAGCCGCTGAAGGCCCGCTACCGGGAGGCGCCGGACGCCGCGCTGGTGACGCTCTCGGCGACCGGCACGCTGGGCGACGGCGTCAGCTGCTCGGTCGGCGTCGGGCGCGCGCTGGCGGAGGCCGGGCTGCACCCGGCCTCGGGGGGCGACGGCTCGCTGCTGTGCTCCGGGGACATGCTGCTCCAGGCGCTCGCGGTGTGCGCAGGGGTCACGCTGCGAGCGGTGTCGACGTCGCTCGAGATCCCGGTTCGCGGCGGCGAGGTCACGGCCGACGGCGACCTCGACTTCCGCGGAACGCTGGCGGTCGACCGCGACGCGCCGGTCGGCTTCCGCGAGATCCGTCTGCGCTTCGACCTCGACACCGACGCGGATGACGAGCAGTTGGACACGCTGGTCCGCCTGACCGAGCGCTTCTGCGTCGTGCTGCAGACGATCGCGGGCTCGCCCGAGCTGAGCAGCGAGTGGCGCCGCGCCGGGTCGCCTACTCCTCCCGCGGCGTGACGCGGTCGATCTCGACCTGCTCCCCCTCGCGCGAGTCCGGGTAGACGACGTAGGCCAGCGGCGGCCCGCCGAACCAGGTCGCGAGCTCCGCGCCGCCGACGTAGATCCCCGCGCGCGCGCCGCCGTCGGCCTGCTGAACCCAGACGCGCTGGCCCTCGTGGAAGGGCTCCTCGAGCGTCATGCGGCCCCCTCGCCGGCCGGGGCCGGGCGCACCGCCTTGGTCGCCTGACGCTCGGGCGTGACGCGGACGACGTCCCAGGCGAGGCCGACACGCTCCAGCGCCGAGATCGTCAGCGCGGAGATGTCCACCTGACCGCGGCGCAGGCCGTGGCGCGCGGAGGTCGGGAACGCGTGGTGGTTGTTGTGCCAGGCCTCGCCGAACGTGATCAGCGAGAGCCAGGCGACGTTGCGGGACTCGTCGGTGGTGCGGAAGTCCTGGCGGCCGAAGTAGTGGCAGATCGAGTTGATGCTGTAGGTCGTCTGGTGCATCAGGAAGATCCGCACGGCGCCGCCCCAGAGCAGGCCCGTCAGGGCCCCGTCGATCGTCCCGGTCAGCAGCCAGCCGAGGCCGAACGGCACGGCCAGCCCGACGGCAACCCACAGCACGAACGTGCGGTCCACGAAGCGCACGGTCGGGTCGGCGAGCAGGTCGGGGCAGTAGCGCTCCTCGTTGGCGGTCTCGTCGTGGAAGACCCAGCCCATGTGCGCGTGCCAGAGCCCGATCAACTCGCCGCGCAGGCCCGAGGCCCCGTGGTCCAGGTGGGGGCTGTGCGGATCGCCGGGACGGTCGGAGTAGGCGTGGTGCATCCGGTGGTTGGCGACCCATTCGATCACCGGGCCCTCGACCGCGGCGGAGCCGAGCGCCGCCAGCGCGAAGCGCACGCCGCGCGTGGTCTTGAAGCTGCGGTGGGTGAACAGGCGGTGGAAGCCGACCGTGATGCCCAGGCCGATCGGCACGTAGCAGACGGCGAACACGACCAGGTCCTGCCAGTGCAGCGTGTCGTCCCACGCGAGCCAGGCCGCGAGGAACACGAGCAGGAACGGGACGATCATCACGATCGCGCTGGCCGTGCGGTCGACCGCGCTCATCGGCACGTCGGTGAGATCGCCCGGCTGCGGGCCGTCCCCGCCGGGTTCGCGACCCTCGCCGGCTCGCGCTGTCTCGGCCCCGGCGTGGGGCGTCGGCGTGCGTGCGCTCATCGTCGTGGTCCCTCGTCTCTCTGCGGGCGTTCACGCGCGGAGAGGGAGAGGCGGACCCCGCGGGCGGCGTTCGAGCGGCGTAGTGTAGGGAGAGCGCACGACGCCTGCGCGACAACGACAAGGAGGCCCGCTCGATGCCCCTGCTCGCCCGTCCGGCCCGGCTTCGCCGAGAGCTCGAGCGCGCGCTCCCCGAGCGCCCGTTCGCGATCCGCCTCTGGGACGGCAGCGAGCTGCCGGCCACCTCGCCGGACGCTCCCACGTTCACGGTCCGCTCGCCGCGCGCGGTGGCCCAGCTCATGCGGGCGCCGGGGGAGCTCGGCCTCGGCCGCGCCTACGTGACCGGGCGCCTCGACGTCGACGACATGGACGCGCTGATCGCGCTGATCGGCGCCTGGGAGCCGCCCGACCTCTCGGCGTTCACCTACGCGCGGCTGCTGGCGGCGGGAGCGCTCGCCGGCGGGCTCGCGCCGGAGCCGCCGCGCCCGGCGGCGGAGCTCGCTCCGCGCGGCGAGCGCCACTCGCGCGAGCGCGACGCGCGCGCGGTGCGCCACCACTACGACGTCGGCAACGACTTCTTCGCGCTGTTCCTGGACGAGTCGATGACCTACAGCTGCGCGATCTTCTCGCGCGGGGCGAGGACGCTCGAGGAGGCCCAGCGGGAGAAGCTAGAGCTGGTCTGCCGCAAGCTCGAGCTGCGGCCCGGCGAGCGCGTGGTCGACATCGGCTGCGGCTGGGGCAGCTTCGCGATCCACGCCGCGCGGGAGCACGGGGTCAGCGCGCTCGGGATCACGCTCTCGGAGCCGCAGGCGGCGCTCGCCCGCGAGCGCGCGCAGGCCGCAGGGGTCTCCGACCGGGTCTCCTTCCGCGTGATGGACTACCGCGAGCTGGAGGGCGAGCGCTTCGACGCGGTCGCCTCGATCGGGATGGTCGAGCACGTCGGCGAGGAGCGCATCGACCTCTACGCCGAGCGCCTGGCCTCGCTGCTGGGCGACGGCGGGCGCCTGCTCAACCACGGGATCGCGCAGCTGACCCACGGGCCCGAGAACGAGGCCGGCGACTTCTCCGAGCGCTTCGTGTTCCCCGACGGCGCGCCACTGCCGCTCTCGCGCGTGCAACTGGCGCTCGAGCGCGCGGGCTTCGGCACCGAGCACGTCGAGGGCTTCCCCGGCGACTACGCGGAGACGATCACGCACTGGATCGAGCGCTTCGAGGAGCGCTACGAGGACGCCGTGCGCATCGGCGGCGCCGAACGCGCGCGGGTCTGGCGCCTGTACCTGCGCGCTGCCCGGCACGGGTTCCTCGCCGGCCACGAGTCGATCTACCAGGTGCGCGCCCGGCTCGGCATCCCCCGCTCGATCGGCGCCCCCGCCGCCGGCGCGTTCGCCACCGCCGGAGCCGGCGACGGGCGCGGCGACGTTCAGCGCTCGGCGTTCTTCAGGTCCAGCGCGTAGTAGAGCCAGTAGTCGGACTGCTCCTCGATCGCCGGCCGGGCGACGGGCTGTTGGAGCAGTCCGTGGCCGAGGCCGTCGAACGTGACCAGGTTCGCGGCTATGCCGCGGTCGAGCATCGCCTGGGTGTCGCTTACCGCCCACTGGTAGGGGACCACGGCGTCGGCGGTGCCGTGGAAGAAGATCGTCGGCGGGTCCCCCGAGTTGAAGTACTCGCCCACGATCTCCGGCGTGATCGCTCCGTTCACGACCACGGCGCCCTGCACCTTCGAGCTCTGGCCCGGGTTGCCGCTGTCGCCCGGATCCTCGGAGTGGGTCGCGACCATCAGCGCGGTCGCGCCGCCCGCGGACCCGCCGGACACGGCGATCCGGTTCGGATCGATGCGATAGGTCGCGGCGTTCGCCCGCAGCCAGCGAACCGCGGCCTGCGCGTCGTGCTGTGCCGCGAGCACGGCCGCGACACATTCGGGCGTGGCGCCGCTCGCCGCGCAGCCCTGGTCGCTGGTTCGCAGCAGCCTGTAGTCGATCGAGACCGCGACGTAGCCGAGGCGCGCGAACTTGGTCGCCAGCCCACCGCCGCTCTTGTCCCCGGAGGTGAAGCCGCCGCCGTGGACCCAGACGAGCGCCGGCCGCTTGGCGACCGTGTCGCCCTGCGGCTCGTAGAGGTCCAGGCGCAGCGGATTCGCTACGCCGTCCTGGCTCTGGGAGTACGTGAGGTCCTTGGTCACCTTGACCTTCGTGGTGATCTCGTCGCGGTAGCGGACCACGCCGTCGCCCTCAGGACGCGGAACCGTGCACCCCGACGCCACCGCCACCGCCACGCCCAGCGCAACGACCGACACGAGCACCCGCTTGACCCTCGACATGCCCGGCTCCTCCCGCTCGCCAAATGCTCCGACGCCCGCTTCAACCCCGCGCGCCGGCGGGAGTTGCGGCGCGCGGATCCATCCGGCAACGCACGGGCCCCCGGCGTCGCGTAGGGTCGCTTCCGTGCCGGAACGGGTGCTGATCCTCGGCGCGGGCTTCGGCGGCCTGGAGCTCGCGAGTTCGCTGTCGGAAGCCGCCGGCGATCGGATCGACGTCACGGTGATCGACCGCAGCGACGCCTTCGTCTTCGGCTACTCGAAGCTCGACGTGATGTTCGGCCGCGCCTCCGCGGAGGAGGTGCGGCTCCCCTACCGCGAAGTCTCGAAGCCGGGGGTCCGGCTGCTGCGGGAGACCGTGACCGCGATCGACCCCGAGGCCAGGCGTGTCACCACGGACGCCGGCTCCCACGAGGCCGACGTGCTCGTTGTCGCGCTCGGAGCCGACTACGACCTCGACGCGACACCGGGCCTCGAGGCGGGCGGCAACGAGTTCTACTCGATGGACGGCGCGCGGCGGCTCGCGCCGCAGATCGCCGGCTTCTCACGCGGCCACGCGGTGATCGGCGTGTGTGGCGCGCCGTTCAAGTGCCCGCCGGCGCCGAGCGAGTGCGCGCTGCTCCTGCACGACGCCCTGGTCGAGCGCGGAGTGCGCGAGGCGTGCCGGATCTCATTCGTGGTCCCGTTCCCGACGCCGGTGCCGCCCTCGCCCGAGACGTCCGCCGCGCTCGTGGCGGAGTTCGAGCGCAGCGACATCGAGCTGGTTCCCGAGCGCCGGGTCGCCGCGATCGAGCCCGGGCGCCGCGCCGCGGTCCTCGACGACGGGTCGGAGCTGGGGTTCGACCTCTTCCTCGGCGTGCCCAGGCACCGTGCCCCGGATGTCGTGATCCAGAGCGGGATGACGCAGGACGGCTACGTCCCGGTCGACCGCTCGACGCTCGAGACCCGCTACCCGGGCGTCTTCGCGATCGGCGACGTCGCGACGGTCGGGGTGCCGAAGGCGGGCGTCTTCGCCGAGGGCGCCGCGCGCGTCGTGGCCGGGCGCCTGATCGCCGAGCTGAGCGGCGGCGAGCCGCCCGGGCCCTATGGCGGCAAGGGCTCCTGCTACATCGAGTTCGGCCAGGGCCGCGTCGGGCGCGTGGACGTCGACTTCTTCTCCGGGCCCGCGCCCACCGGCGCCTTCAACGCCCCCTCGGCCGCGCTCGCCGCCGACAAGGAGCGCTTCGGCTCCGCCCGCCGCGCTCGCTGGTTCGGACGCGAGCCGGCCTGACCCGTCAGCCGCCCGGCTCTCTCCACATCGTGGCGACCGGCGGGCCGCCCTCCGGCAGCTCGAAGCCGCCGAGGCGCCTGAACCCCAGGCGCTCGTAGCGGGCGTGGTTGCCGGGGTTGGTCGACTCCAGGTAGGCCGGCGCCCCCAGGTCGTCGATCAGCGCGAGGTTGTCGGCGAGCAACCCCATGCCGGCGCCGCGGCCGCGATGGTCGGGGTGTGTCCCCAGCAGGCTGAGGTAGTAGTGCGGCGGCGCGGCGGGCTGGGCCGCGTCGAAGCGCTCGAAGGTCCGGTGCAGGATCTCCGCCTGCCGGGCGCCCAGCATCCGCTCGAGCAGCGGCTCGAGCCGCGTCTCCTGCGACGGCGAGAGCTCGGGGCAACCAGGTGGCAGCCACAGCGCGGCGGCCGCGTCCCCGGGCGCCAGCCAGACCCAGCGGTGCGGCAGGGCGCCCTCGACGAAGAGCCCCCAGAACGCCTCGTGCTGGGAGCGGCGGGCCCCGTCGTCGGGAAACGCCCATCCCCACACGGGGTCCCGGTAGAAGGCCTCGACGAAGATCTCCGTCACCCGCGCCGCGTCGCCGGCGCCGGCCACCCGCGGCCCGCTGCGTCCCCCCTGCACCCACACAACGTAGCGCCGCGCGGGCGGTCGTTGGCGGGGAATCGACGTGCGTCCAGCCTTGCGGAGGTTTCCGGAGCGATCGTTAACGTCTGACGCGTGGCCGGACAGGACATCGCGGCCGACGCGCCGGAGGAGCGGGAGCTCAGGGAGAAGGAGCGCGAGCTCGGCGGCCTCGAGGACGAGTTCGCCGCCCTGCAGGAGCGGATCGCGACGCTCACGGCGCTGCTGGCGCGCTTCGAGGCGCGCTACCAGAGCGAGGTCGGCGCGCTGTTCATCGAGCTCGACGGGATCGAGGCGCGGCTCGCCGGGCGGTCCGGCGAGGGCCCGGCGCGCCCCGAGGGGGGCGGAGCGTGGCAGGACGCCGGCGCGAACGGCCAGGCCGCGCCCGACGGCGAGCTGTGGGAGACGCCGCGCGCCGAGGGCAAGGCCCTCTTCCGGGAGGCCGCCAAGCGCCTGCATCCGGACCTCCACGAGGCCCCGGACGCCAGGCGCCGCGCGACCGACGCGATGGCCGCCGCCAACGAGGCATACCGGCTCGGCGACCTCGACGCGCTCCGACGGATCCTGCGCGACTGGGAGCAGAGCCCCGAAGCGGTCGGCGGCGACGATGTCGCCGCGCGGCTCGTGCGCGCGATCCGTCGCGTGGCGCAGGTGCGGGAGCTGATCGCCGGCGCCCGGCGCGAGCTGGAGGCGCTCCAGGACAGCGAGCTCAACCAACTGCGCGAGCGCGTCGAGGCCGATCCGGAGCTGCTCGGGCGGCTGCGCGCCGACCTCGAGGCCGGGCTGCTCGCGGCGCAGCGGCGGCTCTCCGAGACGGGGGCGCCCACGTGAGCGGGCGCGAGCTCGCCTCCGGGCCTGGCGGGGCGATCGCGCGCCGGTCGCGGGGGCTCGCCGCGCGCGGGCTCCGGCTCGCCGAGCGACTCGAGGATCCGCGGCTGCCGTCCGCGCCGCTGCCGCACGCGGGCGCTTTCGGAGCCACCGCGCTCTCGGCCGACGGACGCTGGGTCGCCGCCGCGCGAAGTGGGTCCGCGCAGGACCGCGGCCTGCTGCTGGCGGCGCTGGACGGCTCCGGCGAGGTCCGCGAGGCCCTGGCCGACTCGTGGATCCGGTCGGTCCGCTTCCTGGGCGACGAAACGGACCTTCTCGCCGCCACCCAGCAGGGGGAGGTGGTGCAGATCGCGCTCGACGGCGAGCGCCTGATCGAGGTCGCCCGGCGCCGGTGCCCCGCGGGAGCGGCCGACCCGCCGCGCACGGTCGAGGTCGCGCCGGACGGCGCGTTCGCCGCCGTGCTGCTGGGCTCGGGCACGATCGTCGGCCTGCCCTGGCCCGAGGGAGCGCCGTGGTCGTTCGACCTGCGCCGGGAGCTCGCGAACGGCTCGGTCGCGCGGCTCGCGTGCGCGTTCGAGCCGGCGCCGGCCGGGAAGCTCGCCGTCGTGTGCGACAGGGTCCTGGTGTTCGATCGCAGCGGCTCGGGCGGGCGGCTCGCCTCGCTCGCGCCCGACCTCGCCGGCGGGCCGAGCGCGCTCTGCTGGAGCGGCTCGGAGCTGCTGGTCGTCGAGGGCGCCGAACTGCTCCGCGTCCCGCTCCTGGGCGGCGGCCCCCGGTCGCGCACCCTGGCGGCGGCCGGCGCGACGGACCTCGGCCGCGCCGCGATCAGCCCGGGCGGGCGGATCATCGCGCTCCACCGCTCTGCCCACGCCGGCGAGATCGACCTTCACGCGCCGACGGGAGAGCCGCTCGCCCGGCGCCCGGCGAGCCCTCGCGGCGTCGAGGCGCTCGCGGTCGCCGACGACGGGCGGCTGGCGGTGGCGGAGGCCGACGGCGGACTCACGGTCTGGGCGCCGGGCCCCGCGGCCGAGCCGCTGCTGCGGATGCGCGACCGCCCGCGCGAGGCCGGGCGGCCGATCGCCGCGGGCTGACGGCGACTCCGCCGGTCAGTCAGTCGGGACGCCCGGATTCGAACCGGGGACCTCCTGCTCCCAAAGCAGGCGCGCTGCCAGGCTGCGCCACGTCCCGCCGGGCCGAGTGTAGGGGCTCGACCCGGCGGCCCTGCGAAACTCGCGCGATGCCGGCCCCGCCGACCTCGGCCCGTCGCGGCTACCTGCTCGCCGCCGCGGCCGCGGCCCTGTTCGCCGGCAACGGGGCGACCGCGCGGGTGCTGCTGGACGACGGCATGCCGGCGGACCGCCTCGCCTGGCTGCGCTCGGCCACGGCGTTCGTCGCGCTGCTGGTCGCGCTGGCGTGGCGCAGGCCGCGGCTGCTGCGCGTGCGCCCGGAGCACGTTCCGCGCCTTGCGTTCCTCGGCGTCGCCGGCCTCGCCGTGGTCCAGGCCTCCTACTTCGTCGCGATCGAGCGCCTCGGGGTCGGTGTCGCGCTCACGATCCAGTACCTCGGCCCGCTGCTGATCCTGCTGTGGCTGCACCTGGCCTGGCGTCGCTCGCTCCCGCGCGGGATGTGGGCGGCCGCGGCGCTGTCGGTCAGCGGGTGCTTCCTGGTGGTGGGGGGCTGGGATCCGGGCGCGATCGACGGGCTCGGCCTGGCGGCAGCGCTCGTCTCGGCCGTCACGTTCGCGCTCTACGCGTTCGGGAGCGAGCGGGCGGGTCGCAGCTACCCGGCCGTGACCACGCTGGTGTGGGCGTTCGGGTTCTCGCTCGCGTTCTGGTCGCTGCTCGCCCCGCCGTGGAGCTTCCCGTGGGGCGAGCTCGCCTCTCCCGGGCACCTCGCCGCGGCCGCGTACGTGTGCGTGCTGGGCACGCTGGTCCCGTTCGTGATGATCGTCAGCGCGGTGCGCCACGTCCCCGCCGCGCGTGTGGCCGTGATCGCCACGCTGGAGCCGGTGCTCGGCGCGATCGTCGCCTGGCCCGCGCTGGGCGAGGCGCTGAGCGCGGTGCAGGTGCTCGGGGGGCTCGTGGTCGTCGGCGCCGTGGTCTTCGTGCAGGCCCAGCGCGCGGCCGGTGCCGAGGAGATCGCGCCGCCCTGGCCCGAGCGGGCGCGGGCGCCGGCGACGGGCGCGGTGACAGTGCCGGAGCCCGCCGAGTAGGGCCATCCCGGCCCTCAGCTACCCTCCGCCGCCGCCATGGGACGCGTCGAGCCCCTCACAGCGCTGCGCTACGACCTCGCCGCCGTCGGCGGGCTGGAGCGGGTCGTGGCGCCGCCGTACGACGTGATCGACGCCGAGCGGCGGGCCGCGCTGCTCGCGCGCTCGCCGCACAACGCCGTTCGCATCGACCTGCCGCAGGAGGGCGAGGACCCCTACGCGGAGGCCGCGCGGGAGATGGCCCGCTGGGAGGCCGAGGGCGTGCTGGAGCGCGATCCCGAGCCGGCTGTTTACGTGCTCGAGCAGCGCTACACCGCCCCCGGCGGCGGGGAGCGCGCACGCACGGCGTTCCTCGCGCGCGTGCGCGTGGAGCCCTACGGCGCGGGGCGCATCCGCCCACACGAGCGCACCCACCCCGGCCCCAAGGAGGACCGGCTGCGGCTGACCAGGGCCACCCGCGCCAACCTCTCCCCCATCTTCAGCCTCTACGGGGACCCGTCGGGAACGGCACGCGCCGCGCTGGCCGCCGTCGTCGGCGCGCCGCCGTGGGGCGAGGCCGCGGACGACGACGGGACCCGCAACCGCGTCTGGCGCGTCGCCGACCCGGCGGCGGTCGCCGCGCTCACGGAGACCGCCGCCGCCTCCGAGTTGCTGATCGCCGACGGGCACCACCGCTACGAGACCTCGCGCGCCTATGCGGAGGAGATCGGCGGCGAGGGAGAGCACCGCTACGCACTGATGGCGCTGGTCGCGCTCGAGGACCCGGGCCTGACGGTCTTTCCCACGCACCGGCTCGTGTCCGGCCTGGACGCCGCGCAGCAGGAGGCCCTGCGGGACGCGATCCTGCGTGACTTCGACGCCGAGCCGCTGGACGACCCGCGCGCGCTGGAGCCCCCGCCGGCCGCGGACGGCGCGGTGCGGATCGGGTACATCGACGCCCACTTCCGCCGCCCCTACCGCCTGACGCTGCGCGACCCGTCCATCGCCGACGCCGCGATGCCCGGCCACGCCGAGCCCTACCGCCGCCTCGACACCGCGGTGCTGGAGGCGCTGCTGCTCGACCGCGCCCTCGGCTACAGCGCCGAGCGGATCGACCACCTCGACGGCTTCGGCTACGCGCGCGACCTCGACCAGGCGCTCGAGCTGATCGGGACGGGCGCCTACGACGCCGCGTTCGTGATGGGCTCCACGCCCGTCGAGCGGATCCGCGAGGTCGCGGCGGCCGGCGAGAGCATGCCGCCGAAGTCCACCTACTTCTTCCCGAAGATCCCGACGGGCGTGGTCTTCAACCCCCTGGTATGAGCCAGGGGGCAACCGCCCGTCTCCCGCTGCGGGCGAGGCTAGGATTGACGCAGCCGCCGGACCGCCGCCGCAGATTCGCCAAACGACCAGCGTCCAGGCGCCCCACCATGCTCAAGGCCACAGCGCAGCGCACGGGCAACCTCGCCCACAGGATCAGGATCCGCCAGCACGAGCTCGCGGCCGACGAGCCGCTCGATGCCGGAGGCGACGACTCGGCGCCGAACCCCCAGGAGCTGCTCGCGGCCAGCCTCGCGTCCTGCACGGCGATCACGATCGAGATGTACGCGAAGCGCAAGGGCTGGGACCTCGGGCCCGTCGCCGTCGACGTCGAGTACACGCCCGCCGAGCGCGGCTGCCAGACGCGCTTCGAGTTGGTCCTGCGCCTGCCGGAGGACCTCACCGAGGAGCAGGTCGATCGCCTCAGGGTGATCGCCGCGAAGTGCCCGGTGCACCGGACGCTCGACGGCGAGGTCGCCTTCGAGGAGCGGGTAGAGATCGCCGCTCGCGCCTGAGCCGCCGATGGGCGTCGCCGCGCTGGACGCGTTGCGCGAGCGCCTGCTCGATGCCGAGGAGGCCTCGGGCCTGGCGGTTCGCGGCCGCGTCGACGCGGCGGTCCTCGTTCCGCTCTACGCCGCGGGGGACGGGCTCGGCGCGGTGTTCACCCGCCGCCGCGAGGACCTGCGCCGCCACGCCGGCGAGGTGTCGTTCCCGGGCGGGCGGCGCGACGCGACCGACCGCGACCTGCTCGCGACGGCGCTGCGCGAGGCGCACGAGGAGATCGGGCTGCCGCCGGACGCCGTCGAGGTGATCGGCGCGCTTGCGCCGACCTCCACGATCGTCACGGGGTACGCGGTCTACCCGTTCGTCGGCGTGATCGGGCCCGGCCGCGCCTGGGCTCCCAGCGAGGCGGAGGTCGCGGAGGTGCTGGAGCTGAGCCTGGACGACGTGGCCGCGGGCTACGGGCGGCGCCGGTTGGTGCGCCGGGGCCTCCCGATCCGCACCGACACCTACGAGGTCGGCGGGCACGTGATCTGGGGCGCGACGGCGCGGATGGTCGCCGACCTGCTCGCGCGCCTCGACGCCGCCGGCGCGCGGGCGTCAGCGCGGGGCCAGTAGCTCCGCGATCCGCGCCCGCGCGGAGTCGACCCACCCGTCCGGATCGCCGGGATCGGCGTCCAGGAACGCGTGCGGGATCTCCGAGTAAGAGCACGCGCGCGCGACCGTCTCCCGGCCGGACGCGAGCAGCTCCGGGCCGGCGCTGCCCCGCGCCTCGTAGACGACCCCGCGCACGGTCGTGTCGATCGTGCGCTCGAGCAGCATCCGCAGCCGCGGCCCGTGGAGCGCGGCCAGGCGCTCCGGGCCGCCGGTCGCGCTCGCCATCAGCCAGCAGAGGACGGTCACGCCGTCCAGCGCGTAGGTGAGCGTGCCGATGCGGTCCGGGTCGCCGACGTAGGGCTCCGCGCCCGCCGCCTCGATCGCCGCCGTGCACGCGGGGTCGCGCGTGGTCCCGCGCACCGCATGGCCCTCGTCGCGCAGCGAACGGGCGAGCGCCCGGCCGCGACAGCCGCAGCCGACGAGCAGGATCCTGGCCATGCGGCCGGGCAGGCTAGATGATCGGCCCGGTCAGCCGGGCGGGGGCCCGGCGTCCTGCTCGCCGCGTCGCGCCGCGCGCGCCGCCCGGCGCTCGGCCAGCGCGGCGCGCAGTTGCGCCTCGTCCCGGTCGGCGAGATAGGCCTCGCGGTCGGCCTGCACCGCGCGGCGGTCCTCGGCCACACGCCGGTGGAGGTCCGCCTCGGTGAGCTCGGGCTCGCCGCGCGCGCGCCGACGTGCGTTGCGGGCCTCGAGCATCTGCTCGAGGTCCTCGGCCTCCGCCGCCAGCTTGCGCTCCTGCAACTCGCGCGGGTTCCAGTCCAGCACGTCCGCGCCGCTGCCCGGATACCAGCGGCCCAGCAGGTAGAGGACGAGCACGATCGCGCCTATCCCCCCGAACATCACGAGGGCGAAGCCGTCCACGGCGGCCAGCGTACTCCCTTAGCATCGCGACCCGTGCGCGACGCGCTGATCCTCGACATGGTCCGCACGCCGTTCGGGCGCTACGGGGGTGCGCTCTCCGGGGCGCGGCCGGACGATCTCGCCGCGCACGTCCTTGCGGCCGCGGCGCAGCGCAACGGGATCGAGCCCGCCGAGGTCGACGAGGTGGTGCTCGGCTGCACCAACGGCGCCGGCGAGGACAACCGCAACGTCGCGCGGATGGCGGCGCTGCTCGCAGGGTTCCCGGTCGAGGTTCCGGGCGTGACCGTCAACCGCCTGTGCGCCTCGGGGCTGGAGGCGGTCAACCAGGCCGCCAGGATGGTGGCGACCGGCGATGCGGAGCTGGTGCTGGCGGGCGGGGTCGAGTCGATGACGCGCTCGCCGCTGGTCGCGCTGAAGCCCGAGCGGGGCTTCCCCCGCGGCGGCGTGGACCTCGTCGACACCACCATCGGCTGGCGCTTCGTGAACCCGCGGATGCCGTGCTCGACCGAGTCGATGGGCGAGACCGCGGAGAACGTCGCCGAGCGCTACGCGGTCTCGCGCGCCGACCAGGACGCGTTCGCGCTGCGCTCGCACCGGCGGGCGCTGGCCGCGCGCGAGGCGCTGCGCCGCGAGCTCGCCCCGCTGGACGGCGCCGCCGACGACGAGTGCCCGCGCCCCGACACGAGCGAGGAGCGGCTCGCCGGGCTGCGCGCGATCTTCCGCGACGGCGGCAGCGTCACCGCCGGCAACGCCTCGCCGATCAACGACGGCGCCGCGTGCGTGGTGGTCGCCTCGGCGGGCGCCGCCGAACGGCTCGGGCGCGACCCGCTGGCCCGCGTCGTCGCGAGCGCCGCGGCCGGAGTGGATCCGTCGATGATGGGCATCGGCCCGGTCCCGGCGAGCCGCAGGGCGCTCGAGCGCGCGGGCCTGGGCGCCGCCGATCTCGATCTCGTGGAGCTGAACGAGGCGTTCGCCTCCCAGGCGCTGGCCTGCGCCCGGGAGCTGGGGCTGGACGAGGAGCGCCTGAACGTCAACGGCGGCGCGATCGCGCTCGGCCACCCGCTCGGCGCGAGCGGCGCACGGCTGGTCGGCACCCTCGCCCACGAGCTGCGCGCGCGCGGCGGGCGCTACGGCCTGGCGACGATGTGCGTCGGCGTCGGCCAGGGGCTGGCAACCGTGATCGAGGCGACATAGAAGCGGGGAACGGGGCGCCTGCCGTCCGGGGTTCACCGGGTACCAGAGCTGGTGCCCCCCGGGATCCGGGCGCGCGGAGACGGGACTCGCCCGCCCGGCGAGGACCTTCAGCCCGCCACCGCGTACAGGCGCCACTCGCCGGGGACGCCCTTGAGCTCGCGGCTCCCCCGGTCGCCGAACTCCAGGCCGGAGCCCACCACCAGGTCGCGGACCGTGCCCGACACGAGCACCTCGCCCGGCCCGGCGGCGGCGCCCACCCGCGCGCCGATGTGCACCGCGATGCCGCCGACGTCCTCGCCGATCACCTCGCACTCGCCGGTGTGCAGGCCGGCGCGCACCTCTACGCCGAGCTCGCGCACCGCCGAGCGGATCGCCTCGGCGCTGCGGATCGCGCGCGCCGGGCCGTCGAACGTGGCCAGCACCCCGTCGCCCGTGTTCTTCACCAGCCGTCCGCGGTAGCGGCCGATCTCGCGCGCGACGACGTCGTGATGGGCGGAGAGCAAGTCGCGCCAGCGCCGGTCGCCCAGCTCGGCGGCGAGCCGCGTGGAATCGACGATGTCGGTGAACAGGACGGTGGCGAGGATCCGGTCCGGCTCGCGCTCGGGTCGCGATCCCGTGAGGAACTCCTCGATCTCGTCCATGAACGCCTCGGCGTCGCCGGCCATCGGCAGGGAGTCGTCGCCGGGCATCTCGATGAGCCGCGCGCACGGGATCCGCTCCGCGAGGAAGCGCCCGTGGCGCGGATCGATCTGGGTCCCGGGGCCGTTGCGCTGGGCGACCAGGGTCGGCACGGTGATCGACCCGAGCACCGGGCGGATGTCGACGCTGTCGGACCGGCGCAGCCGCCGGAAGGACGCGGGCGTGCCGGTGAGGCGCTCGAGCTGGGCGAACCAGCGCACGAAGCGCTCGTCGTCCGCGAGCGACGGGGCGAGATAGAGCATCATGCGGCCCGTCCCCCAGGCGGACTCGAGCTGGTCGAACCACGCGTCGCGCTCCGCCGAGGAGAACGTCCACGTCACGTCCTCGTTGCGCTGGTAGGCGGCGATCGGCGAGCAGAGCACGATCGCCTCCACCCGCTCGGGCTGCGTCGCCGCGAACAGCAGGCTCATCAGCGACCCCTCGGTCAGGGTGACGATCGTCGCCCGCCCGGAGCCGGCCGCGTCCATCACCGCTCGGACGTCCTCCATCTGGTCCTCGAGCGCGAGCGAGGGAACGACCCGCTCGGAGAGCCCCGTCCCGCGGCGGTCGAAGAGGATCAGGCGCCCGAAGCCGCCGAGCCGGCGCAGCCAGCGGGCGACAGACGGCTCGTTCCACAGGTGCTCGACCTGGTTGATCCAGTTCGGGACCAGCACGAAGTCGCGCTCGCCCTCCCCGACCACCTGGTAGGCGATCGCGACATCGCCGCTGTAGGCGTAGCGGGTCTCCGGGATCACGCGCCCCAGGCTAGCGGCGGATACCCTCGTGACCGGCCGCCCGCCCCCCGATCCCGAGGACCCGCATGGACTTCGACCTGACCGACGAGCAGCAGCTGATCAAGCGCACCGCGCGCGAGTTCACCGATCGCGAGGTCTGGGACCGCGCGCGCGAGAACGACCGCAACCACCACTTCGACACCGAGCTGGTGCGCAAGATCGCCGAGCAGGGCTACCTCGGCGCGATCGTCCCGCGCGAGTACGGCGGGGCGGGCCTCGACTACGTCACCTACGGGATCGTCGTCGAGGAGATCGGTCGCGGGTGCTCGGCGATGCGGACCGTGATCTCCGTGCAGACGTCGCTCGTCTGCTCCTCGATCCTGCGCTGGGGCACCGAGGAGCAGAAGGAGACCTACCTGCCCAAGCTGTGCTCGGGCGAGTGGCTCGGGTGCTTCGGCCTGACCGAGCCCGACACCGGGTCGGACGCGGCGAACCAGAAGACGCGCGCGAGGCGCGTGGACGGCGGGTGGTCGATCAGCGGCTCGAAGATGTGGATCTCGCTGGGCAACAACGCGAAGGTCGCGATGATCTTCGCCCAGACCGACCCGGCGCAGGGGCACCGCGGAATCGCGTGCTTCCTGGTCGACACCGACGACCCGGGCTTCTCCGCCCAGGAGATCGAGCACAAGATGGGCCTGAACGGGTCCGACACCGCGTCGCTCGCGCTAGACGAGGTCAGGGTCGGCGACGACGCGCTGCTGGGATCGGTCGGTGACGGCTTCAAGATCGCGATGAGCGCGCTGGACTCGGGGCGCTACTCGGTCGCGGCCGGCTGCGTGGGCATCTGCCAGGCGTGCGTGGAGGAGTCGGTCGCCTACGCGAAGGAGCGCACGCAGTTCGACCGCCCGATCGCCTCCTTCCAGTTGGTGCAGGCGATGATCGCCGACATGGTCGTGCAGACCGACGCGGCGCGGATGCTCGTCCTCCGCGCCGGAGCGCTCAAGGACCAGGGCAAGCCGTCCACGACCGAGACCTCGATCGCGAAGCTCTACGCGACCGAGGCGGGCAAGAACTGCGCCGACCTCGCGATCCAGGTCCACGGCGGCGCCGGCTACGTCGACGACCACCCGGTGGAGCGCTTCTACCGCGACGTGCGCGTCACCTCGCTGTACGAGGGCACCTCGCAGATCCAGAAGCTGATCATCGGGCGCGCGGTGACGGGGATCAACGCGCTGGTGCCCAGCTGACCACGCCGCCCCGGCGGCTCAGCAGGCGGCCTTCGCCTGCGGGCGCGCGCTCGCGACCCCGCCCTGCGGGTAGGCCGCGTATCCGGCGTCCGGGATGCGGTCGGTGAACCCGCACGTGAACGAGCCGGCGACCCAGTGGAACGTCGTGGCGCCGCCGAGCGCGGACAGCGGGACGGCGTAGCGCACGACGCTGGTCCCGGAGTACGCGAGCGCCCCGCCGCCGGTCTGCTGGGCGTACGGGGGTCCGGAGGTGAAGCGGGCGACGGAGAACCCGGGGCACTGGGCGGCGACCGGGTTGCACGGATCGACGCTGTAGTCGAACTGCCCACTGGTGGGCCTCGTCGTCCAGATCTCGAGCACCGGCAGCGAGGACGGGGCAGAGTAGGCGCCGTAGGTCTCGATCGTGAACGTCGCCACCCCGCCCGACACCGCGACGGAGGCGGACCGCAGGTCGACGTCGTCGCAGGTCTGGAGACCGCACGGCAGGAGGTCGCCCTGCGGGTCGGTGAGCGTCCCGGGCGACGCGGGAGGGACGGGCGTCGTCGGCGGGAGGACCGGCCGGCGCGAGTAGATGTAGCTGTAGAGCCCGGACGCGTGCAGGACCTTCACCTGCCCCGTGACGAGATCGGTCACCTCTACCCAGAGCGGGCCGACGAGTCGCACCCGCCACCCGTTCGGGTACTCGACCAGGGTCCAGTCCACCGGCGCCGCGGCGGCGCGCGCGCCCCCCGCGCGCGAGGAGCGGCGCGGCGCGGGCCGGACACGTCCGAAGCAGCCGCGGGTCGCGAAGCGCCCGGTCGCCCGCACGCGCAGCGAGCGCTTGGCAGTGGCAGCGCCGAAGGGCGGGCGGCAGCCCAGGCCGCCGCCGGTCAGTCGCAGCTCCACCTCGCCCGCGGCCGTGGACGACTGGCTTGCGGTGAACGCCCCGCCGCTCGCGGTCGCGCTCCACCTCGCGCGACCGTGCCGCGCCGCGGCGGCGACCAGGCGCACGCTGCCCTTGGTCGCGTCCACCGTCGCGCCGAAGCGCACCGCTCGCGCCCGGCGCAGGAGCGTCGCCCGGCGCGCGCCGCGCTCCTTGACGGTCACGCGCCCGCCCGCGGGAACAGCCACGAACTGCTTGGCGAAGCGGGGCGCGGGCGGCGCGGCGGAGGAAGCCGCGCCGGGTGCCGCGAGCAGCGCCGTGGTCGCCAGGAGCGCGAGGCGAAGGGTCATCCGCGCGAGCCTAGGCAGCGGGCGCGATGGCGGTCAAGGGCGCTCCAACCCGCCTCACACCCGGTTCCGGCGGGGCACAGGTAGGCTCGCTCGCCGATGCCGACCAACGGTCCGCCCACCACCGTCGGCGTCTGCGGCGCCGGCACGATGGGCCGCGGGATCGCGCAGGCCGCCGCCCTGGGAGGGATGCGGGCGCTGGTCTGGGACCCGGTCGAGGGCGTCACCGGGCAGGCGCTCGAGCAGATCGCCGCCGCGCTGGCGAAGGGCGCGGAGCGGGGGCGCTGGGCGCGCGAGGAGGCCGCCGCCGCGCGCGAACGGGTCGCCGCCGCGGCCGAACTCGCGGCGCTCGCGGACTGCGAGCTCGTGATCGAGGCCGCCCCGGAAGACCTGGCGGTCAAGCACGAGCTGCTCGGACGTGTCGCGGAGGTCGTGGGCGGCGACTGCGTACTGGCCACGAACACGTCCTCGCTGCTCGTCACCGCGGTCGCCGCCCCCGTCCCGCGACCGGAGCGCGTGGTGGGCCTGCACTTCTTCAACCCCGCGCCGCTGATGCGCCTGGTCGAGGTGGTCGCCGGCGAGGACTCCGCGCCGTGGGCGCTGGACCGCGCGGCCGCGGCCGGCGAGGCGATGGGCAAGCGCGCGATCCGCGCCGCCGACGTCGCCGGGTTCGTGGTCAACCGCTGCAACCGGCCGTTCGGGCTCGAGGCGCTGCGCGCCGTGGAGCAGCGCCGCGCCGGCTTCGCCCAGGTCGACCGGCTCTGCCGGCTGGCGGGATTCCGCATGGGCCCGTTCGAGCTCTCCGACCTCGTCGGCGTCGACGTCGGCCTCGACGTCGCGCGGTCGTTCCACGAGCAGAGCTTCGGCGAGCCCCGCTGGCGCCCGTCCCCGATCGCCGCGCGGATGGTCGCCGCCGGCCGCAACGGCCGTAAGGCCGGCCGCGGCTACTACGACTACCGCGACGGCCCGCACCGCCCCGACGACCCGCCGGCGCCCGCGGCGGGCGACGGCGACGGCCTGGTGGTGGTCGCGGGTGACGGGGTGCTGGCGGGCGAGCTGGCGGCGATCGCAGCCGACGCCGGCTGGGAGGTGGCGACCCCCGCACAGGCGGAGGGCGAGGTCCCGTTCCTGATCGTCGACTGCGGGGCCGCCGAGGAGGACCCGCCGCTCCAGGGCGGGCCTCGGGCGATCTGCTGCGCCGACGGCTCGCTCGCGGCGCTCGACCCCGGCGGCGGAGCGGCCGGCTTCCACGCGCTCCCGCCGCTCGCCGCCGCGGGCGCCGTCGAGCTGACGCGCGGCGCCGACACCACCGACGCGGCCGTCGCCGCCGCCGAGCGCTTCTTCACCACGCTCGGCAAGCGCATCGAGTGGGTCGGCGACGGCCCGGGCCTGGTGCTCGGCACGATCGTCTGCCAGCTCGTGAACGAGGCGGCGTTCGCGCTCGGCGAGGGCGTCGCGGAGGCGGAGGACATCGACGCGGGGATGGTCCTCGGGCTCAACCATCCGCGCGGGCCGCTCGCGTGGGGCGACGAGATCGGGCTCGATCACGTGCTCTCCGTGCTGGAGGCGCTGCGCTTCGAGTCCGGCGACCCGGCGTACCGTCCCGCGCCCGCCCTGCGCCGGCGCGTGCTCGAGGGCCGGGTCGGGGTCCAGTCCGGCGAGGGGTTCCACCGCCACGGCTGAGCGAGGTTCCCGCGGGCTTGCTGAACGCTCGGGGCGCCCGGGCTGCGCTCGGGCGCTGCGGGCGACGTGTCGCGTCGCAAACGGCGGCAACGAAGGAGGCGTTTCGCGCTCGCGGACGGCGTGCCCTTCGCGAGTGTGCGATTTTCATCGAATACCGGTGTCGATTGCACTCTCGCGGTGCGGCCGCCGGGTGCCGGGCTCCTTCGTTGCCGTCGTTCGTCACGACTCACGGCCGCGGTGGGCGCGGAGCGTCGCGGGCGCGGCTGGTCCGGGATCGACCCGCGTCCACGCGCTCGGCCGGCGCCCGAGCTTCGCTCCGGCGCCGCGGGTTTCCCGTCACGTCGCGAACTGCGGCAACGAAGGACCCATTTCGTGCTCGGTGGGGGCGCGCAGGTGAGGCGCCGGGCCGCCGTCCTGGGTAGGGGGCACATACGACCCCCAAGGCAGGAGCGCGCAACCCGTGCGCCCCCCTGCCGGCGCGCGGTCCCTTCCCTGTCGCCGTTGCCGCGTTCACCGACCCCGCGGGCAGCACGGCCGGGCCGGCCGCTCCGCGCCCAGCGTCTAGGGTGCTCGCCGATGGCCCAGCGGCACATGGATCGCCTCAGCGCCGTGGACACCGCGTTCCTCGAGCAGGAAGGTGACGCGACCCACATGCACATCGGGGGCATCGCGATCTTCGCCGGCCCGCCGCCGGGCATCGACGCGGTGATGGAGCACATCCGCTCGCGCCTGCACCTGGTCCCGCGCTACCGCCAGAAGCTCGCCCGCCCTCCGCTGCAGTCGGGACGCCCGGTCTGGATCGACGACCCGCACTTCAACCTCGCCTACCACGTGCGCCACACCGCGCTGCCGGCGCCCGGCGACGAGGACCGGCTGCGCGGCCTCGCCTCGCGCCTGTTCGCGCAGCGCCTGGACCGCACCAAGCCGCTGTGGGAGATCTGGGTGGTCGAGGGCCTCGACGGGGGGCGCTTCGCCCTGATCAGCAAGACCCACCACGCGCTGGTGGACGGTATCTCCGGCGTCGACCTGGTGACGGCGCTCTTCGACCTCACGCCGGAGGTGCGCGACGAGCCACCCGGCGAGGAGTGGGTACCGCGGCCGGAGCCGAGCCAGGCGCAGCTGCTGGCATCGGCGGCGCGCGGTGCGGTCGATCGCACGCTCGAGGTCGCAGGCGACACTGCCGGCGCGGTCACCAGCCCGCAGCGCGCGCTGGGCGCGGTGCGCTCCGCGATCGAGGGCGTCGGCGAGGTCGCGTGGACGGGGCTCAACGCGCCGCCCCCGACGCCGTTCAACGTCCCGATCGGACCCCACCGGCGGCTCGTCACCGTGCAGGCGTCGCTGGCGGACTACAAGTCGATCAAGAACGCGCTCGGCGGTACGGTCAACGACGTCGTCCTCGCGGTCGTCGCCGGCGGCCTGCGCCGCTTCCTGGGGGCGCGCGGCGCGCCGGTCGACGAGCTGGAGCTGCGCGCGTGCGTGCCCGTGTCCGTCCGCACCGAGGCGCAGCGCGGGACGCTCGGCAACCGCCTGACCCAGATTCTCGCGCCGCTGCCCGTCTACGTGGAGGACCCGGTCGAGCGCCTGGAGGTCGTGCGCGCCGCGATGGACGGGCTGAAGGAGTCCAAGCAGGCGCTCGGCGCCGAGACGATCGCCGGGATGCAGGGGTTCGCGCCGCCGACGATCCTCGCGCAGGCCTCGCGGCTGAACTTCTCCAACCGCTTCTACAACCTGCTGGTGACGAACATCCCCGGCCCGCAGATCCCGATCTACCTGCTCGGGCGCAAGCTCGAGTCGCTCTACCCGATCCCGTTCCTCGCCGGCGAGCGCGCGCTGGCGATCGCGATCATGAGCTACGACGGCGCTCTCGACTACGGGCTGCTCGGCGACCTCGACGCGCTCCCGGACCTCGACCTGCTTGCGGACGGGATCGAGGCCTCCGCGGACGAGCTGCTGCGCGCCGCCCGGCGGCCCGCGGCGAAGGCCTGAGGCGCGCATGCGCGCGGTCACGTTCCAGGCCCCCGGCGAGGTCCGGGTCGAGGAACGGCCGGATCCCGTCCTGGGAGAGCCCGGCGACGCGATCGTGGCCGTCGAGGCGACCGGGGTCTGCGGGTCGGACCTGCACATCTACCACGGGCGCATCGCGATCGAGCAGGGGTTCACGATCGGCCACGAGTACGTCGGCGCGGTGCTCGAGAAGGGTGACGCGGTGAGCCGCGTCGAGGTCGGCGACCGAGTGCTGGGCGCCTTCCAGGTGGCGTGCGGGGAGTGCTTCTTCTGCCTGCGCGGCGCCTACCACCGCTGCGAGCAGGGGCGCACGTTCGGCCACGGCGCGACGCTGGGGAACCTCCAGGGCGCCCAGGCCGAGCGCCTGCTGGTGCCGCACGCCGGCCTCGCGCTGCGGCGGGTGCCCGAGGGCATGGCCGCCGACGTCGCGCTCTTCGCCGGGGACGTGATGGGCACCGCGTACCACGCGGTCGTGGCGGCCGGGCTGCAGCCGGGCGAGAGCGTCGCGGTGCTGGGCCTCGGCCCGGTCGGGCTGTGCGCCGTCCAGGTGGCGCGCGCCGCCGGCGCCGCGCACGTGATCGCGGTCGACACCGTCGAGGAGCGCCTGGCGATGGCGCGCGCCTTCGGCGCCACCGCCGTGCACCTCACCGAGGGCGACCCGCGGGCCGCCGCGCGCGAGGCGACCGACGGGCGCGGCGTCGACGTGGCCGTCGACGCGGTCGGCGATCCACGCGCGCTGGAGCTTGCCGTGCGCCTCGCGCGCAGCGCGGGCCGCGTCTCGGTGATCGGGGTCTACGCCGAGCGCCAGGAGGTCCACATGGGCCTGGTCTGGATCAAGGGCCTGACCCTGCACACAGGGCAGGCGAACGTGCTCGCGCACCTCGACCCGGTGCTCGCGATGCTCGACGCCGGCGTGCTGGACCCGGCGCCGCTGGTCACGCGTCACATGGCGCTCGACGACGCGCCCGAGGCCTACGCCGCCTACGCGCGCCGCGAGGCGCTGAAGATCGTCCTGACCCCCTGAGCCGGGTCCCGGCGCCGCGTCAGGAAGCGGGCGCGCACCCTTCCGGCGGAGGCTACGCGGCCGCGCCCGCCTCCGCGGCCCCTGCCGCAAGCGGCGTGTCGCGCAGGTAGCGCTCGGCATCCAGCGCCGCCTGACAGCCGGTTCCCGCGGCGGTGACCGCCTGGCGGTAGGTGTGGTCGACGAGGTCTCCCGCGGCGAAGACGCCCGGCAGGCTCGTCCGGGTCGAGCGGTCGCGGGTGAGCACGTAGCCGTTCTCGTCGGTCTCCACCACGCCGCGCACCAGCGCGGACTGCGGCTCGTGCCCGATCGCGATGAAGGCGCCGGTGGCGGGCAGCTCCCGAACCTCGCCGCTCTGCGCGTGCCGCATGCGCACGTGGTCCAGCGCGCCGCCCTCACCGGCCACGAGCTCCTCCACCACGTACGGGGTCAGCCAGCGGATGTTCTCCACCGCCCGCGCGCGGTCGAGCATGATCGCCGAGGCGCGGAACTCGTCGCGGCGGTGCACGATCGTCACGGTGCGGGCGAACTTGGCGAGGAACATCGCCTCCTCCATCGCCGAGTCGCCGCCGCCGACGATCACCGCCTCCGCGTCCTTGAAGAACGCGGCGTCGCACGTGGCGCAGTAGGACACGCCGCGGCCCGCGAGCTCCTCCTCGCCGGGCACGCCGATCGTCTTGTGCCGGGCGCCCATCGCCAGGATCACCGCGCGAGCCCGGTGGCGCTCGTCGCCGATCGTCACCGTATGAACGCCGCCGGGCTCGTCGGAGAGCTCGACCGCGGTCACGTCGTCCGTCACGAGGCGCGCGCCGAAGCGCTCGGCCTGCGCGCGCAGCTGGGCCATCATCTCGGGCCCCATGACGCCGTCCGGGTAGCCGGGGAAGTTCTCGACGTCGGTCGTCTGCTGCAACAGCCCGCCCCAGGCGAAGCCCTCGGCGACCAGCGGCCGCAGGTCGGCGCGTCCCGTGTAGAGCGCGGCCGTGTACCCGGCCGGCCCGCTGCCGATGATGATCACGTTCTCGATCTCGCTCATGCGCTGGAGTCCCTCGCGGAAAGTAGTTGCTTCAGAAAGTATAGTGTCAGGCCGCGACCCGCTCCAGCTTCCAGCGCTGGACGGTCTTGCGCAGCTGCAGGTAGGCGACGGCGCCCGGGATCGTCGGCAGCCAGAACGCGAACGCGCGGTAGGTGAGCACCGCGACCAGCGCCAGGCCCGCCTCGACGCCGAAGCCGACGAACGCGCCGACCATCGCGCCCTCGACGCCGCCGACGCCGCCGGGCAGCGGCAGCACGTTCCCGAGTTGGCCGATGAAGTAGGCCATCACCACGACCGCGAACGGCGGCGCGAGGCCGAACGCGTGGAAGCACGCCCACAGCGTCGCGATGTCGAAGTACCACCAGCCGATCGCCCCGAGCAGGCCCGGGTCGCGCTCGCGCGTCAGCCGCAGCGCCGTCCGCACGCCGCTGGCGATCGACGCCGGGGCCGTCGCGAGCCGGCCGGCGAGGTGGGCGAAGCGCCCGCGCCCGCGCGACCATTCCCGCAGGCGGCGCTCGAAGTCCGACGGCAGCATCGACATCGCGCCGAACACGAGGATCACGGCGCCGCCGAAGAGCGCGGGCACGGTCGTGAACGCGAACGACGTCCCGCCCGGGAGCAGCCCGGAGTTCAGCCCGAGGCCGCCGATCACGAGCGTCGCCATGAAGACCCCGTAGAGGATCACCATGAAGGCCACCATCCGGCAGGCCACGAGCCTGCGCTCCATCCCGGAGCGCCGCAGCGCCCACGCCGTCACCGCGATGCCGCCCGCGCCGGCGGTCGCGAACAGCCGCGTCGCAGCCACGCCGGCCATCGTGATCAGGTAGCTCTCCCACAGCCCGATCGGGCTGTCCTCGCGCACGCAGACGGTGCGGAACAGGACCATGTAGGCCAGGTAGGAGCAGATCTCGAGCAGGCAGGCGGCGACGAGCCAGACCGCGTTGCCGTTGCGGATCCGCGCCCACGTGTCGTCGAGGCCCCCGATCCGCGGCAGCACGAAGTACAGGAAAGCGACCGCGGAGATGACGAACAGGGCGAACACGAGCACGCTGCGCCGCGTGAAGACGACCTGCGGCATCTCCTCGTCGTCGTCCGCACCCTCCGGCGTGGCGTTGGCCTCCTCGACGGGCGCCGTGCTGCGCGTGGCCTCGAGCGTCTCGTCGGCCATCGCCTTCACGCGCTCGCCCGCCGCTCGAGCGCCCGGACCCCGCGCGAGAGGGCGAGCAGCGCGGGCGTGGCCCGCGGACCGGCGCGGCGCACGCCCTCGGTCAAGGCGAGCCCGGCGAGCAGATCGACCACGTAGTGCTCCCCGAGGTACACGAGCGCGGTGCCGAGCGTCCCGGCGTAGGCCCAGCCGACGGCACCCGCGACCGGGCCGGTCTCGGCCAGCAGGTGTGCGGCCATCACCGAGGTTGCGAAGTGGAGGGAGGGCATCGCGGCCAGTGGATTGCCTCCCAGCAGAGCGTAGAGCGGGCCCCAGCGGTCGCGCCAGAACTGGCGCCCGTACTCGATCATCATCCGGCGCACGCGCGGGGTCTGGCCGTCCTCCATCCGGCCGTGCTGCGCCGCGTACCAGGGCGGCGCGGTCGGCAGCGCCCAGTAGCAGAGCGCGCCGAGGTCGAAGACGGCGTAGGTGTGCACGGCCGCGCGCGCGTACCGCTCCCGGTGGAAGGCGAGGATGTACAGCAGGGTCGTGTGCGGCACCGCGAACCAGACCCAGTGCGTCCAGGCGAGCACCTTCTCGTAGGGGCGGATCCTTCCGGGATGCGCGAACAGGCGCTGAAGGCGCAGCGTCGGGGGCACCCCGAGCCCGAGCGCGCGGTCGAGTCGCACCGGGTAGTCCACGTGCACGCGGCGCTCGAGCGCCTCCCGGTCGTCGGCCGGCATCTCGTAGGCGGCCACGTAGGCCCACATCTGGAGCATCGCGACCGCCACGTCTCGCGCGCGCGTGCGCGGGACGACCACGCACAGCGCGACCGGGGCCGCGGCCGCCGTGCCGATCACCGCCGGGGCGGGGATGCGCACCCGCCGGCGCAGCAGCGGCGCCGCCACCCCCGCCGCCACGACGGCCCAGGCGGTCGCGCGGATGACCGACGAGCGTCGCAAGACGCCGAGTCTAGAGGGCCGTCGGACGACCCCCGGGACGGCGTGGCGGCGGCGCGCGGGCCGCTGGCATAGGGTCAGGGAATGAGCGACTACAAGCTGGTCAAGGCCTGGGAGACCGTGAACCTCCACGCCGGCGATGGCGCCGCGCGGATCGAGCTGAACCGCCCGGAGACGATGAACGCCTGGAACCGCCAGTTCGGGCTCGACCTGCTCGCGGCGGTCGAGCGCGTCGCGGACGACCCCGAGGTGCGGGCCGTCGAGATCCGCGGCGCGGGACGCGGCTTCTCGTCCGGCGCGGATCTCAAGGCCGGGTTCGATCCGACGCCCGAGGGACACCCCGACGTCTACACGACGCTCACGGAGCGCTACCACCCGATCATCACCGGGATCCGGCAAATGCCGAAGCCGGTGGTCGCCGCGGTCAACGGCCCGGCGGTGGGCATCGGCTGCTCGCTCGCGCTCGCCTGCGACCTCGTAGTCGCGGCGGAGTCCGCCTACTTCCTGCTCGCGTTCGTGAACATCGGGCTGGTGCCCGACGGCGGCTCATCGGTGCTGCTCCCGGCGCGCACCGGCTTCTCGCGCGCGATGGAGATGTCGCTGCTGGGCGAGCGCGTCCCCGCGGCGACCGCGCTCCAGTGGGGGCTCGCCAACCGCGTGCTGCCGGACGCCTCCTTCGAGGAGGGCGTCGCCGAGCTCACGAAGCGGCTCGCCGCCGGGCCCACCCGCTCCTACGCCGGCACCAAGCGCCAGCTCAACGCGCGGGTCTTCGCGGGCATGGACGAGCAGCTCGAGCTAGAGGCGCGGATCCAGCAGGAGCAGGCCGCCACCGCGGACTTCGCCGAGGGCGCGCTGGCCTTCCTCGAGAAGCGGGCCGCGCGATTCACCGGCGCGTGACGGCATCTATAGAATGCCGCGCGCTGTGAGGCCCGTCCGCAACCCAGCGACGCGGCGCCGGCGCATCGCCCGCGCGCTCGCCCTCGCCCTCGTGGTCGCGCTGGCGCTGCCCGCACAGGCGGCGGCGCTACGGATCACCCCCGAGAGCGGCGGCTCGCCGAACGCGGACGAGATCTCGACCCTCTACGCGATCGTGCTCGCGATCGCGGTCGTGATCTTCCTGATCGTCGAGGGCGCGCTGCTGTACTCGCTCATCAAGTTCCGCTGGCGCAAGGGGCGCAAGGCCGCCCAGATCCACGGGAACACGCGCCTCGAGCTGGGCTGGACCATCGGGGCCGCGCTGCTGCTGGTCGTGCTCGCCACGATCACGTTCATCAAGCTGCCGTCCATCCTCGACCCGCCCAACGGCGGTCCGAACGGGCTCGCCGTCGCGAGCGCGGACTCGACGCCGCGGCGCGCGATCCTCTCCGCCTCCACCACCGCCCCCAACCCGCCCAACGGCCGCAAGCTCACGATCACGGTCACCGGCCGCCAGTTCGTGTGGCGTTACACCTACGGCCCGGACTTCGCCAGCCCCTACTCCTACGAGACGATGGTTGCGCCCGCCGACACGGTCGTGGTGCTGAAGATCCAGGCGACCGACGTCATCCACTCGTGGTGGATCCCGGAGATGGGCGGGAAGTTCGACGCCGTCCCCGGCTACACGAACTACACGTGGTTCAAGGCGCCGATGCCCGCCGACCCGGTACGCGGCGACACGTACACCGGCCAGTGCGCCGAGCTCTGCGGCCGTCATCACGCGAACATGCTGGCCCGCGTTCGCATCGTCTCGCCCACGGTCTTCCGCGCCTGGCTCGCGGGGCAGAAGCAGCGGATCCGGCGCGCCAACCTGAACGCCGAGCGCCTGCGCCGCCAGCTGCAGGCGCAGGGCCAGATCTCCTAGCCGAAGCGAGCAGAGAGGGAAATGTCCGCAACTCTGGAGCGAACGACCGCCAGGCCGGTCCCCGAGGTGATCGCGCACGAGGTCCGCGCGCCGCGGACCACCAAGCGCTGGGTCGACTGGATCACGACCACCGATCACAAGAAGATCGGGATCCTCTACATCGTCACGACGCTCGTCTTCTTCGTGCTCGGCGGCATCGAGGCGCTGCTGATCCGCCTCCAGCTCGGGGTCCCGAGCAACTCGCTGATCACACCCGAGCACTTCAACCAGCTGTTCACGATGCACGGGACGACGATGATCTTCCTGTTCGTCGTCCCGATCGCGGCCGGCCTCGGCAACTACTTCCTGCCGCTGATGATCGGCGCGCGCGACATGGCGTTCCCGCGCCTGAACGCGCTCAGCTACTGGCTGCTGCTGTTCGGCGGGATCGTCTTCTACGCGTCGCTGTTCTTCCAGCCGCCCGAAGCCGGCTGGTTCTCCTACACGCCGCTCTCGGACGCGACCTACAGCCCGGGCGGGGGCCAGGACGCCTGGATCTTCCTGATCCACATCACCGGCATCAGCTCGCTGGTCGGCTCGGTGAACTTCTACGCGACGATCGTGAACATGCGCGCGCCGGGCATGAGCTGGTCGCGGCTGCCCCTGTTCGTGTGGTCGATCCTGGTCTACGCGATCCTGCTGATCCTCTGCCTGCCCGTGGTCGCCGGGGCGGTGACGATGCTGCTCACCGACCGCCACTTCGGAACCTCGTTCTTCGACCCGAGCGAGGGCGGGTCGCCGCTGCTGTGGCAGCACCTGTTCTGGTTCTTCGGGCACCCCGAGGTCTACATCATGGTGCTGCCGGCCTTCGGGATCATCTCCGAGGTCCTGCCCGTGTTCGCGCGCAAGCCGATCTTCGGCTACAAGGCGGTCGCGGCCTCCACGGCGGTGATCGCGTTCCTCTCCACGCTCGTCTGGGCGCACCACATGTTCGCGACGCCCAGCCCGACGGTGGTGCTCGCGTTCTTCATGCTGTCGTCGTTCCTGATCGCGGTGCCCACCGGGATCAAGATCTTCAACTGGCTCGCGACGCTGTGGCGCGGGACGATCATCGCCGCCACGCCGCTCTACTTCGCGGCCGGCTTCCTCTCGATCTTCGTCGTCGGCGGCATCACCGGCATCTTCCTCGCGATCTTCCCGGTCGATTGGCAGCTCACCGACACCTACTTCGTCGTCGCCCACTTCCACTACGTGCTGATGGGCGGCGCGGTCTTCGCGATCTTCGCGGGCCTGTACTACTGGTTCCCGAAGATGAGCGGCAGGATGGCCGGGGAGCGGATGGGCAAGATCTCGTTCTGGCTGATGTTCATCGGCTTCAACATGACGTTCCTGGTGCAGCACTCGCTCGGCCTGGAGGGGATGCCGCGGCGCATCTACGAGTACCCGGTCGGCGCGGGCTGGGACACCGAGAACCTGATCTCCACGATCGGCGCGTTCGTGCTCGCGCTCGGCGTGGGCGTCTCGCTCTACAACTTCGTGCGCTCGCTGAAGACCGGCGCGCAGGCGGGGCCGGACCCGTGGAAGGGCAACACGCTCGAGTGGTACATGGCCTCGCCGCCCCCGGTCAACAACTTCGACGTGATCCCGCGCGTGCGCTCGCTCGAGCCGATGCGCGACATCCGCCGCCAGGTCGCGCGCCAGACCGGCCAGCCCGCCGAGACGGGCGAGCGGCTGACGAAGGTCTGATCCGGCGTGGAGGCCTCGCCCCTGAGCACGACCGCGCCCCGCTCGGCGGCGCTCGGCGCGCGCCGCGTCGCCGCCGACTACGTCGCGCTGACCAAGCCCAAGGTCCAGTCGCTGCTGCTGCTGACGACCGTGGCCTCGATGGAGATCGCGGGCGATCCGGCGCTCTCGACGATCCTGCTGACGTGCCTCGGCGGCTACCTCTCGGCGGGCGGCGCCGGCGCCGTGAACCACTGGTACGACCGCGACATCGACGCGCGGATGGAGCGCACCGCGGACCGGCCGGTCGCCTCCGGCCGGATCGCGCCGCGCAACGCGCTCGCGTTCGGGATCGCGCTCTCGGCGGCGTCCTTCCTGCTGCTCGCCTCGACCGTCAACCTGCTCGCGGCGTGCCTCGCCCTGTCCGGCTTCCTCGGCTACACGCTCGTCTACACGATGTGGCTGAAGCGCTCGACGCCGCAGAACATCGTGATCGGGGGCGCGGCGGGCGCGGTGCCGCCGCTGGTCGGCTGGGCCGCCGTGACGGGCTCGCTGAACGGCACCGCGCTGTTCCTGTTCGCGATCGTGTTCTTCTGGACCCCGCCCCACTTCTGGGCGCTCTCGCTGCTCATGAAGGACTCCTACGCGCGCGTCGGCGTGCCGATGCTGCCGGTCGTGCGCGGGGAGGCGGAGACGCGGCGCCAGATCCTGCTCTACACGCTGCTGCTCTACGCGGTGACGCAACTGCCGTTCTGCGCCGGAGCGTTCGGAGTCCCGTACCTGGTCGCCTCGATGCTGCTCGGCGGTGCCTTCATCGCCGGGGCGGTCGTGCTGTGGCGCCGCGCCGACCGCCGCTCGGCCCTGCGCCTGTACCTCTACTCGCTCGGCTACCTCGCGCTGCTGTTCGCGGCGATGGTCGCCGACACGAAGCTCTAGGATCCCCCGCGCTCCATGGACCGCAAGCTCGCCCGCAAGAACATCCGCTCGGCGCTGATCGTGACCGCCGTGTGCGTCTTCATGTTCGCGGCCGCGTTCGTCGCCGCGGCGATCTACAACGCGTGATGAGCGTCGCCGACGAGCAACCCGAGCAGGAGGCGCCGCCCGCCGGCGAGGAGATCCACCTCCCCGGCCCGACGCTGATCCCGATCCTCTGCGCGGCGGGCATCACGCTCGCCGTCATCGGGACCACGATCAGCATCGTCCTCGTGATCGTCGGCGTGCTGCTGTTCCTCGGCACGACGATCCGCTGGATCCGCGACACGCGCCGCGACATCGCGGCACTGCCGCCGGATCACACGAAGCGGTAGCGGCGGCCCCTGGGGGGACGCCGTCGGGGCGGGTCGCGCTCGGACCGCCTGTATGGAATGAGGGCGCGGCCGGCGCGTCGCGCTGAGCCGCGCGGAACGGCGGGCAACGAAAGGGGGGCCGGCCGATGCGCGGTTGTGTTGCGAAGCGGGTGTCCGGCGTGTGCGTTGGCGACCCGGGTTTGGACGCGGTTGCAGTTGAACTCGCCCGGCGAGCCTGATCGCACCCGGGTCCCTCGGGCACACGAGGGGCGCCCCATTTCGATGCCCGCAGCACGGGACGCGCCGAGGCCGGGGGCCTTCGATGCCGGCGGTCCGGGGGCGCCGGCGCGGCGAAGCGCCGAGCCCCCTCTTGCCGCCGTTCGGAACGACCCCGGAGCCCCGCGACCGCCGGCGGCGCCGGCCCTACGCCGCCGACGCCCCCGCCGGCACCTCGCAGTGCGCGCCCTCCTTGGTCCACATGCGCACGATGTCGCGCACCGAGAGCACGCCGGCGATCTCGCCGCCCTCGACCACCACGAGGTGCCGGAAGCCGCGCTCGACCATGACGCCTGCAGCCCGTTCCAGCGACCAGTCGGGCGAGGCGTAGACGATTCCGCTCGTGAGGTGGTCGGCGACCTTGGCCTCGTCGATGTCGAGGCCGTTGCCGACTGCGTTGAGGATGTCGCGCTCGGTGACGATCCCCGGGCCGGGGGCCTCCGGGTCGAGCACGACGGCCGCGCCGACCCCGCGGGCGCTCATGCCCTGGGCCGCCTCGCGCAACGTGTGGCCCGGCCCGACGGTCAGCGTCACCGTCGTCATCCCCTCGCGCACCTGCATCCCGGCCCTCCCGGCGTCGATTGCAACGATTGACGCAAGCATAGCGCCGGGCCCGCGGCGTGGGCGGCGGGCTTTGGCCGGTCGTCCGGGACCGGGCAGCGAGCGCTCCCGCCCGCCCGCGCCCCGCGCGGACTCGAGCCCCCGGGCCCACCTCCGGACGCCTCCGCGCCATGCCGTGACGGGGCGCCCGGGCCGTCCGCGACGTCTGACGCGCTGCCCTGCCGTTCGTCGCGCCGCGCGAGTAGGATGCCGCGCGAGATGAGGACTGAGGGGTCCAACGCGCCGAGCAGGCGGTTGCTGTGGCAGATGCTCGGGATCGGGGGGGTCGCAGCGGCGATCGGCATCGCGCTCGGGCTGGCGATCGATTGGTTCCCGGTCGCCGCGGCCACTCAGGCGGGCCCGATCGACACGCTCTACGACGTGCTCCTGATCGTGTCGGTGCCGGTCTTCGTGCTGGTCGTCGTGGTCGTGCTGTTCTCGGTCTGGAAGTTCCGGATGCGGCCCGGCCAGGAGAACGAGGACGGTCCGCCGATCCACGGCAACACGCGCCTCGAGGTCGTCTGGACCGCGATCCCGGCGCTGCTGCTGGTCGGGCTGTGCTCCTACGCCTGGGCCGTCCTGTACGACATCGAGAAGGCCAAGCCCAACACGCTCCAGATCGGCGTCTACGGCCAGCAGTTCGCGTGGAGCTACCGCTACGCGGCGCCCGGCGGGCGGGCGTTCTCCGTCGACGAGCTCTACCTGCCGTGCGAGCCGACAGGCTCCGGAACGGGCAGCGGCGCGCCCTGCAAGGGCCGGCCCGTGCGCTTCTCGATCCATGCCGTCGACGTGATCCACTCGTTCTGGGTGCCGGAGTTCCGCATGAAGCAGGACGCGGTGCCCGGGATCACGACCACGCAGCGCATCACGCCGGACCGGCTCGGCACCTACCCGATCGTGTGCACGGAGCTGTGCGGCACCGGCCACGCGACGATGCGCTCGACCGTCCACGTCGTGCCGCCGGGCGTGTTCGCCGCCTGGCTCGCGCGCATGGGCCGCGGCGCGGCCCAGGGCGGAGCAGCGACCAACGCGCGAGTGCCCGGCGGCAGCTCATGACCCCGAAGGAGCCTGACACCATGGACGACCGCAGATGACCGCCAAGCTCCGCGCACCCGGCTGGTACCGAGCCGCGCTCTTCACTGTGGCGGGGATCGCCTTCTGCTTCGGCCTGACGACGCTGCTGCGCGAGCTCTACGACTACCAGCCGCTGGTGGACGGCGACGCGATCACGACGGTCTCGCTGATCGGCGTGCCGCTGTTCTTCCTGATCGGGCTCGGCGCATTCGACTACTGGTTCTACTGGGCCTCCGGCCGCCCCACCCGCCCGGAGGACCACTCCTCGCACGGCGCGCGCTCGTGGCGCGACTACTTCCGCGTCAACACCGATCACAAGGTGATCGGCATCCAGTACATCTGCAACTCGTTCATCTTCCTGTTCATCGGCGGGCTGATGGCGATGGTCGTCCGCGCCGAGCTCGCCGCGCCGGGCAGCCAGTTCCTCGACGGGTCGGACTACAACGCCTTCTTCTCGGTCCACGCGTCGCTGCTGATCTTCCTGTTCATCATCCCCGTGTTCGCGGGCATCGCGAACTACGTGCTGCCGTTGATGATCGGCGCGCCGGACATGGCGTTCCCGCGCCTCAACGCGCTCTCGTTCTGGCTGCTGCCGATCGCGGGCGTGATGATGCTCGCGAGCTTCCTGGTGCCGGGAGGCGCCTTCGCGAGCGGCTGGACCGCGTACGCGCCGCTCTCCACCACGCTGCCGCTCGGCCAGGTGTTCTTCACGGTCGCCGTGCAGTTCGCGGGCGCCTCGTCGATCGCCACCGCCCTGAACTTCCTGGTGACGATCATCACCATGCGCGCGCCGGGCATGAGCTTCTGGCGCATGCCGCTGCTGGTGTGGGCGAACTTCTCGACCTCGCTGCTGGTCGTGATCGCCACCCCGTTCATCGCGGCCTCCCAGTTCCTCGTGCTCCTGGATCGAGCGCTCGGCTTCAACTTCTTCAACGCGACGATCGGGAACGGGATAGACGGGAGCGTGCTGATGTACCAGCACGTCTTCTGGTTCTACTCCCACCCCGCGGTCTACATCATGATGCTGCCGGGGTTCGGGATCATCAGCGAGATCATCTCGGTGAAGGCGCGCAAGCCGATCTTCGGCTACCGCATGATGGCGTTCTCCCTGCTTGCGATCGTGCTGCTCGGATTCACGGTGTGGGCGCACCACATGTTCGTCTCGGGCATGCAGTCCTGGGTCCGCATCCCGATGATGATCACGACCGCGATCATCGCCGTGCCGACCGGGATCAAGATCTTCTCGTGGCTGGCGACGCTGTGGCGCGGGGTGCTGCACCTCGACACGCCGATGCTGTTCGCGCTCGGCTTCCTGACGATGTTCACGCTGGGCGGGATCTCGGGCGTGATGCTGGCGATGGTGCCGCTCGACATCCACGTCTCGGACACCTACTTCATCGTCGCCCACATCCACTACGTGCTGTTCGGCGGATCGCTGTTCACGATCTTCGCGGGCATCTACTACTGGTTCCCGAAGATGACCGGGCGGATGTACGACGAGCGCCTGGGCAAGTACCACTTCTGGGCCACGTTCATCTTCTTCAACCTCACGTTCGCCCCGATGCACGTGATCGGCATCGAGGGGATGCCGCGCCGCGTCTCCGACTACGCGCAGGAGTTCGCGGGGTGGAACCTGGCGATCTCGATCGCGTCGTTCTTCCTCGGCCTCTCGACGCTGGTCTTTCTCTACAACATGGTCTCCAGCTGGCGGCTCGGGCCACGCGCGACCGCCAACCCATACCGCGCGCTGACGCTCGAGTGGCAGGTCTCCTCGCCACCGCCCATCTTCAACTTCGACGCGGCGCCGACCGTGGTCGGCGGCCCGTACGAGTACGGGGTGCCGGGAGCGGTCCACGGCATCTTCCAACCGCCGGCGGAGGCGAAGCCCACCCCCGCGGGCGCGGGCGCCGCCGCACGCCCGGCGCAGGAGTGACGATGGGGGCTCGAGCCGCCCGGGGAGGGGATTGACATGGCGAAGGTGCTGGTCGTCGCCAACGAGACGCTCGGCGGTCGCCGGCTCGTGGACGCCGTGTGCAAGCGCGCCACGGCGGGCGACGCGGAGTTCTTCGTGATCGCGCCGCAGAGCAAGCCGCGCTCCGGGTACGTGATCTACAGCGACGCCGTGCGCGACGCCGCGCAGCACCGGGTCGACCATCTCGTCGACACCTTGCGCGAGGCGGGCGTGGAGGCGCGCGGCGAGGTGATGGACCCGGACCCGTTCCACGCCGTGACCGACGCGATCGGGGAGTTCGGCATCGACGAGGTGATCATCTCGACGCACCCGGAGACGCGCTCCGGGTGGATGCGGCGCGACCTGGTCGAGCGCGTCGAGCACGAGACCGGGCTACCGGTCGAGCACGTCGTGGTCGACCTCGACGAGGACCGCGAGGGAACCACCCGCACGCTGGTGGTCGCCAACCAGACGGTGACCGGCGAACCGCTGTTCGGCCTGCTCAAGGGCAAGGCCGCGGAGAAGCCCCACCAGTTCGTCGTGGTGGTGCCGCTCACCGGCGGCGAGGGCCACCACGCCGACGAGGCCCGCGGCCGGCTGAGCACGATGCTCGAGCGGCTGCGCTCGGAGAGCCTGTCGGCCACCGGCGGCATCGGCGACCCCGACCCGTTCACCGCGGTGATGAACGCGCTCCAGTTCTACCAGGTGGACGAGATCGTGATCTCGACCCTTCCCGCCGAGCGGTCGGGCTGGCTGCGCGGCGAGTTGATCGACCGCGTGCGGGGAGCCACCTCGAAGCCGGTCGAGCACGTGGTCGTCGACACGCGCCCCGAGGAGTCGGCGCAGCCGAGCGCCTGAACCGTGAGCCGCTGACCCAGGAGACCGATGGAAGCCGCCTCGATCGCCCACGACGTCCACGAGCACCACGGGCCGCCGCCGGCCAACCGCTCCTCGCGGGTGGACCCGCAGGTGCTCGGGATGCTGCTCTTCATCATCAGCGAGGTGATGATCTTCGGGGCCTTCTTCACGGCCTACTTCTTCATCCGGGTCGTCAACGACAACCCGTGGCCGGCGCCCGGGATGGAGTTGCCGAAGGTCATCGCGCTCTTCAACACGCTGGTGCTGCTGTCGTCCTCGCTGACGATGCACTGGGCGCTCACGGGCGCCAAGAAGGGCAACCGCTTCGCGCTGAAGGCGGGCATCCTCACGACGCTCCTGCTCGGCGCGACCTTCCTCACGGTTCAGATCAACGAGTACGTCCATCTCGGCGCGGCGCCGTACACGAGCGCCCAGGCCTCGGTCTTCTACGGCCTCACCGGCCTGCACGGCGCGCACGTCTTCATCGGGCTGACGCTGCTGCTGTTCACGACCGTGCGGGCGTTCCGCGGGCACTACTCGCCCGAGAAGCACCTCGGGGTCGAGGTTCCGGGGATCTACTGGCACTTCGTCGACGTGATGTGGGTGATCGTCTTCACGACGGTCTACATCCTTTAGTGGGCGCCACCGGCGAGGCGGGGCCGGCCGGCTCGCCGTGCTGAATCCGCTGCGCTCCGAGGCCGAGGCGTTCCGCTTCCTGATCTGGGTGGTGGCCGTGGCCGCCGCGGTGATCGTGGTGGTGCTCGTCGCGCGCGCCCTCTGAGCGGATTGCGCGCCGCCGGCCTCGCCGAACCGTCACCATTCGAGCCGGATGCGCCTCGAGCTCGATCCCGTCGTTCTCGTCCTGCTCGCGCTGGGCGCGGGCCTCTACGTGCGGGCGATCCGGACCCTCGCCGCGCGCGGCCACCGGGTGCCGGCCGGGCGGCAGGCGTGCTGGTGGGTCGGCTGGACACTGCTGGTCGCCGGCCTGGTGTCGCCGATCGGCGCGTACGCCGAGGACCTGCTGTCGCTGCACATGGCCGAGCACCTGCTGATCGGCGACCTCGCGGCGCCCTTCCTGGTCGCCGGCCTGCGCTCTCCGGTGCTTCTCTTCTACCTGCCGCGGCCGGTCCTGGTGGCCCTCGCGCGCCGCCACGGGCTGCGCCGCGCGTTCCGCTGGATCCGCCGTCCGATACCGGCGCTGGCGCTCTACGTCGCCGTGCTCTACGGCTGGCACCTCGCGCCGGCCTTCGAGGCCGCGGCCTCCGACCCGCTCGTCCACGTGCTCCAGCACCAGTGCTTCCTGGCGGTCAACCTGCTGATCTGGTGGGTCGTCCTGGAGCCGCAGCGCATGCGCTTCCCGGCCGATCTCTGGAAGGTCGGCTACGTCTTCGCCGCGCGGATGGCGAGCCTGATGATGGGCATGCTGATCGTGATGACCCGCGCGCCGATCTACGCCGACTTCTACGGGAACCGCCCGCGCGAGTACGGCCTCTCGCCGCTCGCCGACCAGCAGATCGGCGCGGGGCTGATGATGGTGGTCGACGTGCTCATGATCATGGGCACGCTCGCGTACGTGTTCTGGAAGGCCGCCGAGGAGGCAGACCGCCAGGAGTCCGAGCAGCAGCGCCCGGCGCCGCCGGCGGCGATGTCGCCGGGGCCCGGGCCGGCGTAGGGCGGCGGGCGCGGCAACACGGCGCCAGGAAGGGGACCGGACCCGCCCGGTCCGCGAGTCTGCAATCGCCCCGGCAATGCGCAGGCAAATGCACTCTCGCGGAGGACCGGTGCCCTCGGGCGGCGCGCGAGCGGCCTTCTTCGCTGCCGCGGTTCGTCGCCCGCGCGCCCCGCTCGCCCGGGCGCCCGCTCGCCCGGGCGGCGGGTCGGGGCCCGTGCCGCCGGCTACCTGACCGTGATCTGGCCCTGCATCCCGGCCTGGCGGTGACCGGGCACGGTGCAGAAGAAGTCGTAGGTGCCGCGTCCCAGCTTCACGCTGACCTTGCTGATGCCGCCGTTGCTGACGATCTCGCCCTTGTCGTCCACGCCGGGGCCCTGGATCGCGATGTCGTGGGGGGTCGCCGATGCGTTCTTGGAGCTCAGCAGCAGCGGGCCCGCGGTCGCCTTGGCGGAGGAGACCAGGTACGCGAGCTGGCCGTTCGGATCGGCGTCGATCTCGAGGCGGCCGTTGCGCTCGACCGCGGTCTGCTTCTGCACGCCCGCGACCGCGTTCGCGAGCGTGCCGCTGTCCTTGCCCGGCCGCGCGACCGCGTACGCGACGTAGGCGGCGACGTCCTTCGCGTCCTGGCCCTTGACCAGGCCGGCCGGCATGACGCCGGTGATGTCGGGGTGCAGGATCTGCTTGTGGGTCACGCCCTCGACCGTCGAGCGCTTCAGCCCGTCCGCGAGCGATTGGCGGAAGGCCGCATCCAGGTCGGGGCCGGTCGTGCCCTTCGTGGCGGCGCGATCGAGCACGTGGCAGGAGCCGCACTTGGCGACGAACAGCGCCTTGCCGTTGAGCATGTTCGGCGTCGAGTCCTTGACGTCGCCGCAGCCGGCGCCGGCAGCAGCGAGCGCGAGCAGCGCCGCGAGCGCGGCGCCGGCGGCTGCTCTGCTCCTCCTCCTCGCGGCCATCGTCGCGCGGCACTCTAGATGATCGAGCGGCCGCCGCGCCCACCTGACGGGGCCGTACGGCGACCGGCGCGCGGACCGTCGGGGGCGGGCTCCGGCAGCGCCTCCAGGTCCCCTGTGGCCGCGGCCAGCACACCGCGGGCGACCCCCTCCCATGAGAAGCGCTCGCGCGCCGTTCGGACGAGCGCCTCGCGGGTCCGCGCCCGCAGCGGCTCCGGGGCCGCGAGCCACGCCACGAGCCGCCGCGCGATCGCCTCGACCGCATCGTCCCCCCGCGGGAACGTCAGCAGCTCCCGCGCCCCGGCCGGCACTCCGCGCTCGAGCACGGCCGCGACCTCGGCCAGCCCGGAGTGCGCGGCGACGACCGGCAGCACCCCGCACGCGGCCGCCTCGGCGGCGACCATGCCGAACGCCTCCGGGAAGGTGCTCGGCACGACCTGGGCCACCGCCGCCGGCAGCACCTCGGCGAGCTCGTCGTGCTCTAGGCGCCCGACGACCGTCACGCTGTCCCGGATCCCCGTGGCCGCCGCCCGGTAGGCCGCCCGGCGCTCGCCCTCGAGCCCGCCGAGGAACGCGAGCAGGTGCCGCAGCGGCGCCCGCGCTCCCCCCTCCTCGGCCCGCCCGGCCGCCGCGAGACCGGCCGCCCCCTCGAGGTCGCCGGCCGCCAGCGCCGCGAGCAGGCGCTCGAACCCGTCCCTGTAGGCGCCGAAGCCGACGACCGCGAGACGCGCGTCCGGCACCTCCGCGAGCACGAGCGGCCACGCCGCCGCGAGAAGATCCACGCCCTTCGAGAGGATCAGCTTCCCGACGTAGGCGACCAGCGGGCCCTCCCCCGCGGCGAGCCCGCGCAGCGCGCGCGCGATCTCGCCGGTGTCGCGCGCGAACGCCGAGCCGGCCGGATGGCGCTCCGCCCGCTCGGCGAGCCTGCCGCCGAGCGCCGCGATCCCCGCACGTGCGGCGGCCGGCTCGCGCGGAGCGAAGAGCTCGACGTCCACGCCCGGCGGACCGAGCCGCGTGCGCGCGGGCAGCTCGGGGTCCCCGGTCGTCTCCCACAGCCGCTCGGCGATGTGGCGCGAGCCGACGAGCACTCCGCGCGCCGGGCGCAGCCCCTCGAGCGCGTACGGGAGGAAGCGCTCCGGCTCGGGCGCGACGGTGTACTCCATCGCGCTCCCGTGGATCTTGACCGCGTAGGGAACGTCCGCGCCGAGAGCGCGGGCGAGGATCGCCGGCCCCATGACCATGTGGTTGGCCAGGGCGGCATCGGGCCGCACGGCCGCCGCGACCTCGGCGACCGCGGCGACGTTGGCGTCCAGGTAGCGGGCCAGCTCCTCGTCGTCGAGCTCCCCGAAGGGGCGGGCCTCTATGCCCTCGTAGCGGTCCGCCACATAGACCGGCAGCAGCCCGCCCAGCGCCGGGCGGTAGGCGGTGAGCCGGACGGGGTCGCGCAGGGCGCGGACCTCGAGCGAGCCGGAGTCCCAGTCGGCGACGGCGTCGACGAAGTCCAGCTCGGCGGCGGCTCGGTCCTGGCAGAGCAGGTGCACCTCGTGGCCCAGCCGGACGAGCGCTCGGGCGAGGTTCGCGTTGTAGACGTTGGACCCCGTGCCGCGCAGCAGGTACCCGTGGAAGATCAGGACGCGCACGCGCGGCCACGCTAGCGGCGCCGGCGGCGCCCCTGCCGCTGGTAGGATCCGCCGCCGTGCCGGCGCCCCAGCGATACCGCCTTCGCGATCCCTCGAGCGGCCGCGAGATCGTCACCGAGGCCGAGCCGGGCCGCGTCTACGTAGACCGCGAGTCGGGCCACGAGATGGAGGTCGTGGGCGAGCTCGTGCCGCTGGCGCCATCGGAGTCGAAGCTGCCCTGGGCGGTCGAGAACCTGCGGTTCTGCGACCACTGCGGCCAGCTCGCCCAGCGCGACCTGAACGATTGCCCGCACTGCGGCCGTCGCATGGCGCCGCTCGGCGCCTGAGCCCCTCCCCGTGTCGCCCGCCACCCGCCGCACAACCGCGATCGTGCTGGCCGCCGTCCTCGGCGTGCTCGTGCTCGCGATGATCCTCGGCTCCTGCGGCGGAGGCTCGTCCTCTGGCACGGTCTCGACGCCCGACCTGACCGTCCCCACCGACAACAGCGCTCCGGCGTCCACGACGCCGAGCAACACGACGACTACCACGACCCCGTCGACGGACTCGGGCTCCGGAGGCAGCACCGACAACTCCGGTGGCGGCGCCGCACCCGACACGGGCGGCGGCGGCGCCTCTCCCGACACGGGCGGCGGCGGCGCTACGCCGGACACGGGCGGCGGCGGGTCCGGCGGCGGCGGGGCCGGTGGCGGCGGAGCCGGTGGTGGCGGCGGCGGGTCCGGCGGCGGCGGCGCGGCCCCGAGCGGTTAGCCGGAAGGGGCCGGCGCCGCTCTCGGGCGACCCCGGCCCCGGCGTACGCGGTGCTCAGACCACCGCCCCGAGCGCCGCGCGCAACTCCTCCGACTCGCCCTCGACCCGCCGCTGCACGCCGCGGTCGGCGCCCTGCAACTCCGCGGCGAGCACGTCCGCGAGGTCGTGGGCGCTGAGGACCACGAGCGCAGCCTCGCCGGACCCGAGCGCCTCGCCGAGGACCTGCAGATCCTCCCGTGACATGCCCTTGCGGAAGTAGGCCATGAGGCCGCCCTTCGCGGCGTTGAGCGACACGGTCACCGGGATCGCCGCGAACGGGATCAGCACGCCGAGCAGCGCGCCCACCCCCACGCCGCTCACGGTGCCCTCCCGGGTGCGGCGCTCGCGCTTGCGCACGTGCACCTCGCCCTCGTCGTCCTTGTGGACGAGCGCCACGTCGAAGTGCTCGATGTCGCCTTCGTCGCGGCGGCGCTTCAGCACCCCGAAGTCCATCCGGGCCCGCCCCGCGGAGGAGTACGCGGCCACGTAGACGAAGCAGCCGCCCTTGTTGTTCGCCGGCATGGTCGCTCCTCGCTCGGCTGGGGCAGTCACGCCGCGACCGCGATCGAGGGCTCGGACGCCGACATGACCCGGCCGGCCGGGAGCCGCTCCACCACGCCGGGGTCGTGGGCGGGAAGCAGCACGATCGGCTCGCTCGCCGCGAGGGCCTTGACCTTGCGCTGGCTCAGGAGCGAGAGCGCCGGGTCGGTCGTGACCCCGTCCACGACGTCGTTGCGGAGCAGCTCCTCGGAGTAGGTGAGGTCCCCCACGAGGGCGTAGGTCACATCACCCGCCCGGACCAGGTACGCGACCTGGCCTGCCATGTGCCCCGGGATCTCGACGGCCAGGATCGAGCCATCGCTCGTCACCGGGGCCGAGCGGGCGAACTCGCCGACCGACCCGCCGGAGAACTGCAGCGGCTGCGGATCGAGCCAGCGGGGCCAGCTCGACGTGAGCGCCCCGACCATCGTCTTGCGGCGGCGTGAGACGCGGAGGTTCTCCTCGCTCACGCGGACCGGCGTGTGGGGGAAGTGGCCGAGGCCGCCGGTGTGGTCGTGGTGCATGTGCGTCATGAGCACCGCGGCGACGTCCTGCGCGGCGTCGACGCCGAGTTGCCGAAGCCGGGGCCCGATCTCCTCCTCCGGCGCGACCTTGATCGACACCATCTTCTGGAAGAACGGATTCCACCGCGGGAGGTAGCCGGACTCGAGCGAGTTGCGCGCGTTGTCGCCGGTGTCCACGACGAACACGCCCTCGGGGTGCTCCACCACGAAGGCGAAGATCGGCTTCGGGGCCGTCCACTCCGTGTCGCGGAAGATGTCGATCTTGCGGCGCATCGGCGACGCGCCGTCGCGCCCCTCCTCCTGCCGCACGTGGCAGGTGGCGGTGCCGGTCTGGACGGCCGTGATCGTGACCTCCCCCGACCCTCCTCTGATGATGCTGGGCGTGCTCATCGCTCCTACCTCCGTTGGCCGCTAATACAACAGTACGTTGCGACAGCGTAGGGGAAGCGGCACTCAAACGCAACCTCAAGTTGCGATTGTGAGAGGGAGGTGCCCCGGGGCGCGCCCCTCCGAGCGGCAGCCGGCTACCGGCGAGCGTCGCCGGGGCGCGCCAGGGCGCCCTGCAGCCCGATCTCGAGCACCTCGTCGAGGAACGCCTCGTCGAGCGGCTCGTCGGTGAGGAGCAGACGCAGGTACAGCGGGCCCGTGAACGCGGTGAGGATGGTCGCTGGCGGGACGTCGTCGCGCACCTCACCGCGGGAGACGCCGCGCGCGACGACCTTCTCGCCTGCCGCGAAGCGCGCCCGCCACACCCGTGCGACGACGGCGCCGATCGCCGGCGAGCGGGCCGCGTCGGCGACGAGTGACCGGATCAGCCCGCGTGTATCGGGGGCGCTGATCAGCGCCGCGATCGAGCGCAGGAGCAGCGCCAGGTCCTGGCGTACGTCGCCGCTGTCGGGCGTCGGGACCGCGGCGGCCGCGTCGTCGATCAGCGCCTCGGTGACCAGCTCGTCCAGCGCGGACCAGCGGCGGTGGACCGTCGTGCGGTGGACGCCGGCGCGCTGCGCGATGCGCGCCGCGCTCATGCCGCCGTATCCGTACTCGGCCAACTCCTCGAGCGCCGCGGCCAACACCGCCGCGCGCACGCGCGCGGTTCGGCCGCCGGTGCGCACCGTGCCGGGCCGGGGTGAGGTCGGGGCGCCCACGTCGCCCGAGGCTAGCGCTTCACCCAGTCGCGTTAGCTCGCTTCGGCCGACAGGCGACGGCGCGCCCGCCCCGGGGGGCCCCTCGCGTCAGGGCTTCGTCACCGGCGGCGGCTTCGGAAGCGTGATCAGCGTGGCCGTGTAGGTCGGCAGCGCGGTCGAGTAGAAGCAGCCGAAGGTGCCCTTGGTGCCGGCGCCCAGCAGCGCGCTCTGCGTCCCGAGACCCTCATTGCCGCACAGCCCGCGGCTACGGCTGACACGCCACGAGAACTCGGCGCTCTGGTTGACCGCCAGTATCGGCGCCCAGGTCGTGGTCGTGATCGCGACGCCCTCGCCCTTCTTCACCGCCAGCGTCTTGCCGAGCGGAATCTGCACGGTCTTGCCGAAGTAGGGCTCGAGACGCACCTCGTCGCTCTGGTGGGTGACGGTCGTCGAGAACTTGGGGCCGTACTTCAGCGTGGTGAGCCGGACTCGCGCCGTTCCGCCGTAGGTGTCCTTGAAGAACTTGTTCTGCTTGCGCGTCGGCTTGCCGACCCGCACCGTGAACGCGACGATGCGACCGTCCGCGGTCACGGTCATCGGCGCCTTGGCGGCACCGGCGCGGACCGGATAGGCGGTCGTCTTGGTGATGGCGCGGCAGTTGGTGTCTCTCGCGGAGCCGATGCAGCTCGGGGCAGGGCTGTTGGCGACCTGCCCGAGCTCGATCACGCGCGCGGAGGCCGGCGCGGCGGCCAGCGCGGCGAGCGAGAGGACGGCTGTCATGGCGATGGGAATTCGCTTCATGCCCCCCATTGAACATGAGATGGCGGCCGGAGGACCCCGGTTGCCGCGCGCTATGTTGCGCCGCGCACTATGTCGGCGATCGACGCGAGGGGTCTCGAGCGGGAGTTCAAGGGCGGCCTGAAGGCCGTCGACGGCATCGATCTCGAGGTCGCCGAAGGCGAGTGCTACGGCTTCCTGGGGCCCAACGGCGCGGGCAAGACGACCACGGTCCGGATGCTCGTGACGCTGCTGCGGCCGACCGGCGGTGTGGCGCACGTCGCCGGTCACGACGTGGCCCGCGAGCCGGCCGCGGTGCGCCGCCTGATCGGCGTCGCGCTGCAGGAGGCCGCGCTGGACCCGCTGATGACCGGGCACGAGCTGATGGTGCTCCAGGGCAAGCTGCACGGGATGGCCACCGCCGCCGCGGAGGAGCGCGGCATGGCGCTGATCGAGCGCGTGGGGCTCGCCAGCGCCGCCGAGCGGCGGATCGGCACCTACTCGGGCGGGATGCGGCGGCGGCTGGACCTCGCGATGGCGCTCGTCCACGACCCGCCGGTCCTGTTCCTGGACGAGCCGACCACGGGGCTCGACCCGGTGTCCCGCCTCACGCTCTGGGAGGAGGTCGCCCGGCTCAAGGACGAGGGGACGACCGTGTTCCTGACCACCCAGTACCTCGAGGAGGCCGACCGGCTCGCCGACCGCGTGGGGATCATCTCCGACGGGCGGATAGTCGCGGAGGGGACGCCCGGGGCGCTCAAGGCCCAGGTCGGGAGCCCCCACCTGGAGGTCACGCTCGCCGACGGCGCCGACCCGCGCGCGGCGGAGGCCGTGCTGGCCCGCTTCGGAGCGCTGATGCCGTGCGGGCAGGATCGCGACCTCGCGGTCAGGCTCGCGGAGGGAGCGAGCGGCGTCGCGCCCGTGGTCCGCGCGCTCGACGACGGCGGGTTCGAGGTCGCCTCGCTCGAGCTCGTCCACCCAACGCTCGACGACGTGTTCGTCGAGAAGACGGGCCGCCGGCTGGAGGGCGCCGGCGAGCAGGCCGCCGGCGCGAGCGCCGAGCCGAGCCCCGAGCCCGCGTGAGCGCCGTCGTACTCGCGCTCGCGGGCCGGGCGCTGCGCAACTCGCTGCGCCGCCCGCAGCTGCTCGCCCCGCTCGTCGTCTTCCCGACGCTGCTGCTGGCCGTGAACACCGGGGGGCTGAGCCACGCGACCAGCCTGCCCGGCTTCCCGCCGGTGCAGAGCTTCTTCGCCTTCCAGATCCCGGCCGCGATGACCCAGTCGCTGCTGCTCGGCGGCGTCGCCGCGGGGATCGCGACCGCGCTGGAGATGGAGCTGGGCTTCTTCGACCGCCTCGCGGCCTCGCCGATCCCGCGCTCGGCGATCGTGCTCGGCCGCCTGCTCGCCGGCGCCGGCATCGCGTGCCTGCAGGTCGCCTGGTTCCTGGCGCTCGGGCTCGCGTTCGGCGTGCACGTCGAGGGCGGGGCGCTCGGCGTGCTGCTGGTGTTCCTGATCGGCGCGGTCGCCGGCACGGGCTTCACTGCGATCGGCGTGACGCTCGCGGTCAGCGCGGGCAACGCGTCGATCGTGCAGGGGATCTTCCCGCTGGTGTTCGTGATCCTGTTCCTGTCCTCGGCGTTCTTCCCGCGGAACCTCATGACCTCGCCGGCGAGCGAGATCGCCCGCTTCAACCCGCTCTCCTACATCGCGAACGGCCTGCGCGAGCCGATCGTCTCGTCCGTCTCGGCCGGCCCGGTGCTGGAGGGGCTCGCGGCGGCGGCCGGGATCGCGCTCGTCTTCGGCGCGCTCAGCGTCCGCACGCTGACCGGGAAGCTGCGCGACGCATGAGGGGCCGCGTCCGGGTGATCGCGGCGCTGGTGCGGCGCGCGGTCAACGAGATCGCCCGCGTACCGGCGGCGGCGATCCCGGGCGTGCTGGCGCCGACGATCTTCATGCTGGGCCTGGCGGCCGTGTTCTCGAAGGTGACCGAGCTGCGCGGGTTCGGATCGACCGACACCTACCTCTCGTTCATCCTGCCCGTCGGCTTCCTGCAGGGCGCCGGGTTCACCGGCGCGGCGACCGGCGTGAACCTCGCGCGCGACATCGAGCAGGGCTGGTTCGACCGCCTGCTGCTCGCGCCGGCGCCGCGGCCGCTGCTGCTCTCGGGGATCGTCGCTTCGGCGGCGCTGCGCTCGCTGGTGCCGGCGACGTTCCTGCTCTGCGTCGGCCTGGCGTTCGGGGCCCACTTCCCGGGCTTCGCCCACCTGGCGCTGTGCGCGGTGCTGGTGATGGCGCTCGCGGCGAGCGCCGCGTGCTGGGGGACGATCGTCGCGCTGCGCTTCCGCACCCAGCAGGCGGCACCGCTGATGCAGGTGGGCGCGTTCGTCGCCGTGCTGTTCACGACCGCCTACGCGCCGGCGGCCCTGCTCTCGCCGTGGATGCGCGCGATCGCGGACGTCAACCCCGTGACCAAGGTGCTCGACGGCGTGCGCCAGGGATTCATCGGCCCGGTGACCTGGGCGATCACCTGGCCGGCTCTGGTGGCCGCCACCGCGATCCTGCTCGTGCTCGGCGCGCTCGCCGTACGCGGGATGCGGCGCACGGGGAGCTGAGTCGCGGAGCGCCGCTCAGCGGCCCTGGAACGTCGCGCTGCCGGGACCGGTGTCGAGGAAGGCGCGCACGGCGTCCCGGAGGTCCTCGGTGTCCCACAGCGCCCCCGCGATCGCGGGGGTCTCCGCGTTCGCGCGGTCCACGCCGCCCTCCAGGTAGGAGCGCAGGATCGCCTTCGTGGCCGCGTGGGCGCGCGTCGGCCCGGCGGCGAGGGCCGCGGCCAAGTCCCGCGCCGCGGCGTCGAACCCGTCGTCCGGGAGCACGCGGTTCACGACCCCCCAGCGCTCGAGCGTCTCCGCCGAGTAGAGGTCGCCGGTCATCACCAGCTCCCGCGCGCGGCCGGTGCCGGCGCGCTCCGCGAGGCGCTGCGGGCCGCCCATCGCGGGGGTCAGCCCGACCCGCGCCTCCACCAGGCCGAACGCGGCCGACTCGGCGGCGAGGATCAGGTCGCAGGCGAGCGCGAGCTCGAACGCCCAGGTGAGCGTCAGCGCGTGCGCTGCGAGCAGCGTCGGGCAGGGCAGCGCCTCCACCGCCCGGGCCATGTCCATCAGGTCGGTGAACAGCGCGGAGGCCTGCTCGGGACCCTCGAGCGCGGCGAAGACGTTCACGTCGACGCCGCCAGTGAACGCGCGGCCCTCCGCGCGGAAGAGCACGGCGCGGGGGGGCTCGGCCGCCAGCGCCGCCACGGCGGCCTTCAGGCCCTCGCCCAGCGCGGCGTCGAACAGGTTCAGCGGCGGCGAGTCGAACGTGACGACCGCCGGCCCGCCCGGCTCGCGCTCGAGGCGGACGGGATCGCCGCTCATCCGATCAGCTCCCGCGCGGCCGCCGCGATCTCGTCGGGGTCCCCGGGAGCGGGGACCCACGGCAGCGAGATCCCGTCGTCGCGGTAGCGGGGGATCACGTGCAGGTGGGTGTGGAACACCGTCTGCCCGGCGGCCGGGCGGCAGGCGTTGAGCACGTTGACGCCGTCGGCTCCGAGGCGGTCGAGCGCCCGGCCCACCAGCGCCTGCGCGGAGGCGTTGCACGCCGCGAGGTCCTCGGGCGCGATCTCGGTGACGTCCCGCGAGTGGGCGCGCGGGATCACGAGCATGTGCCCGCGCGTCGCCGGGTTGATGTCCATGAACGAGAACGTGCGCTCGTCCTGGGCGACGACGGTCGCGGGCAACTCGCCGGCGAGGATCCTGCAGAAGATGCAGTCGGGCTCGGGCATCGCGGCGGCAAGCCTACCGAGGCACCCCGGAGCGACTCGTCTCCGACCGAGCCTGGCCTGCGGTCGCAGGACGACCGACACTCAGGATCAGTGCTTGGCCGCGGGCCGGACCGTCGCCGGCTGCCGGCCGCCCTTCCCTCGCTGACGCGTTCCGCGCCGTCATCCAGGCCGCCCCGCTACGGTGCGCCGGCGTGCCCGTCCGCCCCGACACGCTGCGCTCGGTCGTCGAGCGCCTCGCCCAGATCGAGCGCCCCTCCGCCTCCGAGGGGGAGCGCGAGGCCGCCGAGTGGATCGCGGCCGCCCTGCGCGAGCGCGGCTGCGAGGCGCGCGTCGAGGCCGAGCGCGCGCACGGCACCTACTGGTGGCCGCTGGGAATACCTGCGGCAGCGGCGGTGGCGGGCGGCTTCGCGGCGCGTCGCGGCGGCGGCGCGGGCCGCCTGCTCGGCGCCGTGCTCGGCGCCGCGGGGGCATGGGCGGTCTGGGACGACATCGGCTCCGGCGCCTTCCGCTGGCGGCGGCGACTGCCCTCGCGCACGACCTGGAACGTGGTGGCGGAGGCGGGCGACCGTGGCGCCGAGCGGACCCTGGTGATCGTCGCCCACCACGACGCGGCCCACTCGGGCCTCCTCTTCCACCCCGGCGTGCTGCCCATGATCGCGCGCGTCGCGCCCGCCCTGCTCGAGCGTTCCGAGACCTCCCCGCCGCTGATGGCGCCCGTGCTCGCCGGGCCCGCCCTGGTCGCGGCCGGAGCGACCCTGGGCCGCGCGGGCCTGCTGCGCGCCGGCGCGCTGCTGGGGCTGGGCAGCATCGCGGTGTTCGCGGATGTCGGCGCGCGCGGCGTCGTTCCGGGCGCCAACGACAACCTCACCGGCGTCGCCGTCCTCGTCGGCCTCGCCGAGGCGCTGCGCGAGGAGCCGGTGAGCGGCCTGCGCGTGCTGCTCGTCTCCACGGGGTCCGAGGAGTCGTTCATGGAGGGGATGGACGCCTTCGCCCGGCGCCACCTCGACGCCATGCCGCGCGCCTCGACCACCGTGCTGTGCGTGGACACGGTCGGCTCCCCCCAGCTTGTGATGATCGAGGGCGAGGGGATGCTGGTGATGCGCGACTACCCGGAGGAGGTCCGGGACATGGTCGCCGAGGCCGCGCGCGACGCGGGCGTACCGCTGCGCCGCGGCCTGCGGCTGCGCAACGCCACCGACGGCGTGATCGCGCTGCGCCGCGGGTTCCCGTGCGCCTCGATCGGATCGGTGAACCGGTTCAAGGCGCCGGCGAACTACCACTGGCCGACCGACACGCCGCCCAACGTCCACTACGAGACGGTCGGCCATGCGGCAGCGCTTGCAGAGGCGCTCGTGCGCCGCATGGCCGCCACCGGCTGAGCGGCTCAGCTCCCGGCGGCGCGGCGCCGCGCCCAGTCGATCGCCTGCTCGCGCGTGGCCACCTCCCCGGCGAAGCGCGCCTCCTGGACCCCGGCGAGGAGCTCGCCGACGCGCGGACCGGGCTCGATGCCGAGCGCCTCGGCGAGCTCGTCGCCGCGCACCAGCGGCGCCCGCGCCGAGTGCGCGGGCCACTCGAGCGCCTCGCCCAGCAGCTCGCCCGCCAGCGCCAGGTGACGCTCGATCGCCTGCTCGGACTTGCGCCCGCGCGTGGCGAGCCGGTCGGCGACGGACAGGACCGTCACGTCCACCTCCACGGGCTCCGTGGCCCGCAGGTAGCCGTACACCTCGCGCCGGCCCAGCGGGGCGCGGCGTATGAGGAAGCCGACGCGCAGGTGGTGACGGGCGAGCCCCGCCACGTGCGCACGTAGGCGCTCGCTCGCGCGCAGGCGCTCGAGCGCGGCGCGCGCCATCTCCGCGCCACGCTCGTCGTGGCCGGGGAAGCCGACGCGCCCGCCGTCGAAGGTCGTTCGCGTCTGCGGCTTCGCGGCGTCGTGGAAGATGGCACCCAGGCGCATCGCCCCCCACCGGGTCAGCCCGTCCGCGAGCGGCTGCGACAGCAGCGCGGCCGCCGGCGCGGCGTGCGGCCCGAGCGGAGCGGGATCGAGCTCGAGCGCCACCACCTGCGCCAGAACCGCCAGCGTGTGGTCGTGGACGTCGAGATGGTGGTAGTCGCTCTGTCCCACACCGTGCAGAGCGGCGAGCTCGGGAAGCACGACCTCGGTGGCCCCGGTCGCCTCCATCAGCGCCATGCCCTCGAGCGGCCGCTCGCTGACGAGCAGCCGCCGCAGCTCGGCGAACACCCGCTCGCCCGCCGTGGCGCCCAGCCCCGGCGCCCGCGCGTGTGCGGCGGCCACCGTCGCGGGCTCCGGATCGAGGCCCAGCTCGGCCGCGATCCGCGAGAGGCGGAGCACGCGCAGCGGATCGGCGTCGAACGCCTCGGGCGCGACCATGCGCAGCCGGCGGGCCTCCAGATCCGCGCGCCCGCCCGTGGGATCGACGAGCTCGCCCGTGCCGAGGGGCTCGGCGATCGCGTTGGCGGTGAAGTCCCGCCGCCGCAGGTCCGCCTCGATCGACCCTCCGGCGAGGGGCACCAGGTCCGCCTGCCAGGCCTGCCGTGGCGCCACGACGCGCCAGTGCCCGAACTCGCTCGAGAGCGGGAACGCCGTGCCGCCGGCCGCGCTCGCCAGGCTGCGCGCGGCGGCCGCGACGTCGCCGTCGACGACCAGGTCCAGGTCGGTGGTCTCCCGCCCGAGCAGCGCGTCGCGCACCGCGCCACCCACCAGCCAGGCGCGCCGAGCCGCCAGCGCGGAGCGGGCGGTCGCGAGCGCGCCGCTCAACCGGGGCCCCGCGCCCGCGCGCTCACGCCGGGGCGCCGTCCCGCACGTAGCGGCGGGGCACCCGCGTCGAGATCCCGCACGAGATCTCGTAGTTGATCGTCTCGGCATGGCCGGCCCACTCCTCCGGCAGCATGCGCTCGGCCCCCTGGGCGCCGAGCAGCACCACCTCGTCGCCGGTGGCGACCGCGGCATCAGCGGGTAGCGCGACCGTGGCGTTGTCCATGCTGACCGTGCCGGCCAGGCGGCATCGCCGGCCGCCCACCAGCACCTCCGCGCGGTTGCCCAGCAGCCGCGTGACGCCGTCCGCGTAGCCGACCGGAACCGTCGCCAGGAGGCCCGCCTCCTCGGCCACGAAGGTGCGGCCGTAGCCGGCGCTCTCGCCCGGCTCGACCGGCTTGACGTCGGCCACCCACGAGCGCAGCGCCAGCGCGGGCTCGAGCTCCTGCTCGGCGGGATCGAACCCGAACGGGTCCATGCCGTAGACCGCGATGCCGCAGCGCACGAGGTCGAAGTGCGTGCCCGGGTCGCGCAGCGTCGCGGCGCTGTTGGCCGCATGCGCGACCGCTCCGGGGGCGAGCATCCTCACCTCCGCGGCGAACGGCTCGAAGCGCTCGCGCTGGAGGTCCATGAACTCGGGATCGGAGTCGGCGGTCGCGAAATGGGTCATCGCGCCCGCGAGCTCGAGCCCCGGGGCCGCGAGCACCGCCTCGGCGACCCGGCGGGCCTCGTCCGGATCGCGGGTGCCGAGCCGTCCCATGCCGGTGTCGAGCTTCACGTGCACGCGCGCGCCGCCGGGCGAGCACGCCGCGAGCGAGTCGACGAACGCCTCGCGCCAGGCGACGACGTCGGCGCCGGCGGCGAGCGCGACCGGCGCCTCCTCGGCGGTGAGCGCGCCCATCACCAGCAGGCGGCCCTCGATCCCGCCGGCGCGCAGGTCCGCGGCCTCCTGCGCGGTGGCCACCGCCAGCCATTCCGCCCCCGCCTCCAGCGCGGCGCCGGCGACCGGCACCGCGCCGTGCCCGTAGGCGTCGGCCTTGACCACCGCGCACAGGGCCGCTCCCGGCGCCAGCGCCCGCTTCAGCCGCGCGCAGTTGCGCTCGACCGCCGCGAGGTCGATCGCCGCCTCGGCCCGGATCACCGGGCGCAGCCCCGCTTGCGGGAGGCCCCCATGCTCAGGAGGTGAGCGCGTCGAGCACGTCGACGCGGGTCACCACGCCCACGACCCGCCCGTCGGAGTCGACGACCGGAAGCCTGTTGTGCTTGTGCTCGGCGATCAGCCGCGCTGCCTCCTTCACGGGGGCGTCCGGCGCGACCGTCACCGGGTCCGCCGTCATCATCTGGCGCACGTTGGAGGCCAGCGCCTTCTTGACCCGCGCCTCGAAGTGCTTGGTCGACTCCAGCCAGATGATCCCGCCCATGATGTCGATGTGGTGCGGGAGGTGGATGTCCGCGGCCTCGTCGCGCAGGACCAGGTCGGACTCGGTCACGATCCCGATGCAGCGGCCGTCCCCGTTGACCACGGGGACGCCGGGAAGGTCGTTCTCGCGCAGCGTGTCGATCGCCGCGCTGATCTCGTCCTCGGGGCGGACCGTGACGACCCTCTTGTCCATGATATCGGCGACCGTCGCCATCCGCCTGAGCCTATCGGGCGAGCGCTGCCGGGAGGCGCGCCGCGACGTCGGAGGCGAGCACGCCCTCGGACCCGGTCTCCGCCGCCGCCAGCCGCCCGGCGCGCACGTGCGCGAGCACGGCGGCGCAGGCCGCAGCCCACGGCTCCATGCGCTTGGCGAGCAGCGCGGCGACGGTGCCCGAGAGCACGTCGCCGGTGCCGGCCGTGGCGAGCGCCGGCGCGCCCCCCGGGCTCACGGCGACCCTGCCGTCCGGGTGCGCGACCAGCGTGTCGTCGCCCTTGAGCACGAGCACCGCCCGCGCGGCGGCGGCGGCCTCGCGCGCCAGCGCGAGCCGGTGCGCGAGCACCTCGTCGCCGTCGCAGCCGAGCAGCCGCGCGAGCTCGCCTCCGTGCGGCGTGAGGATCGTCGGCGCGTCGCGGGCGGCGAGGTCCGCGAGGCGGCCCGCGTGCGCGTTCAGCCCGTCGGCGTCGAGCACGAGCGGCAGCGCGCTGCGCGCCGCCGCCGCCCGCGCCAACTCGGCGGCGGGGCCGGAGCGCCCGAGGCCGGGGCCCAGCACCAGCGCGTCCTCGCGCCCGTCGCGCGCGAGCAGCGCGCCGAGCGCCTCGGTGCTCAACCCGCCCTCGCGCTCCGCGAGCGGAAGGGTCATGACCTCGAGCAGCCGGGTGGAGAGGATCTGGTCGAGCGAGGCCGGGACCGCGGCGGTGACGTAGCCGGCCCCCGCGCGCGCCGCCGCCAGCGCGGCCAGCGCCGGGGCGCCGGAGAGGCCGGTCGACCCGCCGCAGACCAGCACGCTGCCGGCCGTGAACTTGGTCGAGTCGGCCCCCCGCCGCGGCACCAAATCCAGCACGCGCGGCGTGATCAGGCCGATCGCCGCCTCCCCGGGCGCGCCGCGCGGAATGCCGATGTCGACAACGGTGAGCGCTCCGGCCAGCCGCTTTCCCGGGGCGATCCACAACCCGGGCTTCGCGGCGGCGAACGTCACGGTCGCGTCCGCCGCCACCGCGGCGCCCGCCGCCTCGCCGGTGGACGCGTCCACGCCGCTCGGCACGTCGCACGCGACCACCGCGACGCCCGCCTCGCCCGCCGCGTTGACGGCCGCGATCGCGCCGGCGACGGGCTCGCGCGGGGCGCCCGAGAACCCGGTGCCGAGCATCGCGTCGACGACGGCCGCGGCACCGTCCAGAGCCGCCGCCTCGAAGCGGTCCGGCGGCTCGCCGGGCAGCCGCTCGAGGTTGGCGGCCGCGTCGCCCCGCCACCCGGCCGGGTCGCCCAGCGCGAGGACGTCCACCTCGCGGCCGAGCCCGCGCAGCAGCCGCGCCGCCACGAGCCCGTCCCCGCCGTTGTTGCCCGTTCCGGCGACCACGACCACCCGCCCCGTGGGCGCGCGCGCGGCGACCGCCTCGGCCAGCCCGGCGCCGGCCCGCTCCATGAGCTCGAGACCCGGGATGCCCAGCTCCTCGATCGCCCAGCGGTCGGCCGCCCGCTGCTCGGCCGCCCCGGGCAGGGGGTCGAGCCAGCCGGGCAGCGTCACGCCGCCACCGCCACGGCCGCCGCATCGCGGCGGGTGTGGGTCAGCGAGAGCTCGACCTCCACGCCAAGCTCCGCGGCTCGGGCCGCCGCGGCGCCCCGGAGCCGGACCCCCGGCGGGCCCCCGGAGCCCGTGACCTCGATCTCCTGCGGGCGCAGGACCTCGAGCCCGAGCGCCTTCGTCACCGCCTCCTTCGCGCAGAACCGCGCCGCGAGGTGCTGGCCGGGACGTGCGCGCGAGGCGGCGTAGGATCGTTCGCCCGCGGTGAACAGCCGTGCGGCGAGCCGCGGGCGTCGCTCCAGCGCGCGCTCGAATCGCTCGATCTCGACCAGGTCGACGCCGACCCCGCTCACCGGGCCGATGCTAGCGGCGCTACTCGACCGTGACCGTCTTGGCGAGGTTGCGCGGCTGGTCCACGTTGCGCCCGCGCAGGCGGGCGATGTGGTAGGCGAGCAGCTGGAGAGGGATGACGGCCAGCACCGGGGAGAGCATCCAGTGCGTCCGGGGCACCTCGACCACCTCCTCGGCGTGCTCGCGCGTAGCCTCGTCACCGGCGGTGGTGATCGCGATGACGTGGGCGCCGCGGGCGCGCACCTCCTGCATGTTCGAGGCGACCTTCTCCAGCACCGGCGACTCGGTCGCGACGCAGACGACCGGCGTGCGCTCGTCCAGCAGCGCGATCGGCCCGTGCTTCATCTCGCCCGCCGCATAGGCGTCGCACGCGACATAGGAGATCTCCTTGAGCTTCAGCGCGCCCTCGAGCGCCACCGGCAGGCCGACGTGGCGGCCCAGGTAGAGGAAGAACTCGGAGTCCCGGAAGCGCTCGGCGATCGAGCGCGCGGCGTCGTCCGAGCCGGCGATCACGTCCTCGACGTGGTGCGGCAGCCGCTTCACCTCGCCGACCAGCTCCGCGAGCGCCGCCGGCTCGAGCGTCCCGCGCAGCTCGGCCAGTCGCAGGGCAAGCAGGTAGACCGCGGCGACCTGGCTCGTGAACGTCTTCGTCGCGGCCACGCCGATCTCGAGGCCGGCGCGGGTATAGAGGACGCCGTCGGACTCCTGCTCCGCCTGCGACCCCATGACGTTGGTCAGCGCGAGCACGGTCGCCCCCCGCTCGCGCGCCAGCCGCATCGCGGCCAGCGTGTCGCGGGTCTCGCCCGACTGCGAGATCCCGATCACGAGATCGCCGGGTTCGACCACGGGGTTGCGGTAGCGGTACTCCGAGGCGAGGTCCATCTCGACCGGGACGCGCGCCCACTCCTCGATCGCGTAGCGGCCGATCAGGCCCGCGTGATAGGAGGTTCCGCACGCCACGACCACGATCCGGCGCGTGGCGCGCAGCCGCTCGTCGTCGATCGCGCCCAGGTCTCCCAGGTCCACCCCGTCCCCGCGCGCGGTCCGGTCGGCGACGGTCTCCGCGACGGCGTCCGCCTGCTCGTGGATCTCCTTGAGCATGAACGTGTCGTAGCCGCCCTTCTCGGCGGTCTCGGCGTCCCAGTCGACCTCCACCACCGCCCGTTCCCTGGGCGTGCCCTCGGCGCCCGAGAACTCGGCCCCGCCGGGGCGGATCGCGACGATCTCGCCGTCCTCGATGTACTGGACGCGCCGGGTCTCGGCAAGGAACGCGGGCACGGCGGAGGCGAAGAACGCCTCGTCGTCCCCGATGCCGACCACCAGCGGGCACTCGCGGCGGGCGCCGACCAGCAGGCCCGGGTCGTCCGCCGACATCGCGACGAACGCGAAGTGGCCCTCCAGCTCGAGGTACGCCGCGCGGACCGCCTCGGCGAGGTCGCCGGCGTAGTGGCGGGCGACCAGGTGCGCGATCACCTCGGCGTCGGTCTCGGAGCTGAAGACGGCGCCACCGGCCTGGAGCTCGCGCTTGAGCGCGACGAAGTTCTCGACGATGCCGTTGACGACGATGTGGATCCGGTCGGCGGTGTCCGAGTGAGGGTGCGCGTTCTCCTCGGTCACCTTGCCGTGCGTGGCCCAGCGCGTGTGCCCGATGCCGGTGCCTGGCTCCCACTCGGCGACCGCGACGGGCGGCTCGCCGGGGGCCGCCCCGGATTGGGCCTCCATCGCCCCGCGCAGCGCCGCGAGGTTCCCGACCGCGCGCACCGAGCGGATCGCGCCGTGCTCTAGCACCGAGATGCCGGCCGAGTCGTAGCCGCGGTACTCGAGCTTCTCGAGGCCCGCGAGGACGAGGTCGCGAACGGGCCGGGCGCCGACATAGCCGACGATGCCGCACATGGGGAACCTCCGTGGAACGCATCGGGCGGCGCGATCCGCGCGCCCGTCCCCGCATTCGCCGGGAGCGATCGAGTGTAGCGGCGGGCAGGGCGCCCGCCCGCGCGGAACTGGACTACCGGTCAGGGCCCGCGGAGGCGCCCAGCGACTCCTCCACCAGCCCGGCCAGCCGGTCGCAGACCTCGCCGGCCTCCTCGTCGGTCGGCGCCTCGACCATCACGCGGACGAGCGGCTCGGTGCCGCTGGGGCGCACCAGCACCCGGCCGCGGCCCTCCAGCGCCGCCGACTCCGCGGCGATCGCCTCCTGGAGGGGCCCCGCGGACGCGAGCGCCCCGCGGTCTCGGACCCTCACGCCGACGAGCCGCTGCGGGAGCTTCTCCATGCCGCCGCGGTCGGCCAGATCGCGGTCGCCGAGCGCCTCCAGCGTGAGCAGCGCCGTCGCGATGCCGTCCCCGGAGGGCGCGAACCCCAGCTCGATCACGTGCCCGGACTGCTCGCCGCCGAACGTCCAGCCGCGCCCGCGCAGGGCCTCCAGCACGTAGCGGTCGCCGACCGCCGTGGTGGCGACCTCGATCCCGGCCGCGTCCATCGCGGAGTGGAAGCCGTAGTTGGCCATCACCGTGACCGCGACGCCGTTCCCGCTGAGCCTGCCCGTGTCGCGGAGGTGCAGGGCGCCCAGCGCCAGGATCTCGTCGCCGTCGACGACCGCCCCGTCACGGTCGGCCGCCAGCACCCGGTCGCCGTCGCCGTCGAACGCAAAGCCCGCGTCGAAGTCGCCGGCGGCGGTCGCGGCGGCAAGGACCTCCACGTGCGTGGAGCCGCAGCCCTCGTTGATGTTGCGCCCGTCCGGGGAGGCCGCGATCGCCTCGATGCTGGCCCCCAGGCGGCGGAAGATCTCGGGCGCGGCCCTGAACGTCGCGCCGTTAGCGCAGTCCAGGAGAATCCGGCGGCCGGCGAGGTCGAGCCCCTGGAAGCGCTCGTGCAGCGCGCGCAGGTAGTCCTCGAGGGTGCCGTGCATGGCCGTGACGCGCCCGGGCTGCGCGGCGGACGGGGAATCGGTGCCCAGCACCGCCTCGATCTGCGCCTCGGCCTCGTCGGACAGCTTGTCGCCGTCGGCCGCGAAGAACTTCACCCCGTTGTCGGCGAACGGATTGTGCGAGGCGGAGATCACGACCCCCAGGTCGAGCCCGTGCCGGGAGATCAGCAGCGGCGCGGCGGGCGTCGGCAGCACCCCGCCGAGCAGCGCCCGCCCACCGCCCGCGGCGATCCCCGCCGCGACGGCGGCCTCCAGCATCTCGCCCGACTCGCGCGTGTCGCGGATGACCAGAACCTGCGGGCGCGCGGCTCGCAGGCCGGTGGTCGCCGCCTTCCCGAGGGCGAGCACCAGTTCCGGCGTCAGGACCTCGCCGACGGGGCCACGGACGCCGTCCGTGCCGAACAGCCTGCGCCCCACGACGGCGCGACCTAGCGCTTGGAGAACTGCGGCCGCTTGCGGGCCTTCTTGAGCCCGGCCTTCTTGCGCTCCTTGCGGCGCGGGTCGCGCGTCAGGAAGCCGCGGCGCTTGAGCTCGCCGCGGAGGTTCGGATCGGCCTCGAGCAGCGCGCGCGCGATGCCGTGACGCAGGGCTCCCGCCTGCGAGGAGACGCCGCCGCCGTGGATCTTCGCGGTCACGTCCATCCGGCTCTCGTACCCGACCGTCTCCAGCGGCTGGCAGATCACACGCTGGAGCGTGAGCCGCGGGAAGAACACCTCGAGCGAGCGCTCGTTGATCGTGTAGGCGCCCGATCCGGGCGTGAGCACCACGCGTGCCACCGCGCTCTTGCGCTTGCCGGTGGCGGCGTAGGTCGCCCCCTTTGCGAGGTCGATGGCGACCTCGGCGATCGGCCGCTCCTCGACCACGTCCTGCTCGCCCTCGGGTTCCGCGGTCGCCGGCTCGGCCGCGCCGTCCTCGACCGGAGCGCCCGCCTCCGGCTCCTCGCCGGGCAGCGCCTCGTGGCCCTCCGGCACGATGTCGGGCTCGAGGTCGGCGCCGGGAATCGCGGGCTTCTCGCGCGGCGCCTCGGCCTCCGGTCGCTCGCCGGCGCCGGGCGCCTGCTGCGCCTCGGCCTCCGGCGCCGTGGGCGCCTCGGCCTCGGGCGCCGGGGCCTCCACAGGCGCCTCGGCCTGCGCGGGCGCCTCGGCCTCCGCCGGCGTCTCCGCCTGCGGGGTCTCGGCCTGCGCGGGCGCCTCGGCCTCCGCCGGCGTCTCCGCCTGCGGGGTCTCGGGCTCGCGCGGCTCGTCGGTCGGCGGCTGCTCGGTCACTTGTCGATCTCCATCGGCTCGGGCTTCTGCGCAGCGTGAGGGTGCTCCGGGCCGGCGTAGACCTTGAGCTTGGTGATCTGGCGGCGCGCCAGGCGGTTGCGCGGCAGCATCCCCTTCACGGCGCGACGGATGACCTCCTCCGGGCGACGCTCGAGCATCTCTCCGAGCGTCCGGGAGCGCAGCCCTCCGGGGTAGCCGGAGTGGCGGTAGTAGCGCTTCTGCGCGAGCTTGTCGCCCGTGACCGCGATCTTCTCCGCGTTGACGACCACGACGAAGTCGCCGGTGTCCAGGTGGGGCGTGTAGTCGGGCTTGCGCTTGCCGCGCAGGGTGTCCGCGAGCTGGGTGGCCAGACGCCCGAGGGTCTGACCCTCGGCGTCGACGACATACCAGCGGCGATCGCGGGTCTCCGGGTTGGCTACGAAGGTCTTCATGACAACAGAAGCCGCGCCGGTGGGGCGCGGCGGAGCGCTCCATGATAGGGAAACGCGATCCGGCGTGGAATCAGGTGCCGAGCGCCATTCGCACCGGGAGGTGACCGAGCCGGGTCGGCCGTCGGGCAACTCCATCGCCCGTCCCGTGTATGTTGTCGCGAAAGCATTGAACGCCAGCCGAGTCCCTCGTCCCCGCCGCCGGGACCGAGGGAGCGGGGAACCCATTGGCCGCCCTCAGGCGGTCGAGGGGCGAATCCGGGCCTCTGGCGCCCGGTAGCGCGGTCCCTTCGCGCGAGCCCGACAGCTAACCCCGCAGGCACGAGCAAAGGGAGGCATCGAACTCGATGCGAGCGGGCACAGTCGCGCGCCGTTGCGCGCCAGCAACAGCCTTGATCACAGCCGCCGGCGCGGCCTTCGCGCTGCCTGCGGCGGCCCAGGACGGCGGCGCGTACGCCGCCCCGCAGCCGACCGCGGGCTCGGTCCGCTGCTTGACGAAGTGCACCGCGGCGACCGCCGTCCGTCCCGGCGGCACCGTCCGGGTGTCGGGGCGCAACTTCTCGGGCCGCGTGTCCGTGGTCTTCCTCGGCCGCGCCGGCGATCGCGACGACGCCCTCGCCCGCGGGCGTGCGAGCGACGGCGCGGTCGTCGTGCGCCTGCCGCAGGGGGCGCAGACCGGGCCGGTGCAGGTGCGCGACTCGAGCGGCCTTCCGTCGATCGCCGGCCGCGCCAAGATCGTCGTGGACCGCAGCACACCGCTCACCAGCCGCTCCGGGGTGAAGGCCGAGTTGGACGCCACGCGGGTCAACTACTTCGGCCGGCGCCGCGCGGGCCTGACCTACGTGCTCCAGACCGGCCGGCCCCAGGACGTGCGCGTCGACCTCGTCCGCCTCAGCGACGGGACCGGCGTGGCGAACTGGACCGCCCGCGACGTCGAGCCGGGCACCCCGCGCACGGTGCGCTGGAGCGGCACGGTCCGCGGCCGTGTGCAGCCCGCCGGCCGGTACCAGTTCCGCATCACGGTCGGCGCCCTCGGAACGGGCGCGAGCGCACGGGCGATCGGCTCCGAGCGCCAGTCGACCGTCGGCGCCTTCAGGTTCCTCCCCTACGTCTTCCCGATCCGCGGCCCGCACCAGTACGGGATGAGCGCGGGCCGCTTCGGCGCCGGCCGCTCGGGCCACTCCCACCAGGGCCAGGACACGTTCGCGAGCTGCGGCACCCGGCTGGTCGCCGCGCGCGGCGGGCGGGTCCAGTACGAGGGCTACCAGGGCGCGGCCGGCAACTATCTGGTGATCGACGGCGCGGGCACGGGCCAGGACTTCATGTACGCCCACCTGCGCGCTCGCGCGCTGGTGCGCAAGGGGCAGCGCGTCTACACCGGCCAGACGATCGGCTACGTCGGCGACACGGGCGACGCGCAGGGATGCCACCTGCACTTCGAGATCTGGAACCCGCCCGGCTGGTATCAGGGCGGCTCCCCGATCGACCCGCTGCCGGCGCTGCGCGCCTGGGACCGGGTCAGCTGAGCGGTCCGGGCGCCGGGACCACGTCCGGCTTCCGTCGTCCTACCTGGTGGTCGTCCTGCGACCACAGGGTAGGACAGCTCAGGTCGCGGCGGCGATCCAGCTCCCAGGCGTGCCGCGAGCGGTGGTAGCGGTAGCCGTCCAGCTCGACGGTGAGACGCCGCTCCGGCCACCGGCAGTCGACGCGTCGTCCGCCGCTGAGCGTGTTTGTCAACGGCAATGGGAGCCCGGCCGTGCGCAGCCGCTCGAGGAACCGCACCTCGAGGGCGCTCAGCGTCACCGGCAGGTCGCCAAGCAGGATGCGCCGCAGCACGCCGGCACCGGGCCGCGACGGACAGCGGGCGAGGACGGTCTCGACCTGCTCGGGCGAGGTCGCATACCTCACCTGGGCCTCGTGGCAGGCGCGCGCGAGGTCGAGGCCGCCGATGTCTCCGGCGAGATCGACGAGCGTGCGCGCCACTGTGGTGACTGGAATCCCGCGACGGGTCGTCGACTCGAGAACGCCGTAACGTACGCGACGGGTGCTCACGCCCGCGACCGTCCGCTGGGAGGGCGCCGTCACCTCCGCTCGCGGCGGTTGCCCGCGCAAGAGCCCGTGGAGATGCGCGGCGGCCCGGCCGCTCAGCACCGCCCCCTCGCCGCATGCCAGCACGGCCGCGAGATAGCTCGCCTCGACACTCGGCGCGCGGTGCCCGACGCGGTAGACGCCGCGATGCACCCGCAGCAGCGAGCCACTGGCGACTCGGTGCCTGATCTCCGACGGCGTCAGACCGGCGGTCGCGAGCTGCCGGCGTGTGACCACCCCGTGCGACTCGTGCGAGATCCGAGCGAGCTCACGCTCCGCCGTCCTGCCCTGTGGTCGCATCACGACCACTAGGCAGGACGACACCCGGATTCGCCCCGCGCGGACCTCGCCCGAGGACGCCGCCGGGCCCTCGGGCCAGGCGCGTCCGGGTCAAGCCTGGCCAGGACGCAGGGCGAGGGACAGTGCTCCGCACGGACCTCGCCCGAGGACGCCGCCGGGCTTCGGCCCGGGCGCGCCTGGCTACTCCCACTCGATGGTGCCGGGAGGCTTCGACGTGATGTCCAGCACCACCCGGTTCACCTCGCGGATCTCGTTGATCATCCGCGACGCGATCTGCTCCAGCAGGTCGTAGGGCAGGCGCGCCCAGTCCGCGGTCATCGCGTCGTCGCTGGTGACCGCGCGGATCACCACGACGTTGCCGTAGGTGCGCTCGTCCCCCTGCACGCCGACCGTGCGCACGTCGGGCAGCACGCAGAAGGACTGCCACAGCTCGCGGTAGAGGCCGGCGCGGCGGATCTCGTCCTGGAGGATCGCGTCCGCCTCGCGCAGCGTCCGAAGGCGCTCGCGGGTCGCCTCGCCGCCGACGATGCGGATCGCCAGGCCGGGGCCGGGGAACGGCTGGCGCCAGACCAGGCGCTCGGGCAGCCCGAGCTCCGCGCCCACCGCGCGCACCTCGTCCTTGAACAGCGAGCGCAGCGGCTCGACCAGCTCGAAGTCGAGGTCCTCGGGGAGACCGCCGACGTTGTGATGGGACTTGATCGTCGCCGCGCCGGTGCCGCCGCCGGACTCGATCACATCCGAGTAAAGCGTCCCCTGGACCAGGTAGCGGGCGCCGTCGCCGCCGCCGGCCAGGCGCGAGGCCTCCTCCTCGAAGACCCGGATGAACTCCTCGCCGATCGCCTTGCGCTTGGCCTCCGGGTCGGTGACGCCGGCGAGCCGGGCGAGGAACCGGTCCTCCGCGTCGACCGCGACGAGCGGGACCTTGAAGTGGTCGCGGAACGCGGAGATCACCTGCTCGCCCTCGTTCTTGCGCATCAGCCCGTGATCGACGAACACGCACGTGAGCCGGTCGCCGACCGCGCGGTGCACGAGCAGGGCCGCGACCGACGAGTCGACGCCACCGGAGAGCCCGCAGATCACGCGCCCGTCCCCGACCTGCGCGCGGATGCGGGCGATCTGGTCCTCGACGATCGAGCCCGCGGTCCACGACGGCTCGATCGCGCAGACGTCGGTCAGGAAGCGCTCGAGGATCGTCTGCCCGTACGGGGTGTGGACGACCTCGGGGTGGAACTGGATCCCGTAGATCTCGCGCTCCTGCGACTCGATCGCCGCCACGGGCGACTCCGAGGACGCGGCGAGCGCCGCGAAGCCGGGGGGCGGCGCGAAGACCGTGTCGCGGTGGGACATCCAGCAGGTCTGCTCTCGCGGCAGCCCCGCCAGCAGGCGCCCGGGGTCGCCGACCGTCAGCGTCGAGCGACCGAACTCCCCCACCTCTGCACCGCGCACGTCGCCGCCCAGCGCCTTGACCAGCAGTTGCATCCCGTAGCAGATGCCGAGCACCGGGATGCCGAGCTCGAGCAGCGCGGGATCGAGCGACGGCGCACCCTCCGCGTAGACCGAGGCGGGACCGCCCGAGAGGATCAAGCCCCGCGGACGGCGGCGCGCCACCTCCTCCGCGCCGGCGTGGTGGGGCAGGAGCTCGGAGAAGACCCCGCACTCGCGCACGCGGCGCGCGATCAGCTGCGAGTACTGGCCGCCGTAGTCCAGCACGACCACCGCGTCGGTGGCCTGGGGCGGCGCGACCGGGCCGGACTGCTCCGCGACGGCCCCCGCCGCCGTGGACGCGGTCAGCGGCTCAGTCGGCGGTGCCGACAAGCGCGGCGGCCTTCCCGTTTGACCCCATGCCGACCTGCTGGGTGCGCTGCAGGTGCTTGCCCTCGGTCTGGAGCGCCGGGGCCACCATCAGCTCCGCGCGGTTGAACTCCGCGATGTCCCGGTACCCGCACGTGGCCATCGAGGTCCGCAGCGCGCCCATCAGGTTGAAGGTGCCGTCGTTCTCCCGGGCCGGGCCCGTGACGATCTCCTCGAGCGAGCCGTTCTGGACGGTCGCCACGCGGGTGCCGCGCGGGAGGGTCGGGTGGAACGTCGCCATGCCCCAGTTGTAGCCGCGGCCGGGCGCCTCGTAGGCGCGCGCGAGCGGCGAGCCGATCATCACCGCATCGGCCCCGCACGCGATCGCCTTGGCGATGTCGCCGCCGTTCTTCATGCCCCCGTCGGCGATCACCTTGGTGTAGTCGCCCGTCTCGAGCATGTGCTGGGAGCGCGCGGCCGCCACGTCCGCGATCGCGGTCGCCTGCGGCACGCCGATCCCGAGCACGCCGCGCGTGGTGCAGATCGCGCCCGGGCCGACGCCCACGAGCACACCCGCGGCGCCGGTGCGCATCAGGTGCAGGCCCGTGTGGTAGGAGGCGCACCCGCCGACCACCACGGGGATCGGAAGCTCGGCGATGAACTCCTTGAGGTTCAGCGGCGGACGGCTCTCGTCCGAGGAGACGTGCTCGGCGGAGACGACCGTTCCCTGGATCACGAGGATGTCGAGTCCGGCCTCCAGCGCCGTCTCGTGGTGGGCGCGCACACGCTGCGGCGTCAGCGACGCGGCCACCACGACGCCCTGGTCCTTGATCTCGCGGATCCGCTGCGCGATCAGCTCCGGCTTGACGGGCTCGCGGTAGGTCTCCTGCATCTCGCGCGTGGCGTCCTCGCGCGGGAGCGAGGCGATCCGCTCGAGCTGGGACTCGACGTCCTCGTAGCGGCAGAAGATGCCCTCGAGGTTCAGAACCGCGAGCCCGCCGAGCTTCCCGAGGATGCCGGCCGTCGCGGGCGAGACCACGCCGTCGAGCGCGGCGGCGAGCAGCGGGAGCTCGAAGCGGTAGGGACCGAGCGTCCACGACACGTCGACGTCGTCCGGGTCGCGCGTGCGGCGCGACGGCACGATCGCGACGTCGTCGAAGCCGTAGGCGCGACGCGCCTTCTTGCCGCGGCCGATCTCTACCTCCACAGCGCACCTCCACCTGGGACCGGCCGCACCCGGAACCGGCCCGGAATCGTGATCGCGAGGCTGATCGAGGCGGCAACCATCGAGTGCGGCGATGCTAGCACCGGCACCGGCCGCCACCCGGGGCGCCGGCGCGGGCCGGGCGGCGCCTCAGGGAACCTCGGCCGGCAGCGGCAGCGGGGAGATCTCGACCTCGCCGCGCAGGCGCTCGACCCGGGCCGGGTCGAGCACGCCGGCGCCGAAGTGCCGCGTGGACTCGGCGCCACAGGCCACTCCGCGGGCCAGGCACTCCGGGGGCTGCTCTCCGGCGTAGCGCGCCGCGACGTAGCCCGCCAGGAACGCGTCGCCGGAGCCGACCGCCGAGCGCGCCTCCTGGTGATCGACGCGCACGCGGTACATGCGCGGGCCGGTGTCCTCCATGACCCGCGCGAGGCATCCGTCGTCGATCGTCATGATCGCCTCGCGCGCTCCCAGCTCGGCCATCTCGGCGACCGCGACCAGGCGGTCCTCGTCCTCGTTGAACTCGTGGCCGACGAGCTCTTCGGCCTCGAGCACGTTCGGGGAGATCACGTCCGGCTCGGCTCGGACCGCGATCCGCAGCGGCTCGCCGTCGGTGTCGACCACGGTGGTGACCCCGAGGCGCCGGATCTCGCGCACCAGCCCGGCATAGACGTCGGGCTCGACGCCCGGGGGAAGCGAGCCCGCGAGCACGCACACGCTCGCGCCGCGCGCGAGGTAGAGCAGCTTGTCGCGGAAGAGCTCGAGCTCCTGCGCGGAGATGATCGGCCCGCGCTCGTTGATCTCGGTCACCACGCCGGTCGTCGGGTCGAGGACCGCGGTGTTGGTGCGGGACTCCTCACGGATCCGCACGAAGTCGTTGAGGATCGACTCCTCCGTGAGCGCCGAGACGATCCGGGTGCCGGTCGCCCCTCCCGCGAACCCGGTTGCGATCACCGGTTGTCCGAGCGCCTTGAGCGCGCGCGCGACGTTCACCCCCTTGCCGCCCGGCATGGTCGCTCCGTCGACCGAGCGGTGGCGCCGCCCCGGCAGGAAGTTGGGCACCTCCAGGGTCTTGTCGATCGCCGCGTTGAGGGTGACGGTGATGATCATGCGGTCTCGGTGTCGGGACGCGAGGCGGCACGCATCCGGGCGCGGCGCTCGTCGCGCCGGCGCCGGCGACGACCCCTGCGCCAGAGCCCCGCGCCCGCCGCCGCGAGCAGCGCGACGCCCGCGATGAGGGTACCCGGCCACAGCGCCCAGCGTCCGGCGCGCTCGAGCAGCGTCACCTCCGGAACGGGCTCGGCGGTCACCGCCGGGATCCGCGCGACCACCCGACCGTTCACGCTGGCCACCAGCGTCCCCACGCGGCGCCCGCGCGGGATCGGCCCCTCGAGCTCGCCCGGCACGCGCGCGGCAGTCGCGACGCGAGCGCCGGCCCGCACCACCGCGCGCACGGTGCGGGCGGCCACCACCGGCACGCGGCGGCCCTCCTCGAAGCGCACCTCCGGCCGCGCCACCACCCCGCCGCGGCGCCCGAGCAGCCGCACCCTGAAGCTCGCGAAGCCCCAGCGCAGCAGCGCCAGCGTGTCGGCGTTGCGGGCCGCCTCGCTCGGCGTGCCGAGCACCACCGAGATGAACGTCGTGCCGTGGCGCGTTCCCGAGCCGACCAGCACGTACCCGGCCGCCAGCGTGTGCCCCGTCTTGACCCCGTCGACCCACGGCACTGCGCCCACCAGCGTGTTGCGGTTGACGACCACCCGGCGCCTGTCGCCGCTGCGCAGCAGCGCGCGACGGCGATCCATGGTGCGTCGCAGGAACCCGTCGTGCCGCACGACCGTCGCGAGACGCGCGAGATCCCGGGCGCTGGAGTAGTTCCCGGGCGTGTCGAGGCCGACGGGCGTCGCGTAGTGGGTGTGGCGCAGGCCGAGGCTCCGGGCGCGCCGGTTCATCAGGCTCACGAAGCGCGAGACCGACCCGCCGACCCGCACCGCCAGCGTGTAGGCGGCGTCGTTGGCGCTCGGCAGCATCACCGCGGTCAGCAGGTCGGCGACGCTCATCCGCTCGCCCGGGCGCAGGCCGAGCCGCGACTCGGCGGCGGCGCCCCCGTAGGGCACGGCCGCGAAGCGGCGGCGCAGCGGGACGCGCTCGCGCGTGACGAGCGCGGTCATCAGCTTGGTGGTGGACGCGATCGGCAGGCGGCGATCTGCCGCGCGGGCGTAGACCGCCGTTCCGGTCGACTGCTCCTCGAGGATCGCCGCGCGCGCGCTCAGCGCGGGCGGCGGCGCTGCTGCGGCGACACTGCCCGCGCCCGTTGCGAGCAGCGCGACGAGCGCGACGAGGAGGCCGGCCCGGCGCCCCCGCCCGGAGGATCCCTTGCTCACAGCCGCAGCCGGATCCGCTGCCCGGTGCGCAGCGCCTGCGGATCGACGTCGGGGTTGAGCTCCTGGATCCGCCCGACGCTCACCCCGGTGCGCTCGGCGATGAGCGACAGGCTGTCGCCCGGGCGCACGACGTAGAAGCGCGGCCGGCGCGGCCTGGCGGCGCGCTGGCGCGCGGTGCCGGCGCCGCCGGCCGTGCTCCGCTCCCCGCCGCCCGAGCCGCCCTCGGTCACGACGAGCGCGACCGCACCGAGCGCCGCGACCAGGGCGAGCGGCGCGAGGAGTCGCGCGGGGCTGCGGCGAGGCGCCATGGCGCGGGCGATCATAGCCGCGCGGGCGGTGGGCTCAGCAGAGGTCCCAGGCGAGCGCGCGCAGGCGCTCGGCCTCCCTGCGCGCAGCGCCGGCGGGTCCCTCTCCGCCGCGCTCGGGCGCGCGCACGATCCCGCGTGACACCGTCACCAGCCCGCCCGCCCTGCCCGGGGCGAACGCCGGCGCCAGGTCCTCCACCCGCCCGCCCTGGGCTCCGACGCCCGGCAGCAGCATCACCGCGGCCGGCATCCTGCCGCGAAGCTCCGCCAGGCGCCCGGGAGCGGTCGCGCCCACGACCGCGCCGACGTCGGCGAGGCCCGCGGTTCCGGTCCCCTCGGCGCCGAGCCCCGCGACGATCGCGGCGAGGCGGTCGCTGACGTCACCGCCCCCGGCGAGCTCGGCGCCCTGCACGTCGGCGGCGCCGGGGTTGGAGGTCCTGACCAGGACGAAGATCCCGCGCCCGCGAGGGCGCGCCGCGTCGATCAGCGGCCGCAGCGTCTCGGCGCCGAGCAGCGGGCTCGCGGTGATGGCGTCGGCCCCGAGTCCCTCGACATCGCCGAACGGCGTCGGGGTGAAGGACAGCAGGGCCTGCGCGTAGGCCTTGGCCGAGACGTCGATGTCGCCTCGCTTGCCGTCCGCGATGACGAGCAGGCCGGCCTCGCGGGCGCGCGCGCCGACTGCCGCGAGCGCGTCGCTGCCGGGCGCGCCGAGCCGCTCGAAGCACGCGAGCTGCAGCTTGACCGCGACGCAGGCCGGGCCGGCGGCCTCGATCACCAATCCGCAGTGACGCTCCACCGCGGCGGCGGCGCGTGTCGCGGGAGAGCCGCCGGCGCCCTCGGCGGCTTCCGGCGCCTCGAGCGCACGCGGCCAGAGCGCCGCGGGATCCGGGTCCAGCCCGAGCACGAGCTGGGACCCGCGCGCCGCGACCGCGGCCGCGAGGCGGTCGCCGAACGGCGCGGCCGGGCCGGATGAAGCCCCGGCCCCCGCGGCGGGGCCCGGGGCCTCCACCGGACGGTCGCCGGGACTAGCCCTTGACGGCCTTCTTCAATGCGGCGCCGGCGCTGAAGCGCGGCACCGTCGAGGCCGGGATCTGGATCGTCGCGCCCGTGGCCGGGTTGCGGCCCTCGCGTGCGCTGCGCTCGGCCGTGTGGAACTTGCCGAAGCCGGAGAAGACGACTTCGCCCCTCCGCTTCAGCGTGCCCTCGATGGTGTCGAGGACGGCCTCGACGGCGGCCGTGGCCTCCTTCTTGCTCAGATCGGCCTTGTCGGCGACGACGTCGATGAACTCGGACTTCGTCACTGTCTCCTCCTTGGAGGTCGTGGAAGGGCGCGAAGCTAACAGCGCCCGCGGATGCCTAGCTGCGGATGCTCGGCGGCATCGGCGTTCTACTCACTCCGGGCCCATGGCGCGGTCCCGCGGGGCACGCGAAGTCCGCTAGTTGCGCGAATCGGCTGCCCGCGGCCCCGTCCGCGGGGCCGCGCAGGGCGCTCCGGGGCGCGCCGTCGGGCCGCCCCGCGAGAATACGCGCGTGCCGCTGATCCGCCTCGCCTGGGTGGCGACAGTCGTCGCCTGCGCCCTCACCGCGGTGCTGCTGATGCTCAGCGGCTACGTCGGCTACGGGCTGGTCGCGATCGCCGTCGGGCTCTCGGCCGCGATCAACGTCCGCTGAGGCGCTCCGCGCCGGGCCGCGCGGGCACCTCCCCGCCGGGACGGACGCGGTCCTCCGGCTCGAGGTGGATCAGCACGTCGGCCTCCTCCAGGCGCGCCCTGATCGCGTCCTGCAGCTCGTGCGCGACCGCGTGCGCGTCCTCCAACGTGGTTCCGCGCCGGAACTGGACGTGCAGGTCGACGTGGCGGCGCGCCCCCGCGCGCCGGGTGCGCAGCTCGTGGTAGCCGACCACGCCGCGCGGGCCGAAGCTCAGCAGCGTCTCGCGGATCGCGTCCATCTCCGCTGCGGGCAGCGCCTCGTCGACCAGCACGCGCGAGGAGCGGTCCAGGATCCGCACGCCCGAGACCACGATCGCGGCGGCCACGGCGATGGCGACGACCGGGTCGACCCAGGTCCAGCCGGTGATCTGCACCAGAACCAGCCCCGCGAGCACGCCGCCGGAGGTCAACGCGTCGGCGCCCAGGTGCGCGGCGTCGCCCTCGAGCGCCGGGGACCCGGTGGCGCGCGCGACCCGCGCGATCCGCGCCGAGACGGCGAGGTTGACGACGATCGAGAGCGCGATCACCGCGATCCCGAGCGGAACCTGCTCGAGCTCCGCGCCGCTCGCGAGGCGCCTGACGGCCTCGTACACGATCACCGCCGAGCCGACCAGGATCAGCAGCCCCTCGACCGCCGAGGCGAGGTTCTCCACCTTCTCGTGGCCGTAGCGATGGGATTCGTCGGCGGGCTCGCCGGCCTTGCGGATCGAGAAGTAGGCGACCAGCGAGGCGATCAGGTCGATCGCCGAGTGCATGGCCTCGGTGAGGATCGCCACCGAGCCCGTGAGGCTCCCGGCGACGAGCTTCAGCACGATCAGGATCGCGTTGGAGGCGATCGAGAGGATCGCCGCGCCGCGCTTGGCGCGGTCCCTCTGCCCGCTCGCGCTCACGCCGTCAGCGTCCGCGGCGCCATGCGAGGAACGCCCGCGCCGCGCGGCCGCGGTGGCTGATCGCGTCCTTCTCGTCGTCGCGTAGCTCCGCCATCGTGCGTCCGTCGTCGCACTCCGCGGGCTCGAACGCCGGGTCGTAGCCGAATCCGCGGTGCCCTCGCGGGCGGGTGGCGAGCGTTCCCTCGCAGCGGCCCTCGAACGTGTGCTCCGGACCGCCCGCCGGCTCCGCCCAGGCGATCACGCAGACGTAGGCGAGCGCGCTGCCGGCGGGCGCGCGCTCCAGCAGCAGGTCCAGGTTCTGCTCGTCGCCGGCGTCCTCTCCCGCGAACCGTGCGGAGCGGACCCCGGGGGCGCCGCCCAGCGCGGCGGCCTCGATCCCGGAGTCGTCGGCGAGCGCAGGGCGCCCGGTCGCCGCGGCGGCGGCGCGCGCCTTCGCGAGCGCGTTCTCGGCGTAGGTGCTGCCGGTCTCGGCGGGGAGCGCGACGCCGTCTGCCAGCGCGCGCACCTCGTACGGCGCGAGCAGGCGCCCGAGCTCGCGCAGCTTGTGCGGGTTGCGGGTCGCCAGCAGGAGCGGCGTCACGGTCCCGCCGGCGACCGCCCGACCGCGTCGCGCTGCGCGGAGCGCAGGCCGGCGATCCCGCGCTCGGCGAGCGCGAGCAGCTCGTCGAGGTGGGCGCGGGAGAGCGGCGTGCGCTCGGCCGTGGCCTGCACCTCCACGAGCCCGCCCTCGCCGGTCATCACCACGTTGGCGTCCACCTCGGCCGCGGAGTCCTCGGGGTAGTCCAGGTCCAGCAGCGGGACGCCCCCGACGATCCCGCACGACACGGCCGCGACGCTCCCGCTGAGCGGCATCCGCTCGACGCGGCCGGCGTCGAGCAGCGCCGCGCACGCGAGCTCGAGCGCGACGAACCCGCCGGTGATCGCGGCGCAGCGCGTCCCGCCGTCCGCCTGCAGCACGTCGCAGTCGACCCACACCGTCCGCTCGCCGAGCGCGTCGAAGTCCACGACCCCGCGCAGCGAGCGCCCGATCAGCCTCTGGATCTCGACGGTCCGCCCGTCCAGGCGCCCGCGCGCCGCGTCGCGCGGCTTGCGGCTGCCCGTGGAGGCGGGCAGCATCCCGTACTCGGCGGTGACCCATCCGCGCCCGCGGCCCGCCATCCAGCGGGGCACGCTGTCCTCGACCGAGGCCGTGCAGATGACCCGGGTGCTCCCCGCGCTGACGAGCGCCGAGCCGGCCGCGGTGCGCACGAACCCCGGCTCGATCGTGAACGGGCGCAGCGCGTCCGGCGCGCGGCCTCCGCTGCGCTCGGGGCTCATGCGGGCACCCCGGCCGGGACCGGGACGTGCGCAACCTCGCCGAGCGGCATCTGGAGGAAGCGCGACCCGATCTCGCGGAACGAGGCGACGTCGCCGGTGCAGAGGAAGCGGTAGGCGCCCTCTCCGGCCCGGTCGGCGCCGAGGCCGCGCACCGCGAGCGCGTGCTCGACGCGGCGCGCGACCGCCGCGCCGGAGGTGACGAGCGTCACCTCCGGCCCGAGCGCGCGCTGCAGCATCGGCCGTACCAGGGGGTAGTGGGTGCAGCCGAGGATGACCGTGTCGACGGCGGCGGCCCGCAGCGGGCGGCAGTAGCCGCGCACCACCTCGACCACGTGCTCGTCGAAGGGGAAGCCGCTCTGGATCAGCGGCGCCAGATCGGGGCACGCGACGGGCGTCAGCCGCGTGTGCGGATCGGCGCCTCCCACCGCCCGCTCGTAGGCGCCGGAGGCGACGGTCGCGGGTGTCGCGAGCAGGCCGATGCGCCCGGAGCGCGTCGAGGCCGCCGCCAGGACCGACTCCGGACCGACCACGCCGATCACGTCGATGTCGCCTCGCGCTGCACGGACGTGCTCCTGGAGCGTCCCGAGCGCGGCCGCCGTCGCCGAGTTGCAGGCGGCGACGAGCAGCTTGGCCCCGCGCTCGAGGAGCTGGTCGGCGATCTCGACCGCGAACGCGCGCAGCTCGTCCGCCGAACGCTCGCCGTAGGGGAAGCGCGCGGTGTCCCCGAGGTAGAGGAAGTCCTCGTGCGGCAGGCGCACGAGCAGCTCGTGCAGGACGGTGAGGCCGCCCACGCCGGAGTCGAAGACCGCCACGGGCCGCTCGCGCGGATGCTCGCCGGACGCCGGCACGCGGCGCATGGTCGCAGAGGCGGCGGGCGCGCGGCGGCCTCCCCGGCCCCGGTCACTTCACCGACTCGAGCGCGCTGCGCAGCTGCTTGACGATCGTCTCCGCGATCCCGGTCGCGCCGAACCGGCGCCCCTTGGTGGCCATCACCACGCCGGCCAGCACGGCCGCCACGAGCAGGATCAGCGCCACGTACTCGACGGTCCCCTGCCCGCGCTCCGCCGTCCAAACGCGATGAACGGCGGCGTGCAGCCTGCCCATCATCCGGTAGCCCACGGGATGCTCCTCCCTGTTCGTCTGACGCCGGCCCTCACGACCCGGCCGGCCCGAGCCCGCACGTTGGCGCGCGGCACGTTCCGGCGCCACGCGCGTTGGTGACGGGGCGCCACCGGCTTCGCGTCGTCTCTGCGACGTCCGGCGGCGCGCCGGTCGCGGGGTACGCTCACGCGCCAGTGCGGGCGCTCGTCGTGACGAACATGTACCCGTCGCCGGCGGCGCCCGCGCTCGGCGTCTTCGTGCGCGACCAGGTCGAGGCTCTGCGCCGCGTCGACGGGGTGAGCGTCGAGGTCTTCGCGTTCGCGCCGCGCGGCGCGCTCTCCTACGCGCGCGCCGCACGCACCCTGCGCGCCGCGCACCGCGGCGAGCGCTTCGATGTCGTGCACGCGCATTTCGGGCTCTCGGCATGGCCGGCGCTCGCGGCCGGTGCGGGTCCCGTCGCCGTCACGCTCCACGGCACCGACCTCGCCCATCCCCGCTCCCGCCGGATCTCGCTGGCGGCGCTGCCGCGCACGGCGCTGGTCGCCGCGGTGTCGGCCGAGCTCGCGGCCGAGGTGCCGGCCGGGCGGGCGCCGGGGCCCGTGCGCGTGTTGCCCTGCGGTGTCGCGCTCGATCGGATGACCGCGATCCCGCGTGCCCGCGCGCGCGCCGCGCTCGGCCTGCCGCCGCGCGAGCCGGCGCTGCTCTTCCCCGCCGACCCGCGACGGCCCGAGAAGCGCTTCGACCGCGCGCAGGCGCTCGCCGGCACCACGCGGCTGCTGACGCTCGGCGGCGTGCCGCCCGAGCGGGTCCCGCTCTACGTGAACGCCGCCAGCGCCGTGCTGGTCCCGTCCGAGCGCGAGGGCTTCGGCCTGGCCGTCCTCGAGGCGCTCGCGTGCGACGTGCCCGTGCTCGCGACGCCGGTGGGCGTGCACGCCGAGGCGCTCGCCGGCGTGGAGGGGACCCTGTGCGCCCGGTTCGACGCCGATCGCTGGCGCGCGGCCCTGGAGCCCCACCTCGGGGCGGCCGAGCCGCGCGTCGCCGGTCGCGAGCGCGCCGCGCGGTGGTCCTCGGACGCGATGGCCGCGCGGGTGCTCGAGTCGTGGCGCGAGGTCGCGGGCGCGCGCCGGCCGGGCTGACCGGCGGCTCGAGCGTGCCGAAGCCCTACTCGCCGGCGAGCTCGGGCCAGAACGGCTCCAGGAGCCTGCGCGCGCCGGCGGCGAGCGGGTGCAGCGGCACCTCGTCCGCGCCGGCCCGCGGCCCGGCCGCGAGCGCCCGCATGGTCGCGACGACGGAGCTCGAGAGCGCGCCCAGGTCGTAGCCGCCCTCTAGCACCGCGCCGACCGGCGCGCCCGTCTCGGCACCGAGCCGCGACATCGCGGCGGCCATCGCCGCGAAGCCTCCCTCGGTCACCCGCGCATCGGCGAGCGGGTCGTCGCGGTGCGCGTCGAACCCGGCCGAGAGCAGGATCAGCCGCGGCTGGTAGGCGCGTCCGAGGGGAACCACGACGTGCTCGACGAGCGAACGGTAGGCCTCGTCACCGGCCCCGGGCGGCACCGGCAGGTTGACCGTGTACCCGCGGCCCTCGCCCTCGCCCACGTCCCCGGCCCCGCCCGTGCCGGGGTAGAGCGGCGACTGGTGGATCGAGACGAACAGCACCTCACGGCCGGCGTGGAAGATGTCGTTGGTCCCGTTGCCGTGGTGGACGTCCCAGTCGAGGACCATCACCCGTTCCACGCCGTGGCGATCCAGCGCATGGCGCGCCGCGACCGCGACGCTGTTGAAGAGGCAGAACCCCATCGCGCGCGCGGCCTCCGCGTGATGGCCGGGCGGGCGATGGATGCTGAACCCGGTCGGCGAGGCGCCGGTCACCAGCAGCTCCGCCAGCAGCAGCGCCCCGCCGGCGGCGTGCCGCGCGGCCTCGAAGGAGTGCTCGCTCACAACGGTGTCGGGGTCGAGCAGCCCGCCGCCGCGGGCCGCCAGCTCCTCGATGCGCGACACGTGCCGGGCGGGATGGACCGCCTCGAGGTCCCCCCTGCCCGCGGCCGGGGACTCCGCGCGCTCGTACCCCAGCCAGCCTTCCGCGGCCAGCGCCTCCTCGATCGCGACGATCCGTTCCGCGCGCTCCGGGTGCGAACCGGTGTCGTGCCGCAGGGACGAGGGGTGGTGCACCAGTACCGGCGCCGCCATACGGATACCGTACGGCGTCGAGCGCATGGCCCGCCCCTCGCCACTGCACGCCGACCTGGCCGTAGTCGGCGCGGGCGCGGCGGGTCTCTACACAGCCCTTCAGGCGGCTGGCGCGGGCGCCCGCGTCGCGCTCGTCTCCGCGACACCGCTGGCCGAGTCCGCGAGCTACTGGGCGCAGGGCGGGCTCGCGGTCGCGCTCGCCGCGGGCGACAGCCCGGACCTGCACCTGCGCGACACCACTGTCGCGGGGCGCGGCGCGATGCGTGAGTCCGCGGCGCGCGTGCTGGTCGACGAGGCGGCGGTCGCGCTCGGCGACCTCGAGGCGCTCGGGGTCTCCTTCGATCGCGATCGCTACGGGCGCCTCGCGCTGGGCCTCGAGGGCGGGCACAGCGCGCGCAGGATCGTCCACGCCGGCGGGAGCGCGACCGGCCGCCGCGTGACGCGCACGCTCTCGGCGCTGGCCGCGGAGTCCGCCTCCATCGAGGCGCTCGAGGGCCGCCGCGCGGTCGCGCTCCTGCTCGCCGAGGGGCGCTGCGCCGGGGTGCGCTGCGACGGTGGACCCGACATCCTGGCCCCGGCGACCGTGCTCGCCACCGGCGGCGCGGCCGCGCTGTGGGCACGAACGACGAACCCGCCCGGCGCGATCGGCCGCGGGCTCGTGCTCGCGCACCTCGCGGGGGCGGCGCTCGCCGACCTCGAGCTCGTGCAGTTCCACCCGACCGCGCTCGTGGATCCGGGCGGGCGCGACGGCTTCCTGATCACCGAGGCGGTGCGCGGCGAGGGGGCGCGCCTGCTCGACCCCGGCGGCGAGCGCTTCGTCGACGAGCTCGCGCCCCGCGACGAGGTCGCGCGCGCGATCCGGGAGCGGCTGGTGCAGACGGGCGCGGCCGCGGTCTCGCTCGACATGCGGGAGATCGACCCGCGGCTCTTCCCGAACGTCGCGCGGGTGCTCCGGGACGCCGGGATCGACCCGCGCCGGGACATGGTCCCGGTCGCGCCGGCCGCGCACTACGTGATGGGCGGCGTGGCGACCGACCTCCACGGCCGGGCGACGCTGCCGGGCCTCTACGCCGTCGGGGAGTCCGCGTGCACCGGCCTGCACGGAGCCAACCGGCTCGCGTCCAACTCGCTGACGGAGTGCTTCGTGTTCGGCCGCCGCGCCGCGCTGGCCGCGCTCGACGAGCCCGCCCGCGCCGCCCCGCCCGATCCGGCCCCGGGCGAGATCCCGCCACCTCCGGCGCAGCGGACGCGCGCGGCGCTGTGGGAGCTGGCCGGGCTCGTCCGCGACGCGGACGGCCTGCGACGGCTGCTCGACGACCCCCACCCGCTCGCGCGCCTGGTGGCGGCCTGCGCGCTCGCGCGCGAGGAGAGCCGGGGCGCGCACCAGCGCGCCGACTTCCCGGCGACCGACTCCGCGCTCGACGCCCGTCACGTGGTCGTCGGCGCGGTCGGCCCGCCGGCGCTTCGCCGCTGGAGTTGAGTTGCGCCGTTAACGCGCGCATAACAAAGCGTGAGGAGCGGCTTCACGGCGCTCGTCCACACTGCGGCGCATCACACCGGGGTCCCGAACTGACCCGAGGAGGGTTCGGGAATCGTGATGATGTATCAGGTGAGCCGCGGGATCTATCGCTCGCTCGCAAACGAGATCGTGCCGGATCGGCTGGGCGGCGACGCCGGCAACCACGAGGCCGTGCTGCGCGCGTGCGAGGCCACGGTCGAGCGGATGATGCGTGATCGGGAGGAGTTCCAGCGTCCGGCGCGCTCGCTGTTCAACGACATCCGCATCCATTTTCCGATGACGGCCCAGGGCCTCGTCTGGACGGTGGTCGAGCGCCACGTCGCGTGCGCCCGCAGCTACATCGAGCGCCTTCCGCGCGCCGGCTTCGACCAGGACGGGAACGCGATCGAGTGCCGTGCGACGACGCGTCGCGGCACCCAGTGCCAGCGCGTCCCGCTGCCGCGCAACGGCTACTGCCCCTCGCACCAGCACCTGGCCGAGACCGAGCACGTCGCGGCGCTGGCCGCCTAGCGCGTCCCCTTCCGGGGGTTGTGACGTCAGGTCGGCGTCGTCTTGGGGGGCTGGTTTGCTCGGTGGGTGGTGACGGGCGCGGGTGAACGGCGCATCGAGGGGATCGGCGGTCGCGGATCGGACCCATCCCGGCCAGCCCCCCTCCTGCGGGCACAGCCTGGGATGGGTTGGCCGAGGCGTCCGCGGCCCAGCGCCTCGCCACGATCCAACTGCCACAACAACCCGGGGTTGGCCCGCCCTGCCAGCGGCAAGTGTCCCGGCCAGCGCCTGACGAGACAGGGCGGACGTCGCGGTCGCTCCGCCGCGGCGCCGTCCGGCCCGGCCCTCGCGACCGCCGGCCGGTAGCCTCGGCCGCGATGGCCTCCTCCGTGCTCGACGGCACGCGCGTCGCCTGGTTCGGCCTCGGGATCATGGGCTCCCGCATGGCGGCGAACCTGAGCGCCGCGGGCGCCGAGGTGGTCGCGTGGAACAGGACCGCCGCGACCGCCGAGGCCTGGGCGCGGGAGCACGGTGCGCGGAGCGCCGCCTCGCCCGCCGAGGCCGCCGCGGGCGCCGACGCCTGCTTCTCGATGGTGGTGGACGCCGCGGCGGTGGAGGCGACCCTGCTCGGGCCCGGCGGGGCGGTGGAGACGGCCGACCGGGGCACGCTCTTCGTCGATTGCTCGACGATCGGGGCGGCGGCCGCGCGGCGGATCGGCGAGCGCCTCGCTGGTCGCGGCCTGCCGTTCCTCGACGCACCGGTCACGGGCTCCGCGCCGCGGGCGCAGGACGGCACGCTGACGATCATGGCGGGCGGCGACCGCGCCGCGCTCGAGCGCGCGCGCCCGCTGCTCGCCGCGCTGGGCGAGCGCGTGGTGCACGCCGGCCCGCTCGGCCACGGCCAGATGGTGAAGCTGGTCAACAACGCGGTCGCGGCGGTCAACGCCGCGATGGTCGGCGAGGCGCTCGTGGCCGCGAAGGCGGCCGGCGCCGACCTCGACGCGCTGGTGGAGGTCATGTCCGCCGGGTCCGGCTCCTCCGCGATGCTCGACCTGAAGGCCGGGCCGATGCTCGCCCATGACTGGACCCCGCTGTTCCGCCTTGCCCACATGCTCAAGGACCTCGACCTCTGCCTGGCCGAGAGCGGGACCGCCGGAGCACCGATGCAGCTCACCGCCCATGTGCGCGAGCTGCTGGTGGCGGCGCTGGGCCGCGGCCACGGCGAGGATGACTTCGCGGCCCTCGCGGAGGTGCTCGAGGCGCAGGCGGCGGTCGGCCTGACGACGGCCTCGGCGGGCCGTCCGACAGCCGTTTGACATCTCGTCGAGCCGCCGTCGCGAGGGTCCCATTTGCCCTTTGTTTGCGGGGAAATTTGGGGATTTCGCGCAACTTCCGTAGACTTCGCGATCCGGCGTCGCCGCCCGCAGGTCAACCGGCGCGCGGTTTCTCTCACGTCCTCGATACCCCTGATACAGCCATGCCAATCGCCTTCAAGGAATGGGCAGTCACGGTGCGGGCGCTCGCCGAGGGCGAGCAGCTCCTGACCCTGCGCAAGGGCGGGATCCGCGAGCCCGACCGCCACTTCGAGCTGGAGCACGACCGCTTCTTCCTCTACCCGACCTTCGACCACCAGCGCACCGACCTGGTCCGCGAGAGCCACCGCTCGGAGCTCGTCCGGGCGCTCGAGGAGGGCGTGTGGGCCGACGGCGAGCCCTCGCCGCACGCGACCGGCCCCGACGGCCACCTCCCGCAGCCCGACCGCGTGCGCATCCGCGCCTGGGCCGAGGTCGCCGGCCACTGGACCGTGACCGATCGCCGCGCGGTCGACGCGCTCTCCCCGTTCTACGTCTGGACGCCGGACTACGCGGAGAAGCGGCTCGCCTGGAAGCGCCGCCACCCGCTGCACGTGGTGCTCCTGCGCACCTACCGCATCCCCCGTCCGGTCACGGTGCGCGTGCGCGACGAGTACGCGGGCTGCCGCTCGTGGCTCGAGCTCTCGCGCGAGTTGCCGTTCGAGGGCACGCCGGTGCTCTCGGACGACGAGTTCGAGCGGGCCGCCGAGGCGATCGCGACGATCGCCGACGAGCGCGTCCCGGCGCTGGTCTGACACCTGGCCTGGGTCGAGTCGTTCTCGGCGTCGTTCCGGGCTCGCCACGAGTCCGCCGACACAGACGACGCCGCGCGGGTGCTGGCGTCGCTGGAACGCACGCGCGAGCGCATGGACGAGCTGCTCGGCTCCTCGGTGCCGGACGTCACGGTCGTGCTGCACCGCTCGGAGCCCTTCCTCGGGCTCGCGCACCCGCTCTACCTGCTCGCGCGTGCGAGCACCGCGCCGGCCGGGCGCCGCTACGTGGCCGGCTGGGCGGGCGCGCGGGAGCTCCACGTTCTCTCGCCCGCCGCGCTCGCCCGCCGGGCGTCGCGCGCTCCGGGCTCGCGGGCCATGCTCGCGCTCGCCCCCGACGCCCTCTACGCCCGTCTGGTCGTCGCGCGCGCGGGCGGCGCGCTGCCGCCGCCGCACACGCCGGCCCGGGCGATGCGGGCGCTGCGCTGGCCGTGGCTGGCGGAGGGCTGCGGGCGCTTCCTCAGCGGCCAGACCGGGCACGCGCGGCCGGCGATCGCCCGGCGCCTGCGCGAGGGCGGGCGCCCGCGCTTCCCGCCGGGCGCGCGCGACTCCCCGCTGCTGGGCGGCACCGTGCTCGACCTGCTCGCGCGCGAGCAGGGAATGGCGGCGGTCGTCGACTTGCTGCTCTCGCCGCTTCCCGGCAGCCCCGAGGCCGCGCTGCGCTCGGCGTTCGCGGGCCGCTCGCCAGTCCACACCGAGGGCGCCTGGCGAGCGCTGCTCGCCCGCCAGGCGACCGAGGCCTCGCACCCGCGCGAGGACGAGCGCCGCCGGCGGCGACGTCCACGGCCGGGCTAGCGGACCAACTCGGTGCCGAGCCAGGCCGCGAGCGCGACGACCGCGAGCGCGGCCACCAGGCCCGCCACCACCCGAGCAGCCCGCACCGGCGGTGCGGGCTGCCCCGCCGCCGGGATGTCGGCCTCCATCAGCACCTCGCGCGCCGCCCCCGCGCCCGAGGCCGGGACCAGCACGTCCCGCGGGCCGGCCGCGAGAAAGTCGGGCACGTCGAATCCTGCGGTACGGCGGAGCATGCTCGGCACCCCCTCCTCGAGCAGCAGTCCCTGGATCAGCTCGGCCTCGGCCTGGTTGCGGCCGCCGGCGACGCGCACGAGGTCGCCCTCGGCGTACTGGGGCTTGATCTTGCGCGCCCGCTCCCGGCGGGCGGAGGGTGGCTCCTGGGCGCCCTCGGCCGGGCCCGCATAGGCGAGCGGCATCCCGCAGCGGGGGCAGAACCGCTCGCTGAGCGGGTACGTGCTCGCGCAGCGCGGGCAGAGCAGGGGCTCGGCTGCGCCGCCTCTCACCGGACCAGCAGCTCGACCTGGTCCTGGTCGCGGCGGCTGCGGATGTCCCAGGCGCGGACGTCGGGCTCGGGTCCCGCGACCCCGACGATCACGTGCAGGACGCCGGGGAACCACGGCGTGTCGCCGCCGGCCACGAGCGCGCGGTTCACGTCGGTCTGCGACGGCACGGGGTCGCTGCGCGTGTGGGAGTGGTAGATCGCGCCGAGCTCCCAGCCCGGGGTCTGCTCGATCTCCCGGTCGATCCGCAACTGGTCGCGCGGGTCGAGCGTGTAGCGCAGCGGGCTGGCGTCGGCGTTGCGGGCCCGGAAGACCTTGGTCGCGGCGCCGTCGGCGACCGCGATCATCCCGCAGCACTCGTTCGGCGCCTCCTCGCGCGCGTGCGCGACGAGCTCCGCGAAGAGGTCGCTGGCTATGCGCATTCACTCCTCCCGGAGAGCGCGGGCCCCGGCGGGCGCTCCCGGCCGGCCGGCCTACCGCTTGGGATCGATCCGCGCCGCGTCGTCGTCGTCGTCGAGGTGCGTCGCACCGGACAGCGAGTCCTTGAACTCGCGCATGCCGCGGCCGACGGAGCGCGCCGCCTCCGGAAGTCGCTTCGGGCCGAGCACGATCAGGGCGATCACCAGCACCAGCACGATTTCGAGAGGACCGATCTGGGAGAACACGGTTGGACGCTCCTTGCGCGGGCGGTTGCCAGCCGATGGTAGCGGGCCGGCGGGCCCGGACTCACCACCAGACCGTGGAGTCCAGGTCCCGGATCTCGCCGACCGGGCGCGTGTAGATGCCCGAGGAGAGGTAGCGCCAGCCGTCGTCGGCGACGATGAAGACCACGTTGCCCTCGTCGAGCTCGCCGGCGATGCGCGACGCCACCCGCAGAATCGCCCCGGACGAGACGCCGGCGAAGACGCCCTCCTCGTCCAGCAGCCGGCGCGTCCAGGCGATCGCGTCCCGGTTGGTCACGACGATCTTCCGGTCGAGCAGCGAGAGGTCGATGATCGGCGGGATGAAACCGTCGTCGAGCGAGCGCAGGCCCTGGACCGGCTCGCCCTGCATCGGCTCGGCGGCGACGATCTTGACGTCGTCGCCCAGCTCCTCCTTCAGGCGGCGCCCGTTGCCCATCAGCGTCCCGCCCGTGCCGAGGCCGGCCACGAACGCCGAGACCTGGTCGAGCTCCTCGAGGATCTCCGGCGCGGTGCCCTCGTAGTGGGCACGCGGGTTCGCCGCGTTCCCGTACTGGTAGGGCATGTGGTAGGAGGCGTCGCCCGCGGCCATGTCGAGCGCGAGCTCGACCGCGCCGTTGGAGCCCTTCGCACCCTCGGAGTAGACGATCTCCGCCCCGTACATCTCGAGCAGCCGCGTGCGCTCGGCGGTGACGTTGTCGGGCATGACCACCTTCAGCGGGTAGCCCTTGCGGCGGCAGATCATCGCCAGCGAGATCCCGGTGTTGCCCGAGGTCGGCTCGAGGATCGTCTGGCCGGGCCCGATCGCGCCCGACTCCTCCGCATCCTCGATCAGCGCTCGCGCGACCCGATCCTTGACCGATCCGGTCGGGTTCTGCGACTCCAGCTTGGCCCAGATCCGGACGCCCGGCTTGGGCGAGAAGCGCTTCAGCTCGACCAGCGGCGTGTTCCCGATCGCCTGGACGATGTCGCCGTAGCGACCTCCGCACGGCTTGTTCTCGACGAACGACTCCGCCATGACTTCAGAGAGTGTAGCGTTGGCGCGCGGGCGCGCCACCCGGGCTAGGTGCCGCCGGCTCCGCCCGCCATCGCGGGCAGGATGACGAGCGTGTCGCTCGCGCTCACGCCGGTGCTCAGCCCGTCGAGCACGCGCACGTCCTCGTCGTTGAGGTAGACGTTGACGTAGCGGTTGAGCTCCCCGCCCTCGGCGAAGAGCTGCGACTCCGTCTGCGGGTGGGCGGCGGCGAGCGCGCGCAGCACGGCGCCGACATCGCCCCCTTCGAGGGAGATCTCCTTCTCGCCGCCCGTGGAGGGGCGAAGCACCGGGGGTATGCGCACGGTCGCCATCAGCGATCGCGGAGCCTAGCCCGCCGCGGCGCAGAACGCCTCGTAGTCGGGGAAGACGCCCATCTCCTCGTCGGAGATCTCGCCGGGCTCGCGCGAGCAGACGGGGCAGTCCGGGTCGCGGCGCACCTTGAGCTCGGTGAAGGTGGCGCCGAGCGCCTCGTAGAGCAGCAGGCGCCCGATCAGCGGCTCGCCCTCGCCGAGCACCAGCTTCACGACCTCGGTCGCCTGCAGCATGCCCATCGTCCCCGGCAGCACGCCGAGCACGCCGTTGGCGCCGCAGGAGGGCGCGAGCTCGGCCGGCGGCGGCTGCGGGTACAGGCAGCGATAGCACGGGCCGTCGTAGGGCTTGAACACGCTGAGCTGGCCGTCGAAGCCGAGGATGCTGGCTGACACGACCGGGATCCGGAGCCGCACGGACGCGTCGTTGAGCAGGTAGCGCGTGGGGAAGTTGTCGAGCCCGTCGACCACGATGTCGTAGCCGGGCAGGATGTCCATGATGTTCGAGGAGCCCAGGCGCACCCGGTGCTTCTCGACGCGGACGTCGGGGTTGATCGCGCGGATCGCCTCCTCGGCGGAGTCGACCTTCGCCACGCCGACGCGGTCGGTGGTGTGGATCACCTGCCGCTGCAGGTTCGAGAGGTCGACGACGTCGTCGTCGACGATCCCGAGCGTCCCGACGCCGGCCGCGGCGAGGTAGAGCGCGGCGGGCGAGCCGAGCCCGCCGGCGCCGAGCAGCAGCACCCTGGCGTCGAGCAGCTTCTGCTGGCCCTCCGCGCCGACCTCCGGGAGCAGCAGGTGGCGCGAGTAGCGGTCGCGCTGCTCGGCGCTCAGCGAGCGCGGCGTGACGACCTCGTACCCGCGGTCCTTCCACAGCGTGATCCCGCCCGCCATCGACTCCACGTTGGAGTACCCGAGGTCCGCCATCAGCGTGCGGGCGCCGTAGGCGGAGCGGTTGCCCGACGCGCAGTAGAGGATCACGTGCGCGCCACGGTCGGGGACGACGCCCTCGATGCGGGTCTCGAGGTAGCTGCGCGGGACGTGCACCGCCCCCGGCAGGTGCCCGGTGCTCCACTCCTCGATCTCGCGCACGTCCACGACCACGGCGCCGTTGCCGATCTGCTCGCGCGCATCGGCCGGGTCGATCTCGGAGATCTCGTTCTTGACCTGCCGCAGCAGCTCCGCGCCGGACCGGCTCATCGGGGGCCCCCTGTAAGGCTGGATCGCATAACTTCAGAAAGGATAGCGACCCGGCTCCGGAACGAGACCGGGGCGCCCCCCCTGCCCGGAGGGCGCCCCGGCATCATAGGCCCGTTGCGCTGCTTGCCCCGGCCCCGGCGCCACCCGTCGGGCGTACGCCGCAGGAGCCGTGCGCGGATCAGTATGGGCGATCGCGCCGGATGCCGATATGGGGTCTTGACCCCATTTGCGCCGATGCGCTCCCGCTCCCTCCTCTCCCAGGTCATCGCCGTCAACGCTCTGCTGGTCGCGGCGACCGCGCTGGTGGCGACGCTGGCGGTGGACATGTCGGTCAGCCGCCTCACGGGCTGGCGGGAGATCGCGGTCCTGGTCGGCGCCCTGTTCGTCAGCCTGCTCGGCAACGCGCTGCTGCTGCGGCGGCGGTTCGCGCCGCTCGAGCGGCTCGTGGACGAGATGGAGTCGGTCGACCTCTCCCAGCCGCGACGGCCGGCGCCGCGCCTGGCCGGAGGCACCGACGAGGTCCGCCGGCTGGGGGCGGCGTTCAGGCGCATGCTCGAGCGCCTCGAGGCCGAGCGGCGCGGCGCGGCGCGGGCCGCGGTCGAGGGTCAGGAGCGCGAGCGCCAGCGGATCGCCCAGGACCTCCACGACGAGGTCAACCAGGCGCTGACGGCGATCCTGCTGCGCCTCGAGGCCTCGATCCAGGACGCGCCGCCCGAGCTCGCGCGCGAGCTGCGGGAGACCAAGCGCCTCGCGAGCCGCGCAATGGAGGAGCTGCTGGCGCTCGCGAGCCGGCTGCGGCCGACCGTGCTCGACGACCACGGCCTGCTCCCCGCCCTGCGCACGCAGGTCCGGGACTTCACCGAGCAGACGGGGGTGCACGCGGCGTTCCGCCCGCGCGGGCACGTGCCGCCCCTCACGCGCGACCAGCAGCTGGTCATCTATCGAGTCACGCAGGAATCGCTCTCGAACGTCGCCCGCCATGCCGATGCCCGCTCGGTGGAGGTCGAGCTCTCCTTCGTGGGCCGCACGGTGCTCAAGGTCTCCGACGACGGCCGGGGCTTCGAGCACGGGCGGGCCGGCGGTCTGGGCCTGCCCGGCATGCGCGAGCGCGCGCTGCTCGCCGGCGGCCGGCTGCGGGTCTTCTCCGGATCGGGCCGGGGAACGCGGGTGGAGCTGACCCTCTGATGCGCATCCTCGTCGCCGACGACCACGGGATCGTGCGCAGCGGGCTGCGCCTGCTGCTCGAGCGCCAGTCGGACCTCGAGGTGGTGGCCGAGGCGGCCGACGGCGTGGAGGCGCTCGAGCAGGCCCAGTCCGAGAGCCCGGACATCTGCATCCTCGACGTCGGGATGCCGCGGCTCACGGGACTCCAGGCGGCACGCGAGATCCGATCCCACATGCCGGGGACGACGATCCTGATGCTCTCGATGCACGACGACGAGCGCTACCTGTTCGAGGCCCTGAAGGCCGGCGCCTCGGGCTACGTGCTCAAGCGCGAGGCCGACCAGGACCTGGTCGCGGCCGTCAGGGCGGTCGGCCGCGGCGAGGCGTTCCTGACCAACGCCGCCGAGGGATCGCTGGTGCGCGCGTGGATGGAGGACGACGCGCAGGGGCCGAAGGAGCCGCTCACGCCCCGCGAGGAGGAGGTGGTCAAGCTGATCGCCGAGGCACACACCAACGCGCAGATCGCGCAGGTCCTCCACGTCAGCGAGAAGACGGTCGAGTCCCACCGCGCGAACGTCCTGCGCAAGCTGGGCATGCGGGACCGCGTCGAACTGGTCCGCTACGCGATCCGGCGCGGGCTCGTGGAGCCGTAGAGCGCCCCGCCCGACCCGCAGTCGCGGGATCGCTCCGGCCGGCGTGACCTAACCTTCGGCGCCGTGCAGGCTCGCGTCCGGCTCGTGCTCTGGGTCCTGTGCGCGATCGCCGCGGCGGGGATCGCGCTCGTGCTGCTGCTCGGGCCGGTGCGCGGCTCCTCCGCACCCGCTCCCGACGCCGCCGGCTACGAGGGCGCGCTGCGGCCCCCGGGCATCCCCGTGCGCGACTTCACGCTGCGCGACCAGGACGGTCGGCTCGTCTCGCTCTCCGCCCTGCGCGGGCGCCCGGCGATCCTCACGTTCCTGTACTCGACCTGCCGGACCGAGTGCCCGCTGACCACGCAGCAGATCCGCGGCGCGCTGGACGACACCGGCCAGGCCCTTCCGGTCCTGGCGGTGAGCGTGGACCCCAAGGGCGACACCCCGGCGCGCGCCAGGCGCTTCCTGGTGGAGCAGCGCATGGACGGTCGGATGCGCTTCCTGCTCGGCACGCGCGCGCGGCTGCGGCCGATCTGGAAGGCCTACGGCATCCAGCCCCAGGGCCGGGGCTTCGAGCACAGCGCCTACGTGTTCGTGCTCGACCCCACGGGCCGCCAGTGCGTGAGCTTCCCGATCTCCCACCTCACGCCGGAGGCGCTCGCGCACGACCTGCGGGTCGTCGCCTCGCGTCGCGCGTGCCTGCGTTAACGGCGACGGCCCCGCCGGGGCGGGGCCGTCGAACCGAGCTTCGGGCGCCTGTCTCAGGCGCGCGCGGCTAGCGCTTGCTGCAGGGCGTGTCCCACTTGACCGTCTTGCCGGCCGCGCCCGTGTAGGTGAACTTCGCGTTGGTCGTCCACTTGCCGCTCTTCGGGCAGCTGGACGGCGTCGTCGCGTAGTTCTTGCGCTTCGCGCGGCGGCCCTTGCCGACCTTGACCGACTTGGCCTTCACGTTGAGCGTGAAGCTGGTCAGCACGGCGGGATCGGTCGGCGGCGGCAGCGGCGGCACGGTGACCGTGAGCACGTTGCCCTTGACCTTCCCGCTGAACGCCTGCGGCTGGACCGAGTTCTGGGCCAGGAAGATGATCCCGCCCTTGATGTTGAACGCGAACACCTTGGCGTTGACCGGGGCGCTCAGGAACGGCCTCGCGTTGACGATCGCGGAACCCGTCCCGATCTGCGAGGAGCGGCACAGCTTCTCGCCGCCCTTCTTGCTGAGCGCCGCCAGCGACGCCTTGCAGACGGGGAACACCGACGTGTCCAGCTTGGTGCCCTTCGGGAAGGTGATCACCACCTTGCTGACGGCGGGCGGCTTCTGGTTGGCCGCAGCCGGGTCGCTTGTCGCCAGCTTGCTGACGAAGCCGGCGCTCGCCTTGGGCTTCTTGGTCGTGAACTTGAGCTCGAACGTCTGCGTGATCGCGGCGCTCGCGACGCCGGCGATCGCCAGGACGAGCGCGCCGCAGAGCACGGCGATGAGGGACTTGCGCAAGGGGGATCTCCTCCTTGGTGGACAGGTGCTTGCCGGTAACTATCGCTCATCTCGGGCGACCGTGCGCCGGTTCACGGCGGCGGGTGGCGCCGGCGCCGTCTGCGGCGTGCCCGCACGCGGTCCGCCAGCACCCAGACCAACAGCAGGATCAGCGGCGCGGTGTAGAGCAGCGACTGGTACCAGTGGCCGGCGTGGGCGGGTGCGAGGGTCACAGGTTGGCGGCCGACAGCAGCCAGAGGCCGAGGCTCGTGAAGCCGATCATGACGATCAGCATCCAGTACTGGGAGCGGGTCGCGGCCGTGGCCGAGCGGAAGACCGACAGCGCGCGGTCGTGCGCGAGCGTGAGCGCGGCGACGTGGCCGAGGACCAGGGCGGCCACCTGCACGTACCAGACCCCCGTCGCGCCGACCACTCCGTAGTCGATCGACGCGTCGGCGGTCCCGAGCCAGTTCGAGCCGTCGCCGCGCGGGTCGGAGATCAGGAAGGCGACGGCCTGGCCCTGGTAGGCGAGCAGCGAGAAGTAGTGCGCGATGACGTACGCGAGCGCGATCGGGACCAGGGTGTGCGCGAAGCGCAGCGCCAGATGGCGGTGCGGCACGTCGTCGGCGACGGTGCGCATCCCGGCCACCCCGATCGCGTAGATCGCGGCGACGAGCGCGATGCAGACGACCAGCCCGAGGGTGTAGGCGACCTCGTTGGCCGCGTTGAACCCGGCGCCGAGGCCGTCTCGTGCGTAGCGCTGGAGGTCGGGAGCTACATCGGTCCACAGCGGCCCCTGCGAGAGCCCGTCGAAGGTCGTGGAGCCGATCATCACGACCAGCATGGCCAGCGTCCCCGGCGTGACGTCCAGCCCCGGGAGTCCCGACAGCGGCGGGCGGGCGAGCAGCCAGCCATCGCGGCGCTCGAAGACCGATACGCGGGCGAAAAGCCCGAAGTAGACCCCGAACGGGTCTCCCTCGCGCGACCACGGCTCGATCCCCCACACGCTCATCGCGACGAGCTGGATCGCCGCGTAGGCCAGCGCGAGCGCGGCGACCGTGCCCGGGTCCGCCTTGCCCGTGTAGACGAGCTCCACCCAGGCGAACGCGAGGAGCCCTGCCGCGGCCGGCCAGCGGCCCAGCCGCCGCGGGTAGGGCAGCGGCGCCGGCAGCCCCCCCGGGGCCAGCCGGCCCGCCGCCCAAGCGAAGGCGCGCGCGAGCGCCCGCCAGGGGCTCAGCAGGCGGAAGACGTCGCCGAACAGCAGGCTCGCGAACGGCACCCCGATCCAGAACAGCACGTAGACGACGGTCGGGGCAAGGTTCGCGGTCGGCACCTGGGTCCCGCTGAGCCCGGCCCAGACGGTGAGCCCGAACGCGCCGATGCCGAGCGCGCCGAGCACCACGTCGGCCCACGGGCCCAGCGGGACCAGCCGGCGCCTGGGCGCCGACTCGAGCCGCGGGCGCGGCCACAGGAGCGCGAGCGCGACGAACGAGATGACGAGCACCGCCGCGGCCGCCCAGCCGAACAGCCACGCGGGTATCGGCAGGTCGGCGCGCCCGACCAGGCCGTGCGCGGCCGCCGGCTCCGGGAGCGCGCCGGCGACCGCGAGCGCCGCGACTGCGGCGCCGGCCATGACCGCGACGCGTCCCCTCACGGGTTGACCGTGAGGCCGGCGATCTCGGTGGATGTCGCCTCGACCTCCATCTCGAAGACCCCCTCCTGGGTCGCCGTGAACTCGAAGCGCGCGGGCTTGCCCGGCGCGACCTCGCGCGCCAGGTCGTAGCCGTGGAGGTGGATCTCGCCCGAGTAGTCGGGCGAGGTCACGGTGATCGAGACCCTCTCCCCCTTGCGCGCCGAGATCTCCCGGACCCCGCCGACGGCCTCGCCGCCCTTCACCGCGATCGAGGCGCGGGCGACGGGTGGCGCCGGCTGCGTGGTCGCACCGGTGGAGCGCGTGGCCGGCGTCGTCACGGTCGTGGCGGCGGTCGTCCCCCCACCGTCCGAGTCGCCGGAGCCGATCACGGCCACGATCACGGCGACGGCCGCCACGGCCGCGGCGAGGCCGAGCAGGGCGGCTCGCTGGCGGCCGCTCACGGGAGCGCGGGGGTCGGGACGGGCGCAGGCGCGCGCCGTACTGTGCGTGGCATTCGTTCTTCTCCTTGGTCGGCCGGAGGCGGCTGACCCGCGCCCGGCGGGGTGCGCGCGCGGCGGTCGCCGCGGCGCTCAGGCGGCCAGGGAGAGGGGCGGGGCGCGCCCCGCGGCCCCGCTTGCGAGGATCGCGGGGCGCGGGATCGCCGGCGAGCGGGCGGGACGCAGAGCGGTCGGCGCCGCGCCCGGCCGCGGGCGGGCGGGACGCCGTCCGCCCAGGGCGCGCGCCAGGCGCCGGGCCGAGCGCAGTACGAGGCGGGCGAGCACGACCGCGAGCAGCGCGACCGGGACCTGCAGCGCCAGCCCGGCCACGAACGCCGGCTCCGCGAGCAGGTCGAGTGGCGGGCGTCCGCCGTGCAGGAGGCGCTCGAGGTGCTCCTGGACCGCGAAGGCCGCCGGAGCCACCAGCGCGTAGGGCCAGGAGGCCGCGCAGGCGGCGCGGGGGCTGCGGAGTTCCGCCCGGACGGCGAGCAGGCCTCCGATCGCGACGACGCTCCCGAGCGCCACCAGCACGAGCGGCAGGTGCACGAGGTACGCGTGCCCCGTCTCGGCCAGGAGACGGCCGCGCTGCGCCGCGGCGGGCGCGGCGAAAGCGAAGCCGGCTTGGTGCGCGGCAAAGGACCCGGCCAGCACCAGCGGGAGCGTCACGAGCAGGGCGAGCAGGCGCCGCACGCGCGCAGCTCCGATCAGGCGGGCAGCGCCGGGGCCCGCCCCAACAGCCGCTCGACACCGTCGAGCAGCTCCCAGTTCGCGCGCAGCACGGCCTCGGCCTCGTCGAGCAGCGCGTCCTGGTCGGCGTCCTCCAGGCGAGGCTCGATCAGCGCCCGCTCGGCCGCCGCGTGCTCGTGGTCGAGCTCCGCGTGCAGGTCGAAGTAGGCCGTCGCCGGCCCGGACTCAAAGCCGTAGCGATCCACCAGGCCGGCGCGCTTGGTCTCGCTGATGGCGGGCTGGCCCGACTCGATGGCGTACATCGCGACCAGCGAGCCGAGGAAGGTCCGCCGCCCGTCGCCCGCCCACGCCCGCGCGCACGCCGCGCTCTCCGGTGCGGGCGCCTGTGCCGGGGCGGCGCCGACCGCGCCCGCGAACTCGTCCCACAGCTCGACGTGGGAGGCCTCCTCCGCGGCGTGGGCGCGCAGCGCCGGGCGCAGCTCGGGATCGGCAAGCTCGGCCGTGCCCGACGCGGCCTGCGCGAGGCCGGCGACCGCGTGCGCGTACTCCCCGGCGTAGACCGCGAGCTCCTCGCGCGTCAGCTCGCCGGCCGACCAGCGGCGGTAGAACGGGTGCTCGAGTACGTTCCAGCGCGAGCGCACGGCCTCCAGGCGGGTCCAGAAGTCCACGGTTCCTCCTCGGGTCGGTCGGGATGCGGCGGCGGGCCGGAAGCTACCATCCCGCCCCGCTTGCGCCCGTCCGTGGACGACATCGCCGCGCCGCCGTTCCCGCGCGGCCTGCCGTGGATCGGCGTGGCGGGCCTGCGGATGGACCAGCAGCTCGGCAGGCCGGTGCTCGTCGAGTTCTGGGACTTCTGCCGGCCCAACTCGCTGCGCACCCTCCCGTACCTCATCGCCTGGCACGAGCGCTACGAGCGGGCCGGGCTGCGGGTGATCGGCGTCCACACCTCGGGCTTCCCGCCCTCCACGGACCCCGAGGCGGTCGCTGCGGCGGTCGAGCGCCTGGCGATCCCCTACCCGGTGGTCGTCGACGTGCGCCGGGAGCTGTGGCTGCACTACGGCACGGACGGGTGGCCTACCCGCTACCTCTTCGGGCCGGAGCTGACCCTGCGCGACCTGCACGCCGGGGAAGGCGGCTACCGCGAGACCGAGCTCGCGATCCAGCGCGAGCTCGGCGTCGAGCGCGCGCCGCTCGAGCCGCTGCGGCCGGAGGACGCGCCCGGGGTGCTGCTGCCGGCCCAGAGCGAGGATGTCGAAGGCGCCTACAGCGGCCCCTACGCGGCCGGCGCCGCCTGGGCGGTGCTGAGCGGCGAGGGCGCCATCCGGGTGAACGGCGAGGAGCGCCGCATCGACCACCCGGGCGCCCATCTGCTGGTGGACCACGGCCGCCACGCCGAGGCCTCGCTCGACCTGCGCGTCGGCGAGGGGGTCACGTGCTGGGCGACGTGCTTCACCCCCGGCGCGCCGTAGCGGCGCTCAGGGCTCGAAAGCGTTCGGGGCGAGCGCCTCGCGGTCGCGGTCGCCGAGCAGCCGCAGCAGCTCGGGCTCGCCGCTCTGGCGCACAAGCACCGCGGTGCCCGGCCAGTAGGGGCTCTCGTTCGGCGTCCCGGTCAGGAACTGGGCCTCGTAGACCCAGTTGCCGGAGTTCCACAGCCGGGCCCCGGTCGGGGCGACCCACTCCCCGACCTCGTCGCCCTCGTAGGGGCCACCGCGATGCGTGTGGCCGAAGATCACGTGGTCGGCCTCGATGCCGAGCCGCCGGACCGCCTCGCCCATCGCGGCCAGGCCGGCGCGCCGGAGCCCGGGGGCCGAGATGTCCGTCGACAGGCGCCCGATCCGGGCGCGGTTGAGCACGCCGACCACCAGCGGGAACGCCGCCGCGGCGGCCCAGCGCCGGACCGGCGCGTGCCCGCCCGAGCCGGCCAGGAGCTTCCAGGCGCGGACCGAGACGCCGTGCGTGCCGCTCCCGAGGTTGGAGTCGACCTGCTGGGCGACGGTGTGGGCCCACGCGTAGATCGGAGCCAGCGCCGCCTCGTAGTCGTCGGGGATCTCCGCCCCCTCGGGGAGACGCCCGACGACGTGGCTCATCACCCCTGCGGCGAGGCGCTCGAACGTCGGGACGGTGATGTGGCGGTCGAGGTAGTGGCCGTGCGTCGCGTAGACGTCCTCGCGGACCCAGACGCCCGGGTAGGCGAGCTCCAGCCCGGCCGGCCCGACCCAGCGAGCGAGGGTGCCCGCGGCCTCGCCGGCGCGTGGGCTCGCCCGCTCCTCGAGGCCGAGGGGAGGCGGCTCCCCCCCGCGCCGCCGGCGCTCCATCCACGGCGCGACGAGATGGTGATCGTGGTTGCCCGCGATGAGCACCACCTCCCCGCCGGCGCCCAGCGTCGAGCCGAGCTCCTCCCAGAAGGCGCGCGAGGCCGAGAGCGCCTCGGCGACCGGCCCGTGACGGAGCTCGAGCGCGTCGCCCAGCAGCACGACCCGCCCGACGCGCTCGCGCTCGATCAGCTCGAGCAGCGGCGCCCGGTTGGCGGCCAGGCGCAGGACGTCGATCCCCGTGCGCCCGCCGAGGTGCAGGTCGGAGACGACGAGGGCGGGCGCAGCCCGGGGCCGGTGCCCGGACCCGCTCCGGGCGGACGCGCTCAGCCGGCCTGCGCCAGCGCGGCGCGAATCGGCTTCGGCAGCATGAAGCGCACGTCCTCGTCGGTGACCTCGAGCTCCTCGACGAGCTCGGTCCCGCGCGCTCGGAAGAAGTCCACGAGCCGCTGCACCAGATCCTCGGGAGCGCTCGCACCCGAGGTGATGCCGACGACCCGCTTGCCGGCGAGCCACTCCTCGCGGACCTCGCCCTCGTTGTCGATCAGGTGCGACTCGGTCCCCATCTCGCGCGTGACGTCGACCAGGCGGTTGGAGTTGGACGAGTTGCGCGAGCCGATCACGAGCACGAGGTCGCAGCTGCCGGCGAGCTTCTTGACCGCGTACTGGCGGTTGGTGGTGGCGTAGCAGATGTCGTCGGTGCGCGGCCCGACGATCTCCGGGAAACGCTCGCGCAGGCGCGCGATGATGGCAGCGGTCTCGTCGACCGACAGCGTGGTCTGGGTGATGAACGCGACCTTCGACGGGTCCGCCAGCTCGAGCGCGTCCACGTCGGCCTCGGTCTCGACCAGCACGATCGACTCCGGGGCCTCCCCCATCGTGCCCTCGACCTCCTCGTGCCCGGCATGTCCCACGAGCACGATCGCGTAGCCCTGTGCGGCGAACCGCTTGGCCTCGACGTGGACCTTGGTGACGAGCGGGCAGGTCGCGTCGATCGTGCGCAACGCGCGCCGCTCGGCCTCGGCGTGGACCGCCGGCGAGACGCCGTGCGCCGAGAACACCGTGATCGCGCCCTCGGGGATCGAGCCGTCGAGCTCGTCGACGAAGACCGCGCCCCGCTCGCGCAGCTGCTCGACGACGTGCTTGTTGTGCACTATCTCCTTGCGCACGTAGACGGGCGGGCCGTAGTGCTCGAGCGCGCGCTCCACCGTCTGCACCGCGCGGTCGACGCCGGCGCAGTAGCCGCGCGGCGCGGCGAGCAGGATCTTCTCCGGGGCGTGGGCCATCCCGCCCAGTGTAGGGCCGGGATGCGCCTCAGGGCAGCGGCGAGCCCGCCAGCACCCACGCGATCAGCGCCGCGGCCAGCAGGACCTGGACCGCCAGCACCACGATCAGGACGCGTGCGCGGGCGTCGCCCTCCTCGCCGCCGCGATCGCGGCCGGGGCGCGCGTCAGTCGTTCGCCGTGGCCGCATCGAGCAGCTGCGCGAAGCGCTCGCGCGCGGCGGCCCGGCGCGTGGGCACGTGCTCCGAGGGCACGCCGTCGGCGGGCGCCTCGTAGGTGCGCAGGATCTGGCGGGCGACCGATGCCCGGTGCACCTCGTCCGGGCCGTCGTAGAACCGCGCCGCGCGCGCGTGGCGGTACATGGCCTCGAGCGGAAGGTCGGTCGAGTAGCCCAGCGCCCCGTGGGCCTGCAGCGCGCGGTCGATCACGTCGTGCAGGACGCGCGCGCCGAAGAACTTGATCAGCGAGATGTCACGGCGCGCGGCGGCCACGCCCTCGGCATCCATCTTCCAGGCGGCGTGGAGCGTGAGCAGGCGAGCCGCCGACAGCTCCGCCGCGGAGTCCGCGATCCAGTTCTGGACCGTCTGCTTGCGCGCCAGCACGGAGCCGTGCGACTCGCGTACCAGCGCGCGCTCGCAGAGCATGTCGAACGCGCGCCCCGCCACCCCGATCCAGCGCATGCAGTGGTGGATGCGACCGGGGTAGAGCCGCTGCTGCGCGATCAGGAAGCCCGCGCCCTCCGCGCCGAGCAGCGCCTCGGGGCCGATGCGCACGTCGCGATAGAGGATCTCGGAATGCCCGCCGTAGCGGCCGAAGGTCTCCTCCGGGTGCCCCATGGTCGGGACGTCGCGCACGATCTCCACGCCCGGGGTGCCGGTGGGCACGACGAACATGGAGGCGCGCTGGTGGGGCCGCGCATCGGGGCTCGTCACGGCCATCACGATCAGGAAGTCGGCGATCGAGCCGTTGGACGAGAACCACTTGTGGCCGTTGATCACCCAGCCGTCGCCGTCCCGCTCGGCGCGCGTGCGGAGCAGCGTGGGGTCCGAGCCGGCCACCTCGGGCTCGGTCATCGAGAAAGCCGAGCGCAGCTCGCCCGCGAGCAGCGGCTCCAGCCAGCGCTCCTTCTGCTCCGGGGTGCCGGCGAGCGCGAGGATCTCGGAGTTGCCCGAGTCCGGCGCCGCGTTGCCGAACGCGAGCGGCGCGATCGGCGTCGTGCCCAGGATCTCGTGCATCAGCCCGAGCTTGAGCTGGCCGAAGCCCTGCCCGCCGAGCTCCGGGTCCAGGTGGGCGGCCCACAGCCCGCGCTCGCGCACGCGGTCCTGCAGCGGCGCGATCGCCCCGAGCAGCGCGGCGTCGTCGAGCTCGCCGAGCAGCGTCTCCAGCGGCCAGATCTCCTCGCGCACGAAGTCGCGCATCCAGTCGAGCTGGCGCTGGAACTCCGGTTCGGTCGAGAAGTCCCAGGCCACCGGCCGCGGTCCCCCTCAGGACGCGCCGGCGGACGCGGGCGCGCTGATCGCGGCGCGCAGGTCCTCGGCGGTCAGCCGCACCGCGGGCAGCGTCAGGTCGACGGTGCCGTCCCGCCCGAGCAGGCCCGCCGGACGCACCACGGTCACCCCGATCACGCGATCCTCGCGGTCGAACCGCACCGCGTGGCCCTCCGCCGTCTCCTGCCAGCGCGCCGCCGCCGCCGGCTCGCCCGCGCTCAGGTAGAGCACGTCGGCGTCCACGTCGTAGCTGACGGTCTCGAAGTCGTGCTCGCCGATGCGCACGCCGCTCAGCCCCCCGGCGCCTCATGCCGCGCGAAAGCCGTCAGGACGCGCCCGTGGCCGGTGCCGTCGAAGGCGACGACCACCTTGATCCAGGCGCCGCTCCGCGCGCCGCGGCGGTAGTACCAGTCATCCCCGCCCCAGCCGCTGCGACCGCGAACGTCGGGGCGCTCGACGGTCGAGAGCACGTCGTCGACCAGGAAGGTGAGCTCGGGCTGCGCGCGCTTCATGTGGTCCCAGCGGGCCTGCTCCAGCACGACCGCGCGCCCGAGGTAGTCGATCGTCGAGAGCAGCACGGGCGCCGGCGCGGCGGCGGCGCGCCGCCTCGCCCGGCGGCGCCGGCGCGCCCTGCGCCGGCGCTCGGCCGGCGCAACCGACGCGGGAGCGCGCAGGGCGGGCAGCGGCGGTGAGGTCGTGCTGGTGGCCACGAACGCGAATCTTGCTGCAAGCGGCGCGGTCCGCGCAGAGGAATTGTCGCAATTTGCGTGCTTCTCCGCGGCCGGCGGCCGGCGCCCGCCGCGCAGGCCCCCGACAGGTAGGCTTGGGCCCTCAGCGAGCGTCCGCGCGAAGGAGACCGATGGCCCAGCATCACCTCGACCGGCTGACCGCCGTCGACGCCTCATTCCTGCTGCGCGAGAGCGACACCTCGCACATGCACGTCGGCGCCGTGGTCCTGATCGAGGGCCCTCCGCCCCCGTTCGAGGAGTTCCTGGACAACATCCGCGGGCGCCTGCACCTGGTCCCGCGCTACCGCCAGAAGCTCGCGTTTCCGCCGGGCGACACGGGCCGCCCGCTGTGGGTGGACGACCCGAGCTTCAACCTCGAGTACCACGTCCGCCACACGGCGCTGCCGCCGCCGGGCAGCGAGGAGCAGCTCTTCCGGCTCGCGGCGCGGATCGTCTCCCAGCGGCTTGACCGCAGCAAGCCGCTGTGGGAGATGTGGCTCGTCGAGGGGTTCGAGGACGGCCGCTTCGCCCTGGTCAGCAAGACGCACCACGCGCTGGTCGACGGGGTCGCGGGCGTGGACCTCGCAACCGTGCTCTTCGACCTGAGCCCCGAGCCGGCGGCGCCCGCGCGCGACCTGGAGCCCTGGCAGCCGCATCCCGAGCCGACCGCCGCGGAGCTGCTCGCCAACGGCGTGCGCGGCGCGGTCACGGGTGCGGTCGAGATCGGCGCGCGCGCGCTGCGGCGGGCGCTGAGCCCGACCGACACGGTCGATGCCGCCCGCGACGCGCTCGAGGGCGTGGGCGAGATCGTCTGGGCGGGACTCAACCCGGCGCCCGCCTCGCCGCTCAACGTCGAGATCGGACCCCACCGCCGCTACGCCGTCGTCCGCACCCGGCTCGACGACTTCAAGCTGGTCAAGGACACTTTCGGCGGCACGGTCAACGACGTGGTCCTGACCGTGGTGTCGGGCGCGCTGCGGGAGTGGCATCGCTCCCGCGGGGTGCGCACCGAGGGAATGGAGCTGCGCGCGCTCGTCCCGGTGTCGATCCGCGCCCGCGACGAGCGCCACCAGCTCGGGAACCGGATCGCCGTGATGCGCGGGCCGCTGCCGGTCTACATCAAGGATCCGGTCGCCCGTCTGAGGTTCGTCAAGCACGCGATGGACGGGCTCAAGGAGAGCAAGCAGGCGGTGGGCGCCGAGGTCCTGACCGGCGTCCAGCAGCTGGCGCCGCCGACCGTGCTCGCGCAGGCCTCGCGACTGAACTTCTCGACCAGGCTCTTCAACCTGATCGTCACCAACGTCCCGGGCCCCCAGTTCCCGCTCTACGTCCTGGGGAGGCGGATGCTCGACCTGTTCCCGATCGCATTCCTGCCCGAGGATCACGCGCTCGCGATCGCGATCATGTCCTACGACGGCGAGGTCAACTTCGGCCTGCTCGGCGACTACGACGCGATGTCCGACATCGACGCCGTCGCCGCCTCGATCGAGCGCTCGCTCGCGGAGCTCAAGCGTCTCGCGAAGCGCCGGGCCGGCTCGGCCCGCGCCCCGGCGGCGAAGGCGGCCTCGTCCGCCAAGGCCTCCTCGAAGGGTGGCAAGGCGAAGAAGGCCAAGAAGTCGAAGGCCGCGAAGTCGAAGCGAAGCGCCGCGAAGGCTTCCGGCAACGGCGCGGACGCGGGGCGACCGGACGCGGACGGCGGGTCGCCGCGCATCCTGCCGGCGGCCGGATCCGGGCGCGCGCGCAGCGGCCCCGCGGCCGGGATGCGCGCGGCGAAGCGCTCCCCGGGGCGCCGGAACGGCTCCCGGGCGGGCACCCGGGAGCGCTCGTCCTAGCTTCCGGCCGAGCGGCGTCGCGGGGGCTCCGGTCCCGGCCGGCGATCGCAGGACGACCATGGCCCGGGATCGCTCGAGCGCCTGCGGCTAGCGGGCGCCGGCCGCGACCGTCACGACCGCGCGTGCGCGCGGAGCGGCCGTGCCGCGGTTGCCCGCGCGGTCGACCGCGACCACGCTGAACCGGTAGCGCGCGCCGGGCGCACCACGGAAGCGCAGCCAGCGGCGGCGGGTGCGCGCCGCCATCCGCGGGCGCCCGCGATTGCGGGCTACGCGCACCTCGAAGCGATCCACGCCCGAGGCGCGGACGCCTGCAGGCGCGGGATCTCCGGCGGTCCAGCGCAGCGTGAACGCGCGCCGCGCGCTGATCGCCGGAGCGATCAGGCGAACCAGCGGCGGCCGGCGGTCGATCCGGCGCGCGGAGTCGAGCGCCGCGCCCGCGTCGAGGATCCCCCAGCCCAGCGCGGGCTCCCAGCCGTGCCCGCGGGGCCGCCGCGCGGTCCGCCCGAGCAGCCGGATCACGTCGCCCGCGCGCAGATCGGGATTGAGCGCGCGGGCCATCGCCGCTACGGCTGCGACCTGCGGCGCCGCCATCGAGGTTCCCTGGAGGTACGCGTAGGGCGCCCCGTCGAGCGTGACCCGGCAGCCGCTGGGCGGACAGGCCGTCGACTCGGCGCCGGCGGGCCCGGCCGGGAACGCGCCCAGGAGCCCCGGCGGGCCCGGTGGGAGGCCCGACGCCAGCAGCGGCGCGCCCGGCGCGTAGGCGCCGTAGGCCGCCAGCGAGATCTCGTCGCCGTAACCGGCGAACGGCGCGCGCCGTCCGTCGGCCCCGGCGGCGGTGACGCTCAGGCCCAGGGAGGGCCGGCCGCGCGAGCCGGGCGGCTGCAGCGCGTTGGCCGGGTCGCCCTGCTCCTCGACGGCGGAGTCGGCCGCGGCCGCGACCAGCACGACACGTCGCGCGACCGCGTAGCCGATCGCCCGCCGCAGCGAAGCGGGCGGGCGGGCGCCCTGGTCGTCGCCGAAGCTGAGGTTGATCGCCTGTGCCCGCCGATCGGTGGCGTCGACGATGCCGGCAGCCACCGACGCGTCGGTCAGGTCGGACTTGACCACCACCAGGCGGCATCCCCACCCCGCCCCGGCGATGCCGATCCCGTTGCCGGTGGCCGCGCAGGCGAGCGAGGCGACGTGCGTGCCGTGTCCGGACTCGTCGGTGGTGGCGGGACCGCGGGCGGGGTCGGAGTCGCGATCGATCGCCCCCGCCAGCTTGCCCGCGAGGTCCGGGTGGCCGGCGGCCACGCCGGTATCGATCACGCCGACGATCGCTCCGCGCCCGCGCGTGACCGCCCATGCGCGCGGGAAGCCCTCGCGCGCCGCCCACCACTGCATCGGCACCCCGGCGGGCGTGCCCGGCCACGTCTCCGCCGCGGTCAGCGCCGGGTCGTCGGGCAGCCGCGAGGCGGGCGCGCGCAGCCGGTAGCGCCGCTCCGGCTCGGCCGAGGCGACCCCGGGGCCGGCGCGCAACCGGCGCAGCAGCGTCGCGAGCGGCACGCCGGGCCGGCGGCGCAGCGTGACGAGGCCGATCGCCGGCACGAGGGGGCCATCGCGGACCGCCCCGTCGGCGGTCAGCGCGGCGGCGGCGACGGCGATCGAGGCGCGCGCAACGGGCCGCTTCAACAGCACCACCACGCGACCGGCCGGCGGTTCCGACGCGCGGACCGGCACGGCCGCCACCAGGAGGGCCACCGCCGCAATACCGAGCGCTACTGCGACCCGCCTCACATGCCGACCCGGTCAGGCGGGGAGCGGCCGCGCCGCCTCAGAACCCGAGTGCGAACTTCGCGTCCTCGCTCATCAATTCGGGCGTCCACGGTGGCGAGAACACCATCGAGGGCACGACCTCCTCGACACCGTCGAGCTCGCCGACGAACTCCTTCATCTGCTCGCTGACCATCGGCCCGATCGGGCACGCGGGAGTGGTGAGCGTGAACGTGATCCCGACCCGGCCGCCGTCGACCTCGATGTCGTAGACGAGCCCGAGCTCGACGAAATCGAGCCCCAGCTCGGGGTCGATCACGTTCGCCAGCGCCTCGCGGACGTCGTCCTCGGATGCCATGCGGCCAGTGTAGTGCCACCACCGGTGGCGACACCCACCGGCAGCATGGGATACGGTGCTGCGATCGTCGCGTACCACCCCCAGCCCGCCCGTCTGCAGTGCACGGGGGACGAGGACCGCGCCACGCAGGGGTGCCGGCGCGGCGCGCTCGCGCGGGCGCTGCGAGCGGACCGGGACGTGGTGGTGGACCTGCGGGACCTGCGGTTCGCGGACGCCTCGCTGATGCTCGATCTGGCGATGCTCGCGCGGCGCCTGCGCGCGCACGGGCGCGAGCTCCTGCTCGCCGGACCCCAGCCGCAGATCCGCACCCTGATCGAGCTCGTGGGACTGCACCGCATGGCCGGGATTCGCGTCTGCGGGCCACGGCCGGCAGGGCTCGCGGCCGCCTGACGGCACGCCACCGCGTCCCGCCGGGACACGGCGCTCTACCCTTTGGGCATCGTGCTCCTGCTGCTCGGACTGATCTTCATCGCCGTGCCGATCGCGGAGATCTACGTGATCGTCCAGGTCGGACAGCTCATCGGGGTCCTGCCGACGATCGCGCTGCTCGTTGTCGACTCGATCGCCGGCGCCCTGCTCCTCCGCCAGCAGGGACGGGCGGCCTGGGGGCGCTTCGGCGACTCGCTGCGCGCCGGGCGCCCGCCCGCGCGCGAGACCCTCGACGGCGCACTGGTGATCCTGGGCGGCGCGCTGCTGCTGACGCCCGGGTTCCTGTCCGACCTCCTCGGGCTGGTGCTGCTGCTGCCGCCCACCCGGGCCGCGATCCGGGCCGTCATGTCGCGGCGCCTGCTGCTCCGCGTGGCCGGCACCGTCGGCGGTCCCTACGGCCGCGGCGCGGTCTGGACCTACGGCGCGTACGGCGCGGCGCGCCGGGCCCGGGGACATCGGGCCGCCAGGCGGCCGTACGACGTGGACGGCAGCGCCCGTGAGGTCGAGCCGCCGGGCATCCCCTCCTCGTGATCGGCGCCGAGCTGGAGGCCGCCCGGCCCGCGACCGGGGCGGGCTTCGCGGATGCCGTGACGTTCTCCTTCGGCGATCCCGACGCCGGGCTCTACGGCGCGGCGCGCCTCGGCCTGCTGGCCGGCGAGCCGGCCCGCGCCAGCGCGCTCGGGATGCTGTTCTCCGGGCGCGAGCTCGCCGCGGCGCCGGCAGCCGCCGTGGACGCCGGCGCAACGGGCTGGGAGCGGTTCTCGGCGGGCCCGGTCAGCGCGAGCGTGGTCGAGCCGCTGCGGGAGTGGCGGGTCGCGCTGGACGATTCCGAGGACGGCTTCGAGCTCGTCTTCCGCGCCGTCTCGGACCCGCTCGAGCTCGGGGAGGACACGGCCTTCGCGCGCGCCGCGGGGCTCCGCGGCTACGAGCAGCTCTGCACCGTGAGCGGAACCGTGCGGGCGGGCGGCCGCGCCCGGCGCGTGGAGGCACTCGGCCAGCGCGGGCACCAGTGGGGGGTGCCGGACTGGGATCGCACGGAGTCGGCACGTTCCGTCTCGGCCTGGCTCGGACCCGGGCAGGGGGTCGCGATCAGCGCGGTGCGCCCCGTGGGAGCGGGTGGCCACGACCGCGAGGCGATGAGCGCGTTCGTGATCGAGTCCGCGGACGAGGGCGCCGCGAGCGTCGCCGAGGAGATCGCGGAGCCGCGGCTCTCGACCCTCTACGACGCCCGCGGCCGTCAGCTGCGCGCGAGCGCGGAGCTTCCGTCGGGCGGTGAGGGCTCCTATCCGCGCCGGCTCGCCGGCTCGCTGGTGTGCGGCACCACGCTCGAGCTCGGGCCGCTGGTCCTGGACGCCGCGTTCTTCGCCTGGAACATGGAGGGCCGCGACGGCGTCGGCCGCTACGACGTGCTGCGCCGCGCGGGACGATGAGCGAGATCGAGGCCGTCGTGTCGGACTTCGGCGGCGTGCTGACGACGCCGTTGGCGGACGCCTTCGCTGCGTTCGGCGAGCGCCACGAAGTGCCGCTCGAGGCGCTCGGCGGGGCACTCGCCGAGATCGAGCGCGCCGACGGCGAGAATCCGCTGTTCGCGCTCGAGACGGGCCGGATGAGCGAGCCCGACTTCGTCGCGCGGCTCGGGGAGGCCGTCACGGAGCGGCTGGGCCGGCCCGTCGACCTGCGGGGCTTCTCCGAGGCGTACTTCGCCCACCTTCATCCGAACGGCGAGCTGATCGGGCTGATGGCAGATCTGCGGGCGCGCGGCTACCGAATGGCGATCCTCACGAACAACGTGCGCGAGTGGGAGCCGCTGTGGCGGGCCATGCTGCCGGTGAACGACATCTTCGAGCTCGTGGTCGACTCCGGCTTCGTCGGCATCCGCAAGCCGGACCCCGCGATCTACGAGCTGACGCTCCGGCGGCTGGGCATCGACGCGCCGCGCACGCTGTTCGTCGACGACACGGAGATCAACGTGCGGGCGGCGCGCGAGCTGGGCATGCAGGCGGTCCACTTCCGGGCCAACGGGCAGGCGATCGCGGAGATCGAGGCGGCGCTCGCGGCTCACGCCCGCCCCTGATCGCCGCCGGCGACGTAAGCGCGCTGACGTTTGCGCGGCGACACCTGCGCAAAATGCGCGTCGCGGGGTATCTGCCGGCGCGTGCCGCCGTTCACCGGGGTAGGCTCGCAGAGCCGACCGGGGGGAGCGCGGTGTCTGCCGTGCGGTGCCCGGGAGGCCGCGAGGAGAGCGCCGTGGAGACGATCATTTCCCTGTCCCGGAGCCGCGACGACGGCGCGGTCGTGTTCGACCTCGTGCTCGACGGCCGTGGCGCGACCTGGCACCGGCACGACTTCGACAACGACGGCCACTACAGGGCCGTCGCTCCCTCTTCGCCGCGCGAGGCCCGCAACGAGCTGGGCCCGGACGCCTCGGCGGCGGTCGTGGTGGAGCTGCGAACCGCCGCCGACGAGCTCGGCGCGCTCGGAGGCCGCCTGCGCAGCGACGCGGCGCGCGCAGCGGGTGACGGCGACGCGATCCGCGCCTACCGGGCAGCCGACCGCGCCGACCGGCTGGAGGCGGCCCGGCGCTCGCTGCTGGACGAGATCGTGCGCGCGTGCGACGAGACGTGGGACGCCGCCGTCGCCGGGGTCGACCGCGCCCGGCGCGACGACCCCGACGCGCTGCCCGGCGCGATCCGCGAGGTCGAGCTGCTGTGGTCCGCACGGCGAGCGGTCCGGCGGCTGATCGGCCGCGACGACCGGCGCTAGCCGGCGCGTCAGTTCTCGGAGCCCAGCCGGTCCCAGCAGTAGAGCTCGACGCACTCCCCCGCCAGCGAGGCGCAGCGCTCCTCCGACAGCCACGGGAGCACGGTGTCGAGCCACTCGTCCTCCCCGACGCCGTGCTCGAACGCCTCCTCCCCGCGCATCCCCGCCGCGATCTTGAGCGCCTCGCGGCGGTTGTGGCCGAGCGCCGGGAAGACCGCGGTCAGGAACTCGCGGTTGGCGATCGCATGGCCGACCTCGAGCGACGCGTGCCAGGCGGCCAGCATCGAGAGGTCGTCCTCGTCGAGGTCCGCGACCGCCTTGGCGTAGTGGGAGGCCAGTTCGGCCTCCGGGATCTCGTCGACCCACGCGTGCACGATCTCGCCGAGCAACTGGCGGCGCGCCTCGCGGCCGACGGAGTCGGCCATGACGCGGATCGCGTTCTGGGGCTCGATGAAGCAGAGGGACACGCGGGCGGGCTCCTCCAAAGGACGGACGACGGAACGCGCCGCAAGGTACGCGCGGCCCCGGACGGCAAGGACCGTCCGGGGCCGCTCCCGCCGGTCGCCGCTCAGCCGCGGACCACGATCGTCACCGGCGCGGTGACGACGCGGCCGAACGGGTAGGCGGCCTCCGCGGGGACGACGGCACGAATCCGGTAGCGCACGGTGCCGACCGTGGCGCGGAAGCGGTAGCGAGCCTCCCACCGACCGCGGCGCGAGGCGCGGCTCGCCGCGAACGTCTGCCAGCCGCGGGACGGCACGCGGGCCTGGACCAGCACCAACTTGCCCCCGGGCGGCAGGTGGCCGCCCAGCAGGCGCCCGGAGAACCGGGCGGTGCCGCCGACGCGATTGCTGCGCGGGGACGCGGTCAGCGTGGTGCGCGCCGGCACCCGCACGCGGACTTCCGCGCGCGAGCCGAGCACCCGCGCGGCGCCTCCGTAGCGAAGCGAGATCCGGCGGCTGGGACCGGCGGCCACCCGCCAGCCGAACCGCCCGCGGGAGTCCGTCCTCGCGGTCCCGATCCGGGACGCGACCGCGCCGCGCGCGGACGGCGTGGCCCAGATCGTCACGAACGATGCGGCGACCGGCCGCCCGGAGGTCGTGAGCAGCGCGCCGCGCAGCCGCGCGGCACGGCCGTGGGCCACCGCGAGCGACGAAACCGCGCGCTCGGAGCGCCCGGCGCGAGCCGGCGCGATCAGGCCGGCCCGCAGCCGTGTGGTCACGCGGAAGGGCGCGAACCGCCAGGCGGGCTCGCCGCCGGCCATCCGGTCGGTGCGGCGGACGTTCCCGGCCGCGTCGGACACCGTCGCCTCGAACTCGTACGGGCCCGGCGCCAGGTCCGCGTCGTCTGCGAGCGCCTCGAGTCGCCCTTCGCGCAGCGCGGTGGGCAGTGCGCGCCAGGCCCCGTCCCCGGCGGCTCGCAGCCTGATCGCGCCGCCGGCCACGCCCGAGGTCCGGTCGGCCACGAGAACCTCCAGTCGTCGTGGGTCGCGCGGGTCGGGCGGCAGGAACCACGCCACCTCGGGCGGCGTCGAGTCCATGCGGACAGCGATCGTGCGCCAGGCGGAGGCGTTGCCGGCGGCGTCGATCGCCCGGAAGGAGAGCGCGTGGCGCCCGTCGCGGTCCAGCACGATCTCGCCTTCGCTTCCGGGACCGGCCAGCGGCGGGCCGTCGTCGACGCGGATCTCCACCCGCCCGCCCTCGGACGCCGGCCGGCCCGCCGGCGCCGCATCGAGGCCCGACAGACCCGGCTGGTCGGCGGCGTGGACGCGCACGCGCAGGGGCTCGCGCTGCCACCGGGCGGGGTCGGGCTCGGGGTCGATGCTCGCGGTGGGCGGCGTGGCGTCGATCCGCACGTCCGCCTCTCCTGCGAAGCCCGACGCGACCCCGGCGCCGGAGATCGTCCGCGCGCGCACGCGCGTGACGCCCTCCGGAAGGCCGCCGACCGCAAGCGCGGCGACCGCCCCTTCGGCGTCGATCGTCGCGTCCGGGAAGCTGCCGTCGGTCGTCACGGAGTAGCCGGCGATCCCCGATGGCGGCGGCGCGACCCCGTCGGCGAGGCGGACCGGCAGCGGTCCGGCCTGGGCCGCGGCCCGGGTCAGCCAGCCTCGCGCGGCGGGCGCCGCCGGACCGGGGACCGTGTCGTCGAAGCGCAGCACGACCGGGTCCGAGAGCGCTCCCGGGTCCAGGTTCCCGGCCTCGTCCTCGAGCGCAACGCGCAACGTCCAGGCACCCGGGCCGGGCACGGTCAACCCGCTCGCCCGGGCGACTCCGAGCCCTGCCACACGGCGCTCCGCGGCGCAGTCGGAGGGCATGTCCAGCCGGCACACCCGCAGCCGCGCCGCGACGATCGGCGACCCGCCTCCCTGGGGAGCGTTCGCCCACGAGACGTCGAACGCGTTCGTCGCGCGCCACCCCTGCCCGCCCGCCACCGCGACGCCCGAGGGCGCGGCCGGAGCATGGTTGTCGACGCGGATCGCGAGTCTCTGCCGGCTCTCGTTGCCGGCCGCGTCGGCGGCCCCGGCGACAACTTCGTGCGCTCCGTCCGAGAGGCCCGCGGTCGCGATCTCGTAGGAGCTAGACGAGTCCCGGCACGGGCGCGGGACGGTGTAGTCGCAGGCGAACGGGTGGGCACCGGCGGTGGTCCCGTCGACGCTCACCGCGTCGAACAGCACGCCGCTCGCGTCCCGCGCCGCGAGGTCCACGCGGCGGTTGCCCCGCTGCCACCCGGTCTCGGCGAGCGGTCCGGACGCGTCGAGCTCCGGTGGGCTCGGGTCGCTGATCCTGACCCTCGCCGACCACATGTAGTTCTGGGCATTGGGGTACTGGGCACCGTCGCCCGTGTCACATCCCAGCGCCGACGCGCAGACGGTGATCGCGCGCAGCCAGCGCGCGCCGGGCACCACCTGGCTGATCGGCGGCTCCCCGTAGCGAAACACGGTGCCGCACGCTCCGCGGCTGGTGTTGCACTCGCGCAGAACGCCGGTGTCGCCTTCGATGCGCGAGGCCCAGCCCGGCGACTCGGCATCGAGCTCCCCGGACCACTCGAGCCCGACGATCGTGGTCCCTGCCGGCGCGTCGAAGCGCCAGTGCGCGTTGGTGAACGGCGCGACGTGCAGCGCGAGCGTGGTCGTGCGGCTCCCGAGTCCGTCGGTGGGGTTCGTCGTCGGGCAGCGCTGGCGGATCACCATCGCCTGCGGATCGGACGTGATCGCCTGCCAGCTGCGGTTGACCCCTCCGGCGGCGTTGCACGCCGACACCTCGTAGGTGCCCGCGCGCGCGGGTTGCGCGAGGATCGCGGCGCAGAGCAGCGCGGTCGCGCCGGCGAGCACGACCGCGAGACGCACGCGGCCGCGCGTGTCGCCTCCAGGGCGGTCCGGCTGCGGCCGGGAGGCCGGACTCCGTCCCTGGGACATGATCCTCATGCGATTCCTTCCGTTGTGGGTCATGGGGCGAACTCCCCGCCGGGATCGCCCGCGCCGGAGGCCGGCGCGGACGGGGCGGGCTCGGGCGCCGCCGTGGAAGCCCGCTCCTGCGATGCCGCGGGCGCGGACGCCGCGCCCGCCTCCACGCCGAAGTCGTCCGCGCGGGGCGCCGGCGTCGGGCGGGGCGCCGCGGGCGGCTGCGGGTCGCTCCCCGCCGGGGCGGGAGCGCCATCGCCCGTGGCGGGGTCGCTCGCGACCGGCGATGGCGCGGCCGGGGCCGGCGAGACGCGCTCGGGAGCGGTCGGCGCGGCGTCCCGAGAGCCGGGCCGTGAATCCGCCTTGGCGGCGGCGGGCGACGTCGCCTCGTGGCGCACCGCGCGCTCGACGACCACGCCCCCGCCCGCGAGCGCCGCCGTCGACGCCGCCACGGCCGCGAGCTTGCTGGACGTAGCCGCCTCGGCCGCCGCGCTCAGCTTGCCGGCCGCGAGCGTGACGCGCTCGTGCAGCCCGAGCCCCCCGCCGATGGTCTCGACCAGTCCCGAGAGGAGCCCGGCGCCCGGTGCGACCGCAAGGCCCGCGACGGCCGCCGCGGGCACGAGCGCCCCCACGTTGCGAGGGGTGTCCACGTACGCGCGCAGCGTCGCCCGGCACCCGGGGCACCTGCGGAGGTGCCGCCTGATCGCGACGAGCTCGCGGACCGACGTCTCGCCGTCGCAGAGGCGCGAGAGGACCGGCGCCCAGCGCTCGCACTCGGCCCCCGACGCGATCGCCTCGTAGCGGTCGCGGAAGCTCGCTCGGCCCTCGCTCAGAAGCCGGTTCACCTTCGTGTAACTCCATCCCATGAGCTCGCCGATCTCGCGGTAGGAGTGGCCTTCCGCCCTGAGCACGAGGGCCTGGACCTCCTGGGACTTGAGCGACTGGAGCGCCTCCGCCGCCGCCGTGAGCCGGTCGAAGCGCTCCACCCGCTCCTCCTCGCTCGGGGTCGTCGCCGGCCGCGCGTCGAGGTCGGGCTCCTCGCGCGCCAGCAGCGCCTGGCGCTCGGCGCGCACCGCCATCGCCTCGTGCTTGACCACCGTGCGCATCCAGCTGGCGGCGGTGTCGCGCTCCAGCCGGGCGGCCCGGCGCAGGAGGATCTCAACGGCGCGCTGATAGGCGTCGTGCGCGTCATCGGCGCAGAGGCTGTGGCGGCGGGCGAGCGAGAGCAGGGAGCTTGCGTACGCGCCGAGGATCTCGAGGACCAGGTCGCGACCGTCGTCGCCGCTCTTGTTCAGGTTTCGCCCGTTTTGCATAAGTTTGGTGCGTCGTGCACCCAGTAGGGCTACGGGCGTGACGATTCGCCCCCCGTCGCCCGCCGGCGCGCCCGGCCCACGCCGCGACGCCGCCGGCGGCGGGGCCGGCGCGATGAGGGCAGGGAACGGTCGAGCACTTCGAGCGGCGGGACCCGGGCCGGGGCCCTCGCGCGCTCGCGAGGCTAATGCCCCGCCGTTTACGTTTGGACTGAATCCGGAGTGATGGGGGTATGACCGGTCCGCGCCTCAGCGCGGGAGCCTCAGCGCGGCGAGCGCCGGCCCCGGATCTCCCAGGGCGTCCGCGGCGCCGAAGGTCGCGCGACGCGCCGGATCGCCCCAGTTCCAGAGCGCGAGGTCGAGCGCGGCGGGCGGCACGCCACAGGCATCCGACAGCTCCCGCGCGCGCCGCTCGAGCAGCGGGACGTCGGCGATGCCGAACAGCCGACGTGCCGCCGCGACGACCGGGGTGCGCCCGCCGAGCGCGAGCGAGTCGGCCTCCGCGCGCAGCAGGCCCAGCGCGCCCGCAGCCGTGAGCAGTTCGAAGCGGGCGTCGCGGCCCAGCCCGTCGACGGCCAGCCGCTCGAAGGCGCGCGCGAAGCGGCGCTGCGGCGACCACGTCGCCTCGCCGGCCAGCGCCGCGGACTGCGAGCCGGCGGCGAGCGCCCACGCGCGGTAGGCGGTCAGCGAGCGAGCGCCGTGGCCGGGCTCATGGGCGTGGCGCGGACCGAGCGCGACGTCGTCCGGGTCGGGGTTCTCGCCCGAGCCCCAGGTCGTGCGTGCCGCCGCGATCTCCGCGAACGGATCTCCGTGCTCGCCCGGCCCGAGGTAGGTGACCAGCAGCAGCAGCCAGAGCGCCTCCTCCTCGTCGTCGGCGAGCGTCGCCTCGGCGTAGAGGCCCGGCGGATCGTGCGCCATCAACTCCAGCCGCGCGCCCGCGAACGCGATCTCGGCCGCCAGCCGGCGCGCGTCCGCCGAGGCCCGCAGGCCGGGAACCAGCGCGCTCGAGTACCCGTCCTCGGGCGCGCGCGCCATGCGCGTCACGACGACGCCCGCGGGCGTCGGGCGGCCGCGCCGTCCCGCGGCGCTCGGCGCGTCGCGGGAGCGCTCGCCGGGCCGGACCCCGGCGCTCGCCGCGGCCCGCCCGTCGTCGCGCCGCCGCGCCGGCGCGCCGGCGCCCGGCGCCTGCCGGGTGCAAATCGGGCAGCGGGCGAGAAACCGTCCGTGGCGGCAGAAGGTGGGCACGGCGGGCGAGTCTACGACCGGCTCCGATGGCGTACGGCGCGACCTCCAGCGCGCCGCTTGGTAGCAAAGTCGGGACATCGATCCCAGGCAGTCCGCCATTCGGTGTAGAAAGGCCATATGCGACCGGAGGAGGGGGGCGCGCACGGCGAGTCCGTGGACGCGGACGTGCGGCTGGTCGGGGTGCGCAAGACCTACGCGGACGTCGTGGCGGTCGAGCGGGTCGACCTCGAGATCGCGCGAGGCGAGTTCTTCACGCTGCTCGGCGCCTCCGGGTCGGGCAAGACGACCTGCCTGCGCATGATCGCGGGGTTCGAGCGGCCGGACGAGGGCGCGGTCCGGCTCGCCGGCCGCGACGTGACGGGGATACCGCCGGCCGACCGGGACGTGAACACGGTCTTCCAGGACTACGCGCTCTTCCCGCACATGACGGTTGCCGACAACGTCGCGTACGGCCTGATGGTTCGCAGGGTCCCGCGCCGGGAGCGACGCGAGCGGGTCGAGGAGGCGCTTGCGATGGTGCGGCTGGAGGGCTTTGGCCCGCGTCGGCCCTCGCAGCTCTCAGGCGGCCAGCGCCAGCGCGTGGCGCTTGCGCGCGCGTTGGTGAACCGCCCTCGCGTGCTGCTCCTCGACGAGCCGCTGGGTGCGCTGGACCTGAAGCTGCGCCAGCAGCTCCAGGTCGAGCTCAAGACGATCCAGCACGAGGTCGGGGTCACGTTCGTCTATGTCACCCACGACCAGGACGAGGCACTGTCGATGAGCGACCGCATCGCGGTGATGGACCGCGGGCGGGTGCTCCAGGTCGGGAGCCCGCGGGAGGTCTACGACGAGCCGGGGTCCCGCTTCGTGGCCGGCTTCGTCGGCGTGTCCAACGTGCTCGAGTTGCCGGTCGAGCGAATCGCCGGCGCGGTGGCCGAGCTGCGGCTCGGTGACAGCGACCGCGTCGCCGCTCCCGCGGCCACCGGGCTGCGCGCCGGCACGATCGCGATCGTCACCATCCGCCCGGAGCGGATCGACCTTCTCTCCCCCGGCGAGAGGGCGCCGTCGGCAAACGGCTGCTCGGCGACCGGGGTCGTTCGGGAGAGCCTCTATGCGGGGCCGACGACGCGGTTCGTGGTCGACCTCGACGGAGGCGGACAGCTCATGGTGGTGCGCCAGAACGCGCGCGCCGGCCATGAGGAGGCCACGGCGCTGACGGGCCGCGCCGTACGCCTCGCGTGGTCGCCGGACGCCACGCGCGTCATCGGCACGGCCGACGGGGGCCCGACAACGACGCATCAGGAGGCAGCGGCACAGTGAGCAAGATGATCTCCGTCGCCGTCGCGCTGGCGGCCGCATTCGCGGTCGCCGCCTGCGGCAGCGACAACAAGAGCTCGAGCTCGACGGTCACCGGCCCGGACGTGAACGCCAAGGGCGAGGGCCAGCTCGACATGGTCAACTGGGAGGGCTACGCCGACCCGTCGTTCGTCAAGGGCTTCGAGAAGGCGACGGGCTGCAACGTCAACTCCGTCCCGGCGGGCACCTCGGATGAGATGTTCACGAAGTTCACTTCGGGCGGCGGTGGCCAGTATGACCTCGTATCGCCTTCCGGCGACGCATCGCTGCGGCTCATAAAGTCGGGCGCTGTCGCGCCGCTGGACACGTCGAAGCTCGTGAACTTCAAGAGCCTCGCGCCGAATCTGCAGTCTCCCGCGTTCAACACGGTGGACGGCAAGAACTACGGCCTCTCGTTCATGTGGGGCGCGAACGTCCTGATCTACAACGCGGACAAGATCAAGACCGCCCCGACCTCGTGGTCGGCGCTCTACGACCCGCAGTACAAGGGCAAGATCACCGTCCCCGACAACCCGATCCAGATCGCCGATCCGGCGCTGCAGTTCTTCGGCCAGCAGAATCCCTACGCGCTGTCCCAGGAGACGCTGCAGAAGGTGCAGCAGAAGCTGACCCAGCAGCGTCCGCTGGTCAAGAAGTACTGGGTGCTGGCGACCGACTTCGAGTCGCTGTTCAAGTCGGGCGACGCGATCATCGGCGCGGGCTGGCCGCTGATGACCAATGACCTGCGCAAGGCCGGGATGAACGTCAAGGAGGTCCTGCCGCGCGAGGGCGTCACGGGGTGGTCGGACTCGTGGATGCTCGCCAAGAACGCGAAGCACCCGATCTGCGCGTACAAGTGGATGAACTACGTGACCTCGCCCGCGACGCAGGCCAAGGTCGCGGCGGTGACCAACTACAGCCCGGCGAACCTCAAGGCGTGCGCAGCCGTGGGTCCGCAGCGCTGCAAGGAGTTGCACATCACCGACCCGCGCTACTACGGGACGATCAAGTACTGGCAGTACCCGATCGCACCCACCAACTACAGGCAGTGGACGGACGCCTGGGCTCAGGTGCGGGGCTGATCGGCGCCTTGCGGGACGCGAGGGGCGCGGCCGACTGAGATGACGCGCCGCGTCTCCCGCTTCCTCTACGCGCACCCCGGCGGCCGGCTCGGGCTCCTGCTCGGGCCGGCCGTCGCGTGGCTCCTCGTCTTCTACCTGGTCGCGCTGGGACTGCTGCTGCTGACTTCGTTCTGGTCCCAGGACGTCTTCACGGCGAAGCTCGTCCGCGACTGGAACCTCGACAACTACTCGAAGCTGTTCAGCGGGCAGGACGGGCTGTGGCTGGAGATCTTCGGGCGCACGGTCCTGCTCGCGGCGATCGTGACGCTGATCGACATCGTGCTCGCCTTTCCGCTCGCGTGGTTCGCGGCGCGGGTGATCGGCCCGCGCTGGCGGACCGTCGCCTTCATGCTCGTCGTGGTGCCGCTGTGGTCGAGCCTGCTCGTGCGGATCTTCGCCTGGCGCACGATCCTCGGCGGCCAGGGCGTCCTCAACTCGTTCCTCGTCGACGTAGGGATACTCGGCCACCCGTCCGGCGCGTTCCTGTTCAACGACACTTCGCTCATCATCACGTGGGCCAACATCTGGCTGCCGTTCATGATCCTTCCGGTCTTCACGGCGCTGGAGAAGATCCCGCACTCCTACCTCGAGGCGTCGCGCGACCTCGGGGCGGGCGCGCTGATGACGTTCCGCCGCGTGATCCTGCCGCTCGCGGTGCCCGGCATCGTCGCGGGCTCGATCTTCGTTTTCTCGCTGACGATGGGCGACTTCGTGGCGCCGCAACTCGTCGGCGGCAAGTCGCAGGTGCTGGGCTTCACGATCGCGCAGAAGTTCCAGCAGGACACGGCCTTCGGAGCAGCGCTGACGACCCTGACGCTCGCCACGCTGCTGGTCTTCCTGTTCGTCTCGCGCCGCAGCGGCGCGCAAGAGGCGATGTAGTGAGCGGCTCGCGCGCGTCGCGCTGGGGATTCGGAACGGCCGCGGCGCTGGTCTTCGGCTTCCTGTACCTGCCGCTTGCGCTGATCGTCCTCTACGCGTTCAACGACACGAACATCAACGCGTGGCCGTTCCCCGGCTTCTCCACCCGCTGGTTCCAGAAGCTCGCGGACGATCCGGTGCCCCGAGAGGCCGCCTGGCTCTCGGTGCAGGTCGCCTTCTGCGCCACGCTGCTGGCGCTGCTGCTGGGAACCGCGATGGCGTTCGGTGTGGCGCGCTACCGCTTTCGCGGGAAGGGGACCCTGAACTTCGGCGTCACCCTGCCGATCATCCTCCCGGGCGTGATCACGGGGGTGGCGCTCGCGTCGTTCTTCCTGTTCGCCGGCATCGATCTCGCCAAGCAGCAGGTCGGCCCGCTCGCGCTTCCGGTGACCGTGATCATCGGCCACACGACGTTCACGATCGTGATCGTCTTCAACAACGTCATGGCGCGGCTGCGCCGGGTCTCGCCGTCGCTCGAGGAAGCCTCGCGCGACCTCGGCGCGAGCCCCTGGCAGACCTTCCGGCACGTGACCTTCCCGACGATCCGCACCGCGCTGATCGCAGCGGCGCTGCTGGCGTTCGCCCTGTCGTTCGACGAGATCGCGGTCACGTTCTTCCTGGCCGGTGCGGACACCACGACCCTGCCGCTCTGGATCTTCGGGAACTTCCGCCAGACGACGTCGCTGCCCGAGGTCAACGCCGTGGCGACGGTCGTCCTGGTGATCTCGATCCCGATGATCGGCATCGCCGCATGGCTGATGCGCGATGAGAGCGCAGGGTCGAGGGTCGTCCAGGGCGAGTAGCGACCGCGGGACGCTCAGACGATCGCCCGCGCCGGCGGAGCGCCGCCCGTCGACACGGGTACGGGGAGCGGGAACCCTCGGTCCGCGGCCCGCCGCGCGCCCGCGTCGCGCTCGCGGTCCAGACGCTGGAGGTACTCCTCGAAGTCGACCTGCATCGTGTGGCGCTTGCTGGGCACGTAGCGCTTGAACATCCGCTCGCGCTCGGCGCGCATCTGCGCCTCCATCTCGGCGCGCGACGGGAGCGCGTACTCGCCGCGCAGGTAGGAGGCGATCCAGCGACCCTGCGCCTCCGCGAGCGGCATGATCGCCCCCAGCGGCTGGAGCAGCCCGACGAAGAAGACGTTCGGGATGCCGGGCTCGAAGACCCGGTGGAACAGCGGCAGGTCGTTGCCGGGCGCGGAGATGAAGTCCTCGTCGAAGAACGGGAACGTGACCTTGTAGCCCGTGCAGTAGACGATCACGTCGGCCTCGGCGTCGCTTCCGTCGGCGAAGCGCACGCGGTCCCCCTCGAGCGACGCGATGCTCGGCTTGGGCACGATCTCGCCGTGGGTCACGCGGCTGAGGATCTGGTCGGAGATCGTCGGGTGCGCGTCGCCGAGGCGATGGTCGGGCTTCGGCAGCCCGTAGTCCTCCACGCGGCCGATCTGCGTGCGCAGGATCGCCTCGAACAGCTTCTGCCGCAGCCGCCAGGGGATGCGCGGGTCGGGCCGCAGGACCTGGTCCACGGGCTTGCCGAACACGTACTTCGGGATGACGTGGGCGCCGCGGCGGGCGGCGAGGTACGTCGCGCTCGCGACGAGGCTCGACTCAACAGCGATGTCCATCGCGCTGTTGCCCATCCCCAGGACGACAACCCGCTTCCCCTCCAGCGGCTTGTGGTCCACGTACTCGTGCGCGTGCATCTGCATGCCGTCGAAGCGGCCGGGGAACGCGGGCTCGGGCCAGCGGGGGTCCCAGTGGTGGCCGTTGGCGACCAGCAGCGCGTCGTAGCCGCGCTCCTCCCCGCCGGCCAGGCGCACCGTCCAGGACCCGTCGGCCGCGCGCTCCGCATGCTCCACGCAGGTCTCGAAGCGGATGTGCTCGCGCAGCCCGAAGCGGTCGGCGTAGGCGTCGAAGTAGGCGGCGATGTCGCTGTGGTGGGGGAAGTCGGGATAGGACTTCGGCATCGGGAAGTCCGCGTACTCCATGCGCTCCCGCGAGGTGTTGATGTGCAACGAGCGGTAGGCGGCCGACATCCCGTTGCGGTTCCCGAAGACCCAGTTGCCGCCGACGCGGTCGCCGCACTCGTAGCAGTCGGCGGGGATGCGGCGATCCAGGAGCCCCTTCAGCGCGGCGATGCCGGATGAGCCGGCGCCGATCACGCAGGCCGTCGGGAGGCCGGTCACGAGCGGGGCCGTCGGTCTCGCACCATCGGGCCAACCTAGCGCGACGAGCCCGGCGCCGCCCGCGGGCGGGCCGGGACCGCGCGCCGGGGACGCACGATCCCGGCTGCCGCGCCGCGCTCAGCGGTGGCCGGAGAACTCGATGGCCTGCTGGAACGTCGGGCGGTTGGTCCAGCGCATCGTCGTGCCCGGGATCAGGCCGGGAGCGAACTTGATGCGCTCGCCGGTCGCGTCCGCCCGCCAGGCCGACGGGTTCGGGCCCTGGGCGGCGGCGAGCTTCGCCGCGGCCGCGGACAGCGCGGCCCACAGCGAGCGCGAGCACGCGCGCAGGTTCCCGTTCCCGCAGTAGCGGCGCGAGTAGCGACCGCGCACGCGGTAGCCGAGCTGCGTGCGAAGGTCCTTGTCGACGTAGCCGTACCAGCCGCCGCCGTAGGAGGAGCCGCCGGGGTTGGCGTCGTTCGAGATCCCCTGGATGTCCTCGAGCTCCTTGGTCAGCCGCCCGAGCACCGGCCTCAGCACGGCGAGCGCGAGCCCGTCGTAGGCGGCGTCCATCACGGCCGCGCCGGGCGCGTCGATCTTGCCGTCGAGGTTGCGATCGAGGCGATCGGCGCCCGAGCGCACCCACGCGTCGACCTGCGCAGCCGCCCCGGCGGCGAGGGCGTTCGGCGCCCGCGTGCGGCGCAGCACCTGGCGGATGAGCGGCCAGTTGATCCTGGCGCGCAGATCCTGGGTGGCGGCGCGGTTCATAACGCTCGCCACGTCCTCCAGGCGCGAGCGGCGCGGGAACCCGGTGAACAGCTCCACGCGGTGCACGGAGCCGTAGCTCCAGGTGCTGTCGGCGGCCGCCCAACCCGGCGCGGGCTTGTTGTTCCAGTTCAGGATCCGGCCCGAGCGCGGGTTGGCCGCGTGCGGATGCTCGTTCTGGGAGATGAAGCCGCGCCAGTCCCAGCGGCCGGTGCCCAGCGTCGGGAGGCTCGGGTCCACCCCGCGCGCCCGGCGAGGCAGCAGCCCCGAGGAGAAGTAGACGATGTTGCGGTGGTCCACGTAATGGATGTTGAACGTGGTCTGGAGCTCGTTCGCGACGCGGAAGAACGAGCGCGGGCCGGTCGGCACGTTGCGGCTCATGTCCTCGAAGAACAGCGCCGAGTCGGGATCGCGCCCGCGCGTCGCGCGCTTGGTGGCCACCGCGTAGGGACGGCCGCTGACGGTCAGCTTCATGCGCGCTGCGCGGCCAGGACGGTCTCCGCGCGGGTCTGCGGCGCGAGGACGGCGGCCGCCGCGAGGATCGCGGCGGCCGCCGGCACGACTCCTCCCCCCCTCGACCGCACTGACCTCGAGTATCCACGAATGTCAGCGAGCTGACAACCCCGCCGTCGCGCGAACGGGCCGCAGCCGGCCCCTGCCGCGCCGCCGCGCTACCGGGCGCCGGGGCCCGAGAAGAAGTCCTCGCCCTCGCGCACGCTGCCCGCCGAGAGCGCCTCGGCGCGCAGCGGGTGCTCCGCGTCGTCCTCGAGGTCGAGCGCGCCGACCGCGAGCAGCTCGCGGTCCGCGTCCATCGGGCTGCCGCCGAGGTGGCGGTTGACGATCCGCGCGCACTTGCGGCCCTCGGCTATCGCGGTGACGATCAGCGACTGGCCGGTGCGCGCGTCGCCGCACGCGAACACGCCGTCTACCGATGTGGAGTACACCGGCGCGCGCACGTTGCCGCGCGCGTCGAGCGCGACGGTGAGCTGCTCGACCGCCCCGGCGTGCTCGGGGTGGGCGAACCCGATGGCCACCAGCACGAGGTCCGCCTCGAGCTCGAACTCGCTGCCGGGAATCGGCTCGAGGTCGAGCGAGGAGGTGCCGGTCACGCGCCGGCCGCGCACGCCGCTCACCGCGCCGTCCCGTCCGAGGATCTCCGTGACCTCCGCGCCCCAGCGGCGCTCGCCGCCCTCGTCCAGCGCGTAGGTCGTCAGCGTGCGCTTGGGGGGCAGCGGCCAGGGCGTGCGCGCGTCGCGCCCGCTCGGCGGCAGCTCCTGGTAGACGTCGAGCATCGTCACCTCCGCCGCGCCCTCGCGCAGCGCGTTGGAGATGCAGTCCATGCCGGTGTCGCCGCCGCCGACGACCACGACCCGCCGGCCCTCGGCGACGATCTCGGTGCCCGGCTCGGGCGCCCGCGACGGGCGGCCCTGCCGCTCGGCCACGAAACGGTTGCGCTGGTAGAGGTAGTCCATCGCGGGGCGGACTCCGGCCAGCTCGCTGCCCGGCACCTCGAGCTCGCGCTGGACGCGCGAGCCGATCGCGAGCACGACCGCGTCGTGGCGCTCGCGCAACTCGGCCGCGGTCACGTCCGTCCCGACGTCGACCCCGTAGCGCAGCTCGATGCCCTCCTGCTCGAGGATCGCCACCCGGCGGTCGATCACGCGCTTCTCGAGCTTCGCGTCCGGGACGCCGAAGCGCAGCATGCCGCCGGGGCCCTCGTCGCGCTCGTAGACGACGACCCGGTGCCCGCAGCGGTTGAGCTCCTGGGCGACGGCCAGGCCGGCCGGGCCCGAGCCGACCACGCCGACCGTGCGTCCCGTGCGCCGGTCCGGCGGCTCCGGGACGACCCAGCCCTCCTCGAACGCCCGCTCGACGATCGCGAGCTCGATCTGCTCGATCGTCACCGGGTCGGAGTTGATCGCCAGCACGCAGGCGGACTCGCACGGCGCCGGGCAGATCCGCCCCGTGAACTCGGGGAAGTTGTTCGTCGCGTGGAGCTGCTCGATCGCCTCGCGCCACTTGCCGCGGTAGACGAGATCGTTCCAGTCCGGGATCAGGTTCCCGAGCGGGCAGCCCTCGTGGCAGAACGGGACGCCGCAGTCCATGCAGCGCGCACCCTGCCGGGCGAGCTCCTCCTCCTCGACCAGGCCGAAGTAGGGCTCGTAGTCGCGCACGCGCTCGCGCGGGTCGCGCTTGGCGAACCCGACGCGCTCGATGCGCAGGAAGGCGCCCAGCTCGCCCATGGCTCAGGCGCCCCCGCCGTCCGCGCCCGCGACCGCGGCGACCCCGCCCGGCGGCGTCGCCTGGCGCAGCTCCTCCTCGCGCGCCACCGCCTCGGCGAGAGCGCGCGCGTAGTCGCGCGGCATCACCTTCACGAAGCGGGTCAGCGCCGCGTCCCAGCCCGCGAGCAGCAGCCGCGCGACGGGCGAGCCGGTGCGGGAGGCGTGCTCGGAGACCAGGTCGTGGAGCTCCCCCTCCTCGGCCCCGGTGAGCGACTCGAGGTCCACGAGCTCGAGGTTGCAGCGCTGCGCGAACGTGCCGTCGGGGTCCAGCACGTAGGCGACGCCGCCGCTCATGCCGGCCGCGAAGTTGCGCCCGGTCGGGCCGAGGACGACGACGCGCCCGCCGGTCATGTACTCGCAGCCGTGATCCCCGACGCCCTCCACCACCGCGTGCGCGCCGGAGTTGCGCACGGCGAAGCGCTCGCCGGCAAGCCCGCGGAAGAACGCGCGCCCGGCGGTGGCGCCGTAGAGGACGGTGTTGCCCACGATCACGTTCTCCTCGGCGCGGAAGCCGGCCGACTCGTGCGGGCGCACGACCAGCACGCCGCCCGAGAGGCCCTTGCCGGCGTAGTCGTTCGTCTCGCCCTGGAGGGCGAACGTCACGCCCGGCGCGAGCCAGGCGCCGAAGCTCTGGCCGGCCGAGCCGGCGAAGGACACCTCGATCGTGCCCTCGGGCAGCCCGTCGGGGCCCTTGCGCCGCGCGATCTCGCCGGAGAGGATCCCGCCGACGGCGCGGTTGACGTTGCGTACCCGGCGCTCCAGCCCGACCCGCTCGCCGAGCTCGAGCGCCGGCGCGGACGCGGCCACCAGCTCCCAGTCCAGCGCATCGCCCAGCACCGGGTCCTGGGCGCGGATGCGGTGGCGGGGCGCGCCTGACGGAACCCCGGGATCGGCGAGGACCGCCGACAGGTCGACGCCGCGCGCCTTCCAGTGGTCGATGGCGTCGTCGGCGACCAGGAGGTCGGAGCGGCCGATGAGATCGTCGAAGCGCCTGATGCCGAGCCCCGCCATCAGCTCGCGCGCCTCCTCCGCGACCATGAACATGTACTTGACGACGTGCTCCGGCGTCCCGCGGAAGCGCTCGCGCAGCACCGGGTTCTGGGTCGCGATGCCGACCGGGCAGGTGTTGAGGTGGCAGACGCGCATCATGATGCAGCCCATCGCGATCAGCGGCGCCGTCGAGAAGCCCATCTCGTCGGCGCCGAGCAGCGCCGCGATCACGACGTCGCGCCCGGTCTTCATCTGGCCGTCGACCTGGACCACGATTCGCGAGCGCAGGTCGTTGCGCAGCAGCGTCTGCTGCGTCTCCGCGAGGCCGATCTCCCACGGCAGCCCGGCCGAGGTGATCGAGGACTGCGGCGAGGCCCCGGTCCCGCCGTCGTGGCCCGCGACCACGACGTGGTCGGCGTTCGCCTTGGCGACTCCTGCGGCGACCGTGCCGACCCCGACCTCCGAGACCAGCTTGACCGACACCGTCGCGTCCGGGTTGGCGCAGCGCAGGTCGTAGATCAGCTGCTTGAGATCCTCGATCGAGTAGATGTCGTGGTGGGGCGGCGGCGAGATCAGCCCGACCCCGGGCGTCGAGTGGCGCAGGTAGGCGATGTAGTCGTCCACCTTGTGGCCCGGGAGCTGACCGCCCTCGCCGGGCTTGGCGCCCTGCGCCATCTTGATCTGGAGCTGGTCGGCGTTGACGAGGTAGTCGATCGTGACGCCGAAGCGGCCCGAGGCGATCTGCTTGATCGCCGAGCGGCGCTCGTCGCCGTTCGGGTCGGGCGTGAAGCGCCGGCGGTCCTCCCCGCCCTCGCCCGTGTTCGACTTCCCGCCGAGGCGGTTCATCGCGATCGCCAGCGACTCGTGCGACTCCGGGGAGATCGACCCGAGCGACATCGCCCCCGTCGAGAAGCGCGTGACGATCTCGCTCGCGGGCTCGACCTCCTCGAGCGGCACCGGCTCGGTGTCGGTGCGCAGCAGCAGCAGGCCGCGCAGCAGCGCGTGGCGCGACGTCTCGCCGTTGGTGAGGTTCGCCCATTCGCGGTAGGTGCCGCGCGCGGCCTCGTCCTCGGTCGCCCCCACCGCGTGCTGGAGCAGCGCGATCGTGTCCGGGTTCCAGGCGTGCCGCTCGCCGTCGCGGCGCCACTGCAGGAAGCCCCCCACCGGCAGCACCTCGCGGTCCGTCCGCGGGTAGGCGCGGAAGTGGCGCTCGAGCGCCTCGCGCGCGAGAACCTCGATCCCGACCCCGCCGATGCGCGACGCGGTGCCGGTGAAGTGGCGCTCCACGAGCGCCGGCTCCAGGCCGACGGCCTCGAAGATCTGCGCGCCGCAATAGGACTGGATCGTCGAGATGCCCATCTTGGACATCGTCTTCAGCAGCCCCTTGCCGATCGCGGTCACGATGCGGCGCTCCGCCTCCTCGAGCGGTAGGTCGACGGGCAGCAGCGAGCGCTGCGCGAGCTCGTCCAGCGACTCGAACATCAGGTAGGGGTTGATCGCCGCGGCGCCGTAGCCGATCAGCGTCGCCATGTCGTGGATCGCGCGCGGCTCGCCCGACTCGATCACCAGCCCGGCGCGCAGGCGCGTGCCGGCGCGGACGAGGTGGTGATGGACGGCGCTGACGGCCAGCAGCGAGGGGATCGCGACCCGTTCCGGGCCGACGTTGCGGTCCGACAGGATCAGGATGTTCGCGCCGAACGCGACCGCCTCCTCGGCCTCGGCGCAGATCTCCCCGACGCGCGTCTCCATCCACTCGGCGCCGCGCTCGATCGGCCACGTGATGTCGATCGTGCGCGCGCGGAAGACGTCGTGCGAGACCTGACGCAGCTTCTCGAGCTCCCCGTTGCGCAGGATCGGCTGGCGCATCACGAGCTGGTGCGCATGCCCGGGCGACTCGTCGAGCAGGTTCGCCTCGCTGCCGACGCCGGCGCGCAGGCTCATCACGACCGACTCGCGGATCGGGTCGATCGGCGGGTTGGTTACCTGCGCGAACAGCTGCTTGAAGTAGGAGAACAGCGCCGGCTGGCGATCGGAGAGCACCGCGAGCGCGGCGTCGTTGCCCATCGAGGCGGTCGGCTCCTGGCCGTCGGTCGCCATCGGCGCGATCACGAGCCGCAGGTCCTCCTGCGAGTAGCCGAACGCGAGCTGGCGGCTGCGCAGCGGCTCCACCCGCGGAACCCGGGGCTCGCGCTCGGGCAGATCCTCGAGGTTCACCGATCGCTCGCCGAACCAGGCGCGGTAGGGCCGCCGGCGCGACACGTCGCGCTTGACCTCCCCGTCCTCGACGATGCGCCCCGCCTCGACGTCGACGAGGAAGATCCTCCCCGGCTGGAGACGGCCCTTGCGGACGATCTGCTCCGGCGCGAGCGGCAGGACCCCGGCCTCCGAGGCGAGCACGACGTAACCGTCGGCCGTCTGCACCCAGCGACCCGGGCGCAGGCCGTTTCGGTCGAGCGTCGCCCCGACCACCCGCCCGTCGGTGAAGGCGACCGCCGCGGGGCCGTCCCACGGCTCCATCAGGCATGAGTGGAAGTCGTAGAACCCCGCCACGTCCGGGTCGATGTCGTCGCGGTCCCGGTAGGCCTCCGGGATCATCATCATGATCGCGTGGGGCAGGGAGCGGCCGGCCAGCGTCAGCAGCTCGAGCACGTTGTCGAACGTCGCCGAGTCCGAGCCGCCCTCGCGCACGACCGGCATGACCTTCTCCAGGTCCTCGCCGAAGGCGTCGGAGGCGAGCTGTGACTCGCGCGCGCGCATCCAGTTGACGTTGCCGCGCAGCGTGTTGATCTCGCCGTTGTGGGCGATCATCCGGTAGGGGTGTGCGAGCTCCCAGCTCGGGAACGTGTTGGTCGAGAAGCGCGAGTGCACGAGCGCCAGGCGGGTCGTCGTGCGCGGGTCGCGCAGGTCGGGGAAGTAGCCCGGCAGCTGCGTCGCGGTCAGCATGCCCTTGTAGACGACGGTGCGCGCGGAGCAGCTCGGGATCGCGAGGTCGGGGCCCGCTGCGCGCTCGGCGAGACGGCGCACCACGTAGAGCCGGCGCTCGAGCGCGAGCTCGTCCCCGTTCCCGTCGCCTGCCGCGATCACGATCTGGCGCACCACGGGCGCGCACGCGAGCGCGGTCTCGCCGGCGTGGCGCTCGTCGACCGGGACGTCGCGCCACGCAACGGCCCGATGGCCCTCCGCCTCCACGACCTCCTCGACGATCCGCTCGAGCTCGGCGCGGCGCACCGGGTCACGCGGCAGGAAGAGCATCGCGAGCCCGTACCGGCCCGGCGCCGGCAGCTCGGGGCCGAGCTCCGAGCGCAGCAGCTCGTCGGGGAGCTGGAGCAGGATCCCGGCGCCGTCCCCGGTGTTCGGGTCGGCGCCGGCGGCGCCACGGTGCTCGAGGTTCGCGAGCGCGACCAGCGCGCGCTCGACTACGCCGCGGGTCGGGCCGCCCTCCAGCTGCGCGACGAACGCGACGCCGCACGCGTCGTGCTCGTAGCGGGGGTCGTAGAGGCCGGCGGCCCCGGGAGGGATGGCGGGCTGCATGGTGTTGGTGCGTCGAGCGGTGCGGACACGGCGGGAGAGCGAAAAAGTATAGGCCCGCCGATCGCCGGATCGGCGGCTGCTCAGCGCTTCGCCCGGGACTTGCGGCGCGGCGCCGGCCGCTTCTCGGCCGGGGCGGCGGCCGCCTGCTTGCCCTTCCCGCCCTTCCCGCTCTTCCCGCTCTTCGCCGTGCTCGCGCCGCGGGCGTCGTCCTCCGGCCCGCGCTCGCGCCGCACCTCGGCCAGGCTCGCCTCCAGGGCGGCCATCAGGTCCGGCGCGGCGGCGACCGGCTCGGCCTGCGGCTGCACCGCGATCTCCTCACCCGCCGCCTTGCGCTCGATCAGCTCGAGCACGCGCTCGCGGTAGGTGTCGCGGTAGCGGTCGGGCTCCCACTCGCCCGCGAGCGAGTCGAGCAGGCTGCGCGCCATCTCGCGCTCGCGTTCGGTCGTCTCGACCTCGGCGGTCGCCTCGAGCTCTTCGAAGCGGGCCGGGTCGACCACCTCGTCGTGGTAGAGCATCGTCGACATCGCGATCACGTCGCCCGCCGCGCGCAGGGCGCAGAGCTGCTGCTTGGTGCGCAGGACCACGCGCGCGATCCCGGCCTTGCCCGCGGACTCCATCGCCTCGAGCAGGAGGTGGTAGGGCTTGGCCGCGCCGGTGGCGGGAACGAGGTAGTAGGCGTGGTCGAAGTGGATCGGGTCGATCGCCGCGAGATCGACGAAGTCCTCGATGTCGATCGTCTTGGTCGCCTTCGGGTCCAGCGCGTCGAGCTCCTCCTGGGCGATCACCACGTAGCGGTCCGGCGTGATCTCGTAGCCCTTGACGACGTGCTCGTAGGGCACCTCCTCGCCGTCCTTCGGGCAGATCCGCTTCTGGCGCAGGCGCACGCCGTCGCGGTCGTGGAGGTTGTGGAAGCGCACCGTCTTGGACGACGTGGCGGAGAACAGCTTCACGGGCACGCTGACGAGCCCGAACGAGATCGCCCCGGTCCAGATCGCGCGCGGCATGCGAGAGGGTGTACCGGCGGGCCCCGGCCCGGTCAAGCGCCGGGCCGGGGCTTGCCCGGCATCAGGCGAGGCCCTCCGCCTCGTACTCGCGCAGGTAGCCCTCGAAGAGCCGGCGATGCCCCTCCTCGTCGCGCAGGATCGCGATCACCATGTCCTGGGTGACGTAGTCGACCCCGTCGGTGGCCTCGATGATCCGGTTGTAGTGCTCGATCGCGCCGGTCTCGGCCTCGATCACGCCCTTGATCACGTGCACGATGTCGGTCTGGCGCTCGGGCGGCTGCAGGTAGGACTGCTCGGCGCTGAACGCCATCGAGCCCGGCACCACGCCGTAGAGCTCCTTGATGCGGCTCGCGTACTGGCGCGCGTGGCCGAGCTCCTCCTGGATGTCGGCCTCCAGCGACTCGACGATCTCCTGCGCGCGCACGCCGTCGGGGTTGATCGAGTTGGCCAGGTAGCTCATGACCGTCTCGATCTCCATCCAGTAGGCCTTCGTGAGCAGCGCGATGATCTCCTCGCGCTTGGCGGTGTTCTCGTCCGAGAGGATGCCCTCGGAGCTGCTTCTGACCGACATCGATCTCCTTCCGGGACGGCGACTGAGGCTCGAGGATCTCACGCCGCGCCCCGATGGCGCGTTGAATGCACGGTGATGGCGGCCGCGACACCCCCATTCCAGGCGCTGCTCGACGCCCACGGGCGCGACGTGCGCCGCTTCCTGGCGGCGACGGCCGGCCCGGAGGCGGAGGACTGCTGGCAGGAGACCTTCCTGGCGGCGCTGCGCGCCTACCCGGGGCTGCGCTCGAGGGAGAACCTGCGCGGGTGGCTGTTCACGATCGCCCATCGCAAGGCGCTGGACTCCCACCGCGCCCGCGCTGCGCGGCCCGTGCCGGTCGCGGCGGTGCCGGAGCGCGCCGCCGCGTCCGCGCCCGACGTCGACGCGGGCGAGCCGGAGCTTTGGGCGCGCGTGCGCGAGTTGCCCGAGAAGCAGCGCGCGGCCGTGGTGCTGCGCCATGTGGGCGACCTGCCCTACGACCAGATAGGCCGCGCGATGGACACCTCGCCCGAGGCCGCGCGGCGAAACGTGCTCGAGGGGCTGAGACGGCTCCGGGAGGTGTGGGAGCGATGACGGCGGAGATCGAGCGGATGCTGCGCGAGGGGGCGGGCGCGCTGGACGCCGGGCCGGCGCCGGACCTCAGCGGCGTCGCGGCCGAGGCCGGCCTGCTGGACGTCGCCTACGCCACCGAGGAGACGCCCGTCGGGGAGGTTCTGCTCGCGTCCACGCCGCGCGGCCTGGTGCGCATCGCCTACCTGGGAGGGGAGCTCCCGGGCGGCCTGGACTCCGTGCTTGGCGACCTCGCGACGCGGCTCTCGCCGCGGGTCCTGGAGGCGCCGGTGCGGCTCGATCCGGTCCGCCGCGAGCTCGACGAGTACTTCGAGGGTCGCCGCCGCAAGTTCGGCCTGACGCTCGACCTCGGCCTGGTGCGCGGCTTCGGGCTGCGGGTGCTCGAGACCGCCCTGGCGATCCCGTTCGGCGACGTGCTGACCTACGGCGAGGTGGCGACCCGCGCCGGCAGCCCGCGCGCGGCGCGCGCCGCCGGCAACGCGCTGGGCGCCAACCCGATCCCGATCGTGGTGCCCTGCCACCGCGTCGTCCACGCCGGCGGCGGCCTCGGCGGCTACACCGGCGGCCTCGACCGCAAGCGCGCGCTGCTCGCGGTCGAGGGGCGCTGAGCGGCGCATCGCAAGGAGCAACGCGTGGCCCCGGCCGCGGTGGCGGCCCCGGGCGAACGACGCATCGAAGGAGGCGGGAGGGGGCGGGGGGCCCGGTCCGGGTCGCGGCCTCGATGGCGCGCGCCCGCTTGCGGCCCTGCCCTCCGGACACGTCACCGATCCCGGGCAATGGTCGTCCTGCGACCACCAACCGGGATCGGACGCCCACAGGCCCCGCAACCCGCCCGCCGGGCGAAACCCACTTCTTCCCCGATGCCGTCCCGCCGATCAAGCACCACCCTCTCGAGGACGTGGATCGTTGCGAACGGCGGCAACGAAAGAGCCGCCCCCGGGGCGCAGCGCGACCGCGTCGCGAGACTGCAATCGCCCCCGATATACGCAGGCAATCGCACTCTTGCGAAGAGCCCGCCCTCCGCGACCGAGAAATGCCTCCTTCGGTGCCGCGGTTCGCGACGCGACGGGCAACCCGCGGCGGCGAGGAATCCCGGCGCTCGAGCGTCCGGCAATCCCGCGGTCAGCGCAGCCCGGCCGGCCCGCCGGCCCCTACAGCGCCTGCCCGATCAGCCGCCCCAGCTCCACCGCGATCAGGCCGAGGATTAGCGAGCCGGCGAGGTTGGCCCACATCAGCCGACGCTCGCCGTCCTCGCCCAGGCGCTGGGACTCGAGCATCCAGGTGGAGAACGTGGTGAACGACCCGAGCAGGCCGGTGGCCGCCACGGCGCGCCAGTCGCCGCCGAGCGCCGCGCCCGCGATCACGCCGAGCGCGAATGTCCCAGTCAGGTTGACCGCCAGCGTTCCCCACGGGAACGACCCGCCCGCGCGGCCCGACACCGCGGCGTCGAGCAGCAGGCGGGCGACCGCTCCGAGCCCCCCGGCGAGCGCGATCCCGGCCCACGCGGCGACGCTCATGGCAGCACGCGGGCGCGCCGGGTCAGGGTCGAGGCCAGGTGCACGGCGGCGAAGCCGGCGCACAGGCTCGCGGTGGCGTAGCCGACCGCGAGACCGCGATCGCCGCCGTCGAGCATCCCGAGCAACTCGAGCTGGAAGGTGGAGAACGTGGTCAGCGCGCCGCACAGCCCCGTGCCGATGAACGGCCGGCGGTAGGCGGACAGCGGGAGGCGCTCCTGCAGGCGGGTCACGGCCCAGCCGAGCAGCGCGGCGCCCGCGACGTTCACCGCGAACGTGGCCCACGGCCACGAGCCCGGCTCGGCGGGAAGCGCCTGCTCGAGGCCTGCCCGCGCGAGCGCGCCGATCACGCCTCCCGCGAACACGGCCGCGATCTCTCGCCTGTCGACGCGCACGGCCGGGCAGCATGACGCGGCGGCCTGATTGACTGGCGTGCGGTGCCCGACGCGAGCCCGCCCGCCCCCCGCCCGCCGCTGCCGCGCAACGTCAAGGTGGTCTCGGCGGTGTCGTTCTTCCAGGACGCGGCGTCGGAGCTCGTCTACCCGGTCCTGCCGCTGTTCCTGACCGGCACGCTGGGCGCCTCGCCCGCGATCCTGGGCCTGATCGAGGGGATCGCCGAGGGCACCGCGTCGGTCGGGAAGGCGGTCTCGGGACGGCTCGCGGACCGCCGCGCGCGCAGGCCGATGATCGCCGCCGGCTACGGGATCTCGTCGATCTCCAAGCCGCTGATCGGACTGGCGACCGGCTGGGGGCTCGTGCTGGTCGCGCGCTTCGCCGATCGGGTGGGCAAGGGCGTGCGCACCTCGCCGCGCGACGCGCTGATCGCCGGGGACAGCGACCCCTCGATCCGCGGGCGCGCCTTCGGCTTCCACCGGGCGGCCGACACCGCCGGCGCCGTGGTCGGGCCGCTGCTCGGCCTGGCGCTCTACGAGGCCCTGAACCACGAGCTGCGCCCGCTCTTCTTCGTGGCGTTCGTACCGGCGGCGTTCAGCGTCGCGCTGGTCGCGCTCGTGCGCGAGAGCCCGCGCCCGCGGGCATCCGGACAGCCGCCGCGCCTGGTCCCGTGGCGCGAGCTGCCGCGCCGCTACTGGCGGGTCGTCGCCTTCCTCTGCGTGTTCGGCCTGGTGAACTTCTCCGACGCCCTGCTGATCCTGCGCGCCAGCGACCTCGGCCTCGGCTTCGTGGCGATCGTGCTCGTCTACACGCTCTACAACCTGAGCTACGCCGCCCTCAGCTTCCCGGCCGGCGCCCTCTCGGACCGCGTCCCGCGACAACTCGTCTTCGCCGCCGGGCTGGGCGTGTTCGCCGTCGCCTACGTCGGGCTCGGGGCGGCCCGCTCGGGCGGCTGGGTCTGGCTCCTGCTACCGCTCTACGGCGCCTACACGGCGCTCACCGACGGGGTCGGCAAGGCGTGGGTGTCCGACCTGCTGCCGGACAGCGCGCTGGGCACGGGCCTCGGGCTCTACCAGGCGCTCACCGGCGTCTGCGCGCTGATCGCCGGCGTGTGGGCCGGCGTGGCCTGGGGCGGCGACGGGACGCTGCCCCTGGTGGCGTCCGGCTGCGTCGTGGCCGTGCTCGCGCTGGGGCTCGCGCTGGCCGGGCGGCGGGCGGGCTGAGTCTCAGCTGCGCCACTCCGGGGGACGGCCCTCCCCCGGCCAGGGCGCGAGCACCAGGAGCAGCCGCGCGTCGCTCAGCGCCCTCACCTCGTGGCGCTCCTTGGGCGCGAAGACGACCAGCAGGCCGGGCCCGCCGGCGCACCGCGTCTCGCCGGCCGTGACCTCGATCTCGCCCGCGATCGGCGTCAGCCACGCGCGCTCGAAGACCTGGTGCTCCTGCATCCGCTCGCCGGCGGGCAGCGCGAGCAGAATCGCGCGCGCCTCGGGCTCGGAGGCCAGGACGACGGGATGGTGCTCGTCCACCTCGTGGGTGCTCAGCTCCCAGTGCTGCATCGCGGCCTCCGGCGTCGTGTGGCCGGGACGCTACCCGTCCGCGGGCGATCCGGGCGGCTCGGGTCGCTCGGTGAGCGCGCGCGGGTGCGGGCAGAGCGTGCCGCGGCCCGGACAGCCGGTGCAGAGCCCCCGCCACGGCGCCGGGCTCGCCTCCAGCTCACCGGCCAGGATCGGGCGCGCGCGGGCGGCGAGCTCGGACTCGATCGCGTCCGCCTCGCCGGCCGCGTAGCGGGCGATCGCGGGAGACTCGGGACGCTCGAGGTAGAGGTGAACGATCTCGGCCTCCGGATGCCCGGCGCGCAGCGCGGCGAGCGCGTAGACCAGGCGCTGGAGCGGGTAGCCGCGCTCCGCATGGCGCTCCGGCTCCTCGCCGGCGGCGAGCCGATCCGACTTCCAGTCGAGCACCAGCGCGGTCCCGCCCTCGATCCCGAGCACGTCGATCGCCCCCGCCAGCAGCACATCGCCGAAGCCCGCCACCGCCAGCGGCACCACGAAGCGCACCTCGCGCCGTGCGCCGGCCGCCGCAAGCCGCTGCGCCTGCGCGCTGCTCGCCCCGGCCGCCACCAGCGCCCCGATCTCGTCCAGCTCGCGAGCGCCGGGCACAAGGCCGGCGGCACGGGCGGCCTCGCCGACCGCCGCGCGTCCGGGCGGCGTCCCGTCGCCGAGCGGCGCCACCTCGAGCAGCCGGTGGACGAGCGCGCCGCGGGCGGCCGCATCCAGCCCGCCGGCCCGCGCGGCGCCGGCCGGCCGCTCCGCCGACGCAGGGGCGGGCAGCCGCAGGATCCGCTCCAGGTAGTAGCGCCGCCCGCAGCGCCCGGCCTCCGCCAGCGCCGTGTAGCTGAGGCGCGCCGGCGAGGCGGGCGCCGGCGGCGCAGGGGCCGTCCGCTCGGCGCCGGCGGCGCCGAGCGCCGGCCCGCCCCGGCGCGCGCGGGCGCGAACGGCGCCGTGGCGCGCTCCCCGGTCGCGACGGCGTCCGTCACCCCCGGGCGCGAGATCGAGAAGGCCACGCGCGCCTCGCGCTCCCCGGCCGGGTGACGCGCCACTCCGCTGTCCTCGCCGCGGGCGATCGACTCGCCCAGGTCGGGGACGAGCGCCGCCGCGATCCACCCGAGCGGACCGCGCCACTTCGCCGCGGGTTTGGCGGTCTCCGCGGCGCCGCAGAGCACCAGCCGCTCTCGCGCGCGCGTCATCGCCACGTAGAAGAGACGGCGCGACTCCTGCTCGGCCGCCTCGCGCCGCTCGGCGCTCACCTCGGGCCAGTCGAACGCCTCGACGGCGTCTCCCCCGCCCAGCGGGCGCATGCGGAGCCCGATCCGCCCGTCGCTCCCCAACCGGACCAGGTCCTGCCCTGCGGGCGGCTCGCGCCCGAGGTCGGCCACGCACACGACCGGGAACTCGAGACCCTTCGCGCGGTGGATCGTCATCAGGCGCACCGCGTCGAGCTCCTCGCCCTCGACGGGGGCCTCCGCCTCCCGCGCGTCGCCGGGCGCATCTCTGCCGCTCAGGCGCGCGACCGCGTCGAGCAGGTCGCGCAGGACCGGGCCCTCGCGCCGCTCGTGCTCGGACGCCAGGCGCTGGAGCTTGCGCACGTTCGCCAGGCGCCGCTCGCCGCCCGGCATGCGCAGCAGCGCGAGGTCGAAGCCCCGCGCCGCCACCGCGCGCGCGACCAGCTCGGCCGGCGAGCGACGCACCGCCTCGCGGCGCTCGCGCTCGGCCCACGACACGAACGACTCGAGCCGCGCGCGGTCGCCCTCCTCTAGCGCCGCCGGCAGGGCCGCGGCAGCGGCCGCGAGCTCGAGCCCGGAGGGAGGGGCGGGCGCCTCCGGCGCGAACGCGGCGCGCAGCACGGTCCAGGGGTCCGCGCCTGCGTCGCGGGCCGCGGCCGCGACGTGCACCAGGCCACCGGAGCCGAGCCCGACCAGCGGCGAGGCGAGGACCTCCCACAGCCGCGGCTCGTCGCGCGCATTCGCGACCACCGCGAGCCACGCGACCAGGTCCGCCACCTCGCGGCGCCCCCAGAAGCCGCGCCCGCCGATCACGTAGGTCGGAACGCCCGCGTCGTCCAGCGCGCGCTCGTAGGCGCCAAGGTCCGTCGCCGCGCGCAGCAGGACCACCACGTCCCGCGCGCGCAGGCCCCCGGCGATCAGCTCGCCGATCCGCGCGGCGAGCGTGCGCGCCTCCGCCATCCGCCAGGGCGGGCAGGGCGGCTGCTCGCCCGCGGGCATGACCTCCTCGGCGCTCCAGCCGGAGCGCTCGGTCACCAGCAACTCGACGCGCGGCTCGCCGTCCGGCTCCGCAGCGGCCCGCGCGGCGACGAGCGGCGCGACATCCTCGATCGCCGCCCCCGAGACGACATTGACGACATCCAGCACCGCCGGGTGGCCGCGGAAGCTGGAGCGTAGCTCCAGCGCGGCGCCCGCCGGAAGCAGCGCGGCGCGGCGCTCCCGGAAGAGCGCTACGTCCGCGTTGCGAAAACCGTAGATCGACTGCGCCGCGTCGCCGACGGCGAACCAGCCCGCCGGAGCGAGCAGCTCGAGCAGCTCGAGCTGCACGCCGTTGATGTCCTGGAGCTCGTCCACCATCACCCGCCGCAGCCCGCCGGCCTCGCGCTCGCGCACGTCGGGCCGCTCGCGGAGCAAGCGGACGGCGAGCAGCTCGAGGTCCGCGAAATCGACGGCGGACGCGGCGCGCTTGGCGCGCGCGTAGCGCTCGCCGAACGCGCGCAGGAGCGTGTCGAGCGAGGCCAGCGCGGGACCGAGGTGGTGGTCCGCGCACGCGCGCAGCGCTCGCTCGAGGGCGAGCCGGTAGGCGGCGATCGCCGGCCCGCCGAGGGCGCCGTTGCCGCCCGGCGGCGAGGCGACGGCGAGCGCCTCGGGCTCGGGCACCGCGTCGCCGGCCGAGGCGAGCAGCGCCGCGCAGGCGCCCACCGCCTCCTCCGCGGCGCGCGCCCGCCGGCCGTCGGCCGCCGCCGCCTCCGCGACGGCCGGCTCGCACGCCGCCGCCAGCGCGGCGAGCGCGGCGAGCGGGTCGCGTGCAACGGGCTCCGGTAGTCGCGGCTCCCCGGCGCCACGGCTGCGCAGCGTGGCGTGCAGCCCGCGGATCGCCGCGCGCAGCACAAAGGGCGAGGTGCGCGCGAGCAGGTCCAGGCCCGCCTCGCCCGCACCGGCCGCCAGGTCGCCGAGGGCCTGGTCGTACGCCGCGCGCGCGAGGCGGTCGGCGCGCACGGCGTCCAGCACCTCGAAGCCCGGGTCGATCCTCGCGGCGAGCGCGTTGCCGCGCAGCAACCGGTGGCACAGGGCGTCGATCGTGGACACGCGCGCCGGCTCCGCGCCGGTCGCCAGGTCGTCGCGGCCGCGGGCGCGCAGCTCGTGGCGGATGCGGGCGCGCATCTCGGCGGCGGCCTGGTCGGTGAACGTGATCGCCAGTACCTCGCCGACGCGCAGCCCGTCGTCGACCACCGAGCGCACGTAGCGCTCGACGAGCACCGCCGTCTTGCCCGAGCCGGCCGCGGCCGACAGGATCAGCGGGCCGTCGCGGCGGTCGACCGCCGCGAGCTGCTCGGCGGTGAAGTCCGGCCGCGCGGTGGCGCTCACGCGCCGCTCCTGCAGATGCCCGGATGCCGGCACTCCCCGAGCCCGCACGTCTGCGGCGAGGGCGCCAGCTCGCCGCCGAGCAGGGCGCGGCCGAGCCCGAGCGCCCTGGCGGCCGCCTCGGCGAGGCGCTCCGCGACCCCCTCCTCGTCCGCGAGGTCGGCGCCGAAGAGGGCTCGTGCGGCGGCGGCCTCCTCGGCAGGCCCGGTGGAGAGCACGAGCCCGCGCGGACGCTGGGAGCCGCCGACCGGCTCGAAGACGCCGCCCCCGATCCGCTCCCCGAGCACCTCGCGGACGGCGAGCATGTAGAGCGCGACCTGCAGCCGCCGCGAGCGCTCCCAGCCGTTGACGCTCCAGGAGGGGTGCACCATCCCGGTCTTGTAGTCGCGCACGACCGCGCCGCCGCTCGCGCCGTCGCGGTCGATCCGGTCCACGCGGCCGTGGACGCGGACCTCCTCGCCGAGCTCCAGCGCGGGCGAGGAGCCAGGATCCCGCTCCATCCCGAAGGACCACTCGAGCCGCTCCGCCGCCCAGGGAAGCGCCGCGCGGGCCTCCTGCTCCAGACAGCCGCGCACCGAGGCGCGCACCGCCCGCAGCACCCCCTCGCGGCCTGCCGGAGTGGCCGCGAGACGGTGTCCGGGCGCCAGCTCCGCCAGGGCCTCGTCGGCGAGATCGAGCGCGCGGTCGAGCGTCGCCGGCTCCACGGCGGCAGCGCTCCCGGCCTCCACCCGCAGGCCGGCCAGCGTGCGCTCCAGGACGCCGTGCACCAGGCTGCCGCGGTCGAGCGCCTCCGGGTCCGGTTCGAGCGCGCGCGGCTGCAACTCGTCCGTCACCAACCAGCTCGCGGGGCATCCCCAGTAGCGCTCCAGCGCGCCCGGTGAAAGCGCACCGCGCTGGCGCAACCTCGCCGCCGCCGCCGGCGGGAGGTCTCCGAGCGGGCGCTCGGGGACGCGCGGCCCCCGGGCCGCCGCGGAGCGGCGCCGCTCGTCCTCGGTGGGGGCGCGCTCCGGGGCCCACGTGACCTCCGACAGCAGCCGGACGCCGCGCCGCTCGAGCAGACCGGGCTCGAACAGGCGGAGCACCTCGTCGAGGAGGGGCGACGGCCGCACGGACACCCCCTCCTCCGTCGAGCTGCGCCAGCTCAGCACGAGGCGCTCCGTCGGGCGGGACACGCACGTGTAGAACAGGTGCCGCTCGGCCTCGTGCGCCACCTCGCCGCGCGGGAGCACGAGCCCCGAGGCGACCGCGACCTCGCGCCGCTCGTCGTTCCCGAGGAACGGCTCCGCCGGAGCCGGGCGCGGGAACTCGTCCTCCTGGAGCCCGCCCACGAGCACGGCCCTGAAGCGCCGCGCGCGGATCGCGAGCGGATCGGCGACCAGCACCGCCTCCGGGCGCGGGGCCCCCGGGTCGAGCAGCACCTCGACGTCACGCAGCGCCTCCAGGACCTCCCCGGCCCCGATGTCCGGGAGACGCTCGAGCTCGGCCAGCGCGGCGTCGGCGGCGCGCAGGGCGGCGGCGTCGGCCGCCTCACCGGGATCAAGCGGTCCGCATGCGCCGGCGGACAGCAGGCGCGGCGCCTCCGCGCGCAGCCCGCGGGCGAGCTCCGCGCCGCCGGCCGAGGCTGCGGTCCGCAGGCGCTCCAGCGCTCCGGGCAGCCGCCGGCCGCCGTGCTCCCATGCCCGGCGGGCGGCCGGCAGGCCGTCCTCGCCGGCCCGCAGCAGCGCCGCCTCGGCCGCGTCGACCGCGTCGGCCCCGGCTCCGGCGCCGGGGGCGCGCAGCCACGCGAGCAGGTCACCGGCGCGCGCCTCCCGCGGAGCGGCGGCGCAGCGCGCCAGCCCCATCAGGCCCCGGCCCAGCGCGGTGTGGGTGAGCGGCGCGGCGCGCCGCAGGGCGTACGGGATCCCGTAGGCGCCGAACACCTCGGCGAGCAGTGCCCCGTAGCTCGCGGGGGAGCGGAACACGACCGCGATCTCCCCCGCGGGCACGCCCGCGGCCAGCAGCTCCAGGACCTCGGCGCCGAGATGCTCGATCTCCGCGCGCTCGCCGCCCGACTCGATCAGCCGCACTGCGTCGCCGGCCTCGACCCGCCCGGCGTCCGGCTCGTAGAGGGCGCGCTCCAGGTGGTGCAGCTCGGGCGCCCCCGTCCCGGGCACGGCGGGCAGGTCCACGACCCGGTCGGCGGCCGCGAGCAGGCTCTCGGCCAGCCCGGAGCGATCCGCGAACGCCGCCCGCCCGCGCTCGTAGGGGATCGAGACCCACACCTCCGCCGCCGCGCGGCCGGCCAGCGTCTCCACCGCGTCGCGCTGCGGGGCCGTGAGGTCGTCGAAGCCGTACAGCAGGACCGGTGTGGCGCCCCAGCGGGAGGGCTCGGCGCGCAGCGCGTCCAGGGCGCGCCACGCCCGGCCCTCGCGATCCACCGCGGCCATCCGCTCCAGGCGGGCGACGTAGGCGGCGTGGATCGCGGCGACCTCGCGCGCGTGGGCTGCGCGGCGGCCGCGCCGGCCCGCCCATGCGCCCAGCGCCTGGCGCAGCCGCTGGGGCGTGACGCGCTCACGGCCGAGCTCGGCCTCGAGCCGGACCGCCGCGCGCAGGAAACCGGGCGCCCGCGAGCTCGGCGCGAACGCGCGCAGCCCCGCGTCGCGGATCGCGGCCGCGACCACCCGCTCGCGCTCCACCTCGCCGAGCGCGGCCTCCGGCGCGCCGGTGCGCCGCGCGAGCTCGACGACGAACGCGTCGAACGTCCCGACCCGCCCGCCGATCAGCGCGCCGCCCGCGGCCAGCTCGCGCTCGTAGTGGAGGACGTCGGCCGCGGTGGGCACGACGAGGAACGGATCGCGCGCCGCCAGCGCGCGGAACGCGCCCAGCACCTCGCCCGCCTTGGCGGCGTTGGCCGGGCCGGTCACGAGCGTCAGCGGCACCCGCCCATGGTCGCGCGCCGGCCCGACGTGCTGACGGTCGGCGGCACCCGGTGCGGACGGCCAGACGCCGGGAGCACCATCCGTGCGTCACGCCATCCGGCGCAACGCCACACCACCGCCCGCTACGCCGCCGCCGGCTCCTGCGGCTCCGGCTCGCCGGCCTGACGCGCCTCCTCGGCCTCGGGCGGCTTGGCGCCCTCCTTCGCCCAGGGCTCGTCGAACTCGACGCGCCACTTCCCTTCCTCGTTCTGCTCGAGGGCCAGCCGCGCGCGGAACGAGCGGCCCTTGCGGCCCTTGAAGCCGGTCACCGCCCTTGCCGTGCGGCCGGTCGCGATCAGCTCGCGCGCGACCGAGGCCGGGAGCTGCTTGCCGGCCTTCGCCTTCCAGATCACGAACCCGCAGCCCGGGTCCTCGCGCGCCCAGCACGAGTAGCCCTTGCGGTTCTCGACGATGTCGTGGCCGCAGACCGGGCACGGGCCGAGGTTCGCGCGCGGGATGCGGACGTCCTTGAGCTTGGTGTCGAGCGTCGCGACCGTCTCCTGCGCGAACCGCGCGATGTCCCCCATGAAGCTCTCGCGCGAGTCCTCCCCGTGCTCGATCTTCGCCAGCCGGTGCTCCCAGCTCCCGGTCAGGCTCGGCGAGGTCAGCGGGTGCTCGTCCAGCAGCCGCACGACGTTCAGCCCCTTCTCCGTGGCGACCAGCGCGCGGCCGTCGCGCTCGACGTAGCCGACCTGGATCAAGCGCTCGATGATCGCCGCCCGGGTGGCGGGCGTCCCGATGCCGGAGTCCTTCATCGCTTCGCGCAGCTCTTCGTCGTCGACGAGCTTGCCCGCCGTCTCCATCGCCGCGAGCAGCGAGCCCTCGCTGTAGCGCCGCGGTGGCTGGGTCTCCTTGCGCTCGGAGCGCACCTCCCGGGTCTCGACCGACTCGTCGCGCTCGAGCTTGGGCAGCTGCTGCTCGCGGCCCTCGTCCTCCTCGCGGCCCTTCTGCTCGGCGTCCGGGGTCTCGCCGTACACGGCGCGCCAGCCGGGCACGAGCAGCACCTTGCCGCGCGTGCGGAACACATGGGTCGCGACCGTGGTCTCCACGCGTGTGTTCTCGAACACCGCGTCGGGGTGGAACACGGCGAGGAACCGGCGGACCACCATGTCGTAGACGCGCCGGTCGTCGTCGCTGAGCTTCGCCACCGGATGCTCGCTGCGGGTGGGGATGATCGCGTGGTGGTCGGCGACCTTCGCATCGTTGACCACGCGCGCCAGCGGCAGCACGTCGAGCGAGGTCACGTAGCGCGCGCCGTCGGCGTACTCCGGGCGGCGGCCGACGAGCTCGGCGGTCGGCTTGATCTCCCCGACCATGTCCTTGGTCAGGAAGCGCGAGTTGGTGCGCGGGTAGGTGAGCGCCTTGTGCTCCTCGTAGAGCCTCTGCGCCGCGGCCAGCGTGCGGCGGGCGGAGAAGCCGAAGCGGCTGTTCGCCTCGCGCTGCAGCGTGGTCAGGTCGTAGAGGAGCGGCGCGCGCTCGGAGCGCTCGGAGGTCTCGAGCTTGGTGATCGCCCCCGGCCGGCCGCTCGCCTCGGCGACGATCGCCTCGGCCTCCTCGGCGGTCGCGACGCGCGGCTTCGACCCCGCGTGGTAGCGACCCTCGTAGACCCGCTCGCCGGAGGCGGCGAAGACGGCGTCCACGATCCAGTAGGGCTCGGGCTGGAAGGCCCGGATCTCCTCCTCGCGCCGCGCGATGATCGCCAGCGTCGGGGTCTGCACGCGACCGAGCGAGACGGCGCCGTCGAACGACGAGCGCAGCCGGATCGTGGCGGCGCGGGTGGCGTTCATCCCGACGATCCAGTCCGCCTCGCTACGCGAGCGCGCCGCCGCCTCGAGGCTCTCGAGCTCCTCGGCGGGGCGCAGGCTCCCGAACGCCTCGCGGATCGCGCCCGCGGTCATCGACGAGAGCCACAGGCGCCGCACAGGCTTGTCGGAGCGTGCCATCTCGTAGAGGTAGGCGAAGATCAGCTCCCCCTCGCGCCCGGCGTCGCAGGCGTTGACCACGGCATCGACGTCCGAGCGCGAGAGCTGGCGGCGCACCACGGACATCTGCTTCTTCGAGCGTTCGTCGCGCACCACGAGCTTGAAGCGCTCGGGCACGATCGGCAGGTCCGCCATGCGCCACTTGCGGAACTTCTCGTCGTACTCGTCGGGCTCCGCGAGCTGGACGAGATGGCCGACGGCCCACGTGATCACGTGCTCCGGCCCCTCGAGGAAGCCCTCGCTGCGGGCGAACGGGCCGTCCAGTACGCGGGCGAGGTCCCGCCCGACCGACGGCTTCTCGGCGATCACGAGCGTCTTGGCCATGGCGGCGCAGGGTAGCGCGGCCCCGCGGCGGGTCAGTCCGCGCAGGCGCCGGTGCCGACCGCTCCGCCGCCGGCCGAGGCGCGACGCGCCGCCGCGCTCACCACCGAGTTCGGCACGCCGAAGCCGCCGCGCGGCCCGCCGCCGGTGGACGCCGCGAAGACCGTCGCCAGCACGCGGCCGCCGGAGTCGACGACGGGCCCGCCGGAGTTCCCGGAGCGGATCCGCCCGCGCACCGTGGTCATCTCCCGCAGGACGGGGCCGTTGCCGTAGACGTCATCGCTCACGACCTGTCGCGTGGCGCCGATCCGCGCCGGCTCGGCGTCGAACGGGCCATCGAGCGGGTAGCCGAGGATCGCTCCGGCAGTGCCGTCGGTGGGGTTGGCGACGATCGCCAGCGAGCGCCGGTCCAGACCGGGCGCGCGCAGGACGGCGATGTCGTTGCGCGGGTCGAAGACGAGCGCCTGCGCCGCCAGCGGGCCGCCGCCGGAGGGCTGCACGACCAGCGAGTCGCCGGTGCCCGCGACGACGTGCGCGTTGGTCACGACCAGGCCGGGGCGCACCACCCAACCGGAGCCCTCGATGCCGAGGCCGCACGCCTGGCCGACCACGCGCACGACGCTCGCCCCCGCCGCCCTGACCCCCGGGTAGCGCAGGACCCGCGCGTCCGGGCGCCCGACCAGGCCCGGCGGCGGGCCGCTGATCGCGGGCAGCGGGTCGAAGCGCGCCAGCGCGTTCAGGATCGGACCCGACGGGGGCAGGATGTCGTTGAGCCGGCGCAGGATCGCCGAGCGCTGGATGTCGGTGCGCAGCGCCCGCGCGATCGGCGACTGGAGCGCGACGGCGCCGGCGATCCAGGCCGCGCCGAGCGCGACGCACGCCAGCAACGCGGCGCCGAGGGCCCCGTCGAGCGCGCCCAGCGCGGGAATCCGCACCCGGCGGCGGAGTCGCTCGCCGAGCGTCTCCAGCAGCATCGCCAGCAGGCCGCCGACCACCAGCGCGCCGCCGAGGCCGAAGAGCGGCGCCCACGGCGAGCGCGAGCCCTCGTCGAGCAGCGACGGCCCCAGCCGCGCGCCGAGCACCGCGCCCGCGGCGAACCCGGTGAGCGACAGCGCGCCGACGACGAAGCCCTGGCGGTAGCCGTAGACGGCGGCCAGGGCGGCGAAGCCGACGATGATCCAGTCGATCGCGGTCACCCCGGCCGAGCGTAGCGACGGACCGGACCGCCCCGGCAAGGTCCGGCCGGCCCACCGCCCACGACGGCCGCGCCGACGGCCATGTCGAATACGCTGCCGCGCGCCGTGGCCGTTGGAGACCGAGCCCCGAGCGCGGCCCGGCCGCGTCATGTTCCCACCGCGGCGAACCCCGGCCGCGCGCTCACGCGACTGCTCCCCCTCGCCGCGGTGGCGATCGCTGCGTTCGCCTACGGCGTCAGTTGCGGGACCGCTCCCGGCCGCGCCGAGCGCCGCACCGCGGAGCGCTACGTGGCGGCGTGGGCGCGCGGCGACTTCGGCGCGATGTACCGGATGCTCTCCAAGGGCGCGCGCGAGCGGGTCTCGCCGGGCGCATTCACGGCCGCCTACCGCGAGGCCGCGCTCACCGCGACGCTTGGCAGCCTGCGCGCGCACGACGCGAACGACACCGAGGACGGGGCGGTCCCGGTCCCGGTGGAGGTGACCACACGGGCATTCGGGGCGTTCCGTGCCGTCGAGCACGTGCCGCTCGACGGGTCCGGCGAGGACGCGCACGTCGGCTGGCGACCCGAGATGGTCTTCCCGGGCCTGCGGGCCGGCGAGCGGCTGACGCGGCGAACCACGCTGGCTGCTCGCGGCGACCTCGAGGCCCGGGACGGCACCGCGCTCGCCGCGGGCCCGGATCGCCGCTCGGCCGCGCCCGACGTGTCCGCCGAGATAGCCGGCGGGCTCGGCCCGATCCCGGCCGACCGCCGCGAGTTCTACCGCGCGTTCGGCTACCCGCCCGACGCGCAGATCGGCATCTCGGGGCTGGAGCGCGCCTTCCAGCCACAACTCGCCGGCGCGCCGGGCGGGACGCTGCTCGCCGGCGCGCGGACGCTGGCCCGGTCGGCGCCGCGCCCCGGCCGGACGGTGCGCACCTCGATCTCGGTCCGGGTCGAGCGCGCGGCGATCGCCGCGCTCGGGGGGCGCTACGGCGGCGTCGCGGCGCTGCAGCCGCGCAGCGGCCAGGTGCTCGCGCTCGCGGGGGTCGCGTTCAGCGCACTGCAGCCGCCGGGGTCCACCTTCAAGGTCATCACCACGTCCGCCGCGCTCCAGGCGGGGATCGTCAAGCCGTCGACGGCGTTCCCGGTCCAGACCCACGCGGTGCTCGAGGGCGTCGACCTCTCGAACGCGGGCGGCGAGGCCTGCGGCGGGACGCTCGCCGAGGCATTCGCCGAGTCGTGCAACTCGGTGTTCGCGCCGCTCGGCGCCCGGCTCGGGGCGCCGAAGCTGGTCGCCGCGGCTGAGCGCTTCGGCTTCAACGAGCCGACCGGCATCCCGGGCGCCGAGACCCCGTCGATCCCGCAGGCGGGCAGGGTCGGCGACGACCTGGCGGTGGGCTCCACCGCGATCGGCCAGGGGGATGTGCAGGCGACCGCGCTCTCGATGGCCTCCGTGGCCGCGACGATCGCGAACGGCGGGGTGCGGGTGCGACCGGTGCTCCAGGCGGGCCGGAGCGGCCGCGCGACCCGGGCCGCCACCCCGCGCGTCGCGAGGACGATGAACGCCCTGATGCGCGGCGTGGTGACCGGCGGCACCGGCACGGCCGCGCAGATCCCGGGAATAGCGGTGGCGGGCAAGACGGGAACGGCGGAGTTGCGCGACACCACCCAGCCGGGCGCGGGCGGCCCCGAGGACACGGACGCGTGGTTCGTCGCCTTCGCCCCCGCGGGAGACCCGCGGATCGCGGTCGGCGTGCTGCTGGTGAGCGCCGGCGCCGGCGGCGACACCGCGGCGCCCGTGGCGCACGACGTGCTGGTCGGCGGGCTGAAGTAGCCGTCCGCGCGGGCCGGCGCGACGGATATACGCTTGGCGCGAGCGGCGGGCGCCCTGACGCGGTGACGCGGGCTCCCGGCGCGGATCGGCTACACCAGGAGAGTTCATGGACCCCGTCTGCATCATCGGCGCCGGCTCGTCCGGGATCGCCGCGTGCCAGGTCCTGAGCGCGCGTGGGATCCCGTTCGACTGCTTCGAGACCGGCTCGCAGGTCGGGGGCAACTGGCGCTACATGAACGACAATGGGATGTCGTCCGCCTACCGCTCGCTGCACATCAACACGTCCAAGGGGCTGATGGGCTACTCGACGTTCCCGATGCCGGCGGACTACCCGGATTACCCCGACCACTACCGGATCGCGGCCTACTTCGACGACTACGTCGACCGCTTCGCCTTCCGCGACCGGATCCGCTTCCGCACGGAGGTGACCCGGGTCGAGCCGGACGGCGGCGCATGGAGGGTCACCTGGCGCCCGGCCGACGGGAGCGGCTCCGAGCAGAGCGGCCGCTACCGCGCGGTGCTGGTCGCCAACGGCCATCACTGGGACGCGCGCTGGCCCGAGCCGCCCTTCCCCGGGTCGGACTCGTTCGCGGGCGAGCAGATGCACGTGCACGACTACAAGACGCCGGACGTGCTGGCCGGCAAGCGCGTGCTGGTGCTCGGCATCGGCAACTCCGCGTGCGACATCGCCGTCGAGAGCTCGCGCATCGCGAAGCGGACCCTGCTGGCGATGCGCCGCGGCGCGTACGTGATGCCCAAGTACCTGTTCGGCAAGCCCACGGACGAGTCGAACACCCCCGCGCTGACGCGGCTCCCGTTCCCGTTGCAGCGCCTCTTCTTCGCCTTCGCGCTGAGGATCGCGCAGGGCAGGGTGACGGACTCCGGGCTGCCCGAGCCGGACCACAAGCTGCTCCACGCGCACCCGACGATCTCCTCCGAGCTCCTGCCCCGCATCGGGCACGGAGACATCGTGGTGAAGCCGAACATCGCCCGCCTCGACGGCGACCGCGTCCGGTTCGTGGACGGGAGCTCCGAGCCCGTGGACGTGATCGTGTACTGCACGGGCTACAAGATCACCTTCCCGTTCTTCGACGAGGGCCTCGTGTCGGCCCCCGGCAACCACATCCCGCTCTACAGGCGCGTCGTCTCGCCCGAGCACCCCGGTCTCTACTTCATCGGCCTGCTCCAGCCGCTCGGGGCGATCATGCCGCTCGCGGAGGCGCAGGCCGAGTGGGTGGCCGACCTGCTCGAGGGTGAGGCGACGCTGCCGAGCGCTCGGCGCATGCGCGAGGTGATCGCGCGCGAGGACCGGCGCATGGCGAAGCGCTACGTGGCCTCCAAGCGCCACACGATCCAGGTGGACTTCCACCCCTACCTGCGCACCGTGCAGCGCGAGCGCCGCCGCGGGCGCCGGGCAGGCGTGCTGGACCGCCTGCGCGCGTACCGCTCGCACGAGTTGCGCCTCGGCGCGTCCCGCTGAGGGACCGGGCGCGGGGCGCGGCCGCTCGCGCTAGGGCTCGGCGCGGTCCGGCGGCTCCGGCCAGCGGCCGCCGCGGCCGTGGATCGCGACGCCGACCGCGATCCCGGCGATCGCGCCGACCAGAATGCCGAGCGCGACGATCGCGCCGTTGGTGCCGCCGTCGCGCGTGAGGCCGAAGAGGACGATCGGGATGGCCACCGCGGTGAACACGCCGAGGCCGGCCGGCCAGGGCTGGAACGTCGGGTCCGGCCGGGCCGAGGGCTCCTCGCCGACCCACGGGCGGTCCGGGTCGACGGTCACCGCCGGCGCCTCCGCTAGAGGTCGAGGACGATCCGCGCCGGCTTCGTGCCGGGCGGGCCGGCGATGCGCAGGATCAGCGGACGGTTCTGGTAGACGTCGGTGCTCACCCGGAAGATCAGCACGCCGCCGGCGACAGGCCCGGCGCGGCCGGCCGCGCTGTCCGCGTCGGGCGCGATGCCGACGCCGCTGTAGGTCTGTGCCGAGTCACCCGGCCCACCCAGCACGCGAGCCCGGTAGGCGAGCGGGTTCTGGCCCGGGAGCGGAATCGGCCGGTAGACGGTCCCGAGCGTGTCGGTGATCCGGAAGTCGGCTGCCATCGCGCGTGGCTTGCTCGTCTGGCTCTGCGCGCGGATCCAGATCGCGAACCACTCCTCGTTCGGCTGGAGCAGCCGCAGGCCGATGGGCACTCCGGTGAAGTACTCGGCGTCCTCGGGGTTGGCGATGTTCAGCTCGCGCGAGAGCTGCACCTGGTAGGCGATGTCCCCGATCTGCACGTAGCCGCCCTCGCTCGAGGCGAAGCTGGTCGGCTCGCTGTCGCCGTTCCAGCTGCACCCGGCGGGGCCGAGCGCGACGAGCGCCACCAGCGCGAGCAGAAGGGGACGGCGCGTCGGCCTCACGGCGCGGCAGTCTAGTCGAGCGCGCACCCGCGACTCATCCCGCCGCGACGGTGGCGCGGGCGCCCCGGTCGCGGTCCTCCTCCAGGATCGACCGCAGCCGGCGCAGCGCCTTGCGGTGCCGGCGCCGCGTCCAGCCCCGCGCGCCGAGCGACTCCATGATCCGGTCGCTGACCAGCGGCGGCCTGGTCTCGTAGGTCCAGTCCACCCTGGTCGTCCCACCCGGCGCGGGGCTCAGCTCCCAGCGCGAGACCGAGCGGATCCGGTTCATCTTCCCTCCGCGCCCGCGCGCGACGATCAGGTGCGGCGCCTCCACCTCGGCGTAGGTCATCTCGCCCCAGCCGAAGCGGTCGAGGCGCCGGGCGACCCTGAAGCGCGCGCCGGCCCCGCGCCCGACGGAGTCCACGCGCGTCAGGTGGAAGTCGTGCAGGAAGTGATCGGTGAACTCGGGCAGGTTCGCCGCGTCGGCGAGATAGTCGAAGACCTCCTCGCGCGGGCGGGCGATCGTGGTCGAGACGGTGACCGGATCCACGGCGCGCGTGAGTCTATTGCCGCGCCGGCCGCGCCGGCCGCGCGTCAGGCGGCGCGGCGGATCGGCCGCGCGCGCACCGCGTGACCGCGCTCGCTTCCGTGCACCAGCGCCGAGGCGAGCGGCGCCTCGCGCACCGTCCCGCGGCACAGCTCGCAGAGCGTGCGGCCGTCGGCGTAGCTGTGCACCCGCTCGCCCACGAGCGGGGTGCGGCCGCACCCCGCGCACCCGTCGCGACCCTCCGCAAGCGCGACCACGCCGCGGCGCAGGAGCGCCCGCTCTAGCTCCGGCTCTATCGGCGACGCCGCCATGCGGGGACCTTTCGACCCCGTGCTCCCCGCTCCTTCCGGACAGCGCGGCCCGCAAAGGCGCCCACGGCCTTGTGATCGGCCTGCGCTGTGCTAGAAGAGAGGGTGTCCCCCACCAGCCCGCGTGCCTCCGTGCGAGTTGCGGGCATCCTGACGAGGGAGGTCAGCGTTGGAGTCCTTCACCACCGGCACACGCGCGGGGGCCGGGACGTTCCGGTGCGCGAGTTGCGACTACATGCTCTCCCTCACGGTTGCGGACGCGCTGCCGGCGTGCCCCTCCTGCGGTGCCGGCGAGTTCGTCCGGGCCTCGCTCTTCTCCGGCCACACCACCGCGACGCTGCCGGCCGTCGTCGACCCCGACCCCGCCGGCTGGATCGACGAGGTGCGCACGGCGCTCGAGGGGCCGGGCCAGTTCCTCGCCTACGCCGCGGGAAGCGAGATCAAGGTTCACGCGATCACGCGCGAGTGGACCCGCATCGGGCGCAGCTTGGCGGCCGACATCCGCTTCGACGATCCCACGGTCTCGCGCCGGCACGCGCTCGTGGTGCGCCGGCCGGACGGCGTCCGGGTCCTCGACGACCGCTCGCTCAACGGCGTCTTCGTGAACGAGGAGCGCGTCGCGTGGGACACGCTTGCTGACGGCGACGAGGTCGTGGTCGGGCGCCACCGGATGCGCTTCATCGACCTCCCGCCGGTCTCCGGGATGCGCGAGGAGCCTGACCCGGGCGCCGCGCTGGCGTCTTAGGGACCCGGCCGCGAGCGCTCGCCTACACTGGCCCGATGGCCGAGACGATCGCCGTGCTCTCCCAGAAGGGGGGCACTGGGAAGACGACCACGGTCCGGACCCTGACCGACATCCTGCGGCGGCTCGGTCTCTCGGTCCTGGCCGTCGACCTCGACCCCCAGGGCAACCTCTCGGACTACTTCGACGTCGATCCCGACGCCTCGCCGACGATCGCCGAGGTGCTGACGGGCGGGGCCAAGGCGGCGGACGCGATCCATGACGACGTGCTCCCCGCCAACCTCGGCCTCGCCGAGGCGGAGCTCGTACTCGGCGGCAAGATGGGGCGCGAGCTCAGCCTGCGCCGCGCGCTCAAGGACGTGGCCAAGCGCTACGACGTGGTGCTGATCGACTGCCCGCCCGCGCTCGGCCTGCTGACCGTCAACGCGCTCGTCGCCGCGGACCACGCGCTGCTCTCGGCCGAGGCGCAGTACTTCGCGATGCAGGGCGTCGAGCAGGCCCTCGAGGTGATCGAGCTCGCCCGCGAAGGGCTGAACCCGGACCTCGAGTGGCTCGGCGTGGTCCTCAACATCGCCGACATGCGCACGGTCCATTCGCGTGAGGCGTACGCGTCGCTGCGCGAGCACGTCGGCGACAAGCTGGTCTCGCAGACCGTGCGCCAGTCGATCGCCTACGCCGAGTCCGCGGAGCGCGCGATCTCGATCCTCGACTACCGGCCGGACCTCGGCGCCGACTACCTGAACGTCGCCGACGAGGTGCTCGGCCGGCTGGGGATGGACGACGAGCGCAGGCGCCTGCGGCCGCTGCTGGCCGAGCGCGACGGCGCCCCCGCCGGGGCGTCCTAGCGGACGGACCGCGACCGTGGTCCGGGCCCGGACCGCAGCCGGCATGGCGCTGGCGCTCACGGTCGGCGCGACTTGCGCCTGCGGCGGCTCCGTCGCCGGTCAGGCGACGGGCGCGGGCTCGCCGTCCGCGCGCCCGGCCGTCGCGACGCGAACGGCCTCGGCCGACGGGGCCGCGCAGCGCTCCTGGCCGACGGCGATGCTGCTCCGGCCGACCGCGCTGCGCGCGCGGCCGGGCGGGCCGGTGCTGGCGCGCCTGGGCACCCGAACCCCGTTCGGCTCGCCCGTCGTGCTGGCGGTCGTGCGCCGCCGCGGGCGCTGGCTCGGCGTGCTGCACCCGCGCGCGGGCAACGGCCGCGTGGGCTGGATCACCGCCGCCGGGACGCGCGCGTACCGCACGCCCTGGTCGATCGCCGTGTCGCTGCGCCGCCGCTCAGCCACGGTGATCCGGGGCGGGCGGGCCGTGTGGCGCTTCCCGGTGGCCGTCGGCGCGCCCGCCACGCCGACCCCGACCGGGCGCTTTGCGGTGACCGATCGCGTGCTGTTCCGCCCCGCCGGAGCCTACGGCTGCTGCGCGCTCGCGCTGACCGCGCGCCAGCCGCACGTCGCGCAGGGCTGGGGAGGCGGCGACCGGATCGCGTTCCACGCGACGCTCGCGGCCGGCACGATCGGCACCGCGGCGAGCCACGGGTGCCTGCGCACGCACACGCGCGACATCCGCCGCCTCGTTCGCGCGATTCCGCTCGGCTCGCCGGTGACGATCAGGGCCTAGCCCGGTCGGGGCCGTCGCCGGCTTGGCCCGGCGGGACAGCCGCGGCGCCGGAGCGCGCGGCCATCGCCTCGCAGGCGTCGGCGCGCGTCCGCCGCTGCGGCCAACCACGGATGCGATCTCCCGCCCCGCCCCGGATGCCCCCGGGGCGGGCTGGCGCGACAATCGGACGACCCGCGACAATCGGTCGACCCACAGGAGGAACCCGTGCGTCGCCCGCTTCCGCTCGTCTGCGCCCTCGCCCTGTCCACGGGCGCGCTGCTCGCCCTCGCCGCCCCCTCGCTCGCGGCGGTCCCGGGGCGCAGCGGCCGGATCGCGGTGTCGTACTTCGACGACCCCGGCGGCACCGGGTCCTTTCCCGCGAGGGAGGGCATCGGGCTGCTGCGCGCGAGCCGGGGCCCGTCGCAGAAGCGCGCCGACGTGACCGGCTGCACCCGAGCGCGCCGGGGAGATGGCTGCCCGCTGAGCTACTCGACGCCCGCGTTCTCGCCCGACGGGCGCTGGATCGCGTTCGACGCCGGCCGGCGGATCGCGGTGGTGCGCCTGAACGGCACCGGGCGGCGCCTGCTTCCCGCCGCGGGCAGGGACGCGGCGAACCCGACCTGGTCGCCCGGAGGCGGACGCATCCTGTTCGACAGCGCGCGCAAGGACAACCACGGCTGCCCGCGGATCGTCGCCTGCGCGGGGACGCGTGACCTGTACGTCGTCGCGGCGAGCGGCTCGGGGCGGGTGCGGCGGATCGTGCGCGACGCGGCGAACCCATCGTGGTCGGTCCGCGGGCTGCTCGCGTTCGAGCGCCCGAGCGGCACGACGTGGAGGTACCGCGCGCGAACCTGGGTCTCGCGAACCTCCGGCGCCCGTGCCCACGTCGTCAGCCGGGGCGCCGGGTGGGGCCCCGACTTCTCCCCGGCCGGCTTGCGGCTCGTCTACTACTCGCTGCCCGTCGCCCGGCTCGCCGTCGTCGGCGCCGACGGGCAGGGCACGCGCCGGCTCGCGGCGGCGACCGAGAGCGCATACGAGCCGGCCTTCTCGCCGGACGGCCGCCTGCTCGCCTGGCCGGGACTCAACCCGCGACCGGTCCAGGGCGGCGTCACGACCAGCGCGGGGATCTACGTCAGCCGGGCCGACGGGACCCACGCCCACCAGATCGCGCGGGACCGCTCCGGCCCGCGGGGCTCCTACTCCTTCAGCAGCTACTCGCCGAGCTGGCAGCCGCTCCCGCCCTTCCGCGACCCGCCCTGCCGCGGCTTCTGCGGATAGGGCGGGGCGCCGGACCTATGGCGCGCCCGCGGGCTTCGGCTCCGAGACCTCGAGCCGCGCCGCCATCGCCTGCGCGAGCGCGTTCGCGCCGCTCAGCGGGCGGACCATCACCGTGAAGGAGGTCACGAGCCCGGCGTCGTCGAGCGTCAGGTAGTCCCAGCCCTGCAGCTCGCGATCCCCGACGCGCGCCTCGAAGACGAGCCCGAGCGTGCGCTCGCCGCGAAGCTCGTCCACGTAGCGAAAGTCCTCGAAGACCTCGACGACGTTGCGCAGCAGGAGCATCGTCGCCTCGCGGCCGGCGTAGGGCCTGTGGACGACCGGGCTGCGGAAGACCACATCGGGGTGCAGCGCGGCCTCCATCGCGGCGGCGTCCTTGGCCTCGACGGCGAGGCGGAACGGGTGCGGGTCGGCGATCGCGCTCACGGCGTCAGCCTACAGGGCGCTGACGTCCGCGCCGTGGGGCTCGAACGGCACGCGCCGCACCTCCGCCCAGCCGTCGACCTCGGCCGCGAGGCGTCCCACGAGCGCGCCCGTCTGGTCGAACGGCGACCAGAACAGGATCGCGGGGCCCGCGCCCGAGATCGACGCGCCCAGCGCCCCGAGCTCGCGCGCGCGCGCCGCAAGCCGCGCCGAGCGCGGGTACAGGTGCGCGCGGTGGGGCTCGTGCAGGCGGTCGCTCAGGCCGCGCGCGACCAGATCCCAGTCGCCCCGCGCCAGCCCCAGCGCGAGCAGCGCCGCGTGCGCGACGTTGTGCGTCGCGTCCGCGAGCGGCACTTCCGCCGGCAGCGCGGCGCGCGCCTCGCGCGTGCGCACCACGTTCTCGGGAACGACCAGGACGCCCTCGAGCCCCGCCGGGGGTTCGATGCGCGTGACCTCGCCGTCCGCGCAGATCACGACCCCGCCGTGAAGCGACGCGGCGACGTTGTCGGCGTGGCCCTCCATCTCCGAGGCCAGCCCGAGCACGTCCGCGTCCAGCTCGAAGACGTGGTCCGCCGCGAGCAGCCCCGCGACGATCGCCGCCGCGCTCGAGCCCAGCCCGCCGCACAGCGGGATCTCGGAGCGGATCCGGAACGTGAAGTCGTCCGGCGGGTGCAGCGTCGCGAAGCCCCGCACGCAGAGGTTGCGGCGGTCGGTGGCGATCGCGAGGTCGGTCTCGACGCCGAAGCTCCCGGTCTCCTCCACCTCGAGCTCGAGGTCGAGCGCGAGGGCCGCCGCGAACGCGTCGAAGCCCGGCCCGAGGTTGGCCGAGGAGGCCGGGACCCTGACGATGCGGCGGCGGTCCATCACTGGATCATCGGCGACGCGAGGCCTACGACAGCACGGCGCGCTCGACAGCGCCGATCTCCGGCTCGCAGGGGACGACCGCGCCGGCCTCCTGCAGCGCGGCCTGCGGGTCCTTCAGCCCGTGGCCGGTCAGCACGCACACGACGCGGCGCGCACCGCCCGTGCCGTGGGCGAGGATCCCCGCGACACTCGCGGCCGAGGCGGGCTCGCAGAAGACGCCCTCGCGGCCCGCGAGCAGGCGGTAGGCGTCGAGGATCTGCTCGTCGCTGACGGGGGCGACGGCGCCGCGCGAGGAGGTCATCGCCTCCATCGCCTCCTCCCAGCGCGCGGGGTTGCCGATCCTGATCGCGCTCGCGACCGTCTCGGGGCGCTCGACCACGCGGCCGTGCACCAGCGGCGCGGCGCCGGCCGCCTGGAAGCCGAGCATGCGCGGGGCCGCGCCGAGCTCGCGAAACCCCTTCCAGTAGGCGGTCACGTTGCCGGCGTTCCCGACCGGGATCGCGAGCGCGTCGATCTCCCCGGCCTGCTCGGCGACCTCGAACGCCGCGGTCTTCTGGCCCTCGAGCCGGAACGGGTTGACCGAGTTCACCAGCGCGATCGGGTGGCGCTGCACGAGCTCGCGGACGAGCTCGAGCGCGCGGTCGAAGCTACCGCGCAGCGCGACGACGCGCGCGCCGTGCATCAGCGCCTGGGCGAGCTTCCCGGTGGCGATCTTGCCCTCCGGCACGATCACCGCGCCGCGCAGCCCGGCGCGCGCGGCGTACGCGGCGGCGCTGGCGGCGGTGTTGCCGGTCGAGGCGCAGATCACGGCCTCGGCCCCGTCGCGCACCGCGGCGGAGACCGCGCAGGTCATCCCCCGGTCCTTGAACGAGCCGGTCGGGTTCGCGCCCTCGACCTTGAGCTGGACCTCGGCCCCCGCCAGCTCCGAGATCCGCGGCGCGGCGACGAGCGGCGTGCCGCCCTCCCCGAGCGTGACCACCGGGTCGCCCTCGGCGAACGGGAGCCGCTCGCGGTAGCGCTCGATCAGCCCCGGCACGGACTCGCGTCCCCGGGCGTGAGCACCGCCGCCAGCGCGCGCCAGCGCCGCTGCCGGTGGGCGAAGAACGCTCGCGCGGCGGGCACGACGAGCGCCGTCAGCGGCCCGGCGTCGAGCTCGACCTCGTCGGTGTAGCGGCAGGACTCGGGCCCGGTCTCGGCCACCGACAGCCGGTGGTCCCAGCGCCGCAGCAGCGGGCCGCGCTCGCGCGTCTGGATCGCGCGCCCGTCCTCCTCCACGGACTCCACGAAGATCTCGTGCGGGCCGGCGGGCAGGCCGGCGGGCCCGGTCAGCCGCAGGCGCAGGCGATCGCCGGCGGCGAAGCGCTCGGGCAAGGGGTCGCGAACGCCCAGCAGCGGGGCCGCCACGAACGCGAACGTAGCGGTTCGCCGCATGAGCCCCCAGGCCGCCTCCGCCGCGATCGGCAACTCGACGGCGCGCTCGATCCGCGCGGGCGGCGCCATCTAGTCGAACGACTCCTCGATCACGCGGATCGCGCGCGGGGGCGCCTTGAGGAAGTCCAGGCCCCCGATCAGCTCCGCCGCGGCGAAGAAGCGCGACTCGAGCACCGGGTGCACCACCATCACCAGGCGCGCCTCCGCGCCCAGTCCCTTCTGGACGACGGACTTCACCGAGATGCCCTGCAGGCCGAGGATCTGGGCGACCTGCGCCAGCACGCCCGGCCGGTCGTCGACCTCGAGATGCAGGTAGAAGGCCGAGACGACGTCGCGCACGATCACCAGGCGCTGGGTCGTCTCGGGCGTGGAGGCCGGCGGGATCATCGCGCTGATCACGTCGCCGAGCACCGCGCTGGCCGTCTGCGGACCCCCGGCGCCGGGACCCGACATCGTGATCTCGGTGATCGACCCCGACTCGACCGTCACGGCGTTGAACGCGCCGCCCACCGACGCCAGCGGGTGGGCCGGGTAGAGGAACGCGGGGTGCACGCGGACCGAGAGCCCGCCCTCGACCCGCTCGGCGGTGCCGATCAGCTTCAGCCCGAGGCCGAGATCGCGCGCGTACTGGAGGTCGTCGGCGGTGATGTGCTCGATGCCCTCGTAGACCACCTGGTCGAGGCTCACCGGCGTGTCGAACGCCAGCCGCGCGAGGATCGCCATCTTCGCCGCCGCGTCCTTGCCGCCGACGTCCTCGCTCGGGTCCGCCTCGGCGTAGCCGAGCCGCTGGGCCTCGGCGAGCGCCTCCGGGTAGGAGGCGCCGGTGCGGGCCATCTCGGAGAGGATGAAGTTGGTGGTGCCGTTGACGATCCCGTGCAGGCGATCGACATGCGCCGCCGCGAGCGACTCCTGGAGCACGCGGATCACGGGCACCACTCCGGCCACCGCGGCCTCGAAGCGAAGCTGCACGCCGTGCTCGCGCGCCGCCGCCCACAGATCCTCGCCGTGCTCGGCCAGCAGTTGCTTGTTCGCGGTCACGACGTGCCGGCCGGCCGCCATCGCCGCCAGCACGTGGGCGCGGGCCGGCTCCAGGCCGCCCATCACCTCGACGATCAGGTCGGAGCCCTCGAGGATCGCTGCGAAGTCCCCGCTCGAGCGCGTCAGCACGCCGCTCAGCTCGGGCCGGCGGCCCGTCACCGCGGCGACCTGGCCGGCGCGCGCGGGAAGCAACTCCGCGAACGCGGAGCCGACAGTGCCGTGCCCCAGCAGTCCTATGCGAAAGGGCTCAGGCGAGGTGACGGGCGAGGAGGTCGTCGTAGGTCTCGCGCCGGACGACGACCCGCGCGTCGCCGCCCGAGACCATCGCCACCGCCGGACGCAGTGCGGCGTTGTTGTTCGATGCCATCGCGTGGCCGTAGGCGCCGGTCACCGGCGTGGCGAGCACGTCGCCGACGCGCGGGTCGGGCAGCAGCGCGCGCTCGATCAGCACGTCGCCGGACTCGCAGTGCTTGCCGGCGACGGTTGCCTCCACGTTCCCCGCCTCCCCGGCGCGATCCGCGATCAGCGCCTCGTAGCGGGCGCCGTAGAGTTGGGGCCGCGGGTTGTCGGACATGCCGCCGTCGACCGCCACCCACGTGCGCACGTTGCGCTTGACGGACTCCACGCGGTAGAGCGTCACGCCCGCGTGCGCGACGAGCGAGCGCCCGGGCTCGAGGATGATCCGCTTGCCGGGCCCCATGGACTCACGCACCGCGTCGACCGCGGTCCGCACCCATTCGGCGATCGAGCCGTCCCGCTCGCCCTCGGCGTAGGCGACGCCGAGGCCGCCGCCGAGGTTGTAGACCGGGAAGTCGCCGAGCGGGGCGATCGCGGCGATCGCGGCGCGGAACGCGCCCAGGCTGCGCAGCGCCGAGCCGACGTGGAAGTGCAGGCCGCGCAACTCGAGGTCGGGGTCGCTCGCGAGCGCGTCGAGCAGCGCCGGCGCCTCGTCGAGGTTCACGCCGAACTTGGAGTCCGCCTGGCCGGTCGAGATCGAGGCGTGCGTGTCGGGCGTCACGTCCGGGGTGACGCGCACGAGCACGGGCTGGCGGCGCCCCGCGGCGCGTGCCGCGGTCGCGACGCGCGGGACCTCGTCGACGGCATCGATCACGATCGTCGAGACGCCCGCCGCCACGGCCTCGTGGATTTCGGCATCCGACTTCGAGTTCCCGTGATAGGCGATCCGCGCGGGGGCCACGCCGCCGGCCAGCGCGAGTCTCAGCTCCCCGCCGGAGGAGACATCGCCGCCGAAGCCCTCCTCCGCGAAGCACGCGAAGACCGCCGGGACCGGCAGCGACTTGGAGGCGAACAGCAGCTCGTAGTCGGAGTGACCGGCGGCCTCGAACGCTGCGTGGTAGGCGCGTGCCCGCGCGCGCAGGTCGTCCTCGACGAGCACGTACAGCGGCGTGCCGAGCTCCCGGGCGAGCTCGACCGCGTCGCAGCCGCCCAGCTCCAGGTGCCCGCGCTCGTTGATCTCGGTGCCGATCGGCAGCAGCGCGGAACGCGTGTCGGAGGCGGTCGACATGGGCCCGGAGAGTATGCCAGGGGTGCGATGCTCCCGGCCGTGCGCGCGCGACGGCCGACGCCCGCCGGGCCCGCCCGGATCGACGCGGTCGACGGGCTCGCCCACAGCCTCTGGCTGCCGGCCGGTGAGCCGCTCGGCGGCGTCGTGATCGTCCACGGCGCGGGCTCGTGCAAGGAGAGCCACCACGACTTCGCGCGCGCCTGCCGCAACGCCGGCTTCGCCGCGGTCGCCTACGACCAGCGCGGCCACGGGGAGAGCGGCGGGCGCCTGGACGCCCATGCGCTGGACGACGTCGCGACGATCGCGCAGGTGCTGCCGCCGGGGCCGCTGGCGCTGCGCGGGTCCAGCCTTGGCGGGTGGGTGGCCCTGTGCGCGGCGGAGCGCGCCGGCGCCGACGCGGTCGTGGCGATCTGCCCCGCCACGGGGGCGGGACTGGCGCGCGGCGTGCGCGCCGGGACGCTCGGCTTCGACGCCGATCACGAGTCGCTCCTCGCGCTGCTGTCGGCGAACGAGCCGGCGGACGCCGCGGCGCGGCTCGAGGTGCCGGTCCTGCTGCTGCACGCGGAGGGCGACGAGCAGGTGCCGGTCGCGCACTCGCACGAGATCGCCGCGGGGCTGCGCCATCCGCGCTCGCGCCTGATCGCGGTGCCGGGCGGGCATCATCGCTCGGTCCAGCACGACGCGGAACTGCAGGGGGAGGTGCTGCGGTTCCTGCGCCGCGCGTTCGCGGCGACCGCCTGATCAGGCCGTCGCCGGGCGCCGCCGTGCCGCGACCGGCGCGGCGGGCTGCTCGCGGCGCAGCGGCCCGCGGCGCGCAAGGACCCACAGCCAGACGACGCCGAGCGCCACCGCGACCAGCGCCGAGACCTGCGCGGCGGTGAACGGGCCGACCACCTCGTGGTTGCGGCGGATGAACTCGACCATGAAGCGCTCGGCACCCGCGATCAGCAGGTAGAGGCCGAACAGCACGCCCGGCCGGTAGGCGTGGCGCATCCGCCACAGCCACCACGCGGCCAGGCCCATGACCAGCGTCTCGTAGATCGGCGTGGGGTGCACGGCGACCTGCGTGGGCACGGTGCCGTGCGGGTAGGGCATCGCCCAAGGCAGGCTGCTCGCGATGCCGTAGTCCCCGTCGCCGGAGACCTGGCAGCCGATCCGGCCGATCGCGTAGCCGAGCGGCAGGCAGTAGGCGCCGATGTCCCACAGCCGCAGCGAGAGGATCCCACGCCAGCGCGCCCAGACGGCCACGGCGGCGATCCCGCCGAGCAGCCCGCCGTACCAGACCAGCCCGGAGCCGGAGAACAGGTTCCCGAGCAGGTCGTGTTTGACCTCGTCGTAGTTCTGGATCACGAACCAGAGCCGTGCCCCCACCAGGCCGCCGAGCAGCCCGACGAACACGGTCTCGTAGGCCCACTCGCCGTTCCAGCCGTTCTCCTTGTAGCTGCGGTGCGCGACCAAGCCCCACGCGACGAAGTTCAGAGCGAAGAAGATCCCGAACGTCTGGAGGCTGAGCGGGCCGATCTCGACCTTGGCGAGCACCATCAGCAGGGTAGATCACTCGCGGCGCGGGCCGTGGCGAGGGCCGCCGGCCGCCCTGCCCGCGGGGTCGGTGAGCGCGGCCGCAGGCCGGCCGACCGCTCGGACGCGGGCCGATCCCCGACCGGGCCGCGCCGCGACACTCCGAGCCCCGAGCCCGCGACACTCCGCGCCCCCGCGCCCCCGTGGGGGCGGGGCGTGGCGAACGGCGGCAACCAAGGAGCCGCATCCCGGCCGCCTGCGCGCCGCTGCGTCGCGAGAGTGCATTCGACCCGATGTCCGCAGGCAATCGCACTCTCGCGAACAGCCCTCCCCGCACGACAGCCAGATGCCCCCTTCCCAGCCGCAGTCCGCTACGCGGCAGGCAACCCGCAGCGGCGAGGGAGACCCGGGCGCCCGCACGGACGCCGGCGCCCGAGCGTCCAGGCACGCCCGTGGGCAGCTCGGCTAGAGGTAGTTCAGCGGGTTGGTCACCGCGCCGTTCACCCGCACCTCGAAGTGCAGGTGCGGGCCGAAGCACAGCCCGGTGCAGCCGCTCAGGCCGATCACCTGGCCCTGCGAGACGTGCTGGCCGACGCTGACCTGGATCGAGGACTGGTGCGCGTAGCACGTCGAGAGCCCGCCGCCGTGATCGATGCAGGTGTAGTTGCCGTAGCCGCTGGTCTCCCCGGCGAGGATCACGCTCCCCGAGGCCGCGGCCCGGATCGGCGTCCCGCTCGGCACGCCGATGTCGACGCCGGGGTGGCACGACTCCCAGGCGCGGCGCTCGCAGAACGGCGACGTGATCGGACCGTTGACGGGCCAGATCATGCTGCCGCTGCCCTGCTTGACCGGACCGGCGGGCAGCGAGCCTCCGCCGCCGCCGCCACCGCCCTGGGCGGACTGGATCTGGGACTCGAGGTCGGCGACCTCGCCGCGCATCGAGTCCAGCTTGCCGCGCAGGGCGCTCTGGTCCGATCGCACCGAGGCGAGCGCGCCGGCCTTGCGGTCGCGGACCTCGGCGAAGCTCGCGCGCCGGCCCTCCATCGACTGGCGGACGCCCGCGACCTGGTTGCGGCGCTCCATGATCGCGGCGGCGACCCGCTCCTGGCGGCGCTCGAGCACGGCCAGGCGCGCGACGGCGTCCGCGGCGGCCGCCTTGGCGTCGCGCACCGCGGTGATGATCTCCCGGTCCTGGCGGCCGATGCGCGAGAGGTACTCGCCGGACTCCAGCAGCTGGGCGAAACCCTTGCTGTTGAGCACGACGGTGACGATGTCGGGCCTGTCCGAGTCCGACTGGTAGATCTGCACCAGGCGCCGGGCGAGCACCTTGCGCGCATAGGCGAGACGGGCGCGCAGCCGGGCGAGGCGAGCCTGCACCTCGCGCAGCCGCGCCTGGATGCGTGCGAGCTCGGCGCGCTTGGCGTCGAGGTCCGCCTGGAGCGCGTTCTCGCGCGTCTGCAAGCGCGCGATCCCGGACTGAAGGGCGTTGATGCGGCGCGTGTACCCGGCGATCGTCGTGCTCAGCACCTGGGCGCGGCCCGAGGAGCGCTCCAGCTGACCCTCGGTGTTGCCGATGCGGTTCTTCAGCGAGGAGATGCGCCCCTCGGTGGAGGCCTCGGTCCCGAGCGGGAGCACCGCCCACAGGAGCAGCGGGACGGCGGCTACGAGCAACAGGGCGCGAACGCGGGACACGATGCGGCGCGCGAGTGTAGGCGTGGTGCTCACGGGGTCAACGAGCGGGCGGGATCGTGCAGCGAGCAGGACGATGCGGGCCCGCCTCGAGGGGCGGCCGGGCGTCCACGGACGGTCGGCGATGCGGTCATCTCGAATGGCCTGCGGGGTTAGCTGACGGGCTCGCGTCGTGCGCTACGCCGCCTGCGCCGGACACGGAGTGCGGCGGGTGGCGATTCGCCCCGGGGACTTCACTTGGGTCCCCCGCTCCCCGGCGTCGCGCACCGGGGATTCGGCGGGGCCACCGTACCAGGAACCGCCCGCTCGCGAGCAAACCGGAATCCGGTGTGCAACGGATCTTGCAGGCGGCAGGAGTCGCCGCGGGCGGGCCGATGCCGCCCGCAGGGCGCCGGTAGGCTAGACCCGGCGCATTCCGGTACGGCCCGGAGCACGACCACCCATGGACCGGGACCCCACGCCAGCGCAGCCCGACCCCGCCGACCCGCTCGGGATCGACCTCGAGGCGCGGCTCGGCGAGATCGTCAAGGCGGCCGCGCGCGAGGCGGCGGCCGCGCGCCGTGACGTCGAGGCGCGGCGCAGCGCCGCCGCCGCCGAGGCCGAGCGCTACCTCGAGGAGGCGCGCCGGAGCATCGACGCCGAGGCGGCCGAGCGCGCGCGCCGGCTCGCGCGCCTGGGAATCGAGATCGACGCCCTCTCACGCGCCGTCGAGCGACCGCTCGAGGAGCTAGCGCGAGCGGTCCGGGATGCCGCCGGCGAGCTGAGCACCGGGCTCGCGGCGCCCCCGCGCCCTCCGTGGGAGGCCGGGGCCGCCCGGCCGGCGCCCGGTCCCGCGCCTGCGCGGGAGCCCGCGACCGGGCCGGAGCCGGAGCGGTCGCCCGAGCCCGAGCCGGCGCGGTCAACCGGGTCGGAGCCGGAGCATGCGACCGAGCGCGGGCCGGAGCCCGCCGCGCACCCGGTGGAGCCTGAGCCCGCTCCCGAGCGCGAGCCGGCGGTCCCTGTACCCGCCGCTGCTCCGGAGACTCGGCCTGAACCTGAGCCTGATACCTCGCGGACCGCCGTCCCGGCGCCGCGCGCCCCGGCGCCCGCGCCCGCGGCGGGCCCCGGCGCCGCGCGGCTGCTTGCGATCGAGATGGCGGTCGGCGGCGCGACGCGAGCGGAGGTCTCCGAGCGCCTGCGCGAGCGCTTCGGGCTCGAGTCGCCGGGCGAGTTGCTCGACGGCGTGTTCGGCCCGGACACCGAGGGCTCGAGCCGCCTGCGCTGGGGCAGTCCCTGAGCTCGCCGGCGAGCGGCGCGGCGTCTCCTACCATGTAGGTCGTCCCGTAAGCCTTCGTCAGCGAAGGAGCGCCTCCACACATGGCCCGACCGACGTCCTTCGGCCGCGACCGCGGGCTCCAGGCCCGCATGGTCCTCACCATGTTCCTGCTGGGGCTCCTCTACGTCGCGCTGATCGCCGCCCTGTTCGCCTCGGGGGCGGGGGCGGTGACGATCGCGCTGGTCGCGGGCGGCCTCCTGCTGCTCCAGCTCTTCACCTCGGACAAGATCGCGCTGGTCGCGATGGGCGCGCGCCAGGTGAGCCCCGCGCAGGCGCCAGAGCTGCACGCGATGGTCGAGCGGCTGTGCGTGTCCGCCGACCTGCCCAAGCCGCGGGTGGCGATCGCCGAGACGCCGATGCCGAACGCGTTCGCGCTGGGGCGCTCGCCGCGCTCCGCGACGGTCTGCGCGACGACCGGGATCATGGACCTGCTCGAGCCCTCCGAGCTCGAGGGGGTCCTCGCGCACGAGCTCACGCACGTCCAGAACCGCGACGTGCTCGTGATGACGATCGCCAGCTTCTTCGCGACGGTGGCGAGCTACGTCGTCCAGTTCGGGTTCTTCTTCGGCGGCGGCGGCGACGACGAGGACGGCCTCCCGTTCCTGGCGGTGATCGCCGTGGCGTTCGCGGTCTACGCGATCTCGTTCGTCCTGCTGCAGGCGCTCTCGCGCTACCGCGAGTTCGCCGCAGACCGCGGCGCGGCGGTGATCACCGGCCGCCCGAGCGCGCTGGCCTCGGCTCTGATCAAGATCAGCGGGACGATGGAGCGGGTCCCCAAGGAGGACCTGCGCGCCGCGGGCGCGATGAACGCGTTCTTCATCATGCCGGCGGTCTCGCGCCGGTCGGTCGCCGCGCTGTTCTCGACGCACCCGCCGCTGGAGAAGCGCCTCGCCGCGCTCCAGCGCCTCGAGGCCCAGCTGCAGGGCGCCCCCACTTAGGCCTCGGGGGATGGGCCTCTTCGACGTCGTCTTCGGCCGGCGCAAGCTCAAGGGCCCGGCGCCGGACCGGCTGTTCGCGGCCTCGACCGCCTACGTGACGCTCGAGACCGGCCTCGGCATCACGACGCGCGGGGTCGCCGGGATCGTCTTCCAGCCGCTCGCGACCGCCGACTTCACGCAGATCGCGACCGAGATGGAGGAGGTCGTGCGCGGGACCGGCGCGGACCAGGGCACCGGCGTGGAGGAGAGCGACGACTCCTACGGCTACCGCTGGATGATCCTGCGCGACACCGACTTCGACGACCTCGTCGTGGGGGTCAACGCGGTCAGCGACGCGCTCGCGGCGGGCGGCTACGGGGACCGGGTCCTGTGCGCGGTGTTCGCGTTCCAGGAGAAGGCCGGGCGCCCGCTCTACCTCATCTACAACTACAAGCGCGGCGCGTTCTACCCGTTCATCCCGGCGCCGGGCGAGCAGCAGCGGGACACCGAGGGCGAGCTGCGGCTGAAGGCGCAGCTGGGCGCCGAGCTCCCGATCGAGCAGGAGCTCGAGCGCTGGTTCCCGCTCTGGGGGATCCCGATCTGAGGCTCGCCCAACCTGGACGGACAGAGGGCGCGGCCGGCCGCCGGCGGGCCTAACCTTCCGCGGGAAGGGGCTCCTCGCAGATGCACCGGATTCACGCGATACACGGGCCGGCGGCACGTGCCCGGCGGCCGGCGCTCGCCGCGCTGCTGCTCGCGTGCGCGCTCGCGGCCGGGGCGTGCGGCCGCGACGCGGGCAGCGCGACCCGGCCGTCGGCCGCCGCCGAGGCCGCGCGGGCGCGCGCGATCGAATCCCATCCGCCGTACGTCGTGATGCGCTGGCTCGACCGCGTCCACCCGCGCGACTACGGCCGGCTGGGCGTGGCTTCGGCGTCGCGCCCGGACGGCTCCCGCGCGCTCGCTCCGCTGCGCTGCGACCGCGTCGGGTTCAACGGGCGCGTCGGCCTGTGCGTGCTCGGCGCCTGGCAGGCCCGCAACAGGACGTCGGTGACCGTTTTCGACGCCGCCTTCCGGCCGCTGCGGCGACTTGCCCTCTCGGGCGTGCCGAGCCGCACGCGCGTCTCGCCCGACGGGCGCTGGGGGGCCGTCACCACGTTCGTCACCGGTCACGCCTACGCGGGCGGGCGCTTCTCCACGGCTACGACGCTCATCGATCTGCGCAGCGGCCGCCCCGTCGTGAACCTCGAGCGCTTCGCCGTGACACGCGACGGGCGGTTGGTCACGGCCCGCGACCGCAACTTCTGGGGCGTGACGTTCTCGCGCGACGGGCACACGTTCTACGCGACGATGGCCACCGGCGGGCACACCTGGCTCGTGCGCGCCGACCTGCGGACCCGCACGGGCCGGACGCTGCGCGAGAACGCCGAGTGCCCCTCGCTCTCGCCGGACGAGACGCGGATCGCCTACAAGAAGAAGGTCGGCAGGCCACCCCGCTGGCGCTTCACCGTGCTCGACCTGCGCACGGGGCGCGAGACGCCGCTGGCCGAGCAGCGGCCGATCGACGACCAGATCGCCTGGCTCGACGATCGCACCGTCCTCTACGACAACGGCGAGGAGGTCTGGACCGTGCCCGCCGACGGCGGCGGAGCCCCGCGGCGCTGGGCGCGCAGCGCCGGGTCGCCGCAGGTCGTGGGCTGACGGCCCGGTCGCGACGGGCCACACACGGTCGCCCGGCCGTCCTACTGGCCGCCGCGTCAATCTCGGCGCCTATGAGGCACCCGCGTTGACGCGGTCGATCCCGCAGAACTCGAGGGAGCTCTGGTTGGTGAGCGCGGCCCAGGGAGTCCACGCTCCTGCCTTGGGGGTCGCATGAGCCCCCTGCCCAGGACTATGGACCCGGCGCCGCCCTCCCGCGGCCTCGTCGCGCGGCGCGGGCGCAGCGGCGCGATCCAACCGGTCGCTGAAGTGACCGACGGCTCCCGATCGCTCGCTTCGATGCGCCCTCAGAGGCCTGCGAACGGCCTAGTCCGGGATCAGCCCGTCGCCCGAGAACTCCGCGCGCGCCTGCTCGAGCGTGGTGTCGGGCGGCGGGATGATCACGTCTGAGGTCGCCAGCTCCTCGTGCGGCACGGCCTCGCCCCGCGCGGCCACGAGGTCGTGCATCTGCGCGAGCAGCGCGGCAAGCGCGTCGGCGTCGCCGCGCTCCACGGCGGCGACCGCCTCGTTGTCCAGCTCGTTGAGCCGAGTCGCGGCCTCGTCGGCCAGCCGGTACTGGCCCTCGGTCGCGAGGCGGGCTATCACGCGCCCTTCTCCCCGGCCGGCGGCGTCTCCCCCGCGCCGAGCTCCGGGGCCGGAGCACCGGTGCCGAGCTCGGCCTTCATCTTCGCGAGGTCGTCCTCGACCTGGCTCGCGGAGGTCAGCTCGGAGAGCTGGCGGTCGAGGTCGTCCTTGCCCTCCCCGAGCTGCGTGAGGTCGTCGAACGTGCCCGCCGCCTCCAGCTCCTGGACGGCGTCGGCGCGCGCCTTCATGTTCTCGGTCTTGTCGACGGCGCGCTGCATCGCCAGCCCCACGTCGGCCATCTCCTCGCCGACCCCGGTCGCGGCCTCGGAGATCCGGACCTGCGCCTCGGCGGCGGAGTACTGCGCCTTGATGACCTCCTTCTTGGAGCGGAAGGCCTCGATCTTGGTGCGCAGCTTCTGCTCGGACTCCGTGAGCTGCTGCTGCTGGGCCTCGAGCTCGGACACCTGCGTGTCCAGCGACTGGAGCTCGGTCTGCGCCAGCTGCTTGCGCTCCAGCGCGGTGCGCGCGAGGTCCTCGCGGTTCTGGGCGAGCGCCTGGCGCGCCTGGGTGTCGAGCTTGACGACCTGCTGCTCGAGCTTCTGCGACTGGAGCTGGAGCCGCTTCTTGGAGGTCGCGACGTCGGCGAGCCCCTTCTTCACGTTCTGGAGCAGCTCGATCTGCTTCTGGTAGCTGTACTCCAGCGTCTCGGCGGGATCCTCGGCACGGTCGAGCAGCTTCGAGATCTTCGCCTTGATGACGGTGGACATGCGCCCGGAGACGCCCGGCATCGCTTCCTCCTCGGCGGTTCGGTCGGGTCGCGGCTGGATTGACGGCTCCGCGCCCGGCGGGCCGGGAGCCGTGCGTTCTAGCGTAGCCGACGCGCGGCCGGGGGCACCGCCGGGCGGCGGCGGGGGCGCGGGTCGCCCGCCGGAGCGCAGCCGCGACCGATCTGGGATCGTGGGGCGCGATGGCCGGGAACGCGCCCGCCAAGCCCGTCGAGGCCTCCGTCTCGGTGCTCGTGCGCTGGATGGGCATCCTCGACGCCAACACCGCCGGCTTCGTCCACGGCGGGACCGTCATGAAGCTCTGCGACGAGGCCGCGGGGCTCGCCGCGGTGCGGCACTCCAGCCGGCGCTGCGTGACCGCAGGCATGGACCGGATGACGTTCCTGGTGCCCGTGCGCGTCGGACAGGTCGTCACGTTCTCGGCCTCGGTGAACGCGGTCTGGCGCTCGTCGATGGAGGTCGGCGTCCGCGTCGAGGCCGAGAACCCGCTGACCGGGGAGCGCCGCCACACCTCCACCGCGTACCTGACGATGGTGGCCCTCGACGGCGACGGCCGCCCGGCGCCCGCACCGCCACTGCTCGCAGGCGACGAGACCGAGCGGCGGCGCGAGCGGGAGGCCCAGTTGCGGCGCCGCAACCGACTGGCCGAGCGCGACGAGATCGTCCACCGCCGCGGCGCGCGATGAGGGCTGCGGCGTCAGCCTGCGCGGCGCTGGCCGTGACGGTCCTCGCGGCGTCGGGCGCGCCCGGCGCGGCGGCGTCCGGCGCGGCCGGGGCTCGATCACCCTTCGCCTGGCGGGGGATCGTCGAGGGCTCATACGGGCGACCCTGGACCCACCCCGAGCGCGTGCGAATGCTGCGCTGGATGGCGGCGCACGGCATGAACGTCTACGTGCACGCGCCGAAGGACGACCTGCGCCAGCGCGCCTACTGGCGCGAGCCCTACCCGGCGCCCGAGCTACGGGCCTACCGCGCGGAGATCCGGCTTGCCGCCCGGCTGGGCGTCCGCTGGGTGCCGAACGTGAGCCCGGCGCTGCCGCTGATCCCCTCGCGGACGCTCCCCGGGCGCCCGGCGAGCCGTCCGCTCTGCTTCTCCTGCCCGGGCGACCTCGAGGCCGTGCTCGCCAAGCTCGGGCCGTTCGCCCGCGCGGGCGCCCGCACCTTCATGGCCTCCTTCGACGACGTGCGCAAGACGTTCTCCGATCCGCGCGACACCGCCGCCTTCGGCGCGGGCGACGCCGCGTACGGCCGCGCGACCGGCGGCTTCCTGACTCGGCTGCGGGCGGCGCTGCGCCGTCGCTGGCGCGGCTCGCGGCTGCTGACGGTCGTCGCCGACTACGCGGGCAGTGCCGACAGCGGCTACCTGCGCGGGCTGCGCTCGCAGCTGGCGGGCGGGATCGAGGTGCTGTGGACCGGGACCAGCATCCCCGCCCGGCAGTGGACGCGCGGCGACGCCCGCGCCTACGGGCGGCTGATCGGCCGCCGGCCGCTCGTCTGGGAGAACTGGACCAACGTGGACGCGGCGGCCGGCACCCGGATCTTCCTCGGCCCCTACGTCCGCCGCACGGACGTGCGCGGCGCGGTCGGCGGGTTCCTGTTCAACCCCGCCAACGACCCCGACCTCAACCTGCTCCCGCTGGCGACCGCCGCCGACTGGATGCGCGATCCCGGCCGCTACCGGCCGCGGCGCTCCTGGCTGGACGCCGTCCGGGCCCTCGCCGGGCCCGGGCGGCGCCGGGACCTGCTGCGGGCATGGGCCGAGACGAGCTACTCGACGAAGCTCGACTACACCGACGCGCCCACGTTCGCCCGGGCGGCCCGGGCCTTCCTGCGGGCGTACCGCGCGGGCGGCGACTCCGGCGCCGCGCGGGCGAGGCTCGTGCGCGAACTGCTCGCCGTGCGCGATGCCGGGCGAGGCCTGCGCTCGCTCCCGGATCGCGCGCTGGTGACCCAGGCCGCCCCCTTCCTGGACGCCGCCCGCGTGGCGGCGGGCGCCGGGCTGGCGGGCATCCGCCTGCTCGCGGCCGAGCGGCCCGCCATCGCGCTGCGCCGGGCGCCGGAGGGCGGCTTCCGGCTGCGGCTCGCACCGCCGGCGGTCGCGGCCACGGGCGCGCTGCGCGCCTCGTTCGGGCGCGCGGCGGCGCGCTTCGCCGCCCAGCGGCGGCTGGTCTACGGCTGGCGGGGAGGCATGGCCGTGGACTTCCCGCCGTTCCCGGTGCCGCCTAACGCGATGGATACGTTCCTCGGCCGCGTGAGGGCGCTGGACGCCGCCTTCGCGCCGCTCGCCCGGCGGGCGGCCTCGGACCTGGCGGCGACGCTCGACGGGCGCGCGCTGCGCCCGGGGGCGGGCCGGCGCGCTTGGCTCTTGCTGCCCCGCTCGGCCTGCGCCGGGCTGCTGGTGGTCCGCGACGGCGCCGGAGGGCGCACCGCGCTTCGCCTGCCCGCCTGTCGCGGCGGACGCGGGCGCTGAGCGGGCCTGCGCCCGCGGCGGGTCTCAGAGGCCGTCGGGGTGGCGGACCGCGTAGCCGCGGCCGGAGCGCATCGCCCGCTGCCAGCGCGAGCCAGCGGCGCCGGCGCCGCTGGTGTCGAAGCGGACGCCCGCGACCACCATGTACATGTGGCCGCCGTTCGCGTAGATCGTGATCCACCGGCCGCGGCCAGACACGCCCCAGTCCATGTAGTCGCCCGACGGCATCGCCGAACGCACGAGGCGGGCCCCGTGGAGCGCGTAGGAGACCGAGCCCGAGCAGTCGTAGCCGCGCGCGCGCCAACTCGCGTGGCCGCCACCCCAGACGTAGGGCGTCGAGCGGATCTTGTTCCCCGCCCAGATGACCCTGCGCACCGCGAGCGGCGCGTCCGCGGGCGCGTAGGCGACGCCGCGCCGGACCCTCGCGATGCTCCCGGCCACCGTCGGGCGGCTGGGCGTGCTGGCCGGGACCTTGGGCTTGACGCCGAACGTCGCCCCGCCGGCCGCGCCCTGGTCGCCCTGGGCGCCGGGGACCTGGCCCGGCACGGCCCCGCCCGGGACGTCAGCGAGCGCCGCGGGCGCGCAGGCGAGGAGGCCGAGCGTGGCCATGATCGTGGTGTGGCGCAGCGTCCGCAAGCCGAATCTCGTTCGTCGGCCTCCGGGGTTAGCTGACGGGCTGGCGCTAAACGAGCTCGCGCCTCTCGCGGCTGCACCGCGGGATTCGCCCCAACATCCGGGTCCCCCGGTCCCCGGGAGTCGAGCCCCGGGGATTAGGCAGGCGGGAAAGCTAGCAGAGCGTTCGACGGAAACGTCGCGACCCCTGCCCACCGGCCGGGCGGCCCGCGGCGCAGGCCCGCTTCGGCCGGCGGAACCCGGGTGCGGCCGGCGCTACCCTGCGCGCCGGTGCCCCGCTCCCGCCTCCACAGGGCCGTCGCGCCCGCGCTCGGCCTCTGCCTGGCCGCGGCGGTCGCCGGGTGTGGCGGCGGCGGCGCCGGCGGCCTCGGCCCCCCGCCGGACGCGGGGCGCTCCGGCGACTCCGGCGCGCAGGAGCTCGGCTTCCCCGGCTTCGCGACGAAGAACACGACGCGAATCGGCGGCGCCGACCCCGTCGCCGACACCGCCGCCGCGGCGCTCGCCGCCTATCCGGGAGCCGGGCAGAGCCCCCGGGCCGTCGCCCTCGCCCCGAAGGGCGACTGGCGGGCGGCGCTGGCCTCGACATCGCTCGTGGGGCGGCCGTTGGGAGCGCCCGTACTGCTCGCCGGCTCCGACTCGCTGCCGGACCCCACGGCCGCCGCGCTGGTCGCGCTGCGGCCGACCGGCGCCGCGGCGCTGGGCGGCGCCCAGGTGATCCGGGTCGGCGACGCCGCCGCGCCGCCCGGGCGCCTGCGCACCATCACCGTACGCGGGCGCGGGTCCGGCCCGGCCGCGCTCGCCGCGGCGGTCGACCGCCTGCGCGCCACGGCCGCCGGTCGGCCGAGCGCGTCGGTGGTGGTCGTCTCCCAGGACGCCCCGGCGTTTGCGATGCCCGCCGCGGCCTGGGCCGCCAAGAGCGGCGACCCGATCCTGTTCGTCTCGCGCGACGCGATCCCGGCGGCCACCCGCGCGGCGCTGCGCGCGCACGGCCGGCCGCGGATCTACGTGCTCGGCCCGCCGGCGGTCGTCTCGGGCCGCGTCCTGCGGGGCTTGGGGGCCCTCGGCCGAGCCAGGCGGATCGCGGGCCCCGACCCCGTGAGCAGCGCGATCGCGTTCGCGCGCTTCTCGGACGGCCCGTTCGGCTGGCGCGTCGTGGATCCGGGGCACGGCCTGTCGTTCGCCAGCACCCGGCGCCCGCTCGACGCGGTCGCCGCGGCCCCGCTCGCCGCGGCCGGGACCTACGGTCCGCTGCTGGTGGTGCAGCGGCCGGCGCCGCTGCCGCGCGCGCTCCAGCAGTACCTGCTCGACATCCAGCCCGGCTACACCGACGATCCGGTCCGCGGGGTCTACAATCACGGATGGGTCATCGGGGACGCGCAGGCGATCTCGATCGCCTCGCAGGCGCAGATCGACCAGTTGCTGGAGATCGCGCCGGTGGCCGGCGGCAGCAGCCCGTCGTCATGAGCCAAGCCGAGCGCCCAGACCGCCTCCGCCCCGAGCACCGCGTCACGGTCGAGGACATCCGCGAGCTGATGGGCGCCTCGACCCCGCACTTCGCGCTGCAGCTACGCGAGCGCATCAGGCGGCTGGTCGCGGGGCTCCAGCCCGACGACCCTGCCCGCCTCGAGGGCGAGCGGGAGATCGCCCGCCTCGAGCGCCTCGGGCTCGGCGGCGAGGTGAGGGGCGAGCCGGCGCAGCCGGGCATGGAGCCGCTGGCGAGCGTCGACGCCGACAGCGGCGATCCGGCCTGAAACCCCTCGCCTTCATGGCCCAAACCGAGCAAAACACGGTCATTCGTCTGCTCGCCGTTGCCGGGCGCGCGGCGACTCTCTAGCCTCGGCGCCGATGCTCCCGGGAGACCACGCCAGATGGAGTGCGGCTCGCACCCGGGCGGTCGCCGGGACGGAGCTGCGCCGGTCGCTGCTCCAGTTCGCGCTGAACGGAATCGCCGGGTCGACGCTCGCGCCGAGGCCGCTGCGCTACTACCTGCTGCGCGCCTGCGGGCTGAGCATCGACACGTTCCGCATCGGGTCCGGCTGCTTCTTCGGCGGCCCCGAGGTCACGATCGGGGCCGGTTCGACCATCAACCACCGGTGCTTCTTCGACACGACCGCGCGCATCACGATCGGGCGCAACACGCACATCGGACCGGGCGTGATGTTCTGCACCGCCTCACACGAGCCCGGCGATGCCGGAGAACGGGTCGGCGCGGCCACGTCGGGCGAGATCGTCGTCGAGGACGGCTGCGGGATCGCGGCCGGCGCGATCCTGCTCGCCGGGGTGCGAATCGGCTCCGGGTCGATCGTGGCGGCCGGCACGGTCGTCGGGCGCGACCTCGGGCCCAACGGGCTCTACGCGGGGAGCCCGGTCCGCCTGGTCAAGCGCCTTGACGCGCCCCCGCGCGGACCGGCGGCGGTCGCGGCCGTCCCGGACGCCGAGCCCGCGGCCCCGGCCGACCCGGAGGATCGCGACGACGACCTCGAGGACGCCTCGGCCGCCAGCGGCTGAGGCCGTGGCGCGCGCCCGCCGCGACGTCAGCGGCTCGCGCCCGGCCAGACGTCGGCCGGGTCGGCCACGTCCAGCAGCGTGAAGTCGGGTGGCTCGCCGAAGTTGCGAAGCATCTGCTCCCTGATCACCTCGTAGCTGCGCACCGCCTCGCTGCGGCGTCCGCGCAGCAGGCTGAGCGCGACCAGTCGCCGCTGCGTGTCGGCGTCGAACGGGTCGATCTCCGCCAAGCGGCGTGCGGTGCCGGCCGCCGCGTCCAGGCGCCCGTCGACCACCTGCAGGTCGACCAGCGCGCGCGCGGACTCGCCGGCCACGCTGCGCAGCCGTTCGCGCTCGCGCACCGTCCAGTCGGCGTAGGGCTCGTCGGCGAGGTAGTGGCCGCGGTAGAGGGCCATCGCGCGTTCGAGCGGCTCGCGCGCCCTGGCCGAGCGGCCCCGGCGAATCGCCGCCAGGCCGGTCTTGGCGGCCGCCTCGAACGCGTCGGCGTCCACCTCGACGCGCTCGGTGCCCAGGCGGTAGCCGCCGTCGTGGCGCACGACGCAACTGGCATGCCGGCCACTGGAGTCGCGGTCGAGCCCGGAGTCGCGGTCGAGCCGCTGGCGCAGGTGGTGGACGAGCGCCCGCACCGTCGGCGTGCGGCTCGCGGGCGAGCCGGGCCAAAGCGCCTCGGCGATCTCCTCCGTGCTCACCACGCGCCCGCGCTCGGTCACCAGCAGCTTCAGCAGCTGGCCCGCCCGCTGGCGGATCCACGCGCCGTCCCCCCCGCCGGGGACGTCCACCTCCGTGCGACCCAGCACCCGTACCGCGACGTGCGCCTGCGAGGACCATGCGGGCAGCGCGGCACGGCGGCGGTCCTCGCGCTGCCCTGGGCGGACCTGCGCCACGATCCGCCCGTCCGGCAGGCGTCGCGCGGCCACCCACGCTGCGCCCGGGGACGCCCCGGCCGCCAGCTCGACCCTGAACTCGGACGTGGGCTCGCCGGAGCGGTCGACGACGTGAGTCAGGCAGCCGCCCTCCAGCCGCGTGCCGCGGGCGCCGCACCCGAGCAGCTCGCAGCAGCGGTCGCCGGTGGCCGCGGGGCCGTCGCCGTCGCCGAGCAGCTCGGACCCGAGCGCGTTGATCGCGAGCACCCGCCCGTCGGCGTCGAGCACCAGCGCGCCGTGCGGCAGGAGGTCGAACACCCCGTCGGCCGGCCCATCGCCGGCGGAGCCCGCGGTCACCCGCGCACCCCGGCCCCCGCCGCGGGCCTGTCATCCCAGAATCCAACCGGCACAACGCCTATCCAACAGCAATCGCAACGCTGACGCAATCCCTGCGAATAGCTTCATACCCGGACCATTCCGGGGGGGATGAGGGTTGTTGCGCGACGACCCGCGCCGCGGGCGTCAGGAGAACTCCACGCACAGCGACCAGGGTGGGCGAATGATCGACAGACACCACAGGCACGAGGCCGTGATCCGCGCCGCGGACGGGTGGCCGTCGTGAAGAGCGTCGTGATCGTGGCCGACCACACGTGCGTGATCGAGGCGATCCGCAACGCGCTGCGCCAGACGACCGGAATCCGGGTGCTCGGCTTCCTCGACGTGCGCCTGGCCGTCACCGACGCCCTGGCCGAGGCGGCGCCCGACGTGGTGCTCGTGGACGAGATGCACCAACCGGACCACGCGCTCGCGCGCCTGCGCGAGATTCGCGAGCGCTCGCCCGAGAGCCACCGCATCCTGCTGACCACCCGCATGGACGGCCGCTGGCTGGCCGACGCCGTCGACGCCGGCGCGACCGCCGCGATCTCCAAGGGCGTCCACCCGGCGACGCTCGGCATGCTCGTGCGCGAGACCGCCTACGGGAACATGGTGCACGTGTTCGAGTCGGACGCTCGCCGGGCGGCGGAGCTCGAGGAGTGCATGCTCACGGAACGCGAGCTCGAGATCCTTGCGCTCGTCGCCCAGGGGCATACCAATGGCAAGATCGCCGGCTCGCTCTGGGTGACCGAGCAGACGGTCAAGTTCCACCTCTCCAACGTCTACCGCAAGCTCGGCGTGTCGAACCGCACCGAGGCCAGCCACTGGGCCCACCAGCACGACCTCGTGTCGGCTCGCCCGGTCGCGCTGGCGTCCTAGCCCCACGGCCGAACCTATCCTTTGGTCTGGCGACACGCCGGTAGGCCGGACGTAGGCTCGCAGCGAGCCTCGGTGAAGGACGATCCGCGAGTCACGACGGCAGGTCGCGCGCGCCCACGGGGAGCCCAGCCGGGCTCCGCGCGCCGCTCCCATCTGGTCGCCGTGGACTCCGCCGCCGCGGCACGCACGAAGCCCACCGCGCGGCACCTCGCACCCGCCGCGTCGAGCGCCTCGGGGCGTCTGCCGCGGGGCAGGGTCTGGATGCTGGTGATCGCCGACGCGCTCGCGCTGCTTCTCGCCGGCGGGCTCACGTTCGCGATCGCCGAGCAGATGGCGCCGCCGGCGATCGTCGCGCCGGGCGCGGTGGCCGCGGGCCTCGCGGCCCTGGCGCTGCTCGCCTGGATCGCGATGTTCTGCGCCTACCGGCTCTACGACCGCCAGCCGAACACGATCGCGACCAGCAACTTCGACGAGATCGCGGAGCTCTTCCACGCGCTGCTCGCCGGCTCGCTGCTGTTCCTGCTCGCGGGACAGGCGCTTGCGCGGCTCGTCGACGTGAAGGTCTACTCGCCCGTCGAGGCGACCCTCTTCCTCGCGGCAGCGCTCGCGCTCGTGCCGGCCTGCCGCTACCTGGTCCGCAGCTTCGTGATGCCGGCGGTCATGGCCCCGCGGCGCGCCCTGATCGTGGGCGCCGGGACGACCGGCCGCGCCGTCGAGCGCAAGATCGCCGCCCATCCCAGCTACGGGCTCGAACTGGTCGGCTTCCTCGACGACGACCCCCAGGCGGCCGAGGGCATGAGCGTGATCGGGCCGACCAGCGAGCTCACGCGCGTGGTCGAGGAGCTCGAGATCGACTGGGTGATCGTGACGCTCTCGCGCGGCGCCTACGACGAGACGCTCGATCTCGTCCGCGCCGTGCGGCGCCCCGACGTGCACCTGTCGATCGTGCCGAGCTTCTACGAGCTGTTCGCCTCGAACGCCACGATCGAGGACATCGAGGGGCTGCCGGTGGTGAGCCTGCCGCCGATGCGCTTCAGCCGAAGCGTCGTGTTCCTCAAGCGCGCGGTGGACCTCGTCGCGGCCGGCCTCGGGCTGCTGCTCCTGTCGCCCGTGCTGCTGGTGATCGCGGTCGCGGTCAAGCTCGACTCGCGCGGCCCGGTGTTCTTCCGGCAGCGGCGCTGGGGCCGCGGCGGGCGCGAGTTCAGGATCGTGAAGTTCCGCACGATGGTCGACGGCGCCGAGGCGCTGAAGGCCTCGGTCGAGGACCGCAACGACATCGACGGCGGGCCGCTCTTCAAGATCCGCGAGGACCCGAGGATCACGCGCGTCGGCGCGTGGCTGCGGCGCACCTCGCTCGACGAGCTGCCCCAGCTGTGGAACGTGCTGCGCGGCGAGATGAGCCTCGTCGGCCCGCGGCCGTTCGTGGTCGACGAGGCGTGCCAGATCACCGGCTGGGCGGGACGGCGCGTGGAGACGACCCCGGGCATCACCGGCCTCTGGCAGGTCATGGGCCGCACCGACCTCCCGTTCGAGGAGATGGTGAAGCTCGACTACATCTACGTGACCAACTGGTCGCTCTGGTGGGACATCAAGATCCTGTTCCAGACGATCCCGGCGATCCTCGCGCGGCGGGGCGCGTACTAGGGGGCCGCGCGATGCCGGTGCTCGTCATCCCCGCCTACAACGAGGCCGAGAACGTCCCGCGGCTGCTCGACGACCTCGAGCGGCGCCCGAGCCTCTGGCGGCTCGGCAAGGTCGTGCTGGTCGACGACGGCTCGACCGACGGCACGCCCGAGGCCGCCGAGGCCCACGCCGGGCGCCTGCCGCTCGAGGTGCTGCGCCTCGGCCGCAACCGCGGGCCCGGGCGCGCCTTCGACGCCGGGTTCCACCGCGCGCTCGAGCTCTCCGGCGAGCGCGGGCTCGTCGTGACGCTCGAGTCGGACACCACGAGCGACCTCGACGTGCTCGACCAGATGCTCGCGACCGCGCGCGACGGCGCCGACATCGTGCTCGCCTCCGTCCACGGCGGCGGCAGGATGCTCGGGGTCGGGCGCACGCGGCGCCTGATGTCGCGCGGGGCGGCGTTCGCGATCCGGCGCGCCGCCGGGCTGGACGCGCGCACCGTCTCGTCCTTCTTCCGCGTGTACCGCGCGCACGCGCTTCGTGCCGGCTACGAGCGCCACGGCGAGAGCTTCATCCGCGAGAGCGGCTTCGCCTGCAAGGCCGAGATCCTGCTCAAGCTCGACGCGCTCGGGGCTCGGATCGCCGAGGTCCCGGTCGATCTCGACGCCGCGCGCCGCCAGGGCTCCAGCAAGCTGCGGCTCGCCCCGACGATCACCGGCTACGTGCGGCTGCTGTCGCGCAGCTCGCTGGTGCGGGAGCCCGTCGGCTCCGGTCCGCTCGTCCGCGACGAGGCGGCGCCGTGAGCGCCCCGCGTACGGCGGTCGTCGGCGGCGGGCTGCTCGGCCTGACCGCGGCCTACCGGCTCACCCGTGCGGGCCATCCCGCGGTCGTCTACGAGCGCGCCGCCCAGGTCGGCGGACTCGCGGCCTCGGCCGACCTCGACGGCATCCCCGTCGATCGCTTCTACCACGTCGTGCTGCCCACCGACGACCGGGTGCGCGGCCTCGCGGAGGAGCTCGGGCTGGCGGACCGCTTCCGCTTCCGCCGCACCGGCGTCGGCTTCTACCACGACGGGCGCCTGGCCTCGATGTCCTCGTTGCGCGAGCTGCTGTCGTTCCCGGCCCTCCGCGCCGTCGACCGGGTCCGGCTCGGCGCGTTCGTGGCCCGTTGCCAGATGATTCGCGAGCACGCCGATCTCGATCGCGAGCCGCTCGAGCGCTGGCTGCGCCGGATGTGCGGCGAGCGCCTGTGGGAGGGGCTCTGGCGCCCGCTGCTCGACTCCAAGTTCGACGGGCGCTACGACGACCTGCCGGCGACCTACCTGTGGGCGCGCACGCGCCGCATGTCGCGCACGCGCGACCGCACCTCGCACGAGGTGATGGGCACGATCGACGGCGGCTACCAGATGCTCGCGGACGCGCTCGCCGACGCGATCCGCGCGGCCGGCGGCGAGGTGCGCACCGAGACGCCCGTGCGGCGCATCGCCGAGGCGGGAGGCCGCGCGGTGGGAGTGGTGACCGACTCCGGCCTGGAGGCCTACGACCAGGTGCTCTCGACGCTGATCCCGCCGCAGGGCGAGCGCCTGCTGCCGCCCGCGCTGGCCGCGGCGGCCGGTCCCGACCGCTGCCGCTATCTGGGCGTGGTCTGCCTCGTGATGCGCCTGCGGCGCAGCATCAGCCCCTACTACGCGCTCAACCTGACCGACCGCCGCGTCGCGCTGACGACCGTGGTCGAGACCACGCACGTCGTCAACCCGGAGCGCGTCGGGGGCACGCTGATCTACGCGCCGCGCTACGTGAACCCGGACGCCGAGGACCTCGAGCGCTCCTCCCTTCAGATCCGGCGCGACTACCTGCGCCGGGTGCAGGCGATCTTCCCGTCGCTGCGCGACGACGACGTGCTCGCGATGCAGGTCGCGCGCTCCCGCGTCGCCGAGCCCGTGCACGTGCTCGGCCATGCCGGTCGCCCGGCGGACCTGTTCCCGGCACCGGGGCTCGCGCTCGCCTCGACCGCGCAGATCTACCCGGAACTCGTGAACGGCCAGGCAGTCGTCGGCGTCGCCGACCGGGTGGCCGAGGGCCTGATCGAGCGTCTCGACGCGACGTCCCGCGAGGAGCGCGCGGCGTGAGCGCGACCGCCCAGCCCACCGACCGGCGCGCGTTCGCGCGCCCGCTGCGCGCCGCCGCGGTGCACCCCGAGGCCGTCGCGATCGCTTCGCTGGCGCTCGCGACCGTGCTGCTCGCCGGCCTGACCTGGGCCACGTGGGGCGACCTGCGCCTGGACACCGGCTACGACCTCGTCGCTGCCCGGCGCGTTGCCGACGGCTCGCTGCCGTACGTCGACTACATGTACAGCTACGGCCCGCTCGGGCCGCTCGTGCTCGGGGCCGCGTTCGCGATCGGCTCCCCCACGTTCGGCGTCGCCGCGGCGGTCGGGCTCGCGCTCGCGATCGCGATCGTCGCGCTGACCTACGCCGTCGCCCGGCGGGTGGCGCCCCCGGCGGGGGCCGCCGCGGCCGGCCTGCTGGCGGCGACGGTCGCGTTCTCCAACTCGGACATCTCGTTCGTGATGCCGCACACGCTGTCGGCGTCGCTCGGCTACGCGCTCGCGCTCGCGGCCGTCCTCATGCTCACGCGGCCGGCGGAGCCGGGCACGGGGCGCCGGCGGCTGGCGGCGGCGGGCGCCCTGCTCGGGCTCGTGACCCTGACCCGCCACGACCTCACGCTCGCCTGCTTCGCCGGGACGGCCGTGTGGCTGGCGATGCGCGCCTGGCAGGCGGGGGCGACCGGGCGCCGGGCAGCGCTCGGCGACGCGCTCGCGGTGGCCGGCCCCGCGCTCGCGATCCCGCTGGCCGTCTACGGCGCGTTCGCCGCGCAGGTCGGCCTGGGCACGCTGATCCACCAGAACCTGCTCGACGACGGCCTCATGCGGGAAACCGTGCGTCCGGTGTACGACCGGCTCGCGCCGTTCACGCCCGGGAGCTTCGCGACGCTGCTCGGCCACCTCGCGGTCGCGCTCGCCGCGGCCGGCGCGCTGGCGGCAGCCGGGTGGGCGGTGCTCCGCGGCGGCGCGGCGCGCGCGATCGCGCTCGGCGTGATCGCGCTCGGCGCGATCGCGACGCTCGCGGTGCTCGCCGGGCGCCCGGACACCGTGCGCCACTACCTCCAGTGGGCCTACGCCTGGATCCCGGCCGGAGCGGCGCTCAGCGCCGTCGGCATCGTGGTGGCCGTGCGCCGCAACGCGCTGCGCTGGGACGCGAGCGCGCAGACCGCGCTGCTCTCCTCGATCATCGTGCTCGGGCTCTCCGCGGGCTCCTACGCCGAGTTCTGGCCCTACCCCAACCCGGGCTTCCCGCAGGACACCGGCTACTCGCTGCCGTTCGTCGCGATCCTGCTCGCGTGGCTCCTGTGCCTGGCGCTGCCGCTCGCCGCCGCGCGTCGGCGACGAGGCGACGGCGCGCCGGTCCTCCGCGCGCTCGGCGTGGCCGCGCTGGCGGGCCTGGGCCTCGTGAGCGCCGGGCTGGTCGTCCGCGACGCGCGGCTCGAGACGCTCGAGGTCCGCGGCCCCGGCGGGATGATGACCGCGCTGGGAGGCGATACCGCCTACCCGGCCGCGCTCGCGGCGATCGAGCGCCGCACGCGGCCGGGCGACCCCGTGCTCCTGGCCCCGCAGCTGACCGCCCTCTACGTGCTGTCGGGGCGCCAGAACCCGCTGCGTCAGATCTCGCTGCTGCCCGGCGCGCTCGACGGGCCGCGTGACGAGGCCGCAGCGATCGCGCGGATGGGCGGCGTGCGCCTGGCGATCGTCGACCGCGACCCGCTGACGCGCTACCGAAGCGGTCCGTTCGGCAGCGGCTACGACCGCGCCGTCGGCGCATGGCTGAACCGCGACTTCGCCCGTGTCGAGACCCTGCGCGGGTCCGGCAGGCGATCCCCCACCCTCGATGTCTGGCTAAGGAGAGTGCAGTGACCGCATCAAGGAAGATCGGCATCACCGGAGCGGCCGGCTTCATCGGCTCGCACCTCAGCGACCGCCTGCTGGCCGACGGTCACTCCGTGGTCGGGGTCGACGACCTCTCGCGCGGCTCCCTGGACAACCTCGCGGGCGCGCTCGCGCACGAGCGCTTCGAGTTCCACCGCCTCGACGTGCGCGACGAGGCGACGCTGCTGCACGTGTTCGAGGGCGCGGACGCGATCGTGCACCTCGCGGCGGAGAAGATCCCGCGCTACGGCGGGGCGCTGCGCACGCTCAACGCGAACGTCGCGGGCGCGCTGTCGGTCTACGAGGCCGGACTCGCGCTCGGCGCGCACGTCGTGGTCGCGTCGACCTCGGACGTGTACGGCAACGCCACGCCGCCGTTCGCCGAGGACGCGAACCTGACGCTCGGCCCGCCCACCACGCGGCGCTGGGCCTACGCGGTCTCCAAGCTCTACGACGAGCACGTCGCGCTCGCGCTCGCCGCCGAGCGAGGCCTGCGCGTGACGATCCTGCGCCTGTTCGGCTCCTACGGGCCGCGCAACCACCCGAGCTGGTGGGGCGGGCCGCAGGCGGCGTTCATCGAGCGACTGCTGGACGGCGAGGTCATGGAACTGCACGGCGACGGTCGCCAGGTACGCACGTTCACCTACGTGAGCGACACGGTCGAGGGCTTCGTCCGCGCGCTCGAGCAGCCCGCGGCCGAAGGCGAGATCGTGAACCTCGGCGGCGACGAGCCGACGACGATCTTCCGCCTGGCCGCCGAGGTGCAGGCGGCGCTCGGCATCGCCGGCCCGCTGCGCATCTCCTACCTGCCCTACGAGCAGATCGGCGGCCGCTACCAGGACGTCCGCTGCCGCATCCCGGACACCCGCAAGGCGCACGAGCTGCTCGGCTTCCGGGCGACCGTGAGGCTCGACGAGGGCCTGGCCGAGACGGCCGCCTGGCACCGCGCCAGGCGCGAGGCGACCGCCGCGGGAACGGCCGAGGTCGTCGCGGAGGCATGAGTCCGGTGCGTCTTGCGATGCGGCGTTTGTGGCGTTTCGAGGCTGCTCTGTTGGCGGCGCTGGCTGTGTTGCTTATGGCCCCGTTTTTGGCTCGGGGTGCGACGACTGCGCCGGATGGGGTGAGCGCGATCGCGTTGGGCGGCAAGGTGTCGCTGGCGTGGCAGCCGGTGGGGGGTGCGATCAGCTACCGGGTGTATCGGGGGACGTCGGCGGGGTCGATCAACACGCAGGTCGGGACGTCGGCTACGCCGTCGTTCACGGACACGACGGTCGCCAATGGGACCGGCTACTACTACGCGGTGCGTGCCGATGATGGGTCGCAGGGGCCGGCTTCGGAGCCGGTGGCGGCGACGCCGCGTGCGACGAGTTGCTCGGCGGGGAACGCGATCGTGCGCGAGAACTGCTTTCCGGGGTCTTCGTCCTATCCGTTGCAGAACCCGACTCGCGCGTACTCGGGCGGTATCGAGGGCTACGCGACCCAGGACAGCGTCGACCAGGGCGGCTCGATCGGCCTGAAGGTCAACACGGGCGAGGGCGTCCCCTACCACGTCGAGATCTACCGGGCGGGCTGGTATGGCGGCACCCGTGCGCGCTTGGTGTCGGTGTTGCCGAGCCGCAGCGGCGTGGCCCAGCCCAACTGCCAGGACGGCGACGGCAACACGGGCCTGCTCGATTGCTCCAATTGGTCGGTGACGGACAGGATCACGACCACCTCCGACTGGCCGACCGGCGTCTACTGGCTGCGGCTCGTGCGCGAGGACAACAACACCGACAACGCGGTCATCTTCGTGGTCCGCGACGACGGCGACAACGGCAACCTGCTCTACCAGCTTCCGACCAACACCTACCAGGCCTACAACAACTACGGCAGCAAGTCGCTCTACACGTTCAACTCGAGCGGCTACACCACGGTCGCCGGGACTGCGCGCGCGGTCAAGGTGTCCTTCGACCGCCCCTACCAGCAGACGATCACCGGCCAGAACAACTGGTTCCCGGAGGCCGATCAGGGCAACATCGCGTGGTTCGAGCGCCAGGGCTACTCGATCGACTACATCACCTCGACCGATCTGCAGACCAGCGGCTCGCAGTTGCTCAACCACCCCGTGTTCGTGTCCGGCGCGCACGACGAGTACTGGTCGCAGCAGATGCGCGACGCGACCACCAACGCGCGCGACAACGGCCATTCGATCTTCTGGCTCGGATCCAACCAGGTCTACTGGAAGACGCGCTCGGAGTCGAGTCCGTTCAGCGGTCAGGCCAACCGCGTGGAGGTCTGCTACAAGACGACGGAGTCCGGTCCCGCCGACCCCAGCGGCCAGCCGACCGGTACCTGGCGCGACCCGGCCGGCGCGAACGCGCCCGAGAACGCGCTCGTCGGCTCCCAGTACGTCGGCGATAACGACTACAACGACTTCCCGATGGTCGTCACCGCGGCCGAGGGCAAGAACCGCGCCTGGCGCCACACCTCGCTGGCCGACATGGCCCCGAACACCTCGCAGACGTTCGGGACCAACCTCGTCGGCTGGGAGTGGAACGACCGCGCCGCCAACGGCCAGGAGCCGCCGGGCGTCTCCTCGATCTTCTCCGCGCCCGTGAACGGCAACATCCTCCAGGACGCCGGCCGCGTCTACGCGCAGGGCAACGCGACCGGCACCGGCACCTACTACAAGGCCGCCAGCGGCGCGGTCGTCTTCTCGACCTCGACCAACAACTGGAGCCTCGGGCTGGCGCTCAACGGCTTCGGCCAGGGCGAGCCCAACACGTTCATCAAGCAGGCGACCATCAACGTCCTCACGGACATGGGCGTCACGCCGACCACCGTCGAGCCCGGCCTCGTCGTCGACCCCACCGGCGCGCCCCAGATCACCAACCGCCTGCCCGCCCCGAGCGCGACCGGGGTCGGGATCGACAGCACGGTGCGCGTCACCTTCGACCGCGCGATCGACCCCTCCACGCTCACCTCCTCCACCCTCAAGCTCACGCTCGCCGGAAACGCCGTCCCCGCCAGCATCTCCTGGGACGACACCACCAACACGGCCACGCTCACACCGACCGCCTCGATGGACCCGTCCGCCACCTATCAGGCGCAGGTCACGACCGGCGTGAAGAGCTGGTCCGGCGACGCGCTGGCATCGAACTCCACCTGGACATTCACCACCGGCACCGGCTCAGCCCCCCAAATCACGACCAAGGCCCCCACCGACGGAGCCAACGACGTGCCCGTGGGCGCAAGCGTCACCGCAACCTTCAGCCGCTCCATCGACCCCTCCACACTCACCAACCAAACCTTCAGCCTGACCGGGCCCGGCGGGCCGGTGGCGGCGACGCTCTCCTACGACGGTCCCACCCGGACCGCGGTGCTCGCCCCGAGCGCGCCGCTGTCGCCGGCGACGCAGTACTCGGCGACGATCACCACCGGCGTGCAGGCGCCCGACGGGACCGCGCTGTCCGTGCCCGTGACGTGGAGTTTCACGACCGGGGCCGCGGTCCAGATCACCTCGCGCTCGCCGGCGCCGCTGGCGACGAGCGTCTCGCCGTCGAGCCCTGTCCGGGTGACGTTCTCCAAGGACCTGGATCCCACGACCGTGAACGGGACCAGCGTCTCGCTGACCGGCCCCGGCGGCGCCGTGCCCGCGAGCGTCACCTACGACGCGCCGACCAGGACCGCGATCCTCACGCCGAGCTCGCAGCTCGCGCTCGCCACCTCCTACACGGCGCACGTGACGCTCGGCATCAAGGCCGCGGACGGCGCGCCGCTGGACGCGGCATCGGACTGGACGTTCACCACGAGCCTGACCGCGGCGGTTGGGCCGACGCTCGTGAGCCGTGATCCCGGGTCCGGCGCGACGGGCATCGGCCGCGACACCGATGTGGGCGCGACGTTCGACCGCGCGCTGGACCCGGCGAGCGTGACCTCCTCCACGTTCGTGCTGCGCGACGCGGGCGGCTCGCCCGTGCCCGCCACGGTCAGCTACTCGGGCGGCGGCGCGATCAACCTGCACCCGACCGCGCCACTCGCCGGCAACACGACCTACACCGTCGACATCACGACCGGCCTGACCGCCGCCGACGGCACCCCGCTCGCGGCGCCGATCACCTGGAGCTTCACGACCGCGGCCTGCCCGTGCTCGCTGATGACCCCCACGCTCACCCCGGTGCTGACCAACCTCGACGTGCGCGACGGCCGATCCGGCAGCGGCCCGTGGAGCTACGAGCTCGGCACCAAGATCGCGGTCACCGACAACGTCCAGCTCAAGGCCCTCGCCTTCTACAAGGACGCGAACGAGACCGGCACCCACATCGGACGGCTCTGGACCGCAAGCGGCCAGCAACTCGCGCAGGTCACCTTCCAGAACGAGACCGCCACGGGCTGGCAGCGCCAGGACCTCTCCACCCCCGTCAACCTGACCCCGGGACAAACCTACGTCGTCTCCGTCGGACTGAACTCCCGCTTCGTCATGACCACCGGCGGGCTCTCCACCCAGCTCGTCAACGGCCCGCTCCAGAGCGTCACCGACGGCGCAAACGGCGTCTACGGCGCATCCGCCGGCACCTTCCCGACCAACACCTACCAAACCTCCAACTACTTCATCGACGCCATCGTCGACTATCCGTCGCCCGCGCCGGCCGTCTCCGCCCGGACGCCGATCGACGGCGCCACCGGAGTCGACCGCTCCACCACCGTCACCGCGGACTTCGACCGCGACCTGGACCCGAGCACCGTCAACGGGACGAACGTCACGCTCACCGGCCCGGGCGGCCCGGTCTCGGCGTCGGTCTCCTACGACGGCTCTCTGCGGCGCGTGGTCCTGACGCCGAGCGCGACTCTGGCCGCCTCGACGACCTACACCGCGACGCTCACGACGGGCATCCAGTCCACCGGCCACACGCCGCTGGCCTCCAACGTGACCTGGTCGTTCACCACCCAGGGGCCGCCGCCGCAGGTGACGGCACGCACCCCGGCCGACGGCGCGACGGGCGTCGATCGCTCGACGGCGGTGACCGCGGACCTCGATCGCGACCTCGACCCGGCGACCGTCAACGGGACCAACGTCACGCTGAGCGGCCCGGGCGGGCCGGTATCCGCGACGGTGACCTACGACGCCGGCGCACGGCGGATCACGCTGACCCCATCCGCGACGCTCGCGGCCTCGACCGCCTACACGGCGACGCTCACCACCGGCGTCAAGGCGGTCGACGGCGCCGCGCTCGCGTCGAACGTGACCTGGACGTTCACGACCCCGGGCCCGCCGCCGACGGTCACGGCGCGCACCCCCGCCGCCGGCGCGACGGGCGTCGACGTGGACAGCGGCGTGAGCGCCGACTTCGACCGCCCGCTCGACCAGTCGACCGTGACCGACTCCACCGCCACCCTGACCGGACCCGGCGGCGCGGTGCCCGCGAGCGTCTCCTATGACCCGGGCAACAACCGGATCACGATCCAGCCGAGCGGCGCGCTGAGCACGTCCACGACGTACACGGCGAGCCTGACGACCGGCATCAAGGCCGTCGACGGGGTCGCCCTCGGCTCGGACGTGACCTGGACGTTCACGACCGCGCCATGCCCGTGCTCGCTGTTCCCGGGCGACCCGACGCCGCCGCTCACCGGCCTGCCGGTGCAGGACGCGCGGCCGGGCGACGGCCCGTTCGGGTACGAGGTCGGCGTCAAGTTCACGGTGTCGGCGCCGGTGTCGCTGCGGGCGGTGCGCTTCTACAAGTCCGCGGGCGAGACCGGCTCGCACACCGCGACGCTGTGGGACTCCTCCGGCAACTCGCTCGCGACGGCCGCCTTCACGGGCGAGACCGCCTCGGGCTGGCAGCGCGCCGCGCTCTCCTCGCCGGTGGCGCTGACGCCGGGCCAGACCTACGTCGTCTCGGTGGGGGTCAACAACCGCTACTCGATCGGCTACGGCGAGCTCGCGACCCAGGTCTCCAACGGGCCGCTCGCGACCGTCGCCGACGGCCAGAACGGCGTCTTCGCGCTCAGCGCGGGCACGTTCCCGTCGAGCAGCTACAAGAGCTCCAACTACTACGTGGACCCGGAGGTGCGGTGAGGGCCCGGGCGGCGGCGTCCCCGCGCCCGGCGCGGGCCGCCGCCGCCGGTGAGCAGCTGCGAAACGCCGCTGCCGGACGCCGCGGAGCGCTGCTGCTCTCGGCGGGGACGATCGGGTCGGGGCTGCTCGCCTACGCGTTCAACGCGGTCGCCGCGCGCGCGCTCGGCGCCGACGCATACGGCCCGATCGCGCTGTTGTGGGCCGGCATGTTCCTGGTCGCGGTAGTCCTCTTCCGCCCGCTGGAGCAGACCCTCTCGCGCGCGATCGCCGAGCGGCGCGCCCAGGAGGTGGACTCGCGCGGCGCGCTGAGGTCCGTCGCGCGGATCGGAGTCGGCACCGCAGCGCTCGCGGCGATCGCCTGCCTGGCGCTGTGGGAGCCGATCACCGACCGGCTGTTCGACGGCAACGGGGCGCTGACCGTCGCGCTGGCGGCGGGCATCGTCGGCTACGCGGCCTCCTACCTGATGCGCGGGGTCCTGGGCGGGGTGCGCTGGTTCGGCGGTTACGGCACGCTGCTGCTCGCCGACGGGTCGGTGCGGCTCGCCCTCGCGCTCCCGCTCGTCGTCGTCGCCTCGCAGGATCTGGCGGCAGCGGCGGTCGCGCTCGCCGCCTTCGCCGGTGCCGCTGCGCCGCTCGTCGCCCCGCACTGGCGCGAGCGAGTGCGGCTGCGCGCCGCGCGCACCTCGCCGTTCGACGTCGGCGAGGCGGGGCGCTTCGCGCTGCCGGTCGGCGTGGTGGCCGCGGCCGATCAGGTCCTGCTCAGCGGCGGGCCGCTGCTCGTCGCGCTGACCGCGCCGGGCAACGCGACACGCGCCGCCGGGATCGTGTTCGCGGCGACGATGCTCGTTCGCGCACCCGCTTACCTCTTCCAGGGAGTGGCCGCCGCCCTGATGCCGAGCCTCACCACGCTCGAGGTGCTCGAGGACCGCGGGCGCTTCCGGCGCGCGCTGGGCCGCACGCTGGTCGCGCTCGGCGCCTTCTCCGCGCTGCTGGTGGTGGGCGTGGCCGCCGTCGGGCCGCACGCGATGGGTCTGCTGTACGGCACCGGGTTCTCGGCGGGGCGGGCCGACCTGATCGTGCTCGCGCTCGGCGTCGGCCTCTACCTGACCGGCGCGACGCTCTACCAGGCCGCGCTGGCACGGCGCCGTCAGGTCGCCTCCGCCGTGTCGTGGGCGCTCGCGGCCGCCGTCTTCGTCGTGGTCGAGCTTGCGCTGCCCGGCGGAGCGCTGCATCGCGTCGCGGTCGCGTTCGCGCTCGGTGCGCTGGTGCTGGCCGCCGGCTTCCTGCTGGTCGTAACGCCGCCGCGGCCCGTTCGGACAGTGGCGCGCCGCATCGCGGGCAGCCGTGCGGCGCTGGCCGGCTCGATCGAGGGAGATCCCGCACGGTGAGCGCGGCGGATCACCTCGCGGTGGACGCTCCCCAAGGCGAGGCGGTTCCGCCGGCTCCGCTGGTTTCGGTCGTCATTCCCACGCGCAACGGGGCCGGGCGGATCGGAGGCGTGCTCGGCGCGCTGGAGCGCCAGACGCTGGACCGCCAGAGCTTCGAGGTGATCGTGGTCGACGACGGCTCGACCGACGGCACCGCCGCGCTCGCGGCCCGGCACGCCGGCGTGCGGGTCGTCCGCACTCCAGGCGCGGGCCAGCCGGCGGCGTCGAACCTCGGCATCCGCGCGGCGCGAGCGCCGCTGCTCGCGTTCACCGATGACGACACCGACCCCGCCCCCGACTGGCTCGAGCGCGGTCTCGACTCCTTCGAGCGCGTGGGCGCGGACCTGATGGCGGGGCGCGTCGAGCTCACGACCGCCGATCCCCCGACCACCGCCGAGCTGCTCGACGTGGGGCGCGGCTACCTCGACCAGGCGCGCAACGCGGCCGAGGGCTTCGGCGCGACCGCGAACCTCTGGACTCGGCGCGAGACGCTGCTCGCCCTCGGCGGCTTCAACGAGCACGCCGCATTCCAGACCCACGACCGCGACCTCGGCGATCGAGCGCGCGCCGCGGGGCTGCGCGTCGGCTATGCGGAGGGCGTGGTTGTCCGCCATCCCGCGCGGGCGGAGGCTCGCCAGCTGGCGCGAACCTGCTTCCGCCTGGCTCAGGGCACGGCATGGCTGGGCCGCCACGGCGCGGACCCGGTCGTGCGCGAGCGGCGGCCGCTGTGGCGCGGGCGTCGCGGATGGGTGCCGTGGCGGTCGATCTGGGGCCTCGACCGCATCCAGGCACGGGGCGGGGCGACCTCGGCGCGCGAGCGCGCCCGGCTGCGCGCCGCCCAGTTCGCCTGCGTCCAGGTCCCGCTCACGCTCGGCGGGCTGGTGGGCAGCCTCCGGGAGCGGCCACGGCCGTGGATCCCCCGCAAGAGCGCATAAGTCGCCTTTCCGGTGATTCGCCGCGGGCGCCGGAGGGCGACCCCGGGCGGCGCGCACCGTCCACCGAACCTGCTATCAAGCGCCGTCGCGCCAAGCGCGCGCTGCTTGTGCTGGCTCCGCTTTCCGTCGCCGCCGCGGCCATCGTCGCCGCCTCGTCCTCGCCGCCCCAGACCGTTCAGGCCGCAGCGAGCGTTCGCCCGATCGCGGACGGCTCCGGGCGGGTGGGACGCTCGGCGCCCGACTGGTCGCGCTCGCCCGTCCTGCGTGTCGGCGGGCGCCCGCGCCGCTCCGCCTACGTGCGGTTCCGCGTCCCCGGCGGCATGCGGACGGCGAAGCTCTGGCTGTACGTGACCGGCGGCCCGCGGCGCGTCCCGATCAGCGCCGTGCTGGTGCGCGGCTCCACGCGCTCGGCGCTGCGGTGGGCGGGTCGCCGCAGCGTCGCGGGCACGGTCGGCCGTACGCGCTCCGCCCGCATGCGACGCTGGATCTCGATCGACGTCTCGCGGATCACGCGAAAGCCCGGGGTCGCGACGCTCGTCCTGGTCTCGCGCGGTCGCCGCGCGCGGCTGTTCTCGAGCCGCGAGGGCGGCAGGCCGCCGCGCCTGGTCCTCGGCCGCGGCCCTCTCCGCGGCACCGCCGCCCCGCCCGGCGCCGGCCCCGCGGGGGGCTCCGGCGGCGGGCCGAACCCGAGCGGGACCCTGCCCGCCGTCGTCTTCGCCCCGGCGCCGCCGACGCGCTTCGTCTCGCCCAGCGGCGACGACACGGGCGACTGCACCCGCAACGACCCGTGCTTGACGCTGAACCGCGCCTACGCGGTGGCCTCGCTCGGCGAAACCGTCCAGATGGCCGGCGGCAACTACGACTACGTAAACGTGCAGGACTACCCGCCGAAGGACGGCTCGACCTGCGTCAGCGACCCGGCGAGCGGCGCTTGCGTGGTCGTGGTGGCGGCGCCCAACTCGACCGTCACGATCGGCTCGCTGACGCTCGGCAAGGACCGCACCGTGCCCGGCCCCTCGGGCCTGGTCTTCCTCTCGGGCGGCAGCCAGCGCATCGTGAGCCGCGACACGACGCTGTGGCAGGCCGCCCAGACGGCCCTGGTCGGGATGTCGCACCGCAACTACTTCATGAGCGGCGGCTCGTGGGTCACGCTCAACGGCGGGGAGGTGGGCCCCGAGAACACCTCCGACGGCACCCACCCGGAGATCCAGCGCGTCTACGGCACCAGACCCCTGCAGGTGCCCCAGAACGTGCGGTTCGAGAACGTCTACTTCCACGACATCAACACCACCGCCCCCAAGGCGCACGTCGACTGCCTCCAGGTCGAGAACGGGACCAACATGCAGATCGTCGGCAACCGCTTCGAGCGCTGCGGCTCGGTCGGACTGCGGATGAGCTTCGGCGTGGAGACGGAGGACGGGCCGCCGACCAACGTCCTGATCGAGAACAACTCCTTCGGCGACTGCGCGGACATCCCGGTGTCGCGCTGCTACTACTCGGCGCAACTCGGGGTCGGACGCAACATCACCGTGCGCAACAACTCCTCCTCGATGTCGATCCAGGGGCCCAACAGCTCGGGCTACAACGGCGGCTGGGACGCGGTGGGCGTGCGCTACGTCGGCAACGCGATCAACGGGACCTTCGAGCCGTGCGGCCCGGGCTACTTCAGCCACAACGTGGTCACCGGGTCGACCTGCGGCTCGGGCGATCGGCGCGTCTCCTCGATCGGCTTCCTGAGCTCGAGCGACCTCCGGCTTCGCTCCGGCTCGCCGGCGATCAACGCCGGAGACCCGCGCGACTTCCCGGCGCGCGACGCGGTCGGGGTGGCGCGGCCGCGCGGGCCCGCGCCGGACGCCGGCGCCTACGAGTCCGGCTAGAGCTGGTGCCAGCGGTGGGGGTCGAGCGCCATCGGCTCCCCGTGCCACTCCGCGGGCAACTCGACCTCGACCTCGAGCGGGCGCCCCGGCGGCTCCGGCTCGCGGTGCATGCCGGTCGTCGCGAGCCACGGCGCGAGATAGCGCCCGCTGACCTTGTGCGGCGGCCACCACAGGCAGTCCGCTGACGCGACGCCCTCCCCGCCGCCGCCGGCGAGCGAGTGGTGCAGGCTGAGCGACTCGCCGCCGGTGATCAGCAGCCCGCGCAGCACCGGACGGAATGGGGCGGGGTCCACATCGGCGCCGAAGCGCGCCGCGATGTGCTCGGCGGCGGCGTCGGCCTGCTGTGTGGCGAGCCCGCCCTGCTTGAGCGGGAAGCTCGTGCCGTCGCCGGCCGCGTACACGTCCTCCGTGCCCCGCACGCGCGCGTGCTCGTCGATCGGGATGAAGCCGCGCTCGTCGGCCGGGAGTCCCGGGATGCCGGGACCCTCCTGGGCGGGCAACGCGATCACGTCGGTGGCCTCGAGCGGCTCGTCACCGGGGGTCAGGACCAGTCGTCCGTGCTCGTCCTCGCGGGCCCGCGCTCCGGCGCGGACCTCGATGCCGCGCGCGCCGAGGATCTCCGCCACGGCATCGCTCGCGACCGTGCCGAAGACCGCGAGCGGGGCGGGCTCGGGCGTGACGATCGTGAAGCGGGCGTCGCGCACCCCGAGCTCGATCGCGCGCCGCTGCGCCATCAGCGCAAGCTCGTAGATCGGGAGCGGCCAGCCGTTCGACGGCGGGACGACGAACGCGAAGCGCCGCGGCGGGCCGTCCTCGCCCGCGGCGTCGCGCAGCAGCGTGGCCAGCCGGCGGCGATCGGAGGGCGCCGCGAACGTGATCCCGTTGGCGAACGCCGGACTCACGCGGGCTCCGGCGCAGATCACCGCGACGTCGTAGGCGAGGCTCGAGCCGTCGTCGAGCTCGAGCAGGTGCTCGTCCGGGTCCGCGCGCGCGAGCCGGCGCGGGAGCAGCCGCACCCCGAACTCGTCGGCGAGCGGCTCCAGCGCCCGGTGCTCGGGCGGCTCGTGGGTGAACGGCTCCTCGACCGCGAGCGGTTTGTAGGAGAAGTCCGGCTCCGGCTCGACCAGAGTGATCGCCATCGAACCGGGAGCGAGGTGCGCCAGCGCCAGCAGCGTCTCGAGGCCGGCGACGCCCCCGCCCACGATGGCGACCCGCGGCGCGTCAGCCGCCTGAGCGGCGTGCTCGGCGCCGTCCGTCATCGCCCGTGCGCGAAGCGGCAGATCATCGGTGCGGCCAATCATGCCTGCATCCGCGCCGCGGCGGCGCGCGGGCCGCCGCGCGCGGCTCGCGGCCGGTGTCGCGTCCACCTTTCGTCCAGCCGGGCGTCCGGATCTCGTCCACCGAACGTCCAGATCCGGCGGCCGGCGCGTAAAGCCGTGCTCGCCTGGGTGACGACAGGCTGCGAATGCGGCTCCGCCACCTGCCGGCCCTGGCGCCGGCCCTCATCCTGCTGTGCCTCGCGCCGTCCGCCGGCGCGACCCCCCTCGTCGGCAGCTCGAAGGTCCCACAGCAGCGGGTGTCCGTCGCGCCCGGAAGCGTCGAGGCGGTGCCGCTGACGGTCCGGCGGAGCGGATCGTTGCGCACGCTACGCATCTGGGTGGACCGCCATACCCGCGCGCGAACGCTCGTGATCGGCATCTACAGCGACCGGCGCGGACGCCCCGGCCGCCTGCTCGCGCGCGGGCATCGACGCAAGCTGCGGCGCAAGGCGTGGAACACGGTCCCGGTCCCGGCGACGCCGGTGATGGCGGGCGAGCGCGTCTGGGTGGCCATCGCCCCGGCGGGCGGCAGCCTCACCTACCGCGCGGAAGCGCGACGCTGCACCATCACCTCGCCCACGGTCCGCACCGCGTCGCTGCCGCGCAACTGGACGGGCGCGATCGCAGCTCGGCGCCGCTGCGCGCCGTCGGTCGGCGGCGACGGACAGCCGACCCCGCCGGTCGGCCCGGTGATCCCGCCCATCCCGCCGCCGGTCGATCCGGCCCCGCCCGTCGATCCGGCGCCGCCCGCGGACACGACCCCGCCGGACACGACGATCGACGTCGCTCCCCCGCCGCTCACGACCGCCAACTCGACCTCGATCGCCTTCTCTTCGGAGTCCGGGGCGACGTTCGAGTGCCGCCTGGACGGGGCCGCGTGGCAGTCCTGCGCGAGCCCCTACGACCTGACCGCCCTCGCCAACGGCGCGCACACCTTCGACGTCCGCGCGATCGACCAGGCGGGCAACACCGACCCGACCCCGGCATCCGTGAGCTGGACGGTCGACGTCAGCGCGCCCGGGGCGCCGTCCATCGCCTCGGGGCCCTCCGGCCTCACAAACTCGACCACGGCCGACTTCTCCTTCACGGGCGACAGCGGCAACACGTTCGAGTGCCGCCTGGACGGAGGCTCCTGGGTGGCCTGCGACAGCCCGCGCTCCTACACCGGCCTGGCCGCCGGGATGCACACCTTCGACGTCCGCGCCCGCGACGCCGCCGGCAACACCGGCGCCGCCGCCACCCGCACCTGGACCGTCGACACCACCGCCCCCGCAGCGCCGAGCATCAGCTCCGGCCCGGCGCCGACGAGCGCGTCCTCCTCGGCAGCGTTCGCGTTCAGCGGCGAGGCGGGCGCGAGCCTCGAATGCCGCATCGACGGCGCCGCGTGGGCCGCCTGCACAAGTCCGCAGACCTACGCCTCGCTGGCCGACGGCTCCCACACCTTCGACGTCCGTGCCCGCGACGCCGCCGGCAACACCGGCGCCGCCACCACCCGCACCTGGACCGTCGACACCACCGCCCCCGCAGCGCCGAGCATCAGCTCCGGCCCGTCCGGCGCCACCAGCTCCACCTCGGCCAGCCTCGCGTTCAGCGGCGAGTCCGGCGCGAGCTTCGAATGCCGCATCGACGGCGGCGCCTGGGCCGCCTGCACCAGCCCCAAGGCGTACAGCTCGCTCGCGCAGGGCAGCCACTCCTTCGACGTCCGCGCCCGCGACGCCGCCGGCAACACCGGCGCCGCCGCCACCCGCGGCTGGACGGTCGACACGGTCGCCCCGGACACGACGCTCGTGTCCGGCCCGTCCGGCACCACGACGTCGACCTCGGCCACGCTGACGTTCAGCTCCGAGGCGGGCGCCACGTTCCAGTGCCGCATCGACGGCGGCGCATGGGGCGCGTGCGCCAGCCCGAAGACCTGGAGCGGCCTCGCGGTCGGGGCGCACACCGCCGAGGTGCGTGCGTCCGACGCCGCGGGCAACACCGACGCCACCCCGGCGAGCGCGACCTGGACGGTGCAGGCGGCGGGCGACACCACCCCGCCGACGGTCGGCTGGACCAAGCCGTCGAACGGACAGACGATCTCCGGGACGCTCGACGACCCGACGTGCGAGGCCGCGGCCTCCGACTCGGGCGGCATCGACCGCGTCGAGTTCTACGCGGACGGGACGCTGCTCAACACCGAGCGCACGGCGCCCTACACCTGCACGTGGGACACCACGAAGGTCTCCAACGGCTCCCACACGCTGCGCGCGACGGCCTACGACGCGGCCGGCAACAGCCGCAGCGCGGACATCACCGTGACGGTGTCCAACGCAGCCGACACGACGCCGCCCGACACGACCATCGACTCCGGCCCGTCCGGGACGAGCTCGTCCGCGAGCGCCTCCTTCGCCTTCTCCGCGACCGAGGCCGGATCGACGTTCCAGTGCCGGCTCGACGGCGCGGCCTGGGCGGCATGCTCGAGCCCGAAGGCCTACGCCTCGCTGGTGGACGGCTCCCACACCTTCGACGTGCGCGCGACCGATGCCGCCGGCAACACGGACGCCTCCCCCGCCAGCCGGACCTGGACGGTCGACACCAGCACGCCGCCGCCGGGAGCCGACCTCTACATGTCCCCGTCGGGCTCCGACTCCAACCCGTGCACCGACTCCCAGCCGTGCAAGACGATGACCGGCACGGCCGCGAAGAAGTCCAAGCCCAACGTCACGATCTCGATGAAGCCCGGCAACTACGCGGGCCAGACCGTGAACACCGGCTCCAGCGGCGACTGCACCGCCAACCTCGGCAACCCCTCCGCGACCACCAACTGCCGGCGGTTCGTCGCCCAGCCCGGGGTCCACATCGGCAACCTCCAGGTCTCCGGCTCGGGCACGTGGGTCACGGCCGCCACCCGCGGCGACCTGCTGATCGACGGCGCCTACAGCTTCGGCGGCACTCAGGACGTGATCGAGAACGCGATCGTCGACCCGGGCGACGGCGATCCCGGCGTCTACCTCGACCACGTCACGGACTTCACCCTGACGGGGTCGGAGGTCAAGGGCGTGACCGACAACGACGGCGTGGACGTCTACGGCGGCGCGACCGGCAGCCTCAACACGCGGATCCTGAACAACGAGATCCACGACGTGAACATCTCGCCGGCCTCCTGCCAGCACACCGACGGCGTGCAGGTCGCGGGCACCAGCGGGCCGGGCAACACGGGCACCCAGATCCGCAACAACCACATCTACGACATCGACCAGAACGCGGACATCCAGCTCGACTCCGCGACCTCGCAGCGCGGCACCAACGAGGTCGTCGAGGGCAACAACCTCGGCACCGTCAACTACGTCACGACGAGCTGCGTGCCGACTCCCTACCCGCGCGCGATCACGCTCTCGGGGATCAACCTCAGCGTCCGCAACAACACGGCGGTCCAGCCCTTCTTCGTGTATCCCGGGTCGGGCAGCGTGACCGGCAACCGTGCCCCGCAGCCGCAGTTCAGCGGCGCGAGCTGCTCCACCTACGCGTTCAGCGGCAACGTGTGGAGCGCGAACCCGTACGGCACGAACTGTCCGTAGCACCGGCTGACGGACCCCGCCGCGCGCGGCGCTGACGCTACGGTCCCGCGGGTGACGCCGCGCGACGCCACGCCCCTCGTCGACGTCGTGGTCGTCGCCCACCGCAGCCGGGATGCGCTGAGGGCCTGCGTCGAGCCGCTCGCGGCATGGCCGCGCGCGCGGGTGGTCGCCGTCGACACCGCCTCCGGGGATGGCGCGCTGGAGACGATCGCCGACCTGCCCGTCGAGTGCGTCCCGGCGCCGCGAAACGGAGGGTTCGGCTACGGCTGCAACCTCGGCGCGGCGCGCGGCGAGGCCCCGTTCACGTGCTTCCTGAACCCGGACGCGCGGGTGCGCCCGGAGGACCTGGAGCGGCTCGTGGAGCGGCTCGAGTCGGATCCCACCACCGCCGTTGCGGGCCCGCGCATCGAGGACGAGCACCGGAACCTCGAGCACAGCCGCCGGCGCTTCCCGCGGCTGCGCTCGACGCTCTCCACGGCGCTGCTCCTGCAGCGCCTCGTGCCCCGCGCCGCATGGGCCGACGAGGTCGAGCGCGACCCCGCGGCCTACGCGGTCTCCGGGCCGGCCGACTGGCTCTCGGGTGCCTGCCTGGTCGTGAGGCGCGACGCGTTCGAGGCCGCCGGCGGCTTCGACGAGGGCTACTTCCTCTACAGCGAGGAGACCGACCTCTGCAGGCGGCTGCGGGATCGCGGGCTCGAGACGGTCTACGAGCCTGCCGCCCGCTGCACGCACTCCGGCGGCGCGTCCGCGCCGCGCGCGGCGCTGCTCGCGGCCCAGGTCCGCAGCCGGGTCCGCTACGCCGCGATCCACGAGGGCCGCGCGAACGCGCGGCTGACGGCGCTCGCGCTGGCGCTCGGCGCCGCCGTGCATCTGCCGCTCTCGGCCGGGCGGGCGGGCTACGCCTCCGGGCGCCTGGCGGCGCTGCGGGCGGCGCTCGCGGCCGCCCTGCGACCGCCCGGCCCGGGCAGCGACCTGTCGCCGCCGGCGTCCGGCTGAGCGCCGGCGAGGCGGTCCGATCCCGCCCGGCGGTCGCAGCGCGACCCCAGACCGGGATCGCATAAGCGCTCGGGGCCGCTAGCCCGTCGCCGTCGCGGGCGACGGCGCGCGCCCGAGCGCGGCGTCGAACACGGCGGCCAGTTGCTCGGCGAGGCGGCCGCGCTCGAAGCGCTCCACGGCCTCGCGTCGCTGCTGCGGAGGCGGCTCGCCCCGCTCGCGCCGCGCCAGCGCGGCCGCGACGGCGTGCTCCATGGCCGCCTCGTCCGAGGGCCGGACCAGCTGTGCCGTGCCGCAGGCCTCGAGGAAGTCGCGCGCGTCGCCGTCGGGGACGGCGGCAAGGATCGGCCGCCCGGAGGCCATGTACTCGTACGCCTTCCCGGGCACCAGCCCGGCGCGCTCGCCGCGGGGCATGTCGTGCATCGGCAGGAAGAGCAGGTCCGCGGAGCGGATCAGGCTCACCGTCTCGCCGTGCGGAAGGTATCCGCGGAGCGCGACGCGAGCCGACGACTGCTCGGCCACGCGCCGGTCGCCGGCGGTGAGCGGCCCCGCCAGGTGGACCTCGACCGAGTCCGCCGCCGCGGGGTCGCGGGTTCGCAGCCGATCGAGCGCCGCGAGCAGGTGGACGTGGGAGCGGGGCAGGATGTCGACCTCGTAGGCCCGCCCTCCGAGCAGGCGGCGGAGCCCTCGGTGGCGCAGCGCGAGCTCGGTGTGCATCGTGCCCGTGTGCACGATCCGCAACGAGTCGTCGTCGCGGGCCGGGAGCGGCCCTTCGAAGTCGGGCGCGTCGTAGCCGTTGGTGATCGCCACGACCCGGTCGGGGTCCAGGTGCGGGAACGCCGCGCGCACCCGGCGCGCCGCCTCGGGGGTGTTCATGATCACCATCGCCGCGGTCGACAGGACCTCCCCCATCCGCCGCAGGTCGCGGCGCCGGTGCAGGTCGGTCGGGTAGATCCACATCTCGTCGAGCGCCCACGGGTCTTGCAGGTCGGCCACCCAGGGGATCCCGAGCTCCCGCGAGATGCGCACGGCCGGCGCCGCCGACTCGTAGGGAACCAGCGTGGCGAACAGCAGGTCGGCCGGGCCCGCGGCGCGCGCGAGCGAGACCGCGCGCGACTCCCACCAGCGCGCGAGCGGCGAGCGGAGGTCCAGCAGGCCCTCGACCTGCCGCCGGCGACCGCTGCTCGGGGCCGGCTCGGGCCCCTCCGGGCGGAGCACCTCGATTCGCGCGCCCGCCCCGTCGCCGAGGCTCGGGTCGGCCGGCGCCCAGCGCCCGTCCGAGCGGCCCGTGCCCGTGATCACGACGGGGTCCACCCCGAGCGCGGGGAGCCGGTCGACGAGGCGGTTGCGCTGCACCGCCGCCCCGCCCAGCGGCGGGTAGTGGTAGGCGAGGACGAGCGCGCGCGTCACCGGGCGGCACCGGCGGCGCTTGCCGCCGGGCGCCCGGCGGCTGACGGGGGGCCGGCGACGCGAGCGAGCGCCTCGGCTACGGCGTCCGTCAGCCCGCCCGCGGCGCCGGGGGCGGCGTCGAGCGCCAGCCGCTCCGGCGGGAGCGCAAGCGCCTCGCGCAGCGACTCCTCGTCGTCGGCGAGCAGCACCATCCCCTCGCCGGCCAACCGCCGCGCGAGCGGGTCCTGGTGGTCGTCTACCGCCTCGCCGAGGTCTCCGCGCCGCGGCACGACGATCGGCCGCTTTCCGCAGCGCTGCGCGAGCAGGATCGAGCCGGTGCCCGCGTGCGCGACCACCGCGCGCGCCTCGCGCATCAGCGCGGCCATCTCCTCCCAGGCCAGGAAATCGACCCAGCGCCCGCGGCCGTGAGCGACCCGGGCGCTCCCGTACTGAACGACCAGCGCCTCGTCGCCGTCCAGGCGCGCGGCGTAGGAGACGAGGCGCTCGAACGGCTGCTCGTTGGTCCCCGCGGTGACGAAGATCACGGCGCCCCCAGCAGCGTGCCCGCGTAGCGCGTGCCCGGCCGTGCCCGCGCGAGCTCAGGCCACTGCACGAAGACCTCGGCGGCGAGCGGGGCGATCAGGCGTCCGCTGAGCGACAGCTCCCGGATGCGCGTCAGGCTCTCCACGTAGATCACCGGAACGCGCGCCGCGCGGGCCATCCAGGCGAACGGCACCGCGATGCCGGCGCCGGTGCTCAACATCGCGGCGGGCCGCAGATCGCGCACCACCCGCCGCGCGAGCCGCAGGTTGCGAGCGAAGTTCGGCAGGTTGCGGTTCGTCGGCCCGTGCGCGTGGACGACGCGCTCGCCGGCGAGCAGCGAGCGCGAGTCGGGCTTGTCGAAGGTGACCCACACCCTCGGATAGCCCTCCCAGGCGCTGCGCAGCGCGGTCAGCTGCATCAGGTGCCCGCCGCAGGAGCAGACGAGCAGCAGCGGACGCCCGCCCTGTGGCTCGGCGGCGCTCATGTCGCGCTCGGGGGCAGCGGCTCGGCCACCGCCGGGGCCCCGCGCCCGCGCGCCGCGCGCAGGCCGCTGCGGGCGCGCCCGAGCACCTCGCGCCCGTCCGCGATGACCTCGGGTGCGCGCCAGGCGAGGAGCGGCAGGTAGGTGCCCACGCCCGCCGCCACGAGGATCACGAGCGTCGCGAGGTCCGACAGGTCGGTGGGCAGCACCGCGAAGCGCAGCGCGAGCAGCACGGCGAGCATCCCGGCGGTCGCCTGGGCGACCCCGCCGAGCGCGCGCCAGAACCGCATCGCGCCGATATCGAGCGCGCTAGCCGTCAGCTTGCAGTACACGGGCTCGACCAGTGTCGTGGTCACGGCGTATCCGGCGGCCACGCCGACGATCCCCCACTGGAGCCCGATCACGAACGCGCACAGGTGCATCGCGAAGTAGACGACCGTGAACCAGAAGATCGTCTTGGTGCGCCCGCGCGCCTCGAGGATCCCCGTGTCGAGCGCACCGAGCGACTGGAGCAGCCCCACCCAGGCAAGGACCTGGAGCACGGGCACCGCGTCGGACCACTTCGGCCCGAGCACCACGCGGATGAACTCGGGCGCGACGACCATCAGCCCGACGAGCGCGGGGATCGAGAACGCCGCCACCGCGCGCGTGGCCCTGATCCAGCCCGCCGCGATCCGCCGCGTGTCGTCCTGGATGCGGGAGAAGGCGGGGAAGAGCACGTCCTGGATCGGCGCGGCCACGCGGCTGAGCGGCGAGAGCATCACGTTGTAGGCGATCGCGTAGTAGCCCAGCGAGACGGGCCCGAGGAACTTGCCGATCAGCAGGTTGTCGATGTTGCGGTGGGTGAAGTAGAGGAGCCGGTGGCCGAAGAGGTAGCCGCTGAAGGAGAGCAGGCGCCGCAGCGCGGCACGCGACCACTGCCGCGTCGGCCGCCAGGGGGAGGCGACCCAGAGGATCGCCGCGGACGCGGCCGCGTAGGTCAGCTGCTGGGCGACGATCGCCCACGCCCCACCGCCGGTCGCGGCGACCACGATGCCGACCGCACCGCCGAGCGCTACGCCGATCATCACCCGGATCTCCAGGCTGCGGAACCGCATCTCGCGCATCAGCAGCGCCTCCTGCACCTGCGAGAGCGAGAGCAGCAGGAACCCGCCCGACATCACCGCGACCAGGGGCTGGACCTCCGGCTCTCCGTAGAAGTCGGCGATCAGCGGCGAGCAGGCGACCCCGAGGATCGTGAACAGGCCTCCGACGACGATGCTCGTCCAGAACGCGGTGGAGCGGTCCTCCTCGTCGATGTCGCGGCGCTGGACCAGCGCCGCGCCGAGCGCGATGTCGCCGAAGACGAGCGCGAGACTGGTGAACACGATCACCATCGCCGCGATGCCGAACTGGTCGGGTGCGAGGAGGCGGGCGAGCACGATCGCGACCACGAGCCGCGCGCCCTGGGCGAACGCCTGCGCGGCGAACTTCCAGGCCACGCCCCCGAGGACCGTCGAGCGGCCGTGGCTCACGGGAGCCGCTCCGCCATCCCCGGGCGCTCGAAGGCGCACGCGGCCCCGACGAGGATGAACATGAGCAGCGTCACCTGCACGAACGCGAACGCGTCGAACGTGAACATCCCGAACGCGTAGGCGGCGATCGACGCGGCCAGGCCGACCGCGAGCCAGGAGTCGTCCTCACCGACCCGGTGCGACATGCGCGACATCCGCACGATGATCCGCCTGAAGAACCAGATCAGCGCCGCGACTCCGACCACCCCCAACTCGAGCAGCACCCCGAGCCACTGGTCGTCGAGGATCGGAGCGTTGAACGTCGGGCTCTTGAGATCGGTCACGCGCGTTCCGAACCCCTGGCCGAAGATCGGCGTGCGCTCCCACTCCTTGAGCGCCGGGGTCCATTCGCCGATGCGGCCGACGCCGTAGTTGGAGTGCCACTCGGCGCCGGCGTTCTGCTCGGACTTGACGATGCCGCCGTTCGGTGAGAACGCGTCGGTGATGCTGCCGAGCGTCCCCGGCACGGCGACGTGCGCCGCCAGCACGACCGGGATCAGGTAGGGCAACAGGCGCACCGTCTCGCGTCGCTTGAGGATCAGGTACACGATCAGCTCGATCACGAGCATCACGATCCCCGTGCGGGAGCGCGTCGCCAGCGCGCCGAGCGCGAGCCCTGCGATCGCCAGCCACCACAGATGCCGCCCCGAGCGGCGATAGAGGTAGACCGCGATCGGGATCAGCATCACCAGCGCGGCGCCGAACGCGATCGGATGCTGGCCCGAGGCGTATGCGCGCGCGCCGCCGCCCCGGTCGGGGACGTAGGGCACCCCGCTGAAGTGGAGGATCGGGATGTACTGCTGGAGGTGGTCGAACGGGTTGTAGCGCGTGCGCGACTCGATCACCGCGCTGACGCCGATCGCCGCCGCGCCGATCACCACGGCCATCAGCAGGTTGTCTATGTGGCTGCGGCTCCGCAGCGCGACGCAGACCAGCCAGAACGCCGCGAAGTAGGCGACGAAGCCGAGCACGGAGAGCAGCACGTCGCTGCGCAGCCCCCCGCCGGTGATGCGCCCGTAGTTGGTGAACTCCGAGAGCACGATCGCCCCGCCGATCGCGGCGATCGGGAGACCCATGCCGCTGCGGGCGCGGACCTCGGGCTGGACCAGGGCCGAGCTGACCAGCGCGAGCACCACGAGCGCCGTCATGACGCGCAGCGGCTCGAGCCCGATCCCGGCCAGCGTGTAGCGCTTGACCGGGATGAACAGCATCAGGAAGACGACGGCCCCCAGCAGGGTGGTCCACGCGAACAGGAACCGGTGCGCGGCCGCCAGCACGAGTGCGGCGGTGACCGCGGCGAGCGCGATCGCAGGATGGAACCCGGCGACCGCGGTCGCCACCACCAGCAGCATCGCGAGCACGAGACCCGCGTAGACGAGGGTCTCCGCGCCCCCCGCGCGACCGGCCTTCGCCCGCGGTAGGTGGGTCGCCTCCACGGCGCCGGCTCAGTCGCCGGGCGGATGGGCGTCCTCGGAGCGCCGCCGGGCGCCCGCCGCCTCGCGGCCCGCGCGCCGGCGTCCCTGCGGAGGCTCGTGCCACTCGACGGGGCGCGGCAGCGGCACCGGCTCGCCGACGGCGACGGCCGCGGCCTCCTGCTCCTCGTCCGCGTCGTCGTCCTCGGGCGCGCCGTCCGCGGCGAACGCCCCCTCGCGGCCGAGGCGCACGTTCTCGAGCAGGTAGGCGCCGGCGACGGCGGCGGCGATCGCGAGCAGGAAGCAGGCGACCGCGAGCAGGTAGCCGTGGCCCGACTCCATCGTCGCCGTCGGCCCGTCGAGCAACTGGAGCTCGACGCGCTGGGTGGACGGCACGCGGCTGAGCCCCTGCTCGCGGGAGATGTAGGCGCGCAGGGCGGCGATCGTGCGGTCGTTCAGGCTCTCGGCCCCCTCCTTGCTGTCCCCGGTCGCCGAGACCTTGAAGAGCGGGAGCGGGTCGCCGTTGCCGTTGCGCGTCGATACGGACTCCCCGGTCACCTCGGTTCCGGCGGGCCGGTCGGGCACCAGGGCGGACACCTGCTTGCTCTCGGCGAAGAACGCGTAGACGACGGCCAGCGAGGCGAGCCGCGCGGGATCCGCGAAGTCCGTGCCGCCGGAGCGCTGCTGGGTCACCTGCGGAGTCTCGCCCTGGCCCGCGTCGGTGATGCCCGGGAGCTGAGTGCGTCCCCACGGGAAGCCGGACTGGGTGACGAGCAGGGTGGCGCTGCTCTGCCACTGCTCCGGCTTGCGCCAGTCGATCCCGCCGGGGCCGACGCTGAACGTCGCCAGCAGCGCGAAAAGGACGCCCACGGCGACGCCGGCCGCGATCAGCCGCGGGTGGCGCTTGATGACCGTCAGGTGTCGCTCGAGATCCATTCTCTTCGCTCGCGAGGCGTCCGTGCCCCGGCCGCCCGCCGTCTATGTTGCCGCATGCCGACCAGCGTCGGGATGGATCGTAGATCCGCGCGGCCCCGAACGACCCACCCAAAGGGATAGGTAGAGGCTCGACCCCTCGCCGGTGTCGGCGCGCGGGCCCCGGTGGATGATTCTCGCGTGACCGCCGAGGCGACCACCCCGCTGCGCGTGGCGGCCGTCGGCCTGGGCTACTGGGGCCCCAACCTCGCGCGCGCGTGGAGCGGCCTGGAGACCGCCGAGCTGCGCTGGCTGTGCGATCTCGACGAGACGAACCTCGAGCGCGTCGGAACGCACCATCCCGAGGCCGCGATCACCACCGACCTCGACGAGGTGCTCGCCGATCCCGAGGTCGAGGCGATCTCGATCGCGACCGCCGTCCCGACCCACGCGCGGCTCGCCCTGCGCGCGCTGCACGCGGGCAAGCACGTCTTCGTCGAGAAGCCGCTGGCGATGAGCGGCGCCGAGGCGCGCGAGGTGGTGGCCGTCGCCGAGAGCGCGGGCCTGACGCTGGCGGTCGGGCACCTGCTGGTGCATCACCCCGGCGTCGCGAAGCTGAAGGAGCTGAGCCTCGCCGGAGAGCTCGGCGAGATCCACTACCTCTACACCAACCGCGTGAACCTGGGCCAGGTCCGCGACGACGAGAACGCGCTCTGGTCGCTGGGCGCGCACGACGTGTCGGTGCTCCTTCACCTCGTCGAGTCCCCGCCGGTCGCGGCGTCGGCGCACGGGCAGTGCTTCATCCGGCCGGGCGTCGAGGACGTCGTCTTCGCGCTGCTGCGCTTCGAGAGCGGGGTCGTCGCGCACATGCAGCTCTCGTGGCTCGACCCGCGCAAGACGCGGCGCATCACGGTGGTCGGCTCGGACAAGATGGCGGTGTTCGACGACATGCAGCCGGACGAGAAGGTGAAGGTGTTCGACAAGGGCGTCGCCTACCCGAACGGCTCCGGTGCCAACGACGGCGCATGGCGCCCGCCGGTGTCCTACGGTGAGTACGTGCAACTGCGCTTCGGCGACACCCATGTGCCGCGCATCTCCAGCGAGGAGCCGCTGCGCATCCAGTGCCGGCATTTCGCGCGCTGCGTCCGCGGGCTCGAGACGCCGCGCGCCGGCGGTTCCGAGGGCGTGGCGGTCGTCGAGATCCTCGAGGCGCTCCAGCGCTCCCTGGACCTGGGCGGCGAGGTCGTCCCGGTGGCGCCCGTCCCGCTGCGGGTGTGAGCGCGATGGAAGCGCGCGCCTCCGGCGCGGTCGCGGGCGGCTCCCCGGCGCCGGCGCGACCCTCCGGCGGGACGCCGGACGCCTGGGTCCTGGACACACCCCGGGCGGTGCGCGCCGCGGCGGACCTGTGGCCCGAGCTCGGCGTGTCGCATCCGCACGCGCAGCCGGACTTCCTGCTCGAGGTCTGCGCGCAGCGCGACGAGGTGGTCTCGCCCTACGTGCTGGTCCTCGCTCGCGGGGGCGCGCCCGCCGGCCTGGCGGTCGGGCGCCTGGAGGACATCCGGCTGCGGACCCGGCTCGGCTACCGCGAGGTCTACCGGCCTCGCGTTCGCTCGCTCAGCATCGTCGCCGGCGGCCTCGTCGGCCGCGACGCCGAGCGCGACCAGCCCGCGCTGGTCGCACTGGTGGCGCGTGCGCTGCGCCTCGGCGAGGCCGACGTCGCGGGCATTCCCGGGATCACGGTCGGCACGCCCGCGTTCGAGGCCGCGCGCCGCACGCCCGGGCGCCTCGCCCGGCCGCTCGCACCCGCGCCGGCTCCGCGCTGGAGCGTGGCGCTTCCCGACTCGCCCGATGAGTTCCTGGCCGCGCGCTCGTCCAGTTGGCGCCAGCAGTTGCGGCGCAAGCAGCGCCGGCTCTCCGAGCGCTACGGGGACGCGCTGCAGACGAACGTGCTGCGCGAGCCGGGCGACCTCGACCGCGTGCTCGACGACCTCGAGCGCGTCAGCGCCGGAACCTACAAGCGCGGGCTCGGCGTAGGCTTCGAGCGCACTCCCGAGCAGCGCGCGCTCGTGCGGCTCGGGCTGGAGCGCGGCTCCTATCGCGCATGGGTGATGTCGATCGAGGGCCGGCCACGGGCGTTCGTGGACGGGTACGCGCAGGGCGACACCTTCTGGCTCGGCACGCTCGCCCACGACCCGGACGAGGAGCAGCGCCCGCTGAGCATCGGAACGCTGCTGCTCGCCCGCGCGTTCGCGGACCTGTGCGGCGAGCCCGCGTTGCACCGCTTCGACTTCGGCTCGGGCGACGCGGACTACAAGCGCCGGTTCGGCGACGAGAGCCACGCGGAGGCCGATCTGGCGATGTTCGCGCCGCGGCCGCGGCCGGTCGCGGTCAACGTCGTGCGCTCCTCCCTGCTCGCGGGCGCGCGCGGGGCGCGACGCCTGCTCGGCGGGGACCGCACCCGGCGGTTGAAGCGCGCCTGGCGCGAGCGCCTGGCGCGCAAGGCGCGGGCGGGGTAGCGGGCGCCCGGCCGACCGCCCGCCGGCTCAGCCCGCCGCGTGCGAGAAGGTCTCCACCGTCCACCTCCGCCGCTCGGCGGCGTCCAGGGCGAGCCTCGTCGTCTCCAGCACGTGCTCGGCGCGGGCGCCGGCGTCCGCCCCCGTGCGGTCGAAGTCGTGCAGCAGGACCACTCCCCCGCCGGCTTCCTCGAGGCGAGCGGCGACGTCGGCCGGCGCCGGCGGTGAGCCGAACGTGTCGCCGGAGTCCAGCGTCCACCATGCGAGACGGGCCCCGCGGCGCCGTGCGGCGGCCCGCACCGCGAGCGTCGGACGGCCGTGCGGAGGGCGGTAGGGAGCGTCGGCGCGCAGCCAGGGCGCCAGCGTGGCGTATCCGCGCTCGAGGTCGGCCGCCGCGCGCCAGGGCGCGACGCGCCACGCGTCGAGGTGATCGTGCGAGTGGCAGCCCAGCTCGTGGCCCTCGGCGACGACGCGGTCCAGCAGCTCCGGCCCGGCCGCCGCGCGCGCGCCGAGCGCGAAGAACGTCGCAACCGCGCCGCGCTGCGCCAGCAGGTCCAGCACCCGCCCGGTGAGACGGTCCCCGGGCCCGTCGTCGTAGGTGAGCGCGAGCGCCCCGCGCGCCGCGCAATGCTCGCGCAGCGCCGCGATCGCGTGCGCGCGGGCAAGTGCCGGGCCGCCGTAGAGCGCGCCCGCCGCGCCCGCCGCGGCGGCGATCAGCCCGCCGGCGACGGGAAGCCGTCGTGAACGATCCATGACTTGACGGCGCCCAGGAAGCGCTCCGGCGCGATCGTCGCGCCCGGGAAGAGCCGCTCCAGCTCGGACCGGCGCATCAGCCGGACCTCGCGCACGAGCTCGCGCGCCTGCGCGGGATCCGGCGTGCGGCCGCGCCATCCGCAGTCGCGACGCCGCAGGATCTCCACCCGCGCGCTCTCGGGCAGCCACTGCCAGCCGACGAAGTGGAAGTGCGGCTCGACGGGGAACCAGTAGTTCGGGGTCTGGAGCCAGAGCGCGCGCCCGACGCGGCGCACCTCGCGGGCCATCGCCGCTTGTGCCTCCACGGTGAACAGGTGCTCGATCACCGAGTTGCTGAACGCGATGTCGAAGTCCCCGTCGCCGATCTGCGCGAGGTCGGTCGCGTCGCCCGCGACCGGCTCGATGTTCGGGTGGCTCGACTCGCCCGGCACGAGGTTCAGCATCGTGATCCGGACGTCGTCGCGGCCCGCCCACCCGACGCGCTCCCACATGTCGTCGGTACCCCCGACGTCGAGGATCCGCAGCGGGCGCGGCAGCGGCGCGGCGAGGCGCTCGAACAGCTCGAAACGCCGCGCGCGCATGCGGTTGGAGAACGAGTCCGGGTCGCGCCAGTCGGCCAGGCGCGTGACGACGTTGCTCATGGGCGCAGCCGCCGGCTCACGGCGGGGCGCCGCGGCGCAGCGCGGAGCGCAGGCGCTGGCGCTCGCGCACGCGGCGGCGGATCTCCGGGTCGGGGCAGCGGCTCTCTCCCCGCAGCGCGGACGCGGCATACCCCCAGGCGATGCCGAGCGCCGAGGGCCCGGTGCGGAGCTGGTAGGCGGTGCGCAGCAGCACGTAGCCGGGCCGGTAGCCCATGTACCACGAGCCGCGGCCCTGGGCCGCGCGCGCCTGGAAGCGCCCGCGCTCGCGGCCGCCCTCCGCGCGGTGGTGGCGGAAGGGGATCTCGGTGAACGTGCGCGAGCGGTAGCCGCGCACCGAGACCGCGATCTCGTCGACTCCGTCCCAGCCCATGCGCGGCTCGAGCGCCATCAACTCCGGCAGGCACTCGCGCCGGTAGGCGCGGGTCGCCCCGCGCGGGTGGTCGGCCATCACGCGGCGGCGCACCCAGCGGCCGTCCTGGAGCTCCCAGCACGCGCCGCTGGCGATCCCGAGGTCGGGCTCCGCGGCGAAGCGCTCGAGCAGGAGCGCGAAGTAGTCGGGCTCGAACGACACGTCGGCGTCCACCTTGACCACGACCTCCGGCTCGCCGCGCAGCGCACGCACGCCGGTGCGAAAGGCCTCGAGGTCGCGTCCCTCGCGGCGGCCGTCGGCGAGCGCTCCGCCGCCGGCCGCCTCGAAGTCCACGACCCGGATCCAGTCATGCTCGGCGGCGAGCGCCTCGATCGCCTCCCGGCCGCCGTCGTCGGAGCCGTCGTCGACGACGACCCACTCGCGCGGGCGTCGCTGCTGGGCGACCAGCGCGGCGGCCAGCCGCGGCAGGTTGTCGCGCTCGTTGCGCGCCGGGGTGACGGCCGCGTAGTCGAGCCCGGCGGCCGTGGCGCCCGCCGGCTCGCGTGGCGCCGCTTGGGTCGAGGGCCTCACGCCAGGCAGGCTACCGGCGCCCCCGCGCGCCGCCCGCTCGCGGCTGGACGTTGGTCCAGGCCCGGCCTGGACGGAGGAGAGCGAGCGGCACCGCTACCCTGCGGGGCGTGCTCGACCGCGTGCTGCCGCTGATCGAGCCCGACGAGCGCCCAGCCGCCCTCGACACCTCACGCGGCTACCTGGACCTGCTGGGCGGCCTGGGACCGGCGTCGACGGGCGCCGCCCAGGATCTGATGCTGAGCGGCGCCGTCCCGCGGATCTACGAGCGCTGGTGGCGACCGGCGCTCGGCCGGCTGGCGAAGGGGGCCCTCGGTCCCGGGATGGCCGACGAGTACCGGATCGCGCGGCTGCTCCTCTCGCTCGCCCCGGGGGACGGTGTCCTCGACGTGGCGTGCGGCCCCGGCAACTTCACGCGCCGCTTCGGCGACGCGGTCGGGGAGACGGGACTCGCGGTCGGCATCGACGCCTCGCCGACGATGCTCGAGCGGGCGGTCCGCGACACCCGGCCCGGCGAGCGCCCGGCGGTCGCCTACGTGCGCGGCGACGCCGTGCGGCTCCCGTTCCGCTCGGCGAGCTTCGACGCGGTCTGCTGCTTCGCGGCGCTGCACCTGTTCGCGCACCCGTTCGTGGCGATCGACCACATGGTGCGGGTCCTCACGCCCGGCGGGCGACTGGCGATCCTCACCTCCTGCCGCACGCGCTCGGCGCCCGCGCGGACGATCGACGGGCTGCTCGGCTCACGCAGCGGCATGCGGATGTTCGAGCCCGACGAGATCGTCGAGGCGCTGCACTCGCGCGGCATGGTGGACGTCCGCCGGCGGATCGCCGGGCTCACGCAGTTCGTCGGAGCGCGGCGCCCGCGGTAGCGAGCGCCCGCCCGCCGGGCGCCCCGCTGGCGGCCCCGCGATTCCACCCTCCTGCCCTGGGGGTCGTATCTACCCCCTTATCCAGGAGCATGGACCCGGTGCCGCCCTCCCGCGGCCGTGTCGCGCAGCGCCCCCCGCCTACCGCGAAATCCTCCTTCGTTGCCGCAGTTCACGACGCGACGGGCCGCCAATAACGCCCGAGCGCAACCCGGACGCCCGAGCAGAACCCGCGCGGGCGGGCAGAACCCTGGCCGCACGCGCCCCCGGCAAGCCCGCAGGCCCGCAGGCCCACAGGCCCGCAGGCCCGCAGGCCCGCTAGGCTCGCCGCCCACCCCCGAGGAGCCCGCATGGAGATCGCGATCCTGCTGTACCCGGGCTTCACCGCGCTCGACGCGATGGGGCCCTACGAGGTGCTGGCGCGCCTGCCGGGCGCGGAGTTGTCGTTCGTCGCCGCGCAGGCCGGGCCGGTGACTGCCGACACCGGCCGGTTGACCGTCTCGGCGGATCGCGCGATCGCGGCGCTACCCGCGCCCGAGGTGGTCGTCGTACCCGGAGGCCCGGCGCCGCTGCACGCGGCGGAGGACCCGGCGACGCGGTCGTGGCTTCGCGCCGCGCACGAGACCGCGACCTGGACGGCGTCGGTGTGCACGGGCGCGCTCGCGCTCGGCGCGGCCGGGATCCTCGACGGCCGCCGCGCCACGACCCACTGGGCATCGCTCGCGCGCCTCGCCGGCCACGGCGCCGAGCCGGTGCGCGAGCGTGTCGTCTTCGACGGCGATGTGGTCACCGCGGCGGGAGTCTCCGCCGGGATCGACATGGCGCTCGCGCTGGCCGCGCGCATCGCCGGCCCGGAGGTCGCGCAGGCGATCCAGCTCGGCATCGAGTACGACCCCGATCCGCCGTTCGACAGCGGGTCGCCGGCGAAGGCCTCGCCGGAGATCGTCGAGCTGGTGCGGGCGATCGGCGCGTAGGAGGGCGGAAGGCGGCCGTCGCGGGCGGACCCGCGCGATCGGCTACGCTCGCCGGCGATGCGGATCGGCCTCTTCCTCGCCTACTGGCCCTGGTACTCACCGCAGGAGCAGGTCGACCTCGCGGTGCTCGGCGACGAGCTGGGGCTCGACTCCGTGTGGATCTCCGAGGCGTGGGGCCAGGACGCCGTCTCGGTGCTGGGCCTGCTCGCCGGCAAGACCGAGCGGATCGCGCTCGGGTCCGGGCTGATGCAGATCCCCGCGCGCCAGCCCGCGGCGACCGCGATGGCGGCGGCGACGCTGGACGTGCTCTCGCAGGGGCGCTTCCGGCTAGGCCTCGGGCTCTCCGGCCCACAGGTGTCCGAGGGCTGGTACGGCGTCCCGTTCACGAAGGGCCTCGGGCGCACGCGCGAGTACGTCGAGATCGTGCGCAGGGCGCTGGCCCGCGAGAAGCTCGAGCACGCCGGCGAGAGCTGGACGCTGCCGCTGCCGCCCGGCGAGGGCCTCGGGCTGGGCAAGCCGCTGCGGCTGCTCGCGAGCCCGGTGCAGGAGCGCATCCCGATCTACCTCGGCGCGATCGGCCCGAAGGCCGTCGAGCAGACCGGGGAGATCGCGGACGGCTGGCTGCCGTTCCTGTTCAACGTGTCCCAGCCGGACGTGCTGCTCGACCCGCTGCGCGCGGGCGCGGCGCGCGCCGGCCGCGAGCCCGGCTCGATCGACATCGCGCCCGTCGTGCCGCTCGCGATCGCCGACACGGTCGAGGCCGCCCGCGACGCGGTGCGCCCCTGGATCACGTTCTACCTCGGCGCGATGGGCGCGAAGCAGAAGAACTTCTACGTCGAGCTCGCCGACCGCTACGGGTTCGGCGACTCGGCGCGCGAGTGCCAGGACGCGTTCCTCGCCGGCGACCGCGCCGGCGCCGCAGCGGCGCTCAGCGACGAGCTGATCGACGCCGGCACGATCGCCACCACGCCGGACCTGCTCGCCGATCGCGTGGCTGCCTACGAGGCGGCCGGCGCGACGACGCTGGTCGCCGTGCCGAGCGGCGAGCGCGAGGCGGTCGTGCGCGCGCTCGCGGCGCTGTCGCCGGCCGGGGCCGGTGTCGGCTAGCGCGGGCGAGCGGCCCGAGGGGATCCCGGGCAGCTCACTGCGCGGGCCGTTCCCGGTCGGGCTCTACGCCGCGCGGCTGCGCGAGCGCGTGCGCGCCTTCACGCGCGTGCAGATCCACGGCGAGGTGTTCGGCCTGCGGGCAAGCGCGAAGCGCATCTACTTCGAGCTGCGCGACGGCGACGGAGCGATCCCCTGCGGGATGTGGCGCGAGGACTTCGAGCGCCTCGGCCTGCCCGAAGGGGCGATCGCCGACGGCAGCCACGTCGTGGTCGCGGGCGGGCCCGACTACTACACGGGCTCCCGGACCGCCTCCCCCGCCTTCTCCTTCCACGCGACCGCGCTGCGTCTCGCCGGCGAGGGGGACCTGCTGGCCGAGCTCGCGCGGCTGCGGCGCGCGCTCGACGCCGAGGGCCTCTTCGAGCCGCAGAAGCGCCTCGCGCGGCCGCTCCTCCCGCGGACGATCGGAGTGGTCACCGGCGAGGGCGGCAAGGCGCGCGACGACGTGCTCGCCGGCCTGCGGCGCCGCGGCTGGGCGGGGCGTCTCGTGTGGGGGTACGCGCCCGTGCAGGACCGCCGCGCGGCGCCGGCGATCACCTCCGCGCTGCAGGACCTCGCCGCGATCGAGGAGGTCGAGACCGTGATCGTCGCGCGCGGCGGCGGCTCGCTCGCGGACCTGTTCTGCTTCTGCGACGAGACGCTGTGCCGCACGGTCGCGCTGCTGCGCGTTCCCGTGATCGCCTCGGTCGGACACCACACGGATCGCATGCTGATCGACGACGTGGCGGCGGTCAGTTGCTCCACTCCGACGCACGCGGCGGAGGCCGCGATCGGCGTCGACGTCGCGGGCGCGCGCGCCGGCCTGCGCACGCAGTCGGGGACGCTGCGCCGCGCCGGGCGCGACGCCGTCGTCGGGCGGGCGCGCCACCTGGCCGCCCTCTCGCGCGCGCCCGCGCGCCACCTCGCCCGCGAACGCGCGGGCCTGCACCAGTCGCTGCGCGAGATCCGCGCCGCGGCGCGCCGCCGCAGCGAGGAGGAGCGGGCCGGAGCGAGAACGTGGGCGGTCGTCCAGCGGCGCAAGGCCGCCGCCGCCGCGCTGCTGTGCGATCGCGAGCGGGCCGGGACGCCGGCGGTCGCCGGCCGTCTGAGGACCGCCGCCGGGGGCGCCGTCGGGGGGCGCACTCGCGATCTGGAGCGCCTCGCCCAGCTGCTGGGGGCCCACGATCCGCAGCGGACGCTCGAGCGCGGCTACACCCGCGTCGAGGGCCCGGACGGCCTGCCGCTGACGGGCGCCGAGGCCGCCCGCGCGGCCGGCCGCTTCGGAGTCCGCTTCCACGACGGGCGCGTCGACGTGCGCGTGGAGGCCGATGGCTGACGAGCCTGCCGAGCGCGCGGCGCTGCCCGCCGATCTCACCTACGAGGCCGCGAGCGCGCGGATCGAGGAGATCATCGCGCGCCTGGACTCCGGCGACGCCGGCCTGCGCGAGACGCTCGAGCTCGTCCGCGAGGGCCGCGCGCTGGTCGAGTTCTGCGCGTCGGAGCTCGAGGCGGTGTCCAAGGGGCTGGAGGAGCTGCGCCTCGAGGAGCTCGTCGCGCGGCTGGAGGCCCGCCCCGGCGACGCGGGCGACGAGCCGGCGGCGGGCGGCGAGAGCGACACGCCGTTCTGAGCTTGCCGGGCTCGATCGACGACCTGGTCCACGTCCTGCGGCCCGCAGCCGGGGAGCCCGAGGGCGCGCTGGTGCTGCTGCACGGCCGCGGCGCCGACGAGCACGACCTCGTGCCGCTGCTCGAGGCTCTCGACCCGGAGCGAAGGCTGACGGGCGTGACGGCCGGCGGGCCGCTGCGCCTCCCGCCAGGCGGGCGCCACTGGTACGCCGTGCGCCGCGTCGGATACCCCGACCCGGCGACGTTCCGCCCCACCTACGCGACGCTGTGCGGCTGGTTCGACGCCCTCCCCGGGGCGATCGGCGTGCCCGCCGCGCGCACGGTCGTCGGCGGCTTCTCGCAGGGGACCGTGATGTCCTACGCGCTGAGCCTCGGCGCCGGGCGCCCGTCGCCCGCCGGGGTGATCGCGCTCAGCGGCTTCCTGCCGGAGGTCGAGGGCTTCGAGCTCGATCTCGGCGGGCACCGCGACGTCCCGGTGGCGATCGCCCACGGCGCCCTCGATCCGGTGATCGGCGTCCGGTTCGGCCGCGATGCCCGCGACCGCCTCGCCGCGGCGGGCCTTCCGGTCTCCTACCGCGAGTCGCCGGTCCCGCACGCGATCGACCCGGCCGCGATCCCGGAGCTCGAGCGCTTCGCCCGCGACGCGGTGGCCACGGGCAGCTCGCGCGCGGCTCGCTAGGGTCCCTGCGCATGGCCACCTACGACCTGCTCGCCGGCCTCCCGATCGAGGTCGAGCGCTACGAGCTCGAGGGCCTCGCGCGCGAGGTCTCCACCGGGTTCGAGCGCCAGACGACGCTGATCCGCATGCACGGCGCCGGCGAGGAGGGGATCGGCGAGGACGTCGTCTACGACGGCGTGGACCACGACGCGCTCCAGGCCGCGGGGCCGGTCCACGACCTCACCGGGCCGCGCACGCTCGGCGAGCTCTGCACGCTCACCGAGGAGCTCGACCTCTTCCCGACCAGGGAGCCGGAGCGCGGCGAGGTCTCGCGCCTGTACCGCCGCTGGGCGTTCCACTCCGCCGCGCTCGACCTCGCGCTTCGCCAGGCCGGCAGGCCGCTGCACGAGGTGCTCGGCCGCGACCCCGCCCCCGTCACCTTCGTCGTCTCGCTGCGGCTCGGCGAGCCCGCGAGCATGGAGCCGCTGCGCAAGCGGCTCGACCCCTATCCCTCACTGCGCTTCAAGCTCGACCCGACCGCCGACTGGGACGAGCACCTGATCGCCGAGCTGGTCGCCACGGGTGCGGTGGACTCGGTCGACTTCAAGGCGTTCTACAAGGGCACGGTCGTCGACCAGACCGCCGGGCCGGAGCTCTACCGCGCCGTGGCCGAGGCGTTCCCGGACGCCTGGATCGAGGACCCGGGCATCGAGGACCCCGAGGTCGACGCCGTGCTCCGTCCCCATCGCGACCGCATCACCTGGGACGCCCCGATCCACTCGATCGAGGACATCGAGGCGCTCCCGTTCCCGCCGAAGATGGTCAACATCAAGCCCTCGCGCTTCGGGCCGCTGCGCTCGCTGTGCGCCGGCTACGACTACTGCGCCGAGCACGGCATCCGCGCCTACGGCGGCGGCCAGTTCGAGCTCGGGGTCGGCCGCGGCCAGGCCCAGTACCTCGCGTCGCTGTTCCACCCCGACACGCCGAACGACATCGCGCCCGGCGGCTACAACGACCCGGACCCGCCGCCCGGCCTGCCGTCCAGCCCGCTCCCGCCCACTCCGGCGCGGACCGGCTTCCGCTGGGAGGGCTGAGGGGCGGAGCCCCGGCCGGGCGGACGGGCCGATCCGGGCGCCACGGGACGCCACACTCCTGCCCAGGGGGTCGTATGTGCCCCCAACCCAGGAGTATGGATCCGGCGGACCCGATTGAGCGGTCGAGACCCCCCTTCCCGGACGCAGTTGAGCGCCGCCCGGGGGCGAGCCGGCGCGCCTCACGCCCTCTGACGAGAGTGCCGCCACGCCTGGCCCGCCTTCCCCGCGTCACCCTGCCCGCGGCCCCGGGCCTCGACGTGCGCGTCGCCGGCTCGCCGGTCGCGCGCCTGCTCGGCCTGGCCGGCCTGCGGACGATCCCGCCACGCGCTGCCCTGCTGCTGCCGCGCACCCGCTCGGTCCATACGCTCGGGATGCGCTTCGCGCTCGATTTGCTGTGGCTCGGCCCGGACGGCGAGGTGGTCCGGGTCGACCGCGACGTGCGGCCATGGCGCCTGCGCGGGTGCGCCGGCGCCTCGGCGGTCGTCGAGCGGGCGGCGCTCCGCTGAGAGCGCCGGCCCGCCCGCGCCGGCTCAGACCCGCTCGATGATCGTGCCGGTGCCGAGCCCGCCGCCGCAGCACATCGCGACGAGGCCGACCTGCTTGTCGGAGCGCTCGAGCTCGTGCAGCAGCGTGGTGATCAGGCGCGCGCCGGTGGAGCCGAGCGGGTGCCCGAGCGCCATCGCGCCGCCGTTCACGTTCACGCGATCCATGTCCGGGTTGAGCTCGCGCTGCCAGGCCGCGACGACCGGCGCGAACGCCTCGTTGATCTCGAACAGGTCGATGTCGCCGATCGACATCCCGTTGCGCTGCAGCAGCTTGCGCGTCGCCGGGATCGGGCCCTCGAGCATCTTCACGGGATCGCAGCCGACCGTCGTCTGGTCGACGATCCGCGCCCGCGCCTTCAGGCCGTGCGCCTTCGCGGTGTCCGCGTCCATCAGCAACACGGCGGCCGCGCCGTCGGAGACCTGCGACGAGTTCGCCGCGGTGATCTTGCCGCCCGGCTTGAACGCCGGCTTGAGCTGCGAGAGCGTCTCCAGGTTCGTGTCCGGCCGGATCCCCTGGTCGGTCACGTAGGTGTCGCCGTTGACCTGGACCGGGACCATCTCGCGCTCGAAGCGGCCCTCCTCGGTCGCCTGGTGGGCGAGGCGGTGCGAGCGGACCGCCAGCTCGTCGAGCTCGGAGCGCGGGATCTCCCACTGGTCGGCGATCATCTCCGCGCCGAGGCCCTGGCCGACGATGTTGTAGCGATCGAGGAGCTCGGGCGTGAACGCCATCCCGTACTCCTCCTGGGTCTTCATCGCGTCCGCGAACGAGATGTGGCCCATGTGCTCCACGCCGCAGCCGATCACGGCGTCGTGGACGCCGGAGGCGACCTGCGCGGCGCCGAAGTTCACGGCCTGCTGGGCGGACCCGCACTGGCGGTCGATCGTCGTGGCGGGCGTCTCGATCGGCAGCCCCGCCTGCAGCCAGGCGTTGCGACCGATGTTGAGCCCCTGCTCGCCGAACTGCTGCACGCAGCCGGTGATCACGTCCTCGACCTCGCCGGCGTCGATGCCCGCTCGGTCGATGACCTCTGTCATCGTCTTCCCGAGCAGCTCGTTGGGGTGGACGTCGCGGTAGTAGCCCTTCTCCTTGTGACCGCGCCCGATCGGCGTGCGCACGGCCTCGACGATGACGACCTCGCGGCCGTTCCCGTTCCTCATGGGTGGTGACCCTCCGGTGTTCGCTCGGCGGCTGCTTTCGGCGACGCGCCCGCTTGGCGACGCCCCCGCTGACGTACTGTACCCGTTGACTGGCGAGTCAACCAAGGGAGGGCGGCGCGTGCGGGAGCGTTTTGGAGTCGCGGGATCCGGGGCGATCGCGTGCGGGCTGGCGGCGTCGGCCGCCGCGCACGGGGACGTCGTCCTCTGGGCCCGCTCGGCGCTCTCGGCCGAGCGGGCGCGCGAGACGCTCGAGCGCATCCGGGGCCGGATGGTGCACGGTTCGGAGGCCGGCGTGGTCGCCGTCAGCACCGACCTGGACGCGCTCGCGGACCGCACGATCGTGGTCGAGTCGATCGTCGAGGACCACGACGCCAAGGCGGCGCTGCTCGCCGGCCTCCACGACCGCCTCGGGGCCGACGCGCTGCTGGCCACCACGACCTCCTCACTCTCGGTCGAGCGCCTGGCCGCCGCCAGCGGGCGCCCGGACCGCTTCGTCGCGCTGCACGTCTTCAACCCCGTCGTGAAGATGGAGCTAGTCGAGCTCGCGTTCCCGGGAGCGGCCGGCGACGACACGCGGACGCGGTCGCGCGAGCTCTGCGCCGCGCTCGGCAAGACCGCGGTCGAGGTGCCGGACGTTCCCGGCTTCGTCGTGAACCGGCTGCTCTTCCCGTTCCTGTTCTCCGCGGTCGAGTTGATGGAGGAGACCGGGATCGGCGCCGAGGAGGTCGACCGCTGCATGCGCCTCGGCGCCAACCACCCGCTGGGGCCGCTCGCGCTGCTCGACTTCGTCGGGCTCGACGTCGCGCTGGCGATCGGCGAGACGATCGGCGCGTCGGTCCCACGGCGCCTGCGCGCGCTCGTGGATGCGGGCGCGCTGGGCCGCAAGGCGGGCCGCGGCTTCCACCAGTACGGCTGACGCGACGGGCGCCACGGCGTCGCCCGGCGGTCCGCGATCCGCCCAACGCAAACATCACGACGCCTTTAAAGCCGCTTGAGGTTGCGATCCGATACTGCCCATGCGACGTACCTCACAGCAGCACCTCCTCCCAGAAGCACGAAGCCGGCCCTCTCGGGGGCCGGCTTCGGCTCTTCAGTGGTGGACCCGCCCCGATCCACCATCTCTCCTCCTCAACCGCCGGGCCATTCCAGTGCTCCGAACGGCTGCGAGGAGAGCAACGCTAGCGCTTTCCTGCGCCTTGCGTCAATCGCAACTTGAGCGGTTCCGCGGCGGTCCACCGCATCCGCCATACGGGACCGCGGCCCGACAGGGCGGGCCGCGTCGCGGCCCGGAGCCGAGCCGCGCTCGCGCGGATCAGTCGCCGCCGCCGCGCCGCTCGCGGATCCGCACCGCCTCGATGCGGTTATCGCGAACCGACTCCACACGGATCGAGTAGCCGTCCGCGCTGACGGTGTCCCCCCGCCTGGGCAGTCGCCCCAACTCTGAGAAGACGAGGCCGCCGACCGAGTTGTAGGCGTCGCTGTCCGACGGGAGCTCCAGGCCGTGGTCCTCGAGGTCCGAGACGGCTACCTCGCCGCGGACGTACCAGTCGCCGTTGGCCAGGCGCCGGACCGCGCCGCCGGCGGGATCGGTCTCGTCGTCGATCTCGCCGACCACCTCCTCGACGATGTCCTCGACCGACACGATGCCCGCGGTCCGCCCGTACTCGTCGACGACAACCGCCAGCGAGGTGCGGCTGCGCTGCAGGTCGGCTAGCAGGTCGTCGAGCGGCTTGGTCTCGGGGACGATCGTCGCGTCGCGCACCGCCGGCTCGATCGACGCCTGCGGTCCCTCCCTGAGCAGCAGGTCGGCGAGCGAGTTCGCGTGGACGAAACCGCGGATGCGGTCCGGGTTCCCGTCCTCGGTCACCACCAGCCGGCTGTGGCCGCTGGATACGCAGCGGCGCAGCGCGTCCTCCACGCTGTCGGAGACGTCGACCGAGACCACCGCGGGGATCGGCGTCATCACCTGCCGCGCCTCCTGCTCGTGCAGGTGGAAGACGCCCGAGAGCATCCCGGCCTCGCCGCGGTCCAGGCGCCCGCCCTCCGCGGACTCCACGATCAGCAGCTTGAGATCCTCGGAGGTGCCGCCCTGCTCGGCGACGTCGGCCGCGCGGACGCCGAACAGGCGCAGGATCGCGTTCGAGGCCGCGTCGAGCAGGCGGATGAACGGCCGGAAGGTGAGCGAGAAGACGCGCAGGGGGCGCGACACGCGGCGGGCCGTGCGCTCCGCGCGCGTGATCGCGAGGATCTTCGGCACCTGCTCCCCGAGCGTGATGTGCAGGGCGGTCGTGATCAGGTAGGCGATCGCGATGCTGATCGCGACCGCGGTGCCGTGTGAGATCCCGCCGAACAGCGGCTCGAAGATCGAGGCGATCGCCGGCTCGCCCAGGAAGCCGATCCCGATCGAGGCGAGCGTGATCCCGAGCTGTGCGGACGCCAGGTACTCGGAGATGTCGTCGAGCTCCGAGAGGGCCTCCTGCGCCCCCGGCGCGTCCTCCCTGGCGAGTTGCTCCAGGCGGCTGCGGCGCGCGCGGACGAGCGCGAACTCGGCGGCCACGAAGAACGCGTTGAGCGCGATCAGCGCGACCACGCCGAGCAGCAGGACGGCGGTCACGGGCCGGCGGCCGCGCGCTCGCCTGCGGCGCGAGCGCTACTTCGTGGTGGGACGTCGTCGCTCATCCAGGCCGTCGGCGCGAACGGTAGCAGCGGCCCTGGCGGGCTGGGGCTCAGCGGATCGCCGAGGAGGCGGCGGCCGCGAAAACCTGCGCCGGCCCGTCGCGCTCGTCCTCCCACGCCGCGATCACGTCACGGCCGGCGAGCGCGAGCGCGGGGCGCCACGCGTTCCATCCCGGGCGGGCGCCGCCGTCCTCGACACCCAGCGCGCGCCCGCCGCCCCGGCCCGCGCGAACGCGGGCGACGAGCACGTCGGCGGTGCCGCGCGCGTGGTCCTGCCACGCGACGAGCGCGGCGCCGCGCGGCTGCGGCACGATCGCCGGCGAGAACGTGTCGATCTGGCGGGCGCCGTGCGGGTCCACCTGGCGGACCGGCCCGCCGGGCGCGGCGATGTCGATGTCGTAGAGGCGCGAGGGCGTGCTCGCCGTGCCCGAGACCTTGCGGAAGTCCGTCCAGGCGACGAGCGGGCCGCGGTCGGTGAGCGCCGCGCGCGGGGTGTCGTCGATCGACTCCGCGGGCGCGCTCGCTCCCGGCTCGGTCGGCGCGCGGCTGACCTGCACGGTGCGCCCCCACGTTCGCCCGGCGTCGCGCGAGGCGCGCGAGTAGACGCGCCAGTCGTAGGTGTGGAAGTCCACCCAGCTCGCGAGCACCGAGCGTCCGCGCACGGCGAGCGAGGGGGCCCACGCGTTCGCGAGCTCGGCCGCGTTCTCGACCGGCTTGGCCCCGTCCAGGCGGCGGTCGAAGAGCACCCGGCGCCCGTGCACGCGCGCCACGCGGACCTGGGCCTGCGGCAGGCCGTCCCCGGCCGAGCGGCCGCGCTCGTCGATCCACGCGACGAGCGCGTCGCCGGCGAGCGCAACGACCTGCGGCTTCCACTGGCGCACGCCGCGCGGCGCGCGGCGCCCCACGGCGATCGGCGCGCCGAACGTTCGCCCGCCGTCGCGCGAGGCGGCGAGGTAGACGCGCATGGTCCCGCTGCTGCCGTCCTGCCACGCGACCCACACCCGGCCGCCGGACGCGGCGGCGACGCTCGGCCACCACTCGGTCACGCGCCCGCGCCGCCGCCCGGTCGGGTGCACGCGCCCGCCCCAGTGGCGCCCGGCGTCGCCCGAGCGCGCGATGTAGACCTGATCGCGCCCGCGGCGGCGCTCCTCGAAGACCGCCCAGGCCTGCCGGCCGCGCGCGGCCAGCGAGACGTTGCGCTGCGGGTAGGGCGACGGGGAGATCGGGCGGTTGACGGAGAACGGCGTGGAGCCGAGCTTGCGGCGCGGGCGCGTGCGGTGGCGCGGCGAGCGCGCGACCTCCACGTCGCGCCAGACGACGTCCTCCACCTGGCCGCCGCGGCACGGGCCGGCGACGCGCGGGCTCACGCAGGTCACGGTCGAGGAGGGCCCGGCGGCCTGCCCGGCGAGGCCCAGTCTGCGCCGGCGCTCGGCCATCGGCTCGCCCGGGCGAGCCGGGTCGGGCGCGAGCCAGCGCGAGACCGTCGCAAGGCCGGGCACAGGGTCCTGCCCGACCAGGAAGCCGGCCGGCCCGCCGTCCGGCCCGCGCGGCTTGATCGCGATGTGCGACTGCGCGTCGGCCGGGAAGTCGTAGAGGTTGCCGGTCAGCTCGGGCAGCGCCATCGCGCCGAAGGAGGGATGGCGCAGGACGTCGGAGTAGCCGGCCGCCTTGAGCGTGTCCGGCGCCCACGGGCCGGTCGTCGAGACGGTGTCGCCGACGAAGAACTCGGGCTGCACGAGCAGGTCCACGTGCTGCTGGTCGAGCTTCTGCGTGACGTCGGGCATCCACGCGTCCTTGCTGGTCACGAAGCCGAGCGTCCCGACCGGTGTGCGCACGGCGCGCAGCCCCGAGACCGCGCCCGGCACCAGGTCGAGGCCGGACGGCAGCTCGATCGGCGTCAGGTAGCTCTTGACCTGGCGCGATACCAGCCGCCCGTCCGGGTCGAAGACGAGCGCCATGTTCACGGGCTCCGGCGTCGTCGCCTCGTAGGCGTAGTCGCGGGCCGGCTCGTCGGGGTCGCGCAGCCTGGCGACCTTCGCCGGGTCCTGCTCGTCGCAGCGCTCGGCGCCGGGCGGGGGGCGGAAGGTCGCGCGGTCGGCGCAGACGATGCGCCAGTCGCGCGCCATGTCGACGCCCGCCTCGAGGTAGACCCGGTAGCGGCGCGCGAGCTCGGCGAACGTCTCCACCGCGACGCGCCCGAAGGTGTCTGTCAACGCTACCGCCAGGCCGCGGACGGGACGCTGCTTCAGAACGGGGAAGCGCTCGGAGTAGTAGGCGGCCTGGCCGGAGTAGGTGCCCAGCAGCGAGCCGACGCTCGACACCAGGCCGGTCGCCGCGCGCGCCCCGGCGCCGCGGCTTCCGGTGAACGCGGCGGGCAGGCCGATGTCCTCCGGGAGCACGACGAGGTCGCGCGCGGTCTGGACCGGCCGGCGCGGGTCCGAGGGCCCGAGCAGGTGGCTCGCGACGTCGTCGGCGCCGTCCTGGATCGCGGGGGCGGGCGCGACCCGCAGCGTGCGGTCGGCCAGCGCGAAGAGCTTGTCGCGGTAGGTCGCGCGGCTGACGACCCAGTCCAGGGAGAACTTCGGACCCACCGCGAACACGCGGACCGTCCTCGCGCTCGCCGCCGCCGCGGGCGCCGTGCTCGCGGCGATCGCCGCCGCGGCCGCCACGGCGATCGACAGCGACCTGCCCGGTCTCACGCGGCGAGCCCGTCGATGCGCCCGGCCACCTCGAAGTCGGTGGCGGTGAGGCCGCCGGCGGAGTGGTTGGTCAGGGAGAGGCGCACCTTGTTCCAGCCGTGAACGAGGATGTCCGGGTGGTGGTTCGCCGCCTCCGCGACCTCGGCGACGCGGTTGGCGAACGCCATCGCCGCGGCGAAGTCGGCGAGCTTCCACTCTCGCACGATCTCCTCGCCCTCGCGCCGCCAGGCGCTGCCGCGCAGGCGCTCGGCGATCTCCTCGTCGCTCAGGAGCTCTGCCATATCGTCCGCGGCGTGCGCATCGTCAGCCTCGTCCCCTCCGCGACCGAGACGCTCTTCGCGCTCGGCCTCGGCGGCGAGCTTATCGCCGTCACGCACGAGTGCGACCACCCGGCGGCGGCGCGCGAGCTTCCGCACGTCACGCGCGACGAGCTGCCGCCCGGGCTCTCCTCGCGCGAGATCGACGCGGCGGTCAAGGAGCGCACGCGCGCCGGCGAGGCGATCTACGCGCTCGACGCCGACCTGCTGCTCGACCTCCGCCCCGAGCTGGTCGTGACCCAGGAGCTGTGCGAGGTCTGCGCGGTCTCCGCCGACGACGTCCGCTCGATCGCGGGCGAGATCGACCCGGCGCCCGCAGTGCTGACGCTCGACCCCTCGACGCTCGGCGAGGTGCTCGCCGACATCGGCCGACTCGCCGCCGCGGCCGACGCGGGCGAGGCGGGCGCGGGGCTGGTCGCGGAGCTGGCCGCCCGCGTCGACGCCGTCCGCGAGGCCACGTCCGGCGTGGAGCGGCGCCCGCGCGTCGCGGCGCTCGAGTGGCTGGATCCGGTGTTCGCCGCCGGCCACTGGACGCCGCAGCTGATCGACTACGCGGGCGGCGAGGACGTGCTCGGCCTGCCCGGCGAGCGCTCGGAGGAGCGCACCTGGGAGGAGGTCGCGGCGGCCTCGCCCGACGTGATCGTCGCGATGCCGTGCGGCTACGGCGCGGAGCGCGCGCTCGCCGAGGCCGAGGCCCATCGCGAGCGGCTGGAGGCGGTCGGCGCCGGCGAGGTGCTGGCGCTCGACGCGGCCGCCTGGTTCTCCCGACCGGGGCCGCGCCTGGTCGACGGCCTCGAGGTCCTCGCCCACGCGCTCCACCCAGGGCTCGTGCCGCCCGGGCCGGGGGAGGCGGTGGCGGTCGCGCTGTGAGGCCTCACAGCATGTCCGCGAGGCGCGCGGCGGCCCGGCGCGCGCCGTCGGTCTCGACCGCCCGGTAGTCCACGTCCCGCCCGATCTCCTCGGCGATCGCAGCCGCGACGACCTCCGGGGCGGCGTCGTCGAACTCCAGGCACCGGCCGGCGCCGTAGCGCGCGAGCCGGTGGCGGACGTGGAAGCTCTGCTCGAAGTGGTGGCGGAGCGGTACGAAGATGAACGGGCGGCGGTTGGCCGTGAGCTCCATCGCAGTCGTCAGCCCGCCCTGGACCACCGCCAGGTCGCAGGCGGCGAGCGCGCGGTAGAGGCGATGCACGTAGGGGCGGATCTCGAGGCCCTCGGCACGAGGCAGGGTCACCGGGTCGATGCGCGGCCCGGCCACCGCGACCATGCGCAGGCCGGGGACGCGCTCGCGCGCGAGCGGGAAGGAGTCGATCACTCGCCGCAGCAGCGTCTCGCCGACGCCCGTACCGCCGACCGCGACGAGGCACACCTGCTCGTCCTCGCCCCAGCCGAGCTCGGAGCGCAGCGCCTGGCGATCGCCGAGCTCGGCGGGATCGAAGCCGGTGACGTAGCCGCAGAAGTCGAAGTTGCGCTCGGTCCAGTCGCGGATCATCGGCAGGCCCTCGCCGAGCGAGCGCGGGACGATGTCGTCCGGGTTGCCGACGAAGAGCGCGCGGTCGCGCACCTCGGGGTGGGAGCCGACGTGCATCACCATCTCGGCGTTGTAGTCGGTGGTGAGCGTGGCCTCCGGCGCCCCGCCGTCGGGCATCGGCACCCAGCCGACGAAGTCGGTCAGCCACGCGAACGGCGCGCGCTTCTCGCCCGGGTTCTCGTGCAGGTAGTAGTCGAGGTCCCAGGCCTCGTCGCCGACCCACAGGTCGTAGCGCCCGTCGCGCACGACGTCGTGGAACAGCATGAAGTTGGCGATCAGGACCTCGTCCATCCGGCGATGGGCCTGGAAGGCGTGCAGGTCGTGCTCGGCCGACTCGGACTCGAAGTGGCGCGACTCGCTCGCGAGGTGCTCGCTGGCCGGGTGGATCTCCTCGCCCTCCGCGGCGAGCACTCGCGTGACCGGGTCCTGCGCGAGCCACTCGACCCGCAGCTCCGGGCGCAGGGCGCGCAGCTCCTTCGCGATGGCCACGTCGCGGCGCGCATGGCCCAGGCCGATCGGCGAGGAGACGAACAGCGCGCGCGACCGCCCGTCGGAGCGGCTGACCGTGGGGTCCCGAGGCGGGGCGCCCGCCGTGCGCTCGATGAAGTCGCGCATGCCGAGGTTCACCGGCACCGGCTTGCGTGCGTGCGGGCCGTGGCCCGCGCCGGCGATCTCCAGCAGCGCGCCGCCCGCCGCCTCCGCCAGCGCGCGGCCATCGGCCAGCGGGTCGATCGAGTCGTTCGTGCCGTGGACCACGAGCACCGGGCAGCGCAGCCGCCGGGCGATTGCGAGCTGGTCGCGGCGGGTGGCGGGTGCGGCGCCGGTCGCCAGCGCGCTCCCGACAAGCTCCTCCGGGCCGGTCTCGAGGCCCCACCCGACCGAGTCCTCGATCTCCTTGGTCGAATGAGGCTCCGTGTAGATCCGCGAGACGAACCACTCGACGAAGTCGTCGTAGTCGCTGAGCCAGTGAGCGCCGTTGAACTTCAGCCAGCCGCGAGCGACAGGCGGACGGCGGAGGAACAGCGGGCGCAGCCGCGGATGCGCCATCACCCGCCAGCGCAGCGACCGGGCGCTCGCGGGGAACCAGGGGCCGACGAAGACGGCGCCGTCGATCCGCTCCGGGTGCTCGGCGGCGAGCAGCAGCAGACGCTGGGCCCCGCGCGACCAGCCGACGGCGATCGCGCGCTCGGTCCCGGTCGCGTCCATCACGTCCAGCGCGTCGAGCGCGAACTCGCGCTCGTCGTAGAGCGCCGGGTCGGCCGGCCGGTCGGAGCGCCCATTGCCGCGCGGGTCGAACGTAACGACCCGGAAGTGGCGCGCCAAGTAGGGGATCTGCGCCTTCCAGCAGCGCGAGTGGACCAGTGTCCAGGTCGGCAGCAGCAGCACGGTCGGCTCGCCGTCCCCGTAGCGCTCCCAGAAGACCCGCACCCCGTCGCGCTCGATGAAGCCCTCCTCGTCGGGGTACGCCGCGCGCGACTGCTCGCGCGCGCCCCCGGGCCGCCGCGCCTCCGCCGGCCGCTCGATCGCCGTCGCGGTGCCGCTCATGCCGCCTCCTCGCCGCCCTCGCGCCCTCGCGCCGCGAGGCGCGACTCCTGCTCTTCCAGCCAGCGGTCGATCCAAGCGACGATCGCCGCGTGGCCGGTGTCGATGCCGCTAAGGCGCTCGACCTGCGCGCCGTGCTCGAACGTCATCGTGAGCGCGACCGCGACCTCGGCGGGCAGCGTCGCCTCGTCGACGCCGTACTCGCCGAGCGCCGCCGAGAACGCCTCGGTGAGCACGGAGCGCCACTCGGCGTTCACGTGGGCCACGCGGGCGCGCAACTCCGGCAGGTTCCAGGCAAGGGCCTGGAGCTCGAGCCACACCTTCGGGTACCCGGCGGCGAGATCCTCCTCGTGGTAACGCCATGCCGTCCGCCACTTCTCGATGAACGGCACCGGACGCGCATACATCGCCCGCTGGCGGTCCAGCAAGCGCTCGGTGAAGCGCTCGAGCACCTGCACGAACAGCTCCTCCATCGAGCCGAAGTAGTAGTGGATGAGGCCGTGGTTGGCCCCGGCTTCGTCGGCGAGGCGCCGGGTGCTGATCTGCGCGTAGCCGACCTCGACGAGCAGTCGCTCCGCCGCGTCGAGGAACGCCGTCTTGACCGAATCGCGGCCCGCGGGCGGCGGGATCGAGGAAACGGGTGGCTCGGGCGTCACGGGTTGTCGGTTAGTCATCTGTCTTGGTCATTCGACTAATCGCACCGTACGCCGATGCGCGGCGCCTGTCAAGGCGCCGTCGCGTCGCGCCCTCGAGCGGCTGCGGGTTGCCCGTGACGTCGCGAACCGCGGCAACGAAGGAGGCGTTTAGCGCTCGCGGAGGACGGGCCCTTCGCGAGACGCGCTCTTTGCCGCGACTATTGCTGCAAACTCGAATCTCGCGACGCGGCAGCCGGAACCGGGCTCCTTCATTGCCGCCGTTCGCCACGACCCACGCCCGCGATGAGCGCCGAGAACGCTGCCGACAGCCGCCACCGGCCAGCCACTCCGGGGCCGCGTTCACCAGCCCCGCGGGCCGCTAGAACACCGCCGACCCGTGGATCAGGCCCGAGCCGCCCGCGACGGCGACCGAGGCGGCGGCGGCGGCCGCGCCGATCGCCAGGCAGCCGATCGTCGCGACGGCCTGGTGCCCGCGCTCGGCCGCGCGGTCCACCAGGGCGCCGGCGAGGAAGCCGCCGATCACGCCGCCGACGTGGCCGCCGATCGCGATGCCCGGGATCGCGAACGTGATCACGAGGTTGAGCACCAGGGTCGGGCCCAGGCCCGAGCGCCAGATGTCGATGCCGCGCGAGCGACCCATCACGATCGCCGCGCCGAGCAGGCCGAACGCGGCGCCGGATGCCCCGACAGTGGGCACGTCGGGCTGCACGAGCAGCGCGCCGAAGGAGCCGCACAGCAGGCAGGTGAAGTAGAGCAGCGCGAAGCGCCAGCGCCCCAGCGCCGGCTCGAGCATCGAGCCGAGCACGAAGATGAAGTACATGTTGAAGGCGAGGTGCAGGAGCCCGGCGTGCAGGAAGCCTGAGGTGATCAGCCGGTAGTACTCGTGCAGGTCGGCGATCGCCGGGCCGTAGAGCGCGCCGTGGGTGATCACGCTGCCGCCGACGCCGCGCGCCAACCCGCCACCGGCCACGGTGGAGACCACGAACGCGATCACGTTCAGCGCGATCAGCGCGTAGGTGACCACCGGCACGTCGCCCGGGGTCGAGATCGTCCGCACCTGCGTGCGCTCGCGGGCGCACTCCGGGCAGCGCATGCCGACCGGCGTCGGCGTCATGCAGTCCGGGCAGATCGGCCGCCCGCACGAGGAGCAGGAGACGCCGGTCTCGCGCCCGGGATGGCGGTAGCAGGTCTCGGCCATGGCGCCGCGTGAAGCTAGCAGGGGCCCGCCCGCGCCCCGCCGGGGCCGGGGCCGGACGCGCGCGCCCGGATCAGGAGCGGCGGCGTCCCTCGCGAACGATCTTGGCGGCCTCGCCGGCGACCTCGCGCAACGCGCGCTCCGCGGCGTCGGCGAAGCCCCGCGCCTGTGCCCGGCGGCGGCTGCGGCTGCGCGCGCGGACGATCACGAGCGCGGTGCCCGCGCCGACGCTTACGGCCGCGGCCGCCGCGGGCCGCGCCCAGTTGCGCGGGTCGCGCATCGCGGCCAGCTCCCAGGACTCGAGCTCCTCGGCCGCCGCCTCGGTCAGCTGCACGAGGTGGTCCTCGACGCGCTGGGCGAGATCCTCGGGCGGCTCCACGGGTGCGAGCGCCCGGCGCAGCAGGTCCTCGAAGTCGGCGGTCGTCTCGCGGCTGCTCACGCCGCCTCCTTGCCGACGATGCCCTCGAGCTGGCGGATCGCGCGGTGGATCAGCACCTTGGTCGCGCCGTCGGAGCGGCCGAGCGCGCGGGCGATCTCGCGGTTGTCCATGTCGAGCGCGAAGCGCATGATCAGCGCCTCCCGGCGGTCGTCGGGAAGCTGCTGGACGCCGGCGAGCACCTTGCGCAGCTCCTCGCGGCCCTCGACAAGCGACTCGGTCGTGTGCAGCTCGCCGATCGTGCCCGCGTCCTCGAGGTTGGTCTGTGGCTTGCGCGCGCGGTCGCGGTAGTAGTTGGCGGCGAGGTTGTGCGCGATGCGGATGAGCCACGGGCGCAGCGGGCGCCCGTTGGACTCGCGCTGCGCGCGCGCGAAATGGCGGTATGCCTGGAGGAACGTCTGCTCGGTGAGGTCCTCGGCGTCGTGGTGGTTGCCGACGCGGTAGTAGGAGTAGCTGTAGACGTCGCGCAGGTGCGCGCGGTACAGATCGGAGAAGTCGCGGTCCAGCGCCGCCTTCGCCTCGGGTGCCAGTTCCTCCACGCCACGGCAGCCTACCCTCAGGCCGCCGCCCGGACCCGGCCGCGTCCGCGGGCGGGTCGCGTCAGGGCAGCGGCCCACGCGTCCGCCTCGATCCGCCCCTCAACGAGGTCGCGCAGGCCGTCCAGGGCGGGCGCCGGGACGCCGGCCTCGGCGAGCCGGTCGGCGAGCAGGGGCACCGCCGCGGCGGCGGCCTCGGCGCGCTCGCCGTCGACCGGCCGTGCGATGACCGCGGCCACGAGATCGCCGGCGCCGGCGAGGCCCGCGAGCGTCTCCGGCTGCGCTCCGCACACCGCCCCGTACGCGCACAGCTCCGCGAGCACTTTCCCGGCGGCGGCCCCGGCCGCGTTGGGCCCGGCGGAGGCGGCGAGCGAGGCCGCGAGCGCTGCCGCGCCGGTGGCGACGCGCCCGAGCTCGACGCCGATGACGTCGGAGCTCTCGTTGACGTCGCATCCCGCCGCCGTGAGCACGTCCGCCAGGCGGCGCCGCACGGCTCGCTCGCGACCGGCCAGGACGACCGACGCTCCGTGCTCGAGGAGCCCGGCGCCCGCGGGGCCGCCGAGCACGAGCACGTGGGCGTCCGGCAGCGCCTCGGCGACGGCGGCGGCCGGCAGCTCGCTCCCGGCGGGAACCAGTCCGCGCGCGGCGACCAGCACCGATGCGCCGGCCGGCAGGCCGGCGGCATGCGCGGCAAGCGCCCCGGGAAGCTCGGTCGCGGGCAGCGCCAGCACCAGCAGATCCGTCTCGGCGAGATCAGTCTCGTCGCGCTCGGCCACGCGCCGGGTCGCGATCCCGGTTCCGGCGAGCAGCGTCGCCAGCGCGTCCGCCTCCGTGCCCGAGCCGGCGACGGCGGCGCGCCGATGCGGCGTGATGCCGCCCAGCCACTCCCACTGGAGCTCGACGCAGGGCCAGATCCGGTCGGTGACCGCCTGCGCCAGCTGCGGCGAGGCCTCCTCGACGACCGGGAAGCGCAGCGCGCGGCCGACGCGGATCCGGACCTTGCGCGGACGGATTCGCCAGCCGCGGCGGATGCCCTCGCTCCCGATCACGGCGACGGGGACCACGGGAGCGCCGGTCTCGAGCGCCAGGCGCCCCACGCCGCGCCGCGCGGCACGCAGCGGTCCGGGCCGCACGCGGGTGCCCTCGGGGAAGATCACAACGCAGTCGCCGCGCGCGAGGATCGCCTTCGCGCTGGTGAGCATCTCGGCGTCCCCCGCGCCGCGCGCGACGGGGAACGCGCCGAGCGACCCGAGGATCCATCCCGTCAGGCGCTGGCGGAAGAGCTCCTGCTTGGCCACGTAGTAGACCGGCCGGCGCAGGCAGGTCCCGATCACGAACGGGTCCAGGAACGAGCGGTGGTTGGCCGCCAGGATCACCGGCCCCTCCTGGGGGATGTGCTCGCGGCCGATCCGGCTGAGGCGGAAGTACAGGTGGAACGCGGGCTGGAGCACGGCGCGCACGAGCCAGTAGAGGATCGGGTTGACCCCCCGCTCCCTGGCCCGGCGGTGATGGACGTCGAGGTCCATGCCCGGAGTACCCGCGCCGCGCGCGCGCGTTACAGTGCGCGGACCGATGGCGCTGGACGGAACGAGAACGCTGCGCGGGGCGCTCGCCGGAGCTGCGGCTGCGGCGACGTGGGCCGCGCTCCAGCCGCTCGACAAGCGGGCCTTCGGCAGCCGCTACGACGACGTGGAGCTGATGGGCAAGGCGGTGACGCGCGGCGGCGCGTGGCCGGTGGCCGGGCTCGCGATCCACATGGGCAACGGGGCCCTCTTCGGCGCGATCTACTCCAACGTGGCGCCGCTGCTGCCGGTGCCCCCGGTCGCGCGAGGTCCGCTGGTCGCGCTCGCGGAGCACGTGGCGCTGTGGCCCGCCGGGCGGCTGAGCGACGCGCTGCACCCGGCGCGCGACGAGCTGCCCGCCCTGAGCGGCAACCACCGCGCGTGGTGGCAGTCGGCGTGGCGGCACGCGCTCTTCGGCTTCGTGCTGGGTGAGCTGGAGCGCCGCCTGAACGAGGAGCCGGAGCCCGAGCTGCCCGGCTTCGAGGCGCCCTACTCGTCCAACGGCCACGGCAGCCTCGAGCACGCCGTCCCGGCCGAGCCGACGGCCTAGCCCGCCCGCGACCAGCCCCGGTAGACGCTGAGCGCACGCGTCCTCATCACCGGCGCGTCGGGCTTCATGGGCGGCCACCTCGCCCTCGCGTGCGCCGCGGCCGGCGAGGACGTGGTCGGCCTCTCGCGCTCCGGCGGGATGCCGGACGGCGCCGGCTCGGGGGTCGCTGTGGACCTGCTCGACGCGGACGCCACGCGCGCGGCCGTCCGCGACGCGCGGCCGGAGGTCGTCCACCACCTCGCCGCGCTCGCCTCCACCGGGCGCTCGTGGGAGGAGCCCGAGCGCTGCCTCGCGGACAACCTGCGCTCGACGTGGAACGTGCTCGACGCCGTGCGGGGGCAGGCGCCGCGCGCGCGGGTGGTGATCGCCGCATCAGGCGAGGGCTACGGCCCGCCCGCGCGGCTGCCCGTCGACGAGTCCGCCCCGCTGCGACCGCAGACCCCGTACGCGGTCTCGAAGGTGACGAGCGACCTGCTCGGCGCGTTCTTCGCCGACGCGCACGGCCTGAGCGTGGTCCGCGCGCGGGCGTTCAACTCGGCCGGCCCGGGTCAGCCGGACGGCTTCCTCGTGGGGTCGATGGCCCGTCAGGCCGCGGCGGGATCGCTGGCCGGGGAGGATCCGGTGCGGGTGCGCAGCGGCGCGCCGGAGGTGCGCCGCGACTTCACCGACGTTCGCGACGTGGCGCGCGCGTTCCGCGCCCTCGCCGCCGCGGAAGTGGGGCCGGGCGCCTACAACGTCGCGAGCGGGCGGACCGCCGACGCCCGGGCCGTCGCGGCGGCGCTGTCCGGGCTGGTGGCGCCGGCGGCGCTCGAGCACGAGGTCGACCCGGCGCTCGTGCGCCCGCACGAGACGCCGGAAGTGGTCGGTTCCGCGGAGCGCCTGCGCGCCGCGACGGGCTGGGCGCCGGAGATCCCGTTCGAGCGGACGGTCGCCGACGCGTACGCGTGGTGGCGCGCGCGGCTGGGCGGGTAGGTGCTCGCCTACACTCGCCCGATCCCGCCGGAGTAGCTCAGCTGGCCAGAGCAGCCGCCTTGTAAGCGGCAGGTCGCGGGTTCGAATCCCGCCTCCGGCTCTCTCTCCCGCGCTCCGCTCAGCGCCGCCGCTCGCGCTTCGAGCAGCCGAGTCGGCGGATCGCCCGGCGGTAGCGGTTCATGGCCGGGCGGGCCATGTCGCCGTGGGTCTGGGTGCGCAGGCTCGCGACGCGCTCGTGGTGGAACGGGCTGGAGAGGCTCTCCGCGTGGCCGATGACGTCGCGGGCGGCGATCCCGTAGCGGCAGCGCAGCCAGCGCGTGAGCCGCAGCGACGCGCGGATCTGGCGGCGGTCGCCCATCACCTGCGCGTCGCTCGTGCCGACGTGCTCGATCCCGATCGCGGTCCAGTTGAGCCCGACCGTGTGACGGCACATCACCTGCGTGGAGACCAACTGGTAGATAGTCCCATCGCGATCGATCACGTAGTGCGAGCACACCCCGGGCAACTCGTGGAGCTCGACGTCCGGGACGTCCGCCGCGAACGTGTTGTAGGTCGAGCCGAACGTGGAGACCGCCGTGAAGTGCTCGACGATGACCCGCGGCCGGCGCAGCCGCCACGTTCGGATGCCGTAGTGGCGGATCGCGTAGGCGCGCATCTGGGCGCGCCGCAGCGGCCCGAACGGAATCCGCTTCTGCACGATCCGCGGCCGCGGCGGGGGTACGAGGCCGGCCAGGTAAGCCGACGGCGCCTGCGCCGGCTCGGCGCCCGGCCGGCCCTGTTGCGAAGCGGGCACGCCGGCCACGGGCTCCGAGGCGACCGGGCGCCGCGCGCGCGGCGGCGGAGCGGACACCGGTGCCGTCGAGACGTCAGCGGCGGCGGAAGCGCGCGAGCGCGACCCGCCCGATTCGCCCAGGTCGAGGGCGAGGACTGCCAGCGCGCCGGCAACGACCAGCGCCGCCGCGGTCACCGGCAGCCGCTTGCGCACGGGAAAACTCTAGACCACGCGAGTGAACGCCACCCCCGGTGCGTCCCTCTTCGTTGCCGCCGTTCGCCGGGCTCGGCCGCGCGGCGTCGCGCTACGGGAAGCTCACCGAGGCGTTGTTGCCCCCGGTGCACACGTGCGGCGACCCGCCGCTGCAGGTCATGATGTAGGTCTTGCCGGTGACCGGGCTGTAGGCCTCGAAGCTGCCCGCGCTGCCGCCGTTGCCGTAGAAGGCGTCCCGCACGATCTGCGCGAACGGGCAGCTGGTGTTGGCTCCGGCCCGCACCCCGGCGCCGCAGTCGCTCCCGGAGATGCCCGAGCCGCCGGAGCCGCCGCCCGAGCCGCCGGAGCCGCTCGACCCGCCGGAACCGCCCGAGCCTCCCGAGCCTCCCGAGGAGCCGCGGCTGCGCTGGCGCTTGAGCCGGTCGAGCTCGCGCTGCAGGCGGCGCTGGTTCTGCAGGATGTCCTGCTGGCGCTGCTTGGCCCGCTCCTGCGCGGCGCCCTCGCGGCGGGCCTGCTCGATCTTCGCGTTGTCGTCGCCGCCGCCTCCGCAGCCCGCGGCGGGCAGCAGCACGGCGAGCGCAAGCAGGACGAGGGCCGGGCGAAGGAGGCGCATCGCGCGGGACCCTAACCGGACCGGCGCGTCGGCGGGGGAAGAATCCGGTATGGGCGCGTGCGGGCTCGACTACCCTGCCCGCCCATGCGCGCCCGCCTCGCGACACGGTGCATCGTGGCCGGCGCCGCGATCCTGCTCTGCGCGACCGGCTGCGGGGGAGGCGGGGGCTCCTCGAGCGCCGCCGCCGAGCAGCGCGCCCGCCAGGCGAAGGCGGCGGCGCAGCTTCGCCGCGCGGAGGCCAGGCAGGCGAAGCTCCAGGCGGCCGTCCGCCGCGAGCGAGCCCGCCTGGAGCAGGGCGGGCGGGAGTCCGAGGGGCCGGCCGGGAGCGGCGGCGGGTCCGTGCTGCCCGCTTCCGCGCAGGGCGGCTTCGCTCAGCTCGCCCGCAGCCTCGGCGGCCGGGTCGGCGTGTCGATCTCCGGGCCCGGGCAGGCGGACGGGCAGCAGCTCGGCGACCTCGCCGGGGGCGTCGCCTGGTCCTCGATCAAGGTCGCGCTGGCCCAGGCCGCCCTGGACGCCGGACGCGCCACCGGCGGCGACGTGACCGCCGCGATCACCGCCTCGGACAACGCCGCCGCCGAGCGGCTCTGGGCCGCGCTGGGCAGCGGCGAGCGCGCCGCACGGGCTGTGCAGGCCGTCCTGGCGGCGGCCGGCGACACCTCGACCGTGGTCAACGCGCAGCGCACCCGCCCCGGCTTCACCGCGTTCGGCCAGACGCAGTGGTCCCTGGACGCGCAGCGCCGCTTCATGGCCGGCTACCTGTGCTCGCACCGCGACTCCGAGGTCGTCCGCCTCATGCAGCAGGTCGTGCCCGGGCAGCGGTGGGGCCTCGGCTCCGTCGGCCGTCCCGCCGGCTTCAAGGGCGGCTGGGGACCCGCGCCCTCGGGCCCCTATCTGGTGCGCCAGATGGGCTGGCTGGACCTCGGCGGCGGCAGGACCGTCGTTGTCGCCATGGCGACGATCGCGCCCTCGGGCACCTACGAGGCGGGCGCCGCGGCGCTGAGCCGCGTGGCGCAGTGGGTCCGCGACGCGGCGGCGCGCTCGGGCGCCCGGCCGGGCTCCTGCCCGCGCTGAGGCCGAGCGCGCGTCCCGCGAAGCCCACGGGTGCGGAGGACCCGCGCGCACGCCCGAATACCCTGCCGGTGGTGAGCCTCGCCGCCTACGCAGCCCTCTTCGCGCTGGCCGCCATCAGCTGGGTCGGCGTGCCCGGGACGGGCGAGTCCGCGCTGATCGCCGCGGGGGTGGTCGCCAGCCGCCACGACGTGCTGCTCGCTCCGGTCCTGCTCTGCGCGCTCGCGGGCGGGATCGTCGGCGGCCAGATCGGCTACGCGATCGGCCGCCGGGCGGGCCGTCCGCTGCTCGGCGCCGCAGGACCGCTCGCGTCCGCCCGCAGGCGCGCGCTCGACCGCGGCGAGGCGCTGTTCGCCCGGCACGGGCGAATCGCCGCGCTGCTCGCGCCGACCTGGGTCTCGGGCGCGACGCACCTGCCGGTCCGCACGTTCTCGACCTGGAACGCGGTCGCGGCGGCGATCTGGGCGACGGTCGTCGGCGTGGGCGCGTTCCTTGTGGGACCGCGCATCCAGGACGCGCTGAACGCGTTCGACGACGACAGCGCGATCATCGTGTCCGCCGCGATCGCCGCCGCGGCGGCGGTGTGGCTGTGGCGGCACGCGCGCCGGCGGCGCGCCGCGGGGTGACTATTCGAGGTAGCCCTCGTCGCGCATGCGGTTGTTCTCCTGGCGCTCGGCCGCGGCCTGCGCGCCGATGTACCCGATCAGGGCGTTGACGAGCACCCCGATGCCCACGAAGGTGACGAGCAGACCGAACGTGAAGTTGAACGCGACGCTGGTGGCGAGCGGCATGCGAGGCGAATCCTATCCGGCGGGCCGGGCGCCCGCAGCGGGACCCCGGCGACCGGCGAGGCGGGCGTGACCGAGGGTGACGGCGCGCGCGAGCGCCTCGGGCCCTACCGCGCCAAGCGCGACCTCGACTCCACGCCCGAGCCCGCCGGGGATGAGCGCCCCGCTCCCTCATCGGGCAAGCCGCGCTTCGTGATCCAGCAGCACGACGCCACCCGCCTGCACTGGGACCTGCGCCTGGAGCGCGACGGCGTGCTCGTGTCGTGGGCGATCCCCAACGGCATCCCACAGGACCCGCGGCGCAACCGCAAGGCGGTCCGCACCGAGGACCACCCGCTCTCCTACCTCGAGTTCGCGGGCGAGATCCCGCACGGGCAGTACGGAGCCGGGACGATGACGATCTGGGACAGCGGCACCTACGAGCCCGTCAAGTGGACCGGCGAGAAGGTGGAGGTCGAGTTGCGCGGCGAGCGGGTGAGCGGGCTCTACGGGCTCTTCCGCGTCGGCCCCGAGGAGTCCGACTGGATGATCCACCGCATGTCCGCGCCGCAGGATCCCGACCGGGAGGAGCTGCCCCGCGAGCTCCTGCCGATGCTCGCCACCGCCGCCGCCGAGCCGCCCGCCGGCGAGGGCTGGGCGCACGAGGTCAAGTGGGACGGGGTCCGCGCGCTGCTCTCCTCAGAGCCGGGGCGCCTGCGGATCTGGAGCCGCAACCTGCTCGACCTGACGGGCGGCTACCCCGAGCTCGGCGCGCTCGGCCGCGCGCTTGGGTCGCGCGAGGCGCTGCTCGACGGCGAGATCGTCGCCTTCGACGCCGACGGGCGCCCGAGCTTCGAGCGGCTCCAGTCGCGGATGCACCTCCGCGACGGAGCGGCGCGGCGGGCCGCGGAGCGCTCGCCGATCGTCTACGCGATCTTCGACCTGCTCCACCTCGACGGCCGCGCGCTGCTCGAGCGCCCGTGGAGCGAGCGGCGCGCGGCGCTCGAGGCGCTGCGGCTCGAGGGGCCGGCGTGGCGGACGCCGGCGGTCCACGAGGACGGCGAGCGCCTGCTGCGCGCGACCGCCGAGCAGGGCCTGGAGGGCGTGGTGGCCAAGCGGCGCGACTCCCGTTACGAGCCGGGGCGCCGCAGCCGCGCGTGGGTCAAGGTCCGCCACCGCCGCAGCGAGCAGCTCGCGATCGGCGGCTGGACGCCCGGCAAGGGCGCGCGCAGCGAGCGGATCGGCGCCCTGCTGGTGGGCCGGCGGACCGCCGGCGGCGGCCTGCGCTATGCCGGGCGGGTCGGCTCGGGGATCGGGGAGGCGGCGCTGGAGGACCTCGGACGGCGCCTGGCGGAGCTCGAGCGGCCCGGCTCCCCGTTCACCGAGGGCCCGGCGCCGCCCCGCGGCGCGCGCTGGGCAGAGCCGCGCCTGACGGCCGAGATCGAGTACGGCGAGCTGACCCGCGCCGGGGTGCTGCGCGCGCCCGTCTACAGGGGCGTCCACGGCGACCCGTTTCCGCCGGAGCCGGATCGCGAGGGCGGCGCGGACGTCGAGGTCGACGGCCGCGCCCTGCGCCTGACCAACCTAGGCAAGGTCCTCTACCCCGCCACCGGGTTCACCAAGGGCGACCTGATCGCCTACCACCACGCGATCGCGCCCGTGCTGCTGCCGCATCTCGCCGGGCGCCCGCTGACGCTCAAGCGCTACCCCGACGGGGTCGGGGGCGAGTTCTTCTACGAGAAGCGGATCCCCTCGCACGCGCCGGACTGGGTCGGGCGGGCGCGGGTCTCGTCGGGGCGGCGCGGCCACGCCGACCACGTCGTGGTGGCCGACCGCGCGACGCTGGTCTGGCTCGGGAACCTCGCCGACCTCGAACTGCACCCGTCGCTCTCGCGGGCCGTGGACCTGGAGCACCCGACCGTGGTCGCGTTCGACCTCGATCCCGGCGAGCCGGCCGGCCTCGCCGAGTGCTGCGAGGTGGCGCTGGTGCTGCGCGCGCTCTTCGAGCGCCTGGGCCTGCGCTGCCACGCCAAGACGTCCGGCGCCAAGGGGATGCAGGTCTACCTCCCGCTGAACCGGGGCGAGGCGACCTACGAGGCGACCAAGCCGTTCGCCCGCAGGGTCGCCGAGACGCTCGAGGCGCGGCTCCCCGAACTGGTGGTGTCGCGCATGTCCCGCGACCGGCGCGCGGGCAGGGTGCTGGTGGACTGGAGCCAGAACGACGCCCACAAGACCACGGTCGGCGTCTACTCGCTGCGCGCCCGCGAGCGCCCGTCGGTCTCCACGCCGGTCGCCTGGGAGGAGGCCGAGGCGTGCCTCTCCTCGCGCGACCCGAGCCTGCTTCGCTTCTCCCCGGACGACGTGCTGGCGCGCATCGAGCGCCGCGGCGACCTGTTCGCCGGGGTGCTGAGCACGCGGCAGGCACTCCCGGCGCTGTAGGGCCCGGGCGCCGCGCGACCGGCGGTACGCTGCGGGCATGGGATCGCCCGGCGCGTTGCTGATCGCCGTCCGCTGGGTGCTGCCGGGCGTGCTCGTGCTGATGGGCCTCGGCCTGCTGGTGGCCGCCCCCTCGTCGCTGCGCGTGGAGGGGTTCGCGCTGTTCGCGGGAGCCGGCCTGTCGATCGCGTTGCTGAGCGTGCTTCACCGCGCCGGCGTCGAGGGGAACGCCGACCGCGACCGCGAGGAGGCGGCGCGGCGCTACCTGGACGAGCACGGGCACTGGCCGGACGAGCGCCGGTCCTGAGCCCGGGCTCGCCCGTCCGCCCGCCTCAGAGCAGCACGTTGCGCGAGTCCAGGTGCGCGCCGACCTTGCGCTTCACGCGCTGCAGCGCGTTGTCCACGGTCTTCGTGTCGCAGCCGAGCCGCCCGCCGATCTCCTCGTAGGAGCGCCCGTCGAGGTAGAGCGACAGGGTCTGCGACTCGAGGTCGCTGAGCACGGTGGACAGGCAGGCGACGAGCGCGCCGAGCTCCTCCGACGAGATGACCTGGGTGACCGGGTCGTTGACCGACGGCCCCGGCAGCACGTCGTCGAGCGTCGAGTCCCCGTCGACCGCGGCCCCCGCGGGGGTGGATGAGAACGAGACGTACTGGTTCAGCGGCACGTGCTTGTTGCGCGTCGCGGTCTTCACCGCGGTGATGATCTGGCGCGTGATGCACAGCTCCGCGAAGTTGCGGAAGCTCGACTCGCGGTCGGTGCGGTAGTCGCGCACGGCCTTGTAGAGGCCGACAAGCCCCTCCTGGACGAGGTCCTCGGCGTCACCCCCCGCGAGGAAGTAGGAGGAGGCCTTCAGGCGCACGAATCCGTGGTAGCGGCGGACGATCTGGTCGTACGCCTCGGCGCTGCCCTGTTTCGCGAGCGCGATCAGGTAGCCGTCATCAACCTGAAGTTGAGCCTTGGTCTGCTGGGAGATCCTGGCCACGAGCGATGCCTTTCCCGCATCCGGCGAAGGCCGGATAGCGTTGCTCAGTGGCGCGTTACCTCCCCTAGGCGCCGCACCTCAACGACTTGGTTTGTATGTCCTCCCCCGGTGGCCTGAAGCTGAGGTCCACCGTTAAGGCGGCGGGAGGTTTACATAGCGCTTATGTCTTGTCAACCCCCCGGGAGCGCACCGCCTCGTAGAGCAGCGCCGCGGCCGCCGCGCCGACGTTCAGCGAACCCAGTCGGCCGCGCAGCGGCAGCGCCACCAACTCGTCGCAGGCGCCCGCCACGCGCGGCCGCAGTCCGCGGCCCTCGGAGCCCAGCACGAGCACCACGCCGCCGCGGTAGTCCGGGCCCGTCCACGGCGTGCGCGCTCCCGCGGCCGCGCCGTAGCACCAGCACCCGGCGCGCTTGGCCTCCACCAGGAAGTCGGCGAGGTTGCGCACGCGCGCGACCGCCAGGTGCTCGACGGCGCCGGCCGAGGACTTGCAGACCGCGGCCGTCACCTGCGCGGAGCGCCGCTCGCCGATCACCACCGCGGCGGCGCCCGCGCACTCGGCGGTGCGGCAGACCGCGCCGAGGTTCTGCGGGTCCTGGACCTCGTCGAGCGCCACGATCAGCGGGTCCGGCGCGGCCAGGACGCTCTCCGGGGCGGCGTAGCGGAACGGCCCGGCCTCGGCGCAGACGCCCTGGTGCGCCGCGGACCCGCAGCGCCGCTCGATCTCCTCCGCGTCGGCGACGCTCACCGCCGTGGCCTCGCGCAGCCACGCCTGCCGCGCGACCGGCCCGGTGGCCCACGCCCGGCGCACGGCGCGCGGCCCGCGCAGGGCCTCGCGCACCGCGTTGCGGCCGTAGAGGATCACCGGCCGGCGGGCAGCAGCTCCGGCCCGTCCGGCCCGTCGCGCACCGCCCAGCCGGCGCTCTCCAGCTCGTCGCGCAGCCGATCGGCCTCCGCGTAGTCGCGGGCGGCACGCGCCGCCTCGCGGCGCTCCAGCAGCGCGCGCGCGGCGGCGCCCGGGCCGCTCCCCGCCGCGCCGGCGCCGGGCTCGAGCAGGGTCTCGAGCCCCAGCAGCCCGAGCATCGCCCGCAGGTCCGCGTCGCCGACCTCGCCCTCGCGGCGGTTGGCCTCGCGCACCCACTCGAACATCGCGCCGATCGCGGCCGCGGTGTTGAAGTCGGCCGCCAGCGCGTCCAGGAAGCGCTCGCGCAGCGGCGCCAGCTCCGCGGGGCTCGGCCCCGGGGCCAGCCGCCGCGCCGCCTCGCGCACCCGCCCCGCGCGCGCGGCCGCCTCCTCGAGGCGCGCCTGCGAGTAGGCGAGCGGCTGGCGGTAGTGGCCGCCGCAGAGGTACATCAGCAGCGCCTCGCGCCCGTGCGCGGCCAGCGCCTCGCCGAGCAGGAAGACGTTGCCGGCGGACTTGGACATCTTCTCGTCCTCGAGGCGCACCATCCCGTTGTGCATCCAGATCCGCGCGAGCGGGGTCCCGCGTGCCGCCGCGGTCTGCGCGGCCTCGTTCTCGTGGTGGGGGAACAGCAGGTCCACCCCGCCGCCGTGCACCTCGAAGCCCGTCCCGAGGATCGTCTCCGCCATCGCGGAGCACTCGATGTGCCAGCCCGGACGCCCCCGGCCCCACGGCGAGGGCCAGGAGGTGTCCTCGCCCGCCTTCTCGCCCTTCCACAGCGCGAAGTCGAGCGGGTCCTCCTTGCGCTCGGCGCCCTCGACGCCCTCGCCCTGGTCCATGTCGTCGACGTCGCGGTGCGACAACTCGCCATAGGACGGCCACGAGCGCACCCGGAAGTAGACGTCGCCGCCCGCCGCGTAGGCGTGCCCGCGCTCGATCAGCGCCTCGATCAGCGTGAGGATCTCCGCGATCGTCTCGCTCGCGAGCGGCTCGCGGTCGGGTCGCCCGAGGCCGAGCGCGTCGGTGTCGCGCAGGTAGCGAGCGGTCATCTCGGCGGCCAGCGTCTCGCTGTCCACGCCGGCCTCCCGCGCGGCGTCGTAGATCTTGTCGTTGACGTCCGTGACGTTGATCACGAGCGTCACCGCCAGCCCCTCGTGCTCGAGGAAGCGCTTGAGCAGCGAGAAGACCACGAACGGCCGCGCGTTGCCGACGTGGATCGGCCCGTACACGGTGGGCCCGCACGCATAGATGCCGACCCGCCCCGGCTCGCGCGGCTCGAGCGGGACGAGCTTCCCGGCGCGCGAGTCGTGCAGGGTGATGCGGCGCATCGGGGGAGCAACCCTAGCGCCGCGGCGCCCGGCGCGGCGGGGCTTTCCGGGCTTCTCCGGCACGCTGCCGCGCGTGCCGATAGGGTGCCGCTGCCGTGAACGGGACACCACTCCACGCCGCCCGCCTGGAGCGGGTGGAGCGCGCCTTCCGCAGCCTCCCGGGCCGCTACCTGGGGGCGGAGGAGGGCTTCGACGCCACCTACCACGTGCGGTTGGTGGACGTCGGCCACTCGTGGGAGGTCCGCTGCACGACCCACGGCGCCCGCGTGCGCAAGGGGGTCACTCGCCGGCGCCCGGACGTGACGATCGTCACGGACTCCGGCACCTGGCTGGCGCTGCGCGAGGGGCGCTTCTCCGCGCTCGACGCGTTCTCCCGCCGCGCGCTGACAGCGCGCGGCAACCTCGACCTCGGCATCGCGTTCGAGGGCATGTTCCGGCTCCCCAGCGGCCGCCCGCCGCTGGTCCGGATGCACGACGTGCGCGCCGGCCGCGAGCGCGTGTCGACGCTGACGATGGGCGACGGCCCCGACGTGCTGCTGATCCACGGTCTGGGCGGCACGAAGGCGAGCCTGTACGAGACCGCGGCCGCGCTCAGCCGCGATCACCGCGTCCACGCGATCGACCTGCCGGGGTTCGGATCGTCCAGCAAGCCGCTGACCGCCCCCTACGACGCGCGCTGGTACGCGAGCGTCGTGCTGGACCTGATGGAGGCGCTGGGCATCGGGCGGGCGCACCTGGTGGGCAACTCGATGGGCGGCCGCGTGGCGATCGAGGTCGGGCTGCGCGCGCCCGAGCGCGTCACGGCGCTCGGGCTGCTGTGCCCGTCGGTCGCCTTCGTGCGCCGCGACTTCCACGCGATCGTGCGGCTGCTGCGGCCGGAGTTCGGGTTCGTGCCGCACCGCTTCACGCGCGGCACGGTCGAACGCCAGTTCTGGGCCCTGTTCAGCGACCGCGACCTGGTCGACCCCGCCGTCGGCGAGGTCGTCGTGGACGAGTTTCAGCGCATCTACGGGTCGGCCGGCGCGCGCTACGCGTTCCTCGCCTCGGCGCGGAACATCTATCTCGAGCCGCCGTACGGGCGCGGCGGCTTCTACCGCCGCCTCGGCGGGCTGCGGCCTCCGGCGCTCTTCGTCTGGACGCGCGGGGACCGTCTGGTGCCCGCCGCCTTCGAGCGCCACGTCAGGCGCGCGCTGCCGAGCGCCGAGCAGATCGTGCTGGACTCCTGTGGCCACGTGCCGCAGGTCGAGCGTCCCGAGCAGACCAACGGCCTGCTGCGGCGGTTCTTCGCGCAGGTCGAGGCGCTCGGCGGCGCCGGCGGGCGGACGCCCGCCCAGGCCGCGTAGACTGACCCGCGATGTCCACGCGACCGGCCCCTGACCGCGCGCAGCGCAACGGGCACGGCGCCGAGCGGGGCTTCGATCTCGGCGACCATGCCGCGAACGGCAACGGCGCCGGCCCCTCCGACGCGGGGCTGCCGGGTCCCGCCGCGCTGCTCGGACGGGCCGCCGGCGGCATCGCCGCGCTCGCGCGCACCCGGATCCCGGCCGCCGACCTCGACGACCGCGACCCGGACTACATCCGCGAGCGGCTACCGGCGATGTGGCTCGCCGCGAGCCTGTGGTTCCGCGGCGAGGTCCGCGGCCTGGGCAACGTGCCCGAGGTCGGTCCCGTGCTGATGGTTGGCAACCACTCGGGCGGGAACATGACGCCGGACACGCTGCTGCTGACGCTCGCGTTCAACGCCTATTTCGGCGTCGAGCGCGCCTTCTACCAACTCGCGCACAACCTCGTGCTCTCGATGCCGGGGCTGTCGTTCCTGCGCCGCTTCGGCACCGTCGCCGCATCGCCGCGCAACGCGCAGAAGGCGCTCGACGCGGGTGCGGCGCTGCTCGTCTACCCGGGCGGGGACCTGGAGGTCCACCGGCCTTCCTGGCGGCGCAACCGGGTGGACTTCGGCGGGCGCAAGGGCTTCGTCCGCCTGGCGCTCGAGCGCGACGTGCCGATCGTCCCGGTCGTCGCGGCGGGCGGGCAGGAGACCGCGCTCTTCCTCAGCCAGGGCGAGTGGCTGGCGCGGCTGCTCGGCCTGGACCGCATGTTCCGCCTCAAGGTGCTGCCGCTCTCGCTGTCGCTGCCCTGGGGGCTCAACGTCGGCGACATGCTGGGCCACGTGCCGCTGCCGTCCAAGCTGACGGTCGAGGTGCTGCCGCCGATCGACCTGCGCCAGGAGTTCGGGGCGGACCCCGACGTCGACGAGGTCTACGACCATGTCGTGCGCCTGATGCAGGACACCCTCGACGCGCTGGCCGCGGAGCGGCGCTTCCCGGTGATCGGATGAGGATCGCCGCGAAGGTCGAGATCGGCGCTCCACCCGCCGCCGTGTGGCAGTTCGTCGCTGACCCCGCGCGCTACCTGGAGTTCATGTCGGGGATGACGCGCTGGGAGGTGGTGTCCGAGAACGGTCGCGGCCTCGGCGCGCGCTACCGGATGCTGCTGCTCGTCGGCTCGGCCGAGGTCGGCGGTCTCGTCGAGGTAGTCGAGTGGGAGGAGGAGAGCGACATCGCCTGGCACTCGGTCATGGGCCTGGACCAGCGCGGCCGCTGGCGCCTGCGCGAGACCGCGGGCGGCGGGACCCACGTCGAACTGCGCCTCCAGTACGGGGTCGCCGGCGCCGGCATCACGGGCTGGATCGCCGAGCGCGTGGCCGCCGGCCAGGTGAGTCGCCACCTGCGACGCTCGGTTGTCGAGCTCAAGCGCCAGGTCGAGCTCGAGGGCCTGCGCCGCCGCGCGGCGCAGCGACGGACGGCCGCGCTCTCCTGAGCGGGGCATCGTCGCGCGCGGGGGCGGACGGGCGCTTCGCGCCGAGCCCGACGGGCGCGCTTCACCTCGGCAATCTGCGCACCGCGCTGCTCGCGTGGCTGTTCGCGCGCTCCGCCCGGGCGCGTTTCCTGATCCGGATGGAGAACCTGGACCTCGCGCGCGTCCGGCCGGGCGCCGCCGAGGCGCAACTCGCGGACCTCGCGGCCCTGGGCCTGATCTGGGACGGGCCGGTCGAGGCGCAGTCCGCGCGCACCTCGCTCTATTCCGCGGCCGTGGAGCGCCTGGCGCGCGCCGGCCTCGTCTACCCGTGCTTCTGCACGCGCGCCGAGATCCGCGCGGCGGCGTCCGCCCCGCACGGGCCGGTCGGCGCCTACCCGGGCACGTGCGCCGGCCTGAGCGACTCCGGGCGGGCCGCGCGCGCCGCCGAGACCGGCCGGCCGCCGGCGCTGCGCGCGCGCACGGGCGGCCCGGAGGTCGCCTGGACCGACCGCCTGCTGGGCGAGCGATCCGGCCCGGTCGACGACGTCGTCGTGCGACGCGGCGACGGCGCCTTCGCCTACAACCTCGCGGTCGTCGTGGACGACGCCGCGCAGGGCGTCGACGAGGTAGTTCGAGGCGACGACCTCGCTGACTCCACGCCGCGCCAGATCGCCCTCGGCCGGCTTCTCGGCCTGCCGCAGCCGCGCTGGACCCACGTCCCGCTGGTCCTGGGCCCCGACGGTGAGCGCCTCGCCAAGCGCCACGGCGCGGTCACGCTCGCCGACCGCGCGGCCCGCGGCGAGTCGCCCTCCGAGGTCCTGGGCCTGCTCGCGCGGAGCCTGGGGCTCGCGGCCCCGGATGAGCGCCCCGGCCTGGCGGACCTGCTCGCCCGCTTCGATCCCGCCGCGCTTCCGCGCGAGCCCTGGACGCTGCGGGACGCGTGACGCCGGGTCAACGCCGGCCGTCCCGACCCGACGATGGCCCCGCCCCCTACCCCCCGTGCGGGTAGTTGATCCCCAGCGGCGCCAGCCAGCGCACGACGTGGATCGTGACCACGATCGCCGTCAGCGCGATGGCGGCCGCCCGGATCCGGCGGTCGCCGGAGAGCGCGGCCAGCGGCAGCGTCCAGACCACGTACCAGGGGTGAAGCTGGGTCGCCGTCAGGAGCAGCGCGAGCGTCGCCGCGGCGGCCGCGGCGATCCAGCGGTCGGGGCGGCGCACCGCCCACGCGAGCGACCCGACCAGGGCGAGCAGGAACAGCGCTCCGAGGCCGATCCGCGCGGCGCCCCCGATCGGACCGAGGCCGGAGTAGGCCGACAGGATGCCCGGAACGCTGCGCAACTCGCCGATGTGGTCCTCGGTCGCCCCAAGGATCGTGCCCGCGACCCCAAGGGGCCCCGTGCCGTAGAGCGCGAAGCCGAGCGCGCCGAAGGCGACGAGCGCGGCCACCGCACCCGCCACCGCCCGCCGGCGGCCGCCGCGCGCGCCGATCACCAGGAACGGCAGCAGCAGCCCGCCCGTGGCCTTGACGGCGACGGCGGCCGCGACCGCCGCGCCGCCGAGCGCGTCGCGTCGGGCGAGCACCAGGCGGATCCCGGCGAGCATCAGCGCCAGCATCAGGAGGTCGTTGTGGGCGCCGCCCAGCGCGAACACCAGCAGGATCGGGTTCAGCCCGACCATCACCGACGCCCGCACGGGATCGCGGCCGAGCGCCCGCGCGCAGGACCACGTGAGCCACACGCAGGCGAGGCTCGCGGACGCCGTGAGCAGCTTGAGCGTCCAGAGGCCGCCGGCCGGCCCCAGCCAACCGGCCGCCGACGCGAGCGCCGAGAACACCGGCCCGTACATCGTCGGCGTGTCGGTCCAGAGGAGCCCCGTCCACGGGAAGACCGGGTCCTGCGGCCGGACCCCCGGGCCGAAGTCGTAGGGGTTGACGCCGTGGATCACGTCGAGACGGCCCCAGCCGAGATAGGTGAACACGTCGGTGGAGAGCAGCGGCGGCGCGAGCAGCAGCACGAGGTGCGCGCCGACGATCGCGACCAGCGCGGCGCGCGGCGGCAGCGTGTCGGCGCCGCGCACCGACAGCGCCCAGCAGGCGACCATCGCGACCAGCGCCAGGCAGAACGCCGTTCGGGTCAGCGGGACGTCGATCGCGGCGAGCGGGCCCAGGATCCAGTCGGGGACCGTCGTGCCCGGCGCGCCCGTCGGGACCAGGAACCGCGTCGCCGGCGCCGCGAGCCCCACCAGGAGCGTCAGGGCCAGCATCCCGGCGAGGCCGATCTGGGCCGCGAGCGCGCGTCCGTCCGGACGGACGACGATCCGCGGGATCTCGCCCGTGCCGCCCGTGGCGGAGGACGCGGCGGGCGCCGGGCCGCCGATCTTGGTCGGGTCGAGGATCGGCTCCATCGCTACCCCGCCTGGCCGCCGCCGGCCGAGTCGACGACCGTCGCGACGGCGAGCGCGGCCACGCCCTCCTCGCGTCCGACGAAGCCCATCCCCTCGCCCCGGGTCGCCTTCACCCCGACGCGGTCCTCCTCGACGCCGAGCGCGCCGGCCAGCGCGCTGCGGATCGCGCCGCGATGCGGGGCGAGGCGCGGGCGCTCCATCACGACGGTCGCGTCAACGTTCCCCGGAGTCATGCCGCGCCCCGCGAGCAGCTTCACCGTGTCGCGGAGCAGGCCCAGCGAGGAAGCGCCCGCGTGGGCCGGATCGGTGTCGGGGAAGTGCGCGCCGATGTCGTCGAGCGCGGCCGCGCCGAGCAGCGCGTCGATGATCGCGTGCGTCAGCACGTCCGCATCCGAGTGCCCGTCCAGACCGCGCTCGGCCGGAAGCTCGACCCCGCCGAGCACGAGCGGGCGGCCCTCCGCGAGGCGGTGGCAGTCGTATCCGATCCCGCTGCGAAGCGCGGGGGCGGTCATGCCGCGGCCGTGGTCCGGCGCGGCGCCCGGGCTGATGCGGTGGCGGCGTGCGTCATCGGCGGGGGCCCTGCGGCGACCCCGCCTCGCGGCGCTCCGCCAGCAGCAGCTCGGCGAGGCGCAGGTCGACCGGGGTCGTCACCTTCAGGTTCTCGCGCTCAGACTCTACGACGCGGACCGTGCCTCCCGCCTGCTCGACTAGCGAGGCGTCATCGGTGGCGGCCGCGAGCGCGTCGTCGGGGCGCTGCAGGGCAGTCTCCAGGGCGGCCCGGCGGAAGACCTGCGGGGTCTGCACCGACCACAGCCGCGAGCGGTCGAGCGTCCCCTCCACCACCCCCGTGTCCGTCGCCGACTTGATCGTGTCGGTCACGGGCGCGGCCGCGATCACGGCGTCGCAGCCCTCGCGCTCGAGCGTCTGGAGCGCGCGCTCGATCGTCGCCGCCCGCACCAGCGGCCGGGCGGCGTCGTGCACGACCACCGCCTGGTCCCCGCGCGCCGGAGGGCCGGCCGCCGCGAGCGCGTTCCGGACCGACTGCGAGCGCGCGGCCCCCCCGGCGACGAGCACCGCTCCGGCGAGCTCGTCCGCGAGCGCACCTCCGCCGCCCGCCGTCCCCTCGTACCCGGGCGGCACCGCGACGACCACGCGATCGACGGCCTCGACCGCCCGCAGCGCGTCGAGGCTCCAGGCCACCATCGGGCGGCCGGCGAGCGTGGCGAACGCCTTCGGCCCGGGCGTGCCGAGACGCTCGCCACGCCCGGCGGCCACGATCAGCGCGACCGCCACGCCGCCTGGCCTACGCGGCCGCGACTCCCGAGCCGATCGTCAGCAGGTCGTCGAGGTGCTCCTCGGCCTCGTCCTCGCCCATCTCGAGCGCGTACATCAGCTCGGACGCGAGGATCTTCTTCGCCCGCGTGTACATCTGCTTCTCGCCGGTCGAGAGGCCCTTCTCCTGCTCGCGAATGGCGAGGTTGCGCACGACCTCGGCGAGCTCGTAGATGTCGCCGGTCTTGATCTTGTCGCGGTTGTGCTTGAAGCGGCGGTTCCAGTTCTTGGGCATCTCGGAGGACTCGGCCTTCAGGACGCCGAGCACCTTCTGGACGGTCTCCTCGTCGATCACGCGGCGCAGGCCGGCCTTGCTCGCGTTCTCGGTCGGGACCATCACGGTCATGTTGTTGTGAAGGATCTTGATCGTGAGGTACTCGCGTCGCTCGCCGAAGATCTCCTTCTGCTCCTTCTTGAGCACCTGCCCGGCACCGTGGTGCGGGTACACGACGCTGTCGCCGATCTGGAAGTCGATGATCTCGACCTCCGCCTCGACGATCAGCTCCTCGATCGGCTCTTCAGTCGCTTCGGGGATGACTGCCTCCTTGGTCCCTGGGATCGTTCGGCCGCTCCGGGCCGTCATGTCTGCAAGTAGCGGTCCACGAGGTTGATCTCCTGCAGGCGGCGAAGGCCCTCGCGGATGTCCTTCGCCCGGATCTCTCCGACGCCCTCGACGGTTTCGAGCTCGCCGTCGGTGGCTCCCAGCAGCTCCTCGAGCCCGCCGAACTCGTCGACGATCCGGCCGACGACCAGCTTCGGCAGCCGGGGCACGCGGCCCAGGATGCGATGGCCGCGCGGCGAGACGGGGTAGTCGAGGGTGTTGAGCTTGCGGTCGTAGCCGAGGATCTCGGCGAGCCGGCCGAAGTCGAGCAGGTCCTGGTGCGGCAGCCTGGCGAGCTGCCCGAGCACCGAGCCGAACGCGTCCGGCTCGTCCGCCTGGAAGTAGTCGTTCACCAGCGCGACCTTGTCGGCCGTCACGCCGACCAGCACCTCGTCGAGCTGCATCTCGATCAGGCGGCCCTCGGTGCCGAGCTCGACGATGTAGCGCTCGATCTCGACGCCCATGCGCGTGACGAGCTCGGCGCGCTGGAGGACCGTCAGGACGTCGTGGAGGGTGGCGCCGCCCTCGAACTCGAGCGCGGTCAGGCGCGTGGAGACCTGGTCCAGGCGGCTGCGGTACTTGTCGAGGGTCGCGAGCGCCTGGTTGGCCTTGGCGAGCACCACCGGGATGTCCTCGAGGATGTACTTCGCGCCGTCGACGTAGAGCGAGACCACGTCACGCCGCTGGGAGATCGCGATCACCAGCGCCTCGGTCTGCTTGGAGGTGCGCTCGGCCGTGCGGTGGCGGGTCCCGGTCTCCAGCGAGGAGATCGTCGGGTCGGGCGTGAGCTGGACGTTGGACCAGACGATCTTGGTGGCGGTCGTGTTCAGCACGATCGCCCCGTCCATCTTCGCGACCTGGTAGAGGAAGGCCGGCGAGTAGTCGATGTCCAGGCGGATACCGCCGGAGAGCAGGAACGCCAGCTCCTCGGCGTCGCCGATGACGATCAGGCCGCCGGTGCGGGCATGGACGATGTTGTCGATGCCCTCCCGCAGCGCGCTTCCGGGCGCGACCATCTCGAGCGCCCTGACGAGTCGGGGCTCCTGTCTTGCTTCGAGCTCTACTGCCAGCTCATCCCCGGACCGCGACGGCATGGAATGCTGATTCTACCGGGACGCCTGCCTCTTTGCGTATGTGGGCGGTCTGGCCCGGGAGCCCCGGAAGCGCGCCGCGCAGCGCCTCCCGGATGCCCCGCGAGACCGCCGCGCCGTCGCCAGCGCCGGGCGGCGCGAGCACCGTTCCCAGGCCGAACTTCGCCGCCTCGGCGAGCCGGCGCTCGGGGTGAGCGACCGAGCGCAACTCGCCGGTCAGGCCGAGCTCGCCGAAGCACGCGAGCGGACCCTCCGCGCCCTCGCCCAGCGGGACGCCGCGCGCGGCGCTCGCGACCGCCAGCGCGATCGCGAGGTCGGCTCCGGGCTCGTCCACCCGGACGCCGCCGACCACGTTCACGAACACGTCCGCGGAGCCGACGGCGACGCCCGCGTGGCGGGCGAGCACCGCCAGCACCAGCGCAAGCCGGGTGCGGTCGATCCCGGTCGCCACGCGCCGGGGCGGGACCAGCTCCGACGGGGAGACGAGCGCCTGGACCTCGATCAGCAGCGGGCGGGAGCCCTCCATCGCGCAGAGCACGACGCTCCCGGGCGCGCGCGTCGCCTCGCCGACGAAGCGCGCGGAGGCGTCCAGCACCTCGACCAGGCCGCCGGAGCGCATCTCGAACACGCCCGCCTCGCTGGTCGAGCCGAAGCGGTTCTTCAGCGCGCGCAGCGTGCGGTAGGTGCGCTCGCGCTCCCCCTCGAACTGCAGCACGCAGTCGACCAGGTGCTCGAGCACGCGCGGCCCGGCGAGCGCGCCCTCCTTGGTGATGTGGCCGACCAGCAGCACGGCGATCTCCAGCCGCTTGGCGACCTCCATCACCTCGGTCGCGGCCTCGCGCACCTGCCCGACCGAGCCGGGAGCGCCGCTCAGCGACGCCGCGTGCATCGTCTGCACCGAGTCGATCACGCAGACCTCGGGGCGCTCGGACTCCAGCGTCGAGAGCACCGTGGCGAGGTCGGTCTCGGCCAGCACCGGGATCGCGAGCGCGTCCCCGGGCAGGCGCTCGGCGCGCAGGCGGATCTGCGCGGCGGACTCCTCGGCGCTGACGTAGAGCGTGCGCCGGCCGGCGCTCGCGAGGTTGGCCAGCGCCATCGTCGTGAGCGTCGACTTGCCGATTCCGGGCGCGCCGCCGAGCAGGACCAGCGAGCCCGGGACGATGCCCCCACCCAGAACTCTGTCGAGCTCGCCGATCCCGGTGCTCAGCCGCCGCTCGGCGACCGCGGCGACGTCGCGCAGGGCGACCGGCGCGACCGTCCCCGCCGAGGCGCCGCGACCGGCTCGCGCGGCCCCGCCGCCCCGCGCCGCGCGCGCGGCGCCCCGAGCACCCGGCGGCCGCGCGCACAACGCATGAAGGTCAGACCACCTGGCCGACAGCGAGCCTAAGAGTCAGTCCGCCGCCAGCCCGAGAACCAACCCGAGCGACCGGACGCCACCGCCCGGCACCCCGAACGCGGACACTGAGAGCGAGGCTAGGCGCGCGGGCGGACGGGTGTCGTGGCCACGCGCGCGCGTGGGACGGGTCGATCGGCTAACCGCGGCACGCCCGGTCGAGCGCCCGCACGAGGTCCCGCGCGAGGTCCCCCGGGTCCTCGATCCCGACGCTCAGCCGGATGAAGCCCTCCGCCACGTCGTCGGTTCCCCAGCGCGCGCGACGCTCGCCGCTGGTGTGCACGCCGCCGAAACTCGTCGCCTCGGTGATCAGTTCGCTCGCGCCGAGGAAGCGCTCCGCGGCGGCGCGGCTCGGCAGCGTGAACCCGAGCACGCTCCCGAAGCTGTCCATCTGCGCGGCGGCGAGCGCATGGGAGGGGTCGTCGGCGAGCCCCGGATAGCGGACCTGCGAAACCTCCGGGCGCGTCACGAGCAGCTCGGCCAGCGCGAGCGCGCTCGCCGATTGGCGCTCGAGCCGCACCGCGAGCGTCGCCAGCGAGCGGTGCGCGAGCCAGGCCTCGAACGGGCCGGGGATCGCGCCCGCGATGCGGCGCTGCTCGCGCAGCGCGCCGGCGCGGGCGGGATCGCGGGCGGCGGCATAGCCGAGGACCACGTCGGAGTGCCCGCTCAGGTGCTTGGACGCGCTGGAGACGACGAGGTCCGCCCCGAGCTCCAGGGGCCGCTGGCCGAGCGGCGTCGCGAGCGTGTTGTCCACGACGAGCACCGTTCCCTCGGCCCGAGCCGCCTCGGAGAGCGCCGCGACGTCGAGCACGTCCAGCGCGGGGTTGCTCGGCGTCTCGATCCACGCAAGCGCGGCGCCGGGCAGCGCGGCGCGCACGTCGGCGTCGGTCGAGCGCACCAGGCGCGTCTCGACCCCTCTCGCCCGCAGCGATCCCTCGGCCAGCTCCCGCACGCCCGCGTACCCGTCCCGCGGCGCCACCAGGATCCCGCCCCCTTCGGGCGGCAGCGACGTCTCCAGGACCGCCACCGCCGCGGCCATGCCCGACGAGAAGGCCACGGCGTTGCCCCCGGCGAGCGAGCCGAGCGCCTCCTCCAGCAGCTCGAACGTCGGGTTGCCGTCGCGCCCGTAGATGTAGTTCGCGTCCGCCAGATCTCCGGGGACGTGGAACGGCCCGGCCATGACCGGTCCGGGCATGAACGGCTCGCCCGGCCGGGCCTCGGGCAGCCCGGCCCGCACCACCCGCGTCGAGGGAGCGAGCCCGCCCTGCGCGCCGGGCTCGCCCTCGCTCAACGCCCCGCCCGCTCCCGCGAGGAGAAGCACGCTTCGCGGTGCGAGCGGTCGCAGAACGGCTTGGTCCGCGACTGGCCGCAGCGGCAGAGCGCGACCGGCCGCCCCTCCTCGACCTCGAACACGCCGCCCTCGGGATCGACGATGCGCACGGGCCCGGTCACCTTGTAGGGCCCGTCGTCACGAACCTTGATCTCGACCAGGGGCTGGTCCGCGGGCACGTCCGGGATTCTCACAGACGGCGGCGCCGCATCCTGCCGGAAGAACGGCATCCGGGAAGGGATCGGGCGGCGGCGGTCCTCATCGAGTGTCGAGCTGACCGCGATAGTTCACGCAAACTCGACTCGCGGCCGCCGCCCGTCGATCGGCGCGCCTGAACGGGCGGACGGCCGTCCGCACCCCCTTCGATGCCGCCGTTCGGAACGCGCCGCGGCCGGAAGCCGGGCGCGACCGGCCTCAGCCGCCCTCGCCCTCGCCCTCCGCCGGCGGCTCCTCCGCGGCGGGCTCCTCGGGCGTCGCCTCGGCCTCGTCCTCCGCCCCGCCGACCGTGACCGGCTTCTTCGCCCGCTTGCGGGCGGGCGGCTTGACGACCGAGATCTTGACCTCGGGCTCCTCGCCCTCGGGCGCACGCTCGATGATCACCGAGGCGCCCGGCGCCATCTCCTCGCGCAGCACGAAGTCGGCGAGCGGGTCCTCGATGTAGCGCTGGATCGCGCGGCGCAGCGGCCGGGCGCCCATCGCCGGGTCCCAGCCCTTGTCGACCAGGAGCTCCTTGGCGTCGTCGCCCAGCTCGAGCTGCAGCTCGCGCTCCGCCATCGACTCGCGGATCCGCAGCAGCAGCAGGTCGACGATGTGCTTGATCTCCTCGCGCGAGAGCTTGTGGAAGACGATGACGTCGTCGATCCGGTTCAGGAACTCGGGCCGGAAGACCTTCTTCAGCTCGCCCATGATCCGGTTCTTCATGTCCTCGTAGGTGATCCCCGTCTCGTCGTCGGAGACGGCGAACCCGAGCGGCGTGTTGCGCGCGATCTCGGAGGCCCCGATGTTCGAGGTCATGATCACGATGCAGTGGCGGAAGTCGACCGTGCGCCCCTGCGCGTCGGTCAGCCGCCCGTCCTCGAGGATCTGCAGCAGGATGTTGAAGACGTCCGGGTGGGCCTTCTCGATCTCGTCGAGCAGCAGCACCGAGTAGGGCTTGCGGCGCACGGCCTCGGTGAGCTGGCCGCCCTCGTCGTAGCCGATGTAGCCGGGCGGCGAGCCGACCAGCCGCGAGACCGCGTGCTTCTCCATGTACTCGGACATGTCGATGCGGACCATCGCCTCCTCGTCGCCGAAGAGGAACTCCGCCAGCGTGCGCGCGAGCTCGGTCTTGCCGACGCCCGAGGGGCCGAGGAAGATGAACGAGCCGGTCGGGCGCTTAGGGTCCTTCAGGCCGGCGCGCGAGCGGCGGATCGCCTTCGAGATCACCTCGACCGCGGCGTGCTGGCCGATCACGCGCTTGTGGAGCTCCTCCTCCATGCGCATGAGCTTCGCGGTCTCGGCCTCGGTCAGCTTGAACACCGGGATGCCCGTCCACATCGAGACGATGTCGGCGATCTCCTCCTCGCCGATCGACGGGCGCTCGCCGCCGGCCTCGCCGGCCTCCCACTGCTCCTCGAGCTCCTTCTTGCGGTTCGAGAGCTGGCGCTCGGAGTCGCGCAGGCTCGCGGCCTTCTCGAACTCCTGGGACTCGATCGCGGACTCCTTCTGCCGCCGCGTGGTCTCGATCTCCTCCTCGAGCTCGCGGTAGACGGGCGGTGAGGTCATCGACTTGATCCGCATCCGCGACGCGGCCTCGTCGATCAGGTCGATCGCCTTGTCCGGCAGGAAGCGGTCGGAGATGTAGCGGTCGGCGAGGTCGCCCGCGGCGACCAGCGCCTCGTCGGTGATCTCGACCTTGTGGTGCTGCTCATAGCGGTCGCGCAGCCCCTTGAGGATCTGGACGGTCTCCTCGGTGGTCGGCTGGTCGACGCGGATCTGCTGGAAGCGGCGCTCGAGCGCCGAGTCGCGCTCCAGGTACTTGCGGTACTCGTCGAGCGTGGTCGCGCCGATCGTCTGCAGCTCGCCGCGCGCGAGCGCGGGCTTGAGGATCGAGGCCGCGTCGATCGCGCCCTCGGCGGCGCCCGCGCCGACGAGGTTGTGAAGCTCGTCGATGAACAGGATGATGTCGCCGCGCTGGGTGATCTCCTTCATCACCTTCTTGAGGCGCTCCTCGAACTCGCCGCGGTACTTCGAGCCGGCGACCAGCGCCGCGAGGTCGAGCGTGTAGATCTGCTTGCCCTTGAGCAGCTCGGGGACGTCGGCGGCGGTGATGCGCTGCGCCAGCCCCTCGACGACGGCCGTCTTGCCGACGCCGGGCTCGCCGATCAGCACCGGGTTGTTCTTCGTGCGCCGCGAGAGGATCTGCATGATCCGCTCGATCTCGGTCTCGCGCCCGACGACCGGGTCGAGCTTGCCGTCGGCGGCGAGCTTTGTGAGGTTGCGGCCGAACTGGTCGAGCAGCTTGGAGGACTTCTTGCCCTCGCCCTGCCCCTGGGCGCCCGAGCCGCCGGAGCCGGAGCTCGAGCGGCGCCCGCCGGGACCCGAGAGCATCCGGATGACCTCGTTGCGGATCTTCTCCGAGTCGGCGTCGAAGTCGAGCAGTATGCGCGCGGCGACGCCCTCGTTCTCGCGCACCAGCCCGAGCAGGATGTGCTCGGTCCCGATGTAGTTGTGGCCGAGGCTCAGCGCCTCGCGCAGCGCGAGCTCCAGGACCTTCTTGGCGCGCGGCGTGAACGGGATCTGGCCGGAGGTGACCTCCTCGCCGGAGCCGACGATGCGCACGACCTGCGCGCGCACGCGCTCGACGGTGATGTCGAGGCTCTCCAGCACCCGCGCGGCGAGGCCCTCCTCCTCGCGCAGCAGCCCGAGCAGGATGTGCTCGGTCCCGATGTAGTTGTGCTTGAGCGTGCGCGCCTCCTCCTGGGCCAGGACGACCACCTGGCGGGCGCGTTCGGTGAATCGCTCGAACATCGCGGGTTCCTTCCTACCTGGGGCTCAGGCGGGTAGGGGGCGTGGAACTGGTCGGTCGATCGATGGTCCGTGGATGCGCATTTCGCGTCGCGCCTCGCTCTCCTGCCCGGCGGGTCGCCGAACGCCCCGCCTCTCCTCCCTCTTCGGCGTTTGAGCCGGGCGGGATGAGCGAACGGGGTCGGGCGGCGGGCATGGCCCAGAATACCAACGGGGTCCGGACCGACTGCGGGGCGCAGCGAGGCGGAGCGCGCGTCGGGGTTTGGGGCGAGTTTGGCGGAGGTGCAACTGTTGCGAAGTCGCCAAACTCATGCCAAGTCGAGCGCTGTGCTGGCGGACTCCGATCGCCGGCGTCCGCAGCGCTACCCGCCCGATCCCGGCCGCTCCCACAGCACGGCGCCGCGCCCGTCCGGGAGCCGGAAGCGCGCGATCGGGCGGAAGCGCAAGCGCCGCGCCGCCCGCTCGACGTTCGCCCGCGTCGGCTTCAGGAACGAGTTCGGCAGCGGATCCGCGGTGAGCAGGAAGTCGCTGCCCCGCGCGCGCAGCCATGTGCCGTAGGCCGGGACGACGTCCTGCCCGGCGCCCGGCAGCAGCCAGTCGATCCGCATCAGACGCCGGTTGGCGAGGACCGCGGCCAGCTCCAGGCGGGTGTTGTTCAGGAAGCCGTCGCCGGTCACGACGGCGAGCCGCGGATCGCGCTCGCCGCGCGCCGCCGCGCGCGCGGCCACCAGTCGCACGATCCGGTCGGCGAGCGGGGGCCAGGCCTTCGCGCTCGCCGGCAGGCGCGCCGGGGGAACGCCGACACGGTCGCCGTGCTCGGCGACCTCGACGTAGAGCGGGTCGCGCCCGTCGAGCACCGTGACCTCGCCGAGCAGCGGCAGGTGCGCGCGGACCGGCGCCGAGAGGGAGTGGCTGACGCCGTTCTTGACCAGCACGTTGAGCACGCAGACCGCGGCGAGCAGCGCCGCGAGCCCGATGCGCAGCCCGCCCGGCCGCACGCGCGCGGCGGCGCCGGCGGCCAGCGCGAGCAGCGACGGGATCCACGGCAGCGCGAACGCGGTTCCCTTGTTGGTCGTGGACGTGAGGACCAGGTAGCCGCCCAGGACCAGGCAGGACGGCAGCACCCAGTCGGAGCCCAGCGCCGCCCGCACCCACGCCAGGCGCGTTCCGGACGCGCGGCGGTGGAGGAGCGCCACCGCCGCCGCGGCGCCCGCCACCAGGCACAGCACGGCCGCCGCGGCGAGCGGCAGCCCCAGGTAGTCGGTGACCAGCGTGGCCTCCTTGGTCCAGTACCCCAGCGTGGCGACGCCGTGCTCGGTGCCGAAGCGGGTGGCCGACTCCCCGTAGCCGGCGCCCGTCAGGTAGCCGGTCACCGTGCTCCAGTTCGGCGCCCACCAGAGCGCGGCCACGACGACCGCCAGGCCCCCGGCCGCGACCAGGTTCCGCGCCCTCAGGGCGCGCCCGGCCGGGTCGGCGACCAGCACGACGACGAGGCCGGCCGCGATCGCCGGCACGTAGGCGAGCGTCATCGTCCGCGCCAGCAGCGCGAGCCCGATCAGCGCGCCGCCCGCGAGCGCCCAGCGGACGTCGCGCAGCCGCCCGCTTCGCAGGAGCGCCCAGACCGCGGCCGTCAGCAGCGCGGCGGCGGGGACGGAGAAGTGGAACATGCGCGCGTAGTCGGTCACGACCGGGGCCGTGCCGACGCAGATCGCAGCGAGCGCCGCCCAGCCCGGCGGCGCGAGCCGGCGCGCAAGCCCGTAGGAGGCGAGCATCAGGCCGACGAACCACGGGATCGCGACGAGTTGGGCGACGTCGATGCTGCGCCCGAAGACGGCCAGCAGCGGGACCGCGGAGAGCGGCACGAGCGGCGGCTGGGTGCCGTAGGTCGAGATCGCCGCGCGCGCGAACGCGCCGGGCCCGTCGCCGAAGGCGTCGAAGTCGTGGAGCGCCGAGACGGCGTAGCCCGCCTCGTCCCAGTCGGTCACGTAGCCCCACCGGAAGCGCGCCAGCCACACGACGTGCAGCGCGGCTAGCGCCAGCGCTGCCACCCCCACCGCGACCAGCGCGGGCGCGGCGCGTTGCAGACGCCCGCTCACCTCGCCGGCGGCACCCGCTCACGGATCTCGCCCAGCAGGCGCTGCGCGAGATCCGCCGGCTCCTCGTCCGGCCGGGCCTGCCCGCCGGCCGGCGCGAACAGCTCGACCGACACGCGCGGGCGCCGCGGGAAGCGGCGCAGCACGGTGCCGCCCTCCACAGCGGCGAGGATCACGGGGACCTCGGGGCAGGCCAGCGCCAGCCGCGCGGCGCCGCGGCGCGCGCGCAGCGCCTCTCCCCGGGACAGCGTGCCCTCCGGGAAGATCGCGACGGCCTCGCCGCGGCCCAGCGCCGCGACCGCGGCGTCGATCGCCCCCAAGTCGCCGGCGCCGCGGCGGATCGGGATCTGGCCGGTGCCGTCCAGGACCGCGGCGAGCACCCGCGAGCGCCAGAGGCTCGACTTGGCGAGGAAGCGGACGGGGCGCCCGCGCTGCATCAGCAGCTCGGCGATCGCGAGCGGGTCGAGCCAGGAGTCGTGGTTGGAGACCAGCAGGAACCCTCCTCGCCGGGGGATCGCCTCCATCCCGCGCGCCTCCAGCCGAACCCACCGGCGCAGCCACCGCAGCCCGAGCCGCAGCGACTGGTAGAGCCGCCAGCCCTCGCGCGGCGGCGGGGCGCCCGCGGGCGGCGCCCCGATCGGCCGAGGCACGCCGGCCTGCTGCGCGGTGCTCATTCCCGCATCGCCGGGAACAGCACGACCTCGCGGATCGAGCGCCGGCCGGTCAGCAGCAGCACGAGGCGGTCGATGCCGATGCCGATGCCGCCGGTGGGCGGCATCCCGTGCTCGAGCGCGAACAGGTAGGACTCGTCGTGCGGCTGGGCCTCCTCGTCGCCGGCGGCGGCCTCCCGCGCCTGCTGCTCGAAGCGCGCGCGCTGGTCGTCGGGGTCGTTCAGCTCCGTGAACGCGTTCGCGAACTCCATCCCGCCCGCGAACGCCTCGAAGCGCTCGACCAGCCCCTCCTCGCTGCGATGCCGCTTGGCGAACGGCGAGAGCTCGACCGGGTAGTCGACGATGAACGTCGGCTGCTCGAGCGTCGGCTCGACGTGCTTGGAGAGCAGCTCGTCGACCAGCTGGGGCCAGGTGTCGGCCTCGGGCGCCGCCAGGCCGGCGTCCCGCATCCGCGCGGCGAGCGCGTCGCGGTCGCCGCGCCCGTCGAGCACGTCGATGCCGGTGCGCTCGCGGATCGACCCGGCGAGCGTCTCGCGTCGCCACGGCGCCGAGAAGTCCAGCTCGCCCTCGTAGCCCGCCGTCTGCGCCACGTGCTCGACGAGCCGCTCGCAGCGCGCCGCGACGTCGTCGTAGTCGGCGTAGGCCTCGTACCACTCGAGCATCGTGAACTCGGGGTTGTGCTTGGGCGAGAGGCCCTCGTTGCGGAAGTCCTTGCCGAGCTCGTAGACGCGCTCGAGCCCGCCCACGATCAGCCGCTTGAGGTAGAGCTCGGTGGCGATCCGCAGGTAGAGGTCGCGGTCGAGCTGGTTGTGGTGCGTGGTGAACGGCCGCGCGAGCGCGCCGCCGTAGATCGGCTGCAGCACCGGGGTCTCGACCTCGACGAAGCCCTCGTCGTCGAGGAAACGGCGCGCAGCGGCCACGACGCGCGCGCGCGTGACGAACAGCTCGCGCGCCTCCTCGGAGGCCATCAGGTCCAGCTCGCGGTGGCGGTAGCGGGTCTCGACGTCGCGCAGGCCGTGGTGCTTGTCGGGCGGCGGGCGCAGCGACTTCGCCAGCAGCTCGAAGCCCTCGACGCGCAGCGACAGCTCGCCGCGGCGGGTCCGCATCGCGGCGCCGTCGATCCCGAGCAGGTCACCGAGGTCGAGGTCCAGCAGCGCGGCCATGCGCTCGGCGCCGAGCACGTCCTCCCGGGCGTGCAGCTGGATGCGGCCGGAGCGGTCGACGAGGTCCAGGAACGCGGCCTTTCCCTGCCCTCGACGCGCGGCGAGGCGCCCCGCCACCCGGTAGGGGCGGTCGGTCTCCTCGCCGTCGCCCAGGCCCTCGTTCTCCTCGCGCACGCGCGCGACCGGGACCACGCCTCCGAAGCCGTGCGGGAACGGGTCCACCCCCGCGGCGCGCAGTCGCTCCAGCTTCGCGCGCCGCGCGGCCAGCAAATCGGGCTCGCGCTCGCTCCCGGCGGCGTCTTCCTGGTCTCCCGGCCCCGTCACGGGGCCTGACCCTAGACGCCGACGTCGATCTTGGTGATCTTCAGCTTGCGCTTCTTGCCGTTCGGAAGCGCGATGTCGACGATCGTGTTGCGCTTGTGGCCGAGCAGCGCCTTGCCGACCGGAGACTCGTTCGACAGCTTCGCCTCGGCTGGGTTCGCCTCCGCGGAGCCGACGATCGTGTAGGTCTGGCTCTTCCCGGTCTTCTGATCCTTGACGTGCACGATCGAGCCGACGCGCACGATGTCGGTCCCGAGGTCCGAGGAGTCGATCACCGATGCGGAGCGCAGCTTCTCCTCCAGCGCGGAGATCCGCGCCTCGAGCATCGCCTGCTCGTTCTTGGCGTCGTCGTACTCGGAGTTCTCGGAGATGTCGCCGAACTCGCGCGCGGCCTTGATCCGCTCGGCGACCTCGGCGCGCTTCGTGGTGGAGAGGTCCTCGAGCTCGGTCTGGAGCCGCTCGAGGCCTTCCTGGGTGAGGATCACGTCCTTCGGCATGGTTGCGCTCGGGTTGGTCTTCGGGTGCGGTGGGGCGAGACCCTCGCCGGGACAAGAAATCCCCGCTCAGGGCGGGGAAATCGGCGGCTCGGGACCTCGAATGAGCCGGTCAGTATAGCGACCGTGATCCGGGCCTCAGGCGGCGACCGCGGCGGCGTCCGGAAGACCGAGCTCCGCCCGCGCGCGCTCGATCGACTCCGCGCGCTGCAGCGCGTCCTGCAGCTCCGCGCCGCCGCCGAGGCGCGCGACGTACCAGGGGTAGAACTTGCGCAGGTAGCGCGCCGCGCGCTCGGGCCCCATGTGCTCGGCGGCGCGGTCCATCACCCAGTCGAGCTCGGCCAGGATCTCCTCGCGGCTCGGCGGCCCGGCGCGCGTGCCGAGCACCTCCTCGAAGAGCCAGGGATTGCCGAGCTGCCCGCGCGCGAGCATCACGGCGTCCGCGCCGGTGTGCTCGAAGACCCGGCGCACCGACTCCGCGGTCCGCAGCCCGCCCGAGATCGTCACCGGGACGGGAAGCTCCCGCACGATCTCCCGCGCGAGGTCGTAGTCGGGGCGGCCCTTGTGCTGCTGGGAGGCGTGGCGCGGGTGGAACGCGAGCCCGGCGACGCCCGCCTCCTCGACCAGCCGGTGCGCGAGCGCGACGCCGTCGCGGTCGCCCGGCCGGCGGCCCGGCCGCAGCTTGACGGTCACCGGCAGGCCGCTTCCCCGCGCGGCGGCCCGCGCCACCGCCACCGCGCGATCCGGGTCGCCGAGCAGCGCGGCGCCGGCGCCGGTCTTGCAGACCTTCGCGACCGGGCAGCCCATGTTGAGGTCGATCAGGTCCGCGCCCGCGGCGGCCACGCTCTCCGCGGCCGAGGCCATCACGTCCGGGTCCGCACCGAAGAGCTGGAAGGCGACCGGGTGCTCGTCCGGGTGGACCCGCAGAAGCTCGCGCCAGGTCCGCTCGTTGCGGTGGTGCACGGCGTGGCTGGAGACCATCTCGGACACGACCAGTCCCGCCCCGTGACGGCGCGCCTGCAGGCGCACGAACCAGTTGCCGATCCCGGCGAGCGGCGCGAGCGTGACGCGGTTGGGGATCTCGACGCCGCCGAGCGTCCAGCGGTCGGTGAGGGCGCGGGGCGCCACGGCTCAGCCTCCGTTGCGCTCGTAGAGCAGGCGCAGGCCGGTCAGCGTGAGCAGGTCGTCGACGGCGTCGATCTGCGAGCAGAACGGGACGACGTGCTCGGCGAGCCCGCCCGTGGCGATAGCCGTCGCGTCGGCGCCGACCTCGGTGCGGAGCCTCGCGACGATCCCGTCGACGCTTCCGGCGAACCCGTAGATCACGCCGGAGCGGATCGCGTCCACCGTGGTCTTGCCGATCAGCGTGCGCGGGGGCACGAGGTCGACCTTCGGCAGCTTCGCCGCGCGCTCGGTCAGCGCCTCCAGCGAGATCTCCACGCCCGGCTGGATCACGCCGCCCAGGTACTCGCCGGCGGCCGACACCGGGTCGTAGGTGATCGCCGTGCCGAAGTCGACCACGATGCACGCGCCGCCGACCCGGTCGTAGGCGGCGACCGCGTTGACCAGGCGGTCCGCGCCGATCTCGCGCGGGTTGTCGTAGCGCAGCGGCATGCCGGTCCTGATCCCGGGTCCGACGACGATCGTGTCGTGGCCCAGGTAGCGCTCGCCGACCTGCTGCCACTCCTGCCCCAGCGCGGGCACGGTCGAGGAGACGATCGAGGCGTCGAGGTCGCCGAATCCGAGCCCGCGCAGCGCCAGCAGGCTCGAGAGCGCGGCGCCGAGTTCGTCGACCGTGGAGTCGCGCACGGTCGCGAAGCGCCAGTGCTCGACCAGCTCGTCGCCGCGGAAGGCGCCGAAGTGGGTCTGGGTGTTGCCGACGTCGACCGCGAGGAGCACGGCGCCAGAGTATCCTCGGCGCGATGGCGGCCCGGCTCTTCGTGGTCCACGGATCCCACCCCTGCGCGGCTGTCGAGGCGGCGATGCGGACGAAGGGGATCGAGTACTCGAAGGTCGAGCTGCCTCCGCCGCTGCACGCCCCGATCCAGCGCGTGATCTTCGGAAAGCGCACCGTGCCCGGCCTGAGGCTGGACGGCGAGAAGATCAGCGGCTCGACCGCGATCATGCGCCGCCTCGACGAGCTGGTGCCCGAGCCGGCGCTCTACCCGGCCGAGCCCGAGGCACGCGCGCTCGTGCAGGAGGCGGAGCGCTGGGGCGACGAGGTCCTGCAGCCGCTCGCGCGCCGCGTGCTGTGGCCGGCGATGAAGGCGCGGCCGGACGCGGCGCCGAGCTACACGGTCGGCGCGAAGCTCGCGCTCCCGGGAGCTGTCGTCAAGCTCGGGATGCCCGCCATCAGCCGCGTCGAGGAGCGCATGAACGCCGCCTCGCCGCAGGCGCTGGCCGACGACCTGCGCGCGCTCCCCGAGCACCTCGACCGCATCGACGCCTGGATCGCGGACGGGACGATCGGCGGCGAGGAGCCCAACGCCGCCGACCTTCAGATCGCCTCCTCGGTGCGCCTGCTGCTGACGCTCTCCGACCTGCGCCCGCTGATCGATGACCGCCCCGCCGGCGAGCTGGCCCGCCGCCTCTTCCCGGACCTCCCGGGCGACATGCCCGCGGGCGCGCTGCCGGCGGAGCTTGTGCCCGCGGCGGGCGCCTCGGCCTAGAGGGGCGGCCCCGCCCGTCGCACGTCCTGCCCAGGGCCCAGCGCGGCGAGCGCGGCGGAGACGCGGGTCCCGTCCGGCAGCGCCACGTCCGGGTCGAGCTCGAGCAGGGGCACCATCACGAACCGCCTCGAGGTGACCTCGCGGTGCGGCAGCGAGAGGCGCTCGGAGGAGTGCTCGAGGCCGCCGAGCAGCAGCACGTCGACGTCGATCGGGCGCGGGCCGTGGCGCGGGCCGCCCGGCTCGCGGCCCAGCTCCCGCTCGACCGTCTTGCACGCGTCGAGCAGCTCCTCGGGCCCCAGGCCGGTCTCGATCGCCACGCAAGCGTTGAGGAAGTCGCGCTGCTCGGTCACCTCGCCGATCGGCTCGGTCTCGTAGACCGAGGAGCTCGCCAGCACGCGCACCCCGTGGGCGGGAAGCGCGCGCACCGCCGCCTCCAGGTGCTCGCGCCGGTCGCCGACGTTGGAGCCCAGCCCGAGGTGGCCCCTCACGCCTCGCGCCACAGCTCGACCGAGATCTCCTCGACCGGCAGCGGGATCGGCGGCTCGGGCTTGGCGGCCTTGACCCAGACGCGCTCGACCCCGTAGGCGTCGATCAGGCGGTCGGCGATCGCGGCGCACAACCGCTCCAGCGTCCGGTAGGAGCGCTGCTGGGCGACGAGCGCGACCGCTTGGCAGACCTCGCCGTAGTCGACCGTGTCCTCGAGGCGATCGGTCAGCGTCGCGTCGCAGTCGGCGACGTCCATACGCAGGTCGATCACGAGGCGCTGGCCGATCTCGCGCTCGGCCTCGCTGACGCCGTGATGGGTGTAGAGCGAGAGCCCCGAGACCTCGATCGTGACCTCGGGCTCGCCAGGTCCCTCCTCGTCGTCGAGATCGTCGGAGAGCTCGTCGTACTCGTCGGGATCGTCCGGGGTCATCGCGCGCCCAACGTAGCAGCGGCGACCGCGAGCGCGTCGCGGGTCGGCGCGACGTCGTGGACCCGGAAGACCCGGGCGCCGCGCTGGAACGCGATCAGATTGGCCGCGACGGTCCCGGCCACCCTGTCGGCGGCCGTCTCGCGGCCCGTGATCCGACCCAGGAAGGACTTGCGCGAGGCCCCGACCACGACCGGCGGGCCGATCGCGGCGATCTCGTCGAGGCGGCGCAGCAACTCGAGGTTGTGCTCGAGCGTCTTGCCGAACCCGATGCCCGGGTCGAGCATGATCCGCTCCTCCGTCACGCCGGCCCGGACCGCGACCGCGAGCCGTTCCTCGAGGAACGCCCGCACGTCGTCGACGACGTCGTCGTAGCGGGGGTCGTCCTGCATCGTGCGCGGCTCGCCCAGCATGTGCATGAGGCAGCAGTCCACGCCGCGGTCGGCGACGAAGGCGGCCATCGACGGATCGCCCCGGAACGCGGTGATGTCGTTGACGCAGGTCGCGCCGGCCGCGACCGCTGCCTCGGCGACCTCCACCTTGCTCGTGTCGATCGAGATGCGGGCGCGCTCGACCTCGCCCGCGATCCCGGAGATCACCGGCACGACCCGCCGGAGCTCCTCCGCGGCCGGCACCGGCTCGGCGCCCGGACGGGTGGACTCGCCGCCCACGTCGAGGATGTCGGCGCCCTGCGCCGCCAGGTCCCGCGCGTGGGCCACCGCGGCGATCGGATCGAGCCACAGCCCCCCGTCCGAGAACGAGTCCGGCGTCACGTTTACGACCCCCATGATCCGCAACGGCGGCGCGCTCACCGCGCGATCATCGCAGCGCGAGGGCCGTCGACGGCGCGCGCGGCGACAACGAAAGGGGCCCTCAGCGGTCGCGACACCCCAACCGCGTCAATCCGGGCGCCCCAGGGGGACCCTCGTTGACGCGGTCGGCCTCGCGGAGGGGCCCCTGTGATTGGGACGTGGGTTTCAGCGGGTACCAGATCTGGTACCCCGTGAAACCCGGCTCGGCCGGGGGCCTGGCCGGACGGGGCACTGCCGGTGAACAGCCGCAGCGCACCTCGAGCGCCGACCCGACCCGTGCCCGACGGGCACCTTCGTTGACGCGGTTGGGTCGGACCGCGTGGGGCCAGGTTCTGCCGCCTTCTCCGTCCCTGCCGGGCAACGACTTGAGAGACTCGCTGCGCCAACTACAACCGGAGAGCTGATGCCCGACGCCAAAGACGTGATCCTCAAGCATGTCGCAGCCGTCAACGACCGTGACAGCGACGCTGAGCCGTGGGCCGCCGATGCCGAGCTGGTGGCGCCAGGCGGCCAAGCCAGCGGTCGCGAGGACGTCATCGGCTTCTTGAGCGTGTTCCACGAAGCGTTCCCGGACCTCCGCCTTGACGTCACGCAACTCCTCACCGACGGGCCGGCAGCAGCGGCCGAAGGGACCATCTCAGGCACCCACGACGGCGTGCTCCACACCCCCAGCGGCGATGTCGCGCCGACAGGACGAGCCGTTGAGCTCCGGTGGGCGGCGGTCTACGCAACCGACGGCGACACGCTGAAGTCCGAGCACCTGTTCTTCGACCAGATGGACTTTCTCGGCCAGCTCGGTCTCCTCCCCGATTAGCAGGCCCGGACGGCCGGGCACCGGTCCGCGTGCCGCCCGGCCCACGCGGCCGAAAGCAAGCCGTAAGCGGCCGGAAACGAGCCGAAGCCCTACGCCAGGTCCGGGCGCTCAGGCGCGTCGAGCCCCGCCATCTCGGCGGTGCCGCCGGCCAGGCCGGGGCGCGGCAGCGGCCGCGGGCCCTCGCGGCCCGGGCGCTCGGGGGCCGGGGCCGGCGGCGCGGGGATCTCCGGCGGAGGCGGCGCCTCGGACCCGAAGACCTCCTCCTCGGTGCGTCCCGCCAGCAGCGCCTCGAACTGCTCGCGCTCGATCGTCTCGCGCTTGACCAGGATCTGGGAGATCGTCTCGAGCGTCTCGCGGTGCTCGGAGAGGATCGCCTTGGCCTCCTGGTGCGCGGCCTCGACGATGCGGCGGATCTCGTCGTCGATCTCGCGCGCGATCTCGTCGGAGTAGTCCGGCTCGGAGGAGAACTCGCGGCCCAGGAACGGCTGCCCGTGGTCGTGGCCGAACACGCGCGGGCCGAGCCGCTCGCTCATCCCGAAGCGCATCACCATCTGCTTGGCCGTCGCGGTGACCTTCTCGAGGTCGTTCGAGGCGCCCGTGGTGATCTCGCCGAACACGAGTTCCTCGGCGGCGCGGCCGCCGAGCGTCATCGCCATCGTGTCGGTCAGCTCCGCGCGCGTGGTCAGGAACTTGTCCTCGGAGGGCAGCGAGATCGTGTAGCCGAGCGCCTGCCCGCGGCTGATCACCGAGATCTTGTGCACCGGGTCGGAGTGCTCCAGGTAGTGCCCGACCATCGCGTGGCCCATCTCGTGGTACGCGGTGACCAGGCGCTCCTTCTCGCTCATCACGCGGGTCTTCTTCTCCGGCCCCGCGATCACCCGCATGATGCCCTCTTCGAGCTCCATCTGGGTGATCTCGCGCTTGCCCGAGCGCGCCGCGAGCAGCGCCGCCTCGTTGACGAGGTTCGCGAGGTCCGCGCCGGTGAAGCCGGGGGTCTGGCCCGCGAGCGCGTCGACGTCGATCTCCCGCGCCAGCGGCTTGCCGCGCGTGTGAACCTCGAGGATCTTCGCGCGGCCCTTGCGGTCGGGCCGGTCGACGACGATCTGGCGGTCGAAGCGGCCGGGGCGCAGCAGCGCCGGATCCAGGATGTCCGGCCGGTTGGTGGCGGCGATGAGGATGATGTTGTCCTTCATCTCGAAGCCGTCCATCTCGACCAGCAGCTGGTTGAGCGTCTGCTCGCGCTCGTCGTGGCCGCCGCCGAGGCCGGCGCCGCGGTGGCGCCCGACGGCGTCGATCTCGTCCATGAAGATGATGCAGGGGCTGTTCTGCTTGGCCTGCTCGAAGAGGTCGCGCACGCGCGAGGCGCCGACGCCGACGAACATCTCGACGAAGTCCGAACCGGAGATCGAGAAGAACGGCACGCCGGCCTCGCCCGCAACCGCGCGCGCGAGCAGCGTCTTGCCGGTGCCCGGCGGGCCGTAGAGCAGCACGCCCTTCGGTATCCGCGCGCCGAGCGCCTGGAACTTCTTGGGATTCTCGAGGAACTCCTTGATCTCGTGCAGCTCCTCGACCGCCTCGTCCACGCCGGCGACGTCGCGGAACGTGATCTTCGGCGAGTCGACCGACAGCCGCTTGGCGCGCGACTTGCCGAACGACATCACCTTCGAGCCGCCGCCCTGGACCTGGTTCATCAGGAATATCCAGAACCCGATGAAGATGATGAACGGCAGGATGTAGGTCAGCAGCGAGAGCCAGCCGTTGCTCTTCTTGCCCTCGACGTCGTAGGAGACGTTGGCCTTCGTGAGCTGGTTGACGAGCTCGTTGCCGTTGTTCTCGACGTAGCCGACCTCGTGCTTGTCGCCGTTGGTCAGCGTGACGTTGACCGTCTGGTCCTTGGTCTTGATCGTCGCGCTCTTGACCTTGCCCGCGTCGAGGTCGCTGATGAACGTCGAGTAGTCGTACTTCGGCCCGCTCGGCCCGGGCGAGATCAGCTTCTGGGCGAAGAAGGCCAGCACCACCACGATCAGGATCGGGAAGGCGGCGCTTTTGAAGAACCGGCTCATGCCAGGCTCCGTGCGCGCGCGGCGCGAGAGGTGGCGCGGGGGGTCAAGGCTCTAACCGTAGCAGTCATGTTGGGGCGTTCTCGCCGCTAGAGCGGCCGTTTCAGCGCCCTCCCGGACCTCGGAATCGGCCCGTGGGCAAGGGTACGTGAGCGCGGGGCGCACGGATGCGCGAGCGTCAGCGCAGCGCCGCCACGAACGGGAGGTTGCGGTACTGCTCGAGGTGGTCGAGGCCGTAGCCGATCGCGAAGCGGTTGGGGATCTCGAAGCCGACGTAGCGGGTCGGGAGGTCCACGCGCCGGCGCTCGGGCTTGGTCAGCAGCGCGCAGACCTCCAGCGAGCGCGGCCCGCGCGCCCGCAGGTTGCGCAGCAGGTACTGCAGCGTGAGGCCGGAGTCGACGATGTCCTCGACGATCAGCACGTCGCGGCCCTCGATCGGGGCGTCGAGATCCTTGAGGATCCGCACGACGCCCGAGGACTGGGTCGCCGATCCGTAGGAGGCGACGGCCATGAAGTCGACCTCGCAGGGCACGTCGATCACCCGCATCAGGTCCGACAGGAACAGGATCGCGCCCTTGAGCACGCCGACGAGCAGCAGGTCGCGGCCGACGTAGTCGCGCGAGATCTCGGCACCCAGCTCCCGCACCCGGCGCTGGAGCTCGTCGCGCTCGACGAGCGTCTCCCCGATCGAGTCCTCCCCCATGGCGGCGACGAGTCTACGGCGCGCGCAGGGCGGCGGCACCGGGGGCGGGTGGGCGGGCGTCCGCGCGGGCCTCGAGGCGCAGCACGCCGTCGGAGGCCACCGCGCGCACGCCCGACGGGAGATCGAGGGCCGCGCGCCCCTCGCTCGCCAGCGAGCAGACGTCGCCGGCGCGCCGCGCGGCGCCCGGCGCCGGGCGCCCGGCCGCCTCGTCCGCCAGCGCCTGGATCGCGAGCCGGCGCAGCGCCGCGGGCGCGGCGCGCAGGCGCTCCAGCGGGATCGAGCGCGCCGGCGGCGAGCCGTCCAGCAGGCCGTCGACGAGCGTTCCGAGGAGCTCCGCCTCGGCGCGCAGGATCGCGGCGGTCTCGAGCAGGTTCGCCTCGGCGGCAGGGTGGACCGCGCGCAGCGCGGCCACCAGATCCTCGCGCACGCGCGTGCGCGCGTAGGCGCGGGACTCGTTCGCCGGGTCCTCGCGCCAGGCCAGGCCGCGCGCGCGGCAGTAGGCGGCGGTCTCCTCGCGCGTGACGGCGAGCAGCGGGCGCACCAGGCGCCCGGAGCGCGGCTCCATCCCGAGCAGCGCGCGGCGGCCAGGCGCGGCGGCGAGGCGGTAGAGGATCGTCTCGACCTGGTCGGTGGCCGTGTGCCCCGCGGCCACCGCCTCGCCGGGCGGGCCGGCGCCGGAGTGGCGGGCGGCGGCCGCGTAGCGCTGGTCGCGCGCCCAGGCCTGGACGTTGCCGCTCGCCGGCGGTCGCCCGAGCCGCTCGACCTCCAGCTCGACGCCGAGCTCTGCGCACAGGCGCTCGCAGTGGGCCTCGTCCTCGTCCGCTCCCGCGCGCAGCCCGTGGTTGACGTGCAGCGCGCGCGCGGCGTCCGTCCCGGCGAGCCGGCACGCCAGGTCGAGCAGGCAGACCGAGTCGCGCCCGCCCGAGAGCATCACCAGCACGGGCCGGCGCTCCGCGAGCAGGCCGGTGGCCCGCACGGCCGCGACGACGTCCGCTGCGCAGCGCGCCACGCTCAGTCCTCCGCGACGCGGGCCACGAAGAGCTCCGTCGGGCGGCTGAAGCCCTTCAGCCGCACCTCGCCGATCAGCTCGAACTCGAGGTACGGGCCCGCCGTCTCGACGACCGGCCGCGTGACCAGCACCTCGCCGCCGGCCGAGCGCGCCGCGACCCGCGCGGCGAGGTTGACCTCGCGCCCGTAGTAGTCGCCGTCGCGGTAGATCGTCTCGCCGTAGTGGATCCCGATCCGCGGCCGCGGGCGCTCGGTCATCAGGGTCTGGAACCCCACGGCCCAGTCCGTCAGCGCCCGCGGGTCCGAGCCGACGATCATCACGCCGTCCCCGATCGACTTGATGACGCGAGCGTCGTCGGGCAGCGTGACCTCGACGGCCTCCACGAACGACTCGACGACCCCGAGCGCGAGCTCCTCCCCCTGCTCCTCGGTCAGGCGCGTGTAGCCGGCGAGGTCGGCGAACGCGATCGCGACACGGAGGCGGCCGAGCTCGGCGCCGCCCTCGGCGAGGTCGGTCTCCATGTGACCGATCACGTCCTGCTCGATGAAGTGGCGCAGATAGCGCCGGTGGACTCTCTCGATGATCGGGGCGGCGCGCGGGAGCAGCTCGCGCGCGAGCGCCTCCATCTCCTCGGCCATCGCGAGGCCGGGCACTCCCTCGCGCATCAGCGGCTCGTGCACGTAGAGGTGGAAGAGGCGCACCTCGGCGTCGGCGACCTGCGCGAGCGCCTGCCCGTAGACGCGGATCACCTGGAGGAACGCGACCAGCGGCAGGCCGGCCGCGAGCGCCGCGGCGCAGTCGCGCAGCAGCTCCAGATCGTCGTCGCCCATCCGGTCGAGCCCGTGCGAGGGGAACCCGGCGAGCGACCAGATCCGCTCCACGAGCGCGGGCTCGAGGCCGGTTGCCGCGGCTGCGTCCTCGAGCGAGCGGTCGCCGGCACCGCTCGGGAAGAGGTCCTCGACGTAGCCGAACGCCAGCCGCCCCGACTCCGACGCGGCCCGCAGCGACTCCAGCGAGTGCCCGCGGCGGCGCAGGCGCGCGACGACGCGCGCCTGCGCCGCAGCCGGCGCCGTCCAGCGGCCGTCCTGCAGCGGCACGATCCCTCCGTCGACCCAGCGTCGCAACGTCGCAGGCGAGACGCCGGCGTTGCGGGCGGCCTCGCTGAGGGTGAGCTCGGCCACCGACCGGGGCTCAGACGAGCAGGTGGGGGTGCTCCGCCGCGAGCAACTCGCGGTAGCGCGCGTAGACCGGCTTGGTGATCGGGATCAGGGCGAGCGCGGCCTTCACGTCGCCCCCGGTCTTGATCCGCCGGCGCGCGATCGCGACGACCACGTTCTCCTTGCCCTGGAAGTAGCGGTTCGCCGTCTGTGAGGACATCGACATGCGCACCTTCGGCTCCCAGGCGACGTCGTCGCTCCACTCCCATACGAGGTTGTCCTCGCCCTCGGAGCCCGCGCGCACGTTCACCACCAGGTCGAGGTCGGTGAACTCGAAGCGCTGAGGCACATCGGCGTCGCGCAGCGCCGGGCCCATCCCCGGGTCCTCGCTCATCAGCGCAAAGACGCCGTCCATCACCTTCCGGAACTCCCTGGGCGACTCGAACTCGGGCATCTGCTCTCCTCCTCGCCGGCCGCCCCGGGTCAGGAGCCGCGGCGGGCGCCCTGCCGGGCGGACGTGCTCTTGCGCGACTTCGCGTTCGCCGCAGCCGCGGCCCGGCCGCCGCCCTGCGCGGTCTTGGTCCCGCGCTTCGCGGTCTCGGCCCCGCGCTTCGCGGTCTTGGCCCCGGAGCGCCCGGCCTTGCGGGCGCCGCCCCCCGGACAGGATCCCGCCAGTGCCTTCTCGAGCGCGGCCACGCGCCGCTCGAGCGCGGCGAGGTCGTCGTGGAAGGCGCGAAGGTCCTCCCCGGTCGCCAGGCGCAGATCGTCGATCACCTCTCGTACGCGGCCGGCGGCCTGGGCGACCTCGTCGACGAGGTCCTGCGCGCGCTCGCGCGTGACGCTCGCGCCGCCGACGGTCGCGTTGACCGTGCGGTCGACCGCGCTGCGCACGGCGTCCGCCGCATCCCTGGGACGCTGCCGGGAGGCCATGCCGCAAGCCTAGCCGCACGGTGCCGCGCCCGGCGCGCAGGCCCCTCCTCGCCGCGCGGCCGTATTCTCGCGCGCCGTGCCCGACGCCACGATCCACCTGCGGCCCACGGCGCCGCTGGCCGAGCGGGTGCTGCTGCCGGGCGATCCCGGCCGGGCGCTGCTGCTCGCCCAGGCGCTGATCGGCGAGCCGCGGATGTTCAACCACCACCGCGGGCTGTGGGGCTACACCGGCGCGGCGGTGTCCGACGGCGAGCTGCTGACGATCCAGAGCAGCGGGATGGGCGGCCCGAGCGCCGCGATCGTGGTCGAGGAGCTCGCCCGGCTCGGCGCGCGGCGCGTGATCCGGGTTGGGACCTGCGGCGCGATCGCGCCCGGGATCGACCTGGGCGACGTGCTCGTCGTGCGCGCCGCGCTCACGGCGGACGGGACGAGCCGCGCGCTCGGCGCGGGCGACCGTGTCGACCCGGACGCCGCGCTGGCGGACGCACTCGCGCGCGCGGCGGGCGACAGGGCCCGCGAGGGCCTCGTCGCCAGCACCGACCTGTTCTACGACTCGGACCGCGGGCGGGAGGCGACCTGGGTCGCGGCGGGAGCGCTGGCCGTCGAGATGGAGGCCGCCACCGTCCTGCGCGTCGCCTCCTTGCGCGGGCTGCGCGCCGCCTGCGCGCTGGCGGTCACCGACCTGATCGGCCCGGACGGGCGCCACGACCGCCTGGGCGAGGACGCGATCGAGGACGCCGGCGAGCGCGTCGGCCGCATCGCGGCTGCCGCGCTCGGGGCGGCCGACGCGCCCGGCCCGGGCTAGCCCGAGGCCTTCTCGACCACCAGGCGCTCCTGCCCGCGCGAGACCTGGTTCCCGCCGGCCGGCAGCGCCTCGCGCAGCGCGTGCACCTCGCGCGCGACGCCCGCGAGCCCCGACTCCAGCCCCGCCAGGCGCTTCTCGAGCGCACGGTCGGGCGCGGGCTTGGGCGCCTTCGGCGGCTTCGCCTTCGCGGCCTTGGTCGCCGCGGCGCCGGCCGCGCGCGCATCCTTCGCCGCCGCGCCGGCGGCGGTCTTGGCCGCCTTCGCCGCGGTCGCGGCCGCCTTGGCCTCCTTGCCGGCCGTGCTCGCCGCCGCCTTCACCTGCTTCGCCGTCGCCGCCGCGCCCTTGGCGTCGCGCGCCTGGCGCTCGGTCGCGGCCTCGAGCCGGCGCTCGATCGCCTCGAGCCGGCGCTCGACCTCCGACTCGGCGCCGAGGCGGTCGACGCGGTCCTCGACGCGGTCGAGTGCGTCCTCGATCCCCTCCAGGCGCTGGGAGACCGAGCGCAGGCGCCGCGTGAGCCGCTCGAGGTCCCCGGCGGACGGGAGGTTCAGCGCGCCCATCGCGACCTCCTGCGCCGCAGCCGCCTTCTCGCGCGCGTCGAACGCGGCGCTGAGCGTCCCGGCAACGACCGGGTTCTCGAGCAGCTCCTGGGCCAGCTTGCCGACGGCGTCCTCGCCGGAGCGCGCGAGCCGCGCGCGCAGGCCGTCGTCCTGGATCGTGTCGTCGCTCATGTGGTTCGCTCCCGGGCGGTGGCGGTTCGCGGCGCCGACACTACCGGACCACCGGACGCGCGAGCCCGGCGCGGCGCCGGCCGCGGGCGCGCTCGCGACTGGCCGGGAGGTCGCCGAATAGGAGCATCCTAACCGTCAACATGAGCCTTAGATAAGCCGGGCCCCGCCCGGTGTGCCCTCAGCAGCAGTATTCCCGGTTTTTGGACTATCGCGCTCCCGACCCCACCCCCGAGTGCGCGACGGATAGCGCGCGCTCCGCTCCCGGAGGGGACGCGGCCGGGGCGCGCCGCAGGGCACCGCGCGCGGGCCGCGAAAGGCGGGAGAACATCCGCGGGATCCAGCGCATTCGGTGTCCGGGGCATGGTAGGTTCCGGTCGCCGCACATCGCCGTCGCGGGGTGCGAGATAGGCCATGAGGAGAACAGGCAAGAGGCTCCGCGTCGCGCTGCTGACGACACTCGTGTCGCTCACGGCGATGGCTGCCGTCGCCACGCCGGCCTCCGCCGATCGCACGATCGTCGTCGTGATGAAGGCCACGGACGCCGGCCAGCCGGCCAGCGCTCGCACCCTGACGTTCACGATCGGCGACCGCGACGCGACCGACCCGGGCGCGGTCGCGGCGCGCTTCGGCCTGCAGGCGGATCAGATCGCCAGCGTCAGCGTGCTCGCGCCGCCCACCCAGCCCACGAGCCCGCCGGACGGCAACAAGAAGGGCGACCGGTCACAGGGCGGCGGGCCGGAGTCGCAGCCCGAGCCGGCGGGAGGCAAGCGCGAGAAGCCCGCCCGCCAGCGGACGACCGGCGACCGCCGGCGAAGCGGGTCCCCGAATCGCCGGAAGGCCGCCGTGCGCAAGCGCGGGTCCCGCCGCCACGCCGCCCGCACGCACAAGCGCAAGGCGGGCGCCAAGCGCGCGCCGGGCGCCGCCGCACCGGCACCGGTTCCCGCCCCCGGCGGCGGGGTCGACCTCAGCTTCCCGGGCTCTCCGCTGGGCGTCCCGAACCTGCTGATCGACCGCTTCCGCGTCCCGCCCTTCCTGCTGCCGATCTACCAGGCGGCCGGCATCCAGTACGGGATCCCGTGGCAGGTGCTCGCGGCGATCAACGAGATCGAGACCGACTACGGACGCAACCTCTCCGTCTCCTCCGCCGGCGCGCTCGGCTGGATGCAGTTCATGCCCGGCACCTGGGCCACCTACGGCGTCGACGCCAACGGCGACCGCAAGCGCGACCCCTACAACCCGGTCGACGCGATCTTCGCCGCCGCCCGCTACCTCAAGGCCGCCGGCGGCCAGCGGGACCTGCGCAAGGCGATCTTCGCCTACAACCACGCCGGCTGGTACGTGGACTCGGTCATCCTCCGCGCGCGCCTGCTGAGCGGCCTGCCCGACGACCTGGTCGGAGCGCTCACGGGCCTCACGCAGGGTCACTTCCCCGTCGCCGCGCCGGCGACCTACGCCGATCGGGTCGATCCCGCCACCGCCTCGCGCCGCGTGCGCGCGAGCGGCAACGCGGCCATCCCCGTCCAGGGCAGCGCCGAGCGGCGCTCGATCGCGATCGAGACGCGCGAGGGCGCCCCGGTCGTGACGGTCAACGACGGCCGCATCGTCGCCGTGGGCAACGACGAGCGCCTCGGGCGCTACGTGACGATGCAGGACGTCTACGGCAACACCTACACCTACGCGCACCTCGGGTCGGTGGTCGAGCGCTACCCCGTGCCCCGCGAGAAGCGCGTGTCGCAGGCGTCGGTCAAGCGCGAGCTCCGGCTCGCCAACGCGCGGGAGCCCAAGCCGACCGGACCCGCGAGCGCCGGCTCCCAGCGCGCGCCGAAGCCGCGCGCGGCGGCCCGCGGTCGCAGCGCGGCGGGCGCGAGCGCTCCGCGCGCGCGCGCGCGTCGATCCGCCCCGGCCGCGCCGCCCGCCAAGGAGCGGCTGTTCGCGCATCCGAACCGGCCGCGGGCTTACGGCGCGGGCGGTGACCGTCAGCTCGAGGCCCAGGGCGGCGGTCCGGCCAACAGCCTCGATGACTACTTCACGGTTCCCGTGCAGCTAAAGCGCAGCGAGGTCGTCATGCGGCGCCTGCGCAAGGGCTCGACGGTGATCGCGGGCACGATCATCGGCAGGGTCGGAGCGGCGCAGGGCAACTCGAAGCCGCGGATGATCTTCAGCATCCGCCCGGCCGGGAAGGGCGCCCCGCTGATCGACCCCAAGCCGATCCTCGACGGGTGGAAGCTGCTCGAGGCCACCGCCATCTATCGCGCCGCCGGGCGCAACCCGTTCTTCGGGTCCAACGGGCAGACGCCGTCGATCGGGCAGATCCTGCTGATGAGCAAGGAGGCGCTCGCGCGCCGCGTGCTCGCCGACCCGCGCATCTCGATCTACTCGTGCGGGCGCCGCGACATCCGCGCCGGCGTGATCGACCGCCGGATCCTGGCCACGCTCGAGTTCCTCGTCGCGTCCGGCATGAACCCGACGGTCACCTCGCTCAACTGCGGCCACTCCTACCTGACCAAGTCGGGGAACGTCTCCGAGCACTCGTCCGGCGACGCGGTCGACATCGCGGCGATCAACGGCGTCCCGATCCTGGGCCACCAGGGCCGCGGCTCGATCACCGACCTCGCCGTGCGGCGCCTGCTCACCCTCCAGGGGACGATGAAGCCGCACCAGATCATCACGCTGATGACCTACCCGGGCACCGACAACACGCTTTCGCTGCCCGACCACAACGACCACATCCACGTCGGCTTCCGGCCGCAGTTCGGCGGGAACGCCAAGCTCGGCCGGCAGCTGCGGGCGATCCTGCGGCCGGGCCAGTGGACCAAGCTGGTCGACCGCCTGGGCCAGATCCCGAACCCGAACGTCCCGCTCCGCCCCTCGAAGTACGCGCTTCCCGCGCGCGGGCGCTCGAGCGACTGACGGCGCGGGCCGCGCCGCCCGCGGATGAGCGAGGCCGGCCGCCGGTTCGGCTTCGTCCAGTTCGAGTTCCCGTGGGCGCTCGGGCCGGCGGACGGGCGCTACGTGCTGCGTGAGGCCGGGCCGGGCGACGCGCAGGCGAAGGACGCCGGCGCGCGGGGCGCCGCGGCCGAGCACGTGGTGGTGCTCGCCACGCTCGGCGCGCCCGAGCGCCGGCGGTTCTCCGGGCGCCGCCCGGCTCCCGCGCAGCCCGAGCCGCCCGCCGAGCCCGTGCCGACGTCGCGCGCGACCGTGATCCGCGCCGAGCCGCTCGCGGGCGAGGGCGCCGCGCGCGCGTGGATTCGCGTCGACCCCGAGGCGCGGGCGGGCGAGGCCCTCGTCGTGCTCGGCCGGGTGATCGGGGCGCACCGGGTCGCCGCCGCCGATCCGCACGTGCGCGAACCGGGGCGAGGGCAGGCGCTCGCCGCGCGCGTCGGCCACGGCACGGGCGAGCAGGTCGCCGAGGGCCGCTGGATCGTGGCCTTGACCTTGCCCGCGCCGCGCGGGCGCCGCGCGCGCCGCACGAGCGCCCTGCGACCCCAGGAGCGTCTCGCGGCGCTGCTCGCCGGGCGCGAGCGCGCCCTGGCGTGCGAGGAGATGGTGCTGCGCGCGCGGCTGGACCTCGACACGGGCCGCGACCGCGAGGCCGCGCTGCAGCTCGCGGCGGCCCTCGAAGCGGCGCTGGCCGAGCTCCCGGGCGAGGGAGAGCTCGCTCCCCGCCGCGCCGAGCTGTCGGAGCGACGCAAGGCCGTCGCGGCGGCGGCGGCCGCCGCGCGTGCGGGCGAGCTCTCCCCGGAGCGGCGCGAGGCCGTGACCGCCGCGCTCGGCCGGCTCGAGGCCGCGCTGCGAGCGCGCTCGGCGGGGCGGCGGTAGCGCGAGCCTTGGGGCGAGCCCGTGCGCTTCCGGTTGGGCGTCTCAGGCGCCGAGCGCGGCGACCAGCGCCTGCAGCTCCTCGACGACGTCGCCCCCGAGCCTCACCTCGGCGCGCGCGTCGTGCGCCGTGGACCCCTGCGTGACGATCGCGACTCTGCCGCCGGCCTCGAGCGTCACCAGCGGCAGGCCGGCGACGGGGTAGACCTCGAGCGACGAGCCGATGACCAGCAGCAGGTCCGCGCCGCGCGCGAGGTCGTAGGCGCGCTGCATCGCCGCCTCCGGCAGCAGCTCGCCGAACAGCACCACGTCGGGCTTGAGCGCCTCGCCGCAATCGCAGCGGGGCACACCCGCCGCGTCGCGGGCGAGTCGCGCCCGGACCTCGGCGAGCGGGAAGCCCTCGCCGCACGCCGGGCACGATGACGTATCGATCGTCCCGTGCACCTCCACCAGTTCCCGGGTACCGGCGACACGGTGCAGCCGGTCGATGTTCTGGGTCACGACCGCGTCGAGCAGACCGGCCGCCTCGAGCGCCACCAGCGCTTCGTGGGCGCCGTTGGGCCGCTTGTCCTCGAGCGTCGCGAAGCGGTTCCCGTAGAAGCTCCAGAAGCGCTCCGGGTCGCGCCGGAACGCGTCGATGTGCGCGACCTTCATCGGATCGACGCCCTCCCACAGGCCCGTGCCGGGCGAGCGGAAGTCGGGGATGCCGGACGGCACCGAGATCCCGGCGCCGGTCAGCGCGACGACCGAGCCGGCGTCGCGCACCAGCGCGGCCAGCCGCTCGACCTCCGTCCCCGCCCCGATCGCGGCGCTCACGACCCGGTGAACTTCGGCGCGCGCTTCCCGAGGAAGGCGGCGATCCCCTCGCGCGCGTCGCTCGACGCGAAGACGGAGGCGAAGCCCTCCTTCTCGGCCTCGATGCCCGCGTCGAGATCCCCGTTGGCCGAGACGTGCTTGATCTCGCGGATCGCCAGCGGCGCCTGGCCGGCGAGCTTCCGCGCCCACGCCAGCGCGGTGTCGAGCAGCTCGTGGTCCGGGACCACCCGGTTGACCAGCCCGTGCTCGTAGGCCTCGTCGGCGGAGATCGCGTCGCCGGTCAGGTTCATCTCCAGCGCCTTTGACTCGCCCGCGAGCCGCGGCAGGCGCTGCGTCCCGCCGAAGCCGGGAATGATCCCGAGGTTGATCTCGGGCTGGCCGAAGGTGGCCGACTCGGCGGCGATCCGCACGTCGGCCGCCATCGCCAGCTCGCAGCCGCCGCCGAACGCGAGCGCGTTGACGGCCGCGACCACGACGGTCGAGGACCGCCCGAACGCGCGCAGCAGGCCGTGGCCCTCGTCGAGCAGGCGCCTGCCCGCGTCCGCGTCCATCTTCGTGAACGCCTTGATGTCGGCGCCGGCGCAGAAGAGCTGCGGGTTGGCCGAGGCGATCACCAGCGAGCGGATGCCGGCGTCGCCGTCGACCTGCGCCCAGATCCGGCCGAGCGCCTCGATCACCTCGGGCGAGATCGAGTTCGCGGGCGGCCGGTCGAGCCATGCGATCGCGATCTCGCCGCGGCGCTCGAGCTTCACCGGGCTCTCGTCCTGGCCCGCGTCGGGCCGCGCGCAGGGGAAGAAGCCCTGGCCGGTCTTCGCCCCGAGGCGCCCCTGGGCGACGAGCCGGCGCAGGATGCGCGGCGGCTCGTAGTGCTCGCCCCAGTCGGCCTCCGCGCGCTCCAGCGCCGCCAGCACCTCGTCCAGGCCGCGCGCGTCGGCGCGCGCCAGCGGCGGCGGGATGATCCCAGCGCCGGCCATCATCCCGAGGTCGATGTCCTTCGTGGTGGCGATCCCCTCCTCGAGCACGAGACACGCCTCCACGAACGCCTTCAGGTGGAACCGCTCGACCAGCTCGGCCGCGTCGAGCTCGCTCGCGTCGCCCTCGGTGGCGGCCGGCGAGTCGTAGAAGCCGCCGCCGGTCTTCGCCCCGAGCTTGCCCGCCTCGACGAGCTCCAGCATCCCGCGGTGGACGGGGAAGCGGTCGCCGAGCGACTCGTGCAGGTAGCGACCCACGTGCGAGACCGTGTCGAGCCCGAGCTGGTCGACCAGGAAGAACGGGCCCATCGGCGTCGCCTTCGCCTCGGTCATCGCGTCGTCGATCGCCTTGTAGGGGATCCCGCGCTCCTCCTGGTAGCGGAAGACCTCCCCCAGCGACGAGTTCAAGATCCGGTTCACGACGAAGCCCGGCGCCTCCCCGCAGCGGATCGGCAGCTTGCGGATCGCCTGCGCGAAGTTGGCGGCCGCCTGCATGGTCTCGGGCGAGGTCTCGTCGCCCTCGATCACCTCGATCAGGCGCATCATCGACGCCGGGTAGAAGAAGTGGAAGCCGACGACCCGCTCCGGCCGGCTGGTGGCCTCGGCCATCTCGGAGATCGAAAGCGAGGACGTGTTCGACGCCAGGATCGCGTGGCCCGGCGTGACCTCGTCGAGCTCGGCGAAGACCGCCTGCTTGATCTCCATCCGCTCGGGGACGGCCTCGATCACGAGGTCGACGTCGCCGAAGCCGTCGTAGGTCGTGGAGCCGGTGACGAGCGCCATCCGCTCCTGCAGGCCCTCGGGCGTCAGCTTGTCGCGGTCGACCTGCCCCTGCCAGAGCGAGCGCGCCTTCTCGAGGCCGGTCTCGACGAAGCGCTCGTCGACGTCCTTGAGGACGACGGGGATGCCGGCGGACGCGATGCAGAACGCGATCTCGCCGCCCATTGTGCCGGCGCCGACGACGGCGGCCTTGAACACGAACATGCGGGTCGGGTCTCCTTTGCGAAAGCGTGGGCGCCGGGCGACCGGCCCGGCGCAGGAAGGCGGCGGATACTAGATGGCGGGGCGCCGCGGAGCGGTCGAGCCCGGCAAGCCCGCGGGCCCCCGGTCAGATCAGCTCCCGGTCCGCGTCCAGCTCGCGACCCAGCCGGACCAGTGAGCGTCGCAGCGAATCGCCGAGCGCGCGGCGGATGAACAGCGGGTCTACGACGAATGACAGCGGGGGCGGCTCCTTCAGCTCGTAGTCGAGCTCCAGGGCGGCCACAACGCCCTCCTCGGCCGGCCGCAGCTCGAGCGTCTGGGTCCCGCGCAGCTTGGCGTCCTCCACGTCGGTGCGCAGCAGCTCCGGCGCCACGGAGACGACGACCCGCTCCACCACTCGCCCCCGGCCGCCCGGGTGCGAGCGCCACAGCAGCCGCGCCCCGTCGGCCGGCCACTCTCCCTGGAGCTTGTCGACGTGCGCGAACCCGTCCACGAACGACGCCCAGCGGCCGAGGTCGGCCCACATCGCCCAGACCCGCTCCGCGGGGTGCCCGACGGCGATCTGCACCCGGGTGCGGCCCATCAGGCCTCCCCGGTCTCGCCCAGGACCTCCGTGCGGATCCGCGCGATCCCGCCCGCGAGCGCGTCCAGCCGCGGGGCGAGCTCGGTCGCCAGCCTCCGTGCCTCCTCCCGGCCGGCCTCCGTTCGCCGGTAGAAGCGCCGCGAGCGACGGTCCGGGTGCTCCCACGACCCGGCGAGCAGCCCGCGCGCCTCGAGCGAGCGCAGCAGCGGGTACATCGTGTTCGGGTTCACGGCCACGATCCCGCCCGTGAGCTCGGCGATCCCGTCCATCAGCCGGTTCCCGTAGGACGGCTCGGCGCCGACGAGATGCAGGACGAGCAGGGGCAGCAGGCCGCCGCGGCGCAGCTCGCCGACCAGCGGATCGCCGGAGCCCGGGCCCGGCGGCGCCGCGGCCGCGGCCGCGGGGGCGGGCCCGGCGGCGAGGCGCGCCTCCTCGACGGAGGTCGCGTCGGCTACCGCGTCGCGGGTGCTCCGGCGCCGGGGTGGCATTGGGCGATCATGCCACCGGCGCCGGAGCGCCCCGCCGCGCGACGGCGCCTACGCCGTCGCGGCGGCCGGCTGCTCGATGCGCCGTGGGAGCAGCGTCTCGCGCGCGATCACGAGGCGCTGGATCTGGGCGGTGCCCTCGTAGAGCTGCATGATCTTGGCGTCGCGCATCAGCTTCTCGACCGGGTACTCCTTGATGAAGCCGTAGCCGCCGTAGACCTGCACGGCGTCGGTGGTGACCTTCATCGCGGCGTCGCCCGCGAAGCGCTTGGCGTGCGAGGAGACGAGCGTGTTGCGCTGGCCCTGGTCGAGCATCACGGCGGACTTGTGCGTCAGCAGCCGCGCCGCCTCCACCTCGGTGGCCATGTCGGCGATCATGAACTGGATCGCCTGGTGCATCGCGATCGGCACGCCGAACTGCTGGCGCTCCTTGGAGTACTCGATCGCGAACTCCATCGCCGCGCGGGCGATCCCCGTCGCCATCGCCGCCACGCCGGGGCGCGTGCGGTCGAGGGTCATCATCGCGATCTTGAAGCCCTTGTTCTCCTCGCCGACGAGGTGGTCGGCCGGGATCTCGATGTCGTTGAACGTGATCGTCGCGGTGTTGGAGGCCCGCTGGCCCATCTTGTCCTCCTTCTTGTCCACCACGACGCCGGCGTCGCGCGGGACGATGAAGCAGGAGATGCCGCGGTGGCCGGCCTCCTTGTCGGTCTTCGCGTAGACCGTGTACCAGTTGGCGTAGCCGCCGTTGGTGATGAAGCACTTCGAGCCGTTGATGACCCACTTGTCGCCCTTGCGCACCGCGTTCGTGCGCATGCCGGAGACGTCGGAGCCGGCGTCCGGCTCGGTCAGGCAGAAGGAGGCGAGCAGCGGCGCCTCGGTCAGGCGCCCGATGTACTCCTTCTTCAGATCCTCGGACGCGGCGAGCAGGACCGGGGCGGTGGCGAGGCCGTTGCAGCCGACGGTGGTCTGGATGCCCGAGCAGCCCCAGGACATCTCCTCCTCGATCAGGCAGCCCTCCAGATAGCCGACGCCGGGCCCGCCGTACTCCTCCGGGATGTGGGTGTTCATGAGCCCCACCTCCCAGGCCTTCTCGATGATCTCCTGGGGCCAGGTGCCCTCCTTGTCGAACTCCCAGGCGACCGGCCGGATCTCCTTCTCGGCGAAGTCGTGGGCAAGCTCCTGGAGGTTCTTCTGCTCCTCGGTGAGCGTGAAATCGACCATGGCTCGTTCACTCCTTGCGGCGGGCGCGCGGGGGTGTGGGAAGCGAGGCGCGCGCGGGTTAGATTGACTGGTCAGTCAACCGCCATCCTACCGGGGCCCCCGGAGGCGGACAAGCGCGCGCGGCTCGACCCGGCACAATGTCCCCATGCAGGAGGCCTTCGGCCTGGTGCTGTTCGTCGTGGTGGGGATCGCGGCGGTCGTCGCGGTCGCCTCGCTGGCCGGGCGCGCGAGCCTCTATGACCAGATCGGCCGCGGGGGCCTCTCGATCGGCGACGAGCCTGAGCGGCCGCCCGCGGGGCCGGCCGCGCTCGCCGCCGTGCGCGACGAGGAGATCCGCCAGATGCTCGACGCCCGCAACGCCCGGCGCGCGCGCCGCGGCGAGCCGGCGCTCGACATGGAGGCCGAGCTGGCGCGCCTCGCCCGCCCGTCGCACGACCCGGCGCTCGCCGCGGAGGTCCGCCAGCTCGTGCTCGCCCGCAACGCGCGCCGCGCGCGGGCCGGCAAGCCGTCGCTCGACGTCGAGGCCGAGGTCGCCCGGCGGATGGCGGATCTGGCGGCGGGCTGAGCTGACGGCTACGCTGCCGCAATGGCCGACCCGCGCCGCTTCGAGCTCGATGAGCTGATCGTCCGCCCCGGGACCTACTTCAACCCCCAGACCGAGGTCGTGCTGGTGGTCGACGACTCCGCGGAGCTCGACCAGGAGATCTTCAACATGGAGCAGTACGAGGGCGCCGACTGGGTCCTGGTCTCGGACGACGCGCCGGTCGACGAGCAGCGGCGCGACGAGCTGATGGAGGCCTTCCAGGTCCGCTACCACCCGGGCGGGGCGGGGTCGATCACCGACGACGGCGACGACCACGACGACGAGCTCGAGGCCGACGACCAGGAGGTCGGCCGCGACGACTGACGGCCGCCGCCGTCAGGCGAACGCGAACGTCAGCGCGATCACCGCGTAGACGGCGAGCAGCTGCAGGCCCTCGAACCAGTTGGACTCGCCCTCCTGGGTCACCTGGTTGGCGATCAGCACGGCGAGCAGCACGGCGCCGAGCTCGAAGCCGTTGAAGACCAGCGCCATCGGGTGCGGGCCGAGCACGAACGAGAGCAGGACCAGCACGGGCGCGACGAACAGCGCGATCTGGGCCGAGGACCCGATCGAGATGTTCACGGCCAGGTCCATCTTGTCCTTCACCGCGACGAGCACGGCGACCCAGTGCTCGGCCGCGTTGCCGACGATCGCCACCACGATCGCGCCGACGAAGAACTCGGTCAGCCCGATCGAGTGCGCCGCCTCGGAGATCGAGCCGACCAGGATCTCCGACATGCCGCCTACGGCGACGCCCGCAAGCGCGAGCATCGCGACGCTGCGACGCACGCTCCAGGGCTCGCCCTCGTGCTCCTCCGATCCCTCCGGGTTGAAGAGGTCGCGGTGGGTGCGCAGCGAGAAGATCAGCCCGGCCACGTAGGAGGCGATCAGCACCAGCGCGACGATCAGCGAGAGCGTCTCGACCTTCGGCTCGTAGTTGACGATCTCGTCGCCCGGCAGCGGCAGGCCCTTCCCGACCACGAGCTCGTAGATCGCCGGCATCACGAGCGCGGTGGCGGCCAGCAGCAGCATCGCTGACTGGGCGCTCGCGCTGGTGCGGTTGAACCGCTGGCGCCCGCCTCTCATGCGCCCCCCCTTCAGGCCGCCGGCGAACATCGCCGCGCCGAGCACCAGCAGCACGTTGCCGATGATCGACCCGATGATCGACGCCTTGACGACCTCGTGCAGGCCCTTCTGCAGCGCGAACAGCGCGATGATCAGCTCCGGCGCGTTGCCGAACGTGACGTTCAGCAGGCCGCCGATGCCGGGGCCGGAGCGCGCGGCCAGCTCCTCGGTCGCGCGGCCCATCAGGGCCGCGGTGGGAATGACACCGAGCGCGGAGGTGAAGAAGACCACCACCGCCCCGGCGTGCGCGAGGTCGAGCACGATCGCGAGCGGTATGAACGGCACCAGCAGGTAGGGCCAGCCCTGGCTGGTGCGCAGGAAGGCCGCCCAGCCGGCAGGACCGGATCGCTTCGGCGACGCGGCGCTCACGGGCGGCGCAGGCTAGATGATCGACCGCCCGGCCGCGGGAGCGCAGGAGCTCAGCCGCCGCGCAGCACCGCGGCGCACTTCTGCGCCTCGGTCACGTCGTTGCCCGCCTTCTGCAGGCATTGCGTGTACTGCTGGATGCGCTTCTGCGCCTCGGCGGTGCTGGGCGCGCCGCCGCCTCCGGAGGAGGAGCCGCCGCTGCTCGAGCCCGGGACGGCCGACCCGGCGCCGCCGCCGAGCCCGCCGAGCAGGCCGAGCCCGCTGAGCTGCGAGGTGAGGTCGCTGAGCGGCTTGGCGTTGGCGGGCGGCGTGATGGTCTGCGGCTGGTTGAGGTCGTCGATCTCGATCGAGAGATCGACCTTCGCGGACTTGACGCCGCCCGACTTCGGCTCGATGTCGAGCGCGAGCGAGATCTTCCGCAGCGTCTTGTCGTCCTTGCCGGTGTAGACGTCGACGTCCGCGGACTTGACCGCGTCGGCGACCTTCTGGCGCTGGGCCGCGGAGATCTTCTGGGGCAGCTGCGAGACCTTGCCGTTGCCCAGCGCGCTCGCCTTCTGGGTGAGCGCGCTGACGCTGTCGAGCAGCTTGCTCACGTCGACGCCGGTGGAGATGTGGGTGGTCTCGACCCCCCCTACCGTCTCGTCGCCCTCGACCTTCGGGTCGTTCAGCCACTGCTCGGGGTTGATGCCGAGGGTCTTGAGCGTGCCGAGGCCCTGGTTCCGGCGGCCCGACCGGGCCTGCGCGCGGGTGTAGCTCGCGACGAACTGGTTCCAGACCTTGGGCGGGATCGAGTAGGCCTGGTTGTTGAACTCGATCCAGCCCTGTGTCCCGTTGGTGATCGCGCCGGCGTTGATGTTCTGGCCGGACGCCTGGATCTGCGCCGAGAGGTCGAACTGGGGCACGTTGCCCTTGCCCCGGCTCTGGAACGGCCCGGTGAGCGCGACCTGGATCTGGGTGCCCTTTCCGCTCGAGCGCTCCGCGTCCACCTTGAGCTGGACGTTCAGCTTCCCGCTGGTCACCTTGTGGTCGCCCGAGAACGTCTCCTTCAGCAGTTGCTTCGCATCCGCGCTGGAGTTGTCGGACCCCCCGCAGGCCGCGAGCGAGGCGGCCGCGGCCAGAACGGCGATGAGTGCGAGTGCGATGCGGAGCGGGCGGGGCAAGTTGGGAATCCTCCTGCAAGCGGCGCGTCGGGCGGGCGGCGAGCCTAGCATCGGCGGCGGTGCGCCATTCCATGAGCGCAAGACGCGGACCGTCGCGGCGGTCCTCGCGGCCGGCCGTCGCGCTCGCGGCGCTGCTGCTGGCGCTTGCCCTGCCGGCGGCGGCGAGCGCCGCGCCCGTGCTGGTGCTGGGCAAGGACGGGCGCGTTCGCGTCCACCAGGACCGCTTCGTCCCCGACGCCACGCCGGTCGCTCCCCCGACCTCCGCGGCGGCGTTCGCCGCCGGCCGTGCCGCGCGCGCCTCGGCGATCCGCTCCTCCGCGGTCCCGCGCGCGCTGACCCGTCTGTGGCGCCGGGGCGCGATCGACGGCGCGGAGCGTGCCGACCGCCTGGCGAGCTGGAACGCGGCGCGCGCGACCCTGCGCCGCCTGGGCGGCCGCCGCCGCGCCGAGCTCGGCGCGGTGGTCGCGAACACCGCTGCGATCGCGGCGGCGGGCCGGCTCACCGCCTCGCGCCTGGAGCCGGTGTTCCTGACGCTCGACCGCAACCGCCAGTGGTGGCCGATCGGGCGCCTGGTGCTCTACGGCGAGCGCGTGGGCTTCCAGGGCTCCGGCCTGATCTGGCAGTCCTACCCCGGCCAGGGGCTGCAGCTCCAGATGCTCGCGAACTTCGGCAAGGCGAACGGGCTCTGGCAGGCCAGGATCAACGGCGAGCTGCGCGACCTGCTCGACGAGCTGGTCCCGCTCGCCGCGCGGCGAGGCCGCGGCATCGCCTGGGAGTACTACTTCCGCTTCGGCGGCGGCGTGCCGCCGTGGACCAGCGCGATGTCGCAGGGAACGGCGGTCCAGGCGCTCGCACGTGCCGCGAAACGCCTGCACGACCGCACCTACCTTTCGGTCGCGCGGCGCGCGCTGCCGATCTTCTCCGAGTCCCCGCCGGTGGGCGTGCGGCGGCGAATGCGGCGCGGCCCCTGGTACCTGCTCTACTCCTACGCGCCGCGCCAACTCGTGCTCAACGGCTTCCTGCAGTCGCTGATCGGGCTCTACGACTTCTGGAAGCTCGGCCGCAACGCCCACGCCGGGCGTCTCTTCCGCGCCGGCGACCGCGTCGCGCGCCGGTCGCTGCGCCGCTACGACACGGGCTCGTGGTCGCTGTACGAGCCGGGCGTGCGCTCGGACTACAGCTACCACGTCCTCGTGCGCGACTTCCTGCGCGGCCTCTGCCGGCGCACCGACGCGCGGCCGTACTGCGCGATGGCCGAGCGCTTCACGTCCTACCTGTAGCGGGCCTCGCGCGCGCACCGCGGGCGGACTAGCCTCCGGCGGCGTGGCCGTGCCGCGCACGATCCTCTACACCGGCAAGGGCGGAGTGGGCAAGACGTCCATCGCGGCCGCCACGGCGCTCGCGTGCGGGCGCGACGGGCTGCGGACCCTGGTCATCTCCACCGACCCGGCGCACTCGCTCGCGGACGTGCTGGGCGCCGAGGTCGGCGACGAGCCGACCGAGGTCGCCGAGGGCCTGCACGCGCAGCAGATCGAGGCCCAGGCGGAGATGGAGCGCCACTGGTCGGCGGTCCAGGCATGGCTGGGGGAGCTGCTGCTCGAGCGCGGGGTCGACCGCATCTCGGCCGAGGAGCTGACCGTCCCGCCCGGGATGGACGAGCTGTTCTCGCTCCTGCGCCTGAAGGCCCACCACCAGTCGGGCGACTGGGACGCGATCGTCGTCGACTGCGCGCCGACCGGCGAGACGCTGCGCCTGCTCTCGTTCCCCGACGTCGCGCGCTGGTGGCTCGACAAGGTCTTTCCGTGGGAGCGGGAGATCCTGGCGGCCGCGCGGCCGTTCGCGCGCTCGCTGCTGGACGTCCCGGTGCCGAGCGAGGCGGTCTTCGCCGACGTCCACGCGCTGGTGCGCAACCTGATCGCGATGAGCGACATCCTGCGCGACCGCGCGAGCGCGACCGTGCGCCTCGTCGCGACCCCCGACCGGATGGTCGTCCGCGAGGCGATGCGGACCTTCACCTACCTGAACCTCTACGGCTACCTCACGGATGCCGTGGTCGTCAACCGGGTCTTCCCCGACGAGGTCGGCGGCTATTTCGACGGTTGGCGGGAGCGCCAGCGCGAGGAGCTGGCGGGAGTCGAGGCGGCGTTCGCGCCGGTCCCGGTCCTGCGCGCGCCCTACTTCGAGCGCGAGGTGTGCGGCGCGGAGATGCTCGGCCGCCTCGGCGGGGCGGTGTTCGAGGGGCGCGATCCCGCGGCCGTGCTCCACGACCGGCTCGTACAGGAGCTGACACTCGGAGAGGAGCGGGCGAGCCTGCGGCTGACGCTCCCGTTCGCCGAGAAGGGCGACATCTCGCTCAAGAAGATCGGCCCGGAGCTCGTGGTGCGGGTCGACGGCCAGAAGCGGACGATCATCCTGCCCGACGCGCTGGCCCGCTACCGTGCGGCGGGCGCCTCCTTCGAGGACGGCGCGCTGGAGGTGAGATTCGATGGCGCCGCAACGGCAGAGCACGAGACGGGGGACGACGATGGCGGGTGACGCGCCCGTCCCGCCCGGCGGCGATCCGCTGGACGGGCTTGCGGACCAGCTGCGCAGCGCGGCGGAGAGTGCTCGGCGCAGGGTCGCCGAGGCGGCGCAGGCGGCGGGCACGACCGGCGCCGCGGACCCCGCGGCCGGCTGGCAGCTCCCCCGCGACGAGGCCGAGACCGCGGGCGCACAGCGCGCGCGCAGCGATCTCGACGCGCTCGCGCTGCTGATCGCGGGCCTGCGCGACCTCGTCCCGGAGGATCTGCGCCGGCGCCTGGCGGAGGCGCTGCGCGAGCTGCTGCTGGCGCTGCGCGCGCTGATCGACTGGTACCTGGAGCGGGTCGAGCGCCGCCGGAGCGAGCCCGCCGCCGTCGAGGACATCCCGATCGCCTGAGACACCCTCCCTAGACTTGGGACGGTGAGCGACGAGCGCCGCACATGGATCCTCACCGGCTCCCCCGAGAATCTCGCCGCGACCCGCGACCACGGCTACTCGGTGATCGGCCTGAAGGAGCGCAACCGCAACCGCGCGCTGGAGATCGAGCCCGGGGACAGGATCGTCCTCTACGTCACGCGGGAGATGGCGTTCGCGGGCTCGATCCTCGTGACGGGCGAGCTGTTCGAGGACCGCGAGCGCATCTGGCCGGGCAAGCCCGGCAAGGCGGACGCCTACCCGTGGCGCTTCCCCACGGAGCCGGAGGTCGTGCTCGACGAGGACGCCCACGTCCCGGCCGAGGCCCTGGCGCGCGCGCTCGAGCACGTGCGCAAGTGGCCGGCCGAGCACTGGAAGCTCGCCTTCCAGGGCCAGATCCGGCAGGTATCCAAGGCGGACGCCGCGACCCTGCTGGACGCGATGCGGGCGGCGACCGTCCGCGCATGACCGCGGGCGCCCGTGGCTGAGCGGGCCGCGGAGCGCGCCGGGGCGGCCGCCGGAGGCGCGCGCGGCAGGCTCGGCCGTGCGTGGCGCGGCCTGGACGGCAACCAGCGCCTGGCGGCCGTCGCGGCGCTGGGGCTCGTGCTCGCGCTGGTGCTGCCGTGGTACCAGCAGACCGGCATCGCCGGGCGCCGGGCGGTCGACCAGGCGCTCTCCGGCTTCGGGGTCTTCGGCTTCGTCGAGGGCGCGATCCTGCTCGTCGCCGCGGGAATCCTGCTGCTGCTCTTCGCGCGCGGAGAGCGCCGGGCGTTCCACCTCCCCGGCGGCGACGGCGCGGTGATCGTGTCGGCGGGCGCCTGGGTCCTGGTGCTGCTCACCTGGCGCATCTTCGACCGCCCGGAGCCCGCGGGCGTCCAGACCGGCATCGAGTGGGGCTTCGCGGTCGCGGTCGCCGCCGCCTGCCTGCTCCTCTACTCGGGCTTCAGGATCCGCGCCGCGCATCGCCCCGAGCCGCCGCTCCCGGCCGCGGCCGCGGACCCGCCAGGCGACCGGCCGCCGCCGCGCCCCCGCGGTCCCGACGGCCCCCCGACCGCCCCGACGCGCGTGCTCGGCGACGAGCACCCGACCCGGGTCGGCCGGCGCGCCGCGGTCCCGCCCGACCAGCTCACGATGCCTCTGGGCAGCGAGGAGCCGCTCCCGCGCGAGGAGCGCGACCAGCAGGACTAGCCGAGGAAGCGATCTATCCTCCGTTCCATGACCGACCAGCCGCCGAAGCGCCGCCTGATGGCGCTGATCGACCCGTCCGGCAAGACGCCCGAGCAGGCCGCTGACGAAACCGTCGCCGCGATCCGCCGCTACAGGGAGACGAAAGCGAAGGCGGAGCTGGAACTGGAGCACGAGGACGACCAGCCGTAGCCCGGTCGTGCGCGTCGGACAGCCGCGCGCACACGGCCGGGCTACGAGAGCATCGCCGGGGCGCTCGGGGTGCTCGCGGCTCGGTTTCGGAGAGCTCGGTTTGGGTTCGGGGTGCCGCTCGCTGCGGGGTGCCTGTCACGTAGCGAACTGCGGCCAGGAAGGAGGCGCTTGGCGGCCGCGGAGGACGCGGTCTTCGCGAGTGTGCGATTGACCGCGTATATCGGTGTCAATCGCACACTCGCGGCGCGGCCGCCGGAGCTGGGCTCCTTCGTTGCCGCCGTTCGTCACGACCCACGCCCGCGGTGAGCGCGGGGCGTCGCGCGCGCGGCTGGTCCGGCATCGGCGCTCGGCCGGCGCCCGGGCGCTGCGGGGTGCCTGTTGCGCCGCGGACCGCGGCAACGAAGGAGCCTTCCCCCGGTCGGTGAGGGTGCCGGCGCGAGGGGTCGGGCCCGCCGTCCTGGGTAGGGGGCACATACGACCCCCAAGGCAGGAGCGTGGAATCCCGTGACGCTCGACTCCCCTTCGCGGATGCCGTCGGCCGGCGTCGGCCTGTTGCACCACGACCCGGGACTTGACTCCCGCCGCCGGTCGGCCGATCCCGTCCGGCCTCCTTCGCTGCGCCGTTCCGGGCGCCGGTCGCCGCGACCGCGCTAGTACGGGTTGCCGTACACGAGCAGCGGACCGACGACCGTCGCGAGGAACACCAGCGCGATGCCCGTCGCGATCGTCCGGTTGGAGGAGATCAGGTGCCCGAAGAGGCCGATCGCGAAGCCGAAGCAGAACACGACCAGGAACGGCCAGATCGACAGCTCGGCCGCGAGCGGCAACGCGTGGGGCGACACGGGCGCGCAGCATCGCAGATGCGACCTGTCATCCTGCGCCGATGGCCGCCGCCCCCCCGAGCACAGTCGAGGAGGTGGCCGCCGGCCTGCGCGCGGCCGGCTACCTGCCGGGTTCCTCGACCGCGCTGGTCTCCTACCTCGCGGCCCGCATGGGCAAGCCGGTGCTGGTGGAGGGCCCGGCCGGCGTCGGCAAGACCGAGCTCGCCAAGGCGCTCGCCCGCTACCTCGACCGCCCGCTCGTGCGGCTCCAGTGCTACGAGGGCCTCGACGAGGCCAAGGCGCTGTACGAGTGGAACTACCGCAAGCAGCTCCTGCGCATCCAGGCCGAGGCGGACGGAACCGGGTGGGACGCGGTGCAGGACGACATCTTCGGCGAGGAGTTCCTGCTCGCGCGCCCGCTGATGAGCGCTATCGCCTCGCAGGAGCCGGTCGTCCTGCTGATCGACGAGGTCGACAAGACCGACCAGGAGTTCGAGGCGATGCTGCTCGAGCTGCTCTCGGACTTCCAGATCTCGATCCCGGAGCTGGGCCGCATCGAGGCCGCCACCCAGCCCGTGGTGCTGCTCACCTCGAACAACTCGCGCGAGCTCACCGAGGCGCTCAAGCGCCGCTGCCTCTACCTCTGGCTCGACTACCCGGAACTCGAGCACGAGCTCGAGATCGTGCGCCTGCACGCGCCCGAGCTGTCCGGCTCGGTGGCCCGCAAGCTCGTCGAGATCATCCAGCAGGTGCGCGAGCTGGACCTGCGCAAGCCGCCCTCGATCGCCGAGTCGATCGACTGGGCGCGCGCGCTGCTGCTGCTCGGCGCGGACGACATCGACGAGGCGACGTTCCGCGAGACGATGAGCGTGATCGTCAAGCACCGGACCGATCTCGACACGGTCGCGGAACGGGTCGGCGTGCGGCTCGGGCAGGGCGATGCCCTCCCGTCCGGCTAGACCGCACGCGGGCGGGGGCATCCCGGACGCGGGCCCGCCCGGCTTCGAGGCGCGCCTGCTGGCGCTCGCCGACGACCTGCGCGCCGAGGGGGTCGCGGTCGGCACCGCGGAGCTGCTCGACGCGTTCGCCGCGCTGACCGAGGTCGACTGGCGCGAGGCGGCCGCGTTCCGCACCGCGCTGTCGGCGACGCTGGCGAAGTCCCCGGAGGACCGCCGGGTCTTCGACCTGGTGTTCGACCGCTGGCTGTTCCGCGCCGCGGAGGCCGAGTCCGTGCGCCGGACGCCGGGCGAGGGATCCGGGCGTGGCGAGGCCGAGCAGGCCGGCGCCGAGCACATGGACCTCGACGCGCTGCGCCAGGCCGTCGGGGAGGCGCTGCGCCAGGGCGACCAGGGCGCGATGCGCGACCTCGCGCGGCTCTCGATCAGCGCGTTCGGGCGCCGCGGCGAGGGCTCGGGGGTGATCGGCGTCGACGTGCAGCGGATCCGGCGCGCGCTCGGCCTGCGCTCCGAGCCCCAGCCCGACCTGCCCCCGGAGGACCCGCGCCGCGACGGGCTCCCGCGGGCGGAGCTGCGCCGCTTCGAGGCGATCCTGCGCCGCGAGCTCGAGCGCGACGCGATCGAGCGCACCCGCAGCCTCCCGCCCGCGCGCCCGCTCGGGGAGCTCGACCGTGCGCTGCCTTCGGGGCCGGTCCAGGACCTCGCCCAGATCCACCGGGTGGTCGCGCAGCTTCGCCGCCGCCTGGCGACCCAGGGGCACGAGCTGCGCGGCCGGCGCCGCACGGCGCACGTGGACGTGCGGCGCACGATGCGCGCCTCGCTGCAGACCGGCGGCGTGCCGGTGGTGCTCAAGCACCGCCCGCGGCGCCCGCGCCGGCCGGAGATCTTCGTGCTCTGCGACGTGTCCACGTCGGTGACCTCGGCGAGCGTGTTCTTCCTGTCGGTCCTGCACGCGCTGCACGACAGCTTCCGCAAGATGCGCTCGTTCGTGTTCATCGAGCGGATCAGCGAGGTGACCGACGTCTTCGAGGACGAGCGCGACTTCCGGGCGGTGAGCGAGGAGATCTCGCGGGACGCGGGGGTCGCCGACGTGTCCGGCTACACCGACTACGGGCGCGTGTGGATGGAGTTCCTGGCCGAGGTCGAGGACGAGCTGCATCCGCGCGCGACCGTGATCGTGCTGGGCGACGCGCGCACCAACGGGCGCCCGCCGCGCGACGACCTGTTCGCGGCGATCGCGGCGAAGGCGGGGCGCACGTTCTGGCTGAACCCGGAGCCGCGGCTGTACTGGAACTACGGCGACTCCGTGATCGCCGCCTACGAGCGCCACTGCACGGCGTTCGAGTGCTGGACGACCGGCCAGCTCGAGGAGTTCGTCAAGGCGCTGACCCGGCCGCACGCCACCTAGCCGCCGCGCCCGCCGCGGACGGTACGATCCCCTCCAGGGCACACCAGGGGAGCTGGCGGGACGAGCCGGCTGAGATCGCGCCCACCGCGCGCACGCGGGGCCCGGCGCGGACCCTTCGAACCTGTGGGGTAATGCCCGCGGAGGGAGCGATGGCGACCACAGCTCAGAGACCGGCGGAGGCGACGGCGCCGCCCGCCGCGCCGGGCGGGCTCGAGCTGGAGGGCGTGCGGCGCGAACTGAGCCGCCGCGGCGGCGAGCCGCTCGCGGTGCTTCAGGACGTCTCGCTGCGCGCGGCGGCCGGGGAGGTCGTCGCGGTCGTCGGCCCGAGCGGCTGCGGCAAGACGACGCTCCTCGAGATCGTGTGCGGCATCCAGCGCGCCGACGGCGGGCTGGTCCGCGCCGCCCCGGCCGCGCTGATGCCCCAGCGCGACTGCCTGCTGCCCTGGGCCACGGCGCTCGACAACGCGGCGCTCGCGCTGCGCGCCGCCGGGATGCCCCGGGCGGCCGCGCGCGACCGGGCCCGCCCGTGGTTCGCGCGGCTCGGGATCGACGGCTTCGAGCGGGCGCGACCCGCCGAGCTCTCGGGCGGGATGCGCCAGCGCGTCGCGTTCCTGCGCACGCTGCTCGCCGGGCGCCCGCTCCTGGCCCTCGACGAGCCGTTCGCCGCGCTCGACGCGCTCACGCGCCAGGACGCCCAGGCCTGGCTGGCGCACGCGCTCGCCGAGGCCCCGCGCACGGTGCTGCTGGTCACGCACGACGTCGAGGAGGCGGTGGTGCTCGCCGACCGCGTGGCGATCCTCTCGCCGCGCCCGGGCCGGCCGGTCGACGAGATCGAGGTCGAGCTGCCGCGCCCGCGCCGGCGCACCGACCCGCGCGTGGTCTCCGCGCGCGAGCGCGCCCTGCGCTCGCTGGGGGTGGCCGCGTGATCCGCGCGCTCGTCCTGCTGGCCGTTCTGCTCGGGATCTGGGAGCTCTACTGCGCGCTGTCGGGCATCGATCCGCTGGTGCTGCCTGCGCCGCACGAGATCGCGCGCTCGCTGTGGGAGGACCGGGCGCTGCTCTGGGACAACCTCCTGGTCACGGCCGGCGAGGTCGTGCTCGGGATCGCGCTCGCGGCGCTCGCCGGGCTGGCGTGCGCGACCGCGGTCCACCTCTCCCCCACCCTGCGCCGGGCCGTCTACCCGCTGCTGGTGGCCTCCCAGACCGTTCCGATCCCGGTGATCGCCGCGCTGCTGGTCGTCTGGCTCGGGTTCGACCTCGCCCCGAAGCTCGTGATCATCGCGCTCGTCTCGTTCTTCCCGATCGTCGTCACGACGCTGGACGCGCTGGAGCGCATCGACCCGGACCAGGGCAAGCTGATGGCGGCGCTCGGGGTCCCGCGCCTGCGCGCGTTCCGGCTCGCCGAGGCGCCCGCCGCGCTTCCGGGCGTCTTCAGCGGGGCGAAGATCGCGGTGGCCGTTGCGGTGATCGGGGCCGTGTTCGCGGAGCAGGCCGGGTCGCAGGACGGCCTGGGCCACCTGATCCAGCAGGCGATCCCGCAACTGCTCACGGCCCGCGCCTACGCCGCGGTCGTGGTCCTGTCCCTGCTCGCGGTCTCCCTCTTCGGGCTGCTCGCGCTCGCCGAGCGCAGGCTGCTGCCGTGGGCCCGGCCCCCCGGAGGTACCGCATGAGGAGCCTCGCACTGCTGTTCCTGGCGATCGCGACCGCCCTGCTCGCCCTCGCCGGCTGCGGCGAGCGGAAGGAGGCGGTGACCCCCTCGAGCATCGAACCGCTGCGCCTGGTGCTCGACTACTTCCCCAACGCCGACCACGCCGGCCTCTACGCGGCGATCGCCGACGGGGAGTTCCGCCGCGCCGGGCTGGACGTGCGCCCCCAGGCGCCGAGCGACCCGGCCGCCCCGCTCAAGCTGCTGGCCGCGGGCAGGGCCGACCTCGCGATCAGCTACGAGCCCGAGGTGCTGCTCGCGCGCGACCGCGGCCTGCGGGTGGTGGCGGTCGGCGCGATGATCCAGAAGCCGCTGACCTCGATCATCGCGCTCGGCAAGGCGCGCATCCGGCGGCCGGCCGACCTGAAGGGTCGCACCGTGGGCACGGCCGGGATCCCGTACCAGTCGGCCTACCTGCGCACGATCCTCGCGGACGCCGGGCTGCCGGACAACGCCGTGAAGGAGATCAACGTCGGCTTCAACCTGGTGCCCGCGATGCTCTCCGGGAAGGTCGACGCGACACTGGGCGCGTTCTGGAACTACGAGGGCGTCCAGCTGCGCCTGGCGCGCAAGCACCCGACGATCATCCGCATGGAGCAGGCCGGCGTTCCCACCTACAACGAGCTCGTGATCGTGGCCAGGCAGTCCGACCTGGCGAACGGCGGCAGCCGCGTGCGGCGGTTCGTGCAGGCGCTCGGCCGCGGCTGGGAGTCGGCGCGCCGCGATCCGGGGGCGGCCGTTCGAGCACTCGTGGCGGCCAACCGCGACCTCGACCCCCGCCTGCAGCTCGCGAGCCTGAGGGCCACGCTGCCGGTGGTCTTCCCCGGCGGCGGGCACCCGTTCGGCTGGCAGGACCCGAAGGCGTGGGATCGCTACGGGCGCTGGATGTACGAGAACCGCCTCCTGCGCCGCCCGTCGCTCCCGGACACCGCCTTCACGAACGAGTTCCTCGCCGGCCAGGGCGCGTGAGCCTCCGCGCCGCGGGGGCGGCGGCGATCGTCGCGCTCCTGGCGGGCGCCGCCGTCACGCCCCCGCCCGCCGGCGCCACGCCCGGGGCCGAGCGCGCAGCCCGCGGCGACTGCCGGCTGCCGTGGCGCGTTGTCCGCCTCCGCGGGCGAGTGGTCGTGCGCGACGCCCGTGGGCATCGCCTCCGGCGCCCGCGCCGCCTCCCGCGCGGGGTCTCCCTGCGGCTCGCGCGCGGCGGCGGCCTGCGCATCGCGCGGCGCGGCGTCGCGGTGGCCGTGCGGCAGGAGACGCACGCCGCGATCGGCTGCCTGCGACCGGACGGGAGGACCGGCCGGCGCGGCGCGCGGCTGGTCCCGGTGCTGCTGTCGGGAACCCTGGAGGTGCGCGGCGGCCGCCGGGCGCAGGGAGCCGTCGTCGCGACCCCGGAGGCGGTGGCGCGACCCGCGGGCCGCCGCGCCGCCTACGCGATCGGCCGTTACGCCCGGCGCACCGAGGCGCGCGGCGCCGGCCGGGACCTGCTGCTGGTCAGCCGCCGTGACCCGCGCGCGCTGGTGCGCGCGCACCCCGGGCAGGCGGCGCTCGCGCGCGCCGGCGGCTGGCCGACCCTCGACGTGTTCCCGTTCGCGCCCGGGCCGTGGCAGCGCCGGGTGCGCGGCCGCGCGCCCGACTTCCGCGCCGGGGGCGGTCCGTGCGCGACCGGCTGCCGGCCGCCGGGAGCGCGCGGAGGCTGGCCGATCCGCCCGTTCCACCGCCCGCATCCGCTGCGCGCGGACATCAACGAGGTGCGTCCCTCCGGCTTTCACCGGGGGATCGACATCCAGGCCCGCGACGGCGTCCCCGTCTACGCGCTCGAGAAGGGCCGCGCGAACGTGCTCGCCTCCGCCGGCGACGACGAGCGGGTCCAGGTCGGGCGCTACGTCTACTGGCACGTGAACCTCAGCGTCGGAGAGGGGGCTTGGGTGACCCCGTTCCGCACCGTGCTCGGGCGCACCAAGCGCGGGTTCGGTCACGTGCACCTCTCGGAGACCGGGCCCGGCGGCTACCTCGACCCGCTGCGGCCGGGGGGCCGCGTGCTCGCCCCCTGGGCGGACACCGACCCGCCGGTGATCGGCCGGCCGCGGCTGGTCGGCGGCGGCCGGGTGCAGGTCGCCGTCTTCGACCCGCAGAGCACGGCCTCGCGCGTCTACTACCCGACGCCGGTGCTCGCACCGGCCGCGCTGGCCTGGCGCCTATACGACCGGCGGGGGCGCCCGCTGACACCGTTGCGCTGGGCCTACCGGGGCACGCGCGTGCTGCCCCACGGCCTCGAGTGGGACGTGTTCGCGCGCGGCGCCTCGCGGCCCGGCTTCCTGTGCTTCATCACGGCAAGGCTGTGCCGCCCCGACTGGTACTTCCGGCTCGCGGGCGGCCTCACCCCGCCGCTGCCGCGACTCGCTCGCGGGCGCCGCTACCGGCTGACGGTCTACGCGTGGGACCGCGCGGGGAACGTGACCGCGCGCGACCGGCCGCTGATCGGTCGCTGAGCGGGCGTCGGCGCGTAGAGGCGCTGCGGCGCCAGGCGCAGCGCGTAGGCGCCGGCCAGGCCCGCCCACTCGCCGTAGGGGGCGAAGCGCTCGCGGACCTCCTGCTCGCTCGCGACGGCACGCGGGTCGCCGCCGCTGCGAAGGCGCCCGACCAGCTTGCGGTAGGCCAGGTCCCCGGCGGGAAGCTGCTCGTATCGCCCCTGGCCCCCCAGGCCCAGCATCTCGACCGTCCACGAGCCCACGCCCGGGATCGCCAGCAGGCGGCGCCAGCCGGGCTCGGGATCGCCGGCGTGCAGGTCGACGCGGCCCGAGGCGACCTCGCGCGCCGCCCGCACCAGCGTCGCCGCCCGGGCGGGAGCGAGGTCCATCGAGGCGAGCAGCGCGGGCGCCTGCGCCGCCACGGCGCGCGCGTCCGGCACGTCGCGCAGGCCGGTGCGCGGGCAGCGCGGCCCCAGCCGCGCCACGATCCGCCGCTGGATCCCCGCCGCGCGCACGAACTCGATGAGCTGCTCGCAGATCGCCCAGGCGAGCGCCTCCCAGGGCTCCGGCCGGCGGCGGACCCGCAGCGCCGGGTCGGCCCGGAGCAGCGGCCCGATCAGGGGGTCGCGCCGGAAGCGGCGGTGAAACGGGGCCAGGTCGTCATCCAGTCCCAGCGCGAACCGCATCCGCCTCAGACCGTGGTCGGCGGCCTCCGGGTCCGGGGCGATCGCGCCCAGCAGCACGCGGTCGGGCGCGGTCTGGGCGGCCCGCACCACCACCGGCCGCTCCCCCGCGTGGAGCAGCCTCGCCAGCACCCCGCCGCGCGAGCGCAGCACCCCGTCCATCCCGCCGTGCCGCGGCAGCCGGTAGGGCCAGCGCGGGGCCACCTCGACCCGGCGCTCGATCACTCCCGGCCGAGCATGTGGATGTCGACCAGGAACGTGCGGCTGGCGACCACCGACAGGGCCCCCTGGCCCCTGCCCTTGCGCCCGGCGCGCACCGCCCGGCGCCGCCGTGCCCCGCGCACCGCCACGGCGGCGGCCGCTCCCGCGACGAAGCCCGTGCAGGCGACGGCCGCGGCCTGCGCGACGCTCGCCGCCGCGCGCGTGGCCGGCGGCGAGGGGCCGGCGACCGACTCGGGCGCCCGCTCGTCCGCGACCACGACCTCCGCGCCGACCACCTCGGCGTCCTCGATGACGGTCTCCTCGATCACTGAGCGCCCATGTTGCCACCCCGCGCGGTCGGCAACGCGAGCGCCGCCTCAGCCACCCGCCGCGGCCGTCTGCGCCTCGAGCACCCGCTCGTAGATGCGGTAGCGGCGCTGGACCGTGCCGCCCATGCCCTCCATCGCGCGATTCATCGCCTCGTTGGTCTCGAGGATCCAGCCCATCTCGCCCCCCTTCTGGGGCGTCCGCGCCGCGGAATCGAAGTGCATCTCGTACATCCGCGCGGCGACGCCGGTGTGCTGATAGGCCTTCTTGACGCCGAGCGCGAACACCCGCACGCGGTCGATCTTGCGCCGGTACCAGAGCGCCTTGGCCCATCCGATCGGCAGCAGGCGGCCGTTCAGATGGCGCAGCACCTGGTTGTAGTCGGGCAGCGTCAGCGCGGCGCCCACGACCTCGCCGTCGGCCGTCTCGGCGATCATGGCCCAGTTCTCGTCGAGGATCGGCTTGAGGTCCTTCGCGTAGTGGCGGACCTCTTCCTCGGTGAGCGGCACGAAGCCCCAGTTGCGCTCCCAGGCGGCGTTGTAGACCTCCAGGAAGCGCCCCACCTCGGCCTCGAGGTCGCGCTTTCGCATCGGCCGCACCGTGATCCCGTGCTTGGCCTTGACATCGTGCGCCATCTGCCAGATCGCCGGGTGCACGCGCTCGCGCTCGTCCACCCAGAGGTTCCACATCAGCGTGTCCATCGCCTTCCGGAGGCCGGCGCCCTCGAGCAGGGCCGGGTAGTAGCGGTGCGTCCAGTCGGTGAGGATCGTGGGGAGCATCTCGAAGCCCTCGACCAGAACGCCGCACTCGTCGTTGGTGGTGAAGCTCATCGGCCCGACCATGCGGTCGCGGCCCCGCTCGCGCAGCCAGCGCTCGGCGGCTTCGAGCAGCCCCGTCGCCGCCTCCTGGTCGTCCTCGCACTCGAAGAAGCCGAACATGCCCCAGCGGTTGTCCTGGAACTCGTTCAGGTTGCGGTCGACCTGGGCGCTGATCCGCCCCACGAGGCGGCCGTCCCGCTCGGCGAGGAAGTACTCGGCCTCGCCGTGGCGGAAGAACGGGTTGCGCTCGCGATCGAGGAAGCGCCGGCGGTCCGAGATCAGCGGGGGGACCCAGTTCGGCTCGTTACGATAGAGCCGCCACGGCAGCTTGATGAACGCTGTCAGGTCACGCGGGCCGTCGACCGGGCGGATCTCGAGCCCCATGGCGGCGAGAGGCTACACCCCGGCCCCCGGGCCGTGTCCCTGCGAAACGACCCCAGAACCATGCCCGCCACTTCCGTCGACGTGTTCGCCAAGGCCCGCGACCACGATCGCGCCGACCTGCTGCGGTTCGCCCGGGAGGCGGACGTCCTCCCCTACTTCCGGCGCCTCGAATCCCCGGCTGCGCCCGTCGTGGAGATGGAGGGGGCCGAGCGGGTCATGCTCGGCTCCAACAACTACCTCGGCCTGACCGGGGACCCCAGGGTCGTCGAGGGAGCCCGCGACGCGTTGGACCGCTACGGCACCGGGCTCACCGGCTCGCGCCTGCTGAACGGCACGATCGAGCTCCACCTCGAGCTCGAGCGGGAGCTCGCGGCCTGGATGGGCACCGACGACGCGATCGTCTTCACCACCGGCCACCAGGCGAACCTCGGCGCCCTCGGCACGATCCTCGGGCCGGCCGACACCGTCGTCGCCGACTCGGGAGACCACGCCTCGATCCTCGACGGCTGCCTCGTCTCCCGCGCCAAGCTGCGGCCCTTCCGCCACAACCGCGTCGACCGGCTCGAGCGCACGCTCGAGCGGGCGGCGGCGGACGGGGGGGGCATCCTCGTGGTCGTCGACGGGCTGTTCTCGATGGAGGGGGACATCGCGCCGCTGCCCGAGATCGCCGAGCTGTGCGAGCGCTTCGGCGCGCGGCTGATGGTCGACGAGGCCCACGGGCTCGGCGTGCTCGGCGCGCGCGGCGCGGGCACCGCGGAGTTGCTCGGCGTCGAGGACCGCGTCGACCTGCGGATGGGCACCTTCTCCAAGGCGCTCGCCTCCTGCGGGGGCGTGATCGCCGGCCCGGCCGACGTGATCGACTATCTGCGCGTTTCCGCCCGCTCGTTCCTCTTCACGGCGGCGGCGGTGCCGGCGGCCATCGGCGCGACGCTCGCGGCGGTGCGGATCGCCCGGTCGCCCGAGGGGCCGGAACTGTTCGCGCGGGTCCTCGACAACGCCGCCTATCTGCACGCCGGGCTCGCGGCGCTCGGCTACCTGGTGATCGAGCCCCAGCGCCTGCCGGACGGCCGGGAGATCGTGACCCCGATCATCCCGGTCGTGGTCGGCGACGACCTCCGCGCGGCGCTGCTGTGGAAGGCGCTCTACGACGCGGGCGTCTACGTCAACGTCGCCCTGCACCCGGCGGTGCCCCCGGCCGGCGCGCTGCTGCGCACCAGCGTCATGGCGACGCACACGCGCGAGGTCCTCGACCGCGCTCTGGCGGCCTTCGCGTCCGTCAAGCGCTCCTTCGAGGCCGAGCACGGGCCGCTGCCCGGCCCTTAGCGCGGCGCAGCGTCGGTCGTCCGTCCAGCGATTGGCGCGGACGTCAACGGCGTTACAACCCGTTTACAGAAAATCCACGCTCCTAGCGCACGATGCGCGCGGCGAGGCGTTGACCGACGCGCCCCGGCACACATAGCCTGCCTGGCACCGAACGGGACCGCGACCGCACCCCGGGCAGGCCGCCGAAGGCGCCGCCCACCGCCTCATGGGGACCAACGCCGCAATCCTGGATCGGGCCCTGGAGAGAAGGAGGCAGCCGACGCGCCGCGCGGCTTGCGCTGCCGCAATGTCAAAAGTCGTCGCGACGCGCGGCGAACTACGGAGGATGTGCGAACGGATGAGCATGACCGCGATCAGCACCCAGGAGCCACAGCACCTGCGCGCGCTCGAGCAGGCGAACCGCGTGCGGCTCGCCCGCGCCGAGTTGAAGCGCCGCATCTGCGAGGACGAGATCTCCGCCGCCGAGGTGCTGCTGCTGTGCCCGTGGGAGGCCGCGAGCATGACCGTGGCCGACGTGCTGACCTCCCAGCGGCGCTGGGGCGGGACGCGCTGCCGCAAGTTCCTCGCGGCGTTCCGCATCTCGGAGACCAAGACCGTGGGTTCGCTGACCGACCGTCAGCGCCGCGCCCTTGCCGCCCGCCTGGCCGCCGGCACCGGCACGAGGGTCGGCGGCTACGAGCTGGTCGGCGCCTGAGCGACCGTCGCCGTGATCTCGAGTATGTGCGCGTCGGGATCGCGCAGGTAGATCGAGCGCAGGCCCCCGCGCGCGAAGACATCGCTCACCGGCACGCCGTGCGCCGTGAGGTGCTCGCGCCACGCGTCGACCTCCTCGGGTGAGCTCACGGCGAGCGCGAGGTGGTGAGTCGAGCCCGCGCCGGCCCACCCGGCCGCCATCGACGGATACTCCAGGAAGCTGAGCAGCGTCCCCGGCGTGCCCCGCTCGTCGCCGAACCAGAAGTGCCGCGTGCCGGGATCGTCCTCGCTCTCACCCGCGCGCACGAGCGTGAGGCCGAGCAGGTCGCGGTAGAACGCGGTCGTCTCCCGCAGGTCCCGGCAGATCAGCGTGACGTGGTGGATCCCCGCGATCCGCATGCGGCGCGGCTGGTCGGGGCCGCCGGCGCTCACCTGAACGAGAGCCCGCCGGAGCGGCGGCGGAAGATCTCGCGCAGCGCGAAGAACGCCGTTGCGAAGACGGCTGCGCCGGCGGGCAGGAACGCGATCTTCGGCACGCCGGCGAAGAAGAGCGCGCCGGCGACGATGACCGCGGGCACGAGCGCCAGGACCGTCGTGTGCGATCGGTAGCCCGCGAGATGCTCGCGGATCGAGACCTCGAGCCCCGCGAGCGATCCCAGCGCACAGCCCGTCATCAGCAGGATCACGCCGGTGCGGCCTCCGCGGATCAGGCCCCAGGCCCCGATCCCGATCGCCACGAGGACCATCATCTCCACGAGCGGGAAGGATCCCCAGGGCGCCGGCGGCGCCTCCTCGCGGCGTGAGCGGCGCCGCGGCGGCGCCGCCGCGGGCTGGCGCGGGGCGGGCGCGCCCGTCCCGGCTCGCGCGGGAGCGGTCGCTCGTTTGCGGCTGCGGCGTCCCACGGCTCAGATCACCGGCCGGTCCCGGGCGCCCCGGGACCGGTGGCTAAGGGACAGCCGGAGGAGACCTTGACCTGCCACCACCCCATCATCATGCCGAGCAGGCCCAGGCGGGGGCGAACATGCCAGTGCCCGCACCCCGGCAGGCCGACGTCCTCGCGCGAGACACGGACCCACTTGTGGCGCGCGGGCTCGAGCAGCATCCGCTCGAGCAGGAGCCGCGCGCGCTCCTGCTCCTCGGCGCGCAGCGCGAGGTCGCCGCGGGCCGTGGCGAGGCGATCGGCGAGGTCGTCGCGGATGCGCTCGAGCTCGCCCAGCGAGAGCAGCCGCGGGCCGCCGGCGGGCGCAATTGCGCGCGGCGCTTCGAGCCTCGCCGGATAGGCGGCGACGACCGCGGCGGCGAGCTCCGACTCGATGCGGGCGATCTGCCCTCGCAGCGTCCGGCGCGCGTCCCGCTCGCCGGGCGGGGCGCTCGTGCGGGTCCTCGCCGGGGCCGTCGGTACCTGCTCCAGCAGGGCCATCGCGACACCTCCTCTCGTACGGGCGAGTCTACCAGCGCGATCGGGCGCCGAGACGGAGCTCTGCACCGGCGGGCAACGGCATCGGGGAAGGGCCCGGACGGAGCGCGCCAGGGGTAAGCGTCCGGCCTGGGTGGCGCATAGCGACACCAGGGCGGGACACTTCGCAGCGGCGCCGTCGCAGCGGACGCCGCACGGCACGGAAACAGGACGGCCTAGGTCCCGAGCAGCTCCGCGCAGGTCCACAGCGCCTCCTCGGCGTGGATCTCGGGGACTCCCTCCACCATCACGGTGAAAAGCCGTGCGCGCCTGCCGCGCCTGCCGAGCGCGACATCCGGCGGGGGCTCCCCGAAAAGCTCGGCGACCGCGCGGCGTGCGTCGGCCACCACGAGCCGGCCGGCCGGCACCGGCAGCGCGCGAGCGCCCTCCCCGAGCGCATCGTCGCCGGCGGCGGGACGGATGCCGAGCGGGCCGTCCAGTGCCTCGTCGTCCAGCACCCACACCGGTACCCCGGTCTCGACGACGGCGATCGTGCACGCGTCGTCGACGAGGCCCGCCGAGCGGAAGCCACCGCTGAGCAGGCGCCGCAGCACCGCCGCCTCGGCCGGCGGCGGGTCGCGGTCCGGGTCGAGTCCGACCTGGCGATAGAACGCGCGGTAGGCGGCCGGGACCGGCGACTGGCGCAGCGCCACCGCGCCTGCGCCCCGGATGCGGCCCGCGAGGTGGTCGAGCCGCTCGCGCACGGCGCGCGGGCTCGGCCCCGGCGTCACGTCGAGCCCGGCCTCCAGCAGCTCGAGTCGCGGCAGCTCCTCGGCGAGCTCCCGCGCGACCCACCCCCGCCGCGCCTCCTCGCTCACGGCCGGCCCGCTGACAGGCGGCGCACGTCGCGCTCGAGACGACCCGTGGCGAGCGTCCCGTCGCCCAGCGTCACGTCCGCGACGCGCCCCCCGGCGCGCACGAACACGACGGTCGGGCACACCGCGATCCCGTAGAGGTTGGCGACCGCGCCGTCGCGGTCGTAGGCGACCGGGAACGTCCATCCCCGCGCGCGGACCAGCCTCCGCAGCGCGCCCCGGTCGCCGCGGATCGCGACGGCGGCGAAGGCCACGCCCGGGTTGCGCGCCGCGACCCGCTGCATCGTGTCGAGCTGGGCGCGGCAATCCGCGGCGGGCGTGGCGAAGAACGCCAGCACCGCCGGCCGGCGAGCGGCGAGCTCGCAGCTGTTGAGCGCCCGTGGGTCGCGCACCGAGCAGGCCGCCACGCGCGCGCCGGCCCCCGCGCGCGGCGCGACGTTCGCGTCGCCGGAGAGGTCGCTGGTCGCGATCGGCGCGGCGAAGGCGGGCAGCCGGGAACCCGGTGCGGGACCGCGCGACCCCGGGCCGCGCGTGCTGAGCGTGTTGAGCGTGATGTAGGCGACGATCGCGAGGCCGGCCACGACGGCGATCCAGCCGTAGCGGGCGGAGCCGGGCCGCCGTACGGGATCGCGCCCCGAGGCGCGCTCGGGGTCGCTCACCCCACCGGCGCCCGGCCGGGCGCCCCGGGCCGGGGCCACGGGCGACGCAGCCGCTCGCGCAGCGCGCCCGGCTCGGCGAGCGCGAGGACCGCCGGGAGCACGACGAGCACTCCGAGGAGCGCGGCGACGAGGTCGATGACCGTCACGACGCCGAACTCACGCAGCATCCGGATGTCGGAGAGGATCAGCACGCCGAAGCCGGCGATCACCGTGATGGCGGACGCGACCACCGCCGCGCCGGTCAACCGATAGGTCCGGCGCAGCGCGTCGCTCAGGTCCAGGCCGCGCGCGCGCTCGGCGCGGAAGCGCTCGGAGAGCAGCACGCTGAACTCCGTCGATATGGCGAGCACCAGCGCGCCGAGCGTGGCGGACATCGGGTTCAGCGGGATCCGGACAGCCCACAGCAGCAGCGCCGACCAGCCGGTCGCGAGCACGATCGGCGCGAGCGGCACCAGGACGCGGCGCGGACGGCGGAACAGGAGCAGCAGCACCGCGGCGATCGCCAGCAGCCCGGCGAGGAGCATCAGCGCGCGGCGCCCGGGCGCCGCGACGCGCTCGTTGGCCGCCGCCGCGACCACCGGCAGTCCCGCAAGCTCGGCGCGGATCCCCGGCGGTGGCCGCAGCCGCGCGCGCATGTCGTCGATCACTCGCTGCTGGTCGGCCAGGGGGAGCAACCTGATCCCGAAGGCCATCGTCGCGGCGGTGCGGTCGCGCGTTATCACCGCCTGCGAGAAGTACGGCGGGACGGCGGCGAGCAACGCCTCGATCGCCTGGCGGCTCGAGGCGACGCCGCGGGCGCGGAAGAGGTCGGGGAGCGAGAGCGCCGGGCACAGGGTCGCGGCGCCGCAGCCGCGCGCCTCGGCGTAGCCGTAGCGCCGAAGCAGCCCGCGCTGGTAGCCCGCCATCCAGCGCACGACCGCCGGGCGCGTCAGGTCACGCCCGCGGACCACCACGTCGACCTCCCCGGCGACGCCGGTGTCGCGCTGGAGCGTGCGCACGTCGCGCAGGGCCGGGAGGTCGCCCGGCACGAGCCGCGTGATGTCCGAGTCCACGCGCGTTCGCCAGTCGAGCGCCCAGCCGATCGCGGCGAGCGCCAGCGCGGCGAGCAGCACCCGGCCGGGACGCCGGAGGGCCAGCGCGACCGCGCCGCGCGCAACCGCGGGGAGGGCACGCACGCCCGGCACACCGCGCAGCAGGTCTCCGGCGCCGCGCGCCGCCGAATCGGCGCCCTCGGCCGCCCGGCGACCCCACCGCGCGGCACCCCTCGCCCATCCGCTCGCGGCCGGCAGGCCCATCGCGGCCGGCACGGCGAGCAGCGTGCACGCGAACGCGACCAGCACGCCCGCGACCAGCAGCAGCCCGAAGCCCCGCACCATCGGGACCGGGGAGAGCGCAAGCGCCGCGAAGCCGGCGACGGTCGCCAGGCCGGCCGCGGCGATCGCCGGGCCGCCCGAGCCGGCCCCCGCGGCCACCGCCGCGCGGCGCCCGGCGCCCGCCTCCTCCGCCTCGCGCATGCGCGACTGGAACTGGACCGCGTAGTCGACCGCCAGCCCGATCAGCACGGGCAGCACCGCGATCGCCGCCACGGTCAGCGGCGCGCCGATCGCGGCCATCGCGCCGAACGTGATGCCGCCCGCGGCGAGCGCGATCGCCAGCGGAAGCAGCCGCAGCCTGGTCCGGAAGGCGAGCGCCAGCGCGGCCGCCATGACGACCAGCGCCACGGCGAGCAGCCCCAGCAGCGACGAGGTCAGGCTACGGGCGAGGGAGTCGAGCAGCACGGGCGCGCCCGTGACCACGTAGCGGCTCCCGCGCCGCGGCTGGAAGCCGCGCATCTCGGTGGCGGCGCGCACGAGTCCGATCGCGCGCGCCCGAGCGGCGTCCGAGAGCCCGGGCCTGAGCCGGACCTGCACGAGCGCCGCGTCGCGGCTGGGGAACAGGTATGCGAAGCGCGCCTTGGGGACGTCGGAGCCGCGCGCCGGGTCGAAGACGACCTGCGCGATGAACGCCGGGTCCGACAGTGACGGGAGCCGCTGCAGCCCGGAGGCCACGGCGAGCCTGGCCAGCCGCGCCGCCGCGGCCTGCTGCGCGGCCGCTCCGGCCGCCTGCGCGCGCGCCGCCTGCTGTGCGGGCGCCAGGCCCTGGCGCGCGGCCTGGCGCCGCGCGGCGTCTCGGGCGCGCCTCACCGACTCCCCGGCGCCCGCAAGCTCGCTGCGGAACTCGGAGCCGATCTGGGCGACCGCCTCGCTCAGGAAGGTCCCGGGGCCGTAGACGACCCGCACGCTGCCCGTGCGCGCGAGCGTCGCGCAGGGACCGCGGGGCCCGCCCGCCGGGGCGGCGCCCTCGGGGACGCGCCCCGCGAGGCAGCCCTCGAGCCCGATCAGGCGCTGGAGGTCGCCTGTCAGCAGGAGGTTCGGCAGATAGCCGCGGACGAGCACGAGGATCGCGTCGTCGCCGAAGTCGCGGCGGTAGGCCTGCGTCGCGCGGTACTCCGGCGCCGATCGCGGCAGCAGCGTGTCCGCGCCCGCGCTCGCCTGCAGCCGCGTGGCCGCGATGCCTCCGGCCAATGCCACGCAGGCGAGGATCCCGAGCACCGGCAGGGGCCGGGCCGCGGCCCACGCGGCGGTGCGGCGCAGGGCGCGCGCCGCACCGTCCGGCCCCTCGCCCTCAGGCTCGCCGGGACGCTCGCCGTCCATGGCGGGCAGGCTAGATGGTCGCCGCGCGGCGCGCGCAAGGGCCGGGCCGGGTCATACCGGCCCGCCACCGGCGCCGCTCAGCGCGGCGCCGCCTTGACCTGCGGGTAGATCGTGGAGAAGCCGGGGACCTTGCCCTGCACGTTGCACGGCGGGGCGGGCACCGGCGGACCGCCGCCGAACATGAAGGACTTGACGCGGTCGACCAGCGGCGGCGTCGGCACCTTCGGTGGGGGTGGCGCGGGGAGCGCCGCGGTGGGCGCGGCCGGCTCGTTGTTCGGGACGCACTGGTTGTTCTGGTAGCCCTCCGCAAGGCCCTTGGCGAACGCTCCCGGCACCGCGTACGCATTGGCGCGAGTCGACGAGATCCGGTGCGGGAAGGCGGCGAGCGAGTCAACGTTCGACGGGTTGGTCTGGCGCAGGTAGTGGAGGTTGTCGGCCGGCGAGGTGGCCTGCGTCGCGGCGGTCGCGTTCGCGAGGAACGCGGTCAGTTCCTGCTTGTAGAGGCCGACGAAGCTCAGCACCGGGTTGAGCTGGCGCAGGAACGGGTCCAGCTGGCCGAGCACCGGCGGCAGGTCGACCAGGACCGACTTGAGCCCGCCCACCCCGCTGGCCGAGACGTCGATCAGCGGGTTGAGATTGACGAACAGGCTGTTGAGCGGCCCGGCGAGGTTCCCTAGCGCGATCAGCGTCGGCGACAGCTGCTGCACGGCGGGGCGCAACTGATTGACGAGCGGGTTCGTGTTGCGCGCGAAGGCCGAGAGCGCCGCCAGCGTGAGCTGGGACTCGCGCTCGAACGTCGGCAGCGCCACGAACGTCGCCTGGAGGTCGGCGTTGCGCGCCGCGGTCGTGGCGAACACCGTGTTGGAGTTCGTGATCAGCGAGCGCAGCTGCCCGTCGCGCGCCGACAGCGCGTCGAACACCACGCCGGTGTTGCGGACCAGGCGCTGTACGGCGCGCGTCTGGGCGTTCAGCGTGGCCAGGAGCTCGGTGCCCGAGGAGGTGAAGCCGGGGAGGTTCCCGAACGCCGCGTTGAGATCCGACCCGCGTCCGGCGAGGCTGCCCGCGAGCGACTGCTGCCACTCCTCGAACGCCGCCCGCGTGGGCGCGTCGAAGGTCCGCAGGATCTCGTCGAACTGGACCGCGGGCCGCACCTGCGCCCGCGGCAGCGTCCCGCCGTCCGGGAGGTTGTTCCCCTTGGTTCCCGGCGTCAGCTCGACGTAGGTCTCCCCCAGCAGCGTCTTCTGGCGCAGCAGCGCGCGCGCGTCGCGCGGGATCGGTGAGTAGCGGGGGTCGAGCTGCAGCGTTGCCTGGGTGGTGTTGCCGGGGCCGAGCTCGGTCGAGACGACCTTGCCCACCGGGACGCCCGAGATCCGCACGTCCGCCTGCTGGGCGAGGTTGGCGGCGTCGGGGAAGTTGACCTTGAGCTGATAGCCCTTGGCCTGGAAGGGGATCGGGCCGCCGAACGCGAGCCACAGGAACAGCAGCAGGCCGAAGCAGGAGAGCGCGAAGCCCACCATCACGAGCAGCCGGCCGAGTGTCGGAGCCTGCTTCTGCACCTAGCCTCCGGGGGCCGGGCAGACCGGCGGTCGGAGGAAGTCGACGAGCGTGCGCAAGGAGGGGAATCCCTGGCTGGTCAGGCCGTCGGCCAGGTTGGCGATGATCTCCATGCTCGCGCACGACACCTGGAACGTCCCGCGGCGGACCGCCCCGTTGCCGTCCTGGAGGCCGAACAGCCCGTCGGCGTTGTGGTTGGCCCACATCAGCGAGAACAGGAAGCTCTCGGCCGTGCCCGGCGGGTTGTAGGCGAGCTCGTTGAGCACGTAGTTCAGGTTCCTCGCCGTGGTCGTCAGGTTCGGCGTGGTCGCGGCGAGGTTGGCGGCCGCGGGCCGCAGGATCTGCACTATCGGCAGCAGCGTCCGCGAGTCGGGGCGCAGCTGGGTGGCGAGCACCGGCTCGGTCTGCTTGAAGAACGCCTGGGACTGCGTGAGCGACGGGCCCAGGGCGCGCGCCGCCGGCTGCAGCGCGTTCAGCGTCGGCCCGAGCACCGACGCGAGCCTGTCGGTCTTCACCAGCGCCGAGTTGGTGGCGGTGAGCGCGCCCGGCAGCAGCGCGAGCGTCTCGCGGATGTTCTGGTCCTGCGCGGCAAAATCGCGGAAGACCGCGTTCGAGGAGTCGACGAAGCCGGCGAGCTGGGTGTCCTTGCTGCCGAGCTCGTTCGCCAGGAGCTGGAAGTTGTGCGTCACCTGACGCACGTTGCGCGCGCGCGTCTGCAACAGCGAGGTGATCTTCTCGAGGTCGCGCGCGGTCGGGTCGAAGCGCCGCAGGGTCTGCGCGAGCGCGCGGCCGTTGCCCTTCAACGCCGCGCCGCCGCCGTTCAGCAGGAGTTGCAGGTAGTCGCGCGTGTCCGTGTCGAGCACCGCGAGGATCTCGTCGAGGTTCACATCCGGAGCGGTCTGCGAGATCGGGATCGTCGCTCCGCTGTGGAGCCTCGGGCCCGACGCGGGCGAGCCCGGGTCCATCTCGACGGCCATGTCCTTGAGCGCCGTCTTCGGGCGCAGCAGCATCGTGGCGTTCGGATACACCTTGGAGTACTTGGGCTCGATCTTCATCTCCACGATCGCGCGCCCGTTGTCGAGCTTCACGTTGGAGATCTCCCCGACACGGACGCCGGCGATGTTCACGGTCTGCCCCTGCCCCGGCGTCACGGCCTGGGCGGTGGAGAACTGCGCATTCAGCGTGTAGAAGTCCCGGCCGACGATCGGCACCCAGCCGGGCAGGTAGAAGCGCTGGTGGGAGAGGATGTAGCTGGCCACGAAGATCGCGAGGACCACGAGCACGACGATCGCGATGAAGTCCCGCAGGTGCTTGGAGATCGCCCGCTTCACGGCTTCGCCTCGGCGGCCGGGCTGGACACTGACGCCCCGGCCGCGCCGCGGGTGGCGGTCGAGGCGCCGCCGGCCGAGCGCGTGGAGCGCTTCGCGGTCGTGGCCTTCGCCGCTCCCGCCGTCGCGGGCGGCTTGCCCTGGCGGTCGGGCGGTCCCTTGGAGAGCGGCCCCATCAGGTCGGGAAGCTTCTGCTTGTAGCAGGGGACCGTCGGCCGGTAGGGCGGCAGCTTCTTCACGAACTTGGGCGCCGTCCCGAGCGGCGGCTCTACGAAGTTGCCGTAGATGGTGTCGCCCGAGCCGCCGGACATCGGGCCCGCCACCACGCCGACCGGACCACCGCCGATCTGGAAGTGCACGTACTGGCCGTTGGCGTCGTAGTTCTGGCCCTCGCTGGCCAGCCCCACGAGCGAGTACCAGAACTCCTTGTAGCTCTCCTTGCCGGTGTTGACCGCCCCGTCGGAGATCTTCAGGTCGCCCGCCGGCAGGATCACGTTGCTGAGGCACTTGTTGACGGTGTTGATCTGCGGCAGGAACTTGAGCTGCCCGCCGACGGTCTGCGCGAGCGACTCCGTCGTCGGCTGGAGCTGGGCGAGAAGCCCGCCGAGCTCGCTGGAGCCGAGCAGCGGCTGCGCTTGGGCGAGCCAGGGCATGGCGGCCGCGATCGTCGCGGGCGTGGCCTCGACGCCGGGAATGATCTCGCGCGCGAACGCGCGCGTTGAGGGGAACGCGGCGTTCAGGGACGTGAAGGCCTTGTTCGCGTTCGCCAGCGTGGTCGGCAGGATGCGGATCGCCGCGGAGAGGTTGGAGCTCTGCGACGCGGTGGCGGCCATCGTCGTGTTGAAGTTCGTCACGAGGTCCTGGAGCTGGACCTCGCGCGAGGCGAGCTGGGCCGAGGTCTTTGCGAGGCCCGTGACGAGCTTGCTCAGATCGTCGGGCCGGACCCCGAGCAGCGCCTGGTTGACGATCGCGACGCCCTTGAGCGCGCCGGGGCTGTAGCGCAGCGAGGAGTTCAGCGCCTGGCCGCCCGTCTTGCCCCGCACGTCCGGATCCTGCGTGGCGTCCTCCGCCGCGGTCGGCTTGGTGTCCAGGCCCTCGCCGAGCCCGATCAGCAGGCTCTGGAGGCTCCCGCGCGTGTCCTGCTGAAGCGAGGTGAGGACCTGGTCCAGCTGCACCGGCGTCGCGGTCTGCGTCACCGGGATCGTGTCGCCGTCGTGCACCTCCGGCGTGTTCGGCGAGCCCGGGCGGAGATCGACGAAGAAGTTGCCCTCGAGGAAGATGCGGGGGCGGATCTTGAGCTGGGCGTCCTTGTGGATCGGGAGGCCGTTGTCGTCGATCTCCATCGTCACGACCGCGGAGTTGGTGTCCTTGTAGCGCTCCACGTCGACGACCTTGCCCACGTTCACGCCCGCGATGCGCACCGGGGAGTCCAGGCGAATGGAGTTGGCGGACTGGAAGACGGCCTTGACCTGGAAGCCGCTCGTGAACGGGATGTGCTTCGTGAAGCCGAGGTAGGTGACGATTCCGACCACCACGAGCGCGATCGCGCCCACCTTGAACGGGCTGGCGCCGCGCCGGTCCTTGCGCGGGACTCGCTTGCCGTCGGGTCCGGTCGTCTTCGCCATCTACTTCACCGGGCTCGTCGTGATGTCGCGGAAGTTGGTCGTCTGCTTCGGCGGGCCGATCTGCTGCTGGCCCGGCTGGAAGACCTCGTTCCCGGCGCCGCAGATCTTGGGCTGGCCCGGCGCGGCGGTGTACGGATACGGGTTGACGCTCAGGTAGTTGGACCCGATCTTCCCTTCGGTCGGCCCGTTCGCCTGGGCGCTGGACGGGCCGCCGAGGCTGTTCGGGCCGAACGCGTTGAGGACGATGATCGCCCGCTGGAAGGTCCCGGTCGCGTCGCCCTCGCTGAGCAGGCTCGCCGTGTTGCGGAAGAACAGGCTGGCGTAGTTGCAGAAGGTCTGCGCGGGCGTGGCGTACGCGAGCGTTGGGTTCAGCGTCTGGGTGGTGTTCGTCAGCGCCGAGATCCCGAGGTTGGTGCGCGGGTCCTGGGAGAACGTCTGGACGGCCGTGGTCAGGGACGCGAGCTGCTCGTTCAGCTCGATCGAGCGCTTGAGCGTGGGCGTGCCGATGGTCAAGGCGCTGGCGAGCGTGGGGGCGGACTTCTGAAGTGCCTGGACTCCCGGCTGCAGCTCGGCGAACAGCAGCGTGCTGTTGCGCAGGAACGGGCGCTGGACCGGGAACGAGCGGATCGCCTCCTCGAGCGCCGGCGGGCCGCCGACGATCGATGCCTGGATCGAGGGCGTGACCGCCTCCAGCGCCGTGAAAGTCGCGTCGAGGTTGCGGAACAGCGCCGCCTGGGTCTCGGCGACCGGCGCCACGATCCGCGCGGTCCGCTCCAGCGCGGGGAAGAAGCCGGCCAGGTCCGTGCGCCGCGCGGCGAGCGTCCGCATGACCGGCTCGAGGTTGCGCAGCAGCGGGTCGAGATCGCGCAGCGCGGAGTTGAGGTCGCCACCCCGCCCGGCGAGCGCGTTGCCGGTCTCGTCGAGGTTGACCTTCGCGGCCGCGCGCGTCGGCGCGCTGAACATGTTGAAGACCTGATCGATTTCCACCGGCTGGGGCTTGGCCTGCGTCAGCGGGATCGTGGCGCCGTCCTCGTAGCCCTGGCTCGAGCGCCCGCGCGTGATCTGCACGAATTTCAGGCCGAGCGCGGAGCGCGGGCGGACGAGCACGGTCGAGTCGTCCGGCAGTGGCTCGATCGACTTCTCGAGCTTCATCTTCACCAGCGCGGTCACCGAGCCGTTCGGGTGCGTCTGCGGAGTGATCTCGCTCACCTGTCCGACGCGCGTGCCGCCGACCCGGACGTCGTTCCCCTTGACGAGGTTCGCCGCGTCGGGCAACTCCGCCGTGAGCTGGTAGCTGGGCACGAACGGCAGGCCCTCGTTCGCGTTGTAGGCGAGGAACACGGCCACGACCGTGACCAGCACGGTCGCCGCGCCGATCAGCACGGGGTTCGCGGCGACCGAGGTGGAGCGGCGGCGGCTCACTGCGAGCCCCCGAGCAGGTAGTCGAGCACTCCCGCCTTTGCGCGATCCTGCGGCGTCTCGCGGGGCGCCGCGGTGCCGGCGGCCTTGGGCGGTGCCGGCAGCCGCTCGGCCGGGGCCGCGCCACCCGCTCCGGTGGCTTCCGGCGAGGCCGGCGCACCCGCCTGGGGCGCGCGGCCGAGGGCCCGGATGTTCGCCAGCGCCCGTGCTCGATCGGCGGCGGGAGAGACCGTTGCGCGCGACGCCTCGGGCCCGGCGAAGTTCGCCCCGCAACCGGATCCCGGATCGAACGTGGTGCCCGGCGTGGAGCAGGCCGCGACCTGGGCCGTCAGGATCTCCGCCCGGAGGTAGTGCCCGAAGCGGTCGAACCCGTTCGTCGCTGCGGCCGTGTAGTACGCGAAGCGCATCAGGAACTCGAACCCGCCCGTCTTGCGCAGGCTGGAGGTGAGCGCGCCGAGGTTCGACGCCACGGGCCGCAGCGTCTGCGACAGCGTGTTGACGGCCGAGATCGTCGGCTTGGATGCGGTAAGCGTGCGCGCGGCCGTGTCGGTTGTGGTCCCCAGCGACTCGAAGGCCGGAATCGCGGCGGCGGAGAACGGGCCGAGCTGCTCCACCATCGTGTTGACCGACGGCGCGACGCTGCCGAGGTCCGCGAACACGGGAGTCGCCTGGTCGGCGAACGCGCTCAGGTCGTTGACCGTCGGGGTCAGCTGGCGCAGGAACGGCGGCAGCAGCCGCAGGTTCTCCTGAAGCGCGGCGCCCTTCTCGGCCGTGGCGCGGCCGACCGCGTTGGCGGAGTTGATGAAGCCGCGGACCTGTGCGCGGTCGCGCGCGAGCGGGGCGAGGACGGTGTCCGACTCGGTCGCGAGGTTCGCCAGGATCTTGTTCTGCTTCGCGAGGATCGCGAGCACCTGGTCGGTTTGCTGGAGCGCCGGATTGGCCCGCTTGATCGCCGCGTTGAGCCCCACCCCGTTCGCGGCGAAGCCCACGCCGAACTCGTTGAGGATCACGCCGAGCCGCTGGCGCTGCGGCACGCGCATGATGTCGTTGATCAGGTCGATCCCGACCGGCGAAGACGTATTGGCGAGCGGGAGCAGGTACTGGCCCTTGCCGGGGCCCTCCTCGATCTTGCGCAGCGGCGGCGCCTCGGGCTGACCCGCGGCGCGCGGCAGCGTCGGGTCGCACTCGACGTACTGCTCGCCGATCAGCGACTGCGGCCGGATCGTGCAGTGGGCGTCGGTGCGGAAGTCCTGGTAGCCGCCGTCGGTGATGTCGAGAACGACCGCGGCCTTCTTGTCCGGCGTCACGTCGAGCGACTGGATGGTCCCGACCGGCACGCCCGCGATGCGGACCTGCTCGCCGGTCGTCACCGAGTTCGCCGTGTCGAAGATCGCGCGGACCAGATATGTACCGCCGTCGTCCTTCGCGCCGGTGCCGACGACCAGGATCACCAGGCCGGCGGCGAGCACGAGCGCGATTGCGAAGATGCGCCTCATGGCGCGCTCGGCGGGATCTGGCTCGGGTCGCAGTCGAGCGTGCCGCCCTCGGTGAACGGCGAGGACCCGTCGGGCGCCGCCTGCGTGGCCGCGCCCGGGCAGCGCTCGTAGTTGCCGGTCCCGTGCGGGATCGTCTGGTAGATGGACAGCCGCTCGGCCGGTGGCAGCACCGTGAGCGTCCCGCCGGTCGGAGACGGGTTGTACTTGTAGGAGTTGAACACCGGGAAGACGCGGGCCTGATGGCCGTTGACGTCGTACCACGACGCGCCCTGGCCGAAGTCGCGGAACCAGCCGACGAGATCGGGCGCGTAGGGCCTGGCGAACGTGATCACGGGCTGGGACTTCTTCAGCGCGGCGATCGCGCTGCTCTTGACGTCGGACGTGTCGCTCGCCAGTTGCGGCGCGTTGCGGAACGTGTCGGTCAGGTCGTTGTCGGGCCCAGGCAGGTGGACGATGTCGCTGAAGTCGGTGACCGCCGGCACCGCCTCGGTGACCACCGGCCGCAGCGCGGCGAAGAAGGGCGCCAGGTTGACGGTCGCCGGCTTGCTCACGTTCACCAGGGTCGTGACGTCCGCCAGCGTCGAGCGCAGATTCACGAACGTCGTGTTCGCGCGCCGCAGCGTGATCGGCAGCAGCGCCAGCGCCTGCGAGAACGACGTGTTCTCCGACGCGATCGCGGATGCCGTCTGGTTGGCGTTGCCGATCAGGTCCGAGATCTCGCCGCTGCGCTCCGAGAGAGCGGTGACCACGCGCGAGCTGTCGACCACGGCCCGCGTCAGCGTGCTCTGGCTCTGCGTGAGCTGGCCGAAGACGGCCGCCGAAGTGGAGATGGCCGGGTTGAAGTAGAGGGCCGAGAGGTTCGCCTGGCGCTCCTTGCCCGTGTACCACTGGGCGGAGCCCTTGAAGAAGCGCGAGAGCCCGGTGCGCGTCGGCTTGTCGAGCGTGTCGAAGAGCTGGTCGAGGTCGACGACCGAGGTCGTGCGGTTGGTCCCGATCGTGCCGTCGTCGGGGATCTTCGGCGCGTTGTTCGGGCCCGGCGAGAGCGCGATGTAGCGGTTGGCCACGCCGGAGAGCGACGTGAGCCGGATCACTCCGGTGGTCCCCTCGTGCAGCGGCGCGAAGCCGTCCTCGACCGTGACCTTGATCTCGGCCTGGTTGTGGTCGGTCAGCTGGATGTCGTCGACGTTGCCGACCCGGCGCCCGCCGACCTGCACGTCGTCGCCCTTGACCAGTTGCCCGGCGGTCTCGAAGATCAGCTTGTACTGGTGGCCGCCGTTCCCGCTGAGCAGCACGACCGCGACCACGATGGCCGCCACCACGAGCGCGCCGAGCGCTGCTCCGCGAGCGACGGTCACGCGTTCCCTGACTTGAGTCTGAGGCTGAGGTCGAGGCTCATGCTTTTCCGCGGCGGGCTGCCTACTCCATCCCCAGCGGCCCTTGCGACTCGCCGGAGAGGAACTGACGGACGAACGCGTTGTCGGAGTTGAACAACTCCTGCGCGGGGCCGGACTCGACGATCTTCCCGCGCCAGAGGACCGAGATGTGCTCGGCGACCCGGCGCGCGCTCGCGATGTCGTGCGTGATCACGACGTAGGCGCCGCCGTTCTCCTCGTGGATCTCCTGGATCAGCTCGCACAGCAGCGCGGTGCGGACGGGGTCCAGCCCCGAGTCCGGCTCGTCGAAGAGCACGATGTCCGGGTCGAGGACCAGCGCGCGCGCGAAGCCGGCGCGCTTGCGCATCCCGCCGGAGAGCTCGTTGGGCATCTTGTCGTTCGCGTCGCCCAGGCCCACCTCGGAGAGGCGGCGGTTGACGATCTCTCCGATCTCCTCCTCGCTCTTGTCGGTGTGCTGGCGCAGCGGGAACGCGACGTTGTCGTAGAGGTTCATCGAGCCGAACAGCGCGCCGTCCTGGAACAGCACCCCGAACTTCTTGCGCATGTCGAAAAGCTCGTCGTCCAGCAGGTTGGGCACCGACTGGCCGTGGACGAGGATGTCGCCCTCGTCCGGGTAGAGGAGCCCGACCATGTGCTTGATGCAGACCGACTTGCCCGTGCCCGACGGGCCGAGGATCATCGAGATCCGGTCCTCGGGGAGCGACATGTTCAGGCCGCGCAGGATCCGGTTGCGCCCGAAGGCCTTGTGCACGTCGATGAACTCGATCGCCGCCTCGCCCGAGTCGTGCTGGCGCCCGGTGTGCCAGCGGAACTCGTCGTCCTCGGGCTCGGCGCCGCCCCGCGTCCCGGAGACCTCGGTCGCTCCCGCTTCGTCGCGTCCGGGCGGCGGCGCGGACGACGCACCCGCCGGCTCCTCGCCGGCGTCCGGAGGCTCGACGTCTCCCCGGTCGGGCGGGGGCTCCCGCTCCTCGTCGCTGAAACGGGTCAAGGTCAGCCTCCGATCGGTGCTCTCGGATTGGCGCCCCAGAAGAGCTGGGTGCCGAGCATCCCGAGCAGGTGGACGAGCACGATGTTCATGACCATCGACTTCGCGGTCGCGGTCCCGACGCCGACCGGCCCTCCGCCGGCGTTGTAGCCGTAGTAGCAGCCGATCAGCACGATCACGGTCGCCATGAACATGGCCTTGATCACGCTGTACAAGAGGTCGGGCGGGTTCTGGAACATCCAGAAGATCAGGAAGTAGCCGCCGGAGGACACCTCCCCTATCTGCTGGACCACCGCTATGTAGCTGGCCAGGAAGCCCGCGCCGATGCCGGCGATGTAGACGAACGGGAGCACCATCCAGGCCGCCAGCATTCGCGTCGCGCAGAGGAACGTCATCGAGGAGATGCCCATCACCTCGAGCGCGTCGATCTCGTCGGAGATGCGCATCGAGCCCAGCTCCGCCACGATGCCCGTTCCCACCTTGGCGGCCATCATGTACGCGAACGCGTAGGGGATCAACTCGCGCAGGTCGCACCACGCGGCGAAGATCCCGGCGTAGGCCGGCGCACCGACGGAGCGGTTGAAGTACGCCCCCTCGATGCCGCACTGCAGCCCGATGATGAAGCACAGGCTCCAGATCACGATCGTGGAGGAGAGGATCAGGATCCCTGCCTGGCGCAGCGCCTCGCCGAAGAAGCGGAAGACGCGCAGCCCGTAGACCTCGCCCACGACCCGCCCGCAGAACTTGACGATCGTGCCGAAGTTCTCGATCCAGCCCTTCGGGGTCGCCAGGAGCGCCTCCATCAGCGATCGCCTCCGTGCGTCGCGCCGGTCGTGCTCGTCATCGAATGACCTGGATCTCCGGGTGGGTGGCGAGCAGCGTCTGCGTGAAGACGTAGTTGAACGCGAACACGCCCAGGAACGCGATCACGACCGCCTGGTTGACCGCACGCCCGACCCCCTCCGCGCCGCCCGAGGCCGTCATGCCCTTGTAGCAGCAGACGATCGCGATGATCGCCCCGAACCCGGTGCACTTGAGCACCGAGCCCCACAGGTCGACGGTGGAGGCGTTCGTGAAGAACGTCGCCCAGAACGGGCCGAGCGGGGCGCCGTTGACGAGCGTGGCGATCACGCCGCCGAAGATGCCGAACAGGAGCGCGTAGATGTCGAACAGCCCGGTGACGAGCATCAGCGCCAGGAAGCGCGGCACGACGAGGTTCTTGACCGGGTCGACGCCGAGCACCTGGAGGGCGTCGAGCTCCTCGCGGATCTTGCGCGCGCCGAGGTCCGCGGTGATCGCGGTCCCCGCCACCCCTGCGAGCACGATCGCCGTGACGACCGGCGCGAACTCGCGGATCGAGGCGAGCACGAAGAAGCCGCCGAGACGGTCGAGCGCGCCGAACAGCACGAGGAAGTTCGCCGCCTGAAGTCCGGGGGCGCCGTAGCCGAAGGCGACCGTCGAGATCAGCAGCGGAAACCAGCAGAGCCGCAGCGCGAACAGGAACTGGGAGACGAACTCGCCGCCGTAGGGGTAGGGCGGCCGCAGCGCGGACACGATCGTCTTGCCCGTGAGGATCATCATGTCCCCGACCTCTTCGAGCAGGTTCTTCGCCGGGAGAAAGGCCCTGTCGGCGACGCTGCGGATCACTGCCCACCCTCCCCTCGGACGAGGAGCCGACCGCGTTTGCGGCGCTCCGACGCGAACTCTATGGGACGGGGCGGCAGGGCGGCAAGCACTCATACGCAGCCGCTCGGGCGCGGCCCGCAACGCCCCTGCCGGCGCCCGGGCCCGTGGTATGTTCCGCCCGCTGTGAGGAGGCGAGAGGGAATCCTCGCGTGGGGCCCGGCGCTGCTCGCGGCGGCGGTCCTCGGCGGGTGCGGCGGAGGCGGCTCGGACGCCCCGGGCGAGAAGGGCACGTTCACGGTGTCGGTGCCGGTCGCGAGCTTCCCGGCGCGCCAGGACGTCTCCCACACCGCGGTGATGCGGATCGACGTGCGCAACGACGGAAGCAGCGTCATCGGCAACCTCGCCGTGACGATTGAGGCCAAGGGCCAGGGCACCAGCGCGCCCGCCTTCCAGCGGGTCGATCTCCAGAAGGGGCTCGCCGAGCACTTCCACCCCGTCTGGATCATCGACCGCGACCCCGCGATCGGGCGCACCGCCTACTCGAACACCTGGGCGCTGGGCCGGGTGCCCGCGGGCGGCGTCAAGAGCTTCGTCTGGCGCGTGACGCCGGTGATTCCCGGCCGCCACGTCGTCACCTACCGCGTCGCGCCCGGCCTCGGCAACCAGGGCGCCGCCCGGCTGGCCGGCGGCGGCCCCGCGCAGGGATCCTTCGCCGTCGACGTGAGCGGAGCGGCCCCCAAGCAGATCGTCAACCCCGAGACCGGCCGGGTCGAGCCGGCGCCGCCGGGCGGCTGAGCCCCGGGCGGGCCGCGCTCCGCTCGGCCGCCCCGCCTGCCGGGAAGGCGGCGAACGGCCTCATCGAAGGGGGACGGGCGCGGGCTGGCGCTGGAGGGGAAACGTCGAACCGACCCCCCTGCCGCTGGCGCGTGACCGCCAGGAGCGCCGGCGCTCCCCGCTTTCGCTGCCGCAGTGCGCCGAGGGCACACGCGCCCCGCGCGAGCCGCGCCCTCTCCCGGCCGCCCGGCCCCGGACCGTGAACCGATCCCGGGTAATGGTCGTCCTGCGACCACCAGCCGGGATCGGACGCCGACACCTACACGGGCGCCGATGCCGCGCCCGGGTGGGCCTGGAGCGTCACCTCGCCGGCCTCGCCGGTGCGGATCCGGTAGGCCTCGTCGACCGGCAGCACGAACACCTTCCCGTCCCCGATCGAGCCCGTGCGCGCGTGCTTGAGGATCGTGTCGACGATCGTCTGCACGTCGGAGTCGGAGACCACGCACTCGATCTTGATCTTGGGCCGCAGGTAGTTGGTCACCGTGGCCCCGCGGTAGGTCTCGGTGATGCCCTTCTGGCGCCCGGATCCCTTCACCTCCGTGATCGAGAGGGACGGGAAGCCGAGCTCGAGCAGGTCCGTGCGGATCGGCTCGAACGCCTCGTGGCGTATGTAGGCCACGACCATCTTCATGCCGGCACCTCCTTCGGCGTCGGGGCGGTCGGGGTCGAGCCTACGGACTCGGCGGGGTAGTCGTCCGAGTAGCCGACCAGCTCGGGGGCGGGGATGAACTGCTCGGGGTAGCCGTACATCCCGTGCTCGGAGATGTCCAGGCCGCGGTCCTCCTCCTCCTGCGTGACGCGCAGGCCGTAGGTCCGCTTGATGACCCAGAACGTCCCGTAGGAGCACATGAACACGAACGTGAACACGGTCACGACGCCCAGCGCCTGCGCGCCGAGCTGGTGGAAGGAGCCCGTGTAGACGAGCCCGCCCTCGCCGACGCCGTTGTACTTCGCCAGCACCGGGCTGGCGAACAGCCCGCAGGCCAGGGTGCCCCACACGCCGCAGAGCCCGTGCGCGGTGAGCGCGCCGACCGGATCGTCGAGGTAGCGGTCGATCGCGTAGACCCCGAGCGGGACGATCACCCCGGCGACGAGGCCGATCACGACCGCGGCCCAGGGTACGACGTAGCCGGAGGGGGCGGTGATCGCCACCAACGCGCCGATCGCGCCGTTGCCGGCCATCCCGATGTCGATCTGCCGGGTCTTCCAGTACGCGGTCGCGATCGCGCCGATCACGCCCGCGGCGGCGGCGAGGTTCGTGACGACCACCACCTGCGCGAAGCGCCCGTCCAGCGCGCCGAGGGTCGACCCGGGGTTGAAGCCGAACCACCCCAGCCACAGGATCAGGACGCCGAGGCCGAACAGCGGCATGCTGTGACCCGGGATCGCGCGCGGCTTTCCGTCGGCGGTGTACTTGCCGCGCCGCGCCCCCAGCAGGAGCAGCGCGGCGAGCCCGCCGGTCGCGCCGATCAGGTGGACGGCGGTCGAGCCGGCGAAGTCCTGCATGCCCAGGTTGGCCTGCAGCCAGCCGCCGCCGAAGACCCAGTGCGAGCCGATCGGATAGATCAGCGACGCGAAGACGACGGCGTAGATCAGGTAGACGCCGAACTTGATCCGCTCGAGCGTCGTGCCCCAGACGATCGCCAGCGAGACCGCGCAGAAGACGAACTGGAAGAAGAACTTCGAGTCCACGGTGGCGTCGGAGAAGCCCATCGCCGGGAACGCCTTGGCCGGATCGCCGAAGTCCCGTAGGAAGAACCCGTCGTGGCCGATGATCTCGCCCACGCCGAACGCGAACGCGAAGCCCACCGCCCAGTAGCAGACGGCCGCGATCGAGAAGTTCGCGAGGATCTTCGCGACCACGGTCCCGACGTTCTTCCCGCGCGAGAACCCGATCTCGAGCAGCGCGAACCCGGCCTGCATGAACATGACCAGCACAGCGGCGACGATCACCCACATCGTGTTGATGCCCACCGAGTCGGGCACGTTCCGCGCGCCGAACGTGTCCGCGAGCGCGGATCCGGGGAGCATCAGGGCGGCCGCGAACGCGAGCGCGGCGCCGCCGATGAGCTTGCGACGTTGCACGGCTACCTCCTGGTCGGAATGGCGCGGCCAGTCTGCGCCGGACCGGGCCGCCGGTCTTTGGCCGCCTGGCGAAAGATCGGCGCCCGCCGTTCGCCAATGCGTCCGGCGTCCCGCGTCGCGCGCGTGTAGCGTTCGGCGCCCGCCCGCGGTCCTGCCGCGCCCGCCCGGCGGCCGGGCACTCCACCCCGTGGAGGAACCGGCGCCCGGCTTCTTTGTCCACAGGGACAGTGAGCGCCGGACGACCGGCGCCTAGGCTTCCGCAGTCCGCCCGAACCAGGAGGAACCGCCCCGAGATGCCCAGATCCCGCCAGCAGAACGTGATCGCAGCCCAGTGGACCCCGAACGGCGAGGCGCTCGGACCGGTCGACCTCACCGCGCCGGGCAGCGAGGTGTTCGGGATCAACGTCTTCAGCCCGGCCGTGCAGCGCCAGCGGCTGCCCAAGAGCGTGCACCGCCAGCTCCAGCGCACGCTCGAGCAGGGCGAGCCGCTCGACCCCTCGCTGGCGGACGCGGTCGCCGCCGCGCTCAAGGACTGGGCGCTCGAGAAGGGCGCGACCCACTTCACGCACTGGTTCCAGCCGCTCACCGGCCTCACGGCGGAGAAGCACGACTCGTTCTTCGCGCCGACCGGCGAGGGAACCGCGATCGCCGAGTTTGCCGGCAAGGAGCTGATCCAGGGAGAGCCCGACGCCTCCTCGTTCCCCACGGGCGGGATCCGGGCCACCTTCGAGGCGCGCGGCTACACCGCATGGGACCCGACGAGCCCCGCGTTCATCCTGGAGAACCCCAACGGCGCCCTGCTCTGCATCCCCACGGCGTTCGCGTCTTGGACCGGCGAGGCGCTGGACGCCAAGATTCCGCTGCTGCGCTCGATGGACGCGCTGTCGACGGCCGCGGTGGGAGCGCTGCGGCGGTTGGGCGACGAGAGCGCCCAGCGCGTCTTCACGACGGTCGGGCCCGAGCAGGAGTACTTCCTGATCGACGAGCAGTACTACTTCGAGCGGCCGGACCTGATGATCACCGGGCGCACGCTCTTCGGCGCCAAGCCGCCGAAGGGCCACGAGCTCGACGACCACTACTTCGGCTCGATCCCGGAGCGCGTGCTCGCCTGCATGCTCGACACCGAGCGCGAGCTGGCCAAGCTCGGCGTGCCGATCAAGACGCGCCACAACGAGGTCGCGCCCGCGCAGTACGAGGTCGCGCCGATCTTCGAGAACTCGAACGTCGGCTCCGACCACCAGCAGCTCTGCATGCAGGTGATGCAGAACGTCGCGCGGCGCTACGGCCTCGTCTGCCTGCTGCACGAGAAGCCTTTCGCGGGCGTCAACGGCTCGGGCAAGCACAACAACTGGTCGATGGGCACCGACACGGGCGTCAACCTGCTGGAGCCGGGCGACACCCCGCACGACAACCTCTCGTTCCTGTTCTTCTGCACGGCGGTGATCCAGGCCGTCAACCGGCACCAGGGGCTGCTGCGCGCGTCGGTCGCCTCGGTCGGCCAGGATCACCGGCTCGGCGCGAACGAGGCGCCGCCGGCGATCATCTCGATCTTCCTCGGCGCCGAGCTCGCGCGCGTGTACGGGGCGATCGGCAAGGGCAAGGCCGCGGGCAGCTCGTCGGGCTCGTTCCTCGGGCTCGGCACGCCGGTGCTGCCGCCGTTGCCGATGCACGGCGGGGACCGCAACCGGACCTCGCCGTTCGCGTTCACCGGCAACAAGTTCGAGTTCCGGGCCGTGGGCTCCAGCGCCTCGCTGGCGTTCCCGAACACGGTGCTGAACACGATCGTCGCCGAGGCGATCGACGACCTCTCGCGCAAGCTGTCCAAGGCGCTCAAGGGACGCCGCAAGCTGGCGGATGCCCTGATCCCGATCATCCGCGACAGCTGGAAGGCCAACTCGCAGATCGTCTTCGACGGCGACAACTACGCCGAGGAATGGCACGCCGAGGCGGAGAAGCGCGGGCTGCTCAACCTGCGCACCACGCCGGACGCCCTGCCGTGGATCACCAAGCCGGACACCGTCAAGGTCTTCGCCCGCTACAAGGTGCTCTCCAAGCGGGAGCTCGAGTCGCGCCTGGAGGTGTTCGCCGAGCAGTACGTCTCGAGGCTCAACATCGAGGGCGAGACGGCCGAGTCGATCGCGCGCACGATGCTGCTGCCCGCGGCGGTGCGCCACCTCGGCGAGTTGCGCGCGGCCGAGGTGCCCAAGCTCGCCGAGGAGACCGAGGCGCTCGTCGGGCGGTTGAGCAAGGAGATCGACCGGCTGGGGAAGGCCAACGAGGCCCATCCCGACTCCGGTGGGATCCTCAAGCACGCCCGCTACATGCGCGACAAGGTGATCCCCGCGATGGAGGGCGTGCGCGACGTCGCCGACAAGCTCGAGAAGGTCGTCGCCGACGACCTCTGGCCGCTGCCGAAGTACTCCGAGATCCTGTTCATCAAGTAGGCGGGCTCAGCGTCAGGCCGGAGGGCTCAGCCTCTGGTCGAGGTTGGGGCTTTGATGGAACGGCAGCAGGGAAGGGGGCGCTTCCGTAACGGCCGGGGTCGGCGCCGGGCCGGTTCGCGTGATCCGTGAGAGTGCGATTTCCTGCGTATATCGGGGTCGATCGCGCACTCGCGTGAGCCGTGCGCCTTCGGTGCCGATTGCGCCGCAATGGCGGGGCTCTTCCTTGCCGCGATTCCCGCGTCGTTGCGAGCTCAGCGCGCGCGGAAGACCTCGTCGGCGTGCCACTCGAGCACGTCGCGGGACGGCAGCGCGTCGGCTCGCGGCGGGCGCTGGATCTCTGTGCCGTCGAGGTCGTAGTAGACCCGGCCGTTTGCGTAGTCCTCGCGCAGGCGAGGGCTGACCGCGAAGGTCAGGTCGGGGCGGACGGTGACGAAGCCCAGGTCGAAGAGGCGATGCAGGTCGCGGCGCAGGGGCAGTCCGTTGGACAGCTCGTGGCGGCCGCCCTGCGACCACGGGCGGATGTGCGCGGCCTCGACCACGGGCAGCGAGTGCTCGGTGGTGACGGCGCACTGGCCGCCGTACGCCTCCAGGACGGCCAGCCGGAAGCTCCCCTGGCCCAGCCGCGGGACGATCACCTGCGGCGCGCCGGTCCTGCGCTCGAGCTCCGGGCGATCCGCCCAGGCCCGCGCCGCGCTCGCGCGCGCCAGGCACTCCTCCCAGATCCGCCGGCCCTCGCCGGCATCGAGGTCGTAGCCCTTCCCCGAGACGGCCTGACGAGGCCAGCCCGCCGGAACGGCCACCCACTCGTCCGGAGCGAAGAACACCGGGGCCGAGACCACGATGCAGGTGATCACGCGGTCCCAGCGATAGGCGCCTCGCAGGTCGCGCGACAGCCGGGCGAGCCGGTCACGCAGGGCGGACTCGTCCGGGACGCCGTTCGCCTGCTCGAACACGTCCCACGCGCGCCAGATCGGCAGCTTCTCGGCGCGCAGGAAGAGCCCGAAGCCGCCGATCGCGTCGTGCGGCGCCTTGAGCTTGAAGAAGAAGGGCCCGCCGGGCGGGATCGCGCTGAACGTCGCGTCGCTCGGCCGCCAGAAGTTGACCTCGTCGAAGCCGCCGCGGTCGCGCAGGAACCGGTACCAGCCGAAGTCGGTGACGGCCACGTAGCCACGCACGGCCGGGCATCTTCACCCGCGCAGACCGCCTCCGCAACCTTGCCACGCGCATGTCAAGGTTGGCCTTCTCGTTGCTAGGCTGGCCCGATGCGCGACTACCTGGCCACGGTCCGCGAGCGCGTCGTCGTGTTCGACGGCGGAATGGGCGCGACGCTCGAGCAGTTCGACCTCACGAGCGAGGACTACGGCGGTTTGGCGGGCAAGTGCCACGAGGCGCTGGTTCTCAACCGCCCCGACGTGATCGAGGGCGTCCACGCCTCGATGCTCGAGGCCGGCGCGGAGGTCGTGGAGACCGACACCTTCCAGGCCTCGCGCCTGAAGCTGGAGGAATGGGGCCTGGGCGAGCACACGCTCGAGATCAACACGAAGGCCGCGCAGATCGCGCGCACGGCCGCGGGCGAGGAGCGCTTCGTCGCCGGGTCGATCGGGCCGACGGGCTTCCTCCCCGCCTCCGACGACCCGACGCTCGGGAACATCCCGTTCGCCAAGCTCGTCGAGGTGTTCGCCGAGCAGGCGCGCGGCCTCCTCGACGGCGGCGCCGACCTGCTGATCGTCGAGACCGCGCAGGACATCCTCGAGGTCAAGGCCGCGATCTTCGGCGCGCGCGAGGCGTTCGCCGCCACCGGGCGGACGCTCCCGATCCAGGCGTCGGTCTCGCTGCTGCCCAACGGCGGCAAGATGCTGCTCGGCACCGACATCGCCTCCGTGCTCACGACGCTCACGGCGCTCGACGTGGACGTGATCGGGCTCAACTGCTCGACCGGCCCCGAGGACATGCGAGACGCGATCCGCTTCCTCGGCGAGACCTCCCCCCTGCCGGTCCACTGCATCCCGAACGCCGGGCTCCCGCTCCAGGGGCCCGACGGCGAGACGATCTTCCCCGAGGAGCCGGAGCCGCTGGCCGCCGTGCTGGGCGAGTTCGTCGAGCGCTACGGGGTCTCGATCGTCGGCGGCTGCTGCGGCACCACCCCGGCGCACATCGCCGCGATCGCCGAGCGCTGCGGCGGGCGCGCGCCGGACGCGCGGCCCGAGCCGGGAGCGCCGTTCGTCTCCTCGATGATCGCGGCCACGCCGCTGGCCCAGGACCCGGCGCCGACGCTCGTCGGCGAGCGGGTCAACTCGCAGGGCTCGCGCAAGGCCAAGGAACTGCTGCTCTCCGACGACTACGACGGGCTCGTCCAGGTCGCCGAGGACCAGGTCAACGGCGGCGCTCACGTGCTCGACGTGTGCGTGGCGCTGACCGAGCGCCAGGACGAGAACGTCCAGATGCGCGAGGTCGTCAAGCGGATCTCGCTGAGCCAGCCGGCGCCGATCCAGGTCGACTCGACCGAGCCGGAGGTCATCAAGGCGGCGCTCGAGGCGATCCCGGGCCGCGCGATCGTCAACTCGGTCAACCTGGAGGCGGGGCGCGACAAGATGGACGTCGTCGCCCCGCTCGCGAAGGCGCACGGCGCTGCGCTGATCGCGCTCACGATCGACGAGGTCGGGATGGCGAAGACCGCCGAGCGCAAGCTCGAGATCGCCACCCGCATCCGCGACATCGCCTGTGGGGAGCACGGCCTGGACCCCGAGTTGCTGATCTTCGACGCGCTGACGTTCACGCTCACCACGGGCGACGAGGAGTGGCGCCCCTCGGCCGTGGCGACGATCGAGGGCATCCGCGCGATCAAGGCCGGCCTGCCCGGCGTGAAGACCTCGCTCGGCGTCTCGAACGTCTCGTTCGGCGTCTCGCCGGGCGCCCGCGCCGTCCTCAACTCCGTCTTCCTGCACCACTGCGTGGAGGCGGGCCTGGACCTCGCGATGGTCAACCCGAACCACATCACGCCGTACGGGGAGATCACGGAGGCCGAGCGCGAGCTCGCCGACGACCTGGTGTTCGACCGCCGCGAGGACGCGCTCGAGCGCTTCATCGCCCACTTCGAGAGCAAGGGCGAGGAGGAGGCCGCGGAGGAGGCCGACCCGACCGAGGGCATGGAGCCCGAGGAGTCCCTGCACTGGCACATCCTGCGGCGGCGCAAGGAGGGCGTCGAGGACTGGATCGACCGCTCCGTGGAGAAGATCGGCGCGGTGCCGACGCTCAACGACGTGCTGCTGCCGGCGATGAAGGAGGTCGGCGACAAGTTCGGCGCCGGCGAGCTGATCCTGCCCTTCGTGCTGCAGTCGGCCGAGGTGATGAAGCGCGCCGTCGCGCGGCTCGAGAACTACCTCGACCGCATCGAGGGCTACACCAAGGGGACGGTCGTGCTGGCGACCGTGTTCGGCGACGTGCACGACATCGGCAAGTCGCTGGTCAACACGATCCTCACCAACAACGGCTACACGGTCGTGGACCTCGGCAAGCAGGTCCCCGTGCAGACCGTGATCGACGCCGCGCGCGAGCACGACGCGACCGCGATCGGGCTCTCGGCCCTGCTGGTATCGACCTCCAAGCAGATGCCCGCCTGCGTGCAGGAGCTGCACTCCCAGGGGCTTGAGTTCCCCGTGCTGATCGGCGGCGCCGCGATCAACCGCGACTTCGGCCGGCGCATCCTCTACCCGCACGGCAAGGAGTCCGACGAGATCTACGGGCCCGGCGTCTACTACTGCAAGGACGCGTTCGCCGGGCTGGCCGTGATGGACCAACTGGTGGACGAAGACGCGCGCGCCGGGCTGGTCGCGAAGTTCCGCGACGAGGCCCAGGCGCTGCGCGAGAAGCCCGAGGTCGCCGACGACGCCCCGCCGGTCACCGACGACACCGTGCGCTCGGCGGTGCGCACCGACGCGCCGATCCCGGCGCCGCCGTACTGGGGCGTGCGCGAGCTCGAGCCCGACCTCGCCGAGGTCTTCCCGTACCTGGACCGCCACGTGCTGTTCAAGCTCCATTGGGGCGGGCGGGGCCGCAAGGGCGAGGAGTGGCGCGAGCTCGTCGAGCAGGAGTTCCAGCCGCGCCTGGAGCGCATGTGGGCCGAGCAGGACTACCTCGACCCCAAGGCGCTGCTCGGCTACTTCCCCGTCGCGGCGGATGGCAACGAGGTCGTGGTGTTCGACCCGGAGGACCCGGAGCGCGAGCTCGAGCGCCTGGTCTTCCCGCGCCAGCCGCGCCACGACCGCATCTGCCTGGCGGACTTCTACCGCCCGCTCGCCGAGACCACGCCGGACGCTCGCGACGTCGTCGCGCTGCAGGCCGTGACGGTCGGCCCGGCGGTGACCGAGCGGATGGACCGCCTGCACGCCGAGGACGAGTTCGCCGAGCAGCTCTTCACGCACGGGCTGGGCGTCCAGTCCGCCGAGGGGCTAGCCGAGTGGCTCCACGCGCGCGTGCGCTCGCAGCTCGGGATCCCCGCCTCGCAGGGGCGGCGCTACTCGTGGGGCTACCCGGCCTGCCCCGAGCAGTCCGAGCACGAGAAGGTCTTCCGCCTGCTCGGCGCCGAGCGGATCGGGCTCTCGCTCTCGGGCGGCTACGCGGTGATGCCCGAGCAGTCGACGGTCGCGATCGTCGCCCACCACCCGCAGGCCGTCTACTTCGGCATGAAGAGCGGCTTCGTCCCGAAGGGCGAGGCGCCCGACGAGCTGATCGCCGGGACCGAGCGCGGCGGCGCGCTGCCGGTCAGCTAGTGGCCGACGTCTGCATCACGGAGTTCACCGACCCCGGCTGCCCGTGGGCCTACAGCGCCGAGCCGCGCCGCCGTCGCCTCAGCTGGCTCTACGGCGACCGGCTGGAGTGGCGTGCCTGCATGGTCGGCCTGGCGGAGACCCCTGATCACTACGCCTCCCGCGGGATCACGACGGAGTCGATGGCGGCCGGCCTGCGGCGGATCGCGCGCGATCACGGGATGCCGATCGACACCCGGCCACGAGAGCGTCTCCATGCCACGTTGCCCGCGTGCCGGGTGGTGGTGGCGGCGCGGATCCACGCCCCCGAGCGGATGCGCGCGCTGCTGCGCCGGCTGCGCGTGCGCCACTTCTCCGGTGAGTTGCTCGACGAGCCCGGCACGATCGCCGCCGCCGCCCGCGATGCCGGCATCGAGCCGGCCGAGCTCGAGCGCTGGTCGGCGAGCGCCGAGGTCGAGGAGGCGCTGCGCGACGACATGCGGCGCGCGCGCGAGCCGATGCCCGCGGCGCGCGTGCTCGACCACAGGCTCGCCAACTGGTCGGGCGGCCGGCGCTACACCTGCCCGTCCTACGAGATCGTGCGGCTCTCGGACCGCGTGCGGATCTCGGTGCCGGGCTTCCAGCCGTTCGCGGTCTACGACACGATCACCGCGAACCTGGTTCCCGGCCTCGATCGCCGGCCGCCGCCGGACTCCGTCGAGGAGACCCTGCGCTGGACCGGCACGCCCCTGGCCACGATGGAGGTCGCCGAGCTGTGCGGCATCGGGCTCGCCGACGCCCGCGAGCGGCTCGGGCTGGTCGCCACCGAGCGCCATGTCGGCGCCGACGGCTTCTGGCACCTGGAGGACGAGCCGATCCCCTACGAGTAGAACGGCGGTCGAGACGGCCCGTGGTCGTCCGCTACCGTCGGCGGCGTGTGGAGGACGGCGTGAGCGCGCGGGAGCGCGTGGCGATCCTGGCGATCGACGGCGGGGGTATCCGCGGGGTCGTGCCGGCGATGGTGCTGGCCGAGATCGAGGAACGGACGGGCCGCCGCGTCAGCGAGCTCTTCGACCTGGTCGCCGGCACCTCCACAGGCGGGATCCTGGGCCTTGGGCTGGCGGTGGCCGGCGAGAACGGAGGCCCTCGCTGGCGCGCAGCCGACATGGTCGGGCTCTACGAGGCCGAGGGCCCGCGGATCTTCTCCGAGTCGGTCCTGCACGAGATCGCATCGGTCGGTGGCGTGCTCGAGGAGCGCTACCCGGCGGGGCCGCTCGAGGACGCGCTGAAGCGCTACCTCGGCGACGCGCCGCTCTCGGCGGCGCTGGTCGACGTGCTGGTCCCGGCCTACGAGATCGAGCGGCGCATCCCCTTCTTCTTCAAGAGCTCGCGAGCGCGCTCCGATCCCGACTACGACTTCCCGATGTGGCAGGTCGCTCGCGCGACCGCCGCGGCGCCCACCTACTTCCCGCCGGAGCGGATAGATGTCGAGCCGCCCGCCGACTACTTCGCGCTGGTGGACGGCGGCACGTTCGCGAACAACCCCGCGATGTGCGCGTACGCCGAGAGCCGCCGCGACGGCGCGGATCCGGACATCGTGCTCGTCTCGCTCGGGACGGGCGACCTGCGCCGGCCGATCCCGCTCGCCGATGCCGAAGGCTGGGGGATCCTGGGCTGGGCGCGGCCGCTGCTCCAGATCGTCTTCGACGGCGTCAGCCTGACGATCGACTTCCAGCTCGAGCAGCTGCTCGGGCCCGGCCGCTACCACCGCCTCCAGACCCCGCTGGACCAGGCGAGCGACGACCTCGACGACGCCTCCCCGGAGAACATCCACGCGCTGAAGCTGACCGCGGAGCGGCTGATCGCGGAGCGCTCGGACGAGATCGACGCGATCTGCGCGGCGCTGGCCGGCTGAGCGGCGGCGTAGGCCGCGAGCGACCCGGGTACCGGGGAGCGAAACGTTCCCCACCGGCGCTCGTTTGATCCCGTGCATGCTCCCGAGGCGCGGCCCCCTCCCAACCCTCCTCGCCGCGGCGCTCGCGCTGATCGCGGGCGGGCCGGCCGCGGCCGCCGTCCCGCCCGGGTCCTGGTCGCGCTCGATCACGCTCGCGGCGCCGGCCGAGAACCTCGGCTCCCCCGCCATCGCGATCAGCCGCCGGGGCGCAGCAGTGGCGGCCTGGACCAACGGCTTCGAGCGCGGCTCCGATCTCGGCTTCGGCCGGGTCGCATCCGGGCGGCGGATCTACGCGCGCTACCGGCGCCCCGGCGGCAGCTTCGGCCCGCCGATCGCGATCAGTCCCGCGGGAGCAGACCCGGACTTCGTGACGGTGGGGATCGACGACCGCGGCCGAGCGCTGCTCCTCTGGGAGCGACCCACGATCCCGCCCACCTACGGCTCCCCCGGCAGCAAGGGCGCCGTCTACCTCACTCGCCTGGAACCGCGACGACGGCCCGTCACCGCGCGGCTGTCCCCCCGCGGCATCGCCGCCGGCCGGCCGGCGCTCGCCGTCGCGCCCGGCGGAAGCGCGGTCGCCGCCTGGTGGGAGACGACCAGCTGGGGTTTCTTCGGAAGCGTGCGCCAACGGGTCGTGGCGGCGGGCGGCACGACCGGCGGCCCCATGGATGCGCGGCCGCTCTCCGCGGAGGGCGCGGTGTACGGCTCCGTCGCTTCGGCGGACACCTCCGCACCCAGCGTCGCCACGTCGGCCTCGGGGGCGGCCGCGGTCGCCTGGCGCCGCGCCGAGAGTTCCAGCGCTCCGTGCTGCGTTCGCGTGGAGGTGGCCGCGTTCCGCCCGCCCACCGGCTTCGGGCCGGTGCTCGTGGCCGATGACGGCGCCGGCGGCAAGGACGCTCAGGACGTCCGCGCGGCCGTGGCCGGCGACGGGTCGCCCCGGGTGGTGTGGCGCAGCATCGACTCACCCCTGCAGGGCGCCTGCTGCGGGCGTCTGCTGGCATGGGAGCCCGGCAGCGCGCCGGCGCCGTTCAGCACACCGGGGGCCGATGCGCTCGCGCCGGTCGCCCTCGGCCTGCGCGGCGACCGCCTGGCGGTCGCGTGGCTCGAGCGGGCTCGCGTCCGCGTGGCGATCGCTTCCGGCGGGATCCGCTTCGCGGCACCGGCCACGCTCTCCGCGCGCGACCGGACGGCGACGGGCCCCCAGCTCGCGGCCGCGCCGGACGGCGCCCTGGTGGCCGCGTGGACGCGATGGGTCGCGGGAGGGGACGGCACCTGGCGCGTCGAGGCCGCGACGGCCTCGGACGGGCCGTTCGGGACGCCGCGGTTCCTCTCGCGCGCAGTACCCCGAGGGCCGGTCCAGGACCTGGCGCTGAGCCCGTCCTCGGACGCGCCTGCCGCTGCGATCTGGCTGCGCGACGGCCGCGCCGAGGCCGCCGCCCTCGGCACCGGCCTGGGAGCCGACCCGGTCCCCGACTACCTGCCTCCGCGGCTCACCGTCTTGCATTTCGGCGCGGGTTTCGCCACGACGCACGGCCGCCGCCGCAGGCTGCGCGACGTGCTGACCGTCCGGGCGTCGGAGCCGGGCACGCTCGAGATCGTGTCGGCGGACACCGTGGACTACTCCGCGGAGCCCGGCGTCGAGCAGCACGAGCGGACCGTGGTCCGCCTGCGGCGCGGAGTGAACGTGGTGCTGCTGCACCGCTTCCTCGCCCGTACCGCTTGGGACCCGAGCCCATCGGTCCACTTCATCGAGCTGACCCCGCGCGACCGGACAGGCAACGTCGGCTCCCGGCGCGATGTGGGCGTAGGACGGCAACCGGTGGAGTGAGCTCGGCCGCGCCCGAGGCCACCGGACGGGTCGCAGCTACGCGCCCACCTCGGCCTCGGCCACGGCCGCGGGGCTGCGCTTGATCGGCCGTGGGACCGAGCGCGCGGCGAGCTCCACCGGGGCGGTGTGCAGCGCGCGCATGCGCACGTCGCGCCAGGACAGGCCCTCCTTCACCAGCGCGGGCATGCCCATGATGATCGCGGTCGCGATCTCGACCGCCTGCAGCACGATCCCGTAGGCGAGGGCGTCGGCGGACGAGACCCCGAAGCCCCCGTGCAGCACGGCCACGCAGGCCGCCTGGAAGACGCCGAGGTTGGACGGCGTCGCGGGCAGCACCGCGGTCACGTTGACCGCGAACAGGACCGCCGCCGCGGCGCCTACGCCCGCGCGCGCGTCGAGTCCGAGCGCGACGAGCAGCACGTAGCAGGACAGCCACTGCAGCGCCCACGCGCCGAGCTGCGCGACCGTCGCCTCGCCGCCCAGTCGCGGCTGGCGGAACACGCTGAGCCCGGAGCGGACCGCCAGGAGCTGCGCGCGCGCCTGCGTCACGAGGCTCTGAAGGCGCGCGGAGCGCGACGCCGGGCCGCGCGAGAGCACCGCCGGAGCGAGCAGCACGAGCAGGAGCAGCGCCAGCGGCGCGACCGAGACGGCGATCAGCGCGTCGGAGTGGCCGTGGAACAGGCCGATCGAGTTGAACATCACGGCGCCGAGGACGAGCAGCGCGATGAGGTTGAGCATCGTCTGAGAGACGAGCGTCCCGACGACCGCGGGGAGCGTCTCGCGCGGCCGGCCCGTGCGGCGAGCGACGATCAGCGCGCGCGAGGGCTCGCCGAGGCGCGCGGGCAGCGTCGCGGACATCAGCACGCCGATGAAGGTTCCCTGGAGCGCGTCGCGCAGGCGCACCCGCGCGGAGGGCAGCGCCGCGCGCAGGATCGCGTGCCAGGAGACCGCGCGCAGCGCCATCGACGCGCACATGATCGCCAGGCCGAGCAGCACCAGCGTCGGGGAGGAGTCGATCAGCGAGCGCGCGACCTTGTCGATGCCGATGCGCTCCAGGCCGAGGGCGGCGAGCCCTGCGCCGGCGAGCAGCGCGGCTCCGGCGGCCGCGCGGCGCGCGAGGCCGATCGCACGCCGCCGCCCGGCGCCGGCGGTCGCAGGCTCGAGGCTCTCGATCCGCCGCGCGGGAACTCGCTCGCCGAGGTCCGCCGGGATCGCCCCGAGGCGCACGGCGAGGCGGGCCCGCGCGCCCTCGGGCTCGGGTGCCGCGATCGCGTCCTCGTAGGCGCTCAGCACCTCGTCCGCCACGGCCGGCCACGCGTAGCGCCGCGCCCGCGCCGCGGCCGCGGTCCCCATCTCGCGCCGGCGCTCCGGGTCCAGGTGCAGGTCGCGCAGCGCTTCGGCGAGCTGGGTCGCGTCCCCCGGCGGCACGAGCAGGCCCTCGGCGCCGTCGCGGACCACGTCCCGGTAGCCGGCGATGTCGGATGCGACGACCGGCGTTCCCTGCGCGAACGCCTCGGTCAACACCATCCCGAAGCTCTCGCCGCCCAGCGACGGCGCGCAGAGCACGTCCGCGCGCGCGAGCTCGCGCGCCTTGACGTCGTCGCCGACCTTCCCGAGCGCGGTCACCCCGCGCGAGTCGAGCAGCAGCGGGGAGATCTCCTCCTCGCGCGCGCCGATCACGACGAGGCGTGCCGGGATGTGGTCGCGCAGCGCCTCAAACGCGCGCAGCAGTACCGGCAGGCCCTTGCGCTCGACGGCCTGTCCGACGAACAGGATGCGCAGCTCGCCGTCCGCGGCCCCGCGGACCGGCACCGAGGCCGGGAGCTCGACCCCGTTCGGGACGATCCGGTAGCGGCCGCCGAAGAAGCGCCGCGCCGTCCAGGCCGCGGCCTCGGAGACCGCGATCCGCTGGTGCAGGCGGTTGAAGCGTCGCCGGGCCCCGAGCGCGACCGCGGCGTTGTTCGCCATCGCGCTCGTGGAGTAGCAGTGGAAGGTGCCCACCAGCGGAGCGCGGGTGGACATCAGGGCGTCCCAGCAGAGGGCGGGGGCGACCGGCTCGTGCAGGTGGACCACGTCGAAGGCTCCGGCGCGCAGCTCGCGGCGCATCGCCGCGACCCCCTCCGGGGTCACCGCCAGGTTCGAGACCGCGCCGTTGGCCGGGAAGCCGACCGTCCGCCCGAGCGGAACGAGGTAGCCTGGAGCCTCGCGCGGCTGCGGATGCGCGCCGCGGTGCAGCGCCGCCGCGAGGCGGTCGTCGGGGTCGAACGGGGCAAGCACGCGGACGTCGTGGCCTTCGTCGAGGAACTGCTCGGCGAGCGCCTGGATGTGCCGCGTGACGCCGCCCGGATAGGTCCAGGAATACGGCGAAACCAGGGCTATGCGCATCCGCGCGGGCATGCTAGCAACGCGTACACCGGACTCCGCGAGCGGTGACGGCACCTATCATTGCCCTGCCGTGCCCGCGCGCCATTTCGTCAAGTTCACGTTCCTGAAGGTCGATCCTGCCTGGCGCCGGCTGGACGACGAGCGCCGTGCCGCCGGCAAGCGCGAGTTGATGGCCGCGTGCGAGGACTTCGCCACCGACCATCTGCTGCGGACCTTCTCTCTGGTCGGGACCCGCGGCGACGCCGATCTGCTGCTCCTGTCCCAGGCGCAGAACCTCGAGCGCATCCACGAGTTCCACGTAGTGCTCGCCCAGAGCGGCCTCGCGAAGTGGTGCTCGATGCCGTACTCCTACCTGGCGATGACCAAGCGGTCGGAGTACTCCGACGAGTCGCGCCTGGAGGTCCGCCCGGGGCACTCGCGCTACCTCTTCGTCTATCCGTTCGTGAAGACCCGCGAGTGGTACGGGCTCGATCCGGACGAGCGCTGGCGCATCATGCAGGAGCACATCCGCATCGGGAAGGAGTTCCCGAGCGTCGACCTGAACACGAGCTACTCGTTCGGCCTCGACGACCAGGAGTTCGTCGTCGCCTTCGAGACCGACGAGCCCGGCGACTTCCTCGACCTCGTGCACCGCCTGCGCACCACCGAGGCCTCCTCCTACACCAAGCGCGACACCCCCACGTTCACGTGCATCGCCGGCTCGCTGGAGCGCGTGCTCGGCGCGCTCGACGGCGCCGCGCTCGGGCTCGCGCCGATCCCCGCGGGGGACGCGTCGTGACCCACCCGGCCGCGCCCCCGGAGGCCGACCTCTCCGAGGTCCGCGACATCACGGTCATCGGCGCGGGCCCCGTGGGGCTGTCGACCGCCTTCTGGGCCGGAATGCGCGAGGCGAGCTCGCGGGTGATCGACTCGCTGCCGGAGCTCGGCGGGCAGCTCACGACGCTCTACCCGGAGAAGTGGATCTTCGACGTGCCCGGTCACCCGCGCGTGCTCGCGAAGGACCTGGTCGAGATGCTGCGCGAGCAGGCGCTGGAGCAGTTCGACGTGCCGGTGCACCTGGACACCACGGCGTCGCGGATCTCGTGGGAGCCGGACCCCGACGACCCCCAGCGGCGCCTCGTGGTGCTCCACACCGACAGGGGCGAGCTGCGCTCCCGCACGGTGATCGTCGCCGGGGGCCACGGCGCGTTCGAGCCCAAGCGCCTGCCCGGCTACGACATGGGGCCCTGGGAGGGGCGCGGCGCGCACTACCTGGTGGGCGAGAAGCGCGAGTTCGAGGGGCGGCGCGTGATGATCGTCGGCGGCGGCGACTCCGCGCTCGACTGGACGCTGAACCTGCTCGGCACCGCGGAGTCGATCACGCTCGTGCACCGCCGCGAGGCGTTCCGCGCGCACGAGGCGACGGTCGCGCAGGTGATGGAGGCGGTGGCGGCGGGACGCGTGGACCTGAGGATCCCGTTCCAGATCCGGGAGATCGCCGGGAACGGCGCGATCGAGCGGGTGCGGCTGTTCCACTCGGCCGACGAGCAGCAGGAGCACGAGCTCGAGATCGACGCCGTCCTGCTCCAGCTCGGCTTCAAGACGGCGCTCGGCCCGCTCAAGGACTGGGGCTTCGAGGTCGTCAAGGGTGCGATCGCCGTCGACCCGCTGATGCGGACCTCGCTGGAGAACGTGTGGGCCTGCGGCGACATCACGACCTTCGACGGCAAGCTGAAGCTGATCGCGACCGGCTTCGCCGAGGCCGCGATCGCGGTCGCGCAGGCCGTGCACTCGATCAGGCCGGACATGAAGATCCAGCCGAAGTACTCGACCAACACCGGCGTGCCCGGCGCGGTCGAGGGCCAGGCGTAGGCGCGCTCGCGGGCACGCGACGCGGCCGCGGGAGTCCGGCGCCGGGTCCACCGTCCCGAGTAGGGGCCACATACGACCCCCAAGGCAGGAGCGTGGACTCCCGTGACGCCATGTCCCGGATGCCGTTCGCCGCAGCGCGCCTCGAGCAGCCGTCACCAACCGACAATCCCCCCGGGCCGCGTCACCAACTCCGCGGCAGGACGGCTAGACCGCCGAGACCTCCTCCTCGTCCGCCACGCGGAACGAAGAGCCGCAGCCGCAGGCCGCGATCACGTTGGGGTTCTCGACCTTGAAGCCGGCGCCCTGCAGGCCATCGACGAAGTCGATGATCGATCCCTGGACGTAGGGCAGGCTCTCGGAGTCGACGAGCAGCGTGATCCCCTTGTCCTCGATGGCCACGTCGCCCTCGTGGCGCTCGTCGAACGCGAGCACGTACTGGAAGCCCGAGCAGCCGCCGCCGCGAACACCGACGCGCAGCCCGGCCGCCACCGCCGTCTCACCCTGCGCGGCGAGGAACTCGCGCACCTTCTCGGCGCCGGTGTCGGTGAGAGTGATGGTCGCCATGCGCAACTCGGCCTCCTATGCCGTGGGCGGCGTCCCGCCGCCATGACTTCATTCAGTGTAGCGAGCCTTCGGCCGGGATCACCGCCCGCTACCCTGGACCGATGGGCATGCCCGCGGAGACCGCCCCGACGCCCGAGGAGATCCGCTCGCGGATCGAGCACGGCATCCCCGGGGCGCGGGCCGAGGTGACCGGCGACGGCCACCACTTCCAGGCCACGATCGTGTCCGGCGCCTTCGCCGGGCTCTCCCGCCTGGACGCGCACCGCCTGGTGTACGACGTGTTCGACGGCGAGGTGGGCGGTCGCATCCACGCCCTCTCGATGACCTGCAAGGCCGAGTGAGGACCATGAGCGACCAGACCCCGAATCCCCTGCGCGAGGCGATCGCCGAGGCGATCTCCTCCAACGACGTGCTCCTCTTCATGAAGGGGAACCCCGAGCAGCCGCGCTGCGGCTTCTCGGCGCGGACCGCGGGCGCGCTGCAGGCGCTCGGCACGCCGTTCGCAGCCGTCGACGTGCTGCCCGACCCGCGGATCCGCGAGGAGCTCAGCGCGATCTCGGAATGGCCGACCATCCCGCAGCTCTTCGTGCGCGGCGAGCTGGTCGGCGGCTGCGACATCGTCACCGAGATGTACGCGAGCGGCGAGCTCGCGAGCCTCCTCGGGGTCGAGCAGCCGCCGGCGGCCGAGACCGGGCCCGCGGACGGCGGGACGGCACCGCTGCCGATCGAGAACCGCCTGGGCTGAGCCCGCTCAGCGGACGAGAAGCAGCAGCGACACGCGGCCGGAGAGCCGCCAGCGCGGGTCCGACGGAACCGCGACCCGCCCGCGACGGCCGGAGAACGACGCGCGCGGGCCGTCGTCGTGGCCGAGGCCCTCGATCTGGCGGCGCAACTCGCGGAGCGACCGCGCCGACGGCAGCGACGGCCCCCCTCCCCTGCCGGCGAGCGCGGCGGCCAGCGCGGCCACCGGGTCCGAGTCCTCCTCGTCCACGCCGCGCCCGCTCAGCGTCACGCGGTGCGGCCCGCGCGACAGTCCTCGGGGAAGCCGCAGCCGCAGCGGCACGGTGACCAGCGGTCCGCGCCGCGCTCGCGCGCGCACCCGCAGCACGGCGTCCGCGCCCCGCCGCGCGGACCGCGGACCGGCCACGCGGAGCATGCGCGCGAGCCGCAACCCGCGGCTGATCTGCACGCGGACCTCCGCGGATGTGACGTGCAGGCGAGCGAATTCGGCGTCGTCGACCAGTCCGAGCGCGTCTGCGATCACGGTCGACACCGGACCGGAGAGCGGCGCCGCGCCCGACGACGACAGAGCGCCCGCCACCACGTAGCGCGAGCAGAAGCCGGCGGGGCGCCGCAGCTCGCGCAGCCGCAGGCGCAGGCAGGCCCGGCCGGACTCGTTGGCCGGCGCTCCGTCGTAGGCCTGGGTGATCGCCTGGGTTGCGAGCAGCGGAGCGACGAGCGTCGCGGGCGCCGAGCCGGTCGGTAGGCCGACGTCGGTCTCGTCCGGCGTGTCGGCCACCAGGGACGTCCGCCCCCCGGTGTCCAGGTCGCGCACCGTGACCCGGAGATGCACGTCGGGCGGCGGCTGCCCCAACGTCCCGGCGACGGCGTCGGGCGTGTCGGCCGAGAGCGTGCCGAGCACGTGCCCGGGCGCCGCGAGCTTGTAGCTGGTGCTGTCGGCGTCGGCCAGCGGGCTGGGCACCACGGCGTACACGTAGGCATCCTGCAGGTAGAGCGAGCGCCGGCCCGCGCCGTCCAGCGGGTGGCCGAAGGCCCAGACGCGGCCGCCGTCTCGGTAGCTCACGGTCCCGACCGCGCCGGCGGTGAGGTCCCCGACCGCGTAGCCGGCCGCCACCGACGCGCCGGGCACGAGGTCCTGCGGCGGGAAGGTCGGCGCGAGGAGCGGAGCGGCGGGCGCGGCGAGGACGGGAACCCCGGCGCGGCGGGCCGCCTCCGCGACCGTGCGCTGCACGGGGCCGGACAGCCCCGCCACGGTGAGCGGGGCGCGCAGCGGGCGCGCCCCGCGCAGCAGCCGGCCGTCGCGCGACGCGGAGGCCGGCGGGCGCACCGGTTGGTGGAGCATCGACTCGATGGGCGTCGCCAGCGCCAGTTTGTTGCCGTACGCGCCGACCCCCTCCGAGATGGCGCCGGCGATCCGCGGGCTTCCGCCGGGGCCCGGGCAGATCAGCGGCGACCCCGAGAAGCCCTCGGCGATGCCGGTCTCGTCCACCGCGGGGCCGGCGACGCGAACGAGGATGCGGGCGCCCTCGCCGCCGCTCGGCGCGACGACGTCCACGACCGTGGCGTCGAATGGCGTGATCGCGGTCCCGGCGACCACGGTGCGCGCCGTGCATCGCATCCCCGCGGCGACCGAGGCCAGCGGAAGCACGGGCTCGGCGGCGGCCGCTCCGGCCGGTGTCGCGAGCGCGAGCGCGAGCGCCGCGAGGGTCGGCCACCGGAGCACCGGCGGAGCCTAGCCCAGGGGAGGGTCGTCGCTCGCCGGTTCCCGGCCGGGCTTGGCGCGGCCGCGGAGGTGCTCGACGATCCGTCGCGAGTCGCAGATCGCCTCGCCGTCGAGCAGCAGCACGGGGACCTTGCGCTGACCGGTGAGCGCCTCGACCTCCTCGCGGGCGGCGCGCCTGTAGGGCACACGCACCTCGTCGAACTCGACCCCCGCACGTCGCAGCGCGCGCGCGACGCGCCCGCACGCGCAGAGACGGTCGGTCGGCGTCGGGCAGCGATAGAGGGTCGCCACGACGGCCCTCAGTCGAGCAGGCCGCCGACGGCGCGCGTCGCGCGTCTCAGGATCGCGCCGCTCGCCCGCAGCGCGAGCGGCTGCCGCGTACCGCGCGCCGCGAGCGCGTCCGGCTCGCGCTCGCGGTACCACGCGACGACCGACTCGAGCGTGTCCTCGTGCGGGCTCGGGCGCCAGCCGAGCTCGCGGCGCGCCTTGGTGTTACGAACCGCCCAGCGCAGCGAGGCGGCCCGCACCTCGGCCCTAGTCGCGATCGGCCGCCCGGGCAGCGCCTCGGCGGCCTCGGCCAGGGCGAGCGCCGCCGCCAGCGGGAGCTTGACCGCCGGCGGCTCGACCCCGGAGATGCGCCCGAGGTCGGCGAACAGGCGGTCGAGCGTGAAGTTGCGCCCGCCGAGGATGTAGCGCTCACCGGGCCGGCCGGCGGTCTCCGCGAGCAGGTGGCCCTCGGCGACGTCGCGCGCGTCGACGATGTTCAGCGTGCCGTCAACGTAGGCCGGGATCTCGCGCCGCAGGAAGCGGCGCACCAGTTCGGTCGAGGAGCGGTAGACGTCGCCGCGGCCGAGCACATGGCCCGGGTTGACGATCACCACGGGCAGCCCGCGCACGACCATGCGCAGGGCCTCGATCTCGGCGGCGTGCTTGCTGTCGACGTAGGGGATGCCGTAGCGCCCGGCATCGAAGTCCTGCTTCTCGTCGACGGTCGTGCCCGCCGGAGCAGGACCGATCGCCGCGACGGACGAGGTGTGCACGACACGCTCGACGCCCGCCCGCAGCGCCTCCGCGAGCACGATGCGCGTGCCCTCGACGTTCACCCGGAACGCGGTCTCGCGCCTCGCGCGAAGCGATGTGAGGCCCGCGACGTGGAAGACGCGGTCCGCGCCGGCCATCGCGCGCCTGACGGCGCGACGGTCGAGGATGTCCGCGCGAACCACCTCGACGTCGAGCGCCTCGACGTTGTCGAGCCGGGACTGCGACCGGGCGACGGCGCGCACCTCGTCGCCGCGCCCCAGCAGCGCGCGCACGACGTGCGAGCCGACCAGGCCGGTGGCTCCGGTGACGAGGCAGCGCGGCACGGCGGCTGAGTGTACGCGCGAGGCCCGCGGGGCCCGCGGGCCGGCTCGGCAGGTAGGGTGGCCGCGGATGCCCGGGGTCGCAGTCGTCACCGACACTTGCCACTACATGCCGGCTGAGATGGTGGCCGCCAACGACGTCACCGAAGTCTCGCTTCACGTCCACTGGGCGCAGGGAGACACCCCCGAGGCCGACCTCCCGAGCTTCGGCGCCTACTACGACAGCCTGCGCACGGCGGAGGCGCTTCCGACCACCTCGCAGCCGTCGGTCGGCGAGTTCCTGGCCGCCTACGAGCCGCTGCTCGACGCCGGGCAGGAGATCGTCTCGGTCCATCTCTCGGCGGGGGTCTCCGGCACGTGCGAGTCGGCGCGCCAGGCGCGCGCCCAACTCGGCGCGCGGGAAGAGCGGATCCACGTAGTCGACTCGCGCTCGGCCTGCGGCGGGGAGGGTCTGTGCGTCATGGCCGCCGTGGGGGCGGCCCGTGAGGGGCTCGACGGCGCGCAGGTCGCGCAGCGCGTCGGCGAGGCGCGCGAGGAGCTCGTCATGCGGTTCGCCGTCGACACGCTGGAGTACCTCCGCAGGGGCGGGCGCATCGGCTCCGCCCAGGCCTGGGTCGGCTCGGCGCTGAAGATCAAGCCGATCCTCGCGCTCGCCGAGGAGATAACGCCTGTCGAGCGTGTCAGGACCGCGGGCCGCGCGTTCCAGCGGATGGTCGACTATCTGACGGAGTTCCGCGACTCCGGCCGTGACGGATGGGTGGTGCAGCACATCCAGGCGCCCGACGAGGCCCGGCGACTCGCCGACCGGGGTCGCGAGATCATCGGCTGCGAGCCCCTGTTCGTGTCCGAGGTCGGTCCCGTGATCGGAACCCACGCCGGCCCCGGTCTGCTCGGCGTCGGCGGCGTGCCCGCCCGACTCCTCGGCGGCGCCTGAGGGCGTTCAGCCGCGGCGGCGGCGACCGAACAGGATCCCGCCGATCGCTGCGACTCCCCCCGCGATCACGAAGCCCGCGACCGCGGCCCCGATCGCGGCCTCGCGCTGGTGGCGCGCGAGCTGCGCGCGCCAGTCGGTCAGCCTCGTGACCTCGCCGTGCAGCCGATCGACCGACACCGCGAGCTCGCGGCGATTCGCCTCGATCGAGGCCCGGATCTGCTCGGGTGTGCGCGGCGGGCCGGCGCTTCCGGTGGCACTCATCGCGCGCCCTCTCCAGTCGGGTCGTCGTCCTTCCCGGGGGCGGAATCGGCGGCGGCAGCCGCCCCTGAGCCTGTGGCCGCGGCGGTCGCCGCGGTCGCCGCGGTCGCGGAGCGCGCGTGGTCCGCGACGGCGCCCTGCGGCGCCGCGCCCACCGCGACCGCGGAGCCGCCCTCGAGCGGCGCCTTCACGGTCTCCTGGATGAGGCGCGCCTCATCGATCGCCATCTGCGGGGTTGGCGGGCTGCCCTTCTTGAACGCGCGCTGAGCGATCAGCCCGGCGAGCGCCGCCACAAGCAGCAGGAACACGCCGACGATCAGGAAGCCGGCCCAGTAGTCCTGGCCGCCGATGAAGGCGAGCCACACGCCCCAGGATGCCGCCTGCAGCAGGAGCACCAGCGCAAAGACCACGAAGACGCCGGCCGCGACAGCGACCGCGCCGCCCTGCGCCAGGCTCTTGGCCTTGACCGCGACCTCGGCCTTGGCAAGCTCGACCTCCTCGCGGACGAGCACGCTCGCGCGCTCGGAGATCTCCTGAACGGCCGCGCCGACCCCGTGGCCGTTGCTCGGGTCGCGCTCAGCCGACACGTCGCTTCAGGAGCCAGGCCAGCACGAGCCCGCCCACGAAGGCTGCGCCGACGATGACCTCTGGCCGGGCGGAGGCCGAGGCAGGGGGGGCGGGATCCAGGACGGGACCGGCCGGCTGCGCGGCCGCCGGTGCCGCGCCGGCGTCCTGCGCCGAGCGGCCCGGAGCGTCGTCCGCGGGCTTGCCGTCGTCATCCGGCGGCTCGGCGCCTGCGGCCGGAGCGGCCTCGGCGACCGGCTTGGTCTCGCTCGCCCGCGCGGCCTCGGTCGCCGCCCCGGCCTCGGCGTCGTCGCGCGCTGGGTCCGCCGTCGCGTCGTGGCCCTCGGTCGCGGCCTCCTGTGCGCGTGCGACCTCGGGCTCCGGCGTCTCGCCGCCCGCCTCTGCGCCTTCGTCCCGCTTCGCCCGCTCGTCGCTCATGTGGCGCTCACTCCGGTGGATCCTCGTCGAACGCCCGGCGCCAGATGGCCCCGGCGACGCGCCCGACCGCGACGCTCGCCAGCGCCCCGAGACCCGCCAGGAGCCCGGACCACACAAGCCGCTTGACGGTCTCGTTCTCGGTCACGCGCGCCATTCAATCAGAGCGCCGGGCGGCCAGGCCCTGTGCCGGGCGCCGTCTCGAGGCCCCCGCAGATCGTGTCGACGACGAAGTCCTTCGCCTGCTCGTACTCGGTCTCGCCGCGCGGCAGCAGGCCGAAGATCCAGCCCGTGAGGACCTGCTCGATCGCGCCGTAGAAGGCCAGCGCGGCGAAGTCGGGGGTGACGTCCAGACGGAACTCCCCGCTCTCCTGCGCGGCCCGCACGACGTCCGCGATCAGGTCGTAGGCCTCCCCGATCACGTCCAGGTGGGTGCGCCCGAACGTGTTGGCGGCGCGTGTCACCTCGGCGATGATCACCTTCATCAGGTCCGGGTCGTGCCGGTAGGAGTCGACGATGAAGGACGCGATGTCGTAGAGCTTTCGACGCGCGGGTTGCTCGCGCGCGTCGACCTCCCTGATGACGTCGAGCAGCACCTGCCAGCGCTCCAGGAACAGCGTGTCGAGGATCTGGTCCTTGGAGGAGAAGTAGTGATAGACGAGCCCGTAGGCGACACCGGCCTCGTCGGCGATGTCCGAGACACGGCAGGTGTGGAACCCGCGCCGGGCGAACACCCGCACCGCCGCGTCGAGGATCACGCGGCGCTTGTCGACGGCGGCCTGCCCCGTCGCGGTCACGCGAGGACCGCCTCGGGCCAGCGGTAGGACGAGGGGCGCCGATTCGCGAGGGAGGGCAGCGTCCGCCGGACCTCGGCCTGGCGGTCGAGGTCGAGTTCCGCCGCGATGTGGCAGGGGGCGTCGGGCGCGGTGGCGAGCACGACCCCCCACGGGTCGACGATCGCCGAGCGCCCTCCCGAGCGCCTGCCCGCCCCGTCGGCGCCGATCTGGTTGGCGGCGACCACGAAACACTGGTTCTCGATCGCCCGCGCGCGAAGCAGCGGCTCCCAGTGCTCGCGCGTGGTCTGCAGCGTGAACGCCGACGGCAGCGTGACCACGAGCGCCCCGCGCACCGCGAGGATCCGGAAGAGCTCCGGGAAGCGGAGGTCGTAGCAGACCGCGAGGCCCAGACCGGCGCCCCGGGCGAGCGCGCTCGTGACGATCTCGTCGCCGGGCTCGTCGGTGTCGGACTCGCGGTAGACGGCGCCGCCGACCTCGACGTCGAACATGTGGATCTTGCGGTAGACCGCCGCGACCGACCCGTCGGGTGCGACATGGACGCAGGTGTTGGACGCTCGTGGGCGTCCCTCGACGCGCTCGACGATCGAGCCGGCGACCAGGTCGATCCGCAACTCGCGCGCGATCCCCCGCGCCCACGACGCCGATGGCCCGTCGAGTGGCTCCGCCGCCGCGCCCATCTGCTCCGGCGTGCCGAGCGCGGTCCAGTGCTCGGGCAGCACCACCAGCTCGGCGCCATCGGCGGCGGCCGCGCGCACGTGCTCCTCGGCGGCGGCGAGGTTGAGCGCCGGATCACCGCCGGAGTTGAGCTGGATCGCGGCCGCCCGCACGGTCATCTGGTCCCTCGTTCGCCGGATTGACTGGTCAGTCAAGGCGGGTGCGCAAGCATACCGGCATGCATCGACCGCTCCCCTATCGAGGGCGCTACGGCGACGAGCGCCCGCCCGGGGTCGCGTCGCTGGCGCTACCGCCCGCGCGCCTGCCGCTCGTCAAGGCCGGCCGGCTGCGCAAGCGCTGGCGCTACGTCGGGCTGTACGGCGAGGAGCTGATGCTGTGCGCGGCCACCGTCTCCATCGGCCCGTTCCCGCAGGTGTTCTGGGCCGTGTGGGACCGGGAGGCGCAGCACCTGCACGAGCGCACGCGCGCCGGCCGGCGCGGCGTGCGCCTGCCGGCGGGGCGGGTGCTGGTCGAGGACGACGGCGTGCGGATCGACCTGGACATCGCGGAGGACGCCGGGATCGAGACGGTCTCGGCGTACGGGCGGGGCTACGCGTGGACGCGCAAGCAGGCGGGGATCCGCGCGCGGGGCACCGTGGTGCTCGACGGGCGGGAGCGGCTCGTCGATGGGCTCGCGGTCGTCGACGACTCGGCCGGATATCCGCTGCGCGAGGTGAGCTGGCGCTGGTCGGCCGCCGTGGGCAGCTCCGCGGACGGCACGCCGCTCGCGTGGAACCTCGTCGAGGGCCTACACGACGAGCCCGTCGCGAGCGAGCGCACGGTGTGGCTCGACGGCCGGCCGCGGGAGGTCGGGGCCGTCACGTTCGCCGCCGACCTGTCGGAGGTCCGGGGCTCCGGCGGCGAGGTACTGCGCTTCGCGGAGGAGGCCCGCCGCGAGCACGACGACGAGCGGCCGCTGTTCCACACCCGCTACGCGCAGCCCTTCGGTACGTTCACCGGCGAGCTCGAGGGCGGGATCGCCGTGGGCACCGCCTACGGGGTGATGGAGCGCCACGAGGTGCGCTGGTGAGGCCGCGGCTCAGTGGCCGCCGAGCAGCGCGGCGAGGAGCACCGCCAGCGCGAGCGTGGACGTCATCCACACGGCCGCGAGGGCCAGCACGACCGCACGAACGGCGGGCAGGCGCAGCCGCCGGGTCGTGATCGAGGCCAGCTCTCCGCGCACGGCCCGCCAGGAGCCGCGATCCCAGGCCGCCCAGAGCCGGCCCGTGAGCCCGCCGCCGAACGCGGCGATCTCGGCCCTGCGCACCCGGGTCTCCCAGCGTCCGATCATCGCCCGCGCCTCGCGCCGGCGCCGGAAGCGGTAGCGCGGCGCGCGCGCCAATCGCGCCCGCCAGAACTCGAGCGACTCGCGCGCATCGTCGAGCGGCTCGGGCGCCAGCGCCTCGGCGAGGGCGGCGTCCTCGGCGTCGTCGAGGGCCGGCGTGCGGCGCAGAGCGGACGCGAGCATCGCCCCGGATCGTAGCGTCGCGGCGCGGCCGTGGCGACAGCCGGGCCCGCCGTTGCGGCGGCCCTCGTGCGGCGACGGACCGGTGCGCGCCGCGAATGGCGTCATCGAAGCGGGACGTGCGCGGGTCGCGGGATCGGACGCGCGGGCCGGCCCCCGATGCGGCTCGGCCTCGTGGCGCTAGCCGCGCCCGCGCTGGCGGCGCAGCTCGGCGCCCAGGAGCTTCGAATGGACCGCGCCGACGAGCTCGCGGAGCGGCTCAGCGCCCGACGCGATGATCTCGACGGCCCGCTCCGGCGCGACCTCGCCGGCGAGCCTGTCCAGCAGCACGCGAACCTCCTCCTCGACCAGCGGCTGCAGCGCCTCCCGGTAGCGCAGCGTGTCGTAGACCGTGAAGCCGAGCGCCTCGTCGTAGCCGCCGGCGCGAAAGCGCGACACGGCCTCGATGATCTTCACGTCGTCGGTGTCGTAGCCGCGAGCGTTCGGCGTCAGCACCCCGAGCTCCTCCAGACGCCGGAGCACGTTGCCGGGAACGTCATAGGCCCCGCGGACCTCCGCGCGAGAGGTGCGCCCCCCCTCGCGCGCGGCGATCGCCCGGTCGAGGATGCGGTCCTCCAACTCGATCATGGCGTTCACCCGGTCGGGGTCGGACGCCAGGATCTCCCGGATCACCCGCAGCGGCATGAAGCGCTCCTCCTGGAGGCGCTTGATCAGCGTGATCCGCTCGACGAAGGCGGGCGGGTAGTAGGCCATGTTGCGGCTCGTGCGCACCGGCTCGGGCAGCAGGCCCTCGCGGAGGTAGTGCTTGATCGTCCCGGCGCTGACGCCGGAGCGCTCCGCGAGCTCGCTCATCTTGAGCAGCTCCTCGTCGCCGGCGGCCCGTGCGCTCATGCCAGGAACGAGCCCGCGGGCTCGCCCGCGGCGGGCCCGGCCACCGCTCCCGAGGCCTTCAGCGCCTCGACCTGCTCCGGCCCGTAGCCGAGGTCCGCGAGCACGGCGTCGGTGTGCTCGCCGAGCTCCGGGCCGGGCAGGCGGTTGGGGTCGGCGGGCGTGCGCGAGAGCTTCACCGGGGCGCCGAGCAGCCGGACCGGTCGCGAGGCGCCGGGCTGGTCCAGCTCGACCACCATCTCCCGCTCGCGCACCAGCTCGGAGGAGAGCGCCTCGTCGAGCTCCATCACCGGCTCGAGGCAGCAGTCGTGCTCGGATGCGAACTCCTGCCACTCCGCGCGGGTGCGGGCGGCGAAGACCGCCTCCACCTCGCGGTGCGCGTCGCTGCCCGGTCGATCGAACTGGCGCTCGATCAGGTCCTCGCGCCCCACGCCACGGCACCATGCGGCCCAGAACTTCGGCTCCAGGGCGCCGAGCGCGACCCAGCCGTCCGCGCAGCGGTAGGGCCGGTAGCAGATGAGCGACCCCGCGAGCTCGGGCTCGCCGCGGCGCTGCGCTCGGCCCTCGCACAGGGCCCGCCCGGCGACCAGACCCAGCCACGAGAGCGCGCCGTCGAACATCGAGATGTCCACCAGCTGACCCTCGCCGGACCCCGGTCGCGACGGCGATCCGTCGCGCTCGCGCAGCGCGGCGAGGATTCCCGCGACCGCCATCAGCGCGCCCCCGCCGAGGTCGGCGATCTGGCCCGCCGACTGCACCGGCGGGCCGTCGGCATCCCCGGTCAGGGAGAGAAGCCCGCCCAGACCCAGGTAGTTGATGTCGTGGCCGGAGCGGTCGCGCGCCGGCCCGTCCTGCCCGTAGCCGGTGATCGCGCAGTAGACGAGGCCGGGGGCCTCCTCGCGCAAGCGCTCGTAGCCGACACCGAGCCGCTCCAGCACGCCCGGGCGGAAGGACTCCAGCAGCACGTCCGCCTCGCGTGCGAGGCGCAGCAGCACCTCGCGTCCGTCGCGCGACTTCAGGTTCAGGCGGATCGAGCGCTTGTTGCGGTTCAGCGCCAGGAACAGCGCGCCCTTCGCCGACTCCGCCACGCCCTCGTGGTAGGGCGGCGACCAGCGCACGTAGTCGCCCATGCCGGTGTCCTCCACCTTGAGCACGTCGGCGCCGAGGTCGGCCAGCAGCAGCGAGCAGAAGCCGCCGGGCAGCAGGCGCGAGAGGTCCAGCACGCGCACGCCCGCCAGCGGCAGCTTCGTCATCGCGCCACTCCGGCGACCTCGCGCCGCGGGACACCCAGCCGCTCGCGGGCCTCGGCGACCGTCGCCGGGCGGCGGCCGACGTCGCCGACCATCCGCCGCGCGCGGGCGACGAGGTCGCCGTTGGAGCGCGCCATCTCGCCATCGGGCAGGTAGAAGTTGTCCTCCAGCCCGACCCGCACGTTGCCTCCGAGCGTCAGCGCCGCGGCGACCAGGCGCCACTGGTCGCGCGAGATCCCGATCACGCCCCACTCGTGCGGCACGTCCGGGATCTGCTCGGCCATGTGGGCGAGGTTGCGCGCGGTCGGCCGGATCCCGCCGGTCACGCCCATCACCGTCGAGACCTGCAGCGGCGGGCGCAGGATGCCCTTGTCGAGGAGCGGGTCGAGGTTCGCGACGTGCCCGGAGTCGAAGCACTCGTGCTCGGGCTTGATCCCGTACTCGTTCATCGCCTCGAGCAGTGTCGTGATCGTCTCGAAGCTGTTCTCGAAGACGGTCGAGAACACGAAGTCACCGCGCCGGCGCGAGTACTTCGCGTAGTTCATCGAGCCCATGTTCAGCGCCGCGACGTCGGGCCGCAGCTCGCGCAGGTAGGCGATCCGCTTCTCGAGCGGAACCCCGATCGCCCCGGTCGAGTAGTTGATGATCACGTCGTCCACCTCGCCGAGGATCGCCTCGGTGATCGCGCGGAAGTCCTCGATCTCGTAGGAGGGGACACCGTCGGGCGTGCGCGCGTGGATGTGGATCATCACGCCGCCCTCATCGACGATCCGCCGCGCCTCGGCCCCGTACTCCTCGGGCGTGTAGGGGATCGCCGGGCACTGGTCGCGGTTGGCGACCGCCCCGCTGATCGAGCAGGTGATGATGACCGGGTCGTCGAGGCTCACGGGCGCTCCGCGGGAAGTGGGACGTGCCACTTCCCACTCTGGCACAGCGCCCGAGCGCCCGTCAAACCGCGCGTTCAGTCGCGCCTGGCCGACCCGGCCCGCACGTAGGACCCCACGTCGACGACGAATGCGAAGCCGACGATGAACCACTCGAAGCCGATCACACCCCGGCTCGACTGCCACAGCACGGCGTAGGCGAGCGTCGTCCACGGCAGGACGAAGAAGCCGATCACGGGAACCACCCACGACTCGAACGCGCGGCTCAGGTCGTCGGTGAAGATCCACACGAAGAACAGCGCGAGGCGCGGCGAGATCAGCGCGAAGAGGGCGACGAGGCACGGCATGGACCGACCCTACCCGAGATCTCGCCGGCGCCCGGCGGCCGCCTCGACCGCGCTCGGCGAGCCGCGCCCAGGGCCAACCGCGCCCGTCGGCGAGACGCTCGCTACGTATTGCACCGTGGTGGTGCCAAACGTAGCTAGGACCGACCGGCGAGCGACCTCCCACCGTCAACACCCCCTCCCCAGCCGCCGTCCGCCGAACCTCCCCCACCCGGCGCTCGCGGCCCCACACAGGACTAGATTGCGCCGCGTGGCCCGCGGCGCTCCCATCCTCGCAGCGCTCCTCGTCGCCGCCCTCGCGCCCCTTCCCGCCGCCGCGTCCGCCGCCGATCCCGCCACCGGGCCGCTCGCCCCGCTGCGTCCGGACGGCCGCTGGCTCAAGGACCGCGCGGGGCGGATCGTGATCGTCCACGGCCTCCAGGTCGCGCACAAGACCGCGCCCTACCTGCCCCCCGCGCGGTCGTTCACCGACCGCGACGCGCGCTGGATCGCCTCGCTCGGTTTCAACGCGGTCCGGCTGGCGTGGTTCTGGCGCGGCCTGGAGCCGCGCCGCGGCGTCTACGACCGCGCCTACCTCGAGCGCTACGCGGGCCAGGCCCGGATGCTCATGCGGCGTGGGATCTTCGTGCTTGCCGAGGCTCACCAGGACGTCTACTCCGAGCGCGTGTTCGGGGCCGGGTTCCCCGACTGGGCGACGCTCACCGACGGCATCCCGCCGGGACGCCGCGGCGGCTTCTCGGACTACTTCAAGCCCGCCGCCCTGCGTGCCTTCGACTCGCTGAACTCCAACCGCGACGGCCTGCAGGACGCCTTCGCGGCGGCCTGGGGCCGGGTCGCCGGCGCGCTGCGCGCCGACCCGCGCCTGCTCGGCTACGACCTCTACAACGAGCCGTGGCCGGGGAGCTCCGTCGAGGTGTGCGGCTCGGCGCGCGGCTGCCCGGCTTGGGACCGGGACGTCCTCGGCCCGCTGCAGGACCGCCTCGCACGCGCCGTGCGCGAGCACGATCGCCGCGGGATCGCCTGGTACGAGCCGAACCTCTTCTTCGACTTCGGGCGTCCCACCTACCTCGCCCGGCGCCCCGCAGACGTGGGCCCGGTCGGCTTCGGCTTCCACGCCTACTGCACGGCGGGCGCCGCCCGCCCGGACCGCGAGTCGACGGTGCCGGGCTACGCGCGCCGCTGCGGCCGCGCCGACGGGCGCGTCTTCGCCAACGGCCTGGCGACCGCACGGCGTCTCGGAGGCCCTCCCCTGTTCGCGGAGTTCGGTGACACGCAGGACGTTCGCCACATCCGCCGGCTGGTCGACCTGGCCGACGCGCGGAAGCTGGGCTGGCTCTACTGGGGCTGGAAGGACTGGGTCGACGTTCCGGGAGGAAAGGGGCACGGCGCGCTGTTCGCCGACTCCGACGACGACTCGACGTTCCGCGCGCGCAAGGCCGCCGCGCTCGCGGAGCCATACCCGGCCGCGACGGCGGGCGAGCCGCTCGCGTGGCGCTTCGACCCCGCCCGCCGGAGCTTCAGCTTCCGCTGGCGACCGGACCGCCGCATCCACGCGCCGACGGTCGTGGCCGTCCCGCCGATCAACTTCCCGCGCGGATACCGGGTGCGCGTGCGCGGCGCGCGCGTGGTCTCCCGGCCGGGTGCCGCGCGGCTGGCGCTGCGGGCGGACCGCGCGCCGGGGAGCGCTTCGCTGCGGCTGACCCCGGCGAACCGCTAGACGGGCACGACCCCGTTGCGCTTCCAGGGCCGCTCGACGCGCTTGCCGGCCGCCATCTCGAGCCCGCGGCAGATCGTCGCGCGCGTCTCGCGCGGATCGATCACGTCGTCGATCATCCCGTTGCGGGCGGCGATGTAGACGTCGATGATCTTGCGGTACTCGGAGATCAGCTCCGCCTTCTTGGCCGCCGGGTCGTCCGCCTCCTCCACGGCGCGGCGCATCACGATCTCGACCGCGCCCTCCGCGCCCATCACCGAGATCTCGGCGCTCGGCCAGGCGACGATCAGGTCGGGCTCGTAGGCACGGCCGTTCATCACGTAATACCCGGCGCCGTAGGCCTTGCGCAGCACCACGGTGATCTTCGGCACCGTCGCGTTCGCGACCGCGTAGAGCATCTTCGCCCCGTGGCGGATGATCCCGGCCTCCTCGACCTTCGTCCCCACCATGAAGCCCGGCACGTCCTGCAGGAAGACGAGCGGCAGCCCGTAGGCGTTGCAGAGGTTGACGAAGCGCGCGGCCTTGTCGGCCGAGTCGTTGTCGAGGATCCCCCCTAGCTGGCGCGGTTGGTTGGCGACGATGCCGGCCGGGCGCCCGCCGAAGCGCGCCAGGCAGGTGACGATCGTCTTCGCCCATTGCGGCTTGAGGTCGAGCCACTCGCCGTCGTCGACGATCGCCCGGATCACGTCGTAGACGTCGTAGGGCTTGCGGTTGGACTCGGGCAGCACGTCGAGCAGCGACTCCTCGGCGCGGTCGATCGGGTCGGCGCTCTCGCGGACCGGCGGCGGCTCGCCGTTGTGGGCGGGGAAGTAGGAGAGGTACTGCTTGATGCGCGCGATGCACTCCTCGTCGTCGGCGACCTCGAGGTCCCCGACCCCGGAGCGCCGGCAGTGCACGCGCGACCCGCCGAGCTGCTCCTGGGTCACGTCCTCCCCCACCGCCGCGCGCACGAGGTGCGGCCCCGCGAGCGCCATCGAGCCGCGACCCTTGACCATCGGCACGAAGTCCGCCAGCCCGGGGATGTACGCGGTGCCCGCCGCACACGGCCCCATCAGCGCCGCGACCTGCGGGATCACCCCGCTCATCACGACCTCCTCGCGGAACAGAAACCCGGAGCCGGCGAACAGCGAGCCGACCGCCTCCTGGATCCGCGCGCCGGCGGAGTCGAGCAGCCAGACGAACGGGATGCGCTTGGTCAGCGCGAGCTCGCGCAGGCGCGAGACCTTGATCTCCCCGGTCATCCCCATCGAGCCGGCCATGACCGTGAAGTCGTAGGCGCAGATCGCGGCGAGGCGGCCGTCGACCTTGCCGTAGCCGGTGATGACGCCGTCGGCGGGCGCCTCGCGGCCCTCGAGCCCGCGCACCGAGAAGTGGATGCCGGCGTGGATGCCGAGCTCGGTGAACGTGCCCTCGTCCACGAGCAGCGCGATCCGCTCGCGGGCCGTCAGCTTCCCCGCCTCGTGCTGGCGCGCGATCCGCTCCTCGCCGCCGCCGAGCCGCGCGCGGGCACGCCGCTCCTCGAGCTCCTCGACCAGCGGGCGGAGCAGGCTCGGCTCCGTCTGTGTCTCGTCGCTCACGGGCGTTGTCCCGGCACGAGCGGGCTGCCAGACTCACGGGCGTGTTCAACCGCGACGTGCTGACGCGCATCGACCGCAAGCTCGACCGCATCGACAACACGCTCGAACGCGTCGACGTGACGCTCGATCGCAACGCGGCGGCCTTCGAGCGGATGGAGGCCTCCTTCGAGCGGATGGACGCCTCCTTCGAGCGGATGGACGCCTCCTTCGAGCGGATGGAGAACTCCTACGAGCGCTGGGCGGCGCGCGAGGACGACCACCGGGAGTTCATCCGTGAGATGACCGCGCGGATGCAGCGCGCGGCGGAGATCCAGGAGGCCGGGCTGCGCCGGCTCGGCGAGCGCATCGACGCCGGCACCCGCCGCCTCGACGACCTCACCGACGAGAACCGGGCGCAGCGCTCGGCGCTGCTCGCCGTGCTGGACCGCCTCGGGCCCGGGCCGGGCCCCGCGACCGCCTGAGCGAGCGGCGGCCGCGCTCACCGACCCGTCCAGACGGGGTCGCGCTTCTCGAAGAACGCCTTCACGCCCTCCTGGATGTCCTCGGTCGAGAACGCGATCGTCAGGTAGCCGTGCAGCAGGTCGAGCGCCTCGCGCAGCGCGAGGTCCTGCTGGCGGAACATCGCGTCCTTGCCGAGGCGCATCAGCACGGGCGACTTCGCGGCGAGCCGCGCCGCCCAGTCGGCGACGGCCTCGTCGAGCTCCGTATCGGGAACGACACGGTTGACGATCCCGATCCGCTCGGCCTCGCGCGCGTCGATGCGCTCGCCGAGCAGCAGCAGCTCGCTGGCCTTCTTGCGCGGCACGTTGCGGTAGATCAGCGCCATGATCATGAACGGGAAGACGCCGACGTTGATCTCCGGCGTCCCGAAGGTGGCCGACTCCCCCGCGACGATCAGGTCGCACGCGAGCGCGAGGCCGAGCGCGCCGGCGAGGACGTGCCCCCCGGCCTGGACGATCGTCGGCTTGCCGAGCCCGCCGATCAGCGTGAAGAGCTCGGGGAAGCGCTCGGTCCCGAAGTGCTTGTGGACGAGCGGCACGTCGGCCGCGAACCCGGAGAGGTTGCCGCCCGCGGAGAAGACCTTCTCGTGCGAGGAGGCGAGCACGACGCAGCGCACCGCGTCATCCTCGCGCGCCGCGCCGAAGGCGGAGACCAGCTCGCCGAGCAGCTCGTCCGACAGCGCGTTGCGGGTCTCGGGGTGGTCGAGCGTGATCGTCGCCACGCCGTCCGGGGCGGGCTCGTAGCGAATGGTCTGGAAGCCGGCCACGGCCCGGGATCCTACGCGACGAGCGCGGAAAGTAGGAAGTCCTACTGTTTACTTCCGCGGACGCCAGGAGTAGCGTCCGCCGTAGCCCGTCCCCCACCAGGAGCGCCGCCTGCGATGTCCGCCACCGCCGACGTCATCAAGCCCGACTTCGGGTCCAAGCCCAAGCACTTCATCTTCACCGAGGACCACGACCGCCTGCGCGAGTCGATCGGCTCCTTCGTCGAGAAGGAGCTTGCGCCGCACGCCGAGGAGTGGGAGGAGACGACCTTCCCGGACTCCGTCATCGCGCGCATGGGCGAGCTCGGCTTCCTCGGGCTCTCGATGCCGGAGCAATACGGCGGGCAGGGCGGCGACTACTACTGCAACCTCGTGCTCGCGGAGGAGATGGCCAAGTCGAACTCCGGCGGACTGTCGATGGGCGTCGCGGTCCACACCGACATGGCGATGCCGCCGATCCACCTGTTCGGCACCGAGGAGCAGAAGCAGCAGTGGCTCGTGCCCGCGATCAAGGGGCAGAAGATCCTCTGCCTCGGGATCACCGAACCCGACGCGGGCTCCGACGTCGCCGGCATCAAGACCCGGGCGGTGCGCGACGGCGACGAGTACGTGATCAACGGCTCGAAGACCTACATCACCAACGGCCACCGCGCGGACGTGATCGTGCTCGTGACGAAGACCGACCCCGACGCCGGCTACGACGGGTTCTCACTGTTCCTCGTGCCGATGGACCTGCCCGGGGTGATCCGCGAGAAGAAGCTGGAGAAGCTCGGCATGCACGCCTCCGACACGGCGCTGCTCGCGTTCCAGGACGTGCGCGTGCCGGCCTCCGCGCTGCTCGGGCAGGAGGGCAAGGGCTTCTACCACATCATGTGGGAGCTCCAGGGCGAGCGACTGATCGGCGCCGCGGGCTGCGTGGCGGGGGCCCAGCGCTGCTTCGACCGCACGCTGCAGTACGCGAAGGAGCGCAAGGCGTTCGGGCGCGAGATCGGGCGCTTCCAGGTGATCCGTCACAAGTTCGCCGAGATGGCGACCAAGATCGAGTCGGCGCGGCAGATGGTCTACATGACGGCGTGGCGCCACCAGAACGGCGAGTACCCGGTGCGCGAGATCTCGATGGCGAAGCTGCACGCCTCGCGCATCGCGGTCGAGGTGGCGGACGAGTGCATCCAGATCCACGGCGGGGCCGGCTACATGAAGGAGTACGGCGTCGAGCGGGTGTGGCGCGACATGCGCCTGAACCGCATCGGCGCCGGCACCGACGAGATCATGCTCGACGTGATCGGCCGCAGCTACGGGCTGTAGGCCGGCGTCAGTCGATCGAGCCGCGCGGCACGACCCACTCGACGGGCTGGCGGGTGACGCGGGCGATGCGATCGAAGTCGGCGTCGTAGTGGAGCACGGCCAGGCCCGCCTGCTCCGCCGCGGCGGCGATCGCCAGGGTGGCGACCGGCACCCCGCGGTGGTGGCCGCGCCGGGCGAGCGCGGCCTGGACCTCGGCGGCGCGGTCGAGGGTCGGCTGTCCGACGTCCACGTGGCCGTAGACGGCGGCCATCTCGACCTCCATCTCGCGGTGCTCCCGCGATGAGCGGGCGCTCCGGCGCAACTCCAGGTCGACGACCGTGCAGGTCGCGACGAGGCCGGCGGAGATCAGGGGCTCCAGCCTCTCCGCAACAGGCGGACGGCGCAATCGCGCGAGCGCGCTCGTGTCCGCCAGGACACCGCCTAGAACTCGCGCCACGAGTCCCGGCGCAGCGAGTCCGGATCGTCACCCAGGGACTCACTTATCTCGGCGAGCCGAGCGAGATGCCGCTTGACCAGCCGCCGGCGCACCACCTCGTCGAGCGCGGCATCCACGGTGTCGCGGATGCCCGTGGTGCCGAGCGCCTTCTGCGCCTCCGCGAGCTTCTCCTCGTCGATCGCCAGGCTTGTCTTTCTCACGGCCATGAGGATATCTTCGATCTTGTCACAGGATATCGGCAGATGTGCGCGATCGATATACGCAATCGCGTCGTCCTGCGCGCGGGAGCTGCGGGGTGAGCGATCTCGCGGCCAAGGCCGGCGCCGGGGCGGCCGGCGAACGGCGGCCGGTCCCGCCCTTCACCGCCGAGCACGAGGAGTTCCGCACGGCGTGCCGCGGCTGGATCGAGCGCGAGCTCGCGCCCCGCGCGCCCGAGTGGGAGGAGGCGCACCACTTCCCCGACGAGGTGTTCCGCTGGTGCGCGGAGCAGGGCTACCTCGGGCTGAAGTTCCCGCGCGAGCACGGCGGCGACGGCGACCCGGTCGCCGACGCGGTGCTCGCCGAGGAGCTCGCGCGCTGCGGCTCGGCCGGGCTGGCCGCCGGGATCGGCGCGCACGCCAGCATCGCGCTGCCGCCGATCTGGCGCTTCGGCACCGCCGAGCAGAAGCGCCGCTGGCTGGAGCCGGGCATCCGCGGGGAGCTGATCGCGGCGCTCGCGATCACCGAGCCCGACGCCGGCTCCGACGTCGCGGGCATCCGCACGCACGCCAAGCCGGTGGACGGCGGTTACTTGGTCAACGGCTCGAAGATGTTCATCACCAACGGCTGCCGCGCCGACGTGATCGTCACCGCGGTCAAGACGCGGCCCGAGGGCGGGCACCAGGGGCTCTCCTTCCTGGCGATCGAGCGCGGCGAGGGCGTGAGCTCCTCCGCGATCGAGAAGCTCGGCTGGCACGCCTCCGACACCGCGCTGATCGCGCTCGAGGACGTCTTCGTGCCGGAGGACAACCTGCTCGGCGAGGAGGGCCGCGGCTTCTACCTGATCATGGCCAACTTCCAGTGGGAGCGGCTGCTGATGGCGCTCGGGTCGGTCGGCGGGATGCAGGCGCTCTTCGAGCGCACCCTGGCCTTCGCCCGCGAGCGCGAGGCGTTCGGGCGCCCGATCGGCCGCCACCAGGCGATCCGCCACCGCCTCGCGGAGATCGCGACCACGCTCGAGATCGGCCGCGCGCTGACCTACCACGCCCTGCGCCGCTACGTCGCCGGCGAGGACGCCGTGCGCGAGGTCACGATGGCCAAGCTCGCCACGCAGCGCGCCGCCTTCGAGGTCGCCGACGCCTGCCTGCAGATCCACGGCGGCGCCGGCTACATGGTCGAGTACGGCATCGAGCGCGCGGCCCGCGACGCGCGCCTGGGCCCGATCGGCGGCGGCACCGACGAGATCATGCGCGAGATCCTCGGCAAGACGATGGGGCTCTAGCGCCGGATCTCCTCCACGGGGCGGCGGGCTCCCAGACGCGGATCGCGAGCCGGCTCCTCGCCGCCGGCCCGCGGGCGCTCAGCGCACGATCTCGAAGTCGGCGAAGGCCGGGCGCGAGTGGTTGCCGGCGGCGTCGGTCGCCACCGCCGTCAGCCGGTAGCGGCCGGGGCGAAGCGCGCTGTGGCGGACGCGGCCGCTGAACGCCACGCTGATCGCCCCCGGGCGGAAGCTGCGCGTGAGGATCGCGGTCGCCCGGCCCCAGCGCCGGCACGGCGGCCAGGGAAGGAGCCGCTCGACGCTCGTCCGAGGCGGCCGGCAGCGGCGCCCGGAGCGCACGCCGTCGTGTAGCCGGAGCGCGACGGACAGCCCGATCCGGGCGCGCTCCGAAACCCTGAGGTGGAGCTTGGCGCCGGTGCCGACGCGCGCTGCTCGGCGCCTGCGGGAGGCGGTGCCGGCCACCCGGAAGCGACCGGGGTGGACTGCCAGGCGGCTGACGGCCGGCGCGACCCGGTCCGCCGCCGAGGCGGGCCCACCCCCACCGGGCGCTCCCGGGCCCGAGCCACCACCGCCTGTGGAGCCACCACCGCCACCACCGCCGACCGGCGGGGTGACGGGCGGAATGACCGGCGGGATGACCGGCGCGGCGACCGTCCAGGTGCGACTCGCCGGCGAGAGATCGGTGAGGCCGCCGGCGGTGGCCCGCACCGAGAACACGTGCGTCCCGACCTCGATCCCGGAGTAGGAAGCATCCCCGGTGTCGCACGCGCTCCAGCCCGCCCCGTCGAGCCGGCAGGCGAAGGTCGCGCCGTCCGCGGGTACGGCGCGGAAGCGGAAGCGGGCGCTGCGGCCGGTCACCGTTCCCTGCGGGCCGTCGTCGATCACCGTTTGCGGCGGGCGGGGACCGCTCGACGCGAGGTCGCGCGGGTCCGGGTTGCCGGTCGTCAGCCCCAGCCCGAGCGCGGTCGCGATCGCACGCCAGTCGACGACCTTGTAGCTCTGGTTCAGGCCGCCGTCGTTCGCCCAGTCGGTGGTCATGAAGAGCCCGTACGGGAACGCGGGCCCGAGCGGCGCGGAGCTCACGTCCATGCTGTCCTCGCCGGTCACGGCGTCGATGCCGTTGCCGGCAATGACCTTGAAGCCGCCCACGTAGGTGTTGTCGCCGCGCCGGTAGACGTGGAAGGAGTCGTCGCCCTGGCTCGCCGCGACCAGGTAGCCGCCGCCGTTGGGCCCGTAGTACAGGCCGAAGCCCTTCACGTCGGGCGGCGGCGACGGAGCGAGGAGCGTCCCGGTGGCGTCGTCGCCCGGCTCGGCGCCGTACCGCCAGATGCCGGGACCGGGCGGCGTGTCGCCGCACGTCACGCCCGCGAGGTTCTCCTCGGCGACGTAGAGGCGCGCCAACTCGTCGTCCGCCTGCAGGCCCTCCGTCGGGCACGCGAGCTTGATCCGGCGCACCCACGTCAGGCGGATCTGGCCGCTGGACCCGTCGAGCTCGTACTGGTCGGTCTTCCCGCTGTCGCTGCCGAAGACGTAGAACCGCCCCGAGACCGGGGAGCGGTAGAGCGCGAAGCCGCGTGCCATCACGTCGGTGCGCCCCAGGCTCGCGAGACTCACCCGGTTGATCAGCGACAGCGTGCGGGTCGCGCCGTTGACCCGGTAGAAGTCGAAGCTGCCGCCCTTGTTACCGCTGTCGGGCCGGTGCGAGACGCCCACGATGTCGGCCTTGCCCGAGCCCAGCGGCACGTCGTAGCGCACGTCGACGTTGTTCATGCGGCCATCCCGGTAGAAGGCCAACTCGTGGCCGCCGAGGCCGTACAGCGCGAGTCCCTGTCCATCGGCGCTCTTGTCGGTGCCGATCAGCAGGCTCCGGGACGAGTCGTCCGGGTCAACCCAGACCGCGGCGTCGTCGGCAGCGTCGCCCGGGCCGTGCATCGGATCGGTCTCGACGACCGGCGCGACGCCCGGCAGCGCCCCGGCCGCCGCCGGCGTCAGCGCGCACGCGGCAAGCCCCGCGAGCAAGACCATGTTCGCGCGAAGCCCGACCCTCGTGATCGCTCGATGCACCGCCACCCGCTTCCGTCCGTGGCCGGCCCGCCCCGGGCCGCAGCCGCGAGCCTCGCGGGCCGCAAGGCGCGCATCCAGGCCGAATGAACGATCCCGGCCATGCGATTCGCGAATGGATCGGGCAACGGCGCCGCTAGCGCATCATCGGGCCCATCGCGGGCTTCGCGCCGTGACCGCCCCCATCCGGAACCGTGAGCCCCGGCAGGCTGTGAGGGGCGACCAGTACGAGCCCCGCCAGCAGGAGCAGCAGCGCCGTGACCGTCCAGGTGGCCGCGCGGCGCCACGGCAGCGTCTTCTCGAGCGCGATCAGCGCCGCAACGAGCGCCATCCACGCGAGGCTCATGACGCCCAGCGCGAACAGCGCGGCCATCAGCGCCCAGCAGCAGCCCAGGCACCACGCCCCGTGCCGGGCGCCCATCTCGAGCGCGCCGCGCGCGCCGTCGCGCCAACTCCCCACGAGGAACCCGAGCGGGCTGCGGCAACGGCTCAGGCACGCGTCCTTGAGCGGGGTCAGCTCGTAGAGCGCGGCGAGCAGGAGCACGCCGCCCGCCAGCAGGCGCCCGCCGGCGTCCCATGCGAGCTCGGGCCCGAGGACATCGTGGCCGAGCGCGAACAGCCCGTAGGCCGCCAGGCCGGCCGCGCCCCAGACGAGCAGATAGCCCCCCGTGAAGAGCAACGGACGCGCAGGGCCGCGTCGCCGGGTCATGCTCGAGTAGAGCGCGACCGTGGGGGCGACCGACGGCAGCATCATCGCGGCCATCATCACCACCCACACGCCGAGGAACCATCCGAGCGCGCCGAGGCCGGTCCCCGGCCCCGCGTCCATCCCGGTCATCCGGTCCGCCGTCCACAGCCAGGCCGCGACGGCCAGGCCAACCAGGAGCGCCACGAGCGCCAGCCGGCCGCGGACGGCCGCGAACGCCGGCGCCAGGCCGGCGCCTCGGGGCGGACCCTCCGCGATCGAGTTGACCGGGGCCGCGCTCAGGCCGCCCACGAGAACTGCGAGCGCGAGAAGCCCGCCTTCGCCTCGTAGCTGATCCCGAAGGCGTCGATGGCGGAGCGCGTCGCCCGCGACACGGTCAGCTCGTCGCCGGCGGGGTGGAAGATCCCGGTGAGCCGCGCCGGTCTACCGTCCTCGACCCCGAACGAGACGACGTCCTCGATCTCGAAGTCGATCTCCTCGCCGATGCGCACCGAGTGCCGCAAGCCGTCCTCGCGAACCTCGATCGGCGCGCGGCGGACGCCCAGGTTCTCGCCGACCAGCGAACCCAGCGCCGCCATCGGGCCGCCGAGCTCGCCCGAGAACACGCCGCCCAGTTTCTCCGCCTGCTCGTCGGAGGCGGCCGCGTCGATGAACACTCCGAGGCGCCAGTCGCCGTCGCTCATCACCTTCGGCGTGTCGGCGACGGCGGCCACCGTGAGCCCGCTCACGTCGGTTCCGTCCACCTCGCCGCGCTCGACGTTGAAGACGAGCGTCGCGTTGCAGCGGTCGCGGGTCGCGCCGAGCGAAAGCGACGCGGTGCAGGGACACACGACGTCGCACGAACAGGTCTCGAAGTAGGAGCCCGAGAGCTGCCAGGACATGCTTCCCCCCTCCTGACGGGTGCCGCCCTCCACCGTCCCACTCGCCCGGGGCGCTGTCAAGCGCGCGGCGGCTATATAACCCGCCTCGCATCCCATCCAAGGAGAACTGAAATGGGCGTACTGGACGACAAGGTCGCGATCGTGACGGGCTCGGCCCGCGGCATCGGTCGCGCCACCGCCGAGGTGCTGAGCGAGCACGGCGCCAAGGTGCTGATCAACGACCTCGACGGCGACGTCGCCGCGCAGACCGCCGGGGAGATCGGCGGCGAGACGACGACGTTCGCAGGCGACCTGACCGAGCCGGGGGTCCCGGACGCGCTCGTGCAGAAGGCCGTGGACGAGTGGGGACGCCTGGACATCGTCGTCAACAACGCCGGCTACACGCTCGACGCGCCGATCCACAAGATGTCCGACGACTGGTTCCAGCGGATGCTCGACATCCACGTGATCGTCCCGTTCCGCGTGATCCGCGCCGCCGCGCCGCACCTGCGCGAGCCGGCCAAGAAGGAGCGTGAGGAGGGCCGCGAGGTGTTCCGCAAGATCGTCAACGTGTCCTCGATCTCGGGCACGATGGGCAACGCCGGCCAGGCGAACTACTCCTCCGCCAAGGCCGCCGTCGTCGGCCTGACCAAGACGCTCGCCAAGGAGTGGGGGCAGTTCAAGGTCAACGTCAACGCGGTCGCGTTCGGCTACATCGAGACCCGCCTGACGGCCTCCAAGGAGGAGTCCAACACGATGGAGATCGGCGGCGAGAAGGTCCAGCTCGGGATCCCGGACCAGCTACGCGGTATGGCCGCGATGCTGATCCCGCTCGGGCGCCCCGGCACCCCCGAGGAGGCCGCGGGCGGGGTCTTCTTCCTGTGCTCGCCGTGGTCCAACTACGTGCACGGCCAGACGCTGAACGTCACCGGCGGGCAGTTCACCGGGATGACGACCTAGCGGGGGCGAGACGCCGCGAGCGGCGGCAGCGAAGGCGCTCCCGCGCGAGCGGCCAAGGGCACGCGGGTGCGATCTTGTTCGCCAGGAGGTCGAAATCGCACCCGCGCGAGCGGGCGGTCCGATCGGACCGCCCGCTTCCCCAGCCGCCGCGCGCCCCGCTCAGCTGGGCTGCGGGACGATACGGATGTAGGGCCGGGGGGCGTCCCAGCCCTCCGGGTAGATCTCGCGCGCCTGCTCGTCGGAGACCGAGCCGGCGATGATCACGTCCTCGCCCTGCTGCCAGTTGACCGGCGTCGAGACCTTGTGGTCGGCGGTCAACTGGAGCGAGTCGACGACGCGCAGCACCTCGTCGAAGTTGCGCCCGGTCGACATCGGGTAGACGAGGACGAGCTTGACCTTCTTGTCCGGGCCGATCACGAACACGTTGCGGACGGTCTGGTTGTCGGCCGGCGTGCGCTCGGCCGGATCGCCCGACACGTCGCCCGGCAGCATCCCGTAGAGCTTGGAGACGTTGAAGTCGGAGTCGCCGATGATCGGGTAGTTGGGCGCGTGTCCCTGCGTCTCCTCGATGTCGCGCGCCCAGCCCTCGTGGTTCTCGACCGGGTCGACCGAGAGGCCGATGATCTTCACGCCGCGGCGGTCGAAGTCGGGCTTGATCTTCGCCATGTAGCCCAGTTCCGTCGTGCAAACCGGCGTGAAGTCCCGCGGGTGGGAGAAGAGCACCGCCCAGGAGTCGCCGATCCAGTCGTGGAAGCGGATGCGGCCTTCTGTTGTCTCGGCCTCGAAATCCGGAGCCGTATCGCCGATCTGGAGAGCCATCGCGTATTCTGTCCTTTCCGGGTCAGGTTTAGTAGCGCAGCCTACCGTCTGACGATAGCGCTCCCGTTCCGGCGCCCCGGAACGGGGCTCAGAGCTCAGGGCCCGTCGGCGCCTCGTCGCCCATCGCGCGCCAGCGCTGACGGGCCTCGTCGATGATGCGCAGCGCCACCTGGCGCGACTCCCACCCCTGCACCTCGACCCTCTTGCCCTCCGGCATCTTGTAGATCGAGAAGAAGTGCTGGATCTCGGCCCGCAGCACCTCCGGGATCTCCTCGAGCTCGGAGATGTGGTTCCAGTTGGGATCCGAGAGCGGCACGCACACGATCTTGTCGTCCTGGCCGTGGTCGTCGCTCATGCGGAAGACCGCGACGGGCTTGACCGGGATGACGCACCCCGGGAACGTGGGCTCCGACACGCAGACCATCGCGTCGAGCGGGTCGTTGTCCTCGCCCCAGGTGTCCGGGATGAAGCCGTAGTCGGTCGGGTAGACGGTCGAGGAGAACAGGAAGCGATCGAGCTTGATCGCGCGCAGGTGGATGTCCCACTCGTACTTGTTGCGGCTCCCCTTGGGGATCTCGACCAGGCAGTGGAGGGGAGCCTCGGACACCGCTCGCGATCCTATTGCGCGCGCGCCGGGCCCGCCAGCCGCTCCTCAGCGCAGCTCCAGCAGGCAGCCGGAGACGTACTCGCCGGCCGGCGAGACGAGCCACGCGACCAGCTCGGCGAGGTCCTCGCCGGCGGTCGAGTCGGCGGGCCCGACCGCGCAGACCCGGATCCCGAAGCGCGCCCACTCGATCGACAGCGTGCGCGCGAGGTTCTCCAGGCCCGCGCGCGCCGCTTGGGCGTGCGGCCCCGCGCCGGGGCGCGGCGCGACGAGCACGATCGCGCCGCCGCGCTCAGCGGGGATCATCGCCGCGGCGGCCAGCGCCCGCGCGAGCCGCCAGGACCCGTCCAGCGCGGCCGCGAGGCCCTCTGCCCCGCCCAGCCCGAAGGGTTCCGAGGCGTCCGCGACCAGCGCGTCCACGCCCTCGCACCGGCCGGCGAGCGCCGTGGCCCAGGCCTGCGCTCCGGCCTCGTCGAGCGACCACGCGTCGGGCACCGGCTCGACCGAGGCTCCGAGCGCCGCCAGCCGATCGCCGGCGCCGGTCACCGCCACGCTGCGGCCGGCGAGCAGCCCTTCGCGGAAGCGCACGGCGGTCATCGCGCCACCGGAGGCTACCGGCACCTATAGCCTGCTCGCACGATGCGGGTGGAAACCGAGCCCAGGCCGGCTGAGCTCCCGCTGCCCGGAGGCCGCAAGGGCGCGGCCGTGCGCCTGCATCCGCTGCTGACCGGCGAACTGGTCCTGAGGCGAGCGTTCATGGAGCGCCGCGACGTGCGGCTGGCCGGTCCGCGAACGTATATCCAGGTGCTGCTGCGGCGCGGCGAGGCCTACGCGGTCCCGGTGCCCGCCTTCCTGATCGAGCACCCGGGCGCGGGGCTCGTGCTGGTGGACACCGGGCTGCATCCGGCGTGCGCGCACGGAGACCAGAACCTCGGCGCCAACGGTCGCATCAGCGAGGTGCGGATGGCGCCCGAGCAGGCCGCGAGCGCCCGTCTCCGCAGGCTGGGCCACGAGCCCGACGAGGTCGCGGTCGTCGTCATGACCCACCTCCACAGCGACCACGCGAGCGCGGTCGCCGAGTTCCCCGGCGCGACCTTCGTGGTGGACGGCGCCGAGTGGGCGACGGCGACAGCCCCGCGGGGCTGGATGCGCGGGTACGTGCCGCGGCAATTCGACCACGCCTTCGACTGGCGGACGCTGGACCTCGACGACCCGGGCATCGACTCCTTCGCGACCTTCTCGCGAGCGGTCGACCTGTTCGGCGACGGCTCGGTGCGCCTGCTCTCCACGCCGGGGCACACCCCGGGGCATCTCTCGGTGCTCGTGCGGCTCGCCGACCGCGAGGCGCTGCTGACCGCCGATGCGGCGTACTCGATGCGCACGCTCGCGGGCCAGGCGCGGCCGTTCATCGTCGATGACGAGCACGTGTTCCAGCGCTCGCTCGGCGAGATCGTCCGCTTCGTGGAGCAGAGCCCCGGTCTCGTCGTGATCCCGGGCCACGACCCGGAGCGCTGGACCGAGCTGGATGACGTCTACTAGCGCGCCGCGGGGTCAGGTGGAGGCCGGGGCCGCACCGCGCCCCGAGCGCGCGCGTCGCTCGGCGCGCGCGCGGCGGCGCACGACCTTGCTCCCGTGCGCCTCCAGGCCGGCGTAGAGCGTCTTGATCCGCGAGAAGACCTCGTCCGCGGCGCGCTGCGCCTGCTCCCGCGTCGGGCTCTGGAGCGCCTCGAAACGGAGCGGGTCGCCGTACTGCACGGTCACCTTCGGGAAGCGCAGGCGCTTCCAGTTGCGCACCCGGTGCGATCCGTGGATCGCGATCGGCACGATCGGCGCGCCGGTCTCCAGCGCCAGGCGGCCGATGCCTGGCTTCGCCCGCTCCGCCAGCTTGCCCGTCCGCGAGCGGCCGCCCTCGCAGTACATGACGATCGCGTTCCCGCGGTCCAGGACGGCGCGCGCCGTCTCGAACGCGCGGTCGTCGCGTGCCCCCCGCCGTACCGGGAAGACACCGCCGTGCGTGTAGATCCACTGCATCGGCGGCGCGAAGAGCTGGGACTTGGCCATGAACTGGACGCGGCGGCGGACGAACGCGCCGGCGAAGAAGTGATCCATGAACGAGAAGTGGTTCGGGGCGAGGATCACGCCCCCGGGAGGGACCTTCTCCGAGGAGATCGAGCGGCTGCGGAACGCGATCGACAGGTACGGCACCACGACCAGTCGCACGATCTCGTAGACCGCGTCGGGATCCCTGCGCTGAGCGCGCTCGTAGAAGCGGTCGAAGTACTCGGCCGGCCGCGGATCCTTGTAGACCTGCGCCTTCATCGGCGCGAGCGCGCCGGGCGTGTCCGTCTCGGAGGCCACGACCCCGAAGCCTATCCCTCGAGCGGGGACCGGTGAGGCTCCGCCCAGCCCCGCGACCGCGACACGGCGCGCGACCAGTCCGCGAGCAGCGCGGCGCGCTCGTCCTCGCCGATCCCCGGCTCGTAGCGCGCCCGCTCGCGCCAGGACCGCCGCAGTTGGTCCAGGGTGAAGACCGACGCCCCGACGCCCGCCAGGAAGGCCGCGCCGAGCGCCGTCGTCTCGGCCACCTCGGGCACGACCACGGGCACGCCGAGAACGTCGGCCTGGAACTGCATCAGCCACTCGTTCGCCGTCGCGCCGCCGTCGGCGCGCAACTCGCTCAGCGGCTCGCCGCCCGCGGCCTCCATCGCGCGCACGGCGTCGACCGTCTGGTAGGCGATCGCCTCGAGCGCCGCCCGCGCCAGGTGGGCGCGGCCCGTCCCTCGCGTGAGGCCCACGATCGTGCCGCGCGCGTGGGGATCCCAGTGCGGCGACCCGAGCCCGGTGAGCGCGGGCACGAAGTAGACGCCGTCGTTGCCCTCCAGCGACCCCGCGAGCGCGGACGTCTCGGCCGCGCTCGCAACGATCCCCAGGCCGTCGCGCAGCCACTGCACCGCCGCGCCCGTCACGAAGATGCTCGCCTCGCGCGCGTAGGTGGTGGCGCCACCGATGCCCCACGCGACCGTCGAGAGCAGGCCCGGAGCAGGGTCCGGAACGCGATTGCCCGCGTTGAGCAACACGAAGCTGCCGGTGCCGTAGGTGTTCTTGCCCTCGCCGGGGTGAAGACAGCACTGGCCGAAGAGCGCGGCCTGCTGATCGCCGGCGACGCCGGCCACCGGCGCGTCGTGCCCGTGGAACCGCTGGGGGGAGGTGTGGCCGAGCTCGCCGGCGCTCGCGCGCACCCGGGGCAGCGCGCGCTCGGGGATCGCGAGCAGCTCGAGCAGCACCGGATCCCATCCCCCCGAGCGGATGTCGTAGAGCATCGTGCGCGACGCGTTCGAGGGGTCGGTCGCGTGCTCGCCGGTGAGCTTGAAGATCAGCCACGAGTCGATCGTCCCGAACAACGCCTGCCCCCGCTCGGCGCGCTCGCGGAGGCCGGGCACGTTCTCGAGCAGCCAGGCGATCTTCGTCCCCGAGAAGTACGGGTCGAGCACGAGGCCGGTCGCCCCGCGGACGTGCGGCTCGTGCCCCGCCCTGCGCAGCTCGCCGCAGCGCGCCGCGGTACGACGGTCCTGCCAGACGATCGCGCGGTGCAACGGCTCGCCGGACGCGGGGTCCCACACGCAGACCGTCTCGCGCTGGTTCGTGATCCCGATCGCCTCGAGCTCGCCGGGCTCGCAGCCCGCGTCGGCGAGCGCCTCGCCCGCGACCGCGTGCGTCGCCTCCCATATCTCGGCGGGGTCGTGCTCCACCCAGCCCGGACGCGGGAAGTGCTGCTCGATCTCGCGGTATGAGCGCCCCAGCAGCTCCGCGTCGCCGTCGAAGACGAGGCAGGTGACGCCGGTCGTCCCTTCGTCGATCGCGAGGATCACCGCGCGTCAGCCTAGCCGCGCGACGGGCGGGCTCCTCGCGCGGCGGGCCGCGGTCAGGCGATCCGCGAGCGGCGGTGGGCCGAGCCCGGAGCGCGACCTCCGAGCGCCCGCGCCGTCCCGGCACCCGGACGCGGCCCGCGGGCGGGCCGCTCGTAGGTCGCGACCGCGACGAGCGCCCAGGCGAGGACCGCCGCGCCGATGGCGACCGCCGCCACCCACCACTCGCCCACGAGCAGCTCCAGCCCGACGACGGCGCCAACCGCAACGATCGCCGAGAGGGCGAGCAGAGCTGCGAGCAGGAAACCGGGATGTCCGCCGGATGACCGCTTACTTGTGCTCATGGTGACTAACGCTAACCGGGGGGTCGGTCGGAAGAGGGGCTCGCGGCCGGCCAAAGCCGCAACTTGACTAAAGACCTGTTTCCGGGTGCCGGGGTTACGGCGCATTCGCGCGCCGACCTCCGCGGCCGGGCTCGGCGAAGGGTCGGGGCGGCGCAGTATCGTGCGCCCGCCGGCCGGCCAGACCACCACGGGGAGGATCCGCGTTGCCAGACGTAGAGGCCCACATCACGGGCACGGTGTGGAAGATCGAGGTCCAGGTCGGCGACGCGATCGAGGAGGGCGACACGGTGGTGATCCTCGAATCGATGAAGATGGAGATGCCCGTGGAGGCGGAGGATCCCGGGACGGTGAAGGAGATCCGCTGCGCGGAGGGCCAATCCGTCTCCGAGGGCGAGACGCTCGTGGTGCTCGAGTAGCGTGGCCGCGGAGGGGGCCACGGGCGGGCGCCTGATCGTCGACGAGCCCGCGCCGGGAGTGGCCCGGCTCCGGATCTCCAACCCCGCCAAGCGCGGCGCGCTGGACCACCCGATCCTCGACGCGATCGCCGCGACGCTGCCCGGTCTCGATGCCCGCTGCGTGGTCCTGACGGGCGAGGGCCCGGTGTTCTCGGCCGGCTACGACATCGGGGACATCCCGGACGAGGTCTTCGCGCGCGACGCCGAGCGGCTCGTCGCCCACCCCTTCACCGCCGCGCTCGAAGCCCTCGACGACCATCCGTGGCCAACCGTGGCGGCGCTCAACGGACATGCGATCGGCGGCGGCCTCGAGCTGTCGCTCGCCTGCGACCTACGGGTCGCCGACCCGGCCGCGCGACTGGGCATGCCGCCCGCCAAGCTCGGGCTCGTCTACTCCCACACCGGCCTGCGGCGCTTCGTGGACGCGATCGGGTTCCCGCGTACGCGCGAGCTCTTTCTCCTCGGCCGGCGGATCGACGCCGCGACCGCGCTCGCCTGGGGCCTTCTCAACCAGGTAGCGGAGGAGGGCGCCCTGGAGGCGGTCGCGCTCGCGCTCGCCGGCGAGCTCGCGGCCAACGCGCCCCTGTCGCTGACCGGCAACAAGCGCATCCTGCGCGAGCTGGGCCGCGCGGGCGGCCGGCTGGACCCGGGCGTGGAGGCCGAGCTCGTCGCGTTGCGCGAAGCGTGCTTCTCCTCGGAGGACTTCCGCGAGGGGGTGCGCGCGTTCGCCGAGCGGCGCGCGCCGCGCTGGACCGGGCGCTAGGCCGGGCCGCTCACAGCACCTTCGAGAGGAATCCCCGCGTGCGCTCGTGCTGCGGGTTGGCGCAGACCTCGCGCGGGTCCCCCGACTCGACGACCACGCCCTCGTCCATGAACACCAGGGTGTCGCCGACCTCGCGCGCGAAGCCGATTTCGTGCGTCACCACCACCATCGTCATCCCGTCGCGCGCGAGGCCGCGCATCACGTCCAGCACCTCGCCGACCAGCTCCGGGTCGAGCGCGGAGGTCGGCTCGTCGAACAGCATCAGCTTGGGCTGCATCGCCAGCGCGCGCGCGATCGCCACGCGCTGCTGCTGGCCGCCGGAGAGCTGGGTGGGGTAGGCGGCTTCCTTGTCCGCCAGGCCCACCCTGGCCAGCAGCTCGCGCGCCCGCACCGCCGCGACCTTCTTCGACTCCCGCTTGACCCTGACCGGCGCCTCGACCACGTTCTCGAGCGCGGTCATGTGCGGGAAGAGGTTGAAGCGCTGGAAGACCATCCCGATCTCGGAGCGCTTGCGCGCGACCTCCTTCTCGCGCAGCTCGTAGATCTTGTCGCCCGACTGGCGGTAGCCGACCAGCTCGCCGTCGACCGAGAGCCGCCCCCCGTCGATCTTCTCGAGGTGGTTGATGCAGCGCAGGAATGTCGACTTGCCCGAGCCCGACGGACCGAGCAGGCACATCACCTCGCTCGGCTTGACCTCGAGCGAGATGCCGCGCAGCACCTCGAGGCGCCCGAAGCGCTTGTGCACGGCCTCGGCCCGCAGCATCGGCTCGCTCATCGCCGCTCCTCCGACTCGCCCGGCACGTCGACCTTGGCGTGGCGGATCGCGAGGTTGCGGCGGAAGCGCTGGAACGGCGTGGGCGGCGGCTCGCGGGTGGCGCCCCGGCCGAAGTGGCGCTCGACGTAGTACTGGCCGATCGTCAGGATCGTGGTGAAGAACAGGTACCAGACGCAGGCGACCAGCAGCAGCGGGATCTGCTTGTAGTTGGCCGCGTAGATCAGCTGCACCGAGTAGAGCAGCTCGCTGTAGGCGATCACGCTCACCAGCGAGGTGGTCTTGAGCATCGAGATAGTCTCGTTGCCGGTCGGCGGGATGATCACGCGCATGGCCTGCGGCAGGACGATGCGGCGCATCGTCTGCATGCGCGTCATGCCCAGGGCGTGCGAGGCCTCGGTCTGGCCCTCGTCCACCGAGAGGATCCCGGCGCGAACGATCTCCGACATGTACGCGCCCTCGTTCAGCCCGAGACCGAGGATCGCCGCCACGAACGGAGTGATGATCACGTTCGCGCTGCCGTCGACGAACACCGGGCCGCCGAACGGCACGCCGAGCGAGATCTTCGGGTAGAGCGCCGAGATGAAGCTCCAGAACAGCAGCTGGACGAGCACCGGCGTGCCGCGGAAGAACCAGACGTAGAACCAGGATGCGCCGGCCAGCAGCGGGTTGGGGGACAGCCGCATGACGGCGAGCAGCACGCCGAGCAGGATCCCGATGACCATCGCGATGACGGTCAGCTCGAGCGTCACGATGACGCCGTCGATCACCCGGCTGGAGAACAGGTAGTCGCCGACCGTGCCCCACTCGAAGCGTGGGTTGGTGGCAACCGAGTTGATCAGCGCCGCCGCGAGGACGGCGATGATCGCGGCCGCGATCCAACGACCGGGGCGCCGGACCGGGACGGCCTTTATCTGGTCCGCCCGGGCCGGCGCCCCGGAGAGTTGGTCGGCTACGGGCGCCACTGCGCCCGGCCGCTGCGGCTAGCTCGTCGCGCCGTTGATCTGCGGGTTGCTGATCGCACCGTCTGAGATCCCCCAGGTCTTGAGGATCGCAGCGTACCGGCCGTCGGCCATCAGCGCCTTGATCCCGGCCAGGATCGGCTTCGCCATCCCGTTGTTCTTCGGGATCGCGATCCCGTACGGCGCCACGCCGTAGCTCTTGCCGGTGATCTTGAACTGGCCGTTGGACTTCTTGACCGCGTAGTCGGCGACCGGGGAGTCGGCCATGCCGACGTCGGCGCGCCCGCTGGAGAGCGCGAGGTTGGCCCCGTTCTGGTCCGGGAAGACCAGCACCTGGACCGCGGGCTTGCCGGCCGTCGTGCACTTCTTGCCCTGCGCGGTCGCGTCGACCTCCTGCGTGGTGCCCTTCTCGACCGCCACCTTGTGGCCGCACAGGTCCGCGAGCGTGTTGATCGTCGGGCCTCCCTGCGCCTTGACGTAGAACGAGGTGCCCGCGTTGAAGTAGGTCACGAAGTCGACCGTCTTCTCGCGCTCCTTGGTGTCCGTGAACGAGGACATCCCGAGGTCGTACTTCTTGGCGGCGAGGCCCGGGATGATGCTGTCGAACGTCGCGTTCTGGACGTTCGCTTTCAGGCCCATCACGCCGGCCAGGGCCTTGGCGAGATCGGCGTCCATCCCGACAACGGTCTTGCCGTTCGACGCGATGAACTCGTTCGGGGGATAGGTGGCGTCGGCGGCGACCACCAGCGTGCCCTTGGACTTCACCGACGAGGGCACGAGCGCCACCACGCTCGCGTCGGGCTTGGGTGTGGACGCGTTGGTCGAGGTCGTCGTGGTCGAGCTCTTGCTGCTTCCGCCGCAGGCGACGAGCACGAGCATGGTCGCGGCGAGGGCTAGCCCGATGACGAGACGCGCGGTGCGGGTGGGCATCTGCTTCCTCCTGGCTGGTCGGTGCGTTGAGGCTGCGACTCCCAAGCATATGCCCGCGCCGTGTTGGGCGCGGCTAGGGGAAGATGTGTCCTTCCCCAACGCCGGCGGGCGCCGTGACCACCGCCGCGCTCGCGCAGGTCGCCAGCGCGTAGGGCAGGTCCGCCTCGTCGACCCCGCGCAGTTGCGGATCGTCGAGGTCGACCCCGATCGTCCCGCCTCGCTCCAGCCCGAGGCTTGCGAGCCCGTTGCGGCAGAGCTCGCCCCAGAGGTCGCCGTGGGCCGCCAGCAGCGCGTGGCGCGTCTCACGCTCGCGCCGTGCGCCGGTCTCCAGCTCGCGGACCTCCTCGAACGGATCGACGCGGACCTGGGAGTCGCTGCCGATCGCGAGCCGCACACCCGCATCGAGGTAAGTCATCGCGGGCAGGTGCCCGTCGCCCAGGTTGCCCTCGGTCGTCGGGCAGGAGACGACGATCGTCCGCGAGCGCGCCAGCCGCTCCACGTCCGGCGGATCGACGTGGATGCCGTGCACGACGCTGGTGCGGGACCCGAGGAACCCGGTGCCGTCGAGCAGCTCGATCGGCGAGCAGCCGTGCTCGGCACGGCACTCGTCCAGCTCGCGCCGCTGCTCGTGCGCGTGGACGTGACGCACCAAGCCGTGGCGATCGGCGAACGACGCGATCGCCTCGAGCCACGGCGCCGGCACCGCGCGGACGCTGTGCGCCGCGACGCCTACCCCGACGCCGTCGCGCCCCTCGGCCCACGAGCGCAGCTCGTCCACGCGCGCCAGGAAGGCGTCAACGTCCGGGTCGCAGAAGCGGCGCTGACCGCCGTCCGGGGGAAGGTCGCGCCCGTCCCAGCCGCCGCGGTGGTAGGCGGCCGGCAGCAGCACGATCCGCAGCCCCTGCTCGACCGCCGCGTCCGCCACCGCGTACGCCATCGCGTTCGGCTCGTCGTACGGCCGGCCGCTCGGATCATGGTGGACGTAGTGGAACTCGCCCACCGCCCCGTATCCGGCACGGGCCATCTCCGCGAACGTCCGCCCGGCGACCTCCCGCATCGCGTCGGGGTCGAGCGATGCGGCGAGGTCGAACATCGCGCGCCGCCAGCTCCAGAAGTCGTCGGCCGCATGAGCATCGGGTGCCGGCCGCTCGGCGGCGCCGCGCAGGTCGCGCTGGAACGCGTGCGAGTGCGCGTTGACCATCGCCGGGATCCGCGCCGCACGGGGGCTCACGCCAGCTCCGCCAGCGCGCGCAGCAGCGCCTCGGCCGCGAACGCGGCGTCCGCCATCTCGACGTCCTCCAGCGGCGAGTGGCTGACTCCCGTCTCGTTGCGCACGAACAGCATCCCCGCGGGCAGGCGCTCGGCGAGCACGCCCGCATCGTGGCCGGCGTAGGAGACCATCTCGGGGGCGGGGATCCCCAGTGACGCGCAGGCGCCGCCCAGCGCCGCGCGCACCGCGCGATCGAACTCCACGCCCTCGCTGCCCGCCTCCGTGCGCAGCTCCAGCTCGACGCCGCCCGCCTGCGCGATCTCGCCCGCCGCCGCCTCGAGGCGCTCGCGCCACGCCACGACCTGCTCGGCGCGCGGCGAGCGGGCGTCGATCCACAGCGACACGCGCGCGGGGATCGTGGTCGCCGCGTTGGGCTCGCAGGCGATTCGCGCCGTCGTCACGTGCAGGCCGGGATCGGCGCCCAACTCGCCGGCGCGCACGATCAGCCGCGCGGCGGCGGCCAGCGCGTCACGGCGCTCTTGCGGCGGGGTGGTCCCGGCGTGGTCGGCGCGCCCGCGGAGCTCCGCGCGCAGGCGCAGCCGCGAGGCGAGCGAGCGCGCCACGCCGGCCGGAGCCCCCGCGCGCGCCAGCTCACGACCCTGGTCGATGTGCAGCTCGAGGAAGCCGCGCAGCGCCGACAGCCGCTCGGGCGCCCGCGCGAGCCCGGCCGGGTCCACGCCCGCGCGCTCCATCGCCTCGGCGAGCGAGACGCCGTCGTCGTCGCGGCGCGCGAGCGCGTCACCGACGTCCAGGCGGCCCGCGAGCGCGCGGCTGCCGAACGTCGGGGTGTTGAAGCGCGCGCCCTCCTCGTCCGCGAACGCGATCACGGCGATCGGGTCGGTGCAGCGCGCGGCCACCTCGAACGCCGCCACGACGCCGAGCGCGCCGTCGTAGCGGCCGCCGCCGCGCACGCTGTCGAGGTGCGAGCCGACCCCCCACCATGGCGGGGGCGAGTCCGGCAGCGCCCAGAGGTTGCCGGCCGGGTCCCGCTCGACGGCCAGCCCCGACTCCTGCGCCTGCGCTGCGAACCACTCGCCGGCGGCCGCGTCCTCCGGGGTCCACGCAAGCCGGAACGCGCCCCCCTCGCGGGCCCCGACCGAGCGCAGGCCCTCAAGGCGGCGCTCCAGGTCGGCGGCGGCGATCACCGCCGCTCCTCCACGCGCCAGGCCGCGTCCGGGCGCACGTGGACGAGCCGTCCCGCCACCAGGCACGCGGCCACCGGGTTGCGGCCGAACCGGTACGGGAGGTGCTCCAGCGGGCCGTCGAGCAGCACCAGGTCGGCGCGCTTGCCGACCTCGATCGACCCGAGCGTGTCGGAGAGGCCGAGCGTCCAAGCAGCATTGAGCGTCGCCGCCAGCAGCGCCTCGCGGGCCGTCCAGCGATAGCGGCGCACGGCGAGCCCGATGATCAGCGGCAGCGAGACGACGGGCGAGGTGCCCGGGTTCGCGTCGGTCGCGAGCACGGCGATCGCCCCCGCATCGGCGAGCTCGCGTCCGGGCGCCACCTGCTCGTCCGCCATCAGCTCCGCGCCGGGCAGCAGCACGGCCGCGCACTCCGCGGCGGCGAGCGGTGCGATGTCGTCGGGGTGCAGGCACGCGAGGTGGTCGACCGAGCGCGCGCCCGCCTCGAGCGCGACCGGTACGGAGCGGTGCGTCGCGAACTGCTCCACGTGGCAGCGCAGCGCCAGCCCGGCGGAGGAGGCCAGCCGCCCCATCCTCGCCAGGTGGCGGTTGTCGAACGCGACCGACTCGACGTATATGTCGAGCGCGCTCGCCCGGGTCCCCTCCCGCACGGCCGGGAGCATCCGCTCGACCTCGTCCATCCACGCGTCGCCGTCGTACCCGTCCGGCACGGCATGCGCGAGCAGGGCCGTCGACGTGGTCGTCTGCGACAGGCCGCTCCCCAGCTCGTCGGCGAGCCGCAGCGCGCGCAGCTCGGCCTCGGGCGAGAGCCCGTAGCCGCTCTTGGTCTCCAGCGCCGTGGTGCCGTGCGCGAGCATCTCGCCCGCGAGCCCGCCGGCCTGTGCGAGCACCTCGGCGTCGCTCGCGCGCGCGAGCGCGCGCGCCGAGGACGCGATCCCGCCGCCACCGCGCGCGATCTCCTCGTAGCCCAGTCCGGCCACCTTCTGCGCGTACTCCTCCGCGCGCCAGCCCGCGAACGGCAGGTGGGTGTGGGCGTCGAGAAGCCCCGGGATCACCGCGCAGCCGGAGGCGTCGATCGCAAGCGGCGCCTCGTCGTCGCGCTCGAAGGCCGCGATCGTCTCACCGCGCACGGCGACCGAGCCGCCGTCCAGACGCAGCTCGCCGGCGCGGTCGTGACGCAGGTAGGGAAGCCCGTCGGCGGGCGGGCGCAGGATCTGGAGCGCGTCGCGCAGGCAGGCTCCGCCCGGCGCCGGGCCGGTCACGCTTCCGGGCCCGCCGGGTCCAGCATCGGCATCCGCACGTCGCGCTCGCGCGCCGTGGAGATCGCCTCCGCGTAGCCGGCGTCGGCGTGCCGGACGACGCCCATGCCCGGGTCCGCCCGCAGCGTGCGGCGCAGGCGCGCGGCCGCGGCGCCGGTGCCGTCGGCCACGATCACCTGGCCGGCGTGGATCGACTTGCCCATGCCGACCCCCCCGCCGTGGTGGATCGACACCCAACTCGCGCCGCACGCCGTGTTCAGGAGCGCGTTGAGCAGCGGCCAGTCCGCGACCGCGTCCGAACCGTCGCGCATGGCCTCGGTCTCGCGCTCCGGCGAGGCCACGGAGCCCGCGTCCAGGTGGTCGCGGCCGATCACGATCGGCGCCGACAGCTCGCCCGAGGCGACCATCTCGTTGAAGCGCAGCCCGGCGCGGTCCCGCTCGCCGTAGCCGAGCCAGCAGATCCGCGCGGGAAGGCCCTGGAAGTGCACGTGCTCGCGGGCGAGCGCGATCCAGCGCGCGATGTGCTCCTGCTCGCCGAAGAGGTCGAGGATCGCGTCGTCGGTCGCGCGGATGTCCGCGGGGTCCCCCGACAGCGCGACCCAGCGGAACGGCCCCTTGCCCTCGCAGAACAGCGGCCGGATGTAGGCAGGGACGAAACCGGGGTAGCTGAACGCCTGCTCGTCGCCGTGCGCCCGAGCGAGGCCGCGCAGCGCGTTGCCGTAGTCGAACGCCTCGGCGCCCGCCTCGGCCGCGGCGCGGATCGCCGCCACGTGCGCGAGCACGCTCTCGCCCACGCGCCGCAGGTAGGAGTCCGGATCGCTCGCGCGCAGCGCATCGGCCTGCTCGACGGTCAGGCCGGCGGGGACGTAGCCGTTGAGCGGATCGTGCGCGCTCGTCTGATCGGTGACCACGTCGATGCCGACGCCCCGGCCGACGAGTTCCGGCAGCACCTCGGCGGCGTTGCCGAGCAGGCCGATCGACAGCGCCCTGCGCTCGGCGCGCGCCGCCTCGAGGCGCCGCAGCGCGTCGTCCAGGTCGGCGGCGCGCTCGTCGAGATAGCCGGTCTCGATGCGGCGCTCGATCCGGCGCAGGTCGACCTCGACGCACAGCGCGGCGCCGCCGCACATCGTGATCGCGAGCGGCTGCGCCCCTCCCATGCCGCCCAGCCCGGCGGTCACCACGAGCCGGCCGGCGAGATCCCCGCCGAAGCGCTTGCGCGCCAGCGCTGCGAAGGTCTCGTAGGTGCCCTGAAGGATCCCCTGGCTCCCGATGTAGATCCAGGAGCCGGCCGTCATCTGCCCGTACATCATCAGGCCCGCGGCGTCGAGCTCGCGGAAGTGCTCCCAGGTCGCCCACTCGGGGACGAGGTTCGAGTTCGCGATCAGCACGCGCGGCGCGTCGGCGTGCGTCTCGAAGACCGCGACCGGCCTGCCGGACTGCACGAGCAGCGTCTCCTCGTCGCCGAGCCGGCGCAGCTCGCGCACGATCGCCTCGTAGCTGCGGCGGTCGCGCGCGGCCTTTCCGATCCCTCCGTAGACGATCAGCTCGTCCGGGCGCTCGGCGACGTCGGGGTGCAGGTTGTTCTCGAGCATCCGCAGCGCGGCCTCCTGCACCCAGCCCCGGCAGCGCATCGATTGCCCCGCGCCCATGACCGCCGAGCCTACCCGGCCAGGACCAGATCGCCCGTCCGCAGCGCACCCGCTAGCCGCGCCAGCTCGGCGGCGAGCGAGCGGTCCTGCTCGACGCGCGGGACGATTCCCCGCACCCGCTCGACCGCGCGCTCGAGCGCTGGGGTCGTGCGCAGCGGGCGGTGGAACTCGAGCCCCTGGCAGGCGCAGACCAGCTCCGTGGCGATCACCTGCGAGGCGTTCTCGACCACCGTGCGCGCCTTGAGCGCGGCCAGCGCGCCCATCGAGTTGAAGTCCTCCTGGCCGGCCGAGGTCGGGATCGAGCCGGCGCCCGCCGGGTGCGAGAGCACCTGGCTCTCGCCGACGAGCGCCGCCGCGGCGTACTGGGCGATCATCAGGCCGGACCCGAGCCCCGGGCGCGGCGACAGGAACGGCGGCAGCCCCGCGTAGCTCGGCGAGAGCAGGGCGTAGGTCCGCCGCTCGCTGAAGGACTGGAGCTCGCACATCGCGAGCGCGAGGTGGTCCAGCGGCAGCGAGAGCGGCTGGCCGTGGAAGTTGCCGCCCGAGAGCACCGCGCCGTCCTCGGGGAACACGAGCGGGTTGTCGGTCACCGCCCGGAGCTCGCGCTCGAGCGCCGTGCGCGCGTAGGCCAGTGCGTCGTCGACGGCGCCGATCACCTGGGGCGCGCAGCGCAGCGTGTAGGGATCCTGCACGCGGCCGCAATCGGCGTGGCTCGCGACCACGTCGCTGCCCGCGAGCAGCGCGCGCAGCCGCTCGGCGACGCGTGCCGGCCCGGGCTGGGCGCGGAGCTCGTGCAGGCGCGCGTCGAACGGGGCCGTCGAGCCCTTGAACGCCTCGAGCGAGAGCGCGCAGGCGACGATCGCAGCCTCCAGCAGGCGCTCGGAGTCGCGGATCGCGAGCCCGCCCGCCGCCGCCATCAGGTGCGTCCCGTTGATCAGCGCCAGGCCCTCCTTCGCGACCAGGCGCAACGGCTCCAGGCCGGCGCGGCGCAGCGCCTCGGCGCCGGCCAGCCGCTCGCCGCCGTGCACCGCCTCCCCCTCGCCGACGACGACCAGCGCGAGATGCGCGAGCGGTGCCAGGTCGCCGGAGGAGCCGACCGAGCCCTTGCTCGGCACCACCGGCACCACGCCGCGCTCCAGCAGCCCCAGCAGGAGCTCCACCAGCTCGGCCCTAACGCCCGAGTGGCCGCGCGCGAGGGAGGATGCGAGCAGGTCGATCATCCCGCGCACCACCTCCTCCGGGAGCGGCGCGCCGGAGCCGACGGCGTGCGAGCGGACGAGGTTGAGCTGCAGCGCCTCCGCGTCGGCCGGCGCGATCCGGACGTCGGCGAGCTGGCCGAAGCCGGTCGTCACCCCGTAGACCGGCTCCGGGCCGGCCACGATCGCCTCGACGGTCGCGCGTCCGGCCGCGAGCCGTGCCCTGTCCTCGTCCTCGAGCCCCGCGGGGTCGGCCCCGCGGGCGACCGCCTCCAGGCGCTCGAGCGCGCTCACTCCTCGCCGTCCCCGCCCGCGTCCGTTCGCCGGGGGATGCGGCGATTCTGCTTCCAGCGCCGGTGCAGCGGCATCGCGAACCACAGCGTGCCGAACAGCAGCACGCCGCCGGCGGCGACCACGACCGGCATAGGCGCTTTGAACAGCACGTCGGTGACGAAGACGACGATCACGATCATCGCGCAGGACAGGCACACGAGTCCCGCGATCGCGAGCCGGTTCGACGTCACCACGAGCTGGACCTTGTCGTGGTGGCGGAAGACGATGCGGTGATACGCCGTCGGCGCGATCAGGAAGGCCGCCGAGAGGGCGGACAAGAGCAGCGCGGCGTAGTAGAGGTTCCGCTGGAGCTCGTCGATCTGCCCCCAGCGCGTGCTGAACGGCAGCGCGAGCAGGAACGCGAACAGGATCTGTACGCCGGCCTGCGCGACGCGGATCTCCTGCAGCATCTCGCCCAGGTTGCGGTCGACCCGCTCGAGCTCGGTCTCGCCGGGGCGGAGCTCCCCGCGGTAGCTCGCGGACCACTGTTCCATCGCCCGCAGCGTATCCGGGCGGAGAGCGATCCGTGACGTCCGGAGCGGTCCCTACTTTCCGGCCCAATCGACAGGGAGGTTGCCGCCCGCCATGCCGCCGCTGATCACCCGCGAGGAAGCGTTGCGCCTCGGGGCACTCGAGGACCCGGCCGAGATCGAAGCCCTGGTGGAGCGCGCGTGGCGGGCGCGCGTCGAGCGCTTCGGCGACTCGACCGACATGTGCTCCCTGGTGAGCGCGAAGTCCGGGGGCTGCGCCGAGGACTGCGGCTTCTGCGCGCAGTCGCGCTACGCCGAGGCGGACACGCCGATGCACGCGATGATGGAGCCGGAGCAGATCCTCGAGCACGCGCGCGCCGCCGAGGCCGCCGGCGCGCACCGTTTCTGCATGGTCACGCAGGGCCAGGGCCTCTCCAAGCGCGACTTCGAGCGGGTCCTCGAGGGTGCGCGGCTCGTCGCGGAGCGCACGAGCCTCAAGCGCTGCGTCTCGATCGGCCATCTCTCGGAAGCCCGCGCCCGCGCGCTCAAGGAGGCGGGCGTGCAGCGGGTGCACCACAACGTCGAGACGGCCGAGAGCTACTACCCGGAGGTCTCGACGACCGTTCGCTACGAGGGTCGCCTGCGCACGATCGACGCCGTGCGCGAGGCGGGCCTCGAGACGTGCGTCGGCGGCATCCTCAACCTCGGCGAGACGCGCGAGCAGCGCGTCGAGATGGCGTTCGAGCTCGCCGCGGTCGATCCGACGAGCGTTCCGATCAACCTGCTGAACCCGCGGCCCGGGACGAAGTTCGGCGATCGCGACTACATGGACCCGTGGGAGGCCGTGAAGTGGATCGCGATCTTCCGCCTGATCCTGCCCGCGGCGCTGTTCCGCCTGTGCGGGGGCCGCGTCGAGAACCTCGGCGACCTCCAGGCGCTGGCGGTCAGGGCGGGCGTCAACGGCGTGATGATGGGCAACTTCCTGACGACGCTCGGCAACACGCCGGAGCAGGACCGCGCGATGTTCTCCGAGCTCGGCCTGAACGTCGCACGCCAGCCCGACAACGGCAGCCGGCCGCGCCCCGACAACCGCAGCGGCTGGCTGGACGGCGAGACACCGGACGTCGTCGCCGAGCACGTGGCCGGCGCAGGGCCGGCCACGGCGCAGCTCGAGGTCAGGCTCTGGGACCCCTCGACCCAGCTGCGCTTCCGGCGCAAGCGATCCGTCCCCCGGCGACCCGACGGCGCTCCGAACACCGGCGCGGGCCGCGTGACACGCGAGCGCGCGGTGGCGGACCCCGCAGGCGGGGCGCGATCGTGATCGAGGTCGAGGACCGGCTCGCCGAGCTGCGGGAGCTCGGGCTCCACCGCCGGATGCGACTGGTCAGCGGGCCGCAGGGCCCGCGAGTGGTGCTCGACGGCAAGCCCGTGCTGCTGCTGTGCTCGAACAACTATCTCGGGCTCGCCGATCATCCGCGCGTCCGCGAGGCCGCCGCCGAGGCGGCGATGCGCTGGGGCGTCGGCGCCGGGGCCTCGCGCCTGGTGTCCGGGAACATGACGATCCACCGGCGCCTGGAGGAGCGGCTGGCCGACTTCAAGGGATCGCCGTCCGTGCTGCTGTTCGGCTCCGGCTATCTCGCGAACACCGGCGTCGTCGCTGCGCTCGCGGGCGCGGGCGACGTGGTGTTCTCCGACGCGCTCAACCACGCCTCGCTGATCGACGGCTGCCGCCTGGCGCGGGCGGAGACGTTCGTCTACGACCACGCCGACGCCGAGCATCTGGCCTGGGGCCTCGAGAAGGCCGACGGCCGCGGCGCGCTGATCGTCACCGACTCCGTCTTCTCGATGGACGGCGACGTCGCTCCCCTCGGGGCGATCGTCGAGCTCGCGCGCCGTCACGGGGCGCGCGTGGTGGTGGACGAGGCGCACGGCACGGGCTGCCTGGGGCCGGGCGGGCGGGGCGCCGTCGCCGAGGCCGGGCTGGAGGACGAGGTCGACGTCGTGATCGGGACGCTCGGGAAGGCGCTCGGCTCCTACGGCGCCTACGCCTGCTGCGGGCCCGCGATGGCGCGCTGGCTCGTCAACGCCGCGCGCACGCTGATCTTCTCCACGGGCCCCTCGCCGCCCGCGGTGGCGGGTGCGCTGGCCGCCCTCGAGCTGCTCGAGCGAGAGCCGCAGCGCGTGCGTCGCCTGGAACGCAACGCCGCGACGCTGCGCGATGAGCTGGCCCGCGAGGGCCTCCCGGCCGGCGGCTCGCGCACCCCGATCGTCCCGCTTGTCGTCGGCGACGCGGGCGCCGCGATGCGGCTCTGCGAAGCGGCGCTCGAGCGCGGGGTGTTCGCACAGGCGATCCGCCCGCCGACCGTCCCCGCGGGAACCTCCCGGCTGCGGCTCGCGGTGATGGCGTCGCACACGCAGGCCGAGTTGCGCGGAGCCGCGCGGTCGCTCGCGCGGGCTGCCCAGGCGGCGGGCTTCTCGCCGCCTCCGGTCACGGCGCCGGCGCCGGTGGGCGGCGGCTCCCGGGAGGCCGCCGCGCCCGTCGTCATGGCCGGCGAGCCTCCGGTCCCGCGCGCGGCCCGCACGCGTCCGTTCGACGTCGAGAACGAGCCGGAGCCCGTCCCGCGCGCGGCGTAGCGGTTGCGGGGCTGCTTCGTCACCGGGACGGACACCGGCGCCGGCAAGACGGTGGTGGCGGCCGCGCTGCTCGCCGGTCTCGCGGCCGCGGGACTGCGCGTCGCCGCGTCCAAGCCGGTCCTCACCGGGACCGACGAGGAGCCGGACCCCGACTGGCCGCGCGACGACGTGCTGCTCGCCGCTGCCGCGGGCGGCACGCGCTCGTCCGGCGAGGTCGCGCCCGTCCGGTTCGGCCCGCCGGTCTCGCCGCACCTCGCCGCCGAGCTTGCCGGCGCCCCGCTGGAGCCGGCGCGTCTGGCCTCGAGCACGCTCGAGGCCGGATCCGGGGCCGACGCGCTGGTGGTCGAGGGCACCGGCGGGCTGCTGGCGCCCCTGACGCCCGGGTATCTCGTCCGCGACCTGGCGCTCGAGCTCGGCCTGCCGCTGGTCGTGGCCGCGCGGCCCGGCCTCGGGACGATCTCGCACACACTGCTGACGCTCGAGGCCGCACGGGGAGCGGGCCTGCGCGTCGCGGGGGTCGTGCTGACCCCCTGGCCGGCGCGCGCCGGCGCGGTCGAACGGTCGAACCGCCACACGATCGCCGCACTCGGCGCCGTCGCCGTGCACGCGCTGCCGCGGATCGCGCGCGGCGAGCCGCGCGCGATGGCCGCCGCGGCGGCGAGCCTGCCACTCGACGAGCTCGCACCGGAGCTGTAGCGGTGCCGCGCGCGGGTCTGCGGCGAAGCGGCGAGGAGGAGTTGCGGGTCACGAACCTCGAGCTCTTCTTCGACCTCGTCTATGTCTTCGCGATCACCCAGCTCTCGCAGTTCCTGCTCGGGCACCTGGACGCCGGCGGGGCCGCCAAGACCCTGTTGCTGCTGCTCGTGGTCTGGTGGGCGTGGGGGTACACGACGTGGATGACCAACTGGTTCGACCCGGATGCGATCCCGGTGCGGCTCGTGCTGATCGTCGTGATGCTCGCCAGCCTCGGGATGTCGATCGCGATCCCGCAGGCGTTCGGCGACCGCGCGCTGCTGTTCGCCGGCTCCTACGTCGCGCTGCAGGCCGTGCGCAACTGCTTCGTGGTGTGGGCCACCGCGCACGGCGATCCCCTCCACGCGGGCTTCCAGCGCATCCTGGCATGGGGCCTGGGCGCCGGAGCGCTCTGGATCGCGGGGGCGCTTGCGCCCGAGCGCTGGCGCGTGCCGATCTGGGTCGTGGCGCTGGCCGTCGACTACGCCGGGCCGGCGCTGCGCTACCGGACCCCCGGCCTGGGGCGGTCCGAGTTCAGCGAGTGGGTGATCGAGGGCGGGCTCTTCGCCGAGCGCTTCCAGCTCTTCATCATCATCGCGCTGGGCGAGTCGATCGTCGTCACGGGCGCGACCGCGTCGAAGCTCGACCTCGACCTCGCGACCGCGGTCTCGATCGCCGTCGCGTTCGCGGGCAGCGCCGCGCTGTGGTGGCTCTACTTCGACTACGTAGCGAGCAGCTCGAGCCGACGGCTGCGGGTGATCGCCGAAACGGGTCGCGCCGGGCGCGACGCGTTCACCTACATCCACATCCTGCTGATCGCGGGCATCGTCGCCACGGCCGTCGCCGACGAGGTCGTGATCGCGCATCCCGATCATGCGCTGCACGGCGCGAGCCTCGCGGTCGCGATCGCCGGACCGGCGCTCTACCTGGTCGGCCACCTGGCGTTCCGCTGGCGCATGACCGGGCGCTCGAGCGGGCTGCGGGCCGGCGGCGTGGTCGCGGTCGTGCTCGTGACCCCGCTCGGGCTGGTCGCGCCGGCGCTCGCGACGCTCGCCGCGGTGAACCTCGTGCTCGCCGGCCTGGTGGTCCTGGAGACGCTCGGCTACGGCCGCCCGCCACCCCGTCAGCGCCGCGCCCGGCCCTCGGCCGCGTAGCGCACGATCGAGGTGTCGGTCAGCCACTCGACCGGCGCAACGTCGTCCGTGTAGACCGCGCCGCCCGGCAGCGCCGGCCCCAGCCGCGCGGCCACCGCGAAGGCGAGCGGGCGCAGGGCTCGGGGAAAGCGAGACACGGCCCCGGTCAGCCGCGCCGCGGAGGCCGGCCCGGGGCCGGCGAGCAGCAGCGTGTTGGTGGCGTCCACCGGGTCGCGCAGGACGGTGCCCAGTTCCGCGCGCAGCGTCGCGGCAACGACGCGCTCGAGGCGGTCGGTCCCGCGCGGCTCGCCGATGTTGACCACGATCGAGCCGCCGGGCGCGAGCCGTTCCCGGCAGAGCCGGAAGAACTCGCGCGTGGCGAGATGGAACGGGATGTAGGGCTGGCGGTAGGCGTCCACGAAGATCGCGTCGAAACGGCCCCGAGCGGCGCGAAGGAACGCACGCGCGTCGGCCGTGTGGGTGCGCAGCCGCGGAGCGCGCAGATCGAACCAGCGGCGGCCGATCCGGGTCAGCTCACCGTCGATCTCGACCGCGTCGATCGCGGTTGCGGGCAGGTAGTGGCCGTAGGCGCGGGCGGTCGTGCCGGCGGCGTTCCCGAGGATCGCCAGCCTGCGCGGCGGCCGGCCGTCGGCGGCCGCGGGCAGGACCAGGAAGTCGTCCCAGTAGCCGCCTGTCAGCCACCGCCCCGGCCTGTAGACCGAGTGCACGGCGACGCCCTCGTTGAGCTCCAGGCGGCGCTCGCCGTCCGCGCGCTCCAGCACCCGCGCGTACTGGTAGGGGGTCTCGCTCTCCTGAAGGACGCGCTCGCTGCCGCTCGCCGCCTTGACGCCGCCGGGCGGTGCGAGAAGCAGCGCCGCGACCGCGACCGGAGCGAGCGCCCAGCGCCGGCCCAGCCCGAGGGCGCCGGTGAGCGCTAGCGCGGCGGCGAAGACGAGGAACGTGCGCTGGGTCCCGATCAGGGGCACGAGCAGGAGCGCCGACAGGAACACCCCGGTGAGCGAGCCCACGGTCCCGATCGCGTAGAGGCGCCCCGCGACGCGCCCGCTCTCCTCGACGCTCGCCACCGACAGCCGCACCGCGTAGGGCGAGGCCGCGCCGAGCAGCAGCACGGGCAGCGCGACCAGCAACAGGACCGCGAGCAGCGACCCGGCGAACGCGCCCGCGGAGATCGAGTCCAGGGCGCCGACCGCGAGGTCGAGGAACGGCCGCGCGACGAACGGCACGAGCGCGAGCAGCCCGCCGGCGGCGAGCACGACCCGGCACAGCCCGCTCATCTCCGGTCGGCGGTCGGCGAGGCGCCCGCCGAGCCAGTAGCCGGCCGAGAGCGAGACCAGCACCACCGCGATCGTGTTCGCCCAAATGACCGTCGAGGCGCCGAAGTAGGGCGCCAGCAGGCGCGCGGCCGCGATCTCCACGCCGAGGCTGGCGGCGCCGACGACGAAGATCACGAGCGGGATCGGCGGGAAGGCGCGGCGCGCGGTCACGGGCGGCCGAGGTTAGAGCAGCGGATCCGACCGGCCGCCGCTCTACGGTGCGCCACGATGGGGACCGCGGACCTCGCGCAGCTCGACCGCGACGTGCTCTGGCATCCGTTCACCCAGCAGCGCGACTGGGAGCGCGAGGAGCCGCCGCTGGTCGTCGAGCGCGCCGAGGCCACGACGCTCTACGACACCGACGGCAACGCCTACATCGACGGCGTCTCCTCGCTCTGGTGCAACGTCCACGGCCACCGTCACCCGGTGATCGACGCGGCGATCCGCGAGCAGCTCGACCGCGTGGCCCACTCCACGATGCTGGGCCTCACGCACGAGCCCGGCATCGAGCTCGCGCAGCGGCTGCTTGCCGTCGCCCCGCCGGGCCTGGCCCGCGTGTTCTACTCGGACAGCGGGTCGGCGGCCGTCGAGATCGCGCTCAAGATGGCCTTCCAGTGGTGGCGCCAGGCCGGCGAGGAGCGGCGCACGGGCTTCGTGTGCCTCGAGAACGCCTACCACGGCGACACCCTCGGATCGGTCTCGGTCGGCGGGATCGACACGTTCCACGCCGCCTACCGCCCGCTGCTGTTCGACACGTGGCGAGCGCGGCCCGGCGATGCGGCCCATCTCGAGGAGGTTCTCGCGCGCCACGGCGACCGGACGTGCGCGGTGGTGGTCGAGCCGCTCGTCCAGGGCGCGGCGGGGATGCGGCTCCAGCCGCGGGGCTACCTGCGCCGCGTCCGCGAGTTGTGCGACCGCCACGGCGTGCCGCTGATCGCCGACGAGGTCGCCACCGGCTTCGGCCGCACCGGGCGCATGTTCGCCTGCGAGCACGAGCGCGTCACCCCGGACATCATGTGCGTCGCGAAGGGACTCACGGGCGGCTATCTCCCGCTCGCCGCGACGCTGACCACCGAGCGGATCTACGAGGGCTTCCTCGGCGAGCCCTCCGAGGGCCGCACGTTCTTCCACGGCCACACCTACACCGGGAACCCGCTCGCCTGCGCGGCCGCCGTCGCGACCCTTCGGACCTTCGCCGAAGAGGACACGCTCGCGCGCCTGCAGCCCAAGATCTCGCTGCTGCGCACCCTGCTCGACACCCACGTGGCGCCCCTTCCCGCGGTCGCCGAGGTCCGTCGCCGGGGGTTCATGGTCGGGATCGAGGTCGCTGGTGAGCGCGCCGGGCACCGGGTGACGCTCGCCGCACGCGCGCGCGGCGCGATCATTCGCCCGCTCGGCGACGTCGTGGTGCTGATGCCGCCGCTGTCGATCGCCGAAACCGAGCTGGAGCGCCTGGTCGAGATCGTCGCCGCCTCGATCGCCGAGGTGACCGGGACGGCCGCCGCGCCGCTGGCCGCGGCGGCCTGAACCGCGCCCGCGGCGGGCGCGCGCCGAGCGCGGCGAAGTGTTCGGGCCGGCCCCCGAACCGGGGTCGTAGGTGCGCGGTAGGCCGGCCCACCACGAGAACACGCCTCGCGGGACGGAGTTGCGGTCCGGCGCGCGCTCCCGGCGGCCGGGCGCCCGGGTCAGTCCTCGTAGGCCACGAAGTCGCGTTTGCGCGCCCCGCAGACCGGGCAGAACCAGGTCTCCGGGATGTCCTCGAAGGCCGTGCCCGGCGGGATCCCACCGTCGGGATCGCCCTCGTCGGGGTCGTAGATGAAGCCGCAGGACTCGCAGATCCAGCGCTGGGCGGTCTTCGTGCCGATGCTCATGCCGAGAAGGGTACGCGGCCCGAGGCGGCGGGGCCGGCAGATAGGGTGAGCGGGCGATGGAGGTCGACCGGCCGGGGCCCGGAGAGGAGCTGAACGAAGGCGAGGCCAGCGTCCCGCGGCCCGCCGCGACCGTGATCCTGCTGCGCGGCGGCGACTCGGCGCTCGAGGTGCTCCTCGTGCAGCGCAATCCGGCGCAGCGGTTCATGGGCGGCGCGTGGGTGTTCCCCGGTGGCGCCGTGGATCCCGACGACGGGGGTGGCCAGGCGGGCCTGCGAAGCGCAGCCCTGCGGGAGACGGCCGAGGAGGCCGGAGTCGCGCTGCCGTCCGGGTCCGAGCTCGTGCCCTACTCCCGCTGGATAACGCCGGCCGCGGTGAAGATCCGCTTCGACACGTGGTTCTTCCTCGCCCCCCTGCCGGCCGGCGCGGCTCCCCGGGTGGACGGAGCGGAATGCGTGGACCTGCGCTGGGAGAGCCCCGCTTCGGCGCTCGAGGCCTACGGCCGCGACGAGTTGCTGCTCGTCTTCCCGACGATCAAGCACCTCGAGCAGCTCTCGGGCTTCGTCTCCGCCGAGGCGCTGCTCGCGCACGCGCGCGGACGCGAGGTCGCGCCGGTCGAGCCACGCGTGGTGCTGGAGGGCGAGGTCGCCCGTGTCCTGCTCCCGGGCGAGCCCGGCTACGAGGACTGAGGCGCCGGCACGGGCAGTCGCTGCAGGGTCAGCCGGACACCCAGCTCGGTCTCGCAGGAGAAGGAATCGCCGCCCGGATCGGGCGTCACGTCGATCACGACCTCGCGGCCGGCGAACAGGTCGAGCAGCCCGCGATCCAGAAGCACCGGCACCCCCTCCAACTCCCCGACACGGACCTCCCCGGGCCCGGCCACGTAGGCCTCGAACAGGAACGGGGCGGTCGAGTCGCAGCAGCCGTTCCCGATCACCAGGGCGAGCCCCCCCGGACGGCGCCCGCGTGCGTCGCGGATGGCCGCGCTGGCCTCCTCGGTGGCCACGACCGAGAGCACGCGCGCGACTATAGTTGGCTCCGTGACGGCCTCGCTCCCGGTGGACGTGCAGTCGGTCTTCGATCGCTTCATCACCACGGAGTTCACGACGGTCGACTCGCGCGGGCAGCCGATCACCTGGCCGGTCACGCCGTACTACCGGCCGGGGAATCCGTGCCTCGACGTGACCACGGGTCTCGGCTACCCGAAGAAGGCCAACGACGCGCGCGCGAACCCCCGCGTCGCGATGCTGTTCTCGGATCCGACCGGCAGCGGCCTCGACGACGCGCCGATGGTGCTCGTGCAGGGGACGGCTCGCGTGGACGACGCCGACCTGGACGCCAACCGCGAGCGCTACGAGCGGGAGTCGGCCGAGAAGCTGCCCGCCACCGTGAAGATGCTGCCGCCCAAGCCGCTGCGGCGCTCGTTCCTGTGGTACTTCGCGCGGCTCTACGTGCACGTCAACCCCGAGCGGATCTGGGTCTGGCGATCGGGCCGGCTCGGGGAGGAGCCGGAGCTCTTCGACGCCCACATGGAGGAGGTCCGCTCAGGCCACTCGGAGGAGCCCGAGCAGGAGCACACCGCCCCGGACGGCGGCGCGTTCCGATGGGACGGGCGCGTCGACGAGATGGGCGCGCGCTACGCAAGCGCGGTGCTGACGTTCGTCGGGCCGGACGGCTTCCCGTTCTCGGTGCGCGTGCCCGTGGACACCGACCGCGCGGCCGGCCTCGTGCGCCTCGGCGGCGAGCTCGGCGACCTGCCGCTGGAGCCGGGGCTCGCCTGCCTCACCGCGCACGCGCACGCGCACGACTTCACGTGGCAGCGGAACTTCCAGGTGCGCGGCGACCTGGTCCAGGAGAGCGGCGGCTGGGCGCTTCGCCCGCACCGCCTCATCGGCGGGTTCGAGCTGCCGCCCGGGAGGCTGCGGGCGATTCGCGCGAACCTCGCGAAGGCCATGCGCTTCCGCCGAGCCGCAAAGCGCGAGCTGGCCAGGCGCGGCTGATGTCTCCCCAGCCGAAACGCAGGGCTCCCGCCAAGCCCGCGAAGAAGGCGAAGTCCAAGGCCAGGCCCCGGGCGAAGGCGGGCGCCGGGACGAAGAACGGCCTGACCGTCGCGGTCACCGGCCCCACGGGCGACATCGGCGCGCCGCTCGTGAGCGCGCTCGAGCGGGCGCCGGAGGTCGGACGCATAGTCGGCATGGCCCGGCGCCCGTTCGACCCCGCCGAGAAGGGCTGGAGCAAGACCGTCTACCGCCAGGGCGACGTGCTCGACCAGGAGGCGGTCGACTCGCTCGTCCACGGGGCCGACGTGGTGGTGCACCTGGCGTTCGTGATCATGAGCGGCGGCGACGCCGACCGGCGCGTGAACGTCGAGGGCTCGCGCAACGTGTTCGAGGCCACCGTCGCGGCGGGCGCGCAGCGCCTCGTGTACGCGTCCTCGGTCGCCGCGTACGGCTTTCACGAGGACCATCCCGACCTGCTGACAGAGGACGTCCCGGCACGCGGGAGCGATGGGCACTCCTACTCCGAGGAGAAGGCGGCGGTGGAGGAGGTGCTGGCGCGCGCCACCGAGGGGAGCACGACGGGCACCTACGTCTTCCGGCCGTGCATCGTCGCGGGCCCGGACGCGCTGGTGCTGATCGAGAACATCCCCTACGTCAAGATCGGCGAGCGCCTGCCGGACGCGGTGCGCGGTCTCTTCGACGTGGTGCCCGCACTGGCCCCGGTCATCCCCGACCCCGGCGTGCCGTTCCAACTCGTGCATCACGACGACGTCGCGGCGGCGATGCGCGCAGCGGTCGCCGGCAAGGGCGAGCCGGGCGTCTACAACCTCGCGGGTGAGGGCCGCATCACGCTGTCGGACCTCGCCGACGAGCTCGGCTGGTACTCCGTCCCGCTGCCCGAGATCGCGGTCGGCGCGGTCCGGGAGGGCGTCTCCCGGGTCCCGTTCCTCCCCAACGAGGCGCAGTGGGTCGAGGCGCTGCGGAGCCCGCTGCTGATGGACACCTCGCGCGCCCGGAAGGTGCTCCGCTGGCGTCCGCGCCACCCCGCGCGCGAGACGCTGCACGAGACCGTCGAGTCGGCGCGCCTGTCGGGCCTGCTGCGCTGAGCGCGGTCGCCGGCATCCTGCTCGCCGGCGGGCGCTCGACGCGCATGGGCTCCGACAAGGCCTGGCTGCCATGGGGCGAGGGGACGCTGCTCGGGCACGTGGCAGAGCGGCTCGCGGCCGGGGTCGACGGCCCCCTGATCGTCGTTGCCCGCGCGGGCCAGGAGCTGCCGTCGCTGCCGCCCGGCGCGGCGCGCGTGGACGACGCGGTCGCCGACGAGGGGCCACTGCGCGGCCTCGCCGGCGGGCTCGCTGCAGCGGCCGCCCGCGGCGCCGAGGTGGCGGTGGCCGTGACGGTCGACGCGCCGTTCCTGGCGCCGGCGGTCGTGGCCGCGCTGGCGCGGGCGCTCGGGTCCGATCCGGGCTCGGAGGCCGCCGCGCTCTGCGCCGGCGGCCGCCTCCCTCCGTTTCCCGCCGCCTACCGCTGCTCGCTCGCGGCCGGCGCCGAGCGCCTGCTGGCAGACGGCGAGCGCCGCGCACGGGCGCTTCTGGCGGCCGCGCGCGTGCGGCGCGTCATCGCCGCGGAGCTGCTGGCGGACCCCGAGGTCGCCGCGCAGGATCCGCGGTTGCGGTCGCTCGAGGACCTCGACGACCCGGGCGCCTACGAGCGCGTGAGGCGCTAGCCGAGACGAGCGGCCAGCCCCGTCAGGACCGCGGCTCGCTCAGCAGCACCCCGAACATCTTCCCGTCCGGATCGCGTGTGAGATCGACGTGGACGTGCTTGAGCTCGGTGTACTCGTCGAGGCCGTAGGGCCCGAGCTCGCGCCCGATCCCGGACTGCTTGTAGCCTCCGAACGGGGCCACGCAGTTGATCAGGTGGTGGTCGTTGATCCACACGGTCCCGGCGCGCAGCCGCTTGGCGGTCGTCAGCGCGCGGTCGTAGTCCTCGGTCCACACGGCTGACGCCAGGCCGTAGATCGAGTCGTTGGCGACCGCGATCGCCTCCTCGTCATCGCGCACCCGGATCACCGACAGCACCGGTCCGAAGATCTCCTCCCGGGCGATCGTCATCGAGTTCTCGACGCCGGTGAAGATCGTCGGCTGGAAGTAGAAGCCCCTGCCGTCGACGCTCTCGCGCTCCCCGCCGAGCACCAGCTCGGCGCCCTCCTCGCGCCCGATGCGCACGTAGTCCTCGACCGTGCGCAGCTGCGCCGCCGAGATCAGCGGACCCATGTCGGTGTCGTAGTCCATCGGGTCGCCGATGCGGATCGTCCGCGCGCGCTCCACGAGCGCCTCGACGAAGTCGTCGTGGATCGAGTCGGGCAGGATCAGCCGGGTGCCGGACTCGCACACCTGGCCCTGGTGGAAGAACGTCGCCCACAGCGCGCCGTCCACCGCGGCCTCCATGTTCGCATCCTCGTAGACGATGTTCGGCGACTTGCCGCCGAGCTCCAGCGTGCACTTCTTGATCGTCGAGGACGCGAGCTGCATGATCCGCCGCCCGACGACCGTCGAGCCCGTGAACGCGACCTTGTCGACCAGCTCGTTGGACGCGAGCTCCTCGCCGACCGAGGCGCCGCCGCCGGTGATCACGTTGAGCACGCCCTTGGGCAGGTCGGTCTCGTCGATCAGCTCGGCGAGGCGCAGGGCCGTGAGCGGCGTGTCGGACGCCGGCTTGAGCACGACGCTGTTGCCCATCGCGAGCGCGGGGCCGAGCTTCCACACGGCCATCACCAGCGGGAAGTTCCACGGGATGATCCCCGCGCAGACGCCGATCGGCTCGCGCAGCGCGAAGTTGTAGGAGTGGGTCGGGAACGCGACGGGCTCGAGCGCCTCCTGCATCTGGCGGTCGGCCTTGCGCGCGAAGTAGTCCCAGTGGTTGATGCAGTAGCCGATCACCACGGTGCTGGTCGCGCGGATCGTCATCCCGGCCTGCGCGGTCTCCAGCGCCGCGAGCTCGTCCTCGTGCTCGGTGAACTTCTCGACCACCTGCAGCAGGATCCGGCTGCGCTCGTCGGGCGCCAGCTCCGACCATTCGCCCGAGTCGAAGGACGCGCGCGCGGCCCCGATCGCGGACTGCGCGTCCTCGCGTGACATCCGCGGCACGCGCGCGATCACCTCCTCCGTCGCCGGGTTCGTGACCTCGAAGGTCTCGCCGCCCGAGGCCTCCACCCACTCCCCGCCGACGTAGTTGCGGTAGTCCCGAACGCCCTGCTCGACGTCGATCGCCATGTCCTGCTCCTCTCCCTCTACAGCGCCTTGCGGTACAGCTGCGCGAAGTCCTCCTCGGTCGGGTCGACCGGGTTGACGAGCGTACAGCCGTCGCCCATCGCTCCCTCGACCAACTCCGGGATCCCGGCCTCGGGCACGCCCACCTCGGACAGCCTGCCCGGGAGCCCCAGCTCAGAGCGCAACTCGCGCACGTGCCCGGCGAGCACCTGGCCAACCTCCGCTCCGGGGCCTCCGACCTCGAGCCCCAGCACCTCGTTGATCGTCCGGTAGCGGTCCGCGATGTCCTCGCCGGCGGCCGCGTTGAACTCGATCACCCAGGGCAGGTTGATCGCGTTCGCGACGCCGTGGGGGACTCCGTACAGCGCGCCCGCCGGATGCGACATCGAGTGCGCGATCCCGAGCGCACCGGTGGATGTCGGCTGGATCGCCAGGTTCGCGGCGATCAGCATGTTGCCGCGTGCGTCCTCGTCCTCCGGGGTCTCGACCGCGCGGCGCAGGTTGTCTCGGATCAGCCGCAGCGCCTGCAGCGCGCACGCGTCGCCGTGGGGGCTCCACTCGGAGGAGACGTAGCCCTCGATCGCATGCGTGACCGCGTCCATCCCGGTCGCCGCCGCGATCGCGGGCGGCAGCGTCGCCGTCGCCTCGGGGTCCAGGACGGCCAGGCGCGGGTAGAGGGGGAAGTCGCCGATCTGGAACTTGATGTGCGCGTCCGCGTCCTTGATGACCGCGGCGAAGGAGACCTCGGAGCCGGTGCCGGCGGTCGTCGGGACGCACGCGAGCGGCGCCAACTCCTCCGGACGCCCCATGCCGTCGCCGGCCCGCGGCAGGCCGAAGTAGCCCTCCCAGTCGCGCGGCTCGCCGCCGTTGACGAAGACCACGTTGGCGGCCTTGGCCGTGTCCATGACCGAGCCGCCGCCGACGGCGAGGATGCTGTCGGCCTCGTGCTCGCGGGCGGCGTCGGCCGTGGCCGCGACGACCTTCGAGTCCGAGTCGGGCGGCACCGCGTCGAAGACGCCCGCCACCTCCAGCCCTCCGTCGGCCACTCCGGCGGCCACGCGATCGACCAGCCCCGTGCCGCGGATGACCTCGTCGGTGACCACCAGCAGGCGCTGCGCCCCCTCCTTGGCGAACTCGAAGCCGATGCTGCCGAGCAGGTCGCGCCCGGCGATCACCCGGGTCGGCGCGGTGAACTGGTAGAAGTCCTTGAAGCCCGCCATCCGGCGGCCGTCCTCGATGCCGGCGGCCGCCTCCACGCTCAGACCTCGAGCAGATCCGAGCGCCCGGCGGCCTCGAGCTTGGCCTTGTAGCGCGGGAAGATCGGCTTGGTGAGCGGCACGAGCTTGAGGATCTTGGCGACCGGGCCCTTTGCCTTCATCTGCCCGCGCGCGAGCGCGACCGTGACGTTGACCTTGCCCAGCCAGAAGCGGTGCGCCGTGTCGGCGTCCATGCTCATCACCACCTCCGGCTCGAGCGCGGTGGGGCCGCAGTCGACCTCGCCGTCCTGGCCGTCGAGCATCTTGACCGTGATCTGGGACTCCGGATTGCGGTACTGGTACTGGACGATCGTGTTGGCCTTGCGGAACTTGGGGCCGAGCTCGGGGTCGTCGGCCAGCTCGCGGAAGAGCTCGCCGATGAACTCGTAGACCTCCTGGTCGTCCTTGAAGTAGGGCACGCCTGCCGTCTCCCCTGTCGCGCGATCGCCGCTCCGGATGGGGCCGACCCGCACGGCCGGCCGCGCGGGAGCATAGACCCAGGCTCCGGCCCGCGCCGGTAGCCTGCCGGACGATGGCCCGCCGCTCCTATCCCGTCGCCGGCCGCGTCGTGCTCATCACGGGCGCCGCCCGCGGGATCGGAGCGTCGCTGGCGCGAGAGCTCGCCCGCCGCGGGGCGCGACTCGCGCTGGTCGGCCTCGAGCCCGAGCGCCTCGCGGAGACCGCCGAGGCCGTTCCGGGCGAGGCGAAGTGGTTCGAGGCGGACGTCACCGACGGCCCCGCGCTCGAGCGCGCCGTCGCCGGCACCGTGCAGAACCTCGGCGGAATCGACGTGGTGGTCGCCAACGCGGGGATCGAGGCGGTCGGGACCGTCGAGACGATCGACCCGGCGCTGTTCGAGCGGGTCATCGAGGTGAACCTGCTCGGCGTGTGGCGCACGGTTCGGGCGGCGCTGCCGCACGTGATCGAGCGCCGCGGCTACGTGCTGCCGATCGCCTCGGCCGCGGCCGCGGCGCACCTCGGGATGATGGCCTCCTACGCCGCCTCCAAGGCGGGGGTGGAGGCGTTCGCGGACTCGCTGCGGCAGGAGCTCGACGGGACGGGCGCGCGTGTGGGCTGCGGCTACTTCTCGTTCCTGGACACCGACATGGTCAGCGAGGCGTTCGCGCATCCCGCCGCGGCGAAGGCGCGGGAGGGCATCCGCGGGCCGCTGGCCCGCGTCTACCCGCTGGACGAGGCCGTGGTCTCGATGGCCGACGACATCGAGCGCCGTGCCCGCGTGGTGGCCTACCCAGGCTGGGTGCGGGGCGTGCTGCTCGCCCGCGGGGTCCTCCAGCCGCTGACCGAGCCGATCACGGGCCGCCGCTCGCGCGACGCGGTTCGCCTCGCGAACGAGCTCGCGCGCTCGCAGCAGCGCGGCTGACCGCGCGGGGTCCGCCGTCGCCGGCGACCGCTACAGGTCGTTGGAGACGTTGAGCCCGAGCTGGTCGAGCAGGCGCTGCGCCTCGATGTTCAGGTTGAAGAACTCGCCGGTCCAGATCATCACGCCGAGCGCGATCAGGATCACGCCCCCGGTCATGATGATCGCGCGGTAGTGGCGCTTGACGGCGGCGAACGCGGTCGTCATCCGCCCGAACGCGAGCGCCGTCAGCAGGAAGGGGATCGCCAGCCCGGCCGAGTAGGCGGTCAGCAGCAGAGCGCCGCGGGCCGCCGACTGGGAGAGCGACGCCGCGGCGAGGATCGCGCCCAGCGTCGGGCCGATGCACGGCGTCCACGCGATCGCGAAAGCGGCGCCGGCGATCACCGGCCCGCCCTTGCCCGCCCTCTGCATCAGCCCGCCCATGTGCCACTCGCGGTTCAGGCGGGGCACCAGCGGCGTCAACAGGAAGAAGACCCCGAGCGCGATGATCGTTGCGGCGGAGATCTTCTGGAGGGTCTCCTCGTTGTCCTGGAGCCAGCGGCCGACCTGAGTAGCCGACAGCCCGAGCAGGATGAAGATCGCCGAGAACGACGCGACGAACGCGAGGCTCGGGCCCAGCATCCGCCGCGCCCCGGCCCGCTCCAGGTCCGCGGGCGCGACGCCGGCCACCGCCGAGAGGTAGCCGGGGACGAGCGGCAGCACGCACGGCGAGAGGAAGGACACGACTCCGGCCGCTACGGCCACCGGAATGCCGACTCCTCCCGCGGGATCCATTCGGTGGAGGGTACTCGCGCGGCGCGGCGCGTCCGCCACCAGTCCGGATGCGGAACCTTCGGCCGTCTCGCGCGTTAGCATCATCGAGGAGAAGCGCTGTGGAAGCCTCAGCCATCCAGGCCCCAGCGGCACTGGCGCCCCGCCGCCTCGCGGTGCCGGCTGCGCTGCTGCGTCTGCGCTCCGACGAGCAGCTCGTCGCCCTGTTCCGCGCGGGCAACGACGACGCGTTCAGGGTCATCCACGACCGCTACAGCCAGCGGCTGCTCGCATACACGCGGCAGATGCTGCCCGGTCGCCGCCAGGACGCCGAGGACGCGCTGCAGGACGTCTTCATCCGCGCGCACGCGTCGCTGCGCGCCAGCGACCGCACCATCACCCTGCGCGCGTGGCTCTATCGCATAGCCCACAACCGCTGCGTGGACGAGCTGCGCCGGCCCGCGCCGCCGCCGCCCGAGGTACTCCAGCTCGCCCGGCCGCCCGCCGCCGACCCGATCGCCGAGGCCGAGCGCCGCGAGAGCCTGCGCCGGCTGGTCGAGGACGTCCGCCGCCTGCCCGAGCAGCAGCGCTCCGCGCTGCTCATGCGCGAGCTGGAGGGGATCTCCTACGGCGAGCTGGCGGCCGCCCTCGATGTCACCGTCCCGGCCGTGAAGTCCCTGCTCGTGCGGGCGCGCATGGGCCTCGCCCAGGCGCGCGAGGCGCGGGACGCCGCCTGCCCCCAGATGCGCGAGGAACTGGCGCTCGCCGTCGACCGCGGCGTGCGTCCAGGGGGCGTCGCGCGGCGCCACCTGCACGGGTGCGAGGCCTGCCGAGCCTGGCGCTCGGACCTCCAGGCCAAGCGCCGCAGCCTGGCGGCGCTCGCGCCCGTGGGCCCGCTCGCGCTGGCCGCGAAGCTGGCCGGCTTCGGGGGCGGCGGGGCCGGCGGCGCCGCGGTCGCCACCGGCGGTGGCGCCGCGACGGGCGCCGCCGCCGGGGGAGGGATCGGCCTGTCGCACATAGCGGCGGTGATCGCCGCCGCCGCCGTGACCGCGGGCGGCGCGATCGAGGTCGACCATTCGCTGAGCGGATCGCACCGCGAGCACGCGCGAGCGGCGCCCGCCGCGACCGCCGGCTCTGCCGGCGCGCTGCCCGTCCTGCCCATGCTCACTCCGGCGCCGCGGTCGGCGGAGAAGGCGCAGCAGCCCGCCGGCGCCGGGGCGCAGGCGCCCCCGGCCCCGGCGGTGGCCCCCGACGCGGGCGCCGAGCAGTCCCAGGCCACGCCGGACGCTGTCGTCCCGCCTGCCGACGGCTCTGGCGGCGCGGCAGCACCCGCCGACGATCCGGGCGCCACGCCCGACCCAGCGGAGCTCACCGGCACGGGCGGCGCCGGCCAGAGCCCCGCCGCGCCGGGCAACGGCCAGGCCGCTCAGCCGGAGGCCAGCGGCACCGGGACGACCCTTCCCGCGCCGCCCGCGGGCGCCCCGCCGGACGGGCCCGCGCCGCCACCCACGGGTCCTGCAGGGCCCTGACCCGCGCTAGACCTCGCCGGGCGCGCCGACGGCGGGGCGCTCGACCCCGGGCGGGAGCCGGCCCTCGGCATCGAGCTTGTCCAGATGCGCCGCGAGCGTGACTGCCGCGGCCCCGCGCAGCGGCGCCGGGGCGTCGTCCCACACGGCGTCCAGCATCTCGTCGGTGCCCCGCAGCCCCGCGGCGAGCGCCTCCACCAGCCTCCGCTCGCGCTCGAGCCTGTGGGCGAGGTAGGACGCGAGCTTCGCGTCGGCGTCGTTCACGAGCGGCCCGTGCCCGGGGCAGATCACGGCCGGGCGCCGCGCGCGCAGGCGCTCGAGGCCCGCCAGATAGGACGCCATGGCGCCGGGCCCGGGCGCGACGAACACGCTGCCCGTCCCGAGCACCGCGTCCCCGCTGAACGCCGCCGAGCCGAACAGGAACGCGAGGTGGTCCGGCGCGTGCCCGGGCGTGGCCAGCGCCTCCAGGGGACCGGCGCGCCCGCCGTCGGCGAGCGGCAGGTCCGCCGTGCCGCGCGCCGCGGCCAGCGGAGCGTTCCCGAGCAACTCGCGCAGCGCGCCGACGCCGGCCGCATGATCGGCGTGGTCGTGGGTCAGTGCGATGCCGCCCAGGCCGCCGCGCCGCCGGACCTCAGCGGCCACCGCCTCCAGGTGCGCGGGCATCGCGGGGCCCGGGTCCACCACCCACGCGGGGTCGCGGCCGGCGATCCAGGTGTTCGTGCCCCCGAGAGTGAAGGGGCCGGGATTCGCGGCGGTGATGCCGCGGACGTCATGCCGCGGAACCTCGATCACACGAGCGATCGTACGCCCGCGCGCGCCGCGGCGGCCTCAGCGCGGATCGATGCGGTACACCGGCCCGGTCCGCGACAGGGCATAGATCCGGTTGCGGCCGTCCACGCCGAAGGAGGTGAGCAGCGGTACGCGCAGCCCGGTGTCCCCCTTGGCGTACGCCGCCAGGCGGCCGGGACGCAACCGCGCGTGAAGCACCCTGCCGCCGCAGAAGTCGCCGTACAGGTAGCGGCCCTGCCAGCCGCGCAGGCGCGGGTCGCGGACCACGTAGCCGCCCGTCACCGAGCAAACCCCGCCCTCGCTGTGCCGGTACTCGAGCACGGGCGGCGTCGCGCCGGGCGCCCGCTCGCCGGGCGCGAAGCGGTCGGTGCCCTCCCAGACGCGCCACCCGTAGTTCACCCCGCGCCCCCGTGCGCGCGGCGAGAAGTCGACCTCCTCCACCTTGTCCTGCCCGACGTCGCCGATCGTGAGCGCGCCGGTCCTCGCGTCGAACGAGAAGCGCCACGGGTTGCGCAGGCCGTAGGACCAGATCTCCGGGCGCGCGCCGCGGCGCCGCGCGAACGGGTTGCCGGCGGGGATCCGGTACGCCCGCCCGCGGGCGGCGCGCGGATCGATGCGCAGGATCTTGCCGAGCCACGTCGACAGGACCTGCGCGTTTCCGCGCGGCCCGTGCTGGTCGCCGGCGCCGCCCCCGTCGCCGAGGCCGACGTACAGCATCCCGTCGGGGCCGAACAGCACGAGCCCACCGTTGTGGTTGGCCTCCGGCTGCCGCTGGAACAGGACCAGCCGCGCGCTGCGGGGGTCGGCGCGGTCGGCCGAGCGCGCGCTGCGGCGGTACTCGACCACGCGCGTGTTCCCGTTGCGATCGGTGTAGTCCACGTAGAAGCGCCTCGAGCGGCGGTAGTCGGGCGCGAACGCCATCGAGAGCAGCCCCTGCTCCATGCCGCCCGACACCTGACCGGAGAGGTCGAGGAACGGCGTGGACAGCACGCGCCCGCGCCGCACCACCCTGATGCGCCCGCCCTGCTCGACCACGAACAGGCGCGTCGCGTCGCCGGGCGCGGTCGTCAGGTAGTCGGGCGCCTTGAAGTCGCCGATCCTCGTGAGGCGCAGCCCCACCGCGGCGGCCGCTACGGCCGGCGAGCCCGCGCCGGGCGCGGCGTCGCTGCCCGCAGCGCCACCCCGCGCGCCGCCCGCCCCTTCCCCGGCGCCGCAAGCCGCCAGCCCGCCGGCGGCGACCAGCAGCATCGCAAGCGTGGTGCGTAGACGGGCCGGGGCGGGCACGCAACCAGGATCGCAGAATGCGATGATGCGTCCGCCGGTCGCACCGCGAAGGCACGTTCGCGTGCCGAAACGGGGCATCCGGGCGGCCGGAGGCCGTTCCCGCGGGCACACGGATCGGTCACGAACGTGTAGCCGCGGTTTATGTGGAGGCGTCAGCCTGTGCGGCCGGCCACAGACCCGTGCCCGGGACCGCAACGGCAAGCGACCCTTGCGGAGCATTACTTACTTTTGTATAGTTAGTCCCATCTCGCAACCGATGGAAGCCCAGAGACCATGAAGAAGCGCCCGGACAACGAGCGCCGCCCCGATGGCGAGCGCACCCGCCGCCCCGCCTCCCGCCGTCCCGGCCAGGTGGCGAACAGGCGTGCGCGCCGCCGTCGCGAGGACCACGCGGAGCTGACCTCACAGCGCATCGCCAACGCTGCGGCGTCGGCGCCGCACGCCGCCGACGACCCCGCCGGCGACGCGCTCGCGCGCGTGCTGGCGGAGAGCCGGCGCTACCCGCTGCTCACCCGCGAGCAGGAGGTCGAGCTGGCAAAGGCGATCGAGCGCGGAGACCTCGAAGCCAAGGAGCGGCTGATCAACTCCAACCTGCGCCTGGTCGTCTCGGTGGCGCGCAAGTACCAGGGCCACGGCCTGCCGATGACCGACCTCGTCCAGGAGGGGATGCTGGGCCTGATCCGCGCGGTCGAGAAGTTCGACTGGCGCAAGGGCTTCAAGTTCTCCACCTACGGGACGCTGTGGATCCGCCAGGCGATCCAGCGCGGGCTCGAGAACTCCTCGCGCACGATCCGGCTGCCGGTTCACGTGAACCAGCGGCTGCGCACGATCGCGCGCACGGAGCGCGAGCTCGCCACGCTGCTCGGCCGCGACCCGACCGACGAGGAGGTCGCGGAGGCCGCCGACATCCCGATCGACGAGGTGCTGGAGGCGCGCAAGGCCGCGCAGCCGGTCACGAGCCTCGACCTCGGCGTCGGCGACGACGGCGAGACCGCGCTGGGCGACCTGCTGCCGAGCGACGAGCCGGGACCGGCCGAGGCCGTCGCCGGCGACGAGCGCGAGAACGCGGTCGCCGACGCGGTGCGCGAACTGCCGGACGCCGAGCGGCGCGTGCTGGAGATGCGTTTCGGTCTCGCCGGCGAGGCGCCGACGACGCTGGCGCAGGCCGGGCGGACGATCGGCGTCAGCGCCGAGCGCGCGCGCCAGATCGAGGAGGGCGCGCTGCGCCGCCTCGCCCGCGACGGACGCCTCGGCGCGCTGCGCGAAGCCGCGTAGCGCTCCCGCTCCCGCCCCCAAGCCTCTCCTCACGCAAGCGGCCCGCCTCTTCGGCGGGCCGCTCGCAATTCCGGGGTCCCTGTCTCTTGGACAGATGTACAGATAGAACCCGCGAGCAACGCGGAAGTTACGCCGCGGACACCGTCAGCTCGCTGACCACCTCGCGGAAGACCGCCGTGTGGAGATCGACGTCCTCCACGCTCGTGGCCGGACACATCAGCGCCATGTTGTGGAACGGCGTCATCACGATGCCGCGGTTGAGGGCGTACAGGTGCAGCAACTCGTCCAACTCTCCGTCTCCCGCCGCCGCCGACTCGCCGCCCGTGCGCGGGGCCGGCGAGGCGAACCGGTACTCGGCGCGCGCTCCCAGTCGGCTGACCGACCACGGGACGCCGCTCTCCGCCAGGACCTCCTCCACGCCCTCGGCGAAGCGCCGGGCGAGGCCGGCCATGCCCGCGAACGCGTCGTCGGTCAGCACCTCGCCGAGCGTCGCGCGGACCGCCGCCAGCGAGAGCGCGTTGCCCGCCAGAGTCCCGCCGATCCCGCCCGTGTCCTCGTAGTCGGCCCCCTCCGCGTCCAGCGCCGCGCGCGCCACCCGCTCGCTCATGCCGTAGGCGCCGACCGGTACCCCGCCGCCGATCGCCTTGCCGATCGTCACCAGGTCCGGATCCAGCCCCCAGGCCGCGGTGCAGCCTCCCGGCCCCGCGCTGAAGGTGTGCGTCTCGTCGATGATCAGCAGCGTCCCGGCCGCGCGGGTCAGCTCGCGCAGCCCGTCGAGGAAGCCCTCGCGCGGCAGCACGATCCCGATGTTCGTCAGCGCGGGCTCGGTCAGGACGCACGCGACCTGTCCGTCGGCCAGCAGGCGCTCGACCGCCTCCAGATCGCCGAACTCGCAGACGCGCGTCGTCTCGACCGGATCGACCATTGGGCCGACGTTGCCGGGACGGGAGCGCGCGACGCCGCGATCGTCGATCACGAACGTCTCGTCGACGGTGCCGTGGTAGCACCAGCTGAAGACGAGGACCTTCGGGCGGCCCGTGATCTCGCGGCAGGTGCGCAGAGCGAAGCGGTTCGCGTCCGTCGCCGACAGCGTGAAGCTCCAGATCGGCAACCCGAACCGCCTCGCGAGCTCGCTCCCCGCCCAGGCGGCGTCCTCGGTGGGGAGCATCGTCGTGATGCCCCCGCGGCCGTCGATCCGCTCCCGTACCGCGCGCACGAGCGGCTCCGGGGAGTGGCCGGCCATCGCGCCCGTGTCTCCGAGCGCGAAGTCCACGTACTCGTGCCCGTCCACGTCGGCGATCCGCGCCCCGTGCGCGCCGGCGAGCTGCAGCGGAAAACCGCCCGCCCACTTCGCCATCCAGCTCATCGGCACGCCGGCGAACAGCGACGAGCGCGCCTCCTCGAACCGGCGCATTGACTCCGGATTCGACTCGCGGTGCCGGGCGCGCTCGCGCTCAAGCAACGACGAGAGCCGCTCGCGGTCGACGGACGAGGTGGCGGTGCTCATGAGCGGGGACGGTAGCGCCGCGCCGCGCACCGCGGCCGCGTAAGGTGCGCGAATGCCCAGCGAAGGGATCGGCGAGCCGAGGCGCGGATGGTCGCGGTGGAAGGCGCGCGCGATGCTCGCCGCCGCGCTCGTCGCCCTGGCCGCGCTTGCGTCTGCGCCGGCCGCGCTCGCCGACAGCGGGCGCCCGTCGTTGCGCGTCGGCACCCGGGTGCTGCACCCCTGCCGGGGTGGCGGTCCGGGCTGGTGCGGCACGCTCGCGCGCCGCCTGGATCCGGCGCGGGCCGACAGCCCGCGCATCGGGATCGCGTTCCGCTGGCTCCCACCGCAGGGCCGCGCCCGGGGCCCCGCGATCGTCGCCGTGGAGGGCGGCCCGGGCTACCCGTCGACGGGCAGCCTCGTCGAGTACACGGGCATCTACGAGCCGCTGATGCGCGAGCGCGGGCTGCTGCTCGTGGACAACCGGGGGACCGGCGGCTCCGCGCTGATCGACTGCCCGCGGCTGCAGCGCTACACGGGCGTCACCTCGGGCACGGGGTTCCCCGGCCTGGTCGCCGGCTGCGCGCGCGAGATCGAGCGTCGCTACGCCCGCCGCGGCCGGCGGGCGCTGCACGCGGCCGACCTGTTCGGCACCGCCTACGCGGCCGACGACCTCGCCGCGGTGATGCGGGCCCTGCGCACCGGGCGGGTGGACCTCTACGGCGACTCCTACGGGACCTGGTTCGCGCAAGCGTTCGTCGCCCGCCATCCGCGCGCTGTCCGCTCGGTCGTGCTCGACTCGGCCTATCCCGTGCGCGGACTGGACCCGTGGTACGTCTCCTCCGGCGCGGTCGCGCGCTCCGCGATGGACGCAGTCTGCGCGCGGGACCCCGGCTGTGCCGCCGCGGCACCGGGCAGCGCGACCGCGCGTCTCGGGGCGCTGCTCGACGTGCTGCGCCGACGCCCGATCGAGGGACGCACGCGAGCCGCCGACGGCTCGCCGGTCCGCGCGCGCGTCGACGTGCGCACGATGACCGACCTCGTTCAGGACGCCGCCTCGGACCCCGTGATCTACCGCGAGTTGGACGCGTCCGTGCGCGCGGCGCTCGCGGGCGACCAGGCGCCGCTGCTGCGGCTCGCCGCCCAGGCCGGCGCCTACGACCACGGCGGCTCGGAGGCCTCCTACTTCTCCAACGGGCTCTACATGGCGGTCGCCTGCTTCGACTACCCGCAGCTCTTCTCGATGCGCGCCTCCGCGGCACGCCGCCGGGCGCAGTTCGCCGCGCGCCTGCTGCGCGCGCCGGACGCGTTCGGGCCGTTCTCGCCCCGCGAGTGGGTCCGCGTGAGCGCCTACACCCAGCCCTACCGCGCGTGCCTCGACTGGCCGGCGCCGCGCCACGTCGCCCCGCCGCTGCCGCCGCGCGCGCGGCCGCTGCCGGCGTCGGTCCCGGTCCTGATCCTGGGCGGCGACCTCGACTCGCTCACGCCGCAGCACGACACGGTCGAGATGGCGCCGCGAATCGGGCGGCGCTCGCGCACGGTGGCGCTGCGCAACTCCGTTCACGTGACTTCCGAGGGCGACACCTACCTGGTCGAGGGCACGCGCTGCGCGCGGAGGATCATCCGCGCCTTCACGCGCGCGCCGGCGCTGATCGCGCGGCTCGACACCTCCTGCGCCGGGCGCATCCCGCCGGTCCACACGCCCGGCGCCTACCCGCTCACCCTGCGCGCGGCAAGCGCCGCGACCGTGGTCGCCGGCCCCGACCCGGGGATCGACGCGCGCCGCGCCGCGACCGTGGCGGCCGGCGCGCTCGCCGACGCGGTGATCCGCCGCGTCTACTCGAGCGCAGCCAAGGGCGCGGGCCTGCGCGGGGGAAGCTTCACGGTGGCGGGCGACGACCCGGCGCGCTTGACCCTGCGCGGCGTGCGCTTCGTGCGCGACGCGACGGTCGACGGTCGCGCGACGTGGCGAGCGGCAAGCGGGAGCGCCACGGGGACGCTCACGGTCCGCGTTCCCGGCGGACGCAGGATCGCGGTCGGGCTCACCTGGACACAGCGCTCGACGATCGCGCGCGCCACGATCGGCCGCTCGACGCTGCGCCTGCCCGCGCCCTGAGAGACCTCAGCCGCGACACCACGAGGCGCGGGTCGGCGGCGGACCACACCGGGGCGCCGAAGGCGCCCCGATCGGGGCCCGCATCCGTCGCGTCCGGCAAGGAGCATCGGGGGAGATAGGGCTCCGCCCATCTCCCCCGACCGCGACACCACCAGGCGCGGGTCGGCGGCGGACCACACCGGGGCGCCGAAGGCGCCCCGATCGGGGCCCGCATCCGTCGCGTCCGGCAAGAAGCATCGGGGGAGATAGGGCTCCGCCCATCTCCCCCGATCGCGACACCGCCAGACGCGGCGGGGCGGCGGACCCAATCGGGGCGCCCGGATTTGAACCGGGGACCTCACCGACCCGAACGGTGCGCGCTACCAGGCTGCGCCACGCCCCGAAGGCGATCCAGTATGCCAAAGGGCGGCGTCCCGGCGTGCCGGAGCGGCGCCGTCCCCGAGGCGCCGGGCGTCAGCCCGCGACGGCCTTGAAGTAGCGCACCGCGAGGCCGGTCAGGAGCGTCTGGAAGACCGTCTCGACGCCGAGGCCCTCCCGCTCCGCGTAGCGCTCGAGCCCCTCCGACTCGATCTCCCCCGCCTCGGCGATCACGTCGTCGACCAGGTCCGGATGGCGGTCGCAGAAGTAGGCGCCCATCGAGTACAGGCGCGTGTCCATGAGCGATGCGATGAACGCCGCGGCGTCGTCCGGCACACGGCCACCCTAACGAGCGCCGCTCGCTGCTAGCTTGGCCGCCGACCGTGGCCGCGGCGCTCGCAGACATCACCGCCTTCCTCGACGAGCTGCTGAGTCCGGACGAGTTCGCCGACTACGGCCCGAACGGACTCCAGGTCCCCGGCGCCTCGGGCGGCGTGACCGCCGTCGCGACCGGCGTCTCGGGCCAGCTCGAGCTGTTCGAGCGCGCCGCGGCGCTCGGCTGCGAGCTGGTCGTGGTCCACCACGGGATCCTCTGGGACTTCCACCCGCGACGCATCGACCGCGTGCAGGCCGCGCGCCTGCGAGCGCTGCTCTGCGGCGACATCGCGCTCGCCGCCTACCACCTGCCACTCGACGCGCACCCCGAGCACGGGAACAACGCCCTGCTCGCCGCGGCGCTCGGCGTGGAGGACACGAGCCCGTTCGGCGAGGCCAAGGGACGAGCGGTCGGGGTCGCGGGCAGCTTCCCGGGCCCCGGCGTAGCCCCGGCGGAGCTCACCGCGCGCGTGCGACGCGTCACCGCGCGCGAGCCATTGCACTTCGGGGCGGGACCGGACCCCGTGCGAACGATCGGCATTGTGTCCGGGAGCGCCGACGACCTGGTGTCGGAGGCGGCCCGCGCGGGTCTCGACGCCTACCTCACCGGCGAGCCCGCCGAGCACGTGATGGCCGACGCGCGCGAAGGCCGCATCCACTTCTACGCGGCCGGCCACTACGCGACCGAGACCTTCGGCGTAAGGCGCCTGGGCGACCTGCTCGCCGAGCGCTTCGGGGTCGCCCACCACTGGGTCGACCTGCCGAACCCGGTCTGAGCGGCACCGATGCGGCGGCCGGACTGGCCATCCGCGCCGGCCGATATACACTCCCGCGGGAGCGCAACGACCCGAGGAGGGTACGAATAGATGGCCATCCACCTGACGCCCACGGAGCTCGCGCGCGAGGCCGGCCTGGACCGGCGCGACGTCATCGACAAATGCGTGCAGATGGGCGTCCCGATCTACAACGGCCGCATCGACAAGACGCTCTTCATGATCAACCTGGAGCACCAGGGCGCCGTCGAGCGCCCGGCCGCCGCCGGCTCCTAGGGACGACGCCGCCGCGACCGGCGGCGCGTCACTGACGTACCGCCCTCGCGCGGGCAATAGAATCGGCACCCGAGGGGAACCCGATCACCCTAGGGGGAGAAGCCCACATGCAGGCCAGCACCAGCCCGGCGAGCCGCGCGACTGGCTCCAAGACCATCGCGGACCTCGTCCTGCGCGCGACAGAGCAGCGGCCGGACAGCGTCGCGCTCCGCCACAAGCGCGACGGCGAGTGGGTCGACGTGAGCGTGCGCCAACTCGGCGAGACGGTCCAGGAGATCGGGCTCGGCCTGATGGACCTCGGCATAGAGCCGGGCGATCGCGTAGCGATCCTCTGCAACACCAGGCCCGAATGGACCTACGTCGACTTCGCGATCGCGGCGGTGGGCGGGGTGGTCGTCCCGATCTACCCGACCAACGCCCCGGAGGAGTGCGAGTGGGTCGTCGGGAACTCCGAGGCCGTCGCGGTCATCTGCGAGGACGCGGCGCAGGCGGCCAAGATCCGCGAGGTCCGCGAGCGGCTGCCCGCGCTCCGCCACATCGTCGTGATCGACGGCGAGGACGGGGACGCGGTCACCCTGGCCGCGCTGCGCGAGCGCGGCCAGGCGGGCGACCCCGCGGCGTTGCGCGCGCGCGCCGAGGCGGTCACGCCGGAGGACCCGTTCACGTTCATCTACACGTCCGGCACCACAGGCCCGCCGAAGGGCTGCGTGCTCACGCACGGCAACTACCGCAGCGTGGTCGACATGTGCCTGTCGCTGGACGTGCTCATGGGCGAGGAGACGGTCTATCTGTTCCTGCCGCTCGCGCACGCCTTCGCGCTGCTGATCCAGCTGATCTCCGTCGACGTGGGCTCCACGATCGCCTACTGGAGCGGCGACCCGCAGAAGATCGTCCCCGAGCTGAGCGAGACCAGGCCCACGTACTTCCCGTCGGTCCCGCGCATCTTCGAGAAGATCTACACGCTGGTCACCTCCAACGCGGAGGACCCCGCCCAGCTCGCCGCGGCGGTCGCGCTCGGCAGGAAGGTGCGCGATCTCGAGGTCGCCGGCGAGCCGATCCCCGAGGAGCTGAAGGCGCCCTTCGCGGAGGCCGAGGAGAAGCTCTTCAGCAACGTGCGCGCGGTGTTCGGCGGCCAGATGCGCCAGGCGGTCACCGGCGCGGCGCCGATCGCCAAGGACATCCTCGAGTTCTTCTGGGCCTGCGGCGTGCCCGTGCTCGAGGGCTACGGCATGACCGAGACCGCGACCGTGGCGACGTACTCGACGATCGAGGAGCACAAGTTCGGCACGGTCGGCCGCCCCCTCCCCGGGGTCGAGGTCAAGATCGCCGACGACGGCGAGGTGCTGATCAAGGGCGCCAACATCTTCGCCGGCTACTACCGCAACGACGACGCCTCGTTCGGGACGATCGTCGACGGCTGGCTGCACACCGGCGACCTCGGCTCGGTCGACGACGAGGGCTACCTCTCGATCACCGGCCGCAAGAAGGACATCATCATCACGGCCGGCGGCAAGAACCTGACGCCGGCGAACCTCGAGAACGACCTCAAGCAGACGCGCTGGGTCTCCCAGGCCGTGATGCACGGTGACCGCCGGCCCTTCCCGGTGATGCTGATCACGCTCGACGAGGAGGAGATCGTCCCCTGGGCCGACGCCCAGGGACTGCCCACGAGCATCGAGCAGCTCGCGCGCGAGCCGAAGGTGCTGGCGCTGATCCAGGCGGAGCTCGACAAGGCGAACGAGCGCTACGCGCAGGTCGAGCAGGTGAAGAAGTTCTTCATCCTCGAGCACGACCTGTCCCAGGCGACCGGCGAGCTCACCCCCACGCTCAAGGTCAAGCGCAACATCGTCAACGAGAAGTACGCGGGACGCTTCGACGAGCTCTACTCCGGCTGAGGCCCGCTCCGCTCCCGAATGCGCACCGACCCCACCGATACCGGCGGCCTGTTCGTCGGCAGGCGCCCCGGCACCCGCCCGGTGCGCTACCGCCGGCTGCCCGAGCGGGGCTCGGAGGGCCGGCGCAGGATCGACGCGCTGCTGGCCGCCGGCATCCTCGCCCTGATGGCTGCGATCAACCTGGCGTTCTGGGGCCCGATCCCGCTCGCCGGGCTGTGGCTCGGATCGCGCATCCAGTACTGGACCGGAAACGCGGCGGGCGGCATCCTGGTCGCGTTCCTCGCGATCCTGGGGGCGCTGCTGCTCGGGCTCGTGGCGCTCAAGCAGCTCGACGCGGTCTGGGTCCTGGTGCGCCGCGCCGCTGGCCACGATCAGCAGCGGGGCGTCATCGGCAGGATGTTCGCGGCGACGTGCGTGGTCGGTGCCGTGTGCTTCGGGATCTGGTTCGTGCTGTTCAGCGGCGCGGAGCTCGCCCCGATCGGCGTCCGCCTGTAGCGGGCCGCGCCCGATGGGCCTGCTGGACTACTACCGTCAGTTCTCCGGCCTGAGCGACGAGGAGGTCTCCGAGGAGCTGCGGCGGCGCGCGGAGGAGGAGCGCATGCGGGTGCTGGCGCGGGTCGAGCCGCTCGACCTGAGCGCCACCACGTGGCCCGAGCTCCCCCATCCGGATGTCGTCGCGGCCGTGACGTTCGCCGCGCGGCGCGACCTCAACGAGAACCCCGACGCGACGGCCGAAGCGCTGCGGCGCGAGATCGGCCACCGCAGCGGGCTGGAGCCGGACCGTGTCGTGATCGGAGCAGGCGCCGCGCAGCTCATCGCCGCGGCGATCGCGGCGCTCGCCGGGCCGGGAGGCGAGGTGGTCACGCCGTGGCCGTCGTACCCGCTCTACCCGATCGCCGCGCGGCGGGCCGGAGCGCGCGCCGTGCCGGTCGAGGGAGGCTTCTCGGCCGAGCGCCTGCTCTCGGCCGTCGGCTCCGACACGCGGGTGCTGGTGCTGTGCAACCCGAACGACCCGACCGGCGAGCGCCTGACCGGCGCGGAGCTCGACGCGCTGCTGGGAGCGCTGCCGGAGCGCGTGTGCCTGGTGCTCGACGAGGCGCTCGCGGACTTCGCGGAGTCCGAGCCGGCGGCGGCGACGCTGAACCTGCTGGACGACCATCCGCGCCTGCTGATCGTGCGCACGCTCTCGAAGGCCTACGGCCTCGCGGGCCTGCGCTGCGGATGGGCGATGGGCGGCCCGGGCTCCGGAGAGCTGCTGGCGCGCCTGGCCCCGCCGCTCGGGCTTCCGTCCCCGGTGCAGGCCGGGGCGCTCGACGCGGTGCGCAAGCTCGATGCCCAGGTCGCGCTGCGCCGAGCCGTGGTCGCGCGTGAGCGCGCGCGTGTGGCAGAGGCGCTTCACGAGCTTCCCTATGACGCGCCCGCGAGCGAGGCGAACGTCCTCTGGCTGCGGCTCGCCGGCGTCGGCGGCGGCGAGCTGGCGGCCCGGCTGCGGGCGGCGGGCGTGCTGGTCGCGCCGGGGGCAGCTGTCGGCGACGAGCAGCGCGTGCGCGTGACCGTGCCCGTGCTGCCAGGCGCTACCGACCGGCTGCTCGAGGCGCTCGCGCGGGCCGCTCGGCGCGCCCCACGCGCCGCGTAGGCGGCCCTCAGGTCTCCTGCGCGGACTGGCGCAGGAGCGTGGAGGTCGTCTGCTCGAGGATCTTGCGCCACGCGCGCGTCTTCTCGCGCTCGGCCGCGAAGTGCTTGACGACCTTGCGTACGCGCGTCGCCGAGATCTCGATCCCGTGGCGCGCGGCGATCTCCTTGAAGGACTCGTAGTCCTCGGCGAGGCGCAGCGTGACCGACTGGAACCCGTGGCGCGCTATGTCGATGCGCGAGGTGAAGTTCATGATGCTCGTCTGGAACATCAGCTCGTCGTCGGGCTCCGGCTCGATCAGCACGATGTCGACCCCCGGGTAGCGCGACTCCCACATGCGCGCGAGCTCGTGCAGGCGCTGGTAGGCCAGCAGCTTGAACGTCTGGTAGCCGATCTGCGGGAACCCCATGGCGGAGATCCGCCGCCCGCCGTTCCCTGCCGAGTCGCGCCGGTCGAGGTCGTTCACGTACGGCACCAGCGGGTTCACCACGACGACGAACTTCGCTCCCGCCTCGACGGCGATGTCGAGGTTCGTCGTAGAGACGATCCCGCCGTCCACCAGCTCCCGCCCCTGAACCTCGACCGGCTTGTAGACCATCGGCAGGGCGGTCGAGGCGCGCACCGCCGTCGAGATCGGGACGTCGTCCCAGCCCTCGGTGCCGAACACGATCCGCTCGCAGCTGTCGAGGTCCGTCGCGGCGAGGTAGAGCTCGTTGTCGAGCTGGCGGAAGTCGTCGGTCCGGTCGGGATCGGACAGCACCTGGCGCACGTAGCTCTCGACGCCCGAACCGCTGTATAGCCCGGACGGCAGCGTCTCGGCGAGCCCGATGACCAGATCCATCGCCGAGATCGCCCCGAGGTTGGAGGCGAGTTGGCGCACGAGGGTCGCCAGGCGCAGCGGCAGGACCGCGCCCTTGGTCACGAACTCCTTGATGTTCGGCCGCAGCAGCGTTGCGACGTCGACGTCGCGGAACGGCGTCGGCACCTGCTGGGAGACGACGCGCATCATCTCCTCCGGCGTGATGCCGTTGGCCGCGAGCGCGGCGACGAACGACCCGGCGCTCGTGCCCACGTAGACGTCGAACTGGTTGACGGTGCGGTTGACCGAGAGCAGGTCGAGCGCGCGGAGGGCTCCGATCTCGTAGACGCCGCCCGTGAAGCCGCCGCCGCCGAGCACGAGCGCCGTCTTGGACCGGGCGCGACGCCGGCTCGCCGGGCGCGCAGGGCCCGCGGCCTGCCGGCGCTTCTTCGCCGGGGCCTCGAGCTTGACCACCTTGCCCATCGCGATGCTCAGTCTATTGGGAGAGCGCCACGGAATGGGAGCAATCGGGTGGCGGGTGCGACATCCGCCCGCGCGAACCGCTTGACTGTCGGGATGCTCGCGGGCACACCACAGGCCCGGCGCGCGTCCGCGCGTGCCCGGCGCCGCCGCCTCGCGGCCGCCGCGGCGGCCGCCCTGGCCCCCGCACTGCTCGTGGGGGCCCAGGCCGGCGCCGCCACGCCGCAGCGCGCGCTCACGGCGACGCTGGCGCGGGAGCTGCGCGCGGCCGGGCCCTCGAGCGGCGCGCTCGTGGTCGACGTCGACTCGGGGCGCACGCTCTTCTCCTCGCGCGCGCGGACGCGCCGCATCCCGGCCTCGGTGGAGAAGCTCTACACGACCTCCACCGCGCTGCTCGCCTTCGGGCCCGCGGGGCGCCTGCGCACGCGCGCGCTCGGCGCCGGGACACTGGAGCCCGGTGGCCGCTGGCGCGGGAACCTCTACCTGCGCGGAGCGGGCGACCCGACGTTCGGCTCGGCCTCGGCGGCCCGCCGCAACTACGGGAGCTCGGCCTCCACCGCCGCGCTCGCGCGCGAGGTGGCCGGTGCGGGGCTGCACCGCGTCTCCGGTCACGTGCTGGGCGACGGCACCCTCCTCTACAACGGGCTCTCCTCGCGCGCCTATGCCGCGCGGCAACTCGCGCTCGCGCTGCGCGCCGCCGGCGTGCGCGTCAGCACGCGCGCGGGGATCGGGTCCGCCCCGTCGGGCGCCGAGATGCTGGCCGGCGTCGCCTCGCCCTCGATCGCCGCGCTGATCCGGATGACGAACGTGCCGTCCGACAACTACCTCGCGGACACGCTGCTGCGCGCGCTCGGCACCGGGCGCCGCGGCACCGGCACCTACTCGCAGGGCGCGGCGGCGATCCGCGCGCGCCTGGCCCCGTTCGGCCTGCGGCCGCAGGTCGCCGACGGGTCCGGCCTCTCGCGCGCGAACCGCACCAGCCCGGCCGAGGTCGTGCGGCTGCTGCGCTCGATGGCCTCCGACAGGGCGTTCCGCCGCTCGCTCGCGGTCGCGGGCCGCAGCGGCACGCTCGCCGGCCGGATGCGCGGGACCACCGCCGCGGGCCGTTGTCAGGGCAAGACCGGGACGCTCTCGAACGTCTCGAACCTCGCGGGCTACTGCCGCGCGCGCAACGGGGACACGCTCGCGTTCGCGATCCTGATGAACGGTGTCTGGCCGCCGGGGGCCCGCGTGCTCCAGAACCGCATGGCGATCGCGATCGCGCGCTACGACGGCGTGCCGGGCGCCGCGCCGTCGCCGTCGTCGCCGGCGTCGGGCGGCGGCGGCGCGCCCGGCGGCTGATCGCCGGCCAGCAACGCGCGCAGGCCGGCCTCGTCGATCACGCGAACTCCGAGCCGCTCCGCCTTCTCGAGCTTGGAGCCGGGGCCCTCCCCCGCCACGACCCAATCGGTGCGCCCGGACACCGAGGACGTCACGCGACCGCCCGCGGCGAGCACACGCTCGGTCGCCTCCTCCCGCGTGAGCTCCGGAAGCGCCCCCGTCAGCACCACGGTGGCGCCGGCCAGCGGCCCGTCGCCGGGCGGCGGGCCCTCCTCCTCCAGCCGCAGGCCGGCGGCGCGCAGCCGCCCGAGCAGATCCACCATCGCCTCGTCCCTCAGGGCCTCCGCGACGATGGCGGCCTGGATCGGGCCGATCCCTGGGGTCTCGGCGATCTGCTCGGGGGCTGCCCCCGCGAGCGCGTCGATCGAGCGGAAGCGATGCGCGAGGTTGCGCGCGTTCACCTCGCCGACGCCCTCGATCCCCAGCCCGAACAGGACGCGGGCGAACGGCCGAGCCCTCGACTCCCGAATCGCCTCGACCAGCGCTCCGGCCGAGGTCTCGGCGAAGCCCTCGAGCCCCTCCAACTGCTCCGCCGTGAGGTCGTAGAGGTCCGCGGGGTTGCTCACGAGTCCCTCGCCCATCAGCTGGGCCACCCGCTCCTCGCCGAGCCCCTCGATGTCCATCGCGCCGCGGTGGACGAAGTGCTTGAGCGCCTGCCACTGCTGCCCGGGGCAGCCCGTCCGGTTGGGACAGATCGTCCAGACGCCGTCCGGCGGCTTGACCGTCGGCGTGTCGCACGAGGGGCAGCGCGCGGGCGGGAGCGGGGGCGGCGAGCGGTCTGCTCGCTCGGCCGCGTGGGGCGCCGGCGAGACGACCTGCGGAATCACGTCCCCGGCGCGCAGCACGATCACCTCGTCGCCGTCGCGCACGTCCTTGCGCGCCAGGTCCTCCTCGTTGTGCAGCGTGGCCAGCTTCACGGTCACCCCGCCGACAACGACCGGGTCGAGAACCGCGAAGGGGACGAGGTGGCCGGTGCGACCCACGTTCCAGGCCACCCGCCGGAGCGTGGTGACCGCCGTGGTCGGTGGGAACTTCCACGCGATCGCGGCGCGCGGCTCGCGGCCCACCACGCCGAGGCGGCGCTGCAGTTCGAGGTCGTCGAGCTTCACCACGGCCCCGTCGATCTCGTAGTCGAGCGCGTCGCGCCGTTCCTCCCATGCCCTGCACGCCGCGACCACGGCGCGCTCGTCGCCGAGCACCTCGACCCCGGGGTTGACGCGGAAGCCGTGCTCGCTCAGCCACGCGAGCGACTCGCTGTGACGCTCGAAGCGGACCCCCTCGAGCGCGCCGACCCCATAGCACCACATCGAGAGGGGGCGCGAGGCCGTCACGTGCGGGTCGAGCTGGCGGATCGAGCCGGCGGCCGAGTTGCGCGGGTTCATGAACGTCGCGAGCCCCTCGGCGGCGCGACGCTCGTTCAGCTCGGCGAACGCCGCCACCGGCAGGTAGACCTCGCCACGCACCTCGAGCAGCGGCGGCGCGTCCGTCACGCGCAGCGGAATCGCGCGGACCGTGCGCAGGTTCTGGGTCACGTCCTCGCCGACGACGCCGTCCCCGCGCGTCGAGCCGCGCTCCAGCACCCCGTCGCGGTAGAGCAGCGACACCGCCAGGCCGTCGATCTTCGGCTCCACGACGTAGCTGAAGCCCGGCTGCTCGATGCCCTCCCGGGCGAGGTGGGAGCGCATCCGCTCGACCCACGCGAGCAGCTCCTCCTCCCCGCGGGCGTTCGCCAGCGAGAGCATCGGCTGCAGGTGCTCGGCCGGGGCGAAGCGCTGCAGCGGTCGCACGCCGACACGCTGCGTCGGCGAGTCCGCTGTCACCAGCGCCGGGTGCGCCGCCTCGATCGCGCGCAGTTCGTCGAGCAGCGCGTCGTAGGCGTCGTCCCCGATCTCGGGGTCGTCCAGCGCGTAGTAGCGACGGTTGTGGTGCTCGATCTCCGCGCGCAGCGCCGCCGCTCGTCGGGCGGCGGCGCGCTCCCCCTTCGGCGCCGCCGGGGTCACTCCGCTCCGCGCGCCGCCGGCGCCACGAGGCGCCCGAGATCGTAGCCTCGCAGGGCCTCCAGCCCCGCCCGGTCGGTGAGGTCGAAGTGGATCGGCGTCACGGCGATGCGCCCGTCGGCGACGGCGGCCAGGTCGGTCCCCTCCTCGCGCTCGTGGTCGGGGTCGTCGCCGTAGATGCGATAGGTCCGCCGCTCGCCGTTCTCCTCCACCAGCGCCAGCTCGTCGTGGTAGATGCGCTTCCCCAGCCGCGCGACCTCTACCCCCTGCGGCTCGCCGTCCGGCACGTTGACGTTCAGCAGCGTGCCCCGCGGCAGCGGCATCTCGCCGAGCGCTCCGACGATCCGCGCGGCGAAGCGCGCCGAGACGCCGAAGTCGAACCGCCTCCCGACGCGGAAGCCGAGCTCCCGCGCGCGCGACTGCTGGGACACCGCGATCCCCGGGAGCCCGAGCACCACCGCCTCGAGCGCCGCGGCCACCGTGCCGGAGTAGGTGATGTCGTCGCCGAGGTTCGAGCCGTGGTTCACGCCGGAGACCACGACGTCGGGCACAAAGCCCTCAACCAGCCCCAGTTGCGCGAAGCGCACACAGTCGACCGGGGTGCCGTCGGCGGCGTATCCCGCGGTGCCGTCCTCGAAGCGGACCTCGGTCACCTCGAGCGGGCGCCGCGTCGTGATCGAGCGAGCGGTGGCCGACTGGTTGGAGCTCGGGGCGATCACCGCCAGCGTGACTCCCGGAACCTCGAGCAGCGCTCGGCGCAGCGCCTGCAGGCCCGCGGCGCCGATGCCGTCGTCGTTGGTCAGGAGCACTCTCACGGGCGCGTGTGATGGTAGTCGGCGTCCGGCGCCGCACCTGACGGCGACAGCACCGGCCGGCCGTAGCCCACTCCCACCAGCCAGAGGCCGTGCGGCGGGGCGGTGGCTCCCGCCTCGGCGCGAGGGCGGCCTTCGAGCAGCACCCTGAAGCCGTCGAGGCTCCGCCGGCCGCGGGCGACCTCGAGCATCGTGGAGACGAGCACGCGGTTCATGTGGCGCATGAACGAGTCCGCCTCGATCTCGAAACGGAGCAGCGGTCCGCGCTCCAGCCAGCGCGCCATCAGCACCCGGCGGCGAAAGCGGTGATGACCGGTCTGCGTGGGGGTGAACGCCGTGAAATCGTGCTCGCCCTCCAGCAGCGCGGCGCACTCGTGCAGGGCGCTGCGATCGAGCGGGTGGGGGCACCACAGCGCGCGGCGGCGCTCGAACGGGTCGCGCGTGCGCGAGGTCAGCAGGCGGAAGCGATACGCGCGGCTGGTGGCGTCGCGCCGGGCGTCGAAGCCGTCGTCGACCGGGTCGCTGGAGATGACCGACACGTCGTCGGGCAGCAGGCCGTTCAGCGCGCGAGGCGCGCACGGGAGCCCGGCGTGGCTCGCGACCTGCGCGAGCGCGTGAACGCCCCTGTCGGTGCGCCCGGCGACCGCGACCGGCACGCGCTCTCGGCGCAACGTCGCGAGCGCACGCTCGAGCTCGCCCTGCACCGTGCGGCGGCCGGGCTGCACCGCCCAGCCGCTGAACTCCGACCCGTCGTAGGCGAGCGTCAGCCGAGCGGCCACGTCGCCCGGCGGCTCAGACGAGCTCGATCAGCACCATCTCGGTCGCGTCCGAGCGACGCGGCCCGAGCTTCAGGATGCGCGTGTAGCCGCCGGCGCGATCGGCGTAGCGGGGTGCGATCTCGTCGAAGAGCTTGTAGACCGCGAAGCGGTCCTGGCCCAGCGCCGAGAGCGCCTGGCGCCGGGCATGGAGGTCGCCGCGCTTGGCGAGCGTGATCAGCTTCTCGACCTCGGGGCGCAGCGCCTTGGCCTTCGCCTCGCTGGTCCTTATGCGCTCGTGCTCGATGACCTCCTTGCAGAGGTTGCGCAGCAGCGCCTTGCGGTGCGAGGCGCTGCGCGAGAGCTGGTGGCGCTTCCGCTGGTGACGCATGGCGTCGGTGAGCCTAGACGATCGCTTCCGCGCCTCAGTCCTCGCGCAGCGCTAGCCCGCGCGCCTCGAGCGTCTCGACCACCTCGTCGATCGACTTGCGCCCGAAGTTGGGGATCGCGTTGAGCTCGCCCTCGGTCTTGGAGATCAGGTCCCCGACCGTCTGGATGCCGGCCCGCTTGAGGCAGTTGTAGGAGCGCACACCGAGCTCGAGCTCCTCGATCAGGATGTCGTCCATCGCGTTGGCCGGCCGCGTGGCCGCCTGCGCCCCGCCGGTCCCGACGAGCGAGGCCTCGAGGACGCCCGCCGCCATGCCTTCGCGCAGCTCGACCACCCGCTCGGGGTCGGTGAAGATCGCGAGCTGCTCGATCAGGATCTCGGCCGCCTCGCGAAGCGCGGCGTCGGGCTTGATCGAGCCGTCGGTCTCGATGTCGAGCGTCAGCTTGTCGAGGTCGGTCTCCTGCCCCAGGCGCGCCTGCCCCACCTCGTAGGCGACGCGGCGCACCGGCGAGAAGATCGAGTCGATCGGGATGACGCCGATCGGCTGGTCGGCCGACTTGTTCTGCTCCGCGGCGCGGTAGCCGCGCCCACGGCCGATCGTGAGGTAGACCTCGAGCTTGGTCTTGCGCTCGAGCGTGGCGATGTGCGCCTCGGGGTTGAGGATCTCCACGCCGGACGGCAGGTCGATGTCCTTCGCGGTGATGTCGCCGGGCCCCGTCACCACGAGCGGCGCCTCGATCTCCGTCGCGTCCGAGTGCATCCGGCAGACGACGCCCTTGAGGTTCAGGACGATGTCGGTCACGTCCTCGGTGACCCCCTTTACGACCGAGAACTCGTGGGCCACTCCCTCGATGCGGACGCTCGTGATCGCCGCGCCGCTCAGCGAGGACAGCAGCACCCGCCGGATCGAGTTGCCGAACGTGTAGCCGAAGCCGCGCTCGAGCGGCTCGATCACGAACGTGCCGCGGTTGTCCTCGACCTTCTGGCTGTTGATCTGGGGGACTGGGAAGTCGCGCATCGGGGTCCTGTCGTCGTCGTGTCCTGGGTGCCGCCGCGCGGCGGCTTTGGTCCGCCCCGCGGCGGGCGGCGGGGCGGGTTACGCCTTACTTCGAGTAGAGCTCGACGATGAGCTGCTCCTCGACCGGGGCGGCGATCTCCCGCCGCTCCGGCCGGCGCAGCACCTTCGCCGTGAGCGCATCGTGGTCGGCCTGCAGCCACGCCGGCACCTGGCCCGTGAGCTCCGTCGCGTCGCGGATCACCTGCTCCGCGGGGGTCGAGGACTTCACCGCGATGATGTCGCCCTCGCGCACCTGGTAGGACGGGATGTCCACCCGGCGCCCGTTCACGGTCCAGTGGCCGTGCCGGATGAACTGCCGAGCCTGTCGCCGCGAGCCCGCGAAGCCGAGCCGGACCAGCACGTTGTCCAGGCGGCACTCGAGCATCCGCAGCAGGTTCTCGCCGGTGACCCCCGGCTGTCGGCTCGCCTTCTCGTAGTAGTCGCGGAACTGGCGCTCGAGCACTCCGTAGTAGCGACGGGTCTTCTGCTTCTCCCGCAACTGGACCCGGTACTCGCTCTGCTTCTGGCGGCCGCGCCCGTGGTCTCCGGGCGGGTAGGCCCGGCGCTCGACACCGCACTTCTCGGTCAGGCAGCGCCCGCCCTTGAGGAACAGCTTCTGCCCCTCGCGACGGCACTGCTTGCACGCAGGCCCCGTGTTCCTCGCCATCGGACCTCCTAGACCCGCCGCCGCTTGCGCGGCCGGCAGCCGTTGTGGGCCTGCGGGGTCACGTCGCGCACCGAGAGCACCTCGAGCCCGGCGGCCTGCAGCGAGCGGATCGCCGTCTCACGGCCCGAGCCGGGGCCCTTGACGAAGACCTCGACCTTCTGGAGCCCGTGCTCCATGCCCTTGCGGGCCGCGCCGTCCGCGGTCACCTGGGCGGCGAACGGCGTCGACTTGCGAGAGCCCTTGAAGCCGGCGCCGCCGGCGGACTCCCAGGCGATGACGTTCCCCTCGCGATCGGTCAGCGAGACGATCGTGTTGTTGAACGAGGTCTTGATGTGGGCCTGGCCGACCGGAATGTTCTTCCGGACGCGGCGCCGGCCGCGCTGCGGGCGCTTGGGGGCTGGGCTCATCTACTTCTTCGTCGCCTTCTTCTTGCCCGCCACCTGCATGCGCTTGGGGCCCTTGCGGGTGCGGGCGTTGGTCTTGGTGTTCTGGCCCCGGACGGGCAGCCCGCGCCGGTGGCGCAGGCCCCGGTAGCACCCGATCTCCATCAGTCGCTTGACGTTCTGGGAGCGCTCGCGCCGCAGGTCGCCCTCGACGGTCAGGTCGCGGTCGATCAGATCGCGCAGGCGCGCCACCTCGTCCTCGGTGAGATCGCGAACATAGGTGTCGCGCGAGATCTCCGCCTCGGAGAGCAGCCGGTTGGAACTCGAGCGGCCGATCCCGTACACGTAGGTCAGGCCGATCTCGACGCGTTTGTTGAGCGGGATGTTGACCCCGGCGATCCGAGCCATCGCGCTAGCCCTGCCGCTGCTTGTGCCGCGGGTTCGAGCAGATGATCAGGACCCGTCCCTGGCGACGGATGATCTTGCACTTCTCGCACATCGGCTTGACCGACGGTCGTACCTTCATGGGTCCTTTCGGCTGGATCCCGCGCCCCGGCTCTGGCCGCCGGGACGGCTGCCGCTACCGGGACGAGGACTGGCACGCCGAAGCAGGGCCGGCCTCGGCGCGACGAGCCAATATAGCAGGGGCCCGCGGGCCGTCGCGGGGCCGCCGGGCGCTCTCACGCGGCGGCCTGGCCGCCCGCGGCGCCATCCCGCTCGTGCCACGGCGTCAGCACCTTCGGACCGTCGCGCGTGACCGCCACGGTGAACTCGAAATGGGCTGCCAGCGACCCGTCCTGGGAGTAGATGGACCAGTGGTCCTCGCCCATCCGCACGCCGTGGCGACCGGCGGTGACCATCGGCTCGACCGCCAGCACCATGCCCTCCTCGAGCCGCGGGCCGGTGCCGGGCTCACCGAAGTTCGGGATCTGCGGGTCCTCGTGCATGTCGCGCCCGATGCCATGGCCCACGAGCGAGCGCACGACCGACAACCCGTCGGCCTCGACGCGGCGCTGCACGGCGTGCGAGACGTCTCCGAGCCGCTTGCCGGGCCGGCACTGCTCGACGGCGTCCATCAGCGACGCCCGGGTCGTCGCCAGCAGCCGGGTGGCGACCGGGCTCACGGGCCCCACGGGGAACGTGCGCGCCGCGTCCGCGACCCAGCCGTCGAGAACCACGCCGACGTCGACGGACAGGATGTCCCCTCGCTGCAGCCGGTAGGGCCCGGGGATCCCGTGCACGACCATCGAGTTGGGCGAGGCGCAGATCGAGCCCGGGAAGCCCCGGTAGCCCTTGAAGGCCGGCTCGGCGCCCTGGGAGCGGATGAACCGCTCGGCGACCTCATCGAGCTCGCCCGTGGAGACGCCCGCGCGGACCTTGCCCTCGATCATCGCGAGCGCGCGCACCAGCACCTCCCCGGCGGCCGCCATCTTGGCGATCTCCTCGGGAGTCTTCTTGACGATCATCGCGCCCGCGCCCTCATAGCTGCTCCTCGAGCCGCAGCGTCGCGAGCGTAGCCCGTATGTGGTCGTGCACCTCCGTCGCGGGCCGCGTCCCGTCGAAGCGGCGCAGCAGCCCCAGCTGCTCGTAGTAGCGCACGAGCGGCTCGGTCTGATCGTGATAGACCTCGAGGCGGCGGCGCACCGTCTCGGGCTTGTCGTCGTCGCGCTGGATGAGCCGCGACCCGTCGACGTCGCAGCGCCCCTCGTGCTTGGGCGGGTCGAACTCGACGTGGTAGACGCGGCCCGTCTTGACGCTCACGCGCCTGCCCGAGAGGCGCCGGACGACCTCCTCGTCGGACACGTCGATCAGCAGCACCGCCGTCAGCCGGCGCCCGAGCTCGTCGAACGCATGGCCGAGCGCGTCGGCCTGCCCCAGTGTGCGCGGGAACCCATCGAGGATGAATCCGTCGGAGCAGTCGTCGTGCGCGATGCGCTCGGTGATGATCGAGATGATCAGCTCGTCGGGGACGAGCTCTCCGCGGTCCATGTAGGCGTGCGCCTCGATGCCCAGCGGGGTGCCACCGCGCACGGCCTCACGCAGCATGTCGCCGGTCGCGACGTAGGGAAGGCGGAAGTCCTGGCGCAGGCGATCGGCCTGCGTGCCCTTCCCCGCGCCGGGGGGGCCGAGCAGGATGAGGTTGAGCTCGGACACGGCTACTTCAGGAAGCCCTCGTAGGAGCGCATCATGAGCTGCGCCTCCATCTGCTTCACCGTGTCGAGCGCGACCCCGACCACGATGAGAAGCGAGGTACCGCCGAAGAAGACGTTCGAGTTCGTCTGGTTGATGAGGATGGTCGGCAGCGCCGCGACAAGCGCGAGGTAGATCGCTCCCGGGAAGGTGAGCCGGGCCAGGATGCGATCGAGGAACTCGGCCGTTGGCCGGCCCGGTCTCACCCCGGGTATGAACCCGCCGAACTTCTTCAGGTTGTCGGCCTGGTCGACCGGGTTGAAGGTGACCGCCGTGTAGAAGTACGTGAAGAGGATGATGAAGATCGACTCGCCGACGATGTAGGGCCAGTCCTGCGGGTTGAAGAAGTTCGCCAGGTTCTGCGCCCAGGGAGTGTTGATCAACTGGCCGACGGTCGGCGGGAAGGCCATGATCGAAGCGGCGAAGATCACCGGGATCACGCCGGCCATGTTCACGCGCAGCGGCAGATAGGTCTGACCGCCCTGCGTCATCCGCCGGCCGATCACCCGCTTGGCGTACTGGACGGGTATCCGCCGCTGGCCCTCCTGGACGAACACGACGGCCGCGATCACCGCGAGGGCCAGGAACGGCATCATGACCTTGAACACCGGGTCAGGGCTCGTCCACCAGTTCTGCACCCCGTTCGGCAACCCGGACACGATGCTCGCGAAGATCATCAGCGAGATCCCGTTGCCGATGCCCCGCTGGGTGATCAGCTCGCCCATCCACATCAGCAGGATCGTCCCCGCGGTGAGCGACACCACGATCAGGAAGACCGTCGGGACGTTGAAGTCCTTGATGACCTGGGTGCCCGCCTGGCTCTGGAACGAGCGGAAGAGGAACACGTAGCCGATCGACTGCGCGAACGCGAGCGCGACCGTGAGGTAGCGCGTGTACTGCGTGATCCGGGCGGTGCCGATCTCCCCTTCCTTCTGGAGCTTCTCCAGCGAGGGGACCACCACCGTCAGAAGCTGCAGGATGATCGAGGCGGTGACGTAGGGCATGATCCCCAGCGCGAACAGCGCGATCCGCTGCAGCCCGCCGCCGGAGAACAGGTTCAGGAACTGCAGGACGCCCGCGCCCTGGAAGTTCTGCTGGATCTCGTCGACCGCCTTGGAGTTGATGCCCGGCGCCGGGATGTGCGAGCCGAGCCGGTAGAGCGCCAGCAGCGCCGCCGTGAACAGCAGCTTGTTCCGGATCTCCGGAACGGTGAAGGCGCGGAGGATCGTCGTGATCACGACGCCGCCCCGGCTAGCCCTCGATGGTCTGGCAGCTGCCCCCGGCGGCCTCGATCCGCTCGCGCGCGACGGCGCTGAAGCCGTGCGCGTGCACGGTGAGCGCCTTGCTCAACTCGCCCTTCGCGAGGATCTTCACGGGGATGTCGCGGCGCTTGGCGAGCCCGGCCGCCCGCAGCGCCTCCGGCGTCACCTCGGCCCCGGCGTCGAAGCGCTCCTGCAGGTCGGAGAGGTTGACCGGCTGCGTGTGGGTGCGAAACGGCTCGAAGGGCATCGACTTCTTCATGTTCGGGCCGCGCAGCTTGCGCATCCGCATGTGGATCGGGTTCTGGCCGCCCTCGAACCGCGCTCGGCGTTTCGCGCCCGAGCGGGCGCCGTAGCCCTTCTGGCCGCGGCCCGCGGTCTTGCCCGTGCCCGAGCCCTCGCCTCGGCCCACGCGCTTGCGCGCGCGGCGCGAGCCGGGCGGGGGCGCGAGACTGTGCAGGCCGATCCGCTCCTGGCCGGAGCCGCCGGCCTCGACCTCGGCGGCCGCGGGCTTGCGGTCGGCCGGCGTCACGACTCCTCCACGCGCACGAGGTGGCGCACCGCGTCGATCATTCCCCGCACCTGCGGGGTGTCTCCGTGCTCGACGCGATGCCCGATCCGCCGCAGGCCGAGCGAGCGCAGCGTCGCGAGCTGGCGGCGGTCCGCCCCGTTTGACGACTTCGTCTGCACGATCGCGACCGAGCTCACGCCGGCGCCTCGGTCGCGGTGCCGTCGCCGTCCGGAGCCTGGGCGGCCGCGGGCTCCGCCGCACCATCGGCAGCGGCATCGCCCGGAGTCTCGGCCGAGCGGCCGTTCGCAGCGGCGCCGTCGCCGCCGAGCCCCAGCACGGCGTCCACGGAGAGCCCGCGCAGTTCGGCAACCTCCTCGGGGGTTCGCAACGAGCGCAGGCCCTCCATCGTGGCCTTCACGAGGTTGATCGGGTTCTGGGACCCGAGGCTCTTGGAGAGGATGTCGTGGATCCCCGCCAGCTCGAGCACCGCGCGGACGCCGCCCCCCGCGATCACGCCGGTGCCGGGCGAGGCCGGCTTGAGCAGGACCCGGCCGGAGCCGAAGATCCCGGTCACGGGATGCGTGATCGTGGCCCCGTGGCGCGGCACCCGGTAGAGGTTCTTCTTGGCGCGCTCGACGCCCTTCTGGATCGCCACGGGGACCTCGTTCGCCTTCCCGTAGCCGATGCCGACGATCTCGCGCTCGTCGCCTACGACGACCAGCGCGGTGAACGAGAACCGGCGGCCGCCCTTCACGACCTTGGCGACGCGGTTGATCTCCACGACGCGCTCGGCGAGGTCGAGGCCGGATGGGGAAACGGTGCGATCGGCGGGCATCTGGCAGCGGTCCAGGGTAGCGACTGGTCTCAGAGGGCGAGCCCGGCCTCGCGGGCTCCGTCGGCGAGCGCCTTGACGCGGCCGTGATAGCGGTAGCCGCCGCGGTCGAAGACCGCGGCCGTGACGCCGGCGGCCTGCGCGCGCTCGGCGAGCATGGCGCCGGCGCGGGCCGCCTGCTCGCCCGGCGCCAGGCCGCGCAGCTCCGCCTCGGTCCAGCTCACGGCGGCCAGCGTGTGCCCGCGGTCGTCGTCGACGAGTTGCGCGCTGATGCCGCGGTTGGAGCGAAACACCGAGATCCGCGGCCGCTCGGCGCTTCCGCGCACCTTCGCGCGGACGCGGCGGCGCCGGCGCAGGCGGCGAGCCGGCGGGCTGAGCACGGTCATGCGCGCTTGCCCACCTTCCGGGCCACGTGCTCGCCCTCGTAGCGGATCCCCTTGCCCTTGTAGGGCTCCGGGGGCCGCTTCTTGCGGATGTTGGCGGCCACCTCGCCCACTTGCTGCTTGGAGGTGCCGCGCACGACGATGCGCGTCGGCTGGGGCACTTCGAACTCGATCCCATCGGGCGCCGGCACCGGGACGGGGTGCGAGTAGCCGAGCGCGAGCTCGAGGTCGCGGCCCTTGAGCTGGGCCCGGTACCCGACGCCCTGGATCTCGAGCCGCTTCTCGAACCCCTCCGTGACACCCTGCACCATGTTCGCCACCAGCGACCGCGTCAGCCCGTGCAGGGCGCGGTGCTCGCCGCGGTCGGTGGGCCGCGTGACCAGCAGCTCGCCGTCCCGCTGCTCGACCGCGATGTCGCGCGGCAGCCGCTCGGAGAGCTCGCCCTTGGGGCCCTTGACGCTCACCCGCTCGGGCGCGATCTCGACGGCGACGCCGTCGGGCACAGGGATCGGCTGTCTTCCGATTCGGGACATCGCTACCAGACGTGCGCCACTACCTCGCCGCCGACGCCCGCGCTTCGCGCCTCGTGGCCGGTCATGACGCCGCGGGAGGTGGAGATGATGGCGGTGCCCATGCCGCCCTGGACCTTGGGGATGTGGTCGCGGTCGACGTAGGTGCGCCGGCCGGGGCGCGAGACGCGCCTCAGACCGGTGATGACGGGACGGCGGTCCTCGGTGTACTTGAGGCGCACGACGATGCGGTCGCCGGCGCCCTCCGGGCGGGGCTCCACGACGTGGCCGGCGATGTAGCCCTGCTCCTGGAGGATGCGTGCCAGGTCGCGCTTCAGGCGCGAGGACGGGATCGCGACCGTGTCGAGGTTCGCCTGCGCGCCGTTGCGCAGGCGCGTGAGGAAGTCGGCGACGGGGTCTGTCATCGACATCGCGGGCTACCAGCTCGACTTGGTCATCCCAGGCACGAAGCCGCCGTGCGCGAGCTCGCGCAGGCAGATCCGGCACACGCCGAAGCGGCGGTAGACCGCCCGGGCGCGGCCGCAGCGCCGGCAGCGGGAGTAGGCCCTGGTCTTGTACTTGGCGGGGCGCGCCGCGCGGACGCGCTGTGAGGTCTTGGCCATGTGCTCCTAGCTCTCCTCGGCGGCCGCGGCGCGCCGGTCCTTCGCGAAGGGCATCCCGAACGCCTCGAGGAGCGCGAACGCCTCCTCGTCGGTCGGGGCGGTCGTTGTCAGGGTGATGTCGAGGCCGCGGATCTGGTCCACGGCGTCGTAGTCGATCTCCGGGAAGATGATCTGCTCCCGTACGCCGATCGAGTAGTTGCCGCGCCCGTCGAACGAGCGCGTGCTGAGGCCGCGGAAGTCTCGGATCCGCGGGATCGCGATCGACATCAGCCGGTCCAGGAACTCGTAGCAGCGCTCGCGGCGCAGCGTCACCGCGACGCCGACAGGCATCTCCTCGCGCACCTTGAACTGGGCGATCGACTTGCGGGCGCGACGCACGCTGGGACGCTGCCCGGTGATCGTCGCGAGCTGCTCGGTGGCCGCTTCGAGCACAGCGGAGTCCTGCTTGGCGTCGCCGACCCCCATGTTCACGGTGATCTTGGCCAGGCGCGGCGCGCGCATCGGCGTCGTGTAGCCGAACCGCTCGACGAGGGCCGGGCGGATCTCCTGCTCGTAGCGTTCCTTGAGTCGCGCGGCCATGGCTAGTCGAGCTGCGTCCCGCTTCGCTTGGCAACCCGCCGGCGCTGGCCGTCCTCGCGCGCGATGCCGACGCGCGTGGGCTTGCCGTCCTTGGGATCGACCAGCATTACGTTGGAGACGTGGATCGGGCCTTCCTTCTCCACCACGCCCCCCACGGTCTCGGCGCGCTGAGCGTCGCGGACCTGCTGGGGGCGCTGGTGGCGCTTGACGATGTTGAGCCCCGCCACGTAGACCCGCGAGCGCCGCGGATCGACGCGGATCACCTCACCCGTCTTGCCGCGGTCCTTGCCGGAGATGACCTGGACCGTGTCGCCGCGACGGATCTTCAGCGAGGGCATGATCAGAGTACCTCAGGCGCCAGGGAGACGATCTTCATGAAGTTCCGCTCGCGCAACTCTCGCGCCACCGGGCCGAAAATGCGCGTTCCGCGGGGGTTGTTCTGCTCGTCGATGATCACCGCGGCGTTCTCGTCGAAGCCGATGTAGGTGCCGTCCTCGCGGCCGTAGGACTTCCGTGTGCGCACGACGACGGCCGTCACGACCTCGCCCTTCTTGACCGCGCCCTGGGGCGCGGCGTGCTTGACGGTGGCGACGATCACGTCGCCGACCCCCGCGTAGCGCTGGCGCGAGCCGCCGCGGACGCGGATGCACAGGATCTCGCGGGCGCCGGTGTTGTCGGCGACGCGCAGCCGCGTCTCGTTCTGGATCACTTGGCGCGCTCCAGCACCTCGACCAGCCGCCAGCGCTTGGTGCGCGACAGCGGACGGCACTCGACCACGCGAACGGTGTCGCCCGCGTTCGCGTCGTTGGCCTCGTCGTGGGCATGCAGCGTCGACGAGGTGCGCACGATCTTCTCGTAGCGCGGATGGCGACGCGTGACGTCGATCCGCACCGTGATCGTCTTGTCCGGCTTGGCCGACACGACCACGCCCTGGCGCACCTTGGGGCGCCCGGCCGGCCGCTCGACCGCGAGCGCCGGGACGGTGTCCGGCCCGGAGCGCGCGCGACGCTTGGCGCGCGCGCGCTCACGCCCGCGGCGGCGAGCGACGGCCTTGGCCGCGCGGCGGGCGTCGCGCTCAGCCTGGCGCTCCTGCGGGCCGCGCTGCGGGCGAGCCTCGCCGGCGTGGCGAGAGCGCGCGCGCTTGCGGGCGATCTTCGGGTGGAGCGGCCCCTCGGGAGCGGAATCCGGGGCCGGAGTCTCCTCCGTGGGCGCGGCCTCCTCCGTGGGCGCGGCCTCCTCTGCGGGTGCGGCCTCGGCCTCCGGCTCGGTGGCCGCCGCGGTCTCGTCCTTCTCGTCCTCGGCCATCACCTGCTCAGCTCCTTCTCGATATCGATGCCGCGCTCGCGGCACACCGTCAACGCGCGCGCGACGTCGCGCCTGGCGGCGCCCAGCCCGGAGGTGTTCTCGAGCTCGCCCGTGGCGTGGCGGAAGCGCAGACCGAACAACTCGGCGCGCGCCGAGCGCAGGTGCTCGACCAGTTGGTCGAGGTCCATGTCGCGCAGATCCTTGGCCTTCGTCGTCGCCATCAGAACGTCTCCTCACGGGCGACGAACTTCGTCTTGACCGGGAGCTTGTGGCCGGCGAGGCGCATGGCCTCGCGCGCGAGCGGCTCGGGCACACCGGAAAGCTCGAAGACGACCCGTCCCGGCCGCACGACGGCGACCCAGCCCTCAGGGGAGCCCTTGCCTGAGCCCATGCGGGTCTCCGCCGGCTTCTTGGTCACCGGCTTGTCCGGGAAGACGTTGATCCAGACCTTGCCGCCGCGCTTGATCTTGCGGGTCATCGCGATGCGCGCCGCCTCGATCTGGCGGTTCGTCAGCCAGCCTGGCTCGAGCGCCTTGAGGCCGTACTCGCCGAACTGCACCGTCGTCTGGCCGCGCGCGAGCCCGCGGCGACGGCCGCGGAACTGCTTGCGGTGCTTGACTCGCTTGGGCGCGAGCATCTAGCGCCCTCCGCCTCGCTGCCCGCGGCCCGCGCCGGGGCCGCCGGGGCCCCGGCCGCCACCCGGCCCGCGACCGCCGCCGCGGCCGCCCGGCCCGCGACCGCCAGGCCCGCCGCGGCCTCCGCCGCGGCCGCGGCCGTCGCGCTCGCCGCGCCTGCCGCGGTCCGGCGGCGGTGGCGGCTCGTCCATGATCGTCAGGTCGGCGCCGGCGTAGCCCTCGGGCATGATCTCGCCCTTGTTGATCCAGCACTTGACGCCGATCCGGCCGAAGGTGGTGCGCGCCTCGTGGTAGCCGTAGTCGATGTCGGCGCGGAGCGTCTGCAGCGGCACCCGGCCGTCGGAGTACCCCTCGGTGCGCGCCATCTCGGCCCCGCCGAGGCGCCCGGAGACCTGGACCTTCACGCCCTTCGCCCCTGAGCGCATCGCGGAGGTCAGCGCCCGCTTCATCGCACGCCGGAACGCGACCCTGTTCTGGAGCTGTTCCGCGATCGACTGCGCGACCAGCCGCGCGTCGAGCTCGGGACGCTTGATCTCGAGGATGTTGACCTTGACCTGCTTCCCGGTGAGCCGATGCAGGTCGCGGCGCAGGGCGTCGACCTCCGATCCGGACTTGCCGATCACGATGCCGGGGCGCGCGGTGTTGATGTTCACCGTCACCTCGTTCGCGTTCTTGGAGATCGTGATGATCGACAGGCCGGCGTGCGCGAGCTTGCCGATGATGTGGCGGCGGATCCGGACGTCCTCGTCGAGGTAGTCCGCGAACTCGCGCTCGCTGAACCAGGTCGACTTCCAGTCCTGGATGTAGCCGACCCTGAGGCCCTCGGGATTGACCTTCTGACCCATGGCTGCCCCTACTCCTTCGGCGTGAGCGCGATCGTGAGGTGGGTGGTCCGCTTCCGGATGCGGGTGGCGCGGCCCATGGCGCGCGGCCGGAAGCGCTTGAGGGTCGGGCCCTCGTCCGCGTGCACGGCGAGCACCCGCAACTCGTCGCCGTCGAGCTCGTGGTTGTGCTCCGCGTTGGCGACCGCGGACTCGAGCAGCTTGCTCCAGTCGCGGGCGACGGCGCGATCGGTGTGCGCGAGTATCGCGCGCGCCTCCTCGACGCTGCGACCGCGCAGGTGGTCGCAGACCAGCCGCGCCTTGCGGGCGGAGGAGCGCACGTAGCGCGCCCTGGCGCGGACCACCGGCGCGCGCGCGGGAGACCCGTCACGCTCCGCCGCGGGCCGGCGCTCGACCGCGGGCTCGCGCTCGGCGGGCTCGTCCTTCGCGCCGGGCTTCTCCGCCGCCTCGGGCTCCGGCGTGGCCGCCGCCTCGGCCTTCGCCTCCGGCTTGGCCTCGGCCCCGTCCGTCGGCTTGGCCTTCGCCTTGGGCTTGGCTTCGGCCTTCGGCTTGGCTTCGGCCTTCGGCTTGGCTTCGGCCTTCGGCTTCGCTTCGGCCTTCGGCTTCGCTTCGGCCTTCGGCTTGGTCTCCGCCTTCGGCTTGACCTTGGGCTCGGCCTCGTCCTTCGCGCGCGTGCGGCGCGCGCGCCTGCGCTTGGGCGCGGCCTTCTCCTCGCCGTCGGGCGCGGGCTTCGCGCCCTCCGCCTGCGGGTCGGTCGTGTCCGGCTTCTCGTCGGCCATGCGGGTCAGCGCCGCTTTCCGGATTGGACGTGGCCGCGGTAGGTCCGGGTCGGCGCGAACTCGCCGAGCTTGTGCCCGACCATCGACTCGCTCACGAACACGGGCACGTGCTTGCGCCCGTCGTGCACGGCGATCGTGTGCCCGACCATCTCGGGGAAGATCGTCGACGCGCGCGACCAGGTCTTGACCATCTGCTTCTCGCCCGAGGCGTTCATCCGCTCGATGCGCGCCAGCAGGCGCTCCTCGATGAACGGGCCCTTCTTGCTCGACCGCGACACCGCCTACCTCTTCTTCCCGCGCCGGCGGCCGCGGACGATGTAGCGGTCGGACGCCTTGTTCTTCTTCCGCGTGCGGTAGCCGAGCGTCGGCACGCCCCAGGGCGTCACCGGATGGCGGCCCGGCGTCGTGGAGCCCTCGCCCCCGCCGTGCGGATGGTCAACGGGGTTCATGGCGGTGCCGCGCGTCTGCGGACGGACGCCCATGTGGCGCTTGCGCCCGGCCTTCCCGATCTTGACGTTCTGGTGATCGGCGTTGCCGATCGAGCCGACGGTCGCGCGGCACTCCGTGCGCACCATCCGCATCTCGCCCGACGGCAGGCGCAGCGTTGCCATCCCGCCCTCCTTGGCGAGGAGCTGGATCGCGGTGCCGGCCGAGCGGCCGAGCTGGCCGCCCCGGCCCGGGATGAGCTCCACGTTGTGCACGACCGTGCCCGCGGGCATGTTGGCGAGCGGCAGGCAGTTGCCGACGCTGATCTCGGCATCCGGCCCGGACGCGACGCGCGCGCCCACCTCCAGGCGCTGCGGGGCGAGGATGTATCGCTTCTCGCCGTCGGCGTAGTGCAGCAGCGCGATGTAGGCCGAGCGGTTCGGGTCGTACTCGATCGCGGCCACCCGGGCCGGCACGCCGTCCTTGCGCCGCTTGAAGTCGATCTTGCGGTAGAGCCGCTTGGCCCCGCCGCCACGGTGGCGCGCCGTCTTGCGGCCGTGCGCGTTGCGGCCCCCGGAGCCGCGCAGCCCCTCGGTGAGGGACTTCTCCGGCGTGGACCGGGTGACCTCGGCGAAGTCCGGGTAGGTGACGAAACGCCGGCCCGGGCTCGTCGGCTTGGGCTTGCGGATCGCCATCTACTCGTTCACCTCCAGGCCCTGGAAGATCGGGATCGAGTCGCCCTCGCCGACCCGCACGACGGCCTTCTTCCACGACCTCGACCGCCCGGCCGTGTAGCCGCGGCGCTTGGGCTTGCTCTTGACCGTCGAGGTGCGGACCTCGAGCACCTTGACGTCGAAGAGCCGCTCGATCGCCTGGCGGATCTGGGTCTTGTGCGCGTCGGGGTGGACGCGGAACGTGTAGCGCCCGGTCTCCGCGAGCACGAAGCTCTTCTCGGAGACGACCGGCCGGATGACGACCTGCGCGTCGTGCATCAGGCCGCCTCCTCCGAGGCGCGCGCCCGTGGCGGGAGGGCGCGCTCGGTGATGCTCCGCAGGGCGGCGTCGGAGAGCACCAGCGACGCCGCGCCGACCACGTCGGCCACGCCGGCCTCGTCCGCCCCCAGCACGCTCACCCGCGCGAGGTTGCGGAAGGACTTCGCCGCGGTCGGCTCGTCGGGCCCCAGCAGCAGGAGCGACGGCGCCGCGTGCTCCCACGCTCCCAGGACGCCCGCCGCCTGACTGGTGGAGGGCACCTCGAAGACGCCGGCGTCGAGCACGGCGAGCGAGCCGCGCCCCGCATGGAGCGAGAGCGCGCTGCGCAGCGCCGCGCGACGCGCCTTGCGGTTGACCTTGACTACGTAGCTGCGCGGTCGCGGGCCGAAGACGGTGCCGCCCCCGGCCCACAGCGGCGAGCGGCTCGAGCCCGCGCGCGCGCGGCCGGTGCCCTTCTGGCGCCACGGCTTGGCGCCGCCTCCGCGCACCATGCCGCGCGTCTTGGTGGCGGCCGTGCCGCGACGCTGGGCGTTGCGCTCCGCGCGCACGCACTCGTGCACGAGCGCCCCGTTGAACGGCGCGCCGAAGACGGCGTCGTCCAGCGTCACTTCGCCGCCACCGAGACGCGGCGCGCTAGGCATCGGTCCGCACCTCGACCGTGCCGCCGCGCGGCCCCGGGACAGAGCCCCGCACGAGCATCAGGTTGTCGGCGGCGATCAACTCGACGATCTGGGCGCCGCGCTGGGTGACCCGCGCGTTGCCCATCTGGCCCGGCCCGCGAATGCCCTTCATCACCCGGGCGGGCGTCGCCGAGGCGCCGATCGATCCGGGCGCGCGCACGTTGTGGGATCCGTGCGAGGCCGGGCCGCGCGCGAAGTTGTGGCGCTTGATCGTCCCCTGGAAGCCCTTGCCCTTCGACGTGCCGGAGATCTTCACGCGCTGCCCGGCCTCGAACGACTCGACCGTCACCGTGTCCCCGACCGAGAGCTCACCGGCCTCGCCGCGGAACTCGGCCAGCCGGCGGTGCGGCCCGGCCCCGGCCTTCTTGAGATGGCCGAGCTCGGGGCGGCTGAGCGCCTTCTCGCGACAGGAGCCGAAGGCGAGCTGCACGGCGTCGTAGCCGTCGCGCTCGGCGGTGCGGATCGCGGTCACGGGACAGGGGCCGGCCTCGAGCACGGTGACTCGCTCCACGCGGCCGTCCTCGAGGAACCGCTGCGTCATCCCGAGCTTGCGTGCGAGGATCGCGGCCACGCCTCAGCCCGCCAGCTTGATCTCGATGTTGACGCCCGCCGGAAGGTCGAGGCGCCCCAGCGAGTCGATCGTCTTGGGGGTCGGCTGAAGGATGTCGATCAGCCGCTTGTGCGTGCGGATCTCGAAGTGCTCGCGCGAGTCCTTGTCCTTGAACGGCGAGCGGATGACGCAGTAGACGTTCTTCTCGGTCGGAAGCGGCACGGGTCCGGACACCGTCGCGCCGGTGCGCGCGGCCGTCTCCACGATCTCCTTCGCCGCCGCCTCGATCGTCTTCGGGTCGTAGGACTTCAGGCGGATCCGGATCTTGTTCTCGGTGAGCGTTGCCATGTCGGCGTGGTGTGCGGTGAGCGTCCTGGTCGGTCTACTGCGCGGCGAAGGCGAGTCCCGGGACCGTGTCGCGGGGCCCGCCTCCGATGGTCGTATCCGTCGTCCTTCGTCGCGCGGGCGGCGGCGTCCGCCGCCCGCGGGACCGCTGCTACTCGATGATCTCGGTGACGACCCCCGAGCCCACCGTCCGGCCGCCCTCGCGGATCGCGAAGCGCAGGCCGGGGTCCATGGCGATCGGCTGGATCAGCTCGATCTCCATCTGGACGTTGTCGCCGGGCATCACCATCTCGGTGCCCTCCGGCAGGTTCGCCACGCCCGTCACGTCCGTCGTGCGGAAGTAGAACTGCGGCCGGTAGCCGGAGAAGAACGGCGTGTGGCGGCCGCCCTCCTCCTTCTTCAGCACGTACACCTCGGAGCGGAACTTGGTGTGCGGCGTGATCGAGCCGGGCTTGCACAGCACCTGCCCGCGCTCGATCTCCTCGCGCTTGGTGCCGCGCAGCAGGCAGCCGACGTTGTCGCCGGCCTGGCCCTGGTCGAGGATCTTGCGGAACATCTCCACGCCGGTGACGACGGTCTTGGTGGTGTCCTTGATCCCGACGATCTCGACCTCGTCGCCGGTGTTGACGACGCCCTGCTCGACGCGCCCGGTCGCCACCGTGCCGCGACCCGTGATCGAGAAGACGTCCTCGACGGGCATCAGGAACGGCTTGTCCAGATCCCGCACCGGCTCCGGGATGTACTCGTCCAGCGCCGCGGCGAGCTCGTGGATCTTGTTCTTGCTGTCCTCGTCGCCCTCGAGCGCCTTCAGCGCCGACCCCGTGATGAACGGAATGTCGTCGCCGGGGAAGTCGTAGTCCGAGAGCAGCTCGCGAACCTCGACCTCGACCAGCTCGAGCAGCTCGGGGTCGTCGACCATGTCGGCCTTGTTGAGGAACACGACGATGTAGGGCACACCGACCTGGCGCGCGAGCAGGATGTGCTCGCGCGTCTGGGGCATCGGCCCGTCCGCCGCCGAGACGACGAGGATCGCGCCGTCCATCTGCGCCGCTCCCGTGATCATGTTCTTCACGTAGTCGGCGTGGCCCGGGCAGTCGACGTGCGCGTAGTGCCGGTTCTCGGTCTGGTACTCGACGTGCGAGGTCGCGATCGTGATCCCGCGCTCCTTCTCCTCGGGAGCGTTGTCGATCTCGTCGAAGCTCTTCGCCTCGCCGCCCTGCTTCTCCGCGAGCACCTGCGTGATCGCGGCGGTCAGCGTCGTCTTGCCGTGGTCGATGTGACCGATGGTGCCGACGTTCACGTGCGGCTTGTCTCGCTCGAACTTCTCCTTCGCCACTTGTCTCTGGCTCCTTCTGGGATCGTGATCGCTCGCCGCGAGGGCGAACCTCGGAAATCTATCTCAGTCGGGTTCCCGGCGGCGATCCGCCCCCGGCGCCCGTCCACCCGGATCGCCTACGCCGCCTGCTCACCGCCCGTGCGGTGCTCGACGACCTTCTCCGCAATGTTGGGCGGCACTTCCTCGTAGCCCTCGAACTGCATCGTGTAGGTCGCGCGTCCCTGCGTGGTCGAACGCAGGTCGGTCGCGTAGCCGAACATCTCCGACAGAGGCACCGAGGCGGTCACCACCTGGGCGTTGCCACGCGCCTCCATGCCGTGCACGCGGCCGCGGCGCCGGTTCAGGTCGCCGATGACGTCGCCCATGAACTCCTCCGGGGTCACGACCTCGACCGCGAAGACCGGCTCGAGCAGCACGGGCTTGGCGCGCCGCGCTGCGTCCTTCAGCGCGAGCGAGCCCGCGACCTTGAACGCGATCTCCGAGGAGTCGGTGTCGTGGTACTTGCCGTCGGTGAGCGTCACGCGGACGTCGACCATCGGGTAGCCCGCCTTGACGCCCGTCTCGAGCGCCTCCTCGACGCCCTTCTCGACGGCCGGGATGAACTCGGACGGCACCGCGCCGCCCTTGATCCGGTTGACGAAATCGAAGCCCTCGCCGGGCGCGGGCTCCAGGTCGATGTAGACGACGCCGTACTGGCCCGAGCCGCCGGTCTGCCGGACGAACTTGCCCTCCACCTTGTGGGCCTCGCCACGCACGGTCTCCCGGTAGGAGACCTGGGGGCGACCCACGTTGGCATCGACCTTGAACTCGCGCAGCATGCGATCGACCAGGACCTCGAGGTGCAGTTCGCCCATCCCGGAGATCTCGATCTGCCCGGTCTCCTCGTTGGTGCGCACCTGGAACGTGGGGTCCTCCTCGGCCAGGCGGCCGAGGGCGATGCCCATCTTCTCCTGGTCGACCTTCGTCTTCGGCTCGATCGCCACCTTGATGACCGGCTCGGGGAAGTCGATCGTCTCCAGCCGGATCGGCTTGTCCGGCGCGGCGAGCGTGTCGCCGGTCATGACCTGCTTGATCCCGACGGCCGCGGCGATGTCGCCGGCGTAGACGTCGGAGAGCTCCTCGCGCTCGTTCGCGTGCATCATCAGCAGGCGCCCGACGCGCTCCGTGCGGCCGGTCGTGACGTTGAGGACCCGCGAGCCCGCCTCCAGCCGGCCCGAGTAGGCACGGAAGTAGGTGAGCTTGCCGACGTACGGGTCGGCCATGATCTTGAAGGCGAGCGCGGAGAACGGCTCGTCGTCGGAGGCCTCGCGCGCCGCGGGGCGGCCGTTCTCGTCGCCCTTCACGGGCTCGACGCCCTCGACCGGGGGGACGTCCAGCGGCGACGGCAGGTAGGCGAGCACCGCGTCGAGCAGCGGCTGCACGCCCTTGTTCTTGAAGGACGAGCCGCACAGGACCGGCGTCATCTTGATGCCGAGCGTTGCCTTGCGGACCGCGGAGCGCAGGCGCTCCGCGGGGATCTCCTGCTCCTCGAGGATCATCTCGACGAGCTCGTCGTCGTAATGGGACACCTCCTCCAGCAGGTGCTCGCGCGCGGCGGCGGCGGCATCCGCGACGTCCGCCGGGATCTCGCCGATCTCGAACTCCGTGCCCAGGTCGTCCTTGTAGAGGATCGCGTTGTCCGCAACCAGATCGACGATCCCGCGGAAGTCCGACTCGGCGCCGATCGGGATCTGGATCGGGACCGGGTGCGCCCCGAGGCGATCGACCATCGTCTGCACGCCGCGCTCGAAGTCGGCGCCGACGCGGTCCATCTTGTTGATGTAGGCGATTCGCGGGACGTGGTACTTGTCCGCCTGCCGCCACACGGTCTCCGACTGGGGCTCCACGCCCGCGACCGAGTCGAACAGCGCGATCGCCCCGTCCAGGACCCGCAGCGAGCGCTCGACCTCGACCGTGAAGTCGACGTGCCCGGGGGTGTCGAGGATGTTGATGCGGTGGCCGGCCCACTCGCAGGTTGTCGCCGCGGAGGTGATCGTGATGCCGCGCTCCTGCTCCTGCTCCATCCAGTCCATCGTCGCGGCGCCCTCGTGGACCTCGCCCATCTTGTGGGTGCGGCCGGTGTAGTAGAGGATCCGCTCGGTCGTCGTGGTCTTGCCCGCGTCGATGTGGGCCATGATCCCGATGTTGCGGGTCTTCTCGAGGGGGAAGGCGCGAGGCATGTGGGCTCGGTCGGCGGGGTCGTGCTGGGAGGCGGCTGGGCAGGTCGCGGGCGAAAAAAACGGGCCCGAGCGGGCCCGTGACGACATCCTGATGTCGGCCCGCGGGGTCGCTAGGGGGTCGAGGTCTCCATCGGCAGGGTCCTCCGCGCCAGGGCGCACCGAATGCTGCGCGCGCCGCGTCGCGTCGGCGAGGATAGCAAAGGGCCACGGGCGATCCGCCGCGCCTCAGGGGTCGATCGCGTGCTCCACCGCCTCGCCGACGCGGGAGGCCGCGCCGTTGGAATCGACGTTGACCAGCGCCACGACCGTGAGGTGTTGTTCAGGCTCGTAGGAGGCGATCGCCGAGAACCCGCCGTACAGCCCCACGTGGCTGTAGACCTCGCGCTCGCCGTGGCCGGAGACCACCACGCCCAGCCCGTACCCGCCGTGGCCGAGCATCGTGCGCAGCGTCCGCGGCCGAAGCAGGCGCCCCGAGAGGATCCCGTCGGCGAGCCGCGCGAGCCCGGTCGCGGTCGCGACCATGCCCCCGTCCGTCCAGACCTCGCCGACCACGTCCGCGGGCGGTCGTCCCCCTGGGAAGAAGTCGCGCGCGGCGCCCGAGCGCAGATGGTGGCCGTGCGCGAGCAGGCCGGGACCAGGGTCGAGGAACGAGACGCCGTCGCGGATCCCGAGCGGCGCCAGCAGCAGGTTGCGAAGCGCCCGCTCCATCGATCCGCGGGTCACCCGCTCGATGACCCCGCCGAGCACGATGTAGTTGCTGTCGTTGTAGGCGAAGCGCGCCCCGGGGCGGGAGCGCGGGCCCAGTCGCCGCAGCGCCGCGAGCACCTCGCCGCGTGTCCACCGGTGGCCGGTGTCGGCGAGGGCGCGCTCGATCGTCGCGTCGTCGAAGTAGTCGGGCAGGCCGCTGCGGTGCGCGAGGAGCATCCGCAGCGTGATCCGCCCGCCGTTGGGCACGCCGCGGACGTAGCGCGCGACGGGAGCGTCGATCCTCAGGCGCCGCTGGTCGGCGAGCCGCAGGATCATCGCGGCCACGGCGAGCTTCGTCACGCTCGCGATCGCGAAGCGCGTGGCGTCGGTGACGCGCGCCGGCGCTCCGGCCCCGAGCACGCCCGCGTCTCCGCGCCACAGCAGCCGCCCGCGCTGGAGCACCGCCGCCTGGGCGCCGGGCGCGCGGACGGCGCGACGCGCTGCCTCGAGCGCACGCATGGCGGCCGACGCACGGGCCTTCGACAGGCGGGCCGACGCGCTGGCCGACGCGGGATCGGCGCCGCGACCCCCGTGACCGGCCACCGCAACGGCCGCCGCGAGCAGCGCCGCGAGGGCGAGGACCACGGCCAGGCGCGTCCTGGTGCGGGCGGATGTGGCGGGTCGGCTCATCGTCGATGTGCGCGGCGCGGCTGACGGGAGCCGCCTCTCGGGGCAGGCGCAGGCGGACGTGCCGCCGTCGCCCTCGACCATGTTAGGGGCGCGCGCGGGGGGGCACGCCGGGTCCCGCCCACGGACTGCCGCGGCGGCCGCGGCCCGGGCGGTCAAGGCGGCGGGCGCGAGCGGCCGGGCGTTTCAGGCCGAGCCGACCAAGGACGCAGGGCGAGCCGATGCAGCGCATCGGCTCGCCCGAGGACGCCGGCCGGCGACGGCATGAGGCGACCGGCAGCCGAGCCCGTCGCCGAGGCCGCCCGGGCCGCGGCCTACCAGCGGTAGTGCGCGTAGGCCTTGTTGGCCTGCGCCATGCGATAGATGTCGTCCTTGCGCTTGTAGGCGCCGCCCTGCTGGGACTGCGCGTCCAGCAGCTCGTTGGCGAGCCGCTGCGCCATCGTCTTCTCGCGGCGATCGCGCGCGAACTCCACGAGCCAGCGGATCGCGAGGGTCCGGGAGCGGCGCGCTGGCACCTCGACCGGAACCTGGTAGGTGGCGCCGCCGACGCGGCGGGAGCGAACCTCGAGCACGGGCGTGAGCGCCTTGATCGACTGCTCGAGCGACTCGACCGGGTCCTTGCCGGTCTTCTCGCCGATGATCGCGAGCGCGTCGTAGACGATCCCCTCGGCGACCGACTTCTTGCCGTCCAGCATCACCTTGTTGATGACCTGCTGGACCAGGCGCGAGCGGTGGACAGCGTCCGGCTCGATCGGCCGGACCTGGGCCTGTGCGCGACGCGGCACTAGGGGGCCTTGACTCCGTACTGCGAGCGGGCCTTGCGCCTGTCGCTGACGCCCGCCGCGTCGAGGGTCCCGCGCACGACCTTGTAGCGGACGCCCGGCAGGTCCTTGACGCGACCCCCGCGAACCAGGACGACGGAGTGCTCCTGGAGGTTGTGGCCCTCGCCCGGGATGTAGGCGGTGACCTCCATCTGGTTGGTCAGCTTCACGCGCGCGACCTTGCGCAGGGCCGAGTTCGGCTTCTTGGGCGTCGTGGTGTAGACGCGGGTGCAGACCCCGCGGCGCTGCGGCGCGGCGACCTTCGCCTTGCGGCCCTTGCCGGACTTGAGCCCGGGCGTGGCGAGCTTGCGCTTCGGCGCGTTGCGGCCCTTGCGGATCAGCTGGCTGGTCGTCGGCATGCGGCGGCGCACGATAGCAGCGGGTCGCTGCGCGCGGGCGACCTGGGATCAGCCCGCGGGGACCGCCCCGAGCGCGTCGGCGAGCGGCACGTAGGGCACGCCGACCGCCGCCGCGACGGGCTCGTTGGTGATCTGCCCGGCCACGACGTTGACGCCGGGCACGAGCCGGGGGTTGTGCGCCGTCGCGTCCGCCACGCCGCGCGTGGCGAGGTCGACCACGTACGGCATCGTCGCGTTGGTCAGCGCGTAGGTGGAGGTGATCGGCACGGCGCCCGGCATGTTCGCGACGCAGTAGTGGGTGATCCCGTCGACCTCGTAGGTCGGGTCGGAGTGGGTCGTGGCCCTTGAGGTCTCGAAGCATCCGCCCTGGTCGATCGAGACGTCGACGAGCACGGCCCCGGGCTTCATCAGCCCGAGTTGCTTGCGCGTGATGACACGGGGCGCCTTGGCGCCATGGACGAGAACGGCCCCGATCACGAGGTCGATCTCCGGCAGGCGCTGCTCGATCTCGAGGGTGGAGGCGAAGCAGGTCGAAGCGCGGCCGCCGAGCTCGATCTCGAGCTCCCGCAGTCGGTTGATGTTGCGGTCGTACACGTAGGTCTCGGCCTGCATGCCGATCGCGATGATCGCCGCGTTGGTGCCGACGACGCCGCCGCCGATCACCATCACCTTGCCGGCCGCGACCCCGGGGACGCCACCGAGCAGGATGCCGCGACCGCCGAGCGGCTTCTCGAGCATGAACGCCCCGGCCTGGGTGGCGATCTTCCCGGCGACCTCGCTCATCGGCGCCAGCAGCGGCAGGCGCCCCCCGTCATCCTCGACCGTCTCGTAGGCGACGCAGGTCGCGCCGGAGTCCATCAGCCCGCGCGTCAGGTCGGGGTCGGGCGCGAGGTGCAGGTACGTGAACAGGAGGTGCCGGGGCTCGAGCCGGGCGACCTCCTCGGGCTGCGGCTCCTTGACCTTGACGATCATCTCGCAGGCGCCGAACACCGCTTCGGCGTCGGGCAGGATCCGCGCGCCCTGCTCCTCGTAGGAGGCATCGGCGATCGCGGAGCCCTCGCCGGCGCCGCGCTGCACGAGCACGTCGTGTCCCGCCTCGACGAGCTCGCGCACGCCGGCCGGGGTCAGCGCGACCCGGTACTCGTCGGTCTTGATCTCTGTGGGAACGCCGACCTTCATCTGAGCACTGACCTCGCTTGTCGGTGACTGGGCATCTCGGAGCGGTCTAGGAGACGAGCTCGCGACCTCGCAGGGCGAGCCAGAACTCGATCCGGTCGCGCGCGCTGGAGAGGCTGCGTCCGGTGATCTCCTCGACCTTGCGGATCCTGTAGCGCAGCGTGTGGCGGTGGCAGTAGAGCCGCTTGGCGGCGCGCTCCCACTGGCCGTTCTCCTCGATGAACGCCTCCAGCGAGCGCATCAGCTCGCCCCCGTAGGGCCCCTCGCTCGCCTCGATCGGCCCGAGGATCGAGTCGCAGAACAGCCGCAGCGCCTCGTCGTCCTGGAGCGAGAGAAGCAGCTGGAAGGAGCCGAGGTCGCGGTAGGTGGCGACAGTCGCCCGGGACGCTCGCGAGCGCCCGCCCGCGCCGTTCCCCGCGGGCTCCTCGTCCGGAGCGACCGCGCCGAGCGCCAGCGCCTCGACGGCGCAGCGCGCCTCGTGGAAGCTGCGCCGGCACTCCCCGGACGGGACGCCGCGGCCCGCGCCGGCCCGGATCGGCACCCCCAGCTCGGCGGCCAGGCGCTGTGCCAGCCGCTCGGCCAGGGGGTAGAGGTCGCTCTCGGGCAGGCCCGGCAGCAGCGCGCACGTCCACTCGCCCGTGGTCGCCGCGAGGCCGCCGACGGACTCCTCGCGAAGGGCCGCGACGAGCGCGGCTTCGCCGGCCGCGGCGCCGGCGCGTCCCGGAAGCGGCCGGGCGACCACGAACGCGGCGACGCCGTCCCCGAGGCCGAAGGGCTCCAGGCGGCGGGCCAGCTCCGGGCCGGCTAGCTCCCCCGACACGAGCGCGGTGAGCACGTCGCCGGCGAGCCGACGCTCGGTGTCCTCGGCCACGCGGCTGCGGAGCATCTCGAGCGCGACGATCGTGACGGCCTGGTGGAGGGTGAGCCGGTCGAGCTCCGAGAGGCCGCCCGCGTCCTTGGCGGCGATGAGCCAGGCGCGCGGCGCGCCGCCGTCGCCCTCCACGGGCGAGCGAGGCGCCCCGGTCGCGGCGACCGGCAGCGCGAGCGTCCGGCCGGCGAGCTCGGGATGGGTCGGGGCGAAGGCCGAGCGGTCGCCGTCGCGCGTGCGTGTCCGCAGCTCGACGCGAAGCTCGGCCAGCGCCCCGTCGTCCAGCGGGCGGCGGAACGTTCGCTGCACGAGCGGCTCCCCGCGCGCGTCGGCGACGATCACGGCGCCGCCGATCAGCGACGCGATGGCGGCCACCACCGAGTCCAGCCCGCGCTCCTCCAGGACGATGCGCTCGAGACGCTCGTGTGCCGCGATCGAGCGTCGCAGCACGGCGTACTGCTCATTGACGAGCCGGGTGAACGCGGCCTCGGTGACAGCGATGAACGGGAGCTCGTAGGGGACCTCGAAGAGTGGGAAGTCCCGCTCCCGGGCCGCCTCGAGGAGCGCCTTGGGCGCCGTCGCGTGCGCAAAGCCGGTCCCGATGCCCAGGCCGGCGAGCTGGTGGTCCGCGAGGCGGTTGACGAACTCGCGCTGGCGCTTGGCCGTGTCGAGCTGCAGGCCCGTGGTGAGGACCAGCTCGCCGCCCGAGAGCCAGGGCGTCGGGTCGAGCAGCTCGGTGATGTGCACCCAGCGAACCGGCGCGTCGAGCTGGTCCGCTCCGGCGAGCAACTCCAACTCGAGCGAGCCGAGCAGCTCGCGGACCGTCAGCACCGTCGCCTCCCCTCCCCGAGATCGAGCTTCCGGACGCCCTAGCGGGCTTGGACGTGCATGCGCTCGCTGGCCTCCTCGAGCACCGGCCGGAGGATCGCCTCGATCTCGTCGAAGTGCTCCGCCTGGGAGATCAGCGGGGGCGAGAGCTGCACCACCGGATCGCCGCGATCGTCCGAGCGGCAGATCAGCCCCCGGCGGAACAGCTCCGGCGAGAGGAAGCCGCGCAGCAGATCCTCGGCATCCTCGCCGCTGAACGACTCCTTGGTCTCCTGGTTGCGCACGAGCTCGATCGCGTGGAAGTAGCCGGCGCCGCGCACGTCGCCGACGATCGGGATCTCACGCAGCGAGTCGAGCATCGCCCGGAAGCGCGGCTCGTTGGCACGCACGTTCTCCAGGACCCCCTCGTTCTCGAACGCCGCGATGTTGGCCAGCGCCACGGCGGCGGCGACCGGGTGCCCCCCGAACGTGATCCCGTGCGTGAACGACGCGGTGCCCTCGTCGAACGGCTCGAACACGCGATCGGAGGCGATCAGCGCGCCCATCGGCGCGTAGCTCGAGGTGATGCCCTTCGCCGTGGTGATGATGTCCGGCTGGTAGCCGTAGCGCTGCGCGCCGAACCACTCGCCCAGGCGGCCCCACGAGCAGATCACCTCGTCTGAGACCAGCAGCACGTCGTAGGCGTCGCAGATCTCGCGCACCCGCTGGAAGTAGCCGTCCGGCGGGGTGAAGCAGCCGCCCGCGTTCTGCACCGGCTCCAGGAACACCGCGGCGACCGTGTCCGGGCCCTCGAACTCGATGCGGTGCGCGATCGTCTCGGCGAGGTCCTCCGGGCGCATGTGCTCGGGCAGCCGGTAGACGTTGGTGTTGGGCACGTGGCAGCCGCCGGGAACCAGCGGCTCGAAGGTCCCGCGCAGGGCCGGCACGCCGGTGGCGGCGAGCGCGCCGAGCGTGGTGCCGTGGTAGGCGATCTCGCGGGCGATGAACTTCGTCTTGTTCGGCTTGCCCGTGAGCTTGTGGTACTGGCGGGCGAGCTTGATCGCGGACTCGACGGCCTCGCTGCCGCCCGATGTGAAGAACACGCGGTTGAGGTCGCCCGGCGCGAGCTCGGCGATCTTCGCGGCGAGCTCGACCGCGCGCGGGTGCGCGTAGGTCCAGTTGGTGAAGAAGCCGAGCTCGCGGGCCTGGTCGGCCCCGGCCTGCGCGATGTCGGCGCGACCGTGGCCGATGTTCACGCAGAACAGCGCGGAGAGCCCGTCGAAGTAGCGGTTGCCGTTCTCATCCCAGACGTGGCAGCCCTCGCCGCGCACGATGATCGGGACGTCATGCGAGTGAAATGCGCCGTGGCGCGTGAAGTGCATCCACAGATGCCGCTTGGCCAGCTCCTGGAGCTCGCTCGTGCCGACTGCAGGCTCGGTCGTCGCCGCCATGTCCTCTCCACTCCGTCGTGTTGCTTGTGCCTTCGCGTACAACGGTAGCGCCCCGTCGCCCGGGCGGACAGGGCACGGCCGGCAGAATCCGGACAGCGGCCGTTGGCCGCGATGGACAACGCTGCGACGTGGAGCTGCCGCAGGCGTCAGCGGTGCTGGGCCGGACGGGCCCCGGATCGTCGCGACATCAGGGCAGGGGGCCTCGCACGCCGGCGCCACCGCGACCCGCGACGCCGACCCGTCCCCACGACCCGGAACGGGACGCGCTAGGCGGCCTGCGGCTGCGCGGCGGCCCGTACGGGCGCGGGCGTGAACGCGGCCGCGACAACCACGAGCACGAAGGCGAGCGACTGCGCGACGACACCGAGCGGATCGCCCGACAGCGGGTCGCCGAAGACGATGATGCCGCCGACGATCCCGGCGACGTTGGCGGCCGTCCCGGTGATCGCGATCACGGGCACCGCGGCCGCCTCCTGCAGGGCGCGCGCCGAGGCGTAGAACGCCGCGACCGATGCCGCGACCGCGACGAGCGTCCACGGCGAGAGCAGCCCCGCGACGCCGGCCGTGTGGACAAGGCCGGTGATCGCCTTGATCGCCACGTCGCTGACGCCGAACAGCAGCCCGGCGGCCGCGCCGAGCATCACGCCATGGCGCTCTGCCGGCGCGCCCATGCGCCGCCCCAGCACGAGCAGCCCGCCGAGCGCGACCAGGCCGGCCTCGAAGCCGATCATCGCGGCGAGCGAGAAGCTCGAGCCGCTGCCGTGCGGTCGCGGCAGCGACAGCGCCAGCAACGCCAGGCCTGCGGCGACAAGCCCGAGGCCCACCCACTGGCGGCGCAGCACCGAGAAGCCGAAGAGCCGTTCCGCCATCACGGCGAGCAGCACGACCCCGCCGGCCAGCACCGCCTGGACGGTCGACATCGGCGCGACGGCCAGCGCGGCGACGTGCAGCGCCCAGGCGACCAGCGCGACCCCCATGCCGAGCGCGAACCAGCCGGAGCGGAACAGCCCGGCGGCCGAGCGCAGCGGGTGCCGCAGCTCCACGTCCGGGGCCAGGCAGGCCCCGCGGTGCTTGTAGAGGAACGCCAGGTTGGTCGCGAATGCGCAGGCGAGCGCGAGCAGGATGCCGGTGGCGGGGTTCATGCGCTGTCGTGGGGCCGGGGCAGGTGGGAGGAGGCGGGCGTGACGATCGCTATCGGCACGGCTGTCCGGGACCTCCAGCTCCCGCGCCGGATGCTGACAAGGTACCGGCTTCGGATGGACGGCGGCACGTTTCGAACCTCACAAGCGGCGAATCGCGCGGGTCGGGATTCCACGCGCGCGAACCGTCCCCTGCTGCTCGTGGACGTCGACGGAGTCATCTCGCTGTTCGGCTTCCCGCCCCATCTGCGGCCGGACGGCGACTGGTTGATGGTCGACGGGATCTCGCATCTGATCTCGGCCGGGGCGGGCGCGCATCTGCGCACGCTGAGCGCCCGCTACGAGCTCGTCTGGTGCACCGGCTGGGAGGAGAAGGCGAACGACTACCTTCCCGCCCCGCTCGGCCTCCCCGGCCCGCTGCCCCACCTGCGCTTCGACGCCGCCCCGTCCGGCCTGCACGCGCACTGGAAGCTCGGGGCGATCGAGCGGCACGCGGGGCTGCGACCGGTGGCGTGGATCGACGATGCCCACGACGGCGCGTGCGAGGACTGGGCGGCGTCGCGCGACGCGCCGACGCTGCTCGTCTCCACGCGCCCCGAGCGGGGCCTGGCCGCGGAGCACGTCGCCGAGCTCGAGGCCTGGGCGGACGGCCTGGACGCCGAGCACCCGGACGGCGGCGCTACCGGCGCTGGCCCGTCGGGCGGACGAGGATCTCGTTGACGCTCACCCGCGCGGGAGCGCAGACCGCGAAGCGGATCGCCTCGGCGATGTCCTCGGCCTGCAGGACCTCGCCTATCTCCTCGGCCATCTTGCGCGCGCCCTCGATGACGATCGGGTTGGTGTTGTGGCCCTGGAGCTCGGTCTCCACGTATCCCGGCTCGATCACGGTCACGCGAACGTTCGAGTGCAGCGCCTCCTGGCGCAGGCCCTCGGAGAACCCGACCACGCCCCACTTGGTCATGTTGTAGACCGCGGAGCCGAAGCTCGCGATCCGACCGGCGACCGAGCTGACGTTGACGACGTGCCCGCCTCCGTCCTCGCGTAACAGGGGCAGCGCCGCGCGCGTGCAGTAGAGCAGGCCGAGGCAGTTGACCTCGACCATCCGCCGCCACTCGGCGGTGTCGGCGCCCTCGACGGCGCCGAGCAGCATCACGCCCGCGTTGTTGACCAGCACGTCGAGGCGCCCGAGCGCAGCATTGGCACGCTCGACGAACGCCTCGGCCTGCGCCTGGTCGGCGATGTCGGCGGGGATCGCCACCGCGCGCCCGCCCCCGGCATCGATGCGCTCCGCGAGCGCCTCGATGCGGTCGGCGCGCCGCGCCGCGAGGGCCACGGCCGCGCCCTCGCCGGCGAGCGCCAGCGCGGTGGCCTCGCCGATACCCGACGAGGCCCCCGTGATGGCCGCCGCCCGCCCGTCGAGCGCGCCCACCGGCTCAGCGCTCGTCGGCCGGCGGCTCGGGCACGTCGAGCTCGGCCAGTTCCTCGGCGAAGCTCTGGTGGCCGCCCGCCCCGAGGTCCTCCAGGTCGGAGAGGTCGCCCTGGTCCACGACCGCCGGGGCCAGGCCGAGGCCTTCCGCGTCGGTGAGCCCGAGCTCCTCCGCGAGCGTGTCGCGGTCGAGCAGCCCGTCGTCGATCCCCCGCGGGAGCGGCTCGGCGGGCTCGATCTCGATCCGCCGGTAGCGCCGCAGGCCGGTCGCCGCGGGGATGAGCTTGCCGATGATCACGTTCTCCTTGAGCCCGTTGAGCTTGTCGCGCTTGCCCTCCAGGGCGGCGTCGGTCAGCACCTTCGTGGTCTCCTGGAACGAGGCGGCCGACAGGAACGAGTCCGTGTTCAGGGACGCCTTCGTGATGCCGAGGATCATCTCCTCGTACTCGGCCTGCTTGCCCTTCGCGGCCTTGACCTCCGCGTTGCGGGCGAGGAACTCGTTGCGGTCCACGAACTGCCCCGGCAGGTAGTCGGTGTCGCCCTTCTGCAGCACCCGCACCCGCTTGAGCATCTGCCGGACGATGATCTCGATGTGCTTGTCGTGGATGTCGACGCCCTGCTGGCGGTAGACGTCCTGGACCTCGCGCACCAGGTACAGCTCGGTGCGCGTGCGCCGCTGCTCGCGGCTCTCGCCGCCGTGGTCGAGGATGTCACCCGGGTAGAGCGAGCCGGCGGTCAGCTGCCGGCCCACCTCGACTACCTCGCCCGGCTCGACCAGGAGCTGGGCGTGCGCGTCGAAGTCGAGCGTCTCGGGGTCGCCGCTCCCCGGCGTGATCGTGACCGACTGGGTCTTCTCGTCGCTCTCGATCCCGATGGCACCCGCGATCGGCGCCATCACCGCGAGCGCCTTGGGCTTGCGCGCCTCGAACAGCTCGACCACGCGCGGGAGGCCCTGGGTGATGTCCTGCTTGAGCGCGACGCCGCCCGTGTGGAACGTGCGCATGGTCAGCTGCGTGCCGGGCTCGCCGATCGACTGCGCCGCGATGATGCCCACCGCGTCCCCGATCTGGGCGAGATCGCCGGTCGCCATCGAGCGGCCGTAGCACGTCTGGCACACACCGGTCGCGGCGATGCACTTGAGCGTCGAGCGCACCGCGATCGCGGCGTCCGCCAGCTCTTCGACCTCGCCCAGCTGCGCGAGCAGCTCGCGATCGATCTCGACGGCGGCGTCGGCCAGCGAGCGCCCGCGCTTGGTCTTGATCGGCTCGGCGGTCATGCGCCCGATCAGCTGCTCGTTGAGCGCGCCGCCGTCGAGGTGCAGCCGCAGCGCGATGTGGTCGGCCGTCCCGCAGTCCTCCTCGCGGATGATCACGTCCTGGGAGACGTCGACCAGCCGGCGGGTCAGGTAGCCGGAGTCCGCCGTGCGCAGCGCCGTGTCCGCGAGGCCCTTGCGCGCCCCGTGGGTCGAGATGAAGTACTCGAGGACCGACAGCCCCTCCTTGAAGTTGGACTTGATCGGCTGCTCGATCGTCTCGCCCTTCGGGTTGGTCATCAGCCCGCGCATGCCGGCGAGCTGGCGGATCTGGTTGAACGATCCGCGCGCGCCCGAGTTGGCCATCATGTAGATCGGGTTGAGCACGTCCAGGTGCTCGGACATCGCCTCGGCGACCTCGTCGGTCGCCTCGCTCCACGTGTCCTTGACCCGCTCGAGCCGCTCGGCCTCGGTGATGAGGCCGGTCTCGTACTGGTCGTTGAGCTCGGCCACGCGGCCGTCGTAGTCCTCGAGGATCGAGGCCTTCTTCGGCGGGATCACGACGTCGTTCTTGGAGATCGTGATCCCGGCCTCGGTGGCGAAGTGGAAGCCGAGATCCTTGAAGGCGTCCAGCACCTGGGAGATCGTCCCGGCGCCGTACGTCTGCACCAGCTCACCGACGTAGTCGGTCGTGTCGCGCTTCTTCATCGAGCGGTTGACGAACTCGTATGCGGTCGGGTCGAACTCGTCGCCCAGCGCCTCCTGCAGCGCGCGCTCGATGCGGTCGTTGTAGATGATGCGCCCGACCGTCGTGAGCCGGTGACCGGCCTCGACGCCGAACGGACGGAACTCGGCCAGGTCGTGCAGCCCCACGGAGCCCTGCTCGTAGGCCAGCTCGGCCTCCTGGGCGGCGCGGTAGCGGTGCGGGCGCGTCTCCTCCGCAGGCCACTTGCCGGACAGCAGCGCCTCCTGCTTGGCCTCCAGCTCCTCGCCCTCGGGTCCGTAGGTGAGGTAGTAGGCGCCGAGCACCATGTCCTGGCTGGGCGTCGCGAGCGGCGCCCCGTGCGCGGGCGAGAGGATGTTGTTGGACGACAGCATCAGGATCCTCGCCTCCGCCTGCGCCTCCGCCGAGAGCGGCAGGTGGACCGCCATCTGGTCCCCGTCGAAGTCGGCGTTGAACGCGTGGCAGACGAGCGGGTGTACCTGGATCGCCTTGCCCTCCACCAGCACCGGCTCGAACGCCTGGATGCCGAGGCGGTGCAGGGTCGGCGCCCGGTTGAGCAGCACCGGGTGCTCGTGGATGACCTCCTCGAGCACGTCCCAGACCTCGGGGATCATCGAGTCGACCATCTTCTTGGCCGCCTTGATGTTCTGCGCGGACTTGCGCTCTACGAGCCGCGCCATGATGAACGGCTTGAAGAGCTCGAGCGCCATCAGCTTGGGCAGCCCGCACTGGTGCAGGCGCAGCGACGGGCCGGCCACGATCACCGAGCGGCCCGAGTAGTCGACGCGCTTGCCGAGCAGGTTCTGGCGGAAGCGCCCCTGCTTGCCCTTCAGCATGTCGGAGAGCGACTTCAGCGGGCGGTTGCCCGGCCCGGTCACGGGCCGGCCGCGGCGGCCGTTGTCGAACAGCGCGTCGACGGCCTCCTGCAGCATCCGCTTCTCGTTGTTGACGATGATCTCTGGTGCGCCGAGGTCGAGCAGGCGCTTGAGGCGGTTGTTGCGGTTGATGACGCGGCGGTAGAGGTCGTTCAGGTCCGAGGTCGCGAAGCGCCCGCCGTCGAGCTGGACCATCGGCCGCAGCTCCGGCGGGATCACCGGCACGGCCTCGAGCACCATCATCTCCGGCTTGTTCGCCGCGTCCTCGTTGAGGAACGCGGAGACGACCTTGAGCCGCTTCACCGCGCGCGCCTGCTTCTGGCCCTTCGCGCTGCGGATCGTCTCCTCCAACTCGTCGCGCTCGAAGTCCAGCGAGAATCCGGGCTTGTCCTCCTCACGCAGGTCGCGGCCGGGCGTGCGCTCCGCGTCCACCGCGCGCGGCTTGGCGTCGCGGTCCCAGGGCTCGCGTGCGGTCAGCAGGTCGCGCACGTGCTCGGCGCCCATGCCGCCGCCGAAGTACTCGCCCCAGCCGTAGGCGGACCCGAACCGGTCCTTGAGCTCGCGGAAGACGCCTTCGTCGGTGATGATGTCCTTCGGCTCGAGCGCCTGGAAGCCCTTGAAGCCGGCGAGGCCCTCGCCGGCCTCGTCGACGAGCCGCACTCCGTAGCGGCTGAGCGCCCCGTCGATCTCGGCGTGGCGGCTGGCGTGCTCGCCGCCCTGCTCCGGCGAGATCCCGATCAGCAGCTCGCCGAGCTCCTCGAAGTCCTCCGGCACGACCTCGCCCTTCCAGGCGAGCTCGAGCCTGTAGATCGCGTCGTAGGTCATCGCGACGTAGTCCGACCGGTCGGAGGCGGCGCCCTCCTCCAGGTCGGCGACGAGGCGGTCGGCCTCCTCCTCGGAGAGCTTGCGCTGGTTGACCTCCAGCGACTCGGACCAGTCGGCGTCGTCAGGCGTGAAGCCCTTCTGGGAGCCGCTGCGCACCCAGCCCACGCGCCGCGCGCACGTCGCGTCGATCTCGGCGAGGGTCTCACCGAGCGAGGTGACGTAGGACGCCACGCGCTCGTCGACCTGCGTCTGCAGCTCGCCGAGGTCGCGCTCGCGCGCCTCGCGGTCGACCCACGTGACGATCGACGCGGCGAAGTACAGGACCTTCTCGAGGTCCTTCGGCGCCATGTCGAGCAGGTACCCGATCCGCGAGGGAACGCCCTTGAAGAACCAGATGTGGCTGACGGGCGCGGCGAGGTCGATGTGCCCCATGCGCTCGCGGCGGACCTTGGAGCGCGTCACCTCGACGCCGCAGCGCTCGCAGATGATCCCCTTGTAGCGGACCCGCTTGTACTTGCCGCAGTAGCACTCCCAGTCCTTCGTGGGGCCGAAGATCTTCTCGCAGAAGAGGCCGTCCTTCTCCGGCTTGAGCGTGCGGTAGTTGATCGTCTCGGGCTTGGTGACCTCGCCGGAGCTCCAGGAGCGGATCTGCTTGGAGGAGGCGAGGCCGATGTCGATGGCGTCGAAGTTGTTGATGTCGATCACGTGGCGTTTCCTTGTTCTCGGCGGGGAGGGTCCGGTGGTCGGGCGGCGGGCGCGTGGCCGGCCGCACGGTGGCCTACCCGCTCTCGTCGGCGTCCGGCTCCAGCGCGGCGTCGAGGTCCACCGGGACCTCCTCGCCGCCGGCGGGCGGCTCCTCCGCCTCGCCCTCGGCCTCGGCCTCCCCGTCGTCCTCGGTGGTCGACTCGTCCGCGGCGCCCGCATCGGCGGCGCGCACCCCGGAGAGGTCGATCCCGAGCTCCTCGGCGGCGCGGAGCAGGTCGTCCTCCTCCTCGCCCATCTCGGTGCGCTCGCCCTCCTCGGAGACGACGTTCACGTCGAGCGCGAGCGACTGCATCTCCTTGAGCAGGACCTTGAACGACTCGGGGATGCTGGGCTCGGCGATGTTCTCGCCCTTGACGATGGCCTCGTAGGCCTTCACCCGGCCGACGGTGTCGTCGGACTTGATCGTGAGCATCTCCTGGAGCGTGTAGGCGGCGCCGTAGGCCTCCAGCGCCCAGACCTCCATCTCGCCGAAGCGTTGGCCGCCGAACTGCGCCTTGCCGCCCAGCGGCTGCTGGGTGACGAGCGAGTAGGGACCCGTCGAGCGCGCGTGGATCTTGTCGTCGACCAGGTGCAGCAGCTTCAGGATGTACATGTAGCCGACCGTCACCTGGTTCTTGAACGGCTCGCCGGTGCGCCCGTTGAACAGCGTCACCTTGCCCGAGGCCCGCTCCCCGACGCGCGCGCGCTTGTCGACGTCCATGCGGACCCGGCCCTCGTGCTGCTCCTGCCAGCGCACGAGCGCGGTGTCCACGTCCTCGACCGTCGCCCCGTCGAACACGGGCGTGGCGACGTAGACCTTGCCGTTGCCGCCGTTGCGCGCCGAGGCGCGCGCCTCGCGGTCCGCGGGCGCGTCGCTGTCGTACCACCCGTTGGCCGCCACCCAGCCGAGGTGCGCCTCCAGGATCTGGCCGAGGTTCATGCGGCTCGGCACGCCGAGCGGGTTGAGGATCACGTCGACCGGCGTGCCGTCCTCGAGGAACGGCATGTCCTGCTCGTCGACGATCCTCGAGATGACGCCCTTGTTGCCGTGGCGGCCCGCGAGCTTGTCGCCCTCGGCGATCTTGCGCTTCTTGGCCACGAACACGCGCACGAGCTCGTTCACGCCCGGCGAGAGGTCGTCGCCGTCGTCGCGCGAGAACGTCATCACGTCGATGACCACGCCGCCCTCGCCGTGGGGGACCTTGAGCGAGGTGTCGCGGACCTCGCGCGCCTTCTCCTTGAAGATCGCGCGGATCAGCTTCTCCTCGGCCGTCAACTCGGTCTCGCCCTTCGGCGTGACCTTGCCCACGAGCAGGTCGCCGGACTGCACCTCGGCGCCGATGCGGACGATGCCGCGGTCGTCGAGGTTGCGCAGCGACTCCTCGGAGCGGTTCGGGATGTCGCGCGTGATCTCCTCGTCGCCGAGCTTGGTCGAGCGCGCGTCGACCTCGTACTCCTCGATGTGGATCGAGGTGAGCTCGTCGTCGCGGACCAGGCGCTTGGAGAGGATGATCGCGTCCTCGAAGTTGTAGCCCTCCCAGGACATGAAGGCCACGAGCAGGTTCTTGCCGAGCGCCATCTCGCCCTGGCTCGTGGAGGCGCCGTCGGCCAGCACATCGGCGGCGCGCACCTTCTGCCCGACGGCGACCAGCGGCTTCTGGTGGATCAGCGTTCCCTGGTTGGAGCGCATGAACTTCTGGAGCGGGTACTCGTCGCGGCCCTGCTTGGTCTCCAGCTCGATGCGCTCCGCGTCGACGTAGGAGACGGTGCCGGGCTGGTCCGCCAGCACGACGTCGCCGGTGTCCACCGCGGCGCGCCGCTCCATGCCGGTCCCGATCAGGGGCGCGTCGGTCTTGAGCAGCGGGACCGCCTGGCGCTGCATGTTCGAGCCCATCAGCGCGCGGTTCGCGTCGTCGTGCTCGAGGAACGGGATCATCGCCGTGGCGACCGACCAGATCTGCTCGGGCGAGACATCCATCAGGTCGACCTCGGAGGGAGCGACCGCGACGTACTTGCCCGCCTGCGTGCGGCAGATGACCTCGCTGCCCTGGAGCTTGCCCGTCTTCTCGTCCAGCGGCGTGTTGGCCTGTGCGACCTTCCGCTCCTCCTCCTGGGTGGCGTCGAGGTGCACGATCTCGCCCGTGACCTTGCCGTCCTTCACCACGCGGTACGGCGTCGTGACGAAGCCGAAGTCCGAGATCTCCGCGTAGCTCGAGAGCGAGCCGATCAGGCCGATGTTGGGGCCCTCGGGAGTCTCGATCGGGCACATCCGGCCGTAGTGGGTCGGGTGCACGTCGCGGACCTCGATCGGCGCGCGCTCGCGCGTCAGCCCGCCCGCCCCGAGCGCGTTCAGCCGCCGGCGATGGGTCAGCCCGGCGAGCGAGTTCGTCTGGTCCATGAACTGCGAGAGCTGCGAGGACCCGAAGAACTCCTTCTGCGCCGCTACGACCGGGCGGATGTTGACGATCGACTGCGGGGTGATCTGGTCCGCGTCCTCGGTCGTGAGCCGCTCGCGCACGACGCGCTCCATGCGGTAGAGGCCAACGCGGAACGCGTCCTGGATCAGCTCGCCGACCGTCCGCAGGCGGCGGTTGCCGAAGTGCTCGTACTCGTCGAGGCGGTCCGCGACCGGCTCGCGCGGGAGCGCCGCGGCCTCGGCCGCGTAGTCCTTGATCTCGGCCTCGGGGTCCTCGGGCAGGCCGAGCAGCTTCGGAAGCTCGACCAGCTCGCGGATCAGCGCGATGATGTCGTCGCGCGTCAGCGTGCGGGTCTCGAGGTCGATGTCGAGGTGCAGGCGCGAGTTGAGCTTGTAGCGACCGACGCGCGTGAGGTCGTAGCGCTTGGGGTCGAAGAACAGCTGGTTGAGCAGGTTCTTCGCGGCGTCGACCGAGGGCGGCTCGCCCGGCCGCTGCTTCTTGAACAGCTCGATCAGCGCCTTCTCGACGTTGAACTGCTGCTCGTCGCGGTCGTGGCCGCGCACGGCCTCGCCGAGCGCCGTGGCCTTCTCGCCCAGCTTCGCGCATGCGTCGGTCCAGCCGTCCAGCGCCTTGCGCGGCTTGGCCTCCAGCTCGCCCGGGGAGAGCTTGGCGACGGCGCCCGCCCACTTCCCGATCGCGCCGGCGACCTTGTCGAACCGCGCGGCGATCGCCTCGATCTCGGCGCCCGGCGGCCTGGTCTCGGCGACGAGGTAGGGAACGAGGCCCTCGGCGGCGGCGTCGAGCTCGGAGGCCACGGCGACACGCTTGCGCTCGACCTCGGCGAGCCCCTTGGCCAGCTCGTCGATCGCCTCGACGGCGGCGGGCGGCGTGGCCTCGGCGAGCCCGCGTGCGGCGGCGCGCACGTCGCGCTCGAGGTCGTCGGTCGGGATGCGCTCGTACTCGCCCTCGATCGTGCGCTGGATGTAGACCGAGTCGTCGAACTCGGCCAGCAGCTCCTCGTCGGTGGCGTAGTCCATCGCGCGCAGCAGGATCGAGACGGGGATCTTGCGCTTGCGGTCGATGCGCGCGAAGACCTTGCCCTTCTTGTCGATCTCGAGCTCGAGCCACGAGCCGCGGGCGGGCATCAGGTTCGCGATGAAGACCTGCTTCTCCGCGTCCTTCGGGTTCATCACGTACGCGCCGGGAGAGCGCACGAGCTGGGTGACCACGACCCGCTCGGTGCCGTTGATGATGAACGTGCCGCGCTCGGTCATCCACGGGAAGTCGCCCATGAACACCGACTGCTGGCGGATCTCGCCGGTCTCCTGGTTGACGAACGAGACCTGCGCGATCAGCGGCCGCGAGTAGGTCATGTCCTTCTCGCGGCACTCCTCGAGCGTGGCCTGCGGCTCGCCGAACTCGAAGCCCTCGAAGTGGACCTCGAGCTTGCCCGTGTAGTCCTCGATCGGCGAGATGTCGTCGATCGTCTCGCGCAGCCCGCCCTTCTCCGGGTCGGTCAGCCACTCGAACGAGCGGCGCTGGATATCGATCAGGTTGGGGACATCGAGGACCTTCTCGAGACGCGCGAAGCTACGGCGCGTCCGGGGCACGTGGGCGGAAGCCAAGGCGGCGACTCCTCGGGGTGGTCGGCTATGGGCGGAGGCCGCGCCGCAGGGGCGCGACCAAGGAACATAGCACAGGCCTACGCAGACCCTGCGCGGGGGCTGCCAGCGCTCACGGACCCCGCCCCGGACCCCGCGTATGTGGCGCGGGAGCCTTCCTTCAGGCGGCTGCGACTATCGGCTGACGGCCGGAAGTGTAGCGGCGCCGGGGCGTCCCGGCCACCCCGGGGACCAACCCGTCCCGGCTGATGCCTCTCCTGCCGGCACAGGCCGGGACGGGACGCTCGGACGGGCCGTCCGCGCGACCCGCCCCGCCGCGCTACTTCACCTCGACGCTGGCGCCGGCCTCCTCGAGCTCGGTCTTGAGCTTGTCGGCCTCCTCGCGCTCGAGGCCCTCCTTGACGGGCTTGGGCGCCTCGTCGACCAGCGTCTTGGCCTCCTTGAGCCCCAGGCCGGTCGCCGCGCGGACCACCTTGATCACCTGGATCTTCTTCTCGCCCGCGCCGGTCAGCACGACGTCGACGGTGCTGGACTCCTCCTCCGCCCCCCCGTCGCCGCCGGCGGCGGCGCCGCCCGCCGGGGCGGCCGCCGCGACGGCCGTCGCGGAGACCCCGAACTCCTCCTCGAGCGCCTTGATGCGCTCGGCGAGCTCGAGCACCGTGATGCCCTTGAGCTCGTCGATCCACTCCTGCGTGCTGGTCGCCATCGGTCTGCTTCCTCCTTAGTCGCCGGCGCTCTCGGCGCCCGCGCTGTCGTCGTCGTTGGAATCTGGTGCGTCCTGCTCGCCGGCGGCCGGCGCCTCCTCGGCCCCCGGCGCCTCCTCGGCCCCCGGCGCCTCCTCGGCCCCCGGCGCCTCCTCGGCGGCCGGCGCCTCGGCGCCGAGCAGCCCCTGGTCGCGGATCTGGCCGAGCTGGGCGGCGAGACCGCCGAGCAGCGATCCGAGCCCGCGGACCAGCCCGGTCAGCGGCGAGCCCGTCAGGCCCACCAACTGCCCGTGCAGGGTCTCGCGCGAGGGCAGCCGGGCGATGGCCCTGATGTCCTCCGGGCCCAGGGCGCGACCCGCGAGCACGCCGCCCTTGAAGTCGAGCACCTCCGCCGCGCGCTGCACGTCGGCGAGCGCCTTCGCCGCGACCGCGGCGTCGCCGCGCACGAACGTCAGCGCGGTGGGACCGTCGAGGAGCCCGCTCAGGGCCTCGGCGCCGGCGCGCTCCACGGCCCGCTCGGTGAGCGAGTTCTTCACGACGCGGAAGGTCGCGTCGGCCTCGCGCAGGCGCTCGCGCAACTCGGCCGCCTGCGGGACCGAGATCCCGCGGTAGTCGACCGCGAAGACCGCGTCCGCCTCCTCGATCTGGCCGGCGATCTCCTCGACCACCGCCGCCTTCTGCTCCCTGTTCATCTCGGTCCTGTCTCCTTGTCTTCCTGGCCCGGAACGACGAACGCCCGCGGTGGCGGGCGTCGAGGCGCGGGCGGCGTGGCCCGCGGTCCCTTCCGCTCCGCCTGCCCCGGGCTTACGTGGCGCCGGGGGTCTCGGGCGAACGAGCGTTTGAAGCGGATCGCTACGCGGCGGCGGGCTCCTCGTCGAGGATGTCGCGGGTACGGGTCGAGTCCACCTTCACGCCGGGTCCCATGGTCGAGGCGAGGACGATCGAGCGGATGTAGCGCCCCTTCGCGGCGGACGGCTTGGCGCGCACGAGCTCCTCGACGACCGCGGCGTAGTTCTCCAGCAGCGCGCGCTCGTCGAAGCTCGTCTTGCCGATCACCATATGCACGATCGCGGTGCGGTCCGTGCGGTACTCGACCTTGCCGGCCTTCGACTCGCCAACCGCCTTGGACACGTCCATCGTGACGGTCCCGACCTTCGGGTTGGGCATCTTGCCCTGCGGCCCCAGGACGCGGCCGAGCTTCCCGACCACCGGCATCAGGTCGGGCGTAGCGATCGCCACGTCGAAGTCGGTGAACCCGCCCTCGACGCGCTCGGCGAGGTCCTCCGCGCCGACGAAGTCCGCGCCGGCCTCCTCGGCCTCGCGCGCCTTCTCGCCCTTCGCGAAGACCGCGACCGTCACCGACTTCCCGAGACCGTGCGGGAGTGCGATCGTCCCGCGCAGCTGCTCGTCGGCGTGGCGGACGTTGAGCCCCGTGCGGACGTGCAGCTCGACGGACTCGTCGAAGCCGCCTTCGCGCTTGAACTGCTTGATCAGCGCCACCGCCTCGGCGGGCGCGTACTCGAGCTCGCGGTCGTAGCGCTGGCGCGCGTCCCGGTAGGCCTTGCCGTGGCGCGCCATCAGCCGCTCACCTCCACGCCCATCGAGCGCGCGGTGCCGGCGATGATCCGGGCCGCGGCGTCGATGTCGTTCGCGTTGAGGTCTTCCATCTTGCGCTCGGCGATCTGGCGCAGCTGGGCCTGGCTGATCGAGCCGACCTTCTCGCGGTGGGGCTCGGGCGAGCCCTTCTCGAGCGAGATCGCCTGCTTGATGAGCACCGCCGCGGGCGGGCTCTTGGTGACGAACGTGAACGAGCGGTCCTCGTAGACCGTGATCTCCACCGGGATCGTCGTGCCCGAGTCCGCCTGCGTCTGCGCGTTGAACGCCTTGACGAACTCCATGATGTTCACGCCGTGCTGGCCCAGTGCGGGACCGACCGGCGGCGCCGGGCTCGCCTGGCCGCCGAGGGCCTGCAGCTTGATCGTCGTCAGCACCTTCTTCGCCACGTCAGACCTTCTTCACCTGGTCGAAACCGACCTCCACCGGCGTTTCGCGCCCGAAGATGGATACCAGGACCTTCAGCTTCGAGGCGTCCTCGTTGATCTCCGAGATCTCGCCCGAGAAGTCCGACAGGGGGCCGGAGATGACCTTGACCGACTCGCCGACCGAGAACTGCGCTCGCGTGCGCGGGCGCTCGGCGGTCTCGCGGTGCAGCAGGCGGTCGACCTCCGGCTGGGTGAGCGGGACCGGCTCGTCCGAGGAGCCGACGAAGCCCGTGACCCCCGGCGTGCCCTTGACGAGCTGCCACGAGTCGTCGGTGAGGTCCATGTTCACCAGCACGTAGCCGGGCATCGTGCGCTTCTCGACGGTGACCTTCTGGTTGTCCTTCATCTCCGAGACCGTCTCGGTCGGGACGACCACCGACTTCACCGCGCGCTGCTGGCCAAGCGAGACCACTCGGTGCTCGAGGTTCTGCTTGACCTTCTTCTCATGGCCGGAGTAGGTGTTGACGACGTACCAGCGGAACATCTCGTGGGGGGCTGCTTTCGGACGGGGGCTAGAGGATTGCGTCGACCAGCTTCGAGGACACGAAGTCCATCAGGCCGAGGAAGGCGCCGGCGACGACTACGAACACGATCACGACGGCGGTGGCCTGTGCGACCGCGCGGCGGTCGGGCCACTGTACCCGCTGGAGCTCGCGCCAGCTCGCCCGCAGGAACTCGATGACCCGGGGCGCCCCGCGGCGCCGGCGGAGCGCGGGCTCCTCCGCCTTGCGCGCGGCGACCATGCGCTCGCCCTCGGGAGTGCGCTCGAAGGCCTCCTCGGCGGTCTCGGCGGCGGCGGCGCCGTCGCTCGGCGGCTCGTGGCCGCCGGCGCCTCCCTCGAGCTCGGCCTCGACCAGGTCGATGTCGGCCGAGGAGTGCTCGAGCGGTGAAGGCGCGGCGAGGGTGTCGTCGCGGTCGGCCGCAGGCGTGGCCGGCTCGGCGTCGGCGCCGGACGCGTCGGCGCCAGGCGCGGGCCGTTCGGCGCGCGCGCGGGAGCCGCCCTGCGCCTGGGCGCGGGCGCGGCGCTTGGCGCGCTTGCGGTCGCGTGCCACGGTCCTCGCCGCCCGCGCTAGCGGGTCTCCTTGTGCGCCGTATGCCGGCGGCACCAGCGGCAGTACTTGCGGAACTCGATCCGCTCCGGATCGTTGCGCTTGCTCTTGTTGGTCTGGTAGTTCCGGCGCTTGCAATCCTCGCAGGCGAGGGTTACGGCGATCCGGACGTCTCCGCGGGCCATTGGCTTCCAGAGGTTCGGGGTGCGGGCGCCGGCAGCGGGCGCGCGAAAGCGGCGCCCCTCCCGGCGGAGCGGCTGAGTGTAGCGAGCCTCGGCCGCCCGCCGCCGACCTACGCGCGCGCGGTCGCGGCCGGGTCCAGACCGCTCGTGCGCGTCATCCGCACCGATGCCTCCAGCGTCGCCTCGGCGGCTCCACGGTAGACGCCCTTCGTCGGGGGGACGTCCGCGTAGTGGCGCCCGTGGCCGATCTTCACGTGGCACTCGCCGGTGAGGCCGCGGTTGGTGGGGTCGACCCCCACCCACACCGGCCCCTCGCCGCTCTCGCCGACCGGCAGCAGCGCCTCCAGCCAGGCGTGGGTCGCGACCTCGATCGACTCGGTCTCGTCGCCGTGGCTCGCGAACAGGTAGCCGGAGACGTAGCGCGCCGCGATCCCGCGCCGCCGGAGAAGCTCGAGCGAGAGGTGGACGAAGTCCTGGCACACGCCGGCGCCCGCATCGAGCAGGTCGGTGATCGTCGAGCCGACGTAGGTGACCCCGCGGCGGTAGTCGAACGTGTCCGGCACCAACTCGCCGACGAGCAGCACGGTGGCGAGCGGCGTCCGCGCGCGCGTGGTCTCGTGCAGGGCGTCGAGGCGCTCGTCGCGTGCGACCCCGTTGCGGATCAGGAACTCCCCGGCCGACTCGACGTAGTCGCGCTCGGCGAGCGCGCGCCAGTCGGCCTCCGGCGGCTCGGGCGGCGGCGTGGTCGCGACGCGCGCGCGCACGTCGATCGTGAGGTGGTCGTGCGGCTCGGTGATCGCGAACTCGACCACCTCGGTGCCGAAGTAGTCGTCGTGGCGGTGCAGGCGCGCCTCAGGGTCGGTGCGAACCGAGAGCTCGTCGACCCGCTGCCGCCCCGTCGGGGCCGGGCTGACGCGCAGCGCGTTCAGGTTGTCGGTCACGTCGCCGCCGTAGCGGTACTCGGTCAGGTAGCGGATCTCGAAGTTCATGCCGTCGCGCGCGGGGCGGCCCCGGCGAAGTAGCGCTCGGCGATGTCGCGGTCGACGGCCGCCAGTTCGTCCTGCACCTGCACGAGGGTGGTCCCGAGCGCGGCGTCGTCGACGACCGCACGGCGGCGGAAGTCGAGGTCGGCGACCATCCGGCCGAGGCGCAGGACGGGAGGCGCCGACCGCGGGGAGGTGTCGGCCGTCGCCAGGGCGTGGTGCAGGCCGTCCACCGACGCGGCGACCGATCCCGGGTAGGAGCGGTCGAAGAGCAGGAAGCGCGTCACCGCCGCCGTGCGGGGCGCCGCGCGGACCGCCCGGCGGTAGGCCTGCAGGCCGCCGACGGCGTGCAACAGCGCGAGCGCCTCGCCGTCGTCGGGCGCCGCGCGCGCGGCGGCGGCCGTGGAGAGCGGCAGCCAGGCGCGCAGCATGCGCAGGACCATGTCGGCGCTCTCCAGGCGGCCGCCGGCGACCAGGAACGACCGCGCCTCGTCGCGCATCATCGTGCGATCGGTCAGCCCCCAGAAGAGCGCGCAGCGCTCCTTGACGTCCGAGTAGATCGAGTAGGGCCCGGTGCGCATCGCGGCGGAGAGGTCGCGGCGCACGAGCGCGAGGTTGAACGTGTTGACCGCCTCCCACATCTCGGTCGAGATCACGTCGCGAACGGTTCTCGCGCGCCCGCGCGCGCGAGCGACGCACGAGACGATCGACGCCGGGCTGTCGGCGTCGACGGTCAGGAGTCGCACCACCTCGTCGCGCGTCGCGCGCGTGCCCGCCGGGCGCGCGCCGTTCTCCTCCTCGCCCCGGGCCTCGTCGCCCTCGGCCGCGTGCGCGCCGATCACGATCAGCAGCGCCTCCCAGGAGAGCGTCACGCGCATTGCGTCGGCGCGGCCCTGGAGGTCGGCGTGGAAGACGCCGTCGAGCATGCGCGCGGTGAGCTCGGCGCGGCTGAGGTCCCGGCCGACCCAGAAGAGCTCCTGCGCGATGCGGGCGAGCATCGTCATTGCTGCTGCTGCTGCTGCGACTGGTCGTGCCAGGGCTCGCCGTAGCGAACCTCGGGCAGCGTGGGCGGCACGTACACGGGCGCGGCGTCGCGGGGCGCGTCGGAGTCCTCGAGCACCCAGGTGTCCTTGGAGCCGCCTCCGCGGGAGGAGTTCACGATCATCGACCCCTCGACCAGCGCCACGCGGGTCAGCCCGCCGGGGACGATGCGGACGTCGTCGGCTCCCTCCATGACCGCGAACGGCCGGAGATCGACGTGGCGCGCGGCGAGCTCGCCGCCGGACTGCGTCGGGACGGTGGACAGCCGCACGAGCTCCTGCGCGATCCAGCGCCCCGGGTCACGCTCGACCAGCGCGCGCTGGCGTGCGAGGGCGGCGGCATCGGCCGCGGGCCCGATGAAGACCCCCTTCCCGCCCGACTCCCCCGTGGGCTTGACCACGATCTCGTCGAGGCGCTCCAGGCTTGCGCGCCGCTGCTCGGGGTCGGCCATCAGGTAGGTCGGCACGTTGCCCAGCACGGGCTCTTCGCCGAGGTAGAACCGGATCATCTCGGGCACGAAGTGGTAGACGGCCTTGTCGTCGGCCACGCCGGTCCCGATCGCGTTCGCGATCGCGACCGTGCCGGCGCGGTAGGCGCGCAGCAGGCCCGGCACCCCGAGCAGCGAGTCAGGGCGGAACTCGAGCGGGTCCACGAAGTCGTCGTCCAGCCGCCGGTAGACCGAGTGCACGCGGGCGAGCCCGGCCGTCGTGCGCATGTAGAGGACCTGGTCGCGCACGACGAGGTCCGATGCCTCGACCAGCTCGACCCCCATCTGGCGCGCCAGGAAGGCATGCTCGAAGTAGGCGGAGTTCGAGGGCCCCGGCGTCCACACCACGATCGTCGGGTCGGCGTCGCCGGCGGGCGCCACGCTGCGCAGCGCGGACAGCAGCAGCTCCGGGTAGTGCTCGACGGGACGCACGCGGTAGCCGGAGAACAGCTCCGGCACGAGCCGCGCCATCGCGAGGCGGTTCTCGAGCACGTAGGAGATCCCCGACGGGGTGCGGACGTTGTCCTCGAGCACCAGCCATCTCCCGTCCGCGTCGCGCACGAGGTCGCAGCCGCCGACATGGCAGTAGACGCCGCCGGGCGGGCGGATGCGATGCACCGGGCGGGCGAAGTGCGAACGGCTGACGACCAGCGACCACGGCACGACGCCCGCCCTGACGATCTCATGCCCGTGGTAGACGTCGTCGACGAACGCGTTCAGCGCGCGGATCCGCTGCGCCACGCCGCGCTCGATCGTGCGCCACTCGCTCGCGGGGATGATCCGCGGCACGAGGTCGAGCGGGAACGGGCGGTCCCGCACCGCGCCTTCGCCGTCGCCCGAGCTGACCTCGAACGTGATCCCCTGGTCCATGAAGATCGCGTCGCAGCGCCGTCCCGCCGCGGCCAGGCCCTCGCGCCCCAGCCGCTCGAGCGACCGTGACAGCGCCGCGGCGTGCTCGCGCGGCGCGCCGGTCGGCTCGAAGAGTTCGTCGAGATAGCCCGCGGCGGGCGCGTAGGAGGACTCGGGGGCGGGGTTGCCGGCGCTCGCCATGGGTGGATTCTGACGAGGGCCGCGCCTGCCCGCGGACGGAACGGGTGTGCTCCCCTACCCTGGGAGCGATGGAGGCCGGGACCCTCGCCGCCGCGCTTCGCGTGCGCACCTCGCCGCGGCGGCTCGCGTTCGCCGGTCTCGCCGGCGCCACGATCTGCAACTTCCTTGCGGTCGGCGCGGCCATCCCCGTTCTGCCGCGCTACGTGAAGGGACCGGTCGGGTCGGGTGACGTCGAGGTCGGCATCGTCGTCGGCGCGTTCGCGCTCGCCGCGATCGTGAGCCGCCCGCTGGCGGGCCGTCTCGCGGACGCGCGCGGGCGGCGCAACGTGCTCGTCGCGGGGATGGCGCTCTCGTCGGTCGCGGGCATGCTGCTGTTCGTGCCGGGCGGGGTGCCGATGCTGATCGCGGCGCGCCTGGTGCTCGGCGTCGCCGACGGCGCCGTCTTCACGGCCGGCGCCGCGTGGACGGTGGACGTGGCGCCGGCCGAGCGCCGCGGTCGCGTGATCGGCCTCTTCGGCCTGGCGGTGTGGACCGGCATGACGCTCGGCCCCGCGATCGGCGAGGCGCTCTACTCGGCCGGCGGCTACGAGCTCGTCTGGGCGTTCACCGTGCTCTCGCCGCTCGCGGGGATCGCGCTCGCATGGCGCCTGGAGGACCGCTTCGAGGCCCACCCGGCGACCGGCCCGCGGCCGCTGATCCCGCGTCCGGCGATCCGGCCGGGCATCTCGCTGATGCTCGCGAACTTCGGCTATGCGGCGATGGCCGGGTTCCTCGTCCTGCACCTCGACGCGCGCGGGATCGGGCACGGCGCGGCGGTGTTCGTGGCGTTCGCCGCGGGCGTTGTCGGCGCACGGCTCCTGCTCGGCAGGCTCCCCGACGTGCTCGGGCCGCGCGTCAGCGCGCCGGGGGCCGGGGCGATGGAGGCGCTGGGCCTGGTGATCATCGCGCTCGCGCCCTCGCTGCCGCTGGCGCTCGCGGGCGCGGTCGTGATGGGAACGGGCTTCTCGCTGCTCTACCCGTCGCTCGCGCTCGCGGTCGTCTCGCGCGTGCCCGAGAGCCGCCGCGGCGCGGCGCTCGGCGCCTTCACGGCGTTCTTCGACGCCGGGGTCGGGTTCGGCGCGCCGCTGGCCGGCGTGGCCGTGACGCTGGGGGACGGCTACGCGGCGGCCTTCTGGCTCGCGGCAGCCGCGGCCGTCGCGGGCGCCGTGCTCACGATCGCCAACAGGGCCATGCCTGGCCCCACGACGGGCGCGGCGGCGTTCGGGGAGCCCGCGTGAACCCCCTGCGCACGGCGGCGGCCACCGCGGTCGCGCCGGGGGCCCCGGAGGAGATCTGGGCGCTCGTGTCCGATCCGGCGCGCTTCGTCAGCTGGGCCGCGCTGACCCGCGAGGTGGTGCGCTGGGACGAGCCGCTCGGGCTCGGCGGCAGCTACGTCGAGCGCAACATCGTCGCGGGGCCGCTCACCGCGCTGAACACGTTCACGGTGGTCGAGCACGACCCGCCACGCCGGGCCGTGCACCGCGTCACCGGGTCCGCGCTCGCGAGCGAGATGTGGTTCTTCGTCGTGCTCGGGCCCGCCGGGGACGGCACGCAGGTGACCGCCGGGCTGCGCTACCGCGCGGCGTTCGGGCGCGCCGGCGACGCGCTCGTCTCGGCGCTCGTCGCCCCGCGCCTGCGTCGCGGCTTCCGCGAGACCGTGGACAACATCGCGCTCGTGGCGCGCCGGGACGAGATCGGACGGCGCTCAAGCGCCGCGCGATCGCGGCCGATCCCGGGACCTGAGGCGACGACCACGGAGGTCTGAGACAACGATGGGCGGCGGGCGAATCTCGAGAGGCTGGGCGCTGGCGAAGACCTCGTGGGCGGTACTGCGCGCGGACCGCTCGCTGATGCTCTTCCCGCTGGTCGGGATCCTCGCCGGGCTCGGCGCCGGGGCGCTCCTGCTCGCGCCGGGCGTCGCCATCTACGCGCGGAACGACTCGACCCCCGTCCTGATCGCGTTCGGCGTCGTGGCGGCCTACGCGCTCACGTTCGTCGCGCTCTACTTCAACACCGCGCTGGCCGCCGCGGCCGCGCGCTCGCTCGACGGCCAGGACACCAGCTTTGCGACCGGCATGGCCGCGGCGCGCGAGCGCACCGGCGTGATCGCGCAGTGGGCGGGGGTCCAGCTCACCGTGGGGCTGCTGCTCAGCCTCGTCCAGCAGCTCGGCGGCGAGGGCGGCGCCGGCCGCCTGGTGGCGGTGCTGCTCTCGAGCGTGCTCAACCTCGCCTGGCAGATCGCCACGTTCTTCGTGATCCCGGTGATCGCGCTCGAGGGTCTCGGACCCAAGGCCGCGTTCACGCGCTCCGCGCACGTGATCCGCGAGCGCTGGGGCGAGGGCATCGTCGGATCGGCCTCGATCGGCGGGGTGTTGTTCCTGATCGCGCTGCTGCCTCTCGCCGCTCTGGTCGTTGGTGGCTTCGCGCTCGCGCACACGGCGCCGGCGGCCGCCGGCGCCCTGTGGGCGATCGCCGTGCTCGCCTTCGCGGCGGCGATGCTGCTGGGCTCTACGCTGACGGCCGTCTTCCGCGTGGCGCTCTTCCGCTACGCGACCGAGGGGCGCGCGGGGGGCGGCTTCAGCGAGCAGGCGCTCGCCGGCGCGTTCCGGCCGAAGGGCCGGCGCGGCCTGGCCGGCTGAGACGGCGGATTCGCCATACGGTGGTTCGGCGCGCCCGCCGGGCCCGGGTGATAGCGTCGCGCGCGTCCCGGGCTCCCTCCCGGGCTGGGAGACATCGAGGAGATCGCATGAGGTTCCGCACGCTCGTGCCCGCCGTCGTGGCGGGCCTGCTCGTCACCGCCGCGCCCGCCGCCGCGAAGGACTACGCGTCGTTCGCGCGCGACATCATCCCGTCGGGCCAGTACCAGAGCACCTCGATGCCGGGCGCCAGCCGCCAGGCGCAGATGTATGACGGGCTGACGCCGCTGTTCCGCAACGTTACGGGCGGCGACCTGCAGCGTTACTTCAAGCCGATGGCGCTGAACCCGACGCGTGTCGCCAAGCGCGAGAGCGTGCCCGGCCGGCCCGGCGCCCGCATCGAGCGCGACCCCTACGGCGTGCCCTACGTCTACGGCCGCACCGACGACGACGTCACGTTCGGCGCCGGCTACGTGGTCGCCGAGGACCGCAGCCTGCTGATCGACTTCGCGCGCTACAACGGCATCCTCGCGGCGCTCGACGCGCCGAACATCGACGCGATCAAGCTGATCATCGGCGCGAGCGCCTTCAAGCCGAGCGCCCAGGCCAACCGCATGGTGGCCCGCCAGACCGACGCGCTGCTGCAGCACGGACGCGACGGCCGCCGCGTGCTCCACGACATCGACGTCTTCGTCGCGGGCATCAACGCCTGGTACCGGCGCAACGAGGCGAGCGCGGCGCCGATCACCCGCAACGACATCTACGCGCTGAACGCGGTCAAGGGTCAGTTCCTCGGCGAGGGCGGCGGGTCGGAGGTCGGCAACGCGATGTTCCTCGACGGCCTGCAGCGCAAGCTCGGCGGCTCGGCGGGGTTCAACGCCTGGACCGACCTCAAGCAGCGCAACGACCCGGAGCACCCGTACTCGGTGCCGAACTCCGCGCCCTGGCAGGCCGCGCCGTCGAAGATCGGACCGGGCAACGTGATCCTGCGCGACGGCGGCTACGCGCCGGTCAAGGACGACGGCACGCCGGGCGGCGCCGCGGCGAGCGCGGCGAGCCTGCGCTCCGAGCGCCCGCGCCACCAGGCCAGCAACGTCCTGCTGGTCTCCGGCCGGCGCACGTCGACCGGCCATCCGCTGATGGTCGGTGGCCCGCAGATCGGCTACAACTTCCCCGGCCTGACGATGGAGATCGGCCTTCACGGGCCGCACCGCAACGTGGTCGGCGCCACGTCGGCCCCGTTCCCGGGCTACCTGCTGATCGGTCGGGGTGCAGAGTTCGCCTCGACGCTCACCTCGGCGGAGTCGGACATCGTCGACGAGTACGCCGAGACGCTCTGCGGAGGCAGCGACCAGCGCTACGTGTACAAGGGACGCTGCCGGACGATGGAGCACGTGGACGCCGGGACGATCGGCTCCGGCGCCGGCGCGCGGCACATCGCCTTCTACCGGACGGTCCACGGGCCGGTGATCGGCTACGGCCTCGACCAGAGCGGCCGCCGGGTCGCGATCTCGCGCAAGCGCTCGAGCTACGGGCAGGACGTCGTCGACCAACTCTTCTTCCAGCGCCTCACCGACGGGCGGGTGAACAGCTACGCCAGCTTCCGCAAGGCGGCGACGCTCACGCCCCAGACCTTCAACTCGTTCTACACGGACTACCGCCACATCGGCGTCTACACCTCCGGGCGGCTGCCGCTGCGCCCGAAGGGCGTCAGCGGAGACCTGCCGGTCGACGGCCGCGGCGGCTACGAGTGGACCGGGTTCCTGCCCAGCTCCCGCCACGCGCAGGGCGAGGATCCGCCCAACGGGCTGATCGTCAACTGGAACAACAAGTCCGCCCGCAACTGGCCGGCTTCGGACAGCCGCTGGGGCGAGGGCTCGCTGGCCCGCGACCAGCTGCTGCTCGGCGAGCTGGCGCGCAAGCCGCGCCACACGCTCGCGACCGTCACCGGCGCGATGAACGCGGCCGCGACCGAGGACGTGCGCGCCGTGCTGCTGTGGCCGGTGCTGCGCGACGTGCTCGCCCGCGGCAAGGCGCCGAACGCGACGGCGGCACGCATGGTCGCGCTGCTGCAGCAGTGGCACGACCAGGGCGGCAGCCGCCTCGACCGCAACCTGGACGGCAAGATCGACGCGCCCGGCGCCGCGATCCTGGACACGGCCTGGGACGGGCTCGCGAACGCGGCGATGTGCCCGCGCCTGGGGCTCGCGCTGTGCGACGAGCTGGCGACGCGCATGAGCCGCTTCGACGCTCCTCCCTCCGGCCAGTACAACGGCTGGTACCAGTACATGAACAAGGACATGCGCACGCTGCTCGGCCGCAACGTCAAGGGCCCGTTCAAGACGCGCTTCTGCGGTCTCGGGAGCCTCGCGACCTGCAGCGCGAGCCTGTGGGCGGCGCTCGACGCGGCCGGCGCGACGCTCACCGCCGCGCAGGGCCCGAACCCCGACGCCTGGCGCGCGGACGCGACCGCGGAGCGGATCAAGTTCACGCCGCTGCCGCTGATCACGATGCGCTACACGAACCGGCCGAGCGGAATCCAGATCGTGACGTCGTTCAGCGGCCACAGCGCGACCGTGCGCAAGCGCAAGCCCGCGCGCAAGCAGCGCAGGCGGCGTGCGGCGTGCCGGGCCTTCTGCGGCTGAGGTGGCGCGCCGCGATCTCGAGCATCTGCTCGCCTCGCTGCCGCCCGCCCCATTCGTGGACGGCCTCGGCCTGCGCTTCACCGCGCTGGGCGAGGGCTGGGCGGAGAGCGAGATCACGACCGCCCCGCGGCTGACCCAGGCTCAGGGCCTCGTCCACGCGGGCGTGCTGGCGACGATGGCCGACCATACCGCCGGAGCCGCCGCGAGCACGACCGCGCCGGACGGCAAGGTGGTGGTGACGGCCGAGTTCAAGCTGAACCTCCTGCGCCCGGCCACCGCGCCGATGCTCTCCTGCCGCGCCGAGGTCGTCAAGGCGGGACGGGCGCTCACCGTCGTCGAGGCGCGGATTCATGCCGGCGACGACGGCGCCGAACCAAAGCTCCTGGCGCTCGCCGTGCTCACGATGTCGGTGATCGGCTGACCCGGAGCCGCGCTCCGTTGCCCGGCTGGCCCTGACCTTGTAGTCAGTCGCACGATCTTCTGATAGCGTCGCGGCCCGTGGCGAGCGTCGCGGAGCGTGCGGGGGAGCGGGTCGCAGCCGGGGGCGGCGGCGAGAGCTTCGACGCGATCGTCGTGGGTGGCGGGCACAACGGCCTGACCGCCGCCGCGTACCTCGCCCGGGCGGGCCTGCGCACGTGCGTGCTCGAGCGCCGCGACGTGCTCGGCGGCGCGTGCGTGACCGAGGAGGTCTGGCCGGGGCACCGCGTGTCGCGCGCGAGCTATGTGGTCTCGATGCTCTCGCCCAAGGTCGTCGCCGATCTCGAGTTGAAGCGCTTCGGCTACGAGGCTCACCCGCTCGACCCCGCCTACGCGACGTTCGGGCCGCACGGCCCGGCCTTCTTCCACAACGACGCGGCACGCACCCGGGAATCGCTGCGGCGGCTCTCGCCGCGCGACGCCGAGCGCTACGAGGCGTTCGAGGCGATGCTCGAGCGGATGGCGGACTTCCTGCGCCCGCTGATGCACCGCCCGCCCCCCGCGCTCGGCTCGCGGCACCCGGGCGACCTGCTCTCGCTGCTGCGCGAGGCGGGTCGCGCCGCCGGGCTGCCCGCGCGGGAGGTGCACACGCTGTTCCGCGTGATGACGCAGTCGGTCGCCGACCTGCTCGACGACTGGTTCGAGTCCGATGTGCTGAAGGGCACGCTCGCCTCGACCGGCGTGGTCGGCGTCTGGGCCGGTCCCCGCACCCCGGGCACCGCCTACAACCTGCTGCACCACGCGCTCGGGGAGCTCGACGGCGTCAGCGGCCTCTGGGGCCAGGTCGTCGGCGGCATGGGCGGGGTCAGCGCGGCGCTCGCGCGCAGCGCCGAGGCGGCCGGCGCGACGGTCCGCACGGGCGCGTTGGTGCGCTCGATCGACGTCGAGGGCGGCTCGGCGCGCGGCGTCACGCTGGCGGACGGCGAGCAGCTGCGCGCGCCGCTGGTGCTGTCGGGGGCGCACCCGAAGACGACCGTGCTGGACCTCGTCGGCGCGGGCCACTTCCCGGCCGAGGTGGTCGAGGACATGGAGCGCTACCGCACCAGGGGCGGGTCGGTGAAGATCAACTGGATCCTCTCGGAGCCCCCGCGCTACGAGAACGCCGGCGAGGCGGAGCGCGAGATGCTGCTGCGCTCCGGGGTCGGGCTGTGCCCGTCGATCGACTACCTCGAGCGCGCCTGGCAGGACGCGACCCGCGGCGTGCCCGCCGAGCACCCGTACGTGGAGGTCGAGGTGCCGACCACGGTCGACCCGTCGCTGACCGAAGACGGATCGACGGTCATGACGATGTTCACCCAGTACGGCCCGTGGCGGGAGGAGGACTGGCCCCAGGGCGCGCGCGAGGCCTACGCGCGCGACTGCCTCGAGCACCTCGCGCGCCACGCGCCCAACGTCACCGACGCGGTCGTCCACCACGAGGTGCTCGCCCCGCCCGACCTCGAGGAGATCTTCGGCCTGGTCGGCGGCTCGATCTTCCAGGGCGAGCAGGGCCTGGACCAGATGGCGTTCATGCGCCCCTGCCCCGCGCTCGCGCAGTACGCGACCCCGGTCGGCGGGCTCTACCTGTGCGGCGCCGGCACCCATCCGGGCGGCGGCGTGATGGCGCTCGGCGGCCACAACGCGGCGATGCGCGTGTTGCGGGACCGCCGCCGAGCGGGGCGGCGGGCGCGCCTGCGGGGCAGCGCCGCGCCCCTCTGACCCTTCGAGGGACTCGCCCTCGCCCCTTCCCGGATGCCGTTCGCCGGGGGCGATCCCCTACCGCAGCACCAGGCAGTGCTCGGGGTGCCAGCCGAGGCGTACCCGGTCGCCCAGCTCCCAGCGGTCGTCCGAGCGCGCGCGGTGGGTGTTCTGCTCGAGCGCGACGAGGCGGGCGTCGTCGCCGAGGTCGACGATCACCTGGGTGGTGGTGCCGACGTAGACGCGCTCGGCGATCGTTCCCTCGAGCGAGACCATGCCCTCCTCGAGCTCGTCCACCCAGATCTTCTCCGGGCGGACCGAGAGCTGGACCGCGTCGCCCTGGCCGGCGCCCTCCGGCAGCTTCGCCGGGACGACCTGGCCGGTCGGGATCCGCACGCCGCCGTCCGAGACGACTCCCTCGATCAGGTTCGAGATCCCGATGAAGCCGGCGACGAACGCCTTGGCCGGCCGCTCGTAGACCTCCTCCGGGGCGCCGCACTGCTCGACCACGCCGTCGTGCATGACCGCGATCCGGTCGGACATCGCGAGCGCCTCCTCCTGGTCGTGGGTCACGTAGATGAACGTGATCCCGACCTCGCGCTGGATCGACTTGAGCTCGACCTGCATCTGCTTGCGCAGCTTGAGGTCGAGCGCGCCGAGCGGCTCGTCGAGCAGCAGCACGGCGGGTCGGTTGACCAGCGCGCGCGCGAGCGCGACGCGCTGGCGCTGGCCGCCCGACAGCTCGCGCGGCTTGGCCTTGCGGCGGCCGCCGAGCTGGACGAGCTCGAGCGCCTCGCCGACGCGCTGCTCGATCTCCGCCTTGCCCACCTTGCGGCGCCGCAGCCCGAAGCCGACGTTGCCCTCCACGTCCAGGTGGTCGAAGAGCGCGTAGCTCTGGAACACCGTGTTGACGTTGCGCTTGTAGGGCGGCACGGTCGCGACCGGCTCGCCCTCGAGCAGGATCTTGCCCTCGCTCGGCTGCTCGAACCCGGCGAGCATCCGCAGCGTCGTGGTCTTGCCGCAGCCCGACGGGCCGAGCAGCGAGAAGAACTCGCCCTCCTCGACGCCGAGCGTCAGGTCGTCGACGGCGGTGAAGTCGCCGAAGCGCTTGGTCACGGACTCGAGCCTGACTGCCTCGCTCACTCCCCCACCTCTCCCGCGGTGACGTTCGCCAGCCCGCTCTCCTTGCGCCCGAAGAAGCGCGGCAGCAGCACGGCCAGCCCGATGATGCAGACCGAGATGAGCATCATCGTCGTCCCGATCGCGTTGATGGTCGGCGAGACGCCCGTGCGGATCGCCGAGTAGATGCGCACCGGCAGCGGCTGCGGCGACTCCCCGGTGACGAAGAACGAGATCACGAAGTCGTCGAAGCTGAGCGCGAAGATCAGCAGCCCCGCGGCGAGGATCGCGGGCCACAGCGCCGGGAGCGTGACGAGCCGCAGCGCCTGGAACGGCGTGGCGCCGAGGTCCATCGCCGCCTCCTCGGGGTCGGCGCCGAGCGCCGAGAGCCGCGCGCGCACGACCACCGTCACGTAGGAGATCGAGAACGTGATCTGGGCCAGCATCACGGTCAGCAGCGACAGCTTGACCGCGAACTGGGAGAACAGCAGCAGCGCGGAGACGCCGGCCACGATCTCCGGCGTGACGAGCGGCACCAGCATCAGCACGTTCGCGCCGCTGCTCCAGCGGGTGCGCGCCCGCACCAGCCCGAGCGCGAGAGCGGTGCCGAGGATCGTGCCGCCGACCATCGTGACCGCCGCGATCTCGAGCGACGCCTGGAGCGATGCGACCAGCGTCGGGTCGTTCCAGAACTTCTCGTACCACTGCAGCGAGACGCCCTTCATCACCGACAGCGAGCGCTGCCCGTTGAACGAGAAGACCACCACGACGGCGATCGGCAGAAAGAGCCAGAGGTAGACGAGCCAGGTGAAGGCACGCAGGAAGCGGGGGCGGTCGAAGTCCTTGGGCGGCTTGGTGCGCTCGCCGGCGCCCTTTCGCTCGACCGCCACGCGCCCGGCCCCGCTCGCGGCGTCGACGCTCACGCGACCGCCTCCTCGCGCGAGGCCCGCGCCGCCGAGCGCAGGTAGAAGTACATCCAGCACATCAGGAACGTCATCAGCACGATCGTCAACGCCGAGCCGAAGGGCCAGTTGTTGGCCGAGTAGAACTGCTGCTGGATCAGGTTGCCGACCATGTAGGTCTCGGGCCCGCCGAGCAGGTCGGCCGAGACGAAGTCGCCGACCGCGGGCAGGAACACCAGCACGCATCCGGCGAGCACGCCCTGGAACGTCGCCGGCCAGGTGACGTGGCGAAACGTCTGGAAGGGAGAGCCGTAGAGGTCCTTCCCGGCCTCGATCAGCGCCGGGTCCATGCGGTCCAGCGACGCGTAGATCGGCAGCACCATGAACGCCATGTAGCCATACACGAGGCCCCCGATGACGGCGTATGGCGTGTTCAGGAACTGGATCGCGGTGTCCGAGATGCCGAGGTCGCGGATCACGCCGTTGACCAGGCCCTCGTCGGAGAGCAGCACGACCCACGCGTAGGTGCGCACGAGGTAGTTGATGAAGAACGGCAGCACCACGAGCGCGATCAGGATGTGCTTGCGGCGCCCCCCGAAGCGCGCGATGTAGTAGGCGACGGGATAGCCGATCAGCAGGCAGAGCAGTCCCGTCCCGACCGCGTATAGGAGCGAGCGCAGCAGCACCGGGGCGAACAGCGGGTCGAACACGTTCGCGTAGTTCTGGGTGTTCCACGCGTAGGTGACGTTGCCGAGGTCGTCGGTGTTGCCGAGCGACACCGCGACCGTGAGCCCGAGCGGCACGGCGAACAGCAGGAGGAGCCACAGGCCGCCGGGGATCAAGAAGCGCGGCCAGAAGCTGCTCCTCACGCGGCCCGCACCTCCGTCCAGACGCGGTTCCACTCGGCCGTGCCCTCCGCCCCGAGGTCCTCCCATTGGGTGCCGTGCTTGAGGTCGCGGACCGTGACGTCGATCGCCGGGTCGTCCTTGACGAGCTCGGCGAATGTCTTGGTCGCGCCGACGTTCGGCATCAGGTAGCCGATGTACTCGACGTTCTTGGCGGCGTGCTCGGGCCGCAGCATCCAGTCGATGAACAGCAGCGCGGTGCCGGGATGCTCGGCGTTGACGGGGATCGCCATCGTGTCGTTGCCGACCGGGATGCCCTCCTTGCACTTCTGAAAGCGGAAGACGCTGGGGTCGTCGACCTGGCCGCGCACGTTCACGACGTCGCCGTTCCACGCGTGCTGGATCCACGCGTTGCCGCTCGTGAGGGCCTGGATCGTGTTCGACGTGTAGCCGCGCAGGTTCTGCTTCTGATGGAGCAGGATCTTCTTGCTCTCGGCGAGCTGGGCCGCGTCGGTCGTGTTGAGGTCGAAGCCGCCGAGCATGTTGGCCTCGCCGACGCATTCCTCGAAGTCGTCGAGCATGAACGTCTTGCCCTTGCCCTGCGGATTGCTCAGGTCGTTCCAGGAGCCGGTCATCCCGCCGACCTTGTCCGAGCGCCAGCAGATGCCCGTGCAGTAGACCGAGTAGGGCACCGTGTGGCGGGAGGCCGGGTCGTACGGCGGGTCGTCGAAGTACCCGTAGAGCGCGCGGGCGTTGTGCAGCCGGTGCCGCGGCAGGTCGAGCAGCAGGTTCGCCCGGATCATCCGCGCGACGTAGTCCGAGGTCGGGAAGATCACGTCGTAGCGGTTCCCCGCGCGCATCTTCGAGAGCATCCCCGGCATCGAGTCGAAGTACGACTGGCGAACCTTGACCCCGTAGCGCTTCTCGAACCCCGTGAGCAGGCTCGGCTCGATGTACTCCGAGTAGTTGAAGTAGACGAGGTCGCCGTCCGGCCGCGCGGGGATCTTGCGCGCGGTGTCGCCGCCGAAGGCGCGCGTGAGCCCGCAGCCCGCGGGGCCGAGCGCGGCGGCGCCGAGCGCGAGCGAGCCGGCTCCGCGCAGGAAGCGTCGGCGGCTCAGCGGCGTCCACAGCGGATCGGTCACGACGGCACCCTCCGCGCGAACGGTAACCGCTCCAGCCCGAGCTCGGGGGCCAGCGCGGCGCCGATCGCCGTGCGCGCCGCGCGCAGGTCCATCGCCGGGTCGCCGAGCAGCGCGCGCACGCTGTAGCCGTCCACCAGAGCCATCGCACGGTCCGCCAGATCGCCCGGGTCGCAGCGCTCGAACTCCCCGCTCCGAACGCCCTCGGCGATCGGCTTCTCGAGCCATGCGCGGTAGCGCTCGTACAGGCGGGCGGCGACCGGCTGCAGCGTCGGGTTGCGCACCGCGCGCAGCCACAGCTCGACCCAGAGCACCCAGTCGCGCTCGAGCACACCGGGCCACGGCAGGCACGAGTCGATCGCGTCGGCCAGGCGCCGGGCGGCGGTGCCACCCTCCTGGTCGTCGCCCTCCTCGCGCATGCGCACCGCGCCGGCGAGCTCGAAGGAGTGCTCGAGCGCCTCGCCCAGCAGGGCCTCACGGGTGTCGAAGTGGTAGTGGACCAGAGCGGTCGAGACTCCGGCCGCGCGCGCGATCCGGGCGATGCGGACCTCGTCGATCCCGACCTCCGCGATCACCTCGCAGGCGGCGTCGAGGATGCGGTCGCGGCTGCTCGCCGCGGAGGCGGGCTCGGACACGCCCGCTTCGGCGGCGGCGCCCGGGCTCATTCCCGTCCGCGCCCCAGGTCGCGGCGGACGCGGTCGGCGAACCACGCCACCGCCTCCTCGCGCCGGGACAGCGGCCCGCACTCGTAGCCCTCGCTCGCGAGCCCGCGCTGGACGTTGTCGACGATCTCGATGTCCTCGTTGAGCACGTCGCCGTTCAGGCGCAGGTTCAGCCGCTGCGCGAGCCGCGTGACGGGGCCGCAGCGCGGATGGCGGTAGATGCCCCAGACGTCGCGTGTGCGGGCGACGCCGGCCGGCACCATCTGCCACGTGTTGACCTGGTCCGGGTAGAGGTCGATCGTCGTGTTCGGATAGATGAAGGCGTAGCGCCACACGTTGCGCGCATCCTCCCCCAAGCCGGGCATCGGATGCGCCGCTCGCCGGTAGAGGCGCTCGGCGCGGTTGGAGGAGGGCTTGTCGCGAAACGGCGCCTCGACCCAGATCCAGTCCTCGCCGAGCTCGGTCTCGTAGCGCTGGTAGTCGAGCATCCGCATCAGACCCGGGTGCGCGATCGGTACGTGGTAGCCCTCCAGGTAGTTGTCGACCACGACCTTCCAGTTGGCCGGCTGGGAGTGCGCGCGCGGCGAGTCGCCGTCGTCGCCGGCGGTGTAGGGGCCGAAGCGCTCCAGATCGGCGATGCCGTACGGCGCCAGGCGCTCCCGCAGGCCCGCCAGCCGCTCGCCCAGCGCCGGCGCGTCGAGATCGAGGTTCACGAAGACCAGGCCCTCGAAGGCCTCGACCCGCGCGGGGTGCAGCCCGAGGCACGACTTGTCGAGGCCCTCGTAGGTGCGCGCCTCGGGCACGCCGACGAGCGAGCCGTCGAGCCTGTAGGTCCAGCCGTGGTAGCGGCAGCGGATCGCCTTCTTGGCGGTGCCCGCGCCGGCGAGCAGGCGCGAGCCGCGGTGGCGGCACACGTTGCGGAACGCGCGCAGCCCGCCGTCCTCGTCGCGGACCACCAGCACCGGCTGATCCCCGGCCTGGGCGGTCAGGTAGCTGCCGGGGACCGGCAGGTCGCCCACGTGCCCGGCGAGCTGCCAGGTGCGGGAGAAGATCGCGCGCTGCTCGCGGGCGAGGACGAGCGGGTCGAGGTAGAGGCGCGGCTCGAGCGCACGGCCGGCCGCGCCCTCGCGGGCGACGCTTCCGGCGGCGGTGGCGCTCAACGCGGACACCCTCTCGCTCCCATCCTGACTTTGTAGTCAATCACATGATAACTTCGGCCGCACCATGCGCCGCCGCGATGCTCGCCAGGCGTGGCTGTCGCTCACACCGGAGCCCGAGCGCGAGTTGCCGCGCGCTGTCGCGACGCTGCGATGCGGCGGCTCGGCGCCGGCGGACGCGGTGGCTCGCGAGCGCGCCCGCGCCGCCCGCCTGGTGCTGCACGGGACCCGGCGGGCCTGGCTGGCGTGGCTTCACGAGGCGCTCGCGCTGGCCGAGCGCGAGCCGGCCGGCGACCCCGAGCTCGCCGAGGCCCGAGCCCTGGTCCTGGACGTGATCTCCAACCATCACGCGCTGGCCCTCGGACTGGCCGAGCGCACCAACCACCTCGTCAAGAACGGAGCCCCATGAGCACGATCGAGACCACCGTCACCCCCGGGCTCCCGCTCGAGCTGACCGCCGAGCAGCTCGACCTCCAGGCGCGCGCGCGGCGCTTCGTCGACGACGTCCTGATCCCCAACGAGGAGGCCGCCGAGCGCGCCGGCGGCCGCATCGACGACGAGCTGAAGGCGCGGATCAAGCGTGAGGCGCTCGACGCCGGGCTCGCGGGCGGGCTGCACGCGCCGGAGCACGGCGGCCAGGGCTGGTCGAAGGTCGACTGGTTCCTCGTCGAGGAGCAGTACGGACGCTCCACCAACGCCCTCTCGTGGCACGTCCCGACCGCCTACAACGTGCTCGCCAACGGCACGCCCGAGCAGATCGAGCGCTACCTGCGTCCGGGCCTGCGCGGCGAGACGCACGACGCCTACGCGGTCACCGAGGAGCACGCCGGATCGGACCCGTCGCGGATCGAGACGACCGCCGTGCGCACCGACGCGGGCTGGCGCATCAACGGCGAGAAGTGGTTCGTCACCTACGGTGACGTGGCCGCCGTCTACATCGTGATGGCCAAGGCGCTCGTCGACGGCGAGGAGCTCCCGACCCTGTTCCTGGTGGACCGCGAGGCCGACGGCATCGAGGTCGTCGACGACCCGCCCTTCACCCACACCTACCCGCACGGCCATCCGACCGTGCGCTTCACCGACGTCGAGGTCGGCGATGACGCGGTCGTCTCCGAGCTCGGGTCGGGCGAGGACCTGCAGCGCGCCTGGTTCACCGAGGAGCGCCTCGGGATCGCGGCGCGCGGCGTGGGCTCGATGTGGCGCCTGCTCGAGGAGTCGGTCGCGTGGGCGACCGGGCGCGAGCAGGGCGGCGGGCGCATCTACGACTACCAGGGCGTGTCGTTCCCGCTCGCGGACTCCGCCGCCGACGCGGCCGCGGGCAGGGCGCTGACGCTCGGGGTGTGCGCGATGGCGGACGCCGGCGCCAACCCGAAGATCGTTCACGGCAAGGCCTCGATGGCGAAGCTCTTCGTGAGCGAGCGGGCCTGGATCTGCGCCGACCGGGCGGTGCAGGCCTTCGGAGGGCGCGGCTACATCCGCACCAACGTCGCCGAGCGGTTCCTGCGCGAGCTGCGGGTCGACCGCATCTGGGAGGGCACCAGCGAGATCCAGCGCCTGATCGTCGCCCGCGGGCTGGAGCGCCGCGGCGTCGAGGCGATGCTCCACTAGCGCGATGGACCTCCAGCCGCTCCTGGAGCCGCGCTCGGTCGCGGTCGTCGGGGCGAACGATCGTCCCGGCAGCTACGGGGAGATCGTGCTCGGCAACCTCGCGCGCTCGGGCTTCGCGGGGCCCGTGTGGGGTGTCAATCCGCGGCGCGCGGAGGTCATGGGGCGCACGTGCGTACCGACCGTCGCCGACCTCCCCGAGCCCGTCGACGCGGTCGTGGTCGCGATCCCGGCGCCCTCGGTGCCGGGGGTGCTCGAGGCGGCGGGTGAGCGCGGCTGCGGCGGCGCGATCGTGATCTCGGCGGGCTTCGCCGAGGTCCCCGGCGGCGTCGCGCTGCAGGCCGACCTGCGCGCGGCCGCGCTGCGGCACGAGCTGCCGGTCTGCGGCCCGAACGGGAACGGCGTCGCGGCGCTCTGGGCGCGCGCGCCGCTGTGGGGCGACGAGGTCGCAGCGGGGGTCGAGCCGGGCGCAGTGGCGATCGTCACCCAGAGCGGCAACGTCGGCGTGAACGCGCTCGCCTCGCGCCGCGGGCTGCGACTGCACACGGTCGTCTCCTGCGGAAACCAGGCGGTGCTCGCGGCCGCCGACTACCTCGAGCGCCTGGCCGCGCAGGAGGGCGTGCGCTCCGTCGCCCTCTTCCTCGAGGACGGCGGCGACGGCGAGCGCCTCGCGAGCGCGCTCGCCGCGTGCGCCGAGCGCGAGATCGGCGTGGCCGTGCTGAAGGTCGGCTCCTCGGCGGCGGGCGCGGCCGCCGCGGCCGCCCACACCGGCTCGCTGGCGGGCGACCAGCGGGCGTTCCGCGCGCTGGTCGAGGAGGCCGGCGGCGCCTGGGCGCGCGACGTGCACGAGCTGCTCGAGCTGGCGAAGGCGATGGCCGTGGCGCGCGCGCGGCCGCGCGGGGGCGGCACCGCGATCCTGACCTGCTCGGGCGGGGACTCGGGTCTGGGCGCGGACGAGGCGGCGGCGATCGGGCTGCGGCTCCCGCCGCTGGCGGCCCCGACCCGCGCGCGGCTCGGCGAGCTGCTGCCCTCGGCCGCGACGATCGCCAACCCGCTCGACTACACCTCGATGATCTGGGGTCAGGTCGAGACGCTGCGCGACCTGGTCGCTACCGTCGGCGAGGACCCCGCGATCGACCAGGTCGTCGCGTTCTACGACCAGCCTCCCGAGATCGGGGATTCCTCCTGGGCCGACGTGCGACGGGGACTCGCGCTCGGCGCCGCCGCGAGCCCTGCGCCGACGCTCGTCGCCTCGACGCTTCCGGAGCTGCTCGACGACGCGGCCGCCGCGGAGCTCGGCCGCGCCGGCGTCCCGGCGGTGGCGGGCCTGCGGACCAGCCTGCGCTGCGCCGCGGCGCTGGCGGCCGAGCCCGGCGACCCGGCCCGGCTGCGGGCGATCGCGCGAGCGGCCGCCGGCCGCCGCGAGGACGTGCCGCCCGGGTGGCTGGCGGAGCACGAGGCCAAGGCGCTGCTGCGCGAATCGGGCGTGCCAGTCCCGGAGGGGCGCGCCACCGAAGGGGAGGACGACGCGGTCGCGGCTGCGGCCGAGCTCGGCGGCCCCGTGGCGCTGAAGCGCTCCTCCCCCGAGCTGCGCCACAAGAGCGAGGCCGGGGCGCTCGCGCTCGGGGTCGAGGGCGATGCCGCGGTGCGCCGCGCCTACCGCGCCGTGCGCGGTGGCGACGGGGCCGCCGGCGCCGTGCTCGTCGAGCGCATGGCGGCGCCCGGCGTCGAGTTGCTCGTCGCGGCCCGGCGCGACGCGGTGGTCCCGGTGCTCGTGGTCGCGCTCGGCGGCATCTGGACCGAGCTGCTCGGCGACGCGGCGGTCGTCCCGCTGCCCGCGGATGGGGCGCGCATCGAGCGCGCGCTGCGCTCGCTGCGCGGCTGGCCGCTGCTCGCCGGAGCGCGCGGGTCGCCTCCCGCCGACGTAGGGGCGCTGGCGGCGCTGGCCGCGCGCGCAGGAGAGCTTCTGCTCGAGGCCGACCTGGAGCTGCTCGAGCTGAACCCGGTGATCGCGGGACCGCCGGGCGCCGTGGCGGTCGACGCGCTGATCGCGCGCCGGTCGCCTGCGGACCGCCCGGCGGTCGCGAGCGAGAGGAGTGTCGCGCGTGCCTGAACGGGCCGACCTCCTGATCGTGGGCGCCGGCTGCATCGGCGGCTGGGCCGCGACGCTCGCCGCGCGCGAGGGCGCGGGCCGCGTGGTGGTGCTCGACGCCGAGCGGGCCGGCTGGGGCGCGAGCCCGCGCGCGGCGGGCATCGTCCGCGCCCAGGGCGGCACGCCGACCGCCGTCGAGCTCGCGCAGTGGAGCATCGCGTTCTACGAGCGCCAGCGCGAGGAGCTCGGTATCGACAGCGCGTTCCGGCGGCTCGGCTACCTGATCCTCGCCTTCGGCCCCGAGGACGAGGCGGCCGCGCGCGAGCGCCTGGCGATGCAGGCCGGCTGCGGGCTGCCGTCGCGCCGGCTCTCGCCGGAGGAGGCCGCGCGGCTCAACCCGCTGCTCGACCCGTCCGCGATCTCGGGCGCCACCTACTGCGAGCTTGACGGCGCGATCGACCCACCGCGCAACGTGACCGCCTACGTGACCGCGATGCGCGCCGCGGGTGCCGAGCTGCGCGAGGGCGTCCGCGTCACGGCGCTCCGCCTCCAAGACGGGCGGGTCCGGGGCGTGGAGACGGGCGCGGGAGCGTTCGAGGCCGAGCGCGTGCTGCTCGCGGGCGGCTGGGGGCAGCGCACCCTGTCCGCGATGGCCGGTGGGCGCGGGGTGCCGATCGGGGCCGTGCGCCATCAGGTGGCGGTCACGGGCCCGCACCCGCGACTCGCCGGCGCGCCGCTGCCGATGGGCTTCGACCTCGGCGCCGGGCTCTACTGGCGCCAGGAGGAGGACGGGCTGCTGTTCGGCATGAGCAACCCCGCCGAGGCGCCGGGCGAGGCGACGGCGATCGACTGGCGGATGCTCGAGGAGATCCGTGCCCGCCTCGGGACGCTCCTGCCGCTCACGCGCGAGCTGGAGCTGCGCCGGCTGTGGGCGGCCACGATCGACTACTCGCCGGATCACCTGCCGATCCTCGGGCCGGCGCTGGACGCCGCCGGCGAGCCCGTCGAGGGGCTCTGGCTCGCCTCGGCCTCCGGCCACGGGATGATGTGGGGGCCGGGGGTCGCGCGCGCCGCGGTCGACCTCGCGCTGCGGGGCGCCACCGAGGTGACCGACACCTTGTTCCTCGGCGCCGATCGCTTCGACGATGCCGGGCGCTCGACGCTTCAGATCGACCCGATCGCGCTCCCGTTCCCGGAGGCGGCCGAGGGGTAACCCCGGCCGCTTGGTCCCCGGGTCCGGCGATCCCATACTGTCCGCCCCATGGGTGCCGGCGCGTCCCAGGAGCAGGCGCAAGCTCAGGCGCAGGCGCTGAGCGGCGAGGAGACCGAGCGCGTGCGCGAGCGCGTGCGGCGCATGGTGGAGATCACCTCGCGCGTCGGCGTCTACCGGGCGGGGCTGAAGCTCGCCGCGCGCAGGCTCGGCCCCTCCGAGGCGGCGATCGTCGCCGACCTCGAGCACAACGGGCTCGACGTGCCGCAGCTGCGCGAGGTGCTCTGCGGCGCGCACGTGTTGGTCGACGACCCGGAGCTCTACGAGCGCTGGCGCTTCCCCGCCAGCCGCGAGCGACTCTCGAGCCACCACCGCAACATCGACAAGCGCCGCTACCCCGACCTCGGCCTCAAGGGACCGCTGGTGCGCGAGAAGCTCCACGGGCGCACCGAGTCCGGCACCTGGCTGCAGCTCGAGAAGACGCCCGCCTCGATGGGCGACGGCTTCCGGCTCCCGACGCTGACCGACCTGCGGCACCTGTGGGACTACGTCGTCTACCGGATCACCAGGAGCAACGTGGGCCCGTGGGGCCTTTCGAGGAACACCGAGCGCCGGCCGATGTACCTCTCGCCGAGCCTCTCGACGACCGTGCCGCTGCCGGACTCGGCGGAGGCGGAGCTGACCGGCACGCTGGAGCGAATCGAGGAGGAGGACGACGTCACCTCGGCCTCGCCCGACCTTGCCCGCCGCTTCCCGCCGCCCGACCGCGCGGACACGCTCGCGGAGCTCGTCTTCGTGCCGCGCTCGCGCAACGGCCGCGGCCTGCTCGGCGCATCCGACGTGTACGTGACCGAGACGCCGTCCGACGCCGCGCGGGCACTCACCTCCGCGACCGAGAGCGCGCGGCCCGGGTGGTCGCTCCCGCCCGCCGGCCGCACCGCGCCGGTGACGCTGCGGGCGCGCGAGCGCGAGGTCCGCACCGTCGTGCGCCGCGTCGCCGTGACCGAGCAGCAGGAGCGCACGTGACGCCCGCGGCCGGATCGCCTCCCTCGGGCGACGCCGACATCCCCCAGGGCCTGATCGAGGCGGTCGTCGCGCTCGTCGCCACCGGGCCGGTGCCGCTCGGCGCGTACACGCTCGCCGAGATCGACGCGGTGAGCGGCATCGTCCACTCCCTGGAGCAGCAGCCGACCCCCGAGCAGGTGGCCGAGGCGGTTCGCTCGCTAGCGGCGCGCAACCTCATCACGACCGCGCCGGGCGCCGAGGAGGTGCAGGTCCGCGGGGACCTCGGCATCGCGCTCGCCTTCCAGCACCGGTCACGAACGGTCCTCGACGCGCGCGTGACCGGGACCGAGCCCGACCACCCCTGGCGCTTCCTGCTGCTGCCCCAGCCGGAGGACGTGACGATGGAGATCCTGATCGACGCGCTCGGGATCCACTTCTACTCGCTGCGCACGAGCGACGACGCTCTGGAACGCCTCTGGAAGCGGCTGCCGCACGGCGAGCGCGGCCCCAAGGACGCCGACGCCGACTCGGTGCTCGCCGCCAGCCCGCGCACCGCGCTGATCAGCGTTAGCACGTGGGACGAGCGCGGCGATCGCGAGACCACGGACGTCGTCCTCGCCCAGGACGGCGACGCCTGCCACGTGCTCGTCCGCGACGCCGACGACGCGGCGCGGCTGGCTGCGACCGGACTGGACGACCGCGAGTGGCGCGCCATGGTGACCCGCCTCGCGGGCCGGGACCCGGCCGCGGCCGGCTGAGCCGCGCGCACCCTCCCGGGACCCGGGCAACCGCGACGCGTGCGCGAGGCGGGCGGTAGGTTGGAGCGGTGTCCCTGCGTGCGGCGATCCGTGCCCTGGCCTCGGGGCTGTTCACGGTGGCGCTCGCCGGCGCGATCGCCGCGGGCGCGCCGGTCCAAGCGCAGGCCGCGCCGCTCCCCCGGGTCGATCTCCCCGCGCCGACCGGTCCCTACCAGGTCGGCACCAGGGCGCTGGAGATGGTCGATCGCTCGCGACCCGCGGGGTTCGGCCACCCGGGCCCGCGGCGGCTGATGGTCCAGGTCACATACCCGCGCGTGCGCGGCCGCTGCCGTGCGGCTCCCTACGCGCCTCCGGCGATCTTCCGCGAGTTGTTGAAGGTCATTGCGGAGACCCGCAACGCCGAGGTGAGGACCGGCGTCTGCGCCGGCGGGCGCGTGGCGCGCGGACGCCACGCGGTGCTGATCTTCTCGCACGCCTACACGGCCGACCGGTTCGTGTACACGGCGCTGGAGTCCGACCTCGCGAGCCGCGGCTACATCGTCGTCTCACCGGACCACACCTTCGACGCCTTCGCGGTCTGGTTCCCCGGCGGCAAGCTGGTCACGGGGCTGTTCGGGACGCCGCTCGCCTCCAAGCCCGTCTCCGCCGGCACGCTCGCGAACCTGCTCGCGGTCCGCACCGCGGACGTGCGCTTCGTGCTGTCGCGGATCGAGTCGCTGGCCGAGCGTCGCGGCAGCTTCCTGCGAGGGCACGTCGACCGGGCCGAGGTCGGGATCCTCGGCCACTCGCTGGGCGGCGCGACCGCCACCCGGGCCGCGACGCTCGACCGCCGGATCCGCGCCTCGGCGAACATCGACGGCTCGCTGTTCGGAAGCTGGGCCGAGCGCGTTCGCAGCCGCAAGCCGTTCCTGCTGCTGACCTCGGAGATCCTGAACCCGGCCGAGTACCGCTCGGAGTCGCTCTGCCGCTACTTCGCGCACGCGCGCGTGCCCAAGTGGGCGCTGTCGCTCCCGGGCGCGCTGCACCTCAGCTACAGCGACTTCGAGGCGCTCGCGCCCCAGATCGCCCGCATCGACCCGAACTGGTCCTACGCCAAGCTCTACCCGGCCGTGCTCGGCACGATCGACCCGGCGCGGGCGATCGCCGCCCAGCGCGCCGCGGTCGCCCGCTTCTTCGACGTCTACGTCCGGCGCATCGGGAAGCGGTTCAAGCCGCCCGCGGCGTTCGCGCCGATCCCGGACCCGGGGCGCTGCACCGAGCCGGCGGCCGGTCCGGCCGGCTGAGAGGAGGGGCGCCGCGGCGCCGTCAGCCGGCCGGCGCGCCGAGCGCGGCGCGGATCTCCCCGATCGCCTCGCGCTCCCCATCGCCGACGGGATCCTGCGCGTCGTCCTCCCTGTGCGCCTCCGCGACCTTCGTCGCCAGTCCGGTCACGAACGCGCGGTAGTCGCCCAGCTCGGCGGGCGTCGCCTTGGCCTCGAGAACGGCCACGGCCTCGCGGACACGCTCGAGGCCGCCCTGCCGCAGCTCGTCGATCGAGTGGTAGCGGTGGTGGTCCCGCTCCGGTCGCTCGGAGACGATCGCGTCGAGCAGCTCGCTGGCCCCGTGCTGCTCGCGCGCCTCCGCGTAGGCCTTGGCCATCGAGTACGTCTCGCGCAGCGTGCCGCCGCCCTGCGCGGTCACGACGATCATGCCGGCGCTCAGCGGCGCTATCCTGATCGCGGTCCACTCGTCGTCGGTGTAGTCGGCCTTGGTGGTCATTCCGTCTCCCGGGTCGAGGTCTCGGTCGAGGCCGGGGATCGTAGGCGGATGGTGCGATCCAGGTCAGGCTGGTGCCCCTCGGCCGGCCCGCACGGACGAGCGGCGCCGGGATCGAGCGGATCCTCACGGAGCGCCCCGAGGACCCGGGCCTGCTGGACGACCTCGCCGCGGTCCGCGGGCAGGCGGTGGAACCCCGCCGAGCGCCCCGGCGGGGGCGATCCTCGACACCTCGGTCCCGATCACCGACGAGCGGGGCCGAGCGCTCGCGCGACAACTGCCCGAGCGGATCGCGGTGTCGGCGATCACGCCGGCGGAACTCGAATTCGGCGTCCTCGTCGCCCGCGACCCCGAGACGAGGGCGGCCCGGCCGTGAGGGTTGCCCCGCCGCTCGCGGGGCGCGGCGCCGATCGTCGCGCCGCGCCCGCGACGAGCGTTCAGACGGCCGCGAAGACCCGGTTGGCGACGGTGGAGTCGCCGAGCGTCTCGAACGCCACGAGCCTGCCGGCGCCGTTGTAGGTGAGCACGTCCGCGCCCTCGACGGCCTCGCCCTCGAGGGTGACAGTGGTGAGCACCACGACCTTGTCCCCGTCCGCGATGAAGTCGTGCGGCGCGGTGCGGAAGCCCGCCTCGATGAACTTCCCCCACAGTTCCCCGACGGCCTGCCTGCCGTTGTAGGTCCCGGTGAGGGCGTTGTCACCCCGCACCGTCCACTCGATCGAGTCGTCGATGTTGCGCATCGCGCCCTCGGCGTCCCCGCTCGCGAACGCCGCGTACGCCGCCTGCGCCGTCTGCTTGTTGTCCTGCGCGCCCATTGGGCCCCCCTCGGTTGCCGCTTGCCGAGCGACCGACACTACGCCCGGCGGACGGGCGAAACAACCCGCTGGCGATTGCGCCATGCGGCGGTTTCGGCGCGGGCCCTCAACGGCGCTGTTGCTGCCGCGCTCCGCAGCCGGGGCCTGCTCGTGTGCCCGGCGTCCTGAATGACCGGCGGAGCCTCGGGGTCCGAGAGGACGCTCCGCCGGCCCGCCTCGTCCCAGTCGAAGACCGCCCAGGCCTGGTCGTCCTCGTTGGGATCGCGAAAGACCCACGCGTCCTCGGCGCCATGGACGGCCGCGTGCGCGGCTCTCCGAACTGGTCAGCCGGGTGGCGGCAGCGGGCTCCCGTGGAGCACGCGAGGGGCATGGGCGGCCGACGTGCGCCGTCCGGACCCCGGCGTACCGTTCTCGTGTATGAACACCTCATCGTTGGGACCATGGGCTGATCGTCAGATCGACGAGGCCCTCGTGGCGATCGCGACGGGAGCGGGCGTCCTCTACACCCGTCGCGCGGCGCGGCGTCTCGCGCCCAAGGTCGCGATCGGCGTTGCCGTCGTGGCGGGCGCCGGGCTTGCCGCCGCGGCTGTCGCCGGCGCCACGGGTCTGCTCGCCGCCGGCGGCGCGGCGGTGTGGTACCGGAGCCGAGGGCGGGCACGGGACTCGGCGCCGGCGCCTATGCCCTACCCCGGCGTCGACGGCGCAGCGGGGAACGGCGCGGCGAGCACGGCAGCGGCCAAGCCGGCCGCTGCCCCCAGCATCACCTAGCACGCCGCCGAGCTCGGGCCGACGCGCGCCCTGGGGCGCGGGTCGGTTTGTGCCTCGAGCCGGTGGCGGCCACGCACCGGCCGCCGTCCTGCGCGGCCCCTAAAGAGTCGGCCCGCAGCGGCGCCCACCGCGGAAGGGGCGGCACTCCACGTGTTCCGAGCTCCTGCGGGCAAGCCCTCTGTCGGACTCGAACCGACGACCCCTTCCTTACCATGGAAGTGCTCTACCAGCTGAGCTAAGAGGGCGGGGTGCGGAGGGTAGCGGGCCGCCCGCCGGCTCGGAGAGCAGTTCGGCGACGGTCGTCGGCGGGACGCCCGGCACCCCCGGGGTCGAGCCGCTCGTCGCCGCCAAGCTCGTGGACCAGGCGGTAGCGCGCGGGGCCCGGGTCCGAGTGGTCGAGCACGACCTCGGCGACGAGGTCCACCAGCCAGTAGCGGGCCACGCCGGCGCTCGCGGAGGCCGGCGCCTTCGAGCGACCCTGCGAGGTGGCGGCGACCTCGACCACGAGGAGCGCCGTGGACGGGTACCGGGCGGGATCGGGGTCGGGCGGTGCGAGCGCGAGGTCCCGCTCCGGCGTCCATCCGTCCCCCACCGTGAGCGGCATCTGCACGCGCAGCAGATCCATCCGTCCCGCGCACAGCCGCATCAGCCGCTGGATCACACGTGCGTGGCGCTCCCCCTGCGGCGTCACGTCGACGAGCATCCCGTCGAGCAGCTCGACCCGGGAGTCGTCGAGTGCGCCCGAGTCGACCAGCCGCCCGTACTAGGCGGAGGACAGCCTGTGCAGGGGGGAGTCGATGACCATTGGCGCCTGATCCCGGCCCGACCGCGGCGGAGCTGTGCCGGCGCGACCGTCAGCCGGGGAAGCCTGGATCGTGGATCACGCGAGTGTGCAATCGACCCCGATACACGCAGGAAATCGCGATCTCGTGGATCAGGCCCGCCGACCGCGCCCCCCCCCGACGCGCGCACGTCGACCCCGCGCCGGCGCGCCCTACGCCGCCGGAGCCGGCGCCTCCGCCGCCTCCGTCGCTTCCCCCGCCGCCTCCGGCAGTAGCAGCACCGAGGCGATCAGGAAGCCGAGCGCGCCCAGCGCCGTGGTCGCGTTCGCGAGGTGCGCGGCGAGCGGCTCGCTCGTGCTCGGCTCGATCACCGAGGCGATCGCGGAGATCCCGAAGAACACCGAGCCGCCGAGGTTGAGCGCCACGATCCACCAGGAGAGACCGCTGCGGCGCAGGCAGAACCAGCGGCCGCAGACCTCGGCGTAGGCCAGCGCGGTCGACGCCAGGAAGCAGATCGAGCCGAGCACGTCCGGCGTCCAGACGCGCAGGTTGGACTGCTTGACGCTCAGGCCGTGCTTCATCGCCGCGAACGTGCTGACGTTGAAGAACACCGTCCCGACGAGCTGGATCAGCGCCGAGAGCCAGTCGATGCGACCCGGCTCCCACGACGCGGGCCGCAGGCGGCGGCGCAGCGAGATGCCCTTCCGCGCTCCCCGTGGCGCGTGCTCCACGTTCACCACCTGCCAGTACTGGAGGTAGCCCGCGCTGGTGAAGAAGATCGAGCCGACGAAGAACGTCACGCCGATCGCCGGCCGCGGTGAGGACGCCCACTGCGAGGCGACCGACGCGAGCACGAAGCACAGCGAGCCGATCGCGAACAGCACGCCGATCCACCAGCTCAGCCGATCGGGCCGCCACCATACGCCGCCGCGCGCGCCGGGCTCGGCGCGCGCCGGGCGGCGCTTGCGATGGTCGCGCGAGCGCCAGCGCACGAGCTTCCCGTCGGGGCGGCGCAGGATCTCGGAGGTGACGAACGGCCCGGGGCCCTCGCTCGCGACCCGCTCCCACCCCTCGGGAAGCTCGACCCAGCTCGAGCCGGTCCCGCTCACCCGTGCAGCGCCATCGCGGCCAGGCGCCTCACGGCGTCCCACGCGCCGGCCGGGTGCCCGGCCGACGGCGAGGCACCCGGGTGCGCGGGCGCGATCCGCACGCGCAGCGCCCCCGGTCGCACGCGGAAGCGCAGCGGCGGGTCGAAGACCAGCGCCTCGCCGTCGACGCCTGCCGGGACCGGCGCGGCCGAGCGCACGTCGAAGCGCCGTGCCGTCCACTGCCGCAGCCCGGACGGCAGCCCGCCCGGACCCCGGCCCGGCCCGGACGCCGCGCCGAACACCGCCACGCCGAGCACGCCGTCGTCCATCCGCGGGCGGGTTCCCGACCCGATCGCGGTGCCCAGCCGGTAGGCGTTGTTCGAGACCAGGATCGCCGCGCCGGAGCGCCCTTCCTCGCCGTCCGGGCCCCTCCAGCTCAGGTCCAGCCCCTCCCCCTCGCTCCCGAGCGCGGCGGGAATCGTGTCGAGGATCGTGCGCAGCTTCGCGTCGCGGTACTCATCCTTCTGCACGGCCTCGGCGTAGAGGCCGAGCGAGACGTTGTTGACGAAGACGCGCCCGTTGATCTCCGCGAGGTCGACGCGCCGCTCGCCCCCTTCGACGAACGCCTCCAGCGCGCCGACCACGTCGTCGCGGTCCACGCCGAGGTCCAGCGCGAAGTGGTTGCGCGTGCCCGCCGGGATGCACGCGTAGGGCAGGTCGAGCTCCGCCGCGACGGTCGCGACGATCGCCTGCGAGCCGTCCCCGCCGGCCATCGCGAGACCGTCCGCGCCGCGCGCGACCGCGTCGCGCACGAGCGCCTCGAGGTCGTCGCCCAGCTTCAGCTGGATCGGCTCGATCCCCCGTGCGCGAGCCTCGTCCTCGAGCTTGAAGCGCGTCGCCTTGCCGCCCCCGGACTTCGGGTTCCAGAACAGGACGGGCGCGCGCGGCGGCGCCGCCGGCGGCAGCTTCACGTGCACGCGGAACGCCCTGCGCGCCGCGGCGAGCGCCAGCAGGATCGCGACGACCGCCCCGAGCTTCAGCGCGAGCTCGCCCTTCACCAAGATCACCGCCGCGCCGGCGACGAGCAGCAGGATCGCGACCGCGATCCCAAGCGTGCGCGCGGCACCTCGGCGCAGCAGCGCGAACCACGCAACCGGGACCGCGAGCACCACGAAGCCGATCACGACCAGGCCGGCGGGGAAGTTGGCCGCGGTCGCCGCGATCGCCAGGCCGAGCGCGACCACCGGCAGCACGAGCGCCGCGATCGCCTCCAGGCGCCTGGCCAGCCTCATGCCGGGCGGTATCGGCGCAGCCGCGCGCCCATCGCGCTCAGACGACCGGCGCGGCCTCGATGCGGCCGTCCTTCACGGACGCCAGCATCGAGGCGTAGTCGCGTTCGTTCTGGTCCGCGTAGGCGGCCGAGAACTCGGCGATCGCGCGGTCGAAGGACTCCCCGCCCCCGAGATAGGCGGCGATCGCGACCCTGTCTCCCGAGCGCGCGTGCGCGCGCGCGAGCGTCCAGCCGCACAGGCGCGCATAGAGGCCCAGGCGGGCCGCGTCGATCGTGTCGAGGTCCACCGAGCCCTTGCCGTCCCAGAGCTGGCGCACGTAGAAGTCGCGCCGCTGGTCGTCCATCCCGGTCACCCTCTGCCAGCCCAGGAAGATGTCGCTCGCCGCCTGCATCAGCTTCTGGCCCGCGACGACGCGCTCGCCGTGGTTGCGGTAGCGGCTCGCGCCCGCATAGGGCTCGAGCACCGACGCCTGGGCCTCCTTCGCCTGGAGCACGAGCGGGTCGTCGCCGTCGAGCCCCTCCATCAGGATCACCCACGCGCGCGTGCCGACGCTGCCCACGCCCACGACCTTGCGCGCCATGTGCACGAAGCGGTAGCCGTCGAGCAGGTGGCGGCGGTCGTCGGGGAGGGTGCGGCGGTAGCCCCGCAGCATCTCCTGCAGCTCCTGCTGGACGTCGCCGACCGCGTCGAGATCCACGAGCTCCTCGATCGGCACGAGCAGCGGCGGGTCGCTGACGAACCGCAGATGGCCGTCCACCGTCGTGGTGAGCTTCGCGATCGCGCGGCGGCTGTCCTTCAGCCGCGCCTTCTCGACGTTGCGCTCCGCGCGCTTGCGCTGCTTGGCGGTCACCGACCCGGAGAGCGTCTCGAGCGCGTCCTCGATATCGACTCGCGCGTACCAGACATCGAGGTTCGACGCGCTCGCGAACCCGCGCATCGCCTCGCGGTACTCGCGCACCGCCCCGGCCACGATCTCGCGCCGCAGCGCGCGGCCGAGCTCGCGGTCGCGGCCCGCGATCTCGAGACTCGCGGCGAGACGCTTGACGTCCCATTCCCACGGCGCCGGCAGCGTCTCGTCGAAGTCGTTGAGATCGAACACCATCCGCCGGTCCGGCGCCGCGAAGGCACCGAAGTTCGACAGGTGCGCGTCACCGCAGGCCTGGACCTTCAGCCCGGAGTCGGGCGTACCGGCGAGGTCGGCGGCCATGATCGCCGCCGCGCCACGGTAGAAGGTGAACGGCGAGACCAGCATGCGCCCGTAGCGGATCGGGACCAGTTCCGGCACGCGCGAGACCGACTGCGCGTCGAGGATCTCGACGGGGTCGCGGCGATCGGACGGCGGGTCCCACGCCGCGTGGGACCCGCGCGGGACCTCCTTGCGTGCGCGCTTGCCGGCAGCCGCCCGCTCACCGGCGTGCGGCTGCTCGGCGCGCGCGGTCGTCGCGGCGGCCATCGGACCCCGCCCTCAGGCCCCCGGCTCGGCGAGCTGCGCGCCGAACTCGACCAGGTCCTCGGGGTGCAGCCACGAGTCGGCCAGCATCCGCCCGCCGGAGTCGCGCACCGCGTCCCGCAGCGGGATCGCCCACTGGTGCTCGATGATCGCGACGGCCGCGCTGGTGCCGGGCGGGATCGCGTCGGCGACGTACCAGACGTCGTCGCCGAGGGGGGTGATGCCGTCCTCGCCCGCCTCTGCTCCGGCGAGGGCACCGGCCTCGGCGCCCTCCTCGCCGGCGGCCCCGATCCCGATCAGCGCGCCGGCGATCGCGCCGAGCTGGGTCGACTCGTCCGTCGAGAGGTCGCTCGTCTCCACCGCGGTCACCTCGCCGCTCTCGTCCTTGGTCACGAAGATCATGTCGACCAGGCGGATGGTCCCCTGCTCGCGCAGCTCGGCGAGCACCGGTGCCACCTTCCCCGTCGGGGGGCCGTCGAAGCCGACGACCAGGATCTGCATCGGTCCGAACTCGGTCATGCTCAGCCTCCCGCCAGGATCTTCTGCTTCTGGGCGTCGAACTCGGCCTGCGTCAGCACGCCCGAGTCCAGCAGGCCCTTGAGCTTCGTCAGCGAGTCGACCATGTCGTCGGTCGTCTCGCCCGCGGGCGCGGCCTCGGGCGGCGCCTGCTGCTGCTGGAGGTCGGCGATCTGCTCGTTCTGCATCTCCTCCTGCTCGCGGCCCTGCTGCATGTGCTTGCCGGCCATGTAGCCGGCCCCTCCCACCATCGCCGCGCGCATCAGCGGGCGGCGTCTGAACATTGGCATCCCGATCGTCCTCCGTCGTGGTTTGCGGCCTGGAGCCTACGCGGCCGCCTGGGTTCCGTGCAGCGCATCCTGGAGCTGGGCCTCGGCATCCTTGGACAGCGAGGACTTCAGGACCGTACCGCCGTAGCGGCTGAGCGCATCGACCGCCTTGTCCGGCGTGACCTTCTCGACGATCAGGAACAGCGCCGAGGTGCCCGGCTGGAGCAGATCGCGGACCTGGTCCTGAAACGACTGGTCGATGCCCGACTTCGCGACCTTGCCCATCAGGGCGCCCAGTCCCGCCCCGACCGCCATGCCGAGCACGGGCACGAACAGCAGCACGCCGAAGAGCAGGCCCCAGAAGACGCCCCAGCTCGCGCCGGCCCCGACCGGGTGGTGGCTCGTGCCGACGTGGAAGCTCCCCTCCCTGTCGCGCACGATCGTGGCGATCGCGTCCGGCTCGATCACGAGGTCGGCGGCGAGTTCGCGAGCGGTCTCGGCGGCCTTCGCCGCAGTGGTCTCGTCCGGATAGCCGATCGCGATCAGATCCGACATTCGTTCTCCCTCGGGTCGCGGGTTGCGGCTGATTCAAGGGCGGCCAGGTGCCGATCGCATCATCCGATGGGGATGATCGCCAGGCGAACGCGGCCGTACCGCGGCGCTCGTCGCGCACTAGAGTTCCGGAGGATGGAGCCGGGAACTCTGCGGTCGCGAGGCGCCCCGCGCGACGTGGCGACGGCTGCACCGCCACCCGCATGGTGGCCGTTGGCGGCCCGTCTCGCTCCACCGCCGCCCGGGCCGGCCGTCGTCGAGCGCCGGCGCCTGCTGATGCGCCTCAGGGACGCCGACACGCCTGTGATCGCGCTGTGCGCGCCCCCCGGCTACGGGAAGACGACGCTGCTGGCGCAGTTCGCGGCCACCGACCCGCGCCCGCTCGCGTGGCTGACCCTCGAGCCCGACGAGGAGGACGCCGCGACGCTGATACGCGGGGTCGCGGCGGCGCTCGACCGCACCGAGCCGGTCGGCCAGTCGCTAATCGACGCCCTCAGCGCCGGCACCCCCACCCTGATCCCGAGGGCGCTGCCCCGTCTCGCCAGCACGCTCCTGGCGCGCACCCAGCCTCTGCTCCTGGTGCTCGACGGAACGGAAAGGCTGCGCTCGCGGCTCGCCCAGGACGCGCTCCGCGTGCTGATCGACCACCTCCCGGAAGGATCCACGCTGCTGATGGGCGCCCGCGGCGCGCTCCCGCCGCGCACCGCGAAGCTCCGCGCCGAGGGCCGGCTCGGAACCCTCGGCCCCGAGGAGCTCCGGGCCGACGACGGCGAGCTTCGCGAGATGCTGCTCGCGCTCGGCGTTCGAGCGTCGCGGGAGCGGCTGCGCTCGGTCGCCGATCGCAGCGAGGGGTGGCCCGTGGCGGTGTACCTGTCGGCGATCGCGATGCGAGAAGGCGGCGAGGCCGCGTTCGGCGAGCGCCCGCGCGGGTACGAGGCCCCGCTGAGCGAGTACTTCCAGGACGAGGTGATCGCGCTTGCCCGCCACGGCGACGCGGCGTTCCTGCGACGCGCATCGGTCCTCGACCGCCTCTCGGCGGAGGCCTGCGACGCCGTTCTCGAGCGCGACGACTCCGGGCGGGTGCTGGAGCGACTCGCCAGAGGCAATCTCTTCATCACTCCCGCCGCCGGCGACGGCGGCGCCTACGCGATGCACCCGCTCTTCGCGGAGGCGCTGCGCGCGGCGCTCGCACGCGACGAGCCTGCGCTGGCGCCGGAGCTCCACCGGCGGGCCAGCGGCTTCTACGCGGCGCGCGGCCGGACCGACGCGGCGGTGCGACACGCGCTCGAGGCGGGGGACGTGGACGGCGCCACGACGCTCGTCTTCTCCGTGATGCCCGGCTACGAGGCGGGCGGGCGCACCTCCACGCTCGTCGCTTGGCTGGCGCTCTTTCCGGAGGTCGAGATCGAGCGCCGTCCGGCGCTCGCGCTCACGCGCGCCTGGACGCGCATCGACGCGGGAGACGGCGACGGGGCCAGGGTGTTCCTGGCGCTGGCGCGTCGCGCCGGCAAGGGTGACCGTCTGCCCGGGGGCGCTCCCGTCGAGGCGCTGGCGGCACTTACGGAGGCCGCGCTGACCGAGGGGGGCGTCGCGGAGGTAACCCGGCTGTCGGTCGAGTCCCGGGCGCTGGAGGACGAGGAGCAGCCATGGGACTGCGTGGCCCTCCTGTTCGAGGGAGCGTGCCGCCACATCACCGGCGACCGGGAGCGCGCAACCGGGCTGCTGCGGGAGTGCGTGGAGCTGAGTGGCACGCTGATGCCGTCCGTCAACGCGCTGGCGCTGTCGCAGCTCGCGCTGATGGCGATCGAGGCGGGCGACTTCGACGGCGCTGGAGACCTCGCCGGCCGGGCGCGCAGTCGCGTCGACGGGAACCGGCTGAACGACTACGCGCCCCACGCCTTCACTTTCGCGGTCTCGGCGCTCGTGGCGGCGCGCCGCGGCGAGCTCGACCTCGCCGTGAGCGAGGCCAGGCACTCCGCCGGGCTGCTCGCCCTGGTCCAGCACGTCTCGCCCTGGCTGACGGCCCAGGCGACGGTGGTGCTCACGCGCGCGCAGCTGCGCATGGGGGACCTCGCCGCCGCGCGCGCGCTAGCCAGCGACGCGCAGCGCGCGCTGCGCGGGCTGCCGGACGCCGTGCTGCTGCACGAGCTGCTCGACGACGCCTGGGCGCGCATCCAGGCGAGCGGCCTGGAGCTGCCGCTCGGCCCCTCGTCGCTGACGACGGCGGAGCGGCGGGTGCTGCAGCACCTCCCCAGCCACCTCAGCTTCCGCCAGATCGGCGAGCGCCTGCACGTGTCCCAGAACACCGTCAAGACCCAGGCGCTCGCGGTCTACCGCAAGCTGGACGTGAACTCGCGCTCCGACGCCGTCCGGCGCGGTCAGGAACTGGGGCTGCTCGACTCCTGAGCGGGAGCGGGAGCGCCCGCGCCCTCGCCGGCCGCGGCGTCGCGCGGGCCCAGCACCGTGTCGAGCGCAAGCACCGCCACGTAGGCCACCACCGTGCCGACCACGATCAGCGGCACGGCGTCGATCCCGGCCTTGGAGGTCAGGACCATCGAGAGCACGATCGCGGAGAGCGGCAGGCGCAGCACGGCCACGACGGCGGCGGCGAGCCCGACCGCGACTCCCGGCGTCAGCGAGAAGCCGGGCAGGTGCGCGGCCATCATGCCGGCCGCAGAGCCGAGGAACATCGCGGGGAAGGCCGGGCCGCCGCGGAAGCTGCCGAGCGAGATCCCGTAGGCGATGCCCTTGAAGGCGATCACGCCCGCGAGCGCCCACAGCGTCCACGAGTCGGGTGAGGCCACCAGCCCGGGGAGCTGATCCTGACCCGAGAACAGCACCTCCTGCGCGCTCTTGCCGCTCGCCTCGGAGAACGCGATCGCCAGGCCCGCGACCGCCAGTCCGACCACCGGCAGGACCAGGAACGGACGCGGCGTCGCGACCTTCACGGTGGCCCGTGCAAGATGGAAGATCACCGCGACGCCGACCGCGATCGCCAGCGACAGCGCGATCGTCCAGCCGAACTCGCCCCACCCGGGCCGAGTGAAGGTGGGCAGGTGCAGCACGCCGATCGAGATCGCGGACGTGCTCAGGCCCGTGAAGGAGCCCATGCCGATCGAGACCAGCGACCCCACCCCGGCCGCGAGCAGCCCGGGCAGGATGATCACGTTGCGCTGGGGGCCGCCGAGGCCGGTGGCCTCGATCAGCAGGACCGCCGCGATCAGCGGCGAGCCGAAGAGGAACGAGACGGCGGCGAAGGTCCCGGCGACGGCCAGCATCTGGGTCAGCTGGGGCGGGGCGTCGCGGCGGATCGCGCGCACGCACAGCGCGCCGAGGCCGCCGCCGAGCGCGATCAGCGGAGCCTCCGGGCCCAGCACGACGCCCAGCCCGATCGAGGCGAGCGCCGCGAGGATCACGCCCGGCAGCTCGATCGGCTGCGTCGGGGAGGGGTTCAGGCCCCCCGCCGGGGTGTGCCCGCCGGTGCCGGGGAGCTTGGAGATCGCGAATGCCGCGATTACGCCGGCGATCGCGAGCCACGGCAGGTACCACCAGTTCGGCACGCCGTCCAGGCCGAGGTCCTTCGGGAGGTCGGTGAAGACGCCGACCTGGATCTGGTGGATCAGCTGGAGGAAGCCCCACGCCGCGATCGAGGCGATGACGCCGACGATCGCCGCCAGCACGAGCAGCACCAGGAACTGCCGGCTGCGGATGGTCGCGGCGGGGTCCGCGGCGGGCGGGGACGCCGCGGGCTCGGCGGATGTCGCTCGGGGCGCGGGGTCGGCCACGGCGCGCGACTCTAGCCGCAAAGCAGGCGGCGGTGGCGGCCGGCGGCGACCTGTCGTCGGCTCGCGCTGCGAAGCTCCGCGCCGTGAAGGGACGTTGGACGCCGATCCTCGTGCTCGCCGCGGCGCAGTTCGTGATGGTGCTCGACACCACCGTCATGAACGTCGCGATCTCCGATGTCGTCAAGGACCTGGACACGACGGTCTCGCAGGTGCAGCTCGCGATCACGCTCTACACGCTCGTGATGGCGGCGCTGATGCTGATCGGCGGCAAGCTCGGCGACATCCTCGGCCGCCGGCGGGCGTTCACGATCGGCCTGGTGATCTACGCCTGCGGGTCGCTGACGACCGCGGTCAGCCCGAACATCACGGTGCTGATCATCGGCTGGTCGGGCCTCGAGGGCATCGGCGCGGCGCTCGTGATCCCCGCGATCGCATCGCTCACCGCGCGCAACTACGAGGGCTCCTCGCGCGCGCTCGCCTACGGGATCATCGGCGCGATGGCCGCGATCGGCGTCGCCGCCGGGCCGTTGATCGGCGGCTTCGTGACGCAGGAGGCCTCGTGGCGCTACGTGTTCGCCGGCGAGGTCGTCGTGATCGCCGTGATCGTGCTTTCGGTGCGCGCGATCGCGGACGTGCCGCGTCCGGAGCGACCGCCGCGCCTGGATCTCGTCGGCGGGGCGCTGTCCGCGGCCGGCATGGCGCTGATCGTCTTCGCCGTGCTGCGCATCCCGCAGTGGGGCCTCGTGCAGCCGAAGGGCGCGCTGACGATCGCCGGCACCGAGATCACGCCGTTCGGCTTCTCCGCGGTCCCCTTCCTGCTCGCCATCGGCGCGGCGCTGATGGCGTTCTTCACGCGCTGGATCGCGCGCCGGGAGCGGCTCGGGCGCGAGCCGCTGCTGCGCCCGGACCTGTTCGGCGTGCGGCAGCTGCGCGCCGGGCTCTCGATGCTCGCCTCCCAGCAGCTGATCCTCAACGGGATCTTCTTCGTGCTTCCCCTCTACCTGCAGGTCGTGCTCGGCAAGGACGCGCTTCAGACCGGCATCGCGATCCTCCCGATCTCGCTGACGATGCTGCCGGCGGCGCTGCTCGGGCCGCGGCTCGCCGCGAAGATCTCGCCCCGCTCGATCGTGCGCATCGGCCTGCTCGCGATGCTCGGCGCCGCGATCGGGCTCGTGTCGACCGTCGACTACAAGCTCAACAGCGTGGGCTTCGGCATCTCGCTCGGGCTGTTCGGCATCGGGATCGGCCTGCTCGCCTCGCAGCTGGGCAACGTGATCATGTCCTCGGTCGAGGGGTCGCGCGCCAGCGAGGCGGGCGGCCTGCAGGGCACCGCGCAGAACCTCGGCGCGTCCATGGGCACCGCGCTGATCGGCGCGATCCTGCTCTCCGGGCTGGCGAGCGCGACCGCGAAGAACGTCACCGACAACCCGGCGATCCCGGCGTCGGTGCAGGAGCAGATCGTGGCGGCGACCGAGAAGGGCATCGAGTTCGTGCCCGCCGCCCAGGTGGAGAGCATCGCGCGCGAGAAGGGGCTCCCGGCCGACCAGGCCACCGCGATCGCCGGCGCCTACGCCGACGCCGAGCTCACCGCGCTCAAGCAGGCGCTGCTGGGCGCCGCGCTGTTCGTGCTCGTGGGGTTCCTGTTCGCGAGGCGGCTGCCATCCGAGCGGCTCGGTGAGCCCGCGGCGGAGCGGGCGCCGCCCGGCGAGACGGCCGCGGCTTCGATCGCGTAGATGGGCCCGCTAGGGCGTCCTATTCCGGGGTTGTAGCGCAACCCATCCCGGCTGGCACGTCTCCTGCGGGTGTAGCCTGGGATGGGTTGGCCCGGGGGTCCACGAGGATGCCCCGAACGGTTGGCCGAGGGGTCCGCGGCTCAGGGCCTCGCCTCAACCCGACTGTCGCAACAACTCGGGGTTAGTCCGCGCTAGGGCCATTCGGGGTGGTAGATGTCCAGCCCGCGCGCGGTCCCGCCGGGGATGGGCGTTACCGGACCGCCGCGCACGGAGGTGACCACGAGGTGGTGCGCGGTCGGGCGCCCGCGCGCGAAGGCGATCCAGCGGCCGCCCGGCGAGACCGCCGGGGTCACGTCCTCCTGGCCCCTGGGGGCACGGGTCAGCCAGCGTGACCGACCGCTGCGGGGATCGACCAGGACCAGGCCCGAGCGCGCGCCGACCCGGCGGGCGACGACAAACCAGCGTCCGCGCGGCTCCCAGGCCGGCGACCAGTTCACACCGCTGAAGGTGACCTGGCGGGCTCCTCGGCCATCCGGGGCCACGACCCATACCTGCGCCGATACGTTGCCACCGATGTAGGGGGTGGCGAACGGGTTGGCGCCGCCCGTGGTGTTGACGAAGGCGATGAGGCGCCGACCCCACGCCGCTTGTACCGCGGGCACGCGGCTGACCTGACGGGCCGGTCCGCCGGCCAGCGGCTGGATGTGCAGGAAGAGGCTCGCGGAGGTCGGCGACCGCCGCGCGACGCGGGAGAAGGCGACGGCCCGGCCATCGGGCGACGGTGCGGGATCCCGGTCGCCGAGGTAGGGGTCCGGGAGAGTGAAGTCGCGGGCGGCCCGGCCGTCGCGCCCGGCGATCGCCAGTGAGAACGGCCCGGTGTACTCGATCTCGTTCGCTGCGCGCAGGTAGACGATCCGGTCCCGGCCGGGGACCGGCATCGCCTCTCCGGCTTGATAGCTCGGCGACCCGATGGGAAGCCGAGCCCGTGTCCGCCGCCGCGGATCGACTCGCCAGACATCGAACGTGGCGCCGGCATCTGAATACCGCGCCACGCTCGCGAGCAGCGACGGCAAGCCGGAGACCCGGGGCTGCGTGCTCCGGGCCGCCGCGCCCGGGGTAATACCCAGGAGCAGCGCAAGCGCCACCGCGCCGGCCAAGCCCCTGGCACCGTGCGCGGTCCTCATCCCAAGCGGATGATGCGCTCGGCGGCGAGCCCGGCTTGGATTCGGCGCGATGGCTGAGCACCGCTCCAGCGCCGTGGTCGTCGGTGGCGGCTTCGCGGGCGTCGCGTGCGCGAAGCGCCTCGCCGAGAAGGATGTCGCGGTCACGGTCATCGACCGCAACAACTATCACCAGTTCCAGCCGCTCCTCTACCAGGTGGCCACTGCGCAGGTGGGCGTCCAGGACGTCGCCCGGCCGCTGCGCGGGCTGTTCGCGGGTGACCGCCTCGTCGACGTCAAGCGCGCGAACGTGCGCTCGATCGACCCGCGCGAGCGCTCGGTCGAGACCGACGACGGCCAGGTCTTCTCCGGCGACCACCTGCTGATCGCGGCGGGCGCGCGCCCGAACTTCTTCGACACCCCCGGGGCCGAGGAGCACGCCTTCCCGCTCTACTCGCTGGAGCAGGCCGAGCGGCTGCGCTCCCGCCTGCTGGAGCTCTTCGAGGACGCGGACGACCGGCCCGAGCTCGTCGCGCAGGGCGCGCTCAGCTTCGTGATCGTCGGCGCCGGCGCCACCGGCGTTGAGATCGCGGGCGCGCTCGCGGAGGCGATGCGCGACGTCTTCCCGGCCGGCTACCACTCGATCGACCCCAAGGACGCGCGCGTCGTCGTCGTGGACCACGGCGACGCCGTCCTCTCGGGCTTCCGCACCGAGGCGCACGAGTACGCCGCGCGCAAGCTCGGCGAGGACGGCGTCGAGCTGCGGCTCGGCGTCGGCGTGGAGAAGGTGACAGGCTCCTCCGCGGTGCTGAGCGACGGGACGGAGATCCCCACGCGCGCGGTGATCTGGGCCGGCGGGCTGAAGGCCGCCGGCGTGCTCGGCGGCGCCGGCCTGCCGCAGGGGCGCGGGGGGCGCATCGACGTTGCGGTGGACCTGTCGGTACCGGGCTTCCCCGGCGTGTACGCGGCGGGTGACGCGGCGAACGTCCCCGGCGCGGACGGGAGCGTCCTGCCCCAGCTCGGCTCGGTCGCCCAGCAGTCGGGCCGCTGGGCGGCCGGGAACATCCTCGCGGACATCGCGGGCGAGCAGCGCGAGGCGTTCCGCTACCGCGACAAGGGCATCATGGCGATGATCGGCCGCAACGCCGCGGTCGCGGAGATCGGCGCGCGCCGCCACGAGGTCGAGGGGCCGATCGCGTTCGCGGCCTGGCTCGGGGTGCACGCCGCGCTGCTCTCCGGCGTGCGCGAGAAGGTCGACGCGTTCGTGGAGTGGGGCTGGGACTACTTCAGCCACACGCGCACGGAGGCGATCATCGACCGGCCCGACGCGACGGCGATCGACTGGGGGGAGGACGACGCCGAGCGGGCCGAGGTCGCGCCCGCCCCGCGGGAGCGCGACGCGTGAGCGGGAGCCTTGCCAGCAGCGTGTTGGAGCTCTCGCGCTGGCAGTTCGCGCTGACCACCCTCTACCACTTCATCTTCGTGCCGCTGACGCTCGGGCTCGTCCCGCTCGTCGCGGTCATGCAGACCAAGTGGTACCGCACAGGCGACGAGGCCTGGCTGCGACTCACCCGCTTCTTCGGGACGCTGTTCGTGATCAACTTCGCGATCGGCGCCGCGACCGGACTGGTGCAGGAGTTCCAGTTCGGGATGAACTGGTCGGCGTTCTCGAAGTTCGTCGGCGACGTGTTCGGCGCGCCGCTCGCGATGGAGGGGCTGGTCGCCTTCTTCCTGGAGTCGACGTTCATCGGCCTGTGGATCTTCGGCTGGGGGCGCCTGAGCCCGAAGCTGCACCTGGCGACGATCTGGCTCGTTGTCGCGGGGACGTGGCTGTCCTCGACGTTCATCCTCGTCGCCAACTCGTGGATGCAGCACCCGGCCGGGTACCAGATCAACTCCACGACCGGCCGCGCGCAGCTCGACAACGTCTGGGAGCTGTTCGGCAACTCGTGGGCGTGGTGGGCCGTCGGCCACACGCTGCTCGCGGCGCTGATGACAGGCAGCTTCTTCGTGCTCGGGGTCGCGGCCTGGCAGATGCGGCGGGGGCGACGCGGCGATCTGTTCAAGCGCGCGGCGCGCCTGGCGCTGATCGTCGCTCTGCCGGTGACGATGGTGAACCTCGCCGTCGGCAGCGAGTTCGGCGTCGTGATCGAGGACCACCAGCCGATGAAGATCGCCTCGGCCGAGGCGCTGTGGAACACGGAGTCGAGCGTCGGCTTCTCGCTCTTCCAGATCGGCGGCTTCACCGCGCAGGACCCGAAGCCGAGCTTCGACATCGAGATCCCCTACCTGCTCTCGTTCCTCGCGACGAACTCGTTCCACGGGACCGTGCAGGGACTCAACGACGTGCAGGCCCAGCAGCAGGCGGCTTACGGGCCGGGCAACTACATCCCGGACGTGCGCCTGACCTACTGGACGATCCGGATCATGGCCTACGTCGGCTCGATCGCGTTCCTGATCGCCGCCGCCGGCTTCTGGCTGCGCCGCAAGGACAGGCTGGCGACCAGTCCGCGCTTCCAGCGCATAGCGGTCTGGGCGATCGCGCTGCCGTTCATCTCCAACTTCGCCGGCTGGATCTTCACGGAGGCGGGGCGCCAGCCCTGGGTCGCGGTGGGGCTGCTCAAGACCAAGGACGCCGTGTCGCCCAGCGTCACCACCGCGCAGGCGATCTTCAGCCTGACCGTGTTCATGCTGCTCTACCTCGGCTTGGGCGTGGCGGACTTCGTGCTGATGCGGCGCTACGCGCGCACGGACGCGCCGGAGATCGATCCCGAGACGGCGGAGAAGGCGCCGGCGCTCACCTACTGATGTCGCTCCCGGACCTCTGGTTCTTCCTGATCGGCGTCCTCTGGGTCGGCTACCTCGTGCTCGAGGGCTTCGACTTCGGCGTGGGGATGCTGCTGCCGGTGCTCGGGCGCGACGAGCCGGACCGCCGGCTGATGCTGAACGCGATCGGGCCCGTGTGGGACGGCAACGAGGTTTGGCTGCTCGTCGCGGGCGGCGCGACGTTCGCGGCCTTCCCGGTCTGGTACGCGACGCTCTTCTCCGGCGCCTATTTCTGGCTCGTGCTCGCGCTGCTCGCGCTGATCGTGCGCGTGATCAGCTTCGAGTGGCGCGGCAAGCGGGAGGAGCGGCGCTGGCGCGGCGGCTGGCAGTGGGCGAACACGATCGGCAGCCTGGTCGCCCCGCTGCTGTGGGGCGTGGCGCTGAGCGCGATGCTGGCCGGGATCCCGATCAATAGCCAGCAGGACTTCACGGGCGACCCGGCCGACTTCCTGAGCGCCTACACGCTGCTCGCAGGCGTCACGCTTGTCGCGCTGTGCGCGCTGCACGGCGCGGTCTTCCTCGCGCTCAAGACGACCGGCGATCTGCGCGAGCGCGCGGGCCGGCTCGCCGCGCGGATCGCCCCGCTCGCCGCCCTGCTGGCGATCGGCTTCCTCGCCTGGACGCTGGTCACCGCATCGGACGCCAACCACGCGGACCTTCTCCCGGGGATCGTGCCGGCGGTCGTCGGCGCGGTCGCCGCGCTGGCTGCGGTCGTGCTGACGCGCGGCGAGCGCGAGGGCGCGGCCTTCGCGGCAACCGCCGTGACGATCGCCTCGTTCGCGCTCACGATCTTCATCTCCCTCTACCCGCGCGTGCTGGTCTCGAGCACCTCGTTCTCCGACAGCCTCACGGTCTCCAACGCCTCCTCGGGCCACTACACGCTGACGGTGATGACGATCGTGGCGGCCGTCGTGACCCCGGTGGTGATCGGCTACCAGGCTTGGAGCTACTGGATCTTCCGCGAGCGCCTGCGCCGCGAGCCGGCGGAGCGCGCGGCCTGAGCGCGCTCCGCTGATGACGGGGCGGAACCGCTCGGGGCCGGGGCGCACTATCGTGGTCATGGGGGTGGAGGGCGCCGGCAAGACGACCGTCGGCCGCGGGATCGCCGGGGAGTTGCGCCTTCCGTTCCTGGACGCGGACGACTTCCACGACGACGTCTCCCGGGCGCTGATGCGCGCCGGCCATCCGCTCGGGGATCGCGAGCGGCTGCCGTGGCTGGGGCGACTCAACTCGGAGCTGCGCGCCCGGGCGCCCGTGGGCGGCGCGGTGCTCGCGTGCTCGGCGCTGACGGCCCGCTACAGGGACCTGCTCACCGCCGGTCTGACGGATGTCGCCGTTGTGGTGCTTAGCGGCCCGCCGGAGCTGATCCGGAGCAGGATCGCCGCCCGCCGCGGCCATTTCGCCGGGCCCGGGCTGCTGGACTCTCAGCTCGCGACGCTCGAGATCCCTCGCGACGCGGTGGTCGTCGACGTCACCCCCGCGCCGGCAGAGGTGGTGCGGCGGGCGGTGGAAGAACTCGCCCGCCGCGGAGCCGAACGGCCCGGCAGTCGCTAGAAGCGCCGGCGGGCGACCCTGCGCGAGGTGCGGCGCGCGACTCTGCGCGATCCGAACATGTCAGCCTCCTCGGTTGTCGTCGTGGTCTGCGGTCACTTGCGCGAAGGCCGGCTAGGAGCCGCTCGCGGCGCCGGAGGTTTCCAGGGCGTGGAGCTCCTCCGCCTCCTCCGAGGACAGGAGCCCGACTTCGATCAGGTCGAGGGGGCTGATGAACCCATCGCTGATCCGGAAGCCGCCCGCGCGGGCGATCGCGTCCCGCAGCGGCACCGCCCAGTGGTGCTCGATCAGCACGAGCGCGGCCGCTGAGTCGTCGGGAATCTCCTCGAGCACGTCCCAGGCCTGGTCGTCGGAGAACGCGTGCACGCCCTCGGCGGTGGCCTCGGCCCCGGCGACCGCGCCGGCCTCTGCGCCCTCCTCGCCCTCGATCCCGAGCCCGATGAGCGCGCCCACGGTGCTGCCGAGCTCCACGGCCTCCTCGCGCGAGAGGTTGCTGAGGTGCACCACCTCGATCTCACCGTCGGCGTCCTTGTGGACGGCGAGGGCGTCGACGACCCTGACCGTGTCGCTCTGCTTGAGACGCTCGAGCTCCTCGATGATCTCGCCGTGGAACTCCGGGTGGTTGAAGCCGATGACTATGAGCTGAACTGGTCCGATGGCCACGTCTGTCGCCCCTTGATCCGCCGGTTTGAGCGCAAGGTAGCGCCGGCGCGGCGGTCCAGCCTCATCCGATCGGGACGATGCGCGGAGCATCGTGACGCGATGCGATGCCGGTCGCGCTGGCATGATTGCCGGCGGCTCCGAGAGCCGACGCATCCAACATCACCGAGGAGAAGCATGATCACGCGCTCCATGTCCCTGGCCCTGCTCGCGGGCCTCGCATTGGCGCTCGGCGCCTGCGGCAGCGACTCGTCGAAGACGACCACCACCACGACGTCCACCACCGGGGGCGGAGCGGCTGTCGCACAGGCGCGCCAGAAGTGCCTCGACGCGACCAAGAGCATCTCGCAGGAGGGCGCGCGAACCGTCGCCCAGACCGCCTGCAACCAGATCTCGACCAGCAACGCGAACGTGAACGAGGCGCTCACGAAGGCGAAGAAGGCGTGCCAGGAGGCCGCGGGCAAGATCCCGATCGACTCGCTCAAGAAGTCGGCCGAGGAGGCCTGCAACAAGATCACGACGCAGTAGCGGCGCGGTCGGCCGGGCGCCGACGGGCCGGGGCGCTCGGCGGGCGCCCCGGCGACCCGGGCGCTCCGCGGTAGTCGGCGGCCCGGGCCGGGCGGACGGCAGCCAGGAAGGGAGCGGTCCGGCGCGTCTGTTTCTCCGCTCGGCGTTGCCGTTCCGCGCGTCGTGTGCGGGCGGGCGGGCCGGCGGGCCGGGCCAACGGCATCCGGGAAGGAGGACGCCCGGCGCGCCCGCTTCGACGCTCGGCGTCTCCGTTTCGCGCGCGTTTTGGGCGGGCCGGCCGACTCGGCTGCGATTCCGGTCGCTGGGAGGCTGTCGCGTAAAGGTTGCGGGCGGGCTGGTGGTCGGCGTTTGGGCGGACCGGGCGGGTGAGCCGGGGTTGTTGTTAGGCCCGGGCGGCGTGGAGGCCGTGGCGGTGGAGCTTGAGCAGGTTGTGGGTGGTGGCGATCAGGTCGATCTCGCCCTGCACGGCATGTCGGCCGCGCCGCAGTAATCGGGTGATCCCGCGGTGGTGCTTGATGTGGGCGAAGACCGGCTCGACGATCTGTTGTCGTCGCCGGTAGGCGTGTTTTCCCTCGCTCGTGGCTAACAGCCCCTTCATGTGCCGGGCCTCGGGCTGCATGCGCTCGGCGCTCAAGCGCTTGCGCTCAGAGGGAGGGACCAACACTTCGGTGCCTTGCGCTCGCAGTGCTGCGATCTGGCGGGCGTGCCAGTAGCCGCCGTCGGCCAGCACTTGTCCGATCGGCGCCGGCTCGGCGAGCACGCGGGCCAGGTTGGCTTTGGCCTGCTCGAGCGTCGGGGCGAGCTGGCCGTGGTCGGGGCGGCGCTCGTGGCCCGAGCAGCCAGGATCACCTGCCCTTCGCCGACCGCGGCCTGGACGTTGTAGCCCTGCAACAGCATGCCGCGGTGGCGCACGATCGCCGAGTCGGGGTCAGTGAGGTTGTACTTGGTCTCGGCCAGGGCCTTGGCCTGCTTCTTGGAGGGCCCAGGGCCCGGTGGGCGACCCGGTGGCTGCTTGCCGGTCTTGGCCTTGTGCTCTATCCGCCGGGCCTCGAGCCCGGAGCGCTCAACCTCGATCTGCTGCGCGTTCTCGCGCGCGCGCTCGAGCAGCTGGCGGATACGCGCCCGGCGAGTGCTGGGATCGGCGAGCTCGGCCGGCAGCTCATCGCCGCGACGCTCACCGAAGAGCTCATCCTCACGGGCATCGATCGCCGCCGCCTCTCCCAGGATGCGCTCGGCCTCAGCCTCGGCCCCGCACGGGTGCGGTTCTGGCCGATCGAGGCGTTGGCGGCGAGCTTGGTCGAGTCGACGGCGACCGTGCCGACGCTCACCATGCCGGCCTCGGCACAGAGCGCCAGCACTTCATAGAAGAGCCCCGAGAGAGCCCGCTCGTGGCGGACGCGAAAGCGAGCGATCGTGGCGTGGTCGGGCATCTGGCCCGCAGCGATCACCCTGCAAGCCACATCCTCTTGGAGGCGACGCTCTATCGAGCGCGAGCTGCGGACCCCGACCGCGTAGTTGTAGAGCACCAGCACCACCATCATCTGCGGGTCATAAGCCGCGCGGCCGTGACCATCAGAGCGATAGTCGCGATAGAAGGCAGAAAGGTCGAGCGCCCCAACCACCTCGATCAAGAACCACGCCAAATGATCCGGCGGCAGCCACTCCCGCACACTCGGCGGCAACAACAACTCCTGATCACGATCACACGACAAGAAGTTCTGAGGCATCACCAAATGGTCCACAGCAACCCGGACAGAGCCACCATTTGTGCGACAGCCTCTGGGCGACCAGAATCGCACGCGAGTGAGTCCGGGCGCCGGGTGGGGAGCACCGCGGGCGGCAGCGCACGCGGCCGCTAGCGCACCAGCGCGAATGACCTCCCTCAATGCGCCGTTCGCCCGGGCCAACAGCATCCGGGAAGGAGGAGGTCCGGCGCGTCTGTTTCTCCGTTCGGCGTTGCCGTTGCGCGCGCCATGCGACCGGGCGGGCCGACTCGGCTGCGATTGTGCTCGCCTGGCGAGCACAGTCGCACGCGGGTGAGCCCGGGCGGCCGGCGAGGCGCTCCCGGGCGCAAACGGGCGAGGGCGCACCTCGCCGTCGGCGCACCCGGAGCGGATGACCTCCTTCAAGGCGCCGTTCGCCGAGGCCGAGCCCGCGCGGACAGGGCCCCCCTCGATGCGCCGTTCGCCCGGCCACCGGCCGCCCGCGCGCCCGCACCCCGCACGCCTACACTCGACGCATGAGCCTGCGCGCGCCCGGCGACGACGCCTCCTCTGCCCAGCCGCGGCCCACGGGCCGGCTCGGCGGGACCCAGGAGGAGCGGCGCGCGGTCCGCGCCGGCCACGTGGCCGCCGGGACGCTCGCGTGCCCGTCGTGCGACGCGCCGATCGCGGCGCCCACCCGCGCGATGACCCCGCTCGAGCCGGTCGGCTGCGGGTTCTGCGGGCTGGCCGGACCGCTTCGCGACTTCCTGTCGCTCGCCCCGCCGACGCGGCCGACACGGGTCGTGGTGAGGGTGCGCGGCCCTCGCTGACCTGCGCTCAGTGCTCTCGCTGCGCAGCGACGGCGCGCTGTCCGAGATCCTCGAGCGACAGCGGGTGCGCCGGCGGGTCGGGGAGCACCCTGGTCACGGTCGGCTCGAGGTCGGGGCCGACGTGCAGCAGCTCTCCGGAGGCCAGCAGCCGCCAGCCCTCCGGCGAGCCGACGGGCTCGCTGGCGACGCCGATCCCTCGCACCGGCCCGCCCACGCCGACCCGCAGCCGGTGGCGCCGGTCGTGCGCGCTGAGGGGCGGCGGCGTCGCGCGGTGGTCGATCCACAGCAGGTCGTGCGTCGCCGGGTAACGCAGCGCCCACAGCTCGTCACTGCGCGCGAGCAGCACGTTCAGCGCGTAGAGCGGCAACTCGGCGGCGATCCATGACGCCGCCGCCGTGAGACCCGCCGCGACATCGCCGCCGTGACCGTCGATCTCCTGGCTCACCAGCGCGAAGACCCGCTCCGAGTCGGTCTCGCCCCCGACGCCGTCGAGATACTCCGGGCGCAGGCGACCCTCGAGCCGGTCGAGCCCGCCGACGACGCCGTTGTGCGCGAAGACCATGCCGCCGCGCACGAACGGGTGGGTGTTGCGCTCGCTGTCGGACCCGTTGGTGGCGAAACGGATGTGCGCCACGAAGATGCGCGAGCGCAGCTCGTGCGCCTCGGCCGGGAAGCGCGCGTCGAGGTAGGCGGCCTTCGCGCGCTTGATCACGTGCGGCCGGCCTTCGTGGTCGAACGTGGCGATGCCGTAGCCGTCCGGCTCGCGCCGGCTCTGGGCCGCGAGGCTGTCGGAGGCCTCCAGCAGACCGAAGGTCGCCGGATGGACCTCGTCGGCGACGCGCGCGAACAGACGGCACATGCGAAGCGAAGCTAGCGGCGCGCCGACCGCCGCGGTTCATCCGAAGCGGATGATGCGGGCCGGCGACCCCGCCTCTGGAATGGCGGCGATGAGCTGGCAGGAGCCGAGCGAGATCCAGGATCGTCGATGACCGATGCCGCGGGAGCCGCGCCGGAGGGCAAGCCGCAGGCGCCGGGACGCTCGCCGTTCCCGCCGATCGCGGGCTACGGGTTCATCTCCAACTGCCACACCGGCGCGCTGATCGCGCCCGACGGCGCGATCGACTGGCTCTGCGTCCCCCGCTTCGACTCGCCGAGCGTGTTCGGAGCGCTGCTCGACCGCGAGGCCGGCAACTTCCGTCTCGGCCCGTTCGGCGTGTCGGTCCCGAGCGGCGTCAACTACGAGCCCGGGACCAATGTCCTCGTGACGACGTGGATGACCCCGAGCGGCTGGCTGGAGGTGCGCGACGGCCTGACGATGGGGCCGTGGCGCGGTGACGACTCCGTCACGCCGCACACCCGCCCCCCGGCCGACTACGACGCCGAGCACGTGCTCGTGCGAACGGCCCGCTGCCTCTCCGGGGAGGTCGAGGTCGAGTTGGTCTGCGAGCCCGCCTTCGACTACGGCCGCGCCCCCGCCGCCTGGAAGCTCGCCGACGGATCGCGTGGCGCCGCCGACGCGAGCGGCGGCGGGACCACCTTCCGGCTGGCCACGGACCTCGCGCTCGGCATCGAGGGCAACAGGGTGCGCGCGCGGCACACGCTGCGTGAGGGCGAGGCGGCGTTCTGCTCGCTCTCCTGGGCGCCCGACCTGGAGGGGCCCGCCGACGCGGCCGGGGCGAACGAGCGCCTCGACGTCACCTCGCGCTACTGGCGCCGCTGGCTGCGCGGCGCGCGCTGGGCGCCGGACCACCCGTGGCGCGAGCCGATCCAGCGCTCGGCGCTCGCCGTGAAGGGGCTGACCTACATGCCCACCGGCTCGCTGGTCGCGGCGCTCACCACCTCGCTGCCGGAGACGCCGGGCGGGGAGCGCAACTGGGACTATCGCTACACGTGGATGCGCGACGCCACCTTCACACTCCAGGCGCTTCACATGCTGGGGCTCGACTGGGAGGCCGACGACTTCATGCAGTTCGTCGCCGACCTCGAGCCCACCGAGGACGGCTCCCTGCAGATCATGTACGGGATCGACGGCCGCCGGGACCTGACCGAGAGCACGCTCGACCACCTCTCGGGCTACGAGGGCGCGAGCCCCGTGCGGGTCGGCAACGGCGCGTTCGACCAGCGCCAGAACGACGTCTACGGGGCGGTGCTCGACTCGATCCTGATCCACTCCCAGCGCGGCGGCCGGCTCCCCGAGCGGCTGTGGCCGATCGTGGAGTCCCAAGTGGCGGGGGCGAGCAAGGTCTGGCGCGAGCCGGACCAGGGGATCTGGGAGGCGCGCGGGGCTCCCCAGCACTACGTCTCCTCCAAGCTGATGTGCTGGGTGGCGCTCGACCGCGCGGCGAAGCTCGCAGAGATCCGCGGCGCGCCCGAGCAGGGGTCCGCGTGGCGCGCCGAGGCCGACGAGATCCACGCGGACATCCTCGAGCACGGGACGCGCAAGGACGGCGCGCTGGTGCAGCACTACGACTCCGAGGCGCTCGACGCCTCGACGCTGCTGGCGGCGATCGTCGGCTTCCTGCCGGACGACGACCCGCGCCTGCACGCGAGCGTGATGGCGATCGCCGAAGAGCTCACCGAGGACGGCTTCGTCCTGCGCTACCGCACCGGAGAGACCGACGACGGGATGTCCGGCAAGGAGGGCACGTTCCTGATCTGCTCGTTCTGGCTCGTCTCCGCGCTCGCGGTCGTCGGCGAGATGGACCGCGCGCGCGACCTGATGGAGCGCCTGCTTGCGATCTCCTCGCCGCTCGGGATCTACGCGGAGGAGTTCGAGCCCGGGCCCAACCGCCATCTCGGCAACGTGCCCCAGGCCTTCAGCCACCTTGCGCTGATCGAGGCGGCCGGGCGGATCGTGATCGCCGAGCGGTTCCACCTGATGACCGAACTTTGACAACCGAGGGGGCGATATGACACTGGAGGGCAAGGTCGCGGTCGTGACCGGCGGCAACAGCGGGATCGGCAAGGCGGCGGTGCTGGCGCTGGCCGAGCAGGGCGCGAACGTGGTCATCGACTACGTCGCGCACCCCGAGGCCACCGAGGAGCTCGAAGCGCAGATGGCGAAGCTCGGCGAGCGCGCCGTCGGCGTCGAGGCGGACGTCAGCAAGGTCGCCGATCTGCAGAAGCTCGTGGACGCCGCGGTGAAGAGCTTCGGCCGGCTGGACGTGATGGTCAACAACGCGGGCGTCGAGACCCGGACGTCGGTGCTGGACTCGACCGAGGCCGACTTCGAGAAGGTCATCGCGATCAACCTCAAGAGCGCGTTCTTCGGCACCCAGATCGCCGCGAAGCAGATGATCGCGCAGGGCGACGGGGGCCGGATCGTCAACCTCAGCTCGATCCACGAGGACTGGCCGATGCCGGGCAACGCGCCGTACTGCCTCTCGAAGGGCGGCATGCGGATGCTGACCCGCACCGCGGGCGTCGAGCTGGCGCCGCACGGGATCCTCGTCGCGGGGGTCGCGCCCGGCGCGGTCGCCACGCCGATCAACGTCTCGGAGATGAGCGACCCGGCGACGATGGCGAAGATCGCCGAGGCGGTGCCCGTCGGGCGCATGGCCAAGCCCGAGGAGATCGGCAGCGTGGTCGCGTTCCTCGCCGGCGACGGCGCCGCCTACCTGACCGCGACGACGATCATCGTCGATGGCGGGATGATGCAGCAGAGCCCCGGGGTCTAGGCATGTCCGCGGGCTCCTACGACGTCGTGATCGTCGGCAGCGGCGCGGGCGGCGGGACGCTCGCCCGCCACCTGGCGCCCTCGGGCAAGCGGATCCTGATCCTCGAGCGCGGGGACTGGCTCGCGCGCGAGCCGGAGAACTGGTCCTCGGAGGCGGTGTTCGTCGACGGGCGCTACATGTCGCCCGACACCTGGCACGACGCGGACGGCAAGGGCTTCCAGCCGCAGGTCCACTACTTCGTCGGCGGCGCGACCAAGCTGTACGGGGCCGCGCTCTACCGGCTGCGCGAGGAGGACTTCGGCGAGCTGCGCCACGCCGACGGCATCTCGCCGGCTTGGCCGATCCCCTACGCCGAGATGGAGCCCTACTACACGGCGGCGGAACGCCTCTACGAGGTGCACGGGCGCCACGGCGAGGACCCGACCGACCCCCCGGCCAGCGCCGAGTACCCGCACCCGCCCGTCTCCCACGAGCCGCGGATCCAGCAGCTCGCCGACGACCTCGCCGCGAGCGGCCACCACCCGTTCCACGCGCCGTGCGGGATCATGCTCGACGAGTCGAACCCGCCCTACAGCGCCTGCGTTCGCTGCGCGGACTGCGACGGGTTCCCCTGTCTCGTGCACGCGAAGTCCGACGCGGAGGTGCTCGGCGTGCGACCGGCGCTCGAGCACTCCAACGTCGAGCTGCGCACGAACGCGGAGGCGCTGAGGCTGGAGACCGACGCCGGCGGAGGCAGCGTGACCGGCGTCGTCGTCCGCACGCCCGACGGCGAGGAGACGATCACGGCCGGCGTCGTCGTGGTCTCCTGCGGCGCCGCCAACAGCGCGAAGCTGCTGCTCGCCTCGGCGAGCGACCGCCACCCGAACGGGCTCGCGAACGGCTCCGACCAGGTCGGGCGCAACTACATGTTCCACAACAGCCAGGCCGTTCTGGCGCTCTCCCGCGAGGAGAACCCGACCGTCTACCAGAAGACGCTCGGGCTCAACGACTACTACTTCGCCACCGACGAGTACGAGTTCCCGATGGGGAACATCCAGATGGTCGGCAAGTCCCAGGGGCCGATGTTCCGCGGCGAGAAGCCGATCGAGACCAAGCTCGCCCCGAACTGGTCCCTGGACGACATCGCCCGCCACGCGGTGGACTTCTGGCTCTCCACCGAGGATCTCCCGCGGCCGGGCAACCGCGTCACGCTGACCGCCGACGGGGCGGTGAAGCTGGTCTACCAGCCGACCAACGAGGAGCCCAAGGAGCGGCTCTACGCGAAGCTGCGCTCGCTGCTCGGGCACATCGGGATGCACCAGGATCACCTGATCCCGCGCCACGCCTACCTCAAGACGGAGATCCCGGTCGCCGGGGTCGCCCATCAGGCCGGCACCGCGCGGTTCGGCGCCGACCCGGCGACCTCCGTGCTCGACACCGACTGCAAGGCGCACGAGCTCGACAACCTCTACGTGGTCGACACGAGCTTCTTCCCGAGCATCGGCGCCGTGAACCCGGCGCTGACGGCGATCGCCAACGCGCTGCGCGTAGGCGACCACCTGCTCGAGCGCCTGGGCTGAGCGACGGCGGCTCCCCGAGAGCTGCCAGCCCTCGCCGTGAGCGTGGGTCGTGGCGAACGACGGCAACGAGGGAGCCCTCGCGCCGGCGGAGGGCATCTGCGAAGGGGCATGGAGCGTCCCGGGATTCCGCTCTCCTGCCCTGGGGGTCGTATATGCCCCCTACCCAGGACGGCGGACCCGGCGCCTCGCGCCGGCGCCCTCACCGAGCGCAAAACGCCTCGTTCGTTGCCGCAGTTCGCGGCGCGACGGGCACCCCGCAGCGCCGGAGCGCGGCCCGAGGCGCCGGCGAGCGCCAGGCCGCGGGCCATGCCGGCCAGTCCCGCCCGCGGCGGTCCGCGCAATCGCGGGCATGGGTCGTGGCGAACGGCGGCAACGAAGGAGCCGCACGCCGGCGACCGCGGCGCGGCCGCGGTCGCGAGACTGCAATCGACCCCGCTATACGCAGGCAATCGCACACTCGCGAAGAGCCCGCCCTCCGCGACCGCGGAACTCCCCCTTCATTGCCGCAGTTCGCGACGTAACGGGCACCCCGCGGCGCCCGAGCGGAACCCGCGGCGCCCGAGCGGAACCCGCGGCGCCCGAGCGGAACCCGCGGCGCCCGAGCGGAACCCGGGCGTCCCGAGCGTTCCGCCGGCCCGCGAGCAGCTCGCCTACAGGACCGCGATCGGGTTCAGCGGGGACCCGGTCCCGTTGACGATCCGCAACGGCGCGGCCACGAACAGGAACTCCCAGCGGCCGGCCTCGGCGCAGGCGTCCGCGATGTCCTCGAGCTGGAGGTAGTCGAACAGCGGGATCCCGATCGCGCTCAGCGCGAGGACGTGGATCGGGAACCCGACCCCCTCGGTCGTGCTCGGCGCCGTGTCGTTGTTGCCGTCGGACCCGAGGGCGGAGATGCCGCGCTCGGCCAGCAGCCGCGCGGCCGACGGGTGCAGCCCCGCCTTCGCGCGCGCGGTGTCCCACGGGCCGAGCTCAGCGAGGCGTCGCGCGTGCCCGGTGCGTACCAGCAGCACGTCGCCCTCCCCCGCCGCCACGCCCTGCTCGGCCTCCGCGGCCTCCAGGTCCTCGGGGCGCACGTGCTCGCCGGGCTCGAGCCACGGCAGGCCGCGCAGGCGCGGGACGTCCAGCAGCACGCCGCGCCCGACCAGCCCGTCGCGGAGCACCTCCACGGCGCCGAAACTCGCCCCCTGGGAACCGACCGCGTCGCTCGGCACCCCGTTGTACAGCCGCCCGGCCCAGGACACGTGGCAGAGCGCGTCGAGATGGGTGTGGCCGTCGTTGTGGTAGTCGACGCCGACGAAGTCCTTGGCGAAGCGCAGCGACCCCGACCCGATGTCGGTGTCTCCGAGCATCGTCATGTGATGCAGCGCGGGCTCGGGGTTGTCCGGCGCGGCGCTCGTGTTCAGCGGCAGGCTCATGCTGACGCTGCGGCCCTCGCGCACCAGCCCGGACGCGGCGCGCACCCGCTCCGGGGTCAGGTGGTTCAGCGCGCCGCGCTCGTCATCCGCGCCCCAGCGCCCCCACGTACTCACCGCCTCGAAGAGGGCCTCGAACTCCGCGACGGTCATGTCGTTCTGCAGCTGGGAGGGCGACTGTCGCGGCACGCGCGCCTTTCTACCAGAGCGCCGCGCATGAGCCACCGAAGGCCCCGAGCGCCTTCCTCCGGCTTTCATCCGCTTGGGAGGATGCACGAGTCGGAGCGCGAACTACCGTGGATCGTGTGGGTGCCGCGCTGGCGGCGCCCGACCACCAACAGGAGGTCAGTGCCGTGAGCAGCACAACCGACGGCTACGAGCGCGAGGGCTCGGGCTGGGTCACCTTCGCCGGCGTCATGATCATGATGCTCGCCGTCCTGAACGTGATCCGGGGCATCAGCGCGATCTCGGACTCGAAGTTCTGGGTCGGGGACGAGAAGTTCGTGATCCACAACCTGCATGCGTGGGGCTGGATCATCCTGATCATCGGGTTGATCGAGCTCTTCGTGGCGTTCGGCATCTGGAGCGGCGGGGAGTGGTCACGCTGGATCGGCGTCTTCATCGCGACGGTCAACGCGATCTGGGCGCTGTTCTTCATCCCTGCCAGCCCCTTCTGGGCGCTGGTGCTTTTCGCGATCGCGATCTTCGTGATCTACGGCCTCGCCGCCTACGGCGGAGGCGGCCGGGCGTCGACCAGTTAGCTGCGCCGCGAAACACCTGAAGATCGACCCCCGGAGGCCGCCGCGCGCGGCCTCCGGCGGTTCATCCGGTCCGGACGATGACGGACCTCCGGCAAGTGCGATTGAATGCCGCCCCATGGAGGCAAGCGAAACGCCCGCCGGACCGCCCGAGCCCACCGAGCCCCGCCCGCCCGCCGGCCGCCTGCTCCCGGGGCTGTGCGTCGCGATCGCGACCGTGCTGCTCTTCTTCGGCTCGTTCGCGATCTGGGCGAACCGCCAGCTGCTGAACACCGACAACTGGGTCTCGACCAGCACGAAGCTGCTCGAGAACAAGGACGTGCAGGCCGCGCTGGGCCCGTACCTCGTCAACGAGCTCTTCAAGCAGGTCAACGTCCAGGCCGAGCTGCAGGCGAAGCTGCCTCCCCAGCTGCAGCCGCTCGCCGGCCCCGCCGCGGGCGGCCTGCGCCAGCTCGCGGAGCAGGCCTCGGTCAAGCTGCTCGCCTCTCCCCAGGTCGACGGCGTGTGGCAGCAGGTGAACCGCGCCGCGCACAAGGAGCTTCTGAAGCTGCTCGAGGGCGGCGGCAACGCGCTCTCGACCTCGAACGGCGAGGTGACCCTGCACCTGAAGCCGATCGTGGCGCAGATCGCCTCGCAGGTGGGCCTGCCCTCGGCCGTCGCCGGCAAGATCCCCAACAGCGCGGCGAACCTGGTGATCCTGCGCTCGAACCAGCTCAAGGCGGCCCAGGACGCCGCACAGATCTTCAAGGGCCTGGTGATCGTGCTCACGCTCCTGGTGATCGGCCTCTACGTGCTGGCGATGGTGCTCGCGCGCGGCCGCAGGCGCGCGACGCTGCTGGCGATCGGCTGGGGCTTCGTGGGCGTCGGCGCGCTCGTGCTGGTCGCGCGCTCTCTCGCCGGCAACGAGGTCGTAGGCGACCTCGTCAAGGCGCGGGCCAACCTGCCGGCGGGACAGGCAACGTGGTCGATCGCGACCGACCTGCTGCGCCAGATCGGCACGGCGCAGATCTTCTTCGGCGTGCTCGTGCTGCTCGCCGGCTGGCTGGCGGGCGAGAGCCGGCCCGCGCTGGCGTTCCGGCGCTTCGTCGCGCCGGCGCTGCGCGACCACCCCGTTCCGGTCTACCTCGGCGCCTTGGTCGTGGGCATCGTGATCGTCGCCTGGCATCCGCTCGACTTCGCGCGCGTCACGTTCACCGCGATCCTCTTCCTGGTGCTGGTGCTCGCCGCCGTGGCCGCCCTGCGCCACCAGACTTCGCAGGAGTTCCCCGCCTCGCAGGCGGCGGAAGGCGAAGCGGCTACGAGTCGCTGATCCCGCGGACGATCAGGAAGATCCCGAGCACGCCGCAGATCACCATCGCGATCGTGCGGCTGTTGCGCGTGAACCAGGCGTTCGCCCGGTCGACCATCGCGTCGGTCTTCTCCGGCGAGATCAGCAGGCCGGCGAGCGGGATCTCGGCGAGCATGAACATGATCGCGTTGAACGCGAGGATCAGCCCGATCTCCGCGCCGGTGGAGTGGTGTCCCGCCGCGATGTCCTTGAGCCCGACCAGATAGGCGGCGCCGGGGACGTTGATCGCGAGCGCCGCGAGGAAGACCAGCGGCGCCGAGCCGCCGGCGAGGATCCGCTGGGACCACGGCTCCTTGTCCGGATCCTTGACCTTCTCCGGCTTGCCCTTCGCCTCCCGGCGGGTCGCGCGGCGGTCGCGGAGCCGCTGGTCGGAGCGGGTGGCGAGCGCGACGGCGAGCAGCAGCGCCAGGCCGCCGATCGTGAGGTCCGCGGTCCAGCTCAGCGTCGAGGAGGAGCCCTTGCTGAGCGCGCCCTGCGCGGCGAAGACGATCGCGCAGCCGAGCCCGATGCTGATCGTGAGCCCGCCGGCCAGATAGGCGGTCAACAGGGGGATCCGCCGCGGCTGGGCGAGCAGGATCACCACCGCGGCGAGCAGCGTCGGGTAGAGGGCGGCCTCGAGCGCGAGCAGGAGCAGCTGCCAGTCCATCGGACGGGCAGCCTATCCGGATCGCGGGCGGACGCCCTCATCCGATACGGAGGATGCGCTACGCGACGCGACCCACGCGGCCCGCGCGCCGGGGCAGCAGCGTCGCCACCGACTCGGGCGCCACCGGACGACCGAGGTGAAATCCCTGGGCGCGCGGGCAGCCGTGCGTCGAGAGGAACTCGAGCTGCTCGGCGGTCTCGACGCCCTCGGCGATCGTGGTCATGCCGAGCGCCTCCGCCAAGCGGATCATCGCGACGACCATCGCGGCGGCCTGCGGATCCTCCGGCACCTCGCACAGGAACGAGCGGTCGATCTTCAGCACCTCCACGGGCAGCGCGCGCAGGCGATCGAGCGAGGAATGGCCGGAGCCGAAGTCGTCGATCGCGAGCGACACTCCAACCCGCGCCAGCTCACGCAGGACCGGCTCGATCCGCTGCGGCTCCCCCATGGCGGTGGACTCGGTCACCTCGAGGGTCAGCGCCGCGGGCGGCACGCCCTCCGCCTCGAGCAGCCGCCGCAGCCGGGCGCCGAAGTCCGGGCGGCGCAACTGGCGCATCGACACGTTGACCGCGACCTCGGCCTGCAGGCCGTCGTCGCTCCACGCGCGCAGCTGGCGGCAGGCGCGTTCCAGCACCCACTGCCCGAGCGACTCGATCAGGCCGGTCTCCTCGGCTACCGGGATGAACTCCGCCGGCATCACGGTGCCGCGACCGCCATCCTCCCAGCGGATCAGCGCCTCGAGCCCGACCACCGAGCGGTCCGCGAGCGCGACTATCGGCTGGTAGCAGAGCGTGAACTCATCGCGCGTGAGCGCCCGCCGCAGGCGGGTCGTGAGCGACAGCCGCGCGAGCGGCTCACGGGAGTCGCCGGAGTAGACCGCGTGGCCCCGCCGGCCTGCCGACTTCACCTCGTACATCGCGGCATCGGCGTGGGTCAGCAGCGCCTCCGCGTCGTCCGCGTCGCGCGGGTAGCAGGAGATCCCGACGCTGGCGGTCACGTGGAACTCGGCGCCCGAGACCACGAGCGGGGGCTCCAGCACCTGCGCGATCAGCCGTGCGATGCGCTCCGCGTGCGATCGCGCGTCGCCCCCGATGTCCGTGACGAGCACGAGGAACTCGTCCCCGCCCTGGCGCGCGAGCAGGTCGGAGCCGCGCAGGCTCTCGCGCAGGCGCGCCGCCACGCGCGTCAGGACCTCGTCGCCGGCCTGGTGCCCGAGCGAGTCGTTGACCAGCTTGAAGTCGTCGAGGTCGACGTAGAGCAGCGCGATCGAGGTGCCGTTGCGGCGGGCGCGCGCGAGCGCCAGCTCGAGGTGCTCGGCGAGCAGCGTCCGGTTCGGCAGGCCCGTGAGCGCGTCGTGGTATGCGAGGTAGGCCACCTCGGCCTGCGCGCGGCGCTGCTCGGTGACGTCGGCCAGCGTCGTGACCACGCCCGTCGGCCGGTCGCCGCCGTCCGCGAACACCGGCTGCGAGTTGAGCGTCATCCAGCGCTCGTCCGCGTCCGGGCGCTCGAAGCGCAGGACGACGTCTGTCAACGGGAGACCTGTGGCGAGCACCCGCATCGACGGGGAGCTGCCGGCGCTCATCGGAGTGCCGTCCTCGTGGAAGAACGGGAACTCGCTGCCGCCCGGACCCCTCCCCAGGATCTCGTCCTCGGACAGGCCGAGCATCCGAGACGCGCTCGCGTTGCAGGCGATGATCGTCCCCTCGGCGTCGTGCACGAAGACCGCCTCGTGGAGCGCGGCGATGCTGCGGCGGTGCAGCTCCTCGCTCGCGCGCAGGGCGGCCTCGGCCTCGCGCAGGCGCGAGATGTCGAGCATCACCCCCTGGCTGTAGAGCGGCGTCCCGTCGTCGGAGCGGATGATGGCGTCTCGCTCCCAGATCCACACGACGCGACCGTCGGCGGCGATGAAGCGGTACTCGCAGTCGAACTCGCGCTTCTCGTGGAAAGTGCGCGCGGCCTCCTCGATCGCGCGGTCGCGATCCTCGGGATGGAGGCGACGCTCCCACAGCTCGGAGGCTCCGAGCCACACGCTCGGCGCGTACCCGGTGATCCGCTCGACCTGCGGGCTGATGTAGGAGATCGAGGAGTGCTCGTCCCAGTCGGCGATGTAGGTGACGGTCGGGATGTTCTCGACCAGGCTGCGATGGCTCGCCTCGGCGCGGGCGAGGTGCTCCCGCACCACCCGCAGCTCGAGCTCGGCCTCCGCGCGAGCGGCGATCGCGCGCCCGACCTGCTCCCCGACGGACAGCAGCCACTGCGCCGCGCCGGGATCCGCGGCGCCGCCGGGCGCCAGCTCGAGCGAGCCAAGCGCGGCGCCCCCCGGCCCTGCGACGAGCGGCACCTCCTGCGTGGCCCCCCCTGCGTCGCCGAACGACGCGACCGCGCGTCGGCGCCCGTCCGGCTCGACCAGCCATGCCTCGCCACCTCGGCGGCCGAGCGCCTCGCAGACCGCGCGCAGTACCTCGGAGCACAGGTCCTCCGCGGAGGGGGAGCCTGCGATGCTCGTCGCGATCGCGACCTGCGCAGCGAGCAGCCGCGAGGGGTCCGGGGCGGTGTCTGTCTCGGAGCGCGGGAACACGGGATCGGGGCGCGCGGACGCGCCCTGGCGGGTCGTTTGAGGATTCATCGGCCCCGCCGCCGCGCGCCTTGACGGGCGCGCGGGTGCTGTCAGGGCTCGTCCGGCCAGCGCCCGGTGCGGTCGAGGTGGCGCCGCGCCTCCTCCTCGTGGTCGCGCTCGCGGTCGCCCTCGGTCCCGATGCGGAAGAACCAGCCGAGCAGCGCGATCGCCGCGGCCCCGCCGATCAGCACGACCGCCATGCCGTCGCCGTAGCGCCAGTCGCTGAGCGCGACCGCGATCCCCGCCGCGATCATCACGAGGGGGATGCCGGCGCGCGCCAGCCAGGCCGCCGGGTCGCGCGGGCGCGCCCACCGCCGGCTCACCGCGGCGCCTCGCGCCAAGCAACCGCCTCCTCCAGCATCCGCTCCCAGCCGCGGCGGGGCGAGATGCCGAGCTCCGCGAGCGCCCCCGGACCGGCGCGGCGCGACACCGCCCACCTCAGGGTCGCGTCGGGGCCGAGCCGCTCGCGAACCGCGTCGGCCGGCAGCTCCTGCGGTCGGGGAGCCCCGATCGCGTGTGCCGCGGCGCGCGCGAGGCGCGGCGCCTCCACCGCCTGCGAGACCGCGTCGTAGACGCCGTTGAGGTCGCGCTCCAGGCACGCTACCGCGATCTCGGCGAAGTCCCCGGGATGCAGCAGCGGCAACCACACAGGCCCGTCCGCGACGACCGGGAAGCCGGCCGACCTCAGCAGCCCCAGCAGCTCGTGCGCGGCGCCCGTGCCCGGCCCGAAGAGCATGCCCTGGCGCAGCACCAGGAAGCGGGCGCGCGAGCCGAACGTCGCCAGCTCGGCCTCCTGGGCGGCGTCGACGGCGGGACCGGGAGCGATCACCGGGTCCGCCGCGTCGAGCTCCTCGTCGCCGCCGCCCGCGTAGAGCGCGACGAGGCTGGGCACGAGCACGCTTGCGCCGGCGCGCTCGGCGGCACGCAGCAGCGACGCCGTTCCCTCCCTTCGCAGCCGCGCACCCTCCGCGTCGCGGCCGTCGGGCCCGCGGACCGCGGCGTGGATAACCGCGTCGCAGCCTGCCGCGGCGTCGAGCACCGAGGCGGGCTCGAGCACGTCGCCCGCGCGCAGCTCGGCCCCCTCCGCGGCCAGGTCCGCCGCCGCCGAGGGATCGCGGACCAGCGCCCGCAGGGCGTGCCCCCGTGCCAGCAGCCGGCGCGCGAGGGGCCGACCGGTCGCGCCGGTCGCGCCGGCGAGCAGGACGTGGCGGCGCACCGGCCCGATGCTAGATCACCTCCGTCCACCGGTAGGGTGCGCGCGCGTGAACGGACAGCTCCTCGCGCTGGCGCTGCTCTCCGCGATCACGAGCCCCACCGCGATCGCGGCCGTGCTCGTGATCCTCAGCCGCCCGAACGCGGTCGCGCTTCTGAGCGCCTACGTGATCGGGAGCTTCGCCGCGTCGATGGCGGTGGGGCTGGGGATCGTCGAGCTGCTGCGCGACAGCGACGCCTTCAGCCCGAGCGAGCGCGCCGGCAACCCGATCGTGCACATCGTCGCCGGGGTCGTGATCCTGGTCGTCTCGCTGTGGCTGCGCTCGGACCACTCGGGCCCGGTGCGGCGCAAGGCGGCCGAGATGCGCGCGGCGCGCAAGGCGCGACACGCCGACCCGAACCGCAAGCCGAGCCGCACCAGCAGGATGCTCGCGGCGGGCACGACGCCCGTGCTCGGCGCCCTCGGAGTCGCGATGCACCTCCCCGGCATGCTCTACCTGGTCGCGCTCGCGGACATCAGCCACGAGTCCCTGGACACCGCGGCGACGGTCGGCGTGTTGGCGCTCTTCAACCTGATCATGCTGGCGCCGATCGAGCTGCCGCTCGTCGCGTTCGCGTTCGCGCCGCATCGCACGCAGGACGCGCTGGACCGCATGGACGCCTACGTCCGCACCCACGAGACGCGCGTCCTGTGGCTCGGCGCGCTGCTTGCCGCCGGCTACCTGATCGTCAGCGGAGTCGCCGGGCTGCTGGGTTAGCTCCGGCGACGCGCGGCCGCGTGGCGCTCCCCGCGCGAACGATTCGCCGTAGCACCACGCGGAACTCGTGGAAGGCCGCCGCCGGGAGGATCCTGCCGCGGCTGACCCGCCGCAGACCGGCGAAGTCGAACGGGTTCCAGGCCTGGCGGTAGCGGGTCACCCAGCTCTCCCAGTAGACGCGCTCCAGGCCGAGGGCGGCGCGGCGGCGCAGGAGCGCCGGGAGGATGGCCCGCATTAGCGCGACCTGCCCCGCCGCGTCGGTCTCGAACCCGTAGCGCATGCGCAGTGCGCGGGTGGCGATCGGCCAGCCGATCTCCGTCACCCACAGCGGGCGGGCGGCGTCGCCGTGGCGCGACATCACGGCACGGACGCTGCGTAGGATCTTCACGACGTCGGCCTTGTACCGCGTGTACGGATGGATCGCCACGACGTCGAAGTCGCTGCGGTCCACCGCCCCGTAGAGCTGGTCGAGCGCCGTCCACGACTCGTTGGTGAGTCCGGCCAGGACGATCCGGGCCGCCGGGTCCGCGGCCCTGATCGCCGGAGCCGTGGCGTGCAGCAGCGCCGCGTAGCCGTGCACCCAGTCCGGCGCGGACCAGGCGGGCCAGATGTTCGGCTCGTTCCACACCTGCCAGGCGCCGGGCGGGCGGTGTGGCAGCTCCGGGTGCTCCGCCCAGAAGGCGCCCCGCGACCCGTACCGGGCGACCATCAGCCCCGACCAGGACGCGAACGCCTCCAGGTCGCGCGGCGGGTTCCCGATCACCTCGCCGCGCGGCTCCGGGTTGACCGCCGCCCAGGCCGGCGCGCCGCCCAGCACCGGCAGCAGCGTCAGGCCGCGCCGCGCGGCGGCTGCGAACAGCGCGTCGGCGAAGACGAAGCTCGTCGGCGCGCCGGGCGTGCGCACGTACCAGCGTCGCTGCGCGCGGGGCACCTGCGCCCAGGTCGGGTAGGGCTGGATGTACTTCCACCACAGGCCGATACGCAACGAGCGCACGCCGACGCGCGCCATCAGGCGCAGCTCGGCGTCGACGGCGCCGGGCCGCAGACCCAGGCTCATCCCGGGCTGCAGCAGCACGCCGGCGTTGACCCCGACGAAGCGCCCGTCGCTCTCGGGCGCCGACGCCGCGGCTGCGGTTTGGCCGGCGAACAGGACCGCGAGGCCCGCAGCCGCGCAGCCAACGAGCCTGCGGCCGCCACCGGCCAAGCCCCAGCTCCCCCGTGCCCGCACCAACCCTCCTAAACGCGGGCCATGGCGGCCCGGCCGTAGAGCATGGGGGGAGCAGGATTCGAACCTGCGTAGGCAGAGCCAACGGGTTTACAGCCCGTCTCCTTTAACCACTCGGACATCCCCCCGAGCGACGCGTCAGTGTAGCGGCGGGGGATTTGGCCGAGGGGAGCTAGGAAGCGTCGCGCAGCCGCTGGGCCTCGGGCAGCGCCTCGAGCTTCTTGAGCGTGTGGTTCTCGATCTGGCGGATGCGCTCGCGCGTGACGTTGAACGCGCGGCCGACCTCCTCGAGCGTGCGCGGCTTGCCGCCGGTGAGGCCGAAGCGCATCTCGATGACCTCGCGCTCGCGACGGGGCAGCGCCGAGAGCGCGCGACGCACGTTCTCGCGGCGCATGGTCTCCGACGCCAGCTCGAACGGGGACTCGGCGCCCTTGTCCTCGACGAAGTCGCCGAGCTCCGACTCCTCCTCGTCGCCGATCGGCTTCTCCAGCGACACCGGCTGCTGGGCCATGCGCATGATGTCGCGCACCTCGCGCACCGAGCAGTCGAGCTCGAGCGCGATCTCCTGCTGGGTCGGCTCCCGGCCGAGCTGCTGGACGAGCTGGCGCTCGACGTGCACGACCTTGTTCAGCTTCTCGACCATGTGGACCGGGATGCGGATCGTGCGGCCCTTGTCGGCGATCGCGCGCGTGACGGCCTGCCGGATCCACCAGGTCGCGTAGGTCGAGAACTTGAAGCCGCGCCGGTAGTCGAACTTCTCCACGGCGCGGATCAGCCCGAGCGAGCCCTCCTGGATCAGGTCCAGGAACGTCAGCCCGCGCCCGAGGTAGCCCTTCGCGATCGACACGACCAGGCGCAGGTTCGCCTCGACCATGCGCTGCTTGGCCTCGATGTCGCCCTTCTCGATGCGCTTGGCCAGGTCCTGCTCCTCCTGGGCGGTCAGCAGGTCGACCCGCCCGATCGAGCGCAAGTAGAGGCGCAGCGAGTCGAGGCTCGGCTCCACCGTCAGGTCGATCAGCGGGCGGCGCGGAAGCTCGGGGGTCGCGCGCGCGGCGGTCTCGGTCTCGCGCGCGGCGGACTCCTCCTTCGGGGTCGCCGCGGCGGGTGGGCGGCCGTCCTCGGCGACCACGTCGATCCCCTGCTCGACGAGGTGCGCGTGGAGCTCGGAAACCTGCTCCTTGGTCACCTCGACCTCGTCGAGGCGGGCGGCGATCTCCTCGATCGTGAGATAGCCCTGCTCCTGGCCGCGGGCGACGAGGTCCAGCAGCTCCTCGCGCTCGGTGATCGGGGCCTCGTCCGAGAGCAGTGCCTGCGCCTTCTCGGTCACACCTCATCACCTCCCCGCGACGCCGGCCTCCCGATCCCGCGGCGAGCCGCGAGGCCGGGAGTGATACCACGCTCAGGGCCTCTGTGAAGAGGTACTCATAGCGCGTATACGCTTCTCATACCTGGGCGACCCCGGCCAACCCATCCCGGGCTACACCCGCAGGACGGGTGCCGGCCGGGATGGGCCCGATCCGCGAACGGAATAGGACCCTCTAGGGTCTGGCGCATGGAGATCAGCGCCCCGGACGTCCAGGCGCAGGCGCCGACACTGCACGTCTCGCTGTCGCGGGTCGGCGTCACCGGGGTCGAGAAGGTCGTTCGGATCCGGCAGAACGGATCGGAGCAGCTGTTCGCGGCGACGCTCGACTGCTTCGTCGACCTGGGCCCCCGGCAGAAGGGCGCCCACATGTCGCGCTTCGAGGAGGTCGTCAACGCGGCCATCGGGGAGATCGTGCTCGGCGAGTCCTCGCTGCGGGCGGAGCGGCTCGCGGAGCGGATCGCGGAGCTCGTGCGCGAGCGCCAGGACGCGCGCCGCGCGGAGGTCACGATCGCCGCGCGCTACCCGGAGCACAAGCCCGCGCCCCGGTCGGGGATCGCGACGCAGGAGATCTACACGCTGTTCGGCTCGGCGGTCGCCGCGGACTCGGGGACGCGGCGGATCGTCGGCGTCGCGGCGGCGGGCATGACGGCGTGCCCCTGCGCGCAGGAGCTCGTGGCCGGCCGCGCGCGGGAGCGCCTGCGCGATGGCGGCTTCGACGACGGGGAGATCGAGCGGGTCCTCGACGCCGTGCCGGTCGCGACCCACAACCAGCGCGGGCTCGGCACGCTGCACATCGGCTGCCCGGCCGGCTGCGCCGAGGAGATCGAGGCCTCCGCGCTGCTGGAGATCGTCGAGAACGCGATGTCCTCCGAGATCTACGAGCTGATGAAGCGCTCCGACGAGGCCTCGGTCGTCGAGAAGGCGCACCGCCGGCCGCGGTTCGTCGAGGACTGCGTGCGCGAGATGATCGCCGGGGTGATCACGCGCTTCGACGGGATCGGCGACGACGCCTGGATCTCCGCTCGCCAGGAGAACCTCGAGACGATCCACCAGCACAACGTCGCCGCGGAGCGGTGGGGGCTGCTCGGGGAGCTGCGCCACGAGCTCGCCACCGGCGAGCATCCGCAGCGCGCGACCACACGCGAGGCGTGGCTGGAGGGCGCGGGCTGAGCGCTCAGCCGGCGCCGGACGTGCGGCGCTCCGCGCGCGAGCGGCGCGTCTCCTCGAGCGTGCGGCGCAGCCCGAAGGCGTAGTCCAGGCCGGACGCGACGGTCACGGCGACCGTGACGTACACGAGCGCGTCCAGCCACGCCGGGCTTCCGCTCGTGAGGATCAGCGCGAACACCATGGCGACCTGAAGCACGGTCTTGGCCTTGCCGAACGCGCTCGCGGCGATCACGACGCCCTGCGCACCGGCGGCGGCGCGGAGCGCGGTGACCGCGAACTCCCGCGCGATGATCACCATCGCCACCCAGGACGCGACCCGGCCCAGCGAGACCAGCGCGAGCAGCGCGGCGATGATCAACAGCTTGTCGGCGATCGGATCCATGAGCTTGCCGAACGTCGTCACCGCCCCGCGCGAGCGCGCGAGGTAGCCGTCCACCGCGTCCGTCAGCGACGCGACCGCGAAGACGATCGCCGCGAGCACGTCGCCGTTCGAGGTCTCGTCGAGCAGCGCGACGACGAGCACCGGCACCAGCAGGATCCGGATCGTCGTCAGCAGGTTGGGCAGGTTCAGCGAGGCCACGGCCGCAGCGAGACTACGCCTTGAGTCGCCGGCCGGTGGAGAAGAGCCATGCGCTCCAGGCCACCACACCCGCCGTCAGCGCCGCGGTGATGGCCAGCGACAGGGCGATGCTGACGTCGCTCGTGCCGAGGAAGCCGTAGCGGATCGCGGCGATCATGTAGACGAGCGGGTTGGCGTGGGAGATCTCGCGCCATGGCTCCGGCAGGCGGTCGATCGAGTAGAAGACGCCGCCGAGGAAGCTCAGCGGCAGGATCACGATGTTCTGCACGAACCCGGCGTGGTCCCAGGTCTGCGCGTAGATCCCGACCACGACGCCCAGCGAGCTGAACAGCGTCAGCGCGAGGGCGACCGCGACCGCCAGCTCGAGCGGGTGGCGGACCGGCACCGCGACCACGAGCGCGGCGGCGGCGAGCAGCAGCACCCCGATCAGCAGCGCCCGCACGGCGCCGCCGAGCGAGAGCCCGAGGTTCACCTCCCAGGAGCGCATGGGGGCGGCCAGCACGTCGTGGATGTAGCGGTCGAACCGGGCCTGGAAGACCGACGAGGAGTTGTTGGCGTATGCGGCCTGCACCATCGCCATCGTCAGCAGCCCGGGAACGATGAACTGCTCGTAGGGGATCCCGTCGACGTGCTTGATGCGGCCGCCGAGCGAGAGCCCGAACACCAGGATGAAGAGGAACGACGAGAGCACGGGCGCCGCGATCGTCTGCGACCACAGCTTCAGCACCCGCAGCACCTCGCGCGCGGCGAGCCAGCGAAGCGGCGTGCTCATCTCGGGCTTCCCATCGCCTTCACGTAGACGTCGGCGAGCGAGTCGGCCGCGTATCGGGAGCGCAGGCCGTCCGCGGTGTCGCGCGCGATCAGGCGGCCGTCGCGGATCAGCGCGATGTCCTCGCAGAGCTCGTCGGCCTCCTCGAGGTAGTGGGTCGTGAGCAGGATCGTGGTGCCCGCGCCGTGCAGGCGCCGGATGTAGCGCCACAACTCCATGCGCAGCTCGAAGTCCACCCCCGCGGTGGGCTCGTCGAGGATCACCAGCCGCGGCTCGTGCATCAGCGCGCGCGCGAGAAGGAGCCTGCGGCGCATCCCGCCCGAGAGCTTGGGGGCGCGGACGCCGGCCTTCGCGCGCAGGTCGAAGGTGTCCATCATCTCCCGCGCGCGTCGCACCGCCTCGGCGCGGGCCATCCCGTAGTAGCCGCCGTGATAGACGAGCGTCTCCTCCACGTCGAGGAAGCGGTCCAGGTTCACGTCCTGCTCGGCGAGGCCGACCAGCCGCCGCGCCCGCCGGTCGCCGCCGGGATGGCCGAAGATCCGGATCTCGCCGGCCGTCACCCGGATCAGGTTGCAGACCGCGCTGATCAGCGTCGTCTTGCCGGCGCCGTTGGGCCCGAGCAACCCGAAGAACTCGCCGTCGGGAACGATCAGGTCGAAGCCGTCCAGCGCGAGGAAGCCGTCGTCGTAGCGCTTGGTGAGCCCGCGCAGCTCGAGCGCGGGAGCTTGATCGGCGGCGGCCATCGCCATCCGAGGCTAGAAGGTCGGCGCCGCGGGCCCTCACGCGCGATCATGTGGGCATGCGCGCGATGGTCCTGGACGAGCCGGGCCGGCCGCTCCGCGCGGCCGAGCTGCCCGACCCCGAGCCCGGTCCCGGCCAGGCGCTGCTGCGCGTGAGCGCCTGCGGCGTGTGCCGGACCGACCTGCACCTGCTCGACGGCGAGGTGACGGTGCCGAGCCCGCCGGTCGTGCCCGGCCACGAGATCGTCGCCACGGTCGAGCGCGTGGGCGACGGCGCGGAGCTCGAGCCGGGCGCCCGGGTCGGCGTCCCGTGGCTCGGCTGGACCTGCGGGCGCTGCCGCTGGTGCCGCTCGGGGCGCGAGAACCTCTGCGACCGCGCGCGCTTCACCGGCCGCGACATCGACGGCGGGTACGCGGAGCGCTGCGTCGCGGACGCGCGCTACTGCTTCCCCCTGCCCGAGGCCTATCCGGACCTCCAGGCGGCGCCCCTGCTGTGCGCAGGGCTGATCGGGCACCGGGCGCTGCGAATGGCCGGCGATCCGGGGCGGCTCGGCCTCTACGGCTTCGGAGCCGCCGCGCACATCGTCTGCCAGCTCGCCACCTGGGAGGGGCGCACGACCTACGCGATCACGCGCCCCGGCGACGGCGCCGCCCAGGAGCTCGCGCGGGAGCTCGGCGCCGCCTGGGCGGGCGGCTCGGACGAGCCGCTGCCGGACGAGCTCGACGCCGCGCTGATCTTCGCCCCGGCGGGCGAGCTGGTCGCGCTCGCGCTTCGCGCCTGCGCGAAGGGCGGGACCGTGGTCTGCGCCGGGATCCACATGAGCGACATCCCGTCCATCCCGTACGCGGAGCTGTGGGGCGAGCGATCGATCCGCTCGGTCGCCAACCTGACGCGCGCCGACGGCGAGGAGCTGCTCGCGCTCGCGCCGCGCGTACCGGTCCGGACCACGGTCACCGGCTATCCGCTGTCCGCGGCCAACGAGGCGCTCGAGGACCTGCGCGAGGGCCGGTTCGCCGGCGCGGCCGCGCTGATCCCGCGGGACCCCTGAGACGACCTTCTAGGGTTCAGCGCGCCCGGACCCCTTCGCAAGGAGCCCGTCCCCCATGCCCCTCGTGCCCATGGTCATCGAGCGCACCGCCCGCGGCGAGCGCGAGTTCGACATCTACTCGCGACTGCTCAACGAGCGGATCATCTTCCTCGGCCAGCCGATCGACGACACGATCGCGAACCTCGTGGTCGCCCAGCTCCTGCATCTCGAGTCGCAGGACCCGGACAAGGACATCTCGATCTACATCAACTCGCCCGGGGGCTCGGTCTACGCCGGCCTCGCGATCTACGACACCATGCAGTTCATCAAGCCCGATGTCGCGACGATGTGCGTCGGTGTCGCGATGTCGATGGGATCGCTGCTGCTCACCGCCGGCGCGAAGGGCAAGCGCATGGCGCTCCCGAACTCGCGGATCCTGATCCACCAGCCCTCTGCCGGCTTCGAGGGGCAGTCGACCGACATCGAGATCCACGCGCGGGAGATCCTCGACACCCGCGGGCGGATCGACGCGGTCTACGCCAAGCACACGGAGCAGAGCGTCGAGCAGGTCCACGCGGACATGGAGCGCGACCGCTTCTTCACGCCCGAGCAGGCCCGCGAGTACGGCCTGATCGACCGCGTGATCAAGACGCACTGAGCGCGGCGGGCGGCGCCGGCCCCGGGAAGGACCGCGGGCGGCGTACGGCGCGCCTGTGCAACTCCTCGTCGATGTTCGCGCCGGAGACGATGACCACGACCGGGCCCTCGGCCCGGACTCTGCCCAGTGCGGCGAGCGCGGCGCCCGCCGCGCCCTCGGCGCGGATCCCCGCCGCCGCGTAGGCGCCCACGCCGGCCGCGATCTCGCGCTCGGAGACCATGACGACGTCGTCAACGAGCGGCCGCAGCGTCTCCACGGCGATCGGCACGGCGACCCGGACGGCGAGGCCGTCGGCGAACGTCTCGCAGCGCCGGCTGCGGACCGGCCCCCCCGCCGCGAGCGAGAGCGCCATGACCGGCGCGGCCTCGGCGACCGCGACGACCAGCCGCGTCGCGGGCGCCGCATCGGCCAGCTCGAGCCCGACGCCCGCCGCCAGCGCGCCGTTGCCGAGCGGGGCGATCACGGCACCGGGAGGCGCCGGCGACTGCTCGAGGATCTCGGCCGCGATCGCGCGGTAGGCCTCGTACTGCGCGGGCTCCGCCCCGTCCTCGAAGAACCGTGCCCCGCTCTCGCGCGCGAAGGCCACGGCCGCCGCCTTGGCCTCATCGAGGTCGGCTCCGGTGAGGCGCACCTCGGCGCCGAGCTCGCGCATCCGCTCCAGCTTGGTCGCGCTCGCACCGGCGGGCGCGAACACGACGGCGCGCAGGCCCGCGCGACCCGCCGCCCACGCCGTGGCGGCGCCGTGGTTGCCCGTCGAGGCGGTCACGACCGCCGTGGCGCCGGCGTCCCGCAGCCCGGCGACGACCGGCTCCGCGCCCCGCCACTTGAAGGCGCCCAGCGGGTGGAGGTCCTCCCGCTTGAGCCACAGCCCGGCGCCGTCCGCGAGCCCCGCCGGAGCGCGCTCGAGCGGCGTGGCCGGGCTCCTCACCTCACCCCGCCACGACCCGGTGCTCGATCGCCCCCAGGCGCTCTATCTCGATGCGCACCACATCGCCGTCGGCCAGGAAGCGCGGCGGGTCCATCGCCATGCCCACGCCGCTCGGCGTGCCGGTCAGGATCAGGTCGCCCGGCTCGAGCGTCACCGCCTCGGCTATGAACGCGACCAGGCGCTCGACGCCGAAGACGAGGTCCGAGGTGCGGGCGTCCTGGCGGAGCTCGCCGTTCACCCAGGTGCGCAGCCTCAGCGCCTCGGGGTCGGGTACATGCTGAGCTGTGGTGATCCACGGCCCCCAGGGGCAGAACGTGTCGGCTCCCTTGGCGCGGGTCCACTGCGGCTCGCGCCGCTGGAGGTCGCGCGCGCTGACGTCGTTCGCGACCGCGTATCCGGCCACCCGGCCGCCGGCGCCCATCACGATCGCCAGCTCGCCCTCGTAGTCCAGGCGCCGCACCACCGCCGGGCACACGACCGGGCCGTCCGGGGCCGCCGACGCGCCGGGCGGCTTGGTGAAGACGATCGGCTGCTCGGGCGGCTCGCCGCCGGTCTCGGCGACATGGCGCGCATAGTTGAGGCCGATCCCGAAGATCATCCGGGGGCGCGGCACCGGCGCCAGCAGGCGCACGTCCTCCAGCGGCCAGCGCTCGCCGCGCGCGGGCGCGAGACTCCCCGACGCCAGCCGGTCGACCACCGCCGAGGAGTCCTCGAAGGCCACCGCCTCCTCGCCGCTCGCCTCGCCGCCGACGGGCACGGCGCGGCCGGGCGGGACGAAGGTGATCAGGCGCATCGCGGCGCGAGTCTAGGCGTGCGCCTCATCCCCCGCGTGCTCGGCCTCGACGTGGGTGACGGGCAGCCCGAGACCGCGGGCCTTGCTGACCAGGTCGAGCCGCAGCCAGCGCGAGACGCGCGCCGGAAGCGTGGAGATGATGATCTCGTCCGGGCGCCCGAGGTTGACGGCGTCCTCGATCGCGGCGAGCGGCTCGGGGACGCCGACCGCGCCGGTGACCGGCGAGCTCGCGGCCTCCGAGAGCTTCGGAAGCGCCGCGTCGAGCGCCTCCTGCGCCTCCTCGCGCCCGCGTGTGTCGTCCTCGGGGTCCGCGAGGCGCGCGAGGCCGTGCACCGACGCCGGCACGACGAGGTGGAACGTGGCCGGCCCGCGACGGGCGCGCTCTCGCACGGCGTCGACCAGGCCGGGAGTTGCCGCGGTGCGGTTGGCGACGACGAGGACCTTGGCCGGATCGGACACTGACCCACCTCCGGGCTCGAACGGTTGTCGGCCGGCGACGCTAGCGCGCGCTCGCCGCGCGGGCAAGGGGCGCCGTCTTGCATGGTCGCGGCGGGGAATGGGTACCGTGGGACCGGTGCGCGCGGAGGTACATGCTCGCGGTGGCGCGTTCGCGCTGGGCGCGCTGCTCGGCGCCACCGGCGCGGCGGCGGTCGCCCGGCGCAGGGGCCGCCGCGCCCAGGATCGCGCCGAGCTCGAGCGAGCGCTGCGCAGCGCTCGCGACACGGCCGGCGCCTTCCGGTCGGTCATCGACGCTGCGCCGGATCCGATCGCGCTGCTCGACGCGACGGGCACGGTCCGCGTGGAGAACCCGGCGATGCGCCGCGTCCGCCTGGCGGTCGAGCGCAGCGCGGGCCGGGAGGGCTTCCGCCGCGCGTTCGCCGTCGACGGATCGGGACCGGCACTGGAGATCCGCGACGAGGTGGAGCTTCCGGGCCGCAGCGCGCTGTACGCGCGCTACGTCGGCCCGGTGCGCGACACGCGCGGCGACCTGGTGGGGCGCCTCGTCGTGCTGCGCGACGTCACCGGCGAGCGCGAGGCTGATCGCCTCAAGGACGAGTTCTTCGCGCTCGTCTCGCACGAGTTCCGCACGCCGCTGACCTCGGTGATCGGCTACGTGGAGCTCGTCCTGGACGACGAGCAGCAGCCGGTGACCGAGGAGCACCGCCACTTCCTATCCGTCGTCGATCGCAACGCCACGCGCCTGCTGCGGCTCGTCGGAGACCTGCTGTTCGCAGCCCAGGTCGAGGCGGGCCGGCTCCAGCTCGAGGTCGGCGAGATCGACCTGGCCGCGATCGCGCGCGACGCGCTGGAGGCCGCGCGTCCCGTGGCCGAGGACCGGGAGATCGTGCTCGCGGCCGACATCGCCGAGCTGCCGAGGTGCCGCGGGGACCACGACCGGCTCGGCCAGGTGCTCGACAACCTCGTCTCCAACGCGCTCAAGTTCACCGACGTCGGAGGGACGGTCGCGATCCGGGTGGCCGCCGAGGGTGAGCGCGCCGTGATCGAGGTCTCCGACAGCGGTCCCGGCATCCCGCCCGAGGAGCAGCACCTCCTCTTCGAGCGCTTCTTCCGCGCCACGACCGCGACCTCGCGGGCGATCCCGGGCGTCGGCCTGGGACTGACGATCGTGCGCGCGATCGTCGAAGCGCACGACGGCCGGGTCATGGTGCGGAGCGCCGACGGCGAGGGCGCGACGTTCCGCGTCGAGCTGCCGCTGTCGCTCCCGAGCGCGGGCGAGGAGGAGGCGCGCGGCGGCAGCGGGGTCGCGCTCTAGCTCAGGAGGCCCTGGCGGCGCCGTCGAGCGAGGCGCTGCGCGGCCGGTAGCGGTAGCCGAAGCCCCGCACGGTCTCCAGCGGGCCACCGTGGCCGGCATCCCAGCCCAGCTTCCGACGCAGGTAGCCGACGTAGAGCTTCACCTGGTCGGCCGCGACCGTGTCCGGGTCGCCCCAGACAAGCTCCAGCACCTGCTCGCGGCTCAGCACCTGGTTCGGGTGGCGGACGAACGCGGCGAGCAGGCGGAACTCGAGCGGCGTGAGCGCCACCGTCTGGCCGTCGGCGACCACCTCGCGGCTCGCGAAGTCGATCGAGACCTCGCCGTCCGCGTAGGCCTCGCGGACCTCCGGCGCCGAGGGCGAACGCCGCAGCAGCGCCTCGACGCGAGCGAGCAGCTCCTGGCGGCCGAAGGGCTTGGTGACGTAGTCGTCGGCGCCCGCCTTCAGCCCGCGGACCTTGTCCATCTCGGCGGCGCGTGCGGTCAGCATCAGCACCGGCACGTCGCTCAGGTCCCGGATCCGCTCGAGCGTCTGCCACCCGTCGAGCTCGGGCATCGTGACGTCGAGGACGACCAGGCTCGGCTTGCCGGCGTGCAGCCGCTGCAGGGCTTCCGGCCCGCTTGCCGCCTCCGTGACCACGAAGCCGGCGCGCTCGAGCAGGATCCGGATCAGCCGCCGGACGTCCTGCTCGTCGTCGACCACGAGGATGTTCGCGCGCTCCGTCATACGGTTCTCATACCAGATTCCTGCGGTTTGCCGCTCTTCACGCTGAATGATCGACCGCCGTGGCGAGAGTCTTGATCGCTGAACCGACTCCTGAGATCCGCCTGCTGCTCGAACGGGCGGTGGAGCGCCTGGGACACGTGCACGTCGCGCATACCCGCGACGGCGCGGACGCGCCCCCGGACGCCGACGTCCTGCTGCTCGAGCCGGCGCTCACCGGCGGATTCGAGCTTGCCCGCGCGCTGCGCGAGCGGCGCCCGGACGCGCAGATCGTGGTCTGCAGCATCTACCCGCCCAGCAAGGAGGTCATCGCGCTGGGGCTCGCGGCGCATCTCGAGAAGCCCTTCACCCGCGAGGCGCTCGAGGGCGCGCTGACCGTCGCCGCGCAGCGGGCCGGCGTCCCCAGCCGCCCGCACCTGCGGCTGTGCGAAGCCGGCTGACGGGCCCGGCGCGGTCGTCCTCACGCCTCGCGACCGGACGGACGTAGACTGCGCGCCGTGCGCGCCGCGATCGTCCAGGCCTACGGCGAGGCGCCGTCGGTCGGCGAGCTCGCCCTACCGGCGCCGGAGGACGGTCAGGAGCTCGTCGATGTGGAGCTCGCAGGACTGAACCCCGTCGACGTCTGGATCGCGTCGGGGACATACCACGCCGGCGCCCCGGCACTGCCCTACGTGGCAGGGCGCGAGGGGATCGGGCGCACCGCGAAGGGCGAGCGCATCTACTTCGACGGCCCGGTCCCCCCTTCGGGCGCGCTGGCGGAGCGGGCCGTGGTGTCGTCCTCCTCGCTGCTCCCGCTGCCCGCCGGCGTGGACGCCGGGCTGGCCCTGGCCTGCGGCATCGCCGGCCTCGCGGCCTGGCTGGCCCTGGAGTGGCGCGCGGAGCTGCGGCCGGGCGAGAAGGTGCTGGTGCTCGGGGCGAGCGGCACCGTGGGACGCATCGCCGTGCAGGCCGCGCGGCTGCTCGGGGCGGGACGGGTCGTCGCGGCGGCACGCGACCGCGAGGCGCTGGCCGAGCTCGCCCGCTCCGGCGCGGACGCGACCGTGCCCCTCGACGCCGGCGGGGACCTGGTGGCGGCGCTGCGGGACGCGTGCCAGGGTGGCCCCGACGTGACGGTCGATCCCCTGTGGGGCGCGCCGGCCGCTGCCGCGATCGACGCCGCCGCCGTCGAGGCGAGGCACGTGCAGCTCGGGAGCTCGGCCGGCGCGACCGCGGAGATCTCCTCGGCCTCCGTGCGCGGGAAGCGCCTGCGGATCCTCGGTCACCTGAACGCCGCCGCGCCGCCCGAGGTGCGCGCCGCCGCGTTCACGAGGATGCTCGGGCACGCCGCGCGCGGCGAGATCGCGGTCCCGGTCGAGCGGGTGCCGCTCGACCGGATCGCCGAGGCCTGGGAGCGCCAGCGGACCGCGCCCGGCGTCAAGCTCGCGATCGAGCCCTGAGCGGGCGGGCGCCGCCTGCCCTACCCGCGGCCGTGGGCCTCCGTGCCCCCCGCGCCCGTGGTGCTACGCGATCCCGGGGGGGTCGGTGGTAGCGAACGGCGGCAACGAAGGAACCACGAACCGGCCGCCGGAGCCCGACAGCGCCGCGAGAGTGCAATCGACCCCGCTATACGCAGACAATCGCACTCTCGCGAACGGCCCGCCCCGCACGACAGCCGAACGCCTCCTTCCTGGCCGCAGTTCACCACGCGACGGACAACCCGCAGCACCCCGGCTGACTCCCGGGCGCCCGAGCGTTCAGCAAGCCCGCGGGCGCTAGGCCGCCGGCAGCGGCGGGGTCAGCCCCTCGGCGCGGCAGCGTGCGAGCCCCGGGCCCAGCGGCGGCCCCGGCGGCAGCCGCGGCGGGGTGCGGAAGGCCGGCCTGCGGAAGTCGAAGTAGTCGGTCATCGGGTGCGCGTTGGCGTCGCGCCAGGTCATCGCCGGCAGGTTCCACTTGCGCTCGATGAACGCCAGGATCGAGGTGTGGTCCTGCACGTGGCGCGAGACGTAGTTCGCTCGCGACCACGGTGAGACGACGATCATCGGGACGCGGAAGCCGTAGCGGTCGTAGGTGCCCGGGATGTCGCCGGGGGCGAGGCGGGGACGGGTGGAGTCGGGCGGGATCGCGCGCGGGGGCGGGACGTGGTCGTAGTAGCCGCCGTGCTCGTCGTAGGTCAGGAACAGCGCGGTGCGCGACCAGTTGGGCGAGCGCATCAGCGCGGCGACGACGTCGTGGACGAAGCGCTCGCCGACCTGGACGTCCTGCGGGTTCTCCTCGCTCGTCGTCTGGTAGTCGGGGTCGATCAGCGTGACCGCCGGCAGCCGGCCCGCCCGGGCGTCGGCGAAGAAGTGCTCGATCTTCACGATGTTCTTGCCGTAGCGAGTGCTTCCGCCGCGCAGGATCTGGGGGATGATCAGCGTGCTCGGCACCTGCTGGTAGTAGTTGCGCCAACTGATGCGGTGCCTGTCGAGGCGGTCGAAGATCGTGCCGTTCGGCGGCGGGTAGCGGCCGAGCTCGCTGTTGAGGGTCGCGGTCGTTCCGCTGGCGGTCGCGGCGAACAGGAAGCGGCGGTTCGGGTAGGTCTGCGCGAGACAGGACTGGAAGTAGCGCTCGCCGACCGGGAACCGCGCCGCCAGCGAGTAGGTGACCGGGAGGTCTCGCTCGTCCCAGTACCACATCGCCACCGGGCCGCTCGCGCGCACGAAGCCGTCGTTGCGCCCGCGGTCCCAGGAGATGTGGCTGCGGTTCCAGTCCTGGCCGGGCTCTCCGCTGAGCTGACACGGCGAGGGAGCGCGGGAGGCGGTCACGCGGCGCCCCGCGGAGTCCCGGTTGAAGTTGCGCGGGCGCCCGCCGCGGTCGAAGCGGAAGCCGTCGAGCCCTCGCCGCGAGCGCGCGCGCCGGGGCAGCATCCCGAGCAGGTTGTCGAAGGAGTGGTTCTCCATCATCAGGATCACCACGTGCTCGATCTGGGGCATCGTCTCGCTGCCCTCGCGCCTGCGCGGGAACGGCCTGCTGCCGGGGCGCCTCAGACGCGACAACTCGGCGACCGGGCGGGCCCACGCCGGGAGCGCGCCCGAGCCGGCCAGCGCCGCTGCGGCCGCCGCGCCTCCGCGCAGCGCCGCCCTCCGCGTGATCGGCGCCTCTTCCCACATGGCGGGCGGGAGCCTAGTCGGACCGCGGCGAAGGCGCGCCGGTCGCGTCGAGCGTCCGGCCCGGAGCCGCCGAGCGGCCGCTCAGTCGCCCAGAACGAGCGCGAGCCGCCGCTCGAGGGCGTCCGCGAGCACGCCGCGCACCGGCCCCTCCTCGAAGCGCTCCACGAGCGCGGCGAGAAAGCCCTCGATCACCAGCCGCTTGGCCTGCGGCTCGCGCAGGCCGCGCGAGCGCAGGTAGAAGAGCTGCTCTGCGTCGATCTGCGCGATGGCCGCCGCGTGCGTGCAGCGCACGTCGTCGGCCTCGATCTCCAGGCCGGGGATCGCGTCGGCGTGGGCGCGCTTGGAGAGCAGCAGGTTCCGGCTCTCCTGGAACGCGTCCGTCTGCTGCGCGCCCGGATCGACGCGGATCATCCCGCGCCAGACCGAGGTCGAGCGATCGGAGAGCACGCCGCGGAAGGCGAGGTCCGAGGTCGTGTGGTGGGCGGCGTGCTCCTGGGTGGTGTCGAAGTCGAGGTGCTGGCGGCGGTGGCCCGCGTATGCGCCGGTGACCTTCGCGTCCGCGCCGGGGCCGGCGAGCTTGGTCTCCATCCGCACCCGCCCGTGACCCGAGCCGAAGCCGAGCGCGACCCAGTCGAGCGACCCCTGCGCTCCGACCTCGGCGCGGTGAGAGCCGAGGATCCAGCTGCGCTCGGAGAGCTGCTGGCCGCTGACGTAGCGCAGGTGCGCGTCGTCGCCGACGACCAGCTCGACGGTCGTGTTGAAGAGCGCGTCGAGATCCGGTGAGGCCGACAGGGCCTGCTCCCAGACCTCCGCGCGCGCGCCCGTCTCGAGGACCACGAGCGTTCGCCAGGCGAGCGCGCTGCGCTCGGCCTCCTGCGTCACGGTCAGCACGATCGGCGCCTCGACGCTCACGCCCTCGGGCACGTGCACGAACGCCCCGCCGCTGAAGCCGGCCTCGTTGCGGGCGGCGAAGACGTCGTCGGGCGCCACCACGCTGCCGAGGCGCTTCTCGACCAGGTCGGGGTGGCGCGCGGCCGCCTCGGCGAGCGGCGCGACGATCACGCCCTCTGGCAACTCGCCCTCGACGAGCACGGTCTTCCCGTCGACCTGCGTCAGGCGAATCGCGCCGGAGAGGCCGGTGAAGATCTCCTCGACCCGCTCGGCCGCCGCCGTGCCGCCGCCGTTCGCCGGCGAGTAGGCGTCGAGCTCCAACCCGGTGAGGTCGGTGAACTCCCAGCCGGGGCGGCCCTTGAACTCGGGCAGCCCGAGCTCCAGCGCGCGCTTGCCGGCGGCGGCCCGCCGGTCCGCAAGCCAGGCGGGCTCCGCCTCCACCGTCGCCCCGCTCAACCAATGCTCCCTTCCATCTGGAGCTCGATGAGGCGGTTCATCTCGACGGCGTACTCCATCGGCAGCTCCTTGACGATCGGCTCGATGAAGCCGTTGACGATCAGCTTGGAGGCGTCTTCCTCGCCGATCCCATGAGACATGAGGTAGAAGAGCTGCTCCTCCCCCACCTTCGAGACGGTCGCCTCGTGGCCGACGTTGACGTCGTCCTCCGAGATCCGGATCGTCGGGTAGGTGTCCGAGCGGCTGTTCTCGTCGAGCAGCAGCGCGTCGCACACCACCTTGGAGCGCGCCTCGGTGGCGCCCTTGGCGACCTCCAGCAGGCCGCGGTAGCTGGAGCGCCCGCCGTCCTTGGAGATCGACTTGGCGAAGATGTTCGAGGTCGTCCGCGGCGCCACGTGGATGATCTTGCCGCCCGCGTCCTGGTGCTGGCCGTGACCCGCGAACGCGATCGAGAGGATCTCACCGTGAGCGCGCTCCCCCATCAGGTACACGCTCGGGTACTTCATCGTGAGCTTGGAGCCCAGGTTGCAGTCCACCCACTCTACGGTCGCATCTCGTTGTGCGACCGCCCGCTTGGTGACCAGGTTGAACACGTTCGGCGACCAGTTCTGGACGGTCGTGTAGCGGATACGCGCACCTGGCTTGGCGATCAGCTCGACGACGGCGGAGTGCAGTGAATCCGAGGAGTAAGTAGGTGCCGTGCACCCCTCGACGTAGTGAACATACGATCCCTCGTCGGCGATGATCAGCGTGCGCTCGAACTGGCCCATGTTCTCGGTGTTGATCCGGAAGTAGGCCTGCAGCGGCATCTCGACGTGCACGCCGGGCGGCACGTAGACGAACGAGCCCCCGGACCAGACCGCCGAGTTCAGCGCCGCCAGCTTGTTGTCGTTCGGCGGGATGATCGTGGCGAAGTGCTCGCGCACGAGGTCCTCGTGCTCGCGCAGGCCGGAGTCCATGTCGAGGAAGACGACTCCCTGCTTCTCCAGGTCCTCGCGCACCTGGTGGTAGACGACCTCGGACTCGTACTGCGCGCCGACGCCGGCGAGGAACTTGCGCTCGGCCTCGGGGATGCCGAGGCGGTCGAAGGTCTTCTTGACGTCCTCGGGGACCTCGTCCCAGGAGCGCTCGGCGCGCTCGGACGCGCGCACGAAGTAGTGGATGTCGTCGAAGTCGACCTCGGCGAGCATCGGCGAGCCCCACGTCGGCATCGGACGTGCGAGGAAGTGATCGAGCGCCTTCAGGCGGAACTCGCGCATCCAGGCGGGCTCGGACTTGAACTCGGAGATCTTGGTGACGAGCTCGCGGCTGAGCCCCTTCGGCGCCTTGTAGAGGTAGTTCTCCGGGTCGTGGAAGCCGAAGCGCTCCTCGTAGTCGGCGTTGATGTCGCGCAGCGCCTCGTTCTCCTCGGGCTCCGTGGCGGTCGGCGCGGCGTCGGGCTCGAGCGGTGCCATGGTCACGAGACCTCCAGCTTGATCGTGTCGCCCTCCACGGTCACCGGGAACGTGTCCACCGGCTCGTAGGCGGGCAGGGTGAGCGGCTTTCCGGTTCTGAGGTCGAACAGCGAGCCGTGGCGCGGGCACTCGACGGTGCAATGGCGCTCGTCGAGCTCACCCTCGGCGAGCGGCCCGTTGTCGTGGGAGCAGCGGTCCTCGATCGCGTAGTAGCTGCCCCCGCAGTTGAAGACGCCGATCTCGAGGTCCTCCCATTCGACCAGCCGCCGCTCGCCGGGCGGGAGCTCGGCCACGGGGCAGACATCGATGATCTCGGGCACGGTTCGCTGAAGTCCTAGCGCTTTGATCGGATTTCTGCCGCCAGTCTATCGAGCGCCCGCGCCGAGCAGCGCGCGCAGGTGGCGGGCGACCTCGCCGGGGCGGACGTCCAGCTCGCGCCAGGTGATCCGGACCACGCGCCAGCCGGCCGCCGTCAGCCGCCTGTCCCGCGTGCGGTCGGCCTCGAACTGCGCGCGGGTGTGGTGGGTGGCGCGGCCGTCGAGCTCGACGACCAGGCGAGCGACGGGCCACTGGCAGTCGACCCTGGGCGCGAAGCCGGGTAGGGGAATCGTCGCATTGACCAGCGGCCGTGGCAGGCCGTGGACGTCGAGGAACGGCAGGAAACGGCGCTCGAGCGCGCTTTCGGTGACACGGGCGCCGTCGTCGAGGTCGGCGAGGACTTCGCGCAGCCGGCCCCTGCCGCGGACGGTCGGGTGGCGGCGCAGGAGCAGGTCGAGCTCGCGTCCGTCGAACAGCCGCAGGACCTCCGCCTCGTTCACGGCCTTGGCGAGCGCCGTGCGATCCAGGATGGCGGCGAGATCGAGCAGGGTCCGCATCGGGCTGGTGACCGGAACCGCTTCATGGGAGGTGCATTCGCCGGGGTGCAGCCGGCACCGACGCGCGAGGACGCCCTCGACCGCGCGCGGGCCCGGAGCGATCACCTCGGAGCGGGGAGCCGACCGCCGGCGCAGGCCCCAGAGCGCCGCCGCGGACCGGCCCGCGAGAACGGCGCCGGGGCCGCAGGCAAGCACCGCCGCGAGCCACCATCCTTCCCGCCGCAGCGCCCGGTGGCCGACCGCGTAGACGCCGCGGTGGAGCGGCACGAGCAGGCCGCTCTCCACCCTGTGATCGACCTGCTTCGAGGTGACGCCGAGCCCCACGATCTGCCTGCGGGTCACGACGCCGTGTTGCCCTGACGCCACGGCCACGATCTCGGAGTCTGCGCGCGTGCCGAGTGGGTAAGTTCGACCCCCTGTGAGGGGGTCAGGCTTACCCACTTGCGGCATGGGCCCGACGGTGACAGCCCAAACCGCACGTGTGGGGCGCTCTTCGTTGTGCCTTTGACGCGGAGAACCACTGCGGCGCCCGAGCCGCTCGCGGCCCCTACGCCCCCCCCGGCGGGTCGGCCTCCCACTCGGCCTCGGCGCCGAGGCTCGCGCTCTTCAGCACCTTCAGCGAGAGCAGCGCGCACTTCATGCGCGTGGCCGAGATGTCGATGCCCAGCAGGTCGAGGACGAAGGAGCGGTCGAGCCGCATTACGTCGTCGACCTTCATCCCGATGACCTCGTCGGCCGCCATCGACGCCGCCGCCTGGGAGATCGCGCAGCCCTGCCCGGAGAACGCGACGTCGGTCACCACGCCCTCGTCGTCGACCTCGAGCTGCACGGTCAGCTCGTCGCCGCAGAGCGGGTTGGTGTCGCGGAACTCGAGATCCGGCTCGGGCAGCGTCCCCCAGTGGTGGGGGCGCTTGTAGTGCTCGAGGATCTGCTCGCGGTAGAGGTCGTCCACGAAGCCCAGCCTAGGACCCGCTCAGCCCAGCCGCAGCACGCGCCGCACCTCGGCCAGGCCGTCCACGAGCCGGTCGACGTCCTCGTGCGTGGTGTGAACGGCGAAGCTGGCGCGCGAGGTCGCCGCCACGCCCAGGCGGCGCATCAGCGGCTGCGCGCAGTGGTGCCCGGCGCGCACGCAGACCCCGCCGCGGGCGAGGATCTCCGCCACGTCGTGCGGGTGCGCGCCCTCGACGGCGAACGAGACCACGGCGCTGCGGCGGTCGAGATCTGCCGGCCCGAACACGCGCACGCCGTCCAGCGCGCCGAGCCGCTCGAGCGCATAGCCGGTCAGCTCGCGGCCGTGGGCGCGCACCTCCTCGAGGCCCAGGCCGGCGAGCCAGCGCATCGCGACGGCCAGCCCGGCCGCCTCGACGTAGGGCGAGGTGCCCGCCTCGAAGCGCCACGGCAGCTCGTTCCAGGTCGCGCCCTCGAAGTCGACCGTCTTGATCATGTCCCCGCCGCCGAGGAACGGCGGCATCCCCTCCAGCACGTCGCGCCCGGCGCAGAGCACGCCGACGCCGGTGGGCCCGTAGGTCTTGTGGCCGGTGAACACGTAGAAGTCCGCGCCCACGGCGCCCAGGTCGACCGGCATGTGCGGGACGGCCTGGCAGCCGTCGACGAGCGTCGCCGCGCCGGCGTCGCGCGCGCGGGCGACCATCTCGGCCACGGGGTTGATCGTGCCGAGCACGTTGGAGACGTGCGCGAGCGCCACGAGCTTCGGGCCGCGCGCGAGCAACTCGTCGAAGGCGTCCCCGTCGAGCGTGCCGTCCTCGAGCACCGGCGCGTAGGCAAGGACCGCCTCGCGACGGTCCGCGAGCATCTGCCAGGGCACCACGTTGGAGTGGTGCTCCATCTGGGTGAGCACGATCAGGTCGCCGGGACCGACGTTCTCCTCGCCCCACGTGCGCGCGACGAGGTTGATCGCCTCGGTCGCGTTCTTGGTGAAGACCGTCGCCTTCGCGTCTGCGACGAGCATCCCGGCGATCTCCGCCCGGCCGTCCTCGAAGAGCGCCGTCGACTCCGCCGCCAGCGGGTAGACGCCGCGGTGGATGTTCGCGTTGTGGCGGGCGAGGTGGTCGGACAGCGCGTCGATCACGACGCGCGGCTTCTGCGCGGTCGCCGCGGCGTCCAGATAGGCGAACGGGCGCCCGCCCGGCCCTTCGCGCTCGAGGAACGGGAACTGCGCGGCGACGCCGGCGAGCGGCGTGGCGGAAGCGGCGGCGGAGGGCTCCATCCGAAGCGGCCCGCGGCCGTCAGGCCGCCGCGGCCTCCACCTCCTCGACGATCCAGCCGTAGCCCCTCTCCTCGAGCGCGGAGACCAGCTCCGGCCCGCCCTCCTTGACGATCCGGCCCTGGTAGAGGACGTGCACGTGGGTCGGCTCCACGAGGTGCAGGATGCGCTGGTAGTGGGTGATGATCAGCAGGCCCATGTGCTCGCCGGCGACGGTGTTCACGCCGTTGGCCACGACACGCAGCGCGTCGATGTCGAGCCCCGAGTCGGTCTCGTCCAGGACCGCCACCTCGGGCCGCTGCAGCGCCAACTGGAGGATCTCCATGCGCTTCTTCTCGCCGCCCGAGAGACCGTCGTTCAGGTAGCGGGAGGAGAACTCCCTCGGGACGTCGGTGAGCTTCATCGCGGCCTCTACGGTCGCGCGGAAGTCCTTCAGCGAGACCGGCTCCTCGCCCGCCGCCTCGCGGTGGGCGTTCATCACCGAGCGCAGGTACTTCGTGACGGTGACGCCCGGGACCGCGACCGGGTACTGGAACGCCATGAAGAGCCCCATCCGCGCGCGCTCGTCGGGGTCGGACCCGGTGATGTCCTCGCCCTTGAACGTGATCGTGCCGTCGGTCACCTCGAGACCGGGGTGACCCATGATCGCGTTGGCGAGCGTCGACTTGCCGGACCCGTTGGGCCCCATCAGCGCGTGGATCTCGCCCTTGCCGACGTCGAGGTCGACGCCGCGCAGGATATCCTTCTCGCCGGCGCGAACGTGGAGGTTGCGGATCTCGAGGTCGGGCATCTGCGTTGCTCTTCTCTGTTGCGGTTTGCGGGACGGGCTGCTGCGGTGGGCGCTACGCGGCCGCGGCGGGCGCGGGTCCGGCCTCGGCGCGCTGCGACTCCGCCTCGGAGCGGTGCGACTCCGCCTCGGAGCGGTGCGAGAACTCGACGAGGTCGGCGAGCGTGGTCGTCTGCAGCGAGCGCACGATCCCGCCCTGCACGCGCGTCCACAGCAGCTTGGTGGCGCATGTCTGGCCGTGGTCGCCGACGTGCGAGCAGACGATCCGCTCGGTGTCCTCGTGCACGAAGCACTCCATCGGCGCGATCGCGCCCTCGAGCGCCTGGACGACCTCGTCCATGGTGATCTCCCCGGCGGGACGGGCAAGCCAGTAGCCGCCGTGGGCGCCGCGCGCGCTCTGCACGAGACCGGCCTTGCGCAGCTTCGCGACGACCTGCTCCAGGTAGGCGAGCGGGAGCGACTCGGCGTCGGCGATCGCCTTCAGCGAGACCGGTTGCCCAGGCTCCTGGCGGCCGAGCTCGACCATCAGGCGCACCCCGTACTCCGCCTTGGAGGAGAAGATCGTCACCGGCGAAATCCTACCATCAGGGTCGGCAATCATCGGCGCGCGACAGGTCGCGCGGCGACTAGGATCGGCCGGCCCGCAAGCCCCTCCAGGAGCCCAGCCGATGCCCGCCCGCCGCCTCGCCGCCGCCCTCGCCGCAATGCTCGCCGCAGCCTCCCTCGGGACCGCCGCGGCCGGCGCCGCCAACGGCGTCCTGCCCGCGGCCGGCGTGATCGCCTACAAGGACTCGGGCCGCTGGGATCGCGAGATCGCGCGCCAGGACGCCCGCGCCCGGGCGTACATCGCGCGCCGCGTGGAGAGCGCCCGTCGCCCCTCGAAGCTCGCGCTGGTGCTCGACATCGACGACACCTCGCTCTCGACCTATGCCTGCCAGAAGCCCATGTTCACGGGTGCGCGGCTCGCGAGGTGCGTGCTGGGCGGCAGGCTGCCGGCGATCCGCCCGACACTGGCGCTCTATCGCTACGCGCGCGCGAAGGGCGTGACCGTCGCGTTCGTGACCGGCCGCCCCGAGGTGATCCGGGCGCTGACGATTGCGAACCTCCGGCGCGCCGGCTACACGGGCCGCTACACCCTCGTGCTCAAGCCCGATGCCTACCGGCGGCTGACGCTCGTGCCGTTCAAGTCGGCGGCGCGGCGCGCGCTCGAGCGCCGCGGACTGGACGTCGTCGCCAACGTCGGCGACCAGCGCAGCGACCTCGCGGGCGGCTACGCGGACCGCGCCTACAAGCTGCCCAACCCCATGTACTTCACGCCGTGAGCGCCCCGGGGACGTGACGCCGCTCGCGTCCTCCGCCGACCTCGCCACGCTCGCCGAGCGCGCGGGCCGCGCCGGCCGGCTGGGCATCGACACGGAGTTCATGAGCGAGGGCCGCTACCGGCCGCTGCTCTGCCTGGTGCAGGTCGTCGCGCCTGACGGGGAGTCGGGCGACATCGCGCTCGCCGACCCGCTCGTGGCCGATGCGCCGGACTTCGCCCCGCTGGCGCGCGCCCTCGCCGACCCCTCGGTGGAGGTGGTGGTGCATGCGGGACGCCAGGACGTCGCGATCCTCCGCCGCGAGTGGGACACCGAGGTCACGGCGCTGTTCGACACTCAGGTCGCCGCGGGCTTCGCCGGGTTCGCCGCGCAGGCCGGCTACGGGAGCCTGCTGTCGGGCGCGCTGCGGCTGACGGTCCCGAAGACCGCGAGCTACACGCGCTGGGACGCGCGGCCGCTCACCGAGGAGCAGCTCTCCTACGCACGGGGCGACGTCGAGCACCTGCTGCAGCTGCGCGACGAGCTGGCCCGGCGCCTGACGCGCGCCGGCCGCCTCGATTGGGCGCTCGAGGAGTGTCGCGCGCTGGCCGTGAGCTCGGATGTCCGCGACCCCCTCGAGTGCTGGCGCAGGTTGCCGAAGGTCACGTCGCTCTCCGCCCGCCAGCGCGCCGTCGCCCGTGAGCTCGCGGCCTGGCGCGAGCGGACCGCCGAGGAGCAGGACAAGCCGGTCGGGTCGATCGTCCAGGACGCGGCGTTGGTGGAGATCGCGCGCCGCCAGCCGCGCGACCCCGGGGCGCTGGGCGACATTCGCGGCGTCCACCAGGGAATCGTGCGCCGCCGCGGCAAGGAGATCGCAGCCGCCGTCGAGCGCGGCCGCGTCGCGGAGCCGATTCCGGGCGAGCGCGGTCAGGGGCGGGGCGACCCGCGCGACGCGCCGCTGGTGTCCCTCTCCGACGCGTTCGTCCGCACGCGGGCGCTCGACTCCGGGCTCGCGTCCGAGCTGGTCGCCACCCGCGCGGACCTCGCGCGGATCGTCGCGGCCGTGCGTCTGCGCGAGCCCGAGCCGGATGTCCGCACGCTGCGGGGCTGGCGCCGCGAGCTGGCGGGCGAGGATCTGCTCGGGCTGCTGCGTGGACGCCGGGCGCTGAGCGTCGGCGAGGGCGGGACGGTCGTGGACGCGCCGACGGGTTGAGGGACGAGCGCGACTCGGGCGGCGCGCTGCCGCTCGAGCGTCGCAAACGGCGACAACGAGGGAGGGCGTTCGGCCTCCGGGGCCTCAGGCGCTCGACCGATCCCGGGTAGTGGTCGCAGGACGACCAAAGGCACAGGATCAATTGAGCCGCGGGCGCTCGGAGCGGCCGCCGCGACCACGCGTGGTCGCCCCTCAATGCGCCGTTGGCCGGGCGTCCGGCCCACCGCGGAGCCCGCCCAGGACACCCTGCACCATCGCTTGCACCCGCCCTACCCGCAAGATCCCTTGCAAACGGGCCTCTTTCCGGAGCGCCGTGGCCGCAACCCTGCTACGGTCGCCCGCGACATCGAGAGCCGAGTCGCCGCGTCCCAGGGCGTGGCGAGCGGGGGAACCATTGCGGCCAAGACGGCCGCGGGGGCGAATCGCCGGGACTCCGGCGTAGCGCGAGAAGGCGCGAGCCCGTCAGCTCACCTCGCAGGCTCAGGATCGACAACCGAGGTGGTGCCACCGATGGCGGAAGCGCTTCGTGACCTGGCAACCGAAGATCACTGGGCACGCTCCCTGGAGCGCTCGCTCGTGCGCCGCGGCAGCCTGCGCCGCGCCGAGCTCGCCTACCTGAACGCGGGCGGCGGTCGCGACCTCGCCGCGCCCGACACCTGGGTGCGCTCCCTGAACCGCTCGCTGCGCCGTCGCGCGGCCGCCAAGCACCGCTGGTCGCTCGACCTCCCCTCCCCCAAGGGCCTCTCGCTCGCCGCGCTGCTCGCGACCACCGCCGTGCCCGCAGCGGGCGCGCTGGGAACCGCCGCCCCCGCCGCGGCCGCGACCGGGCACCGGATGAAGGCGCTCAAGCACCGCAGCCGGGGCAAGGCCGTGGCGCGCGTCCAGCGCGCGCTCGGGCTGGCCGACGACGGGGTCTTCGGCCGCAAGACGCTGCGCGCCGTGAAGCGCTACCAGCGCCGCCACGGCCTCACGGTCGACGGCGTCGTCGGGCCGGGGACCTGGTCCTCGCTCGGCCTCGGCGCCTGGCCGCGCGCCGCCGGCAAGCGGGCGCACCACCGCGCCCGCCACCGGTCGCACGCGACAACGCGGGGCGGACGGGTCGCGCGCCTGCAGCGCGCGCTCGGGCTGCCGGACGACGGCGTGTTCGGGCCGCGGACCAAGCGCGCGGTGCGCCGCTTCCAGCGTCGCCACGGCATGACGGTCGACGGCGTGGTGGGCCCCGCAACGTGGCGGGCGCTCGGTCTCGGCGGCTTCTCCGGCAACGCGCTCAAGGCACGCGGCGGGGGCGGCGGGGGCGGGTCCACGCGCGGCGGGATGCCGGGCTCGGTGCGGCGGATGATCGCCGCCGCGAACCGCATCGCCACGAGGCCGTACGTCTACGGCGGCGGGCACGGATCGTTCGCCTCGTCCGGCTACGACTGCTCCGGCTCGGTGTCCTACGTGCTGCACGGCGGCGGCAAGCTGCGGGTGCCGCGGACCTCGGGCGGGTTCGAGGACTACGGGCGCTCCGGCCCCGGCCGCTGGGTGACGATCTACGCCAACGGAGGCCACGCGTTCATGACGATCGCCGGTCGCCGCTACGACACGAGCGGGATGGACGACGGCACCCGCTGGGACCGCCGGTCGCGGTCGAGCTCGGGCTACGTGGTGCGCCACCCGTCGGGGCTGTAGCGCCGGTTGTGCGCGGCGTTCGCCGCGCGTAACGAGTAGGGCGCTACGCTCGACTGCATGGCCATGAGGAACACCAAGACGGACGCCGAGTGGCGCGCCGAGCTGACGCCGGAGCAGTACGAGATCCTACGCCGCAAGGGGACCGAGGCGCCCTGGAGCGGCGAGCACAACCACACGAAGGCCGAAGGCAGCTTCCGCTGCGCCGGCTGCGGGCAGGAGCTCTTCTCCTCGCAGGAGAAGTTCGAGTCCGGCTCGGGCTGGCCGAGCTTCACCGCCCCCGCGGACGCCGCCGCCGTCGACACCGAGACCGACCGCAGCCACTTCATGACCCGCACCGAGGTGCTGTGCTCCGCCTGCGGAGGCCACCTCGGCCACGTGTTCGACGACGGCCCCGGCCCGGCCGGGCAGCGCTACTGCATCAACTCGTGCGCGCTGAGCTTCGAGCCCGCCGAAGCCGAGCGCGCGGGGGCGGGCGGCGCGCGCGGCGACGCCGCGCCCGGCGACGAGGGTTGAGGCGACCGCGCCGCCGTCGGGCCCCGCTGGTCGTGGCGAACGGCCGCAACGAAGGAGCCCGGCTCCGGCGGACGGGCATCTGCGGCGGTGTCACGAGATTCCATGCTCCTGCCCTGGGGGTCGTATGTGCCCCCTACCCAGGAGCGTGGACCCGGTGTGAGCGTTCAGCCGGCCCCCAAGCCGCCCCGCTAGTCTCGGGCGCCGCATGAGCGCCGAGCCGGCAACGCCCCCCGCCGACCCCGAGCTCGCGCAGGTCCGCTGGAACCTCGACCCGCTCACGGACGGCGAGGGCGAGCGGGGCGTCGAGCGGCTGCTCGACGAGGCCGACGAGCGGGCGGCGGCCTTCGCCGCGGCCCGGCAGGGACGGGTGAAGGAGATCGACGGGCCCGGACTGGCGGCGGCGATGGAGGAGTTGGCGACGATCACCGCGCTGGTCCACCGGGCCGGCTCCTACGCCGGCCTGCGCTTCGCCACCGACACCGCGGACCCGGAGCGCGGCGCGCTCATGGCGCGCGTCCAGGAGCGCGGTGCGGCGATCGAGACCAAGCTGCTCTTCTTCGAGCTGGAGTGGGCGTCGCTGTGCGACGAGCACGCCGAGGCGCTGCTCGGCGCCGACGGGCTCGAGCGCTTCCGCCACCACCTGCGCACCGCCCGGCGCTACCGCCCCCACCTGCTGAGCGAGCCCGAGGAGCGGGTGATGACCGAGAAGGCGGTCAGCGGGCGCAACGCCTGGGGGCGGCTCTTCAGCGAGCTGACCGCGGCGATCGAGGTGACGGTCGACGGTGAGCCCGGCGCCGCGCCGCTGGACTCCGCGCTCGCGCGCCTGTCGTCCGCCGACCGCGACGAGCGGCGCCGCGTCGCCGAGGCGGTGAGCGCCGCGCTGGAGCCCGGGCTGCGCACACGCGCCTACGTCTACAACACGCTGCTCGCCGACAAGGCGACCGACGATCGCCTGCGCTCCTACCCGACGTGGCTCTCGTCCCGCAACCTCGCCAACGAGGCGAGCGACGAGTCCGTCGCCGCCCTGATCAGTGCCGTGCGGGCGCGCTTCGACGTGCCGCAACGGTGGTACGCGATCAAGGCGCGGGTGCTGGGCCTGGAGCGCCTCGCCGACTACGACCGCGCGGCGGCCGTCACCGACGAGGACGACCACGTCCCATGGCCGCAGGCCCGCGACCTGGTGCTCGAGGCCTACCAGGCCTTCTCGCCGGAGCTGGGCTCCATCGCCGAGCGCTTCTTCTCGGAGGACCGCGTCGACGCGCCGCCCGCACCCGGCAAGCGCGGTGGCGCCTTCTGCGCCTCGACGACTCCTGAGACCCCGACCTACCTGATGCTCAACTACGCGGGACGCAGGCGGGACGTGCTGACCCTGGCGCACGAGCTCGGGCACGGCGTGCACTTCGAGTTCGCGGCGCCGCGCGGCATCCTCGAGCAGTCGACTCCGCTGACCGTCGCCGAGACCGCGTCGGTGTTCGGCGAGACGATCGTCTTCGGGCGGCTGCTCGACGCAGCCTCGACGCCCGAGTCGCGCTTCTCCCTGCTCGCGGGCGCGATCGACGACGCGGTCGCGACCGTCTTCCGCCAGGTCGCGATGAGCCGCTTCGAGGCGCTCGCGCACACCGAGCGGCGCGAGCGCGGCGAGCTTGCGCCCGAGCGGTTCGGGGAGCTGTGGGCCTCCAGCCAGGCCGAGCTCTTCGGCGACAGCGTCGAGATCACCGGCGGCTACCGCATGTGGTGGTCGTATGTCCCGCACTTCATCTCGACGCCCGGCTACGTGTACGCCTACGCGTACGGCCTGCTGCTCGCGCTGAGCGTCTACGCGCGCTTCCGCGAGGAGGGCGAGGCGTTCGTGCCGCGCTACCTCGAGCTGCTGGCGGCCGGCGGCTCGCGCTCACCCGAGGAGCTCGGGCGCATCGCCGGGGTCGACCTGGCCGACCCCGGCTTCTGGAACGCGGGCCTGGCGCTCGTGGCCGAGCGCCTCGACGCCGCCGAGACGGCGGCGCGCGAGGCGGGGCGGCTGGGCTCCTAGGCCTCTACGCGGAACGCGCCCCGCATGAACGGGTGCATCCTGCAGTAGTAGGTGTAGGTGCCCGGGCCGAGCGTCTTGGGCGTCTGCCAGCTCAGCTTGTTGGACGCAGCCGTGAAGCCGAACGGCCCGAGCGCGAGCTGCGCCGAGTCGATCGGCCCGCCGTTGGCCAGCGGGTAGCTGATCCCGGTCGCGCCGTTGCACGGCTGGCGACAGCCCGTGACGGTGTGCGGGACGGTCAGCGGCGAGTCGCGGTCGGTGAGCGCGTCGCGGTTGGTGAACGTCAGCGACTGCCCGACCTTGACCGTCGGCGGGTCGAGCCGCTTGCCGCTCTCGCCCCAGCCGCCGTAGGTGTACTGGTAGTCGCGGATCGCGACCTTGTTGCCCGGGGCGCGGCCGTCCGGCAGCCGGCGGAAGTCCGGCACCCCGCGCAGCTTGCGACCGCCGTAGTTGCGGTTCTCCGGGTACTGCAGGTGCGTCGGGCGTCCGTTCTGGGGGATCGCGCTGGTGAACGGATCGGCGCCCTTGCCCTGGAGCGAGGCGTACACGACCATGATCCCCATCGACTCGTACCAGCTCGCCCGCCTGGTCTCGTAGGTGGAGCTGATCGAGAGCTGGTCGCCCTTGCGCAGCTGGACGCGCCAGTTCGACGGAGTGCCGGTCATCGCCATGTCCCACGACACCGGGCCGTTCGGGTCGAAGTAGACGGCCTTCGAGCGGAACAGGCGCACCGAGTTCGGCGCGTCGCCCCTGATCGGCCCGCCCTTGCGCGGCTGGACGTTGACGCCGGGGCGCCTGAGGTTGAGGTCGTCCCACATGCCGCCGGGATGGAGGTGGCCGGCGGTCGTGTAGAGCGTCATGTCCTGCGGCACCGTGAACACGTTGCGCGGCCGCGTCGAGTTCGGATACGGGTTCGTGTACCCCTCGGGGAACGTGATCCTCCCGCTGCGGCCGCCGGACCCCTTCAGCACGTCGTAGACGGGGTACGCGCGTCCGCCCTCCACGTCCATCCAGATCGGGAACAGCGGCGTGGTGCGCTTCCCGAGCGCCGAGCTCTTCGGGATGAAGTCCAGCGTGTAGTCGATGTAGACCTTGAACGTCTCCGCGGTGTAGTTGTGGATCATGTAGTTGAGCAGCCACACGTCCGAGCCGCGCGAGTAGTAGCCCGTCCCCTTGGGCATCTGGAAGATCGTCTTCTCCTCGCCGGAGGCGAAGAACGTCGCGGCGGCGCCGGTGCCGAACAGGTCGCCGCCGCCGCTCAGGTTGATCCACACGCCGTGATGGAGGTGCATGATGTCGGTGCGCGGCACGCGCCCGTTGCGGAACGTCATGTTCGGCGCGATGCGCGTGATGAAGCCGTCCACCTTCGGCTTGGGCGCGGCCTTGCGCGGCAGGGCGATGTAGTTGGTGCCGGCGTGGACCGTGATCGGGCCGTAGCGGAACCGGTAGCGCTTCTGGCCGCGCGGGACCGGCGGCTGCTTCGGCGGCGGATAGGAGAGCTGGACCGACGACGAGGCGGCGGCTGCGGCCGCGGGCACCGTCGCCGCGCCCGCGGGCGCGGCCAGGGCCAGCGCGAGCGCGGTGGCGAGAGCAGCTGGAACGACGAGGCGGACGGCGCGAGACACGAAATCCCTCCCGGGGGGCGGCGCGACGGACGCGGACACCCTAGCGGAAGATGCAGCCCGGGTGCGAATAGGAACCGTCGCCCGGCGCCTTGCCGTTCCGCGCAGGCGCCAGTAGGGTCGCGGCCGTCCCGCACCCCCAAGACTCGGAAGGCCTCACACATGCCACAGCCGAAGCGGTCCACCGCCAGGAGCGGCGCCGCGCGCAAGCCGGCCGCCAAGCGCTCCACCGCGTCGAGGAAGACCACGGGCGCCAAGCGCCCCACCACCGCCAAGCGCAGCACCGCCGCCAAGCGCCCCACCACCGCCAAGCGCACGACCGCCCGCAAGGCGACCGGCACTCGCAAGGCCGCGGGCGGGCCGCGCACGAGCGCGGCCGAGGCGCGCGCGGAGGAGCGGATCCGCGAGCTGAACGAGCGCGCGATCAAGGCCGGCAAGGAACTGGGCACGGCCGCGCTCGACGCCTACGAGTCGGTGCTCAAGACGATCGCCAAGACGCTCGAGTCGGGCCCCGGCCGCAGCGACGTCGACTGGGTCGCGCAGGCAGGCAAGGCGCAGGCGGACATCGTCAAGGAAGCGCTCAAGCTCGTCCCGCGGGCGCGCAAGGCGCTGAAGTAGCCGCGCGGGCGCGCCGCGCCCCCGGGTGCAGGCCGACGAGCTGATCGTTCCCTGGCTGGATGCGCTGCGCCCGGCGCTCGCCGGGGCGGCGCTGCTGGATGCCCACACGCACATCGGGGTCGACGATCCCGACGGCTTCCGCTGCACGGCCGCGGAGCTTCTCGAGGCGCTCGACCTCGCGCGGGCGCGCGGGATCGTGTTCGCGATGCAGGAGCCCGGAGGCTACCCGCCGGCCAACGACGCGGTGCTCGCAGCGGCGCAGGCGTCGGGCGGCAGGCTGATCGCCTTCTGCCGGGTGGACCCCAACGCCGATCCGCTCGCCGAGGCGCGGCGCTGCCTCGACGCCGGCGCGCGCGGGATCAAGCTGCACCCGCGCGCGGAGGGCTTCACGCTCGCCCACCCCGCGGTCGGCGAGCTGTGCGAGCTCGCGGCCGAGCGCGGCGTCCCGGTGCTGACCCACGCGGGGCGCGGGATCCCGTCGCTGGGGCGGGACGCGGTCGCGCTCACGGGCCGGCTGCCCGGCCTGCGTCTGATCCTCGCGCACGCCGCGATCACCGACCTCTCCTGGATCTGGTCCGCGCTGCCCGAGCGCCCGAACCTGATGATCGACACGAGCTGGTGGAACCCCGTGGAGCTGCTCGCCCTGCTGAGCGTCGTGCCTCCCGGGCACCTGCTGCTGGCGAGCGACGCGCCGTACGGGACGCCGGCGCTCGGCGCGGCGATGCTGCTGCGCTGCGCGATCCACGCGGGGCTCTCCGGCGAGCGGCTCTCTGCGATGGCGGGCAGGCGGGCGGAGCGCGTGCTGGCCGGCGAGGAGCTGCCGGATCTCGGTCCGGCGCCGGGCCCGGGCCCGGCGCCCGACCCGCTGCTGGAGCGCCTGGCCTCGCAGTGCGTCTCGGCGATCGGCCAACTCCTGGCCGGCGGTCCCGACGCCGGCGGCGCACTCGCGCTGGCGAGGCTCGGCTGCCGGCTCCCGGACTCGGACCCCCGCGCGCGCGTGGCCGCTTCGGCCGCCGAGCTGCTCGCGGCGGCGGAGTCGGCGCTCGCAGCCGGGAACGGCGACCGCGACAGCCGCCGCCACGCGGTGCGCGTGACGATGCTCGCCGCAGCCGCCGCGCGCTGCCCGGACGCGCCGCTGCCCGAGCCCGGCGCCGTCGCGCGGGTCGGATAGCCTGCGGTCCGATGAGCGATTCCGGAACCGACGCGCGGCCGATCATCGTCGCCTACGACGGGACGCCGCAGGCCAAGGCGGCCCTGCGCGAGACCGCGCACCTGTTCGGCTCGGGGACGCGCCCCGTGATCGTGCTCACCGTCTGGGAGCCGGGGCTCATGAACGTCGCGATCGCGCCCGCCCCCGGCGGCATCGGCGCGGCCGTGCCTCCGCCGGATCCCGACGTGGTGAGAGAGGTCGACCGCTCCGAGGAGGATCACGCACGCGCGATCGCCCAGGACGGCGTTGCGCTGGCTGGCTCGCTCGGGCTCGCCGCGGAGGCGCTCGCGGTGCGCGACGAGGCGAACGTCGCGGACACGATCGTCCATGTCGCCGAGGAGCGCGACGCGCAGGCGGTCGTGGTCGGATCGCGCGGGCTCTCGCACCTGCGCTCGGTGCTGATCGGCAGCACCTCCGACGGGGTGCTGCACCGCATCCGCCGCCCGCTGCTGATCGTCCACGCGGACGAGGACGCCGGGGCGGAGCAGTCGGCGCGCTGACATCCCGCGCGCGCGACGGCGCGGCGTGAGAGGATCGCGCACGATGGGAGGCAGCGGACACCGCAGGAGCGCGTGGGTGCGTCCGGCCGTCGTGGCGGCGGTCCTCGCGATCCCGGCCGTGGGCGCCGGCGCGACCGCCACGCTCGCGACCGCCTCGCGCGGCCCGGGCGACATCCGTCCGGCGCTGCGCGCGGTCGGCGCGGCGACGGGCGCTCCGCACGCCGCGGCGGCGAGCCCGCACGGGCTCCCGGCCTCCCCGTCGTCATTCCCGAACGACCCGGACTTCGCCGGCTGCGAGGCGCAGGACCCCGTGACCGGCTGCACGGACGACGAGCAGTGGGACCTCTACGGAACCCTGACCGGGAACACCTGCCTCGATCCGGGCGGAACCGTGGCCGACAAGCCGCATCCGGACGGCGGCCTGCCCTGCTGGGCGCGCAACGCGACCGACCCGCAGCACGCCGCCGGCCTGAACTTCACCGGCGCCTGGCAGCAGGGCAACGTCGGGCGCGACGACGTGCGGATCGCCTACATCGAGGGGGGCGTCAACTACCGCGTCTCGTCGATCAAGGACGGGCTGAACTCGATCTGGCTGAACCGGCGCGAGCTGCCCTACCCGGAGCTCGCCGACGGGCGCTCCGCCGGCCGCTACGACGCCGACGGCAACGGGCGCCTGGACATCCGCGACTACGCGCGCGACCCGCGCGTGAACCCGGCCTGCGCGCCGGGAGTCGCGCCGTTCGTGACCGAGGCGGAGGGCACGACGCACGGCTGCGTCGCGGGCGGGACCCACCCGTACCTCAACTCCGTGCCGGTCGCGGGGACGCTCACGCCCTACCTCTCGCCTGAGGACCTGATCGTCGCCTTCGGGCACTGCCGGATCGAACGCGGCGCGATCCGCTCGTGCCCGGCGGGCGGGCGCTTCGACAACGACGGCAACGGCTACCCGAACGACGTCAGCGGCTGGAACTTCGAGCGCAACACCAACGACCCGCAGACCGACAACCTCGGCTACTCGCACGCCTCCGGGCTGATCTCGCTGCTCGGCGGGCAGCCGAACAACGCCTACGCCGGCGTCGGCGCGTGCCGCACCTGCCGCGTGGTGCCGATCAAGCAGGGCGCGGAGGCGATCGGGCGCAGCGACAAGTGGGCGGAGGCGGTGCTCTACGCGGCCGACCTCGGCGTGACCGCGATCAGCTCCGTGGTCGTCGAGTACAACTACTCGAGCCTCTCGCAGCGGGCCGTGGACTACGCCTACCGCCGCGGCGTGCTGCTGTCGCTGGACTCCAACGACTTCGACTCGATGGACCACAGCGACGGGATGCTCTTCAACCACGCGATCCCCGGGAACTCGCTCGCGCTCGACAAGCCGGGAGCCGCCGCGCAGACGTTCCGGGCACGCTCGAACGTCACCTCCTACGGGACGCACAACATCTTCTCGGGCGGCGAGGTCACGACCTCGGGCGCGACGCCGTTCATGGCGGCGACGCTCGCGATGGTGCAGTCGGCCGCGCTGAGCGCCCGAGATCGCGGCCGGATCCCCTCGCGCTTGACCCCGGACGAGGTCAAGCAGGTGCTGATGGACACGGCGAGCCCGGTGATCCCGCAGACACAGGCGCCGCACGTCGCGCGGCAGTGGCCCGGCAACCCCCGCAGCGCGACCGACCCCACCCACACCAACTGGTCCACGCAGTACGGCTACGGGCGGCCCGACGTGGGCGCCGCGACCAGGCTGGTGCTCTCGGGACAGGTGCCGCCGACGGCCGAGTTGAGCTCGCCGCGCTGGTTCGCCTACGTCGACCCGGTGCGCCAGTCCCGCCTGGTCGTCACCGGCCGCCTGGCGCCGAGCCGCTGGCGCTCGCGCGGCGTGCGCTGGACGCTCGAGGCCGCGCCCGGCGCCGACCCGGCGGATTCCGACTTCCGGGCGGTCTCGCGCGGGCGCGGCGCGCGCGACGGCCGGCTCGGGACGCTCGACCTGCGCCGCTTCCGCTCGCTCGCGCGCCGGGCGCCGGGCGACACGCTGCCCCCTGACGGCCCCGAGCGCTACACGGTCACGCTGCGCCTGCGGGTGCGCGACGGCAACGGGCTCAAGGCGGAGGACCGCCGCACGTTCGGCGCGCGCCACGACCCGGCGCTGCTCGCCGGCTACCCGCGTCACGTCAGCGGCGAGATCGCCGCCGCGCCGGCGTACGTCGACCTCGAGGGGCGCCGCCAGAACGACCTGGTGTTCGCGACCTACGACGGCGTCGTGCACGCGCTGCGGCCGGACGGCTCCGAGGTGCCCGGCTTCCCCGTCGGGAGCGACGCGCTGCGCTCGATCGACCGGCGCAACCCGCAGAACTACCCGGCGCGCGCCTACCGCGACCCGGAGCTGCGCGACGCCCGCGACCCGCTGACCGGCGTCGCCGTCGGCGACCTGTTCGGCGACGGGCGCCTCGAGGTGGTGGCGACCAGCTCCAACGCGGTCGTCTATGCGTGGGACGCGCGCGGCCGGCGGCTGCGCGGCTTCCCGCGCACCAGCGACCCTCGCTGGTGGTCGCTGCCGGTTCCCACCCCGGACGCGCCGACCCGGCACGGGCGTCTGCCCGCGCGCGGCAACTGGTCGCCTCCGGTGCTCGCGGACCTCGAGGGCGACGGGCGCCTCGACGTGCTGATGACCGCCTACGACGGCTTCGTCTACGCGTGGCGCCCGAACGGGCAGCCGGTGCCCGGGTGGCCGGTGGAGGTGAAGCTGCCGGACGGCGTGCTTGCCCGCGACGGCATCGCGCCCGCCGACTACATCCGCGACTCCAAGCTGGTCGCCCCGGTAGGGGTCGCCGACGTGCTCGGGACCGGCCGCCCGCAGGTCTTCGTGCCGAGCTTCGAGTGCGGCGACGACCGCACGGCCTGGCTGTACGGGATCTGGCCGGACGGCAACCGGCACGCGGGCGGCCCCTTCCTGCCGCGCTGGCCGGTCGCGTTGCCCTCGCTGTCCATGTGCTACGACAACTCGATCGACTTCGTCAGCGAGGGCCCGACCGCGCCGGTGTTCGGCAAGGTCGACTCCTCCGGGCGCACGCGCGTGATCTCCGCCGCGCCGACGGGCCCGACCGCGGTGATCGACGGGGACGGGAACGTGGTGCGCCAACTCTCCCCCGCCTGCCCGGGCGCGGCGTGCGCGGCGAACCCGCCCTACCGGCCGGGTGATCCGTTCACGGTCACGCTCACCGGCCAGCCGGCGCTGTCGGACCTCACCGGCGTGGGCCGCCCGCAGGTCGCCCAGAGCCAGGTCGGCGCGATCTCGATCTCGACTGCGCTCGACCAGGAGGGGCAGGCCGCGCTGCCGCAGGTCTACACCAAGGCATGGGACGGCGGCGACGGCTCGATCCTGCCGGGCTTCCCGGCGCGCCAGGACGGCTTCCCGTTCTACACCGCGCCGGTCAGCGCCGACCTGGGCGGCGCCGCGGGCAAGCGCGCGGTGGTCGAGTCCAACGACTCCTACTGGGTCCACGCGTTCCTGCCGGGCGGCGGCGAGGCGCCCGGGTTCCCGAAGTACACGGGGCAGTGGCCGAGCTTCAGCGGCGTCGTCTCCGACCCGCGGATGGACGGGCGACTGACCTTCGCGACCGGCAGCCGGGAGGGCGACGTGTTCGTGTGGCGCACCGCGGGCGACGCGGCGCGCAACGACCAGTGGTGGCATTTCCGCCACGACGAGCGGAACACGGGCGACTACGCGCTCGACACGCGCAGGCCCGCCGTCGTCACCGGCCTGCGCGCCGGTCCCGGCGGGGCGCTCTCCTGGCGGGCACCCGGCGGCGACGGCCAACTCGGCCGCGCCGCGCGCTACGAGGTCCGCCTCGCGCGGGCGCCGATCGCGAGCGTCGCCGCCTGGCGGCGGGGGCGAGTGGCCGCCGGAGCGCCCGAGCCCGCTGCGGCCGGCACCCGTCAGGGGATGCGCGTCGCCGCGCCCGGCGGCGGGCACTGGTGGGCGAGCGTGATCGCGATCGACGCGGCCGGGAACCGATCGGCCACGGGCTCGGCCGTCCGGCTGCGCTGAGCGGGGCGGCCGGACGCAGCGCCGCGTCCGGAGGTTGGAACGACGCAATGAGGGGGCACGGGCGGCTCCGAGGATCGCGCGGCCGCCCCCACGGCGGCATGCTCCTGACTTGGGGGTCGTATAGGCCCCCTGGGCAGGAGCATGGCCCAGGCTCGCCTACCGCGGCCCTCCCCGCCGCGAACGACTTGCAGGGAGGAGCCCCGGCGCCCGCGCCCCTGACGCTCGAGGCGCTGGTCGGCCCGACGCCCGCGGCGCTCTGCGCTCGAATCGTCTCGAAGGGCAGCGAAGGGCCACGGCCGGGCGCCGGCGCCGCTCCGCGCGCGAGTCGTTTCGAACGACGGCAACGAAGCCGCCCCACGCCGGGGGCCGACGCGAGTGTCCAATTGCCCCCGATGTACCCGGTCAGTCGCCCTGCCTGGGAGTCGTATTCGTCTCCAACCCGGGACGGTGGCGCTGTGCCGCCTCCTTCGGGGCGGCACACGTGCGAGAGACGCCTTGAAGGGAGCACGTCTGCCGCTTCCCTGTCCCGGATTGCCGTCAACATCGCCGGCGCCGATCGAGCGCGTCAACGAGGGTCCGCATACCGGACCCCGGGTGACGCGCTCGGACCGAGCGCGCCTTATGGGCGGCGCGCCGGCGGGCCACACGGAGCAAGAAGGGCCCCCGGCCTAGCGTCGACCCCCTCCTTCCCTGCCGCAGTTCGCGACGCCACGGCCACCAGGAGCGCCGGCCGCTTGCGAAGCTTCGCGGCCGTCGGCGGGCCCGGCGCCGCCCTCGGCTAGGGTCACGGGCGCGTGAGCGCCTCATCATCCAGCGGGACGGTGCTCGTCACGGGAGCCTCGACCGGCATCGGCGAGGCGTGCGCGCTGCACCTGGCAAGCCTCGGCTTCGGCGTGCTCGCGGGCGTGCGCCGCGAGGAGGACTCGCGCCGCCTGGCCGAGCATCCGGGGGTCACGCCGGTGATGCTGGACGTGACAGACGCCGGCGCGATCTCCGCGGCCGCCGAGCGCGCCGCCGCGACCAACCGCGGCAGGCTGGCCGGCCTCGTCAACAACGCCGGCATCGCGGTCGCCGCACCGCTCGAGCTCGTCCCGATCGACGAGCTGCGCCACCAACTCGAGGTCAACGTCGTCGGCCAGGTCGCGGTCACGCAGGCGATGCTTCCGCTGCTGCGCGCCGCGCGCGGTCGCGTGGTCAACATCGGCTCGGTCGGGGGTCTGGTCGCGCTGCCGATGCTCGGGGCCTACGCCGCCTCGAAGTTCGCGCTCGAGGCGATCACCGACGCGCTGCGCCGCGAGGTCGCGAGCCAGGGCGTCCGCGTCGCGATCGTCGAGCCCGCGAGCGTGCGCACGCCGATCTGGGACAAGTCCGAGGAGGCCGCGGACGAGATCGGCGCCGGGGCCGGGGACGAGGCCGAGCGGCTGTACGGCTCGCTGATCCGCGCGATCCGCGCGGGCGCGGCGCAGGCGCGGGTCGAGGGCGTGCCGCCGCGCGCGGTGGCCGAAGTCGTCGCGGAGGCGCTGACGCACCCGCGGCCCCGCACCCGCTACCCGGTCGGCCGCGAGGCGCGCGGACGGGCGATCGCCGCGCGCGTGCTGCCCGACCGCGCGCTCGACCGGGCGATCGCGCGGCGGCTGCGAGAGGAACGGTAGGCCGGTGCCGCGCGCCCCGCGGCGCAGGTCGTTCATCATCTCCGGCATGGACTCGCTGCGCGGAAAGCTGCTCGTCGCCACCCCGGCGATCGCGGACCCGAGCTTCTTCCGCACCGTGCTGCTGATCGGCCATCACGACGAGCAGGGCGCGCTGGGCCTGGTGCTGAACCGCCCGTCGGACGCGCAGGTCGCCGAGGCGGCCCCGCCGCTCGCGGACGTCGCGGGCGAGGACGGGCTCCTGTACCTGGGCGGGCCGGTGACGCCCGAGGGCGTGGTCGTAGTCGCGGAGTTCGAGGACGAGCAGGACGCCGCGCTGCTCGCGTTCGGCAACGTCGGCGTTCCCTCCGCGCGCGTGGACCTCGAGCGGCTCCCGGAGGTGACCGAGCGCACGCGGGTCTACGCCGGCCACGCGGGCTGGGGCCCGGGCCAGCTCGACGAGGAGATGGAGCGCGAGGACTGGATCGTCGCGGAGGCGGACGCCGACGTCGTCTTCAGCGAGGACGCCGAGGACATGTGGGCGTCCGTGCTGCGCCGGCTCGGGGGGAGCTACGCGATCCTTGCGACGATGCCGCCCGACCCCTCCGTGAACTGAGCCCGTGAGCCTCGACCCCACACGCGCGGCGCTCGGCGCCTGGAGCGGCGGGCGCTTCATGCACTTCGGCGCACCGCTGGAGGACCGGCGGCTCGAGGCGCTGCTGCGCCCCGACCCCGCGATCCCGACCGTGATCACCGCCGACGTCTACGGCCAGGGCGAGGCGGACCGCGTCGTCGGCCGCGCGCTCGCGGGACTGCCGCGCGACTCCTACTGCCTGGTGGGGGCGATCGGCCACGACTTCTACGACGGCGAGCGACGCGGAGCGAAGGGCTTCCCGCGCTTCACCGACCCGGCGCTGCGCGGGCCGGGCGCCTACCGCGATTACGTGCTCGCGGCGACAGAGCGCAGCCTGCGGCGTTGCGGGGTCGACCGCATCGACCTTCTGCTGCTGCACAACCCCGACCGCACCGGCTACACCTCGCAGGCGGCGTGGGACGCGATGGCCGCCGCACGCGACGACGGCCTCGCGCGGATGCTCGGCGTCGCGCCCGGGCCGGCGAACGGCTTCACGCTCGACGTGCTCGTGTGCCTGGAGCGCTTCGGCGCGCTGATCGACTGGGCGATGGTGATCCTCAACCCGCTCGAGCCCTGGCCCGGCGAGCTCGTGCTGCCCGCGGCCGAGGCGCACGGGGTCAGGGTGATCACGCGCGTTGTCGACCACGGCGGTGTCTTCCACGGGGACGTCCGCCCGGGCCACGCCTTCGGCGAGCGCGACCATCGGTCCTTCCGGCCCGAGGGCTGGGTCGAGGCCGGCGCCGCGAAGGCCGACCGGATGCGACCGTTCGCCGAGCGCCACGGGCTGACGCTGCTCCAGCTGGCGTGCGCCTGGAACCTCTCGCATCCGGCGGTGGAGTGCGTGGTCCCGACCCTGATCCAGGAGCTCGGGGCGGACGCGCGCCCGGTCGAGCACAAGCGCGCCGAGCTCGCCGCGCTCGCGGACGTCGAGCTGACCCCGGAGGAGGTCGCCGAGATCCGCGCGATCGGCGACAACACCGGTTGCATGGCGCTCAAGGGCGCCGCGCCGGGCTTCAAGGGCGCCGAGACGGCGGATCGCTGGGCCGTGGACCGGGAGCTGGCGGCCACCGGGGAGCGCTGGGGCATCTCCGCGGAGCGGGACCTCGTCCCGCTCGCCTAGGCGAGTGGCCGGCGCGGACCCGGATGCGCGCGCCTCGGCGCGGGCCCTGCGCCGCCGCCTGCTGCGCACGAGCCGCGCCGGGCGGGCCGCGCTGGCCGCGAGCGTCGCGCTCGGCCTTGCCGCCGCGGCGCTGACGATCGCCCAGGCGGTTCTGCTCGCCTCGGTCATCACGCGCGTGTTCATGGGCGGAGAGCCGCTCGCCGCCGTCGAGGGGTCGCTGATCGCGCTGGTCGCGGTGTCGCTCGGGCGCGGGCTGGTCGCGTTCGGGTTCGAGGCCTCGGGGCGCGTCGGCGCGGCTCGCGTGATGGCGGAGCTGCGCGACCGGCTCGTGCGCCATCTGCTGGTCGAGCGCCCGGGCGGCCTGGCGGGCGAGCGCCGCGGCGAGCTCGCGGCCGCGGCGGTCCAGGGCGTCGACTCGCTCGAGGCGTGGTTCGCCCGCTACCTCCCGCAGGCCGTTCTCGCGGCGGTGATCCCGCTCGCGATCCTCGCCTGGGTCGTGCCGCTGGACTGGGAGGCCGCCGCGATCCTGCTCGTGACGTTCCCGCTGATCCCGCTCTTCATGGTGCTCATCGGGCGCATGGCCCAGCGCTCGACGCGCGCCCGCTGGCGCGCGCTCGCGCGGCTCGGGGCGCATCTGCTCGACGTCGTCGAGGGCCTCGCGACGCTGCGCGCGTTCGGCCGCGCCGAGCGCCAGGCCGAGACGATCGCCGCGGCCGGCGATGCCTACCGGCGCGAGACCATGGCGACGCTGCGGATCGCGTTCGTCTCCGCGCTCGTGCTCGAGTTGCTCGCCATGCTCGGCACCGCGCTGGTCGCCGCGACGATCGGCGTCCAGCTGATCGACGGAGCGCTCGGGCTCGAGGCGGGCCTGACGGTCCTGATCCTCGCCCCCGAGCTCTACATGCCGCTGCGCAACCTGGGCGCGCAGTTCCACGCGAGCGCGGACGGGCTCGCGGCGGCGGAGCGCATCTTCGAGGCGCTCGACGAGCCGCCCGGCGTGCGTGTCCCGGCGCGACCGCTGCCCGCGCCCGACCCGGCCGACGCGGTCGTGCGACTCGAGGACGTGGGCTTCCGCCACGCGGGTCGCGGCGAGCAGACGCTCGACGGGGCATCGCTCGCGCTGCGCCCGGGCGAGAGCGTCGCGCTGGTCGGCCCGAGCGGCGCGGGCAAGACGACCCTCGCGAAGCTGCTGCTGCGGCTCGCCGATCCCGCGTCCGGGCGCCTGAGCTGCGGCGGAGTGGATCTCACGGCCGTCGATCCGGCGGCGTGGCGGGCGCGCGTGGCCTGGGTGCCGCAGCGCCCTACGATCTTCGCGGGAAGCGTGGCCGAGAACGTGCGCCTCGCGGCGCCCCGCGCCGGGGACGGGGAGGTCGAGGCCGCGCTGCGGGCTGCGCACGCGTGGGAGTTCGTGGCCGCGCTGCCCGACGGGCCGGCGACGCGGGTCGGCGACGGCGGGCGGCGGCTCTCCGCCGGGCAGGCGCAGCGCGTGGCGCTCGCGCGCGCGTTCGCGCGCGCGGCGCCGTTCGTGCTGCTCGACGAGCCGACCGCGAACCTCGACCCGGCCACGGCGGAGGAGGTCGAGGCGGCGATCGCCGCGCACGTCCGCGGCCGCACGGCGCTGTGGATCGCCCACCGGCCCGGGCTCGCCGCGCGCGCCGACCGGGTCCTCGCGCTGGAGGACGGGCGGCTGCGTGAGATCCACGGCGCCACGCGCGCGCGGTCGCGCACGGGCGCGCGCGAGGAGGCCGGGCGGTGAGCGCGCTCGCGCTGCGCCGGGCGGTGGGCGCGACGCGCGGCCGCCGCGGGCGGGTGGCGCTGTCGGTGCTGCTCGGCACCGGGAGCGTGATGGCGGCCGTCGGCCTGCTCGCGCTGTCGGGCTGGCTGATCTCGCGCGCCGCGCAGCGCCCGCCGATCCTCACCCTGACCGTCGCGATCGTCGGCGTGCGCTTCTTCGGCGTCGCGCGCGCCCTGCTGCGATACCTCGAGCGCCTCGTCTCGCACGACCTCGCGTTCCGGACGCTCGCCGACCTGCGCGTGCGCTGGTTCCGTGCGCTCGTGCCGCTCGTGCCGGGCGGGCTGCCGGACCTCGGCCGCGGCGAGGTCCTGAGCCGCTTCGTCGCCGACGTCGACCGGTTGCAGGATCTCTACCTGCGAGCGCTCGGACCGCCGCTGGTGGCGCTGGCGACGATCGCGCTCTCCACGGCGGCGGCCGCCGTGATCCACCCGGCCTCGGCGCTCCCGCTCGCGGCGATGCTGCTGGCCGCCGCCGTGCTCGTCCCGCTCGCCACGCGCACCGCCGCGCGGGCCGCGGGGCGCCGCCAGGCGCCCGCCCGCGCGGCGCTCACCACCGACCTGGTCGAGATCGTCGGCGGCGCGCCGGAGATCGCGGCGGCGGGCCGCGAGGGCGAGTGGGCGGCCCGCGCCGAGCGCCACGGCTCCGATCTCGCCCGGCTGCAGGTCCGCGACGCGCTGGCGGGCGGCATCGCCGCGGGGCTCGGGACGTTCATCGCGGGCGCCGCGGTCGCGGCGGTCGCGTGGGTGACGATCCCCGCGGTCGCGGCGGGCACGCTCGACGGGACCCTGCTCGCGGCGCTGGTGCTCCTGACGATGGCATCGTTCGAGGGCGTGCAGCCGCTCGGCGCGGCCGCGCAGTCGATCGACGCGTGCGCGAGCGCCGCGGAGCGGCTCGAGCAGGTCACCGCGCGACCGGCGCCCGTCGCCGACCCGGCCGCCCCCGCCGCGATGCCCGCCACGGGAGCGCTGGCCGCCGAGGGCGTCCGGCTGCGGTTCGGCCCCGGGGAGCCGTGGGTCCTGGACGGCGCCGACCTGCGCCTGGAGCCGGGCTGCTCGCTAGCGGTGGTGGGCCCGAGCGGAACGGGCAAGACGACGCTCGCCGATCTGCTCGTGCGCTTCCGCGACCCCGACGCCGGGCGGGTGACGATCGGAGGGGCCGACCTGCGCGAGCTCGCGCAGGAGGACGTGCGCGCGGCGGTGCGGCTCGGCTCGCAGGAAGCCCACCTGTTCGCCACGACGCTGCGGGCGAACCTGGCGCTCGCCCGGCCCGACGCCGGCGACGCCGAGCTGCACGACGCGCTGAGGCGCGTGGGCCTGGGCGCCTGGACGGCGTCGCTGCCGGACGGGCTCGACACCGAGGTCGGCGAGCTCGGCGCGAAGGTCTCCGGCGGCCAGCGCCAGCGGATCGCCGCGGCGCGCCTGCTGCTGGCCCCTGGCCGCTTCCTGATCTTCGACGAGCCCGCCGCGCACCTCGACCCGCCCGGCGCCCGGGCGCTGCTGCGCGAGCTGGCCTTCACCGCGGCGCGCACCGGCCGCGGCGTGCTCGTGATCAGCCACGTGCTCGACGGGCTCGAGGCCTTCGACCGGGTCGTCGAGCTCGAGGCCGGCCGCCTCAGCGCCCTGCGCAGCGCTCCGCCGTGAGCGTGCCGAGGCGCATGCGCACGGTCGCGCGCAGGACCGTGGTGGCGTCGTCGTAGCTCCACGCCGAGCTCGGCAGCGGGCGCCCGTTCGCCCGGACGGCGCACGGCCGGAACGGCGCGCGCAGCGTCCCGAGCGCCGCCTCGACCGCCCACGAGCGCGTGCGCCGGCCCGCGATCGCGAGCGTCCAGCGCCCGCGGCCCTCGAGCGACAGCGCGTGCTCGCCCGGCCCGAGCGCGGAGCGGCTGACGCCGCGCGGGAACGCCAGCAGCCGCCGCTCACCGTCGCGTTCGCCGAGCCCGACGACGCCGTCGGCGCGGTAGGGCGCCAGCGTGTCGACGTCGGCCGGCAGTAGCGCCAGCACCGCCCCGGCCCGCACGAGCAGCGGCAACTCGTCCTGTGGTGCCGGCACGGTGGCCTCGCCGGGCCCGCGGAGCAGGGCCGGGCGCGCGAGCTCGAGCGTGCCGGGCTGCTCGAGCCAGCGCGTCGAGCGCCAGAGGTCGACCCACTCCCCCGCCGGCGCGTAGAGCCCGCGCGCGGCCGCGCCGGGCTCGAGCACCGGCGCCGCCAGCAGGTCGGGCCCGAACAGGTACTCGTCGTCCGTGGCAGCAGCGCGCGGGTCGCCGGGATAGGCGAGCGCGAGGTGGCGCATCAGCGGGAGCCCGGTGCGGTCGTAGTCCCGCTCGGCAGCGGCCAGATACGGGTAGAGCTGCGTGCGCAGCTTCGCGTAGCGCCGCCACGTGCCGAGCACGTCCGGGTCGAAGATCTGCGGGCGCCCCGCGCCGCCGATGCCGTCGGCCTCGGTGCGCATCACCCCGGAGGCGAAGCCGACCTCGATCCAGCGGTTCAGCAGTTCCGGCGTCAGCTTGGGCGCGGTCAGCGTGAAGAACCCGCCGATGTCCGAGCCCCACAGGCTCACCCCCGAGAGGCCCATCGTGAGCCCGTTGCGCACCGCTGAGGCGAGTCCGTCGAACCCCCACGTGGTGCTCGGGTCGCCGCCCCAGACGATCTGCGAGTGGCGTGCGGCGCCCGTCCACCCGGAGCGGTTGAAGCGCGCCAGCGGCCGCGGCGCGCGCAGCGCGAACAGGTGTGCGGCGCGGTGGTAGGCGGTCGCGTATGCGTTGTGCTGCGCGGTCCCGGAGAGGCCGCCCGACGGCGCCGCGTCGGTCGGGGTGTACTCCCCGAAGTCCTCCATCCAGCCGTCGTAGCCGTCGTCGACCGCCTTGGCCAGTTGCTCGCCGAACATGCGCACGCCGGCCGGCCGCAGGAAGTCGTACTGGCCGACGTCGAAGAAGCTCGAGGTGAAGTAGCGATAGACGTAGGGCGTGCCGTCCGGGTGGCGGGTGAGTGCGCCCGCGGCCGCGGCGGGCTCGAACGCCGCGGTGTACGACGTGCACACCATCGGGTTGAAGTACGTGGTCACCGCGAGCCCGTTGGCGTGGTAGAGCGCGCTGCGCGCGCGCTCGGCGTCCTCGTGGCCGACCTGCCCGCCGCACGGCAGGTAGTGCGTGTAGGTCTGCCCGACCGAGGCCGGGGCGTCCGCGGCGCGCAGGCGCTCGATGCTCTGCTGGTCGCCGCCGTGCTGCTGGAACCACGGCCCGAAGTACCACGGCGCGGCCGCGGGCGGCTGGCGGCCGACCGCCGCGCTGAAGCGCCGCAGCGCATCCGCCGGGCGCGGACCGGCGAAGACGCGCATGTCGATCCGCGGAGCGTCGACCTCGGCGCTCCACGTGTCCGGGCTGTCGCTGCCGAGGCGGAAACGGCTCGTCTCGTCGTTGTCGACCAGCACGCCGTAGCCGCGGGTGGAGAGCAGCCACGGGATCGGGAAGTAGGTCGCGTCGTCGCGCGGAAGCCAGCCCCAGACCGGGATGATCGCGCCCATCGCCGGGCGCTCGGGCGGCAGGTAGGGACCTTCGGCGACGTAGTTCTCGACCGCGCCGCCGCGCTGGTCGACGGCGTTGGAGCGCTCGCCGAAGCCCAGCATCCGCTCGCCGGGCGGCGCGCCGAACCCGGCCGCCACGTGCTCGACCTCCCCCGCGCCGGCGCCGGTCACCGCCGCCGAGACGCGCAGGATCCCCGAGCCGGCGGGAGCGATGCGCAGCGCGATGCGACGGCCACCCGGATCGTCGGTGGCGAGCACCGCCTCGTAGGCGACGCGCGTGCGCCGCGACGCGATCACGTGCGTGGCTCGGCTCCAGCGGCCGCCGGCCGAGAACGCGAGCGCGGAGCCGGGGCCATCCCCGGCCGCGGAGCGCAGCACGACTCCCGCGCGGGCGTCGAGGACCGTCAGGGCGAACGGGGAGTCCGCCACGCGCGCGCCCAGACGGCCCGCCCACACCTCCGGGTGCGCCGCGGCGCCGGCCGCGGGCGCGAGCGCGCAGGCGACGACGAACAGGAGCAGCAGGGCGATCCGGCGCGGCATTGGAGTGTCCAATCCAACACGCCCGGCGGGGTCGCGGTCAAGCGCGAACCGCCGGCCGGCGCTCAATGCGGGCGGGATGGGTGCCGATATCGCCCTCACCCGACCCGGCGGAGCGCACGCTCGCGCCCGGCCGATGAGCACCGCGCCTCCCCTCACGACCACGGCCCCCGGCACGGGCGCGACCGGCGCCCCGGACCGCGCCGCGCGCTTCCGCGCCGCGCTCAACACGCGCCCCGCGGCCTACTCGCTCGTGCTGGGCGTCTCGGCCGCCCTGCTGGTCGGGTCGGCACGCCACAGCGCGGCGATCATCCTCGCCGGCGGCGTTGGCGTGATCGCGGCCGTGCTCGCGGTCTGCTGGCTGCTGGCGGGCCGCGCGCCGCGGCACGCGCAGCCGCCCTCGCTCGCCGAACGGCTCGGCATGCACGAGGCGCCCGGGGCCGAGCGCCTGCACGAGCTCACGCCGCTGCTCTCCCGCGGCGCGCACCGCCGCCTCGAGGGCGTCCTCGCGGGGCCGCTCGCGCCCGGCGAAGAGGACGGCCGCCAGTGCGTGCTCGCGCGCTACGCCTGGTGGGAGTCGCAGGGAGATCCGCCACCGCCGGGCGCGGACCCGGTGCCCGGAGAGCACCGCCTCACGATCTGCGCGGTCGAGGTCGCCGACGACGCGCCCGGCGCCGACGCGGATCTCATCGCGTGGCTCGAGCAGCACCCGCTGCGACCCGGCTTCGAGCTCGAGGGCGGCTCGCTGGTGGTCTTCTGCGACGGTTGGCTGCCGGACGCCGACCGTCTCGCGTGGCTGCGCGACGCGGCCGCACGGCTTGCCGCGGGCTGACGCGCGCGCGATCATCGCGAGCAACCGCACTCCCCGGACAGGAGCCGCCGCCATGCCGGAACCGTACGGCGCGCCGCTCGCGGCGCGGCTCGCCGCGCTCGCGACGGCGGCCGAACCGCCGCCCGAGGTGCTCGCGGATGCCGCGGACCGCGTGCTCGACACGCTCGGTTGCGCGCTCGCGGCGCACGGGCTGGGCGCCGGCGCGGCGGCGCGCGACGTCGCGGGCGCGGCCGGTGGCGCGCCCGAGGCGTCGCTGATCGGCGCGCGAGAGAGGGTGCCCGTCGCGGCGGCCGCGCTCGGCAACGCGGGCCTCGCGCACGCGCTGGACTTCGACGACACCCACGAGCGCTCCGTGTGCCACGTCAGCGCGGTGGTCGTGCCCGCGGCGCTCGCCTGCGCCGAGGCACGCGGCGCGGCCGGCGCGGAGCTGCTCGCCGCGGTGGCGGCCGGGAGCGAGGTCACCGCCAGGGTCGGGCTCGCCGCGCCGGGAGCGTTCCACCGCCGCGGCTTCCACCCGACCGGCGTCTGCGGGGCGATCGGGGCGGCCGCCGCCGCGGCGCGGCTGGCGGGCCTCGACGCCGCGCAGGCGACCGCCGCGCTGGCGATCGCCTCGAGCTTCGGCTCCGGCCACTTCGCCTATCTCGAGGACGGGTCGCAGACCAAGCCGCTTCACGCGGCGTGGGCGGCGCACGGCGGCGTGCTCGCCGCGCAGCTCGCCGCCGCCGGCGCCGAGGGCGCAGCGCGCGCGCTCGAGGGCCGCTTCGGCCTCTACGAGACCCACGTCGACGAGGAGCCCGACCTGGGCGCCGCCATCGACGGCCTCGGCGAGCGCTGGGAGTGCGTGCGCTCGGTCGTCAAGCCCTATCCCGCCTGCCACTTCTCGCATGCTGCGCTGGACGCCGCCGCCCGCGCCGCCGGCGCGCTGCCGCTCGACGCCGCGGCGGTCGAGGAGGTGACGGTGCGCACCTCCGCGGAGGGCGCGGCGCTCGTGCTCGAGCCGCGCGAGGCGAAGCTGCGCCCGCGCACTCCCTACGAGGCGAAGTTCAGCCTTCCCTACTGCGTCGCCGCGCTGCTGCTGCGCGGCTCGCTCGGGCTGGGCGACTTCACCCCGGAGGCGATTGCGGACGAGCGCGTGCTCGCGCTCGCCGCACGCGTGCGCGGCGAGGCCTGGCCGCCGGGCCGCGAGCCGGCGCCGTTCGCCGGCGCCGCCGAGCTTCGGCTCGCCGGGGAGAGCGGGCCGCGCGCGGCGACGATCGCCGTGGCGCGAGGCGGTCCCGGCGACCCGCTGGGCGAGGCGGCGCTCCTCCAGAAGTTTCGTGGCAACGCGAACCTCGCGCTCGCGGAGCGCGCGGCCGAATCGCTCGCCGCCGCGATCCGCGGCCTGCCGTCCGGCGCCGCGCCCGCGGCGGTCGGCGACGCGCTGCGCGCGCCGGTTCGCGCTTGACCGCCGGACGAGGGCACTGAGAGGATCGCTTCCTCGGTCCCGCAGACGGGACTTCAGGGAGGAGCGCCGCAGGTGGAGGTGCGCACAGTCGCCGATGTCGTGCTCGGGGCCGTCCTGGTCGGATCGGCGCTGGCGAAGCTCGCCGCGCCGCGGGCGAGCGCCGACGGGCTGGCGACCTTCGGGGTGCGTGGCGCGGCGTCGAGGCGGGCGGCCTGGGCGCTGCTGGTGGCCGCCGAGGCCTCGCTCGGGGTGCTCGTGGCGCTCGGCTCCGACGCGGCGGCGCTCGCGGCCGCCGCGCTCCTCGCGTGCTTCGCCGTCGCGCTCGCGCTCGCCCTGCGGCGCGGCCTCGAGGGCGCGCCGTGCGGATGCCTGGGCGCGCGCTCGCGCGTGAGCCGGGCGGCCGTGACGCGCAACGTCCTGCTGGCGGCCGCGCTTGCGGCGCTGCCGCTGGCGCCGCGGGTGGCGCCGAGCGCCGAGGCCTGGCTCGCCGCCGGCCTGGCGGTGGCGCTGGCGGGGATCGCCGGCCTCGGCGTCGCCGTCGCGGCGCTGGCGCGCGAGGTCGGGGACCTGCGCCTGCGCACCACGCCCGGACCGGCGCTCGAGATTCCCGGCGAGGGCCCCGAGATCGGCGCCCGCACCGCGTTCGCCGGGCGGCTCGGGACACGGCCGCCGGCGCGCTACCGCCTTGCCGTGTTCGCGTCGGACGGCTGTCGCCTGTGCCGCGCGCTGGAGCCGGCGGTCGCGTCCCTGGCGCGCGACCCGCTGGTGGCGCTCGAGGTGTTCGACGAGGTGCGCGACGCCGAGGCGTGGTCGGCGCTCGACGTGCCGGGCAGCCCGTACGCCGTCGCGCTCGCGCTCGACGGGACCGTTCTCGCCAAGGGCACGTTCAACGACCTCGGCCAGCTCGAGGGCATTCTCGCCACGGCCGAGCGGCGCGAGCGGGAGGCCGTCGATGCCTGAGCGCCGAGGCCGAGATGGCTGATCTCGGCGCGGCGATCGGCGACGCGGTCGAGCGATCGACCTCGCGCCGCGGCTTCCTGTCGCGCGTGGGGCGCGCGCTGCTGGCGGCCACCGGCGGCGCGACGCTGCTGGAGGCCGCGCGTCCCGACGAGGCCGAGGCCTACCACTTCTGCGGCCACACCTACACCACCGGCTCGTGTCCCCACCCCACCGGCCTGCCGCGGGTCGACTCCCGCGGCTACCCCGTGCGCGCGCGCGACGGGCGCCCGGTGGACGACCTCGGCAGGCTCGTGGACCGCCGCGGGCGACCGGTGAGCAGGTCCGGCAGGCCCCTGCTCGACCCCGACGGCCGGCCGCTCCCGCGCGCGCGGCGCAGCCGGATCTGCCTCGACGCGGTCCCACGCCGCTACCGAGTCCGCACCTGGCGCGACGGGTCCTGGTACCGATGCTGCGGCGGCAAGGTGCGGCGCCTGATGGACTGCTGCAGCTACGCGCCGCGGCGCATCAACGGCGACGCGGGGCTGACCGGGTACTGCTACGGCGGGCGCACCGTGTTCTGCGTGCACTACTACGACACGAACGTGTCGTGCTGAGCGGAGCGGGCCCCCCGCTGCTCGTGGCGCTCGCGATGCTGGCGGGGCTGACGGGCACGTGGTCGCCCTGCGGCTTCTCGATGATCGAGACCCTGCGGCCCGGCGGCCGCGCGGGCGGACGCCGCGCGGCGGTCCTCGCGTGCGCCGCCTTCGCGCTCGGCGCGTTGGCGGGAGGCGCGCTGCTGTTCGGGACGCTCGGGTCGCTCGGCTCACTCGCGCGATCGGTCTCCCCGGGGGCCGCGACCGCGCTGGCCGCGGCCGTGGCCGCGCTGGCGGCGGTGGCCGAGGTGCTCGGAGTGCGCATCCGCCCGCAGGTCCGCCGCCAGGTGCCCGAGCCGTGGCGCCGGCGCCTGCCGCTCGCGCTCGCCGCGGCGCTCTACGGCGCGCTGCTGGGTCTGGGCTTCGCCACCTTCGTGCTCACGCTCGCGGTGCCCGCGCTCGCGTTCGTGACGCTCGCGCTCGGCGACCCCGCGCTCGGGCTGGCGCTCGGGGCGGCGTTCGGCGCGGGCCGCGCGCTTCCGGTCGCGCTGGTCGCTCCCGTCGCCGACCGCCCGCTCGGGCTGGCGATCACCGAGGCGATGGCGGAGCGGCCGCTGCTCCTGCGCGGCCTGCGCGCGGCGGACGGCCTGCTGCTTGCCGCATGCGCGCTGGCGCTCGCCGCCTCCCCCGCGGAGGCGGCGCGGACGCGCAGGGTGGCGGTGGGCGCCACCGACCCGACCGCGTCCGGCCGCGCGCTCGCGTGGCAGGCGCCCGGCCACGGCGCGGTGGTCCGTGGGGTGCGCGCGGCGGGACGCCGTCCTCGTGGCAGCGATCCCGCGCTGGCCCCGGGCCTGCTCGCGCTGCGTCGCGGGTCGCGCGTGATCGTGCGACGCACGCGCGGGAGGCGGATCGTCTTCGACCGGGTCGTGCCCGGGGCGAGGAAGCTCGCGCTCTCGCGCCGCTGGCTGGTGCTGCGCGTGGCGCGGCGCCGGGGCCGCGAGCTGCTGCTGGCGCGGCACCTGCGTCGCGGCGCCCGCTTCAGGGTGGTCGCGGCCGCCCGGCGGCGGGGCGCGCTCGGGCGCCCGTCGCTCGACGGCGACCGCCTCGCCTTCCACGTCGCGGGCGCGCGCGGCAGCGCGCTGCGCCTCGTGAACCTGCGCACGGGCCGTCGCCGAACGCTGCGCTCGTCGCCATCCACGCAGTACCTGAACCCGTCGATCGGCTATCACCGCGTGCTCTACGTCGTGGTCACGCACTGCTCCCAGCGGCTGCGCGTCGCGCCGCTCGGGCGACGCGGGCGCACCCGCACGCTGCTGGCGATCGGCTCCACCGCCCGGCGCGATGCCGGGCACGACCGGGGCCACACCGGGCAGGGCAGCGCTCCCGGGCGCTGTCCGCACCGCTCGCCGCCCCCGACGTCGCTGATGCTCTGGACCACGGCGATCGCGCGCCGGTTCGCCTACGTGACCCTGCTTCGCCCGCGGCGCGACGGCACGGTCCGCACGACGCTCGTGCGCCTACGGCGGTGATGTAGCTTTGAGGCGGGGCATTTCCAGCGGCGACAAGGGGGGCGGAGCGCGATGGGAGATGCGGCGATGGCTGCGGACGCGGTGGCAGGCGTCAAGGAGGGCCAGCGGGCGATGTGGTCGTCGGGCGACTACCCCGACATAGCCAGGACGATCGAGGACGTGGCGGAGCACATCGCGCAGGCGGGCGCCGCCGCGGCCGGCACGCGCGTGCTCGACGTCGCGTGCGGCAACGGCAACGTCGCGCTCGCCGCGGCCCGCACGGGCGCCGGCGTCGTCGGTGTCGACATCACGCCCGCGCTGCTCGAGGACGCCCGCTCCCGCGCGGCGCGCGAGGGGCTCGAGGTCGAGTGGGTCGAGGGCGACGCCGAGGCGCTGCCCGTCGGCGACGGCGCCTTCGACGCGGTGCTCTCCTCGTTCGGCGTGATGTTCGCGCCGCGCCACGAGGTCGCCGCGGGCGAGTTGGTCCGGGCGTGCCGCCCCGGCGGGCGGATCGCGCTGGCCGCGTGGACGCCCGAGGGTCTGAACGGCCGCCTGTTCGCGACGATGGGCCCGCACCTGCCGCCGCCGCCCGAGGGCTGGCGCCCGCCGATCTTCTGGGGCGTCCCGGACTACGTGCGCGGGCTGCTGGAAGCGCACGAGGTGGAGGTCGAGGTGGAGCGGCGCACGGTCGGCATCACCGCGGAGTCGGTCGAGGACTGGGTCGGCTACGTCGAGCGGGTGCTCGGCCCGGTCGTCGTCGCGAAGGGCATGCTCGAGCCACAGGGGCGCTGGGAGCCGGTGCGCGAGCAGATCGTCGCGCTGTACGCGGAGGCGAACACCGCGACCGACGGCACGCTCGCCGCCGAGGCGGAGTACCTGGTGACCACCGGTACCAGGACGGGCTGAGCGAGGCGGCGATGCCGGGCGAGCGCTCCTCCCTGCCGCCCGGCGCGCGCAGCGTCCTGCTCGCCCCGGCGACGGTCACCCGCACGATCGCGGCCGCCGACGGCGATCCCGAGCGCCGCTGGATGCTGCGCCTGCCGCGCGCCGTGCGCCGCGACTTCGTCGAGCAGGTCGTCGACTCCGGCGGCGGCCCCGAGGCGCAGGAACGCTGGATGCTGCTCCAGGACGACGAGGTGCGCCACTCCTACGTCGAGAAGGTGCTGCTTCCCGCCGAGGACCACGACCGCCGCGAGGTCTGGATGCTGCGCCAGCCGCGCGCGGTACGCGAGTCCTACGTGCGCGAGGTGCTCGACGGCTGAGCGCTACCAGCGGCGCCCGTGCCCCGGCCTGCCGCAGCGGCACGGGCCGCTCGGGCACCGCGCGCGCCCCGGCTCCTGGCCGGGCTGCACGTTCGCGGTCGGCAGGATCGGCACCGGCTTGAACGTCTGGCAGGTGCCGGTCGTGACGCGAGGGTCGCTGGTGGAGGGCTCTGGCAGCGGCGGAACGCTCTGGTCGACGGCGGCGAAGTTGAACGCCTCGACCAGGTCGTCGACGACGCGGCGACGCCAGCGCGTGAGGTTCGGGACCTCGGCCCCGAAGCGCGTCTCGAGCAGGCGCAGCACCGAGGTGTGGTCGAATCGCTTGGAGCTCACCAGCCCTCCCCGCGCGTACGGGGACACGATCAGGGTGGGGATCCGGAAGCCCAGTCCGATCGGGCCCGGGATTCCCTCGGCCGCCACCGGCAGCGGGTCGACGGTCACGTACTCGCCCGGCGTGCCCGGCGGCGGCGTGCGCGGGTTGACGTGGTCGAAGAACCCGCCCTGCTCGTCGTAGGTGATGATGAACGCGGTCTTGGCCCACAGGTCCTTGTTGGCCGACAGCGCGCCGAGCGCCTGCGAGGCGACGAACTCGCCGAGCGTCGGCGCGAACGGCGGGTGCTCGGTCTTGCTGAGGTCCGGCAGGATCCAGGAGACCGCCGGCAGGTTCCCCGAGGAGACGTCCGCGAGGAAGTCGCTCGGGTAGGTGGGCGTGATGCCCTTCGCCTTGAGCGTGGGGTCGGTCTGGAAGTTGTGGAAGTAGGGCAGGACGTTCTGGAAGACCCCGCCGGCCGGGGACGTGTAGACCTTCCACGAGACCCCCTTCGCCTCCAGCTGCTCCGGGTAGGTCGTCCAGGTGAACTTGCCCGCCATCGCGGCGCGGCCCGCGACCAGCGTCTCCAGCAGCGGCCCGCCGTTCGCGCCGGTCGGGTCGAGCATCCCGGACATCGCGTAGAGGCGGTTCGGGTCCGTCGGCCCGATGACCGAGCAGAAGAACTCGTCGCAGAGCGTGAAGTTGTCCGCGAGCGCGTAGTAGAACTCGAGATCCTTGCGCTCGTAGTAGCCCATCACCAGCGCCGCGTTGTCCGCGCCCTGGGTCGCCTTGCGCGCGGTGTAGAAGCCGTCCATGCGGCCGCCGTTCCACGACTGGTGCTGAACCGCCCACTCGTGGTCGACGTCGTTGGTGCACTCGCCCTTGCCGTCGAAGGAGTCGAGGTGGTAGGGCCGGATCACGCCGTCGAAGCCCGGCGCCTCGTAGCCCGGCTGGGCGAAGGTGCGACGGCCACGGCGATCGGCGAACCCCCGCACGCCGCGGTAGGTGCCGAAGTAGTGGTCGAACGAGCGGTTCTCGTTCATGAAGATCACGAAGTGCTCGATGTCCTTCAGCTGCCCGCAGCGCGGGCCCCAGGCGAGCGCCTCCATGAGGTTCGGGTCCAGCGCGGAGAACCCGGCGGCCGCACCTCCGGCGGCGGCTCCAACCTTGAGCAGGTCGCGCCGTGTCAGGCCGTTGCGCACGTCTTCCATGAGCCCTCCTGTCGTCCTCGCTGGCAGGGCGACGCTATCCGAGACGGCACTCCCGAGGCAACCCACGGGTCCGTCGGCGACGGCCGGCGCCGCCGCCGGCGAGCCGGGACGGCTCAGCCGTGGCGCACCGGCCGCCCGGTGCGCCGCCCCGCGTGGGTCACGCCGGCGATGCGGCGCAGCTCCTCGAGCGAGTCCTCCAGGCCCTCGACGGCGACGTCGAGGTCGGGCACCGTGGCCCGGTCCGCGTTTATCCCGAACACGAGCCCGCCGTCGTAGCTCACGATCGCGATGCCGAGCGCGTGCCCCGCGAACAGCGGCACGAGCGGCATGACCTCGCGCATCGGCGCGCCGAAGGCGTACAGGGTCGTCTGCGGCCCCGGCACGTTCGTGATCGTCACGTTGAACAGACGCGGCGAGAAGAGCGCCCTGGCCGCCGTCGCGTGCAGCGCGGGGGGCGCAAGACCGACGAGGTCCATGATCGTGGCGCCGCCGACCCCTGCGCTGCCCGACTTCAGCGCCGAGGCCCCTCGCGACGCGGCGGCATGGCGCTCGCCCGGGTCCTCGACATCGACGGGGAGCGCCACGAACAGCGAGGTGATCCGGTTGCCCATCTCCAGCTGCTCGCTCGCGCGGCGCACGTTGACCGGCACCATCGCGCGCATCCCCGCGGGCGGCGTCTCGCCGCGCGAGAGCAGCAGCCGCCGCAGCGCCCCCGCGCACGCCGCGAGCACGACGTCGTTGACGGTCCCGCCCAGCTCCCGCTTGATCCCCTTGAGCTCGGCGAGCGGCGCGCGAACGACCGCGAAGCGGCGGGTGGTGCCGAGCGGCTCGTTGAGCGAGGTGTGCGGCGCAGCCAGCAGCTCGTCGCGCACGAGCACCTCGGCCGCCGCGCGGGAGCGGCCGGCGAGCTCGGCGACCTTGCCCGGGTGGGCCGCGAGGTCTGCGCCCGCGCGCGCGCCGCGCAGCAGCAGCGCCGGCGGCATCCGCACGAGCGCACCGAGCGCCGAGCCGCCGTGCTCGTCCTCCTCCTCGTCCCGTGCCGCGGGCTCCGCCGCCGCGGCCTGCGGCTCGTCCTCCTCACCCGCCGGCGTCGCGTCGAGCACCGCGTGGCCGACGTCGACCGAGCCGACGCCGTCGACCAGGCAGTGGTGCGTCTTGGTGACCAGCGCCCAGCGGCCGCCCTTCAGCCCGTCGAGCAGGACCATCTCCCACAGCGGCATCCGGCGGTCCAGCCGGTGGGACCAGTGGTCGCCGAGCCACTCGAGCAGCGCCGCGTCGCCGCCGGGCGCCGGCAGCGTGGCGTGCCGCACGTGGGACTCGAGCTCGGCCTCCGGGTCGCCCGGCTCCCAGGTCGGCCAGCGCAGGCCGCCGGTGTGCGGCTCCGACAGCGTGGTGGAGAAGCGCGGCAGCCGCCCGAGGCGACGGCGCAGGAGATCGCGCACCTCGCCGATCCCGGGGCTGTCGCCGCCCGGCCGCGGGTCGAAGATCGCCGCCGACCCGATGTGCATGTGCGAGCCCTCATCGGCGTCCTCCAACTCGAGGAAGGTCGCGTCCAGCGGATCGAGCGGGGCGCCCATCCCGCGACGGTACCCCGGGGCGGGCGAGCCGCCGTCCGCAGAAACTACCCGGCCGTGGCGGGGGGGCTGCCGCGGCCGAGGATCCGGGCCGCCGGGCATAAGCTGCCGCCGCATGCAGGCGCTCCTCGAGGAGAGCCGAACGTGACACTGCGGATCCCGGGCGTGTAGCTCATCCGGAGCCATCGGATCGCGCGCCCGGGCGACGTCTCCCGGGTCGTCGTCGCCGATGCGGCGTAGGCTGCGCGGTTGGCGCACGAGCGAGCGGCGTGGACCTCGTCCTGTGGCACATAGAGCTCTCGCACTACAGCGAGAAGGCGCGCTGGGCGCTTGACTTCAAGCGGCTCCCCTACGAGCTGCGCACGCCGATGCCCGGCCTGCACGGGCTCTCCGCGGCGTGGCTCACGCGCGGCGCGCAGCGGCGCCTGCCCGTGATGCGGCTCGACGGGCGCAACATCGGCGACTCCACGGCGATCATCGCGGCGCTCGAGCGCCACCGGCCCGATCCGCCGCTCTATCCCTCCGACCCCGACGAGCGCGCGCGGGCGCTCGGGCTCGAGGAGCATTTCGACGAGGCGCTCGGACCGGCGCTGCGCTGCTTCACGTGGCACCACACCCTGCCCGACCACGACGCCACCGTCGCCGCGCTCTTCACGCGGCCGAGCCCGGTCCGCGAGCGCCTGCTGCGCGCGTCCGCGCCGGTCGCGAGCACACTCGTGCGCCGCGACTACGGCATCGACGACGCCACCGCCGCGCTCGCCCGCAAGCAGGTCGTCGAGGCGATGGACACGGTCGAGGCCGAGCTCGGCCCGTCCGGCCATCTCGCCGGCGACGCGTTCTCGGTCGCCGACCTCACAGCCGCCGCGCTGTTCACCCCGCTGCTCGCGCCGCCCGGCCGCCCGTACGCCCCGTCGCGGCTCGCCGCGCCCGTGCTCGAGCTGCGCGAGGAGCTCTCCGCCCGCCCGGGCGGCGAGTGGGTCGCCGAGACCTACGCGCGCCACCGCGGCACGCGTGCGCCGGCACCGGCCTGAGCGGCCGGCGCGGGCGCCGTTCTCGCCACGCTTGCGGGCAGCCAGGCGCCGGCGCGGCAACTTGACGCGCCGCGTTCCCCTGTGTTTGGATCGGGTCGGGGGAAGTCGCGGGCGCTGCTCAGGATGTCGGCTGCGACGTACGAGACGATCGGAGCCGACGTGGACAGACCCGGACACCCCGCTACTCGCCGCTTGCGTTCCCACCGCTGGTTGCCGGCGCTGGCAATCGCAAGCGCGCTCTGCTTCGCGGCCCCGGCGCCCGCGGAGGCGACCGAGGGCTGGACTGCCCTCACGGGACCCGCTGTCGCGACCTGGGGGGCGAGCGCCACCGTGCTCTCCGACGGGCGCGTGCTCGTGGTGGGCGGCGAGTCGAGCGAGTTCAACCCCGTGAAGACCGCCGAGCTGTTCGACCCGGTGACCGACACCTGGAGGCCCACCGCGGGCATGTCGACCGCGCGGACGGGCCATCAGGCCGTCCGGTTGAACGACGGCCGCGTGCTGGTCGCGGGGGGAGCCGACGGCACGGCGTCGCTGCGCTCGGCCGAGATCTACGACCCGGCCACCGAGACGTGGTCCTCGACCGCGCCGCTGGCAGTCCCCCGCTTTCTTCCATCGGCGGCGCTGCTGCCGGACGGACGCGTCCTGTTCGCCGGCGGGGCGACCCTCTTCGTGCCTTCGGCAGCCACGCCGACGGCCGAGATCTACGACCCCTCGACCGGCTCGTGGGCCGCGACCGCAAGCATGACATCGGCGCGCTACAACGCGGGCTCTACCACGCTCGCCGACGGCAGGGTCCTGGTGGCGGGCGGGTATGCCAACGGGTTCCTGAGCCAAGCCGAGCTGTTCGACCCGGCTACCGGCACCTGGGCGCCAACCGGAAGCATGGCCACGGCCCGCGCGTCCTATCCGGCCGTGCTGCTCCCGGACGGGCGGGTGCTCGCGCCCGGGGGCGAGACCCACGGTGGCGCGCGCATGACCGCCTCGGAGATATTCAGCCCCTCTTCCGGGAGTTGGGCCGCCGCCGCCCCGCTTCCCGGTCAGCAGCGCAACCGCCACGCAGCCGTCCTGCTCCCGAACGGCAATCCGCTCGTGGTCGGCGGCACCGCCCAGTCCGGCTCCCTGACCGATGTCGTCGAGTACGACCCGTCGCGGGACTCGTGGACAGCCGCGCCGCCGCTCCACTCGCAACGCTCGACCCCGGCGGTCGCGTCCCTGCCCGATGGCCGGGTGCTCGTCGCCGGCGGCTTCTTCCTGGACCACGACGGGGCCATGCGTGCGACAGCCGGCAGCGAGGTATACGGCACGATCGACGCCGACCTGCACGTTTCGATCTCCGCCCAGGGTGACGCTCAGGTGGGCGACTCGTTGGACTATGCGGTGGCGGTGGGAAGCAACGGCCCGGCGACCGCCTACGCCGTAACGGTCACCGACACGTTGCCCGCCGGCGTAAAGTTCGTTTCGGCAAGCGATGGCGGCGCGTACGACCCGGAAACGCGACGGGTGACCTGGCGGCTGGAGCGCGTCCCGGCGGGAGCATCGGACCGGGTGCTGCGCGTGACAGCTCGCGGGGAAGCGTGGTCGCTCGCGGCGCGCGACCAGGCGACAGTCGCATCGGGCGCTCCCGATCCCGACAGCGGCAACGACACTGCCACGTCGGACACACGGATATGCACGAGGCTCGGCGGACCGGGCAACGACCATCTGACAGGAACCGGCGGCAACGATCTCCTGTGCGGCGCCGGCGGCGACGACACCCTGAACGGCGGGGCCGGCTCGGATCATCTACAGGGCGACAGCGGTTCGGACACCGTGACCTACCCGGACGCGCCACACCCCGGCGTCTACGTCAACCTTGCCACCCAGCGGACGCTGGTCGGGGACGACGACTACCTCGCATCGATCGAGAACGCCACGGGCTCGCCCCAGACGGACTTTCTACTGGGCGACGACGGACCCAACGTGCTGCGCGGCAGCGAGGACGGCACCTGCGCCCCGGGCTACTGCAGCGCACCATGCACGGCGTCGTCGAACCCGTCGATCTGCGGCGACGTGATCCAGGGCTACGGCGGTGCCGACGAACTCGTCGGCGGCGACGGCTATGACTGGATTGGAGGTGGCGAGGGCGACGACCGCCTGTACGGCCATGCGGCCTACGATGCGCTCTCGGGGGGACCGGGGAACGACGTCATCGACGGAGGACCCGGCGAGGACAGCGTCGTGTACCTGTTCCAACCGTCCCCCGTCCAGGTCGACCTGGCCGCGGGCACGGCCACCGGCGAAGGAGACGATTCCATCGTGGACGTCTCCGACATGATCGGCTCGCCGCGGGACGACACGCTCAGCGGGGACGATGCTCCCAACCGGATAAACGGCTTCTGGGGCCACGACACGATCGACGGTCGGGGTGGCGACGATCCCGCGCTCTGGGGCGACCGGGGGAACGACACGTTGCACGGCGGCATGGGAGACGACCAGCTCGACGGCGGCCCGGGCCGCGACAGCAACTTCGGCGATCTCGGGACAGACACCTGCGCCGTGGACGCGGCCGACCTAATCCGCGACTCGTGCGAGCTGCCCTGAGGCCCATGTGACGTTGCGCGCGCCGCCGCCGACCCGGTAGAAGCCCGGCCGTGGCCCGCATGCACCCGCCCGACCTCGACGGCGACGAGCCGGAGAGCGGCGCCGAGCGCGCGGTCTTCGACGCGATCCGCGACCGGCTGCCGGAGCCCTGGGAGGCGTTCCACGGGACGGGCTTCACCGAGCGCGCCCACGCGACCGGCACCCGCGACGGCGAGATCGATTTCGTGCTCGCCCACCCGGAGGTCGGGATCTTCTGCCTAGAGGTCAAGGGCGGCGGCGTGGAGTGCCGCGACGGGGCGTGGTACCGCACCCGCCGCGACGGGCCGGCCGAGCGGATGCGCGACCCGTTCGAGCAGGCCAAGGGCCAGCGCCACGCGCTCAAGCGGCTGATCTCGGCGGCCGGGAGCGGAATCCGGGGCGATGACCTGCTCATGGGCCACGCCGTCGCGTTCCCGTTCGCGACGGTCCACGCGCTCGGCCCGGGCCTCAACGCGCCGCGCGAGCTGATCGTCGACCGCTCGGACATGGGCGACCTCCCCGCGGCCGTCGAGCGGGTCACCGCCCACCACCGCGGCTCCCGTGACCGGCGCCGGGCGCCGGGCGAGGAGGGGATGGAGATGCTGCGTGAGCTGCTGGCGCCCAACGTGGTCATCGCGAGCCCGCTCTCGGCGGCGATCGCCGAGGAGGAGGCCGCGCTGGTCGAGCTCACCAACGAGCAGTCGCTGGTGCTGCGCGGGCTCGCAGCGAACCGGCGGGTCGCGATCCGCGGCTGCGCGGGGTCGGGCAAGACGATGATCGCGGTCGAGCACGCTCGCCGCCTCGCACGCGACGGCGCGAACGTGCTCTTCGTGTGCTTCAACCGCGCGCTGCGCGACGAGCTCCGGCGCGGCCCGGCGGCCGCCCGGGAGGGCGTCGAGTTCCACACGTTCCACGGGCTGTGCCGCAGTCTCGCGGGCCGGGCGAAGGTGCCGGTGCCCGAGTACCCGGCGGGCGAGGCGCCGCCGGAGTTCTTCCGGACCGAGCTCCCGGCCGCGCTGGTGGAGGCGGCGGCGAAACTGGACGTCCGCTACGACGCGCTGTTCGTGGACGAGGCCCAGGACCTCCACACGGAATGGCTGGATGCGCTGGCCTGCCTGCTGACGGACCCGGAGGCCTCCCCGGTCTGGCTGTTCCTCGACGACAACCAGGAGGTCTACGACGCGCGGCTGGAGGTGCCGTCCGGGTACGCGCACTTCGAGCTGTCGGTCAACTGCCGCAACACCCGGCGCATCCACGAGTGGGTGCGGCGCTACTACCGGGGCGAGGTAGAGCCGTCGGTGCGCGGGCCGGAGGGGCGCGAGGTCGAGCTGATCCACACCGGCGACGGTCCCGCCACCGTCGCCGCCGTGGTCGAGCGGCTGTGCGGGCGGGAGGGCGTCGCGCCGCAGGACGTGGTCGTCCTCTCCGAGCACGGCTACGACAACTCGGCGATCCCCGGGCAGGCCGGCGGCCGCTACGAGTTCGTCCGCGAGCGCGGCGCGCACGGCAACCGGATCCAGCTCTCCTCGATCCGCGGCTTCAAGGGCCTCGAGTCGCCCGTGGTGATCCTCTGCGAGCTCGAGGACATGCGCTTCCCCGAGCGCCAGGCGCAGCTCCTCTACACGGGCATCTCGCGCGCGAAGAGCCACTGCGTGATCGTCGCGCCGCCGGAGGCGGCCGGCGCGTGAGCCCGCACGATCCCGACCACGCGCTGCGCCTCGCGGCGATCGAGCACGTGCGGGCGCTGTCGGCGCGCCACCAGGAGCTGGTTCCGCTCCCCGTGCTCAAGCAGGGCTTCCCGTTCGCCGGCGGGCGGCGCAGCTACGGCTCCTTCTTCAGCGGGATCTACCGCCCGGGCGAGCTCCGCGGGCCGGCCGCGCTCGCCATCGTCACCGCGCCGCCGGCGCCCGGCAAGCCGGCCCCCTACGACGACGACGTCGATCCCGCCGGCGACGCCTTCACCTACCACTACCGCGACGCGCGCACCGACACCTCGGCGGCCCGGGCCGCGGCCGCGCGCGACAACGCCGCGCTGCGCGCCGCGCACGAGGCGCAGGTCCCGCTGATCTGGTTCGTCGGGCAGTTCCCCGGCATGTACACCCCGCTCGCGCCCGTCTTCGTGGCGGCCGACGATCCGGTGCGGCGCGTCGTCGAGCTCCAGGCCGGCCTGCCGGTCGCCGACCTGATCCCCGACGGGGAGCCGGCGCCGGAGGAGGTCCGCCGCTACGCGACCCGGGAGGCCCGCATCCGCCTGCACCAGCCGCGCTTCCGCGTCCGGGTCATGCGCGCCTACGGGAATCGCTGCGCCGTCTGCCGCCTGCGCGAGGCCGACCTGCTCCAGGCGGCGCACATCCTCGGCGACCGCCACGCGCTCGGGCAGCCGGTGGTCGTCAACGGCATCGCGCTGTGCGCGATCCACCACCTCGCCTACGACCGCAACCTGATGGGCATCGACCCCGAGGGCGTCGTGCACATCGCGCACCGGCTGCTCGAGGAGGTCGACGGCCCGATGCTGCGCGCCGGGCTGCAGGAGCGCCACGGCGAGGGGATCGTCCTGCCGCGCCGCCGGGTGGAGCGACCCGACCCCGCGCGTCTGGAGATCCGCTTCGGCGAGTTCGAGCACGCGGCGGCGTAGTTGCCGGACAACCCGTCCCGGCCTATGCCCGCCATGGAGGCGCCACCCGGGACGGGACGCTCGGCCGCCGGTGTCAGGGCCGGCCGCGCCGGGGCGACCCTCGTGGCATGCCCCGCCCCGACACCCCAGGCCGGCCGCAGCGACTACGGGCCGAGTCGCGCCACGCGCGCGGCCCGTGCTTCACGATCAGCCTCGGGGACGACGGCGTGCTGCACTACGGCTTCGAGGTCGACCGGCCGCCGCCGGGCGACGACCATCCCCCGATCGCCATCGACATCCACCCCGACGCCGAGGCGTGGGCCGAGTTCGCCGCGGCCCTGGACCGCATCGACGTCTGGTCCTGGGAGCGCGACTTCGGGGAGCCGCGGCCGGGCGAGGACGCGCCGCGCCAGTCCTGGTCGCTCGAGATCTCCTGGGACGGACGCACGGCGCAGTCGCGGGGCGCCGGCGCCTACCCCCCGTCCGGCGGATCGCCGGAGCCCTCGGCGGCCTACCTCGACTGGTGCCGCGCGGTGCGCGCGCTGGTCGGCGGGCGGCCGTTCGCTTAGCGCGGCGTGCCCTGATCCCGGCGTCCGGCGGCGCCGCCGGCTCAGCTTCCGCGCCGCCGCTCGCGCAGCGCCGCCGCGAGCTCGGCCGCGTCGGTCTCGAAGGAGCCCCGCGCCTGGCAGAGCTCGGCGCGCTTGTAGGCGCGCAGCGCCTCCTTGACCTCGCCGATCGCCTCGGCGGCCGCGCCGAGCCAGCGCCAGGCCCACGAGTTGCTCGGCGCCTGCTCGGCGTAGCGGCGCAGGTGGTCGTAGGCGTCGCGCGGGCGGCCCGCCTCGAGCAGCACGTATCCGAGCGCGAAGCGCGCGCGCTGCTGGCCGGCCTCGAGCGCCATGCGGTACAGCTCGGCGACCGTCTCCGCGTCGGTCTCATCGTCGTGCTGCGCGGCCACCGCAAGCCCGAAGTACATCGCGTCGACCGTCGGCTCGCCCGGGTCGTAGCGGCCCTGGACCGCCAGCAGGATCTCGCCCGCGCAGGCGTCGTCGAGGCCCAGCGCCGGCACGGCGAAGCGCGGCCCGTCCCAGACCTCGGCGGCGTCGAGCGCGTCCAGGTCGATCGCGTGCGGCTCGAGCGCCGCGAACCCGATCACCGACCCCGCGGGCTCTTCCAGCAGGAAGCCGATGCGCTCCTCGGCCGCGATGCCGCGAGCCAGCGCCGCCGGCTGGCCGTCCCAGACCGCGCCGAACTCGACGACCTCGAGGACGTCGCGCGCCGGGTCGATGCTCAGGTGGGCGGGTCGCCCGGAGGCGGCCGGCAGGGTGGAGGGCTCGGTCTGGCTTCTCACACATGAGGGGTCGCGCCGCGCGGCGCGCGTCTGACAGGCGGCCGGCGTCAGGAACGGCGCTCCCCGCGCGACCCGTCCGGCATGAACAACTCAACCCCGCCTTCCTTCAGCGCCCTCGCGGGCGCCGACTACCTGCACGTCGTCGACGCCCGCTTCCTCGACCTCGCCGCGCGCGAGCGCCTCGCCCACATGCGCGGCGCGTGGTGGCCGACCGCCCGCCACGAGGCCTCCGACCTCGGCGCGGAGCTGCTCGCGTCGGCCCACTACGAGCACGGCGGCGGGCGCGAGGGCCTGGTCCGCGTCGGCGACGGCGCCGTCGCCCACCTGCTGTTCTCCGACTCCGGGGTGAGGGCCCGCATCGCCGCGTCCACGCTCGAGGAGCTCGACGCGGCCGAGGCCCGGCTGCGCGAACTGCTTCCCGAGCGCACGCCGCGCAGCCGCCGCCGCTCGGCGATCGTCCGCTTCTGGTCCGAGGGCGGCTTCGAGGGCCCGTCCTCCGCACCTCGCGCGCTCGACACCGTCCGCTGGCGCGACGTCGCCGCGAACTACCCGGGCGCGACGCGCGACGCCCTCGAGCGCCTGGTCACCGGCTTCCGCCCGGGCTCGGGCGGCAAGCTCCTGCTCTGGCACGGCCCGCCGGGTACCGGCAAGACGTTCGCGATCCGCGCGCTCGCGTGGGAGTGGCGGCGCTGGTGCGACATCCACTACGTGACCGACCCGGAGCGGCTGCTCGGCGGCAGCCCCGGCTACCTGACCGCCGTGCTCGGGGCCCGCCCCGGGCGGGTGGCGGCGGGCGCCGGGCGCGGACGCTCGCGCCGCAAGCCGCGCTGGCGCCTGATCGTGCTCGAGGACAGCGGCGAGCTGCTCGGCGTCGACGCGCGCAGCAAGACGGGGCAGGGCCTGTCGCGACTGCTGAACGCGGCGGACGGCCTGCTCGGCCAGGACGCCCGCGCGCTCGTGCTCGTCACGACCAACGAGGAGAGCGGCGCGCTGCACCCCGCGGTCACCCGGCCGGGCCGCTGCGCCGCGCGCGTGGAGTTCGCGACGTTCGGCTCCGCCGAGGCCGCCGGCTGGCTCGCCGAGCGCGGCCGGCCGGGGCCCGCCGGCGGCGGCGCGTCGCTTGCGGACCTCTACGCGCGCGTCGAGGGCTGGGAGGACACCGCCGTGCCCGGCGCCGGGATCGGCTTCGCCGCGGGGCTGGACGGGTAGCGCGATCGCGCGGCCGCCCGCGCGGCCGTGTGGGAGACTCGGGCGCGTGAAGGCGGCCGTCTGCCAGAACGCCGAGTTCACGGTCGAGGACCTCCCCGAGCCGCGGCCGGGCAGCGGCCAGGTGCGCCTGCGCACGCTGCGCTGCGGGATCTGCGGCTCGGACCTCCACGCCCGCCACGGCGCCGACGACTGGGCCGAGACGACCGCCCGCATCGGCTACGAGCGCAGCGCCCGCTCGCACGAGCCGGTCGTCTTCGGGCACGAGTTCAGCGGCGAGATCGAGGAGTACGGGCCGAGCACCCGCCGCCGCCTGCCCGCGGGCACGCCCGTCGTCGCGCTGCCGCTGCTGCGCAGCCCCGAGGGCGTCGACGGCCTGGGGCTCTCGGCGCACGCGCCCGGCGCCTACGCCGAGCAGGTGGTCGTCGAGGAGTCGCTGACCTTCCCGGTGCCCAACGGGTTGCCGCCCGACGTCGCCGCCCTGACCGAGCCGCTCGCGGTCGCCTGGCACGCGGTGCGCCGCGGCGAGGTCGGCCGCCGCGACGTCGCGATCGTGATCGGCTGCGGCCCGATCGGCCTCGGCGTCATCCTGATGCTCAAGGCGCGCGGCGTGCGGACGGTCGTCGCCGCCGACTTCTCCCCCGGGCGCCGCGCGCTGGCCTCGCGCTGCGGCGCGGACGTCGTGGTCGACCCGCGCGAGCGCTCGCCCTACGCCGCCGCGGGCGAGAAGCGCCACCTCGCCGACCTGCCCGCCGGCCTGGACCTGATGGTCGGCGCGGCCGAGAAGGCGAGCCGCGTGCCGGGCGCCTGGCGCGCCTGGGGAGTCGCCGACCGGCTCGGCTTCGCCCCCAAGGCGCCCGTGATCTTCGAGTGCGTCGGCGTCCCCGGCGTGATCGAGCAGATCGTCGAGCAGGCGCCGCTGCTCTCGCGGATCGTCGTGGTCGGCGTGTGCGTCGGCGAGGACCGCCTGACCCCGGCGCTGGCGATCATGAAGGAGGTCGACCTGCGCTTCGCCTTCGGCTACACCCCGCTCGAGTTCCGCGACACCCTGCACATGCTCGCCGAGGGCAAGGCCGACCCCCGCCCGCTGATCACCGGCGAGGTCGGCCTGGCCGGCGTCGACGCCGCGTTCGGCGCCCTCGCCGACCCGGAGGCCCACGCGAAGATCCTGGTGGATCCGGCGAGCGGGGCGGCGGCGCCGGAGCGGGCGGGCGCCCGGTCCACACGGGTGACCACCGAGTCGATCCTCGCCGCACGCGACGCCGACCGGCGTTGAGCGGGCCGGCGGCCGAAGGAATCGCGGCGACGGGACAGCGCGCCCATGACGAAAGGAAGTGTTCGTGATCACTGGGAGGCGTATTGACCGCCGAGGGCAGAACGGAGCGGATGTCTGGGTCTGCGAGGACGGATCTTCGGCCCGGACGATCTACCATCTTCGGCGGAAAGGCGGCCGCTGGTGCCTCAGATCGGTCACGACCATCGCGAGGGCGGACCTGGCCGCGTGATGACACGGCGACCTGGTGAGACCGAGCGATGAGTCTGGTCTCTGTGCCCACGCCCGACGAGCCGCTGTGCGAGTGGGTGGAGCCTGGACTCCGCGAGATAGCCGGGCAGGACCCGCTGGGTATCCAGACGATCACCACAGATCGGATCCTTCCGGCGTTGCTGCCGGGAGTGCTGGCTCTCTCTCGCCGCGCGCGTTACTTCTCGATCTACGCATTCCTGCTCCGTCGCTATGAGCAGAACGCTGGCCGCGCAACGAACCAGGGACTCGACGACTTCATCCGACACCGCGAGTTCGAGCTCGGCGCAGCGGCCAACCTCTGTACTCACTGCGGAGGTGACGGAGCGATCGGCAATCGAGTTGTGAGCCCCCTCGTAGCCCAGGCGCCGGCGAACTATCCACGCCAATTGTCGGTGAAGAGCACCCTCGGCGGCTACGGGCTCTACTACCGCAGCCCGATGGAGGAACTCGGAATCGTTGTCCCGGCCGGTCATGGCTACGTGAAGGATGAGCCGACGCCGGTCGACCTGTTGGCGCCGCCTGCTCGTGCGCAGCGCCTCGCGGACGCGTTCGAAAGTGCGATCGACGGTACCCGGTGGTATCGCGACTGGATGCACGGCGTCGATCCGATCCCGGCCGACGTCCTGAAAGAACTCAGCCAGGTCGCGTGCCTATGCCGGCTACACGAGTATCCCGAGGAGCGGCAGGCCATCCGCGATGTCCTCCTCAGCTCGCCCGCGCCCGAGCGCGACGAACCCACCGAACAGCGCCGGCGCGCGTTCGCGTTACTTTTGGATCTCATGCGGTCGACGCCGGACGTCGCCGATGCGGACGGCAGCTTCCGCAACGCCGTGATCGATGCGTTCGATCACGACCCTCGAGGCAGCGGGGCACGCGCGTCGAGCATCGCGCAGTGGGCGGCAGCGGCGATGCGCGACAGCCTCCAGGACGCATTGTCGGTGATCTGGCTCGACTTCTGTCGTACGGGGCTTCAGGTCCAGCCCTTCGCCGGGCTGACCCGACCTGAGCTGCGAGCGCTCATCCGCCAACGCCTCGTCGCTGACGCCACGCTAGAGATCAACGGCATCAACCTCACCGCAGCCCCCGATGATCCGATTGCCGCATGGGTCGACCAAATCGCTAGGGCATGCGCCGAGCTGAGCTGGCAGTCGGCTTGCGACCTGGCGATCGACGCCGACTCCGCCATGTCCGGGCTGGCCGTTCTCCTAGGACTGACGCGCCGCGTCCCCGAACGGGATGACGCGAGCACCGCGTGGTTGAGGGTTGCGCGTGTCGACGGCGACCATCAGCCCGGCCTGCTGCGAATGATCAGGATGCTCAGACGGCAGCAGGCTCAGACGGGACAGACGGTTGGTTCTCTGATGCAGTGGGTGATCGACACCTTCATCGTTCGAGCGCACGACACGGTCGCGATGAGCAAGCTGCCCGAGTCGACGTTCCGCTTCTCTTGGGAGGAAGGTCGACTGCGCTTCGTCGATAACGGCGTGTGGCGATTCCAGGCGTCGGGTTTGCGCCGTCAGGCCCTCGCCGGCATCGCCTATGACCTCGGCTGGTGGACTCGCGCCGACACCGACACACCACGCGTTGCCGTGGACGGCATGAGTGTAATCGAAGCCGTGTTCCGGGCGTGAAGCCGGTCGACCTCTTCAGCCGCGACGTCCACACGTTCTGGGCGACGACGTACCAGTTCGACCTTAAGCTGTTCGACCAGTTCCTGCTACGACGGCTGGGACATCAACCGCTCAACGCCGTTGTCCTCGCCGACGAGGGGAATCTCACCGATACACTCGCTGGGCTGGGCGAAGTCGACGTCCATGTCGCCAACAGCGCCAACCGTCGGTACCTGCTGCGCGGGGCCCAAACCGCCAGCGGGGGGCGCTTTCATCCGAAGACCTACTTCGTGAGCAGCCGCCGGCGGACGCTGTTGCTGATCGGCTCGGGCAATCTGACGCGGCCTGGGCTCGATCGCGGGCGCGAGGTGTTCTGCACCTACGATGCGACCAACGAAGACCACGTCGGAGTCATCCACACATGGGCGAGTTGGATTGGCGAACTCGTAAGCGCCCGTCACGACGGCCAGCTCCACCGCCGCTACGACCATCTGCGCACAATCATGTCGGGCCTGTCCGGCGCACGGAGCTCAGCCGAGTTCCGCACCAATGCCAGCGAGCCGTTGATCGTGGCCCTCGAGACCGCGGTGTCGTCCGGCGTCCGCGAGCTGCATGTCAGCGCCCCATACTTCGACGAGCACGCTCAGGCCCTCGGCAAACTTATCGGCCGCCTCGCCCCCTCGCGATCGCTGCATCTGTACCTCGGCGCCCGCACCAACGTCAACGGCGGATCGCTGCGCCGGGTGCTGGAAGCGGCCGAGTGCGACGTGATCGTACGACGTTTCGAGCCCGAGCAGTTCGTGCACGCAAAGCTCATCGGCGTCATCGGTGATGACGGCGCCGGCATGCTGCTGTGCGGATCGCCCAACCTCTCCCGCGCCGCACTCACCTCGACGTACACGAATCCGGGCTCATACGGCAACTGCGAGGTGGCCGTCCTTCGCCGCGGCTCGCCCAGCGATGTCCGCGCCGCCTTCCGACCGCCGGCAACGACGCTCGAACTCTCCGACCTTGATGCGGTGGAGGCGATCGGCTACGAGGCCGACGCGTCGTCGACGCACGCGTTCCCCGTCCGGCTGCTCAGTATCGAGATGAGCCCTGACGGCCACCTACGAGCCTTTTCCGACGCCGCCGCGATCGATCAGCTCGCGGTTGCGTGGGAGGGCCAGAACGAGCCGATGGCGCTCACCGGCGACGGGCGAACCGTCGACCCACTGGGCGAAGGCAACCTGCGGCCGATCGTCTGGCTTGTCGACGCGGTCGGGGAGATCTGCTCAAACCGCGTCGTTGTGGATGACCCGACCGCGCTTGAGGAGATGCTGGGCGAACGCGGTGGCGCCGCTGACCGGCCAGCCGAGATCGCTGATGAAGACGGGCGCTCAGATCTCGTCGCGCTGCTCTCGTGGGCGCATCAGCACTTCGTGTTCGACCTTGACGACACGCCCGCCGTCAGGCGGGCCAACAACGCACAAGAGCAACAACATGACCAGGACGACACCGACTTCTGGGAGCGATACGTCCGCGACGAGCTGACCTATGACACGCGCAGCCAGACCTACCGGCCGCTGAGTGGCGGGCACACGCTCGCCAGCGTCGACCTGCTCCTACGCGAAATCGAGGCCATGTTCAACGCCGCGCCACACGAGCGCCGGCTGCGCATCGTGCGGGGCGAGACTAGTACCCATCCGGGCGAGCCGACGGGCCACATGTGGTCGTTCAGCGCGCGCCAGCGACTACGCGCCCGCAACCTCATTCGCCGTTGGTCCAGGGCGCTCGCGGATCCTCGCCACGCCTGGGTCGCATCTGACGCGCCGGCCGTCAACTACACCGCGCTCATCGAGCTGCTCACGCTGATCTGGCTCGGGGAGGCGCTCGATGACGGCGTAATGCCCGACCTGCTTGAGGAGGTCTGGTCGGCGCTGCTAGGAGCAGCGGGGCGGAAGGGGCTTCTCGATGTCGCCGACAACGAACTGCGCGCCACGGTTCTCGCGGACATTTCCGACGACACCCGCCAACTCGCCGCCGGGCTCGCCTACGTTGCCCTGCACAGCGAAATGCCGTGGACCGAGTACGTGTACGACTGGCAGCCGTTCCTCAAGCGCGGCAGAGAAGCCAGGCTCTTCGGCCCAGGCCCCCTCTCAGCCGATCTGGCCGAGGCGCTGCTGGATGAGGGGCGACCGACACCCCTCGAAATCGAGGATCTGCTCACCCACCGAGCCGAGTGGGTCGACGACGCCACATGGGGCAAGCGGATCGCCCGCGAACTCGGGCTCCGGACGGTTGCGCTAGTCCCCCACGCGGGATACAAGGACGTAGAGGTAGTCGTCAGCATCGAAGGCATGGCGAACGCTGGCCGGGACAGCCGCACGGTGGTACTCGCACGCCGCGTGATGAGCTTCAAACGATCCAATCACGTTCTAATTGTGGCCGGCACCGAGCGCATCCTCCTGCGGCTCGGCGAGTATGCCAACGCGCTTATCGACGGGCAGCAGCGCAAATCGGTTCAGGTAATCGACGGAGAGCGCCTACGCGCGGTCGAGTCGCAGGGCGGGTCACTTGCCGAATTGCTCGGCCTGGCGGCCTAGCGCGACGCGCGTCGGTGCCTGCCACCGAGCGCGCGTCGATGATCGTCACCTCAAGACGCTCTCGGCCTGGGCGAGAGCGCGCGGAATTGCCGCCCGCTTCGGACAAACACGGTCCGGCAAACGGCCGCGACCTACGCCCCCACCACCGCCATCCAGCACACCACCCCCAGATCCTCCACCCCGACCTTCTCCGGCTGGGGCGGCGGGTCGATGCCGCGCAGGCCGTAGTCCTCCACGACGGCGACGATCTCGGTCGCGGCCTCGTCGAGGGTGATCGTTGCCGACTCGATGCGGTCCTGGATCTCCCCGAGCGCGCGGCGCACCGCCGAGCTGCGCCCGACCGACAGCGCCTCCTCGGCGCGCTCGGCCCCCGGCGGGAGGGACACCGCCGGGTCGCGCAGCACCTCCAGCGCCCAGCGCTGCTTCGGCCCCACCGGGTCCTCGGAGGCGCGGAAGTCCACCCGCTCGTTGTGCTTCTCGACGATGTCCGCCGCCGCCCGCTCCCACAGGGGCTCGAGGTCGACGTCCAGCTCCTCGGAGGACAGCGCCTCGCCGCCGGCCGGGTCGATCCGCCGCAGGATCTCCAGGTCGCCCGACTCGAGCGCCCCGCCCGCGAGCTCGACGTAGCGCCAGTAGCGGTAGCCGCGCTCGTCGTCGGGCATCGGTCGCGTGCGCACAGCGAAGAACACGCCCGCGGGGCCTCGCGAGCGACCGCCCGGCGTCTGGCGGAAGGCCGCGCCCTCACCCCACGGCAACCGGCTGATCCGCTCGATCTCCCCCTCGTGGATAGCGCGGTCGATCAGGCGCCGTAGCTGCTCGCCGACGAACGCCCCGGACTCCTCCTCGGCGGCGGCCAGCAGCTCCGCGTCGCCGGCCGCAAGCCGCTCGGCGTATTGCTGGAGCTCGCCGTCCTCGGCGCCCTCGATGACCTCGGTCTCCATCCCGTAGACCTGCGCGGCCCGGAGCTTGGCGAGGATCTTCTGCTCGAGGCGCAGCAGGCGCTCGAGCTCGCCGGGCTCGGGCAACATCGTCGTGAGCAGTACCCGGTCGTGCTCGGAGCGCAGGCGGATCACGCGCCCGTTGCGCTGCACCACGCGCTGCGGGTTCCACGGCATGTCGTAGCTGACCACCGCCTGCGCCTGCTGGAGGTTCTGGCCCTCCGAGAGCACGTCGGTCGAGATCAGCAGGTCGACCTCGCCGTCGGGCGGCTCGTAGTCCTCCCGCACGATCGTGTGCGGCGCGAAGCGCGCGAGCGATGCCGTGCGCTGGTCCGGCGTCGTCTCGTTGCCGATCACGACGATCCGCTCGCGGTCGCGCGGGTCCGCTCCGAGGTGCTCGTCCAGGTAGCGGACGGTGGCGGCGTAGGTCGCGAAGACCGCGACTTTCTGCGCCGGGCACTCGTCCAGCACGCGCCGCAGGGTCGCGAGCTTGGGGTCGTCCTGCGGCCGCAGGCCGCTCAGCAGGTCGCGCATCGCCGCCAGGCGGGCGCGGTCGCCCTCTACGTCCTGCGCGAACACCGGATCGAAGTCGTCTACGCGGCCGACGTCCTCCCGCCCGTCCTCCTCCTCCAGCAGTTCCTCGATGCGTGCCGCCGCTCCGCTCTCGGCAGCGCCGGCGTCGGCCGCGGCGGCGAGGGCTTCGCCGCGCAGCACGCGCCCCTCGCTCCACCCGGCGAGAAACGCGTCGTGCGCGGCGGTCATCTTCTCGACGGTCTCCAGGCACGCCCGCCAGCACGACTCGAAGCGCTTGAGCAGCCCTGACTGAAGCAGGCCGCCGAGCTGCGCCTGGGCGGACTTCTCCTCGCCGCCGATCTCGTACGCGCTCGGGCGGTAGCGCGCCATCGTCAGCGCCTCGATCAGCGCGGCGATCTCCTCGACCAGCCCGGGGTGGCCGGCGTCGAGGTCGTAGCGCTCGGTGGTCAGCCGCGGAGCGGGGAAGCGCACGGCCGTCCCGTCGGGGAACTGCTGGTCTGCGTACTCGGACTCGATGAAGGACCGGTCGCGGCGCACGCTGACCGCGTCGGCGAGCGGGAACAGCGCCTCCGGGCTGAGCGCCTCCGGATCGCGCTCGTTGGCGCCGGCGTCCAGGAACAGGTCGCGGATCGAGTCGATCCCGATCCCGGTCAGCGCCCGGTCGTGGCGGGCGAACAGCATCACGAGGTTGTAGAGGTCCCACAGCCCGTTGTTGATCGGCGTCGCGCTGAGCAGCACGAGCTGCTTCTCCGAGCCGCCGAGCAGCCGCTCCATCGCGCGGTACCAGGTCGTGTCCTGGTTGCGCAGCGCGTGACCCTCGTCGACGATCACCAGGCGGTAGCCGTCCTTGCGCTCGGGCAGCACCCGGTGGGCGTTCGGGGCATCCGGCGCGAGCTGCTCGTCGGCCGCGAGCTCCTGGAAGGAGACCACGCGCGCGGAGAGCTTCGCTCGCTCGATCCGCTCGCGCCAGCGCTCGGCGAGCTGCGCGGGCGCGATCACGAGCGCGTAGACGCCATCCTCGTTGGTGCGCTCCTCGATGAACGCGAGGCCGATCTCGGTCTTGCCGGTCCCGACGCCGTCGGCGTAGATCACGCCGCCGTAGCGGCGCGCGATCGCCCGCGCGCGCTCGTAGCCGTCGCGCTGGAAGGGCGCGAGCTCGACGCGCGGGCGGCTGGCGCGGTCGGGATCGTCGCCCTCGGGCTCGCGGAGCTCCAGCAGCGCGCGCAGGTAGACGGTCTGCGGGTCGACGAAGCCGGGGTCGGGGAACAGCAGCGAGCGCAGCTCGTCGCGGAAATCGGTGGCCTCGGCCCACAGGCCGTCATACCAGCGCAGCGCGAGCGTGACCACGGGCGGGTTGTGGTCGGTGAGGCCGAGCTCGAGGTTGCGCTCCATCCCGGCGCCGGTGAGGTTGGCGGAGGAGACGATCCCGGCGACCGGGTCGTGCTCGCTGCCGAGCAGGTAGGCCTTGCCGTGCAGGAACCGCTGCACGTAGCGGCGCACCGCGAGCTCGGCGCCGGAGTCAAGCCAGCGCGCCACGGCGTCGAGCCGCCGCCGCGCGCGCGAGGGCGGGAAGCGGGAGAAGTCGCGCTCCGCGGCGAGCCGGGCGAGGTGCGCCTCGAACGATTTCAGTGCGGTCGCCGCGCCGAGGCCCGCGTCGGGGGCGGCGCCGATCAGCAGGCGCACGGGCCGGCCGGCCGTCAGCGCGGCGAGCAGCTCGAGGCCGGCGAGGTCGACGTAGCCGGTCGCGACCGCGAGCGGATGCGCGCCGTCCTGCGCGGCCAGCCAGCGCAGCCCGGTCTCGTGGCTGGTGGCGGCCTCGCGGTTGTCGAGCAGCGAGGGCTTGGGCATGCGCTGCTCAGGCGAGCTCCGCGAAGCGCTCGCGGACCCGGTCGCGGTAGGCCTGGGGGACCGCGGCGAGCGTGAAGTCGGAGAAGATCACCTCGAGGTCGTCGCCGCCCAGGCCCCAGGCCCGCGCCACGCGGGCGTCGATCTCGGCGCGCAGGGAGTCGCGCTCATCGGCGCCGAGCGGGCCGACGTCGACCCCGGTCGCCGCGGCGAAGTCGGCGAAGCGCTTGTCGGGAACGGACAGGCGGGCCGCGGCGGAGACGATCGCGTCGTGGTGCTCGTCGGGGAGCTGCGGAACCGTGAGGCCCTCGAGGATGAAGAAGTTGACGTGCAGCTCCACGAAGCGCCGCGCCTGCCAGTCGAACGCCAGGCTGTTCAGCACCCCCAGCGCGGCGGCCTGCCGGCGGGGGTCCTCCTCGAGGAACGCGAGGTACGGGGCCGTGTTGGTGAGGAAGACGTGCGGCGGGACGAGGGCGGTCCTGATCGTGCGGGAGTCGGTCGCTCGCGCCACGTCCCGGAACGCCACCCGCGCCCGGTCGAGCTCGCGCAGGACCGCGTCGCGGCGCTGCGCCAGCGGGGCCTCCTGCGCCAGCAGCGAGTCGCTACCCGGCCGCGGCTTGCGCACCTTCGCCAGCACCTCCTCGCGGCCCGGGCCGCGCCGGGCGCCGGCGCCGGTCGGGTCGAACTGGTCGAAGCTCTCGCCCTTCCACAGCGGCAGGCCCTCGCGCGCGTGCTCCCAGAAGTGCTTGTCGTTGGTCTCGTCGAGCTCGCGGACCGCGAAGCAGCGCCATCGACCGCCGCCCCAGGGGAACGGGTCCGTCCGCCGCATCCTGGCGAGCAGGTCCGCGACGGCCTGGCTCGGCAGCAGCGGCACCTCGAGCAGGCGGCCGAGCGCGCTGCGGCGCAGCTCGATCCCCGGCGAGCGGACCTGGCGGGCGAACGCCTCGGCGCTGTCGGCGACGCCGGCGACGGCGAACGACGCGTCGGCGTCGGGAGCCAAGCGTTCTGCGGTGAGGAGCGCCACCGAGTAGCGAGGCTCGCTGTCGAACGCCCAGCGCCCCGCGTTGAGCAGGAAGTCCATCCGCCGCGGCCGCGCCGACTCGAGCAGCCACTCGCGGAAGCCGAGCGAGCCCTTCGCGGTGAACGCGGTGCGCGGCAGCACCACGCCGAGCGCGCCGCGCTCGCGCAGCAGGTCGCGGTAGCGCCGGCAGAAGAGCCGGTAGGTGTCCGGGTCGCTGCCCGCCACCTCGTACTCGCGCGCGTAGAACGCGCGCTGTGCGGCCAGGCGCTCCTGCTCGGCGGCAAGGCGCTCGGGCAGCTCGGGGCGCTCGCGCAGCAGCCCCGCGAGCTCCCGCTCGCGCGCCCGCTGCGCCAGCCCGCGCAGGCCGGGCCGGTAGCGCGCGTAGAACGCGAGCTCCTCGACCGTCACCTCCTCCCACGGAGGGTTACCCACAACTGCGTCGAAACCCGGCCGCTCGCGCGCGAACACCTCGGCGAAGGCGATCGGCCAGTGCAGCACGTGCTCCTGCGCGCAGCGCGCGGCGGCGCGCCCGGCGAGCAGCGAGTCCTGGCCGCCGAGCAGCCCGCGGCCCTCGCGCAGGACCTCGTCGCGGGCGCCCACCAGGTCGGGGTCGAGCGCCTCCGCCGTCCAGAGGTCGAACACGCGCTCCGCGCCCGCCGCCTCCGTCTTAGCCTCGCGGTCGGCCTCGCGACTCTCGGCGAACTCCTCGGGCGTGCGGTCCGCCATCGCGCGCACGCGCATCGCCGCCTGCGCCGCGCGGCCGATCGCCTCGACGACGTCCTCCCCGAACATCGAGATCTGGTCGCCAGACTGCGGCGGCGCTACGTCCTCGGGGCGCGCGACGCCGATCAGCGCGTTTCCGCGCTTGACGTTGTGGTCCAGGTAGGCGAGCGAGAGGCCGGGCACGAACGTCGCCAGCCACAGCGACAGCTTCGCGATCTCGGTCCCGAGCGGCGAGAGGTCGACTCCGAACACGCAGCGCTTGAGCACGAGGCGCTTGAGCAGCGCGGTGTCCTCGATGCCCGCCCCGAACGTCGCGCCGGCGCCGGCGCGCAGGCGCTCGAGCTCGTGCGCGACGTCGGGCAGCGCGCGCTCGCCGAGCAGCGTCGCGATCTTGTCGGCCAGCTCGTCCACCACCTCGACGAGGAAGTGGGCGCTGCCGCAGGCCGGGTCGAGCACGTAGAACTCGAACAGGCGGCTCGCGGCCGCGGCCGGATCACGCGCCGCGAGCTCGGCGACCTCCGCGAGGTGGCGGTCGAACGCCGGCCCGACCGCGCCGCGGACGAGGTGGCGGACCAGGTCCGTGCGCGTGTAGTAGACGCCCCCGCCCTTGCGGCCGCCCTCGTCGGTCATCCACACGAGGTCGCCGCCGGCCACGTCCGGCTGCTCGTCGTCCTGCGGCGGGCGGTAGCGGTCGCGGCGCTCGTCGTAGACGTAGTCGCGGTCGGCGACCGACAGGCGCAGCGAGAGCAGGCCCTCGTAGACGTAGCCCAGGTGCCCGATCTCCAGGCCGGAGAAGTCGACGCCGACCTCGGGGTCGTCGGGGTCGCGGGCGAGCGCGACCAGCGCGGGCGCGAGCGCGGCGTCCGCGACGCTCGCCCGCTCCAGCAGCGCGGCGCCGTCCACGTCGCCCGGGGCGAACAGGTCGCCGTTGTAGGCGGGCAGATCCCAGGCGCGCTGGCCGTCGCGCATCCGCCGCACGAGCGCGGCGAGGTCGTCCCACAGCGCCGCGGTCGCCTGGTCGCGGCGCTCGCGCTCCTCCCACGCGCGCTCGGCGATCCGGGTGAGGCTCTTCTCCGCGTAGGTGCGGTTGGTCATCGGCAGGTAGCCGGCGCCCTCCGCGTAGAGCAGGAACAGCGCCCGGAAGACCCACAGCAGCGCGGCGGACTCGACCTCCCGGCGCGTCGCGTCCTCGGCGAGGTCCTTGCCGTTGTCCCGTGCCCAGCGGCCGAGCTCGCGGGCGAGGACCGGGAGGACGTCCTGGCGCAGCGTGCGGTCCAGCCGCGTGCGCAGCTCCTGGCCGTGGTCGCGCGCCTCGACCAGCAGCTCCCGCAGCCCGCCGTCCGCAAGCGAGCCGGGCGCGAGCAGGCCGAGCAGCGGGCGATGGGCCTCGTCCAGCGCGGCCGCGTCGAGCTCGAGGTAGCGGGTGGCCGAGCCGGTCGCCTCCGCGTCGGCCGCGAGCAGCCGCAGGCGGGTCCCGGCGGCGAGGATCCCCCACGCGGCGCCGTGGTCGCGGCAGGCCTTGATCAGCGCCCCCTCGGGGAGCTTCCCGTCGGCGTCGAGCCGGGCGAACTGGGCCGCTTCCGCGCGCGGGAACACGACCGCGACGGGGACGCCGCCGGAGCCGCGGGCGAGGTAGCCCTCCTTCGGCAGCGACTCGATCGCGTAGCCCAGGTCGGTAAGCAGCTCGCGCCAGCCGGTTCGGCTCGCGTGCTCGGCGGCGTCGTGCAGCTCCTGCCAGCGGGGGGAGGCCGGAAGCCGGCGGCCGTAGAGATGCTCGGTCCCGAGGCCCTGGACGCGCAGGCCGGCGATCCGCTCGGCGTCGAGGCGCTCGACCTCCTCCGCGACGAGGCGACGGGCCGCGAGCCCGCTCAGCTCGGCCGTGCGGGTGGCGAGGCCGAGCAGGGCGTCGGCGCGGATGCGCCGCAGCGGCCCGTCGGGCTGGGGGCCGAGGACCACAAGGGTCTCCTCCGTGGAGGGGTCGTCGGCGAACAGGACCAGCGGCGTCGCGCCGCCGCCGCGGCGCTCCTTCCAGATCCTCCGCAGCGTCCGCTCCTGGACCGAGTCGGCGCGCGCGAACTCCGTCCCCTGCAGCACCTGTCCGGCCAGAAGCCGGCTGCCGTCGATGCCGGCGTCCCGCGCGCCCGACAGCGCCGCTATGCCGTCGAGGACCTCGGCGGCGTTCACCGGGCGCAGGCGCGGGAGCGGGGCATACGCGGACGGTAGCCGCGCGAGCGGCGGCGCGAGGGGCACGGCTCCTGTAGGTCGGGGCGGGGCGGAACTAGGCGCCGGAAGCAGGTGGCGCAAGCAGCCGGACGACCTCGTCGGCGACGAACACCACCCGCCCGCCGCGCCTTCGCTCGTCGACGAGCCCGATGCCCGCGAGCCGGCGAAGCGCGTTCATTGCGCCCTGGTGCGTGACGTCGTGACGGTCGGCGACGGCGCGGGCGTCGACGAACGGGGCGCCGATGAGCTCACCCGCGACCCGCTCCGCGAGTCCCGAAGCCTTGTGCCGGCGGACTCGCTGCAGCGCCCCCTCGCGCCAGTCGAGCATCCGGTCGACGGTCTCACGGGTCTCGTCGGCTGCGGCGGCCACGCCCTGGGCGAAGAAACGGATCCAAGCGCCCCAGACTCCGGATGCGCTGAGCTCGAGCAGCCCATCCTGGTAAGCGTCGCGCCGCGCCTCGAACCACGGCGAGACGACCAGGATCGGCTCGCCGAGTGCGCCTTGGCGGAGAAGCTGCGCCACGATGAGGAGCCGGCCGATCCGGCCGTTCCCGTCCGAGAACGGATGGAGGCATTCGAACTGGTAGTGCGCCATCGCCGCACGGACCACGGGCGGGAGGCGCACGGTACCGTCCCCGACCCACTCGATCCAGCGCTCCACCCCGGCGCGGAGCTGGTCTCCCGGAGGCGGCGGCACGAACCGTGCGGCGGCCATCGGGGAGCCCGGCGAGCCGATGACCACCTGGCGGTCCCTCAGTCGCCCGGCGTCGCCGTGCTCGCCGGCCGTGTCCTTTACCAGGATCGCTTGGAGGTCCTGAACGAGGGCGAGCGTGATCGGCCGCGAGACCACCCATTCAAAGGCGTGATCCGCAGCGACGACGTAGTTCAGCACCTCGCGTATCTCGGCCGGTAAGCGCTGGCGTTCAGCCGGATCCGAGCCGAGCACCTCCTCGAACGGGGCGAAAGTACCCTCGAGCGCGCTGGTGCTCTGCGCTTCGCGGCGGATCGCGGGCATGCGAAGCAGCGCGGGCTCCGGAACCTGGCGAGCCGCCTGGTCGAGCCGGCCGAGCGCGGCTTCGGCGCGAGCTACCTCCGTCCATGCGATCTGCGGGAGGTCGATCTCCCGCGGCAACGGCTCGGGTAGGAACGCGTGATGGCGGTAGTGCTCCCGGGTCCGGACGTCGGTGCCCGAGATCGGGACAAGGCGTCCCATGGGACTGCCCGCGAAGAGATCGATATCCACGAGATCCAACTATAGACGTACATTGTTGGATTTGGCCCATGCGAGGAAACCCCTGTTGGATTCCTGCATCGGCTTCCAATCGATGCTGGTCGCTGTTGGATCCCGAGCGGGATGCGCCCGTCGGACCCGCGCCCATCAAGGTGGCATCCGGCCTACAGCATCACCGAACGCGGCGGCGGCTCCGCACCTTCCCCACCAGCAGCGGCACCGGCTGCTCGATGAAGCCGTTCCCCGGGCACGCGAAAGGCCCAGCGAGCCAGCCGCTCGGCGTCGTGACCCGCGGGGTCGCGGGGCCCGGCAGCTGGTCGACGAACGACTCGAGCACCTGGGCGTTCTTGGCGACCTTGCGCTCGTCGTAGCCCGGCCCGAACTCCTGCACCAGGAACACTGCGAGCGCGGCGTCACGCTTCTGGGCCTCGGCGAGGACGCCGACGGCGCCGGACAGGAGCTGGTAGCCGAGGGCGTCGATCGCCGCGGGATCGCGCGCCGCGGCCGGGAACAGGCAGTCGATCAGCCCGGCGAGGCGCTCGGGAGCGTTCGTGTTCTCGCCATTCGCCCGCTTGGCGAGACCGCGCTCGCGGTAGCGCGCGACGGGCGAGTCGAACGGCTCGTCGGTCTTCGCCTCGATGCCGATGACCACCTTCCCCGCGGCGCTCGTCCCGGCGAGCAGCAGGTCGTGGCTGCGGCCCCCGCCCGGGTAGCGGTCGATGGCGGTGGTGCCCTCGGGTCGCGCGTACTCGACCGTGAGGTCCGCGAGCTCGTCGCGCTGGGCGAGCAGCTCGACGACCTCGGGCGGCATGGCCCCCTGGGGCGCCCACGACTCGGCGATCTCCCGCGCGCTCTTGTCCCAGCGATCGCGCACCCGCGCGGGCATCGCTTGCTTCCATGCCCCGACGCTGCCGAGCGGCTCGCCACTCGGCCCGGTGAGCGGGACCGGGATGCCCGCCCCCGCGCCCATCAGCCCGCCACCTCCTCGTCGTCCGTCGCCTCGCCGTCCGTCGCCTCGCCGAACGTCTTGCCGCCGAGGTCGCTGGCGAGTCCCTCGTCGAGGGAGTCGACATCGTTCATCACGAGCGCGAGCGCGTTGAGGAACTCCTCGGCGTCGAGCGCGTCGGCGAGCAGGTCGCACTCGGCGAAGATCCGCACCTGCTCCTCGTCCTCGTACTCCTGAACGACCCACTTGACGAAGTAGCTGTCGCGGTTGAGGCGGTTGGTGAAGGAGAGGGCGTCCCCGTGCTGGCGCAGCGGGATCTCGACCACGGCCGGCGCGAACAGGTGGACGAGGTGGCCGTCGCCCCACTCATGGACGTCGAAGAAGACCGTCGTGCTCTCGCCGCGAAGGAGGTGGCGGCCCTCCTCGATGTGCTCGATCGGGATATCGCGGCTCACCGCGATCCCGACCAGCCGCTCGATGATGCCCTGCCGCGTGTTTGCCATCTCTCCTCCGGGACGATCGACGCCGACCCTACGGCCCGGGTCGCCGGTGGTGGGAAATTCTGACGCTCAACGCTGCCCTGCCGCTCCCTCGCTCGGCGGGTCGAACTCGAACCTCGGCTGTCCGCCCGCGCGCGACTCGCGCACGTGGCAGGTCCGGCTCGCGTAGCGGCGGATCGTGCGGGCCATCGCGTCGCGTCCCTGCGGGTTGGCGGTGTGGAGCGCGATCCCGTCGCGCGGCCAGAGCACCCGGTCGTGCATCTCCTGCTGCTCGGCGAGCCAGTCGAGGATCTCGGGGCCGCGTCCCCGGCCCTCGTCGTCGCCGAGGTCGTGGTCGAGGCTCAGCTCGACGACCCGGCCGCAGTCGAGCAACGCGATCACCTCGGCGACCGTGTCGACATGAACCCAGCCCTGCGGAGCCGCGCGGTCCTCGAAGTCATCGTCGAGCCACACACGCAGCTCGCCGCCCGCGTCCAGCGCCGCGGCGACCCGCGCGCTGATGAGCGGCTCGCGTCCCCTCCGGTACTCGCCGGGCATCCGGTCCGGGCCGCCCTCCACCGTCACGGCCCTCCCGCCGGCACGACCGTACCGTCCCGGCGCACGAACGCGATCGCGCCCCTCGCGGCCGCAGCGGACAGGAACCACGGCGGGTCATACGGAGTGTCGGCGGAAACCCGCACCCAGCCGCGGCGAGGAACGCGAACGTAGGCGAAGCCCGTGTCGGTCCCGGTGACGACCAGGCACTCGTCGCGCCGCAGCACGACCTTGGCGCCCGCGCCGCCCGCCTCCCGCGCCCGCGCCGTAGCCAGCGGCCAGCCGCCGACCCACGCCCCGGCCGGCATGTCACGACGCAACGGCGAGACCACCGCCGCTAGCCCGACATGCGCGCGCTGCCTCCCGGTCGCCTCGCGATTCCAGCGGGCCGCGCACCCGCGCACGGACGCCGCTCCGGCCGGCGGGCGCGGCTCCTTCACAGCGCGGGGCGCCGTGCTCGTCGACGACCGGGCAGGACCGGTTCCCGTGCCCGGCCCAGGGCCCGCCGCCGGCGTCGACGCGCCCCCGCCACCGCACCCGGGGAGCGCGACCGCGAGCGCCGCGACCGCGCATGCGCGGCGAAGCGCCGCGCGCGACACGCGTTCCCTCTTCGAGGATCCACATGCGCAGCGCACCGACCGCAACCCTACGCCGCACGCGCTCCCGCCTCGGGGTCGCCCGCGGCCACCCGCGCGGCAAACGCCTCGAGCGCGCGTACCGCCTCGGTGGTGACCCCGACGTCCGGCCGGGTCCGCCACAGCAGCGTGGGCGCGCTACGCGCGGCCGCCCAGGCGTACGCGTCCCCGAACAGCATGTCGTCGAGCCAAGCGACGGCCCGCCCGCCGACGAAGCTGCGCACACCCGGGAGCTTCCACGTGAGCGGGGCCGGCCCCTCCAGCGCCGGCCCGAAGACGATCACGGGCAGCTGCGGGAGCCCGTGGGGCGGGCCGACGAGGTCGTTGGCCAGGTGCTCCCAGCCGGTGCACCAGACGAGCTCGAAGCGCCGGGCGAGGCGTCGCAGCCGCTCGCCGTTGAGATCGTGGGCCCACCAGTGCCCGCCGTCGTGGCGGTGATCGGGAGAGGGCGCGCCGTCGCCGCCGAACGGCGCGAGCACGCCGTCTACGTCGACGAGCAGGAGGGGTCGTGAATCGATGCCTTTGTTCATGCCCCACGGGTCGCGGCCGGCGCCCCGGAACTGACCTCGGGCGCCCCCGGCCGCTGGCCCGTCGCGCCTACACCGTGGCCATCGCGTGCTCGCGCGTAACCTCGGTCTCGATCGCGAGGATCCGGGCATCGGCCGGTCCGGCGGCGAGCGCGCCGACGATCGCCGCCTCGGCCACCTTCGTCGCCCGGGCGTGATCCGCGGCCTCGAGCGACACGATGAATCGTGCGGCGCCGGCGTCCCAGCCGATGACCGGCCCGAGCCCGGGATGCGCACGCTCGAGGCGGGTGATCACCGGCTCCCACAAGTCCGCGCGCTGAAAAGGCAAGCCCTCAACGGTGATCCAGACCCGGAACTCCATGCTCATGGACGATAACCCTTGCGCTTCATGTCGGCGAGGAAGTTGCGCAGGCTGCGCTGAGAGCTCGGCGTTCCCGCGATGCGAGCCGCTGACTTGCTGCGGTCCGGCGGGAAGAAGAGCCAGTACTCCTTGCGCTTCTCAACGCGCCACCCCTGCTGCTTGGCGCGCTTGCGGATCTTCCTGAGGTCGCCAGCGAGACTCACGCGGAGGCGTCGTCGTGGCCGGCGGACCTCACGCCCTTCCTAGGCGTCAGATCCCCAACCCTCGCCCCGACCCTCCCCTGCACGCCGCGTCCGTCAGGGAGGCCCCGCCGCATGAACATCACAGCCCATGCCGACATCGATGTCGTCGCCGTCGAGCAGCCCGGCAGCGTCTCGGTCCTGCTCGAGCTGGTCGCGCCCGAGAACGACGCCGACCAGGACGCCGAGCCCCGCCCGCCCGCCGCCGTCCAGGTCGTGCTCGACCGCAGCGGGTCGATGGCGGGTGGCAACCTCGAGGCCGCGAAGGAGGCGCTCGCGCGGCTCGTGGACCGGCTCGACCCCGCCGACCGGCTCGGAGTCGTGGCGTTCGACGACGCCGTCAGCGTGCCGCTGGCCGCCGCGCCGCTCACCGACAAGCCACGGGCCAAGCGCGCTATCACCGCGATCCACTCCGGCGGCATGACCAACCTCTCCGGCGGCCTGCTGCGCGGGCTGCAGGAGGCCAGGCGCGCCAAGGGCGAGGCCGGCGCGACGCTGCTGCTGCTCTCCGACGGGCACGCGAACGAGGGCGAGATCGACCCCGACCGGCTCGGCGCTGTCGCCGCGAAGGCCGCCGGCGACGGGATCACGATCGCGACGATCGGCGTCGGCCTGGGCTACGACGAGACGCTGCTGGCCGAGATCGCCCGCGGCGGGCGCGGCGACCACCTCTTCGCCGAGCACGGCGACGCCGCCGCCGGCGCAGTCGCCGCGCAGGTCGAGGGGCTCCTCGAGAAGACCGTCCAGTCCGCGAGCCTGCTCGTGCGCCCCGCCGAGCCGGTGCAGACGGTGCGGATCTGGAACGACCTGCCCTCCACCGGGCTGGACGAGGGGATCATGGTCGAGCTCGGGGACCTGTGGGCCGGCGAGGAGCGCTCGCTGGTGCTCTCATTCGACGTTCCCGCCGCCTCGACGCTCGGGCTCGCCGAGGTCGCGACCCTGGAGCTGCGCTACGTCGCGCTGCCCGACCTGGTCGAGGAGACGGTCTCGATCCCCGTGCACGTGAACGTCGTGCCGGGCGACCAGGCCGCCGGCCGCATCCCCGACCCGAAGGTCCGCAGCGAGCTGGTCTACCAGCAGGCGCAGGACGCCAAGCGCCGCGGCGCGGACGCGCTGTCGCGTGGCGACGCCGCGGGGGCCGACCGGGCCTACCGCTCCACGGACGCCTTGCTGGCCGCCGGCATGGCGGCCTGCCCGCCCGGCCCGCGCCGCGCCGAGCTCGCCACCGAGCGCGACATCCTCGCCGAGCTCGCCGAGCAGGCGAGCGCCGGCGAGGCCGACCTCTCCGCCAAGCGCGCCCGCTCCGAGCACGCGCGCAAGAGCCGCAAGCGCGGGCGCGGGGACGGATCGCGCTAGAAATGTCAGATCGTGACCGGCACGAGCGACCCTGCTGACGTGAGGAACGACGAGGAGTGTTTTCGAATGTGGCTGGCCGCCCGCGACGCGGGCGACCATGAGGGGATGAAGATGTACTTCGGCGAGGTCCTGGCGGTCAACATGCCGCGCCTGCGCGGCTTCGTCGGCAGCGCCGCCGTCGGCAAGCTCGATGCCCACGAGTACGACGACGCCGTGAGCGAGGCGTGCGAGCGCCTCCTGCGATACGTCCGGCAGAAGTTCCGCGGCACCACGATGGCGGAGTTCAGGGCGCTGATGCGCCGCGTGGCGGTCATCTCGTGCGAGGAGATCCGGCGCCGCGGGGCGAGGGTTCACGAGCGCGAGGGATCCTACGACGACACCTGGGCGAGCGACGAGGGCGAAGAGCTCGGGCTCTACGGCAAGGGGCTCTACAACGCCGCCGAGCTCGCATGGCTCGAGGACGTGGAGGCGCTCGAGCGGGTGGAGGAGCAAGCCGAGCACGAGGCCTTCCTCGAGTGGGCCCTGCCGCAGCTGAGCGACAAGCTCCGCGCAGTCGCCGAGCTCGACCTCGCCGGTACCGAGAACGAGCAGATCGCCGCCGAGCTGGGCATCACCCTCGACACCGTCTACCAGCGGCGCCGCCGCTACCTGAACGAACTCAGAGAGCTGGGGAAGAGCTATCCGTCATGACGACGACGATCGACCAGATCCTCGGGCAGTTCGCCGACGAGTGGAAGGCCGGCCGGCGGCCCGACGTGGGCGACTACCTAATGCGCGCGCCGGAGGCCGAGCGCGACGAGCTGGCCCAGGCGCTGGGCGACTGGCTCGAGCTCGCCCCGACTCCGCCCTACGACGACGCGACGCTCGAGAAGCTCAGGTCCGATCCGGCGCTGGTCCGCGCCCAGGCGGCGGCGAGCCTGGAAGAGCTCACCGTCGCCGGGCGCGTCGCGACGCTCCGGGAGCGCGCGGGGCTGGGCATCGCCGAGCTCGCGTCGAAGCTCGTCGGCGCGCTCGGCATCGGCGCGCGCGACGCCGAGACCCGCACCGCCGGCTACCTGCGCGACCTGGAGGCCGACGAGCTCGACGAGTCGCGGCTCTCGCGGCGGCTGCTGCGCGGGCTCGCGGACGCGCTCGGCGCGCGACCGGACTCGCTGATGCGCGAGCGCGGGCCCGGACCGGCGGGCGCGGTGGGCCTCGTCTTCCAGCGCTCCGAGGACCACGCCGGCGACGAGTTCGTGCAGGAGATCGAGGCGCTGTCGGATGCCGCGATGGCGAGCGCGCCCGAGCCGATGGACGACGTCGACCGCCTCTTCCTCGGGGGGCCCGAGGGCTGAGCCGGCCGGGGTTGCGGAGCGCTCCGCCGCGGCCCGCCTACGCGCGCGGCGGCGCGATCGCGCGCAGCCCCCTGGACAGGGCGCCGGGGTCGCAGCCCGCGGCGCCCGCGACGTCGTCGACCGAGGCGCGGCCGTCCAACCCGGACGCCAGCGCCGAGTCGCGCAGCGCGGGCGAGAGGCGCGGCAGGTCGCGCGCGCTCAGCGCGCCGATGACGTCGTCCGGCCCGGCCAGGGCGAGCCGCCCCGCGACGTCGCTGTCGTGGCCCGCTTCGATCTCCTGCCGCAGGATCTCGTAGCGCGGCGCAAGCTCCAGCGTGTTCAGCCGGTAGAGCGCCGCGATCGAGGAGATCCCGAAGCGCGCCGCGATCCGCACCACGTCATCGAGGTTCGGGTCGGCCGGGGCCATCTCGCGCACGGTGGCCGCCGGCGCGAGGAACTCAGCCGCAAACGCGTTGGCCTGGATCTCGACGTCCGTGGTGGTCTTGCCCGACAGCGTCTCGAAGGTCTCCGGCGGCAGCGACCCGTCGTGGCCGCAGCGCAGGTGGCCGAACTCGTGCGCGAGCGTGAAGCGCTGGCGGACGGCGCCGTCGGTCCCGTTGACCCACAGGATCGCGCGCTCACCCTTGCGCCGGCAGTAGCCGGCGACGCCGTCGCGCATCCGCACGATCGCCACCGGGACTTGCGCCTCGTGCTCCACCACCGTGAGCACGCAGGGCAGCGGGTCCGTGCCGGACAGCCCCAGCTCCGCCCGCGCCTCCCGCGCGCGCTTGGCGCCGACGTTGGTGTTGCGGCTGGGGGCCATCGCGGGCGGCGACTCTACTCCGCCCGGTCGCGCGGCGATGCGCCGGCATCGTGATGCTAAGATGCTTCGCGCGATGGCCAAGACCCGCACGACGCTGACGATCGACGAGTCGGTCCTGCGCGCGGTCAAGCTGCGCGCGGCACGTACCGGCGCCGGGGACAGCGAGGTGATCGAGGCCGCTGTGCGGCGGGACCTCGGCCTGGACCTCCTCGACCGGCTGTGGGAGCAGGCCGATCTGCCCGAGGCCGAGGCGCTGGAGCTGGCGACCGAGGCGCAGCACCGCACGCGGCGCTCGGGCCGCGGTCGCCGCGCGCGCGGCTGACCCGGTGCGGGCGGTCCTCGACCCGAACGTCCTGATCTCGGCCGTCCTGAGCTCGCGCGGCGCGCCGGCCGACGTGCTGCGGGCCGCGGCGCGGGGCGAGTTCGAGGTGGTCCTCTCGGCCGCCCTTCTCGCCGAGCTGGAGCGCGCTCTCGCCTACCCGAAGCTGCGCGCCCGCGTGGCGCCCGACGACGCCGCGGACTACCTCGCCTGGGTGGCCGCGCTCGGCGTCGTGGCAGACGATCCGGACCAGCCGCCGCCGGTGCGCTCGCCGGACCCCGGCGACGACTGCCTGATCGCGCTCGCGGCCGCGGAGCGCTGCGGCCTGGTGTCCGGGGGCAGCGACATGCTCGGGCTCGCCGGCCGGATCCCGGTCTTCACCGCGAGGGAGTGGCTCGAGCTGCTGCGCGCCCCCCGTCAGCCCCCCTCGCGAGCGTAGCGCTCACTCGGCCACCGTCGCCGAACACGGTGTCGGCGCCGCCGGTTCCTGTCCCCCTCGGCGGGTGCGGCGATGCGGCGCACCCCGTCCCGGCTGGCGCCCGCAGGGCAGGCATGGGCCGGGACGGGTTCGGCCCGCCGCCGCCGGGCTGGTCTGACTCAGTAGCCGTAGCTGCCCCGCGTCGTCGTCTGGGTCTGCGCCGGCGCAGACGCGCCGCCGCCGGCGGCGCCCGTCGAGACCGCGGCCCACGTGCCCACGTCCTTGATCCCCTGGCCGGCGGCGTCGCCGCGGCCGCGGTCCTGGGCGAACGTGTAGAGCGGCATCCCGCGGTAGGTGACCTGCAGCGTGCCGTCCGGGCGCTTGACCGTGCCCAGCGACCCGACGCTTCCGCGGGCCGCCGCGGCGGAGCGGACGTCCAGCGGGTGCCAGAGCTTGGTGCAGGCGCCGGTGCAGATGAACTTGCCCCCGGTCTCCGCGCTCAGGCGGTAAAGCGTCCGGCCGTTCGCGTCGACCAGGACGGTCTCGTGCAGCCGCGGGTTGGAAGCCGTCGCGACCACGGCGGACGCGCCGCCGGAGGAGGCGGGCGCCGTCGCAGAGCCGGATGAGCTGGAGCCGCTCCCGCAGCCTGCCGCCACCACCGCCAGCACCACCAGCCCCGCTGCGGGAAAGGCCGCTCTCGGGATTCGTGTCATGACCGATCTCCTGGGTTCGGGAAGACGCGCCATGCGTCCTCGCCCATCCAGACTCCGGGAGGTCCCCGGTCCTTCCCGCGCGCGACAGGCGGTCGCGACGGGAAGGTTGCGGCGCCCACGGCGTCCATCAGGTGTCAGCCAACCATCGGAGGCATCCATGTCCAGACCGAAACGCTCGAACACCCGCCGGCCAGAAGGCGAACGCCGCTCAGTTGCACCCGCGACGCGCGGCCGGCTGCCGCTCGGAAGTGGGATCGCGATCGCGGCGGTGGCCGCATTCGCGGTGGCGCTCACCGCGGTTGCGCTCGCGGCGGCCGTCCCGACCCTCGGCTCGGCGAACAACGCGAAGCTCGGTCGCGTCGTCGCGGTCGACTCCCACGGCCGCACGGTCTACGTGCTGCGCCCGGAGACCAGCCGTCACCTTCTCTGCACGAGTCGTACGTGCCTGCGCTTCTGGCCGCCGGTCACCGTTCACTCGCGCCACACGCGGCTGAGGGCGGGCCGCGGCGTGCATGGCAAGCTGGGGATCCTGCGCCGGCGCGGCGGCTCGCTGCAGGTCACGCTCAACGGCCTGCCGCTGTACCGGTTCCGTCTCGACAGGGCTCGCGGGCAGGCGAACGGCGAGGGCATCCGGAGCTTCGGCGGCACCTGGCACGTGGTCACGCTCGCGCGGCTCCACCCCGCGCCGCCAAAGCCCATGCCGAGCGCGCAGATGCCGGCGCCGAGCGGGCCGATGCCCGCGCTGACCGGGTACTGATCGGCCGCGATCGCCCGGGCTCGCCCCCGACTCTCGGCGGCGGGCCCGGGCGCATGGCGGTGCGGGGCACCTCCGGCCCGAGGGGTGAGGCGGGCCGCGACCCCTGCCGGCCCTCGGCCGACTAGCCTCCCGCGCCGATGCTCGCCGTGCTGGCCACCCGCACCGACGCCACGCTCCGCGCCGAGGAGCTCGTCCGCGACCCCAGGCTGTTCAAGTGGTACGGCGTCACGCTGCTGGTGCTCGTGCTCTACGTCTACGCGAACGAGGTCGAGCGCGGGCGCTTCGACGTGATCGCCGCCGGCCTGGCGGTCTGGTTCGCGGACTGGTTCAACGAGATCGTCAACTCGCTGGTGCTGAAGGCGTCGGACACGGCGCCGCTGTGGGCGACGACCGGGCCGACCGCCTACCAGTTCCTGGTCGGCATCAACCTCGAGATCACGTTCATGTTCGCGCTCGGCGGGATCGTCTACGTGAAGATGCTGCCGGCCGACCGCTCGGTGCGGATCCTCGGGATGCCGAACCGCCTGGCGGTCGCGCTCGGGCTGTCGATCGTGAGCGTCGCGGTCGAGCTGTTCCTGAACGCGGCGGGGGTCTTCCACTGGCACTGGTGGTGGTGGAACACGCCGTTCGTGCCGCTGATCGTGATCTTCGGCTACCTGTGGTTCTTCCTGTTCGCGGCGTGGGTCTACGACGCGCCGACGCCGCGCAAGCGCTGGACGCGCCTGGGCACGCTCGCGGCGATCGACGTCGCGATGGCGCTGCTCTTCGGCGTCGGGCTCGGCTGGCTGTAGCCGCCGTCAGGCGGCCTGAGCCGTCTCCCCGAGCCGGCAAAGCTCGTTGACCAGGCGCATCTGGTCGATCGTGCCGCAGTCGATGTCGAGCAGCCGCGGCGAGGCGACGACGATCGACAGGCACTGCGCGCGGGAGATCGCGACGTTCAGCCTGTTGCGGCTGAACAGGAACTCGAGGTTGCGCGGCAGCTCCTCGCCGCTGGAGGTCGCGAGCGAGTAGATCGTGACCGGCGCCTGCTGGCCCTGGAACTTGTCGACGGTCCCGATCTTCGCGCCGTCGGGCAGCTCGGCCGTGAGGCAGCGCACCTGGGCGTTGTAGGGCGCGACGACGAGGATGTCGTCGAGGGCCACGGGCCTGCGCGTGCCGTCGGCATCGGCGAACGTCGCCTCGCACAGCCGCCCGACGATCTCCGCCACGCGCACTGCCTCCTCGCGGGAGCTCGTGCGGTTGCCCTCGTGCTCGACGCGCACGAAGCGCAGCCCGGTGCCGGTCCACGGCTCGGAGCCGCCGGAGATGTCGCGGCGGACCGCCTCCGGGGCCGACTCGAGCCGCCCCTCGTAGGCCATCTCGGACACGAACCGGCACACGTCCGGGTGCATCCGGAAGGTGTCGGCGAGGAACAGGCCCTCGTCGGGCGGCACGGTCGCGCGGTCTCCCAGCAGGTGCTCCAGCACCGACGCGGCGCCGCCCGGCGGATGCACCGCCTGGGAGACCTGGGCGAGCTGCTGGGGGTCGCCGAGCAGCACGAGGTTGCGCGCCGCCGTGCCCATCGCCAACGCGTCGGCGAGCGAGATCTGGCCGGCCTCGTCGAGGAACAGGTGGTCGAACGCCTGGCCGGCCTCCTCGCGGCAGAAGAGCCACGCGGTGCCGCCGACGAGGTTGTGGCCGGAGCCGAGCGCCACATCGTTCTGGTCCGTATTCACGATCAGATCGCGGTCGCCGTCACGCTCGTAGCGCGACCCCTCGCCGCTGAACTTCTTGACGCCGTGCAGCTCGATCCCGCGCTCGACGCACACCTCCTCGACTTCGGCCAGGAGCTTGTTGATCGCCTTGTGGCTGGTCGAGGCCACGCCGACGCGCGAGCCGCGCCGCAGCAGCTCCGCGATCACGCGCGCGCCCGTGTAGGTCTTGCCCGAGCCCGGCGGGCCCTGGACCATCAGCGCGGAGTCCGAGAGCCGGCCGATCACGTCGGTCGCGTGCTCCGTGGAGACGTGCTCCCCCTGCAGCGGGGCGCCCGGCTCCAGCCCCGCGACGGTCGGGCGGTCGCGGAGCAGCAACCCGCGCAGCGCCGGGTAGGGCCCGTCGCCGTCGAGCCGCCCGGTCCCGTCCACCACCGCCGCGGCGAGCCGACGCAGCGCGGCGCGCTGCTCGCGCGTGCCGATGGGACCGCCCGGCGCGAGCGCGCGGTGGTCGGCGAGGTCGCCGTCGCGGGCCTCGCCGCGCTTGATCGAGATCGCGCCCGCCTCGTCGTCGAGCCCGACGACCGTCCCCACCCCGGGCGACTCCGGCAGCAGCGGATCGTGGACCGTGTCCCCCACCCGCAGCTTGTGCTCCTGCGGCCCGAAGCGGAACGTCCGCACGATCGAGCGCTGCTCGCTCCGCGGCGGGCGCTCGGGGTCCGGCTCCAGGCCGGCGAGCACCTCCGCGTCCTCGAGCAGCTCGCCCTCGGTCATCTCCCGGCGGGCGAAGAACGCCCACCAGACGGGCCGCGCCTCGCGCTCGTGGTAGTCGAGGAGGTGGGCGAGCAGGCGTCGCGCCTCCTGCTCGTCGTCGCCGGTGCCCGGCTCGTCGGGCACGCCCCGCAACAGACCTGCGCGCAGGCGCGCGGTCTCCGCTCGGGCCTCGACCGTCTCGTCGCTCGGCACGTACGGCTCCCGCTCCGCCGCCGGCTCCGCGATCCCCTGCGCGAACGCCGCCTCGCGCAGCGGCAGCAGCCAGTCGCGCAGCAGCCGGGTCGAGGCGACGTCCTCGGCGTTGTAGCGCTCGATCTCGTCGAGGATCGACTGGTCGCGCTCGTCCAGCCAGCGCTCGTAGGCGACGATCGAGCCGCCGGCGTCCTGCACGTCGGCCTCGCGGCCGTCGAGGTAGAAGCGCTCGACCTCCTTGAGCCCGTAGCCGGGACGCGAGATCACGAGCCCCTGGCGCACGACCGCGTAGAGGTCGACCAGGACCTCTTCCCGGAGCAGCCTGTCGACCTCCGCCTCGCGCGTGGCGAAGGTCGAGGCCAGGCGCTTGAGCGCGGCGGGCTCGTAGTGCGCGTAGTGGTAGGCGTGCATCGCCGGGTGGGCGTCGTGGCGCGCGATCAGCAGGTCGACGAACGCCTCGAAGGCGGCGCGCTCGCCGTCGTGGTCGTGCGCCCAGGAGCGGTCGAATCGCCACTCGCCGGAGCCGTCGCGGGTCTCCCAGCCCCACAGGTACTCGAGCCCGTGTTCCACGAACGGGTCGCCCTCGAGATCGAAGAAGACGTCGCCCGGATCCGGGTCGGGCAGCAGCGTGAACCCGCGACCGGCCTCCACCGGCTCGACCAGCTCGCGCAGCGGCTCCCCGCCGCGGCGCTCGGCGAGCTGGAGCGCGGCCTGGCGGCGGAGCTTGTGCCAGGTCGTCTCCGGGAGCGCGTCGGGCCGCGCGTCGGGCGCGGCCTCGCCGAGCGCGGCCAGCGTCGCGATCCCGCCGGCCTCCAGCTTCAGCACCTGGCCGCGGCGCGCGTTGGCGACCAGGCTCAGGTGGTCGTCCTCCTCGCGCTTGGCGACGCAGCGGGGCGCCCACGAGCACAGCGAGCAGTGCGCGCACGGGAACGGGTAGGGCGGATCGTCCGGCGAGACGACCTGGTCCAGCAGCCGCGCTCTGACCCGCCGGTAGTAGGCGGCGAACTCCTCGATCCGGAACGACTTCCGCTCGCCGGTCCCGAGCACGACGTGCATCTCGGCCGGCATGACTCCCTGGACCGCCGCGACCATCTCCGAGTAGCAGCAGAGCTGGAGCACGAAGTAGGGCTTGGCGGACCGGGCGAGCTTGGTGTCGAGCACCTCGTAGCTGTAGTCGCCGAGGTCGCTCGGGGTGTCGTCGCGGCGCTCCAGGAAGTCGGCGTGCCCGCGCCAGCCGTCGTGCAGGAACGTCGCCTGGTAGATGACCTCGGCGCCGGCGCGCATCGCCTCGGCGGTGGCGGCGGCGTCCGCCTCGATCGCGTCGAGGCCTCCGGGGGTATGCGGGATCTCGACGACGCTCTTGCCCCGCTCGCGCAGCCCGGCGAGGTAGGAGCGCTCGTGCTCGTCGCCCTTGCGCGCGACGAGCTCCGCGGTCGGGTCGGGCGCGCCGTCGGGCCTCTGGATCTCGCCGTTCGCGGCCGCGAGGTCCAGCGCCGTGAGGTGCCGGCACGCGACGAAGTTGTTCAGGTCGGACGGGGAGAGGAGAAGCCGGCCGTTGGTGCGGTACATGTTCTGGAGGGTCGGGCGGACGGGCGCCGGGCTGACGGATCGTGACGGTGGCGCGGGCGGGCCGCTCGCTCAGATCCCGGCGGCTCCGTCCGCGTGCTGGGCGATCAGCGCGGCGAGCGCCTGCGGGACCTGCGCCATCAGCCCGTGCCCGACCCCGGGGAAGCGGGCGAGCCACGACTGCGGGATCGCCTCGGCGAGCGCCAGCGCGTTGGCGGCGGGGATCACGAGGTCCTCGAGCCCGGCCGCGACCAGCACCGGCATGCGCAGCTCGCCGAGCCGCCCGCCGACGCCGGGCCAGCCGTCGAGGATCGCGGTCTGGTGGGCGATCGCGGCGTCCGTGAGCCGCTCGCGCGCGGCGGCCACGACGTCCCCGAACTCGTCGGCGATCGGCTGCCACACGCCGTCGGGGAAGAGCAGCGAGATCAGCCGGCGCGCCTGCTCCTCCGGCGTGCCGGTGGCGTCGCGCAGGCGCCGGGAGACCTCCGGGCTCGGCCGGGTGCCCGCGGCGCCGCCGGCGGTGGTCGCGAGCAGCACGAGCCGCTCGGCGCGCTCGGGCCGGGCGAGCGCCGCCTCGAGCATCGCGAACCCGCCCATCGACCAGCCCGCGAGCGTCGCCCGCTCGATCCCGAGCGCGTCGAGCACCGCGAGCGCGTCGGCGGCGAGCCCGGCGGCGTCCGGCTCGCCGAGCGGCCCGTCCCAGTCCCCGAGCCCGCGGCTGTCGATCGCGATCACCTCCCAGCGCTCGGCGAGCGCGGCGAGGAACGCGGGGTCCCAGTCGTCCTTGGTCGCGAGGTAGCCGTTGTGCAGCAGCAGCGGCGGGCCCTCTCCCAGCCGCCGCACACCCGTGCGCGCGCCGGGCAGCTCGATCACGTCGCGCCGCTCGGCGGGCATCGCCGGATCCTAGCCCCGCGCCCGCGCTGCGAGGATCCCGTGGATGACCTACGAGACGATCCTCCACGCCGTCGAGGGCCCGGTCGCGACGATCACGCTGAACCGGCCCGACACGCTCAACACGATCGTGCCGCCGATGCCCGACGAGGTCCAGGGCGCCGTCCAGGCGGCGGTCGCCGACCCCGCCGTGAAGGTCATCGTGCTGCGCGGGGCGGGGCGCTCGTTCTGCGCCGGCTACGACTTCTCCGGCGGCTTTCACCACTGGGACGAGGGGATCACGACCGGCGGCGAGTGGGACCCGGGCAAGGACTTCGTCGCGGCGACTGCGCCGAGCCTGTCGCCGACGCAGAAGCTGATGAGCGTGTGGCGCGCGCCCAAACCGGTGATCGCGCAGGTGCACGGCTGGTGCGTGGGCGGCGGCAGCGACTTCGCGCTCTGTGCCGACCTGGTGATCGCGAGCGAGGACGCCCGGATCGGAACCCCCTACTCGCGCATGTGGGGCTCCTACCTGTCCGGCATGTGGATCTACCGCCTCGGGCTCACGCGCGCGAAGGAGCACGCGCTGAGCGGCCGCCCGCTGTCCGGGACCGAGGCGGCGGAGTGCGGGCTGATCAACCGCGCGGTGCCGTTCTCCGAGCTCGAGGACGAGGTGCGCGCCGAGGCCCGGCGGCTCGCCGAGATCCCGGCCTCGCAGCTCGCCGCGATGAAACTGATCGTCAACCAGGCCTACGAGAACATGGGGCTCGCCTCCACCCAGGCGCTCGGGCCGATCCTCGACGGGCTGATGCGCAACACGCCGGAGGCGCGGCGCTTCATCGACCTCGCCGAGCGCGAGGGCGTGCGCGCGGTCGTCACCGAGCGCGACGGCCCGTTCGGCGACTACTCGCAGGCGCCGCCGGACGAGCAGCCGGACCCGCGCAACGTGATCGAGCCGTAGGCGGCCCCCCGGCCGCCCTGGATGCGCCTGGCGCCCAACCCATCCCAGCCTGCCCCCGCAGGAGAGGGGCTAGCCGGGATGGGTTGACGGGAGGAGGGCGTGGAGCTCGGTCAGCATCCGCTGCGGGTGCTCGAGCACGTCGCCGTAGGTGTAGCGGCGGAACTCGTCTCCGCGGGCGTAGGCCTCGCGCTCGCGCAGGCGGTCGCGCTCCCACGCGTGGCGCGAGCGGTGGAAGCGGTAGCCGTCGACCTCGACGGTCAGGCGGTGCCCGGGCCAGCGGCAGTCGACGCGGCGTCCGCCGGCGGGGCGATTCATGACGGGGAGCGGCAGCCCGGCCGCTGCCAGCCGCTCGCGGAACCCCGCCTCGAGCTCGCTGAGGACGACGGCCTCGTCGCCTCCCAGCACGCGCCGCAGCGCGCCGGCGCCCGGGCTGCGGGGCCGCAGCGCCATGACGGCCTCGACGTGGGTGGGCGTCGTTCCGTGGCGGATGCCGGCCTCGTGGCAGGCGCGCGCGAGATCGTCTGGCGGTAGGGTACCCGCGAGATCGAGCAGGGTTCTCGGCACGGTCGTGACCGGGATCCCGAGCCACGTCGTGCGCGGCAGCGGGGAGCCGGAGCGGTGGCGATGAACCTCGACGCCGGGGACCGAGCGGCCCGTCCGCGCGATCACCTCGGGTTCGGGCGGCGACCCTCCCACCAGGCCCAGCAGGTGTCCCGCCGCGCGCCCGCAGAGCAGCGCCCCGTCCCCGGCCGCGAGCACGGCGGCGAGGTAGCGGGACTCGCGGCTGGGAGCGCGATGGCCGACGCGGTTGACGCCGCGGTGCTCGCGCAGCAGCGCGCCGGTCGCGAGGCGATGATCGATCTCCGAGAAGCTGAGCCCGGCGCCGACCAGCTGCGCGCGCGTCACCAGGCCGTGCGCGTGCGTGGCCATGCGCGCCATCGCCCGCTCGGAGGTCTCGCGGTCACCCCTCACGGCTCCCAGAGGTCGTCGGCCGCGCCGACTCACCCCCCAACCCATCCCAGCCTGCCCCCGCAGGAGAGGGGCTAACCGGGATGGGTTCGCGAGGCGGGCCGCCCTCAGCGCGGCTCGAGCACGATCACCGGGATGCGCCGGCCGCCCGCGCGGTGCTGGTAGGTGTCGTAGCCCGCGTAGTTGTCGTTGACCAGCGCCCAGAGGTCGTCGCGCTCGTCGCCCTCGACCTCGCGCGCGCGCATCGGGCGCCGGCGCGCGCCGATCTCGACCTCGACGTCGGGATTGGCCTTGACGTTGTGGTACCAGGCGGGGTTGCGCTGCGACCCGGCCTTCGAGGCGACGATCACGAGCGCGTCGCCGTGCGGCGTGTAGAGCAGCGGCGTGGTGCGCGGCTCGCCGCTGCGGGCCCCGCGCGCCCGGAGCAGGCACACGGGCTGGCCGACGGCGATCTTCAGCCGCCCGCGGGTGAGCGGCATCAAGCGCTTGTCGATCTCGGGGAACACCGTGATGAACAGCTTGCCGCCGACCTTGCTGGCGCCGAATCGCTGCAGCAGGCGCTCGAGCCGTGACTTGTCTCGCTGGCCGCGATAGTCCATGGGCGCGATCCCAGCACCGCGCGCGGCGGCGGTCAAGCCCCGGGCTGCTGCGACGCGCCGTCGCCCGCGCCGTTACCTTCACGGCAATGGGAAGGACCGCAACCGCCGTCGCGCTCGCCGCCGTCGCGCTTGCCGCGACGACCGCCGCGCCGGCGCCCGCAGCCTCGGCCGCGCCGGCCCGCGCCGCCGCCTCCGCCGGCCGCACCGCGCCGCTGATCTCGTTCGCGGGCATCTTCGTGCGCGGGCGCACCGAGGCCCAGCGCACCGCCTCCTACCGGCGCCTGCGCGCGATGGGCGTGCGCGCGATCCGCATCGACTTCCGCTGGATCGAGGTCGAGCCGGTCGGCGCGCCGCTGCACGACTACCACTGGCGGGCGCTCGACGCCGAGGTGCGCGCGATCCGCCGCGCCGGGCTGAAGATCCTCGGGATCCTCGACTACGGCAACCCCGACTACTCGCGCGCGGGCGGGGAGGCCTACCGCCGCGGCCAGAAGGGCGTGCCGCCGTTCGGGGTCGGCGACCCGCAGTACTACCCGGTCGACGATCCCCGCACCTTCGCGCGCTACGCGGGCGCGGTCGCGCGCCGCTACCGCGGGCAGGTGATCGGCTGGGAGGTCTGGAACGAGGAGAACGGCGGCTGGCGCTTCTGGGAGCCGAAGGAGGACCCGGTCGCCTACGGGAAGCTGCTGTGCGCGACGCACGCCGTGCTCAAGCGGGTGGACCGCCGGGTGCCGGTCGTCTTCGGCGGGCTGTTCTTCCCGCCGCTCGGCGGCAAGGTCGGCACCGGCGGGGTCAAGTTCCTCGCCCAGACGCTCGACCGCGGCGGACGCGTGGTGCGGCGCTGCTTCGACGCCGTCGCCTACCACCCCTACCCGTACCCGTTCACCTCGCCCGAGGCGCAGGTCTCCGACCGCGGCTCGGTCGCCGGCGCCGCGTCGCAGTTGCGCGCGGTGCTCCGCCGCCGCGGCCTCGGCTCGGTCCCGCTGTGGAACACCGAGGTCGGCTGGCCCACCAACCCGCGCGGCAACGGCGTGACCGAGGCGCGCCAGGCTCGCTACACGGCGCGCCTGCAGCTGCTCTCCTGGGAGCTGCGGGTGCCGGTGCTGACCTGGTACACGTGGGGCGACTACTCGGACCCGAAGGGCCAGAACCAGGAGGCGCACTTCGGCTTCTTCCGCGCGAACGGCAGCCCCAAGCCGGCTCGCCGCGCGCTCGTGGTGCTGGCGCGCGAGCTCGGCGGGCGCGGCTGGCGCTTCGTCGCCGACCGCTCGCGCGCGCTGGGCCTGCCGCGCGGGCGGCGCGGCGTGGACGAGGGGTTCGCGCTGCAGTTCGCGGGGCCGCGCGGGCGCCGGCTGCTGGCGCTGTGGTATGCCAACGAGCGCCCGCCCGCGGGCACCGACCCGTTCGCGAAGGTCGAGCCCGGCACGCCGCCGCGCGCGATCGGCGTGCGGGTGCGGCTACCCGCGAGGTGCGACGCGGTGCGCGCGATCGACTTCCTCGGCACGCGCCGCGCGATCATGCGCACGCGCGACGGCTCGCTGCACCTGCGCGTCGGCCAGGGGCCGCTCTACCTCACCTGGCGCGCACGCTAAGCCGCGCGGAGCGGCGCATGGGCCGCTGGCAGACTGGGCCGCGCCCGTGGGCCTGATCGACCTCCACTGCCACCTGCTGCCCGGCGTCGATGACGGCGCCCTGGACCTCGACGACAGCGCGGCGATGGCCGCGCGGGCGCTGCGCGAGGGGATCACGGCGGTCTGCGCGACGCCGCACGTCCGCCACGACCACGAGGTGCGGATCGGCGAGCTCGCGGGACGCGTCGCCGCACTCGGCGAGGAGCTCGCGCGCCGCGAGATCCCGCTGCGCGTGCTCGCGGGCGGCGAGGTCGCCGAGCCGGTCCTCTCGCGCCTGGACGACTCCGAGCTGCGCGCGGTGGCGCTCGGCGGGGGGCGCTTCGTCCTGCTGGAACCCGCGGCCGGGCCGCTCTCGGATCGCCTCGACGCAGCCGTCGAGCAGCTCGGGCGGCGCGGCTTCCACGCGCTGATCGCGCATCCCGAGCGCCACCTCGCCGAGGACATGCTCGAGCGCCTGGCTCGCCTCGTGGACCGCGGCGCGCTGGTCCAGGCGACGGCGGCGGCGCTCGAGCGCGGGCCCGCGGTGGAGGGAATGCGCGCGCTGGCCGCACGCGGCCTGGTGCACGTGCTCGCGACCGACGCGCACTCCTCGCACGGGGGACGGCCGATGCGCATCGCGGGCGGGCTGGAGGCGCTGCGCGACGTCGAGCGGGTGGCGCCGCACCTCGACTGGATCGCGCGCGCGGCGCCGGAGGCGATCGTCTCCGGCGAGGTGCCGCGCCCGCCCTTCGCCGCGGGGTAGCTACTCCTCCGGGAACGGCTCGAGCCGCACGCGCGGCACGAGCCCCTCGATCGTCGCGCGCTCGCCGGTCCCGAGTCCCGCGTGCAGGAAGTTCGCCGCACCCGCGGCGGCGCCGAGCACGATCGCGTCCTCGAGCGGGCGGCCCTGCGCGAGCGAGGCGGCGAGCGCGCCCATCATCGTGTCGCCGCAGCCCTCGCGCATCCCGCGCTCGAAGCGCGGCGGGACCACGAGTCGCGGCGGCGCCTGCCCGTCCAGCCACAGCGCCGGCTCGCCGCCGCGCGTCACGAGCACCGAGCGCGCGCCGGCCTCGCGCAGCGCCCGCGCCGCCGCGAGCAGCCGGCCCGGCGGGTCCACCGGGCCGCGCACGTACTCGGCCAGCTCCCAGTCGTTGAGCTTCACGAGATCGGGGGCCGCCGGCAGGACCGCGTCCAGGCGCGGCGTGGAGAGGTCGACCAGCACCGTGCCCCCGCTGCCGCGCACGTCGGCGGCGAGCCGGCCGTAGGCGGCGACCGGGAGCGCGTCGCCGGGGAACGGGTTGCAGATCACGAGCGCCTCGCACTCGAGCGCGGCGGTCACGGTCGCCGCCACCAGCGCGTCGACCGCGTGGCGCGAGGCGGGCCGTGCGGGCGCCTGCGCGACGGGGTGGCGCTCGCCGTCGCGGCGGTCCACCACGTAGCAGCCGCTCGGCCCGTCGTCGGCCACCAGCCGGCGCTCGCCGGGCAGCGCCGCGAGCAGCCCCTCCAGCACGGCCCCGGTCTCGCCTCCGGCGAGCCCGCAGAGCACGGGCTCGGCGCCGAGCTCCGCGACCATGCGGCTCACCCAGACGCCCTGGCCGGCGGCGTGGACGTGCACGTCGTCCGTGCCGCCGCGCCGCTCGATCGTGACCGAGAGCAGCGGGTTCGGCCCGAAGACGGCGACGCGCGGCATCGGCGGGCACGCTAGCGGGACACCGCTCCCCGCCGGGCGCCGCCGCCCGCTCTCAGCCCAGCCCGCGCCTGGTCGCGGAGATGATCTCGTCGGCCTGCTCGTCGGTCACCACGAGCGGCGGGAGGTACTGCGTGACCGAGGTGTCGTTCGCCGCGGGCACCGCCCACACCCCGGCGTCGAAGAGGCGGCGTGCCGCCGTGAGGCCGTCGCCCTCCGCCGGCCACTTCAGCCCGATGAACATGCCCCGCCGGCGCACCTCGCAGCCCAGGCCGGAGAGCCCCTCCTCGAACCGCTCGCCGAGCACACGCACCCGCTCGAGGAACCCCGGCGCCTCGACCGCGTCGAGCACCGCGAGCCCGGCGGCGCACCCCGCCTCCGCGCCGCCGAAGGTCGCGACGTGCGCGAAGGGGTCCTCGGCGAGCACGCCGAGCACCTCGCTGCGCATCAGCGTCGCCGCCATGGGATAGACGGCGCCGGAGAGCCCCTTGCCGGTCGTGACGAGGTCCGGCAGCACGCCTTCCTGCTCGTAGCACCAGATCGTCCCCGTGCGCCCAAGCCCGGTCTGCACCTCGTCGAGCACGAGCAGCGCGCCCCGGTCCCGGCACGTCCGCGCGACGGCCGCGAGGTAGCCGGGTTCCGGCAACGCCATCCCGAGCGTCGCCGGGATCGTCTCGAGGATCACCGCGGCGGTGCCCTCCCCCACCGCCGCGTCGAGCGCCGCTAGGTCTCCGAACGGGACCTGGGCGAAGCCGGGGAGCTCGTGGCGGAAGCGCTCCCGGAAGCGCGGCTCGCCGGTCGCGAGCGCCAGGCCGGTGTGTCCGTGGTAGCCGCCCACGGCGGACACGACGCCGGTCCGGCCAGTGTGGGCGCGGGCGAACTTGAGCGCGACGTCGGTCGCCTCCCCGCCGGACGGAGAGAGCACGACGCCGTCGAGCGCGCCGCCGGTCGTGGCGGCGAGGCGGCGCGAGAGCTCGGCGCGCCACGGCGAGTCGAAGTAGTGGTTGCCGATGTCGACCGTCTCCATTGCGTCGCGGACGGCCTCCACGACGGCGGACGGCCGGTGGCCGAGGTTGAACACGCCGCCGTTGCAGTGGCAGTTCCAGTACCAGCGGCCGTCGACCGCGTTCTCGAAGCGCGGGCCCTCGCGGCGGCCCATCACGATCCGCGTGCCGAGCAGCGCCTCGATCGCGGCGCCGCGGGTCGGGTTCACGTGACGCCGCGAGAGCGCGAAGGTCTCGCCGGGGCCGGGCAGCGCGGTCATCGCCGCGCCTCGCCGACGCCGCCCTCCCGTCGCCGCGACCGCGCGCCACCGGCGCCCTGGCGCGCCGGGCGAATGCTGCCGGGCGGCGCGAGCAGCATCGGGTAGTCGCGGCGCCGGACCCGTCGCTGCCACCAGCGCTCGGCGCGTCGCAGCCGCTCCGTCATCGCCCACAGGCGCGTGTTGGAGCGGTAGTAGCTCCCGACCTCCCCGGCGGTAGGCGGGCGATCGACCGCGGCGCCGGCGGCGCGCAGCAGGACCGGCACCCACTCGTCGAGGTTCTCGCGCATGAGGTTCGACGCGGCGTCGATGATGACCGAGCGGGGGCGGTGGTAGGCGGCGACGACGCCGGGCGCCACGAAACGGCGCAGCGCGCCGCGCAGCACCCACGGGTAGACACTGGTGAAGAGTCGCATGTCGAGCCGCTCGCGGCCGCGAGCGTCGCGGAGCATCGGCGTCGTGAGGTCGACGAGCGCGAGGCCGCCGTCCCCTGCCCGCACCCAGTTGGAGACCTGGCCGTCGAGTCCCACACGCTCGTCGGCGCCGCGCGCGATCGCCTCGGCGAGCGTGGTGAGCGCGGCAAGGCCCTCGCTTTCGGAGGGCCCCGTCTGGAGCCAGCCGTCAAGCAGGCGCTCGGGCGGAGCCATTGGTTGGACCAGGTAGGCCGCGATCCCGCCGCGCGCGGGCCGCGTGACGACGTCCGTGGGAACCGACGCGACGCCCCGCTCGGCGAGGGCGCCGACGTAGTCGCGCACCAGCGCGGCGTACGCCTCTACCGCGCGGGCGGTCGCGAACGGCGGCAGTCGCTTGACCGCATGCGTGGGCGAGCCGGTCGGCCAACCGACCACGAGCGTCATCTCGCCGTACCCCAGCACCCGCAGGCCGGCGGGCTCCCCGGCGGCGATGGCGGCCTCGATCGCGGCGTGAGCGCCGTCGACGTCCGGCGGTCGCGCCACTCGCGAGGGCTCGCTCGCCATGACCGCAAGCCGCGCCCGGCTCAGGCCCGCTCGAAACTCACGACGACCCGGCCCACGACGCCGAGCCGCGTTCGGCGCCTGCGAGCCTCGGCCATCAGCGCCCGCCCAGCCGCGCCGTCAGCCACGGCAGCGCGATCCGCTGGCCCGCGCCCACGGCCGGGCCGTGATCGACACCCGGGAGCATGCGGTACTCGACGCGGTCGCGCTTCGCCCGCAACTGGCGGACGAGCATGTCGCTGAGCAGCGGCAGCACCGTCTGGTCGGCGCTGCCCTGGAGCAGCAGCACCGGCGCGCGGATCGCGAGCGCCGGGTTCATCGCGTCGAGCACGCGGTAGACCGCGCGGGTGTCGGCGCCCGGGCGCAGGATCTGCGAGGGCGCCAGCGCGCCCCACGAGCGCTTGCCGCTCAGGGTGTCGAGGCAGACCCGGTCCACCTGCGGGACGAGCCTTCGCGCCGCGGGGCTCAGCAGGTCGGCCAGCCTGACGGCCTTCGAGTCGTTCGCGGCGCTCACGACCAGCAGCGCCCCGATCCCGGAGAGCGGGCTCGGGGTCGTGAACGACTTCGTCGCGACGCGCACCTCGAAGGCGAGCTGCGAGGCCGGCGCGTAGGCGATCACGCCGCGCAGGTTCAGCTCCGGCGTCCAGCGCGGCGCGTCGGCGGCCGCGAACAGCGCCGCCTGGCCGCCCTGCGAGTGCCCCGCGATCAGGAGCCGGCGCCCGATCCTCGGGTCGAGGCGGCGCGCGGCGCGCACGATGTCGAGGACCGAGCGCGCCTCGGAGTGGCCGATCAGGTACGGGTGCGGCCCGGGCGTGCCGAGCCCCTCGTAGTCGGTGCGCACGATCGCGTACCCGCGCCGCAGCCAGGCGTCCATCGCGACGTCCGTGGGGTCGGCGTTGCCGCGGGCCGTCCCGATGCTCCGGGCGCGCGAGGGAGCGCAGACGTCGGCGATGCCCGTCGTCCCGTGCGCCCAGCTGATGACCGGCCAACCGCCCTTCGGCGCGTGGCCGCGCGGGACCGACACGAGACCCGAGACGGCGATCGGACGGCCGCGCAGCGAGGTCGACGAGTAGAGGACGAGCCGTGTGGACGCGGCCGCGGCGAGGGACGTTTGCGCCGTGGCGGGCCGCGAGCGGATCAGGTCGCCGTGCCGTGCGGGAATGTGGCGCGGCGGCTTGTAGAACGCGGCGCCCGAGGGGGCCGTGGAGCGGGCCGGCGCGGACGCGGGCGCGAGCGCCAGGACTGCGGCGGCCACGGCGAGCGCGGAGATCGTGGGGATCGTACGGCGGCTGGGACGGGCGAGCATGCGGTTCCTTCCGGGGCGGGGAAGGCCAGCCTAGACGGGTGCGCCGTGCCCGGTCGCGGTCCCGCGCGGGGCCGGCCGCCGGCGCGCGGCGCGGCGAGGCCCGGCTCCGGGGCGTTCGCCTATACCCGTCGCGGCACGTTCCCGGCGAGCGTCAGCACGGCGCGCATCGCCCGATGGCCGGGATCGGAGGTCGGCGCGAACATGCACGGGCAGCCGCCGTCGATCACCGCGATGCCCTGTGCGCGGCCGTACTCCGCCGCCGCCGGCGAGACGCTCCCCGCGCCGGGCCCGCGGTGCATCCACACGTGGCCGATGCCTAGCTCGGCGCACTCGCGCATCGTCTGCTCGCCGGTCTCCGGGCGGGTCGCGATCACCACCGCCTCGACCCCGCCGGGGATCGAGCGCAGGTCCGGGTAGGCCCGGTCGCCCTCGACCTCCGCGGCGTTCGGGTTGACGGCGAAGACCTCGTAGCCGCGGTCGCGCAGGCGCGTGTAGACGACGTTCGCGCCGTGGTCCTTCGGCGAGCGCGAGACGCCCGTCACGGCGACCCGCCGCTTGGCGAGGAACTCGGACGCGGCCTGCTTGATCTTCTGCATCCCGGTCACCTCCGGCGGTCGGCCGGCCGGCCGCGCTGGGAGGGTCGGCCGCCGCGACCACGGCTGAGTTTGTCGCGCCCAGAGCCTAACCTGTTGCATTGCCATGGCATTTTCGGCACGACGTGTGGGTGTTTCGTTGCTGTTCGCCGCGGCGGCGATCGGGGCCGGCGCGGTCGGCACCGGCGTGGGCGCGGCCGCCCCGGTCGGGACCGGAGTGGGGGCGGCAGCCGCGGGCGGCGCCGCGCAGAAGGGCGGCCCCTCGGCGCCGCTCGAGCGCGCGACCAGGACGAGCGGCTGCCGCGTGCGCGGCCCGCTGCCCGACCCGCGCTGCACGCCGGGAGCGATCTTCACACGCGCGAACAGACGCGCTGTCTGCACGCGCGGCTACTCGAGCCGCGTCCGCCACGTGTCGGCGAGCCTCAAGCGCAGGGTCTACGACTCCTACGGGGTCCGCCACCACAAGCGCGGCAGCTACGAGGTGGACCATCTCGTCAGCCTCGAGCTGGGCGGCTCCAACGACGAGTCGAACCTCTTCCCGGAAGCGGCCAACCCCCGGCCGGGGTTCCACGAGAAGGACCGACTCGAGAACCGCCTGCACGCGCTGGTCTGCGACGGCGAGATGTCGCTGCGCACCGCCCAGCGCCGGATCGCGCGCGACTGGCTGACGGAGTACCGGCGACTCGGGCTCGGCTGAGCCGGGCGGCGCCCGTCAGCCGGGTCCGCCGGCGAACGGCTCATCGAGGGGCGGCCGCCGCCGGGCGCGTCGACGACTCGGCTGCGATTCCGGCCGCCCGGCGACCGTGATCGCGCGCGAGTGGGGCCGAGGGCGTACGGTGGCTCCTTCGTCGCCGCCGTCCGCAACGCCGCGACCGGCTCGAGCGCCCTACTTCACCAGCACGCCCGGATTCAGGATTCCCTCGGGGTCGAGCGCGGCCTTGACGGCGCGCAGCGCGTCGACGCCGAGCGGGCCGATCTCGCGCGCGTAGTGCTCGCGGTGGTCGCGGCCGACGCCGTGGTGGTGGGTGATCGACCCGCCCGCGGCGAGGATCGCGTCGCTCGCGGCCGTCTTGGCGGCGCCCCACTGGGCGAGCGGATCGTCGAGCATCGCCGCGCCGATCGTGAAGTAGAGCGACGCGCCGGAGCGGTAGACGTGGGAGATGTGGCAGAGCACCACCGGGGGCGAGCCCAGGCCCGTGAGCGTGTCGCGCAGCGCGCCGCCGACGCCGGCGTAGAGGCCGTCGATCCCGGACCAGAACGTGGTGGTCTCGAGCGTCTCGACGATCGCGCCCGCGCCGAGCAGGGCGTCGCGCAGGTAGGGGCCGCTGTAGCGGTCGCGCTGCCAGGTCGCCCCGGCGTCCGCGTCCGGCTCCGCGCCGAGCCCGCGCAGCACCGCCGACGCACCCGCGCGGCGCGCCTCGACGTCCGCCTCGGTCCCCTCGTAGCCCGCGATCCCCAGGCACCCGCCCTCGCCGCCCGCGCCCAGCTCACTCGGCCGCGCGAGGTTCAGCGCGGTCTCGGCCTCGTCGGAGAGCCGCAGCACGGTCGGCACCGGCCCGTCCTGGATCAGCGCGCGCAACCCGGCCGCGCCCGCGGGGAACGACCCGAAACGCCAGCCGTCGTAGACCCGCACCGCGGGCGCCGGGCGCACCTCGACGCGCACCGCGGTGATCACCCCGAACGCTCCCTCGGAGCCGAGGAAGAGCTGGCGCAGATCCGGGCCCGCGGCGGACTTCGGCGCTCGGCCGAGCTCGAGCGTCCCGCGCGGCGTCGCCACCCGCAGGCCGACGACGCGCTCGTCGAAGCGCCCGTACCCGGCGGAGGCCTGGCCGCTGGACCGCGCGGCCGCGAAGCCGCCTATCGAGGCGTAGAGGAACGACTGCGGGTGGTGGCCGATCGTGTAGCCGCGCTCGCCGAGCAGCGCCTCGGCGTCCGGCCCGCGCAGGCCCGGCTCGAGCGTCGCCGTGCGCGAGACCTCGTCCAGGTCCACCAGCCGGTCCAGGCGCCGCAGGTCCAGCGCGACGACACCGGCGAAGCCCTCGCGGTCGGGTTCCAGCCCGCCGACCACCGACGTCCCGCCGCCGAACGGGACGACGACCACGCGCCCCTGCGAGCAGGCCGCCAGCAGCGCGACGACCTCCTCGTGCGAGCCCGGCAGCACGACCGCGTCGGGCGCCGCGCTCGCGTCGCCCGAGCGGATGCGCAGCAGGTCCGGGGTGGACTTGCCGCGCGTGTGCAGCAGGCGCGCCTCGTCGTCGGTCCGCACGTGCTCGGCGCCGACCACGGCGGCCAGCCGCTCCGCGGCGCCGTCGGCCAACCGCGGCGCCGGGAGCCGCACCTGCGCCATCTCCACGGCCGGCGCGGGCGCGCGCACCCCGAGCGCGCCGCCCAGCAGCTCCAGCACCTCCGGGCTCAGCTCTCGCGCCTGCGCGGGATCGCCCCAGCCCGACCACAGCATGTCCTCCACCATCCGGAACCTCCCCGATCGAGCCGGTCGCCAGGAACGGGGCGAAGGCTAGGCGAGCCGCGCCGGCGGCGGCGTGTGGAGCTCACACGCCGCGCGAGGCCCTCGTGGCCGGAGCCATGTCGCCGGTCCGCGCGTGACCCGTCCGTCGTCGCCGTGGGCGTCGGCGTAGAGTGGGTGCCGCAGGGTGTCCTCGGGTCGTGGCCCGTGGGAACGCGAGCAGTGGCGAGACAGGGACCGAGCCGACAGGGGGATCAAGTGAGCACGTACGCAGTCGTCAACCCGGCCAACGGCGAGAAGCTCGAGGAGTACCCGGAGATCTCGGACGACCAGCTCGACGCCGCGATCGCCAGGGCCTGGGAGGCACGTGAAGCGCTCGCCGCGCTCACCGCGGCCGCGCGCGCCGCGAAGATCAAGCGCCTCGGCGAGCTCCACCTCGAGCGGCGTGAGACGCTGGCCGCGATCGCGGTCAAGGAGATGGGCAAGCCGATGGAGCAGGCCCTCGGCGAGGTCGACTTCTGCGGCGACATCTACGGGTACTACGCCGACCGCGCGGACGACTTCCTCGAGGACCAGCCGCTCGAGCTGCTCGCGGGCGAGGGCACGGCGGTGATCCGTCGCTCGGCGATGGGGCCGCTGCTCGGGATCATGCCCTGGAACTTCCCCTACTACCAGGTGGCCCGCTTCGCGGGGCCGAACCTGATCGTCGGCAACCCGATCCTGCTGAAGCCGGCACCCCAGTGCCCGGAGTCGGCCCAGGCGATCCAGGAGATGTACGACGACGTCGACCTCCCGGTGGGCTCCTACCAGACCATCCTCGCGACCAACGAGCAGATCGCCGAGAAGGTGATCCCCGACCCGCGCGTGCGCGGTGTCTCGGTCACCGGCTCCGAGCGGGCGGGCGCCGCCGTCGCCGCGCTCGCCGGACAGAACCTGAAGAAGGTGGTTCTCGAGATGGGAGGCTCCGACCCGTTCATCGTGCTCGCGACCCAGAACCTCGACGAGGTCGTCGACTCCGCGGTGATGGCGCGCCTCGACAACACCGGCCAGTCGTGCAACGCAGCGAAGCGGTTCATCGTCATCGACGAGCTGTACGACGACTTCCTCGCGAAGTTCACGGAGAAGATGAAGGAGGTGGAGCCCGGGGATCCGGCACAGGACTCGGCGATGGGGCCGCTCTCGTCCTCGACCGCGGCGGAGCGCCTTCAGGACCAGATCGACCGCGCGAAGGCCCAGGGCGCCGAGGTCGTTCTCGACGGCGACCGGCGGGACAACTTCTTCGGCGCGACGGTCCTCGCCGGCATCAGCCCCGACAGCGACGCCTACCGGGAGGAGTTCTTCGGGCCGGTCGCGAGCGTCTACAGGGTCTCGTCCGAGGAGGAGGCGATCCGGGTCGCCAACGACACGCCGTTCGGCCTCGGCTCCTATGTCTTCACGACCGACCCCGAGCAGGCCGACCGCGTCGCCAACCACATCGAGGCCGGCATGGTCTTCGTGAACGGCGTCCTGCTCGACGGCGCCGAGCTGCCGTTCGGGGGCGTCAAGCGCTCCGGCTTCGGACGCGAGCTCGGCCCGTACGGGATGGACGAGTTCGTCAACAAGAAGCTGATCCGCGTCGCGAAGTAGGCGGCAGGGCGCTTCGCAGAGCCGCCGCCCGGACTCGAACCGGGGACCCCTTCATTACGAGTGAAGTGCTCTACCAGCTGAGCTACGGCGGCACGCGGGGCCGATCGGCGTAGAGGCCGCCGGCCGACCCCGGCCGGACCATGCTAGCGGCGGCCCGCTCCGCCGCGCAGCGACCGGCCGCGGCGTCAGCCCGCCGCGCCGAGCGCCGCGACCAGCGTCCCGCCGAGCACGGGCAGGACCTGCTCGGGCGCGATCCCGGCGTCGCGCGCGTCGTCGAGCGCGACCTCGAAGAAGGCCAGGTAGCCCCGCAGCGCCAGCCGGGCCAGCGGCGGCGGGTCCTCGGTGCCGAGGTGGTTCAGGGCGATGCTCGAGACGACCAGGTCGACGAAGCGATCGACGGTCTCCAGCAGCTCGGGATCGGTCGAGCCGCGCGCCAGCCGGTAGATGCGCCACGGGTCGCTCGGCTGCATCGCGTGCTCGATCATGCGGGCGTTGTTGGCCGCGAGCCGCTCGGGGAGGGGGATCGACGGGTCCGTGACCCAGTCGTCGGTCAGCAGGCGCCCCGCTCGCTCCGCCACGGCCAGCACGAGGTCGGGACGCCCGCGCGGGAAGTAGTGGTAGAGCAGGTTCCGGGTCACGTCGGCGCGCGCAGCCACGTCGTCCAGCGAGACTCCGGCGAGTCCCTGCGCGGCGACGACCGGCAGCGCGGCCTCCACGAGCTGCTCGTGGCGGGCCTGGCGCGAGAGGCGCCGGGGTGGGCGGGCGGGCGCGCGGATGGCTGCTTGGCGCGGGCGGGTGCGCGGCACGCGTTGAGCATAGAGGCGTGTTTCCAGACTCTCAACTTGACATTTCGTAAACGAGTCTGCTTGGATGCGCGAACCGTCGCAGCGCGTGCCCCGTTCAGGCAGGATCGCGCTGGTCGAAGCCCAGGAGGAGAAACCGTGCGCACCGTGCCCAGGACCCTGACCCCCACCCGTGCCCTCGCGGCCCTCGCGGCGGGCGCCGCGCTGATCGCCGCGGGCGCGACCCAGGCGCAGGCCGACAACCACTACCTCTCGCCCAAGCTGGCGAAGCTGACCGACGCCCGCTACCGGCACAACTGCTTCTGGGCACCGCCCAAGGGGACCGACTACGCGCACCTGCCCGGCGCCCTGCCGATCCAGAACCCCAACCTCTACCCCGACGTCGGGTCCACCTACTTCGTCGCCCAGTACGTGCTGCCGGCGGGCGCGAGCCTCACGATCCAGGGCCGCTACCCGCACGAGCGCTACATGTCCTTCACGATGTGGAACCGCCTCGGCGGTGGCCAGATCGGTCCGGGCGACAGCATCAGGGACCAGAACATCCGGCCCGACCGAGGCTCGGTCAACCCGTTCGTCTACCCGAACCGGCGCGACCTGCGGCGCCGCTCCTACACGGTCCACATCGTGTCCGGTCCGGTCCCGGCCAGGCGCGCGCCGAACACGGTCTACACCGGGTCCACGAACCCGTCCGATCGCCTGGGCATGTCGCAGCGCAACTACCTGCCCGACCGCGGCCTCGACGGCACGGGCGGGGTCGGCCAGCCGAAGGTCACGCTCAACCTCGCCAACGGCACCAGGCTGACCGGCGCGCAGGCCTGCCGGGAGCTCCAGCCGATCTTCGCCAAGAGCGTCGCGGGGACGTTCCCGCAGGCCGCCTGGGAGGCGCTCGTCGCCGCCTCCCCGGACCCCGCCAACTCGCCGGCCGCCAACCCCGTGAGGTGGGAGCGCTTCTGGAACGCGCGCTACAGCGTGGCCGGGGCCTTCATCGCCAACCCCGCCGTGCGCGCGTCGACCTACCCGCCGACCGACGTCGGGGGCTTCCAGTCCAACCCGGACACCCGCTACATGAGCGCGCAGATCAGCCTGCGCTTCGGGAAGGTGATCACGGTCAGCGGGAAGCTGCCGACGTTCCCCTCGACGCTGCCGGGCAGCCGCCGGATGCCCCGCCCGGGCCAGCTGCGCTACTGGTCGCTGTGCACCGGGTCCTCTCCGGTCTCGGGGCTGGGCTACGACTGCGTGTATGACCAGCAGGTCCCGCTGCGGGGCGACCGCCGCTACACGCTCGTCGTCAGCCGGCCGGCCGACCGCCCGCGCAACGCGACCCCCGCGTGCGGGTACAAGTGGCTCGACTTCGGGAAGGGCGAGAACTACCCGGAGGACCACCCCGCTCCGACGTCCCGCGACTACATCGGATTGCTCTACATGCGGTTCATGGCCGTCAACCCGCGCTGGGCGCAGGCGCCCCAGCGGGTGAAGACGCCCGGCACCGAGGCGCGCGTGATGGGTCCGTACTTCCCGCGCTCCACCTACACCTCGAAGGCCTCCTTCGAGCGCCGCGGCTGCAAGAAGGCCTCGCGATGAGGCGCGCGACACTGCTGGCCGCCGTGCTCGGGCTGCTCGGCCTCGCCGCGGCCGCGCCCGCCCAGGGGGCCGGCATCATCCCGATCGGCGGGCGCTTCTCCGACTGCTTCTGGACGATCGGAGCGGTCAACGGCGGCGCCCTGAACATCGCCTACCCCGACGCCGGAGCGAACTACTGGGGCGCGGTCTACCAGTTGCCCCCGGGCGCGACGCTCACGCTCACGGGGCGCTTCCCGCACTCGCGCTACGCATCGCTCAACGCCTACACGAACCTCGGAGCCGTCCAGGACGCGCTCGCGGACTTCCAGATCAACCCGGACCGCGGGGCCGTAAACCCGTTCCGCCCGGGCGCGCTGCGCACCGCGACGAGGCGCTCCTTCCACGTGCGGCTCGCCGACGCCCTGCGCCCCGGCGCGCTCGACCCCGACCAGCGGGCCAACGAGCCGGCCCGCAACGTCCTTTACACCGCGATCCCCGGCGACACCACGCACCTGGCGGCCGTGCTGTGGCGGGTCTACGTCCCGGACCGCGGGCGCGACCTGCGCGGCGGGGTCGCGCTGCCCCAGCCCAGGCTGACGCTCGCCGGCGGGCGCGTGCTCACGGGCCGCGCGGCGTGCGCCGCGCTCAGCTCGCAGAAGCCCGTCTCGGTCGATCCGACCGCGCTGCTGATCCCGCGGGCGCAGTACGACACGCTGCGCTACCAGCCCGGCAAGCCGCCGTGGTTCCCCGCGCAGCCCGTGCCGGTCTGGCGCGTCCAGTACAACCGCGCCTACCTGCTCGCGCTCTACACCGGCGAGAAGATCGCCAACCCGCCGAAGGGCGGCCAGGCGGGGTTCTTCCCGAACCTGCACAACCAGTACGTGCGCGCCGCGCTGAGCCGCAAGCTGGGCAAGGTGTTCGCGCTGCGCGGGAAGATGGCCACGACGCCCGCGACCTACGGCGGCGAGCGCCGCATGCGCGCGACGCAGCTTCGCTACCAGTCGTTCTGCATGAACGAGTCGGTGCTCACCACGCGGGTGATGGACTGCGTCTACGACGAGCAGATCCCCCTGCGTGCCGGGCGGCGCTACGTCGTCGTGACCAGCCGCGCGGAGGACCGGCCGCGCAACGCGACCAGGCGGTGCGGCGTCGCGTGGATCCGCTGGTCGCCCCGCGGCGACGGCGGCCGCGACCACGACTTCGGCTGGATGCAGATCCGCAACATGCTCCCGTCGCCGACCTTCCACCACGCCGTTCAGGACACCCGCCGCCCGGGCGACGAGCGCCGCATCCTCGGCCCGTACCTCCCGAAGTCCACCTACTACAAGGACAAGCGCGCGTTCGAGCGGCTCGGCTGCCCGGTGCGGTAGCGGCGCAACCCTGCGCGCGGGGCTCGGCTCAGGCGACCCGCGGGCCCTGGCGGCGCTCGCCCTCGGGCGGCACCGCGCGCAGCGGCGGGATCCCGCCGGGCGCGGGCGCGGCCGGCGTGCGCGCGCGCTTGGCCTCGTAGAGGCGCTCGTCGGCCGCGCGTAGCAGCGCGGCGAGGTCCTCGCCGTCGGCGGGGGCGACGCCCCAGCCGGTGCACACCTCGACCGGGTCGGCGTCGCCCGCGGGGCTGACGGTCATCGCGCGGGCGAGCAGCGCGCAGGCCAGCCGATCGAGCGCCGCGGGGTCCGCCCCCGGCGCCAGGACGGCGAACTCGTCGCCGCCGATCCGCGCCAGCCGCTGGCCCGGGTCGAGCGCCGCGGTCCAGCCGACCGCGAGGCGGCGCAGGACCCGGTCCCCGGCCTCGTGGCCGTGGCGGTCGTTGATCGCCTTGAAGGCGTCGATGTCGATCAGCAGGACGCCGAAGTCGCCGTGCGCGCGCTCCAGCTCGGCGGCGCGCTCCTCGAACGCGCGCCGGTTGTCCACGCCGGTGAGCGAATCCGAGAGCGCCTGCCCGCGCGCGGCCGCCTCGGCGGCGACGAGCTGGCGCTTCAGGCGCCGGATCACGATCGCGACGCCGACGAAGGACACGGCACGGGCGAGCACGAGCGGGACCTGGCCCGCATCCACCGCGGCGTCCTCGTAGAGAAGCGGCAGCGACGTGATCGCCACCAGCTCGCCCAGCAGCGGCCATGCGTAGCGCCCCGGGAAGAAGTAGGCGAAGTACAGGAGCGCGAGGATCAGCAGCGGCGTCACGAACGCGTGGGAGCCGCCCGAGAGCCAGACGGCGACGCCGGCCACGAGCATGCCGACCGCGCTCGCGGTGGCGTGCATGCCGAGCGTCCACGAGTCCCAGTCGATCAGGCGGATGCAGGCGATCGCGTAGGCCAGCACCACCGCCACCAGCCCGAGCGCCAGCGGTAGGCGCTCGTGACTCGCGCCGGGAAGCGCGAGGCAGGCGAGGCTCGTGAGCCCGGCCGTCAGCCACAGCCAGCCCGACAGCGGGCCCATCGCGGCGTGATCGTCGCGCATGTCCCGTAAGGAATCGGGCGATCGCGCCCCCCGCTTGAGGGTCGGCGGCGCTCAGTCGCCCTCGTCGCGGCCCGCCGGCACGAGGTAGCGGCCGAGAACGGGAACCTTGATGAACCCTTCGACGCTCGCGTACAGGACCCCGACGCGCGGCATCTGGCTCGGCTCCTCGACCACGATCGAGCGGCCGACCCACTCCGGGTCGAACTTCGCGTTGAAGTCGCGCAGCGACTTGATCTGGAAGTACGGGTTCAGGCGCGTGGCGAGCCAGCGCATCCCGCGGTCGCGCCAGCCGAGCTGCGCGTCCGCCGCGAACAGCCTCCCCCAGGCTGCGAAGTTCATCGACAGGCGCCGGAACCCGTGCTCGCCGAGGTCCATCGCCGCCTGCGCGATCAGGTACTCCGTGATCCCGTTCTCGCTGCCCGGCCGGCGCCGCATGAGGTCCAGCGAGTAGCCCGGGTCCGCGCCGTAGCAGGGAACCAGGCGCAGGAAGCCCTCGGGCCGGTCCTCCTCGCCGAAGGCGACCGCGAGCAGCAGGTCGGCCTCGCGCCCCTCCACGTCGCGGCTGGTCGCCATCGTGAAGCCGCGCTCGGGCTCCTTGCCGCGCCAGTGCTCGGAGATCTCGTTCAGCGCGCGGCACAGCTCCGGCGCGGCGTCGGCCTCGCGGATCAGCTCGAAGCGGTGCCGGCGCTCCAGCCGCCGCACCGCCTCGCGCACCGCCTTGCGCGCATGGCCCTGGAGCGTGAAGCGGTCGCAGCGGATCAGCGCCTCGTCGCCGAGGTAGACCGCGTGCAGGCCGCGCGCCCGGTAGAGCGGCAGGTCGATGTCGCGGACCGCGAGGAACGCGAAGCGCCAGGCGCGGCGGCGGCAGAAGCGCAGGAACTCGTCGAGCGTGCGGCCGTGGTCCTCCGGCGGGCCGATCGGGTCGCCCGCGACCAGCGCGTAGCCGGCGATCCACGCGTAGGCGACCAGCGAGCGGCCGTCGGAGGAGAAGAAGTAGCGCTTGTCCTCGCGCAGCGCGAAGTAGGCGAGCGTGTCGTCGCCGTGCGCGTGCACGATCGCCCGCGCGCGCTCGCGCTCCTGCTCGGTCGCCGGATGCCGGCCGACGATCGGGCGCAGCAGCAGGAACAGGCCGGCCGCAAGGCCGGCGATGCCGAGCGCGAAGAGCGCGGTCGGGTAGACGTCGCCCATGAAGCGGCCCCGGTAGTCGTAGGGGCCGTCGATGTCGATCAGGCCGAGGAACGTCGTCTCCAGCGCGCCGGGCAGATCGACTCCAGGTGAGACCCGGCGCTGCTCGACGTAGAGCGTTCCCACGCCGAACAGCAGCACCACGCCGAGGTAGACGGGCACGAAGCGCGCGAGGCCGAGCAGCGAGCGGGGGTCGCCGCGCGCGGTGAACGCGTCGCGGAACCAGACCAGCGCGACCGCCATCGCCCCCGAGGAGAGGGCGAGCAGCGGATCCGGGCCCTTGAGCACGTGCAGCGCGGTCGCGACGGCGAACAGCGTCAGAGCGATCCACCAGGCGTTGCGCTTGCGGCGCGCGATCCCGAACGCGGTCACGACCAGCACGAGCCCGATCAGCACGGCGGCGACATCGACCACGAGCTTCCCCTGGCCGAAGCGCAGCGCGAAGCTGCGCGGGACGCCGAAGTCGTCGGCCAGCCCCGGCAGGGGCAGAACGGTGAGCAGCCCGAGTATCGCGGTGAGCCAGGCGAGCGCGTGGACCGCGGTGCGGTGCGGGAGCGTGCCCGGCCGCCGCGCCGCCGGCGGCGGCGGCTCCGGGCGCTCGGAGGCGAGCGCGTGCACTTCCTCGGCCTCCTCCGCGCGCGCGGCCTCCGCGGCGAGGCCCTCCGCGCTGACGGCCGCGGCGCCGGCGGCGCCCCCGGCGCTGGGCATCGCCGCGGCGGCCCGCCGCTCGCGTCGCGGGCCGCGCACGCGCGCGCCCTCCTGCGGGCGCATCGTCGGGAAGAGGATCACCTCGCGGATCGAGTCGGCGCCGGAGAGCAGCATCACCAGGCGGTCGACGCCGACCCCGAGCCCGCCGGTCGGCGCCAGCCCGTGCTCGAGCGCGCGCAGGTAGTCCTCGTCGACCGACTCGGCCTCCTCGTCGCCGGCGGCCTTCAGCTCCGCCTGGGCCTCGAAGCGCGCGCGCTGGTCGACCGGGTCGTTGAGCTCCGAGTAGGCGTTGGCGAGCTCGCGGCCGGCGACGACCAGCTCGAAGCGCTCGGTCAGCTCCGGGTCGTCGCGGTGCACGCGCGCCAGCGGGCTGATCTCCCGCGGATGGTCGGTGATGAACGTCGGCTCGCGCAGCGTGTGCTCGACGAGCTCGTCGCACAGCTCGGAGATGATCTTGCCCGCGCCCCACGCCGGCAGGTAGGGGACCTTGTGGCGCTCGGCGAGGGAGCGCGCGTCCTCGACCGCCATCGAGGGGTGGACCCCGGTCCCGGTCGCCTCGGAGACCAGGTCGATCATGCGCGCGCGGCGCCACGGCGGCGCCAGCTCCACGGGCGCGCCGTCGACGTCCACCACCGTGCCGCCGGTCGCCGCGCGCGCGGCCTCGACGATCAGCGTCTCGGTGAGGTCCATCATGTCCGAGTAGTCCTCGTAGGCGGCGTAGCACTCGAGCAGCGTGAACTCCGGGTTGTGGCGGGAGTCCAGGCCCTCGTTGCGGAAGACGCGCCCGATCTCGAAGACGCGCTCCATCCCGCCGACGACCAGCCGCTTGAGCGGAAGCTCGAGCGCGATGCGCATGTACATGTCGAGGTCGAGCGCGTTGTGGTGGGTGACGAACGGCCGCGCGGCGGCGCCCCCGGCGCTCGCGTCGAGGAACTGGGTCTCGACCTCCGTGTAGCCCCGCTCGGCCAGCACGCGGCGCAGCGCGGCGATCGTCGCGAAGCGCTTCTCGAAGACCTCGCGCGGGCCGGGGTTGACGATCAGGTCCAGGTAGCGGCGGCGGAAGCGGACGTCCGGGTCGGTGATCCCGTGGCGCATGTCCGGCAGCGCGCGCAGGGCCTTGGCGAGCAGGGTGATCTCGGCCGCCAGCAGCGACGGCTCCCCGCTGCGCGAGCGCACGGGCTCGCCGCGTGCGCCGACCTGGTCGCCGAGGTCGAGCGCGCGGACGTCGGCGAACGCCTCGGGACCGAGTCGCTCGCGCGAGGCCATGAGCTGGATCCGGCCGCTGCGGTCCCGCAGGTCGAGGAACAGCAGGCCCCCGTGGCGGCGGATCGCGACCACGCGGCCGGCGACCGCCGCGGTTGTGCCCGTGCCCGCGCCGGGAGCGAGCGTCTCGACGGCCGCGCGCACTTCGGCGGCGGTGCTGTCGCGGTCGTAGCGGGGCGGGTAGGGGTCGACGCCGCGCCCGCGCAGCGCCTCGAGCTTCGCCAGCCGCTCGGCGCGCTGCCGCGCGACCACGCGATCCCCGCTCCCCTCCCCGCTTCGCCGCCGCTCGCGCGGCGCTTCCGTGCTCACGGCTGCGAGGGTACGCGCGGCGCCCGCGGAACGACCCGCGCTGCGGCTCCTCGGCCCACTCTCGTGCGATAACGCTCGCTGGGCGCCCAGGATCGCAGTCGAGCGACCGAGCCGTTCGCGGGCGGCGCTCACTCCCTCGATGCGCCGTTCACCGGCGCCCCCGGCCGCCAAGACGCCACAAACAGCGGCAACGAAGGAGCCACCGGAGACGCCCGACCCCACCCGGCCGCCATTACGCCCGCCAGGCGACCAGGATCGCAGCCGAGTGGCGCTGCTACGCGCGACGGCGCGTGTGCGACGTGATCGCGACCCTCGAGGCGGCGGCAGCCGGGCGCTCGTCCGGCGCGCCGCGCGCGTCCGTCTCGGGCGCGGGTCGCGACCCGGCCAGCAGCGCGAGGCCGCCGACGAGCACCGCGAGGGCGAGCGCGCACCCGGCGTAGCCGGCCACGCCGGCATGCGGGCGCTCGTCGAGCAGGCCGATCCCGAGCGCGACGCTGGTCAGCGGGTCGAGCGCCGTCATCGCGGCGATCGCGGGAGCGAGCACGCCCGTCTGGAGCGCCGCCTGGCTCAGGCTCATACCCGCGAGGCCCACGACGATCAGCGCCCACACGTGCCAGTGCGTGAGAACGGCGACCGGTCCGTCGTCGACGCGGTCGACCACGGCCTTGATCAGCGCGGCGGTCAACCCGAAGAGCACGCCGCTGCCGGCCCCGAGCAGGAAGGCGCGCCGCGCGGGCCGGGCGTGGAGCCCGGCCGCCACGAGCGCCGCGCTCAGCGCCGCGCATGCGCCACCCGCGACGAGCCACTGGTGCAGGGGCGCGTCCGCGACGCCTCCCGACGGGTCGCTGACGACGAGGAACACCCCGAGGCCGGCGGATACCGCCAGCGCCCCGGCGACCTCGCGCCGCCCCACGCGCTGGCCGGTGAGGCGCACTCCGAGCGGGAGCGCGAACACCACGGTCATCGCGAGCACGGGCTGCACGATCACCAGCCGCCCGATCCCGAGCGCGACCGCCTGCGCGGCCGTCCCGAGCCCGTCCACCACGACCCCCGCCAGCCAGAGCGGCCGGCGGACCAGGCGCAGCAGGAAGCCGGCCTTCACCGCGTCCTCGTCGCTCTCCCGCGCGGCGACGCGCTGCTGAAGCACCGTCCCGAGCGCGAAGAGGAACGACGCCGCGAGCGCCAGGAGCACGTCCATCCCGCGGGTGAGGGTAGAGGGCGCGGGCCCGGCGCGGCCCGGCCCCGCCGGCGGCGCTCACGTCCCCTCGATGCGCCGTTCGCCCCACTCGATGCGCCGTTCACCGGCACCCCGGCCACCGAGACGCCACGAACAGCGGCAACGAAGGAGCCACCGCACGCGCCCGACCCCACCCGGCCGCCATTACGCTCGCCAGGCGAGCACAATCGCAGCCGAGTGACCGGGCCGCCCTGCCCACGGCGCCCGCCCCCCTCGATGCGCCGTTCCCCGGCACCCCGGCCACCGAGACGCCACGAACAGCGGCAACGAAGGAGCCATCCGGGCGGCGGACGGGCGGCGGACGGGCGGCGGACGGGCGGCGGGCGGACGGCGGGCGGACGGCGGGCCGGCGGCGGGCCGGCGGCGGGCGGGCGGCGGCGGGCGGGCGGCACACTGATCCTGACTTTCGGTCGTCCTGCGACCACTGGCCGGGATCGGTCGGCGGCGACACGACCCACGCGCTCTCCCGACTGTGCTCCCTTCGTTGCCGCCGTTCGATCCGCGCCCGCGCCGACGCCGCCACCGCCTAGTACCCGCGTCCACCCGAGCGCCCCCGGCGCTGGACGTGCGTTCGATGCGGGGCCCGCGGGGGCTCAGGTGGCAGCGCCCGCGCGCCGACGCCCGATCTCGAGGTGGTTGCCGCACGTCGCACATCCCACGGGCGCGCATGAGCACCGGCGCGAGCGCCGCGGCTCGCAAGCGCACCGCGCAGAAGCACGCGCGCAAGCGCCGGCGCAAGGCGGTCGTTCGCCATCGCCGCCGGCGGCGCAAGCCCGTCTGCCGCAAGCCGGGCAAGCTCGTCCGCGTGCGGGTCAGCAAGCGCTCGCGCCGCACCAAGCTCGTCTGCCGCCGCCCACGCCGGCGCCGCAAGCCGGTCCAGACCCCTCCCAAGTTGCAGCCGCGCCCGGCCCAGCCGGGCAACCCGCTGCGCTACGGCGGCGCGTTCGGTCCGGCGCAGGCCGCCCGGCTGCTGTGGCGCGCCGGGTTCGGCCCGCGCCCCGGCGAGGCCGAGTACCTCGCCTCCGCCGGGATGGACAAGGCCGTCGCGGCGCTCACCAGCCCCTCCGGCGCAGCCCAGCTCAACGGGCCCGGCGCCCAGGACGACAACGGCGACCCGCTCGCGCCCGCCGACGCCTACGGCCACGACCACCTCTACTGGATGGACCGCATGGTCCGCTCCAGCCAGCCGCTCGTCGAGCGCATGGCGCTGATCTGGCACGACTGGTTCGCGACCTCCAACGCCGGCGTCGGCCAGGCCCAGCTGATGCTCGACCAGACCGACACGTTCCGCAGCAAGGGCCTCGGGAGCTTCTACGACCTGCTGGTCGCCGTCACCGCCGACCCGGCGATGCTGCTGTGGCTCAACGGCAACCAGAACCACGTCGACGACGGCAACGAGAACTACGGGCGCGAGCTCCAGGAGCTGTTCACGCTCGGCGCCGACCGCGGCGCCTACACCGAGGCCGACGTGCGCGAGATGTCGCGCGCGCTGACCGGCTTCGTCAACAGCTGGTCGGACGCGCTCGGCGCCTACAACTTCCGCTTCGACCCCTCCGAGCACGACGTCGACCCGAAGACGATCCACGGCAGGACGGGCAACTTCAGCTGGCGCGACGCCTGCCGGCTGTGCGTCGAGCACCCGATGCACCCGAGCTTCTTCGTCGCCAAGCTCTGGAGCTACTTCATCCCGACGCCGCCCAACGCGGTCACCCGGCAGGCGCTCGAGAAGCTCTACGTAGCCACCGGGTACCAGGTGCGCCCGATCGTCGAGACGATCCTCAAGCACCCGGACCTCTACCAGGGCGCGGCGATGGTCAAGCCGCCGGTCGTCTACGCGGCGGGGCTGCTGAAGGCGCTCGGGCGCGGCATCGACAGCGAGTCCTGGGTGTGGCGCTGCGAGCGCGCCGGCCAGCGCCTCTACTACCCGCCGAACGTCGCCGGCTGGGACGACGCGCGCTGGCTCGACACCTCGACGCTGTGCGGGCGCTGGGACATCGTCTCCGAGGCGCTCGAGCCGACCTCGGTCGAGGTCAACCAGTCCTACGACCTCGCCGAGACCCCGGACGTGGCGCTCCAGCGGGCGCTCGAGCACCTGCACAACCCCCCGCTGACCTGGGAGACGCACGCGACGCTGCTCGGGTTCGCCTCCAGCTGCCTGCCGAACCCGATCGCCTCCTACCAGCGCTCGCCGCTTCGCGCCAGCCGCCAGAACGCGCTGCGCACGCTGATCGCCACCTGCCCCGACGCACAGACCGCCTAGCCCGGAGCGAGGACCGACCCCAGATGCCACAGGCCCGCTGCTGCCAAGGATTCTCCCGCTCCCAGTTCCTGCGCCGCTCGGCCGCCGTCGCCGGCGAGGGGCTCCCGTCGATCGAGCCCGGCATGCCGCTGCCGGCCGGCACCGGGCTCTCGCGCCGCTCGTTCCTGGTGCGCTCGGCCGGGATCGCGCTCTCGATCTACGGCGCCTCCGCGCTCGCGCCGGCGGCCTTCGAGGAGGGGATCGCCGCGGCCGCGGCGGACGCTCCGAGCCAGCCGGTGCTGCTCTCGATCTTCATGGCGGGCGGCGCCGACTCGCTCTCGATCCTCGCGCCGGTCGGCGACCCGCTCTACGCGACCCTGCGCCCCGGGCTCAAGCTGGACGCCGGGAGCGGGACCGCGTTCTCGGAGGACAGCCGGCTGATGTGGGCGCCCGACGCGGCGCCGCTCGCGACCCTGCACGGCGAGGGCAAGGTCACGGTGATGCCGGCGATCGCCTACGACCACCCGGACCAGTCGCACTTCACCTCCCGCCACTACTGGGAGGTCGGCGTGCTGGACCCGTTCGCGCGCCTCGGCTGGATGGGCCGCTACCTGGACCGCTACGGGAGCCAGACCAACCCGCTGCAGGGCCTCTCGCTCGACTCGTCGCTCTCGCCGTCGCTGGCGCCGCAGGGCGTCCCGGTCGCCGCGGTCGAGTCGCCCTCGTCCTACACGTTCGACGCGCGCAACGTGTGGTCGCCGATCGACGACCGCATGCGCGACGCGTTCGAGACGCTCGCGCACCTCTACACGCCGGACCCGTCGATCGCCTACGCGCGTGGCGCGCAGTCCAACGCCGCCCAGCTCCGGCGCCAGCTCGAGCCGTTCTCCAGCTTCACGGTCCCGGCCGGCTACCCGGACACGAACTTCGCGCGCCAGCTCGCCTCGCTGGCCGGGATGCTCGCGATCGGCCTGCCGCTGCGCTGCGTGACGATGGGCGCGCCCGGCGGCTACGACACGCACGCGAACCAGGCCGGCTCGCTGGCCGCGGACCTGCGCGAGACCTCCGACGCGCTGCTCGCCTTCCAGCGCGACCTCGAGTCCAAGGGGCTGGCCGACCGCGTCCTGACGCACGTCTGGACCGAGTTCGGGCGCCGGCCGGAGGAGAACGGCTCGGCCGGGACCGACCACGGCGCGGCCGGGCTGTCGCTGCTGATCGGCGCGCGCGCACACGGCCAGATGGTCGGCGAGTACCCGGGCCTGGCGCAGCTCGACCAGCAGGACAACCTGCGCGCCACCTCGGACTTCAGAGCCGTCTACTGCGCCCTGCTCGAGCAGTGGTTCGCAGCGGACGCGGCGGCCGTGATCCCGGGGGCCTCGGCCTTCGCGCGACCGCAGCTGGTGTCGTGAGCGCCGCGGCGGACCGGGCGGGGGCCCGAGCCGCGGCGCCCACGCCCGTCCCTACTTGACGACGGTGACCTTCAGGATCATGTTCGCGTGGTACACGCAGATGAAGCGGTACCGCCCGTCCTTGGTGAGCTTGCGCGAGTAGACGAAGTCCGCCGCCGCGCTCGGCGAGGTGAACTTGCGCACGCCCCGCGGCGCGCCCGTGAGCTTCACGTTGTGCGTGTCGCCGTTGTAGCTCGGCCAGACCCACTTCAGGGTGGTGTTGCGCTTGATGCGCATGCTCGCGGGCTTGAAGATGTCGTCGAGGACGAGCACCTTCTTGGTCGGCGGCTTGCGGGACGGCTTGCGCGCGGCGCCCGCGACGGGCACGGCGACAGCGACCAGGAGCGCGGCGAGCGCGGCGAGCACTGGGAGCTTTCTCATCGGGGTTCGGGCCTTCCGGGTTGGGCGAAAGTGAATCTGGGAGGAACGGCGCGGCGGACCCTAACAAGCGCTCCCGGGGCGCTGCGCCGGTTCCCCCGGGCCGCGCCCTACTGCCGCACCGCCGTCGCCGCGCCGAGCAGGCGGAGGAGCGCCTCGCGCAGCGGCAGCTGGCGCGGGTGGTCCTCGCCGCGCGCCACGCGCTGCAGGCCGAGGCCGTCCGCGAGCGCGACGAAGACCGGCGCGAGGCCCTCCGCGTCCGGCATCCCGAGAGCGTCGAGCGCCGCGGCGGCGAACGCCTCGTAGGCGGCGATGCACTCGCCCGCCGCCTCGCGCAGCGCCGGCCGGCGGGAGGCCTCCACGTAGAGGTCGAACTGCGCGACCGCGACCACGACCCGGTCGCGGTCGGAGTGCACGAGGATCGACTCGACGAGGTCCGCGACGGCGTCCGGGGCGATGTCCCCGGCGGCTACGAGCTCGGCGGTCGCGGCCTGCAGCGCCGCGATCTCCTCGCCGACGAACAGGCGCAGCGCGTCCTCGAGCAACTCGTCGAGCGTGGCGAAGTAGTAGGTCGTCGTGGCGGTCGGGACGCCGGCCCTGGTGGCGACCGCGCGGTGTGTGGCGCCTGCGACACCCCGCTCCCCGATCACATGCAGCGCGGCGCGCAGGATGCGCTCGCGGCGCTCCTCGCCCCGGGGTGTGCGACGTGCGGGCACGGAATGCGGGATGCTACGCGCCGCGCTCCGGCCGCGACGGTTGTGGTTGGACAGCTGTACAGGTCTGTGGATACCCTGCGAGACATGTCCCCTTCCGGATACGACCGGCGGCAGTTCCTCGGCCTGGGCGCCGGCGCCGCCGGGCTCTTCTGCACGCTGAGCGACGCCAGCCAGGTCAAGCACCTCTCCAACAGCGACGTCGCTCAGGTCGACGCGGTCGCGGCCGGCATGCGCAAGCCGCGCTCCGCCAAGGTCGACTCGGTCGACCGCCTGCGCTTCGGCACGCCCGGCCCGCAGCCCGGCGGCCAGGTCCGCGAGTACTGGATCCAGGCGACCTCGGCCACCTGGGACCCGGTCCCCACCGGGCGCGACGAGTGGATGGGGATGCGCCTCCCGCGCAAGCGCTTCCGCGCCTTCCTCTACCAGGAGATGTCGCCGGGCTTCGCGAGCGCGATCGGGCGGCCCTCGATGCCGGGACCGACGCTGCGCGCGCAGGTGGGAGACGTGCTCCGAGTTCATTTCCGCAACGCCGATCGCCAGTTCGACCAGGCGGTCACGATGCATCCGCACGGCGTCCACTACAACCCCGAGTACGACGGGGCCTACCTCGGGAACTACACCCGCGCCGGCGGCTTCATCGCTCCGGGCGAGGAGTTCACCTACACCTGGGAGGCGAAGGAGGACTCGGTCGGCGCGTGGCCCTACCACGACCACGGGCCCAACCACGTGCTCAACCTGATGCGCGGCCTGTTCGGCATGGTGATCATCTATCCGCGCGGGGACAACCGCCCGAACCGCGAGTTCCCGGTGTTCCTGGGCTCCTTCCTGCCGCAGATCTCCGGCCGCGACGCGGTCCTGCACACGATCAACGGGCGCGCCTATCCCGGCAACACCCCGACGTTCCGATCGAAGGTCGGCGACGACGTCGCCTTCTACGTCATCGGCGGCAACAACGACTTCCACACCTGGCACATCCACGGGCACCGCTGGAGGAACTCCGGCGGCGTCCCGGTCGACACCCCCACGGTGGGACCGAACGAGACGCTCATCGCACGCTTCAAAGAGGACAATCCCGGCCGCTGGCTCTACCACTGTCACGTCTTCACGCACATGGATGCGGGGATGGCGGGCTGGTACCTGGTGGATCCGTGATCTCAATCACCCCGACCAGGGAGGACAACCCCCCAATGACCCGTACCCGCACCTTCGTCGCGCTCGCGACGACCGCGGCGGTGCTCGTGCCGGCCGTGCCGGCCTTCGCCGCCAGCTACCCGCCGCCCGGCAACCCGGGCAAGATCGTCAAGCCGCGCGGCAAGGCCAAGACGCTGCGCGTCTGCAAGGACGCGCGCAAGATCCGCCGCAAGCAGTGCTTCAAGACGATCCAGGCAGCGGTCGACGCGGCGCGCCCGCGCGACATCATCCGCGTCTCCCCGGGCACCTACCGCGAGTCCGTGCTGATCACGACCAAGAACAAGTCCGGCATCAAGCTGATCGGCGATCCGCGCAAGCCGCGCCGTGTGGTGCTCGAGCAGAAGGGCCTGCGCGGCTCCTTCAAGCGCTTCGGCACGGACAACGTCCGCGGGCAGAACGCGATCCAGATCAACGGCGCCGACGGCGTCACGGTCGACGGCTTCGCCGCCTTCCACTACAAGGCCAACGGGTTCTTCGCGGTCAACGTGACCGGCTACACCCTGACGCACCTGGTCGCCGGGTACGGCGGCGCGTACGGCGTCTACGCCTTCAACTCCAAGGGCGGGACGATGTCCAGCTCCGAGGCGTTCTACAACAACGACTCGGGCTTCTACATCGGCCAGACGCCGCCACAGTCGGGGCGCAAGCTGCGCTCGACGATCCGCAAGGTGAAGTCGTGGGGCAACGTGCTCGGCTTCTCCGGCACGAACGTCAAGTACACCACGATCACCGACAGCGACTGGTACAACAACGGGCTGGGCATCGTTCCGAACGCGCTCACCTCGGAGAAGTATTACCCGCCGTCGGAGAACGTGATGACCCGCAACCGCATTTTCTGGAACAACTTCAACTACTTCAAGGGAGCGCCGTTCAAGTTGCGGCCGTCCGCTACGGGGGACATCCCGTACCCGGTCGGCACGGGCATCCTGCTGTTCGGCAGCCGTGACTCGGATGTCGTGAACAACCAGATCTACGGCAACTTCCTGATCGGGGTCGGTGGCGTGCAGCAGATCGTCATGGCCGGCGGCTCCCCGAAGGAGAAGGAGGCGTCGTTCCTGCGCGGCAACACCGTCACGGGCAACGTGTTCGGCAACAACGGACGCAACCCGAACGGCCGCGCCGACCTGTACTACGACGGCGACGGCAGCGGGAACTGCTTCTCGGGCAACACCGCTCCGGGCGGCGCGCTCGCGACGGTCCCGACCGACGGCTCGACGTTCGCGGCGTGCCCGTTCTCGGGCGCCAACGCGTTCAGCCAGGCGGCGCAGCTGCACGCGCTGGACTGGACGGTCAACGCCCCCAACCACGACGAGTTCTGGGTGCGCAAGCCCCAGCAGCCGATCAAGGGCGTCAAGCCGCTGGAGATCTGCACGGTTCGCAACGGCGCCTGCGCCGGGCAGCCGCGCTAGCTCGACAGCAGCACACGCAGGGAAGGACCAGGGAGGGGCGGCCCCGCAAGGGCCGCCCCTCTCACGTCCGGGTCCGGCGCCGGCGACGGCGCGCCCCGCGGGCGGCCTCGGCGGCGATCGCGTCCGCGATGCGCTCCAGGACGCCGCCGCGCGCGGCGGCGACGACCGCCGCCGCGGCGAGGCCCGAGAGCAGGTCGCTGCCCTCGATGCCGACGTCGGCGACCAACCGCGTCCCGGCGCGGCCGGGACGCAGGGCGGCGTCCACCCGCACCCGCACGAAGCCGTCGAGCCGCACCACGATGCAGCGGTTCCGGGCCTCCGGCACCTCGAGCGTGAACGCCACGCGCTGATCAAGCACCTCGGCCCGCGCCGGGATCGCGTCGCCCTCGGCGAGCCGCGCGGGCGCGCCGGGCTCGACCTCGAAGGCGACCGGGAACCAGCGCCGGATCCGCTCGAGCCGCAGCAGCGTGTCCCGGACCTCCGCGATCCCGGCCAGAACCAGCCGCTCGACCCGCTCGGAGTGGGCCACGGTCAGCGCGCGGCGCCTTGCGGCGGCGCGAGCGCCGCCAGCACCGCCTCGTGCAGGGCGCCGTTGCTGGAGACGCCGCTGCCGCGACCGGGATCCGGGTCGCCGTCCAGCGCGCTGAAGCGCCCGCCCGCCTCGGCGACGATCAGCGCCGGCGCGGCCAGGTCCCAGAGCGCCGGGCCGGGCTCCACCGCGACGTCCGCGGCGCCCTCCGCGACGAGCATGTGGGCCCAGAAGTCGCCGAAGCCCCGCGCCTGCCAGCAGCGCAGCGCGAGCGCGGTGAAGCGCTCGACGGCGTCGCGGCCGCCGTGCGCCAGCCACGCGGCCGGCTCGGCGTGCGCCAGGTAGGCGTCCTCGATCGCCGCGACGCCGCTGACGGCGAGCCGGCGCGGGCCCGCCTCCCCCTCGCGCGCGAACGCGCCGGCGCCGGCGCTCGCCCACCAGCGCCGTCCGAGCGCCGGGGCGCTGACGACGGCCACCCGCAGCGCGCCGCCGTCGCGCAGCGCGACCAGGCTCGCCCAGACCGGCACGCCGCGCAGGAACTGGCGGGTCCCGTCGATCGGGTCCAGGATCCACTGCCGGCTCCCGTGCCCGGGCGAGTGGCCCGACTCCTCCGCGAGGATCGCGTCTCCCGGGCACTCGTCGGCGAGCAGCGCGAGCATCGCGGCCTCGGCGTCCCGGTCGGCGTCGGTGACCGGCGTGCTGTCGGGCTTGGCGCTGACGCGAAGGTCGCGTGCCCGGAAGCGCGGGAGCGCGACCCGGTCGGCCGCGTCGGCGATGCGCATCGCCAGCGCGAGGTCGCGTTGCTGGTCGGTCGCCGCCGTAGGCACGCGGCGCACGCTAGCGGGACGCGCCCCGGTCTCGCGGCGCGCGGGACGCCCATAGGATCGTGTCCGTGCCCGTGCCCGCCCCCGACGCGCCGACCTTCGACCTCCAGGCGCACTCGGTCGCCTCCGACGGAGAGCTCGAGCCCGGCGAGGTCGTGCGGTGCGCCGCGCAGGCGGGGGTGGAGCTGCTCGCGCTGAGCGACCACGACACCGTCGAGGGGGTCGAGGAGGCGTTGCGGGCGGGCGAGCGCGAGGGCGTGCGGGTGGTCACGGCCGTCGAGCTCTCCGCGGTCGACGGCAGCCACGAGGACCTGCACGTGCTCGGCTACCTGATCGATCATCGGGACGCCACGCTCGCCGAGCGGCTGGCCGACGCCCGCGCGGACCGCGTGGCGCGGATCGAGGGCATGGCCGCCGGCCTGCGGGCCGCCGGCCTCGAGCTCGACGGCTCGCTGCTCGACAGCCTGCGCGAAGCGGGCCGCCCGGTCGGGCGACCGCACCTCGCGCGCGCGGTCCTCGCGGCCGCCGCAAGCGCCCCGGCGCTCGCCGATGCGGGGATCGACCCGGGCGCCCCCGACGCGGTCGGCCGCGTGATCGAGCGCTGGCTGGTCCCGGGCGCGCCCGCCTACGTCCCGCGGACGAGGCCCCGGGTCGAGACCGCGATCGAGTGGATCCACGACGCGGGCGGCCTGGCGGTCTGGGCGCACCCGTTCTGGAACCTCGCGAACGCGGACGCCGTCGCGACCGCGCTGGACCGTTACGCGCGCGCCGGCCTGGACGGCGTCGAGGCCTTCTACCCCTGGCACGACGCCGCGCAGACCGCGCTGCTCGCCGACCGCGCGGAGGCGCTCGGCCTGCTCAGCACCGGCTCGACGGACTTCCACGGCCCCGGGCGGGCGGAGTTCTCCGCGTTCCGCGGGTTCTCGCTGTACGGCCGCGGGCCGAGGCTGGGCCCGATCGCGGGCTGAGGCGCCGCGCCGGCCGCGCCGGCGTGCGAGCTTCGTGGCGAACGGCGGCAGGGAAGGGGGGTGATCGCCGCGCGCTGGGGAGCTTTGTCGATCTGACCCCCTCAGGGGCGGTCAGATCGACGCGGTAGGCATCGGCCGCCCGCGACGCCCGGACAATCCCCCTTCCCTGCGCCGTTGGCGGCTGCGCGCCGTCCCCTCAGCTGATCGAGCCGGCCGCGACCAGCGCGAGAACGAGGATCCCCAGCCCGATCCGGTAGACGACGAACACCGTGAGGTCGTGCGTGACCAGCCAGCGCAGCAGCCAGGCGATCGCGGCGTAGCCGACCACGAACGCGAGCAGCGTCGCGATCAGCGTCGGCGCGAGGCCGGGCCCGCCGCCCTCCCCCACCTTGCGCAGCTCGAACAGGCCGCTGAGCACTACCGAGGGCACGGAGAGCAGGAACGAGTAGCGGGCGGCCGACTCGCGGTCGAAGCCCAGCAGCAGCCCGCCGGAGATCGTCGCGCCGGAGCGCGACACGCCCGGCACCAGCGCCAGCGCCTGCGCGAACCCGATCAGGATGCCGTCGCGCGGTGTGATGCTCCGCAGGTCCCGCTCGGTGGTCGCCGTGCGGTCGGCGAACAGCAGCACCAGGCCGAACGCGATCAGCGTTATGCCGATCACCGTCAGGTTGCGCGCGCCGGTCTCGATCTGGTCGCGGAAAAGCAGTCCGAAAACCCCGATCGGGATCGTGCCGATGATGATGTACCAGCCCATCCGCGAGTCGAGCGTGTGGCGCACGGAGGGGTCGCGCAGCCCGCGCAGCCAAGCGCGCGCGATCCGCCACAGGTCGGCGCGGAAGTAGATCAGCACCGCGGCCATCGTCCCGAGCTGCACCACGGCCGTGAAGGCGGCGCCCGGATCCTCCCAGCCGAAGAACGCCGGGTAGACGCGCAGGTGCGCGGTGCTGGAGATCGGCAGGAACTCCGTGAGTCCCTGGAGCACTCCCTCGACGACTGCCTGGAAAGCGTTCACGAGCGGCGGGGAACCCTACGCGACGCCGGTTTGCGAAAGGTTGGCGCCGGCCGCCGCCGCCCAACGGGACGCTAACCGGACGCTCGCCCGGGGCCATCGGCCCGCGCCTAGCTTGGCGGCGTGACCTCCGCTTTCCGCCTCCTCCAGGCCGGGCCTCCCGCCCGGCGCCGCCTGATCGCGGGGGCCGCCGCGTTCGTCGTCGCATGGCTTGCGATCGGCGGCTACGGCCTCTACGCCGAGGGCAGCGACTACTACGTCTACCGCGGCTTCCCGCCGCCGGTGGTCCCCGCCGGCGTCGCCGCCGGCAAGGTGCTGACCGGGCACCTCTACTCCCCCGCGCTCGGCCGGCAGCGCTCCTACTCCGTGTACCTCCCGCCGGGCTACGCGCGCGGCGTCGCGCACGGCGCCCGCTACCCGGTCCTCTACCTGCTGCACGCGCCGCCCGGCAAGCCGGCCGGGTACTTCACCGCCGGCGCGCTGGCGGTGCGGATGGACGAGATGATCGCCGCGCACAAGATCGGGCCGTTCATGGTGGTCCTGCCGGACGGGCGCACGGGCGGGTCGTCGAACGACACCGAGTGGGCGAACGCCAACCGCGGGCGCTACGAGAGCTTCGTGCTCGACGTCGTGCACTCGGTGGACCGGCGCTGGGCGACGATCCGCTCGCGCGGCGCACGCGCGATCGGCGGGCTATCCGAGGGCGGCTACGGGGCCGCGAACATCACGCTGCGCAACCTGCGCACGTTCGGCGGCTTCCAGTCCTGGTCCGGCTACTTCGTGCAGACGCCCACGGACGCCTTCACGGGCGCCTCGCGCGCCGCCCTGCGCGCCAACAGCCCGCTGCTCTACGTCGGGCGCCTGCGCGGGGCGATCCGCCGCTACCCCGTCCACGCCTGGCTCTACCAGGGCCGCCTGGACCGTGACTCGAGCCTGCCGCAGATGCTGGCCTTCCAGCGCGCGCTGCGCCGCGCCGGCGGGCACGTCAGCGCGCAGCTGGTCCCGGGCGGCCACAGCTGGCTCGTCTGGCGCGGCCAGATGCCCGCCGCGCTGCGCAAGGCGTGGATCTGGTTCCGCCTCGGAGGCGTCCGGTGAGGGGCGGGCTCGCCCGCGCCGGCCTCGGGCTCGCGGCCTGGCTGGTCGCGCTCCTGGCGATCGCGGCGGGAACCGGCGTGCTGTACCTGCTGCACGGCGGCCGGCTGCTGGAGGCCGGACCGGGCGTCGGCCATGTGCTCGGCCTGCAGCAGCTCGCGGGCGACGCCACCCAGCCGCTGGCCCGCGTGGTGCTCGCCTTCGCCGGCGCGGGGGTCGCCGCGGGGCTCGCTCTCGCGCTGCTGACTCGGCTGCGCGCCGACAGCGGCGCGCTGATCGCCGCCGCGACGTGCTGGCTGGTCGGCGTCGGCACGGGCGCCGGCGCCGACGCGATCACGCAGAACGTGAAGTTCTGGCCGCGCGTCGGAGCCCAGCTCGGCCGCCAGGCGAGCTGGGTGGAGGCCGGCATCGTGCTGTTCGCGAGCTTCCTCGCGATGCTCGCCGCGCGCGCGGCGTTCGACCGCGCCGGGAACGCTCCGCCCGCGGTCGCCGCGCCGCCGCGCGGGGTCCAACGCGAGTCCAACGTCGCTTCAACCCGCGCCCATGACCGCGGCGCAACTATGGCCGCATGAGAACCGGGATCGACACCATCCACCACGACGTCCTGCCCCTTGCGCCGGCCTGCCCCGACACCGGGCTCCCCGCCGGCGACCCGCTCGCCGACCACCTCGGCGGGCCCGCGACCGGCGACGACCGGGAGCTCGCGGGCGACGAGCGCCGCAGGGCGCGCGCCGCGGCGCTGCTCGGCCGCTACGCGAGCGACTCGCTCGATCCGTTCTCGCTGCGCCGCGACAAGAGCTTCCACTTCGCGGCGGGCGGCTTCCTCGCCTACCGCGCCGTCGGGCGCACGGCCGTGGTCGGCGGCGACCCCGTCGGCCCGCCCGGGCGCGCGGGCGAGATCCTGCGCAGCTTCGGGGACGAGGCGGCCGAGCGCCGCTGGTCGGTCGTGCTCGACGGAGCCTCGCCGAGCGCGCTCGACGCCTACCGCGAGGCCGGCTACCACTGCCTGCGCGTCGGCGACGAGGCGGTCGTCGACCCGCGCGGCTTCTCGCTCGAGGGGCGCGCGATCCGCAAGGTGCGCCAGTCGGTGACGCGCGTGCGGCGGCTCGGATGGTCGGTCGAGGTCGCGGACGCGACCGCGCTCGGCAGCGGCGCGCGGCGGGCGATCGACGACCTCGAGAGCGCCTGGCGCGAGCGGCAGCCGCGGATGCAGGGCTTCGCGATGACGCTCGGGCACCTCTGGGGCCCGGTCGAGGACCGCGGCGCCGTGTTCGCGCTCGCGCGCGACCCGGACGGCGCTCTGCGCGCCTTCCAGCGCTACGCGCCCTACCGCGGCGGGCTCTCGCTCGACGTCATGCGCCGCGACGAGGACATCGCGAACGGGCTGAACGAGGCGCTCGTCGTCGCGGTGGTGGCCCGCGCGGCCGAGCTCGGGCTGCGCGAGGTGAGCCTCAACTTCGCCGGCTTCTCGCACATCATGCGCCCCGACCCCGGGACGCTGTCGCGCGGCGAGCGCGTCCTGCGCCGGCTCCTCGGCCTCGTCCACGGACGCTTCCAGCTCGAGCGGCTGGCGGCGTTCAACGCGAAGTTCTTCCCCGCGTGGCGACCGCGCTACCTGGTCTACCCGAGCGCGGCGAGCCTGCCGCGAGCGGGCCTGCGGGTCCTGCAGGCGGAGGGCTACCTGCCCCACCGCGAGCGCGAGCACGAGCCGGCCCGCCCGCGCCTCGCGCCCGGCCTCCCGGTGCCCGCGGCGGCCGGCGGCCTGCCGCCCGCGCCGCCGGCCTCGGTGGCGGCGTGACCGCGGCGGTGATCGCGGGGCTGGTCTTCGCCGGCGCGGCGTCGGTCGCGCTCAACGCCTCCTACCTCGTACAGCACGCGGGCTCGCGCCGGGCGCCGCGGATCGCGGTGAGCAGGCCGATCGCGGCCGTGCGCTCGCTCTTCGGCTCGCCGCTCTGGCTGCTCGGCGGCGCGCTCGGGATGATCGGCTGGGCCCTGCACGTGGCCGCGCTCTCACGCGCCCCGCTGTCGCTGGTGCAGGCGTTCGCGGCGGGCGGGCTCGCCCTCACCGTGCCCGCGGCGGCGCGCTTCCTCGGGGTGCGGCTGACCGCGCGCGAGCGCGCGGCGGTGCTCGGGATGGGCGCTGCGCTGGTCGCCCTCGGCATCGGCGACCCGAGCGCCCACGGACATCTCGCCGCCCCCCTCCTGCTCGTCCTCTGCCTCGCCGCGGCGGGGCTGGCGGCGGCGCTCGCCGCCCGCTCGACCGGGCGCCGCACGGCGCTGGCGGGCGTGGCGGCCGGGCTGCTCTACGGGGCCGCCGACGCGGCCACCAAGGCGCTGACGCTGGCGGCGTCCGGCGGCGTAGCGGCCGCCCTGGGCTCCGGCTGGCTCGTGGCGGTGCTCGCGCTCAGCGCCGGGGCGTTCCTCTGCTTCCAGCGCGGCCTCCAGCAGGGGCCCGTGGTCCCGGTGATCGCGCTGATGACCGTCGCGACCACCGTGTGGTCGGTCATCTGCGGCCTCGTCGCCTTCGGCGACCCGCTCGGCGCCGGGCCGGCCGCGGTGGCGCTGCACCTGATCGCGTTCGCCGTCATCGGCGCCGGCGCATGGGTGCTCGGCGGGGGCCAGGCGCGCCTGGCCGAGCGCGGCGCCGCGGCGAGCGCGCCGCCGGCCGACCGGCTCCCCGCGCTGCGGCTGGGCCCCACCGCAGGCGGCTCCCGTGCCTGAGCTGGCGCGCTCGAGCCCGACTCCGCAGCGGCTCCCGGTAGCTTTGCGGGAGATGGCAGAGACCCCGCTGGAGATCCTTGTCGTGGACGACGAGTCCGAGCTCCGCCAGGCGCTGACGCGGATGTTCGAGCGCCAGGGCCACAACGTGCTTGCGGTCGCGGACGGCCGCGCGGCGATCGACCGCGCGAGCACGGCCCGCTTCGACGTCCTGCTGCTCGACGTGGCGCTCGGGGCCGGCCCGGACGGGTACGAGGTCTGCCGCACGCTGCGCGAGCGTCGCAACGTGGTGCCGATCATCATGCTCACCGCGCTCGACAGCGAGGCGGATGCGGTGCTCGGGCTCGAGGCCGGCGCGGACGACTACATCACCAAGCCGTTCGGGCCCGCCGAGCTGCGCAGCCGGATCAGGGCGGTGCTGCGGCGGGCCGGGCCGCGCGCCCTGGGCGAGGACGTCCTGCGGGTCGGCGACGTGACGCTCGACCGCTCGCGGCGCGAGGTCTCGGTCGAGGGGCGGTCGGTCAGCCTGACGTTCTCGGAGTTCGAGCTGCTCGCGGCGCTGATGGCCTCGCCCGGGCGCCTGTTCGACCGCGCCGCGCTCCTGCGCCACATCTGGGGCGACAGCTCCTACCGCGACCCGCGCGGGATCGACGTGCACGTCCGCCATCTGCGTCAGAAGCTCGAGCGCCACCCCGAGGACCCGAAGCGGATCCTCACGGTGCGCGGCGCGGGCTACCGGATGGCGGCCGACGCAGCCGCGTGAGGCGGCTGCCCGTCCTGCGACTGCGGGGCCGGCTCGTGCTGGCGCTGCTCGCGGTGAGCGTGGCGACACTCGCGCTCACCGCGCTCCTCGTCCTCCCGCCGCTCGAGCAGCACCTGCGGACCGACTCCCTGCGCACCCTCAGCGGGCAGGCGCGCGCGGCAGCCGAGGACTTCTCCGCATTGCCGGCGAGCGTCTTCTACCCGCGCTCCCCGCGCCTGCACATGTTTGCGCGCGGGGTGCGCCGCCACGCGCACGCGCAGGTGCTGGTCGTCGACGCCCTGGGGCGGGCGCTGACCTCGACCGACCCCGACGACTTCGAGCGCCACCCGGAGCTGGCCGGCTCCGGCGCCGTGCGCGCCGTCATCGGCTCGGGCAGCGACACCGAGGCTCAGGCGGCGCAGCCGTTCCAGGTCGCGGGGCGCACCTACGTCGTGCGGCTGGCCCGTGGGCTCGACCAGGTGGAGGCGGCGGCGCACGTGTTCCGGACGCGCTTCACGCGCGCGGCGCTGATCAGCGTGCTGGTCGCGCTCGTGCTCGGCGTGTTCCTCGCCACGCGGCTCGTTCGGCGGCTGCGCGCGCTGAGCGAGTCCGCCGGGGTGGTGGCGCGCGAGGGGCCGGCGGCCGAGGTCGCGACCGACCACACCCGCGACGAGGTCGGGGACCTGACCCGGTCGCTGGCGACGATGCAGCAGCGCCTGCGCGAGCAGGAGCAGGCGCGCCGCACGTTCGTCTCGACCGCGTCACACGAGCTGCGCACGCCGCTGGCGGCCATGCGCTTGCAGCTCGGGCTGCTCCGCGAGGATCTCGAGGCCGGCCCGGTCGACCTCGAGGACGCCCACCAGCAGGTGCTGGCGGCCGAGGGCCAGGCCGAGCGCCTGTCCCGGCTCGCGGCGGAGCTGCTCGACCTCAGCCGCCTCGACGCGGGCGTTCCGCTGGCGCGCGAGCGGATCGAGCTCGGCGCGCTCGCGCGCGCCACCGCGTCCGAGCTGTCCGCCACCGCGGCCCAGGCGGGGCAGTCGATCGAGGTTCCCGATGCCCGCGAGGCCTGGGTCTGGGGCGACGCGGGGGCGACCGTCCAGATCCTGCGCATCCTGCTCGACAACGCGCTGCGCCACGCGCCGCAGGGCGGCGCCGTGCGCGTCGTCGTCGGCGAGCCGGGGAGCGTCGCCGTCGAGGATGGCGGCACCGGGGTGCCCGCCGCCCACCGCGACGAGATCTTCGAGCGCTTCCGCCGCGGGGAGGAGACCGACGACCGCGGCGGCTTCGGGCTCGGCCTGGCGATCGGGCGGGAGCTCGCGCGCAAGATGGGCGGCGAGCTGCTGCTCGAGCACGCCGCCCGGCCGACGCGCTTCGCGCTGCGCCTCGAGCCGGCGGGGCCGCACGCCGGCGGGGATCAGGCGGCGAGCAGCCCGGACAGCCTGTGGCCGAGCACCTCGCAGGCGAGCTCGTAGTCCACGAACAGCCGGGCGCGGGCGCGCGTGTCCTCGACCAGCTCGACGGCGGCGCGCAGGCGCTGCGGGTCCCTGCCGGCCGCGTCGCGTGCGAGCGAGTCCTCGCGGTCCGCGTTCGCGGCCAGCTCGGGGGCGCCCCAGGCGACGGCCGCGACGTCCCGGTACCAGCGCCCCGCGAGCGCGAGCGCGAGGTCGAGCGCGGCCCCGCGGTCGCGCCGCTCGGCGCGGCGCACGCGGTCGGCGCTCTCGCGCTCGAGCCGCCTGTGCTCCTTGCGCGGCGTGAGCGCCTTCGCCTCCTCGAGCCCCTCGGCCGCGCGCTCCCCGGCCGCGCGGCCGCGCTCGCCTGCCGTGGACAGCAGGTCGAGCCACGGGCGCCGCGCGGCCATCGTGCCGTCCAGGGCGCAGCGGGCGAAGAGCTCGGCCTGCTCGCGGACAGCCGACCCCTCCGCGCCCGCGAGCCAGGCCGCGGTGCGGGCGTCCCCCGGGGCCAGGCGCGCGGCGGCGAGCGCGGTGCTCGGCTCCGCGCCCGTGCGCTCGGCGACCCCCGCCGCGACCGCGTCCGCCGGGCGCGGATCGAAGCGCACGAGCTGGCAGCGCGAGGAGACCGTCTCCAAGACCTCGCCGAGGTGCTCGGTGAGCAGCACCAGGTGGACGAAGTCGGCCGGCTCCTCCAGCGTCTTGAGCATCCGGTTGGCGGCGCTCTTCTGGAGCGTGTCGACGCGCTCCAGCACGAAGACCCGGCGCGAGCTCTCGAACGGGGTGTGCGCCGCGGCCGCCACGACGGGCTCCTCGACGTCGGCGACGAGCATCTCCTGGGCGCCGCTCGGCGCGACCCAGGTCAGGTCGGGGTGGGCACCGCGCGCCACCCGCGCCCGGGCACCGGCAGGGTCCGCCGCGCCCTCGGCGAGCAGCGTCGCCGCGACCGCCGCGGCGACGGTCCGCTTGCCGGTCGCCGGCGGCCCATGGAACAGGTAGGCATGGGAGGGAGCGCCGCCCGGGGCCAGCGCCGGCCCGAGCACCGCGCGCGCGTGCGGGTGGGGCTCGAGCAGCGAGTCGAGGTCGGGCGGGGCGGCCACCGCCGCCACGATACCCCGGCGCTACCGGGAACAGGTGATGCCGAGGCACTCGCGCGCGTCGCCGTTGCCGCGCGCGCGGTTGCCGCCACCGTCGATGCCGGGCCCGGTCACGTCCAGGTAGCGCGCGATCCCGAGCGCCGCGTTGCGGTTGGCGGTGTTGTCCTTCAGGAAGTAGGGGTAGAGCGCCGGGTAGTCGTCGATCACGACGATCCCGCCGCCGCCGTTGCGCGAGGCGCGGTTGCCGACGATCCGCGCGGTGGCGTCGCGGATGCGCATCCCGTCGAGGCCGTTGCGGTTGACGCGGTTGCGCTCGTAGACCGCGTCGTCGGCCTCGAACGCCTGGATCCCGTAGCCGAGGTTGCGGGAGATCCTGCTGTCGCGCACGGTGGTCGCCCCGCGCGTGAGCGTCAGGCCGTTGCCGCTGTTGCCCACCAGGCGGCTGTCGCGCACCAGCAGATCCGGATGGGTGCCACCGCCCGGCTCGCGGAAGAGCCCGTCGACGTTGCCCGCCAGCCGCATGCAGCTCACCGTCCCGCCGCCGCCCGGGCGAACCACGACCCCGTCCACGAACCCGGAGACCGTGCCGCCCGTGACCGTGACGCCGGGCGCCTCGAGCGCGATGCCCGCGCCCGAGCCGCGGCCGGTGATGCGGTGGCCCGCGAGGTCGACCCGCACCCCCGGCGCCGTCACGACCAGGCCGTCGCCGGCGCAGCCGGTCAGGTCGCGGGTGAGCCTCACGTCGGCGCTCACGGACTGCCCGCAGGAGAGCGTGGCGGCGCCGGCTCCCGCGAGCGGCGGCGCGAGGGCGGTGACGGCCACGACGGCGGCCATGGCGAGCGCGGAGCGGACGGCGAGCCTCATGTTCTCCTCCGGGATAGGACCTGTCGCGAGCCTAGCCGCGCCGCCCGCGTTCGCGGGAAAACGTGGCGGGGGGCGGGCCCGGATACGATCGCGCCGCGCGTGAGCCCGGCCGCCCGTCCGCCAAGTCGCGATACGTCCCCGCCTGTCGTCGGCGCGCTGCCGTGAGCGGGCCGGGGCGCCTGGTCACGCTCGAGGGCGTCGACGGCGCGGGCAAGACGACGCTCGCAGCCGGGCTCGCCCATGCGCTGCGCGAGCGGCGCGGCGTCGACGCCCACGTCCTGCGCGAGCCCGGTGGCGTGGAGCTGGCCGAGCGTCTGCGCGAGGTGGTCAAGGACCCGGCGCTGCGGGTGGGCGCGCGCGCGGAGGCGCTGATCTACGCCGCCGCGCGGGCACAGCTCGTCGAGGAGGCCGTACGCCCGCTGCTCGCGGCCGGCCGGTGGGTGCTGCTGGACCGTTATGTCGACTCCTCGCTCGCCTACCAGGGCGCGGCGCGCGGCCTGGGAACCGAGGAAGTGGCGGCCGTCAACGCGTTCGGGACCGGCGGGCTGGTCCCCGACCGCACGCTGCTGCTGCGGGTCGAGGCGGAGGTCGGCCGCGAGCGGCTCGGCGCCCGCGGCGAGGCGGCCGATCGCCTGGAGCGCGAGGGCGACGGCTTCTTCGCGGCGATCGCGGTCGCGTATGACGGCCTCGCCGCGGCCGAGCCCGGGCGCTGGCGCGTGCTCGACGCTCGCGCGCCTGCCGAGGACGTGCTGGCCGAGGCGCTGGCGGCCGTGGCGGACCTGTAGATCGCGGGGCCTCGAGCTCCATCCTGATCCCGCTCAGCGGGATCAGGATCACTCTCGACGCTCGTGGGGCCCCTACGCGCGCGCCGCGTACCCGTCCGGGTTCGCCCGGGCGAACTCCCACGCGTCGGCGATCATCTGCTCGAGGCCCGGCTTGCGCGGCTCCCAGCCGAGCTCCGCGCGGATCCGCTCCGAGGCCGCGACCAGCCGCGGCGGGTCGCCGGGTCGTCGTGCCGCTTCCTCCACCGGGATGTCGACTCCGGTCACCGCGCGCGCGGCGTCGATCACCTCGCGCACCGAGAAACCCTCGCCGTTGCCGAGGTTGAGGATCGCGTGCTCGGAGTCGCGCGCGCGGTCGAGCGCGAGCAGGTGCGCGGCGGCGAGATCCTCGATGTGGATGTAGTCGCGGATCGCCGTGCCGTCCGGGGTGGGGTAGTCAGTGCCGAAGATCCGCACCGCCGGGATCCGGCCGGACGCCGCGCGCAGGACGTTCGGGATCAGGTGGGTCTCGGGCTCGTGGTCCTCGCCCAGGTGGCCGCTCGCCCCGGCGACGTTGAAGTAGCGCAGCGACACCGCGCCGAGGCCGTGGGCGCGGCACTCCTCGCCGATCATCCGGTCGACCGCGAGCTTCGAGGACCCGTAGGCGTTGACGGGGCGCTCCGGCGTCGTCTCGGGGATCGGCACGACCTCCGGCTCGCCGTATGTCGCGCACGTGGAGGAGAAGACGAGCCGCCCAACGCCGGCGCCGCGCAGGGCGTCGAGCAGGTTCAGCGAGCCCACCACGTTGGTCCGGTAGTAGCGCTCGGGATGCGAGACCGATTCGGGGACGAGCGCGAGCGCCGCGAAGTGCAGCGCCCCGTCGAAGCCGCCGGCCGCGACGTCCGCCGCCAGGCCGCGCGCGTCGAGCAGGTCGCGCTCCACGAACGCCGCCCCGTCCGGGACCGCGGCGCGGTGGCCGCGCGAGAGGTCGTCGAGCACGGTGACCTCGTGGCCGGCCTCCAGCAGCAGCTTGGCGGTGATCGAGCCGATGTACCCGGCGCCGCCGGTGACGAGCAGTCGCATCGGCGCGGATTGGTACCAGGCGCCGGGGTCGCATGTGCCGAAAGAGCGTCGACGGCGACCCCGGAAAACGGCCCTTCGACGCTAGAATGAGCGTCCGAGCGGGCCTTTCCCACGGCCGCCCGGGCGCCCCAGGTTCCGTCCGCGCCGGGCGCAACCATCCGCGGTCCCGCGCCGCCACCACGCCGACGGGCGAGCGGGGATCGAAGAGGCCGGCGGAGACAGAGGGAGAGGACCATGGAGCAGCCCACGCAGACCGTTTCGACGACCGCCCGCGAGGGTGGAGGGCTGGCCGTTCGCCGCCGCTTCAGCGAACCCGGGATCCATCCGTTCGACGCGGTCGAGTGGGACGTGCGCGACGCGAAGATCGGCGACGCGTTCGAGCAGCGCGACGTCGAGTTCCCGGCCGCGTGGTCACAGAACGCGACCAACATCGTCGCCCAGAAGTACTTCCGCGGCCAGCTCGACTCGCCCGAGCGCGAGCGCTCCGTGCGCCAGATGATCGGCCGCGTCGCCGGCACGATCGCGAAGTGGGGCCGCGAGCGCGGCTACTTCGCCACCGACGCCGACGGCGACGCCTTCGAGGCCGAGCTCACCCACGTGCTGCTGCACCAGATGGCCGCCTTCAACTCGCCGGTCTGGTTCAACGTCGGGTTCGAGGAGCAGCCGCAGTGCTCGGCGTGCTTCATCCTCTCCGTCAAGGACACGATGGAGTCGATCCTCGACTGGAACACCAGGGAGGGGATGATCTTCCGCGGCGGCTCCGGGTCCGGGATCAACCTGTCGAACATTCGCGGCTCGATGGAGCCGCTCGCCAAGGGCGGCACCGCCTCGGGGCCCGTCTCGTTCATGCGCGGCGCGGACGCGTGGGCGGGCACGATCAAGTCAGGCGGCAAGACGCGCCGCGCGGCGAAGATGGTCGTGCTCGACGTCGACCACCCGGACATTCGCGAGTTCATCTGGTGCAAGGCCAAGGAGGAGGACAAGGCGCAGGCGCTGCGCGAGGCCGGCTTCGACATGTCGATCGACGGTGACGGCTTCACCTCGATCCAGTACCAGAACGCGAACAACTCGGTGCGCGTCAGCGACGAGTTCATGGACGCGGTGCGCGAGGACCGCGAGTGGCGCCTGACCTCCCGCACGACCGGCGAGCCGGTCGGCGACCCGGTCCCCGCGCGCGCGCTGATGCGCGAGATCGCCGAGGCCGCGCACCGCTGCGCGGACCCGGGCGTGCAGTACGACACGACGATCAACGACTGGCACACGTGCCCGGAGTCGGGGCGGATCAACGCGTCCAACCCGTGCTTCCCCGCGGACGCGCGCGTGCACACCACCTCCGGCCTGCTGCCGATCGGCGAGCTCTACGAGCGCGGCGCCGCGGGCGATGAGGTCCGCGTCTACACGCACCGCGCGACGGCGGCGGAGCCCGGCGAGGGTGTCGTCGCGACCACCCCGCTGGCGGTCATGCGCAACGGCGTCAAGCCCGTGCTGCGCCTGCGCTTCGCCGACGGCCGCGAGCTGCGCTGCACGCCCAACCACCGCCTCTGGACGCTCAACCGCGGCTACGTGCGCGCCGAGGACCTGCAGCGCGAGGACCGCGTGCTGCTCAACGACTCCGCGACGCCCGCGCTCGAGGCCTCGTGGGAGCTGCCGGTGAAGGTGGGCGAGAAGGCGCGCGCGTACAAGCGCGGCGGCCACGTCACCGAGACCGAGCTCCCGCGGCGCTGGAGCGAGGGCCTGGCCGAGCTCACCGGCCACCTGGTCGGCGACGGCTGCGTGACCGACTCCCGCTCCGTCTGGGTCTACGGCGGCGACGACCTCGCCGACGGGCTGGCCGACTCGCACGCGGGGCTGCTCGACGAGCTGCTCGGCGGCGCCTCGCGCCAGGAGATGGGCAACGGCACCGTCCAGCTGCGCGCCGGCTCGCAGGCAGTGCGCGAGCTGTTCCGCGGACTCGGGGTGAGCGGAGCACGCGCGCACGAGAAGCGCGTCCCGGCGGCGGTCTTCACCGCGCCCGTGGAGGTCCAGGCCGCGTTCCTGCGCGGGCTGTTCGGCGCCGACGGCTGCGTCGCCCGCGTCGAGTCCGGCGGCAAGGCGAGCCGCTACGCCGGGCTCGGGAGCCGCAGCGAGGCGCTGCTGCGCGACGTCCAGCGCATGCTCTCCGCGCTCGGGATCCGCGCGCGGATCTACTCGATCCGCGAGGCCGGCTCGCCCAGCTTCTCCTACACGCGTGCGGACGGCACCGAGGTCGAGTACGCCTCGCGCGAGGGCTTCGACCTGCGCGTCACGGGCTCCGACCTCGAGCGCTTCGCGGCGGAGGTCGGCTTCTCGACGCCGCGCAAGGAGGCGGCGCTCGAGGCGCTGCTCGGCGAGACCCGCCGCTACGCGACCAAGCCCGGCACGGCGCTCGTCGCGCGCGAGGAGGACGGCCAGGAGGTCGTCTACAACCTCACCGAGCCGCTGCACCACTCCTACATCGTCGATGGCGTCGTGGTCGCGAACTGCTCGGAGTACATGCACGTCGACGACTCGGCCTGCAACCTCGCGTCGATCAACCTGATGAAGTTCCGCCGCGAGGACGGGAGCTTCGACGTCGAGTCCTTCGAGCACGTCGTCGACGTCGTGTTCCTCGCGCAGGAGATCATCGTCGGGCCCTCCAGCTACCCGACGCAGGAGATCGGCGACAACGCGCGCGCGTTCCGCCAGCTCGGGCTGGGCTACGCGAACCTCGGCGCGTTCCTGATGGCCGACGGGATGCCCTACGACTCCGGCGAGGGCCGCACCGCGGCCGCCGCGATCACCGCGCTGATGACCGGCCGCGCCTACAGGCGCTCGGCCGAGATCGCCGCGGCGGTCGGGCCCTACGAGCGCTACGCGCTCAACCGCGAGCCCCACAACGAGGTGATGCGCAAGCACCGCGACGCCTCATACGAGATCGGCGAGGAGGCCGCGCGCGACCGCGACCTGCTCGCCGCCGCGCGGCGCTCCTGGGACGAGGCGGTCGCGCTCGGCGAGGAGCACGGCTACCGCAACGCGCAGGCGACCGTGCTCGCGCCCACGGGGACGATCTCGTTCCTGATGGACTGCGACACGACCGGCGTGGAGCCGGACTTCTCGCTGGTCAAGTTCAAGGAGCTGGTCGGCGGCGGGCGGATGACGATCGTCAACCGCACGGTGCCGCTGGCGCTGCGCACGCTCGGCTACGACGGTGAGCAGATCGCCGAGATCGAGGCGCACGTCAACGCCGAGGGCACGATCGTCGGCGCGCCGCACCTGGCCGACGAGCACCTGCCGGTGTTCGACGTGGCGGTCGGCGAGCGCGCGATCTCGCACATGGGCCACATCCGCATGATGGGCGCGGTGCAGCCGTTCATCTCGGGCGCGATCTCAAAGACCGTGAACCTGCCCGAGTCCGCCTCGGTCGAGGACATCGAGGACGCCTACGTGCAGGCCTGGGAGCTGGGCATCAAGGCGCTGGCGATCTACCGCGACGGGTCGAAGACGGCGCAGGCGCTGCGCACCGACGCGCAGAAGGGCAAGGACGAGAAGGCGGCCGCCGCGGAGGAGCCCGGTCCGCGCCGGCGCCGGATGCCGCGCGAGCGCCAGTCGATCACGCACAAGTTCTCGATCGGCGGCCACGAGGGCTACATCACCGCCGGCATGTACGAGGACGGGACCGTCGGCGAGATCTTCCTCACCGACATCGGCAAGGAGGGCTCGACGCTGCGCGGGATGATGAACGCGTTCGCGACCTCGATCTCGATCTCGCTGCAGTACGGCGTGCCGCTCGAGACGCTCGTGCAGAAGTTCAGCTACATGCGCTTCGACCCGGAGGGGATCACCCAGAACCCGGAGATCCCGTTCGCCAAGTCGATGCCCGACTACATCATGCGCTGGCTCGCCTCGCGCTTCCTGGACACCGACACCCAGGAGGAACTCGGGATCCTCACCCCCGAGGTGCGGGCGCGGAAGATGGCGGCGGAGGTCGCGACCTCGATCTCCTCCGACACCGCCGGCCCGTCCGCGACCGGCAACGGCGGCGGGAACGGGAACGGCGGCGCGGGCGGCGGGGCGTCCGCCTCCGCCACGGCGCCGGCGTCGAAGCCCCCGACCGACGCGCTGACCGACACCCCGCCGGTCGTCCCGGCCCGCATGGCCGGCCTGGACCTCGGCCCGGCCTGCGGCCAGTGCGGCGGGATCATGCAGCGCACGGGCTCCTGCTACACCTGCCCCAGCTGCGGGAACAACACGGGCTGCGGGTAGGGCGCCAGCGACGCCTCACCCCGCCGGGGCGCAAGCGCGGCGTATTCTCGGCCGAGTGCCGTCGTCTGTCGCGAGCTTGCTTGCTTCCGTCGGGCTGAGCCCCGACGGATGCGTCCCATGGGGGACGCCGGCGCCGGAAGGAGCGACCGGTGTGTACCTGGTCTCGCTCAGCGAGTCAGCGGACACGGCGACGGGGCTGCGTGAGGCGGTACCAATGAACGACGCAGCGCTTGACGAGCTCATCTCTGTGTGCCCGGAGTTGACGGTAGACGGCGACCGCAGTCCGTCGCGCACGCTGCTGGCCGAGCGCATCGGGCGCTACTGGCTGACCGACGAGCCTGTCCTGTACATCGGCCTGGCCGGCCAACCGCTCCGCACCAGAGTTCGCCAGTACTACACCACCCCGCTGGGGGCGGCGAAGCCTCACAAAGGCGGCTGGTGGCTGAAGACGCTGTCCGTACTCGACAGGCTGTACGTCCACTGGGGGGCCACATCGAACTTCAAGGACGCCGAAGAGGAGATGATGCGCACATTCGCCGCCAGCATCTCGCCGGCGAGTAGCGCCGAGTGGCCGGCGGGGGAACCGGTGATGCCATTCGCGAATCTGCGCGATGGCGACTGGCGCCGGCGCAGCCACGGCATCGGAGGTGCGACATCAGGGACCGCCAGGGCGTCCCGGTCTCACGCACCGCGGTCCACTACGACGGCTCCGCAGCCGCGAGTGCCGAGACAATCTCCATACTCACCCGCTGCCGAAAGGAAACCACCTCAGATGGACGCTGCTGCTCATCACCGCACGCCGGATCATCCCTCTCAGAACGTGACAGCCAAGGACATCGAGGCTGGCCAGGTCCGCATACCGCGTGCGGCGAAAGACGTGCTACCCCAAGAACGCACTGACATCCAGGTTGTGTTGCGCGGGCGCGAGCTAGGGATATGCCGGTGGGATCCGCGCTATGGGCCACCGGAGCGGTCCGGCGTCATTCGGGTCGGTAGGTCCGCCGCGCAGGCGCTATTGAGGCCCGGCGAGGTACTCGCGGTGTCGGTCGACGGTAGCGGTATGGTCGGCCTGGATTGAGATCGTCCTCGCGATCACGCACCCGAGCCGCCGCCAGCGTTCGCGAGCAGAACGGCACGATCGGCCGACGAACAGCCAACGCACGGGCTGACATACGCGCCGGGAGGCCTCCGCGGCACGCGGGCGCCAGGGCCGTCAGCGCGGACATCCAGAGTGACGAGACTCCTGCCATGCGCGTACCGGGGCCCCCTGGGGCGCCGTTCTCGCTCAGCGCCGCCCTCGCTCGATGACGTGGCGAACGGTGGCGGCGCCGAGTCGCGGCGGGGCGTCCGCGACGAAGCGCGCGCCACTCGGCCCGTCCTCGCGGCGTACCCGCGAGGGGACCGAGATCCGCAGCTCGCCATCGCAGACGTCGACGTCGAACTCCGTGCCCGCGGTGAGACCGAGCTCGTCGCGCAGGCGCTTGGGCACCACGAGACGTCCTGCTTCGTCGATGGTCACTTTCATTAGCACGCACGTTACGGCGAGGTGGCCGCGTCGGAGGAACGTCAGCGAGATCCGTCCACGCGCGACACGCATCCCGCCCCTCACCCCGCCGGCAGCCCGCCGCGTCGCAGCCCGCGCCAGATGCCTTTCACCAGCGCCGGGCGGCGGTAGACGCCCTTGACCGCGACCTTGTCGTGGAGGTCGGGGAACACCGGATCGGCGTGGCAACGGCGGCGCAGATCCTCGTACCAGTCGCGGTCGTAGATCCGCCAGAGCTCCTCGGGGGTGTAGTAGGCGTGCGCGTAGAGGACCTTGCGCCCGCCGAGCCGCACCACCTCGCGCTCGATCAGGCGGTTGACGCGCACGAACTCCGTCGGCGGACGGCGGAACGCGCCCCACGCGCCGATGTTCACCACCACGTCGGCGTCGAGCGCGGAGGGGGAGAGCCGGTCCTCGCCGGCCGGGCGCAGCGGGCACAGCCACAGCGGGCTCACGCCGACGTGGCGGTCGAGCAGCTCCAGCATCTCGACCGTCGTCTCCGCCGGCATGCTCAGGTCCTGGACGAAGAACTCCTGCGAGATGTTCGTCGCGTGCAGCAGCGCGTACAGGCGCCGGGCGCGCAGGAACGGGTCGAGCGCCGCTCGCACCGGCGCGCGGTCGGGCAGGTGGACGCGGCGCAGCGCGTGCCCGCCCATCCAGAACGCGCCGCGGTCGTAACGGAACAGGTAGTCGCGCAGCGGCACGAGCTCCTCGCGGTCGGCGCCGAGCCGCTCGAGGTGGCGGTGGAACCACGGGTCGCGGCGCCCGGTGAACGTCGCGACCGGTAGGCCGTCGCCCGGGCCGACGCCGGAGCCCGTGCCCGAGGCGAGCTCCCCCGTCATCACCACGCCCCGCCCCGGCCCGAGCATCACGGCGTCGACGAACCCGGCCCCGGCCTCGACGGCATCCCGCAGGCGGGCCACCGCCTCGGCGTACCCGCCGACGTGCTCGTGGCGCAGGCGCACGTAGGGGCGCGCCTCCACGAGCCGCACGTCCACGCGCGTCAGCACGCCGAGCGAGCCGTAGGCGCACGCCGTGCCCCAGAACACGTCGGCATTCTGCTCGCGGGAGGCCTCCACGAGCGTCCTGTCGCCGAGCACGATCTCGTAGGCGAGGCAGGTGTCGTGGAAGAGCCCCTCCCTGAACGAGCTGCTCTCCCCCGCGCCGCCCTGGACGGCGCCGCCGACCGTGATCCCCGGGAACTCCGGGACCACCGGCGGCATCAGCCCGAACGGCAGCGTCGCCTCGAGCAGCGCGTCCATCGGGACGTTCGGCTCGACGACAGCCACCCGCCGCTCGCGATCGACGTGCAGGACGCGGTCGAGCCCGCTCGCGTCGATCATCGCCTCGCGGCGGAACTCCTGCGCGCGCGTCGAGTTGGTCGACCCGTGGTAGATCCGCGCCGCGGTCCCCGCTGCGGCGAGGCGCCGAACCTGCTCGCGCACGCGCTCGACCGCTCGCGCGTGCGCGCCCGCGCCGGCCCCCGCCCCGGCGTCCTCGGCGGTGCGCGCTGACGACGCCGGGCCGGCCACCGGGCCAGCATATGGGGCCGCTCGGGACCGCGGCCGGAACGCACTCGGAGCGGTCCGCCGGCCGCTACTCCATGACGCGCAGCGTCGAGGCGACGTCCATGCGCCGCAGGCGGCGGGCCGTCAGCAGCGGCGCGAGCGCGCACGCGACCACGCCGACCGCCACCGCCACCAGCAGCGTGCGCGCGCTCACGACCACCGTCACCTCGAGGTCCGGCACGGTCTCGGGAATGATCGTGGCGACCATCCAGCCGACCAGCCCGACGCCGACCAGCAGGCCGACCGCGCCGGCGAGCAGGCCGAGCACGCCGTTCTCCGCCACCCCCTGCGCCAGCACCGTGCGGACCGGCACGCCGTAGGCGAACATCGTCGCGTGCTCACGCCGGCGCTCGTCGGCGCTGATCGCCGCCGAGTTGAACGCGACCAGCAGCGCGAGCAGGAGGATGAAGGCCTCGGTCGCGTAGATGAACCCGAGGAAGCGGTCCATGTAGTCGTCGATCGACTCGAACGGGGCGGCCGGGGACTGCACCGAGGCGACGCCGGGCAGCGCGAAGAGCGCCCTGGTCGCGCGCTGCTGCGAGACGCCGCGCGCCGGGACGACCTCGACCTGGTTCGCGAGGCCGCCGAGCCCGGTCAGGCGCCCCCAGGCCGCCTCGGCGCCGTAGGCGAAGGTGCGCAGCGTGCCGCCGTGGAGCCCGTCCACCCTCACCGACGAGGTGGCGAAACCCACGCGCCCGCCGGGCCCCAGGCGCGGATGGCGCACCGCGATCCGCGCGCCGGGCCGCACGCCGAGGTCCTCGGCGGCCTGCGGCGCGAGCAGGATGCCGCCGCTGCGCGGGCCGAAAGCCCCTGCGCGCAGGCTGGGCAGCCAGCCCGGCGCGGCCGGGTCGAAGACCGTCAGCACCGCGTCGATCGAGCGGCCGCCCCGGGAGAGCGTGACGGGGAAGCGGCTCTGCGGCCGCGCGGAGGCGACGAGGCGGGCACGGGAGATGTCGCGCACCTCGGAGCCGGCCACCGGCCGGAAGCGGTCGAGCGAGACCGCGAGGCGGTCCGGCGCGACGCGCTGGATCTCGGCGCGGGCGCGGTCCAGCGGGCGCAGGAACGAGTCGATCAGCCCGCTGAACGTGACCACGAGCGCGACGATCAGGCCGATGCCGAGCACCGTGACGAGCGTGCGCCGCGGCGCGCGCACGACGTTGCGCAGCGGCATCTGCACGAGGCTGTCGCCCGGCAGCCGCAGCCGTGCCAGCAGCGGCGCGAGCCCGCCGCCGGCGGCCGCCCGGAAGCCGACGCGGATCGCCTCGATCGGGCGCATGCGCACCACGCGGCGCACCGGGAGCGCGACCCCGAGCAGCGGCAGCGCGATCCCGAGCGCCGCGCCGGCGACGAAGTTCCCGAGCTGGAACGGCGTATCGGTCACGGGCAGCGGCAGCAGCGAGAAGAGCAGCGAGCGGTACAGGCGCTCGACCGCCAGCCCCATCCCGACCCCCAGCACCACGCCGAGCAGCGCGATCTCGGCGCCCATCAGCAGCGGGCGCAGCGCCAGGCGCGACGGCGGCGCCCCCAGCGCCATGCCGATGCCGATCTCGCGGCGCTGCGCCTGCACGGTGCGGCTCGTAAGGTTGTAGGCCGCCAGCGCCGCCCCCAGCAGCACCAGCGCGGCGAGCACGACGTAGACCTTCTGGTCCCCGTCGGCGTCCTTGTAGAGCACCCGGTAGGCCGGCTCCTGCGAGCCGAGCGTGATCGTGACGCCGGTGCCCGGGAGGGCGGCGGCGAGCGCCGCGTGGAGCTGGGCGGCGAGGGCCCGCTCGCCGACCCCGGGGCGCCCGCGCACGACCACCTCGTTGACCAGCCCCGGCCGCCTCGCGATGCGCTGCGCGGTCGCGAGCGAGGTGAAGACGGGCGCGAAGCCGGCCGCGCCGGTGCCGAGGCTCGCGTCGCCGGCTCCGGCTCCCGCGCCGGCGAGGAAGAACTGCGGCTGGAACGCCCAGCCGACGTAGCGCAGCGCGTGCCCGCCGGCGAGCCGCAGCGTCCCGCTCGGCGGCAGGTCGTGCGCGGCCGCGAACGAGTGGTCGAGCATCGCGACGGGAGCGCCGTCCTCGCCCGGCCGCAGCACCCGCCCGCGATCCGCCGCCAGCCCGTCGACCACCGGACGGCGGTCGATCGGCTGGCCGATCAGCACGCCCGGCACGAGCGTGACCCTGCCCCGGCGCGAGGCGTCGACCTGGGTCGGCAGCACCAGGCGCTCGCGGGCCGCGGCGGCGCCCGGGGCGCGCGCGGCCGCGCGCGCCAGCGAGCCCTCGCGCGCGAACCCGCCCTCGGGCAGCGTGGCGCGGACCGAGTGGTAGCGCAGCGCGGCGAAGCTGGCGTCGTTGGAGGCGACGCGCCACGCCTTCACGCTGCTGAGCCCGGTCGCGAGGCCCGTGCCGATCGCGATCACGACCGCGATCGCGACCACCTGCACCCGGCGGTGGCGCAGGTCGCGCCAGGACCAGCGCAGCCACAGGCGCCGGTCCATCTACCAGTGCAGGTCCGCGATCTCGGCGCGGCCCCCCGGCGGCGGGCCGTCGGAGCGCACGCGGCCGCTGGAGAGCTCGATCACGCGGTCCGCGACGCGCGAGATCTCGCGGTTGTGGGTCACGATCAGCACGGAGGCGCCGAGCTCGTGGGTCTGCTCGTGCAGCAGCTCGAGGATCTGGACCCCGGTCTCGAAGTCCAGCTCGCCGGTCGGCTCGTCCGCGAGCAGGATCGGGTTGCCGCCCGCGAGGGCGCGCGCGATCGCGACCCGCTGCTGCTCGCCGCCCGAGAGCTCGTGCGGGAAGTGGCGCAGCCGCGCGCCGAGGCCGACGCGGTCGAGCATGCGCGCCGAGACCTCGACGCGATCCGGGCGGCCCGCGACGTCGGCCCCGAACTGGACGTTCTCGAGCGCGTTCAGCTCCGGGAAGAGGTTGAACGTCTGGAAGATGAACGAGACCGTGTGGCGCCGGAAGGCGAACAGCTCGCGGCGGGAGGCGCGCGTGATGTCCTGCCCGGCGATCTCGATCCGCCCCTCGGTCGGCGAGTCGAGCGCGCCGATCAGGTTCAGCAGCGTCGTCTTGCCGCTTCCGGAGGGCCCGAGCACCACGATGAACTCGCCGCGGCCGACGTGCAGGCTGACGTCCTCGAGCGCGGCGACGACGCTCTCGCCGACGCGGAAGCGCCGGCCCACGCCGTGGAGATGGACCAGAGCGCCGGGATGCCGCTCGATCGCGCGCGCCGCCGCCGCGCGGCCCGGGTGCTCCCGGGGCGGGGCGTCGCTGGGCTGGCCCGCGCCGGCGCTCACCGCCCGAATGGTGACGCACCCGCCAGCGGGGCCGCCATCCGGGGGCTCGCACGCGCGTTCGACCGCGCGGCCCAATCCACCATCGTACGCACGTACAACGAACTAGTGGTACACTCCCGCGCCATGGACACGCCCCACCCGCTCCCCGACCCGCTCGTCGAGCTGATCGCCCGCCGCTTCCGGGTGCTCGGCGAGCCGATGCGCATCCGGCTGCTCGACGCCCTGCGCGACGGGGAGGCGACCGTCGGCGAGCTCGTCGAGCGCATCGGGGGCTCGCAGCAGAACGTCTCCAAGCACCTGACGGTGCTCCACCAGGCCGGCGTCGTGCGCCGCGCCAAGGACGGCACGTTCGTCCGCTACGCGATCGCCGACGAGGCGGTCTTCGCGCTTTGCGACCAGGTCTGCGGCGGCTTGCGCCGGCAGATCTCAGAACTCGACCAGATCCTCCCCGGAGGTGCCGCATGACCGCCCACTCGACCACCGACCTGCCGCGCGCGGCGCAGCCCTCGCCCGCGCCGGCGCCCACCGGCGCCGGCTGCGAGGAGAGCCACGGCGCCTGGCCGCTGGAGCGCGTGCTGTTCGCGCTCGCCGGCACGATGACGCTGCTGAGCGTCCTGCTCGCCGCGACCGTGTCGCCGTGGTTCCTGCTGCTGACGGCGTTCGTCGGCGTCAGCCAGTGGCTGTACGTGCTCGTCGGGGCGTGCCCCGCGTCGATCGTCCTGAGCCGCGCGTTCGGCCTGCGCTCCGTCGTCTACCCCGCCCGGACCACCCGATGACGCGGCTCGGGCCGATCGGCCGCCTCGGCCACTGGACGGCCACCCACTTCCGCGCGACCGCGATCGCGTGGGCGCTGATCGCCGTCGGGCTCGGCGTCTTCGCGCCGCGCGTGGAGACCGCGCTGTCGGGCGCCGGCTGGGAGGCGACGGGCTCGAAGTCCGTCGCCGCCCGCGAGGCGATCGACCGCGACTTCCACGGGCTCTCGTCGAGTGCGCTGATGGTCGTGGTGCACTCGGGCTCGAAGACCGTCGCCGACCCGGCCTTCCGGCGCGCCGTCTCGGCGGCGGAGGCGACGCTGCGCCGCGACCACCGCGTCACGCGCGTGGTGCCCCCGCAGCCCGGCGCCTCGATCTCCCGCGACGGCCGCACGGCGGTGATCCAGGCCGGGGCCGCGGGCGACTCCAACGCGATGGTCCGCGCCGCCGACGACCTCAAGACCCGGCTGCACCGTTTGCAGGGGGAGGGCGTCCAGGTATCGCTGACCGGCGCGAGCGGCATGTGGTCGGACTTCAACGCCGCCAACCGCGACGCGATGATGCGCAGCGAGCTGATCTCGTGGCCGGTGACGATGGTGATCCTGGTGCTGGCCTTCGGCTCGCTCGTGGCGGCCGGGCTGCCGCTGATGCTCACGATCCTCGGGCTGGTGGCCTCCGCCGGCTCCCTGTACCTCGCCACGCAGTTCCTCGAGATCTCGATCTGGGCGATGAACTTCGCGCTGATGTTCGCGCTCGCGCTCGGGATCGACTACGCGCTGTTCATCGTCTACCGCTTCCGGGGCGCGCTGTTCGGCTCGCACGAGTCGGTGCAGCAGGCCGTGGGCGAGACGATGGACACCGCCGGCAAGGCCGTGCTGTTCAGCGGGCTGACCGTGCTCATCTCGCTGAGCGCGGTGATGCTCGTCCCGTCGCCCGCGTTCCGCTCGATGGCGCTCGGGATCATGATCTCGGTGCTCTTCATCCTCGCGGCCACGCTCACGCTGCTTCCCGCCGTGCTGGGCAAGCTCGGGCCGCGCGTGGACAAGCTCTCGCTCCCGTGGGTGCATTCGGGCGAGCACCGCTCGGCGCGCTTCGCCGCGTGGGGCGAGCGCCTCTGGCGCCGCCCGCTGGCGTTCGGCGCGCTCGCGCTGGTGCTGCTGCTCGCGCTCGCCGCGCCCGTGCTGGGACTGAGGACGGGTATGCCCTCGATCAAGGTCGTCCCGGGCTCCGACGGCTCGCGCATCGGCTACCACCAGGTCCAGGACGCCTTCGGCCCCGGCGCGCCGGGCGCGCTGCAACTGGTCACCACCCAGGCCGGCGCGCGCCGGGTCGCGGCCGTCGCCGGGGCCGACCGCGGCATCGCTCGCGTGATGCCGGCGATGCCGGGCGCGAACGGCACGGCGCTCGTCCAGGCGATCCCCACGACCGATCCCTCCAGCCCGGCCACGGGCGCGACGATCGACCGCCTGCGCGCCGACCTCCCGGACGGCACGCTGGTCGGCGGTGCGGCGGCCGAGAACCACGACCTCGAGGCGGCGCTCGCCGCCAAGACGCCGCTCGTCGTCGGCGTCGTGCTGGCGCTCGGGTTCCTGCTGCTGCTGGTCGCGCTGCAGGCGCCGATCATCGCCGCGGCGGCCGTCGTCACGAACCTGCTCGCGACCGGCGCCGCGTTCGGCGTCGCGCGCCTCGTCTTCCAGGGCGGCGCGGGGAGCGGGCTGCTCGGCTTCGAGCCGCAGGGCTTCCTCGACGCCTGGGGCCCGGTGTTCTTCTTCGCGATGATCTTCGCGATCTCGATGGACTACACGGTGTTCCTGCTGTCCTCCGCGAAGGAGCACTGGGACCGCTCGCACGACCCGCGCGAGGCGATGGTCGGGGGCGTCGCGCACAGCGGGCGGGTGATCTTCGCCGCGGCCGGCGTGATGGTCGCGGTGTTCTTCACGTTCGCGCTCTCGGGGCCACTGCCGCCGAAGGAGATGGGGGTGATCCTCGGCGTGGCGGTGCTGCTCGACGCGCTGCTCGTGCGCCTGCTGCTGATGCCGGTGCTGCTGCGGCTGCTGGGCCGCTGGGCGTGGTGGCTGCCGGCGCCGCTGGACCGGGTCCTGCCAGACGTGCGCTTCGGGCACTCCTGAGCGCGGCCGCCGCGGCGAGGCGAGCGCCTCAGGGCCGCAGCGAGAAGGGCGGGTAGCGGTCCGTGGTGAGCAGGATCGCGTACGCGCTCACGCGCAGCCACCAGCGTCCGACGCCGACGACGAAGTCGAACAGGCCGCGCGGGTAGCGGCCGGTGAAGAGGATCGCGAACCAGGCGATCACGACGCACGCGAACGCGGCCAGGCTGAGGAACGCCAGGACGACGTAGTGCGGGATCGCGAGCAGCCACTTGACCAGCGGCAGCCAGCGGTTGAGGTCCGCCGGGACGTCGGGGTAGGCGATGTCGAGGCGCAGCGACTGCTGCTCGTCGGTCGACGGGTAGCGGTCGTCCAGCAGCGCCGCGTAGAGGGTGACGCGCGTGGAGAAGCGGGTGAGCTCTAGGTTCCAGTCGAACCACCAGCGCGGGTACTTCTCGCGGAACAGGATCATCAGCAGCGGGCCGAAGAACAGCAGCCCGCCGGCGCCGATCACGACGGTGGTGGAGCCCGAGCCGGCGCTGCCGGAGTAGGTCTGCGTGGAGCCCGATACGAGCGCGAGGACGATCGCGATCGGGATCACCGTGAACATCCGGAAGAAGCTCGTCAGGCGGTTCAGCGGCCGGTCCGGGTAGGCGACGTCGAGCTGGGCCGGGTAACCGGAGGTCTGCGCGGTGGCTTCCATGACGCCGCGTTCGAGCGCGGCGGCGAGGGTCCTGCCATATGGTAGAATATGGCATGGCGCGGACCCAGACTCTCGTGCAGCTCTCCGACGACCTGCTCGCGCACCTCGACGCCCGCGCCGCGCGCGAGGGCCGCTCGCGGTCGGACCTGATCCGCGAGGCCGTGGCGGGCTACATCGCCGGCGACCGGGACGCCGAGATCGACCGGCGCATCGTCGAGGCCTATACGCGGCTGCCCCAGGAGGACCTGCTCGACGCGGAGCGGACGGCCGCCGCGATGGTCGCCGCCGAGCCGTGGGAGCCGGGCGGCGCGCCGGAAGGAGCGAAGGGGTCGTGAACCGCGGCGAAGTGTGGTGGCTCGACCACCCCGACGCGGGGCGGCGACCGGCGTGCATCCTCACGCGACAGGCGGCCATCCCGGTCCTGAGCGCCCTGCTCGTCGTGCCGGCGACCCGAACGATCCGCGGGATCCCCACCGAGGTGGCACTCGACCGCGCGGACGGGATGCCCGCCGAATGCGTGCTCGCCCTGGACGGCGCCGGCGTTGTTCCCAAGGCCCGGCTGACCGAGCGCATCACCCGCCTGGGCCCGGCCAGGCTCGCCGAGCTTTGCGCGGCGCTGCGCGTCTCGACCGGCTGCTGATCCGATGGCCGGATCGGCCCCGCCCGGCCCGCCCGCCACGCTGATCACGATCCCGATCAGCCACTTCTGCGAGAAGGCGCGCTGGGCGCTGGACCGCTGCGGGGTCGCCTATCGCGAGCGCGCCCATCTCCAGGTGCTGCACGTGATCGCGGCGCGGCGCGCGGGCGGCGGGCGCACCGTGCCGGTGCTCGTGTGCGGGGACGGGGTGCTGGACGACTCGTCGCTGATCCTCGATCACGCCGACCGCCGGGCGCCCGGACCCGAGTGGCGGCTCTACCCCGAGGATCCGGACGCGGCCGCCGAGATCCGTGCGCTGGAACGCGGGCTCGACGAGGGCCTCGGCCCGCACGGGCGGCGCTGGATGTACCACGGCGTCGCCGCCCGACCCAGGATCGCCCGCCGCTACGCGCCGACGGGCGTGCCGGCGTGGGAGCGCGCGGCGCTGCCGCTCGCGCTGCCCGTGCTCTCGCGCGTGATCGACCGCATCCTCGACATCACGCCGGCCAGCGCCGCCGCGTCGCTCGCGGAAGTGCGGCGGGCTTTCGACCGGATCGGCGAGCGCCTGTCCGACGGGCGGCCCTACCTCGCGGGCGAGCGCTTCACGGCCGCCGACCTCACGTTCTCCGCGCTCGCGGCGGCGGTGCTGATGCCGCCGCAGTACGGCGTGCCGATTCCCCGGCCGGACGAGCTGCCCGCTCCCATGGCCGCGACCGTGCGCGAGTTGCGTGAGCACCCGGCGGGCCGCCACGCGCTGCGCATGTTCGCCACCGAGCGCCGCCGGGGGCCCGGGCGCGTCTACGCGCGCTGAGGGGACCGGTGCGGCTGCCGCCGGCCGCACGAGATGGCGAGCGTGAGCGACGCCCGTGCGGTCAGCGCCCGCCCCGGCCGCGGCGACGGCCCCACGACCTGGCTCGGCTCGCGCCGGGTGCGGGCGCAGACCGTGCGATGCGCCGTCCCCCGCAGCCAGGCCTCGGCGTCGGCGGTGGAGAGCCCGGTAACGCGCGGCGCCGCCGTGTAGTAGCGGCCGCCGACCTTCACCCGCGGCGCAGCGGCGAGCCCTCGCTGCCGGAACCCGGCGCCGAGGGGCCTGAGCGCTCGGCCGGCGAGCGGCGCGCGCAGCCGGACGCGGATGCTGTAGCGGCGCTCCACGAGCGAGCACCCCTCGTGGTCGCCCTCGGGAATCACGACGCGCTGGGAGAGCGAGACCGTGACCCGGTCGCGGCTCTCGGTCGTCGTCGGCTTCGCCTCGTACTCGCAGCCGCCTCCCCAGTAGCCGAACACGAGGGATCGCGCTCCCGCGCCCACGCCGAGCAGGTCGGCGCCGACCGGGCGGTGCTCCTCGCGGAACGCACCGGCGGGAGGCGCGGCGGCGAGGCCGGCCAGCCCGACGGCCAGCGCGAAGCGTGCGACTCCCGTCACGTTCCTGAGAGCGCGGCCGGGGCAGGACGTGACGCGCGAGGTAGTAGCGTCATCGCCGTACCGCCGCCCGTCCCAGGAGAGCCAGCATGTCAGTAGCCAGCGAGGTCCAGGTCCGCGACCGCCTGTATGTCGGGGGCGAGTGGGTCGAGCCGTCGAGCGAGACGACGATCGACGTGGTCGAGAGCGCGACCGAGGAGGTCATCGGGCGCGTGCCGGACGGCGATTCCGCCGACGTCGATCGCGCCGCCCGCGCCGCCCGCGCCGCCTTCGACGGCTGGGCCGCGACGCCGCTCGAGGAGCGCATCGCCGCGCTCGAGCGCATCGCCGAGCAGGTCAAGTCGCGCCTGGACGTCTTCGCCGAGACGGTCGCGCGCGAGCTGGGCATGCCGGTGGCGCTCGCCGGCCCGGTGCAGGTCAAGGGACCTATCGCGCAGTTCCGCGGCCAGCGCAAGCTCGCCGAGCAGATCGCCTGGCGCGAGGAGATCGGCAACTCGATCGTGCTGCGCGAGCCGGTCGGCGTTGTCGGCGCGATCACCCCGTGGAACTTCCCGCTGCAGCAGATCTCGACCAAGGTCGCACCCGCGATGGCGGCCGGCTGCACGGTCGTGGTCAAGCCGAGCGAGATGACGCCGCTGACCGCGTTCCTGCTCGCCGACGCGATCGAGGAGGCCGGGCTGCCGGCCGGCGTCTTCAACCTCGTCAGCGGCACCGGCCCGGTCACGGGCGAGGCGCTCGCGTCGCACCCCGAGATCGACGTCGTGTCGTTCACGGGCTCCACGCGCGCAGGCAGGCGCGTGAGCGAGCTCGCCGCGCAGAGCGTCAAGTCGGTCACGGTGGAGCTCGGGGGCAAGTCCCCCAACGTGATCCTCGACGACGCCGACCTCGAGGCGGCGATCGCCGACGGCATCCAGAACTGCTTCCTGAACTCCGGGCAGGTGTGCAGCGCGCTGACCCGGATGCTCGTGCCGCGCGAGCGCCTGGCCGAGGCGGAGGAGCTGGCGACCCGGGCCGCCGAGGCCACGCCGGTCGGCGACCCGTTCGCCGAGGGAACGTTCGTGGGCCCGCTGGTCTCGGCGACGCAGCGCGACCGCGTGCGCTCCTACATCGAGCGCGGCGTGGAGGACGGCGCGAAGCTGCTGACCGGCGGCGCCGACGCGCCCGAGGGCCTAGAGCGGGGCTTCTACGTGCGCCCGACCGTGTTCTCGCAGGTCGACCCGGAGTCGGCGATCGCCCAGGAGGAGATCTTCGGCCCGGTCCTGGCGATCATCCCCTACGACGACGAGGACGAGGCCGTGCGGATCGCAAACGACACGATCTACGGGCTCTCCGGCGCAGTCTGGTCCGGCGACGAGGAGCGCGCGATCGACGTCGCCGCGCGAATCCGCACCGGGCAGATCTCGATCAACGGCGGCGCCTACAACCCGCTGGCGCCGTTCGGCGGCTTCAAGCAGTCCGGCCACGGGCGCGAGAACGGACGCTACGGGCTCGAGGAGTACCTCAGCGCGAAGGCGCTGCAGCGCTAACGGTCACCCTTCCGGCGCCCACCGTGGCCGCGAGTCGTAACCATCGGCGGCAACGAAGGAAGGCTCACCGGCCCGCGTGCCCCACCTGCGAAGGGCGCACGGGATTCGCCCTCCTGCCCTGGGGGTCGCATATGCCCCCTATCCAGGAGTACGGACCCGGTGCCGCCCTTGCGCGGCCGTGTCGCGCGACGGGCGCGCGCACCAAGCGCGCAATGCCTCCTTCGTTGCCGCAGTTCGCGACGTGACAGAGAGCCCGCAGCGACGAGGGGGACCAGCGGGGACGGAGCGGTTGGGACCCGGCGCCGCCCCGGCTACCGCGCGGCCAGCGGCCGGCCGGGGTTCGCCGGGTCGCGCTCCGAGATCCCGTGCGGGGAGCCGTAGTCGGCGAGCAGGTCCAGGAACGGGACGGAGTCGAACGCCTCCGGGCCGAGCACGCCGGCGCCCGACCATGCGCCCGAGGCGAGCAGCTCCATCGCGACGACCGGGTTGATCGCGGTCTGCCAGACCACCGCCTGGCAACCGTACTCGCGCATCGTGGTCTCGTTGTCGACTACGTGGTAGACGTAGGTCGCGCGCGGCTCCCCGTCGCGGCCGCGGCCGGTGAGCAGCGTGCCGGCGCAGGTGCGCCCCCGCATCCGGTCGCCGAGCGTCGCCGGGTCGGGCAGCGCGGCGGCGACCAGGTCGCGCGGCGCGACCTCGACGCCGCGGACGCGCACCGGCTCGGTCGAGTCCAGGCCGAGCTTGCGCAGCGTCCGCAGCACGCCGATGAACTCATCCCCGAGCCCGTACTTGAACGTCGCGCGGCCGACGTCCAGCCAGCGCGGGATCAGCGCGACCTCCTCGTGCTCGACGTTCACGCACTCGACCGGGCCGATCCCCTCCGGGAACTCGAAGACCTCGGGCTCGGAGAACGGCTCGGTCGTGAACCAGCCGCGCCCCCGCTCGTAGACGAGCGGGGGGTTCAGGCACTCCTCGATCGTCGTCCAGATCGAGAAAGTCGGCGCGAAGTCGTAGCCATCGACCACGAGATCGGCGCCGTCGCGCACGCCCGCCTCGTCGATCGCCGAGCAGAGATGGTCCGCGCCGTAGCGCGCCGCGACGTCGGAGAAGCCGGGCTCGACGCCGATGCCGACGAGCTGCAGCAGCCCGGCGGCCTCCCACTGCTCGGCGATCGCGAACTGCTCGTCGCCGAGCATCACGCCGGTCTGCGCGAAGGGCCGCTCGGGATGGCGGTGCGAGAGCGTCATCGCCATGTCGAGGTATGTGCAGCGCGCGGCGAAGCAGGCCTCGTAGATCGGCGTGTTGAAGCGCGGGTCGCACGCGTTCAGGACCACATCGGCGCGCTCGGCGCGCATCAGGGCCTCGAGCGCGTCGCGGTCGGAGGCGTCGACCTGCGCGGAGCCGAAGCGCTCGTCGGAGATCCGCTCGGCCGCCGCGCGAGCGCGCTCGGCGGCGACGTCGGCCAGCACCAGGCGCTCGAAGAAGTCGCGGCGCGCCGCGATCGCCGCCGCCGCCGCTCCGACGCCGCCCGCGCCGACGATCAGGATCCGCATGGGCGGGAACGTACCGTCCGCGGCGGGCGGAAGGCCCCGCCGGGCGGCGCCGATGGTCTCCCGGCGGGATTGTCTATATTCCGGGTCGGATTTACTGTCTTATGCGATGCCCCCGAGACCGGAGACGACACCGATGAGCGCGACCGACGAGCTGCTGCGCAACGCCGACGACTACGCCGCGAGCTTCGACAGCGGCGACCTGCCGGTGCCCCCCGGCCGCAAGGTGGCGGTCGTGGCGTGCATGGACGCGCGCCTGAACCCCTACGGGGTGCTCGGGCTGCGCGAGGGAGACGCGCACGTGATCCGCAACGCGGGCGGGGTCGTGACCGACGACGCGATCCGCTCGCTGGCGATCTCCCAGCACCTGCTCGGCACCGAGGAGGTGATCCTCATCCACCACACCGGCTGCGGCATGCTCACGTTCAGCGACGAGGACTTCAAGAGCAAGCTCGAGCAGGAGGCCGGCGAGCGCCCGTCCTGGCCGGTCGGGACGTTCGGCGATCTCGACGAGGACGTGCGCGAGTCGATCTCCCGGGTCAAGGGGAGCCCGTTCCTGCCGCGCAAGGACAGCGTTCGCGGGTTCGTCTACGAGGTCGAGACCGGGAGGCTGCGCGAGGTGAGCTGAGCTCGGGCGGCGGCGCTCGCCGAGCGCCGCGAGCCTCGCGCGGGGAACCACGCGAGGACGGCTCGTTCCGAGGGCCCCGGCCGCCACAGGCGCCGGGGCCCTCGCCGTTGTGGGCGCGCTGATATAGTTAGCAACGCTAATCATCTTGCCAGCCGCCCGGACCAGACCACCCACCGCCCCGAAAGAGCCCGCCGCCGCGGACGGCGTGCCCGCCGCCGACCTCGCCGCGCACCTGCGCCTGAGCGTCACGCGAATGGCGCGCCGGCTGCGCCAGGAGGCCGGCTCGGGGTTGACCCCCTCGCTGGCGGCGGCGCTGGCGACGATCGAGCGCCACGGGCCGCTCGGGCCCAGCGCGCTCGCCTCCGTGGAGCGGATCCAGCGCCCCACCGCGACGCGCATCGTCGCCCGCCTGCGCGACGACGGCCTCGTCGCCCGCGAGCCCGACCCGTCCGACGGCCGCGCCTACCTCGTGCGCACAACACCCGAGGGCCGCGCCCTGCTGCGGGGGCTGCGCACGCGCAAGACCGCCTTCCTGGCGCGCCGCCTGGAGCGCCTGGACCCGCGGGAGCGTGCGGACCTGGAGCGCGCCGCCGGGCTGCTCGAGCGCCTGCTCGACGAGGAGCCGGCGTGAGCCGCGCGCTCGCGGCCTCGTTCCGCTCGCTCGCGGTCCCCAACTACCGGCGCTACTTCACCGGGCAGATCGTCTCGCTCAGCGGCAACTGGATGCAGGTCGTCGCCGAGATGTGGCTGGTCGTGAAGCTGACCGACAGCGGCGCCGCGGTCGGCTTCGCGGCGGCCCTGCAGTTCCTGCCGATGCTGCTCGGGGCCGCCTGGGGCGGGCTGCTCGCCGACCGGCTGCCCAAGCGACGGCTGCTGATGGCGACCCAGGCGGCGATGGCCGTCCCGGCGCTCGTCCTGTTCGCGCTCGCGCTCGGCGGCCAGCCGCCGCTGGCGGCGGTGCTGGCCCTGATCTTCGTGCGCGGCGCCATCAACGCGATCGACAACCCGACCCGGCAGGCGTTCATCGTCGAGATGGTCGGGCCCGGCCGGCTGCTGAACGCGGTCTCGCTGAACGCCGCCCTGGTCAACTCGGCCCGCGTCATCGGGCCCGCGATCGCCGGCGTCCTGATCGCGACCGCCGGGATCGCGCCCTGCTTCGCGCTCAACGCGCTGACCTTCTTCTTCATGATCGCGATGCTCGCGGCGATGGACCGCTCGCTGCTGCGCTCCCCGGAGCCGGCCGGCCGCTCGCGCGGGCAGCTGCGGCGCGCGCTGCGCCACGTGCGGATCACCCCCGACCTGCGGATCCCGCTGGCGCTGATGGCGCTGGTCGGCACGCTCGCCTTCAACTTCCAGGTCGTTCTGCCGCTGCTCGCGCGCTTCACCTTCCACGACCAGCACGGCGGGATCTACGCCGCGCTGACCACCGCGATGGGGCTCGGAGCGGTCGCCGGGGCGCTCGCGATGGGCGCTCGCGCGCGTCCGCGCCCGTCGTTCACGACGGCGGCGGCGGTCGCGCTCGGGGTCGCGATGGCGCTGACGGCGCTCGCGCCGACGCTCGGCCTCGCGCTCGCCGCGCTCGTGGTCACCGGTGCGGCGAGCGTGGCGTTCGCGGCAAGCGTGAACTCCTCGCTGCAGCTCTCCGCGCGCCCCCGGATGCGCGGGCGCATCATGGCGCTCTACGCGATGGTGTTCCTCGGCTCCACCCCGATCGGCGGACCGCTGACCGGCTGGCTCGCGGGCTGGGCGGGACCGCGCTGGGCGCTTGCGCTCGGGGCGGTCGCGGCGGTCGCCGGCGGGCTCGCGGCGCGGCTGGCGTATCGCCGCGCGGGCGTGCCGCTGTCGCATCCCGCGGGCACGGACGGCGCGCCCTCGCCCGAGCCCGCCGGGGATGCGCGGGCATCCTCGCTTCAGAGGCGGTTGAGCCGCCCCCGCTACTCTCGTCGCGGAGCCGACGATGGCCACGGAACCGAACGAACGCAGCGGGCCGCGCCTGCCACAGCGGCGGCCCGCCAAGGATCCCGAGCGTCGCGAGTCCGAGCCGGGCTGGCGCGTCGAGGGCGCACGCGATAGGGAGACGGCTCCCGGCCCCAGGACGCCGATCCCGTCGGGGCCGCGCCGCTGGCTGCCGCTGCTCGTCGGCCTGCTGGTCCTGCTGGCGATCAACTACTGGATCTCGTCGCGCGCGCTGGAGCCCAACCCGCGCGTGCGGATCCCCTACAACCCGACGTTCATCGCGCAGGTGCAGGGCGCCAACGTCAAGGAGATCTCCTCCGAGGGCTCCTCGCTGCAGGGCGACTTCAAGGCGAAGATCCGCTACCCGGCCGGCGACGGCGGCAAGGAGGCCACGCGGTTCTCGACCGAGATCCCGTCGTTCGCCAACACCGACCAGCTCTCGAAGCTGCTGCAGGACAACAACGTCACGATCAACGCGAAGAAGCCCGATGACGGCCCGTCGCTGCTGACCAGCCTGCTGCTCGGGTTCGGGCCCACGATCCTGCTCGTGGTGCTGTTCGTGTGGCTGATGCGCCGCGCCGCGGCGCAGGCGGGAGGCGGGCTGAGCGGGTTCGGGCGCTCCCGCGCGCGGCGCGCGGAGGCGTCGCAGATGCGCGTGTCGTTCGCCGACGTCGCCGGTATCGACGAGGCCAAGCACGAGCTGCACGAGATCGTCGACTTCCTCAAGACGCCGGGCAAGTACCAGAAGCTCGGCGGGCGCATCCCGCGCGGCGTGCTGCTCTCGGGCCTGCCGGGGACCGGCAAGACGCTGCTGGCGCGCGCGGTCGCGGGCGAGGCCGACGTGCCGTTCTTCAACATGTCCGCCTCCGAGTTCGTCGAGATGATCGTCGGCGTCGGCGCCTCGCGCGTGCGCGACCTGTTCCGGCAGGCCAAGGAGGCGGCGCCGAGCATCATCTTCATCGACGAGCTCGACGCGATCGGACGCGCGCGGGCAGCCGGCAACGCGGGCTTCGGCGGCAACGACGAGCGCGAGCAGACGCTCAACCAGATCCTGACCGAGATGGACGGCTTCGAGTCGGGCGACAGCGTGATCGTGATGGGCGCGACCAACCGCCCGGAGACGCTCGACCCCGCGCTGCTGCGCCCGGGCCGCTTCGACCGGCGCGTCGCGGTGCAGCCGCCCGACCGCGAGGGCCGCGTGAAGATCCTCGCGGTGCACACGCGCGACAAGCCGCTGGCGCCCGACGTCGACCTCGGCGGGATCGCTTCCTCCACCCCCGGGATGGTCGGGGCGGACCTCGCGAACCTCGCGAACGAGGCCGCGCTGCTCGCGGCCAGCCGCGGGCATCTGGAGGTCGCCCAGGCCGACTTCACCGACGCGCTGGAGAAGATCGTGCTCGGGGCCGAGCGCAAGGTGATGATGGGCGAGGACGACCGCCGGCGCACCGCCTACCACGAGGCCGGGCACGCGATCGCCGGGATGCTGACCCCGGGCGCGGACCCGGTGCGCAAGGTCTCGATCATCCCGCGCGGCCGGGCGCTCGGCGTCACTTTCTCGTCGCCCGACCGGGACCCGTTCACCTACGGCGAGGAGTACCTGCTGGCGAAGATCCGGGTCGCGCTCGGCGGCCGGGTCGCCGAGGAGATGGTGCTCGGCGACCTCACGACCGGCGCCGAGTCCGACATCCAGCAGCTCACCGAGATCGCGCGGCAGATGGTCGGGCGCTGGGGGATGAGCGATCGCATCGGCCCGATCGCGGTGATCCCGCGCGACGGCGCCGGGCCGCTGCTGCCGGGCGCGGCCGAGACCTCACAGGAGACCCAGCAGATCGTCGACTCCGAGGTGCGGCGCATCGTCGACGAGTCGCACGAGGCCGTCACCCGCCTGCTGCTCGAGCATCGCGAGAGCCTCGACTCGCTCGTCGCGGCGCTGCTCGAACGCGAGACCCTGGACGAGGCGGACGCCTACGCGGCGGCCGGGATCAAGCGTCGGCCGGCGAGCGGGGAGCCCGCGGGCCCGGAGGATCCACCTCCTCCGCCTCCTCCTGCTCCGCCCGCAGAGCCCGTCGCTCCCGGAGCTTGAACCACACCAGGCCCGCGACGAGGACGCAGGCGCCGGCGACCGCGGCCCACACGCCGACCTGCGTGACCAGCCGCTCGCCGGTGGCGCCGAGGAAGTAGCCGAGCAGGCCGACCGAGACCGCCCAGCAGACTCCGCCCAGCGCGTTCCAGAGGAAGAACGAGCGCGCCGGCATCCCGTTGGCGCCGGCGAGCACCGCGGCGGTGATGCGCAGCAGCGCGACCCAGCGCCCGAGGAACACCGCCTTCGGGCCGTGACGGGCGAAGAAGCGGTCGCCGTGACGCAGCATCGCCTGGCGGCGCGCGTGGTGGCGGCCGGGGCGCTCCAGCAGGCGCCGCCCGCCCTTGCGCCCGATCCAGTAGCCGATGTTGTCCCCGATGATCGCGCCGAGCGCCGCGGCGGCGATCACCCATTCGATCTCCAGGCGCCCGCGGCTCGCGGCGATCGACGCCACCAGCAGCGTGGTCTCGCCCGGCACCGGAACCCCCATCGACTCGATCCCGATCATCAGCCCGACGACCGCGTAGCCGGCGTGCTCCGGCACCGCGACGAGCGCGGCTAGCACCGCGAGCAGCGTCACGTCGCGATCCTCGGCTCGGTCGGGCGGCGGGGCACCGTGCGGAATCGTGACTGAGGGCGCCGTCGTCCTGCCCAATGGTCGTCCTGCGACCACAGAACAGGACAACGCCCGCGCGTCGGCTACGGGGCGCGCGCGACCGCGAGCAGCGAGAGGCCGGCCGGGAGCGTGTGCCCGCGCGCCAACCACGCGGCCTCCGCGCGCATCGGCGCCACGAGCAGCCCGTCGAGGCGGCTGGGAGTGAGCTCGAGGTCCGAGCGCGCGCGGTCGCGGCCGCGCCCGACCGCGCGCTCGCCGATCCGCAGCGCCGCGGCGGGCGCCAGCAGCAGCGCGTTGAAGCCGGTCATGCGCTCCAGCCTCCAGCCGGAGTCGTGCAGCGCGGCGGCGAGCGTGCGGCGCGTGTAGCGGCGGCGATGACGGTTGACCACGTCGTGCGAGGACCACAGCACCGGGTATGCGGGAACGGTCAGGACGAGCCTGCCGCCCGGCGTCGTGACCCGCAGCAGCTCGGCCAGCACGGCGCGGTCGTCGTCGGTGTGCTCGACGACGTCGAGGCAGGTGACCAGGCCGAAGCGCCCGTCCTCCCAGGGCAGCGCCTCCAGCGTGCCCGCGCGCACGCCGGCGTGTCCCCGCGCGTGAGCGCGCCCCACCGCGGCGGCGCTGGAGTCGATGCCCGCCGGCTCGCCGTAGGCGGCGAGCTCGTCGAGCGTCCGGCCCGAGCCGCAGCCCGCGTCCAGCACCCGCCCGCCCGGCGGCGGCGGCAGGCGATCGAGCTCCGCGCGCAGCACCGCGCGGCGCCCGCGGTACCACCAGTGGCGCTCGTCGTGGTCCAGCATCGCGGCGTGCTCGCGCTCGTCCACGGCGGGCATCGTCGCGCATCGGGGCCGCGCCCCACGCCATGATCACGGCGATGGACGCCACGCCCGGGATCGAGATCAGGGCGGTCGCGGCGGACGCCCCGGTCGCCGCGGCGCTGCGCTCGGCGGTCGACGACGAGCTTCGCCGGCTCTACGCGGGCGTCATCGACGCGCGCCTGGAGGACACGCCAAGCGCGGGCCCGCGCGACCTCGCGCCGCCCGGCGGCGCGTTCCTGGTCGCCTTCGAGGACGGCCGCCCGGTCGCCTGCGGGGGCATCAAGCAGCTCGCCCCGGGGACGGGCGAGGTCAAGCGCATGTACGTGGTGCCGGCGGCGCGCGGCCGCGGGCACGCGCGCCGCCTGCTGGCGGCGCTCGAGCGGACCGCCGCCGAGCTCGGGCACCGGCGCATGCGCCTCGACACCGGCCCGCGCCAGCCGCACGCGCGCGCGCTCTACGAGTCCGCGGGGTATGAGCCGATCCCCGACTACAACGGCAACCCGTTCGCGGCGCACTGGTTCGAGAAGGAGCTGCCGGGCTCCGCGCGCGGCGCCGGGCCCGGTTAGGAGCGCGCGCCCACGAGCGGGGGCGGCGCCTCGCGCGCCGGCGGCGCGAGCGCGGGCTCGCCGGCGGGCGCGATGCGGCCCGCGCGGCCGACCGACCACAGCAGCGCCACCCACGTCGCCACTGCCAGCGAGACGTGCACCCAGACGAGCTCGGTCGGGAGCTTGGCGTTGTACTGGACGATGCCGACCACTCCCTGCGCCGCCATCAGGCCGAGCACGGCCACGAGGGGACGCACGGCGCGGCGGTCGCCGGCGCGGCGGTGCAGCAGCGCCACGACCGCGACGACGGAGATCCCGAGCAGCACGGCCAGCGCGCCGTGGCGCTGGACCACCCAGCTGAGCGTGTCGGCGCCGCGGAAGTCCAGCCGCTTGACGATCTCGCCGGTGCCGGACGCGCCCGCGTGCGGGCCGGACGCCGTGGCGGCGGTGCCGACCAGGATCGTGGCCGAGCCGAGCGGCAGCAGCGCGCGGACCGCCCAGGTGCCCACGCGGTCGGTCGAGCGGCGCCGCTCGCCGGGCTCGTAGGTGGCGCACCAGGCCAGCGCGAACGAGGCGTCGAGGATCATCATCGAGAGGACGTAGTGGGCCATGACGTAGCCGGGCTTCAGGCCCGACTCGACGGTCAGCCCGCCGAGCACGGCCTGGGCCACGACGCCGATCGGCAGCAGGATCCCCAGCGCCGCCAGCTCGCGGCGGAAGGGCTTGCGGAAGAAGCCGAGCAGCGCCGCTCCGATGGCCGTCACGCCGACGAGCCCGGAGAAGATGCGGTTGGAGAACTCGACCAGCGCGTGAACCTGCAGCGGCGGCGCGACCTTGCCGTAGCAGCGCGGCCAGTCCGGGCAACCGAGCCCGGACCCGGTGAGCCGCACTGCCGCGCCCGTGAGCACGATCGCCACCAGCGCGCCGAACGCGACGTAGGTCACGCGGCGAAACGCGAGCGGCGAGATCTCGAAGCGGCGCAGGCGGGCGACCATCGGCTGTCGCAGATGATGCCCGAGAAGGGCTCGCCGGACCGTGCCCCCGACCCGGCGTAAGGCCGCTGACGGCGTTCCACTACTCTCGCCCGCGCCGATGCAGATCGTCTTCGGAGCGTTCAACTTCATGCGCCCGGCGGGACCGGAGATGTACACGATGACCGTCGCGGAGGCGCTCGGCCGCCTCGGGCACGAGGTCGCGGTGCATGCCGAGTCGATCGGGCCGCTGGTGGACGAGGCGCGGCGGCGCGGGATCGCGGTCAGCTCGACGCTCGGCGAGCTCCCGGAGCACGCCGACGGCCTGCTGGCGATGGACGCGCCCTCCGCCTACGCGCTGACCGAGCGCTACCCGGAGGCGCCGCTGCTCTTCAGGGTCACCTCGGACGTGTTCGACATCGGGCTGCCGCCGCGGCTGCCGGGCAGCGTCTCGGCGATCGTCGTGCTGGCGGCGCACCTGGAGCGCCACGCCCGCGCGTTCGCCAGCGAGGCCGAGATCGTGCGGCTCGCCGCACCCGTCGACCTGCAGCGCTTCGCTCCGCGGCGCGATTTGCCCGAGCGGCCGCGGCGCGCGCTGCTGCTCGGCAACTACCTGACCGGCGACCGGCGCCGGATGCTGGTCGATGCGTGGGAGCCCGCGGGCGTCGAGCTCGTCAGCGTCGGGCGCCACGGCGAGCGCTTCCGGGTCGACGTCCCCGCCGCGATGAACGAGGCGGACATCGTCGTCGGCAAGGACCGCGTGGTGCTCGAGGCGCTCGCGTGCGGGCGCGCTGCCTACGTCTACGACGACCTCGGCATGGACGGCTGGGTCACCCCGGAGAGCTACCCCGCGCTCGCCGACGAGGTCTTCCATGGCCGCGCGACCGGCGCCGTCCCGACACCGGAACGCCTGCGCTCGGATCTCGACGCCTACAGCCCGGACATGGGGCCCGCGAACCGCGATCTCGCCCAGGTGCATCACGGCGCGACCGAGCATGCGCACGAGCTCGTCGCGCTGCTGGTCGCGGCCGGGGCACGACCCGCGAGCGGCGGCGCCCCGGTCGCGGAGCTCGGCTGGCTCGCGCGCCAGAACTGGATGCTCGAGAGCCGCGCGTTCGACCTCGGGCTGGAGGCGCACGCGGCGCATGCCGCGCGCTCCTCCGCGGAGCGCGAGCGCGCCGAGGAGCTCAGGCGCGCCGAGGCCGAGCGCGACCGGGCGCGCGCCGAGGTGGCGCGGCTCGAGCGGGTCCTGCGGGAGCTGCGCGAGAGCCGGCGGCTGCGCGCCGCCGACGCACTCGCGCGGCCGCTCGAGTGGGCGCGCCGGTCCCGCCCCGGCCGGCCCTGATCCGCCCGGCGGAGTCGGGCCGCCCTCAGTCGCCGCGCACCGCGCGCCGCAGCCGTCGCGCGATCCGCCGTGCGAGCGTCAGCGGCGCGCGTGCGCGGGGATGCTCGCGGGCGAAGCGTCCGGCGCGCCGCTGCGCGCGGACCGCGAGCGCCCGGTCGGGCGCGGGCGGGATCGGCATCACCGCGAACGCGAGCTCCGCGTCGACCCGCCACACGGCACCGGCCGTGAGGCCGGCGACGTCGACGACGATCGACGGGCGCCCGCCGCGGCTGAGCCACACCCGCCCGGCGATCCGCTCGAGGCCCGAGGTGGAGAGGCCCGCGAGCTCGGCCTCCGAGGAGAGGTCCACCCGCACGGGCTCGGGAACGTCCTCGAGCCAGCACGCCAGGGTGATGCGGTCGATCCGCAGCACGCACGCGGATCGAACGGGCCGGATCCGCAGCCGCCTGATACCGGGGCTGCGGAGCTCTACGCGCACGAGGGAGTTCCCGTGGCGGTTGCGCCGCGGGTGCGCCTCGGCGCGGCCCTCGGGCCCGAACCCGACGCGCCCGCCCGTCTCGAATCCGACCGGGCCGGTCTCGAGGCCGGACGCGAAGAGGTCCCATCCCGCCTGGCCGGTCGCCACCTGCTCGGCGGCCCGGGCGAGCGCCGGGTCGCTCATCGCAGCGAGCGCGAACGGCCAGTAGACCTCGTCCATCGGCAACTCCGCGAGGCCGCGCGGGTCCACGTGCAGCAATGCCCCGGCCGCGTCGCCCGCGACGATCGACTGGCTGTCCTGTGAGCCGAAGTTCTGGTCGTGGCTCCAGCGCGCGAAGAGCGCCGCCTCGTCGGGAACCGGCGCGAGCACGGAGCGCACGAGGATCGCCCGCAGCGCCGCCGCCGCCTCCCCGATCCCGCACGGCGCGCCGGGCACGGCGGCGCGGTAGCGCGACCAGAGGCGCAGGAACGACCGGATGCCCTGCTGGAGCGCGTGGCGCTCGGCGGCCTGAAGCAGGTCGTCGCCGGCCGGGGCGAGGACGGGACGCAGATCCTGGTCGATGTCGACCTGCGTGCCGTGCTCCGGCATGCACGCCTGCTCGAGCAGCTCCGGCGAGCGCATCAGCGAGGCCACGTGCGGCTCGGGATGGCCGATCTCGCCCAGGAAGCCCTCGACGAGCGTGCCGTCGAGCATGCGCTCGCCCGCGCGCTCGTTGGTCACGAGGTACAGGCCCACCGTCTCGAGCCGCTCGCCCTCCGCCTCGAGGATGCGGTCAAGCAGGGACTGGATCGTCGCCCCCCAGCCGAGATCCACGAGCACGACCCGGCGCGCGTCGGCTCCGGCGCGCGAGCGCAGGTAGCGCACGATGCGCCCGCGGTGGGCTCGCGCGGCGTCGACCACCCGCTCGTGCAGCGCGGGGTCGAACACCACCCGGTCGACGACGGCCTCCAGCAGCGCCTTCTGGTCGAGCCGCGCATCGGCATGGCGCTCGAGCGGGCCGAGGTCGCTGCGCTCGAGCCCGAGCGTCGCGAACAGATCGGCGGCGGTCGGCTTGCGCTGGCGGAACGTCAACTCGCGCAGCTCGTCACGCGTTCCCTCGATGATCGCGGCGCGCGCGCACACCTGGCGGGAGAGCCACAGGGGCTCCGCCTCCAGTTCCGAGCTGCAGCCGGGACCGGCCGAGGCGATCAGGTCGGCCAGCAGCGCTCCCTCGCGCATCAGGCAGAACACGCGCTCTGCGCCATGGTCGGCCGCGCGCCGGTGGACCCAAGCCGCGAACCCCGCCAGCACCGGACCGAGCACCGCGGCGCCGTAGTCCCAGAACGCGAGCAGCTCGTCCGGCTGGGAATCACGCTCGGCGCGATTGAGCACCCGCGCGCGCAGGGCCGTGAGACCCGCGTCGCCGCCGCGGCCGCCCGGCGCGGGCGCCGAGCCGCCGTGGGGGGCCTCGCGCTCGCGCAGCGTCTCCAGCGCGTCCGGGCGCCGGGGGTAGGGGACGGCGGCGATGCCGTGGCGGCGCGCGCCCTCGACATCGGCGACGGGGTTGTCGCCCACGTGGAGCACGCGCCCGGCGGGAACCGCGAGCCGGTCGAGCACCACCTCGAAGAGCCTGCCGGACTTGTAGGCGCCGTGCTCGCACGACGCGAAGACCTCGTCGAGCCACAGCGAGGCCAGCGGGCCTCGCGCCAAGAAGCGCCGCAGCGTGGGCGAGTCGAAGTAGGTGTCCGACACGACCACGACGCGCTTGCCCGACTCCCGGGCCTCGGCCGCGAGTGCGAGGACGTCGAGATCGGGCACGAGCAGCCCCTCCTCGACCTCGACCTCGGCCTCGGCGAGCGCCTCGGGCTCGGCGCCCAGGGCGAGCCGGCGCGGGAACGCGGCGTAGATGTGGGAGAGCGTCACCTCGGGTCCCTCTCCCGCGGCCTTCAGCGCCTCCCGGGCGCGGGCCTCGGCGCCCACGCGCAGCGCCCGGAACGCTTCGAGGCCGACCGAGGCGTCCAGCATGCCGCGCTCCCGCAGCCTGCCGGCGACCAAGGGGAACGCATCGGCCGGCTCGGGAACGGCGCGCCAGAGCAGCGTGTCGAACACATCCAGCGAGAGGACGTCGATCGTGCCCGAGGCGAGCAACTCGCGGGCCGGGGCGAGGCGGGTGTCGTCGACGGCCGGCGGCGGCGGGGCGGCCGCGGCTGCTCGCGCGGAGCGCTCCGCGGGGTCGGTGGCGTGGGCGTCCATCGGCGTGCTGAGGCGCCGGGCCTGCGCGGTCAGCACGGGGCGGCGACCGCGGCCAACGGTACCAAGCAGGCCGGTATCCTCGACCGTCGCCGCCCGGCGCCCTCGATGGACCAGCCGCTCCTCCTGCACTCCCTTGCCGCCGCTCGTGGCCTGCTGCTCGGCTGCCTCGACGCCGCCGGCGCGCGACGGGTCTGCGAGATCGGCTCCGAGGCGGGCGGCATGACCGAGATCCTGGTCGAGCGCGCGGAGCGCGACGAGGGCTGGGTCTGGACAGTCGACCCCCACCCGGCCGTGGGGCTGCGCCGGCTCGCCGGTCAGGGCGCCCCGCTGACGATCGTGCGCGGGCTGAGCCCGGCCGCGCTCGCGGACGTCCCGGCCTGCGACGCCTACCTGCTCGACGGCGACCACAACCACCACGTGGTCGCGGGCGAGCTGCGCGAGATCGCGACGCGGGCGCCGGGCGCGCTCGTCGTCGTGCACGACTGCGGCTGGCCGTTCGCGCGGCGCGACGCCTACTACCAGCCCGATGCGCTGCCGGCGAGCGGCGTCCACCCGCACGCGTTCGACCGCGGTGTCGCGCCCGGCGAGCCGAGCCTCGTGGACGGTGGCCTGCGGGGCCAGGGCTCGTTCGCCGTCGCCGAGCGCGAGGGCGGTCCCCGCAACGGCGTGCTGACCGCGGTCGAGGACCATCTCGCCGAGCGCGAGGAGCTGGCATTCGCGCTGGTGCCCAGCGTCTTCGGGGTGGGGATCGCCTACCCGCGCGACGCGGACTGGGCCCCGGCGGTCGCGGAGCTGCTCGCCCCGTGGGACCGCAGCGAGCTGCTCGCGCTTCTGGAACGCAACAGGATCGACCTCTACCTGCGGGTGCTCGCGCTCCAGGACGAGCTCGCGCGCGCCTCGGCGCGCAACGACCGCGTGATCGCCGACTACGAGCGCCGCGCCGCGGCCGACTCGGCGGAGCTGGCCACGCTGCGCCTGCAGCGCGCGCGCGAGCAGGAGCGCGCGGGGTCCGCGGCCGGAGGCACATGAGCGCGACGGCCATCGAGGTCGCGGGCCTCCACAAGACGTTCCACGTCCCCCGGCTCGCGACCCACACGCTCAAGGAGCGCGCGCTGCACCCGTTTCACCGGGGCCGGGAGGATCACCTGCCGGCGCTGCGCGACATCTCCTTCGAGGTCGGGAGCGGCGAGTTCTTCGGCATCGTCGGGCGCAACGGCTCCGGGAAGAGCACGCTGCTCAAGCTGCTCGCGGGCATCTACGCTGCCGACGGCGGCACGATCCGGCTCGCCGGCCGCCTAGCGCCCTTCATCGAGCTCGGCGTGGGCTTCAACCCGGACCTGGCCGCGCGCGACAACGTGATCCTCAACGCGGTGATGATGGGCCTCAGCCCGCGCCAGGCGCGCGAGCGGTTCGATGGGATCATCGCGTTCGCCGAGCTGGAGGACTACCTCGACCTCAAGCTGAAGAACTACTCCTCGGGAATGCAGGTCCGCCTCGCGTTCGCGGTGATGGTGCAGTCCGACGCCGACGTGCTCCTGATCGACGAGGTGCTGGCCGTGGGCGACGCGGCCTTCCAGCAGAAGTGCCTCGACGCGTTCTACAGCCTGCGCGACGAGGGACGCACGATCGTGCTCGTCACGCACGAGATGGACACCGTCAAGCGCTTCTGCCACCGCGCGATGCTGCTCGAGTCCGGGCGCGTGGAGGCGATCGGCGATCCCGAGACCGTCGCCCACCGGTACCTCGAGCTCAACTTCGAGGACCGTGGCGCGTCCGAGCCGGCCCAGCCGCGCGGAGACGCGGCCGTGCTGGAGGAGCTGCGCATCCTCGACCCCGACGGCGCCGACACCCGCGCGGTCGCGCACGGCGCCGCGCTGCGCGTGGAGGCGACGCTCGAGCTGCGCGCCGCGCTGAGCGGCTGCTGGGCCACGATCTGGGTCGACAACGAGGACGGCATCCGTGTCTTCGGCGCCTCGCGGCGCGTCGGCGAGCTCGCGGCGGGCGAGCGCCTGCGCCTGGTGTTGCGCGCCGAGAACCCGCTGCATTCCGGCCACTACTACGTCGGCTGGTCGCTCGAGCGGGGAGTCGGCTCGGGGAACTTCGCGACCTTCGCCCCGCGCGCCGGCGATGTGGTCGTCTACGGCGGCGATCACATCGGCGGTCTCGTGGCAGTCGAGCGCGAGCTCGAGGTCGAGCGGGTCGCGGCGGCGCGCGAGGTGGCGCGGTGAGCGTCGTCGCGGCCGGGGGCGACCGGGCGGAGCTGCGCGAGATCCACGGGCCGGCGGCGCTCGGCGGACCGTGGCGGCGCTTCTGGAGCCTCACGTGGCTGGTGGCGGTGACCGAGTTCCGGCTCAGCTACTTCGGCTCGGTGCTGGGCTACTTCTGGTCGCTCGTGCGGCCGCTGATGCTGTTCGGCGTGCTCTACGTCGTGTTCACGCAGGTCGTGAACTTCGGCGGCGGGATCAAGGACTACCCGGTCGTGCTGCTGCTGAACGTCGTGCTGTTCTCGTTCTTCACCGAGGCCACGACGGCATCGGTCGTGTCGGTGCTCAACCGCGAGGCGCTCGTGCGCAAGATGCAGTTCCCGCGCATGGTGATCCCGGTCTCGATCGTGCTCACCGCGACGTTCAACCTGCTGCTGAACCTCGTCGCCGTGCTCGCCTTCATCGTCGTCTACGGAGTGACGCCGCTGTGGACGTGGCTGCTCTTCCCGCTGCTGCTCGTGCCGCTGGTCGCGGTCGCCTCCGGCGTGGCGATGCTGCTGAGCGCCCTCTACGTCCGCTACCGGGACGTCCAGCCGATCTGGGGCGTCGCGGCGACGCTGCTGTTCTACGGCACGCCCGTGCTCTACGTCTACAGCAGCGTCCCCGAGAGCGCCCAGCGGCTGATCCTCTGCAACCCGCTTGCGGTCATCCTCGAGCAGGCGCGCCATTGGGTGATCGATCCGAGCGCCCCGAGCGCGGTCGAGGCGATCGGCGGCTGGGGCTGGCTGATGATCCCGGTCGCGATCGGGATCGCGATCTGCTGGCTGGGCTTCCGGGTCTTCGACCGCGAGGCGCCGAGGATCGCCGAGCGGCTGTAGAGCCCCGCTAGACGTAGTAGCGGTTGAAGGTCAAGATCAGAGCGGCGATCAGGTGCCCCGCCGCGAGCACGACCAGGAACGCGCCCACCGCGCGGCCCCAGCGCGGCCCCGCGCCGCGCGCGGCCACCGCGACCAGCGCGCCGTAGAGGCCGATCAGCGGGAACAGGTAGCGGACCTGCTCGAAGTAGAAACCGGTGGCCACGCGGAAGCGGTAGCCGGCGACCGCGACGAAGAGCGCAAGGCCGCCGATCAGCGCCACGTAGGTGAGCAGTTCGCCCGCGCGGCCGTGCAGCGCCGCGCGGAAGCGGTAGAGCGCCGTGGCCGCGAGCGCGACCACACCGGCGTAGACGATCCCCGCCGTGACGTTCACCCAGGACGGGAAGCCGTACTGGAACCAGCCGAAGCGCCCGACAAAGGCCGTGATGTAGGTGTCCCACAGCGGGTAGTGCGACTGGAGCGGGAACCACTGCTGCATGAACCACAGCCGCGGCAGGTACCACTGCCACAGGTAGGAGAGCTGGCCCGAGATCGACGTCGATCCCTCCACCGCGCCCGAGGTGAGGTTGCCGGTCGCCGTCGCGCCGACCGTCCCGAGCGCGGCGGCCTGGAACGCGAGCCAGGCTGCGTAGGCGCCGAGCGGCAGGCCGAGCGCCAGCGCGGCGCCCCGGGCCGGGGCCGCTCGCGCGCCCCGGCCCGCGCGCCACACCAGCACCGCGAGCCCGACCGCGAGCCCCGGGAACAGCCCGTAGGCGGACCCCTTGGTCAGCAGCGCGGCCGCGAGCACGGCCCCGATCCAGGCGCCCGCGCGCGCGTCCAGGCCGCGGCGAAAGGCTCGCGCGAGCAGCCACAGCAGCGCGGCTCCGAGCGCGTAGACGAGGTTGTCGTTGTTGATCGAGCCGCCCATGAACGCGAACACCGGCTGGAAGCCCACGGCCAGCGCGCCGACGCGCCACGCCCAGGGCGCGGAGGGCATCAACTCCCGCACGAACATGAACGTGAGCGCGACCGTCACCGCGGCCAAGAGCGCCGAGAACAGGCGCATCAGCAGGACCCGGTCGAGGGTGTCGCCCCAGAAGCCTGCGCGCCACACGCCCGCCTGGAGCGTGAAGTAGAGCGGCGGGTAGGAGGTGACGGCCGTCGGCCCGCGGGCCACGGTGTCCGCCAGCCCCGAGTCGAGGCGGCGGTCGAGCGCCGCCGACAGCGACGGCGACCAGTAGGGGCGGCCGAGCACGCTCCACGGTATTCCCCGCCATGTCGTGGAGATGTCGGGCGGCAGGAAGATCGGCTGCCCGCGGGCGGGCTGAACCGGCTTGGGGGGCCGCCCGTGCGTGGCGATGTACTGCGCGTGGCTGAGCTGGGAGACCTCGTCCGGCCCCTGGAACGTGGGCGTCACGACCGCGAAGGCGCTCGCGCACGCGAACGCGACCGCGGCGCACGGCACCAGCCCGCGCGGGACGCGGTGCAGGCGCGCCGCCGCGCGGGCGCCGAGCGAGCGGGGCCGCGCAGCCGCCGCGGGCGAGGGCGCCGAGGCGGACACCGTCCCGCTCACGTGGAGCCTCCGGCCCGCACCACCAAGCGCACGGCGGCGACGGCGGCGAGCAGCACGGCGCCGAGCATCGTCCACACGACCCACGGAGCGACCAGGACGCTCTTGAGCAGGCCGGCGCGGCCGACCGCCACGCCGGCGATCTCGAAGCCGCTCTCGCTCCCGCGCCGGTAGGCGTCGACCCGCATGCCGGGGGGCCGCGCGCCCGTGCTGCGCCGCGAGGTCCAGTCCGGCGCGGCCGCCGAGCCGACGACGGCCGCGGCCGGGCCCGCGTTGCGCACGCAGACGACCGCCAGGCCGCCGCGCGGGGTGCGCAGCCCGAGCGGAAGGGCGCGCGGGCGCATCGGGCGACCGACGTAGACGCGTCTCACGGGGGCGACGCGACCGTGCGCGCCGGCGCTGACGTCGAGGCGCGTCAGCGGCCCGTCCGTGCCGGCCCAGATGAGCATCGAGGCCGCGCCGCTCGTCACCAGGTCGCCGGAGCAGCGCTGCGTCCCCACCGGCAGCCGCAGCGCCCGCACGATCGGGTACTCGGAGTTGCTCGACGCCAGCCGCGGCCGCGCGGAGGACAGCACCACCGCGAGCGTCCCCGCGACGAGCGCCACCCCGAGGGCGATGGCGATCCGCTCGCGCACCCGCTCAGCGGTCGCGGCGCAGCCCGAGGATCGAGATCAGGAAGGAGGTGAAGAACGCCTGCAGCCCGACGATCACGAGCGTCGCCGCCACCAGCGCCATGCGCTGCTCGGACAGCGGGCCCAGGCCGTGATCGATCCACTGGCCGACGATCACGGCGCCGACGATCAGGCCGAGCGCGATCAGACCGCCGCCGAGCGCGAGGCCGTGCTCGAGGCGGTAGCGGGCGCGGGCGCGGTCGAACCAGGCCTCGCGCTCACCCATGAAGTAGGTCCCGTAGGTGTGGGCGCAGAGCCCGAGCGCGAGGATCTGGGTCCCGACGATCGCCAGCAGGGACCCCCCGATCATCGCGTGCAGGTCCCACGTACGGCCCAGGATCGGGAGCTGCACCGCGACGACCAGCATCGCGAGCGCGCCGAGGAGCCCGAGAATCGCGCCGGGAACGATGAACAGGTGGGTGGGGCTGTGCACCAGCAGGTAGCGCAGGTGACGCCACCCGTCCCGGAAGCTCGAGAGCTTGGACTCTCCGCCACGCGGGTGGTACTCGATCGGGAACTGGCGGATCTCGAGCTTCGCCTTCGCCGCGCGGATCACCATCTCGGAGGCGAACTCCATCCCGGAGGTGCGCAGGTCGAGCGCCGGCAGCGCCGAGCGGCGAACCCCGCGCATCCCGCAGTGCGCGTCGCGCACGCCCGTGCGATAGAAGAGGTTGAGCACGCCGCTGAGCGCCGGGTTGCCGATGTAGCGGTGGTGCCAGGGCATCGCGCCCTTGGCGATGTTGTCCATCCGGTCGCCCATCACCAGATCGGCTCCCTCCTCCAACTCCCGGGCGAAGCGCGGGATGTAGGCGAAGTCGTAGGTGAGGTCGGCATCGGCCATCACGATGAACTCGCCGCGCGCGGCGGCGAACCCCGCGAGGTAGGCGCTGCCGTAGCCGCGGCGACGCTCCTCGACCACGCGGGCGCCGGCGGCGGCGGCGATCTCGGCGCTGCCGTCGCTCGACCCGTTGTCGGCGACGACCACCTCGCCGGCGATCCCGTGCTCGCGCAGCGCGGTCCAGGCGCGGGTCACGCACTCCTCGATGTTCTCCGCCTCGTTCAGGCAGGGGATCACGACCGACACGCGCGGGGGCGCCTCGCCGGGCGCCCGCGCGATCCCGGCCGGGGTCGCGAGCGTGTCGCTCGGCGGCGCGGGCGTGGCGGGCGTTGCGCGGGCGGTGATCTCCATCTGATCCGTAAGTGTGAGGCACCCGCACGACGACGGAGTCCTCGGATGCCTTAACGCGCGGCGTCCCCGAAGGTCGCGGCGTGCGCAACGCGATCGAGCGCCGCCTGTGGCAGGCTCAGGCGCGGTGCGCATCGCCCTGGTCTACGACTGCCTGTTCCCCTGGACCGTCGGCGGCGCCGAGCGATGGTACCGCAGCCTCGCCGAGCGCCTCGCGCGAGAGGGCCACGAGGTGACCTACCTGACGCTGCGTCAGTGGGAGCGAGGGGACGCGCCACGGATCGAGGGCGTGCGCGTGGTCGCGGTCGGTCCCCGGATGGGCCTCTACGCCCCCGGCGGGCGCAGGCGGATCGGCCCGCCGCTCGCCTTCGGCGCCGGGGTGCTCGCGCATCTCGCGCTGCGCGGGCGGCGCTACGACGTCGTCCACACGGCCTCGTTCCCGTACTTCTCGCTGCTGGCCGCGGCCGTCGCGCGCCCGCTGGGCGGCTACCGCCTGTTCGTCGACTGGCACGAGGTGTGGACCCGCTCCTACTGGCGCGAGTACCTCGGCCCCGCCGCGGGCGACGCCGGCTACGCGGTCCAGCGGACCTGCGCACGGATCCCGCAGCGCGCGTTCTGCTTCTCGCGTCTGCACGCGCGGCGACTGCTCCAGGAGGGCGCGCGCGGAGAGGTGATCCGGTTGGAGGGCGAGTACGCGGGCGGCGCGCGATCGCCCACGCCGGGTCCGGCCGACCTGGGCGTCGTCTTCGCCGGGCGCCACATACCGGAGAAGCGGGTGCCCGCCCTCGTGCCGGCGATCGCGCTCGCGCGCGAGCGCATCCCCGATCTGCGCGCCGCGATCTACGGCGACGGCCCGGAGCGCGGCGAGGTGCGCCGGCGGGTGCGGGAGATGGGCCTCGACGGCGTGGTGGCGCTGCCAGGATTCGTCTCCCCGGAGACGATCGACGACGCCCTGGGTCGTGCCCTCTGCCTCGTGCTCCCCTCGCGCCGGGAGGGCTACGGGCTCGTGGTGGTCGAGGCCGCCGCTCGGGGGACGCCGAGCGTCGTGGTGAGGGGACCCGACAACGCGGCCACCGAACTCGTCGACGAGGGCGAGAACGGGTTCGTCGCGGCGAGCGCCGCGCCGGCCGACCTCGCGGCGGCGATCGAGCGGGTCCACGCCGCGGGCAGGGGCCTGCGCGACTCGACGGCCGCCTGGTTCGAGCGCAACGCCTCACGCCTGTCGCTCGACGGCTCGCTGGCCGCCGTGTCCGCGGCCTACCGGGAGGCGTGAGCGGGTGCTGGGCGGCCGGTCCCCCTCGCTCGTCGCGCGCTCCGCGCTCGAGCCCGAGCAGTACCGCGCGCTGCTGCGCATGCGACGCACCTACCCCGACCCGCTCGCCTTCGCGCGCCGCTACTTCCTGGGCGCGGGCCCCTACCCGCACGAGCAGGCCGTCCGCACGCCGCTGGGCGAGGTCCGGCCGCTGCTTCCCGGGCCCCACGACGCCGTCACGCTGCACGAGATCTTCGCCCGTGAGGACTACCGGGCGGGTCACGGCCTCGGCGCCGTCGTCGACCTGGGCTCGAACATCGGCCTCAGCGCGCTCTACTTCCTCACGCGCGGCCCGCGCTCCCGGGTCTGGTGCTACGAGCCGGTGCCACGCAACGTGGCCGCCCTGCGCCGGAACCTCGCGGGCCTCGAGGACCGCTGGACGGTGCGCGAGGCCGCCGTCGCGGACCGCTCCGGCACGCTCGAGTTCGGCGTCGAGCCGACCGGGCGCTACGGCGGCCTGGGCATGGACCTCCCCGAGACGATCCGGGTCGAGACGCTCGAGATCGGCGACGTCCTGGAGGACGTGCTGCGGGAGGCCGGGACGATCGACATGCTCAAGCTCGACACCGAGGGCGCCGAGGTCGCGAGCCTGCGGGCGATCCAGCCGGAGCACCTGCGCAGGATCCGCACGATCGTGCTCGAGACCGACCAGCGGGTGAACCCCGATCCCGCGCAGTTCCGGATGCACCACGCCTGCATGACGACCCGCCTGGACCGTCGCGTTCCGCTGGGTTCGGGCTGAGGTCGCGGCCGGCCTCAGCCGGCACGCCGCCGCGGGCCCTCGTCCACCACCGCCGCGTAAAGCGCCGCCATGCGGCCGAGGAAGCGCTCCGGGGAGAGCTCGTCGGCGAACCGCCGCGCGGCGGCCGCGCGGCGATCCCGCAGCAGGCCCGGATCGCCGGCGAGCGCCGCGAGAGCCGCCTCGAAGCCGGCGGGGTCGCCGAACCGGACCACGTCCCCGGCGGCGCCGATCGCCTCGGGGTTCCCCGCGCCGTCGGAGACGACCATCGCGAGCCCCGCCCGCATCGCCTCCAGCACCGCGAAGGACTGGCCCTCGCGCTCGGACGGCATGACGAACGCGTCGGCGCCGGCGAGCAGGCGCGGGATGTCGCCGCGCTCGCCGAGCGGGCGCACGGCCGGCCCGGCGTTCGCCGCCACCGACTCCGCCAGCGGGCCGTCACCCGCAAGCGCCAGCACCAGCGGCGCGCCAGCGGCGCGCGCCGCCGTCGCCGCGCGGACCACCGTCAGCGGATCCTTGCGCGGCTCCAGCCGCCCGGCGTAGAGCACGAGCAACTCGCCCTCCTCGACGCCCAGCTCCGCGCGGACGGCCGTGCGCGCGCCCGGGTCCGGCGGCGCAGAGGGCGGCGCGGTGTTGCTGACGACCACGATCCGATCGCGGTCGCGCGGGGCGAGCACGGGCCCCACCTCCGCGGCCTCCGCCCGCGAGGAGCAGACGACGCGGCCGGCGCCCGCGCCGGCCGCGCGCAGGGCGCGCCGGACGGCGCGCCCCCGCGCGCCGCGCGCGCGGCGCAGCAGGTGCAGGCCGTGCGTCAGGACGATCGAGGGACGGCGCGCGAGAACCGGCGCGCACAGCATCGCAGTGACGTCGCCGTGCGCCTGGACCAGGTCACAGGCCGCGCTGCCGCGTGCCGCACGCGGCACGCCCACGGCCAGCCACGGGGCCGCCGCCAGCGGGGAGCGGGAGCGCGAGAGGCGCATCCGGACCTGCGCGTAGCCCTCCAGCGGCTCGAGGCAGTCGATGAACGTCTCCGCGCCGCCGCCGGCGTGCGGCAGCACGTTGAGCACGGTCCGCGTCACCGCGCGCAGGGTAGTCGCGGGGAGACCGGTGCCCGCGGGCGGGGGTGCGCGGATCGGCTAACGTGGCGCCGCGTGAGCGACCAGCCCGGTCGGAGGCCGCGCGTCCTCGTGGTCTCCGCGAGCCCGATCGGCGAGGCGATGGCGGGCCCGGCGATCCGGGCGTGGGAGTTCGCCCGGTCACTGCGAGGCGTCGCGGACGTGACGCTGGCGGCGGCCCACGACAACCCGGAGCGCGACGGCGCCGCGGACGCCGGGCACCTGGTCTTCCGCCAGCGCGACCCGAGCGCGCTGCGACCTGCGGCGCTCGCGGCCGACGTGATCGTCTCGCAGCCGCCCTGGCCGCAGCTCGCGGCCTGGGCGCGCGATTCCGGCGCGCGGCTCGTCTACGACCTCTACGACCCCGAGCCGCTCGAGGTCCTGGCCCACCTCGACGCCGGCGGGACGGCCGGGAGCGCCCAGGCCGACGGGATCATGACGCGGGTCTGGGAGACGTTCACGCTGGACCGCGTGCTCGACTCGCTGCACGACGCCCATCACCTGCTGTGCGCGTCGGAGAAGCAGCGCGACCTGTGGATCGGGGCGATGCTGGCCGAGCGCCTGATCGACCTGCGCAACTACGAGCGCGACCCGTCCTTCAGGGACCTGATCGAGGTCGTGCCCTTCGGCCTGCCGGAGGACCCGCCCGAGCCGGCCGGGAGCGGCGGGATCCGTGCCCGCTTCCCCGCGATCGCGCCCGGCGACGAGATCGTCCTGTGGAACGGCGGGCTGTGGAACTGGCTGGACGCGCCAACCGCGATCGCCGCCGCCGGCGAGTTGGCCGAGCGCCGCCCGGTGCGGCTGGTCTTCATGGGCCACACCGAGAACGTCAACAGCCGCCGCGCGGCCGCCGAGGCCCGCGCGCTCGCGGGCCGGCTCGGGCTGATCGACAGGGTCGTCTTCTTCAACGACGGCTGGGTCCCGTACGCCGAGCGGGCCGACTGGCTGCTGGAGGCCGACTGCGCGGTCTCGTGCCACGTCGAGCACCTCGAGACGCGCTACGCGTTCCGTACCCGCGTGCTGGACTGCTTCTGGGCGCGCCTGCCGGTCGTCTGCACGCGCGGCGACGAGCTCGCCGCCCGGATCGAGCGCGACGATCTCGGCGCGGCGGTCCCTGAGTCCTCGCCGGGCGCCCTCGCCGCAGCGCTCGAGGGCGTCCTCGGGCGCGGCCGCGACGCCTACGCGCAGGCGCTGGCGCGTGCCGCCACGGACTTCGCGTGGGAGCGCGTGACCGAGCCGGTCGTGCGCTTCGCGACCGCCGGGCCGCCGGGGGAGCGCATTGGCAGGCCGTCCGCGGCGCGCGCGGCGCGGACGACCCGCGCGACGGCGTTCCGCGCCGTGCGCGGCGGCCTCGCCAAGGCCGGGCTCGGCGACTGGCCGCGCACGGCGTGAGCCGCGCGCGGCCGCAGGCGCTCGAGCGGCTGCGCTGGCGCGGAGGCATCGCGCTGGAGCGCCGGCTGCCCCCGCGCCTGGCGCAGGCGCTGCTCCGCCGGCCCGTCTTTGACCTCGACCGGCGCTACCTGCGGGGCCTGCGCGGCATCGAGATCGGCGCGTCGGCCCACAACCCCTACGTCCGCGACGCGATCAACGTCGACCGCTACGCCTCGATGGACACGCATCACAAGCGCCACGAGCGCCGGCTGCATGGACGCCCGGCGCCGGTCGACGTCGTCGCGCCGGGGGACGATCTCCCGTTCCCCGACCGCTCGTGCGACTTCGTGCTCGCCTCGCACGTCATCGAGCACTTCCCGGACCCGATCGGAGCGCTGGAGGAGTGGCTGCGCGTCTCGCGCGAGTACATCCTGCTGGTGGTCCCGCACCGCGACCGGACGCTGGACCGCGACCGGCCGCTCACGTCGATCGCCGAGTTGGAGCGCCGCCATCGCGAGCGCTTCGCCTCCGAGGAGGACCTGCACTGGTCCGTCTGGACCGGCGAGAGCTTCCTCGAGCTGTGCGCGCACCTCGGCCTGCCCGTGGTCGAGCTCGAGGATCCGGATCGCAAGCGCGGCAACGGGTTCGCGGTGGTCATCTCGGCGCGCGAGGCCCACCGGCAGCGGGCCGAGCGCGAAGCCGGCCGCTGACCGCTACCCCAGGCGACCGCTCGACAGGGCCTCGTCCAGCGTCAGCAGCTCCCCGTGTGGGGCCGGCGGCGCCGGGCGACCCGCGATCGACCGCAGCCAGCGCTCGAAGGACTCCGCCGCCGCCTCCCAGCGGTAGCGCCGGGCGGTCGCGAGCCCCTCCCGCGCCAGCGCGGCGCGGCGCTCCGCGTCACGCGCGAGCCCGAGCAGCGCGGCCGCCATCCGCTCCGGGTCGCGGGGCGGCACCAGCACGACGTTGGTCCCATCGACGCCGATGTCGGCGCAGCCGGAGGGCGTGGCGATCACGGGCGAGCCGCAGGCCATCGCCTCCAGCGGCGGGAACGGGAACGCCTCGAACCACGACGGGCAGAGCGTGACGTGCGCCTGCGAGTAGAGGCCGGCCAGCTCCGCGCCGGAGCGGACGCCCTCGTCCTCGTAGGCGGCGATCGGGTTCGAGGGCGGCAGCTCGGCGCCGCCGAACACGCGCCAGCGCAGGTCGGGCAGCTCCCGGCGGGCGAGCCGGATCGCCTCCGCGGCGTCGCGGAACCCCTTCCAGCGCAGGCCGCGCCCGCCGTAGCTGAGCACCGTGAACGGCCTCGCCGGCGGCTCGCCGCACGGGCGGAACACCGCGGTGTCGACCCCGGCGGGGATCAGCGGCGCGTCGATGCCGTGGCGCTCGCGCAGCAGGTCCGCGAGCCAGCCGACGTCGGTCGCGCGGAACATCCGCAGGCGCAGCGCCGCCTCGGCTTCGGCGAGCGCGAACGCGCGATCCTCGAACCCGTCGAGGAACCAGGCCTCGTAGTTCTGGACGAAATGCGCCCGGGTCCCGCGCCCGTAGAGGGCGACCGGAACGACGGTCGTCCATGCGGTGGCGAGCGTCACGTCCGCGTCCGGGGCGATCCTGCGCAGCCGATCGAGCTCGACGCCGCGGCGCAGCGGGTCGGAGTCCGCCTCGGCGCCGATCGCGCGGACGAGGTCGCTGACCCGCGCCCGGACCACCGCCGCGTCGCCCCGGCCGGCTAGCCGGCGGGCCTCGGCGGCGGCGCCCGCGCCGAGCGCGCGCGCCAGCCCGAGCGGCGTGGCGCGGTGCTCGATCAGGCGCGCGCGCAGCGACGTCCAGTCCGGCGGCTCGGCCAGCCCGAGCGGCACGATCGTCACCTCGTGCCCAGCGGCGGCGAGCCGGTTGGCGAACTCGACGACGGCGACCGTGCCGGCGCTCGCCCGCGCCGCGAGCATCGCCGGAACGACGATGCTGATCCGCAGACGGTCGCGCGAGCTCACGCGGCGGCTCCCGTCCCCGGGCCGCGCAGGCGGCCTGCGAGAGCCTGCGCGACGTCGCGCGGGAAGCAGCCGCCGAGCGCGAGCCCGCCGAAGTAGAGCGCCGTGCCCGCGAGCAGCGCGACGATGGGCGGCAGCGGCGCCAGCGCCAGCGCGCCCGCGGCGACACCGAGCCCCAGCGCCGCGCCCACCACGCGCGGGTTGGGGCGCAGCCGCGCGCCGGAGCGCGCCGCCGCGCCGGTGCACCAGACCGCCAGCACCACCTCGGCGAAGAGCGTCGCCGCCGCCGCGCCGGTCGCCTCGAACGACGGCACCACCGACACCTGGAGCGCGACCGCCAGCGCGAGCGCGCCGACGTTGGCCACCAGCACGACGCGATTGAGGTGCTGGGCCAGAAGGACGAAGCTCATCGCCGAGGCCAGCGCGGACGCCGCCAGCGTCAGGCCCTGGAGCTGGAGGATCCCGACCGCGGGCTCGAAGCCCGGGCCGGCGATCACCTCGATCGCCAGCGGCGCCGCGAGCACCACCGCGACCGCGAGCCACACCCCGCCGATCAGGGCCGCCTCGAACACCCTGGCCACGCCGTAGCGAAGGCGTTCGGGGTCCTCGGCCGCGGCCCGCGAGAGGATCGGGAACGCGGCCGTCAGCGCGAGCGCCGGCAGCGCGGCCAGCACCTCCACGACGCGGTAGGCGGTGGCGAAGTAGCCCGTCTGCTCGGCGGTCGCGAGCAGCGACATCACGATGATCGCGACGCGGAAGTAGGCGACGTAGACGCCGCTCGCCGCCGCCACCGGCAGCGTCTGGCGCACAAGCGGCCACCACGCCCCGGCCCTCCACGCGGGCCGCAGCGGCATGCGGCCGCGCACGAGCCAGGCGGTCACCGCGAGCGCCGGCAACGCGGAGGCCAGCGGGACCAGGAAGAAGGGGCCGAGCGAGGCGCCGGCGACCACCAGCAGCAGCAGCCCGGTGACCGCGAGCGCGGACTTCGAGAGCTCCAGCCCCGTCGTCCACCCGAAGCGCAGGTCGCCGACCAGCGCCGTCATCAGGAACGTCTGGACCGCGGCGACCCCGAGCCCGACCGACGCCGCCAGTGCGCCGGCGACCAGCACCTCGTCGTAGCCGGCGAGCGCGGCGAAGGCCGTCGCCCCGGCGACCCCGGCGACCGTCATCGCGAGCCGCAGGCCGAGCAGGCGACGCATCGCCTCGCGTCGCGCATCGCCGCGCGCCGTCGACCACTCCCGCAGCGCGACGATCGCCACGCCGAACTCCGTCAGGCCCTGCGCGATGGTCGCGATCGCGATCACGGTCTGGTAGCGGCCGAACCCGTCCACGCCCAGATGGCGCACGAGGAACGGGACCGCGACCAGCGACAGCAGGACGCCGGCCGCGTAGCCGGCCGTGCGAACCGCCCCCCCGCGGATGGCGGCCGGGCCGGCCGCGGCGGTCCCGAGCGGGTCGTCCGGCCGGCTCGCGCCCGGATCCTCGGCCGCCGGTCGCCTCACGCGCCGCATGTTAGGCGCGGGCGCCCCGGTCACCGGCTGCGTCAGGCCCCGGCGTCGATCAGTACGGCGAAGCCGTTTCCTTCGCGGGAGTCGGGGTCCTCCCAGTCCAGGACGCGGAGGTCCAGCCGCCGGCAGAGCTCGACGAAGCTCTCGCAGGTCCAGACCGACCAGTGCCTGTCCTCCTCCGAGGAGAACCCCGACTCGTGGCGCGCGATCAGCTCGTCGGCGCCGGTCAGCGGGCGGCCCGCGTCGAAGGTCCGGTCGCGGTGCGGCACGACCAGCAGCACGTAGCGGCGCGCGACGCGCACCCACTCGCGCAGGGCGCCGACCGGGTCGGGGAAGTGCTCGATGACGTGGGAGGCGAAGACGAAGTCGTAGGAGCCGTCCGCGAACGGCAGCTCGTCGCCCCGCGCGACCACGTCCACGGCGCGGGTCGCGCCGGCCCGCCGGAGCTCCTCCGCCTTGTAGACGGTATCCTCGCCCCCCCAGCGATCCACGTTGATCACGTCGAGCCCGTAGTCGTTGTGGGCCGAGCCGCCGATCTCCACTCCGCTGAGCCCGTCCAGCCGGGCGGCGAGCAGCAGGGGCCGGGGCGGCGAGACCCTCAGCATCAGGCGGTCCGGGACGAGCGGCGCGACGGCGCGCTTCAAGCGCCAGGGCACGCGGCGCGCGAGCCCCTGGCGCAGCGCGGTCGAGCGGGGCGTGGCCACCGGAGAAGTTGTAGCCGATGCGCTGCGTGCCGGCCCTGCCGCCGCAGGAACCCCGAAACTTTCGAGCCCGGCGACGTTAGTACTCCCGAAGCGATGACCCCCCACCGCACCGATCCGGCACTGGACAGCGCCGCCCCGCCCGCGCCCGAGGCTCCGGGGCGCGTATCGCCCCTGCCCGCCCAGGAGCTCCTCGGCATCCCGGTCGGGGTCGTCGACTACCGCCAGGTGCTCGACTGGATCGACGACGTCGTGGCCGCCCGCGGCCGCGAGTACGTGTGCGTGGCCGCCGTGCACACGATCATGGCCTGCGAGGAGGATCCCGGGCTGCGCGAGGCGGTGCTCGGCGCGGCGGCGGTGCTGCCCGACGGAATGCCGCTCGTGTGGGCGCTCAACCGCCTGGGCCACGACATGGGCGACAGGGTCTACGGGCCGGAGCTGATGGACCGCGCCTGCGCGCGGGCCGCCCGCACCGGCCAGGCGCTCTACCTCTACGGGGGCCACGACCAGGGCGCGCTCGTGCAGCTGACGCTCAACCTCCGCACGCGCCACCCCGGCCTGCGGGTCGTCGGCGGCCACTCGCCGCCGCACCGCGAGCCGACGCCGGCCGAGCTGGACCTCGTCGTCGAGGAGATCAACGCCTCGGGCGCGGACGTCGTCTGGGTCGGGATCGGGGTCCCGAAGCAGGAGAAGTGGATGGCGTCGATGCGCGCGCGGCTCGACGCTCCGGTGCTGATCGGCGTCGGCGCCGCCTTCGACTTCCATTCGGGCCGGATCCCGCAGGCGCCCTACTGGATGCAGCGCGCCGGGCTGGAGTGGTCCTACCGGCTCGCGCACGAGCCCGGCCGCCTGTGGCGGCGCTACGCGCGCTACAACCCGCGCTTCATGGCCGGATTCGCCCGCCAGTGGGCGCGGGAGCGCAGGGGCGCCGAACCGATCCACTAGCCTCATCGCGCGATGAGCGCCGACGTCTCCGTCATCGGCCTGGGCCGGGTCGGCCTGCCGCTCGCCCTCTCGTTCGCCGACCGCGGCCTGCGCGTCGTCGGGGTCGACCGCGACGCGGACCGCCTGGCGGCCGTGCGCGCGGGCCGGATGCCGTTCGCCGAGCCGGGGGCGGACGAGGTGCTGGCGCGCGTGGCGGGGTCCGGGCGCCTCGAGCTGAGCGAGCGGGTCGCCGACGCCGCGGAGGCCGACTCGATCGTCCTCACGCTGGGCACACCGTCCTTCTCGCACATCGAGATCGACATGCGCGACATCCGCTCGGCGCTCGACGACCTGCTCCCGGTCCTGCGCCGCGGGCACCTGATCGTGCTGCGCTCGACGATCGCGCCCGGCACGACGGACTTCGTCGCCGGCTACCTGCACAAGCGCAGGCCGGACCTGAGCGCCGGCGAGGACGTCGCGGTCGCGCACGTCCCCGAGCGGATCGCGACGGGGCGGTTCCTGCGGGAGATCGGCACGCTGCCCTGCATCGTGGGGGGCGCCGGGCCCGGCTCGGGCGAGCGCGCGGCCGCGCTGTTCGAGGTCTTCGGCGCGCCGATCGTGCAGACCACGCCGGTCCAGGCCGAGCTCGCGAAGATCTGGACCAACATCCTGCGCTACACGAGCTTCGCGCTGCCGAACCTGCTGATGATGGACTGCGAGCAGCACGACGCGAACGTGTTCGAGGTGATCGACCTGATCAACCACGACTACCCCCGCGGCGGGATCGCGCTGCCGGGGCTCACCGCCGGGACGTGCCTGCGCAAGGACTTCGCCTTCTCCGAGGAGCGCTCCAACGCGCCCGGAATGCTGCTGGCGGTCTCGCGCGTGAACGAGTCGGTGCCGCTGTTCCTGGTCGAGGGCATGAAGCGGCGGCTCGGCGACGGCGGGCTCGGCGGCCGCAAGGTCGCCGTGCTCGGGCTCGCGTTCAAGCGCGACACCGACGACGAGCGCGACTCGCTCTCGCACAAGCTCGTGCGGCTGCTGGAGCGCGAGCTCGCCGACGTCGCCGTGCACGACCCGCACGTGGCCTCGCCGACGCAGGCGCTCGCGGACGCGGTCGCCGGGGCCGACGTGGTCGTGGTCGCGACCAACCACTCCTCGTTCGAGGCCCCGGAGGCCCGGATGGCGATCCTCGACGGCGCGGGCGCCGACGCGCTCGTGGTCGACCCGTGGAACGCGCTCGGCGCCGGCCAGGTGTTCGCCTTCGCCAACGAGGTCGCCGCGCTGGCGCCCGCCGCCGGGTGAGGCGCGTTCTCGTCACCGGCGGGGCGGGCACGATCGGCGCCGCGGTCGTGAGGCGGCTGCTGCGCGACCCCGGCTACGAGGTGCGGGTCTCCGACCAGCGCCCCGCACCGGCCTGGATGCGCGAGGGCTGCGAGGTCCACACCGGAGACCTGCGGGACCTCGACCAGGCGCGTTCCGCGACGGAGGGCTGCAGCCACGTCGTGCACCTGGCCGCGATCGTCGGCGGGATCGCGAACTTCCACCGCCTGCCGCACACGCTGACGGAGGTCAACAACGCGCTCTACAACTCGGTGATCCGCGCCGCGCTGGACCACGACGTCGAGCGCTTCACCTACGTCTCCTCCTCGATGGTCTTCGAGCGCGCCACCGAGTTCCCGACCACCGAGGCCCACCTTCCCGACTGCCCCGTGCCGCTGAGCGCCTACGGGTTCTCGAAGCTGACGGGCGAGGTCTACTGCCGCGCCGCCCACGCGGAGCACGGCCTCCCGTACACGATCTGCCGCCCGTTCAACGCCTACGGCCCGGGCGAGATGCCCGAGGACGAGCCGGGGATCGCGCACGCGGTCCCGGACCTGATCCGCAAGGCGCTCGGCGGCCGGCGCCCGCTGCAGATCTTCGGCTCGGGTGAGCAGACGCGGACGCTGACGCACGTCGACGACATCGCCGAGGGCATCGTGGTCGCGATGTCCTCGCCGGCGGGGCTGGGCGAGGACTTCAACATCTCGGCGGGCGAGGAGCTGACCGTCGCCGGGATTGCGCGGATCGTGTGGGAGGCGTGCGGACTCGACCCGGAGGCGTTCGAGCTCGAGCACCTGCCGAGCTTCGCGGTCGACGTGCAGCGCCGCTGGCCCTCGGTCGAAAAGGCGCGGGAGCTGCTCGGCTGGGAGGCGTCGATCGGCGTGCGCGACGGCATCGCGGCGACGGTGGACTGGCTGCGCGAGCAGGACGTGGTCGGCGCCGGGCAGGGCTAGCGGGGCGCCGCGGTGGCCCCGGCCGCGACCGTCGTCGTCCCGACCCGGGGGCGCCACGGCTACCTGGAGGTCGCGCTCGCCTCGATCGCGCCGCAGGTCGCCGCGGCGGGGGCCGAGCTGCTGGTCGTGGTCGACGGCGATGATCCGGGCAGCGTGCGGGTCGCGCGCCGCCACGGCGCGCGCGTGCTCGAGCTTCCCGACGGGCCGGGCCTCAACGCGGCCCGCAACGCCGCGGTCGCGGCGTCGGACGCGCCCCTGCTCGTCTTCACCGACGACGACGTGCGCGCGCCCGGCGGCTGGCTCGCCGCGCTCCTGGACGGCGCGACGCGCCACACGGCCGACGAGGTCTTCGCCGGCCCGATCCACGCGCGGCTCGAGGGCGACCGCGCGCCGCACGGCTGCGGTCGCGAGGACCCGCCGATCACCGCGCTGGACCTCGGCGCCCGCGACACCGAGGCGCGGCGCGCGTGGGGCGCGAACATGACGATCCGCCGCTCGGCGCTCGAGCGCGTGGGCCCCTTCGACGAGTCCATCCCGAGCGGGGGCGGCGACGAGGAGGACTGGCAGCGCCGTTACCGCGCGGCGGGCGGGCACGTGCGCTACCTCGCCGCGGCCGGGCTCGAGCATCGCCGCTTCGGGCCCGACGCGGAGCTGCGGTCGCTGGCGCGGGCGGCGTTCGCCCGCGGGCGCCTTGCGCGCGAGCACGACGAGCGCCGCGGCGCCGCCCCGCCGCTGGCGCGGGAGGCCCGCACGCTCGCGGGCTGCGCCTGGCATACGGCGCGGAGGCGCTGCCCGATGGGCCTGGTGGTCGGCGCGCACGCCGCCGGGCGGCTGCGCGCCGCGCTGGGCGACGGCGCCCGGTGATGGGCGGCGGCGAGCCCGAGCCGTTCCTTTCAGGCGAAAGCGGCACGATCCTCGGCCCGCGGCGGATCGCCACGGCGACGGTGGCGGACGCCCTGCTGGACGCCCGCCGCGCCCTGCGCCTGGAGCCGTGGCGGCTCGCGCGCGCGGCCCGGCGCGCGCCGCCGCGGCGCCGCGTGCTCGCAGCGGGGGTCGAGCGCGAGGATCGCGACGGGCTGCTGGGCGCGGCGGTCGCCGAGCTGCGCCGCTCGCGTCACGACGTGGTGGTCCGCACCGGGCCCGCCGGCGATCGCGGCAAGTGGGAGAACCTCGATCGGCTGATCGGGCCGGGCGGGCTCGGGGACCGCGACTGGCTGCTGGCCGTCGACGACGACGTCGCGCTGCCGCGCGGCTTTTTGGACTCGTTCCTGTTCCTCGCCGAGCGCTTCGACCTCGCGCTCGCCCAGCCGGCGCATCGCCGCCGCTCGCACGCGGCCTGGTCCGTCACTCGCCGGAAGGGGGGCAGCGTGGTCCGCGAGACCGGCTTCGTGGAGATCGGGCCGCTGACCGCGTTTCGCGCCGACGCCGCGCGCGAGCTCCTGCCCTTCCCGCCGCTGCGGACCGGCTGGGGCCTGGACGCGGTGTGGGCCGCCGTCGCGCGCGAGCGCGGCTGGCGCATGGGCGTCGTCGACGCGACGCCGGTCGGCCACGCGCTCGGCAAGGTCGCGGGCGGCTACGACCACGCGGCCGCGGTGGCCGAGTCGCGCGAGCTGCTGCGCGCCCACGCCCACGTCACCGCCGCCGAGGCGAACCGCACGCTGGTCGCGCACCGGCGGTGGTGATGTTGTAGCATGCAACTACTATGCTGACCGTTCCGGAGGCCGCGAGTCGGGTGCGGCGCAACCCCGAGACGATCCGGCGATGGATCCGCGCCGGGCGTCTGCGCTCGCAGCGGATCGGCTCCCAGCACCTCATCGAAGAGGCGGACCTCCAGCAGATCCTGAACGAGCCGGACGCGCTGACGGTGCCCGGCGGATGGGGCATCGCCCCGAGCGGCGCCCCGATGCCGGACGGCGTACGGCTGATCCGCGAGGTTCGGGACTCCCGTTGACGCTGGTGCTCGACGCCAGCGTCGCGTTCTGGGCGCTGGGCGGAGAGACGCGCTTCGCCTCGATCGGAGAGGAGCTGCTCGCCCCTCCGCTGATGTGGTCCGAAACCGCCTCGGCGCTACGAGCCGCCACCTGGCGAGGGCAGCTCCGCGAGGAGGACGGCCGCGCCCTGCTGGCGCGACTCGCGAGCGCTCCGGTGAGCCGGCGAGCGCCGGCGCGCCTGCTGCGAACGGCGTGGACGATCGCGGAGGACCTCGGCTGGGCCAAGACCTACGACGCGGAGTACCTGGCGCTCGCCCGGCTTGTGGGCGGACGGGTCGTTACGCTGGACGCGCGCATGCACCGCGGAGCGCGCCGTACCGGCCTGGTGACCGCTCTCCGCACCGGATAGCGGTGCCCCGCTCCCCCATACGCGTCGCGGTCGTCGCCGAGTACTACCCGCGCGCCGCCGACCCCGTGCTCGGCGTCTGGGCCCACCGCCAGGCGCTTGCGGCGCGCGAGGCGGGCGCCGACGTGCGCGTGCTGGCGCTGCACCGCCCGGTGCCCCCGCGCGCCGCGCTGCGCGCCCGCGACCGCCGCGCGCTCGCCGCCCCGCTGCGCCAGCCGCGCCGGGCCCTGATCGACGGGATCCCGGTCGCCTACGTGCCGTTCGCCGCGCCGCCGCGCTGGCGCAGCTACGGGAGCTGGGGGGCGTGGGCGGCGCCGACGCTGGCGATCGCCCTGAGGCGCCTGCATGCCGCGTGGCCGTTCGACCTCGTCCACGCGCACTACGCGGCTCCCGCGGGCGATGCCGTCCGGCGCGCGCGCACGGGCACGCCGTACATCGTCTCGGTGCACGGCGGCGACGTGCTCGGCGAGTGGGCGCGCGCGGGCGCGGGGCTGCACGCGGTCGAGCGCGGCCTGCGGGGCGCGCGGCTCGTGCTCGCCAACAGCGCGGGCATCGAGCGCCGGGCGCGAGCGCGCGGGGCGCGCGAGGTGCGTGTCGTGCACCTCGGCACCGACCTGCCGGCCGAGGCGACCACCGCCCGCGCGGCGCCGCCCGTGATCGCGACCGTGGGCCACCTCGTGCCGCGCAAGCGCCACGCCGACGTGATCCGCGCGATCTGGCTGCTGCGGGACCGCCATCCGCTGCTGCGCTACTCGATCGTCGGTGACGGCCCCTCCGCGGGCGACCTCGCCGCGCTCGCGGCGCGGCTGGGAGTGGCGGACCGGGTCGACTTCCGCGGCGCGCTCCCGCCGGCCGCAGCGGCGGCCGCGGGACGCGCCGCCTGGCTGTTCGCGATGCCGAGCGTGGACGAGGCGCTGGGCATCGCCTACCTGGAGGCGATGGCCGGGGGAACCCCCGCGATCGGCTGCATCGGCGAGCCGGGGCCGGAGGACATCGCCGCGGCCGGCTGGGGGATACGGCTGGTGCCGCCCGCCGACATCGAGGCGCTCGCCGCCGAGATCGACGGGCTGCTGCGTGACGAGCGGGCGCGGCGCGAGGCCGGGCGCCGGGCGCGCGAGACCGTCTCGCGCGCGTTCACGTGGGATCTCTGCGGCCGTGCGACGGTGGAGGCCTACCGCCTCGCCGCGGCGGGCGGCGGATCGCCTCCGCGAGCGTAACTTCGGCCGCCGGGGCCCGTTGATAGGTCCTGAGTGGCGTGCGCGCGCCCTGCTAGCGTGTCGCCGCGCTCGCCGCCGCCCCCGTCCCCGTCAGCGGCTCGAAGGTCCAATGCGCAAGCTCCTCCTCAGGACAACGCTCCTCGGCTGTCTCGGCGCGGCGCTGCTCGCGCCCGCGACCGCGGCCGCCGACCCGGTCCAGGACTGCTCAACCAACGGCACGCTCACCAAGCGCTACTCCGCGGGCGAGCTCGCCTCCGCGCTGCGGTCGATGCCGGCCGACGTCAAGGAGTACACCGACTGCTACGACCAGATCCGGCGCGCCCAGCTGGCAGCCGCCGCGGGCGGCGGCACGCGGTCGCACCGGAAGTCCTCCGGCTCGGGCGGCGGCCAGGGCGGCTCCGGCACCGGGGGCGGGTCCGGCGGCTCAACGGGCTCCGGGTCCGGATCGGCCGGGCACGCCGGGCACGCCGGGCACGGCCGGGCCGGCTCCGCGGGCGCGAGCCGGGTGCCGGACGGCGGCGCGCAGCCCGTCAGGATCGGCGACCGCACGGTCACGCCCGGCACCTCCGGACTGAGCGCCGCGGGCGCCGACGTCCCGACGCCGCTCGTGGTGGTGCTTGCGCTGCTCGCCGCGGGCGGTCTCGCCTTCGCCGCGACGCGGATCCGCTCCCGTGTCGCAGATCGCCGAGGCGCATAGGGCCGGGCCCTCGGGGGCCTCGCCGGGGCCGCCCGCGGACCGGATCGCCGGAGACCTCCTCGTCGGGGCCGGCGTGGCCACGGCGCTGTGCGCGACCGCGTTCGGCGCCCAGGGCGGCACCACGCTCTCGAGCGTGACGGCGACGGAGATCGCCGCCGTGCTGGTCGCGGCGGCGCTGGTGGTGGCGGCGCTGGTGCGCGGACCGTCGGCCCGCCCCCGGGGCGCCTGGCCCGTGCTGCTGCTGTTCGCGCTGGCCGCGCTGTGCGCGCTCTCGATCCTGTGGGCGGTCGAGCCCTCGGACGCATGGCTCGAGGCGAACCTCACGTTCGCGTACGCCGCGACGCTCGGCGCCGGCGTCGCGCTGGTGCGCCTCGCTCCCGGACGCTGGCGGGGCATGGCCGGGGGCGTGCTCGCCGCGACGCTGATCGTCTCAGCCGCGGGCCTCGCGACGAAGGTCTTCCCCGCCTGGCTGGCGACGGACGAGATCTCCGCGCGCCTGCGCGAGCCGTTCGGCTACTGGAACGCAGTCGGGCTGATGGCCGCGCTCGGGGTCCCCGGCTGCCTGTGGCTCGGCACGCGCCCCGGGCGCGACCGCTGGTCGGCCGCCGCCTACCCGGCGCTCGGGCTCCTGCTCCTGGTGGTCCTGCTGTCCTACTCGCGCGGAGCGCTGCTGGCGCTGGGCATCGGCGCCGGCATCTGGGTGGCGCTCGTCCCGCGCAGGCTGCGCGCGCTGGCGATGCTGGCCGTCGCGAGCGCCGGCGCCGGCCTCCTCGCGGCGTGGACCTTCGCCCAGGACGCGCTGAGCACCGACCGGATCCCGCTCGCCGCGCGCGACGCCGCAGGCCACGATCTCGGCTGGCTCGCGCTGGCGCTGCTGGCCGCGCTGGCGCTGGCCGGGCTGGGGGTGGACACGATCCGCGCGCGCCGCCCGCTGACGGCGGCCGGGCGCCGCCGCGCCGGCACGGCGGCGCTCGTCGCGCTCGCGCTGCTGCCCGTCGCCGGAACGATCGCGCTCGCCGCCTCGCAGCGCGGCCTCACGGGCTCGATCTCCCACGCCGCCGACCGCCTCACCGACCCGGACGCGAAGGTCCCGAGCAATGAGCCGGGGCGGCTGACCGCCGTCGGGAGCGTCCGCGCCCAGTACTGGGACGAGGCGCTGCGCGTGTTCTCCGACCATCCGTGGCGGGGAGTCGGCGCCGGCGGCTACGCGACGGCCCGCGCCCGCTACGCGAAGGCGGACCTGGAGGTGCGCCACGCGCACGGCTACGTGGTGCAGACGCTCGCGGACCTCGGGCTCGCCGGCCTCGCACTGAGCCTGGCGGCGCTCGCGGCATGGCTCGTGGCCGCAGCGCGGGCCACCGGCCTGGGGCGCGGAGCGCGCGGGCGCCCGTGGAGCGCCGAGCGGATCGCGCTGGTCTCGCTGGCCGCAACCGTTGTCGTGTTCGGCGTCAGCTCGTTCGTCGACTGGACCTGGTCGATCCCCGCGGTCGCGATGCTCGCGCTGCTGTGCGCCGGCTGGGTGGCCGGCCGCGGAGCGCTCGACGCCCCGGCGAGCCATGCCCCGCCCCGGCCGGCGGGCCGGGCCCGGACCGAGCGCCGCGTCGCGACGGGCGCGCTGGTCGCGATCGCGCTCGCGCTCGCGTGGGCGATGTGGCAGCCGCTGCGCTCGCAGGACGCCTCGGACGCCGCGCTCGCCGCGCTCGAGCGCGGCGACCCCGCCGCGGCCGCCGCCGACGCGCGCACGGCGCACGATCGCAACCCGCTGTCGGTGGAGCCGCTGTTCGACCTCGCGGTGATCGAGCAGTCGCGCGGCGACCTCCTCGCGGCGCAGGCGGCGCTGCGTGACGCGGTGGCGCTGCAGCCGGCAAACCCGGAGACGTGGCGCTCGCTCGGCGAGCTCGAGCTGACGGCGCTGCGCGATCCGCGCGCGGCGCTCGCGCCGCTCGCCGCCTCGCTCTACCTCGACCCGCGCTCGCGCGAGGGCCTCGCGGCCTACGCCGCGGCGAGGCGCGGCGTTGCGGGCGGCTGAGGGCCATTCGCCTGCCGCGCGCCGGCCGCCGAGGCTCAGCGCGTGGATCGCCAGGACGCCTTCCGCGCCGAGGCGAGCAGCGTCTCGCGCAGGAGCGGAAGCCCGCCGGCCGCTCGGACCGACACGTCCTCGAAGCCGAACTGCTCGAGGGTGGAGCGCAGCGAGCGGCGCGTGTAGAAGCGCAGGTGGTCGCCGAGCGGGTCGAAGTGGCGCTCGAAGGAGCCGGTCGCGATCGCGACCGAGCGCAGCCGCCCGTGGCTCGGCGTGGTCAGCAGCAGCCTCCCGCCGGGTGCGAGCACGCGCCGTGCCTCCGAGAGCCAGGCGGCCGTATCGGCGACGTGCTCGATCACCTCGCCGGCGTGGACGACGTCGAAGGCGCCGTCCTCGAGCGGCAGCGGCCCCTCGATCGGCACGAGCCGCACGTCGAGGCCGGGGTGCGCCGCGCGGGCGCGCTCGACGGCGATGCTCGCCACGTCGGCCGCGACCACCCGGGCGCCCGCGGCGGCCGCCGCGGCCGCGGTGTGGCCGAGCCCGCAGCCGAGATCGAGGACGCGCAGCCCCGGCTCCAGGCGACCCAGCAGGAACGCCTCCCGCCGCCGCGCCTCGGCGTCGGGCGGCACGTCCGGGAGCCGCGCCCACAGCTCCTCGTAGTGCTCGCGCACCGGGTTCGGCGGCGCAGCGCTAGAACGCGCCCCGGCGGCGGATCACCGCGGGCACCGTCTTCAGCAGAATCACGAGATCGAGCGCGATCGACCAGCGCTCGAGGTAGAGGAAGTCGAGCCGGACGAGGTCGTCGAAGTCGAGCTCGGAGCGCCCTGACACCTGCCACAGGCCGGTGATCCCGGGCAGCACCAGGTAGCGCTTCTTGTGCCAGTCGTCCAGGCGCTCGAAGTCGCGCGTCGGGAGCGGGCGCGGCCCGACGAGCGACATGTCGCCGCGCAGCACGTTGATCAGCTGCGGCAGCTCGTCGATCGAGTAGCGGCGCAGGACGCCGCCGACCCGGGTGACGCGCGGGTCCTCGCGGATCTTGAACAGCGCGCCGTCAGCCTCGTTCAGCTCCTCGAGGTCCGCCTGGCGCTCGTCCGCGTCGGTGCGCATCGTGCGGAACTTCAGGCACGAGAACGGCTCGCCACCCATGCCCGGGCGCTTGGAGCGGTACAGGACCGGGCCGCGCGAGGTGAGCCTGATCGCCAGCGCGCATGCGAGCAGCAGCGGGCTCAGCACCACGACCAGCAGCGTGGCGCCGACCAGGTCGAACGCGCGCTTGAGCGCGAAGTCGAGGCCCTCGAACACCGGCGGCTTGAGCGTGAACAGCGGAAGCGACTGGCCCGGCACGAACTCCGCCCGCTGCAGCAGGATCTCCATCGTGGTCGGCGCGACGTGGACCGCGACCCCGCGCTGGTGGCAGTAGTCCGCCAGTTCCACGGCGCGCTGCTGGGGGAACTCGGGGTCGGCGATCACGACGTCCTGGATCCCCTCGTCGGCCAGCACCGCGTGGATGTCATCGAGGCGGCCGACCGCGCGCAGCCCGCCCTGCGGGCGGCCGTCCGGCGAGACGCAGCCGACGACCTCGACCGGGAGCCGCGGCGCATCCTCGAGCGCGCGGCCGACGAACTCCGCGTGGCGCCCGCCGCCGACCACCAGCGCGCGTCGGCGAAAGCCGGCGCGCTCGAGCAGCGCCCCGGTCACCTGGGCATGGAGCCAGCGCAGGAAGCCGACGTAGACGGTCGCGAAGAAGAGCGAGCCGTAGAAGACGTAGTAGCTCTGGAACTTCTGGCCGTCGGCGAGCGCGAAGATCACCATCACGACCGTCGCCTGGAAGAGCGCCGTGACGATCCGCGGCAGGCCGGGACGGCGCGCGCGCTCGGCATAGAGATCCGAGCGCGCGAACAGCAGCACGGTGACGAGGTAGGCAAACCCGATGTAGGACTGCGTCTGGTCGAGCACGTCGCGGAAGACGAAGCTGCCCTGCAGCCCGGTCTTGACCCCGAGCGCGGTGAAGATCGCCAGGAAGAGCGCGACGTAGTCGCTCAGCAGCAGCGAGATGATCCGCGCGCCGCGCCGGAGCGTCTCGAGGCGCAGCAGGAAGGAGAACGCCGGGGGGCGCTTGCGCCGCACGTCGCGCCGCGGCAGCGCCACGAGCGCGGGCGATCCCGCGCTGTCCGGCTCGGCGGCCGGGGCAGGAGCCTCCGGCTCGGTTCTCACTGGCTCTGCCTCACTTGGCGCATCCCTGCGGGACAACGGTACCGGGCGCCGGATGTAGCGGGCAACCCCGCCGTGCCCGGCGCCAGCGGGCCCCCTGGAAGAGGCCGCCGGCGGCGGCCCGGGCGGCTCTCAGCCGGCGCCCACCAGCGCCTCGACCCCCGCCTGGTCGATCGTGCGCCGCAGCCCCTCGCGCAGATCCACCTCCGGGGCCCAGCCGAGCAGCTCCCGCGCGAGCGTGATGTCCGGCTGGCGAACCTGCGGGTCGTCGGTCGGCAGCGCCTCGTGGATGATCTCGGAGCGCGATCCGGTGATCTCGATGACGGTCTGCGCCAGCTCGAGGAGCGTGAACTCGTCCGGGTTGCCGACGTTCACCGGCCGGTGCACGCCGGACTCCGCGAGCGCGATCATGCCCGCGATCAGGTCGGAGACGAAGCAGAACGAGCGCGTCTGCGATCCGTCGCCGAAGACCGTCAGCGAGCGGTCCTGAAGCGCCTGGCGCAGGAACGTCGGGATCGCGCGCCCGTCGTGCGGGCGCATGCGCGGGCCGTAGGTGTTGAAGATCCGGATGATCGCCGTGTCGACGCCCTGCTGGCGGTGGTAGGCCATCGTCAGCGCCTCGGCGTAGCGCTTCGCCTCGTCGTAGACCCCGCGCGGCCCGATCGGATTCACGTGGCCCCAGTAGGACTCCGGCTGGGGATGCACCTCGGGGTCGCCGTAGACCTCCGAGGTGGAGGCGACGAGCACCCGCGCGCGCTTCTGCTTCGCCAGGCCGAGCGTGTGATGGGTACCGTAGGACCCGACCTTGAGCGTGTGCAGGGGGAGCCGCAGGTAGTCGATCGGCGACGCGGGCGAGGCCAGGTGGTAGACGACATCGACGTCGTCCTCCACGAAGTAGGGATCGATGATGTCCAGATTGAGGTGCGCGAAGTCGGGATGACGGATGTGCTGGATGTTCGCGAGCGAGCCCGTCTCGAGGTTGTCGACGCAGATGACCTTGTGGCCGCGGCGCAGGAGTTCCTCGCACAGGTGCGAGCCCAGGAACCCGGCGCCGCCGGTGACGAGCGCGGTTGACATGGCGCGCAGGGTAGGCGACGGCGGTATGCGATGCGCATGACGGCGCCGGTGTTGCGCAGCTTCGGTGTCGTGCTCGCGCTGCTCGCTGCGTCCTCGGCGAGCGCCGTCGCGGACCAGTCCAACGGCCGCCTGCGGCTCCGGCAGATGGGCACCGCGACCCGCCCGACGGCGATCTCCGCGCCGCGGGGGGAGACGCGCCGCGTCTTCGTCGCCGAGCAGACCGGCCGGGTGGTCGTGCTGGCGGGCGGCCGGCGCACGGGAACGTTCCTCGACCTGACCGGCAAGGTCTCGCCCGTCGGGGCGAGCCCAGACGACTACTCCGAGCAGGGCCTGCTGGGGCTCGCCTTCGCGCCGGACTACGCGACCTCGCGGCGCCTCTACGTCGCCTACACGCGCAAGGCCGATGGAGCGCTGGTGGTCGAGGAGCACCTGCGCTCGGCGAGCAACCCGGACGTGGCCGAGGGCGCGCCTAACCGGACCGTGATCGGCCCGATCCCGCACCCCGGTGAGACGAACCACAACGGCGGGGCGCTCGCGTTCGGCCCGGACGGGCGGCTCTACGCGGGCGTCGGCGACGGCGGCGGGGACGGCGACCCGCGCGGCAACGCCCAGAACGTCGCGGTCCAGCTCGGCAAGATCCTGCGCTACGACGTCTCCGGCCCGACCGTCGTGCCGGCGGGCTCGGGGATCCCGGGCGCGGCTCCCGGGGTGTGGGACTACGGCCTGCGCAACCCGTGGCGCCTCTCGTTCGACAGCGCGACCGGCGACCTCTACATCGCCGACGTCGGGCAGGACCGCTACGAGGAGATCGACGTCGAGCCCTCCGGCTCGGGCGGGGCGCGCAACTGGGGCTGGAACGCTTGCGAGGGTCTGCATCGCTACGCGCCCGCCGGCGCCCCGGCGCCCGGGGAGTGCGGCCTCTACCAGGCCCCGGCGCTCGAGTTGTCGCACGCGAGCAGCGTGTGCGCGATCGTCGGCGGGCGGGTCGTGCGCGACCCGTCCTTCGCCGGCTCGGCCGCCGACATGCGTGGACGCTTCGTCTACGGGGACTGGTGCGGGGGCTGGATCGCGAGCTTCCGCTGGGCGGGCGGCCGCGCGACGGACGTGCGCCGCGAGGACGGCCTCGTCGTGTCGGGGCTGACCACGTTCGGCCGCGACGGCGCCGACCGCATCTACGTGGCCTCCGGACGGGGGCCGGTGTACCGGATCGAGCCCGTTCCGGGCCCGGGCCGCGAAGCCGGGCCGAACCCCGCGGTGCGGGGCGCCGCCGTTCGCCTCGGCTCGCGCGTGCGGCTGCACAAGCGGCGCTGGGTCCTGCTGTCGGTGGGCTGCCCGCGGGTCAACCGCCTCGGCTGCCGGGGCCGCGTCGTGCTCGCCTACCGGCGGGTGCGGCTCGGGAGCGCGACGTTCGGGCTCCGCGCGGGCCGGACCGGCCGCGTCCGGGTCCGGATCTCGCGCCGCGGCCTGCGCGCGCTGCGCCACCGGCGGCGCGCCGGCATCCGGATCGAGGCCGCGACCCGCGACGCCGCCGGCAGGCGCAGGGTGGCCCGCGGCTCGCGGCTGCTGCGGATGCGCTGAGGACGCAGGGGGTTCGCTCGGTGCGAGTGGGCGCCTCGAGAGCGCAGCGTCCTGCTCTGTGGTCGCAGGGCGACCACCAGGTAGGACGGTGGCTCGGGTCGCCGCCGCCCGCGCCCGGGCGCATCCGGCGCGGCCCGCCGCCTAGGATCGGCGCCAGACCGTCACCCTCGCACCAGGAGACCCGATGCCCGCCGAGCGCTTCGTCGCACAGCTGAACGAGCAGATCGCGTACGAGTTCGCGGCCTCGCAGCAGTACATCGCGAACGCCGTCCACTACGACGCCGAGACCCTGCCCCAGCTCGCGGCATTCTTCTACCGCCAGGCCGTCGAGGAGCGCAACCACGCGTTGATGATGGTCCAGTACCTGCTCGACGCGAGCGCCGAGATCGCGATCCCGGGAGTCGCCGCGCCCGAGACCTCGTTCGGCGACATCGTCGCGCCCGTCGCGCTCGCGCTCGAGCAGGAGCGGCGCGTGAGCGACCAGATCGCGCGCCTCGCGGCGACCGCGCGCGAGGAGGGCGACTTCGTCAGCGAGCAGTTCACGCAGTGGTTCCTCAAGGAGCAGGTCGAGGAGGTCGCGACGATGTCGTCGCTGCTGACCGTGGTCGAGCGCTCGAGCGACGACCCGCTCGCGATCGAGGACTACGTGGCGCGCGAGCACTCGGGCGGCGAGGCCGCCGACCCGACCGCGCCCGCCGCCGCGGGCGGGGCGCTGTAGCCGACACGCCATGCCGCAACGCGACCTGCGCGTCGGCGCGGCCGGGTCGGCTAGGTTTCCCGCCGACCGAACCGGGGCAGACAGGAGCCGATGTTGGAGCAGGGGGGCACCGAGGCGCTCGCGCCTCGAGCACCACGAGATGATGCTGCGGCCGTGGCTGGCGGTGCGCGACGGATCGCGAATGCGCTGTCGCGCTCGTCGCTCGTACCGATGGTGGTCGCGCTGTGCGCGTTTCTGGTCATGGCATGGGGCTCGGGGCGGCCGTTCGGGGAGGAGACCAACCCCTCGTTCCTGCTGAAGCTGGGCAGCCAGTTCGCCGGCGACCCCGCGCTGCTTCCATCCGACGCCTACATCTTCAAGGGCACGGGCTACGACGGCCAGTTCAGCTTCTACCTCGCCCAGGACCCGCTGCTCTCGGGCAAGGTCGCGAGCCGCGGACAGGCGACCTCCCCGCACATCGACGAACTGGGCTACCGCTATCAGCGGATCATGCTGCCGGCGCTGGCCTACGTCGCCTCCGGCGGTGGCGATCCCGACATCCTGCCGTGGACGATCCCGCTGATCAACCTGCTGGCGGTGCTGGGATCGGGCTTTCTGCTCGCGCGCTTCCTTGCGCGCCGAGGCCGATCGCCGTGGCTCAGCCTCGCCTACGTGCTGTCGCTGGGCACGCTCGCGGGTGTGCTGAACGACCTCACCAACCCGCTGGCGGTGGCCCTTCTCGTGGTCGGGCTGATCTGGTGGCTGGAGGGGCGCACCGTGGCGCCCGTGGTCGCGCTCACGGCCGTGCTGCTGACCCGCGAGACGTTCCTGGCGCCCGTCGCGGTGATCTGCTTGCTCGAAGTCGTCCGGCGCCGGCGCAAGGGCCTGCTGTGGCTCCTGCCCATCGGCACCTGGGTGTTGTGGCAGCTGTATCTCTGGCTCGCCCTGGAGGCGAGCGTGAAGGGCAACCACGTCGCGCATCCGAGCCCGATCCCGATCCTGGGCTCGGTGCGGAAGATCTGGGACGTGCTTCACGACGACATCGCAGGAGCGGCCAGCTGGGAGGTTGCAATGGTGCTCGCGCTGCTGGCCATGTTCGGCCTCCTCGTCGTCCGCGCGGCGCCGGTCGCGCGCGCGTCCCTGGCTGCGCGACGCCTTCCCACGGCGGAGCGGGCACTGCCGATTGTCGGCGTCGCCGCGCTGTTGCTGGTGCCGTTCCTGACGGCCGAGCTCTGGCGCAACCCGCTCAGCTACAGCCGCTACGCGGTCGCCGGCACGGCCGTCCTGCTGCTACTACACGCGTTGCATCGCGACCGCCCCGCGCTGCTGATCATCGGCGTTATCTTGCTGCTTACGTTGGTGAACCCCGTGATCAGCATTCTTCCAACCTCGAACGGCCCGATGGTCGTGCCTGCCACCTAGGGCGCCGGCGGCGGAGTCCCCGGCACCCATTCGGAGCCCTCCGCGGTGACCTCGCGCTTCCAGATCGGCGCCTCGGCCTTCACGCGGTCGATGATCTCGCGCGCCCCCGCGAACGCCTCCTCCCGGTGCGCGGCCGAGACCGCGACCAGCACCGAGGCCTCGCCGAGCGGCACCTCCCCCACCCGGTGCTCGCAGGCCGCGCCGCAGAGACCGTGCCGAGCGATCGCGTCGGCGAGGATCGCGGCGATGCGCTCCCGCGCCATCTCCGCGTAGGTCTCGTAGTCGAGCCGCGGGACCTCCCGGGTAACGCCCTGGAAGGTGACCACCGCGCCGGCGCGAGGGTCGCCCACGAGGTCCGCCAGCCGCTGCGCCGACAACGGCTCGTCCGTCACGTGCGCGTGCGGCTCCGCCCCCCCGGAGACCGGCGGGATCAGCGCGAGCTCGTCGCCGGCGGACAGCGGCTCGTCGGGCCCGGCGTAGGTGCGGTTGACAGCCAGCACGAGCGGGAGCCCGCCCGCCAGGTGGTCGAGGCGCTCGAGCGCGTCGCCCACCCGCGCGCCCTCGGGGAGCTCGAGCTCGAGCTCGCGGGCGCCCGCGCGCTCGCGCAGCTGGGCGAAGAGCCGGACCCTGACGATCACGGGTCGAACGGTACCCTCCGCGCAATGGCCGCCCACCCGGAGAACCGCACGATCGCGCCGATCGTCGGGCCCGACGATCCCCGGCGCTTCACGGACTCGGGCATCGAGCTGAAGCCGCTCTACACCGAGGACGACCTGCCCGCGGAGCTCGAGCTCGGGGAGCCGGGCTCCTACCCGTTCACGCGCGGCGTGCACCGGGAGATGTACCGCTCGCAGCTGTGGACGATGCGCCAGTACGCCGGGTACGCGTCGGCGAAGGAGTCCAACGAGCGCTACAAGTTCCTGATCGAGAGCGGCGGCACCGGCCTCTCGATGGCGTTCGACCTCCCCACCCAGCTGGGCCTGGACTCCGACGACCCGCGCTGCCTGGGCGAAGTCGGCCGCACGGGCGTCGCGATCGACACGATCGACGACATGCGCACCGCCTTCGACGGCATCCCGCTCGACCGGGTCTCGACGTCGATGACGATCAACGCCCCGGCGGCGTGCCTGCTGCTGCTCTACCAGATCGTCGGCGAGGAGCAGGGCGTGGCGCCGGAGAAGCTGCGCGGGACGACGCAGAACGACATCCTCAAGGAGTACATCGCGCGCGGGAACTTCATCTACCCGCCCGAGGGCTCGATGCGCCTGGTGACGGACCTGTTCGCGTACTGCCGCGAGAGCGTGCCGCGCTGGAACACGATCTCGATCTCCGGCTACCACTTCCGCGAGAAGGGGTGCTCGGCGGTCCAGGAGGTCGCGTTCACGCTGTCCAACGGCATCGCCTACGTCCAGGCGGCGATCGACGCCGGCCTGGCGGTCGACGAGTTCGCGCCGCGGCTGGCGTTCTTCTTCAACGGCCACAACAACGTCTTCCAGGAGATCGCGAAGTTCCGCGCCGCGCGGCGCATGTGGGCCGAGATCATGCGCGAGCGCTTCGGCGCGCAGGACCCGCGCTCCCAGCGCCTGCGCTTCCACACCCAGACGGGCGGCGTGACCCTGACCGCTCAGCAGCCCGAGAACAACATCGTGCGCGTCGCGTTGCAGGGCTTCGCGGCCGTCTGCGGCGGGACGCAGTCCCTGCACACCAACGGCTACGACGAGGCGCTGGCGCTGCCGACCGAGCGCGCCGCGCGCCTAGCGCTGCGCACCCAGCAGGTGATCGCGCACGAGTCGGGCGCCGCCGACACGGTCGATCCGTTCGCGGGCTCCTACTTCGTCGAGTCGCTGACCGACGACATCGAGTCCCGCTCCTGGGAGCTGATCGAGCGGATCGACGAGATGGGCGGGTCGGTCCACGCGATCTCGTTCATGAAGGGCGAGATCGAGGAATCCGCCTGGGGCTACCAGGAGCGCTACCGGCGGGGGCAGGACGTGGTCGTCGGCGTGAACGAGTACGTGACCGAGGACCTGGAGGTCCCCGAGATCCTGAAGGTCGACCAGGCCTCCGAGGATGAGCAGGTCGCGCGGCTGAAGGCGTTCAAGGCCGAGCGCGACGCGGACCTGGTCGAGCGTCGCCTCGAGGAGCTGCGCGCGGCGGCGCGCAGCGAGGAGAACCTGCTGCCGCGCATCCGCGAGGCGCTGCGCGACCGCGCCTCGCTTGGCGAGGTGAGCGGCGCGATGGGCGACGTGTTCGGCGCCTACCGCCCGGAGGCGTGAGCGTGCTCGCGACCGTCACCTTCTACGAGCTCGTCTTGATCGCGCACATCGCCGCCGCGATCGTCGCCTTCGGCGTCGTCTTCTCCTACCCGGTGCTGGAGGCCACGGTGAGACGGGCCTCCCCGGCTGCGATCCCGGCGGTCCACCGCGCCCAGCTGCGGATCGGGCAGGTCATCGTGACGCCCGCCGCGACGGTCGTGCTGCTCGCCGGGCTCTACATGGGCTCCGAGCGCTGGGAGTTCAGCCAGGGCTGGCTCGGCGCGGGCATGGCGTTGATCGCGGTCCTGCTGGGCCTCGGCGGGGCGTACTTCGCTCCCCGCGAGCGCCGGCTGGCGGATCTCGCCGAGCGGGACGTCGCCGCGTCCGGGGGTGGCGAGGTCGCGTTCAGCGAGGAGTACGAGCGCCTCAGCCGCCAGGTGGCGATCGTCGGGGCGGTCACCTACGTGCTGATCATCGCCGCGGTCTGGGTGATGGTCACCAAGCCGGGGATCTGAGCCCCCCGAAACGGCGCGCGGCGGGAGCCGGCGGTACCCCCGTAAGGCCGCTGACACGGCGCCTTGACCCCGGCGTGCGGCCGGGCGTACGGTAGTCACAGTTTGTGACGTTCGCCACAGGGGGGTATCGCGATGAGGGGGACTCTCGCACCAGTTCCGTCCGGAGCGCGCTGGGCGGTGGTGCTCACGCTCGCGGTGTGCGCGGCGCTGGCGATCGCCGCCGCGGCGCTGGGTGCCTACAGCCGGGGCATCTATCGCACCAAGCCGCCCGCCCACAGGGGCCAGTGGCTGGACCTGAGCTTCACCGCAGGCAGGTCCGCTGCCACGACGTTCACCTACAGCTATAGAAAGCTGAAGGCCTGCTCGAACGGAACCAACTCGATCGGCGACGACAGCGGCTACGCGCCGATCCGGGCGGGCGCGATCAGCGCCCGCACCGGGACGTTCGTCGTCTCGGCGACGACGGGCCGCGACCGGGTTCAGATCGCGGGCAGGATCAAGGGGCGGAAGGCGTCCGGGACGTTCCGGGACTTCTTCGTCACGTCGACGGGGATCACCTGCGACACGGGCACCCTGCACTGGAAGGCGCTCAGGCTGGGCTGAGCCCCAGGCGAAGGGCCGCACGGCGACCGGCAGGACTCGGGGCGTCCCGCGCGAACCCCGCGTGGGATGCCCGAGATCCATGCCGAGCGCCGAATCGTCAAGTCCCCGCCGGAGCTGTGGGCGGAGCTCAGCGAGGCCGAGTCCCTGGGGCGGCGCCTCGAGGAGTTCGGCGAGGTCCGCATCACGCGGCTGGAGCCCGAGCGGACCGTCGCCTGGGAGGGCGATGACGTCAGCGGCACGGTCGAGCTCGAGGCCTCCGGCTGGGGAACGAAGGTGACGCTGACCGTCGCGACCCCCGGGCAGGCGCCCGCCGACACACCGCTCGACGACGCGCCGCCCGCTCCCGCGACCGCGCTCGCCGCGACCCAGGGGCCGCCCCCGCAGACGCCCCTGCCCGAGATCGAGATCGCCGGTCCCGTCCTGATCGCCGAGCCCGAGCCCGAGGTCGCGCCCGCGGCGCCCGCCGGCGTATCGGTCCCACCGCCCGGGGTCGCGGCCGGCCGCGACCCCGGACCCGCGCCGCGCCGCGGCCTGATCGCGCGGCTGCTCGGGCGGCACAGGCGGACCGCCGCCGCGCCCCCGGAGCCGGCCATCGAGGACGCGGTCGACCTGGCGGACGGCGTCACCGAGGAGGCGCCGGCGCAACCGGGGGTCCCCGACCCCGCGGTCGGCGAGGTCACCGCTCCCACCGGCGGCGTCGCCGAGATCGTGCCGGAGCCGCACGAGTCGCATGGGCTCCCCGAGCCCGCCCCGTCGGAAGACGGCGACGGGAGCGCGCCCGAGGCGCCGGTGGCGCCGGAGGCGCCGGAGCCGGCGGACTCCGAGCGGGTGGAGTCGGTGCTCGCCGCCGTGCTCGACGATCTCGGCGCCGCGCACCACCGCCCGTTCTCGCGCGGCTGACCGGCCAGGGCCGCGGCGGGCTAGCATCCGCGGCCCCGATGGCCAAGCACGAGATCCGCACGGCCCCGCCCGGCAGGCGCAAGGCCGACCACCACCGCGAGCACGCTCCGGAAACCTACGAGGAGAAGCTCACCCAGCTCCAGGAGCGCCGGGTCGAGGCGCGCGAGGGCAACCCAGACGCTGTCGCCAAGCAGCACGATCGCGGGAAGTACACGGCCCGCGAGCGGATCGACAAGCTGCTCGATCCGGGCTCCTTCCAGGAGACCGACGCCTTCACCCGCCACCGCACGCACGAGTTCGGCATGGACCGCAACCGGCCGTGGTCCGACGCCGTCGTCACCGGCCACGGCACGATCGACGGCCGGCGCGTGTGCGTGTTCTCGCAGGACTTCACGGTGTTCGGCGGCTCGCTCGGCGAGGTGATGAGCGAGAAGATGTGCAAGGTGATGGACCTGGCCGCCAAGATCGGCTGCCCGGTGATCGGCATCAACGACTCCGGCGGCGCGCGCATCCAGGAGGGAGTCGTCTCGCTCGGCTCCTACGGCGACGTCTTCCTGCGCAACGTCCGCTGCTCCGGAGTGATCCCGCAGATCAGCGTGATCATGGGCCCGTGCGCGGGCGGCGCTGTCTACTCGCCGGCGATCACCGACTTCATCTACATGGTGAAGGAGACCTCGCACATGTTCATCACGGGGCCCGACGTGATCAAGACCGTGACCGGCGAGGAGCCGACGTTCGAGGAGCTCGGCGGGGCGATGACCCACAACACCAAGTCGGGTGTGGCGCAGTTCGCCTGCGACGACGAGGACCACTGCCTGGCGGACGTGCGCTACCTGATGAGCTTCCTGCCGCAGAACAACATGGAGCTACCGCCGCGCGTGCAGCCGACCGACGACCCGCAGCGCGCCGACCCCGAGCTCGACTCCGTCGTCCCGGACAACCCGAACAAGCCCTACGACATGCGCGACGTGATCCGCCACATCGTGGACGACGGCGAGTTCTACGAGGTGCACGAGCACTACGCGCGCAACATCGTGGTCGGGCTCTCGCGCCTGAACGGGATCCCGATCGGGATCGTCGGCAACCAGCCCGCGGCGCTGGCGGGCGTGCTCGACATCGACTCCTCCGAGAAGGCGGCGCGCTTCGTACGCACCTGCGACGCCTTCAACATCCCGATCCTCACCTTCTGCGACGTCCCCGGGTTCCTCCCCGGGACCAACCAGGAGTGGGGCGGGATCATCCGCCGCGGCGCGAAGCTGCTGTACGCGTTCGCGGAGGCGAGCGTCCCGAAGCTGACGGTCATCACCCGCAAGGCCTACGGCGGCGCGTACGTGGTCATGAACTCCAAGCACCTCGCCTCGGACTTCTCGGTCGCGTGGCCGACCGCGGAGGTCGCGGTGATGGGGCCCGAGGGCGCGGTCAACATCATCTACCGCCGCGACCTCGCGCAGAGCCCGACCCCGGACGAGCGCCGCCAGAAGCTGATGGACGACTACAAGGCGCGCTTCGCCAACCCGTACTCCGCGGCCGAGCGCGGCTACATCGACGACGTGATCGTCCCCCACGAGACGCGCCCGCGGCTGATCACCGAGCTCGAGACGCTGCTGACCAAGCGCGAGCCCGGCCCCAAGCGCAAGCACGGAAACATCCCGCTGTAGGCCGACTCAGGCCGCCCGGCGCCGCGCCAGGTCCAACTCGACCTCGAGGCGCTCGCCCTCGTCCAGAGGGCGCTCGAACGCGGCCTGCTCCCACAGCGACGCCACGTGCGCCGGGTCGAGGCGCGACTCGAGCCCGGCGGCGAGCCGCTCCGCGGGTGTGAGCGGGCGCTCGAAGGCGGCGATCTCGTAGAGCCGGCTGACCGGATCGGGCCCCGGGGTCACACTCCCGGCATCGGCGCCCGCGGCCCGTCGCTGCAGGCGCGCAAGCGGCGGCCCGATCGTCCGCACCCGCTCGTGCGGCCCGGTTAGGGTCGGCGGCCATGGAGACCAGGGACGCACCGCCGGCCGCGACCTGGACGATCGGGGGGCGCACGCGGGCGCAACACGCCAATAGGCTCGACCGCGGTTTGCGCGCCATCGGACCAAGATCGCTCGCGTCGGCGCTGGCGGTCCTGCTGCTCGCCGCCTCCCCTGCGGCGGCGCGGATCGATCCGGCTCCGCAGCCGGGCGCGATGCCCGACGGGCCGGCCTCGGCGCTCGCGATCGACGGCGACGCCGGCTACCTCGGCGGCCGCTTCCTGACCGTCGGGCCCCACACGGGCTCGGGAGCAACGCTGCGCGCGAGCGACGGAACGGCGATTGCGGGCCTGCCGCCGGTCACGGGCGGCGACGTCGCGGCGGTCGCGGGAGACGGCCGCGGCGGCTGGTACGTGGGCGGCAGCTTCACGGCGGTGGGCGCGACGCCGCGCCACGGCCTCGCCCACCTGCTGGCGGACGGGCGTGTGGACCGGCGCTTCGACCCCGCGCCCGACGGCCCCGTTCGCGCCCTGCTGCTGCAAGCCGGCACCCTCTACGTGGCCGGCACCTTCACGAGCCTCGCGGGCCGCGCGCGGGCGGGTCTGGGCGCGGTGCGTGCCGCCGACGGCTCGGTCGTTCCGTGGCGTCCGTCCGTCGACGGATCCGTGAGCGTGCTGGCGGGCTGCGGCGGTCCGATCCTGCTCGGCGGAGACTTCACGGGCGTCGGCGGAAAGGCGCGCCGCGGCGCCGCGATGGTCGACGGCCGCAGCGGCGCTCCGCTCGCGTTCGACGCGCACCTCACCGGCGCCGTCGACGGCGCGACCGTGACCGGCCGCTCGGTGTACCTGTCCGGCGACTTCGACTCGGCCGGCGGCGCGGCGCGCCCGGGGCTGGCCGAGCTCTCGGCCGCGAGCGGCGCGGCGACCGCGTGGGTCCCGGAGATCGGCGCGCGCAAGCCCGTCGTCGCCGGCTCGCGCGTCTACGGGCTCACTGCCGGCGGCGTCGCGGCGCTGGACCGCGGAAGCGGCGCGGTGGTGGCCGAGCGCGGCAGCCGGAACGAGCGGCCCCTCGGGCCCCGCCCCGACACGCTGGCCGTCGCGGGGAACACCGTGTACGTCGGGTCCTCGGACTACCGCGGCGTCTGGGAGGACGTTCCCGTCACCCTCGGCGCCTACAACGCGACCACGCTCGCAGGCGTCGCATGGGAACAGGCTCCCAGCGCGACGCGTGGCGGACCCGGGGGCGTGCGGACGAGCTGGGGTGACGTGCAGGCGCTCGCGGTCCAGGGCGGCCGCCTCTTCGCCGGCGGGCGCTTCGACTTCGCGGGCGGCGCGCGGCGCTACGGCGCCGCGGGCATCGACCTGCGCGCGGGAGCCGTCACGCCGCTCGCGATCCATCCCGGCTGGACCTACGGGTTCGACCCGGGCGCGATCGCGGCCGGCGCCGGCGTGGTGGCGACGGGCTCGAACCCCGACTACAACGCGGGAGCCTTCTCGGCAGGCGATTCGAGCCTTCTGTGGCGCTACGCCCCGTACCCCGGCGCGGTCGCGTCGGTCTCGGCGCTCGCACGCGCGGGACGGACCCTGTACACCGCAGGCGAGAGCGTCGACGCGGCCGGCCACAGGCTCGCGGCCCGCGACATCCGCACCGGCGCCTCCCTTCCCTGGGCGCCGCCCGGCGGCGAGCCCGGCTCCTCGATGGAACCGCGCGTGGTGCTCGTCGCGGGCGACACCGTCTATGTCGGCGGGCGCTTCGAGGTCGCCGGCCACCGCAACCTGATCGCCTACGACGCGACCACCGGCGCCGTGCGCGCCGGCTTCGCGCCCGACCCCGACGGGCCGGTCGACGCGCTCGCGCTCCACGGCGGACGCCTCTACGCGGGCGGCGAGTTCGCGCAGGCGGGCGGCGGCACGCACCGCAACCTGGCTGCGCTCGACGTGCAGACCGGAGCCGCCGATCCCGCGTTCTCCCCGGATCCCGACGCGCCCGTTGCCGCGCTCGCCGCACGCGGGCGCACGGTGATCGCCGGCGGCGGGTTCACGGCGATCGGCGGCGCGGCGCGCCACAACCTCGCCGCGCTGCGCGCGCGCGACGGGCGCGCGCGCCGCTGGGCGCCCGAGCCCGACGGCCCGGTCCGCGCGCTCGTCGCGACGCCCTGCCGCGTGCTCGTAGCCGGCGCCTTCGCGCACATCGCGGGCGAGTTCCGCGTCGGTTTCGCGCAGTTCGGCGCGCACCTGCGCTGAGAACGGCGGGGCAGCGGCCCGCGCGGCGGGACTCCGCGGCACCGCGCGCGGCCCACCTGCGCGCGACGACCCGGCCTCCGGTTAGGGTTGCCTCCTGACCGGGTCCGTGGCCCGGTCGCGGAGGAGAGCCCCGAGTCCGGAGGACGCATGGACCCCTTGAACCACCTCACGCGCCGCCAGGCCGTCGCGGGCGCCGGCGCGCTCGCCGTCGCGAGCGTCGTCTCGCCGGACGCGCTGGCGCGCGGCCTGACCAGCGCCCGGCGGGCGCCGTCGTTCCGCGGGGGGCGCTTCCCCGACGGCATCGCCGCCGGCGACCCGACCCCGAACGGCATCACGCTGTGGACCCGCCTGGACGGCGTCGGCGGCAAGGGCAGCGTGGAGTTGGAGATCGCCCGCGACAGCGGCTTCCGCCGCATCGTCGCCCGCACCAACATCGGTACGAACGCGGACCTCGGCCATGTGGCGAAGGCGCGCATCGGACGGCTGCGTCCCCACGAGCAGTACTACTACCGCTTCTCCACCCGCACGGCGGACTCTCCCGTCGGCCGCTTCCGCACCGCGCTGCCGCCGGACTCCAAACAGCCGGTGAAATTCGCCTACTTCTCCTGCCAGGAGTACACGTTCGGCTGGTTCAACGCGCACGCGCTGATGGCCAGGGAGGACGTCGACTTCGTCGTCAACCTCGGCGACTTCATCTACGAGATCGGCTTCTTCCCGCCGATCGGCGTGCGTTCGGGCAACTACACGACCGGGCTGGACGGGCCGCAGAACCTCGAGAAGTACCGCGAGCGCTACCGGACCGTGCGCAAGGACCCGAACCTGCGGCGCATGGCGTCCCGGCACGCGATGATCTCGCTCTGGGACGACCACGAGGTGCAGAACAACTACGCCGGCGGCGACCCGACCGGGGGCGACATCAACCCGCCCTACTCGGTGGCGCGCCGCAACGCCGCCTACCGCGCGTGGATCGAGAACATGCCGACGTACTTCGAGCGCGGCGGGCGCTACCGCCTCTACCACAAGGCGAGCTTCGGGCGCCTCGTGGACCTGTTCGTGCTCGACGAGCGCCAGTACCGCGCCGGACAGCCGTGTGACGACAGCGGCAAGGTCTGCGCCGACTGGGATCGCGAGCGCGCCTTCCTCGGGACCCAGCAGGCCGCGTTCGCTCGCGGCGGGCTGGCCCGCTCGCGCGCGGCCTGGAAGCTCATCGCCAACGGGGTGATGATCATGCCCGTGAAGGTCTCGGACACCGAATACAGCACGTTCGACACGTGGATCGGCTACCCGCGCGAGCGCGAGGCGCTGCTGCGCTCGATCGAGAGCAACCGCGTCAAGGACGTGGTGTTCCTGACCGGCGACTACCACGCGTTCATCGCGGGCAACGTGCAGACGGCCGCCGGCAAGACGGTGGCCACGGAGTTCGTCGGCGGCTCGATCACCTCGGCGAGCGACCCGGAGGTGAGCGCGATCCTCAAGAAGCCGGGCTACGGGACGCCCGACCACACCACGCAGCCGGCATCCGAGCTCGCCACCCAGCGGGCGGTCAACCCGTGGTTCCGCGAGCTCGACTACCTCCACCACGGTTACGTGGTCTGCCACGCCACGGCCAAGGAGCTGAAGGTGACGCTGAAGAAGCTCGAGACGATCCGGCGCCAGACGACGCGGCTGCACAGCACCCGCACCTTCCGCGTGCGCCGCGGCCGGTCGGGGATCTAGCCGGAGCCTGCGGTCGCGGTCGCGGTCGAGGGCCGGGCGAGCCCGGCCCTCACAGCGTCGCGCGCGGGGCCGCCACCCGGCCCGCGCGCCAGGCCTCGAGCACCGCGAGGGCGACGGCGAGGTCCTGGATCGCCAGCCCCGTCGAGTCGAACAGCGTGACCTCGTCCGGCGAGGTGCGCCCGGGAGCCTCCCCCGCCAGCACTGCGCCGAGGTCGGTGACGTCCGCTCGCGAGAGCCTGCCCGCCGTGGCCGCCCCCGTCAGCTCGCCGCCGTGTGCGGCCTGCTCCCACTCGTCGCAGAACAGCCGGCAGGCGAGGACCGCCTCAACCTCCGCCTCCGCCTTCCCGGGGCCGTCGGCGCCGAGCATGCCGAGGTGCTGGCCGGGCCGCGGATCCCCCTCGCGGACCACGGGCTCGTGGCCGGGCGTGACGCAGCAGACGACATCGCAGGCGAGCGCGTCCCGAAGCGTCCCGTGCCCCCAGCCGAGCTCCGCGGCGAGCCCGCGCGCCATCTCCTCGCGCGGGTCGTGGCAGACGCCCCCGCCGTAGCCGGCGGCCCACAGGCAGCGACCCGCCCAGGCGCCGTGCAGCCCGCATCCGACCAGCCCGACGGTGCGGGCGTCCTCGCGCGCCAGCGCCGCGGCGGCGACGGCCGCCACGGCGCCCGTGCGCAGCGCGGTCACCGCGCGCCCGTCGATCAGGGCGAGCGGCTCGCCCGTCACCGCGTCCGACAGGCACACCAGGCCGAAGACCGTCGGGAGGCCGCGCGCCGGGTTGCCGGGAAACGAGGTCACCCACTTGAGCAGCGCCACGCCGTCGCCGAGGGCCGGCATCGCGCGGAAGTCGCCGAACGGCGGGCTCTCCAGGTAGATCTTGGGCGGCATCGTCCACTCGCCCGCCCGGTGGCGCAGGAACCCCTCCCGCACGCGCTCGGTCGCCTCGCGCACGTCGACCGCTGCGAGCACCGCGTCGTGGGAGAGGACCGGCAGCGACGGCACGGCGCGCCACGATACCCTCGGCCCGCCCCGTGAACCGCCGCCCGCAGCTACGCATCGTCGCGCCGAGCGCCTCGCCGCAGGAGGCCGCCGCGGCGATTGCCGCGCTCGAGCGCTTCATGCGGGAGACGGCTCCGGCGCCGGCCGCGCCGGCGGCGCGTCCCGACCCGTGGCTGCGCGCGGCCCTGCACGAGGGCACGAGCCGCGAGGCCGCCGAGCCCGGCCCCTGGGGCGACCCCACGCCCTGGGGCTGAACCCGACCCCTCGGGCGACCCCGCAGCCCGGATCGAGCCGGACCGCCGGCGGTTGCTCAGGCGCGCAACTCGCGGAAGCCGGCGGCGGCGAAGTCGCCGTCGAACGTGAGGACGTCCTGGAGGCCGCGCTCGGCCATGTACGCGAAGCTCGTCGCGTCGACGAACGAGAACTCGCGATCGTCGCGGTCCCGGAGCCGGCGCCACGCGTCGCGCTCCGTCTCCGGGCCGATGCGCTCAATCGCGACCCGCCGCGAGCGGGTGACCGCGTCCAGGGTCTCGACGGCCTGAGCGTGCCCTTCGCGCCGTCGCAGCACCGTCCACGTCTCGCCAAGCACGTGGTTGCTCGTCACCAACGCCCCCGCGTGGGCACGCGTCAGCGCGACGGCCTCGTGGTGCCGCTCGTCCCGATGGCGGCGAAGCGCGACCCAAAACGACGTGTCAACAAAGATCACCGCGGATAGACCACGTCGTCGACCGACTCGCCGCCGGGATCCTGATCGCTCATGCCGACGATCTCCCAGAGGGGATCCTCCTCCAGCGGCGGCAGCGCGTCGTGGCGCGCCGACTCCTCGATCAGCCCGCGCACGACCCCGGCCTTGGAGGTCCCGGCCTCCCGGGCGCGGCCGGCCAGCCACGCGTCCTGCTCGGGCTCCAGCGAGATCTGCAGGCGCTTCACGCGAATCACGTTACCTCACGCTTGACCATGTGATGTAACGAATCGCCGCCCGCACGTGCCGATCCACCGCCGGTACAGTTCGCGCGCCCATGTTCGAGAAGATCCTGATCGCGAACCGCGGGGAGATCGCAGTGCGCGTGATCCGCGCGTGCGAGGAGCTCGGGATCGCGAGCGTCGCGGTCTACTCCGAGCTGGACCGCGACGCGATCCACGTCCGCCGCGCGGACGAGGCGTACCTCCTCGGTCCGGGGCCGGCGAGCGAGAGCTACCTCGCGGTCGAGAAGCTGCTCGAGGTGATCGAGCAGTCCGGGGCGCAGGCGGTCCACCCCGGCTACGGCTTCCTGGCCGAGAACGCGGGCTTCGCCGCCACGCTCGAGGAGCGCGGCATCCCGTTCATCGGGCCCCCGGCCGCCGCGATCGAGGCGATGGGCTCCAAGACCCGCGCGCGCGAGCTGATGGCCGCGGCCGGCGTCCCGATCGTGCCGGGGACGACCGAGCCCGTCGAGACCGTCGACGACGCCCGGCACGTGATCTCGGAGTCGATCGGCTATCCCGTGGCCGTGAAGGCCGCGGGTGGCGGAGGCGGAAAGGGCTTCCGGGTCGCGCTGGGCGAGGACGAGCTCGCGGACGCCTTCGAGGGAGCGGCACGGGAGGGCGAGAAGTTCTTCTCCGACTCCACGGTCTACCTCGAGCGCTACCTGCCCGACCCGCGCCACGTCGAGGTCCAGGTGCTGGCCGACTCGCACGGCAACGTGATCCATCTCGGCGAGCGCGACTGCTCGCTCCAGCGCCGCCACCAGAAGCTGATCGAGGAGGCGCCCGCGCCCGTCGTGGACGCTCCGATGCGCGAGCGCATCGGGAAGATCGCGACCGACGCGGCGCGCGCCGTGGACTACCGTGGCGCCGGCACGATCGAGGGGCTCTTCCAGGACGGCGAGTACTACTTCCTGGAGATGAACACGCGCGTGCAGGTCGAGCACTGCGTGACCGAGATGGTGACCGGCGTGGACATCGTGCGCGAGCAGATCCGGGTCGCCGCCGGGGAGCCGCTCTCGCTCTCGCAGGACGACGTCGAGTTGCGCGGCCACGCGATCGAGTGCCGCATCAACGCCGAGGACGCCTCGAAGAACTTCGCGCCCGCGCCAGGGCGGATCGGCGCCTACCGGGAGCCGGCGGGGCCGGGCGTGCGCGTCGACTCCGGGATCGAGGCCGGCGGCGAGATCTCCCCGGCGTACGACCCGATGGTCGCCAAGCTGATCGTGTGGGACGTCGATCGCGAGGCCGCCACGCAGCGCATGCTGCGGGCCCTGTCCGAGTACGAGATCGGGGAGCTCAAGACGCTGCTGCCGTTCCACGCCGCGATCCTCGACACCGAGCAGTGGCGCGACGCCGAGACCTGCCGCGACCTGATCGAGGACCGCGCGTGGCTGAAGCAACTCGCCTTCCCCAAGCCCGCGCCCGCGGACGAGGAGGACGGAGAGGAGGCCAAGGTCGCCCGGGACTACACGGTCGAGGTGTCGGGCCGGCGCTTCGACGTGAAGGTGATCGGCGCCGCGCTCGCAGGCGACGCCGCCGCGAACGGCGCCGCCCCCGCCGCGGCGCGCCGCCCGCCGCGGCGCGAGCGCGGCGGCGGCTCCGGGGCGGGCGGAGGCGGGGGCGACGCGCTCGCCTCCCCGATCCAGGGCACCGTCCTGAAGGTCGCCGTCGAGGCGGGCGCCGAGGTGGAGGAGGGGGCGCTGGTCTGCGTGATCGAGGCGATGAAGATGGAGAACGAGATCACCGCGCACAAGGCGGGCAAGGTCGCCGAGCTTCCGATCGCGGTCGGCGCCTCGGTCGCCTCCGGCGACACCCTGGCGGTGATCACCGCCGCCCCGGCGTGAGCGCGCACGTCTGGCGGGCAGAGCCCGCGGAGGCCGAGATCGTCGCGCGGCTGCTGGTCGGCTTCCGCGACGAGCTGGGTCGCGACTGGCCGTCCGCGAACGCGTTCCTGGCGTCCGTCGAGCGGCTGATCGAGCGCACGGACACCGAGTACCTGCTCGGAGCCCCGCACGCCGACGCGCCGCCCGCGGGGGTCGTGCAGCTGCGCTACCGCTTCGGCGTCTGGTACGCGGCGGAGGACTGCCACCTCGAGGACCTGTTCGTCGAGCGCGATGCGCGCGGCTCCGGGCTCGGCTCGGCGCTGGTCGCCGCCGCGATCGAGCGAGCGAGCGAGCGCGGCTGCAGCCGCGTGGAGCTCGACGTGAACGAGTCGAACGCGCCGGCGCGGGCGCTCTACGAGCGCCACGGGTTCGCGACCGGCGGCTCGGCGTTCGGCGACCACCAGGGGCGCGACCTGTTCATGCGCCGCCGCCTGGCCGGGGACGAGGGGACGTCCGGGGCCTGACGCCGCTACCGGCGCACGCGACCGGCGAATGCGCAACAGTGCCGTGCGCAGGGATCGCGAGGCGCCGGCACGGAAGCCGGCGCCGCTCGCGTTCGGGTAGCGCACCAGGGGAGGAAGAATGCTCGCTCGCATGTTCCGGCGGCGTCCGTCGGCGGCCATCGTCATCGCCTGCCTGGCCCTGCTCGTCGCGCTCGGCGGCACGGCGGGCGCGGACCCGATCGGCGAGATCTCGCGCCTGATCTCGGGCAGCCAGATCAAGAAGAACTCGATCCGCGGCAACCGACTGATGCGCGGCACGATCACCGGTCGCGAGATCAACGAGCGCCGGATCGGCACCGTCCCGCGCGCCGCGCGCGCACAGAGCGCGCTGAACGCGGACCTGGTGGGCGCGATGGCGGTGCGCAGGCTGTTCTTCCGCGCGGCTCCGGGAGCGCCGCCGGTCCAGGTCTTCAGCGGCGCGGGCCTGACGCTCTTCGCCAGTTGCTCAGCCGCCGGGAAGCCGGTGCTGCGCGCCACGACCGCCGTGAACGGATCGACGATCACGGTCCTGCGGACCGGCACGACGAGCGGCGCGGCGCAGACCGCCGGCACCAAGGCGTTCAACGTGGGCGCATCCATCACGGTCCTCGGCGCGTCCGACAACGGCGCCGGCACGCTCGCCTACGCGCGCCCGGACGGGGCGGTCGCGACCGTCAGCCTCGGATACGCGGACTCCCCGTCGGCCGGCGGCGCGTTCTGCACGATCGCCGGGACGGCCGTGCACTCGTAGGCGCGCACCGGGCGGGCGCCGCGAACGACGGGCATCGAGGGAGGAGCGGGGCGGGACCGCGCCACCGGCGCATCGCGTCCGGGCTGGTTGTCGCCGGACGACAGCTACCTGGGATCGGTTGCCTGACCGGCGTTCTCGGCGTGGATGCGGCGCTGCTCGCGCGTGCGCCGGCCCTCCGGGAGGGGAACGCCGGCGCCGCCCGACTCGAGCGCGTCGAGGTAGGCGAGGTCCTGCTCGAGGATCTCGGCGGCGCGCGCGGAATCGATCGGGCCTCCGTGGCCGGGGATCACGGTGGAGGCCTCGGCCACCAGCGGCTCGAACCGGCGCAGCGTCGCGCGGTAGGCGCCGATCGAGCCGCCGGGCGAGATCATCGGGATCTCGACCGGCGAGAGGTAGTCGCCGCAAGCGAGCACTCCCGCCCAGGGGATCTCGATCGCCATCCCGTCAGCGGTGTGACCGTCGGCGGGGTGCAGGCGCAGCTCCCCGGAGCCGATCTCGACCACGCCCGGCACCGGCAGGGCCTGCGCGCCGGGCAGCGACAGCGGCGCCGGACGGGAGACGTACCACACGTCGTCGAAGTCGTCGCGCAACTCGCGCTGCGCCGCGCCCGGCTCAGCGGCCAGCCGCGCCGCGCTCGTCTCCGCCACGGCCAGGGACGCCTCGGGGAAGGCGTACCGGCCCAGCACGTGGTCCCAGTCCACGTGCGTCACAAGCAGGCCCCGCACGGCGAAGCCGGCCTCGCGCGCAAGCGCCGGCAGCGCCTCCAGCTCGTCGGGCAGGATCGGGCAGTCGATCAGGAACGCCTCGCCGGCCGAGCGCACCAGCACGCCGGACGCCTTCCACGCGGCCGAGGTCACGACCACGACGTCCTCGTGGAGCGCGACCGCGCGCACCGGCGCCGCCTCCTCAGGCGGCGCCCAGCAGCTTCGCCGCCTCGCGCAGGTTCGGAACCTCGGCGTCCGGCTTGCGCTGCCCCGGCCCGAGCTCCTCCTTGTGGCGGTTCACCCAGACCACGGGGATCTTCAGCTTCAGGCACGGGTCGACGTCGTGGTAGTAGCTCTGCGCCACGTGCACCCAGCCGCGCTTGCCGCCGATCCGCCGCTCGAACTCCTTGAAGTGCGCCGGATCCGGCTTGTAGGAGCGCACCTGCTGCGCGGTGACGACGAGGTCGAAGTCGAGCGGCATGTGCCGGCGGGTCAGCCCCAGCAGCTTGTCGTCGATGTTCGAGATCAGGCCCGTCCTGTAGGTCTTCGCGAACTTCGCGAGCGTCGGGTTGGTCTCGCGGAACGGGCGCCATCGCTCGACGGAATCGGGCAGGAAGCCCGAGCGCGACGGCTCCAGCGGCCAGCCCAGGCGCTCGGCGATCTCGACCGCCGTGCGGCGCAGGACCTCGGCGTAGAGCTCGTAGCTCCCGGCCTGGATCTTCTGCTGGATCTCGTGGAAGAGCGGGATCAGCTCGTCGCGCTCGATCGTGAAGCCGTCCCGCTGCGCCTCGTCGGTGAACGCCTCGTAGGCCCCGGTCTCCCAGTCGATCAGGGTGCCGTAGACGTCGAACGTGATGAAGGTCGGCTTCTTCGGGATGGCCATCGGGGCGGGCATGATGCCACGCGGCGGCCGCGCGCCGCTGCGCGGGGCGGGCGCCCACGGCCGTCAGATAGAGTGCCGCGCCGCCGATGGACCTGCTCGAGTACCAGGGCAAGCAGCTCTTCGCCCGCCACGGGATCCCGGTGCCCGAGGGGCGGCACGCCGCCGACGTCGAGACCGCGGTCGCCGCGGCCGAGGAGATCGGCTTCCCGTGCGTGGTCAAGGCCCAGGTGCAGATCGGCGGCCGGGGCAAGGCGGGCGGCATCAAGGTGGCGAAGGACCGCGACGAGGCGCGGGCGCACGCGGAGGCGATCCTCGGAATGGACATCCGCGGGCTGACCGTCCGCGAGCTCTGGATCGAGGCCGCCAGCGACATCGCCGCCGAGTACTACGCGTCGATCGTCTTCGACCGCTCGGCCAAGGCGCCGCTGCTGATGCTCTCGACCAGGGGCGGGATGGACATCGAGGCGGTGGCCGAGGAGGACCCCGGGGCGATCGCCCGCCTGCACGTGGACCCGCTGCTCGGCTTCCAGGACTTCCACGGCCGCCGGCTCGCCTTCGAGGCCGGCGTCGACGCCGACGTGGTCCGCCCGATCGGCGCGATGCTCGCCCGCCTCTACGACGCGTTCACCGGCGAGGAGGCGATGCTCGTCGAGGTCAACCCGCTGATCGTGACCGCCGAGCGCGAGGTCGCGGCGCTCGACGCGAAGGTCACGCTCGACGACTCGAGCCTCTTCCGCCACCCCGACAACGCCGCACTGCGCAACCCTTCGGCGGAGGACCCGCAGGAGCGGATGGCGCACGAGCGCGGCCTGACCTACGTGAAGCTCGACGGCAACGTCGGGATCCTCGGCAACGGCGCCGGGCTGGTGATGTCCACGCTCGACGTCGTCGCCCAGGCGGGCGGCGAGCCCGCCAACTTCCTAGATGCCGGCGGCGGCTCGAAGGCCGAGGCGATCACCCAGGCGGTCGAGGTGATCCTCTCCAACGAGAGCGTCACCGCGGTGCTGTTCAACATCTTCGGCGGCATCACGCGCTGCGACGAGGTCGCGAAGGGGCTGATCGAGGCCTTCGCGCAGATCAAGCCGACGGTGCCGTTCGTCGTGCGGCTCGACGGCACCAACGACGTCGAGGGCCGGCGCCTGCTCGCGGAGGCCGACCTGCCGAACGTGCACACCGAGGCGACGATGCTCGGGGCGGCGCAGAAGGTCGTGGAGCTCGCGGGCTGATGGCGATCCTCGTCGACGACTCCACGCGCCTGTGCGTCTCCGGCATCACCGGTCGCGAGGGCACCTTCCACACGCTGAACAACCGCGCCTACGGCACGAGCGTCGTCTCCGGGGTGACGCCCGGCAAGGGCGGCCAGGACGTCGAGGGCATCCCGGTGTTCGACACTTTCCACGCGGCGGTCGCAAAGAGCGGCGCGAACACCGCGATGATCTTCGTGCCGCCGCGCTTCGCCGCGGACTCGATCCTCGAGGCCGAGGACGCCGGCATCGGGCTGATCGTCGCGATCACCGAGGGCATCCCCGCCCACGACGAGCTGCGCGTCTACAACCACGTGCGGGCGCGCGGGCGCTCGACGCTCGTCGGGCCCAACTGCCCGGGCATCCTCTCCCCCGGGAAGGCGAACGTCGGCATCATCCCCGCGGCGTTCTTCAAGGAGGGCAACTGCGGCGTGGTCTCGCGCTCGGGCACGCTCACCTACCAGATCGGCAACGAGCTGGCCCAGCGCGGGTTCGGCAACTCCACGATCGTCGGCATCGGCGGCGACCCGGTGCCGGGGTCGAGCTTCATCGACGTGCTGGCGCGTTTCGAGGAGGACCCGCAGACCGAGATCATCGTCATGGCCGGCGAGATCGGCGGCGACGCCGAGGAGCAGGCTGCCGAGTTCATCTCCGGGAGCGTCACCAAGCCGGTGGTCGCCTACATCGCCGGGTTCACGGCGCCGCCCGGCAAGACCATGGGGCACGCGGGCGCGATCGTCTCCGGCTCCAAGGGCACCGCGGCGGCGAAGGCCGAGGCGCTGGAGGCGCGCGGCGTGAAGGTCGGCCGTACCCCGACCGAGGTCGCGGAGATCGCGGCCGGCCTGCTCGCCGCGGGCGCGTAGGCTCGGGCGCAGTGCCGGACGCGCCGCCACCCACCGACCTGGCCGCGATCCTCGCCGAGCTCGACCGCCGCCTGCGCGAGCTCGAGGAGGAGCTCGCGGCGGTGGGCGCTCCCCGGCCCGCGACCGTGCCGGAGCCCGAGGCCGCCGTCCCGCCACCGCCGACCGCGGCCGCCCCCGCCGGCGAGCCCCCGCCCGCCGCCGAGCCCGCGAGCCCGTCCGCGCCCTTCGAGGACCCGGACGCGGCGCTCGCATCGATCCGTGCTGCCGTGCCGAACCGGGTCGAGGTCGTGGCGCGCGCGCCGGACGCGCTCGTGCTGCGCGTCGAGCTCGACGCCCAGGACGAGGACGACGGGCGCTAACGTGTCGGCGCGATGTCCGACGGCCTGATCTCCTTCGCCCGCGGCGCCCCCTCGCTCGACATCGTCGACGTCGACGGCTTGCGCGCCGCCGCCGACGAGGCGTTCCGCTCCGACCCGGGCGGGGTCGTCGGCTACGGGACCTCGATCGGCTACCCGCCGCTGCGCGAGTGGATCGCCACCCGGCACGGGGTCGCGCCCGAGCAGGTGATCGTCACCAACGGCTCGATGCAGGCCGACGCGTTCCTGTTCGAGCTGCTCGTCGAGGCGGGCGACGGCGTGGTCGTCGAGCGCCCCACCTACGACCGCACGCTGCTCTCGCTGCGCGCGCGCGGCGCCGACGTCGTGGCGGTGGAGCTCGAGCCGGACGGCATCGACACGGCCGCGCTCGGGTCGCTGCTCGCCGGCGGACTCGAGCCGAAGCTCGCCCACGTGATCCCCAACTTCCAGAACCCGGCCGGGCACACCCTGTCGCTCGCCAAGCGCGAGCGCCTGCTGGCGCTCGCTCGCGAGCACGGCTTCCTGATCTTCGAGGACGACCCCTACGGCGAGCTGCGCTTCGCGGGCGAGAGCCTCCCGACCATGCTCTCGCTCGACGCGGGCGGGGGCGACGTCGCCTACGCCTCGTCGTTCTCCAAGACCGTCTGCCCGGGCATCCGCGTCGGCTACCTGGTCGGGCCGGAGGCGCTGATAGACCGGGTGCGCCGGCTCGCCACGAGCACCTACATCTCGCCCAGCATGGTCTCGCAGGCGATCGTCAACGCGTTCTGCCGCAGCGGCGCGCTCGAGCGCTCGATCGAGACGGTCCGCGCCGCGCTCGAGCAGCGCGCCTCGATGCTCTGCGCGGCGCTCGAGCGCGAGCTTCCGGCGGCCGAGATCGTGCCGCCGCAGGGGGGCTACTTCCTCTGGGTCCGGCTTCCGGGCGCCGACGCCGGCGCGCTGCTCGAGGCAGCCGCGGAGCGCGGCGTCGCGATCGTCAAGGGCACGGACTTCATGCTCGAGGGCGGCCAGGACAGCTTCCGCCTCGCCTACTCGGGTGTTACCCCCGAGCAGATCGACGCCGGGGTCGCGCGCCTCGCCGAGGCGGCGCACTCGCTGGGCGTTCCGGCCTGAGCGCCTCCCGGCGCCGGTCGCCGCTCAGCGCCCGTAGCGCTCGCGGCCGATCACCAGTTGCTCGGGCAGCGCGGTGCGGGGCGGCGGCGACGGGTCGGCGGTCACTGCCACGGTCTCGGCGACGCTGCGCGTGATCGCGTGGCTCCCGCGCTCGCTCACGACGACCACCTCGCCGTCGCGGGGCTCCGAGACGACTCCCTCGAGGCCGGGCTCGAGGCCCGCCGCCTTGAGGTAGTGCAGCAGGTCCTCCGCCTCGTTCTCGAACCGCAGGATCCGGACCTTGGCGCCCGCCTCGCAGTCCGCCAGCGGGACGCCCTCGACGCGGTTGCCGACCTCGATCGGGTGCCCGTGGGGGCAGGTCTTCGCGTCGCCGACAGCCCTGCGCACGTAGGCCTCGAACGCCGGCGACATCGCGTGCTCCATGCGCTCGGCCTCCTCGTGGACGTCGTCCCACGGCACGCCCACGACGTCGGTCAGGAAGCGCTCGATCAGCCGGTGGCGGCTGACGATCGCCTCCGCGTGCTCCCGTCCGCTGCCGGTGAACGAGATCGAGCGGTCCTCGCCGCGGGTCACGTACCCGTCGCGCTCGAGGCGACCGATCATCTCGTGCACGGTCGGCGGGGAGAGCTGCATCGCTCGCGCGAGGTTGGCGCCGGTCATCGGCAGCCCCGCCTCGAACAGCCAGAACAGGGTCTGGAGGTACTCCTCCTCGGCGTCGGTGGCGTGCGCCTCGGACACGCGGGCATCGTAGCGCCGGCCGATCCCGCGCCGGATAGCACCGCGCCGTGCGGATCGAGCGGGCATGCCCGTGACCGCCGGGAGCGCCACGGAGGCGCGGTCCTCGACGGCACGGTGGAGCAGGGATGCCGCGCTGCTTGCGGTCGTCGTGGCGACGGCCGTCGCGCTGGCGTTGCGCTGGATCGGCTTCGACCAGAGCCTCTTCGGCGACGAGCAGCTCACGCGCTACGCGACCGCGGACGGGGTCGGCGGCGTGCTCGGGAGGCTCGGCCGCTTCGAGCAGAACCCGCCGCTCTACTTCTGGCTGGCCGCCGCCGCCCGCCACCTCGGCGCGGTCGAGTGGCTGCGGCTGCCGTCGCTGCTGGCGAGCGTGGCGGCGGTCCCGCTGACCTACGCGCTCGGACGGCCTCACCGCGGGCGCCCGGCCGGGAGCACGCCCGGCCGGGCGTGCGCCCGGCCGCTTCGAGGCGCCCGCGCCCCCGCCGGGCCTCGGCGCGCGGCGCGTCGCGCGGCGCGTCTTCCCGGGATTCGCGGACCTGGTCGCCGACGAGTACGTCTTCCCCCGGCGGCGGGCCGGCGGCTAGGGCGACGTCAGGCCGCCAGCCGCCGCTCGATTGCGGCGAGCCGCTCCTCGGCAACCGCGACGAGCGCGCGACCCGCCGCCGACAGCGGCGAGTCCCGGCGCGAGACGAACGCGAAGGTGTCGAACAGGGGGTCCGCAAACGGTGCGGTCAACAGCCGCGCGGGGAAGCGCACCGCCGACGCGACGGCGCGTCCGACGTAGGTGTCGCCGTAGCCGCGCGCGGCGAGCTCGATGGCCGGCCCGATGTGCTCGACCTCGATCGCCGGCTCCAGCCGCACGCCGGCGCGCTGGGCGCGGTCGGCGAGCTGGCGGCGCGTCGGGTCGTCGCTTCCCCAGCGCGCGTCGTAGAGGATGAGCGGCGCCTGCGCCATGCGCTCGATCGTGACCGGACCCGCCGCGCGGGAGGGCTCGGCGCTCGCGTAGAGGACCTCGTCGCTCATCACCGGCCGCACGTCGAGCCCGCGGTCGTCGATCGGCAACACGATCAGCCCGACCTCCATCTCACCCTCCCGCACGGCATCCGCCACCTCGGAGCTGTTGAGGCCGAGCACCCGCAGACGCACGTTAGGGTGGCGGCGGCGGAACAGCGCGGCCAGGGACGGCAGCAGGTACTCCGGCGCCGACCCGAATGTGCCGAAGGTCGCGACGCCGCCCTCCAGTTCGCGGACCTCCGCCACCGAGGCCCGCGCCCGCTCGACGGCGCCGATGGCGGCCTCCGCCTGGGGGCGCAGCGCGAGCCCGGCCTCGGTCAGGGCGACCCCGCGCCCGAGGCGCGCGAACAGCGCCGTGCCGAGCTCGACCTCGAGGCGCTTCACCTGATCCGACAGCGTCGGCTGCGACAGGTGCAGCGCCTGGGCGGCGGCGCTGAAGCTGCCCAGGCGGGCCGCGGCGAGGAAGTAGCGGAGCTGCTGAAGTGTCATAGGGATAGACTATGGGTTCTCCAGGAAATCCAGTCTACCGCGAGGGCGGGTCGGGCCCTACCGTGGAGCGCGATGACCAGATCCGAGCGACACGGGCTCGCCTTCTGCGCGATCGCCGCGACCGGCTTCGGCGCGATGGCCGTCCTCGCCAAGCTCGCCTACCGGGCCGGCGTCGACCCGGTCACCCTGCTGGCCGTCCGCTTCGCGCTCGCCGCCGCGCTGCTGTGGGCGCTGGCCGCGCGCGCGGGCGGCGTCGCGCGCCCGGCGCGGCGCGCGATCGCCGGTGGTCTCGCGCTCGGCGGCGTCCTCTACGCGACCGAGGCCGGGCTCTTCTTCGCGTCCCTCACGCGCCTCGACGCCTCCGTCGCGGCGCTGGTGCTCTACGTCTACCCCGCCCTGGTGGTGGCGGGCGCAATCGCGCTGCGGCGCGAGCGCCTCACGCGCAGGCGCGCGGCCGCGCTGGGGGTCGCGCTCACCGGCGTGGCGCTCGTCCTGGTCGGCGGCACCGGGGTGGCGATCGACCCGCTCGGCGCGACGCTCGCCCTGTGCGCCGCGCTCGGGTACACGGGTTACATCCTGGCCGCCGAGTACCTCGGCCGCGGGCTCGATGCCCGGCGCCTGGCCGCCCTGCTCTGCACCGGAGCCGCGATCACGTTCACGCTCGTCGGCATCGGCACGGGCCGGCTCGATCTGTCCCTCACCGTGGCCGGCTGGGGCTGGGTCGCGGCGCTCGCGCTCGTCTCCACGGTGATCCCGATCACCGCGTTCCTCGCGGGCATGGAGCGGGTCGGCTCCGGGCGCGCGAGCATCCTCTCGACGATCGAGCCGCCCGTCACCGTCGGGCTCGCGCTGCTCGCGTTCGGCGAGCGACTCGCGCCGGCGCAGCTCGCCGGCGGCGTGCTGGTGGTGGCCGCGGTCGCGCTCACGATCCCGGGGCTGCGCGTGCTGCCGCGCCTGCGCGTGGCGCTAGCCTCCCGCCGCGATGGCGCTGCCGCTCAGCCCTCCCCTGAAGCCCCAGCTGGCGCGCTCGGCGAGATCGCTGCCTGACGATCCGCCCGGGTCCTGGAGCTACGAGCCCAAGTGGGACGGCTTCCGCGCGCTCGCCTTCCGGGACGGGGACACGCTCGAGCTCCAGTCGCGCAACGGGCGCCCGCTCACGCGCTACTTCCCCGAGATCGCGCTGCCGGCGGGGAGCTTCGTGCTCGACGGCGAGCTCGTCATTGAGGGCGAGGACGGCCGCGAGGACTTCGACGCGCTCTCCCAGCGAATCCATCCCGCGGCTTCCAGGATCGCCCGCCTCGCGCAGGAGATCCCCGCTCGCTACGTCGCCTTCGACCTGCTCGCCGAGGGCGAGGAGGCGCTGCTCGAACGACCCTTCGCGGAGCGCCGCACGGCGCTGGAGACGCTCGCCGCCGGGCTCGGCGGCATCGAGCTGACGCCCTGCGCGAGCGAGGTGGCCGACGCCGCACCGTGGCTCGCGGGCGCCGAGGGGGTCGTCGCCAAGCAGCGCGAGGCGCCCTACCGGCCGGGCGAGCGCGCGGGCATGGTCAAGGTCAAGCGGGTGCGCACGATCGACGCGGTGATCGTCGGCTGGCGCCCCGGGAAGGAGGCCGGAACCGTGGGCTCCCTGATCCTCGGCCTCTACGACGAGTCGGGCGAGTTGCGCGTGGTGGGCCACTCGTCCGGCTTCCGCGCGCGCGAGAAGCGCGAGCTGGTCGATCGCCTGGCGCCCTTCGAGTCGGGCGAGCGCGGCACGGCCGAGCCGAGCCGCTGGTCGGCGGACCGCGATCTGGAGTGGGTCGGCCTGCGGCCCGAGCTTGTGGTCGAGGCGACCTTCGACCACGTCTCCGGCCGCCGCATCCGCCACGGCGCGAAGGTCGTGCGCTGGCGCGAGGACCGCGACCCGCGCTCGTGCACGATCGACCAGCTCGCCGCCTGAGGCCGCGCGCTCCCAGCACGCCGCTCGTGACGGACGCTCGCGCCCCGGTGCTGGTCGCGCCCGACGGGTTCAAGGGAACGCTGCGGGCAAGCGAGGTCGCTGCGGCGCTCGCGCGCGGCCTGGAGGCCGGCGGGTGGCCGGCGGACCCGTGCCCGCTGGCCGACGGGGGCGAGGGAACGCTCGAGGCGCTGATGCTCGCGCTGGGCGGCGAGACGGCCGCGGCCGAGGTCTCCGATCCGCTCGGCCGCCCGGTGCGGGCGGGATTCGGGCTCGTCGAGGGCGGGGCCACCGCGATCGTCGAGAGCGCGCAGGCGATCGGCCTCGGCCTCGTGGCGCCGCGCGAGCGCGACGCGGAGGCGGCGACCTCGCGCGGCGCCGGCGAGTTGATCCTCGCGGCCGTCGAAGCGGGGGCGCGCGAGGTCGTGGTCGCGCTCGGCGGGAGCGCGACCACCGACGGCGGGGCCGGCGCGCTGGAGGCGATCGAGCGCGCAGGCGGGCTGCGTGGGGCCGGGCTCGTGGCGCTCTGCGACGTGCGCACGCCGTTCGAGCGCGCGGCGGCGCTCTTCGGCCCGCAGAAGGGGGCGGACGCGCCCGCGGTCGGCAGGCTGGAGCGCCGGCTGCGCGCCCTGGCCGCCCGGCTCCCCCGCGATCCCTCCGGCGTGCCCGGCACGGGCGCGGCGGGCGGCCTGGCCGGCGGGCTGTGGGCCGCGCACGGCGCCGCGCTCGCGCCCGGGGCCGCCTTCGTGCTGGACACGATCGGCTACGACGAGCGGATGCGCGCCGCGCGGGCGGTGATCGTCGGCGAGGGCAGGCTCGACCGCCAGACGCTCGAGGGCAAGGCGCCCGGCGAGGCGGCCGTGCGCGCTCGCCAGGCCGGCGTTCCGTGCTTCGCGGTTTGCGGCCGGCGCGCGCTCGACGACTTCGATGCCCGCATCCTCGACCTCCAGGCCGTGCTCGAGGCCGGCGATCCGCCGGCGCTCGAGCGGGCGGGGCGCGCGCTCGCCGAGATGGTCTAGCGTCCGAGGCCCGGCAGCGGCGCCCGCTTGACCGGTACGAGCGGCGGGAGGCCGACGCGCCGGGCGAGCACGTCGTAGGCGGGGCGCGGCTTGCCGGACGCGCCGATGATCGCGGAGTCCCATCCGTTGGAGACCGGGCCGGGCGACCAGTCGTAGATGTACACGCGCCGCAACCGCGGCGTGCGGTCGGCGAGCCGCAGCACCCAGTCCACGGCTCGCGCCTGGTGGGCCTCGTTGTAGCGCGGCCAGCCGTCGGCGCGGCGCAGGCTCCCGCCCGTCTCGGTGAGCCACACCGGGCCGCGCGTGAGCTGGAGGAACAGGCCGGTCAGCGTCGACCCGAAGGTGTTCGCGTCGTAATAGTTCTGAAAGGCCCAAACACGGGGGCGGCCGTGCAGCCGCTTGCGGTAGATCTTCAGGAACGAGCGGATGTTCGTCGCGGGCCACGGCTGGCGCCCGCGACCGCGTTTGGCCTTCCCGGAGTCGACCAAGCCCCCCGCGAGCACGAGACACCCGCGGCACGCCCGGCGAAGCTGGTTGTAGTAGTCGGCCGCGAGCGCGGGCTGGTACCAGAGCGGCTGGGTGAAGTGGTTGGGCTCGTTCCACGGCACGTACTCGCGGATCCAGCGATAGCGCTTGATGAAGCGGCTCACCGCGTCGCGATAGCGCGCTGGCGTGGGCGGGCGCCACGGGTCGACGGCGGACTTGTTGAAGACGATCAGGACCTCCGCCCGCGCCGCCCTGGCCTGCCTCAGGAACGCGTCGGCCGCCCGCAGCCGGCGTCCACGGCGGAACATGACGTCCCACGCGACCGTGTAGCGCACAGCGCGCACTCCGAGCCGCTCGAACAGCGGGTTCCCGAACATCGACGCGGTCTGCGAGCCGAGCGCGACCTCGGTGCGCGCGGCCGCCGGCGGAACCGCGAGCGCCGTCACGGCAAGGGCCAGCGCGAGCGCGGCTAGAGGCGGGGTCCGCAACACCGGGCCCAGGGTAGAGGACGCTGTAACCGCGTCGCGCCGCCTCGGGTAGCTGTGTGGAGCCTCCGTGGCGCGCCGCCGACCCCTATCCCTGCATGCGCCGGGCCAGCGCCGCGCCGTGGTTATCGGCGCGGGCTCGTTCGGCACGGCGGTTGCGGTGCTCCTGGCTCGCGGCGGGCTGCGCACGACGCTCCAGGCGCACACCGCCGAGCAGGCCGAGGCGCTTGCGCGCGAGCGCGAGAACGCGACCTACCTCCCGGGAGTCGAGCTGCCGCGCGAGCTTCGGATCGAGACGGCGGGCGCGGGCCTGGAGCGCGCCGACTACGTCCTGCTCGGGGTTCCCTCGCTACGGCTCGACGCGGTGATTGCAGGGCTCGAGGACGCCGGCCTCGGGCGGCACGCCGCTGTCGTCTCGCTCGCGAAGGGCCTCGTGCCGCCGGACGGAGCGCCGCCCACCGCCGTGCTGTCGGCGCGGCTCGGCACCGCGCGCGTCGCGTGTGTGGGCGGCCCCGCACACGCGCGCGAGATGGTGAGCGATGGCGCCGGGCTGGTCGCGGCGTCGGGCAACGAGGCGCTGGCCGTCGCGCTCGCCGAGGTCTTCATCCGGGCGGGGGTCGTGTGCGAGCGATCGAACGATCCCGTCGGCGTCGAGTTGGCGGGGGCGGCCAAGAACGCCGCGGCGCTGGCCGCCGGCGCGACCGAGGCGCAGGGGCTCAACGCCGCCGGCGCGGCGGCGGGACACATCTTCGCCGAGGTCTGGCGGCTGGCCGAGGCGCGCGGCGCGCGCCCGGAGTCGATGATCGGGCTGGCCGGTACGGGCGACCTGGTCGCGACGGCGCTCGCGCCGATGAGCCGCAACCGGCGCGCCGGAGAGTTGCTCGCGGCCGGTGTCCCTGCGGCGGAGATCCCCGGTCGCATCGGGCAGACGGTCGAGTCGCTCGAGTCGGTGCCGCTGCTGGCGCGCGCGCTCGAGGCGGGCGGCGCCGAGGCGCCGGTCACCGCCGCGCTCGCACGGCTGATCGCGGGTGACCTGCCGCTCTCGGACTGGGTCGCGCTCGTCCGCGCAACCGTGCCCCCTCCCGCCCGCTGGGCCAGACGCCGCGGGGCCCTGCGGGAGCGCTGGGCCAGATGGCGGCGACAGTCAGCGGGCTGACGCTCGCGTGGCGCATTCGAGCCCCCCTGTCAGCATGGTGGGCGTGGACTGGCCGCTCCTGCACGCCCTGAACGACTTCTTCGCCCGCCACGACGGCATCGAGGACCCCGTGGTGACCTATGTCAACGCCGCGGAGGCGCTGTTCCTCGTGCTGGTCGTGGGCATGTTCCTGCTGGTCCGCGGTGGCGCCCGGATCAAAGCGCGCCGCGCCGCGGTCGCGGCGGGCGCCGGAGCCGGGCTCGGCCTGCTGATCGCGCACTTCGTCTCGCAGGCGGTAGCGCGCCCGCGGCCCTTCGTCAGCGACCCCGGTGGCGTGCATCTCTTCTCGGGGCATGCCGCCGACCCGAGCTTCCCGAGCGACCACGCGACGGCCGGCTTCGCGATCGCCGTCGCGATCGTGCTGCGCGACCGCCGCTGGGGAGTGCCCGTGCTGATCGCCGCCGCCGTGCTCGCGGTCGGCCGGGTCGCCATGGGCCTGCACTACCCCAGCGACGTGATCGCGGGCGCCGCGCTCGGGTCGGCCGTCTCGGTCGGCCTCTGGCTCGCTCCGGCGCGGCGGCTGCTTGACCGCGTCGCCGACCGGCTCGGAGCCGCGCTGGACGGGGCCGCGGCTGGCGTGACGGCGCGCGCACGAGCCGCGGCCGGGCGCGTCAGCAGATGAAGAGCTTCGAGTCCTCGTTGTTGGTCTCGTCGGTCTCGTCGACGACACCGTCCTTGTCCGCGCGCACGGTGACGGTCCCGCCGCCGCACGACTCGGCGAACTTCACCGTCTGAGTCCCGCCCGGGGCCAGCGCGCCGATCGGGTAGGAGAGCATCGTGCCGAGCAGCGCCGTGGAGGCCCCCGCGGCGCCTGCGCCCTGGTTGCGGATCGTGAACGTCGTCGGGGTGATGTCCGAGACGATCAGATCGGGCTTGGGCGCGGGCGGCGGCGGAGGCTTGATCACGGGCCCCGGCGGCAGCGTCGGATCCCACGTGTCGATCCAGTAGCGGACGCTGGCGAGATCGCCGCCGTGGCCCAGGCGGCCGCCCAACCGGTGCCCGCCGCGCGTGTCGGCCTCGACGCGCGGCGATCCGGGCGCGTAGCCGACCGCAACCGCGTCGCGCGCGTCGTAGGGGTTGATGTCGCCCTGGTCGTCGGAGCCGTAGATCCGCAGGTCGTCCTCGCGCAGGTCCAGCCACACGGGCACCTTGGTGCCGGGACGCACGTCGGGCCGGAAGTCGGGCGCGCGCCACGTGCGATGGTCGTCCTCGAGCCAGCGCTCGATGCCGTCGCGCCGGTACACCGTGCGCCGGTTGACGACCAGCGTCACCCCGCGCAGCTTCCAGCCGCCCGCGATGCCGTCGCGCGACTTCTCGATCTGCACGCGCTGCAGGTCGCCGAGGTCGAGTCCCTTGCGCGTCGCGGCGTCGATGGGAACCGAGTAGAGGTCGTTGTCCCCACGCTCGAAGTCGTCGTAGAGGCCCTTGTCCAGGCGGAAGCGGTGCTCGCGCCCGATCCGCAGGTAGACGTTGTCGTCGGTCCCTGCGTAGCGCGCGGAACTCGTCCGGATGCGCACCTGGATCGACTCGATCGGCTCGGGGCGCACGGCGCCGCGCGGCACCGCCTTGACGAACGTGAACGGGTAGTAGGGGGCGGGGAACGAGAACGAGTCGTGCGCCTGGATCACCGGCGAGACGAAGCGCTGGCCCGCGATCGCGCCGCGCGCGTAGAGGTCGGCGTCGTCGGGCCCGATGTCGCCGAGGTCGATGCCCCTCATCCGCCGGACCTGGAGCCGCACGAAGCGGGTGGCCGCCTGGATCGGCCGGCTGGAGGCCACCGGCACCTGGTCGAGCCTCACCCCGAGCGGCTGGCGGATCCCGAGATCCGGCATCAGCTTCTCGAAGGTCTTGCGGAAGACGGTCTTGCGCGTCGTGAAGTGGCCGCTGCGGCCGGACTCGAAGTAGCGCTTGACGGCCGAGCGCAGCGCGATCAGGCTCCCGCCCCAGCCGCTGGACACGTCGCAGCGCGGCCGGCACGGGCCACCCTCGCCGTAGAGGTGGCCGGTGTAGGTCGAGATCATCGTCGCGCCGTAGTCGTCGTGGTCGAGGTCGCGCAGGTGGGACGCGTAGCGCTGGGCTTGGCTCCACAGGCGCGCGTCGCCCAGCCAGGAGCGGATCGCGCGCAGCCACTGGCGCGTGGCGAAGTAGGCCGTCATGTAGGCCTCCATGTAGCGCGGGCGCCCAGGCCAGTCCTTCGCGACGGTCTTCAACTGGCTCTCGCGCCACTGCCCGTGCACGCGCGGCGCACCCGCGGACCCGCCCGCATAGACGGGCGCCGGGTTGCGCACCTCGGCGGGGAGGTCGAACCACGTCGGCACGCTGCCCTGGCCCCTTCCCTGCCAGCCCGGCCCGTCCACGTTCGTGGGCGTCTCGGGCCAGTTGGTGTGCGAGTAGAAGTCCTGCAGCGGGTGCAGGCTGGTGCCGATCGCGGTCAGCAGCTCCAGCGGGCTGCGGTCCCGCTTGGCCTTCTGCACCAGGCGATAGGTGGCGAAGCGCAGGCGGTCCCACTCGAGCTCCATCGCGCGCGGCTCGTTGAGCGACACCTGCTGCCCGTCGAGCGTCACGCGCACCGAGGAGTCCATGTGCGAGGCCGAGGCCGCGTCGCGCAGCCGCTTGGGCCAGTGCTCGCGGTCGCCGAGCGCGCCGCCGATCACCGTCTTCCACAGCGGCGAGCTGTCCGAGTACGGCACGTCGCCCGCGTTGGAGTAGAAGTCGACGAACCAGTTGTTGACGCGCGACACGTCCGCGGCGTCGGGCCCGAAGCCCTCCGCCCGCATCGCGTCGACCGTCTGATCGCCGTGCGGCCCGGTGTCGAACGCGGCGGCGCTGTCGGCGCCCATGGCCAGCAGCGCCCACGCAACCACCGCGGCAAGTCCCCCCCTCATCCCCTTTCACCCTACGGCGTATGCGCCTGGCGTCAAGCCCGCTCGGCGAGTGTCGTGACCACCGTCTCGTAGACGCCGGGCCCGTGCCCGGCCTCCGCCACGCGCACGTTCGGCATCCCGGCGATCGCCTCGGTCAATCCCGGGTCGCGCTCGAGCGCGTTCGCGACCAGCCAGAACGAGCCGACGTGCCGGGCGGCGCCGAGGTCCTCGCGCGAGTCGCCCACGGCGAGGCAGTCGCGGGGCTCGTATCCACGCGCGCGCATGTGGCGAGCTACGGCGTTCGCCTTGGAGGCTGCGGCGGGCATGAGGTGGTAGGCGCGCAGCGGCCCGATGCCGCCGAGCGCGCCGGCCGGCGCCCGCACGCCGCCGTTGTCCACGAGGCGCAGCCCGCCGTGCCCGTGCTCGGCCAGCAGCGCGTCGGCCTGCGCGGCGTCGAGGAGCCCGCGGAAGAGATGGGAGACCTCGCGGCCCTCGTGCCACGGGTCGTGGTACTCCAGGCGGCCCGCGTAGCGCTCCAGCAGCAGGCCGGGCGCGCCGCCGGCCGCGATCTGCTCGTGGATCGTGAGCTCGCCGGGCACCAGGTCGCCGGTGAGCCACTCGAGCTCGCCGCCGATCACCAGCCCGGCGCCCGCCTCGAAGATGTAGGAGTCCTGCCCGAGCAGCCGCGCGTCCTCGAACACCTGCGCTTGGCGGCGGCCGGAGAACAGCACGACCTCCGCGCCCGCGCGCGCGCAGGCCTCGATCGCGCGCACGCCGAGCAGCGTGAACGCGCCCTCGCCGTCGTGCACCAGCGAGGCGCCGGCGCCCAGCAGCGTGCCGTCGAGGTCGATGTAGGCGCAGCGCATCGGGCGCGCAGTCTGCCGCATCCCAGCGCCCCTACCATGCGCACGAGTGTCCGCGAGCGCCGCCACCGAGCCCTGGGACGCGCTGCTCGGGCGCGGCGAACAGGACGAGCGCCTGGTCCACCGCTCCTCCGAGTCGCCTCGCGCGGCGCGGACCGCCCCGCTTCCGGACGACCTCCATCCGGCGCTGCGGGAGGCGCTCGCCCGGGTTGGGATCGGCGAGCTCTACGCCCACCAGGCGGAGGCGTACGAGTCGGCCTTCTCGGCGCCGACGATCGTCACCACCGGGACCGCCTCGGGCAAGTCGCTGTGCTTCAACCTGCCCGCGCTGAACGTGCTGCTCTCGGACCCCAAGGCGCGCGCGCTCTACCTCTACCCGACCAAGGCGCTCGCGCAGGACCAGGCTCGCGCGCTCGCCGAACTCGGTCTCGGCCGCGCCCTGCGCCCCGCGATCTACGACGGCGACACGCCGCGCTCCGAGCGGGCCGCGATCCGGCGGCGCTCCAACCTGGTGCTCACCAACCCCGACATGCTCCACGTCGGGGTCCTTCCCAACCACTCCGGCTGGGCCGACCTGCTCGCGAACCTCTCGTTCGTGGTCGTCGACGAGGCGCACACGTACCGCGGCGTCTTCGGCTCCCACGTCGCCAACGTCCTGCGGCGCCTGCGCCGCGCGGCGCAGGGCTACGGGATGCGCCCGCAGTTCCTGCTCGCGAGCGCGACGATCGACAACCCGGTTGAGCTCGCCGAGGCCCTGACCGGCCTCGACGGCGTCGAGCTGGTGCACCGCGACGGCTCGCCGGGGGCGGGGCGCGAGATCGCGATGTGGAATCCCCCGCTGCTCGACCCCGACCTCGGCCTGCGCGGCTCGCCGCTGGCCGAGGCGGCGGAGCTGATGGCCGAGCTCGTGCGCGCGGGCGCGCGGGCGATCTGCTTCATGAAGTCGCGCAAGGCGGTCGAGGTCATCCACCGCTCCCTCGCGGACCGCCTCGGCGGAGAGCTGGCCGAGCGCGTCGCTCCCTACCGCGCCGGCTACACACCCCAGCAGCGCCGCGAGCTCGAGCGCCGCCTGGCCGCGGGCGAGCTGCTCGGCGTCGTGGCGACCGACGCGCTCGAGCTGGGCATCGACATCGGCACGCTCGACGCCGCGATCTGCGTCACGTTCCCCGGCACGGTCGCGAGCCTGCGCCAGATGTGGGGTCGCGCCGGTCGCCGCGCGCGCGGGCTGGCGCTCTACGTTGCGGGCGAGGACGCGCTCGACCAGTTCTTCTGCCGCCACCCGGACGAGTTCCTGCGCCGCCCAGTGGAGGCCGCGATCCTCGATCCGTTCAGCGAGGAGATCCACGCCGCGCACCTCGTGTGCGCGGCGCACGAGGCGCCGCTGGGCGAGGGCGACGCCGAGACGCTGGGCGCGGACTGGCACGAGGCGGCGCAGGCGCTCGTCGGCGCGGGCCGGCTGCGCGAGCGCGGCGGGACGTTCCGCCCCGCCCGCGCGGACGACTACCCCGCGGGCGGGGTCTCGCTGCGCTCCGCCTCGCCCGACTCGATCGGGCTGGTCGACGCGGGGTCCGGCGAGCTGATCGGGACGATCGAGGCCGCGCGCGCCTGCTCGACCGTCCACCAGGGGGCGATCTACCTGCACCTCGGGCGCGCCTACGAGGTCGCCGCGCTCGACCTCGAGGGGCGCCGCGCCGTGCTCGAGCCGTTCTCGGGCGACTGGTTCACGCAGGCCAAGCGTGAGACCGACACGTGGGTCGAGTCGCTGATCGAGCGCCGCGAGACGCTCGGCGTGCCCCTCTCCTACGGGCGGGTCGTGGTGACGGAGACCGTGACCGGCTACCAGCGCAAGGGCCTTCAGGACCACGAGGTGATCGACTTCACCGCGCTCTCGCTGCCGCCGAGCGAGTTCGCCACCCGCGCGCTGTGGTTCGAGCCCGGAGATCTGCTGCGCTCGGACTTCCCCGCCGGCGCGCTGCTCGGCGCGCTGCACGCGGTCGAGCACGCGCAGATCGCGGTGCTGCCACTGATCGCGATGTGCGACCGCTGGGACATCGGCGGCCTGTCGACCAACGCCCACCCCCAGACCGGCGGTCCGGCGGTCTTCATCCACGACGCGCACCCGGGCGGCGTGGGCATCACCGGCCGTGGCTTCGAGGCGTTCGAGACCCTCGCCGCCGACGCCCACCGCCTGATCGCCGACTGCCCGTGCCGCGCCGGCTGCCCCTCCTGCGTGCAGTCACCGAAGTGCGGGAACCTCAACGAGCCGCTGGAGAAGGCCGGCGCGCTGGAGGTGCTCGCGCGGATGCTGGGGTAGGGCGCCGGGCGCCGGGCGCCGGGCGCCCGCCCCGACTGCCCGGACCCGCCCGGACTGCCCGACCCCTGTCCGATCCGGCTGGGTTTCGCGGGGTACCAGTTCTGGTACCCCGTGGTATCCGGGCTCATCGTAGGCCCCCACCTCTCTCCCTCCCGGCCGCGCCCCTCCGCAACCGCCCGCACCCCTCCGCACAAGCCGTTGCGCAACTGGCGCACGCTGCGGCGGGTGTCGATCAGATTCGCGCGATGAGACGTTGCCGCCTCGCGCTCCTGGTGGTGGTCGCGCTGGCGCCCTGCGCCGGCGCGGCGGCGCTACCCGCCTCCGCCGCCGCCCAGGCCGGCGGCGCGCCCGCGGAGTCCGCCGCCAACGCCGCCGCGGGGGGCGCTGCGCCGAATGCGCCGGTCGTCAGTCCGGCCCCACGCTCCGGCAAGGGCGCCGCGGGCGGCGCCCGCCTCGGCGTCAAGCCGCCGCCCGACCCGCGCATCCGCAGGCGCGCACTGGCACGCAAGCGGGCGCTGGCGCGCAGGCGCGCGCTGGCAAGGCGCCGAGCCGCCACCAGGCGCTCGCGTCCGTCGCCGTCCCCCGCACCGCTCGCCGGCCGCTTCCCGGTCGCCGGCCCCTACCGGATCCTCGGCGGCGACGGGCGCTTCGGCACCGCCCGGCCTGGCCACACCCACCAGGGCCAGGACATCGCGGCGGCAGAGGGCACGCCCGTGGTCGCGCCGGTCAGCGGCACGATCGCCTACCGCTCCTACCAGCGCGGCGGCGCCGGCTACTACCTCGTGCTGCACGCGAGCAACGGCCGCGACTACGTGTTCATGCATCTGCGCAAGGGCTCGATCGAGGTGCTCCCGGGCGACCCTGTGAGCGCCGGGCGCATGCTCGCCGAGGTCGGCCAGACCGGCCGCGCGACCGGTCCGCACCTGCATTTCGAGGTCTGGATCGGCGGCTGGCAGACCAAGCGCGGCGAGCCGATCGACCCACTCCCGAGCCTGCGCGCCTGGGCGCGCTGACTACTCGCCCGCGCCGCGCAGCAACACCAGTCCCGCCAGCGCCGCCCCTCCCGCGAGCACCGAGACCGCCCGGCTCCCGCGGGCCGGGATCTCGTCGCCGGCGGCGAGCGTCGCCACCAGGTCGACCGCGTCGGCGATCACCCCGGCCGCCAGCCACGTCCGCACGCCCTCGCCGCGGCGATCGGCCTCGAGGGTCCCGAGCCCCAGCACCACGTCGCGCGCGCCGAACGCCCGCCCGATCACCATGGCCCCGGGCGCGGAGGCGTCGGGCCCGACCCACGGCCTGCCGGCAAGCGCCGGAGTGGCGACCATCCCCGCCCCGAGCGCCGCCCGGCCGATCGACAGCACCCGCAGCACCTCGCGCCGGCTCATGACCGCGCACCCTAACGCCCGCCCACGCGCCCCGCCCTCTAGCGTCACCGCCGTGACCACGGACGACCCGTCGAGCGGCGGGAGCACGGCGGCATCGCGGCCCGCGCTGGACCCCGAGGAGCGCGTCGACGAGCTGCTGCGCGACCTGCGCAGCGGCCGCGACGGCCTCTCGGCCCGCGAGGTGGAGCGACGCCTGGCCCAGTACGGGCCCAACGAGATCCGCCGCAGGGAGGGATCGGGCCACCTGCGCGCGTTCGTGGGCCAGTTCACCCACCCGCTCGCGCTGCTGCTGTGGGCCGCCGCGGCGCTGGCGCTGGTCGCGGGCATCGCCGTGCTCGCGGCGGTGATCGTGGCCGTGATCGTCCTCAACGCGATCTTCGCCTTCGTGCAGGAGCTCCAGGCCGAGCGCGCGACGGAGGCGCTGGCGCGGATGCTGCCGCCGCGCGTACGCGTGCGTCGCGACGGCGAGGCCGGCGAGGTGGACGCGGCCAGCCTCGTCCCGGGCGACATCGTCCTGCTGGCGGAGGGTGATCGCCTCTGCGCGGACGCGCGGCTGATCGACGGATCGCTGGAGCTCGACATGGCCGCGCTCACCGGCGAGTCCCAACCCGTCGCGCGCAGCGCCGAGCGGACCCGCCGCGCGGCGAACCCGCTGGAGGCCGACGACCTCGTCTTCTCCGGCACGCTCTGCACCGCGGGCGAGGCGCGGGCGCTCGTCTACGCCACCGCGATGAGCACCGAGCTCGGGCGCATCGCCGCGCTCTCCCAGCGCGTGCGCGCGGAGATCAGCCCGCTGCAGGCCCAGGTCAACCGCGCCGCGCGGCTGATCGCGATCGTCGCGGTCGCCGCCGGGGCGCTGTTCCTCGTGCTCGGCACCACCGCCGCGGGGCTTCCGATCGCAGATGCGCTGATCTTCGCGATCGGCCTGCTCGTGGCCAACGTCCCCGAGGGGCTGCTCCCCACGATCACGCTGGCGCTGGCGGTCGGCGTGCGGCGCATGGCCCGGCGCCGCGCGCTCGTCAAGCGGCTGACCGCAGTCGAGACCCTCGGCTCCACCGACGTGATCTGCACCGACAAGACGGGCACGCTCACCGAGGGGCGGATGAGCGCGCGACTGCTGTGGGCCGACGGCTCGGAAGTCGATCTCGACCGCCCCCCGCCGGAGCCCGTCGGCGAGCGCGAGCCGCTCTCCGGGCTCCTGCGCACCGCCGTACGCTGCAACAACGCGAGGATCGAGCGGGAGGACGGCGGGTGGCGTCGCAGCGGCGACCCGAGTGAGAGCGCGCTCCTCGTCGCGGCGGCGCAGCTGGGCGAGGACGTCGAGGGCCTGCTCGCCGAGCGCGACCGCGCGCGCCGCCGCTCCTACCACTTCGACCCGCGGCTGAAGCGCATGACGACGCTCGACAGCGAGGGCGGCGAACGCCTCTGGTACCACACGAAGGGCGCGCCGCTCGAGCTGCTCGAGCGCTGCGACAGCGTGCGCGGCGCGGGCGGCGACCGACCGCTCGCCCCCGAGGATCGCGCGGTTGTGCGGGCCGCGTTCGAGGGCTACGCGGGCCGCGGCCTGCGGGTGCTCGGATTCGCCGAGCGCCACGTCGGGGCCGCGACCGGCGCCCCGCGCGGGCAGGCGGAGTCCGATCTCACGTTCCTGGGCCTCGCCGCGCTCGAGGACCCGCCCCGCCCGGATGTCGCGCAGGCGGTCGCGCGCTGCCGGCGGGCCGGCATCCGGATCGTCGTGATCACCGGGGACCACGCGCTCACCGCCGAGGCGATCGCGCGCGAGGTCGGGATCGTCCGCGGCGAGCCGGCCACCGTCACGAGCTCCGAGGTCGATGCGATGGCCGAGGAGGAGCTCGAGCGGCTGCTGCGCGACGAGGCCGAGCTGATCATCGCGCGCAGCTCGCCCGAGACGAAGCTGCGCGTTGTCGACGCACTGCGCGCTTCCGGCCACACGGTCGCGATGACCGGCGACGGCGTCAACGACGCGCCCGCGCTGCGCCGCGCGGACATCGGGGTCGCGATGGGGGCCTCCGGCACCGACGTCGCGCGCGAGGCAGCCACGATGGTCCTCACGGACGACAGCTTCGCCTCGATCGTCGCGGCCGTCGAGGAGGGCCGCCTCGTCTACGAGAACATCCGCAAGTTCGTCACCTACATCTTCGCCCACGCCACCCCCGAGGTCGTCCCGTTCCTGCTCTACGCGCTCGCCGGCGGGGCGATCCCGCTGCCCATCACCCCGCTGCTGCTGCTCGCCATCGATCTCGGCACCGAGACTCTGCCCGCGCTCGCGCTCGGCCGCGAGCCGGCCGAGCCGGGGCTCATGGAGCGCCCACCGCGCCCGCGTGAGCGCGGGATCCTCGACCGCCCGATGCTCGTCCGCGCATGGGGCTGGCTGGGACTGCTCGAGGCGGCGCTCGTCACCGGCGCGTTCCTGTGGGTCCTGACCCGGGCGGGCTGGTCGCCGGGCGCATCGGTCCACGCGGGCTCTCCGCTCCACCACGACTACCTGGTCGCGGTGACCACCACCTTCGCCGCGATCACGGCATGCCAGATCGGCACGGCGTTCGCGACCCGGACCACGCGGGCCTCGCTGCGCTCGATCGGGGTCCTCTCCAACCCCCTGCTGCTGTCGGGGATCGCGTTCGAGATCGCCTTCGCCGCCGCCATCATCTACCTCCCGCCGCTGCAGGACATCTTCGGCACCGCCGCCCTCGGCTGGCAGGAGCTCGCGCCGCTCGCCGCCTTCCCGTTGCTCGTGTGGGGCTCCGACGAGCTGCGGCGCTGGATCGTCCGGCGCGCGGGCCGGGGATCGCGGCCGTCGCCCCCCACGGAGCCGCTAGCATCGGCGACCGCCAGGCGAGATAGCTCAGCTGGTAGAGCACACGACTGAAAATCGTGGTGTCCCCGGTTCGAGTCCGGGTCTCGCCATGTTGGCGGCCCTTACTGCTCTTCGGTCCAGTCCCGCTTGCGCGGATCGGCGCCGCTGAGAAGGTCGACCAGGTGCGTCCAGCGGTGCGGCTTGGCGCTCGGGTCTCGGTCGCGCCAGACCGGCGCTGCGCCGTGCGGCTCCGGGAGCGTCGCGACTGCCGCGGCGTCTATGCGCAGGTCCACGCCGCGCTCGTGCAGCGAGGCGACCTCGTCGGCGGCGACGAAGCGCGGGCCGGCGTCGGCTCGAATGACGAGCCCGTGGAAGATGTCCTGGTCCGGGGCGGCGACGACGTGGTCGACCGTCCCGACCTGTCCGCCGTCGGCGGCGTAGACGGGAACCGCCGGGTCGAGCACTTCATAGGCGATCGGTAGTCCCTCGTCGATGCCGGGCACCTTAGCGCCGCCGTGGAGGCGCGTGAGCCGGACGCGTGCGATCGGAGAGGTCTGCCCGCCGGCGCGCGCCGCGCCCGCCCCGCGGCGCCGACCCGGGGCGGCGGTCGGCGTCCCGCGACGAAGGCCCCCGACGCTCAGGCGCCCGGTGATCCGAGCGGCGCCGGCGCGGGCTCGACCACGAGCGGTGGCCGGCCGCGCACGTTGCGCGCGTACCAGCGCCGGCCCAGCAGGCGCTGGGTGCTCCACGTCACGGCCGGGATGGCGCCGCGGCGGTGCAGCCAGAAGCGGTCGGGCACCGGATCGAGCGGCGGGGTGCGCCCGGCCTCCACGTCGGCGATCACGAACCCCGAGCCCTCGCTGCCCTCACGGCGGACGAGGAGCCGGCCGGCCGAGTCGGCGATCTGCGCTCCGCCCTGGAAGTGGCCGCGGTAGGTGAAGGCCGGCAGTTCGGGCATCGGGCACGAGAAGGCGCCCGTGATCGCCGCGTGCACAACCGGCGCGCCCACCCAGCGGGCGAACGCCGCCGGGGCGCGTGCCGCCGTCGCGGCGTTCTCCGCCTCAGCGCGGCGCGTGTAGCGCGCCGGCCACCACGGCGGGATGCTCCACCAGTTCGAGCCGCCCAGCACGAGGTCGACGCGGCCCCGCAGCCTGCGCGCCGTCGCGCTGCGCATGAGCTCCCAGCAGACCGCGGCGCCGACCGTGAGCCCCGGGGCCTCGATCACGCCGTCGTCGTCGCCGCCGAGGTAGAGCGCGTTCTCCCACATAGTCGGCAGGTCCTTGTCGTGGCGGCCGAGGAGCCCGTCGGGACCGGCGAGGAAGAACGCGTTGCGCACCTCGCCGTCGTCGTCGCGGCACAGGAACGACCCGCCGACGAGAACGCCCTCCTCGCGGCCGACCCGCTCCAACATGGCCGTCGCGGCGCCATCGGGCGCGAGGCCCGCGCCCGCCAACTCGGGCACGAACGCCGCTCCGGTCGTGAAGAACTCGGGCAGCGCGATCGCCTCGGCGCCGGCCCGCGCCGCCCGGCGCGCGAGCCGCTCGCATTCCGCCAGGTTGGCCGAGACGTCTGCCAGCGCCACCTCGAGTTGCACGGCCGCGACGCGCATCGCCCGATGGTACGCGGGCTTCCCGCCACTCATGGGACGTGGACACGGTTCGAGCTTGCCCAGTTGCGCGGGGGCGGGGTAGGCTCACTCGCCCGTCGCCGTCCGTCACGGAGGACACATGCCGATGCGCCGCCTCGCCCTCGCCGCCGCCCTGTCAGTCGTCGCGCTCGCGGCCGTGCCCGCAGCCGCCGGCGCCCACAAGCCCTTCGGCCACGCCTGCACGGCCGAGGACGGCGTGCGCTTCTGCCCGACCGTCGACCTCTCCGACCGCGTCCCGAGCTGGGACGGCACGCCGATCGACGTCGACGTGACGATGCCCGCGCAGGGCGAGGGGCCGTTCCCCGCGCTCGTGATGATCCACGGCTGGGCCACCGACAAGACGCTCTACGAGTCCACCACCCCGAAGGGCTACGACAACCTGAGCTTCGCCAAGCGCGGCTACCTGGTGGTGAACCTCTCGATGCGCGGCTGGGGGCGCTCCTGCGGGAAGGCCAACGGCAACGACTACAACGTCGACTTCACCAACAGCCCCGGCTGCGAGAAGGGCTGGGTGCACCTCGCCGACCAGCGCTACGAGGCGCGGGACGTCCAGTACCTGCTCGGCCTGCTCGCCGACGAGGGGCTGATCCACTGGTCGGTGGCGGCCACCGGCGGCTCCTACGGGGGCGGCACCAGCATGGAGCTCGCCTACCTGCGCGACCGCATCCGGCTGCCCGACGGGCGCTTCCGGCCGTGGCGCAGCCCCGACGGGCACCCGATGCGGGTCGCCGCCGCATGGCCGGTCGCCCCCTGGTCCGACCTCGTCGGCGCGCTCGAGCCGAACGGGCGCTTCCTGACCGACCGGCCGTGGACCGGGTGGCTGAGCCGCTTCCCGATCGGCGTGCCGGAGGAGAGCTACGCCAACGGCCTGTACCTGGCGGCGCTCGCCGTGGGCCACGTCGCGCCGAAGGGAGTGGACCCGACCGCCGACCTCACGACCTGGCAGCAGGCGTTGAACGCCGGCGAGCCGTGGGCGCCACAGACCCGCTCCTACCTGAACGAGATCTACCGCTACCACGGCGCTCTCTCGATTCCGGGGCGGCCGGCGCCGCTGCTGCTGGAGTCCGGCTGGACCGACGACGTGTTCCCGCCGCGCGAGTCCCTGCGCCCCTACGTCATCCTGCGCCGGCAGTTCGGGCGCGACTTCCCGGTCTCGCTGCTGCTCGGCGACGTGGGCCACCCGCGCGGGTCCAACCGCGCCAACGCCGGCACAGCGTTCTTCAACCAGGGCGTGGCGTTCCTCGACCACTGGATGCTCGGCACGCGGGGCGGCCCGAGGCCGGGCGCGGTGACCGCGTTCACGCAGACGTGCCCCGCCCCGACCCCGGCGGAGGGCCCGTTCCAGGCGCGGTCCTACGAGCGGCTGTCCGACGGCGCGCTCAATTTCGGCGACCGCGCCGCGCGCACGATCCCCTCGACCGGCGGCGACCCGGCGCTCGGGAGAGCGTTCGACCCGGTGTACGGCACCGGCGACGCCTGCAAGACGGTCGCCGCCCAGGTCCCGCCGGGCACCGCGACCTACGACCGCACGAGCCCCGGCGTGCTGATGCTCGGACTGCCCGAGATTCGCGCCCGGATCCGCACGACCGGCGACGGCGGCGAGATCGCCGGACGCCTGTGGGACGTCATGCCGGACGGGCAGATGCGGCTCGTCAGCCGCGGCATCTACCGGCTGCGCAACAACCAGACCGGACGCATCCGCTTCCAGCTCAACGGCAACGGCTACCGCTTCCCCAAGGGCGACACGATCCGGATGGAGCTCGCGCCGAACGACGCGGGGGAGTTCCGCAAGAGCAACCTGGCGTTCTCGGTCGACGTGTCGGACGTGCGCATCACGCTGCCGACCCGGTCGGGGCCCTAGCCGGTCCCCGCCGGGCCGTCGCGGGCGGTTGCTCTAGGCTCGCCCGCGATCGTGCCGCCTCCGAATCTCCTCCTCGTCGTCACCGACCAGCAGCGCGCGCCGATGCACTGGCCGCGGGAGGCGGGGTGGCTGGACGCGCTCGCCCCGGCCGACGCCGAGCTGCGCCGCACCGGGGTGACGTTCACGCAGGCGTGCACGGCGACCGCGATGTGCTCGCCGAGCCGCGCGAGCTTCCTCACGGGGACCTACCCGTCGCGTCACGGCGTAACGCTCACGCTGACCGAGGGCGACCTGTATCCCGACCCGCGCAACCTCGCGGCGACGGTGCGCGAGGCGGCGGCGCTGGCGGTGAGCGGCGAGGCGCCGCGCGGGACGCTCGCGCGGTCCTTCTTCCGCGGCGCGCTGCGGCGCGGGCCCAAGGGCGGCGGCGAGCCGGAGCTGCCGGCGGGCATCCCGACGCTCGGCTCGCGCCTGCGCGACGCCGGCTACACGGTCGCCTACAAGGGCAAGTGGCACCTGACGATGCCGCTCGCCGGGCACGGCGCCTGGGGCCCCGCGGACGCCGGGCGCCTGCAGCGCGACTTCGGGTTCCCCGGCTGGCAGCCGCCTGACGCGGGCGAGAACACCGACCCCGCCGGGTTCGGCGGCGGCACCGCGGGCGACTCGCGCGAGGGTTTCGACGAGGACTACACGCGCCAGGCCGAGCGCTTCCTCGCCGCGCCCGACCTGCCCGAGCCGTTCTGCCTGATCGTCTCGCTCGTCAACCCCCACGACGTGCTCGGCTACCCGGCCTCGTACGCCGGCGGCGGCTACCGCCGCGAGCAGTTCTCCGACCTGCCGGTCGACCTGCCCGCGACTGCCGGCGAGGACCTGCGCGAGAAGCCGACCGCGCACGCGCTGCTCAAGCTCGGCCAGACCTCCTACCTCGGGCCGCTGCGCACCCGCGCCGAGCAACTCGACTACGTGCGCTTCTACGCCCATCTCCACTCGCTCGTCGACGCCAAGATCGGCCGGCTGCTGGCGGCGCTCGGCGACCCGGGCGACCCGCGCTCGCTGCGCTCGCGCACGGTGGTCGCGCGCTTCTCCGACCACGGGGAGATGGGCCTCTCGCACGGCGGCCTGCGCCAGAAGATGTTCAACGCCTACGAGGAGACCGTCCGCGTCCCGCTCATTGTCTCCAACCCGCTGCTGTTCCGGCAGGGCGCGGAGTCGGAGACCGCCGCTTCGCTCGTCGACGTCGTCCCGACGCTGCTCGACCTCGCGACCGCGCCGCTCGACGGCACCCTCGACGGCACGAGCCTCGCCGGTGTGCTCGCCCGGCATGCGGCGCCCGAGCGCGAGGCCGTGCGGGCCTGCGGGGCCGGCTTCGGCGCGGTGCTGGACGCCGCGCCCGCCGACCGCGTCCGCGACCACGCGCTGTTCACCTACGACGACCACCAGGCGGCGACCGCGCTGCAGGACACCGTCCCGCAGCCCAACCGGGTCCGGGCCGTGCGCGGGAAGCGCTGGAAGTACGCCGCCTACCTGGATCCGGCCGGGCGGGCCGCGCCCGAGCACGAGCTCTACGACCTCGAGGCCGACCCCGACGAGGCGCTCACGCTGGTCGAGAAGCACACCGGCCGCGGCCGCACCGCCGCGGCCCGCGCCGCGCTGCCCGAGCTGCGCGAGGCGCTCGCCGCCGCGTGCGCCGACACGGGCATGGACGCGCTCGCGCCGCTTCCCTCGCCGCCCTGATGACCGCCACGCCCACGCTCCGTCGCACCGGCGATATCGTCAGACTGGCCGGGCAACCAGGAAAGGGAGCGGCATGCCGAGCGAAGACCTGACCGCGCTGCCCGCGCCCGCGTTCGCGGGCGGGGCGCGGGCGATCACGACCACCCCCGTCGTCGGCTCGCCGCCGCGCCCCTACCCGGAGGTGTTCGTCCCGGGCGAGGAAGGACTGGAGGACGGCGAGCTGCGCGTGACGGTGCTGGGGAGCGGCAACCCCTGGGTCACGCGGGCGCAGTCGTGCGGGAGCATCCTGGTGGAGGTCGGGAATCCCGAGCGGGACCTGCTCGTCTTCGATCTCGGGAGTGGGTCGCTGGCGAACTTCGCCGGCCTGGGGCTGCCGGTCAACGCGCTCGACAAGGTGTTCATCACGCACCTGCACGCCGACCACACGTCCGACCTCATCACGCTGTTCGGCAGCTACCGCAAGTCGGGGCGGGTCGACCGCGGGGTCCGCGTCTGGGGCCCGAGCGGCTCGGAGCCCCGCTTCGGCACGAAGCACTTCGTCGACGGGATCCGCGAGGCCTGCCAGTGGGACTCCGAGTCGACGCGCTCGATCCACGCGCCGGAGAGCTTCGATCTGGACGTGGAGGAGTTCGACTTCTCGCGCACGCAGGTGGTGCACGACGCCAACGGCGTCACGATCACCGCGTTCCCGGTCGTCCACGCGCTCTCCGGCGCCGTCGGGTACCGCATCGACTTCGCCGGGCTGACGGTCGCGCACTCGGGCGACACGCGGCCGGGCTGGCCGCTCGTGCGCGCGTGCGAGGGCGGCGTGGACCTGCTGATACACGAGTGCTTCCCCACCGCGGAGATGATCGCGTCCTCGATGAACATGCCGATCGAGCGGGCGAGCGTGATCCTCAACCAGGCCCACACCTCGCCGCGCGGCGCCGGCAAGGTGCTCGACCTCGTCCGGCCGCGCATGGCCGGGCTCTGGCACACGCTCGTAACGCCCGCGGGCACACGGCTGATCTTCGAGGACCTGCGCAAAGTCTACGACGGGGCCGTCGTCCAGACCCAGGACCTCACCGTCTTCAACGTCACCGCCGAGGCGGTCATCGCCCGCCAGGCGCGGATCGACCCCCAGCCGCGCCCGATTACGGGCACGCCGAGGAGCGAACCCGAGGCCCGCCCCCCGGCCGAGCCCGACTGGTGGGCGGACGCGCTGATCCCGCTCGACGACGTCCTCTCGCTCCCCTAGCGGAACGCCCGTCAGCTCGCCGGCGAGAGGCGGTCGTCGAGCCAGCGCGCCACGCGCTCGAGCACGGCCGCCTCCTCCACGTCGGTGCGCACGCGACACACGACCGCGGGATCGAGCTCGTCCGGCGGCTCGAAGGCGTCGGCGAGCTCGAGCGCCACCTCCGCGGTCGCGTCCGAGACGCGGGTCGCCGAGCGCTGGCGGGCGAGCGCGCGTCGCGCCAGCTCCTCGCGCGGCACCTCGCACACGATCAGCGCCTTCGGCTCGGCGGCGCCCACGCCCTCCAGCAGCGCCGCGCGCAGCTCGCGCGAGCGGGCGGTCGCGTCGACGATCACGCCGGGGTGGCGGCGAAGCTCGGCGGCGGCGCGCGCTGCGAGCTCGCGGTAGGTCTCGATCGTCGCCGAGGGCCGGTAGGCGGAGGCGGGGGCGCGCTCGTGCGGCGCCAGGCCCGCCAGCGACTTGCGCACGACGTCCGAGGAGACGACGGGCAGCTCGAGCCGCTCGGCGAGCGCCGCGGCGAGCGTCGACTTTCCGCTCGCCGGCGGGCCCGTGACCAGCAGCACGACCGGCGCGCGGGCACGCCAGGCGAGCCTCTCCGCCAGCGCCGCGAGCGCGCGTGCCCCGCCGGCGTCACCGGCGATCAGCGCGACCTTCAGCCGCACCAGCGCGCGCTGCCAGGCGAACAGCGCGCGCAGCCGGGACCCGCCGGGGTCGCCGCCCGCTGCCGCGTAGGAGCGCACCAGCCGCTCGGCCGCCCCGCGCGCGCCGAGCCGCTCCAGGTCCATCGCCAGGAACGCCAGGTCCGACCCCACGTCGGCGCGGCGCAACCCGGGATCGAACTCGATGCGGTCGAAGACCATCGGCGGCTCGGACAGGATCACGTGCTCGGCCCGGATGTCGCCGTGCCCGTCGCGGCACAGGCCCCGGGCGGCGCGGGCGTCGAGCTCGGACGCGAAGCGCTCGGCCGCCGAGGCGGCGAAGCGCCGCCGGCCGTCGAGGGCCGGCGGCTCCTCGCCACGCGCGAGCTGCGCCACCTCGTCCACGTCCGAGCGCAGCCGGCGGGCGAACGGCTCGGCGCCGCCCTCGCACCGCGCGGCCCCGCGGTGGAACGCCGCCAGGCGGTGGGCGACCTCGTCGACCCGGGAGCCTGCGAGCGTCCCGGCGCGCACGTGCGCCTCCATCGTCTGCGCCTCGTCGAAGCGGCGCATCTCGACGGCGTACTCGACCGCCGCCGGGTCCTCCCCCGCCGCCCCCAGCGCGACGCCGCCGGGCGTCCTCACCAGCGCGCGGACGCCGAGGTAGAGGCCGGGCGCGAGCGCGGCGTTGACCTCGACCTCCTCCCGGCAGGCCCTGAGCCGCCGCGGCAGCGTCGAGTAGTCCAGGAACGCGAGCGCGACGGGCTTCTTGACCTTGTAGGCGCGCTCACCGGCCAGCAGCACCCAGGCGCCGTGGGTCTCGCGCACGACCGCGTCGTCCGGGTCCCCGAGCGCGCGGATGAGGGCCGCCGGATCGATGGCGCCGGATTCCATGCCGGCCAGTCTGATCGAGCGCGCCGCGGGGTACGTTGTCGCCATGACCACCTACGAAGACATCCGATACGAGCTCGACGGGCCGACCGCCGTCATCACGATCGACCGGCCCGAGCGCTACAACGCCTTTCGCGGGCGGACCGTCGAGGAGCTGATCGCGGCGTTCCGCGCCGCGTGGGCCGACCGGGCGGTCCGCTGCGTGGTGCTGACCGGCGCGGGCGACAAGGCGTTCTGCAGCGGCGGGGACGTGAAGCAGCGGGCCGAGACCGGCGACTACGGCCCGACCGAGAGCGGGCTCTTCGAGATCGGCCACCTCCACAGGCTGATCCGCGAGATCCCCAAGCCGGTGATCGCGGCCGTCAACGGCGTCGCGATCGGCGGCGGCCACGTGCTGCACGTCCTCTGCGACCTCTCGATCGCCGGCGAGAACGCCCGCTTCGGCCAGGCCGGCCCGCGCGTGGGCTCCTTCGACGCCGGCCTGGGAACGGCGTTCCTGGCCCGCGTCGTCGGGGAGAAGCGCGCGCGGGAGATCTGGTACCTGTGCCGCCAGTACGACGCGGCGACCGCCGAACGCTGGGGACTCGTCAACGCGGTCGTCCCGCAGGCGGAGGTGGTCGCCGAGGCGAAGCGCTGGGCGGGCGAGATCGCGCGGATGAGCCCGACCGCGATCACGTTCCTCAAGCACTCCTTCAACGCGGACACCGATCACCAGGGCGGCATCGGCCACATCGCCGACGCGGGCCTCGAGCTGTTTCTCGAGACGGACGAGGGCCGCGAGGGAGCGGCCGCGTTCGCGGAGAAGCGCGAGCCCGACTTCGCGCAGTTCGCGCGATGAGCGCGACGATCGACCTCGCGGGCCGCGTCGCGGTGGTCACGGGGGCGGCGTCGGGCATCGGGCGCGCGATCGCGTCCTCGCTCGCCGAGGCCGGCGCCACCGTCGCCGCCGTCGACCGCGACGCCGACGGCGTGCGCGCGACCGCCGAGCGGATCGGCGCCCGGAGCACCGGCCACACCGCAGATCTCATCGACCCCGCCGCGGTGCTGCGCATGCGTGACGAGGTCACGGCGGCCCACGGGCCGCCCGACGCGCTCGTCAACGCCGCCGGATGGGACCGCATCGAGCCGTTCATGGACAACGACGACGAGCTCTGGCAGACCCTGACCGCGATCAACCTGCTCGCCCCGATCCGGGTCAGCCACGCGTTCCTGCGGCCGATCATCGATGCCGGCGCCCGCGCCCGCATCGTCAACATCGCCAGCGACGCGGGGCGAGTGGGCAGCAGCGGCGAGACCGTGTACGCGGCCGCAAAGGGCGGCGTGATCGCCTTCACCAAGTCGCTCGCCCGCGAGATGGCGCGCCACGAGATCACGGTCAACTGCGTGTGTCCCGGCCCCACCGACACGCCGCTGCTGGCCTCGATGCCCGAGCGGCTGCGCGCCGGCGTCGAGCGGGCGATCCCGCTGCGGCGCGTCGCCGAGCCCGGGGAGATCGCCGACGCCGTCCTGTTCCTCGCCTCCGATCGCGCCGCCTATGTCACCGGCCAGGTCCTGAGCGTCAGCGGCGGGCTGACGATGGCGGGTTGAGGCGCCGCCCCCGCCCGGGCATGTCGCCCAGCACCCACAGACCCGAGGCGGCCGTCAGCCCTGCGACGATCGCGATCGCGCCGCCGTAGCCGAGCGCGTCGGCGACGGCGCCGGCGATCAGGGCACCGAGCGCGTAGCCCATGTCGCGCCAGAAGCGGTAGACGCCAACGACGGGCGCGCGCGCGATCGGGGTGACGGCGTCGGAGATCGCCGCGATCAGGGTCGGGTAGACGAGCGCCGTGCCCACGCCGAGACCGGCCGCCGTGCCGGCGGCGATTGCCACGTTCCCCGCGCTCGTGGCGAGAACGCCGAGTGCGGCGGCCTGGAGCAGCATGCCGGCGACGATCAGCGGCTTGCGCCCGGCCGTGTCGGACCAGTGCCCGGTAGCGATCTGCGCGACCGACCAAACACCCGGGTAGATGGCGGCGACGAGGCCGATCCCGCCGACGGTCGCGCCGTGCGCCGCGAGATACAGTGGCACGAGCCCCCAGGCGAGCCCGTCGTTGAGGTTGTTCACGAGGCCGGCCTGAGAGCAGGCGCGGAGCGCCGGCACCCGGTAGCTGGCCTGCGCAAAGGCCTCACGCAGCCGCGGCGGCGTGCTGTCGGCCTCGCCATGGTGCGTCGCCTGCTCCAGCGCGACGTGCGCCGCCGTGTCGCGCACGAACAGGACCGACAGCAGGAACGCGGACAGCGCGACCGCGGCACCGAGGACCACGACAACGTCGCGAGCCGCGAACGAGGCCGCCAGCCAGCCGGCCAGACCCGCAGCCAGGGCTACGCCGCCGTAGCCGGCGGCCTCGTTGAGCCCCAGCGCCAGGCCCCGGCGCCTGGGCCCGACCAGGTCGATCTTCATCACAACGGTCATCGACCAGGTGAGCCCCTGGTTGATACCCAGCAGAACGTTGGCGGCGACCACCCATGCCCAGTTCGGAGCCACGTCGATCAGCAGCGGCACGGGCAACGCGAGGGCCCACCCGGCCACCAGCAGGCGGCGGCGCCCGGCGCGCTCGGCGAGCGCGCCCGCGCCCAGATTGGTCAGGGCCTTGGCGAGGCCGAACGCGACGATGAACGAGAGCACCGCCGCGCTGGAAGCCAGGCCGAACTCGTCGCGCCCGACGAGCGGCAGGGTCGAGCGCTCGAGTCCGACCATCATGCCGACGAACGCGTTGATCGCGACCAGCAACGAGAACTGCCCGGCGTTCTCGCGCAGCCCCAGCCGGACGCGTGCGGCGCTCATGCGTGCTTGGCGAGCCGGCGGCCTGCTCGGTTGGCGGCGACGATCGCCGCCTGGTGCTCGGGGGCGGGCGGGATGTCGGTCGTCAGCGCCTCGACGAAGGCCTCCTCGGAGCCGAACCGCAGCGCGGTGTTGCGACGGCGCTCGTAGCCGATCGTCGATGCCGGGTTCGCCGAGAGCCCGCGCCCGCAGACCGACCCCGAGTAGTGCGACGGGTAGAGCGCGAGGTGGTCCGGCAGCGTCAGCAGCCGCTCGGTCAGCGAACGGTGCATCATGCGCGCCATCTGCTCGACGGTGTGCTCGCCGCCGGCGTGCAGGTCCGGCCGGCCGGCGTCGCCCACCAGCAGCGCATCGCCGGTCATGACGAGCCACGGCTCGTCGCCGCGCGTGTGGTCGACCACCACGTAGGAGTGGTGCGCGAGCGCGTGGCCGGGGGTGGCAATCGCGCGGACATCGACGTTGCCGAGCATCACGACCTCGCCGTCGGCGAGCGCATGGTGCCCGAACTCCACGCCGGAGCCTTCCGGCATGTACGCGGTCGCGCCCGTGCGCGCGACCAGCTCCGCCATCCCCGAAACGTGGTCGGCCTGCACGTGCGTGTCGAGGACGGCGAGGATCTCCGCGCCCTGCGACGTTGCGTGCGCGATGTAGTCGTCGACCAGGTCGACGTGCGGATCGACGACGGCGAATGCGCGCTCGGACTTGCAGCCGAACACGTAGGAGGCGCACGCGGTCTCGTCGTTCAGGAGCTGGCGAAAGTACATGTCGGGCCTCGATCCGTTCAAGACTGGGCTTGACAAGCTATCAAGATATCTATTGACTGCGTGAAAATGGGATCCCGGGCCGAGAAGAGCGCGCTGTTCGAGGCGATCGCGCTGATGGGTAAGGCGTTCGCGAGCCCCGTGCGCCTGGAGCTGCTGGACCTACTCGCGCAGGCGCCCCGGACCGTCGACGAGCTCGCCCGGGCCAGCGGCCAGTCCTCGGCAAACGCCTCCCAGCACCTACAGGCGCTGTATGCGGCCGGCCTGGTCACGCGGACGCGCGAGGGGACGAGCACCCGCTACGCGCTGGCCGGCGACGAGGTGCTGTCGCTGTGGCTCGCGCTGCGGGACGCTTCAGTCGCGCGGCTCGGGGACGTGGAGCGCGCAGCCCGCGACTACCTGGGCGAGGAGGTCGACGCAATCGGCCGCGAGGAGCTTGTGGCCCGGCTGCGCTCCGGCGACGTGGTGCTCGTCGATGTGCGCCCGACCGAGGAGTTCGCGGCCGGGCACATCGAAGGGGCGCGCTCGATCCCGATCGAGGAGCTTCGGGGCCGGCTCGCCGAGCTGCCCGCCGACCGCGAGATCGTGGCCTACTGCCGCGGCCCGTTCTGCGCCTACGCGCACGAGGCCGTCCGCACGCTGGACGCGGCCGGGCGCAGGGCGCGGCGCTTGGAGGACGGCTGGCCGGAGTGGCGCCTCTGCGAGCGGCCATCCGCGCGACGGCGTAGGGCGGCGTGACGTCATGCGCGACCGTGACCGCGACCAACCTCTGCCTTCCGCCCGAGCTGTTCGCCTGGCTGGAGCGCCGGCGCGCGGCACGGAGCACGATCACCCGACCCTGAGGGGGGAACGCCGATGACCACCGTAGCCCGCGGGCTCGACACCGTCGAGCTCGAGCAGCGCGTCAAGACCATGTACGACAAGGTCGCGCAGGAGCCCGACCGTGACTTCCACTTCGAGACGGGCCGCCCGCTCGCCGAGCGCCTGGGCTACCCCGCCGCCGACCTGGACCGCATCCCCGCCGCGTCGATCGAATCGTTCGCCGGCGTTGGCCACTTTCTCGACCTGGCCGCTCTGCGGCCAGGCGAGACGGTGCTCGACCTGGGCAGCGGCTCCGGCATGGACAGCTTCCTCGCCGCGAACCAGGTCGGCGCCGACGGCCAGGTGATCGGCGTCGACATGACGGCCGCGCAGCTCACCAAGGCTCGGCGGCTGGCCGACGAGGGCGGTTTCGCCCAGGCCGACTTCCGCGAGGGCCTCATCGAGACCCCGCCCGTCGATGAGGGGAGCGTCGACTGCGTCATCTCCAACGGGGTCATCAACCTCTCCCCCGACAAGCCAGGGGTGTTCGCGGCCGCAGCCCGCGGTCTGCGGCCGGGCGGGCGGCTTGCGCTCGCCGACATCGTCACCGAGCGGCGACTGCCCGAGGGAGTCACCTGCGACGCCGCGCTGTGGGCGGCGTGCATCGGAGGGGCGATGCAGCGCGACGGCTACCGCGCCGTGATCCAGGAGGCGGGCTTCACGATCGAGGGGTGGCGCACCAACGCCGAGTACCGCTTCGTCTCCGACCGCGCCGAGACCGCCACCCGCAAGTACGGCGTCATGAGCATCTCGCTGCTGGCGGTGCGGCCATGAGCGCCAAGGTCGTCATCAACCTCGCGACCGGGATGGAGGACTCCGAGCGCGTGATGATCGCGTTCCTAGTCGGGGGCGCGGCTGCGGCGGAGGGCAAGCAGGTCGCGATGTTCCTGACCAAGGACGCCGTCCACGTCGCGGTGCCGGGCACGACCGAGGGCGAGGCGTGCGAGGGCTGCCCACCGCTGGAGCGGCTGTTCGCACAGTACGCCGAGAGCGGCGGCGAGCTCCTCGTGTGCCCGATCTGCCTGACCTCGCGAGGGCTGGACGGGGTGGAGCTCGTCGCCAACGCGCGCGTCGGCGGCGCGACGCCGCTGTGGGAGTGGATCGGGGAGGAGGCGGCGGCCGTGTTCAGCTACTGAGGATGCGCATCGCTGAACTCGCCGGCCATCCGCGGGGTGGTACGCCCGAGGCCGAGGCCCCGATCGGTCAGTCGGCCAGGACCGCGGACATCCCCTTCAACCCGACCTCCATCATCTGCCAGGCAGCGCCCGCGTGGAACGGCTCGCCGGCGTGGAAGCGCATCGGAACCGTCGTGCCGAGCATCTTCTTGCCGAGCCGCCACGTGTGCCCGGTGCCGACCTTGTAGTCGCGATCGGCGCCGGGGCGCACGGTCACCGGCCGTGCAGGATCGCCGGTGAGGTCGAGCGGCACCTGTGCGAAGGTGGCCTTGTCGAACATCTCCATGATGCACATGGAGACCGGATCGAACGGTCGCTCGAACTCGTGGGCGCCGCTCTCGGCGCCGATGTGCTCGGCGACGGTGTCGGCCTGCAGGAACGCCAGGAACGCCTGCTTGACCGGGAAGTCGCCGGCATCCCCCGGGGCGTAGATGTCGGGATGCCCCACGACCTGGCGCGTCGCGGAGTCGGTCTCGATGAAGCCGCGCTCGTCGGACGGGAGCGAGTCGTAGCGGACGGCGGAGACGTAGGGCGGAAAGGCGATCAGGTGGTCGAAGCCCCGGTGGCTCCCGTCCGCGTAGCGAACCTCGCCGGCGGCGACCTCGGTGACCGTCTCGCCGATATGCCCGTCGATGCCGCGCTTCGAGAACTCGGCGGTCACGACCTCGTGGAGCCGCGGCCCGAACGCCTGGATGTAGGACTGCTCGAAGGTCGACCAGGTGATCTCGACGTTGTCGCGGGCGCCCTCGCGGCGCAGCCAGGTCTCGAGCATCATCACGATCTCGTACAGCGGCCCCGCGCACTTGTTGTTGGGCGGGATCAGGAACAGCACCCGGCTGCGCTTGCCGTCCCGGGCGTCGTCCCGGATCCGCTCGAAGCGCTCGCGGACGCCCAGCATGCTCTGCGGCGTCCAGATCGTCGCGGCGTGCTCGGCCAGGCCGGGGATCTCGCCGGGACGCATCGCCGCACCGGTCGCGATCACGAGCTTGTCGTAGCCGACGCTGCGCCCGTCCTCGAGGCCGACGGCGCGCGCTCCCGGGTCGACGCCCGCGACGGCACCCTGGACGAACTCGACGTGGCGGCGCTGGAAGGGCTTGGCGAGGTCGACGACGAGGTCGTCGGGATCGGCGCCGAACGGCACGTAGATCGCGTTGGGGCGGAAGGTGAACGCCTCGCGATCCGCGACCACGGTGAGAGCGACGCGATCGCGCATGCGCATCCGGAGCAGGAAAGCGGTCTCCAGGCCGGCGAACCCGGCGCCGAGAATCGTGATGCGGGGCTTCTCGGCCATCCCTGCGAGCCTCCCGCTCAGCGGGGCGCCGCGCATCCGTGCGAGCGCGGGCCGGGCGTCAGTAGATGCCCGCACTCAGGCGGGTGAGGCCGTGTCCCCGCCCGCGGTCCCACTGGTCCGCGCGCCGGTGAGCACGTACGCCGGCATCGGCCCCTTGCCCTTGACGTCGATGACACCGCGCGGCTCGAGCTCGAAGCCGTCGCGCAGCCGCTCGCAGGCCGGCTCGGTGACCTGGATCGTGCCCGGCGCGGCGTGGGACTCCATGCGGCTCGCGGTGTTCACCGTGTCCCCCCAGAGGTCATAGATGAACTTCGCGCGACCGATCACGCCCGCCACGACCGGGCCGCTGTCGATGCCGATGCGGACCCGCAGCGACCGGCCTGCCTCCTCGCCGCAGCGCGCCGCGGCCGGACCCATTGCGAGCGCCATCGCCGCGATCGCCTCCGCGTGGTCATCCCGCGGCACCGGGACGCCCGCGGCCGCCATGTAGGCGTCGCCGATCGTCTTGATCTTCTCGACGCCGTGCGCGGCGGCGAGCTCGTCCCAGCTCGCGAAAACTCGGTCCAGCAGCGACACCAGCTCCGCAGCCGGGAGCCGCTCGGAGAGCGGCGTGAAGCCGACGATGTCGGCGAACAGCACGGTCGCGATCGGGATGTCGTCGGCGATGACCCCGTCGTGGTCGCGCAGCCGCGCCGCGACCGGCGCCGGCAGGACGTTCAGCAGCAGGCGCTCCGACTTGGCGCGCTCGAGGCCGAGCGCTTCGTGCGCGCGCTCCCGCGCGCGCACGAAGTACTGCAGCAAGGCGTAGGCCACGGACCCGACGCCGAGCAGGTTCAGCGCGAAGAACGCGACCACCACGCCCTGCGGGATGTCAGGAGCGTGCGCCGAGAGCGCGGGGTCGATCGCCGCCGAGATCCCGACCAGCGCGGCGAACGCCGCGAACCACGGCAGCGACTGTCGCGCCCCGACGAACAGCATCGCGCCGAGCGGCGAGGTGATCCCCCACAGGCACACCGCCGAGGACGACTCGAAGCCGCCCAGGCTCCACTGCAGCACGAACGGCAGCACGAGGCTCATCGCGAGCTGGCTGCGGCGGAAGAGGATGAAGCGCCTGGTGCGGAAGAAGATCGCCAGGCTCGCCGCCGACGCAAGCTGGTAGGCGAACGGGATCGCCGCCGAGACCCACAGGCCGAGCACGGCGTAGGTGATCACCCACACGAATGCGAGGCTCGCCATCGAGACGGTCGAGAGGACCAGGACCGCCTTGCGCGTGCGCAGCTCCTCGGAGTCCGTCGGCAGCGCGCCGGCCTCCGTCAGTCGCCCCAACCAGCCCGAGAGCCGCCCCACGACCAGGCAGGCTACTGCCGCTCGCCGCCCTACCGCGCGGGGGCCGGCCGCCCGGTCACGCGGGCCGTCCACCGGCGAGTGGCCCGCGGCGATCGCAGGCGGGCCACCGCGAGGTGCCGGTTCTCTGGCTGCGCGAACAGCCGCGGGTACTCCCGGCGCTGGCCGCGATGCGAGCGCAGGGCGGTGAGGACGCCCTTCGCGGCGATGAGCATCTGCTTCGGCACGTCGGCCCGGCGCCCGCTCTCGGCGGCCTGCGCGCTGAGCGACGAGGTGCGGGTCCGTGCGCGTTTGGCCAGCCGCCACAGGCTCACGTAGGCCGGGTAGTCGAGCCAGACGATCGTGTCCGCCCGCGGCCAGACCAGGTCGCGCACCGCGCGCTTGTTGCCGTCGGTCACCCAGCGGTTCCCGGCGATCGCCGCGCTGGTGCGCTCCCGCAGGACCGGAAGCGGCACGGTGCTGAGGTCCCGCTCGAAGTAGAGCGAGTCGAGCTCCACGTGCGGCACCTCCAGCGCGGCGGCGACCTCGCGCGCGAGCGTCGTCTTGCCCGACCCCGTGCGCCCCAGGATCAGGATGCGCTCACACCCGGCGAGGGTGTTGAGCGGATCGCGCCGGTCTGTCGTCTCGGCCCCGGGCATTTCGCCCGGGAAGTTCTACCTGCTCGACCCGGAGCGCATCGGCTGCTCTGCCGCGCTTGCCGCCCGCCCGCTCTCGGCGAGCGCCGCGGGCGGGACGTGGCTCATCGCGCGCTCGGCGAGCGCCGTGATCGTGAGGCTGGGGTTCACGCCGGGGTTGGCGGGGACCGCGGCGCCGTCGCAGACCATCAGGTTCTCGTAGCCGAACACCCGCTGCCGCGCATCGACGACCCCGCGCTCCGCGTCCGGAGCGATCACCGCGCCGCCGAGGATGTGGGCGGTCGACGGGATGTTCCCGAGCGCCTCGAAGATGCTGCTCTGCGCGAGCCCGCCGACGCGGTCCGCCATCCAGGCCGTCGCCTCGTTCGCGATCGGGATGAACGTAGGGTTCGGCTTGGTCGCGTCCTGCTCGGTCTGCAGGCGCGTCACGCGGCCCGACCGGCGCGCGCGCCGCGGGCGCAGCGCGATCGCGTTGTCGAGCGTCTGCATCACCAGGACGGTGAACGAGCGGCGCGACCATCCCCTGGGCGAGAGCGAGCGCGCGAAGCGCCCCGGATGCCGCAGCATCTGCGCCAGGAGCCTCAACGGCCGGGTGACGCGGCTCCCGCCCCCCACGAGCAGCGTGAAGAGGCCGCTCATCGAATCCCCGGCGCGGCCGTAGATGACCGGCTCGATGTGCGTGCTCTCGTCGGGATAGATGCTCGAGCCGATCGCGACGCCGTCATCGAAGCCCGGGGCGCCGTCGGGCGCGGTGACGGCGAGGATCGCCTCGCTGTTGGTCCGCACGAGCTCGCCCAGCCGCGCCGAGACGGCGGGCAGCGAGCCGCCCAGCCGGCAGCGCTGGAGGAGCAGGTTCGTGCCGAGCGCGCCCGCCGCCAGCACGACCCCGCGCGCGGTCTGCGTGCGGCGCCGCTTGCGCAGCCACGCCCCGGAGCGCTCGCTCGTGACCGCGTAGCCGTCGCTGCCGTCGCCGCGCCCGAGCGGGCGGATGTCGACCACCGTGCGCTCCGGCATCACGCGCGCGCCGAGCTTCTCGGCGAACCAGAGGTAGTTCTTCACGAGCGTGTTCTTGGCTCCGTGCGGGCAGCCGACCATGCACCGCCCGCAGCGCCTGCAGCCCGTCCGCTCGGGGCCCTCCCCGCCGAAGTACGGGTCGGCGACCGTCCTGCCGGGCTCGCCGAGAAAGACGCCGACGGGCGTGCGGCGGTAGCTGTCTCCGACGCCGATGCTCTCGCCGAAGTCGCGCAGCAGCAGGCCGGCCGGATCGTCGCGGTCGTAGGTCGTGACGCCGAGCATGCGCTGCGCCTCGTCGTAGTGGGGAGCGAGCTCGGTCTCCCAGTCGGCGAGCCCCTCCCATTGCGGGTCCCGGAAGAACGTCTTCGGAGGCACGTACAGCGTGTTCGCGTAGCCCAGGCTGCCGCCTCCGACGCCGCAGCCGCTCACCACGAGCACGTCCTTGAAGAGCGACATCCGCAGGATGCCCTTCATGCCGAGTCGCGGCATCCAGTAGTAGCGCCGGACGTCCCACGTGCTCTTCGCGAACTCGTGGTCCGCGTAGCGGCGCCCGCACTCCAGCACGCCCACGGAGTACCCCTTCTCGGACAGGCGCAGCGCCGAGACGCTCCCGCCGAAGCCGGAGCCGACCACGAGCCAGTCGTAGTCGAAGCGCCCGGCGCTCACGCCGCGGCCGCCAATCCGAAGAGCGCGGGGAAGCGCAGCGCGACGAACGGGTCGCCCTCGATCTCGAGCCGGCCCTCTCCGAGCAGGCGGGGCCAGGCCGCGGCCCCGCCGGCGAGGCGGACGAGGTCCGACCCGGCGACGGTGATGGTCGTCCCGGCCGCCGGGACGGCCACGCGACGAACCGTGCAGCGGCCGTGCGCAACCCGGATCTCGTAGCGCGCCGGCGGGCCGCCGTTCCGCGACCGGATGCAGAGGGCGATGGTCCCGTCGAACCCGTCGGCCGCGGCCGGGACGAACTGCGTCGGCATGGCCCGCGGCAGGGCCGCCAGCAGCGCCCGCCGCGCGACGCCGCGGTCGAGGTGGGCGAGGTGGCGGTCGCCCCGCCGCAGGGCGCTTCTCGCGAGCCGGCGCGCGCGCTCCCTCATGACATCAGGTGCTCCATCGCCTCCGTCGGGTCGGAGAAGAGCATCAGCGCCTCGTCGGCGGCCACCATCCGGCCGTAGTGCGTCGACATCTCGTGCTGGATCGTGTAGGCGTCGATCTCGTAGCCGAGCTCCTCGCCGACCTCGTCGTAGGGGATCACGAGACGGTCCTTCGCGCGGATGTCCCAGAACGCGGCCTGCTCGTGCACGACGATGTCCTCGCGACGGCCGAGGATCTCGGCGACGGCGTCGCCCTCGGCGCTCTTCGCCATCACGATTCCGACGTAGTCGTAGGTCTCGCCGCCGTCCGACCCGGCGGGTGCCGGCTCGGGCGCGGGCGCGCGCCGGCGCGGCGACTGCGGCCTGCGCTTGCGGCGCTTGGGCTCGGGCGCCGCGGCCTCCGGCGCTCGGGCTTCCTGGCCGACCAGCCCGGCGAGCTCCGGCAGGCCGCAGTCGGCGAACAGCGCCGCCGCGTCGCCGCGCACGTTCTCTGAGGCCCGCTCGACGTCGATCCCGACCGGCAGGCGCTCCGCGATCGCGCGCAGCGCGAGCGTGGCATCGAGGGCGTCGGGCAGCCACTGCCGGATCCAGCCCTCGACCCGCGAGCGGTTCTCCGCGCCGTGGTGCTCGTCCTCGCACGCGAAACGGACGAAGGCCACCGTCCAGTCGCGAGCCCACTCCCACTCCTGCGCCGCCACGCGGGAGAGCACGGGGGTGACGGTGTCTCCGTTGCGCGCGGCGGCGCGGATGCCGAGGTCGCGTCGCAGCAGGTTCCCGGCCAGCGGCTCGAAGCAGACGTTCGCCGCGACGATGAGCTCCCCCCAGTCCTCGACCGTGGCGAGTCGCTCCACGTAGCGCCGCGCCGGCTGCCACGCGGGCTCCGACAGGAAGCGCTCGCGCGCCTCCTCGATCGGCAACGGGCCGTGGTGCTCCTCGAGGTCCATCGCGTAGAGAACGACGGCCTGCGCGGAGCGCTGCTTCATCGCCGCCTGCAGCGCGACGCAGGCGGTGATCGAGTCCGAGAGGCAGTCGCGGGCCGCGGTGGCGGTCGCGAACCAGAGCCCGTGCTCGACATACGCGGGCACCTGCAGGTAGGTGCGCAGGAACTCGATCCACTCGGGCGTGAAGTCCTCCAGCACCCCCTCGGCCCGCGCCGAGGCGATCGCGTTCTCGATCTGGCTCTCCGCGGCGCTCCCGCGCTGGTAGTAGGGACGCTCCCACTGCCCGGCCGGGTCGCGGAACGCGAACCAGTCGGAGGAGCGCAGGGCTGTGGAGTCGTCCCACCAGATCCCGCGGCCGTCCTCGAAGTGCATCGGCCAGCCGCGCCGCAGGTGGCGGTGGATCGATGGCTGGGTGTCGACCGTCACGTCCTCATAGAGCGTCGCGCGACGCCTGCTCGGCTCGTACCACTGGAACCGCCGCTCGGCGTCGTCGCCGGCCGGCTGCCCGGCGCCGCGCTCGAAGCGCTTGACCGGCGCGCTCGGGCCGGCCTGCGCGTCCTCGCCGCCGGCCTCGGCGGAGGTCGTGAACTTGTCGCTGTGGATCCGCTGGCCGTCGAGCTTGTGCTTGGCGGTCAGCATCTCCTCCGCGGCCTCGATCATGGGCGGCGGTCCGCACATGTAGACCTCGGGCCCCTCTAGCTCCCCCGCGGCGAGGAACTCGTCGACCGCGTCGTGCACGAAGCGGCCGCCGTCGCCCTCCGAGAGGACCGGCGTGAAGCGGAAGTCCGCGAGGTCGCGCCCCAGCGCCTCGACCAGCTCGACGTGAAAGAGGTCCGCCTCGGTCCGTGCCCCGTAGAAGAAGCGCACCGGGCGCTCGCTGCGCTCCGCCGCGAGCCGGCGCAGCAGCGAGAGGACCGGGGCCATTCCCGAGCCGCCGGCGATCATCAGGATCGGGGCATCGCCGCCGCGCAGGTGGAAGACGCCGTAGGGGCCGGTGAAGGCGATCTCGTCCCCCGGTTTGATCCGGCCGTCGAGCATTCCCGACAGCTTGCCGCCGGGATAGCGCTTGATGATCAGCTCGATGTGGCTGTCGCCCGGGACGTTCGCGAGCGAGAACGAGCGCGTCACGCCCTCGGCCTCGGGGACGTGGAGGTCGACGTACTGGCCGGGCTTGAAGGAGAAGTCCTCCGGCTCCAGCACACGCATGTGCAGGCGGGTGATGTCGTGGGTCAGCGACTCGACCGCGACGACCTCCGCCCGCCCCTCCCGGATCGCATGCTCGAGGCGGTAGGCGTCGGGGTCGTAGTGCAGCAGCTCGACGACCAGGTCCTGCTCGGGCATCGCCCGGCACATCAGCGAGTACCCGTTGGCCTCCTCGGATTCCGAGAGCGCGAACGTCGAGTACGGCTTCAGCGCGACCTCGCCCTCCATCAGGAAGCACTTGCACGCCGAGCACTGGCCCTCGCGGCAGCCGTAGGCCAGGTTGTAGCCCTGCCGGAACGCCGCGTCGAGGACCGACTCGTCGCTGGAGCAGTCGATCGTCTCGCCGATCGGCTGGAACGTCACCCGCGGGCTCAAGCGGGCACCTCGAGCTTCGGGGCCTCGGGGGCGGGCGTTCCCGACCAGTCGCCGCTCGGGAGGCCGAGCTCCTGGGCCTTGCGGATGTTCGGGCTGACGATCTCGAGGTCGTGCCGGCGCAGGTCCTCGAGCGTCCAGCGCCGCTCGTCCCGCAGGTGGGGCTGCGCGATCGGCGTCACGCCGTCGCTGCGCACGAAGCCCAGGTCCTCGACGACCTTCGAGAGCTCCCAGCCGTGGTAGCGGTCGAAGTAGTTGCGGTCGCCGGTGTAGCGGCCCGGGTTCGACTCGTCCAACCAGCGGCACTCCTTCGAGCAGTAGAAGCGGGTGCGGCCGTCAACCTCGCGGTGGCAGAGATCCTCCTCGATCATCGAGGGCATCTGGCACGTCCAGCAGAACGGCGGCGCGAGGTTCATCAACTGCATCGGGAGGAAGCCGCCGCCGGGATCGGTCGACTCGCGGTAGGCCTCCCAGAAGGCGCCGTACTGCGCGTACCAGCCGGGGTACTTGCGCTCGAACCACTCGAAGTCGCGCTCGTCGAGCGGGTCGAAGCGCCAGTAGTTCAGCGGCCAGCTCGAGAATCCGAGCATCGCCGAGCGGTGGTGGACGCCCTTGACGATGCGCTCGCGGGCGCGCTCGAAGATCTCCGGCGAGATCTGCAGGCCCAGCTTGCCGAGCTTCAGCACGTAGGCCCGGTACCAGTCGTCGCGCACCCAGCGGTCCCACTTGTCGAGGTAGGACTCCGGATCGGAGCGGTCGCGGGAGAAGTACTCCATGACCACGCCGGCGAACGTGTCGAGGTAGGCGTGGTTGATCCAGAACGCCTGCTGCAGGTCGCGCTCGATCAGCGGCGCGTTGTGGTCGTCCTGCAGCACGGTGAGCAGTGTCGCGTACCCGTTGGAGATGTGGCGGGCCTCGTCGGACTGGACCGACAGGTAGGTGGTCGGAAGGGTGAAGTCCCCGTTGCGCGCCGCGACGTCGGGCAGCGCCACGAAGACGACGTTCGTGAACGCGGTCTCGGCCACGACCTGGAGCGTGAACGCGCACTGGATCGGGTCGCCGACCATGAAGTGCGAGAGCATGTTGAACCCGGGGTTCGTCAGCGGCGAGTTCGGGAACGCCTTCGGGCCGAGGTTCCAGCCGGCGGGGTCCGGGACGTGCTTCGCGTACCAGCGGGCGAGGCTCATCTGCATGCCCGTGTGGCGCAGCTCGTCGACGAACTGCACGTGGTAGCCGTTGCGCAGCTCGTTGTTCGGCACCGCGCTCATCAGCATCGACATGCTGCGACCGGCCGCGATCTCCGCGTAGTTGGTGACGTTGATGAAGGGCTTGAGGATCTCCAGCCAGCGCGCGTGCGCCTTGTTCGGCATGTCGGCGCGCACCGCAGCGTCCTGACCTCCGTAGACGCGCTCGTCCTTCTCCAGCTCCATCGGCAGGTACTCGCGCATGATGTGCTTCATCGGGTCCTTCGCGCGGTTCGGGAACCGGTAGCGCGTCGGGTACTTCGCCGCGGGCTCGAAGTAGCGGTTGTCCCAGCCCAGCTGGGCGATGCGCTCGTGCGTCTCGGTGATGCTGCGACGGCGGCTCGTGGTCATGGCGACGACCCTATCAGCGCGAATGACATCATGTCAATGACATACCGTCAGCGATCCGTTAGGATCCGGCGCGATGCCCCCCACCGCTCCGGTCAGGCGCAAGCCGCAGAGTCCCGCGGAGTCCGAGCGCGAGATCGTCGCCGCGGCCGACAAGGTGCTGCGCGAGCGCCCCTTCCACGAGCTGACGGTCGACGCGATCATGCGCGAGACGGGGCTCAAGCGCCCCTCCTTCTACGTCCACTTCCGCGACCGCAACGACGTGATCCTGCGCGTGGTGGGAACGATCGGCGACGAGCTCTTCGACGCCGCCGGCCACTGGTACCGCGACGAGAGCGATCCGGTCTCGAGCGCGCGCCGCGCGCTCGAGGGCGTGGTCGCCGTCTACAGCCGCCACGGCCCGGTCCTCAGGGCGGTGGCCGACGCCGCGACCGACGACGCCGACGTCGAGCGCGCCTACCTCGGCCTCGTCCGGCGCTTCGCCGACGCGGCCGCCGACCACATCCGCAAGGAGCAGCGCGCGGGACGCGCGCTCGCGGTGGACCCGGATCCGACCGCCGAGGCGCTCACGTGGCTGACGGAGCGCTACCTCTCGCAGAAGCTGGGCCGCGGGGAGCGGCCCGACTCCTCGGGGCTGGTCGACGTCCTGCTGACGATCTGGTTGCGGTCGCTCTACGGCGACCGGTCGATCTAGGGGTTCCGCAGCGCGCGGGCCCGCGGCGCCCACGCCCGCCGTCCGGCTACCCGGCGCCCTCGACCTGCGCGCGCAGGCGCTCCTCCGCCTCGCGCAGCTCCGGGGTCAGGCTCTCGCCGAAGTCCTCGGCCTCGAAGACCTGGCGGATCTCGATCTCCGAGACGCCCTCCATCGGGTTCGGGCAGCGCTTCACCCACTCGAGCGCCTCCTGCAGCGAGCGGACCTCCCACAGCCAGAAGCCGGCGATCAGCTCCTTGGTCTCGGTGAACGGGCCGTCGAGCACCGTCCGTGCCGCACCGTCGAAGCGAACGCGCGCGCCCTTCGAGCTCGGCTGCAGCCCCTCGCCGGCCAGCATGACGCCCGCCTTCACCAGCTCCTCGTTGTAGGCGTTCATCGCCTCCAGCAACTCCGTGCCGGGCAGCTCTCCGGCCTCGCTCTCGGCGGTAGCCCTGACCATGACCATGAATCGCATCGGGTGCCTCCTGGGTGGGAATCGGCCTTCTGTCGATGCGTCGAACGAGCCTCGCCGAAATCGACACGGATTGCGATCAGGGTCTCACGTCCGGTCAACGAGGCCCCCGGCCCCGGGGCCGAGGCCCTCCCTCAACGCCGGATGGGCTCGGGCGCGTCCGCGTAGCGCCGGTAGCGACCCAGCAGTCGTCCGGCCACCGCGAGCAGCGGCAGCGCGAGCCGCCGCACCGCCGCGGGGCCGTCCAGGATGCCCATCTCGCTGCGGTACCGCGTCGAGAGGAACGCCACGTCGAGCATGCCCGGCCGGCCCCCTCCGCGCTCGCGCTGGGACCGGTAGAGCGCGGTCAGGAGGAACTCGGCGTTGTCGGCCGGACGCAGGTAGCCCGACACGCGGAGGTCGTCCTGCCCCGGGTTCCAGAACCGGTGCGGCTCGCCGGGCGCGAAGGAGACGGTCGCGCCGACCCCGGCGAATCGCGGAGGCTCGCCGGGACGCTGGTAGGCGATCCGGCCCTCCTGCACGGTCAGCGCCTCCTCCTGGTGGTGGTGCACGTGCATCGGCGGTCCGCTGCCGGGCGCCACGAGGTTCTCGACCTCGAGACGATCGCCCGCGGGGTCGGGCACGCGGCGCAGGAACGTCAGCCGCTCCCCGGCGCCGTTGTCGATCGTGCGCGGGTAGCCGTCGGGGCTCGCGGTCGCGGCAGGGCCTCGCTCGTGCGCGATGGCGCTCATGACGCGCTCCGATCGCCGCGAACCAGGCGCAGCCCGGTCGAGACCAGGAAGCCGAGCCAGACGGCGAAGCCGATGAACGACAGCGCGAAGACGGCCATCGCATCACCCGCGGCGATCGACGGGCCGGTGATCGCGCCGGCCAGCAGCAGCCCGGCGCCGACCGGTGCCACGCGCTCGAACGCGCGCGGCGTCAGCCCGGCGGCCACGCCCGCCCGCGAGAGCCCGAGCAGCGCCACGGCCAGCGACAGGTAGAGCACGGTGAACGCGCTGTTGTGAAAGGCCCAGAGCGCGCTGATCGCGCCGAGGTCCGGGCGATCTCCCGTGGCGACGATCGACAGCGCCTGCTCGGCCGCGACCACGACGGCGAACATCGCCATGATCCCGACAGCGCCGACCGCGCCGGTGAGGGCCCACCCCGGGCGCTCGCCGTCGAGCAGTCGGGGCAGCGTACCGCCGAGGAACAGGGCGAGACCGACGCCGCTCAGGACGAAGGTCGCGACGAGCAGGTAGGTCGTCGCGCGGTCGTCGGCGTAGTGGGCCAGCACGTCGGCCGCCGAGGCGTCGTTCGCCGGCGCGGTGCCACCGCGCACGACGTTCTGGAGCAGGACCACGGCGGCGAAGCCGACGGCGCCAAGACCGGCCAGGCGAGCGCTCAGGTCGCCGAGCCCCCGGATCGCGCGCGGATTCGCGGCTTGGTGGCCGCGATTCGCGGATGTGAGCGTTGCGGACATCTCTCCCCCCGTTCAGTAGTATCTGTGTCCACTAATCAGAACGACTATCAGTTTACTGGAACACTTGTCAAGTCAATGACCACACCCGAGACCTCCCGCGACTCCCCGAGCCTGCGCGAGCGCCGCGCGCAGCTGACCCGCGACGAGATCCTGCGCGCGGCGCGGCGGCTGTTCGCCGAGCGCGGCTACGCCCGCACGAGCGTGCGCGAGATCGCGCGCGCCGCGGGCGTCTCGGCCCAGACCGTGTACGACAGCGTCGGCTCCAAGCAGGCGCTCGTCTCGCGGCTGAACGACCTGATCGACAGCGAGGCGGACATCACCGGGATAGCCCGGGCGGCGGCCGAGTCCGGAGATCCGGAGGAGCTGGCGGCGGCGCCGGCCCGCATCACGCGCTCGATCCTCGAGCGCTGTGGCGACATCGTCCACGCGCTGGTCACCGGCGCCACGGCGGAGCCCGAGCTCGCGGCCGTGCTCGCCGAGGGCAGCCGGCGCCACGTCGAGGGCGCGCGCGGGATCGTGGGCATGCTCCGCCGCCTCGACGCGCTCGACCCGGCGCTCGACCCGGACGACGCGGTCCAGACGCTCGCCGCCGTGTCCGACATCAGGTTCGCCATCGTCCTGCGCGACGGATACGGCTGGCCGCTCGACCGGCTCGAGGCCTGGATGGTCGCGACGAGCCGCACGCTGCTGCTCCCCCGCGCCGCCGGCGGGCGCGGCTGATCCGCCGGGCGCGCAGCGGCCACCGCCCGCTCACAGCGTCGACAGCGGCACTCCCACGATGTCGAGGCGGCGCGTGAGGCCGCCGAGCGCGAAGTCGCGGATCTCCTCGGCGCTCGCCCCGAGCGCGGAGAAGTCGCGGGCGCCGTCACGGCCTGGGGGCGCGAGCGACTCGGCGACCGCCGGAAGCAGCTCGCGCAGCGTCTCGCGGACCACCTCGCCGGCGGCGGGATCGGACCGCACGGACTCACGCAGGAACCAGACGCCGTAGCCGATGTGCCGCGTCTCGTCGTGATGGATCCGGCCGTAGCCCTCGACGAACCCGGGCAGCAGCGAGGAGCGGTTCAGGTGGTCGGTGGCGAACTTGAAGGTCGTGAGCCCGAGGGTGCCCTCGAGGATCAGGTGGTAGAGCGTGACGAAGCGCAGCTTGGCGGCGGGGTCGGCGGGTGCCCCGACGAGGCGCTCGTGGTAGTCCACCAGCGCGACGTCGAAGAGCCGCCGGAAGCCGTCGGTGACCCGCTCCCGCGAGCGCTCGACGTGGGCGGCGACCGTCGCCGGAGAGGCGACGACCTCGTCCTGGAATCGCGCGTAGAACTGCATGTGCCGCGCCTCGTCCACCTGCTGGGTGGCAAGGAACGTGGCCTCCTCCTCGCTGCCGTGCGCGCCGACCAGGCCCGAGAACTTGGTCGTGATCCGCTCCTCGGCGACCATCAGCGAGGACAGCACGTAGAGCACGAGATCGCGCTCGCCGCCGGCCTCCATCTCGCTCCACTGGCGCGCGTCGGGCGCGAGGTCGATCGCGAACGGCGACCACTGCGAGTCCTCCCAGCGCCGGTAGAGCGTCTGCGGGTCGTTGAGCTGGATGTCGCCCGCGGTCATTCCGGCTTGCGCGCCCGGATGATCGCCGACCCGGCGTGGGCATGGACGCGGTGGGTCTCGCGGATCTCGACGTCCTCGAGGCCCGCACCGGAGAGCGCCGCCGCGTAGGTCGCGCGGGTCAGCGCGCCCGCGATGCAGCCGGTCCAGGCGTCCATGTCGGCGCGCGTCGCCGCGTCCATGTCCTCGTCGGCGACGACATCGGAGACCGCGAGACGGCCGCCGGGGCGCAGCACCCGCGCGACCTCACCCAGCACCCGCGGCTTGTCGGCGGAGAGGTTGATGACGCAGTTGGAGATCACGACGTCGACGCTCGCGTCGGGCAGCGGGATGCGCTCGATCTCGCCCTCCAGGAAGCGCGCGTTGGCCACGCCGGCCGCGGCCGCGTTGCGGCGCGCGAGCGCGAGCATCTCGGGCGTCATGTCGAGCCCGATCGCCTCGCCCCCGGGGCCGACCCGCCGCGCGCTGATGAGCACGTCCGCGCCGGCCCCCGAGCCGAGGTCCAGGACCGTCTCGCCGGGGCGCAGGCCGGCGACCGCGGTCGGCACCCCGCAGCCCAGCGAGGCGCCGACCGCCGCGGGCGGGGCCCCTTCGGACTCGTCGCCGTAGAGGGAGGCGCCGAACGGCGCGGCGGCGGTCGCGGCGGGCACGGCCCCCGCCTCCACGGCGGACGCCGCGCGGGCGGCGGCGGCGTAGCGCTCGCGCACCTCCGCCCAGACGTCCTCGCCCCCCTCCGCGCAGCCGCAGGGGGAGCCGGCCGCGGCCTCGCCGCAGCAGGAGGCCTTGTCGGCGGGATCGCAGCACGTCTCCTGCGCCTCGGTCGAGCAGCAGGCGGTGGTCATCTCAGCCATGCGGAGATCTCCTCCAGGGAATCGGGGACGACGTAGTAGTAGGCCCACAGGCCGCGGCGCTCGGAGGCGACGATCCCCGCCTCGCGCAGCTTGCGCAGGTGATGCGAGAGCGTCGGCTGGGAGACGTCGAAGAGCGGGACCAGCTCGCAGACGCAGACCTTGCCGGCGTGCCTGCGCAGCACGTCGACGAGCTGCAGGCGGATCGGGTCCCCGAGCGCCTTCGCGATCGCCGCGATCCGCACCGCCTGCTCGCGCTGCACGTCCGGGTAGACCACCGGCTCGCAGCACGGCGCTCCGGCCGGGCGCTTGGTCTTGGGCGCGAGCTCCAGATCGACAGGCATCTATATACATATATCGATTGAGTAGACGGTTGTCAATGGATAGCATCGCCGCCGTGCCCGACCAGCGCCCCGGACTCGCGCGCCGCGCGGCCGCGGAGGCCTTCGCCGCCTTCGCGCTCGTCTTCGCCGGCTGCGGCGCGATCGTCGCCGACTCGGCACGCGGCGGGACGCTCGGCGCCGTGGGAATCGCGCTCGCCTTCGCGCTGGTCATCATGGTCATGGTCTACGCGACCGGCCACCTCTCGGGAGCGCACGTCAACCCGGCCGTGACGCTGGCCTTCACGCTGACCCGCCACTTCCCGCGTCGCGACGCGGCGGCGTACGTCGGCGCCCAGCTCGCGGGCGCCACCGCGGCCGCGTTCGCGCTGCTCGCCCTGTGGCCGGGCAAGCCGGGGAGGCTCGGCGCGACCGTGCCGTCCGTCGGCGCCGGCAGCGCCTTCGCGTACGAGGCGCTGCTCAGCGCGATCCTGATGTTCGTGATCGTCGCCGTGGCGACCGACACCCGCGCGGTCGGCGCGGCGGCGGCGCTCGCGATCGGAGGCGCCGTGGGCCTGGATGCGCTCTTCGGGGGACCGATCACCGGCGCCTCGATGAACCCCGCGCGGTCGTTCGGCCCGGCTCTCGCGTCCGGGACGTGGACCGACTTCTGGGTCTATGTCGCCGGACCGATCGCGGGCGCGGCACTCGGAGCGTTCGCCTACCAGCTCGTCCGGGCCGACCGCACCCCGCCGGGGGGAGAGCCGGGATGAGCCACGTCCTCTTCGTCTGCCTGCACAACGCGGGCCGCTCGCAGATGAGCCGCGCGCTGTTCGACCGCGCGGCGGACGGCCGGCACACCTCCGAGAGCGCCGGGAGCCTCGCCGACCCGGACGGCGCGCCGCACGCCGTCGTCGTCGAGGCGATGGCCGAGCTGGGCATCGACATCTCCGGCCGCCGCCCGCGGCGCCTCACGCCGGAGCTCGCCGGGCGCGCGGACGTCGTCGTGACGATGGGCTGCGGCGACGCGTGTCCCTGGCTCCCCGGCAAGCGCCACCTCGACTGGGATCTGCCCGACCCGGCGGGCCAGGGCCTGGAGGCTGTGCGCACGACCCGCGACGAGATCGACCGCCGGGTGCGGGCGCTCGCCGCCGAGCTGGGCTGATCGGGCCGGCCGCGACCGGTACGGTGCGCCAATGCGAGGGCTGATGATGGACGAGTACCCGCTGACGCTGACCGCGGTGGCGCAGCGCGCCGAGCGCTTCCACCCCGAGCGCGCGATCGTGACCAGGCGGCCCGGCGGCGAGGTCGAGCGCACGGACTACGCGACCGCGCTCGGCCGCGCCCGCCGGCTGGCCGCCGGCCTGCGGGGACTGGGCATCGAGCAGGGAGAGCGCGTGGCGACGCTCCTGTGGAACCAGGCGGAGCACCTCGAGCTGTACTTCGCCGTGCCGTGCTCCGGCGCCGTGCTGCACACGCTGAACCCGCGCCTGCACCCGCACGAGCTCGCCTACATCGCCGCGCACGCGGGCGACCGCGCGATCGTGGTCGACGAGACGCTGCTCGAGATCCTGGAGGGCTTCCGTGCGAGCAGCGGGATCGAGCACGTGATCGTCGTCTCCCACGGCAAGCCCGCGCCCGAGGGCGCGATCGCCTACGAGGACCTGGTCGCCGGCGCCGAGCCGCTCGCGTGGCCGGAGCTGGACGAGCGCTCCGCGGCGGCCATGTGTTACACGTCGGGCACCACCGGGCGGCCCAAGGGCGTGGCGTACTCGCACCGGTCCTCGGTCCTGCACGCGCTCGCCGTCGGACTGCCCGACGCGCTCGGCGTTTCGAGCCGGGACGCGGTCCTGCCCGTCGTCCCGATGTTCCACGCGAACGCGTGGGGACTGCCCTACGCCGCCGCGCTCGCGGGGGCGGCCCTGGTGCTCCCCGGCCCTCACCTGGACGCCGAGAGCGTGCTCGGCCTGCTCTCCTCCGAGCGCGTGACGATGACGGCCGGGGTCCCGACGGTCTGGATGAGCATGCTCGCGGCGCTCGATGCGGAGCCCGATCGCTGGGACCTCGGCGCCCTGAGCACGCTCGTCGTCGGCGGAGCGGCGGTGCCGGAGAGCCTGCTGCGCGGCTTCGACGCGCACGGGCTGCGCGTGGTCCAGGCCTGGGGGATGACCGAGACGAGTCCGCTCGGAACCGTCTGCCACCCACTCGGCCCCGGCGAGGAGCGCACGGACGACGAGCGCTACTCCTACCGCGCCCGCCAGGGGATCGCCGTGCCGCTGGTCGAGATCCGGGCTCGCGACGACGACGGCGAGCTGGTCGGCTGGGACGACTCCTCGCTGGGCGAGCTCGAGATCCGCGGGCCGTGGGTCGCCGCCGCCTACCACGGCGGCGAGGGCGCCGAGAAGTTCACCGGCGACGGCTGGTTCCAGACCGGCGACATCGTCACGATCGACGGTCGCGGCTGCCTGCGGATCCGCGACCGCGCGAAGGATCTCGTCAAGTCCGGCGGCGAGTGGATCAGCTCGGTCGAGCTGGAGAACCTGCTGATGGCGCACCCCGCCGTGACCGAGGCCGCGGTGATCGCGGTCCCGGACGAGCGCTGGGGCGAGCGCCCGCTGGCCGTCGTCGTCTTCGCCGGCGGGCAGCGGCCGACCGACGAGGCGCTCCGCGAGCACCTCGCCCGCGACTTCGCCCGCTGGCAGCTCCCGGAGCGCTTCGAGGTGGTCGACGCGATCCCGCGGACCGCCACCGGCAAGTGGAGGAAGACCGAGCTGCGCGAGCGCTTCGCGGGCGCCTGAGCGCCCCCGTCAGCGCGGAAGCAGGCGGGTCGAGGTCGCCTTCCAGCTCGCGACGACCCGCGCGCCGGGCGCCAGGCCGAGCTGCGCGGCCGACGCTCCGGTGATCTCGGCTGCCAGCGGCTGCGGCGCGGCGAGTCCCAGGCGAATCCGGTTGCCGACGGCGGTGACCGAGGTCACCTCGACCGCCAGGTGGTTGAGTGCCGACCCGCCGCGGGGGGCGTCCGCGGGCGCGATCGAGATCTCCCAGGGGAACACGCTGACCGCCACCGGACCCTGCCCCGGATCCGTGCTGGCGACGCTCCCGCCGCCGTCGAGCGCGACCAGCGTGAGCCCCTCCTCGCCGCGGCGCGCGACGCCCGAGAGCACGACCGCGCCGGTCAGGTCGGCCACGAACGGCGACGCGGGCCGCGCGGCGAGCTGCGCCGGATCGCCGATCTGGACCACGCGCCCGCCGTCGATCACGCCGACGGTCGTCGCGAGCAGCGCCGCCTCGCCGAAGTCGTGGGTGACGAGCAGCGCGGGAACGCCCGACTCGCGCAGGACCGCGCCGATCTCCCTGCCGGCCGCGGCACGCGTTCGCGGGTCGAGCGCCGAGAGCGGCTCGTCGAGCAGCAGCGCGGCGGGCCGGCGCGCCAGCGCGCGAGCGAGCGCGACGCGCTGGCGCTCTCCGCCGGAGAGCGTCCGGGGACGGGCGTCGGCCAGGTCGCCGAGGCCGAAGCGGTCGAGCAACCACAGCGCACGGCGGCGGCGCTCGCCCCTGGGCAGCTCGCGCAGCGGGTAGGCGACGTTCTGCCACGCCCGCAGGTGCGGGAAGAGCGCGTACTCCTGGAAGACGTACCCGCAGCGCCGCCGTTCCGGCGGCAGGTCGATCCCGCGCCTGGTGTCGAGCCACGTCTCCTGGCCGCAGGCTACGAGCCCTCGTTCCGGCCGCGCGAGCCCGGCGACGACGCGCAGCAGCGACGTCTTCCCCGCGCCCGACGGTCCCGCGAGCGCCACGCACGCCCCGGCCGGAACCGTGAGCGCGACGTCGAGCGAGAACGCTCCGAGCCGCGCCCGGGCCTCAACGCGCAGCACCGCCGAGCCAGGCCGTGCCGCTGAGCAGCTTGACCGACAGGAGCAGCGCGCCCGAGACCGCCACCAGCACCGCCGAGAGCGCGAGCGCAGAGGTGAAGTCGGTGGAGAAGCGCTCGTAGATCGCGAGCGGCACGGTCTGGGTCACGCCGCGGAACGACCCGGCGAACATCAGCGTCGCGCCGAACTCCCCGAGCGCCCTTCCCCAGGCGAGCGCGAGCCCCGAGAGCAGCCCCGGCCCAGCGGCCGGGATCGCGACGCGCAGGAACGTGCGCCCCTCGCTCGCGCCGAGCGTGCGCGAGGCGTCGAGCCAGGCGCCGTCGAGCGCCTCGAAGGCGGACTGCGCCTGGCGGATGAAGAAGGGCGCCGAGACGAACGTGAGCGCGACGACCACGCCGGCGGTCGTCAGCACGAGCTCGATCCCCGTGTCCGCGAGCGCGCCGCCCAGCACTCCGCGCGGGCCGAGCGCGGCGAGCAGTCCGATCCCGGCGACCGCAGGCGGGAGCACGAGCGGAAGCTCGACCAGGGTCACCAGCGCTGCGCGGCCGCGGAAGCGGCGAGTCGCGAGCATGTAGGCCGCCGGGGTCCCGACAAGGACGATCAGGCCCACCGCGATCGCGCTGCACTCGAGGCTCAGCCGCAGCGCCTCGCGCGCGCCCTCGTCGCCGAGGCTCGAGATCAGCTCGCCCGGGCCCGTGTCGACGAAGATCGCGACGATCGGCAGCGCGAGGAAGCAGAGCGCGAGCGCGAGCGCCCCGGTGAGCAGGATCGGGAACCAGCCGGGACGGCTCAACCCGGGGGCGGGGGCTCGAAGCCCGCGGCTCGCAACGCCCGCCGGCCGGCGCCGGAGACGAGCCCGTCGATGAACGCCTTCGCCTGCTCGGAAAGCCTTGTGCCCTTCACGACGGCCGCGCCGTAGGCGACCGAGGGCTGGAAGTCCGCCGGCAACTCGATCGCCCGCAGCTTCCCGCCGCTCCCGCGGACGTCGCTCACGTACACGAAGCCCGCGTCAACGGCGCCCTGGGCCAACTTGCCCACGATCCCCGCGACGTCGGGCTCCTCGGAGCGCACGTTGGCGAGGATCGCCTTGCGCTCGGCCGCGGGGAGGTTGTCCAGGACCTTGCGCGTGTAGGAGCCCACGGGCACGGACGCGGAGCCGATCGCCAGAGAGGTTCCCGCCTTCTCGACGGCGGCGAGCGAGGTGACCTTCGCGCTCCCCGAAGGGACCGCCAGCACGAGCCGGTTGCCCGCGAACACGACCGGCTTTGAGACCAGCCCCTTGCGGTAGAGGCGCTCCGGGAGCTCGGTGCTCGCGGCCGCGTAGACGTCGGGCTTGACTCCCTGCTCGATCTGGGCGGCGAGCTCGTCGGACCCCGCGAAGGAGAACCTGGCCCGGGCGCCGTGGAACTGCTTGCCGTAGGCGGTGAACGCCTTCTGCAGCGAGGCCGCGGCCGACACCGTCAGCGACGGCTTGGACTCGTCGGCGCTCCCCGGCGACGAGCCGCCTCCGCATCCGGCCGCCACGAGCAGCACCGCGGCGGCGAGCGGCGCGGCCGCCCGGCCGGGTCTCATTCGACGGCCCGCTCGATCATCACGGATGTGGCCTTCACGGCGGCCGTGGCCGCGACCCCCTCGGCGAGGCCGAGCTCCTCCACGGCGTCGCGCGTGATCGCGGCCGTCACGCGGTGCGGGCCGGCCTCGATCTCCACCAGCGCCATCACGCCGTCGACCTCGACGGAGCGCACGATCCCCGGGAAGCGGTTTCGCGCCGAGAGCCCGTCGCCGGCCGCGTGCCTAGGCGGCCGCGCGGTCAGGCGCTCGACCTCGCGGCGCGGCACGCGCCGCCGGTTGCTCGCGTCGCGCGTCGTCTCGAGCTTGCCCGAGCGGTCCCACCGCCGGAGCGTGTCGACGCTGACGCCGAGCGCTCGGGCGGCGTCGCCGAGGCTGAGGTCCTTCCTCACCGCCTAAGCATTGCATAGGCGGCGCTACGGGAAGCTATCCGGTCGACTGGTTGCGCACCTCGAACGCCGTCTCCTGTGGCGGAGCGGCGAAGCCGCCGTCGATCCCGGCCGACATGCGCGGCATCAGCACGTCGTCGCGGAAGCGCTCCCACGACTCCTGCGACTCGTGGACGGCGACGATCGTCCAGCCGTCGGCCGAGGGCCCGGCGGCGTGGAAGACCTGGCCGGCGGGGAAACCGCGGCCCCCGTCCGGATGAACGGCGGCCAGCGAGGCCTCGTACTGCTCCTGCGTCCCTCCCGGGAACGTGTGCACGATCGCGTATGCCATCTGTCTCTCCTTTGGTCGTCTCCTGTCGGTGCCGGCGGGGCCGGGCGCTAGCGCTCGACCAGCATCACGAGGGTCTCGGGGATCACGCCGTCGTGGCTCATCGCCTCGACCATCTCCGGGCCCGGGCTCGCGACGGCCTCCATCAGCGCACCCACGTCCGGCACGTCCATCATCACCGCCACCCGCTTCGGGTTCGACGGATCCACGAACGTTCGGATGTTCGTGATCCCCATGGAGCCGAAGACCTCCTCGCGCTTCGGCGAGGCGAGCCAGTGATCGGTGTCGGTCACGTCGTGGTGACCCAGCACTGTCGGCATCGTTCCCCCCGGGACTCGCGAGCCCGGCAGGCGCCAGGCCCTTTGCCGGCGATCGTACGTCCTTGCGGCGCCCGCGATGTTGTTTGTGTGTTGGCTCTCTCAGCGCAGGATGCCCGTGTGCCCGATCGAGTAGCGCCCGGGCTGCGGCCACACGCAGACGCCGTGAGGCCCGTCGCCGACCTTGATGCGGCGCAGCAGGCGCCCCGTACGGGTCGAGATCGCATAGACCTCGGCGTTGTAGCGCCCGCTGAGCCATAGAACCCGGCCGTCGGCGGAGAGCCCTCCCATGTCGGGGCTCCCGCCGCCCGGGATCGACCACTTCCGGTAGGGGCGCCGCGTCCGGAAGGACACGAGGCTGATCGTCCCCTCCCCGCGGTTGGTGACGTACAGGGTGTGGGCGTCGCGGCTCGGATAGAGGCCGTGGGCGCCCGCGCCCGTGGGCTGGAAGCGAATCACGCGCCAGGTCCGGGCGTCGATCAGCCACACGCCCCCGGACGCCATGTCGGCGACGTAGAAGGTCCGGCCGTCGGGCGAGAGCTTGACGTCCTGGGGCATCGCGCCGGAACGCAACCCGATCTCGCGCACCAACCGCTCGTGCACGAGGTCCACGACGATCATGTTGCCGCCGAACTCGCAGGACACCAGCGCCTCCCGCCCGTCGGCGGCGAAGTCCATGTGGTCGACGCCGGGACATCCCGGGACCGGAAGCGTCTTGCGCAGGCGCATCGTGTGCGGCTCGCGGAAGTCGAGTTGCCGGTGCGCCTCGGCCACCACGATCGCGCGCGTCCCGTCGGCCGTGAAGTAGAGGTTGTAGGGATCGAGCACCGGGACCGGGCGCCCCGGCCGGCCCGTCCGCGGGTCGATCGGCGTGAGGCTGTTCCCCTGGTCGTTGCTGACCCACAGGGTGCGCAGGTCCCACGACGGGGTGACGTGTTGCGGCAGGCGCCCGACCGCGAAGCGCTCGACGATGCTTCCCGTGCGCTGGTCGATCACGTCGACGCGGTCGGACTTCGTGTCGGGCACGTAGACGAGCGCCCGCGCGCGCGCCGCCACCGGCGAGAGCCGCCCGGGGCGATCGGCCGCGTACACGTTCGTGCTGGAGAGCGGCGGCGGAATCGTCCCCATCCTTGGGGCCTGCGGCGGCAGCCGCACCGGTGCCGCGGCGGGCACGCGCGCAGCCGTGGTAGCGGTCCGCTGCGGCGCGGCGTCGCCGCAGCCGGCCAGGACCCACGCGGGGCCGAGGAGCGCCGCCAGCGCGAGCGCCGTCCGGTGGGCGCGAAGGGACGGCCCGAGGTGTCTCATGGCCCGAGCATCCATGCGTCGGCGCTCGCGGCCCCGGAGCGATCTCGCCCCCCGATCACCCACACCCGGCCCGCCAGCGAGGCCGCGCCGGCGTCGGAGCGCGCGGCCGGGAGCTCGCCCGCGACGCGGACGCGCCCGCTGGCCGGATCCACCGAGAGGATCGAGCGGCGCACGTCCGCGGCCGCGTCGCCGCGGCCGCCCAGCACGTAGAATCTCCCGCCGAGCGCCGCGCCGGCGGCGTGCGCCAGCGGCTCCGGCAGCCGGCCGATCACGCGCGCGCGCCCGCCGGCCGGATCGAAGCTCACGACGTCCGCCTGCGCGCTCGAGCCGTCCGTGCCGCCCGCGATCAGGATTCTCCGCCCGACCGACGCCACGGCGGCGTAGCGCAGCGCGTGCGGAAGCAGGCCCGCGCGCCGCACCGGCCGGCCGGGGGTGAAGGCGAGCACCTCGCGCGACGGCGCGGCCCCGTCGAATCCGCCGATCACGTAGACGGTGCCGCCCACGCGGGCCGCCTCGATGTCCGAGGAGGGCGCCGGCAGCCGACCCACCCGCGCCGTGCGGCCACTCGGGCCGGCCGCGACGATCGCGTCGACCGGGCCGCTCGCCGAGCCGCCGCCGAGCACCAGCAGGTCCCGGCCCAAGCCGGCCGCAGCCGCGTCGTGCACCGGCTGCGGAAGCCGGCCGACGACCCTCGGCGCCGGCACGTCCGGTCCCGCCACCGCGAGGATCGAGTCGACGGAGGAGTCCGCGGCGCTCAGGCCGCCGGCCGCGAGCAGTCGGCCGCGAACGACCGCGACCGCAGGCAGTTGGACGGGCGCGGGCAGCGTGCGACGCGCGACCAGGCGCAGGCGCACCGGCTGCGGCGGCGCCGGTGAGCCGGCGGCCGCGCGTGCGGAGCCGGTGGTCGCGCCGGCGCGCGGCGAGTCGGCGCCCCCGCAGCCGGCGGCAAGCGCCACCAGCAGCACGGTCGCGACGGTACCCGCGGCGGTTGCGCGACGGCGGGCGAACACCGAGCGCACCCTCGCGGCACAACATCACGGGACCATCAAGAGCACGCTAGGGACTCGTTGTGCCCGGCTCGCGCCGGAGGCCGCGCGCTGGAACACTCGCGGCCATGAATGACCGCGAGCGGCTGCTGAGACGCCTGCGCCGGAACGCCGACGAGGACGAGTTGGCGCGCGCGGACGCGGACGGGCGGCTGCCCACGCTCGCCGTGGAGCGTGCCCTGGGCGGCGCCGGAAGCCACACGCTGAGCCGCGTAGCGCGCTCCTCCGGGCTGCCCACGGACTTCCTGCGCGAGCTGATGCAGGCACTTGGAAGGCCCAACCCGCGGCCGCGCGAGCGCGTGTTCACCGACGAGGACGTGGAGGTCGCGCGCGTGGTGCGAACGTTCCTCGACGCCGGACTGCCGCGCGCCGAGCTGCTCGAGATCGCCCGGGTGCTGAGCATGGGCATGGCGCAGACGGCCGGCGCGGTCAGGGGCGTCGTCGGCAACGCGATGCTGCGCCCCGGGGACTCCGAGTACACGGTCGCGCTGCGCTACGCGCGGGCGGCCGAGCAGCTCGGTCCGTTGATGGCGAAGCTGCTGGACGCCGAGTTCCGGGCCCACCTGCGCGAGGGCGTGCGGGGACAGCTGATCAGCGAGTCCGAGCGTCACGCCGGGCAGATCGCCGGGACGCGGGACATGGCCGTCGCGTTCGCGGACCTCGTGGACTACACGCGGCTCGGCGAGCGGCTCGCGCCGGAGGACGTCGGGCGGATCGCCGGGCGGCTAGCCGACATCGCCGTGGCCGCGGCGCGACGCCCGGCCCAGCTGGTCAAGACGATCGGCGACGCCGCGATGCTCGTGTCCCCGGCCGTCCCCGAGCTGGTCGCGTCGGTCGCGGACCTCGCCGACGACATCGAGTCAGAGGGCGACGACTACCCGGGCGTCCGGGTCGGCGTCGCGTTCGGGCCGGCGACCAGCCGCGGCGGGGACTGGTTCGGCGCGACCGTGAACGTCGCCAGCCGCGTCGCCGGCGTCGCACGCCCGGGCCAGGTGCTCGCCACCGAGGCCGTCGCCGGCCGCGTCGCCGACCGGGCCTGGCGCCGCAAGCGCCGGCGCAGCCTCAAGGGCGTGGACGGCAGGGTCCGGCTCTACGCGCTTGACCGGAAAGCGGCGCCGGAGCCGGAGCTCGAGGCGTGACCGCGTCCGCGCGCGGCTACGCAGCCCGCCTGTAGACCCCGACGACCGCGGCGCCCCCGAGCCCGATGTTGTGCTGCAGCGCGACCGAGGCGTCCTCGACCTGGCGCTTCCCGGCCTCTCCGCGCAGCTGCCACGTCAGCTCCGCGCACTGCGCGAGCCCGGTGGCGCCGAGCGGGTGGCCCTTGGAGATGAGGCCGCCGGAAGGGTTGACGACCGGCCCGTCGCCGCCGTAGGTCGTGGCCTCCGCGTCCACGAGCTCGTGGCCGTGTCCCTCCTGAGCGAAGCCGAGCGCCTCGTAGGTGATCAGCTCGTTCGCGCTGAAGCAGTCGTGCAGCTCGCACACGTCGACCTCGGAGACGTCGACATCCGCCTCGCCGAGCGCGCGCTCGGCCGCCGTGCGCGACATGTCGTAGCCGACCACCCGGATCGCGGAATGCGCGTCGAAGGTCGAGGAGAGGTCGGTCACGAGCGCCTGGCCGGCGAGCTCGACCGCCCGGTCGCCGAGGCCGTGCTCCTCGACGAACCGCTCGGATGCCACGACCGCGGCCGCGCTGCCGTCGGAGGTGGGCGAGCACTGCAGCTTGGTCAGCGGCGCGTAGATCTCGCGCGCCTGCTCGATCTGCTCGAGCGTGTAGTCGTCCTGGAACTGCGCGTAGGGGTTGTTCACCGAGTGGTGGTGGTTCTTCCAGCCGATCCACGCGTAGTGGCGCGGCTCGGAGCCGTGGCGCTCCATGTGCTCGCGCGCGGCGGCGCCGAACATCTGCGGCGCGGGCGGGGCGTCCTCCCACTCGCGCAACTCGACGAGCGCCATGAAGTGGCGGTCGATCGGGTTGGTCCGGTCGGTGTACTTGGCGCCGAGCGAGCCCTTCTCCATGCGCTCGAAGCCGACCGCCAGGGCGCAGTCCGCGAGGCCGCCCTTGACGGCCTGGCGCGCCAGGTGCAGCGCGCTGGACCCGGTCGAGCAGTTGTTGTTGACGTTGACGATCGGGATCCCGGTCAGGCCGAGGCCGTAGAGCGCACGCTGACCGGCGGTGGAGTCGCCGTAGCAGTAGCCCGCGTAGGCCTGCTCGACCTGCTCGTAGGAGACGCCGGCGTCGGCGAGCGCGATCTCGCCCGCCTCCTTTGCCCAGTCCGGGTAGTCGCCCTGCTTGCTGCCGGGCTTCTCGAACCTGGTCATCCCGACGCCGACGACGTACGTGCGATTGCTCATGGGCGCAAATCTACGCGACGGCGCGGGCTTGCGATGATCGCGCGATGGGCGACGCGGCGGAGTCGGTGGCGCGCCTGGCCGCGCGCAGGCCGTTCGCCGCCGCGCCGCTGCTCGCCTACCTCGCGGCGCGCGCGATCCCCGGCGTCGAGGAGGTCGAAGGACGGACGGTGCGCCGCGCGCTGAGCCTCCCGCACGCGCCCGCGACGGTCGCGCTGGAGGTGGGCGCAGGCGGCGCGACCGCGCGCCTGGCGCTCGGCGACCCGCGCGACCGCGAGGCCGCGCTGGCCGCGTGCCGCGCGCTGCTGGACCTCGACGCCGAGCCGCTGGAGATCGACGCGGCGCTGGCGCGCGACGCCGCGCTGGCGCCGCTGGTCGCCGCGGCCCCCGGGCTGCGCTCGCCGGGCGCGGCAGAGTCCGCCGAAGTCCTCTTCCGGGCGATCGCCGGGCAGCAGGTCTCGGTCGCCGCCGCGCGAACGGTGCTCGGGCGCCTGGCCCGCGAGCACGGCGAGTCGCCGGCCGGCGCGCGGCTGCGCCCCTTCCCTTCGCCGGAGCGGCTCGCCTCCGTCGACCCGGGACGGCTGCCGATGCCGCGGGCCCGCGCCCGGGCGCTGGTCGCGGCCGCCTCCGCGCTCGCGCGCGGCGATCTGGTCCTCGATCGCGGCGCGGACCGCGAGGCGGCGCGCCGCGCGCTGCTCGCCCTCCCCGGGATCGGCCCGTGGACGGCCTCATACGTGGCGATGCGCGCGCTCGGCGATCCCGACGTCCTGATGGTGGGCGACCTCGGCCTCGACCGCGGGCTCGCAGCCCTCGGGCTGCCGCGCGGGCGTCGCCGGATCGTGGCGCGCGCGGAGTCCTGGCGCCCGTGGCGCTCCTACGCGACCCACCACCTGTGGCGAGCCGCGGCGGGCCGTGGCGGCGGCGCCTGAGGCGCCTACCGTCCCATCCCGGGCGCTTCATCCGCATCGGATGATGCGCCGCGGACGATCCGGGGTGAGCGTGCAATCTCGCACCGGACCACGCCCGCAACGGAGGGCCACGCGATGAGCAACGACTCCAACGACGTCCTGGTCGCCGCCTACCAGGAGATGGCCGCCGCGAAGAAGGACTTCGACGCGGTCACGGCGCTCGTGAAGGCGAAGCAGGTGCGCGTCGAGGGCGTGATCCTCGTCGAGCACGGCGAGGACGGGCAGGTCAGCATCGTCACCACGGGCGACCACATGGGCCGGCACGGCGCCGGCTGGGGCGCCGGTGTCGGCCTCGTGGTCGGTCTCCTCCAGCCGGAGCTGCTGGCCGCCGTGGCGGTGGGCGCGGCCGGCGGGGCGATCGTCGGCAAGTTCGCCGACCACCGGCTCCGCAGCGAGCTGAGCGAGAAGCTCGGCGAGGCCCTCCCGCCCGGGTCCGCCGGGATCATCGCCGTGGCCCGCTCGGAGGACCGCCTCGCGATCGAGCAGGCGTTGCCCGGGACGCCGGCGAAGTCAGTGGTGCAGACCGACGATGGCGGGCTGCTGAGGCCGCTCAAGGACTCGCTCGCCGAAGCGATGCACAAGTTCGAGCCGGACCGCTCGAAACTGCCGATCCCCGACCGCACCTTCGCCGGGACCGCCGGCCGCACGCTGCGCGACTCGGTGGCCGACTGGTCGATGATCCCCGGCCCGAAGGCGCCGGAAGACGCGCCGAACGTGCTGCTCGTGCTGATCGACGACGCCGGGTTCGGCGCCCCGGAGACCTTCGGCGGCCCGGTCTCGACGCCCAACTACACCCGCGTGCAGGAGATGGGCGCGACCTACAACCGCTTCCACGTGACCGCCGTCTGCTCGCCAACGCGCGCCGCGCTGCTCACGGGGCGCAACCAGCACCGCGTCGGCTTCGGCTCGATCGCCGAGTACCCCGGCCCCTTCCCCGGCTACACGGCGGCGAAGCCACGCAGCTGCGCAGGCCTGCCGCGGGTCCTGTCGGAGAACGGCTACGTGACCGGCGGCTTCGGCAAGTGGCACCTGACCCCGAACAACGTCCAGGGCGCCGCGGGCCCGTTCGACCACTGGCCGAAGTCCTGGGGCTTCGACCACTGGTGGGGCTTCCTCTCCGGCGCCGCCGGCCAGTACGACCCGATCATCACGATGGACGACACGGTCGTCGGCGTGCCGGAGCCGAAGCCGGGCGAGGACGAGTACTACTTCCCCGACGACCTCACCGACAAGGCCGTCGAATGGCTGCACCGCGTACGGGCCCAGGACGCGCAGAAGCCGTGGTTCATGTTCTACTCGACGGGCTGCGCCCACGCCCCGCATCACGTGGCAAGCGAGTGGGCCGACCGCTACAAGGGCCACTTCGACGATGGCTGGGACGCGCTGCGAGAGCGGATCCTCGAGCGCCAGAAGAAGCTCGGCATCGTCCCGCCGGAAACCGAGCTCACCCCGCGACCCGAAGCGCTGCCCGCGTGGGACGACCTCGACGACACCGCCAAGGCCCTTTACGCCCGCCAGATGGAGGTCTACTGCGGCTTCCAGGAGAACGCCGACCACAACGTCGGCAGGCTGCTCGACGCCGTAGAGGAGATGGGCGACCTGGACAACACCCTCGTCCTCTACATCTGGGGCGACAACGGGGCGAGCATGGAGGGGACCACGACCGGCTCGTTCAACGAGCTGACCTTCCTCAACGGGCTCGTGCTGGACCCCAAGCAGCAGACCGAGTTGATCGAGCGCTACGGCGGCCTGAAGGCGCTCGGCGGTCCCGACACGGCACCGCACTGCGCGGCCGCCTGGGCGCACGCGCTGAACTCGCCGTTCCGGTGGGGCAAGCAGGATGCCGCGCACCTCGGCGGCACGCGCAACCCGATGGTGCTCGCGTGGCCGGCGCGGATGAAGCCGAGCACCGAGACGCGCTCGCAGTTCACGCACGTCATCGACGTCGCTCCCACGATTCTCGAGGCGGCGGGGATCCCGGAGCCGGAGGCGGTCGACGGCATCGAGCAGGAGCCGATGGACGGCACCAGCTTCCTGTACACGCTCGACGACGCCGGCGCGGAGGAGCGCCACACCACCCAGTACTTCGAGATGTTCGGGAGTCGCGGCATGTACCACCAGGGCTGGTGGGCCGCGTCGCGCCCCGACCGGCTGCCGTGGGACGTCTCGCCGGAGACGATCGCGAAGATGGGGCCCGACGCCGACTGGGACCCGGACCGCGACGTCGGCTGGGAGCTCTACGACCTCTCGAAGGACTTCTCGCAGGCTCGCGACGTCGCCGCCGAGCACCCCGACAAGGTGCGCGAGCTCCAGGAGCTCTGGTGGAAGGAGGCCGAGCGCAACCGCGTGCTGCCGCTGATGGCCGGCTTCTCGGTGGTGTACGGCATCCTGCCTCCGATGCCCACCCAGACGCGGTTCGCGTTCGCGGGCGACGTTGACAACGTGCAGTGGGGGATGGTGCCGCGGATCCTCGGCCGCTCGTACGCGATCGAGGCGGACCTGCACGTGCCGGACTCGGGCGCCGAGGGCGTGATCGTCGCGATGGCCGACTTCATCGGCGGCTTCGGGCTGTGGGTCGACGGCGAGGGCGTCCTGCGCCACACTTACTCGCTGCTGGGAGTCGAGACCTACAAGCAGGCCGCCACGAAGAAGCTGCCGACCGGCGACGTGAAGGTGAAGATGCTGTTCGAGTCCGAGGAGCCCAAGCCCGGAAGCGGCGGGCACGTCTCGCTGTGGATCGGCGACGAGAAGGTCGGCGAGGGCGAGCTCCCCAAGACGGTCCCGATCTCGTTCACGAGCTACGCCGGCATGGACATCTCGCGCGACAACGGGCTCGTGGTGGACCGCGACTACGAGCGCAAGGCGCCGTACGCGTTCACCGGCACGGTGAAGCAGGTCGTGTTCGACCTGCAGCCCGTGGAGGCCGCGGCGAAGCACGCGGAGCACGAGGAGCTCCACCGCCACGAGCAGCACCAGGGCGTGGCAGCGGGGGCGGCGGCCTGACGACGGGCACGCTCCCGTTCCACCTGCTCGCGAAGCCGACGGGCGCGGTCTGCAACCTCGATTGCGAGTACTGCTTCTTCCTCTCCAAGGAGATGCTGTATCCCGGCTCGCGCTTCCGCATGAGCGACGAGGTGCTCGAGCGTTACCTGCGCCAACTGATCGAGGCGCACGCCGGGATGGAGGAGGTGACGATCGCCTGGCAGGGCGGCGAGCCGACGCTGATGGGCCTGGAGTTCTTCCGCCGCTCGGTGGGGCTGGCCGGCGAGCTGCTGGAGCCCGGCCAGCGCGCGCTGCACACGATCCAGACCAACGGGACGCTGCTCGACGAGGAGTGGGCCGCGTTCTTCGCCGAGCACGGGTTCCTGGTCGGGATCTCGATCGACGGCCCGCGCGAGGTCCACGACGCCTACCGCGTGACGAAGGGCGGGCGCGGGAGCTTCGACCGGGTGATGGCGGGCCTCGGCCACCTGCGCGCCGCCGGCGTGGAGTGGAACGCGCTGACAACGATCCACGCCGCCAATGCGGACCGCGGGCTGGAGGTCTACCGCTTCCTGCGCGACGAATGCGGCGCCCGGTTCGTGCAGCTGATCCCGATCATCGAGCGTGTCGCCGAGGCCGAGGAGGACGGGACCGTCCCGTGGTCCTCGTGGCGCGACCGCCCGCTCTACGTGCAGGAGGGCGAGCGCGTCACCGGCCGCTCGGTGACCGGGGGGCAGTACGGGCGCTTCCTGATCGACGTCTTCGAGGAATGGGTGCGGCGCGACATCGGGCGCGTGTACGTGCAGATGTTCGACGTGGCGCTGGCCAACTGGCACGGCGAGCCGCCCGCGCTGTGCATCCACTCCGAGACCTGCGGGCGGGCGCTGGCACTCGAGCACAACGGCGACCTGTACTCGTGCGACCACTTCGTCGAGCCCGACCACCTGCTCGGCAACGTCGCCGAGAGCACGCTCGCCGAGATGGTCTCCTCGCCCAAGCAGGCCGGCTTCGGCGAAGCCAAGCGCGACACCCTCCCGCGCTACTGCCTCCAGTGCGACGTGCGCTTCGCATGCCACGGTGGCTGCCCGAAGGACCGCTTCATCTCCACGCCGGACGGCGAGCCCGGCCTCAACTACCTGTGCGACGGCTACAAGGCGTTCTTCCACCACGTCGACGAGCCGATGCGCCGGATGTCGGAGCTCCTGCGCGCGGGTCGCGCTCCGGTCGAGTTGATGGCCGAGCACGCAGCCGCCGACTCGCGCCGTGGCCGCAACGAGCCGTGCACCTGCGGCAGCGGCCGCAAGTGGAAGCAGTGCCACGGCGCCTGAGCGATGGCGGCACTCAGTCGGCTGCGGCGCCGGCGCCGTCTCAGGGCCGGTCGCGCGCCCGGCGCAGCGCGACCTCGTAGCGCTCGACGCCGGTGCGAACGCCGCCCGCCTGCGACATGGCGTGCGCTCGAGTGTCGCGTCGGCGCGGCGCAGGTCGTCCTCGGTCTCGAAGAACGTGATCACGAGCGCGCGTCCGCTGTCGCGGTCGACCAGCAGCACGACCTCGCGAATCCCCTCGAGGCCCTCGGGAGGCGAGTCGACCTGCCCGGCGATCTTCGGGCCGGTCTCCTCGAGCAGCCGGTCGATCCCGGCGGCATCGGCTCCGTGATAGGTGGCGACACGCGCGTGCATACGACCTCCGGTCGGACGTTACCCGTTCTGGCGCGGCGCGAGCGGCGCCGTGGGAATCCGGTGAAGGCCGCCGTGCGGCGCGTGGGCGCGCCCATTTCCGTAACGTTGGCGCACCGTCCCAACGCCGACCCACGGAACCCGAATGACCAACCGCCGCCTCCTGCCACTCCTTGCGATCCTCGCCGCCGTCCTCGTCGTCCCCGCCGCCGCCCAGGCGCGATCGTCGGCGAAGAAGCACAAGCCGTCTCCCCAGTACTACGTCTCGCTCGGGGACTCCTACGCGTCCGGCTACCAGCCCGTGGGCGGCAACAACGGCCACGGCTTCGCCTACCAGGTCGGCGGCTTCGCGCGCGCCCGCGGCTACCGGTTGAAGCTCGTCAACTTCGGTTGCGGCGGAGCCACGACCGCGTCGCTGATCAAGCAGAAGGGCTGCGCGAAGCTCGCGCTCGGCCCCGGCGCCCCGGCCTACCCGCGCTCGACGCAGATCGCCGCGGCGGAGTCCTTCATCCGCGCGAACCGCCGCAACGTGAAGCTGATCACGGTCTCGATCAGCGGCAACGACGTCACCAAGTGCGCGAAGGTGCCGCTGGCCGAGGTCGGCAAGTGCGTGAGCGACGCGCTGACCGGCATCAAGGCCAACCTGTCCAAGGCCCTGCGCGGCCTGCGCCGCGCGGCCGGCAACTCGACCCGCATCGTCGGCATCACCTACCCGGACGTGATCCTGGGCGGCTGGGTGCGGCCGGGCGGCAAGGCCCTCGCGGAGCCGTCGGTCACGGTCTTCAAGACCCTCATCAACCCGGCGCTGAAAAAGCAGTACGAGGCCGTTGGGGCGAGGTTCGTCGACGTCACCGCCGCCACCGGCGCCTACACGCCGCTCACCCGCACGACGACGCTGGCGCCCTACGGCGTCATCCCCGTCGCGGTGGCCGACGTGTGCCGGCTCACGTGGTACTGCGAGCGCGGCGACATCCACGCCCGCACGTCCGGCTACCGGGTGATCGCGCGCCTCGTTGCGGCGGAGCTGCCCCGGCGCAGGTAGGGCGAAGGCCCCGGCGAGACCTGCTCGCCGGGGCCCCCGAACGGCGGTCAGGCCGCGATGCCGGTGCGCGCCGCCCGGATCTCCCCGGACGAGGGCGCCGCGACCTCGAGCTCGTGCCTCACGCGCTCGCTGGTGAGCTCGTGGAGCGCCGTCGCGAGCAGCGAGAAGCCCGCCAGCCCGCAGCCCAGGCCGAACGCCACCCAGCGCGCCGTGCCGCCGCTGGTCAGGATCATCGTCACGATCAGCGCGATCGACGTCAGTGCCGAGCACGCCGTCAGCACGATCGCCCCGAGCAACCCTGAATCGTCCTCCAGGCTGCTCGTTGCGCGCATCCAGACACGTTCGGCGAGGGCGGCGAGCGCCACCGCCGTCGTAGCGATGCCGATGCCGAGCGCAAGGCCGCGCGGAGACGCCGAATGGGCGCCCGTTGCGAGCGCGAACGTCATCAGGACCACGAACGCGCCCGCCACGGCCAGCGCCGTGTGGGCGAGCCAGTAGCCCCATGACCGCATCTGGTCGCTGACCACCACCCGCCGGCCGGAACCGTGGGCCACCGCGCCGGCGACGCCGGCGCCCGCGGATCCCGAGCCCGCCTCGAGCGCGTGCACCACTCGCTCGACCGTGGTCTCGTGCAGCGCCAGCGCGCGCAGCGCGAGGACGAGCAGCACCAGACCGCCGGCGAACGCGAGCCAGCCCACCGTCGGGTGAGCGAAGACCACGCTCGCGATGACGGTCCAACCGGCGACCAGCGCGCACACGGCGCTCAGCCCGGAGAACGTGTGGTTCTCACGGACCAGCGCGGTGGCGAAGGCCGCGAGCGACAGGATCGTCGCCGCGATCGCGACGCCGAACACGATCCACGCCGCGGTCCCGGCCGCGAACGCGAACCGGTCGATGACGAGGAAGGCGGCCAGCACTGCGGTCGCGAGGGTGAGAGCCCAATAACGCATGTGTGTCATGGCTCAACCTCCTTCTTGTGTCGTAGTACGATATCGTATCACGATAGATGCCACGGCTATCGCAATCCGACTTCGAGCGCCTGCTGCAGCTGCGGACCGGCCTGAGGCGCTTCTTGCGCTGGAGCGAGCGCCAGTGCGAGGCGGTCGGGGTGACGCCCGCCCAGCACCAGCTGCTGCTCGCGATCCGGGGTCACTCGGACCCCGCCGGCCCGACCGTCGGCGAGACCGCGGACTATCTCGTGCTGCGCCACCACAGCGCGGTCGGGTTGATCGACCGCGCCGAGGCCGCGGGCCTGGTCGAGCGCGTGGCGGACCCGGCGAGCGGCACCGTGGTCCGCGTCGCCCTCACGCCGGCCGGCGAGGCGAAGCTCGACCTGCTCGCGGAGAGCCACCGAGAGGAGCTCTCGCACCTCGGGCCCACGATGCGCGCGCTCTGGCAGGCGCTCGAGCGCGGCGCCGTTCCCCACCCGGCCGCGCCACCCGCCACGGAGGCCGCCGCGGGCTCCTAGCGTGTCCTATCCCGGGGTTGCAGCGACAGGTCGGCGCCACCTGGGAGATCCAACCCATCCCGGCTGACACCCGTCCTGCGGGCATAGCCTGGGATGGGTTGGCCGGGGCGCCCGCGGCCGCCCTGCTGCGCGGCACCGACCGGTCCGTCGCCGACGTCTGCCTCTCGGTCGGGCTGCGGCGCGGCCCGGTCGGGCTAGCTTGGCGAGCGATCCCGAACCGCGAAGGAGGAAGCGATGGTGAAGCTCTCGACCGTCCAGCTCTGGGTGCACGACCAGGAGGAGGCGCTGGCGTTCTACACGCGGAAGCTGGGCATGGAGGTGCGATCCGACGTCACGCTGCCCGAGATGGGCGGCTTCCGCTGGTTGACGGTCGGGCCGCCGTCCCAGCCGGACATCGCGACACTGCCAGGCGCCCTACGAGGAGCTGAGCGCGCGGGGCGTCGAGTTCGTCGAGACGCCGGAGGAGCGCCCGTACGGCATCGACTCCTCGTTCCGCGACCCGTCGGGCAACCACATCCGGCTCACGCAGGCCTGAGCGGCTCGCGTCAGGCCGCGAGCCGGGCCGACGCCCGGCTCGCGGCCGCGCGTACGCGGCGCGCGTAGCGCGCGCTCTCGCGCTCGAAGCGCGCGGTCGGCGCCGGCACCGAGATCGCGGCGACCGGCAGGCTCGCCTCCACGACGGCGGCGGCCACCGCGCTGATCCCCTCCGTGTGCTCCTCGCGGTCGAACGCAACGCCCTGCTCACGGACGCGCTCGAGCTCGGCCAGCAGCGCCGCGCGCCCGGTGATCGTCGCCGGCGTGCGGCGCTCCAGGCGCGCGGGGAGCAGCGACTCGACCTCGGCGGGCGGGAGCGCGGCCAGCAGCGCCTTGCCGTTCGCGGTGCAGTGGAGCGGGAACACCTCGCCGACCGCGGAGACCGCGCGCAGGCGATGGGGCGCCGGGATCTGGTCGACGAACCGCGCGCCGGCGCCGTCGAGCACCGAGAGGTCGACGGTCTCGCCGAGCTCGCCGCGGAGCTCGGCGAGCAGCGAGTGGAGCGCCTCGCGGATCGCGTCGCTCCGAGCCGCGGCAAGCGCGCCGACCCCCGCGCCGACGCGAACGCGGCCGTCCGCCGTAACGGCCAGGAGCCGCTCGCGCTCCAGGGCGCGAACAATCCGGTGCGCGCTGGAGCGCGGGACGCCGACCTCGCGGGCGAGCTCCGCGAGAGAGAGACCCGTTGGGGACCCCGCGACCGCGCGGAGGATCGCGCCCGCGCGCGCGAGCACCTGCACGCCGTCACCCCGCCCGCGAGCGGCGGCGGTTGACCGCGACCCGATTGTCGCGCTAGCCTTGTCCACATGGCGAGACTAGCATCCCGCATCGTGGACAGCCCGGGATCCCCGCCCACCGCCGGCGCCGCGCTCGACGCGCTGCTCTCGGGCCCCGCGGCGCAACCCGGCGCTGCGACGCTCGAGGCGATCGACGCCGGCCCGATGCCGGAGGCCGACGCGCTCGCGCGGTCCGACCTCGACCGCCTGCTGGACCCGGCGCCGCTCACGCGGGAGACCGGCTGGTGCCGGCTCCCCGACGGCTGCGGATACGTCGCGGTCCGCACGGCGATGCCCGGCGTCAGCGGCGAGATGGTCGACTGGTGGTTCGACTGGCATCCGCGCGACGCCCGCCGCTACCGCGCCTGGCATCCCGCCGCGCACCGGGACAACGCGCTCGACCCGCCCGCCCGCCCCGGCGCGAAGGCGCACTGGGGCGCCGTGCACCACCCGGTGGAGGACATCGGCATCGGGACCGTGCACGCGCGCATCGCGTTCCTCGCGCCATCCGCCGCCGGGTTCTCCGGCGACGCGCTCGACGAACCGCGGGTCGCGACGATCGTGTGCGGGCGCGTCGGCGACGACCGACGTCGCGTCTGGCACACGCTGATGGCCCACGTCTTCCTGCGCGACGGGGACGGGATCGTCCTGCGCAGCCACTTCTGGCTGGGCGCGGGCATCCGGCCCTTCGGACCGGCGCCGCTGGGGACCGCGGGCGCCGCCCTGCTCAACCGCCCGGCTGTGCGCCGGCGCGCGATCCCGGCCGCGGCGCCGCGTGCGCTGGCGCGCCACTGCGCCGAGGAGTACGCGAACCTGGCCGCCTTCCTTCCCGGCCTCCACGCGCGCGAGCGGGACCGGGCGTGAGCGGAGCGCTCGAGGCGCCGGTGCTGCGTCGCGGCGAGGACGGCTACGAGGAGGCGCGCCGCGCGGCGGTCTGGAACGCGCGCACGCCGGATCGTCATCCCGACTGCATCGTGCCGGCGCGCACCGAGGAGGACGTGGTCGCCGCGGTGCGTCACGCGCGCGAGGCGGCGATGCGGATCGGCGTGCGCTCCGGCGGGCACTCCTGGTCGGGCTCGCATGTGCGCGACGGCGGGATGCTGCTGGACGTCTCGCGGCTGCGCGAGGTGACCATGGACGCGGACGGGATGCGCGCCACCGCGCAGCCGGGCGTGATCGGCGCGGAGCTCGACCGCGAGCTCGCGGCGCACGACCGCTTCTTCCCGGTGGGGCACTGCCCCGGGGTCGCGATCGGCGGCTACCTGCTCCAGGGCGGCTACGGCTGGAACTCGCGCGTGCTCGGGCCCGCCTGTGAGAGCGTCGAGGCGATCGACGTCGTCACGGCCGACGGCGAGCTGGTGCGCGCGGACGGCGAGCGGCATCGCGACCTCTTCTGGGCCGCGCGCGGGTCCGGACCGGGGTTCTTCGGCGTGGTCACCCGCTTCCACCTGCGCCTCCATCCTCGCCCGCCGGTGTTGATGAACGCCACGGCGATCTACCCGGCGGAGGCGCTCGACGAGGTGGTGCTCTGGGCGCGGGCGATCGGGCCGGAGGTCGCGCGCGAGACCGAGATGATGGTCATCGCCCACCGCGACTGGATGGGGCTCGACGGCGTCACGCTCGCCGTGGTCGGCCCGACCTACGCGGAGAGCGAGGAGCAGGCGAGGGCGGCGCTGCGCGTGCTCGACACCTGTCCCGCGCGCGATCGCGCCCTCGCGGTCGCGCCGCCCGAGCGCGCGCGCACCGGCGACCTCGTCGTGGCGGTCGGCACCGCCTACCCGGACGCGCACCGCTACGCCGTGGACAACTGCTGGACCCACGCGAGCGGCGAGGAGCTGCTGCCCGGCGTGCGGCGCATCGCCGAGACGCTGCCGCCCGACCCCTCGCACATGCTGTGGCTCAACTGGGGACCGTGCCCGAAGCGGCACGACATGGCCTACTCGCTCGAGGACGACGTCTACATCGCGGTCTACGGCATCTCCGCCGACCCGGCAGCCGACGCCGACCTGGCCGGCTGGGCGACCGGGCGAATGGCTGAGCTCGAGCCGCTCGCCACCGGCATCCAGCTCGCCGACGAGAACCTCGCTCGCCGCCCCGCGCGGTTCGTCAGCGACGCGCACCTCGAGCGGCTCGACACGGTCCGGGCCGCCTACGACCCGGAGGGGCGCTTCCACCCCTGGCTCGGGCGGCCGTAGCGGGGGCTCAGGCGGCGACCGGGATCGGGTGGCTGGCGACCAGCAGCTCGCCCGGGTCGGTCGCTCCGCGCGTGACGCGCAGGCGGGCGTAGGTCTCGTCGTCGTAAAGGTCCGCCGCGTCACCGCCGCGCTCGGCGAAGTTGAGGTAGGCGCCGGTGGCCCATGGTTCCATCGCCTCCACCAGCCGCTCGGCGTGCTCGGTGATCGCGGGCGCCATCGCCGGGTCCATCGGCATCCCCACGCCGAACAGGCAGAAGGCGCCGTCGAGGCGCCCGCAGCCCTCGCCCGGCCGCGCGAGCGCTCCGCCCAGCTGACGCAGCTCGGCCATCAGCAGCGGCGAGCCGGAGTCCGGGCCGGCAACCTGCACGAATGCGTCGAGCGCAGTGTCGTCGAGCTCGCCGAGCATCGCGTGGTGCCCGATGCCGGGCACCGGCATCGGCGGGTCCATGTGGATCTCGACCAGCCGCGACGGCGGCAGCGGCCCCCACGTGTCGAGGAGCGGCTCGGCGACCTCCCGCAGCGGGTCGAGGAGCACGCGCGCATCGGCCTCGCCCCCCAGGGAGGCGCCGTCGATCGCGACCAGCGGGCGGTCGCGCAGCGGCTCGGGGATGTCGGGCAGCGGCGGCAGGCGCAGCAGGCGTCCCGAGGTCGTGACGGTCTCGGGCGCCGTCCGCGTCCAGTCGTGCCAGCGCCGCAGGATCTCGGGCGCGTGCTCGCCGGCCCAGATCGAGGCGCCGGCGTAGACCTCTTCGAGCTCGATCGCCTCGAGCTCCACGGCGGTGACGATCGCAAGGCTCCCGCCCCCGCCGCGCAGCGCCCAGAACAGGTCCGGCTCCTCGTCGGGCGAGGCCGTCGCGATCCGCCCGTCGGGCAGCACGACCTCGAAGGAGCGCACGCTCTCGGCGGCGAGGCCGTGCTTGCGGCCGAGCCAGCTCAGACCGCCGCCGAGCAGGTAGCCGATGACGCCGACGTCTCCGGCCGAGCCCGACATACCGGCGAGGCCGTGGGGCGCGAGCGCGGCCACGACGTCGGTCCAGGTCGTCCCGGCGCCCACGCGCACCCGGCGCGAGGGGGCGTCGACGGCCACCTTCGGCTCGATCCGGGTCCAGAGCAGGATGGAGTCCGAGAGGTCGGGCAGCGCCGCCGCGCGGTGACCCGTGCCGACCGGCGCGACCCGCAGGCCGCGCCCGCGCGCCTCGGCCACCACCGCAGCGACCTGCTCGGCGCTGGTCGCCGTCGCGATGCCGGCGGGACGCAGGTCCGCGGCCAGGTTCCACGCCGTGCGGGCCTCGTCGTATCCGGCGTCGTCGGGGCCGATGATCGCGGGCGGCGAGCTGGGCGTGGCGGACATTCGGGACCTCCTCGGCGGCGGGCAGGGCGGCGCGATGATCGCAGATGGCCGGCGAGCCGGACCAGGTGCCGACCGTCGCCCGCATGCCGACTGGAGTGTGTATGCTCATTGCATGCTCAGCTCGCGCCTACAAGTCCTGATCGACCCCGAACGCCGCCGGCTGCTCGACGCCGAGGCGCGCCGGCGCGGAACATCGGTCGCGAGCCTGGTCCGCGAAGCCGTCGACGCGCGGTTTGGCGGCGTCGCGAAGGCAGACCGCCTGCGGGCCGTCGACGACCTGCGGAAGATGCGAGGGCGCTTCGTCGAGCTCGGCGAGCTGGAGCGGATCGGCGCGGCTCAGCGTGACGCCGCCGGTGACACCGTCGCGCGCACCAGCGGACGTTGACGTTCTTCGTCGATGCCAACGTCGTGCTGTACGCGGCGGTGGACGGCCCGTACCGCGACCCGTGCCTCCAGACCCTGGAGGCCGTCGCAGCCGGCGAAGCCGATGGCCGGACCTCGACGGCCGTCCTCGAGGAGGTGTGGCACATCGAGCGCTCGGGGAGGATCGGCGATGTCGACGGGCTGGCCGACCGGGCCTACGCCGTCTTCACACCGCTGCTCGCGGTGACCGACGAGGCGTTCCGGACCGCGCTGGAGCTCGATGCGGGAACGCTCGGCACCAACGTCAGGCTGCACGCCGCGACGTGCGTTGCGAACGGCATCGGCGAGATCCTCAGCGCCGACCGTGGCTTCGAAGAGGTCCACTCGATCCGCCGCACGGATCCGCTCGACGCGCGCGCGCTGCGGCGGCTGCTGCGGTAGCCGGCGTGGGTCCTGGCGAACGGCGGCAGCGAAGGAGTCGCACGCCGGCGTCCGGCATCGGCCGCGTAGCGGCGCAACCGGCACGCCAGGAGCGCCGAGCGGAACCTGGGCGCCGGGCCGAGCGCTCGGCAAGCCGTAGGCGGCTCGGCTAGCTCCCGACGCCGTTGAGCTCGTTCACGGCGCCGATCAGGTCGCCGATGCCGAACGAGTCCACCGCCACGATCGTCGGCAGCTTCCCGCGCGCCTTCGCGCACGCGCGCGCGCGATCCACGATCGCCTGCCGGGTGTTGACGACCTGCGCCGCGGCGCGCGAGGGCACCCCGTTCACGAGCACCCAGTGGTTCATCAGGAAGAGCGGCGCGGTGGTCCCGCCGCGGTTGGGGCGGCAGCTGGTCGCGAGCTGCGCCGGGTCGGTCAGCTCCGCGGTCGTGGAGAAGCTGTAGGGCGTCTCCTGGAGGATCCCCTGGTAGGCCGGGTGGTACCACGGGACCGTTCCGGCGTCGTGCTCGGCCAGCATCAGCACGCGCCGGCCGCGCCGGATCATCCGCCGCAGCGTCGGGAAGCGGTCGGTCCGCCCGCGGTAGACGTAGCGGGACAGCCCGCTGTCGCGCACCGCGGCGGCGTAGTCGTCGGGAGAGATGTAGTCCTCGTTGACGATCACCATCACCTCGCGCCGGTGCGCGCGCAGGAAGTCGCGGATCCATCCCAGGCCCTCGCGCAGCGGCGTCGCGCCGATCTCGCAGTACGCGTGGCAGAGGAACGTCTCCTTCGGGCCGGGCGGCGGAGGCGGCGAGCCGGGATCGGCCGTGACCACGGTCCCGTCGGGACGCCGCACTCCGTAGTGGGTATCGATCAGCAGCGCGCGGATGCCGCCGCGGAGCTGCGAGGGGATGTCGCCGATCTGGTTGGGGATCGCCCAGCCCAACGACTCCGAGGACATCGAGTTGTGCGTGCCGGCCAGGACCACGCGGTCCAGGGTGCGCGAGCAGAGGGCCGCGAACCCGTTGCACGGCGGCCCGCCGTGGTGGCGCCAGGCGGAGGCGGCCACCGGCAGGACGCCGAGCGCGAGCGCGGCCAGTCCGGCGGCGAGCGCGACCCGCGCGGCGCGCTTCACCGGAGCGCGGTGGCGGCGATGACCTGGGGCGAGTCGGCGCACCGGCGCAAGTATGCCGTTCCGGGCGCTGCTGCGAGCCGGCGGCCGTACGAGGTGACAGGCGGATCCGATGGCGGCGATCCTCGCCGTGCGCGCGTGGACCGTCAAGGCCGCACATCCCTCGTTCATACGCGCGACGCTCCGAGACCTGCGTGCGATCCAGCGCAGCCGACTGAAACTCGTGCGCGGCGACTCATCGCACTCATCGCCGCGACGCTCGACGGTCGTCGCTCGGTGATCCTCCACGTGACCACGCAGCCCAGCCGAGCGAGCGGCGCGCCCCGCGTGTTCTCGGCGTCGCCGCGCGCCGAGCGGCTCGCCGTGTGCGCGGCGCCGGCGGAGGAGCCCGCAGGGTGGCGATCCGCCCCGGAGCGCAATAGGCTGCGAGGCGGCCCGCGACCGACCCTCAGGGAGACCATGGACGCCGCACGCCTCACCTCGATCCCGCTCTTCGCCGACCTGCCGGCCGACGAGATCGCGAGCATCTCGACGTTCTCAGAGGAGCGGTCGGTGCCGGACGGAACGCGGATCGTCCGCGAGGGCGACTTCTCGGACCAGCTGTCGGTGATCGAGGAGGGCACGGCAGAGGTGCGGCACGGCGACGAGGTCGTCGCGTCGCTGGGACCGGGCGACGTGTTCGGCGAGGCCGGGGTGCTCGGCCGCTCGATGCGCAACGCCGATGTCGTCGCGACCTCGCCGCTGCGGCTCGTGACGCTCACCCACTGGGACGTCAAGCGCGTGCCGACGGCGGCGCAGCGGATGCGCGAGCTCGCCGAGCGGCGCGCCGCAGCGGGCAGCTAGCGACCAGCCGGCGGGAGGCGACGGAGTGGGCGACGCGGCGATCGCCGTTCACGGGCTGCGCAAGTCCTACGGCGAGCACCAGGTCATCCGCGGAATCTCGTTCGAGGTGAGCGGTGGCGAGGTGCTCGGCTTCCTCGGGCCCAACGGCGCCGGGAAGTCGACCACGATCGAGATCCTCGAGGGCTTCAGGCCCCGAACCGGGGGCGACGTGACCGTGCTCGGCTTCGACCCGGCCAAGCGTCCGCGCGAGCTCCGCGCACGGATGGGGCTGGTGCTCCAGGACTCCGAGCTCGACCCCAACCTCAGCGTGCGCGAGACGATCGCGATGTTCGCGGGCCTCTACCCGTCTCCCCGCGCCGTGGGCGAGGTGATCGAGCTCGTGGGCCTGGATGGCCGCGAGGACTCCCTGGTCGGCACCCTGTCCGGCGGCCAGCGCCGCCGAGCCGATGTCGCGGTGGGGATCGTCGGCGACCCGGACGTCGTCTTCCTGGACGAGCCGACGACCGGCTTCGACCCGTCGGCCCGGCGCGAGGCCTGGTCGATGATCGAGGGCCTCAAGCAGCTCGGCAAGACCGTCTTCTTGACGACGCACTACATGGACGAGGCCCAACACCTCGCCGACCGGGTGATCATCCTGCGTGACGGGCGGATCATCGCCTCCGGCTCCCCGGACGAGCTCGAGGGCGGCGCAGGGCACGAGACCGTGGTCACGTTCCGCGTGCCGGGCGGCGCCGACGCCGGCTCGCTCTCCGAGGTCGCCGGCGAGCGGGTGCGCGTCGACGGCGCGCAGGCCACCATCGCGACCGCGGACGCGCAGCGCACGCTGTTCCGCCTGACGAGCTGGGCCGACCAGGCGGGCGCGACGCTCGAGGGGCTGCAGGCGCGCCGCCCGAGCCTCGAGGACGTGTTCCTCGAGCTCACCTCCGAGGGATCGCGGGCGGAGGGATGAGCGACGCGGTAGGCGTCCTGCGCCTAGCGGGCTTCCAGCTGCGCAGCCTGCGCCGCAACGGGCGCGCGGTGGTGTTCACCGTCGCCTTCCCCGTCGTGCTCTACGTCCTGTTCGCCGCGGTGTTCGCGCGCGGGTCGAGCACCACGGGCTTCCAGGGGGGGAGGATCGACCTCGACGAGTACTTCCTCGCCGGGATGATGGCGTACGCGATCGCGATGGCCGCGTTCTCGACGCTCGCGATCTCACTCACGACCCAGCGGGAGAGCGGGCTGCTCAAGCGCTTCCGCGGCACGCCGATGCCCGCGTGGACGTTCATCGGCGCGCTGGTCATCCGCTCGATCCTGCTCGTGGCGCTGGAGGTCGTGGCGCTGCTGGCGATCGGCCGACTCGGCTACGGCGTGGCCGTGAGCGCCGCCGCTCTGGGCGAGATCGCCGCCTACGTGGTGCTCGGGACGTTCACGATGGCGACGCTCGGCGTGGCGATCACGACGGTCGCGCGCACCGCCGACGCGGCGGCGACGATCGCGCCGTTCGGCGTCCTGCTGCTGGCGTTCATCTCCGGCGTGTTCATTCCGGTGAGCCAACTCCCGGACTCGCTGGTCCAGATCGGGAAGCTGTTCCCGCTCGCCCACCTGGCCGAGGGGCTGCAGGCCGCGCTGCTCAGCCATCACGTCCACCTCGACGCGGAGAACTTCGCCGTGCTCGCGATCTGGGGGATCGCCGGCCTGATCGTCGCCCAGCGAGCGTTCCGCTGGATGCCGCAGGGAACGGGAGGCGCCTAGGGCGACCGGGACGCTAGCGGCGCTCGATGCGCTCGAGGCCGCGGCCCTCGTGCCAGTGGTCGATCAGCAGGCGGTCTCGCGCGTCGTTCAGCCCCACCAGGACCACGTCGGCGATGTCCGCACGGAACAGCTGGGAATCCGGCGAGGGAGGGTCTGCCCCGCGCGAGCGGAAGATCCGCAGCCGCGCGCGGGGCTCGGTCAGCTCCGGCGCGCGCCCGGAGAGCTTCGCGTCGCCGCCCCAGTCCGGGGGATCGGCCGAGGCCCCGTGCAGGGCGAAGCGCGGGTCGCGCCGCAGGTCAGCCGCCTTGCGCGCGCCCGGCATCGACCCGAACCACAGCTCGCCTTCGGCGAAGAAGGTCTCGATACCGCTGATCCGGGGCGACCCATCGGCCCGGAGGGTCGCGATCGTCTTGTGGATCCCGGCGTCCAGGCGCTCGCGCACGGTCCGCGCGAAACGCGGCTCGGCAGCCTCGAACCCCGCCCAACTCGCCACGACACGATCCTACGCCGCAAGGTCCGCGTCCGGCGGCCTCACGCGGGCGGCTCCGATGCCGCGGGTCCAGGGGGGAGCGGCGCATCGCCGGCGCTGTCGCCCACGCGCCGGGGGATGCGGCGCCGGCCGGCCGCGAGCGCGGCCGCCGCGACGAGCAGCATGACCCCCGCGCCCGCGATCGCGTAGACCGTGCGCGGCGAGGCGAGGGTCGCGACCACGCCGCCGAGCAGGAACCCGATCCCCGGCATCAACTGGGCCAGCGACTCGAGCATCCCCATCACGCGCGCCTGGAGCGCCCGTCGCTCGACCGCCTCCTGCAGCGCCGTCACGAGCGCGACCCACTGGACGCCGTTCCCCACCCCGCCGACGATCGAGGCGGCGCAGGCCCACGCCAGCGTCGGCGACGCCGCCATGCCGAGGTAGGCGGCGCCGATCGCGAGCGTGCTCACGAGCAGCAGGCCGATCAGGCTCGCGCGGCCGGCGCGGGCGAACAGCACGCCGCCCGCGACCATCCCGACCCCCCAGGATCCGAGCAGCAGGCCGTAGCCCGCGTCGCTGCCGCCGAGCGTCTCCTTGACGAAGACGATCTCCACGGGGATCACGGCGGAGAAGAGGGCCAGCGCCACCGCCTGGCCGGCCAGCAACCGCAGGACCCGCGGCGTCTCGCGCGCGTACGCGATTCCCTCGCGCAACCGCTCCCGGAAGCCTGTCGCCGCGTCCGCGGTGACCGTGAGGCTCGGCGCGGTGGCGAGCACCACGGCGATGATCAGGAACGACGCGGCGTCGCCCGCGAGCGCCGGTCCGGCGCCGACCAGGCCGACGAGCAGGCCGCCGAGAACCGGCCCGAGCGCGGAGCCGGCGGTGAACCCGAGGTTGAGGATCGCGTTGCCCTCGCGCAGCAGCCCCTCGGGCTCGAGCAGCGCGGCCGTGGCGCCGCGCTCGAGCGCGCGCGCGGCCGTTGCCAGGACGCCGTCGAACGCCGCCAGCGCAACGACCAGGCCCAGCGAGAACGGCCCCGCCGCCAGCCCCGCGAGCGCCAGGAAGGCGACCGCTTCCGCGACGTACAGCAGCGGCAGCGAGCGCCTGCCGTCGAGTCGCTCCAGCCGGATGGTGAGCAGCGGCCCGAGCAGCGCGGGCAGGAAGCGCATCGAGAGGAACAGCGCGGTGGTCGCCAGCGCGCTCCCGGTCCGGTCGAACACCAGCACCGCGAGCGCGATCTCCCCCAGCCAGTTGCCCAGGTCGTTGACCCAGTAGGAGACGGCCAGGCGCCGGAAGCGGGCCGAGCGCAGAGGCGCGAGGGCGCCTTGATGGGCGATCTCGGCGGTCATCGCGAGCGCGGGAGTGTTCCACCCGCCGCGCGAGACGCCTGCACGAAGCGGCAACAGACGTCCATCTGCATCCGCTCCTGCACGAAATCGGATACGACATCCGTCCAGGCCCCGCGCAACCTCCCCAAAGCTCCTGATTCCGGCACTTGCTCTCGATACCTGCCTGGAAGGAGTCTGCCGCGCGTCGGAGATCGACCCCAGGAGGCCATAAATGGGCTACCGGAGCCGGTAATCCGCGCGCGGCCGGGGGCGTCGCTGTTCTGAAGGGCGCCCCGGCCGCGCTTTCATCCCGCTTTCATGCTTGACCCCTGCGGGGGCGCCGCCGATAACCCCGCGTGGTGACGACCGAACGGAGCGGGGGGCCGTGAGCCCCGCCGCGCAACGGCCGAGCAGGGCTGCCATCGCGCTCATGTGCGCGGCGCTCGCCGCTGCCGTGGTGGTTGGGGTGCTCACCGCGCCCGGCGACGACTGGGACCTCGCGGTCATCGCGATCCTCGTGGTCAGCGCGGTCGTGAGCGAGCTCACCTCGATCACGCTGCCCGACGGGAAGATCGGGATCTCGGGCGCGTTCCTCGCGATCGTGCTCGCGATCGTGCTGCTCGGCGGCGCGCCCGGCGCGGTGGTCGGGGTGGCGACGATCCTCATCGGCTGGCTGCGCTGGCGCGAGGCGCCCGGGACGCTGCTGTCGAACCTCGTCGCCTACACGTGGTTCCCGCTGCTGTGCGGCCTCGGCTTCTTCGCGCTGATCGACGGCTTCGGGATCGGCACCGGTGACGCCGCCTACTACCTGCTGATCTTCGCGACGTTCCTGGTCGCGCTGGCGCTGAACTTCGTCCTCGTTGCCGCCTATCAGTGCTACCTGGACGGCACGAGCCTGCCCACGAAGGCGCGCGAGTCGCTGGTGCCGATC
>JAXLTC010000003.1:0-247724 GCA_046330255.1 Solirubrobacteraceae bacterium
CGCCGCGATGATGCTGCGCCACGGACTCGGCATGGACGCCGAGGCCGCGGCGGTAGAATCGGCCGTCGACCGCGCGCTCGCCGAGGGCCTGCGAACGGCCGACCTCGGGGGCGACGCCACGACCGGCGAGGCCGTTGACGCGGTCCTGAGGCATCTGTAGACGAAGATCGGGAGATGACGTGGAGCCTGCGGACCTCATCTGGATGAACGGCGATTTCGTCGCCTGGGATGAAGCCAAGGTCCACGTGCTCACGCACGGGCTGCACTACGGCACGGGCGTCTTCGAGGGGATCCGCGCCTACGACACCGAGCGCGGGCCGGCGATCTTCCGCAGCCGCGAGCACCTCGACCGGCTGCGCCGCTCCGCGGACCTCTACTACATGCCGCTGCCCTACACGGTCGAGGAGATCCGCGCCGCGACCCACGAGCTGATCCGCCGGAACGGCTTCGGCGCCTGCTACATCCGCCCGCTCGTCTACCGGGGCTACGGCCAGATGGGGCTGTTCCCCCTGGACGCGCCGACCGACGTGGTGGTCGCCGCCTGGCGCTGGGGCGCCTACCTGGGCGACGAGGGCAAGCGGCGCGGGATCCGCGCCAAGGTCTCGTCGTGGCGGCGCATCTCCGCCGACTCGCTGATCCCGCACGCGAAGGCCTCCGGCCAGTACCTGAACAGCGTCCTGGCGAAGATCGAGAGCCACAAGGCGGGCTACGAGGAGGCGATCCTGCTCGACGCCCACGGCTTCGTCTGCGAGGGGTCGGGCGAGAACGTCTTCGTCGTGCGCGACGGGCGAATCGTCACGCCGCCGCAGACGGCGGCCATCCTGGACGGCATCAACCGCGCCTCGATCCTCACGATCGCGCGCGACGCGGGCATCGAGGTGCTCGAGCGCGACCTCGCGCGCGCGGAGCTCTACATGGCCGACGAGGTCTTCCTCTCCGGCACGGCCGCGGAGCTGGTCCCGGTGCGCGAGATCGACGACCACACGATCGGCGAGGGCGAGCCCGGCGCGGTCACCCGCCGGCTGCAGCGCACCTTCGAGGACGCCCTGCACGGGCGCGACGAGCGCTACGCGGATTGGCTCGACGTGGTCGAGGTCCCGGCGGGCGTCCCCACCGAGGCGGCCTGAGCGCGATGCGCGGGACGGGCGCGAGCGGTTGACCCGCATCCAGCTCTACGACACCACGCTACGCGACGGCATGCAGGGGGAGGGCATGTCGCTCTCCGCCGCCGAGAAGCTGCGCGTCGCCCACCGGCTCGACGCGCTCGGCATCGACATCGTCGAGGCCGGCTTCCCGGCGTCGAACCCGAAGGAGCTCGAGCTGTTCGAGCTGCTCGCGCGCGAGAGCTTCGAGCACGCGACGATCGCCGCGTTCGGGATGACCCGGCGTCGCGACTCGGCCGCGGCCGACGACCCGGGGTTGCGGGCCTTGGCCGCCTGCTCCGCGCCGGTCTGCACGCTCGTGGGCAAGACCTGGACGCTGCACCTGGACAAGGTCGTGCGCGTCGACCGCGACGAGAACCTGCGGATGATCGCCGACTCCGTCGCCTTCCTCGTGGGCGACGGCAAGCGTGTCGTCTACGACGCGGAGCACTTCTTCGACGCCTGGCGCGCCGACCGCGAGTACGCGCTGAAGTGCGTGCGGGCCGCCGCCGAGGCGGGCGCCGAGACCGTCGTGCCGTGCGACACCAACGGCTCCTCGCTGCCGCACGAGGTGGCCGCCGCCGTGCGCGACGTCGTGGCCGAGCTGGGAGCGGACGTCGGAGTCGGGATCCACACGCACAACGACGCGGAGTGCGCGGTCGCGAACACGCTCGCGGCCGTCGCCGAGGGCGCCACCCAGGTCCAGGGCACGATCAACGGGATCGGCGAGCGCTGCGGGAACGCGAACCTGATCTCGATCATCGCCAACCTCCAGCTCAAGATGGGCCGCGAGTGCCTCGACCCGGCGCGCCTGGCCACGCTCGCCGACGCCGCGCGCTTCGTCGACGAGCTGGTGAACCGCACGCCCGATCCCGACCAGCCCTACGTGGGGCGTAACGCGTTCGCGCACAAGGGCGGCATGCACGTGGCCGGGGTGATGGCGGACGCCTCGACGTTCGAGCACGTCGATCCGGCGCTGGTCGGCAACAGCCGCGAGCTGCTGATCTCCGAGCTCTCGGGCAAGGGGACGGTCCAGGCCCGCGCCGAGGCCGGGGGGCTGGACGTCGACGAGCGCTCGGCGCGGCGGATGGTCGAGCGCGTCAAGGAGCTGGAGCACCGCGGCTACCACTACGAGGCTGCGGACGGCTCGTTCGAGCTGCTGCTCCGCAAGGAGACCGGAGCCTACGAGCCGCTCTTCCGCCTGGAGTCCTGGCGCGTGATCGTCGAGAAGCGCGCGGACGGGAAGGTCGAGACCGAGGCGACGATCAAGCTCTGGGCCGACGGCGAGCGCTACGTCCGCACCGCGGAGGGCAACGGCCCGGTCAACGCGCTCGACGCCGCCCTGCGCGCGGCGATCGCCGAGAGGCACCCGCATCTGCGCGACATCGAGCTCGTCAACTACAAGGTCCGGATCCTCGACGCCGGCCACGGGACCGAGGCGGTCACCCGCGTGCTGCTCGATTCCTCCGACGGGCAGGAGGTGTGGGGCTCGATCGGCGTCTCGGAGAACATCATCGAGGCCTCGTGGGAGGCGCTCGTGGACTCGCTCGAGTACGGAATGCAACCCGGCCGCCCGCAGCACGCGCGCTCGGTTCGCGCGCGCAGCGCGTGAGCGGCGCGCCACCCGCCGAGCCGATCCCGCTCGCGCGGCCGCTGCTCGGCGAGGCCGAGGAGGCGGCCGTGCTGGGGGTGCTGCGAACCGGGCGCCTGTCGCTGGGCCCTGCGCTGGGCGCGTTCGAGCGCGCGTTCGCGCAGCGGCTGGGCGTCCCGCACGCGAGCGCGGTCTCGAGCGGCACCGCGGGGCTGCATCTGGCGCTGCGCGCCGCCGGGGTGGAGGAGGGCTCGGAGGTGGTCACGTCGCCGTTCTCGTTCGTCGCATCGGCGAACGCCGTGCTCTACGAGCGCGCCCGGCCGGTGTTCGCCGACGTCGACCCGCGCACGCTCAACCTCGATCCCGCCGCCGCAGCGGCGGCGGTCGGCGAGCGCACCGCGGCGCTGCTCCCGGTCCACATCTTCGGCTACCCGGCCGACGTGCCCGCGCTCGAGGGCCTGCGCCTGCCGATCGTGGAGGACGCCTGTGAGGCGCTCGGCGCGGTCCACCCGGACGGCGTGCCGGTCGGCGCGCGCGGACATCCGGCGGTGTTCGCGTTCTACGCGAACAAGCAGATCACCACCGGCGAGGGGGGGATGGTCGTGACGGCGGACGGCGCGGTCAAGGAGCGCATCGACTCCGAGCGCAACCAGGGTCGCGCGCCCGACATGGGCTGGCTCGACCACGACCGCCTCGGCTTCAACTACCGCCTCTCCGACATCGCCTGCGCGCTGGGCCTCGCGCAGCTCGGGCACCTGGACGCGATGCTCGCGGACCGCGCGCGCGTCGCCGCGCTCTACGCGGAGGCGCTGGAGGGCATCGAGGGCCTCGAGCTGCCCGCTCCCGACGCCGGCGGAGCGCGGCGGAGCTGGTTCGTCTACGTCGTGCGCCTGCCGCGCGGCGCGGACCGCGACGGGGCCGTACGCGCGCTCGGGGGGCACGGCATCGAGACAAAGCCCTACCTGCCCGCGATCCACCTGTTCAGCTTCTACCGCGAGCGCTTCGGCCACCGGCCCGGAGAGTTCCCGGTCGCCGAGGACGCGGCCGCGCGCTCGCTCGCGCTGCCCTTCTTCCCCGGGCTGTCCGAGGCCCAGGCGGAGCGGGTCGCGCGCGGCCTGCGCGACGTGCTCGGGCGCGCCTGAGCCCGCCTCTAGACTGCGCCGACCGTGTCGCGCTTCGCCGAGCCCCAGGACCCGCTGTTCCAGAGGCTCAACAGCTCGATCTCGTTCGACTGGCGCCTGGGCCCCTACGACGTCGAGCAGTCCCGCGCGCATGTCGAGATGCTCGCCGAGCGCGGCATCATCGAGCCGGCCGACCGCGACGCGCTGCTCGGCACGCTGGAGCGGGTGGGCGCGGAGCTCCAGGACGGGAGCTTCCCGTTCGAGCCGGGTGACGAGGACATCCACATGGCGATCGAGCGCCGTGTCACGGAGCTCGCCGGCCCCGTCGGCGGGCGCATGCACACCGCGCGCTCGCGAAACGACCAGGTCGCCACCGACCTGAAGATGTTCACCCGCGCCCACGCGCGCGAGGCGATCACGGCGATCGAGCGGCTGATGGGCGTCCTCGCCGGCCTGGCGGAGCGCCACCTCGACTGGCGCGCCCCCGGCTACACGCATCTCCAGCGGGCGCAGCCCGTCCATCTCGGCCACCACCTGCTCGCCTGGTTCTGGATGCTGGAGCGTGACCGCTCACGCTTCGCCGCGGTGGAGGCGGCGACGGGCAGCCTGCCGCTGGGCGCGGGCGCGCTGGCGGGCGTGAACTTCGACACCGACCGCGCGATGGTCGCCGCCCGGCTCGGCTTCACGTCCGTCGCGGAGAACTCGATCGACGCGGTCGCCGACCGCGACTTCGCGCTCGACTACCTCGCGGCGGCGGCGACCTGCGCCACGCATCTCTCGCGTCTCGGCGCGGAGATCGTGCTGTGGTCCAGCGAGGAGTTCGGCTTCTGCGAGCTCTCCGACGCCTGGGCCTCCGGCAGCTCGATCATGCCCCAGAAGCGCAACCCGGACGCCGCCGAGCTCCTGCGCGCCAAGGCGCCGCGGATCGCCGGGCACCTCGTGGCCCTGCACGGCGTCATGCATGCGCTCCCGCTGACCTACAACAAGGACATGCAGGAGGACAAGGAGCATCTCTTCGACGCCGCCGACACGCTCGAGGCGTGCCTCGCCGCCGCGGCCGGGATGCTGGAGGGGATCTCCTTCTCGCGCGAGCGGCTCGAGGCGGCCGCGAGCGACGAGCTGCTCGCCGCCACCGACCTGGCCGACCTCCTGGTGCGCCGCGGCCTGCCGTTCCGGGAGGCGCACGGCGTCGTCGCGGGCCTGGTGCGGGTCGCCGTGGACTCCGGGCGCCGGCTCTCGGAGCTCACGCCCGACGAGCTCGCCTCCGCCTCGCCACTGCTCGACGGCGAGTTCTACGAGGTCCTGCGCGGCTCCTCCTGGCTGGAGTCGAAGGTCTCCCGGGGCGGTACGAGCCTGGAGCGCGTGCGTGAGCAGCTCGACCGCGCGCGGGCCGCACTGCCGGCGTGAGGCCGGGCTTCTACGAGCGGCCGGTGCTCGAGGTCGCGCGCGAGCTGGTGGGCTGCGTCGTCAGGCACGGGGCGGTCGCCGGGCGGATCGTCGAGACCGAGGCCTACCACGAGTCCGAGCCGGCCTGCCACGCATACGCCGGTCTCACGCCGCGCACCCGGGTCCTGTTCGGCCCGCCCGGACGGGCCTACGTCTACCGCTCCTACGGCATCCACGCGCTGCTGAACGCGGTCTGCGAGCCCGAGGGGATCGGCGCGGCCGTGCTGATCCGGGCGCTCGAGCCGCTCGAGGGCGTAGGGATCATGCGCGAGAGGCGCGGTATGACGCGCGCCGAGGACCTGTGCTCGGGCCCCGGCAAGCTCACCGTCGCGCTGGGTGTCGACCTCGAGGACAACGGCGCCGACCTGGCGGGCGGCGGGGTGCGCATCGAGCCGCCCGCGCCCGGGGAGCGCACGACCGCGATCGAGACCGGCACGAGGATCGGGATCAGCCGCGCGGCCGAGCTGCCTTGGCGCTTCTGCGCGGCCGCCAGCCCGTACGTGTCGCGCCCCAGGCCGCGCGCGAGAAGCCGGCGGAGCGCCGCCCGGGCGCGGGCGGGCGCGTAGCGGCGCTCGAGGCCGCCTACGCCCCCGGCGCGCCGGCTCCGCCCGATCCGCCGCCGGACCCGCCGCCTCCTCCGCCCTGGCCGCCCCCGGATGGCGGGCTCGGAGCGGGCGCCGGAGCCGGGGCCGGAGCCGGGGCCGGCGTCGGAGCGGGGGCCGGCGCCGGGCTGCTCGGGGGCTGCTGCCCGCCGCCCTGGCCGCCCCCGGACGGGGTCGTACCGCCACTGCTCCCACCGCCGCCCGACGATCCCCCGGAGCCGGAGCCGTCCGAAGGCGACGTCGTGCCGCCGGAGCCGGCGCCGGAGTCGCCGGCTGCCGCGCGCGCGTCGCGCTCGCTCTGGCGCTGGGAGAAGATCGACAGCGCCGAGGTCATGAAGTCGTGCCAGATGATCGCCGGGTAGGTGCCGCCGGCCACGGGCGAGCCGTCGTACTGGGTCTTCATCGGGCGCAGGCCGTCGGGGTAGCCGACCCAGACCGCGACGGTCAGCGTGTCGTTCCAGCCCACGAACCAGGCGTCGCCGTAGTTCTCGGTCGTACCCGTCTTGCCGGCCGCGAAACCGTCGATCGAGGCCTCCTTGCCGGTGCCGCTGGTGACCACCGAGTTGAGGATCGAGGACACGTTCGCCGCGACCCCCGGGGGCATGACCCTCTTGTAGCGGGGGACGTTGCGCACCAGCACCCGCTTGTCGGAGCGGTCCTTGACCTCGGCGATGCCGACGGGACCTCCGTCCGAGGCGCCGAGCCCGTCGGCGCTCGTGACGCGCTGGCCGCCGGTGGCGAACGACTCGTAGGCGTGCGCCATATCGAGCGGCGTGACGCCCTCCTTCAGCCCGCCGAGCGTCATCGCGTAGTTGGTCGAGACCGGGGTCCTGATCCCCAGGTCCTCGGCGGTGCGCGCGACCTTGCGGGTGCCGACCTTGATGCCGACCTCCGCGTAGATCGAGTTGTCGGACACCGTCATCGCGTCGGCGAGCGTGTTCGATCCGGAGTAGCTGCCCTCGTAGTTGTTCACGATGAAGAACTCCTTGCCGCGCGTGTGCGGCACCGTGAAGATCTTCTTGCGCGACTCCCAGACCGAGTCCGGCGAGATGCCGTTCTCCAGCGCGGTCGTGAGGATGAACGGCTTGAAGGAGGATCCGGGCTGCCTCTGGCCCTGGGTGGCGAGGTTGAACGGTCGCTTGGCGTAGTCGTCGCCGCCGACCATCGCCCGGACCTCGCCCGTGCGGTTGTCGATCGCCACCAGCGCGGCGGAGGGCATGCCCGAGCCCGCCGGGAGATGGTTCTGCACGGCCTGGTCGGCCGCCTGCTGGAGATCCAGGTCGAGCGACGTGCGCACCCGCAGGCCGCCGGTGAAGGCCCGCGTAGCCCCGAACTTCTGCACGATCAGCCCGCGGACCCAGCTCGTGAAATACGGCGCCTTCGTGTCCTCCTGGGGCGGGCTCAGGTCGGACTGGGTGGGCACCGGCTGGGACCGGGCCTGCTCGTACTCGGAGCGGTCCAGGTAGTGCTGCGAGAGCATGTTCGAGAGCACCAGGTCGCGCCGCTTGCGCGCGGCCACGGGGTGCGCGATCGGGTCATACGCGCTCGGCGACGCGATCACGGCGGCGAGCATCGCGGCCTGCGGCGGGGTCAGCTCGTCGGCGCAGTAGCGGTTCGCGCGCGACTGCCCGCAGCCGGGGTGCGCCTTCGCGAAGTACACGCGCGCCGCGGACTCGATCCCGTAGGCCCCGTTCCCGAAGTAGACGGTGTTCAGGTACTGGGTGAGGATCTTGTCCTTGGTCCATTTCCGGTTCAGGTGATAGGCGAGCGCGGCCTCCTTGAGCTTCTGGAAGACGGTCCGGTCGCCCTGCGCGTCGAGCGCGTTCTTGACGAACTGCTGGCTGATCGTCGAGGCGCCCTGGACGGGGGCGCCCGAGATCAGGTCCGACCAAAGGGCGCGTCCGATGCCGCGGACGTCCACGCCCGAGTTCTCATAGAAGCGCTTGTCCTCGATCGCGATGACCGCGTGGCGCACGGCGGGCGCGACGTCCCCGGAGCCGACGAGCACGATGTTCTGGGGGCCGGTCAGCACGCCGAGGTCGCGGCCGCGCACGTCGAGCAGGACCGAGTTGCGCGCCGCCCGGAACTCCTGCCGGTTCTCGAGCTTGGGCAGGTCGGACGCGACGGCCATCATCATCCCGAAGACGGTCGAGACGAGCGCGAGCGCGGAGACCCCGAGCAGGATCATTGCGAGGCGCAGCTTCTTCACGCGCGGGCGGGGGCCAGGCGGCGGCTCCTCCGGTCCCGCTCCGGGCCGGCGGAACGGGATCGTGCCCGTTCCGGGCGCTTGCGGTGAGGTGTCGCTGCCGTCGCTCAAGATCCGTCCCGCCGGTTCGCCGCGCGACCGGGCGCGAGGAACGAGAAACGTGGGGCAGGCGGCGAGACAGGGGCGGCCGGGGGCCTCGCCGGAGGCGCGGAGTCTAGCATTGGCCCGGATGGCTTCCGCCGCTTCGAAGCCGCCCGGATCTCCCGCCGAGGCGGCCGCCTGGCTTGCCCGCGACGCGGTCGACTGCCTTCCCGCGGGCGCGCTGGAAACTCGACTGGCGACGGCCGCGAGCGAGGGCCGCCCGCTGCGCGTCAAGCTCGGCGTGGACCCGACGGCTCCGGACATCCACCTCGGCCACACGGTCGTGCTGCGCAAGCTGCGCGAGTTCCAGGATCTCGGCCACGTCGTGGTGCTGATCGTCGGCGACTACACGGCGCGCGTCGGGGACCCGAGCGGGCGCTCGCAGACCCGCCCGGTGCTCTCGGGGGAGGAGATCGACCGCAACGCGACCACGTTCCAGGAGCAGGCGCTGAGCGTGCTGCGCCCCGACCGCCTCGAGGTGCGCCGCAACGGGGAGTGGCTGGGAATGCCGATGGAGGCGCTGTTCGGCCTCGCCCGGACGGCCACGGTGGCGCAGATCCTCGAGCGCGACGACTTCGCGAAGCGGATCGCCGCCTCCGCGCCGATCTCGGTGCTCGAGCTGCTCTACCCGCTGCTCCAGGGCTACGACTCGGTCGCCGTGCACGCCGACGTGGAGCTCGGCGGAACCGACCAGAAGTTCAACCTGCTGCTCGGCCGCGACATCCAGCGGGCCTACGGGCAGCCGGAGCAGATCGTCTTGACGATGCCGATCCTCCCCGGCACCGACGGCGAGCGGAAGATGGCCAAGTCGCTGGACAACTACGTCGGCGTCACCGAGCCGCCGGGGGAGATGTACGCGAAGACCCTGAGCATCCCGGATGCGGCCCTGGGGACGTGGCACGCGCTGCTGCTCGGCGCGGCGGCTCCGACGGGCCTCGGCCCGCGCGACGCCAAGCGCGCGCTGGCTCGAGAGCTGGTCACGCGCTTCCACGGCACGCAGGCGGCGGCCGCCGCCGAGGCGCGCTTCGACCGCGTGCACGTCGACCACCGGCCGCCCGACGACGTGCCGGACGCGGAGTTCGCCGCCGACGGCGCCGAGGAGGTTCATGTCCCGGCGCTGCTCGCCACGGCGTTCGGCGTCTCGCGCGGCGAGGCGCGGCGCCTGATAGCCCAGGGCGGGGTCCGGGTCGGCGGCGACTCGCTCGGCGCCGACGAGCTCGATCTGCCGCGCGGGCGCGTGGACGGCGCGATCGTCCAGCTCGGGCGGCGGCGCTTCGCGCGGGTCCGCCTCACCTGAGGGCGCTCCCCGGGAACCGGCCCCGCTTGCTATCCTGCTCAGTCCGCTTCGAGGGCCCACGGGCTTTCGGGCGTGCGCTCGGCCGAGGAGACCCCTGGCCCGAGCGGCACGGCGGTCCTTGAAAACTCAACAGCATGCGCACCGACGAGCGGGACCCTCCCGCTCGATCGAGTGTGTCCAGGTTCGACGCCGCTGCCTGCGCTTTGCGCCGGCGGCGGTGCCAGAATTACCCGTCCGGCGCCCGCCGGTCCCCTCTGTGTACGGGGCCCGGCCCAGTGCGGCGTCGCGACGCTCTTTGTGAGCAGTTCTTCACGGAGAGTTTGATCCTGGCTCAGGACGAACGCTGGCGGCGTGCCTAACACATGCAAGTGGAGCGACGAACCAGGGCTTGCCCTGGAGCAAAGCCGCGAACGGGTGAGTAACACGTGGGCAACCTGCCCCGATGACCGGGACAACCCGAGGAAACTCGAGCTAATACCGGATGTGCTCACGAGCCGCGAGGCTCGTGTGGAAAGGAAGCTTCGGCCTCCGCATCGGGATGGGCCCGCGGCCCATTAGCTTGTTGGTGGGGTAACGGCCCACCAAGGCGACGATGGGTAGCTGGTCTGAGAGGACGATCAGCCACACTGGGACTGAGACACGGCCCAGACTCCTACGGGAGGCAGCAGTGGGGAATCTTGCGCAATGCGCGAAAGCGTGACGCAGCAACGCCGCGTGGGGGAAGAATGCCTTCGGGTTGTAAACCCCTTTCAGTTGGGACGAAGCTTCGCCGGTGAATAGCCGGTTGGAGTGACGGTACCTTCAGAAGAAGCCCCGGCTAACTACGTGCCAGCAGCCGCGGTAATACGTAGGGGGCGAGCGTTGTCCGGAATCATTGGGCGTAAAGAGCGTGTAGGCGGCCCGGTAAGTCCGCTGTGAAAGTCCAGGGCTCAACCCTGGAATGCCGGTGGATACTGTCGGGCTAGAGTCCGGAAGAGGCGAGTGGAACTCCTGGTGTAGCGGTGAAATGCGCAGATATCAGGAAGAACACCGACGGCGAAGGCAGCTCGCTGGGACGGTACTGACGCTGAGACGCGAAAGCGTGGGGAGCAAACAGGATTAGATACCCTGGTAGTCCACGCTGTAAACGATGGGCACTAGGTGTGGGGGGTGTCGACTCCCCCCGTGCCGTCGCTAACGCATTAAGTGCCCCGCCTGGGGAGTACGGCCGCAAGGCTAAAACTCAAAGGAATTGACGGGGGCCCGCACAAGCAGCGGAGCATGTGGTTTAATTCGACGCAACGCGAAGAACCTTACCTGGGCTTGACATGTTGAGTGCCGTCGTGGAAACACGACTTCCCTTCGGGGGCTCATCACAGGTGGTGCATGGCTGTCGTCAGCTCGTGTCGTGAGATGTTGGGTTAAGTCCCGCAACGAGCGCAACCCTTGTCGCATGTTGCCTCTCTGAGGATCTCTTGCGAGACTGCCGGTGACAAACCGGAGGAAGGTGGGGATGACGTCAAGTCCTCATGCCCCTTATGTCCAGGGCTACACACGTGCTACATTGGCGCGTACAGAGGGCTGCGATACCGCGAGGTGGAGCCAATCCCTCAAAGCGCGTCTCGGTTCGGATTGCAGGCTGAAACCCGCCTGCATGAAGCTGGAGTTGCTAGTAATCGCGGATCAGCATCGCCGCGGTGAATACGTTCCCGGGCCTTGTACACACCGCCCGTCACACCACGGGAGTGAGCAACACCCGAAGCCGGTGGCCCAACCCGCAAGGGAGGGAGCCGTCGAAGGTGGGGCTCGTGACTGGGGTGAAGTCGTAACAAGGTAGCCGTAGCGGAAGCTGCGGCTGGATCACCTCCTTTCTAGGGAGCGCCTTCGGGCGCACCGCCGGTCGCAAGCGGCTCGGAGCTCGTCTCCGTCCGCCGGCGGCCGCGGCAACTAGAACGTCGACCGAACCTGGCGGGCGCCACGCCCGTGGCCCTTGGGCCGCGAGCGGGGGCGCCGCATGCTGTTGAGCTTTGAGGGACCGGCGCGACCGGCCCGATCGTGCCGGCGCTCTGCGCGCCGGCACGGCGACGCCGCCCGCGTTCGCCTCTCGGCGGACCTTGAGAACTGCACAGTAGCCAATGACACGGGTATCACCGGGTCGGATTCGTCCGACCCGATCACCGTCAAGATAGGAAGGGCACACGGTGGATGCCTTGGCACCAAGAGTCGATGAAGGGCGTGAACGGCTGCGATAAGCCGCGGTGAGGCGCTGAATGGCCTATGACCCGCGGATTCCCGAATGGGGCAACCCGGCGCTGGTAATGCGGCGCCATCCCGCGCTGAACACATAGGCGCGGAGAGGACAAGCGGGGGAAGTGAAACATCTCAGTACCCCGAGGAAAGGAAATCAACCGAGACTCCCCGAGTAGTGGCGAGCGAAAGGGGACTCCAGCCCAAACCCGGCGTGTGCAAGCGGCCACGCGTTGCACGTCGGGGGTTGTAGGGCGCCTGGTCCGAACCGTGGCCGGTTCGGCGGAAGTCACAAAGTCGCGAGGTAGCGGAAGCGCGTGGAACCGCGCACCACAGAGGGCAACCGTCCCGTACGCGAAACCCCGCGACCTTCCGTCAGGCGTTCCTGAGTAGGTCCGCGCTCGTGAAACGCGGACTGAACCTGGGGGGACCACCCTCCAAGGCTAAGTACTCCTTGGTGACCGATAGCGGACTAGTACCGTGAGGGAAAGGTGAAAAGTACCCCGGAAGGGGAGTGAAATAGTACCTGAAACCGCGTGCCTACAAGCGGTGGGAGCGGCCTAACGGCCGTGACCGCGTGCTTTTTGCATAACGAGCCGGCGAGTTACTCGTCTGCGGCAAGGTTAAGCGATGAGCGGAGCCGTAGCGAAAGCGAGTCCGAACAGGGCGACAAAGTCGTAGGCGGTAGACCCGAAGCTGAGCGAGCTACCCATGGGCAGGTTGAAGCGGGGGTAAGACCTCGTGGAGGACCGAACCGACCTAGGTTGAAAACTGGGCGGATGACCTGTGGGTCGGAGTGAAAGGCTAATCAAGCTCAGTGATATCTGGTTCTCTCCGAAATATATTTAGGTATAGCCTCGGATGAATTGCGTTGTGGCCGTAGAGCACTGTTTGGACTAGGGGCCCTACCAGGTTACCGACTTCAGGCAAACTCCGAAGACCACTACGTCTACTCCGGGAGTCAGTTGCTGGGGGATAAACTTCAGCGTCAAGAGGGAAACAGCCCAGACCGCCAGCTAAGGTCCCCAAGTGCTAGCTAAGTGGGAAACGATGTCCGAATGCTGAGACAACCAGGAGGTTGGCTTAGAGGCAGCCACCCTTGAAAGAGTGCGTAACAGCTCACTGGTCAAGTGTTCGGGCGCGGACAATGTAACGGGGCTCAAGCTAGCCACCGAAGCTGCGGGTGCGTGAGGCCTTCGGGCCGATCGCGCGGTAGGAGAGCGTTCCCGTGCGCGTGAAGCGGCGGCGGAAGCCAGCCGTGGACGCGCGGGAAGTGAGAATGCCGGCATGAGTAACGAAAGAGGGGTGAGAATCCCCTCCACCGATTGCCCAAGGGTTCCTGAGTAAAGTTCGTCTGCTCAGGGTTAGTCGGGACCTAAGGCGAGGCCGAAAGGCGTAGCCGATGGCCAACAGGTTGATATTCCTGTACCACGTCGCACCCGTTTGACCGACGGGGGGACGAGGAAGGCTAGGGGATCCCAGGCGATGGTTGTCCTGGGGTAAGCATGTAGGGGTGGCTCCAGGCAAATCCGGGGCCGCGACACCCGAGGTGCGATGCCAGCTGGCTTTACGCCGGCGAGTCCCTGACGCCCTGCCTCCGAGAAAAGCCCCTAGGGAGGATGCGCGTGCCCGTACCAAAACCGACACAGGTGGGCAGGTTGAGAATACTAAGGTGATCGAGATAACCCTCGTTAAGGAACTCGGCAAAATTGCCCCGTAACTTCGGAAGAAGGGGCGCCCCAATAGGATGAAGCTCCTCGCGAGCGGAGTCCGAGGGGGCCGCAGTGAATTGGCGCAAGCGACTGTTTACCAAAAACACAGGTCTCTGCTAAGTCGAAAGACGACGTATAGGGGCTGACGCCTGCCCGGTGCCGGAAGGTTACGTGGAGATGTCAGGGCTTCGTGCCCGAAGCATCGAAGCTAAGCCCCGGTAAACGGCGGCCGTAACTATAACGGTCCTAAGGTAGCGAAATTCCTTGTCGGGTAAGTTCCGACCTGCACGAATGGCGTAACGACTTGCGCGCTGTCTCAACGAGGGGCTCGGTGAAATTGCAGTCTCGGTGAAGATGCCGAGTACCCGCGGCAAGACGGAAAGACCCCGTGAACCTTTACTACAACCTGGTATTGGAGTTCGATGCATTTCGCTCAGGATAGGTGGGAGGCTTGGAAGCGCCGGCTGCGGCCGACGTGGAGCCAACCTTGAGATACCACCCTTGGTGTATTGGGCTTCTAACGGTGCGCCGTGATCCGGGCGCCGAACAGTGCCAGGCGGGTAGTTTGACTGGGGCGGTCGCCTCCTAAAATGTAACGGAGGCGCGCAAAGGTTCCCTCAGCACGGTCGGAAATCGTGCGTAGAGTGCAAAGGCAGCAAGGGAGCTTGACTGCGAGACCGACAGGTCGAGCAGGGACGAAAGTCGGCCTTAGTGATCCGGCGGTAGCAAGTGGAAGCGCCGTCGCTCAACGGATAAAAGGTACTCCGGGGATAACAGGCTTATCGGGCCCAAGAGTCCACATCGACGGCCCGGTTTGGCACCTCGATGTCGGCTCGTCGCATCCTGGGGCTGAAGTAGGTCCCAAGGGTTGGGCTGTTCGCCCATTAAAGCGGTACGCGAGCTGGGTTCAGAACGTCGTGAGACAGTTCGGTCCCTATCTGCCGTGGGCGTTGGAGAGTTGAGAGGAGTTGTCCCTAGTACGAGAGGACCGGGATGAACGCACCTCTGGTGTACCTGTTGTCCTGCCAAGGGCATCGCAGGTTAGCTACGTGCGGATCGGATAACCGCTGAAGGCATCTAAGCGGGAAGCCGACCTCGAGATGAGCTCTCCCATCCCCTTGAGGGAGTAAGACCCCTGGTAGACCACCAGGTTGATAGGCCGGATCTGGAAGCGCGGCAACGCGCGAAGGAGACCGGTACTAATGGGTCGAGGGCTTGACGGATAACTTCGATACCCCATCTGCGGCTGCTGTGCAGTTCTGAGGGTCCGCCCGGTGGCGGGTCCCGACCGGTTTCCGGTGGCCTTGGCGAGGGGGAAACACCTCTTCCCATTCCGAACAGAGCAGTTAAGCCCCTCAGCGCCGATGGTACTTGGCCCTCGCAGGCCTGGGAGAGTAGGACGCCGCCGGTTCTTCAGTAGCGGGCCGCCCACGTGGGCGGCCCGCCGTCGTTGAGGAGCCGCTTGCTCGCCCGGTCCCGGTGCTTGCCGGGGCCCGGCCTCGCGGCGGCGCCGGCCGGGTTTGTGCGCGTCAGGGGGCGGAAGTAGCCTGGACGCGTGCTGCATCTGCGGATCCTGGCGCCGGCGGACCGGGCCGAGCGCGCGCTCGAGCTGCTCGACGGCACTCCGTCGGTGTGCAACATCGTCGTGCTTCCCGGGGCGGCGCACCGGCCTCAGGGGGACGTGATCCTGTGCGACGTCGCGCGCGAGGACGTCAGCGTGATCATCTCGGACCTGCGCGAGCTCGACATCCCGACGGAGGGATCGATCGCCATCGAGGCCGTCGACACTGAGATCTCGGACGCGGCCCAGGCCGCGGAGGGCGCGGCTCACGGATCGGCCGCGGACGGGGTGGTGTGGGAGGAGGTCGAGGCGCGAACGTCCGAGGAGGCGGAGCTCTCGCTCACTTTCCTGGCGTTTATGGGGCTGGCCGCGATCATCGCGTCGGTCGGGATCTTCCTGAACACGCCGATCCTGATCGTCGGCGCCATGGTGGTCGGCCCGGAGTTCGGGCCGATCGCGGGGCTCTGCGTCGCGATCGTGCAGCGGCGCCGGGAGCTGGCCGTCCGCTCGCTGATCCCGCTGGTCATCGGCTTCCCGTTCGCGATCACCGCGGCCTGGCTCGCGACCCTCGCCTTCAAGGCGACGTCGCTCACGCCCGAGCAGTTCACCTCGGCCGACCACCAGCTGTCGAACGTGATCGCGAGTCCCGACTGGTTCGCCTTCATCGTGGCGTTCTGCGCGGGGATGGCCGGCGTGCTCTCGCTGACCTCCGCGAAGTCGGGCGCGCTGATCGGGGTCCTGATCTCCGTCACCACGATCCCGGCGGCCGCGAACGTCGGCGTGGCCTTCGCCTACCAGGACTGGCCGGCCTGGCGCGGCTCGCAGGAGCAGCTGCTGGTCAACCTCGGCGCGATCCTGCTGGCCGGCGTGCTCACGCTCAGCGTGCAGCGCTGGGCCTACCGGCGAAGGCGTGTTCGCCATCTGCGCGACCCGGTCAGGCGCACGGCGGGGCTGCCGGTGGGCCGCAGCCGCCACCCCCGGCACGGCGCGAAGCGCCACGGCGCCCCGGGCGGCTCTTCCGGCGGCGTTCCGGGCGGCTCTTCCGACGGCGCGCGGACGGGCCTGGAGACCGAGCGCCGCCGGGCCTGACGGGCTCGTGCCCGGCCTCGCTCAGCGCGAGGTGGCAGGGGAGCGGGCGCCGGGCGCGGCACGACCCGAGGCGGCGCGCGGCCCCGCGGGCGTCCGGGCGGCGCCGACGGGGGAGAGGCACGGCTGGGGGCGTGCCGCGACCGTGCCGGCGCGGCGCGGCCGGCGCCGGGCGAGCGGGCGGCGGTGCGGATGGGGCGCGGGCGGCGGGACCGGGTCCCCGAGCACGTCGTCGAGCAGGCCGCCTGGCCCCGTGACCCGTTCCGCGACATGGCGGAGCGCGGCGAGCGCGCGACCGGTGCGTGAGGCGGCGGGGAACATGTGTTCGCAAGGTAGGGCGAGGGGCGGACGGAGCCGGGCGAGCCCGGGCGGGCCGCCTGCGCGCGCCAGGAAATCCCTGCAAACAGCCGCATACGCGGGTTGGGCGGTTGCAAGCGATGTTGCATCCGCTGGGCGCGCCGGCGCCGCGATCCGCTATCAAGCGGCCATGTCCGAGCGCTTCGTCCACCGGCTGCGCGTCCGCTACGGAGAGTGCGACCCGCAGGGCATCGTGTTCAACGCCCACTACCTCGCCTACATCGACCTGGCGATGACGGAGCTGTGGCGCGCGCGCTGCGGCGGATACCAGGAGATGGTGGCGTCCGGCGTCGACATGGTCGTCGCCGAGGTCACGCTGCGCTTCAGGGCGCCCGCCACCTTCGACGACGAGCTCGCCCTCGAGGTCTCGGTGGCGCGCCTGGGGACGACGAGCCTGGTCACCTCGCACGCGGTGCGCCGCGAGGGCGAGCTCTGCGCGGAGGGCGAGATGCGCCACGTGTTCGTGGATCTTCGCGGCCGCCGGGCGACGCCCATCCCCGGCGCCGTTCGCGAGGCGCTCGCGCCGCTCTCTGCCTGACCGTCCCCGCCCATGCCCGCCCCGGCGCCGTTCGCGGGCCGGGCGTCCCCGGCGTGCCGCCCGCCGGCCGGCTCAGACCCCGGGGCCGAGCGAGGCCCAGACCTCGAGCTTGGTGGTCACGCGCGAGACGACCTCGGCCACGACGCCGGACGTTGTCGCGCCGCCGCCGAGGTCCGGCGTGCGGACGCCGGACGCGGTCGCCTCGAGCATCGCCTCGTAGATCGCGCGCGCGGCCCGCTCGGCACCGGCATGGCCGCCCTCGCCGGCGTAGTGCAGCACCGCGCCGCACGCGAGCAGCATCGCCATCGGGTTGGCCAGGTCCTTGCCCTCCAGCGCGGGGGCGGTCCCGTGCGGCGCCTCGGCCATCGCGACACGCGTTCCGAGGTCATCGTCGAGGGCGAGCAGCACCGACTCGGCCCCCGCGATCGAGCCGAACATCGGCAACACGAGGTCCGAGAGGCAGTCGCCGTCGCGGTTCAGCGCGGGGATCACCAGCGGGGTGTCCGCGGCGCCCGTCATCAGCCCTGCGTAGGTCGCGTCGATCAGGACGGGCTGGTAGGGCACCTCCGGGTGGCGGGCGGCCGCCGCGTCCAGCTCCTCCTTGAGCATGCCCTCGTAGACGGGGGAGACCGTCCATTTGGGGCCGCCGTAGACGCGGGCCCCCATCCGCTGCGCCGTGCGGAACGCGTACTCCGCGGTCGCCCGGCAGGTCGAGCGGGTCACGCGCTCGGTCCGGAACGCCACCTCGCCGCCGGACCCGGCCTCGCCCTCGCGCCACTGCTCGGCCCCGTACGCGTCCTCGACGGCCATCCTCACGACCGAGATCGGGAAGTGGACGCCGGCCACCGTCGTGACGCCCGGCAGCCGCCTCCCCGTGCGGATGATCACCTTGCCGTCGATCTGCTCCCGCAGCATGCGGTTCGGCGAGCCGACGTCGCCGGCGCCCTCCGGCGTGATCGTGGCCGCCTTGATCCCGTAGCCGCACTCGCGCATCGCGGCAGCGGCCTCGCCGACGACGCGGTTGGCGGTCGCGCGCCTGCTCGAGAGCGAGAGGTCGAAGCGCCGCAGCTCCAGCGGGATGCCGAGCACCGCCGGGTCGAGCACGCCGAGCGCCGCGTCGAGCAGCTCCTGGCCGGTCTGGTCCCCCTCGAGGACCGCGATCCGCAGCGGCTCGGGCGCCATCGCGCCTATGCGGAGGCGGGACCGCCGGTGGAAGCGGAGGCACGCCGGCCGACGAGGTCGTGCTCGCACTCGGCCAGCGCCGCGATCGTGGTTGCGAGGTGCTCGTCGAAGTCGACGCCGAGCGCGTCGGCTCCCTGGTGCAGGGCATCGCGGTCGACGGCGGCCGCGAAGCTCGGCTGGCGCAGCTTCTTGCGCACCGAGCGCGGAGTCATGCCGTCCAGCCCGGACGGCCGCACGAAGGCAACCGCGAGGATGAACCCCGACAGCTCGTCGACCGCGTACAGCGTCCTCTCCATGGGGGTGTCGCGGGAGACGCCGAGGAAGTCGGCGTGCGAGGCGATCGCGCGCACCAGGTCGGGGCGCGCGTCCATCGCCTCCAGCGCCTCGATCGCCTTTCGCGGATGGCCCGTCTCGAGATCCGGGTAGCGCTCGTAGTCGAGATCGTGCAGCAGCCCGGTCACCGCCCACAGCTCCTCGTCCTCCCCGAAGCGCCGCGCGTAGGCGCGCATCGCCGCCTCCACGGCGAGCACATGCCGGCGCAGGGATTCCGACTCCGTCCACTCGGTGAAGAGGGACCAGGCCTCGTCCCGCGAAATCTCCCTCGGCATGGCTGTTACCCTAGCCCAGCCCTCCGGGCGCCCCGCGCCCGGCGTAGCTCCGCCGCTCATGGAGAAGTTCGTCATCGACGGGGGCGCGCCCCTCTCCGGCACGGTGGTCCCCGCCGGGAACAAGAACGGCGCTCTCCCGATCCTCGCCGCCGCGCTCCTCACCGAGGAGCCCGTCGTCGTGCGCAACGTGCCGCGGATCGCCGACGTGGAGACGATGCTGCTCCTGCTCGAGGATCTCGGCGCGCGGGTCGACCGCCACGGCGGCGGGGAGGTCGAGATCTGCGCGGCGGACGTCGAGCGCACCGAGGTCGACCGCGGGCTCTCCGAGCGCATCCGCGCGTCGTTCCTGCTCGCCGGGCCGCTGCTGGCCCGCTTCGGGCGCGGGCTGATGCCGCCGCCGGGCGGGGACGTGATCGGGCGGCGGCGGCTGGACCCGCACCTCGACGCGTTCCGCGCGCTCGGCGCGGACGTGCGCCACGACCGGGACATCGAGCTCAGCGCGCCGGCGGGCGGCCTGCGCGCGTGCGACATCCTGATGGACGAGCCCTCGGTGATGGGCACCGAGAACGCGCTGCTCGCGGCGGCGCTGACGCCGGGTTGCACGACGATCCGCAACGCCGCCTCCGAGCCGCACGTCCAGGATCTCGCGCGCATGCTGGTGGCGATGGGGGCGCCGATCGACGGCATCGGGTCGAACGTGATGAGGATCCACGGCGCGTCGCCGCTCCGCGGTTGCGAGCACGCGATCGCGCCGGACCACATCGAGATCGGCTCGTTCATGGCGCTCGCGGGCGTCACCGGCGGTGAGCTGATCGTCAAGGACGTCGTGGCCGAGGACCTGCGCATGATCCGGATCGTGTTCCAGCGGATCGGCCTCGAGTCCGAGCTGCGCGGCTCCGACGTGCTGGTACCGGGTGGTCAGAAGCTCGTGATCCGCAACGACTGGGGCGGCCACCAGCCCAAGGTGGAGGACGGCCCGTGGCCGGCCTTCCCGGCCGACCTGACCAGCATCGCGCTGGCGCTCGCGACGCAGTCGGAGGGCTCGGTGCTGATCCACGAGAAGATGTTCGAGAACCGCCTGTTCTTCACCGACAAGCTCTCGCTGATGGGGGCGGCGATCACGATCTGCGACCCGCACCGCGCGCTCGTGGTCGGCCCCCGGCGCCTGCGCGGCGAGCGCGTCGAGTCGCCCGACATCCGCGCGGGAATGGCGATGCTGATCGCGGCGCTCTGCGCCGAGGGCCGGACCGAGATCGGCAACATCAGCCAGATCGATCGCGGCTACGAGCGGATCGACGAGCGCCTGCGCGAGCTCGGCGCGCGCATCGAGCGGGTCGCCGACGCCCCCGCCCCGGCGCACGCGTAGCGCGCGGGCGCCTCCCTCTACGCTCCCGCGCCATGGTCCCCCGCATCCCCAGCGGAACGCGAGATGTGCTGCCCGACGAGATGCGCGAGCTGCGCGCGATCGGCGAGCGCCTGCGCGCGGTCTTCGGCAGCGCGGGATACGGCGAGGTCTACACGCCGGCGCTCGAGTACGAGGACACGCTCGAGCGCGGGGGGGCGCCCGGCGCCCCGGCCTACCGGCTGTTCGACGAGCACGGCGCGGTCCTGGCGCTGCGCTCCGACATGACGGTGCCGATCGCGCGGGTGGCCGCCACGCGCTACGCGTCGGCGGAGCCTCCGCTGCGCTTCTGCTACGTCGCCCACGCCTACCGGGGCGTGCGCCCGCAGCGCGGGCAGTCGCGCGAGCTGCTGCAGGCGGGCGTGGAGCTGATCGGGGCGCCCGCGCCCGAGGGCACCGTCGAGGCGCTGGCGGTCCTCTGCGACGCGCTCGACGCGACGGGTCTGCAGGACTATCGCGTCGGGCTCGGCGACGCGTCGCTCTATCCGGGGCTGCTCGACGCGCTCGGAGTGCAGGGCGCGGGGCGCGAGCAGGTGCTGCACGAGCTGGCCACGCGCGACTTCGTCGGCCTCGAGCGCCACGTCGGCATGCTGGGCCTGGAAGGCGGGGCGGCCGAGCTGCTCGTGCGGGTGCCGCAGACGCGCGGCGGGCCGGAGGTGCTCGCCGCCGACGGCGCGCCAGGCCCGGCGGGCGTCGCGCTGGCCGAGGCGCTCGGCGGCCTGCGAGCCGTGCACGAGCGGCTGCCCGCGGAGACGGCGCGCCGCGTGATCCTCGACCTCGGGCTGGCGCGCACGCTCGGCTACTACACCGGTGCGGTCTTCGAGGTCTACCACCCGCGGCTGGGCGCGCCGCTCGGGGGCGGCGGGCGCTACGACGCCCTGCTCGGGCGCTTCGGGCGGGACCTGCCCGCGGTCGGCTTCGCGCTGACGGTCGAGCGGCTGCACATCGCGCTCACGGCGCAGGAGGAGGGATGACCGCTTCCGGCCTGACGATCGCGGTTCCGCGCGGGACGCTCTTCACCGGCACGCTGGACCGGCTGGACCGGCTGGGACTCGACACGCGCGAGGTGCGCTCGAACGACAGGCGGCTCCTGTTCTCCGAGCAGGGGATCGTGACGATGCGCCCATCGGACGTCCCGACGTACGTCGAGGCCGGGGCGGCCGACATCGGCGTGACCGGCAAGGACGTGCTGATGGAGCAGTCCGAGCGCGACGTCTACGAGGTGGCGGACCTCGGCTTCGGCGCCTGCCGCATGATTCTGGCCACCCGGGTCGGCGCCGACCCGGTGGCCGCGGCGCTGCGCCGTCTCGGTGCCGCGCGGATCGCGACCAAGTACCCGCGCGTGGCGGCCGGCTACTTCGAGCGCACCGGCCGCCAGGCGGAGATCGTCGAGGTGAAGGGGTCGGTCGAGCTCGCGCCGCTGACCGGGCTCGTGGACGGGATCGTGGACCTGACGGCGACCGGGACGACGCTGCGGGAGAACGACCTGGTGATCCGGGAGGAGATCGCGGACTGCACCGCGCGGCTGATCGCCAACCCGGTCGCTCACAAGCTGCGCGCGCGGGACATCGACGACGTGGTCGGGCGCCTGCGTGCGCCTTGAGCGCCTGAGGCTGCAGGGCCCGGCGGCCGCCGCCGGGCTGGCGGCGCGCGTGCGTGCCCTGGCGCCCTCGCCGGCGGACGTGTCGGCCGGGGTCGCGGAGATCCTTGGGCGGGTGCGGGAGCGGGGCGACGAGGCGCTGCTCGCGCGGACGCGCGCGCACGACCTGGCCGGCGGCGACCCGCGGCAGGTGACCGTCGAGCGGGAGGCGCTTGACTCCGCCCGCGCGGCGCTCGCGCCCGACCTCGCCGCCGCGCTGGAGCTGGCGATCGCGAACGTCGGCGAGGTGGCGCGCGCCGCGCTGCGCGAGGACCGCCGCGTGCGCCTGGCGGCGGGGCAGGAGGTCCTGCTGCGCGAGGTGCCGGTGCGGCGCGCCGGGATCTACGTCCCCGGCGGGGCGGCCCCCTACCCGAGCAGCGTGGTCATGGGCGTGGTGAGCGCGCGCGTCGCGGGCGTCGACGAGGTCGCCGTCTGCTCGCCGCCGCAGCCGGACGGCGAGCTCCATCCGCTGGTGCTGGGCGCGTGCGCGCTCACGGGTGCGGACCGGGTACATCGCGCGGGGGGTGCGCAGGCGATCGCCGCCCTCGCGTACGGGACCGCGAGCGTCGATCCCGTGGACGTGATCGCCGGGCCCGGCAGCCTGTGGGTGAGCGAGGCCAAGCGGCAGGTGTTCGGCGCCGTCGGGATCGACGGCCTCGCGGGCCCGAGCGACCTGGTCGCCGTCCTGTCGGACGGCGCGGACCCACGCCTGGGCGCGCTCGACCTGCTCGCGCAGGCGGAGCACGGGCCGGCCACGGTCGTCGTCGCGATCTCCCCGGATCGGGTGCTGCTCGATGCGGTCCTGGTCGCCCTGCGCGAGCTGGCCGCGGAGCGGCCGGTGATCGAGCCGGCGGCGGCGGTGCTGATCGACTGCGGCGATCTCGAGGCCGCCCTGGCGCTCGCCGAGGCGCTCGCTCCCGAGCACCTGGAGCTGTCCGGGGCGGCGGCCGAGGCCCTCGCCCCCCGCGTGCGCGCGGCGGGCTGCGTGCTCGTGGGGCCGGGCGCCGCGACGGCGTTCGGGGACTACGTGGCCGGCTCCAACCACGTCCTGCCCACGGGGGGCGTCGCGCGCTTCTCCTCGGGGCTGGGGCCGTGGGCGTTCAGGCGGCGGGTGAGCGAGCTGCGCGTTCCCGCCGGCGCTGCCGGGGAGCTCGCCGCGGCGGGGGCGGCGCTCGCGCGCGCCGAGGGCTTCGACGCGCACGCGGAGTCGATGGAGGCGCGCATCGGGAACAATGGCGACCCATGAGCCGCCGCGCCGAGATCCATCGCTCGACGGGGGAGACCGACGTGCGCCTCGTGCTGGCGCTCGACGGCACCGGCGCCGGCGACCGCGCGACCGGGGTCGGGTTCCTCGACCACATGCTCGACCTGCTCGCGCGCCACGGGGCGCTGGACCTCGACGTGAGCGCCACCGGTGACCTGGAGACCGGCGCGCACCACACGGTCGAGGACGTGGGGATCTGCCTCGGCCAGGCGCTCGATCGCGCGCTGGGGGATCGCGCCGGGATCACCCGCTACGGGCACGCGGTGGTACCGATGGACGAGGCCCGCGCCGCGTGCGCCATCGACGTCTCCGGACGGCCCTTCTGCGCGGTCGAGGCCGACCTGCCGGCGGGCTCCATCGGCACGTTCGACCACGACCTCGCCGAGGAGTTCCTGCGCGCCGTGGCGGCCAACTCGCGCCTCACGCTCCACGTCGAGGCGCAGCGGGGGACCAACGCGCACCACGTCATCGAGGCGATGTTCAAGGCCTTCGCTCGCGCGCTGAGGACGGCCGTCGCCCTCGATCCCGCCGAGCGCGGCGTGCCCTCGACCAAGGGCACCCTGACGTGAGCGCCGCTCCCCGCATCGCGGTCATCGACTTCGGGGTGGGCAACCGTCGCTCGGTCGAGAAGGCGCTGGGGCGCGTCGGGGCGCGTCCCGAGATCACCGCGGACGCGGACGCGATCGCCGCGGCCGACGGGCTCGTGCTGCCGGGGGTCGGCGCCTTCCCCGCGGGCGCCGAGCGGCTGCGCGAGCGCGGGCTCGACGCGGTCCTGCGCGAGCGCGCGGCCGCCGGCGTCCCGCTGCTCGGCCTGTGCCTCGGGATGCAGCTGCTCTTCCAGCGCTCGCGGGAGCTCGGCGGGGCCGACGGGCTCGGGTTGCTCGAGGGCGAGGTCGTCGCGCTGCAGCCGCACGGGGAGCGCCTGCCGCACATCGGCTGGAACGCCGTGCGCTGGGAGCGCCCGTCGCCGCTGCTCACCGGGCTGCCGGCGGAGACCTACCTCTACCACGTCCATTCGTTCGCGGCCGTCCCCGCGGACGAAGCTGACGTGCTCGGCACCGCCGACTACGGCGGGCGGTTCGTCGCGGCCGTCGCGCGCCCGCCGATCTACGGTGTCCAGTCGCACCCGGAGAAGTCCTCCGCCCACGGCCTCGCGCTGCTGGCTAACTTCGCGCGCGTGTGCGCGGGCGTGCCCGCGGCGGCGGCGTGAACCTCTACCCGGCCGTCGACATCCGCGGCGGACGGGCCGTCCGGCTGCGGAGGGGCGACTACGACGCCGAGACCGTCTACGAGGACGATCCGCTGCTCGCCGCGCGGCGGTGGGTGCGCGACGGGGCGCGCGCCCTGCACGTCGTCGACCTGGACGGCGCGCGGAGCGGACGCCCGCATGCGCTGGAGGACCTGCGGCGGATCGCCCGGGACGTTGACGTGCCGGTGCAGTACGGCGGGGGGCTGCGGAGCGCCGCGGACCTCGACGCCGCGGTGATGGCGGGCGCGGCGAGGGTGGTGCTCGGCACGGCCGCTTACGACGACCTCGACCTGCTCGACGATGCCGTGGAGCGCCACGGCGACCGGCTCGTGGCCTCGGTGGACGCCCGCCGCGGCACGATCGCCACGGCGGGCTGGACCGAGCAGTCCGAGCTGCCCGCGACCGAGGCGATCGCGCGCCTCGCCGACCGCGGGGTCGGCTCGTTCGTGTACTCCTCGATCGAGCGCGACGGGACGCTCGAGGGGCCGGACCTCGCCGAGGTGCGCCGCGTCGCGGCGGCCGTGCGCGGGCGGTTCGTGTACTCCGGCGGGGTCGGGCGCATCGAGGACCTCGAGGCCCTGGCGGGCCTGCGCGAGGTGAACCTCGCGGGGGTCATCGTCGGCAGCGCGCTCTACGAGGGGCGCTTCACGCTGCCGGAGGCGCTGGCGGCCCTGCGACCGGGCTGAGCCGGCGGCGCGGCGCCGCTACGCTCGGCGGCGATGCACTGCAAGCGCGTGATCCCATGCCTCGACGTGGACGCCGGCCGCGTCGTCAAGGGCACGAGCTTCGTCGACCTGCGCGACGCCGGCGATCCGGTCGAGCTCGCGCGCCGCTACGACTCCGAGGGCGCCGACGAGCTCGTGTTCCTCGACATCACGGCGACGCACCACGGCCGCGACACCGCCGTCGAGCTCGCGCGCCGGACGGCCGACGACGTCTTCGTGCCGTTCACGATCGGCGGCGGGATCCGGTCCGTGGCCGACGCTCAGGACGTGCTGGACGCGGGCGCGGACAAGGTCTCGGTCAACTCCGCGGCAGTAGCGCGCCCGGAGCTCCTCGGCGAGCTGGCCGACCGTTTCGGCGCGCAGTGCGTGGTGCTCGCGATCGACGCCGGGCTACGGCCGGGCGACGGAGGCTGGGAGGTGTTCGTCGCCGGCGGACGCGAGGCCACCGGCCGCGACGCGATCGCCTGGGCGCGCCAGGGCGCCGAGCGCGGCGTCGGGGAGATCCTGCTCACGAGCATGGACCGCGACGGCACCCTCGACGGCTACGACCTGGAGCTGGTCCGTGGGGTGTCCGGCGCGGTCGGCGTGCCCGTGATCGCCTCGGGCGGGGCGGGCACGCTCGATCACCTCGTGGAGGGGCTGAACGCCGGCGCGGACGCGGTGCTGGTCGCCTCGATCGTCCACTACGGCACACACTCGGTGGGAGAGATCAAGGCCCACCTGGCCGCGGCGGGAGTGCCCGTGCGGCCCGCGGAGTAGGGCGTCCTGCACCGGCCGCGGTGAGCTTCGAGCGAACGGCGGCTTGGAAAGGGGGCCGGTTCGAGGCCGTCGGCCCACTCGTGCGCGATTTCGGTCGCCAGGAGGCCAGAATCGCAGCCGAGTGCGCGAGCCGGGAATCCCGCGCGCGGGCGCGGGCTGCTCGGACGTCCCTCGTTGCCGCCGTTCGCCCGCCTGCGCCGACCCGTCGCCGCGCTCAGCGCGCCGCGCGGCGCGGGACGAGCCCGAACAGGTTCGCGTAGCCGGTCAGGTAGATCGCCTTGCCGTCGGACACGACCGGGTTGAACGAGCCCTCGCGGAACGAGAAGGCCGTGCGACCGGTGCGGGTGTCGACGCCGACCGTGGTCTTGGCGCCCAGGTTCGCGAAGTAGGCGACGCCACCGACGATCGACACCCCGCCGGAGATCTTGCCGCCCGCCGAGTGCTGCCAGCGGACCGCGCCGGAGCGCGCGTCGAGCGCGTAGAGGTTGCCGTCGTAGGAGCCGATGTAGACCGTAGGCCCGAGCCCGCGCGTGGTCGCGACGGCGGGGGAGGAGTAGACGTAGGCGCCGGTGCCCGTCGCCCAGGCGAGCGACCCGTCGCGCTGGGTGAACGAGTAGACGCGGCCGTCGGTGTTGCCCAGGTAGATGCGCCCGTAGGCGGCCGCGGCCGTCGAGTAGAAGCTGCCCGAGCCGAAGCCGAACGCCGTCCCGTTGGTGCCCACCGACCAGACCTTGTGGCCATCGCGCAGGTCGAGGCAGTAGACGCGGCCCGCATAGTCGCCGAAGAACAGCCGCCTGCCGACCCGCGTGATGCCGGCCTTGACCGCGCCCTGGGCCTTGAACGTCCACAGCGTGCGCCCGGTGCGGCGGCTCAGCGCGTAGACCGTGCCGTCCTCGGAGCCGAAGTAGACGACGCTCGGCGTCAGCAGGGGCGAGGACTCGGCGCGCGCGGGCAGATCGCGCGCCCAGAGCACCTTGCCGTCGCGCTGGCGCAGCTTCAGCGCGCGTCCCTGCACCCCGCTGAACCCCTTGAGCAGGACCACGTAGACGGCGCCGTCGTCGACCGCCGGCGAGGCCGCCGCGAGCAGCCCGAGCTTGCGCTTCCAGCGGATGTGGCCGGTCCGCTTGTCGAAGCGGATCACCCCGGCGTTGTCGTTGAGCACGTAGAGGCCCCGCCCGTCGATCACCGGGGGGAACTCCAGCAGCGAGGTCCCGCGGTAGGTCCACGTGCGGCTGAACGGCGGGCGCGGTCCTCCCGCCAGGAACGCGGCCCGGTCGGACTGGAAGTGGTAGAAGGGCCAGCGGAACGTGTCGCGCGGCGGGCGCGGCTTCGCCGGCGCGGTGGTGGCGGTGAACTCCGCGTTCGGGTTCGAGACGTTGCCCGGCTCGCGGAGCAGCAGGAAGGCGGCGACGCCCGCCGCGACCAGCGCGACGAGCGCCAGTGCGAACGGCCAGCGCCGCCGGCGGCGGGCGCCCGGCGTCAGCATGGTGGGGGATGCTACCGGCGGCCTCCCCGGACTCCCGCCCATGCCAGCGCTCCGCACCGACCACCTCGCCGACCGCCTGCGCGCCGTCCCGGCGGTCGCCGCGCTGCTGCCGGGACTGGCGGGCGAGCGCGGCGTCCACGCCGTCGGGGGCGTCCCGCGCGACCTGCTGCTCGGCCTCTCCCCGCTGGACCTCGACCTCGTGGTCGAGGGCGACGCCGGAGCGCTGGCGGAGCGGCTCGCCGGCCGCCTGGGAGGGCGCGTCACCGAGCACGGGCGCTTCGGGACGGCGACGCTGCTCGTGGGCGAGCACTCGATCGACCTGGCGGGCGCCCGTTCCGAGCGCTACCCGCGGCCGGGCGCGCTGCCCGACGTGGCGCCCGCCCCGCTGGCCGAGGACCTGCGGCGTCGCGACTTCACGGCGAACGCGATCGCGCTCGCGCTGGACGAGCAGGGGCCGGGCGGCATGCTCGCCTATCCCGGAGCCGAGGGCGATCTCGCGGCCCGCCGCCTGCGCGTCCTGCACCCGGCCAGCTTCGAGGACGACCCCACGCGGCTGCTCCGGCTCGCGCGCTACACGGCGCGCCTCGGCTTCACGGCCGAGCCGGCGACGGACGCGATCGCGCGCCGGGCGATCGCCGCGGAAGCGCTCGGCTCGGTCTCCGCCGCGAGGGTGGGGGCCGAGCTGCGGCTGCTGCTCGCCGAGGCCGACCCGGCCGGCGCCCTGGATGCGGCCGAGACCCTCGGCCTGGTAGCGGCCATCGACGCCGAGTGGCGCTGGGACCGGCCGCTCGCGGAGCGCGCGCTGCGGCTGCTGCCCGGCGAGGAGCGGGCGGATCTGCTGCTGCTCGGCGCGCTCGGCGCCGGGGCCGGCCGGAAGCGGCTGGCCGCGCGGCTCGACGCGCTCGAGCTGGAGCGGGCCGACCGCGAGCGCGTGCTCGCGGTCGCCGGGGCTCGGGCGCTGGTGCCGGCGCTCGCCACCGCGCAGCAGCCGTCCGAGGTGCGCGCAGCCGTCGACGGCGCGCCCGCGGAAGCGGTCGCGCTCGCGGGCGCGCTGGAGCCGGCCGCCGAGCCCGCGGCTGCGCTGTGGCTGGCGACGCTGAGGGGGATCGGGCTGGCGATCGGGGGCGCCGACCTGCTCGCCGCCGGCGTTCCCGAGGGACCGGCGGTCGGCCGGGGCCTGGAGGCCGCGCTCGACGCCGCGCTCGACGGTCGGGCGCCGGACCGCGAAGGGCAGCTCGTCGCCGCGCTGCGCGCCGCACGGGGCTCCTAGAACAGGCCGGGTTCGCCGTCCTGGGTAGGGGGCGCATACGACCCCCGGGGCAGGAGCGCGGACTCCGGTGACGCCCCTTCGCAGATGCCGTTCGCGCGTTGACCGACTCCGCGGGCCGGACGGCTAGCTGTAGTTCCTGAGCACGTTGTTCATCCGGGCCTCCTTGGAGGCTGGAGGTGTCTAACGCCACCAGTCCCAAGGAGGGCACCGGATGAAGCTGCACGCTAACGCTCGTCTCAGCGTCAAGGGCCGGGAGTTGTTGGTCGATCGGGTCGTGGTTGGGGGGTGGTCGCTGACGCAGGCCGCCGAGGCGGCCGGAGTCAGCGAGCGCACCGCGCGCAAGTGGGTGGCCCGCGAGCGGTCTGAGGGTCGGGCTGGTCTGGTCGATCGTTCCTCGGCGCCGCGGCGAGTCGCGAACCGCACCGGCGAGCAGCGGGTCGCGGCGATCGCGGCGTTGCGGCGGTTGCGGATGACAGGCGCTGAGATCGCTGAGGTCCTGGTGATGCCGCTCTCGACGGTGTCGGGGATCTTGACCCGGATCGGGATGGGGAAGCTGGGGCGCTTAGGTCAGGAGCCCGCGGTGCGCTACGAGCGAGACCGGCCGGGTGAGCTGATCCACATCGACGTCAAGAAGCTCGGGCGGATCGCGCGGCCCGGGCATCGCGTCACCGGCCCGGCCGGCAAGCGGGTCAAGGGCTATCACCGCGACCGCTATGCCCAGGGCTGGGAGTTCGTCCACATCGCCATCGACGACGCGACCCGCCTGGCCTACGTCGAAGTGCTCGAGGACGAGAAAGCCGCCACCGCGACCGGATTCCTGCGCCGAGCCGTCGCGCACTTCGCCCGCTACGGCATCACCGTCCAGCAGCTGATCACCGACAACGGCCCGGCCTACCGATCGGCCCGGCACGCGATCGCCTGCCGCACGCTCGGCATCCGCCACCTCCGCACCCGCCCCTACCGGCCCCAGACCAACGGCAAAGCCGAACGCTTCATCCGCACCATGCTCGCCGGCTGGGCCTACGGCGCGATCTACCGCGACAGCCGCGAACGCACCGCCGCACTCACCGGCTGGCTGCACTTCTACAATCACCACCGACCACACGGCGCCCTCAACCACAAGCCCCCGACCGCCCGCCTACACGAGCGGAACAACCTGCTCGGGTCCTACAGCTAGCCCGCGCCCTGCCCCGCGTCGAGGGCCGATGCGGAGCGCAGGAAGTCCAGCACCAGCTCGTCGAAGGCCTCCGGCGTCTCGAGCGGCGCGAGGTGCCCCGCGCCCTCGATGAGGGCGTGGCGCGCACCGGGCAGCGTTCGGGCCATCGCCTCGGCGCCTCGGCGGAAGTCGTCCATGTCGCGCTCTCCCGCAGCCACGAGCGCCGGTACGTCCAGCCCGGCGAGCGCCTCCGGATGGCGCTCGACGGGGTCGGGGGCCTCCGTGGCCGGAGGGGCCTCGGCCTGCAGCGCGAAGGCGCGGCGCTGCATCGCGGCCACCCGGTCACGCAGCTCCGGCGGCGCGTCGGGCAGCGTCCACGCGTCGACGACCGCCTCGACGGCCGCCTCGACGTCTCCGCGCCGCAGCGCCGCCTCCTCCGCCTCCCAGGCGGCCTCGAGCTCGGGGGACGGCTCCAGGGCCGGCGCAGGGGCCGAGACGAGCGCGAGCGCCCACACGCGGTCGGGCGCGACCAGCGCCGCCCGGAGCGCCACGGCGCCTCCGTACGAGTTGCCTACCAGCGCCGCCCGCTCGACCGACAGCTCGTCCATCGTCGCCAGCACGTCCGCCCAGGGCGCCTGCTCGCCGGGCGCCGCCGGCGCCTCGCCGAAGCCGGGAAGGTCCACGGCGAGCGCCCGATGGCCGGCTTCGGCCAGGGGCTCGAGGCGGCCTGACCACATCGTGCGGTCCGCGATGCCGGCGTGAAGCAGCACGACCGCCGACCCGCTCCCGGCCTCGTCAAGGGGAAGCGCCACGGCCGAACCGTATTCGCCATCTAGGATGCCCGCACGGCGATGGCGCGCGAGCTGAACAGCCTGCGATGGAGCGGCGCGCCCGGCTTCTACGAGGCCTACTACCTGACGCTCACCGATCGCGGCTCCGGGATCGGCGCGTGGATCCGCTACACGCTGCTCGCGCCGGAGGCCGGGAAGCCCGCGAGCTGCTCGCTGTGGTTCCTGGCGATGGATCCGGCGGCGGACGAGCGCCGCGTGATCGGCCGCACGGCGACGTTCCCGGCCGCGCGGCTGCGCGCGAGCGACGGCCCGTTCTCGCTCGAGCTCGCCGACGCCTCGCTGACGAATCGCGGGATGGCGGGCGGGATCGAGGACGTCGCGTGGGAGCTGCGCTGGGAGCCGGCCGGCCCGGGGCGGGAGCCCGTGCACCCGCTGCTGCGCCGCGCCCGCATCTCCAGGACCGTGCTGACGCTGCCGCACCCGGACCTCGCCGTCGAGGGCACGCTGACGCTCCCGGGCGGGCGCATCGTGGAGCTCGCGGGCGCTCGCGGCGGGCAGGCGCACCTGTGGGGCACCAGGCACGCGGCCCGCTGGGCGTGGCTGCACGCGTCCGACCTGGAAGGGCTGGACGGCTCCCCGCGCCCCGGCGCCTGGGTGGACGGCGTGTCGGTGTTCGTGCCGCAGCTCGGCCGCGAGCTCGGGCCGAGCACGCCCGTCGTGGGAAGCGTCGGCGGAGTGCGGTTCGACTCGGTCTCGCCGCCCCGCGTCGCGCGCAACCGCAGCCGCTTCGCGCTGACCGGGTGGTCGTTCGACGCGCGCGACGGCGACCGTCGCCTCGTCGCGGAGCTCGACGCCGACCGCGACCAGCTCGCCGGAGTCACCTGCCACGACCCGGACGGCACCCCGGCCTACTGCTACAACAGCGAGACCGCGACCCTGAGGCTCCAGCTCTGGGAGCGGCGCGGGCCGCGCGAGTCACCGTGGGAGCTCGCCGACACGCTGCTCGCTCCCGGTCGCGCGCACTTCGAGTACGCGCAGCGCTCACCGGTGCCGGGCGTGGAGCTGCTGGGGCGATGAGCGTCGCAGCGCCCTTCCGCGCGGCCGGCGAGCATCTCGGGATCGAGTTGCGCGGCGGCGTGCGCGTGCTCTACACCTCGCGCGCGGGAGGGGTCTCCGCCCCGCCGTACGACACGCTCAACCTCGGGCGCCTGACCGCGGACGACCCCGCCGCGGTGGACCGCAACCGCGACACGCTCGCCGAGCTGTCGGGGATCTCGCGCGAGTGCGTGCTCCAGGGCCGCCAGGTCCACGGTGCGAGCGTCGTGCGCAGCCGCGCGCCCGGCGCCCCCGACGCAGAGCTGCGCGAGGCCGACGGCCAGGCCACCTCGTCGCCCGGGCTTGCGCCGCTCGTCCTGACGGCCGACTGCATGGCCGTCGCGGTTTCGTGCGACGGCGCCCTCGCCGTGCTGCACGCCGGTTGGCGGGGGCTGGCGGCCGGCATCCTCGCCGAGGGCGTCGCAGCGCTGCGCGAGCTGGGCGGCGCGGGGCCGCTCGAGGCGGCGATCGGCCCCGCGGCCGGACCCTGCTGCTACGAGGTCGGCCCGGAGGTCCATGCGGCGCTGGGCGCCCTCGGGCACGGGAGCACGCGACTGCCGGGGGACCGGGTCGATCTCGAGGCGATCGCGACCCGCGAGCTGAGGGCGCGCGGCGCGGAGCGGGTGCACGGCTCGGGCATCTGCACGATCTGCGACCGGCGCTGGTTCTCCCACCGGCGCGACGGGGAGACCGGCCGCCAGGCGGGGCTCGCATGGTTGAGCTGACCGGCGAGCTGGACCCGGCTCGGGTGCGGGAGAACCTCGCCCGGATGCGCGCCGAGCTCGACTCGGCGGCGGCCGTCGCCGGCCGTCCGGCCGGGTCCGTGGAGATCCTCGCGGCCACGAAGTACGTCGCCTCCGAGCACCTCGGCGCGCTCGCCGAGGCCGGCGTGGCGCTGCTCGGCGAGAACCGCGCGCAGGACCTGGCCGCGAAGGCGCAGGCGTGGCCCGGGCGCTTCACGTGGGACTTCATCGGCCACCTGCAGAGCCGCAAGGTCAAGGAGATCCTGCCGCACGTCCGCCTGATCCACTCGGTCGCGTCGGAGTCGGCGCTCGCCCAGCTCGCCCGCCACGGCACGCCGGAGACGGAGATCCTGGTCGAGGTGAACGTCTCCGGCGAGGACGCGAAGAGCGGCGTGGCCCCGGAGGACCTGGACGCCTTCCTGGAGCGCGCGCCGTGCCGCGTCGGGGGCCTGATGACGATGCCGCCGTTCACCACCGACCCCGAGTCGAGCCGCCCGTACTTCGCCCGCCTGCGACAACTCGCCGCCGACCGGGAGCTCCCGCGGCTCTCGATGGGGACCAGCCAGGACTACGCGGTGGCCGCGTCGGAGGGCGCGACGATCGTGCGGGTGGGGTCGGTGCTCTACCGCTGAGCGCGGTCGCGGCCCGCACGGGACGGCGCCAGGGCGCATAATGTCGCGGCAGGGATTTATCTCCCGCCCGCGAAACCGACCGGCATGGCCTTCCGCGACACCTGGCATCGCGCGCTCGTCTACTTCGGCCTCGCCGAGGACCGCGACCCCTACGACGAGGGGCCGGACCTGCCGGAGCCGGAGGCGGAGCTGGAGGACCGCTACCGCGACCGGCCCAACGTGCGGCGCCTCTCGGCGCGCCGCCGGCGGGACGAGATCGACGACATCTTCGCCGACGACACCGAGACCGAGCGCCGCACCGGCGTGCTGCGACCCGTCTCCGGCGGGGGGCGCACGAACGGGCGCTCGAACGACGTGCGCGTGCACCTCGTGATCCCGAAGAGCTTCAACGACGCCCAGGACGTGGCCGACAAGTTCAAGGACTCGATCCCGGTGATCCTCAACCTCCAGGGCGCCGAGAGCGACCTCTCCAAGCGGCTGATCGACTTCTCCAGCGGTCTCACCTACGCGCTCGACGGCGGCATGCAGCGGATCGCCGACAAGGTGTTCCTGCTAACGCCCAACAACGTCGAGGTCTCCGCCGAGGAGCGGGCGCGGCTGATCGAGAAGGGGTTCTTCAACCAGTCGTGAGCGGCGGGCGCCCGCTCGGCGCCCGCGCGGTCATCTAGCCTTCCCGCTCGTGCTCGTCGGGTTGATCGGAGCGGGGAACATGGCGACCGCGCTCGCGCGCGGATGGGGGGATCCCGTGCTCGTCGCCGACGCCGTGCCCGGGCGGGCGCAGGCCCTCGCGGCCACCGTCGGGGGCGAGGCGCTCGAGCGCAACGCGGAGGTCTTCGCCCGCGCCGAGCTCGTGGTGCTGTGCCACAAGCCGGCCCAGCTCGCGCAGGTGGCGGCCGACGCGGGGGAGCTGCGGCCGGCGATCGTCTCGGTGCTCGGGTCTACCCTGCGCGCCGACGTCGCGAAGGCGTACCCGGGATCGGCGGTCTTCCGGGTGCTGCCGAACCTCCCCGTCGAGGTGCGTCGCGGCACCCTGTGCTGGGTCCCGGACCCGGGCGCCGACGCCGGGCTCGCGGCCGAGCTGGAAGCGCTCTTCGCGCGGCTGGGCCGGGTAGTGGCGATCGACGAGCGGCTGGTCGAGACCGCGATGGCGCTGACCAGCAACGCCCCTGCGTTCGTGGCGCTCGTGGTCGAGTCGATGGTCGACGCGGGCGTGCGCCACGGCATGCCCGCGGAGCTCGCTGGGGAGATGGCGCTGGAGACCCTCGCCGGGACCGCGGAGCTGCTGCGCGCCCGGGGCGGCGACACCCTCGCGGTGCGCCGCGCGGTGACCTCGCCCGGAGGCTCGACGGCCCGCGGCCTCGCGGCGCTGGAGGCGGGCGGCGTGCGCGAGGCCTTCGCCGCGGCCGTCGAGGCGATCGTGGCCGGCGGGCGTCGATGATCGCGCCGGAGCTCGCGACCGCGCGCCAGGACATCGCGGGCTACGTGGACGCGCTGGTGCTGGTCTACACGATCCTGATCTTCGCCTACATCGTGAGCAGCTGGATCTTCGCCGCGGGCGGGAGGGTTCCGTACAACCGCGGCGTCGACTGGCTGCTCACGTTCCTGCGCGACGTTGTGGAGCCCTACCTGGGCATCTTTCGCCGCTTCATCCCCCCGCTCGGCCCGCTCGACCTCAGCCCGATCGTCGCGCTGATCGTGCTGCAGGTGGCCGGCCGGCTCCTCGTCGGCCTGATCGCGGGCTGAGGTGGGCGCCGCGGGCGCAGCATGGGTCCGCGCCGCCCTGCTCGCCGGGGTCGTCGTCGCCGCCGACCAGGTGACCAAGCGCATGGTCGAGAGCGACATCGAGCTGGGCCACGGACGGGACGGGGTGGCGTTTCTCGACCTCGTGCACGTACGCAACAACGGCGTCGCGTTCGGCCTGCTCAGCGGGGGCGGAACGGCCCTGGTCGTGGCGCTGACGCTGGGGGCGCTGGTCGCGGTGCTGATCTGGTTCGCGCGCGAGCCGGCCCGGCCGCTGGCGTGGGTGCCGACCGGCCTGCTGGTCGGCGGCGCGCTCGGCAACCTGATCGACCGGGTGCGCCAGGGATCGGTGACCGACTTCCTGAAGATCCCGCACTGGCCGGCGTTCAACCTCGCGGACGCGGCGATCACGGTGGGGGTGGTGACGCTCGTGATCGCGCTGGAGACGCGCCACTCGCGGACGTGAGCGGCGAGGCGCGGCGGCGGACGCTGGTCGTCGGCGAGGACGACGCCGGCGCGCGGCTGGACCTCTTCCTCGCCCCGGCCGCCGGCTCGCGGTCGCGGGCGCAGCGCCTGATCGACGACGGGATGGTCTGGGTGAACGGCGCCGTGCGCCGCAAGCGTCACGCCGTCTCGCCCGGGGAGCGCGTGGAGATCCGCGAGCCGCCGGATCGGCGGGCGCGCGCCGGGCCGGCGGCGCCCTTCCGCGTCGCCTACGAGGACAAGCGGCTGCTGGTGGTCGACAAGCCCGCGGGCGTGGTCGTCCACCCGGCCCGCGGGCATCGGGAGGGGACGCTCGCCCAGGCGCTCGCCGGTGTCGCCGGCGGAGGGCCGGAGGGGCGCGCGGGAATCGTCCACCGGCTCGACAAGGACACCTCCGGGCTGCTGGTCGTCGCGCGCGACGAGCCCACGCTGCGGGCGCTGCAGCGGATGCTCGCCGCGCGCGAGATCGTGCGCGAGTACCTCGCCCTGGTGGTCGGGCGCCCGGACGCGCGGTCGGGCACGATCGACGCGCCGCTGGGGCGCGACCGGCGGCGGCGCACGCGCGTGTCGGTGGACAGCGACGTCGCCCGGCCCGCCCTCACGCGCTTCCGGATCGAGGAGGCGCTCGGCGGCACGACCCTGCTGCGTGTGACGCTCCAGACGGGTCGCACCCACCAGATCCGGGCCCACCTGGAGGCGATCGGCCACCCCGTGGCCGGGGATCCGGAGTACGGCGCGGCCGGCGCGCTCGGATTGGGGCGCCAGTTCCTGCACGCCGCGCGCCTGGCGTTCGACAACCCGCACGGGGGCATGCGGGTGGACGTCCGATCACCGCTCCCGGAGGACCTGGCGGACGCGCTCGCGCGTGCCCGCGCGAGCGGCGGCGGGCGGGGCGGCACGGCCCGAGAGCCGTAGATCCGTCCACGCCTTCACACGATCTTCAACGGGTATTGAGGTTCGCCGTCATCGTGTGGAGCATGGTCTCCACCCGGTCCCCCGCCGCATCCGCCGATCCGCTGCGCCGCACCGTCGTCGCGCTCGCCGGCGCGGGCGCGACGCTCCCGGACATCGACCGTGACGTGGTCGCGCCCGCGGTGCTGGACGAGGAGCGCCGCTCGGCGCTCTGGCTCTACGCCTGGCACGCGCTCGAGGCCGACGAGGTCGCCCGCCCGCGCATCGCGGCCTGAGCCACTCGGCCACTCCGGCGGCCGCCGCCCGCGGCTCGCGCCGGCGGCGCGTCTCCTAGACTGTCCCGTTCGACCATTCTCGACCCCGCCCGGGACCGTGACGCGGCCCTGTCCGGCATCGCCTTCGCGGCGCCGGATCCGCGTCGCCGGACGTGCGGGCCGCGCAATCCGGAACAAGGGAGCAGGCAGTGGCCAGCGTAGGCATCAAGGACCTGCTGGAGGCCGGGGTCCACTTCGGCCATCAGACCAGGCGCTGGAACCCGAAGATGCGCCGCTACATCTTCGGGGAGCGAGACGGCATCTACATCATCGACCTGCTGCAGACCGAGGATCTGCTCGGCCGCGCGCAGCGATTCGCCGACGCGCTCGCGCATCGCGGCGGCACCGTGCTGTTCGTCGGCACCAAGAAGCAGGCGCGCGACGCGATCAAGGAGATCGCCGAGGGGGCGGACATGCCCTACGTGAACCATCGCTGGCTCGGCGGGCTGCTGACCAACTTCCAGACGATCAGCCGCCGGATCAAGCGTCTCCACGACCTCGAGGGCTACGCCGCCGAAGGCCAGCTCGGCCTGCTGCCGACGCGCGAACGGCTCTCGCTCGAGGCCGACCTCGCGAAGCTCCAGGCCAACCTCGGGGGCGTCAAGAACATGCAGCGCGTGCCGGACGCCATGTTCGTCTGCGACATCAAGACCGAGGCGATCGCCGTGGCCGAGGCGCGCCGCCTGCGCATCCCGATCATCGGCCTCGTGGACACGAACTGCGATCCGGACGGAATCGACTACCTCGTTCCCGGCAACGACGACGCCATCCGCTCCTGCGCGATCGTCACCGGGGCGATCGGCGAGGTGGTCGCCGCCGGGCACGCGACGTTCCGCGCCGAGGAGGAGAAGGCACGCCGCGAGGCCGAGGAGAAGGCACGCCGCGAGGCCGAGGAGAAGGCACGCCGCGAAGCGGAGGAGAAGGCGCGGCGTGAAGCAGAGGAGGCCGCCGCCGCGGCCGCCGAGGCCCAGCAGCAGGCGGCCGCCGCGCAGCAGGCGGCGGCACAGCCGGCCGCGCCCGCCCCTGCCGGCCCGGCCCCGGCGCAGCCGGCCGCGCCCCCGCCGCCGACCCGGCCGAGCAGGCCGGGCGGGCGCCGACCCCCGAGCAGGCGCCCGCGCCCACACCGCCCGCCGGCGCGGAGGGGGAGAAGCCCGCATGAGCATCGCCGCCTCGGACGTGAAGGCCCTGCGCGATCGCACGGGCGCGGGGATGATGGACTGCAAGAAGGCGCTCGCCGAGACGGACGGGGACGTCGAGAAGGCGATCGAGATCCTGCGCGTGAAGGGCCTGTCGCGCGCCGCCAAGCGCGGCGAGCGGGAGGCTGCGGAGGGCACGGTGCAGTCCTACATCCACGCCAACGGCAAGATCGGCGTGCTCGTGGAGGTGGACTGCGAGACCGACTTCGTGGCCCGCAACGAGGACTTCGTCGCCTTCGCGCGTGAGCTCGCACTGCACGTGGCGGCGGCGGCTCCGCTCTACGTCTCGCAGGAGGACGTCCCCGCCGAGGCGCGCGACGCCGAGCTGCGGGTGTTCACCGAGCAGGCCGCGGACAAGCCCGAGGACGTGCGGCCGAGGATCGCCGAGGGCAAGCTGCGCAAGTGGCTGGAGGAGGTCGTCCTGCTCGACCAGCCGCACGTGAACGGCGACCGCTACGAGGGGCGCACGATCGAGGAGATCCGCGCGGCCCTCGCCGCCAAGACCGGCGAGAACGTGGTCATCCGCCGCTTCGAGCGCTTCGCCGTCGGCGAGTAGGCTCCCGCGACGTGACCGGCTCCGGCGCCGACGGCGCGCCTCCCGCCTACGAGCGGATCCTGCTCAAGCTCTCCGGCGAGGCGCTGATGGGCGACCTCGACTACGGGACCGATCCCGTTCGCGTGAAGGCGATCGCGCAGCAGATCGCCGACGTCCATGCACGCGGCGTGGAGGTCGCCATCGTCGTGGGGGCGGGGAACATCTTCCGCGGCCTCGCCGGGGCCGCCGAGGGGATGGACCGCGCGACCGGCGACTACATGGGCATGCTCGCGACGGTCCTCAACGCGCTCGCGCTCCAGGACGCGCTCGAGAAGGACGGCGTGCCCACGCGGGTCCAGTCGGCGCTCACGATCTCCGAGGTCGCCGAGCCCTACCTGCGCCGGCGCGCGATGCGGCATCTCGAGAAGGGCCGCGTGGTCATCTTCGCGGCGGGGACCGGCAACCCGTTCTTCACCACCGACACCGCGGCGGCCCTGCGCGCGGCGGAGGTGCACGCCGAGGTCGTGCTGATGGCGAAGAACGGCGTGGAGGGCGTCTACAGCGCCGACCCCGCGGTCGAGCCCGACGCCAGCTTCCTGCCCGAGATCACCCACATGGAGGCGATCGAGCGCCGGCTGCGGGTCATGGACTCCACCGCGCTCGCGCTCTGCATGGACAACCGGATGCCGATCGTCGTCTTCAACATGGGGGACGAGCGCAACATCGATCGAATAGTCTCGGGCGAACGCGTGGGGACACTGGTGACGACGTGATCGACGACCTGCTGAAGGACGCCCGGGAGCGAATGGGCAAGTCCGTCGAGTCCACCCGCGGCGAGTTCAACTCCGTCCGCACCGGCCGCGCGAGCCCATCGCTGCTGGACCGCGTCAGCGTCGACTACTACGGCACGCAGACGCCGCTGAACCAGCTCGCGACGATCTCCGCCTCCGAGGCGCGCCTGCTCACGGTCCAGCCCTACGACCAGTCGTCGATCAAGGCGATCGAGAAGGGGATCCTGGAGTCCGACCTCGGCCTGACGCCGTCCAACGACGGGAAGCTCGTGCGCCTGGCGATCCCCGAGCTCACCGAGGAGCGCCGGCGCGAGCTCGTCAAGGTGGTGCGTCACATCGCCGAGGAGGGACGCGTCGCGGTCCGAAACGTGCGGCGGGACTGCATGCACCACCTGCGCGAGCTGCGCGACAGCGGCGAGTCGGGCTCCGACGACGAGCACCGCGCCGAGGTCGAGCTCCAGAAGCTGACCGACTCGCGGATCGCGGAGCTCGAGGACGCGCTGCGGCAGAAGGAAGAGGAGATCCTCGAGGTGTGACCGGCGCCGGGGCCGCCGAGCAGCCCGCGCGGGCCCGCTACGTGGCGATCATCACCGACGGCAACGGCCGCTGGGCGCAGCGGCGCGGCCTGCCGCCGGTGGAGGGCCATCGCGCCGGAGCCGACACGGTCAAGGAGCGGCTCAAGGACGCGGCCGACCTCGGCGTGCGTGAGCTGACGGTGTACTCGTTCTCGACCGAGAACTGGTCGCGATCGGCCGCGGAGGTGGCGGCGCTCATGCGGATGTTCGCCGAGCGGATCGACGGCGAGACGCCGGAGCTGCGGGACGAGGGCGTGCGCATGCGCTTCGTCGGCCGGCGCGACGACGACCGCATCCCGCGGGTGCTCGCGGAGCGGATGGAGTGGGCCGAGAGCGAGACCCGGGCGGGCGAGCGGATCACGCTGTTCGTCGCGTTCAACTACGGCTCGCGCGCCGAGATCCTGGACGCGGCCGCGCGCTACTCGGGCGGGGGGGAGGAGGCGTTTCGCGCCGCGCTCTACGCCCCCGAGATGCACGATCCGGACCTGGTGATCCGCACCAGCGGGGAGCGGCGGCTCTCCAACTACCTCCTCTGGCAGTCTGCCTATTCGGAGCTGGTCTTCCGCGACGAGCTGTGGCCGGATTTCACCCGCGGCGCGCTGGAGGCGTGCCTGGACGAGTTCAGCGCCCGCCGCAGGCGGTTCGGGGGCCGCTGATGGAGGCCTCGACGCCGGCGGGACGCGAGGGTCGCCGACCGCCACGCGAGCCGCGCGATGGACGGCGCCCCCCGCCGCGTCGCGGCCGCTCCGATCTCCTCGCGCGGGTGCTGGTCGCGATCCCGCTGATCGTGCTCGCGATCGTGCTGGTCGACCACGGCGGCACGGTGTTCGCCGTCGGAGTGGCTGCGCTCGGGCTGCTCTGCCTGCACGAGCTCTACGAGATCTATGCGCGGGTGCGCCCGGTGCGGATCGCGGGCTTCCTCGCCGTGATCGGGCTGGTCGCCGCGGCGCGGTTCGGCGACCAGTCGCACGTGCTGCTGGTCGCCGTGCTCGCCCTGCCGCTGTGCTTCCTGCTGGTGCTCGGCCGCCGCCGGCTCGCGGGCGGAACCGCCTCGATCTCGATCACGATGCTCGGCGTCTGGTGGATCGGTGTCGCCGTCGCGTACGCGATGCTGCTGCGCCGCCTGCCGCACGGCGACGGGATCGTCATCGACGTGCTCGTCGGGACGTTCGTCGGCGACACCGCGGCGTACCTCGGCGGCCGCTGGTTCGGGCGGCGCCGGATGGCGCCGCGGGTGTCGCCGAACAAGACCGTCGAGGGCCTCTTCATCGGCGCGGCGGCGGCGATCGCATCGGTGTGGTTCGCGGGGCTGTACCAAACCTGGATCTCGGGACCGGACGCGCTGCTGCTGGGCGTGGCGGTGGCAGTCGCCGCGCCGCTGGGGGACCTGTTCGAGTCGTTCGTCAAGCGCGACGCGGGCGCCAAGGACGCGGGCACGGTGTTCGGCGCCCACGGCGGCGCGCTGGACCGGCTGGACGCCGCGCTGTTCGCGGTGGTGGCCGGATACCTCGTGTGGTCGGCGATGGTCTGAGCCGGCGCGCGCCCGCCGCCGTGGCGGGACCCGGCGGCTCCAGCGAGCCGGCTTGCCACAATCACGCGGTGACCCACCGGCTGCTCATCCTCGGATCGACCGGTTCGATCGGCACCCAGGCGCTCGACGTCGTCGCGCGCGCCGAGGCGCTCGAGGTCGTCGGCCTCTCCGCCGAGCGCTCGTGGGAGGGGCTGGTCGCCCAGGCCGACGCCCTGGGCGTCCGGCGGATCGCGCTGGCCGACCCGGAGGCCGGGGCGCGCGCGGCCGAGGCCTGGACCGCCGGTGAGGTCCTGACCGGCCCGGAGGGCCTCGTGCGACTCGTGCTCGAGTCCGAGCCGGATCTCGTCCTGAACGCGCTCGTGGGCTCCGCCGGGCTCGGGCCGACCGTGGCGGCCCTCGGCGAGGGCGTCGATCTGGCGCTCGCCAACAAGGAGTCGCTCGTGGTCGGGGGCGAGCTCGTGATGGCGCTCGCGGAGGCCACCGGCGCGACGATCCTGCCGGTCGACTCCGAGCACTCCGCGCTGCATCAGCTGATCGCCGGGGAGCGCCCGGGAACGGTGGAGCGGCTCGTGCTGACGGCTTCCGGCGGTCCGTTCCGGGGCCGGCGCCGCGCCGAGCTCGCCGGCGTGACCGTGCGGGAGGCGCTGCGCCATCCGACCTGGGAGATGGGCGGGAAGATCACGATCGACTCGGCGACGCTGATGAACAAGGGCCTCGAGCTGATCGAGGCCCACCACCTGTTCGGCACCCCGTACGAGCGCATCGACGTCGTGGTCCATCCGCAGTCGATCGTGCACGCGATGGTCCGCCTGTGCGACGGCGCCTCGCTGGCCCACCTCGGCCATCCGGACATGCGGGTGCCGATCGCCTACGCCCTGCACCACCCCGAGCGCGTCGACGTGCCCGTGCGCGCGCTGGATCTCGCCGAGGCGGGAGAGCTCACGTTCGAGGCCCCGGACGAGGACGCGTTCCCCTGCCTGCGCCTGGCGCGCGAGGCGGCCGCCGCCGGTGGGACGGCGCCCTGCGTGCTCAACGCCGCCAACGAGGTGGCCGTGCACGCCTTCCTGGACGGGCGCATGGCGTTCCTCGACATCCCCGCGGTGATCGAGGACTCGCTCGCGGCGCTCCCCGGCGACCGGATCCACGCGTTCGAGACGTTGTACGCCGCCGACCGCGACGCCCGGCGGATCGCCGCCGGGCTGGTGGCGGAGCGGGCCGGGGCGGGCGCGGCATGACCTGGCTGCTCGCGTTCCTGGGCTTCGCCGCGCTGATCATCCTGCACGAGTTCGGCCACTTCGCCGCGGCGAAGAAGGTCGGCATGCGCGTCGAGCGATTCGCCCTCTTCTTCCCGCCGCTGATCCTCAAGAAGCGGCGCGGCGAGACGGAGTACGGCATCGGGGCGATCCCGCTCGGCGGCTACGTGCGCATCACCGGCATGAACCCGAACGAGGAGATCCCGCCCGAGGTCGCCCACCGGGCCTACTACCGCCAGCCGGTCTGGAAGCGGATCGTCGTGATCGGGGCCGGGCCGGCGATGAACCTGCTGATCTGCTTCGTGATCCTGGTCGGGCTCTTCCTGGCCAACGGCAAGGCGCTGACCCCGACCTCGGTCGCCGCGCGCGGGCTGGAGGCCCCCGCCCTCGGCGTCCTGCGGCCCGGCGACCGGATCGTGAGCGTCGACGGCCGGCGTGGCGGGCCCGAGGCGATCGCAAGGCAGGTGAGCGCGCACCGCTGCGCGGGACGGCCCCGCGCGGGCTGCGCGGCCGCCACCTCCGCACGGGTCACGGTCGTGCGGGACGGGCGCATGCGCAGCTTCGCGATCCGACCCCGCTACGACGCCTCCGCGGACATCCGGCGCATGCGGATCGGCTTCGCGTACGAGCCGCGCTCCACCGCGGTCGGGCTCCCCGAGGCGGCCGCGCTGAGCGTGACCGCGATGTGGGACGTGTCCGTGAAGACGCTGGACGCGATCGCCGGCGTGCTGAACCCGAAGAAGCGCAAGGAGCTGGGCAGCGTCGTCGGCGGCTACGAGGTCACCCGCCAGGCGATCGAGCTCGACGCGACGCGGGCGCTGACGATCCTCGCCTTCATCTCGCTGTCGCTCGCGCTGATCAACCTGTTCCCCTTCCTGCCGCTTGACGGCGGCCACATCTTCTGGGCGCTGGCGGAGAAGGTGCGCGGGCGGCCCATCCCCTTCTCGGTCATGGAGCGTGCGGGCGCCGTCGGCTTCGTGCTGGTCCTGCTGCTGTTCTTCATCGGACTCTCCAACGACATCGGCCGTTTGTCCGGAGACGGGTTCCGCGTGCCGCGATAGCACGCCGACGACGGGCCGATTCGCGGTAGCTTTTCGCGCGGGAGTCCCCTGAGGCGAGGAGAGACGCGATGGAAGGCAGCGCACAGGCGGCGGCGACCGCTCGCGCGCAGGACGCGACGACGATGGCCGAGGCGCTGCGGCGCACGGCCCGGGAGCACGGTGACATCGTCGCCGTGCGCACCGCCGACGACGGCGTCGCGCTGACCTGGGCGCAACTCCGCGACCGCGTGGACGCGCTCGCGGGCGGCCTCGCGAAGCTGGGCGTCGGCCGCGGCGACACCGTCGCGCTCATGCTCTCCAACCGGCCGGAGTTCCACGTCGCGGACCTGGCGGTCGTGACGCTCGCGGCCGCGCCGTTCTCGATCTACCAGACCTACACGGCCGACCAGATCGCCTACATCGTCGCCGACGCCGGGGCCCGTGCCGCGATCGTAGAGCAGCGCTACCTGCCGGTGGTGCTGGAGGCGCGCAAGAGCCTGCCCGAGCTCGAGCACGTGATCGTGCTCGACGGGGACGCGCCGGCCGGCACGATCGCGCTGGCCGACGTGGAGGGCGCCGATCCCGGCTTCGACGCCGACGCCGCCGCGGCGCAGGTGCGTCCCGACGACGTCCTGACGCTGATCTACACCTCGGGCACCACCGGGCCGCCGAAGGGCGTCCAGCTGTCGCACAGCAACCTCATGATGGTCGTCGGCGGTGTCCAGGAGCTGATCCGGCTCGAGCCCGGCGCGCGCGTGATCTCGTGGCTGCCCGCGGCGCACATCGCCGAGCGCAACGCCCACCACTACCTGCCGGTGGTGTTCGGCGCGACCGTCACCTGCTGCGAGAACCCGCGCGAGATCGTCGGGTTCCTGCCGCAGGTCCACCCGAACTGGTTCTTCGCCGTCCCCCGGATCTGGGAGAAGCTCAAGGCCGGGCTTGAGACGATGATGCACGCCCAGCCCGACGAGCAGCGCGAGAGGGCCGAGGCGGCGGTTGGGGATGCGATCGAGAAGGTGCGCCTGGAGCAGGCGGGGGAGGAGGTGCCCGACGACCTGGCCGCGCGGGTCGCGGCGGCCGACGCGGCCGTCTTCTCGGGCCTGCGCCAGATGCTGGGCCTCGACGAGGTCGTGACGGTCAACGTCGGCGCCGCCCCGACGCCGCGCGACGTGCTGCTGTTCTTCCACGCGATCGGGATCGAGCTCGCGGAGCTGTGGGGCATGTCGGAGACCTGCGGCTACGGCACGGTCAACCCGCCCGGGAGGGTGAAGATCGGCACCGTGGGCCCTGCCGCGCCCGGTGCCGAGATCTCGCTCGCCGAGGACGGCGAGGTCCTGATCCGCGGCGGCTGCAACATGCTCGGCTACCGCAACAAGCCGGAGCAGACCGCCGAGACGATCGACCCCGACGGCTGGCTGCACACCGGCGACATCGGCGAGATCGACGAGGACGGGTACCTGCGGATCGTCGACCGCAAGAAGGAGATCATCATCAACGCGGCCGGCAAGAACATGTCGCCGGCGAACATCGAGGCGACGCTCAAGACGGCCAGCCCGCTGATCGGCCAGGCGTGCGTGATCGGCGACCGCCGGCCCTACAACACGGCGCTGATCGTGCTCGACGCCGACTTCGCGCCGGCGTGGGCCCAGAAGGAGGGCATCGAGGACGCCTCGCTGGACGCGCTGGCCGGCGACGAGCGCATGCGCGCGGCGATCGCCGCGAGCGTAGAGGAGGCCAACGCCAAGCTCGCGCGGGTCGAGGGGATCAAGAAGTTCACGATCGTGCCGGGCGACTGGGCGCCCGGGGGCGACGAGCTGACCCCGACGATGAAGCTCAAGCGCAAGCCGATCGCCGAGAAGTACGAGGCCGAGATCGAGGCGATGTACGGCTAGTGCCGAGCCCGAAGAGAGCCACGCGGAAAGCGAGCGGGTTCACGGACGAGGAACGCGCCGCGATGAAGGAGCGCGCGCGGGAGGTGAAGGCCGAGGCGCGCCGCGCCTCGCGCGGGAAGAAGGCCAGGGTCGACGGCGAGGCCGACGTGCTGGCGAAGATCGCCGAGATGTCGCAGCCGGATCGCGCGATGGCCGAGCGGATCCACGAGATCGTCGGGGCCGCTGCGCCGGATCTCGTGCCGAGGACCTGGTACGGGATGCCCGCCTACGCCAAGGACGGCAAGGTCCTCTGCTTCTTCCAGGCCGCGAAGAAGTTCAAGTCGCGCTACGCGACGCTCGGCTTCAGCGACGAGGCGAAGCTCGACGACGGCGAGTTGTGGCCGGTCGCCTTCGCGCTGGCGGAGCTGACCCCGGCCACGGAGAAGCGGATCGCGGCGCTGGTGAAGCGGGCGGTGGGCTGAGGAGCGCCGCCTCAAGCGGTCAGGCGCGCGGAGGCTGCGCGCCGCGGCCCTTGCCCCCGCGCCGCGCGGCGATCCAGTAGTGCCCCTGGGGCGCCACGAGCAGGTTCGCTCCGAGCAGGCGCAGCATCTGCCAGCCGAAGCCGCGCACGCGCCCCTCGTAGGGCGCGGTCGGCTGGAAGAACCGCCGCGGCGGCTCGAATCCGACGGCCTCCAGGTCGCGCTCCAGCTCGCGCAGGCGCAGGCCTCGCTCGAGCCAGCCGAGCTCGCGCGTCGTCGCGCGGGCGCCGGGGGAGAGGCGGTGCAGCCAGGTCGGCTCGCCCAGCAGCAGCCAGCCGCCGGGGCGTATGCGTCGCGACAGCGACTCCAGGACGGCCCGCTGGCGGCCCGAGTGGTGCAGCGAGTCGAACACCAGCGCCGCGTCCGACTCCTCGCCGTCCGGCAGGGCCTCCATGTCGGCGACGTGGAAGCGCGCGGCGGAGCCCCATCGCGCGGCGCGGCGCCGTGCGAGGTCCACGTTGGCGGGCACGAGGTCGTAGCCGTCGACGCTGTACCCGGCTTCGGCCAGGAAGAGCGAGGTCCACCCCGATCCGGACCCGATGTCGATCACGCGGGCGCCGCCGGGGATCCCGAGTCGACCGAGCATGAACTCGATCGTCGCCCACTCCACGAAGTGCGCGGGCGACCACCCGAACGGCTTCGACGCCTCGCGGTCCATGAACTCCTCGGTGCGCGAGGCCACCTCCGCGCGCTTGTGGGGCTCCTCGGGGAGGGGGTCCTGCTCTGGCGCCTGCATGCCGGCGCCATGATGACGCCCCCGGGCGCCCGGGGACGTCGGCCCCCTACCGCACGCGGATCGCGACCTCGCGGCTGCGCAGCCCGTTCCACGCGAGGCGCACGGCGCCGGAGCGGGGGAAGGCGATCCTCGGCGCGACGATCCGGTTGCGTGTCCGGGCGATCGCGATCGTGGCCCAGGTCGAGGAGCCGGCCGCGCGGAACTCGACCGTCACGACCTGCTCGGGGCCGCTGCGCGCGGGGCGCAGGAAGCCCCACACGAGCAGCCGTCCGCCGCGCCGCACGCCTGTCGCGGGCAGGTAGAGGGGCAGGCGGTAGGCGTCGTAGGACGGCTTGTGGGTCCCGTCGGGGTACTCCAGGCCTGACTGGAAGCTCGACCAGCGCAGCGACGCGGGCACGCCGGTGCGGGGCGGATCGTCGCTCAGCAGGTACTGCGACATCGTGCGCACGCGCGGGTTGCGCTGCGCGATCCAGTCGGCCTCGTTGATGTAGGCGGCCTGGCGGGCGGGCGTGGCGAAAGCGTTCGGGTCGGGCGGGCGCGTCTGGTAGCCGTACTCCGTCAGGTAGAGGTCGACGCGGCGGCGCACGTGGTAGGCGCCCAGCACGCGCGATATCGCGGATTGCAGGCGCGGGAGGTCGGCGAGCGTGACCACGTTGGGGTCGCGCTGGCGCACGGCGGGCGCCGCCTGCTGCGAGTAGGGGTGGTGCGACCAGCCGGTGAAGCGGAAGAGCACCGGGTGCGCGCGGCGGAAGGCGGCGGCCGACGGCCGGGACGGGCAGCCGACGGCACGCGCGGCCCCGCCGCGCAGCGGCCGGTAGGACGTGTCCACGCAGTACAGCGCGCGGATGAAGCGCATCGGCTTGATGATCAGCGACGCGCCGGTGCTGTCGCTGCCCATCGGCGCGAGATCCGGGATCAGGATCGTGTCGCCGCCGTGGCCGGTGTGCCCGAGGGCCGCGTAGGCGGCGTCCGCCTGCGCGCGGTACAGGCTCGGCGAGTAGGGCCGCCCGTGCACGGACTGCGGCGCGAGCCACTGCGGCAGGTTCGGCTCGTTCGCGATCGACCAGTACCGCACGCGCGGCAGCGGGGAGCCCTCGCCGGCGGGCGTGTAGCTGCCCGAGTAGCGCCGCCCGAGCGCCGTCACGAAGCGGCCGAACTCTCTCGCGCTGGGCTTCCAGGTGTCCTGCAGGAAGCGGCTCGAGGCGCGCGCGGTCGCCCAGCGCGGAGCCGGAGCCGTCACGTTGAAGTTCAGGCCGACGCCCCGCGCCGCCGCCATCCGCACCAGGTTGTCGTACGGCGCCCAGCCGCTCGCGGGGTAGTCGGCGGGATCGGCCCCGTCGAAGCCGGCCGGCCGGCGCGTCGAGCCCGATGCCGGGGCGAGGCGCTTCCAGAGGACCATCACGCGGATGCGGTCGACCCCCAAGCCCTTCAGCTCGTCGAGCGTGGCGGCGGCGACGGCGTCGCCGCTCTGGATGAGCTGCCGGTCGGCCTGGAAGGTGGACTCGGGCAGCGCGCTTGCGGTGCCGGGGACCAGCGCTAGCGCGACCACGGCCACGGGCGTCGCGAGCAGGGCTCTCAGGTTTGCGGTGGAGGGCATGGGTCGGTTGAGGGAGATGGTGGCGGGGCGGGGGCGTGGGCGCGCCGGTAACGGTGGCGTCGCCGCCGGAGCAGGCGCTCCGGACATCTAACGCTCGGGGCGCCCCGTGGTTTCGGCGCGTCCCGCGGCGGCCGCTCCTCGTACACTGACCTGGACATGGCTTCGCAACGACATGTCACGGTCGGCGGCGTCCGGATCGGCGGCGGGGCGCCGGTCGCGGTGCAGACGATGACCAAGACCGAGACGGCCAACCTGGCCGCGACGATGGACCAGATCCGCCGCGTGGCGGACGCCGGCGCGGACATCGTGCGGGTGGCGGTGCCGCGCGACCGGGACGTCGAGGCGCTGCGCACGATCGTGGCGCAGTCGCCGATCCCCGTGATCGCCGACATCCACTTCAATTACACCCTCGCGCTGAAGGCGCTGGATGCCGGCGCCCATTGCGTGCGGCTGAACCCCGGCAACATCGGCGGGCCCGAGAAGGTGGCCGAGGTGGCGCGCAGGGCCAACGAGCTCGGAACCCCGATGCGCATCGGGGTGAACTCCGGCTCGCTGCCCAAGCATCTGCACGCGCTGGAGCGCGAGAGCTCGGTGGAGGCGCTGGTGACGGCCGCCGCGGAGTTCGTTGAGCTGATGGAGCGGCTGGAGTTCACGAACTTCAAGGTCTCGATCAAGTCGACCAGCGTGCCCAACACGATCGCGTCGAACCGCCTGCTGTCCGAGCGGATCCCGTACCCGCTGCACCTCGGGATCACCGAGGCGGGCACGAAGTGGTCGGGCTCCCTGAAGTCCGCCGTCGGCCTCGGGACGCTGCTCGCCGACGGCGTGGGGGACACGATCCGCATCTCCCTCTCCACCTTCCACGCGGAGGAGGAGGTCAAGGTCGCCTGGGAGATCCTCAAGTCGCTGAAGCTGCGGGAGCGCGGGCCGGTGCTGATCGCCTGCCCGACCTGCGGGCGCCTGCAGTTCGACATGGACACGGTCGTGGCGGACATCGAGCGCCGCCTGGAGGCATACGAGGACCCGATCGAGGTCGCGGTGCTGGGCTGCGCCGTGAACGGCATCGGCGAGGCATCGCACGCGGACTTCGGCATCACGGGCGCGAAGGACGAGGGGCTGATCTTCTCGCGCGGCAAGGCGCTGAAGAAGGTCCCGACGGAGCGCCTGGTCGACGAGTTGTTCGCCGAGATCGACCGCTACGCGACCACCAAGCGCATCGACGTCGACGCCGGGCAGGCCGCCGAGGGCGCCGAGTGGCTGGCGCGGATCGAGGCCGAGAACGCCGGCGAGCTGACCCCCGAGCGCCTCGCCGCGATGGAGGCCGCGAAGGCCGACGGCGAGGCCGAGGACGCGGAGCTCCTGTCGATCATCTCGCCCCGGGAGGGCGTCAAGCTCGACGAATCGGCCTCGCCGACGGCGGGGCGGCGGTTCACCCGGGCGTAGGGGCGCCGGAGGCCGCGCCGGCCCACCTCGGAGTGTCGGCGGCCTGGGCGAAAGGCTGCTGGGGAAGGGGCCGGTAAGGGCTCTGAGGCGGCACGCAAGGTCGAGCGGCAAGTTGATCCCGCTGAGAGGGATCAACTGCACGTTCGACGCCGACCCGAGCACCCCGACAGGCGGTATGAAGACGGAACTCCTCTCAACGGTGGCGGTGATCACTTCCGACCCGCCCGCGAGCCGCCGGCTGTACGTCGACGCGCTCGGGCTGCCTCTCGAGGGCCAAGGCGACGGCTATCAGCACAGCGAGCGGATCGCCGGATGCAAGTCCTTCGGCATCTGGCCGCTGTCGCAGGTCGCTCACGCATGCTTCGGTACGGATGAGTGGCCGGCGGGGCGGCCGGTGCCGCAGGTCAGCATCGAGTTCGACGTCACCGAGGCGGCGGCCGTGGGCCCGGCGGCACGCGAGCTCGCGCAGGCCGGCTACGCGTTGCTGCACCCGCCCCGCGAGGAGCCGTGGGGTCAGACGGTGGCCAGGCTTCAGTCGCCGGAGGGCGCGATCATCGGGATCTCTTACGCCCCGGTGCTGCACGGCGATTGACGGGGACCTTCGCCGAGCGGCCTCGCCGAGATGGGCGCTGATCTCGCTCGGCGAGGGCGCGGCTGATCCCGCCCAGCGGGACCAGATGACCTTTCGATCTGCCGCCCGCCCTCGCCGGCGTCCTCGCTACGCGCCCGCCGCCGCGAAGCGCTCGGCGACCTTCGGCCAGCTCACGACGGCCCACCAGGCCGCGAGGTACTCGGGCCGGCGGTTGCGGTAGGTCAGGTAGTAGGCGTGCTCCCAGACGTCGTTGCCCAGCAGCGGCGCCTGGCCGTCGCTCACGGGCGAGTCCTGGTTGGCGGTCGAGGTGACCGCGAGGCCCGATCCGTCGTGGACCAGCCAGACCCAGCCCGAGCCGAAGCGCGCGGCGCCGGCGTCCTGGAATTGCGTCTTGAACGCGTCGAAGGAGCCGAACGCCGCGTCGATCGCCGTCGCCAGCGCGCCCTCGGGCGCCCCGCCGCCGCCGGGCGCCATCGACTCCCAGAACAGCGAGTGGTTGGCGTGGCCGCCGGCGTTGTTGCGCACCGGGCCCTGCTTGTCGGCGGGAAGCGCGGACAGGTTCCGGAGGACCTCCTCGACCGGCTTGCCGTCCCACTCGGTGCCCTCGAGCGCCGCGTTCGCCTTGTCCACGTAGGCCTGGTGGTGCTTGTCGTGGTGCAGGTGCATCGTCTCCTCGTCGATCGTGGGAGCGAGCGCGTCGTAGCCGTAGGGAAGCGGCGGGACCTGGAAGGCCATGGTGATCTCCTGTCGTGTCGGTTCGAGTCGCAAGCGGGTGCGCGGAGCGCGTGCGACCGTTGTATCAGAGCGCCACCGGCGCCCCCGGCCCATGGTCCGCGGCGGATAGGGTTCACGCCCGATGACGCGCCTCTCGGGCTACTTCCTGCCGACCGAGAAGGAGGCCCCGGCCGACGCGGAGGCGGTCTCGCACCGCCTGCTCGTCCGCGCGGGCCTGATCCGTCAGGTCGGCGCGGGACTCTGGAGCTGGCTGCCGGCGGGCTGGCGGGTGCACGAGCGCGCAGTGCAGATCATCCGCGAGGAGATGGACGCGATCGGCGGCCAGGAGATGCTGATGCCGCTCCTGCATCCCGCGGATCTCTGGCGTCGCACCGGCCGGATCGGGTTCGAGGAGCAGTTCTCGCTGCAGGATCGCAAGGGCGGCGACTACGTGCTGGCGATGACGCACGAGGAGGTCGTCACCTCGCACGTCGCGCAGGTCGTGCGCTCCTACCGCGACCTGCCGCTGATCCTCTACCACTTCGGGCTCAAGGAACGGGACGAGCCGCGCCCGCGCGCCGGGGTGCTGCGCACGCGCGAGTTCATCATGAAGGACTCCTACTCGTTCGACCGCGACGAGGAGGGCCTGGCCGCGTCCTACGAGAAGCACGTGATCGCCTACGACCGCATCTTCGACCGGGCCGGGCTCGAGTGGTACCGGGTCGAGTCGGACGTCGGCATGATGGGGGGCTCCGGCGCCCACGAGTACATGGCGCCCTGCGCCGCCGGCGAGAACGAGGTCGCGCTCGCCCCGGGCTACGCGGCCAACGTCGAGGTCGCGAGCGCCCAGGCCCCGCCCGTCGATCTGCCCCCGCCGCTCGATCGCCCGGAGGAGATATCCACGCCCGGCATGACGACGGTGGAGGACGTCGCCCGCAACCTCGGGGTCGCGCCCGGCGCGCTGCTCAAGGCGTTCCCGGTCGTCGCGGAGGATCGCGGGCTGCTGCTCGTGCTGGTGCGCGGCGACCACCGGGTCAACGAGATCAAGCTGCGCAACGCCCTCGGGGAGCCGTTCAGGCCCGCGCACGAGGACGAGGTCGCCGAGCGGATCGGGCCCGGCGGATACATCGGCCCCGTCGGCGCGAACGTTCCCGTGCTGCTCGACGAGGCCGTCGCGGACGGCGGCTACGTCACCGGCGCCAATCGCCGCGACGCGCACCTGCGCGGGGTCGAGCCCGGCCGGGACTTCCCGTTCAAGCGGATCGACGCGCGCGCCGTGGAGGCCGGCGATCTCGTCGGCGGGCATCCGATCCGCCTGGAGGCCGCGATCGAGGTGGGCAACATCTTCAAGCTCGGGACCCGCTACTCCGAGCCGCTGGGGGCGACCTACCTGGACGAGTCCGGGGCGGCGCGGCCGATCCTGATGGGGTCCTACGGGATCGGCCCCGCGCGGATCGCGGCCGCCGCCGTCGAGCAGGCGGCCGACGAGCACGGGATCTCCTGGCCGCGCGCCCTGGCCCCGTGGGACGTCGAGCTCGTCGGGCTCGGACGCGAGGGCACCGAGGAGCGCGCGCTCGCCGAGCGGCTGTACGCGGAGCTTGCCGAGGCGGGGCTGGACGTCCTCTACGACGATCGCGACGCGGGCCCGGGCGAGAAGTTCGCGGACGCGGAGCTGCTGGGGGTGCCGCTGCGCCTGACGGTCGGGAAGCGCACGCTGGCGGCGGGCGAGGTCGAGGCGCAGGTGCGCCGCGGGCGCGAGGACCGGCGCGTCCCGCTCGACGGCGCCGGCGCCGCGGCGGCCGAGCTGTGGCGGACTCTCCCGTAGGACGCGGAGACGCGCGCGAGCCGGGCGGCCGGCGCCGGCCGACCGCGTCGCGCCTGCTCGGCCTGGACCGCTCGGGGCCGGCGCCGCCGGAGACGGAGGCCGGGCAGCCCTTGCGCCCGTGGACCCTCCCGAACGCGATCGGCTTCACGCGCCTGGCGCTGATCCCGGTGTTCCTCGTGGTCGCGTTCTCGTCCGCCAACGGTCAGAGCGCGGCCGCGGCGATCCTCTTCGCGGTCATCGGCTGGAGCGACTACCTCGACGGGCTGGCGGCGCGCGTCACCGGCCAGTACAGCCGGCTCGGCGCGCTCATGGACCCGATCACCGATCGAGCCCTGGTGATCAGCGGCATGGCGGTGTGCTGGCACTTCGAGTTGCTGCCGCGGTGGGCGATCGCGCTGGTGATCCTGCGCGAGGCGCTGATGCTCGTGGCCGGCCAGTACACGCTGCGCCGCGGCGTCGAGCTGCGCATCAACTGGCCGGGCAGGCTCGGCGTGCCGCCCGCGATGGGCGCGCCGTTCTTCGCGATGGCCGGCCTGCCGGTGCTCGCCGAGGTGCTGCTCTACGCCGGGCTCGCGCTCGCGTGGGCCGCGAGCCTCCTCTACCTGCTCGACGCCCGGCGTCAGCTGCGGGCCGCGAGAGCCGCCCCGGGAGCACCCTCAAGCTGAGCTTGACCCTACGCGCCACGCGGATATACTCGCCCGGCCCCGGCGCGCTCTCGCGCGCGCCCACCGCCGAGAGGAGCGACCGCCCCGACATGGACACCTTCCCCGATCTCGGGTCCCTCACGGACGAGGAGCTCAAGGACCTGATCCGGCAGCTCACCGAGGAGGAGATGGACATCTCCTACCGGCGTCGCATCCTGCACGGCAAGATCGACATCCTGCGGGCGGAACTCGTCAACCGCCTGCGCCGCAAGCACGAGGGCGGCGAGGACGTGATCACGGGGGCCGACGTGCAGAAGCTCACGGACATTCTCGCGGGCCGTGTCGAGGCGAGCCCGGCGGCGAGCGACGAGTAGCGGGGCCGGACGCCCAGCGACCGTGGCACTGCACTGCTCAGAGTGCGGGTTCGCCAACCCGGAGGGTGCGAACTACTGCCAGCGCTGCGGCGTGCACCTGACCGCGTCGGAGGCGACCAGCGAACCCACCACCGCCGCCTACCGGGTCGGCGAGACGGGTGAGATCGAGGCTGTCGACATCGAGGACGTCGTCGCCGGCGGCGCGGCGCTGGTGATCCGCGCGGGGGGCGGTCGGGCGGGGGAGACGTTCGCGCTCGACGGCGAGCGCGTCTCGATCGGACGCCGGCCGGACGCCGACCTCTTCCTCGACGACGTGACGGTTTCACGCGACCACGCGCTGCTGGTCTCGCGCGGGGGCGAGTGGTGGATCGACGACTGCGGCTCGCTCAACGGGACCTACGTGAACCGCTCGCGTGTCGAGTCGCGACAGCTCGAGGACGGCGACGAGCTCCAGGTCGGCAAGTACAAGCTGGCCTTCCTCGCCAGGTGAGCGACGGCGTGCCGCAACCCGACCAGCAGGACCTGCAGATTCCCGATCCCGCCGCCGACGGCGCGGGATCCAAGCCCGAGAAGGCCGTCACGATCGGGACCGTCTGCAAGCTGCTCGTAGGCGAGTTCCCGGACATCTCGATCTCGAAGATCCGCTACCTCGAGGACCAGAAGCTGCTGTCGCCGCGACGCACGCCCGGCGGCTACCGGGTCTACACGCAGAGCGAGATCCAGCGGCTCAAGACGATCCTGCGCCTCCAGCGCGACGAGTTCCTGCCGCTGCGCGTGATCCGCCAGGAGCTCGCGAGCGGCCGGACCGAGCCCGAGGTGCCGCCCGCCGGCGACGCGCGCGGCGCCCGCCGCAGCGCGGTGGCGGTCCAGGCGCAGGGGGCGCTCTACTCGCTGGCGGACGTGCTCGAGGAGACGGGCGCCGAGGCCGAGCTCGTCGCCGAGCTGGAGGAGTACGGCGTGATCAAGGGCGCCTCCCGCGGCGGGGTGAAGCACTACGACGAGACCGAGCGCGAGATCGTGCGCGCGGTGACCGAGTTGGCGCGGTACGGAGTGGCCGGACGCAACCTGAGGGTGTTCCGCTCCTCCGCCGACCGCGAGGCCGCGCTGCTCCAGCAGATCCTGGCTCCGGCGCTGCGCTCGCGCAACCCGGAGCGCCGCAAGGAGGCCGTCGAGGCGCTCGAGAACCTCGCCTCGGTCACCAGCTACCTGAAGCACCTGCTGCTGGTGCGCGACCTGCGCCAGATCGTCGCCTGAGGTGGCCGCGGTGACGGGCGGCGCCGGCGCGGCGGACCTGCGCTCCCGGATCCGGGCGATCCCGGACTACCCGGAGCCGGGCATCGTCTTCCGCGACCTGACGCCGCTCTTCCTCGACCCGGCCGCGCTCGGCGGGGCGCTCGACGAGCTCTCCGCCTGGGCGCTCCCGCGCGAGATCGACGTGGTGGTCGCGGCCGAGGCGCGCGGGTTCATCCTCGGCGGCGCGCTGGCCCAGCGGCTGGGGGCCGGCTTCGTTCCGGCGCGCAAGCCCGGGAAGCTGCCGGCCCGCACCGTCAGCGCCGAGTACGCGCTCGAGTACGGGATCGACGCGCTCGAGGTCCACGCGGACGCGATCGGACATGGCCGGCGGGTTCTGATCCACGACGACCTGCTGGCCACCGGCGGCACGGCCGCGGCGGTGGCGCGGCTCGTGCAGGGCCTCGGTGGCACGGTCGCCGGCTACGCGTTCATCGTCGAGCTCTCGTTCCTCAACGGACGGGACCGCCTCGCGCCGGCCGAGGTGCGCTCGCTGGTCGCCTACGAGCGCGAGGGGGAGTGACACGCGGTGCCCGTCACGCGCCGGTCGGACATCCTGCCCGCGACGCCCGACCGGCTTTGGGCGATCGTCTCCGACCCTCATCACCTACCGCGCTGGTGGCCCGGGGTTCAGCGCGTGGAGGGGGTCGGCGACGGGCGCTTCACGAAGGTGCTCGTGACGCGCAAGGGGCGGGCCGTGCGCATGGACTTCGCGCTCGTGGCGGATGAGCCGCCGGCCCGCAGGCGCTGGGCGCAGGAGCTCGCGGACACGCCCTTCGAGCGCCTGATGGCCGCCGCCGCGGAGGAGGTCGCGCTCGCTCCCGCGGGCCGAGCCGGGGAGGCGACCGAGGTCACGCTGACGCTCGACCGCAGGCTTCGCGGGTGGTCGCGCTTCGGCGGCTTCTTCTTTCGCCGGGCGGCCAGGACGGAACTCGACGGCGCGCTCGAAGGCCTGCGCGAGGTGGTCGGCGGTTAGCGCTGGGAGGCGAGCGAGCCGCGCAGCACGACCTGACCGGGCCGCGGCGGCGTCCGCTGGCCCGCGCGGACGTTCTCCCGCGTGATCACCATCTCGCGGAACTGCGCGGCGTTCGCGGGCACCGGGGCGTTCGCGGCGAAGCGCCCGTTGGCGCCGACGGGCCGGAACCCGAGGGGGAGCGAGCGACTCCCGTTGACCAGCCAGACCCCGTACAGCTGCTGCCCGCTCGGCGGAAGGCCCTGGCCGAAGATCACGAAACCCGCGCTGTTCCCCTGCGTCACCAGCACGGCGTACCCCCTGGCGGCGCCGCCGTCGACGGGCTGGAGGTTGATCTGCGCGCGCGGGACCGGCGCAGAGCCGGCCGTCGTGCTGGGCGCGGCGGTAGTCGCGCCGCCGGCGCTCGTGGAGGCCGCGCTGCCGCTCGCGGCGTCGTTGTCCCCGCCGGTCAGCGTCACGATCGCGACCACCACGAGCCCGATGATCGCCAGCAGCAGCAGCGCGCCGCCGATCTTCGAGGCGCGCGGGATCTCGGCGCGGCCGGAGTCCGCGGCGCGGCCCTCGGCCGGCTCGCCGGACTCCGGCTCCGGCTCGGACGCCGGCGGCCCCGCCTCCGTCTCGGCGGCCGGGATCGCCGGGAGCGCGCCCGCCCCCAACGGCGCCAGCGCATCGGAGACCTGGCGCGCCCATGCGCGCCCGGTCGCCGACCCGGCGAGCCAGCCGGCGGTCTCCGCGGCGTCCGCCTCGCCGCTCTGCCCGAGCAGCCAGTCGCCGATCGCATGGCGCCGGCCCGGGGTCAGACGGCGTCCCGCCTCGGGCGCCAGCGCGTCCAGCCCGGAGTGGGCGCGGTCCGCGACCTCGCGGTCGCGCAGATCGAGCAGCCCGGCGATCTCCGCGTAGGAGCGGCCCTGGCCGAGCACCAGCTGGAGGACCGCGCGCTGGTCGGCCGGCAGGACGTCGAGACGGCTCACGGGGAGGAAAGCCTAGAGCCTCGGCCGCTCGCCGACGGTCGCCGGGACGCCACCGGCACTTGCGGAGACTGCCGAGCGCCGGCGGCGCTTGCCGCGCTCGCAGCGAGAGGGCACGATCCCGGCGTGGACTTCGAGGTCGTGGTCATCGGGGGCGGGGCGGCGGGCCTCAGCGCGGCGCTCGTGCTGGGGCGCGCGAGGCGACGCACGCTCGTCCTCGACGGCGGAGCGCCGAGCAACGCGCCGGCGCACGCGATCGGCGGCCTGCTCGGCCAGGACGGAACGGCGCCCCTGGAGCTGCTGGCATCCGGTCGCGCGCAGCTCGGCCCGCTGGACAGCGTTGAGATCCGCGACGCAACCGCAACGGTGGTCCGGGCCGAGGCGGACTTCGTCGAGGTCGACGGCATCCGGGCGCGGGCGCTTCTGCTGGCCACGGGGATGCGCTACCGGCGGCCGGCGATCCCGGGCGTGGAGGAGCTCTGGGGCGACACGGTGTTCCACTGTCCCTTCTGCCACGGGTGGGAGGTGCGCGACCAGCCGCTAGCCGTGCTCGCCGAAGGCTCGCACGCTTCGGTGCCGGCGCGGCTGCTGCGCCTGGAGCGACGACGTCGTGCTGCTGACGGACCCGGCCGGGCTGGACCCGCAGGACGGCGCCACGCTCGCGACCGCGGGCATCCCGGTGATCGGACGCGCGGTTCGCGGTCTGCGCGCCCGCGACGGCCGGCTGGCCGCGGTGCAGTTCGAGGACGGCGACGAACTGCCGCGTGCCGGCCTGCTCGTCCGCGCGCCGCTCGAGGAGCACTCGCCGATGCTCCGGGGCCTGGGCCTCGAGCGAACCGATTCCGGGACCATCGCCGTTCAGGGCTGGGGCCGGACCAGCCTTGCGCGCGTGTGGGCGGCCGGTGATGTCGCGGAGCCCGCGCCGAACATCGCGATGGCGATCGCGGCCGGCGCGCGAGCCGCGGCGGGCATCACCCAGGCGCTCCTGATCGGAGACTGAGGCCGGCGCGGGCGCCGGTTCCGAGCCGGGCGCCGGGTCAGCCGGCGCCCTGGGCGGGCTCGGACGGGGAGGATGCCTCGAGCAGCGCGGCGATGCCCTCGAGGTGTGACCGCACGGCGGTCTCCATCGCCTCGAGCGCCTCGCGCGCGCCGTCGCTGTGCTTCGTCACCCGCGTAAGCTCCGCCTTCACCTTGCGGACGGCGTCGAGTTGCGTGAGCGCGGACTCGAGACCCTCGCGGACGGCCGCGGCGTCGACGCCCTCGCCCTCCTCGCGCGTCATCGTCACGCGCGCCCGGGCCAGCGAGTAGGCGACCTCGAGCGTGATGCTCGACAGGTCGTCCGACTCGTGCACGACGAGCAGCTTGTTGCCTCCGACCTCGCGCAGCGGTCGCGTGCCGGCCGGGAGCTCCTCCTCGGTCGGGACCACGAGCACGGCGAAGTCCGCGTCGCGGTTCTCGATCGCCGCGTCGAGCTCCTCGAGCGCCGCGCGGCGCCCGAGCCGGCGGTCCTTGGCCTCGAAGACGATGCGCCCGCGAGCGGGGCCGCGCGAGGCCTCGATCTCGACGACGACATCGCCGGTCTTGCCGGTCGCGCCCGCCACCTCGCCGGTCGCCTCGCAGTCGTCGCCCTGGGCCGCGGCGATCTCCTCGAGCGCAGCGCAGACCGCTTCCTCGTAGGTCCGGCCCTTCGCCGTGCCGCGCTCCTGCTCGGCGGCGAGGTCCTCCTCGCCCGCGCGTTCCGCGCGCAGGCCCTCGACCTGCGCCGTGAGGTTGGCCAGGCGCTCCTGGAGGCCGCGCACCTCGTCGGCGTGCCTCCGCCCCGACTCGGTGATCGCCCGGACCTGGGCGTCCTTGAACTCGGCCAGCGGCGAGCCGTCGCCGGCGCTGAACGCGCGCACGATCTCCTCGCGCGCGCCGCGCATCGTCTCCGCGACCGCCTCGCGGACCTTGTGCTGCACCGCTCCTGTGCTGTCGTCCGAGAAGTTCCGCTCGAGCGCGCGCGCGAGCGTGCCGGTCTCGTCGTCGAACACGACCTCGAGCGCCTTGGCGAGGGACTCGCCGGCCAGGCGGGCGCGCTCCCCGAACTCGGTCTCCACCTCGCGCGCGGACTTCTCGAACTCGGCCCTGACGAAGTCGGTGTCGACGGCGGTCTGCTCGCGATCGAGCACGCGCGCACCGATCTCGACGGCGTCGCGCACGAGCGCGGCGACATCCTCGCCGGCCTCCTCGCGCGCCAGGGCGAGGCGGACCGCGGTCGGGTCGGGGACGGTCAGGCCGTCGATGGCGAGCACATCGCCCTGGACGCGGACGCGAGGCTGGTGAAGTGGGGTGGCTGCTTCCATGGGCTGTGGGTCGCAGGCTAGGCCCCCGGCCTGACAGACAGCCGCGCCCACGGCCACCGGCGGCTATCGTGGCGCGCCGTGGCCGGCCCGCTCCCCCCGCCCCTCGAGCGCACCTTCGACGCCCTCTACGGGCTCGTGCTGGACGAGGTCGGCGACGGCGTGGTGCGCGCGCACGTGGACGTGCGCCCCGAGGTCACCCAGCCGCTCGGGCTCGTGCACGGCGGGGTCTACTGCTCGATCGCGGAGGGCATCGCCTCGATGGCGACCTACGCCGGTGTGCGGGACCGGGGTCAGGTGGCGATGGGGATCGCCAACCAGACGAGCTTCCTGCGCCCGGTGACGGGGGGGACCGTCCACGCCGTCGCCGAGGCGATCCACCGCGGGCGCACGACGTGGGTCTGGGACGTTCGCTTCAGCGACGACGACGGCAGGCTCTGCGCCGTGTCGCGTATGACCGTCGCGGTGCGCGACGCTCCGAGCGCCCCGGCGCCGTCCGCGGGCGGGCCGTGACCAGAGCCGCGCGGCTCACCCTCCGTAGCGGTTCGTGATCGGCATCCGGCGGTCCCGCCCGAAGGCGCGCTGCGAGATTCGGATCCCGGGCGGCTGCTGGCGGCGCTTGTACTCCGCGCGGTCGACCAGCCGGATGACGCGCTCGACCACGTCCCGGTCGTGCCCGCGCGCGACGATCGCCTCGCACCCCATCTCCTCCTCGACGTAGAGGGCCAGGATCGCGTCCAGGACGGGGTATGGGGGGAGCGAGTCGGCGTCGCGCTGGCCAGGCCGCAGCTCCGCGCTCGGCGCGCGCTCCAGGATGCCCGCGGGCACCAGGGACTCCGCAGCGGCCGCCTTCCGGTGGCGGACGAGCTCGTACACGCGCGTCTTGAAGACGTCCTTCAGAACCGCGAACCCGCCGGCCGAGTCCCCGTACAGGGTGGAGTAGCCGACCGACATCTCGGACTTGTTGCCGGTGGTCAGCACGAGCCAGCCGAACTTGTTCGATAGCGCCATCAACAGATTGCCGCGGATGCGGGCCTGGAGGTTCTCCTCGGTGATGTCCGGCTCTCGGCCGGCGAACGCCTCCGCCAGGGTCGCGTCGTAGGCGCTCATCGCCGGGGCGATGTCCAGGTCGAGGCACTCGATCCCCAGGTTGGCCGCTAGCGCGCGGGCGTCCCGCTGCGTCTCGCCCGAGGAGTACGGGGAGGGCATCACCGCGACCGATGTGCGCCGCGGTCCCAGCGCGTCAACGGCGACCAGCGCCACAAGCGCCGAGTCGACGCCGCCCGAGAGCCCGAGCACCGCGTGCTCGAAGCCGTTCTTGAGCGCGTAGTCGCGCACGCCCAGGACCAGCGCGGCGTAGATCTCGCCGGCCGGCTCGAGCGTCGGCTCCATCCGCGCGGGCGGCGCCGGTGCGGCGTGCGGGCCGCTGCGGCGGGCGGGGCGCTCCAGCCGCGCAAGCACGGGCACTTCGGCGGGCGGGGCGTCGTGGCGGTGGCGGGTGTCGCGCAGCCGGTCCGCGCCCGGATCCGCGACGTCGATGTCGGCGACGAGCAGGTCCTCGGCGAACTGGCGCCCGCGGGCCAGCGTCGCGCCGGTGTGGTCGATCACCAGCGAGTGGCCGTCGAAGACCAGCTCGTCCTGGCCGCCGACCGCGGCGCAGAAGGCGATCGCGGCGACGCCGTCCCGGGCGCGCTGGGCGAGCATCGCCTCGCGCTCGGAGCCCTTGCCCGCGTGGTATGGCGACGCCGAGGCGTTGACGATCAGCGTCGCGCCGGCGAGCGCCTCGGAGGAGGCGGGCGGGCCGGGCACCCAGAGGTCCTCGCAGACCGTCAGCCCGATGCGCAGGTCGCCCAGTTCGATCAGCGCGCCGCCGGCGCCGGGGCGGAAGTAGCGGTGCTCGTCGAAGACCCCGTAGTTGGGGAGGTGGCACTTGCGGTAGATACCGCGCAGCTCGCCGCCGCCCAGCACCGCCAGCCCGTTGTAAACGTCCTCTGCCCGCTCGGGGGTCCCGACCAGCGCGACGACGTCCCGGGCCCGCGCGGCGATGCGCCGGAGCGCGCGCTCGCAGTCGCGCAGGAAGTGCTCCTTGAAGAGCAGGTCCTCGGGCGGGTAGCCGCTCAGGGCCAGCTCGGGGAACACGACGAGCTCGGCGCCGGTCTCGCGCGCGGCGTCGAGGCCGCCCGCGATCAGCGCCTCGTTGCCTGTGATGTCGCCCACCACAGAGTTCATCTGGCACAGCGCGACGCGCAGGGGCCCGGAGCCGTTCATGGAGCCGCCATCATCGCAACGCGCCGGGCGCTCAGCCGGCGGCGCCGCGGCCGAGCCAGAACTCCGCGAACGCGCGCAGCTCGCCGCGGTCCGCGGGCGGGACGGCGAGGCTGTGGCGCCACGCGAGGGCGAGGACGCCGCGGGTGCCCGGCCGCCGGGCCAGGATCACGGCCTGCCCCGCCCGCCCAAGCGCCGGATCGAACGGCGCGCCGGCGACCGACTCGGCCACCTCGCGCAGGCCCGCGGGCGGCTGCGGGCTCCCGTAGGCGAGGATCACGTTGCCGGCCGCCAGGGCCGTGAGCACCTGATCGCCGCTCAACCGCGCCCCGTCCGCGGTGACGGGCGCGTCGTGGTGGGGCCCGCTCGTGAGCGGGCCGCGCGGGGGCCGGGCGCCCGGCCGCCCGGGCGGGATCACCCGGTTGCCGCGATCCGGCTGCTCGGCGCCGGGGCCGGACACGGCCTCGACCGACGGCTTGTCGCGCGCGGAGAAGAACGTCAGGCTGAGCACCACCGCGCCCGCCGCGAGCACGAGGCCGAGCAGGATCAGGCCGGCCAGGCGCGCGCGCCGGCGCCCCGGCGAGGCTGGACCGGGCGGCATCTAGGGGCGCGGGGCGGGGGCGCGCGTCGACGGCGTCTTCGCGCCCTCGCCGGGCTCGGGCGGAGCGGCGGCCGCCGCCTCGGCGAACTCGGCGATCGCCGACTGGATCAGCGACGCGATGCGCTCGACGCCCGGCAACGCGTCGTAGTCGGCGTTCAGGCCGAAGTTGAGCTCGCCGTCGTAGCTCATGATCGCGATCCCGAGCGCCTGGTTCGCCGCAAGCGGAACCATCGGATAGACCGCGTCCATCCGGCGTCCCATCAGGTAGAGCGGGAACTGCGGCCCGGGGACGTTGGTCACCACGAGATTGAAGAAGCGCTGGCGGGCCTGCAGACGGGATGCCTGGGCCATGATCGTCGGCGGCGCGAAGCCGGTCAGCTCGGTGAGCAGCTGCGCGCCCACGGCCTGACCCGACTCCTTGAGGTGCGCCATGGCCGCCCGCACGAGGCGCAGCCGCTCGACCGGGTCGGTCACACCGACGGGCAGCGGAGCCCACATCGCGGCGACGCGGTTGCCGAGGTCGCCGCGCTCGGCGTCGGCGCGCACGGACACGGGGACCATCGCCTTCAGCTCCAGCCCGTGGGTGCGCACGCCCTCCTCCCGCAGCCACGCGCCGAGCGCGCCGGCGACCGCTGCGAGCACGACGTCGTTGACCGAGCCGCCGAGCCTGCCCTTGATCGCCTTGAACTCGGCGAGGCTCGCCGGCACCCACGTGAAGCGCCGGTGCGGCCCGATCTTGACGTTGAGCGGCGTCTCGGGCGCCTGATCGCCCGTGCCGGCCCACATGAAGGTTCCGAGCGCCGCCGCGGACTGCGCCATCGCACCCGCCACGCGCCGCGGAGCGCGGAGCGCGGCGCGCACGCCGCGCGCGATCTCCCCGGGCACGGTCGCACGCTCGAGCAGGGCATCGGCGAGCAGCTGCGCGGAGCTCGGGAGTGGCTGCGGAACCCACGGCCGATCCGGCCCCGGGACCGGCGCCGGCTCGGCGGCGGTGTCGAACAGCACCGTGAGGATGTCCACGCCGGAGATGCCGTCGACGAGCGCGTGGTGGGTCTTCGCCAGCAGCGCGAAGCGGTCGCCGGCGACGCCCTCGACCAGCCAGATCTCCCACAGCGGCTTGGACCGGTCGAGTTGCTGGGAGAACACGCGGCTCGCCAGGCGCTTGAGCTGCGCGGGCCCGCCCGGGGCGGGCAGCGCCGTGTGGCGCAGGTGGTAGCGCACGTTGAAGTGGGGGTCGTCCACCCAGACCGGGCGTCCCTGCTCGAAGGGCACGAACGCCAGTCGCTGGCGATAGCGCGGCACCAGATGCAGGCGCCGCTCGAGGTGCTCGACGAACTCGTCGTATGGCGGCGCCTCGCCGCGGAACACCGCGACCGAGGCCACGTGCATGTGCGCGCCGCCGGACTCGAGATGCAGGAAGGACGTGTCGAGGCCCGTCAGGCGGTCGCGATCGCTCATCGCCCGCGATCTTTGCGCGACTGCGGCGCGAGCGCAAATCCGGCGCTCCGCGCGCCGAGGTTTTGCCTGCGTAGGGCCGGGTTCGGGGTGTGAGCGAGATCACAGACCGGCGAGTCCGGCCCCCTTAGCTTGGCGAACAAGAGTTCGACCAGCCGAGTCGTCTCCGCCCGTCGGAGGCGAGCGGGGGACCCACTTGCCGGTTCCCCGGCTGGGGCGAATCGGCGGCTGATGCCGCCGTAGCGGTCCGGACGGCCGCGCGCGAGATCCGCGGAGCACCGCGCCTCGTCGCGTCCATCCGGCGTCGCGAGCCCGACAGCTAACCCCGCAGGCAGACCGGTCGAGGAACGCAAGGAGCAAACTCCGTGAGGCCGCAGAGAACCCTGCGCGCCAGGCCGCTCGCGGCCCTGGGCGCCCTTTCCGTCGCCACCGCCGGGACGGCGCTGGCGATGCCGCCGCAGAACGCCGGCTCGGCGGTCACCCCGCCGGCACCGGTCCGCGCCACCGTCAAGGACCGCACGCTCCGCTACGGGCAGTGGCTCGTGGTGCGCGGTCGCGTCCAGCGCGCCGACGCCGGCAGCCGCGCGATTCTGCAGTTCGCGCCGCGCGGCGGCGCCTGGCGCGCGGTGGCCGGCGCGCGCGTGCGCCGCGACGGCCGCTACCGCCTGGTCGCGCGCCTGCGCAACTCGGGCGCCGTTCGGGTCACGCTCGCGGCAGCCCGCGGCGCGCACACCGCCGTGCCCGGCGGGACGCGCGCGGCGGTCCCCGGCGGGGCCGCGCCGGCCGCGACCGCGGCGCGCGCCAGCCGGCGCCAGCGCGTCAGCGTCGCCGCGCGGATCATCGCCGGAGGGCGCGTGCTGGCCGTCCCGGCCGGGCGCCGCACCGGGATCAAGGGGCGGATCGCCCCGGGCGGCCGCCGTCTCGTCCTGCTGGAAGCGGGTCGCGCCGGGCGCTGGCGGGTGGTCGCGCGCGACCGCGCGCACCGCAACGGCCGCTTCGCGCTGCGTTTCAGGGCGCGGCCGGGGACCGTCAAGCTGCGCGTCCGCTTCCGCGGCGACCGCCTGAACTCGGGCGCCACGCGCCGGGTGGGCGTCGCCTCGGCGCTGCGGCCCAGCCTCGCGTCCTGGTACGGCATCTATGGCGGTCCGCTGGCGTGCGGCGGCACGCTCGGCTACAACCAGATGGGCGTGGCCAACAAGTCGCTGCCGTGCGGGACGCGCGTCACGATCCGCTTCCGCGGGCGCACGGTGCGCGTACCGGTCATCGACCGCGGCCCATACGTCGGCGGGCGCGAGTGGGACCTGACGGGCGCCACGGCCCGCGCGCTGCACTTCGACGGGGTCGGGACGGTCTGGGTCTCGCCGTAGGGGCCCGCTCGCAGCGGCGCGCCGGAACGGCGGCTGCGAGGGAGCGGCCGGGCGCTTTGGGGGTGTTCCGGGCGCACGCGAACGGCGCCAACGAAAGAGCGTCCGGGGCGTCCCGGTGTACCGGGCGCGCTGGAACGGCGGCAGTGAAGGAGTGCCCGAGGTGCTCCGGGCTTCTCGGGCGCGCTGGAACTGCGGCAACGAAGGAGCCACGGAATGGGGCGGCCGATCCAACCGTGTCAATCTGACCCCCTCCTGGGGGTGCTGGTTGACGCGCTCGGCCCGGCCGCCCCGCCGGGCCGAGCGCCACGGCGGGGCGGGGCGGCCGCTCGCCCTCCTCCCGGCGCCGTTCCCCGTTGGGGGAGCGGCGCCGTTCCAGCCCGCCCGCCCGGCCGCCCCCGCGGCCCGTGCGCTCCGGGCCCCGGCGTACCCTCGCGGGATGGACGCCGGCGCGCCCCGGACCGTCGCGCATCTCGACATGGACGCGTTCTATGTCAGCGTCGAGTTGCGGCGGCGACCGGAGCTGCGCGGGCGGCCGGTGATCGTCGCGGGGGACCACCCGCGGGCGGTCGTGACTACCGCGAGCTACGAGGCGCGGCGCTACGGGGTCGGGTCGGCGATGCCCGCGGCCCGGGCTCGGAGGCTCTGCCCCCAGGCGGCTCTGCTCGCGCCCGACTTCGGCCACTACCGGGCGACCTCGCGCGAGGTGATGGCGATCGTGCGCGAGCACATCGACCTCGTTGAGGTGGTGGGCCTCGACGAGGCCTACCTCGACCTGACCGGTCTGTCCGCGCCGCGTGCCGCGATGCGCCGCCTGGTGGCCGATGTGCGCGAGCACACGGGGCTCGGCGCCTCGGTCGGCATGGGTCCGAACCGGCTGGTCGCGAAGGTCGCCTCCGACGCGGAGAAGCCCGATGGGTTCGTGGTGCTCACGTGCGAGCAGGCGCGTGAGCGGTTCGGCTCCCGGCCGCCGTCGCTCGTTCCCGGCATCGGCCCCAAGACCGCTGCACGGCTGGAGGGGCTCGGCATCGGGACGCTGGAGGCGCTGGCGGCGACCGAGCCGCCCGCGCTCGTCGAGCGCTTCGGCCCTCGCATGGGGCCCTGGCTGCGGGAGCGCGCGCGATTCGAGGACGACACGCCCGTGAGCGCCGAGCGCGTCGCGGTCTCGGAGTCGCGCGAGACGACGTTCCCCGCGGACATCCGCGATCACGGAGCGCTGGAGGAGATCCTGCGGCGCCTGGTGGGAGAGCTCTGCGCCGGCCTGGAGCGCCAGGGCCGCCGTGGCCGGACGGTCGGGATCAAGGTGCGCCTCGACGACTTCTCGACGCACACCCGAAGCCGGACGCTCGCCGCCCCGGTCAGCGCCGCGACGCAGGTCGGGCCCGTCGCGCAGGAGCTGCTGGACGCGTTCGCGCCGGCCCGGCCGGTGCGGCTTCTGGGCGTCCGCGTCGCGGGCTTCGAGCAGGCGCCCGCCGACGCGGGCCAGCTGGCCCTCGGCATCTGAGCTCGGACCCGGGCCCGCGGCCGGGCGGCGGGCTCAGTAGAGGGCGCCGGCCAGGCGGCGGCGGAACTCGCGCGCCCGCGGGTCCTCGACTCCGAGCTCGTCCAGCACCCCGACCACCACGCGGCGGATGTCGTCGCGCCTGCCGTCGGCGGCGGGGAGCGCCTCGATCAGCGCGTCGAGCCCGGCCTCCACGTCTCCTCGGTCCAGCGCGGCGAGGGCCTCGGCCACGCCCTGCGGCTCGTCCTCGCGCCCGAGGCGGATGCGCGCCGCGAGGCCCTCGGCGCCGAAGTGCCCGGCGAGCTCGTCGACCAGCGCGAGCGCCTCGTCGTCCTCGCCGCGCTCGTGCAGGATCCGCGCCAGCTTGTAGGCGGCCTCCGGCTGGCGCGGATCGAGCTCGAGCGCGCGGCGCAGCGAGGCCTCGTCGTCGCCCGCGGCGAGCCTGTCCGCCTCGGAGGGAGCCAGGGCATCGAAGAACGCCGCGACCTGCTGCGGCGGCTGCGCGCCGACGAACTCCGAGACGACGCCCCCGTCGCGGAACGCCTTGACCGCGGGGATGCCCTGGATGCCGAACGCCTGGGAGAGGCCGGGGTTGGCGTCCGTGTCGACCTTGGCTAGCACGACGTCGCCCTCGCGCGCGGCGGCCTCCTTCTCCAGGACCGGGGTGAGCTGGCGGCACGGCCCGCACCACTCGGCCCAGAAGTCCACGACCACGGGAAGCTCGCGCGAGCGATCCAGCACGTCGGCCTGGAAGGTCTGCTCGGTCACGTCGACGACCATCGGTCAGAGGATAGGAGGGTCGGCCGGCGGCGGCCTGGCTCGGCTCAGGCGAGCGAGCAGAGGAAGCCGCCCGCCGCGGCCCGGCGCAGCACCGCGGCCGGCACGGAGGGGAGGGAGCGCCGGCGCGTGGCAGACGCCGCCAGCGTCCAGCCGCTGCGCGGGCCGACCCAGATCGGGCTCGAGACGGCCTCGATCAGCGGCCCGCGCTGGAGTTGGAGGCGGTAGACGCCGGGGCCCACGTCGAGCGTGCGGTCGAGCGTCGCCGAATCAACCGGATAGCGCGCCGTCTCCGCCCCGTTGCGCATCACGAGCAGCACGCGCTGAGCGGTGCCGGGCGCGGCGGGCCGATCGCCGCCGAGGACGCCGACACGCAGCCGGGCGCGCGGGGCGCGGATGCGGTCGCCCATGATCGCGCGGCGCCCGCGCCACCAGGACGCGCTCGCGCCCGGGCCCGACCGGGTCGCCCGACCCGAGAGCCGCAGGTCCGGGCCCGCGTTGCCGAACAGCTTGAGGTAGGTGTGGCCCGCCCGCACCGCCTGCTTGATGCCGCCCTCGGACAGCCGGCGCGCGCGGATCACGGTGGTAGCGGTCCCGACCGGGCGCGAGGTCGCGTCGCTGCGCCCGGCCTTGTGCGAATCGCTCACGCCGACCGCAGCGATCCGGTAGCCGCTGGTCGTCAGGCGGTCGTACAGCGCGACGGCCTGGAGCAGGAAGGGGCTGGGGGCGTCGCCGAAGCTCGGCGGGCCCGTGGACACCTCGAACGCGTCGACGTCGCGCCAGTTCGTCTGCTCGTCGGTGTACTCCCACGGGCAGCCGCGGCAGAACGACGCGAACCCCGGAGTGGACGAGGGGTAGAAGATGCGCGGGTGGGCGACCTGCGTGACGCCGCCATGGCGATGGATCGTCCGGAACCGGTCGGCAGGCGGGGTCGGTCCGCGCAGTCGCGTCAGCGAGCCGGCCTCGGCGCGCTCGTACACCGGGCCGGTGCGGTGGTCCACGTAGGTGAGGCTGCCCTGGTTCGTGAAGTGGCCGTGGTAGGTGATGACCTCGGCGCTGCGCATGATCTGCTTGCCCGGGTAGCGCGCCTGATAGCGGCCGATCTCGCCCCACGCCGACGTGGTCACGTAGTCGGTGAGCGTCACGAAGTCCAGCCCGGCGCCCCCCTCGGAGATCGGCTTGAACGCGTAGCCGAACACCTCGCTCATCGTCGCGTCGCCGAGCGCCGAGTGCTCGGCGTGCACGTGCATGTCGCCCGCGTACCAGCCCGGCCGCGGGTTGGCGGGCCGCGTGTCGAAGCGCGCGGGGCGGTAGGGGTCCCTCGCGTTGGCGGGGTCGGAGCTGAGCTCGATCTCCACCCGCCACGGGATCTCGCCGAGGGGATTGCCGTCCTCGGGGCCGGTCACGTAGGCGACCCCGAGCTCCACCGCCCAGCGCCCCGCCCCGATGCGCCCGGGCACGAAGCCGCGCGTGGTCCGGCCGGGAACGTTGCCGCTCGGATCGGCGAGGTACTCCGCCTCGGAGGAGAAGCCCTGGGGAGTGATCTGGGTGTCGCCGTGACTCGAGCCGCCCCAGCCGCGGAACTCGCGCGTGCCCCATGGCCTGCTCCCGTGCTGCGCCGACCACAGCCCCAGGTCCAGGGTCGACCGGTTCGATCCCGTGAGGTTCGGCGGGTCCGCCCAGCAGTACTTGACCCGCACTGCGGTGGTGCCCCGAGGCACGTCGAACGGGACCATCACGTAGGAGCCGCGCAGCTCCTGGCCGAAGGTGCCCTGGATCACCTTGGTCGCGTGGATGGGCGCGCCGCTGCACCCGTTGGGCCCCAGCGTCAGCCGGCCCGCGACGGCGGGCGCAGCCGTCACCGCGGCCACGGCCGCGATCGCCGCGACGGCGGCGAGGAGGTGGCGCAAGCGACGCACGGGCGCGAGTCTAACCTCGCAAGGACGGGTCGCGCCACACCTCTTCATGCCCGGTGGCCGCGGCCGCGCTATGAGTTCCCCATGGCGAGCGAGATCACAGGGGCGGCCGGGAACGGGCTGGCGCTCGAGGACGCGGGCGCGGGGACGCCGGTGGTGCTGCTGCACGGGCTCACCGCATCGCGCCGCTACGTGGTGATGGGGTCGCGCTCCCTGGAGCGCTCAGGGCACCGCGTGGTGGCCTACGACGCCCGCGGCCACGGGGACTCGGACCCAGCGCCGTCGCCCGGCGCGTACTCCTACCCGGACCTGGCCGCGGACCTCGGCGCCGTGCTGGACGCGCTCGGGCTCGGGCGCGCGGTGCTGGCCGGCGCCTCGATGGGCGCGCACACCGCCGTGCGCTGCGCGCTCCAAGCTCCGGAGCGCGTCGCCGGGCTGGTCCTGATCACGCCGGCCTTCGACCCGGGCGCGCCCGAGGACGCCGCCTCCCTGGCCCGCTGGGACGCGCTCGCCGACGGGCTGGCGCGCGGCGGCGTGGAGGGCTTCGTCCGGGCCTACGGGGAGCCCGCGGTGCCGCCGGCCTGGCGGGAGACCGTCCTTAAGGTGATGCGCCAGCGCCTGGCCCGCCACCGGCATCCCGGGGCGGTCGCGGACGCGCTGCGCGCCGTGCCGCGCTCGCGCCCGTTCGAGTCGATCGCCCAGCTGGCGGCGATCTCGGTGCCGGCGGCCGTGGTCGCCAGCCGCGACGAGGCCGATCCGGGCCATCCCCACGCCGTCGGAGAGGCCTGGTCGCGGGCGATCCCGGGTGCGCGCCTGCTGAGCGAGCTGCCCGGGCGCTCGCCGCTGGCCTGGCAGGGAGGGCAGCTCTCGCGCGTGATCGCGGACCTCGCCGACGAAGCCCGGACCTGAGCGCCGGCCGCGACGCAGCTCCTCGGCGGGTCCGGCGCCGGGCGGGCGATAGAGTCGCAGCGGATGGCCGTCGTGGCGGAGAACCCGCTGGCCGAGGGACTCGAGCGGATGCCGGTCGCCCCGACCGTGCTCGTGATCTTCGGGGTGACGGGGGACCTCGCGGCCCGCAAGCTGCTGCCGGCCGTCTACAACCTGGCGCACGAGGGCGCGCTACCCGAGCGCTTCCGCCTCGTCGGCTACGGCCGCAAGCCGCTCGGCGACGAGGGGATGCGCGACCTGCTGCGCGGCGCGGTCGAGCGCTTCTCGCGCACGTCTCCCGATACGGCGCTGCTCGACGGCCTGCTCGGCGAGAGCACCTACGTGCAGGGCGGGTTCGGCGACCCCGACGGGGCGGCCGCGCTCGCGTCGCATCTCGACGAGCTCGACGCCGGAACGCGGCTGCGGCTGAACCGGGCCTTCTACCTGTCCACGGCGCCCGAGTTCTTCTCCACCATCGTCTCGGACATCGGCGGCGCGGGGCTCGCGCGGCGCGAGGGAGCAGAGGTGCGCGTGGTGATCGAGAAGCCGTTCGGCACCGACCTGCGCTCGGCCCGCGAGCTCAACGCCGAGGTGCTCCGCACCTTCGACGAGCTGCAGATCTACCGGATCGACCACTACCTCGGCAAGGAGACCGTGCAGAACATGCTGGCGCTGCGGTTCGCCAACGGCCTGTTCGAGCCGCTCTGGAACCGGACCTACGTGGACAGCGTGCAGATCACCGCGGCCGAGGAGCTGGGGATCGCCGGCCGGGCCGGCTACTACGACAGCTCGGGCGCGCTGCGCGACCTCGTCCAGAACCACCTGCTCCAGCTGCTCTCGCTGGTCGCGATGGAGCCGCCGTCGGCGTTCACCGCGGAGAAGGTGCGCGACGAGAAGGTCAAGGTGCTGCAGGCGATCCACCCGCCGTCGGTCGAGGAGGTCGCCGGTCTCGCCGTGCGCGGCTCCTACACCGCCGGCGCGTCCGAGGGCCACCCCGTGCCGGGGTACCTGGAGGAGGAGGGCGTGCCGACGGGCTCACGCACCGAGACCTACGCGGCCCTGCGCCTGATGGTGGACAACTGGCGGTGGGCGGGCGTCCCGTTCTACATCCGCACGGGCAAGCGGCTCGCGCGGCGGCTGACGGAGATCGCCGTGACGCTCAAGCCGGTGCCGCACCTGGCGTTCTCCCAGGATGGATCGGTGGGCGTGCAGCCGAACCAGTTGGTCATCACCGTGCAGCCGGACGAGGGCGTCTCGCTCTCGCTCGGCGCCAAGATCCCGGGCGCGCGCATGCGCATCCGGCCGGTGAACATGGAGTTTCGCTACGGCACGGCCTTCCTCTCCGCCTCGCCCGAGGCCTACGAGCGCCTGATCATGGACGCCATGCGCGGCGACGCGACGCTCTTCACCCGCGACGACCAGGTCGACGCCTCGTGGGCGATCTGCGATCCGGTGCTCGCCGCGTGGGAGGCCGACCGGGAGTCGCGCATGCCCGTCTACGCCGCCGGCACCGCCGGCCCGGCCGAGGCCGGCGAGATCCTGCTCGGCGGGTCGCGCTGGCGGGCGCTGTGAGTGCGGCGCAGGCGCTCGGCGGGGTCTGGAGCGCGCAGGACACCAGCCCCGAGGAGATCGCAGGCGCGCTGCGCAGCCTGCTCCGGGAGCAGGCGCTCGCCGGCGATGCGCCGGCGCCCGCCCGGGTCATCAACCTCGTCGTGGTCGCCGACGCGGCGTTCCGAGGCGAGATCGCCAACCGGTTGGATGGGATCGGTCGCTACCACGCGTCGCGCACCGTGCTCTGCGCGGTCGAGCCGGGGCGTGAGGGTATCGACGCCTGGGCGACGATGGCGTGCGACGTCCCGGATCAGCCGGGCGCCCTGGCGCGCTGCCGCGAGCGCGTCGAGATCGACGTCGGCGTCGAGCATCTCGAGGAGCTCTCGTCGATCGTGGACCCGGTGCTGGTCGCGGACCTGCCGACGGTCGTCTGGGCGCCGCACGGCCACGAAGCGGCCGTGGACGCGCTGCTCGCGGTCGCGGGCATCGTGCTGCTCGACTCGCTCGACGCGGCGGAGGTCCGCCCCGCGCTCGACCGGGCGCTGGCGCTGGCCCGGCGCGCCTACGTGGTCGACCTCGCCTGGGTGCGGGGCACCCCGTGGCGCGAGCGCATCGCGGCCGCGTTCGACCCCGTGCCGCGTCGCGGAGACCTCGGCCGCCTGCGCGCGGTGACCGTCCGCCACCGGCGCGGCGCCGAGGTCGGCGGGCTGCTGCTCGCCGGCTGGCTGGCATCGCGGCTGGGCTGGACGCCGGGCGTGCTGCGCGCCGACGGGGAGGCGCTCGCCGCGCCGGCGCTCGACGCGAGCGGCGGCGCGGTGCTCGTGCGGCTCGAGCCCTGCGCGGCCCCGCTCGAGCACGCGCTCGTCGGTGTGACGCTGGAGGTGGAGGGGGGCGAGGGCGTCGTGCTGGAGCGGAGCGACGGCGGGCTGCGCCGCACGCGCAGCCACCCGGACGGCTCGACCGACCGCTGGACGGTCCTCGGCGCTTCGCGCACCGAGCGCGGGATCCTCGGCGAGGGCGTGCGCCAGGCGCTGCTTCGCGATCCCACCTACCTGCCGGCGGCCGATCGAGCCGCGCGCTTCGCGGGATGAGCGCCGCGGCCGACGTCAGCGGCGCGGTGGCGGCCAGGCGTCCCCGGCGTCGTCGCCGAGGTCGCAGGCGGGAGCGAGCGGGACCGTCGCGAGTTCCAGCCCGGCGACGCGCTCGCCGCCCCGCGGGGTGATCGCGCACCACACCAGCGCGCCGCGCGAGAACCAGACGCGGGCCCAGAACGGATCGCCGATCACGGCTCGCTCCGCGGGAGCGGAGCCGGCCACGACGTCGCCGATGATCGCCGTGCACGCGTAGCGCCCGACCCGGGCATGGGCGTCCAGCGCCGCGTCGCGCGCGCCGCTCGGCCAGGGCGCGCATTCGGCCGCGCGCACCGGGCCCGGCAGCTCGCCGCGCCGCGCCCGGGCGCGCGCGTCGGCCTCGATCCGCGCCCGCAGCCCCGCGACCAGCGCGCGTCGCGCGGTCGGATCGCCCGCGGGCGCCGGGGCGACCCTGGCGACCCGCACGCGCTGGAGGCGGGTCAGGCGGGCACGCTCGTGCGCGCGGGCGCGCTCGAGGCTCTCCCTGGCGTGCGCGGCGCGCTCCCGCTTGGCGTGACGGATGCCCGGTCCGAGCACGACGAAGCCGACGGCCCCGAGCGCAACCGCCGCGATCACCGCCGCGGCGAGCAGGCGGCGCGTCCGCCGCGTCCAGCGCGCGGTGCGGTAGGCGACGTAGGGCGCCCCGCACTCCGGGCAGGTGCGGGACGCCGTGGTGGTCTCCGCCCCGCAGGCACCGCAGCGGCGCGGACGGGGCGCGAACGCGCGCCGCACGTCCTCCCGGCTGCGCCGGCTCGCCGCGCTCCACGGGTCCTCGCGCCGCGGCGCCGGCGGCTGCTCGCTCACGCGAACCAGACTAATGGCGCAGGCTCAGCCGAGCGAGGCGTGACGCGCCAGCATCAGCGCGTAGCGGGGGAACCACACACCGGTCGCCGGATCGCCGCGCCCGCAGCGCCCGGTCGAGCGCCCGGGGTTCCCGATCCACATGTAGGCATCCACCAGCGGCCTGCCGGTGTCGGTCGTGGGCCGCGCGCCCAGACCGCGCCCGGGCGGGTTGCAGCGCAGGGTGTTGCCGTATCGGACGCGTGAGTGCGGGCGCAGCGGTCCGCGGCCGTTGGCGGCCGTGTTGACGACGAAGTGCTTGCCGCCGACGAGGCGCGAGATCTTGGTGCCGAACCGCACCTCGCTCGAGGTCCAGTTGTAGTGGGTGGCGTTCAGGAAGAACCCCTGTGCCCAGCGGATGCCGTAGCGACCCAGGAGGTGCGCGACGCCGCGCACGGAGAACGGGCCGTCCGCCGCGCCCGCGTCGATGTAGACGACCGTGTGGGGGAGAGCCGCGAGTTTGCGCACCGCGTAGCGCATCAGCGCCGCGCGTCGGCCGAGGGCCGGACCGCTGAGGCAGTGCGCCGTGATCGTCGCGTCGATCTCGTGGAAGAGGACGACCCGGTGATTCCCGATGCCTTCCGCGAAGGCGTCGATCCAGCGCCTGTAACGGCGCGCGTCGGCCGCGCCGCCGCCGTCGTAGTGCCCGCAGCGCTTGTGGAGGAAGCGGTAGGTGGAGATCGCCGGCACGGCGCCGTGGCCGGTGGCGGCGACCCGCTCGAGGTACTCCTTGACCGTGCGGCGGATGTCGGGGTCGAAGGAACCGAAGCGCTTGACCTCTGGGTAACGCGAGATCCGCGCCATGAGCGCGGCCCAGCGCGGATGGCGGTGCCGCCATGCGCGCTCCTGACGGGCCGCGAGGCTCCAGCGGCGATCGACGAAGAAGCGCGCGCCGGCGAGCGGGTTCGAGCCCGGGGAGGGGGAGAGCCCGAGCGGGTTCAGCGACGCCCTCATGGCGTCGACTGAGTCGTTGTCGTGGATCACCAGCGTCGCCGTCGAGGGATCCCCGAGCGACGCGCGCTGGACGCCGTAGAGGCTCAGACGCACGGTCTCCGATCCCTCGGTGCTGGCGTCGTCGCGCAGGCGCACCCGGAACGTGAGGGAGTCCTCGCCCTCCGCGAACTCGAGGCGCCCGGAGGTCTGGTCGTAGTCGAGGCCCTTGCGCGCCGTCCCGGGCGTGGTCCCGTAGCGGACCGTCGCCTGGCTCGCCGACTGGGAGCGCGTGACCGTGATGGTCGCGTAGCCGTCCGCCTCGCCCGCGTCAAAGCGCGGCTGGGCGAACTGCACCGTCTGGTCCTCGACGCTCCAGCCTGCGCGCGCCGGCGGCGGCGCGACCAGCCCCAGGCACGCCGCGGCGAGCGCGGAGATCAGGGCCAGGCCTCGTGCCTGGCGCCGGGACGTGGACGATGCGAGCGGGCTGATGCGCATGGCGGCGGCTTGCCAACAGGATCGGCCCTCCACAGGCGGAATGTTGAGCTTTGGCCCGCGGGTGGACCCATGACCGACGACAGCGCCCGGCGCCCGGCGCCCGGTGGCGAGGCGCGAGGTTCGCGGCGTCAGCGAGCGCGAACGGCGCCGCGGGCCGCCGGATAGGCGCCCACCATCAGGTAGGCGCGAATCAGGCGCGGCACGCGACCGGAAAGCGGAACCGACACCTGCGTGACGCGACCGCTCGAGTCCGTCTCGCGCTTGGTGCCGTAGCTGTAGTCGAGCGCGAGCGGCTCGCCGGTGGAGGCGTCGAGCGCGAGCACCGCCAGCGACTGGCGGGCGGGGCGCAGGGCGGACCCCGCGAGCCTCGCCTCCAGGCGCCCGGCGTGAACCCCGAACGAGACGCGCCCGACCCCCGCCGGCCGGCGCTGGACCCCCGAGCCCTCCGGCGACAGCAGCGCCGCGCCGAAGACCGCCATCGGCCGGGTCTTCGTGCATTGGCCCAGACCCTGCAGCGCCACGCCGTAGAACCCGATGTCGGCGCAGTTGATGCTCAGCGCCTGGCGCGGCGCGCCGATCGCCGCGCCCCGTCGGTCCAGCCGTCCGGCGATGCGCCAGAAGAGCGTCTTGTTCTCGAAACCGTTGAGCTCGAACGTCGCTCCGGGCGCCCCGGTCAGCCCGAGCAGACCGCGGTCGTAGCGCAGCCGGAACGGGACCAGCCACTTCGCGGACGGGTCCGCGACCACGCGCCGCCCCGCACGCCGCGCGCCGGCCATCCACACGACCGCGCCGCCGCCGCGCGAGCGCTCGACCAGGCCGAGCAGGAACGTCAGGCGGTCGAAGCCGATCTGGTTGTAGCTCGGCAGCAGGTCCGGCAGCGAGAGCGCCGTGCGCTCGACCCGCCAGACGCCCGCGCGGTCGCCAGGGCCGCGCGGAACCGGCAGCGGCAGCCGCCGGGGGCCGTCCGCGGGCCGGATCCGCAGGCGCAGCGCCGCCGAGAAGCGCCCCTGCGCGCGCCCGCCGCTGAAGGCGAGGCCCTCGCGCCGCGGATGTCCCAGCCACGTCCCCGAGACGCTCAGCCGGACGACGCCGCGCCGCGGGCGGTAGGCCGGGTTGGGCGTGAGGACGACATAGCGACGGTCGCCGGACAGCGAGACCCGCAGCGGGGAGCGGGGCTCGGTGCGCACCCGCAGGCGAGCGGGATCGGCGAACGCGAGCAGCGTGCGCCCGTGCCGCCGCACGACCAGCTGGAGGGCGATCGGCTGGTTCGGGTCGATTCGCGCCGGCGGGCGGGTGGAGACCAGGCCGAAGGGGGAGACCGCGTAGAGCCGCGCGCCGTCGCCGGGCAGCGGGTTGCGCGGGCCGCGCCGGCAGCGGCGGTCGGCGCGGCCCCCTCGCCGCAGGCACCAGTCGTAGGGGACGAAGTGGATGTCGCCGTTGGAGTCCGCGATCGCCACGCCGCGGGTCCCGAGCGCGGGGGAGGCGTTGAGGGTGCCGCGCGGCGGCCGCGCGAGCCGGATCGACCAGCGCAGCGTCCCGTTGCGGTTCAGGACGATCAGCCTGCCGTCGCCGGACCCGACGTACACGTTCCCGCGGCCGTCGACGGCCGGCGAGGAGCGGATCGGGTCCAGCGTGTCGAACTGCCAGCGCAGGCGGCCGCTTCCCGGGTCCAGCCCGTAGACGCTCCCGTCGGCCGAGGCCTGCACGATCGTGCCGTCGGGCTGGCGCGCGGGGCTGGCGTAGATGTGGTCGCGCGTGCCGAAGCGCCAGCGCACGCGGCCGGTGGCCTCGTCGTAGGAGCGCACGAAGCCGTCGAAGGCCCCGACCACGACCTGGTGGTCGGGCGTGATCAGCGGGCTGGCGACGACCGCGCCCTCGGCGTGGTCCTGCCAGGCCGGCGCGCCGGTCGCGGCGTCGAGCGCGAACGTGTTCTTCGCGCCGGCGAAGAAGAAGTTGCTGCCCATCGCGAGCCGCCCGCGCGCCACGTCGACGGCCGGCAGGGACCAGGTCTGGTCCGGGGTACGGAACGCCCAGCGCACGGCGCGCGTGTCGCGATCCAGCGCATAGGTGCGGAAGTTGTCGTTCGGCGCGTACAGCGTGCCGCCGGGCCCGATCGCGACGTTGCCCTCGAACCAGTCGATGAAGGCGCCGGTCGAGTCCGGGTCCTCGGCCGCGAAACGCCAGATCAGCCGCCCGGTGCGCGCGTCGAGCGCATAAAGATGACCGTCGCCGGAGCCGACATAGATCCGTCCCCGGTCGTCGAGCAGCGCGGCCGAGTCGATGATCTCCCCGGTGCGGAAGCGCCAGCGCAGCCGGCCGTCGGGCCGCAGCGCGTAGAGGTAGCGGTCGGCCGACCCGACGTAGATCGTGCCGTCGCCGCCGATCACGGGCGAGCTGAAGATCCCGAGCCCGGTGCGGTAGCTCCACGGCCGCCCGCCTCCCGGGCGGGGGATGACCGGGCTCAGCCCGCTCTGGCGGCTGTCGCGCCGGAACTTCGGCCACGGGCTGGACGGGGCCAGCGGGACGTCGTAGCGGTAGCTCGCCGCGCCCGCGGGGGCGGCGCCGGGCAGCGTCGCGACAACCGCGAGCGCGGCGCATGTCACGGCGACGGGGAGGAGGCGGCGCGGCGGGAGCACGCCGCCGCATCCTCCACTCACGGACGGGCCGCGGTCAAGCGCGAGCCGTCAGAGTGGCTCGCTCGCGCGGCGCTCGGCGAACGCCTCGATCTCGAGCGGACCGGTCGCGGGCGCGTGATCGACCTGGAGCGTCGTGTGCTCGATCCCGAAGCGCTCCGAGAGCATGCCCTGGAGCGCGCGTCGCGAGGCGTGGCAGTCGTCGCCCGGGGCGACGAGCACGTGCGCGGCGAGCGCCGGGAACCCGGTGGTCAGCTCCCAGACGTGGAGGTCGTGGACCTCCAGGACGCCGGGCGAGGCGGCCATCGCCGTGCCGATCTCGCCGGGATGCAGCCCACTGGGGGAGGCCTCGAGCAGCACTCGCACGGCAGCGGCCAGGAGGCGGATGCCCGAGTGCAGCATCAGCCCCACGACGACCAGCGCCAGGATCGGGTCGGCGCGATTGAAGCCGGTCGCCAGCACGATCAGGCCGGCGAGCACCGCCGCGCCCGAGGCGTAGAGATCGGTGAGCACGTGAGCGCGGGCGCCGTGCACGTTGAGGCTCTGGCGGCTGGCCCGGGCCAGCGCCCACGCCGCACCCAGGTTGACGAGCAGCCCGGCGGCGCCGACCGCCGCCACCCAGCCGCCCTGGACGTCCTCCGGGTGCGCGAGCCGGCCGATCGCCTCCACGCCGAGCACGACAGCCAGCGCGAGCAGCAGGATCCCGTTGAGCTGGGCGCTCAGCACCTCCGCACGCTGGAAGCCGAACGTGTAGCCGCCGCGCGGGGGGCGCCGCGCGATCCTGGCCGCGACCAGGGCCAGCGCCAGGGCGCCGGCATCGGTGACCATGTGCGCGGCGTCGGAGAGCAGCGCGACGGAGTTCGCGAGCAGGCCGACGACGACCTCGACCCCGCAGAAGGCCAGCAGGAGCGCGAGCGCGATGCCGAGCCAGCGGCTGTCCGAGCCCGGCGAGGGGCCATGCGAGTGCGGGTGGGTGTGGGCGTCGCTCACGGCGGGAGCGTCACGGCGCCGTCCTCGCCCAGCCGCCAGTGCGGGTTGTGCGCGACCTCCCAGGGATGACCGTCGGGGTCGACGAACACCCCGGAGTAGCCGCCCCAGAACGTCTCGGCGCCCGCGCGCCCGATCGTCGCGCCCGCCGCCCGCGCCTGCTCCAGGACCTCGTCGACCTCTCCGGGCGAGCGGACGTTGTGGGCCAGCGTGATCCCGCCCCAGCCGCCGGCGTCGGCGACCGCGCTGTCCCCGGCGAGCTTGGCGCGGTCCCACAGCGCCACGACCATGCCGCCCGCCTGGAAGAAGGCGACGTCGTCCCCGGGCTCGGCTCCGGTGCGCCAGCCCAGCGCCTCGTAGAAGGCCCTCGCCCGGGAGAGGTCGGCGACGCCCAGGGTCACGAGGCTGACACGCTGCTCCATGGGCCAATCCTGACAGCCCCGGCCCCCGGCGCGGGGCCGGTCAGGCGCCGCCTGCCGCCTTGGCCAGGGGAGAGGGGAACCGAGCCTGGACGCGCACGCCGCCGAGCCACTCGCCCAGCCGCTCGGCCTCGGCCTCCAGCGCACGCCGCGCATCGGAGCCGGCGTCCTCGAGCGGCTGGAGCACGATCTCGCCGCTCTCGTCCTGGACCCAACCGCCGACGACCCGGCCGTCCCACCACATCGTCGCCCCGCCGTTGCCGTTGGCGTCGAAGAGCTGCGCGCGGTGGGGCCCGAGGTACCAGTCGCGCTCGAACCAGCCCATCGTCGCGGGATCGAGCGTGGGCAGCAGGGCCGCCCACGGCTCGACGCCCTCGACGGGCTCCAGGTCCTCGGGGAGGACGTACCCGGCGCCCGCGTCGAGCGCGACCTCCGCCGCGCCCACGTCCGCGAGCGCTGAGCGCACCGTGCCCAGCGTGGAGCCGAGCCACCACTTGAGGTCCACCTCCGTACCCGGCCCGAAGCCGCGCAGCCAGCGGCGGACGAGCTCCGCCGCGCCCTCGCGGGCACCCGGCCGCGCCAGCGGCTCGCCGAGCCACGGCTCCATCGCCGCCCAGCGCGGCCGGGAGGTGGTCCAGGCGCCGTCGTTGGAGGCCCGCACGATCCTCCCGGCGGCGGAGAGGGTCGTCAGCACACGCGGCCCGACCGGAACCTCGGCGCCCCAGGAGCGGCCCTGGCCGTAGGTGAGCGAGCCCCGCAGCAGGGGGATCTCATCGCGCAGCTCGGTAGCGCTCGCCTCGCGCCCGCCCTCGAGCGCCGCCAGCACCGCGCGGGAGGCGTCCCGCAGCCAGCGCGCCCCGTCGCGGCGCAGCCCCGCCTTCTCGACGTCGCGGACCAGGCGGCGGCGCTCCGCTTCGGCCACGCGGTCGCTCGCGCCGGCCTGGACGACGCCGAGATCCTCCCGCGAGACGACCCAGAGCGTTCGCCGCATCGCCATGTGCTTGACCAGCGACCGATCCTCGTACAGCGCGCGCTCGAGCAGGGCCGGCGTCGCGCCGTCGACGCGCGCCCGGGCCGAGAGGTGGACCGTCGCCGGATCGGTGGCGTGCAGGCCGACGACGCTCCGCGCGGCCTCGACCGCGTCGCCGGCCCGGCTGCCGGGCGCCAGCCGGTGACGGCGCGCCAGCCGCGCCCTGCGCTCCGCCGTGTCGATCTCGCGCGTCGCCACCGCGGCTATCTTGCACGCTTGAGCGGGGAGACGTCGTTCCGCTTCATGATAGGCTTCATGTGCATGAAGGCCGCCAGGATCAGTAGAGGCGGGCAGATCTCCGTGCCGGCGGAGATACGGCACCGCTGGAGCACCTCGCGCGTGCTCCTCGAGGACCTGGGCGACCGCCTGGTCGTGCGGCCGACGGCCGATGACCCCGTGGCAGCGCTTCGAGGCGCGCTGTCGGACGCGGGCAAGCCCGCTTCCGAGGAGCTGAGGGAGAGGGCTCGAGCCGAGCAGGCCGTCGCCGAGGAGCGTCGCCGCTGAGCGCCCGGGTCGTTCTGCTCGACGCGTTCGCGCTGGTCGCCCTGGCGCTCGACGAGCCGGCGGCCGGCGAGGTCGAGGCGCTCATCCGCCGAGGCACATGCTCCGTCTCCGCGGTGAACCTCGCCGAGGCGCTCGACCAGCTCGGGCGCGTCCACGGCCACACGCAGGAGGCGCTGAGAGCGGCGTTCGGGCCCATCCTCGGGGAGGCGGTGGTCGTCCTCGGCGTCGACGAGCCGACGGCCTGGGCGTCGGCCGAGCTGCGCCGGCGCCACCACAGGCGGCGCCACAGCGAGCTGTCGCTCGCGGACTGTGTCGCGCTCGCCACGGCGGCCGCAGCCGGCGCGATCGCGACGGCCGACCCGCCGCTGGCGGCTGCGGCCCGCGCCGAGGGCATCGACGTGATCGCACTCCCCGACAGCGAGGGCCGAGTGCCCTGATCATCCGCGCTCGATAATGGACGTTATGTGTACCTACGCCGCGATATCGGCCGCTTCCCGTCCCGGCCTGTGCCCGCAGGAGAGGCATCAGCCGGGACGGGTCGCCCGGTCCCTGCTAGAAACGGGCAGGTGACCGACCGGTTCGCGATCCTCACTGCCGCCGAGGCCGCGCGCGCGGAGCCCGTGCCTTGAGCGGGCCTTTCAGCAAGGTCCGCCTGCCGGACGTCGAGGACGCCGCCGCCAAGGGCGGCTTCGGCGAGCACCAGGAGGCTCGGTTCGCCAACCGCGACCTGCAGACCGAGCACACGGGCCTGAGCCACCACCGTGTGAAGCCCGGGCGCCGCCAGGCTTTCGCCCACCGCCACGACGAGGCCGAGGAGGTCTACGTCGTGCTCTCGGGGTTCGGCCGCGTCAAGCTCGACGACGAGATCGTCGAGCTCGCGCCGCTCGATGCGATCCGCGTCTCGCCCGGCGTCATGCGCCGCTTCGAGGCCGGGGACGACGGCCTCGAGCTGCTCGCCTTCGGGCCACGCCACGAGGGCGACGGCGAGCTCCTGTCGGATTGGTGGGCGGAGTGAGCCCCCTGTGCGCCGGCTGACCGCCGCGCGGGTGTCCGGCGCATCCGCCGCGCCCTTGCACTAGCGTCCAGTCCACGGGCGTGCCGTGCGCCCGCCCGCACCGAACCGGAGGAGCACTGTGAGCCCACGCCGCACGATCGTCGCCGTCCTCGCCTGCGCCGTTCCGCTGCTCGCCGCCGCGAGCGCGGGCGCCGCCAGCTATCCGCCACCGAAGAACCCGGGCAAGGTCGTCAAGCGCCCCGGCGGCAAGACGCTCACGCTCAAGGTCTCCAAGCGCGGCGGAAAGGGCGTGTATCGCACGATCACGGCCGCGGTGCGCGCCGCGAAGACCGGCGACACGATCAAGGTCGCCGACGGCACCTACCGCGAGGGCCTGATCCTCGAGGGCCGCGCCAAGGCGCGCATCCGGTTGATCGGGAACCCGCGCCATCCCCGCCGCGTCGTGCTCGACGGCAAGCGCATCCCGCGCTCGAAGGCGACGGGCCAGAACGCGGTGCTCGCCAACGGCGCCGACGGCGTCACGATCGACGGCTTCTACGGGCGCAACTTCCGCGGCAACGGCTTCTTCGTCTCGAACGCCAAGGGCTACACGATGCGCCACCTCGTGGCCGAGAACGACGGCGGCTACGGGATCTTCGCCTTCAACTCGATCGGCGGCTCGATCTCGGACTCGACCGCCTACTGGCACCGGGACGCCGGCTTCTACATCGGCCAGACCCCCCGCCAGACCAAGCCGCAGCGCACGTTCGTCAAGCGCATCCGCTCCTACCAGAACGCGCTCGGCTGGTCGGGAACCAACCAGCGCTACGTGACGATCACCGACTCGTCGTTCTACAACAACGGCACCGGGATCACGAACACCGCGGAGATCGGCGAGCGCTTCGCGCCGCCGGAGCAGAACGTGATCGCGCGCAACCGGATCTTCTGGAACAACCTCAACTACACGGTCGGCAAGGCGCCGTTCTACGTCGGCAAGGTCCAGAACGCCGGCTCCCCGTACCCGATCGGCGCCGGCGTGCTGCTGATCGGCAGCTGGGACGCCCAGATCCGCGACAACCAGATCTTCGGCAACCAGCTCGGCGGCGTCGGCCTGGTCCAGGGGCTGCTGGTGATGCTGCAGGCCGGTGATCGCAAGGTGACCCCGGAGCAGGGACTCAGGCAGTCGGGCGGCGCGGCGGACGCGATCAACCTGCGCCGCAACCAGGTGGTCGGCAACAGCTTCGGCCTCGGCGGCCGCGACCTCAACGGCCGCGACCTGCTGTTCGACGGCAACGGCTCTGGGAACTGCTTCTCCGGGAACACGCTGACGTCCCCCATCCCCCAGATGCCGGCGAGCGCCGGCCAGTTCCCGGCCTGCCCGTTCTCCGGCCCGAACACGTTCGACTCGGTCGCGCAGGGACAGGCCGTCGGATGGACGCTGAATGCCGGCTCGACCGACCCGTCCAAGAACGGTCGCATCGCCCACCCCCACGCGCCGCAGCGCGGGATCCGGCCGCTCGAGCACTACTGAGCGACCGGCCCGGCGGGGCGCGCGGCGCTGGCCGGCGCCCGCCCCGCGGGCCGGCGGGGTCGGGCGGGCCGGCGGCGACGGGGGCGACGAGGTAGCCTCGCGCCGGCGGCCGCGCCGCGAGATTCGAGTTGGCAGCAATAATCGCGGTCAAGGCGGGTCTCGCGGAGAGCCCCGCCCGCAGCGGGCGCGAAACGCCTCCCTCGTTGCCGCAGCTCGCGACGTAACGGGCCGCCACCAGCCGCGAGAGCAACCCGGGCGCGCCGACCAGAACCCCGGGCGCCCGCGCACCCGGCACGCCCGCAGGCAGCGGCGCTAGCCGGCGCCCGCCCCTCCGGAGCCGCCCGAGCCCCCGCCCCCGAGCGACCCCGGGGTTCCGCACAGCCCCAGCCGCCGCGCGTCGCGCGGCGGAATCACCCGCACGCGCTGGCCGGTGCGGGTCACGCCGCCCGCGAAGCGCTCGGCAGGCGGCGGGCGGAAGACGTCGACGTGGCGCCCGTCGATCGCGCCTCCGGTGTCCTGGGCGCAGAACCAGCGCCCGTATGCGGGGATGCGCAGCGCGGAGCCGAGCGCGATCAGCGACGGGTCCACGGCGACGCTGCGCCAGTAGGTCAGGCGCCGAGCGACCCCCGCCGTGAAGGCGCTGCCGCGCGCCGGCGCGCTGCGCACCCCTCTCCCGTGCGCCCAGCCGCCGCGCTCGAGCGGGTAGGTGACATAACCGCGGCGGTCGCGCCAGTAGCGCTCCCGGTACCAGTACGGCGGGTCGGGGCTGCGCCCGCTGCCGCCGAAGCGGGTGGCGCGCCCGCGGCGGTCGATCCACCCTCCGCGCGCGAAGCGGACGGCGTGGTAGTAGCGGCCGTCGAGACCGATCCCCTCCCCCTCCATCAGCAGCCCGCGGGCCGAGTAGAGCCAGTCGACCCGGTGCGGCGCGCTCAGCCCCGGCGCCCTGACGCGGGCGCCGTTGAACCACGCCTCCGGAACCGGGAAGTACTCGGTCACCACGACGCCGCGCAGCGTCGTCGGGCGCGAGATCGGGCGGGCGGTTGCGGGCGCGGCGGCCCCCAGCGCCACGGCGCCGGCGGCGAGGAGCGTTGCGAGCGCGCGCTGCACCAGGCGCAGGCTCCCGCGCGTCAGGCGCCGGGCAGCACGAAGAATGCGACCACGGCGTACTGGATCGCCGCGGCCGCGATCACCAGCAGGTGGAAGACCTCGTGGTAGCCGAAGATCGCGGGCGCCGGGTCGGGGCGCCGCAGCGCATAGATCACCGCGCCGGCGGTGTAGAGCGCGCCGCCCGCGGCGACCATCGCGGTGGCAGTGACCCCCAGCCCGGCGAGCATCTGCGGGAAGACCGCGAGCGCGACCCAGCCGAGGCAGACGTAGACGACGGCGGACACCCACTTCGGCGCGTCGATCCAGGCGAGCTTGAGCACGATCCCGGACAGCGCCCCGCCCCACACGACCGCGAGGATCGCGATCGCGAGCGGCCCGTGCAGCACGAGCAGCGCGAACGGCGTGTAGGTGCCGGCGATCAGCACGAAGATCATCGAGTGGTCGAGGCGCTTCATCCAACGCCGCGCCGAGGGCGCGCGCCAGTCGACGCGGTGGTAGAGCGCGCTGGTCCCGAACAGCCCGGCCACCGCGACCGCGTAGATCGAGGCGGCGAGCGTCGCGCGCCCGGTCGGCGCCGTCAGGACGAGCGCCACTCCGAGCGCCAGCGCGGCGAAGAACGCCCACTGGTGCGAGACGCCGCGCAGGCGGGGCTTGACGAGCGCCGGGCGAAGGCTCGCGACCATGGCGAGCCAGGGTAGCGAGGAGCGCGGCCCGCTACGCCGCCGGGGCGCGCACCCGCGCCTGCTCGGCCTCGACGGCCGCGCGGACCGGGCACGAGGCGAGGTGGTCGTTCACCAGGCCGCAGGCCTGCATCAGCGCGTAGGCGGTCGTGGGACCGACGAAGCGGAAGCCGGCGGCCTTCAGTTGCCCCGCCAGCGCCCGCGACTCGGGCGTCGAGGCCGGCAGGTCGCCGAGAGCGCGCACGGGCGGCCGGGCGCGCGGGCGGTGCGCCCATACGAGAACGGGAAGCGGGCGGCCGGCCGCACGCGCGCCGAGGGTCGCCCGCGCGTTGTCGATCGCGGCCTCGATCTTGGCGCGGTTGCGCACGATCCGGGCGTCCCGGACCAGGCGCTCGGCGTCACGCCGGCCGAAGCGCGCCACCGCGTCCGGGTCGAAGCCGGCGAACGCGGCGCGGAACGCCTCGCGCTTGCGCAGGATCGTCAGCCAAGACAGCCCGGACTGGAAGGCCTCCAGGCACAGCTTCTCGTAGAGGGCGCGCTCATCGATCTCGGGCCTCCCCCACTCCTCGTCGTGGTAGCGCTCGTACGCGAGGTCCCCGTCGCCGAAGCAGCGCACCGCGACCGCTCAGCGGCCGGTTGCGGCCGGCACGCCGCGCAGGCCGATGTCCGCGCACTCGGCGCAGACGGAGGCCGGCACGACGCCCAGCCGGATCAGCACGGCGAAGATCCTGCATCCGACGCAGAAGCCGAGGCCCGCCTCGAGCGCCGCGGGCACGCCGAGGACCGCGATCACCGCCCACGCGGCCCCGTGTGCCCCGGCGAGATACCACAGCCCGGCGGCGGTGAGCGAGAACAGCGCGCCGATCCCCTGGGCGAAGCGCTTGGGGGGCCCCGGAACCGGTCGCTCGACGAGGCCCAGGCGCGGGGTCAGCACCTTCGTCACCATCATCCCGAGTGGGCTCAGGGTCGGTCCCGTGACCACCCGTGCGACGAAGCCGTAGGCGATCACGAGCAGGAGCCACGGCTCCCGGGTCGCCAGCGCCGCGAGCACCATCAGCACCACTCCGCCGGCCACGAGCCGCGCCGAGACCTCGTTGACGGGGTTCGGGAACGAGAGCAGGCGCCGCACGCGACCGACGATAGCAACGCGAAACCCTGAAAACCGATCAGGAATCGAGCGCCGCGTCCGGGGTCCGTGCCGCGCGGCGAGCCCGTGCCGTCGCCCCCCGACTAGACTCCGCCGCGCCCATGGCCAAGCCCCGCCAGATGAAGATCGAGCAGCGCGGCGCGCTGGCCGCCATGCAGGCGCTCGAGACGCGCTCGGACGAGGAGCTCGAGGCCGAGACGAAGTACAAGGCGGCGGCGCAGGCGATCCTCGGCGCGCGCGCGTCCGAGCGCTACGACGCGCAGACCGCGCGCCAGCACTTCCAGCGCGCGATCGCCGCGGCGCGCCCGCAGGAGCGCATGCAGATCCGCCGGATGGCGGACGCCTCGCTCGCGCTCGCCGAGCGGCGCGCCGGGGACCTCAAGGATGCCGTCGAGAAACTCGGGCAGGAGGCGCCGAGCGGCCGTCAGCTCCTGGCGCTGCGCTTCATGGGCCTGATCGCTCCACCGCCGAGCGCCGGGATCCTGATGCGCATCCGCGGGATCCTGATCCTGCTCGGGCTGATCGTGCTGCTGCTCGCCGTGGGACTCGGGATCGTCGAGCTGATCGCGCTGCCGTTCGGCGGGATCTCGCTGTTCGGCGGGCTGGTGCTCGGCGCCGTCGTCGTGGCGGTCGCGCTGGGGATCGCGACGCTGGTGGGTCGCCGCCGCCAGGGCCGCGCGAGGGCCGCGCGCGCGGCGGGGTAGCGCGCCCGCCTACGAGGCGACCGCGGACAGCTTGGAGATCACGACCGGCGGGCTCGGGCGCCCGTCGCCCGGCGGCTCGGTCGGCAGCGCGCCGATGCGGTCGACGACCGCCTGGCCGCTCGTCACGCGACCCAGGAGCGCGTACTCGGGCGGCAGGCCGGCGTCCTCGCCCGTGACAACGAAGAACTGGCTCCCGGAGGCGCCGGGCGGCTCGTTGCCGGCCTTCGCCATGGCGACCACCCCGCGCGTGTACGACGCGTCGGCCGGCGGCTTCTCGACGACGCGGTAGCCCGGGCCGCCGGTGCCGTCGCCCTTGGGGTCGCCGCCCTGGATCACGAACCCCCTCGCGACTCGGTGGAACTGGGTGCCGTCGTAGAAGCCGTGCCTCGCCAGCGAGTAGAACGACGACGCCGTCCGCGGCGCCCGGCGCACGTCCAGGCGGAACGAGAACGCGCCGCAGTTGGTCACCACGGTCGCGGTGTAGGCGCGCGACGGGTCGAGCGTCGACCTCGGCGCGGTCAGGCGCGGCTCGCGCTTGGGACCGGGCACCGCGACGCGCGTGCAGGGCGCCGCCGGCGCGGTGGTGGCCTGCGCCTCTTTGCCGCCGCCGGAGCTCCCGCCGCACGAGGCGAGCGACAGGGCGAGCGCGCATGCGAGCGCTGCGGCGTGCGTGAGGGGCGGGCGCGACACCGGCGGGGATCATGCCAGACCTCCGGACGCCCGCGCCCGGCGCCCCGCTACCGTTCGCGCACCGTGCCGCGGTCCGTCGCCCTGATCGTCAACCCCTCGGCCGGCGGCGGTCGCGCGGAGCGGATCCTGCCGGACGTCGAGGCCTCGCTTCGGCGCCGAGGGATGCACGCGCGCACCGAGCGCACGACGAGCATCGAGCACGCGGCCGAGCTCGCCCGCGCCGCCGCGGCCGAGGGTGAGATCGCAGGCGCGCTGGGAGGCGACGGGCTGATCGGAACGGTCGCAGGCGCACTGCGGGACACCGGCGGCGTGCTGGGCATCCTGCCCGGCGGACGCGGGAACGACTTCGCCCGGGTGCTCGGGATCCCGGCGGACCCGGCGGGCGCGGTCGAGGTCCTGGCCAACGGCGAGGAGCGCTCCCTGGACCTCGGTGAGGCCGGCGGCCGGGCGTTCTGCTGCATCGCCTCGTGCGGCTTCGACTCGGTGGCGAACCGCATCGCCAACGACGCGCGCCTGGTGCGCGGGAACCTCGTCTACCTGTATGCGGCGCTGCGCGCGCTCGCCGGTTGGCGGCCCGCGACGTTCACGGTCGAGGTCGACGGCGAGCGCGAGACGTTCAGCGGCTACAGCGTCGCGGTCGCCAACTCGAAGGCATACGGCGGCGGGATGTTCGTGGCTCCGCAGGCCGAGCTCGACGACGGCGCGCTGGACGTGGTCACGGTCTCGCACGTCGGCCGGCTCCGCTTCCTGGCCTCCTTCCCGCAGGTGTTCAAGGGCACGCATCTGGAGCGCGCCGAGGTGAGCTCCCGGCGCGGGCACGAGGTGCGGGTCAGCGCCGACAGGCCTTTCACCGTGTACGCCGACGGCGACCCGATCGGCGAGCTGCCGCTCACGGTGCGCGTGCTGCCGCACGCGGTGCGCGCGATCCTTCCCCGATGATGCTGGGCGCGAAGGTGGCGGCCGCGCGCGGCGTGGGCGCGCTCGCTCGCGCGGCCGGCCGCGGCGGCGGGACGAGCCTCCCTGGCAAGGTGCTGATACGCCTCGACCGCCACGCGATCGGCGCGCTCGCGGCGCGGCTCCCCGGGGGCAGCGCGGTCATCTCCGCCACCAACGGCAAGACCACCAGCGCGGCGATGGCGGCGGCCGGGCTGCGCGCGGGCGGGCGCCGCCTGGTCCACAACCACGCGGGCGCCAACATGGCGGGCGGGGTCGCCTCGACGCTCGTGGAGGCGGCGCGCGGGCGCGGGATCGACGGCGAGCTCGGGCTCTTCGAGGTCGACGAAGCGTGGCTGGGACCGCTGTGCTCGCAGCTGCGGCCCCGTGCGCTGCTGCTCGGCAACCTGTTCCGCGACCAGCTGGACCGCTACGGCGAGCTGGACGCCATCGCGGACCGCTGGGCGGAGGTCGTCGCCTCGAGGCCCGGCGGCTCGGCGCTGGTCCTGAACGCCGACGACCCGCTCGTCGCCGACCTCGGGCGCGGGCGCGAGGGGACGCTGTACTTCGGAGTCGAGGACGACTCGATGGCGCTCGAGCAGATCCAGCACGCCGCCGACTCGACCCATTGCCGCGCCTGCGGCTCCCCCTACCGCTACGAGGCGGTCTACCTCGGCCACCTCGGCCGCTACGCGTGCCCGGGCTGCGGGAACGCGCGGCCCCGCCCGGCGGTGGCGGCGGAGCGCGTCGATCTGCACGGGGTGCGCAGCGCCTCGGTCGCGCTGCGCACCCCCGAGGGCCCGCTCGAGCTCGAGCTGCCCCTCCCCGGCCTCTACAACGTCTACAACGCGCTCGGCGCGCTCGCACTCTGCATCGCGCTCGGCGTGCCCGCGCGCGTGGCCGCGAGCGGGATCGCGTCGGTCTCGGCGGCGTTCGGGCGCGCCGAGACGCTCTCGCTGGACGGGCGCGAGCTGTCGATCCTGCTGATCAAGAACCCCGCGGGCGCCAACGAGGTGCTGCGCACGCTCGCGCTCGAGCCGGGGCCGCTGGACCTGCTCGCGGTGCTGAACGACCGGATCGCCGACGGCCGCGACGTCTCGTGGATCTGGGACGCGGACTTCGAGCTGCTCGCCGGACGCGTCCGCCGCGTGACCTGTGGCGGCACGCGCGCCGCCGAGCTCGCCCTGCGACTGCGCTACGCGGGGCTCGAGGGCGAGGCGCTGCGCGTCGTCCCGGAGCCCGCGCGCGCTCTCGACACCGCGCTGGGCGACGGCTCGGGGACGCTCTATGCGCTGCCGACCTACACGGCGCTGCTGGAGCTGCGCGACCTGCTGGCGGACCGCGGCCACGCGCCGCGCTACTGGGCGGCATGAGCGCGACCCGCGCACCCGCCCAGGCCGTGGTGTGGCACGACCTCGAGTGCGGCCGCTACAGCGCCGACCTCTCGCTGTGGGCGGAGCTCGCCGAGCGCGCCGGCGGCGCCGTCCTCGACGTGGGCGCGGGGACGGGGCGCGTCGCCCTGCACCTCGCCGCGGCCGGGCACGAGGTGCACGCGCTGGACCGCGACGCGGCGCTGCTCTCCGAGCTCGCCAGGCGTGCCGAGGAGCGGGGCCTGCGCGTGACCACGACCACGGCCGACGCGCGCGCGCTCGAGCTTCCGGGTGGCCGTTTCGCGCTGATCGCCGCGCCCATGCAGACGGTCCAGCTGCTCGGCGGCCCGCCCGGCCGCGAGCGCTTCCTGCGAGCGACCCGCGAGCACCTCGCCCCGGGCGGCCGCGTCGCATGCGCGCTCGCGCATCCGCTCGAGGGGCTGGAGCACGAGGCCGGCGCCGGGACCGCACCGCCGCCGGACGTCCTCGTGACGGCGGGAGCGACGTTCGTCAGCAGGCCCGTCGCGGTCCGCGAGGTGCCCGAGGGCTGGGTGATCGAACGGGTGCGCGAGGTCCGACCTCGGGACGGGCGCCCGACAGCGGAGGCCGATTCCGTCCTGCTCGACCGCCTCGACGCCTCCGGGCTCGAGCGCGAGGCCCGCGCGGCCGGGCTGGAGCCGGACGAGCGCCTGCGGGTCGCGCCGACCGCCGAGCACGTGGGCAGCACGGTGGTGGTCCTGCGTGGCGGCTGAGGGACGGACGCTGCGGGTCGCGGCGCTCTACCCCGACCTGATGAGCATCTACGCCGACCGCGGCAACCTCCTGATGCTCGAGCGCCGCTGCGCCTGGCGCCGCATCGGCTTCGAGCTGCGCCGGATCGGGATCGGCGACGACCTCGACCCCGGGGCCGCCGACCTGCTCTACATCGGCGGCGGGCAGGACCGCGACCAGCGGCTCGTCGCGCTCGACTTGGCCGAGCGCAAGCGCGACGCGATCCACGCGAGCGTCGCTCGAGGGGCTGTGCTGCTGGCGGTCTGCGGCGGCTATCAGTTGCTCGGCCGCTCCTACGACCTCGGCGCCGACACGCTCCCGGGCGTCGATCTGGTCGACCTGCGCACGGTGCGCTCCGAGGGACCGCGCCTGATCGGCAACGTCGCGATCGAGGTCGACCTGGACGGCGAGGGGCCACGCGTGCTCGCAGGCTTCGAGAACCACGGCGGACGCACGTTCCTCGGCGCGGGCGAGCGTCCGCTCGGTCGCGTCCTGCGCGGCCACGGCAACAACGGGCGGGACGGGTTCGAGGGCGTGTGGCGCGGCTCGGTGCTGGGCACCTACCTCCACGGCCCCCTGCTGCCCAAGAACGCCTGGCTCGCCGACTGGCTCATCGCCCGCGCGCTCGGCGTCGAGCGCGCCGCCCTGGCCCCGCTGGACGACAGCCTCGAGGACGCCGCGCACGCGGAGGCGCGCGCCGCGGCCGGTGTGACCGGCGTGTGATCGGCGTCACAACCGGCCCGATCGTCCGTCCGAGCCCCTAGAGTGGAACCATGACCTCCGAACGCGCCCAGGCATACGGCCGCGTGATGGCGGCCCTCAGGGAGGTCTCGGAGGGCGCGCTCCAGCCCGGAGAGGCGGAGCGCATCCGCGAGGCCGCGGACACGCTGCTCTTCTCCGAGGGCGGCGATCAGGGGGCGGCGGCAGCGGTCGCCGACGTCACGGCGCTCACGCGCGCGCTGGTGGAGTCCGACCGATGGTCGGAGGCGGCGGCGCGCCGGCTGCTCGACGACCTGCTGCACTGCGGCGAGCTCGCGGTCGTCGCGTAGCCCGCCGCAGCGCTTGCGGGAGGTCCAGGCTCAGGAGGCCGGCGGAGGGGGCGGCGGTTGCTCGCCCGCGGGCGGGGTCGCCGGAGCGGCGGCCTGCTCGCCCGCCGGGGGTGCCGCGGCCTCGTCCGGTGACGGCGGGGCGTCGAGGCGCGCGGGCATCGTGTCCGGCGTCTCCGGCTGCGACTCGCCCGGCAGCGCGGTGCCGACCTTGCGCCAGACCTTGTTCAGCTCGCTCTGCAGGTAGGGCGCGAAGACGAATCCGATGACCAGGTAGATGACGAGCGCGATCCAGCCGTTCAGCGGCTCCTCGCCCGCGACGCGTTGCGTGGCCTGGACGCGCTTGGTCCCCCGCCAGAGGCTGATCAGCGCCGGCACGATGATCAGGCCGCCGGGGAACAGGGCGAGCGCCGAGTTGGTCGGGTTCTCGCCGAGGTCGTAGCCCGTGGCCTTGCCGTAGTCGCGCATCTCCCGGTTGACGTAGTACCACCAGAAGATCAGGTAGATCCCGAGGGTGATCAACCCCAGGCCGAAGACGCCGAACGGGTTGCGCAGCTTCGCGCGGTCGTCCTGGGTGTTGGGAAGGATGAGCTCCTGCGCCACGTCCACCTCCGGTGTGCTCGAGGTTCGCCGGCGGCGCCGGCGGGTGTCGGTCGAGGCTACAGATTCGGCGCGGCGCCCGGTTTCTCCTGCGGCCCGCTCACGCGCGTCCCGCGGGCGCCGTCCCGCTGGAGCCGAAGCCCCCGTCGCCGCGCGCGCTGGCGCCCAGCTCGACCACCGCGACGGGCTCCGCGGGCGCCACCGCGACAACCACGAGCTGCGCGATCCGCTCCCGCGCCGCGCACGAGAACGCCGCCTCGCGATCCGTGTTGAGGAGCAGCACGCGGATCTCGCCGCGGTAGCCGCTGTCGATGAGGCCGGGAGAGTTGACCAGCGCGATCCCGTGCCGGGCCGCGAGCCCGGAGCGGGGCAGCACCAGCGCGGCGTGCCCGCGGGGAAGCTCGATCGCGATGCCCGTCGGCACCGTTGCGCGCTCGCCGGGCGCGATCGTGACGGCATCCGCGGCATGCAGGTCGAGCCCGGCGTCGCCGTCGTAGGCGCGCGTGGGGACGATCGCGTCCGGCCGCAGCCGCCGGACGGGCAGCCTCACCGGGGACCCGCGCCGTTGCCGACCGCGAAGCGCAGGTAGCGGGCGGCGAGCGCGGCGGGCAGGCGCGCGCTGACGCGCACCCCCTCCGCCGTGTCCTCGCGGTCGAGATCGCCGGCCAGCTCGTGCAGCTCGGCGAGCCGCGCGCCCTCTCGGTAGGGCACGAGCAGCTCGACGGGCCGCAGGCCGGCGTCGAATGTCGCTCGAACGGCGTCGCGCAGCTCGTCGATGCCCTCGCCCGCCAGCGCCGAGACCAGCAGCGCGCCGGGGTGGCGCAGGAGGATCCCGTCCCGCTCGCCGGGGTCGAGCGCGTCGGCCTTGTTGAGCACGAGCAGGCGCGGGGCCTCGGTGGCGCCGATCTCCTCGAGGACGCCGTCGACCGCGCGCATCATCGCCTCGCGCTCCTCGGCAGGCGCGGACGCGTCGACCACGTGCAGGAGCAGATCGGCGCGCACGGTCTCCTCGAGCGTCGCACCGAACGCGTCGACGAGCTGATGGGGCAGCTTGCGGATGAAGCCGACGGTGTCGGTCACGAGGTAGTCGCGGCCCTCGTGGCGCATCGTGCGCGTCGCGGGATCGAGCGTGTGGAACAGCCGGTCGCCGACGCCGGCCTCCGCGCCGGTGAGGGCGGCCAGCAGCGTCGACTTGCCGGCGTTGGTGTACCCGGCGAGCGCCACGCTCGGGAGCCGCGCGCGCTCGCGCTCCGCACGCATGACGCCCCGTGCCTGCGTGACTCCCGCCAGGCGCCTGCGCAGCGCCGCGATCCGGTCGCGCGCCAGGCGGCGGTCGGTCTCGATCTGCGACTCCCCCGGGCCGCGGGTGCCGATGCCTCCCCCGAGGCGCTCCAGGTGCGTCCACAGGCCACGCATCCGCGCGAGGTTGTACTCGAGCTGCGCGAGCTCGACCTGGAGCTTGCCCTCGGCGCTGTTGGCGTGGCTCGCGAAGATGTCGAGGATCACGGTCGTGCGGTCGACGACCGCGATTCCGAGCTCGGACTCGAGGTTGCGCTCCTGGCGCGGGCTCAGCTCGTCGTCGCAGGCGACGACGTTCGCGTCGCTCGCCGCAAGCGCCGACTTCAGCTCGGCGAGCTTGCCGGGGCCAAGGTAGGTGTTCGGGTGCGGGCGCTCGCGATGCTGCACCATCTCCCCCACGGTCGCCACACCGGCGGTGCGCAGCAGGTCTCCCAGCTCGCGGAGGTCGTCCCCGTCGGCGAGCGCGGCGATCAGGAACGCGCGCTGGCGCGCCCGCCCGGCGGGGCGGCCGTCGCCGCCCGCGCCCGTTCGCGTGGGGGTCGTGCGGCCGTGCCTCGAGCGCTCCATCCGCCCTCGAGTCTAGAAGCCGCGGCGCCCGCTCAGGGGGCGAGCGCGTGGATGCGCTCGACCGCCTCTGCGAGGCGGTCGTCCGGCGTCGTCAGCGAGATCCGGAAGAACCCCTCGCCGTTCGGCCCGTAGGCGCCGCCGGGTGAGATCACGACTCCCGCCCGCTCGAGCACGTGCTCGCAGTATGCGGCCGAGGAGCCGAACCCGCCGGGCACCGGCGCCCAGACGTAGATCGTGCCCTTCGGCGGCGTGACCTCGACACCGGCCGCGCGCAGCGCGTCGCACACGAGATCGCGCCGGCGCTCGTAGACCGCGTTCATCTCCGCGATGCGGGCGTCGAGGGCCGGGCCCAGCGCGGAGGCCCCTGCGAGTTGAACGGCGTCGAACAGGCCCGAGTCGATGTTCGACTTCAGGCGCCAGTAGTGCGATATCGCCTCGGCGTTCCCGACGATCGCCGCGCAGCGCCACCCGGTCATGTTGTAGCCCTTCGAGAGCGAGAAGACCTCCACGCCGACGTCCTTCGCACCCGGCGTGGCGAGGAACGAGGGCGCGACGTAGCCGTCGTAGGTCGTCTCCGAGTAGGCGTTGTCGTGGACGATCAGGGCGTCGTGACCGCGGGCCCAAGCCACGACCTCGCCGAACAGGCCGTCCGGCACCACCGCGCCCGTCGGGTTGTTCGGGTAGTTGAGGAACGCGAGCCGCGCGCGCGCCGCCGCGCGCTCTGGGATCGCGGAGAGATCCGGGGCGAACCCGCGCTCGGGGTCCAGCCCGAGCAGGAACGGCTCGCCGCCGGCCAGCAGCGGGCCACCCGTGTAGACCGGGTAGCCCGGATCGGATGCGAGCGCGACCGACCCCGGGTCGAGGAACGCGAGGTTGAGGTTGAAGATGCACTCCTTGGCCCCGATCGCGGGCATCACCTCGGTCTCCGGGTCGAGCGAGACGCCGAAGCGCCGCTCGTAGAAGGCGGCGACGGCCTCGCGGAACTCCGGCCGGCCGCGGTTCGACGGGTAGCGGTGGTTGGCGGGGTCGGCGACCGCCGCCTGCGCGGCCGCGACGACCTCGGGGTAGGTCGGGTGGTCCGGGTCGCCGATCCCCAGCGAGATGACGTCCACCCCGGCCGCCTTGCGGGCCGCGATCTTGCGCTCCAGCTCGGCGAACAGGTACGGCGGGATGCGCTCGAGGCGCTCACTCGGTCGCATGCAGCTCCTTGACGAAGTCGGGGTCCAGCTCCCCCCGGTAGACGGGCACGGCCCAGCCGGTGAGCGTCACGTCGAGCTCGGGCGAGACGTCGACGCTCAGCTCGCCGCCGTCGAGCGCGACGACCACCGGGGGGTGCCCCCCGGCCAGCACGTGCGCCACCGCGGCGCCGCTCGCGCCGGTTCCCGAGGACATCGTCTCCCCCACCCCGCGCTCGAAGATCCGCGCGCGGATGCGGCTGCCGTCATGCCCGGCGCCCTGCGCCCCTCCGCCGGAGGGCAGCGGCGCGTAGAAGGACACGTTCGTGCGCGCCGGGAAGCGGGCGTCGCGCTCGATGGCGGGGCCGGCCGCGTGCAGGTCGAGCGCGTCGACGGCGGCGGCGTCCGGCAGCGCGATCGCGCACTGCGGGTTGCCGATCGCGACGTGACGGAACGGCGCCGGCGCGCCGGCCAGATCGACCTCTCCGCGGCCGTCCGCCGGCCCGCCCGGGAAGAACGGCGAGGCGGTCGCGGCGCGGCCCATCTGCACCGTGCACGTCGCGGCCCCGGTGATGCGCGGCCGCACGGGACCGGCCGCGGTCTCGAGCGTGAAGCTGTCCCGCTCGGTCCAGCCGCGGCGGCGCAGATACATGATCGCCTCGCGCGCCCCGTTGCCGGACAGCTCGGCCTCCGAGCCGTCGGGGTTGAAGATCCGCAGCGCCGCGACGGCGTCGCCGCCCCGCGGTCGCGAGAGCACCAGAACGCCGTCGGAGCCAACGCCCGTGTGCGGCGCGCAGATGCGGGCGACCCGCGCCGACGTCAGCTCGAAGGGAAGCGCGCGCTCCTCGACGATCACGTAGTCGTTGCCCAGCGCCTGCCACTTCTCGAACGGGACGGTCGGCTCGGGCACGGCGCGCCAGTCTATTGGCCGGCCTCGCCCGCCCAGAGCGCGACGATCCGGGCGGCTACCGCCTCCGGCTCCCGGCCGGTGACGTCGATCGTGCGCACGCCGGAGAGCTTGCGCATCCACGTGAGCTGGCGCTTCGCGTAGCGGCGGGTGCGCAGCTTCATCGCCTCCACGTCGCCGGCGAGCAGCTCGTCGAAGCCGAGCGCGGCGCGCGCCGTCGCCGACGCCCCGGCCGCATCCGCGCGGCGCACCTCCTCTACAGCTCCGGCGGCGATCATCCGGTCCACGCGCTCGTCGATGCGGGCCGCGAGCGCGGCGCGGTCCATCGTGAGGCCTGCGAGCAGCGTCGGCCGGCGCATGTCGGCGGTCCAAAGGCGCGAGGTCGTGCGGGGGCCTTCGAGCGCGCCGGCGTCGAGCAGCTCGTGCGCGCGGACGATCCGCGAGCGGTCGTTCGGATCGATCCCGGCCGCCGCCCACGGCGCCCGATCGCGCAGCTCCGCGTGCACGGCGGGCGCGCCACGTGTGGCCACCGCCGCCTCCCAGCGCTCGCGCGCCCCGGGCTCCGGCGGCGGGTGCAGGTCGAGATCGGTAAGCGCGGCACGCAGGTAGAGGCCCGTGCCGCCGACGACGATCGGCAGCCGCCCCGCGGCGAGCAGCCCGTCGATCTCGGCGTGGGCGAGCGCGGCGTACGCGCCCGCGCTGAAGCGCTCGCGCAGCGGGACGACGCCCACGAGGCGGTGCTCGAGCAGCCCGCGCTCCCTCGCTCCGGGCGCCCCGGTCAGGATCGGCAGGCCCGCGTAGAGCTGGAGCGCGTCCGCGCCCACGGCCACCGGCTCCTCTCCCCTGGAGCGCAGCACGGCGGCGAGCGCGAGCGCGACCTCGGTCTTGCCCACGCCGGTCGGGCCGAAGAGCGCGATCACCTCGGGGCGGCCCACGGGCCGCGGAGTATGGTCGGGCGCATGCCGGTGCGCATCGGCGCGGCCCTCTCCACCGATCCCGACCCGCGGGCCGGAGCGCTCGAGGCCGCGTCGGCGGCGAGGGACGCCCTCGGCTCCGTCGAGGCGGACCTCGCGCTGGTGTTCGCGTGCGGCCACCACCTCGCGGCCCCGGAGGCGACGCTCGAAGGGGTCCACGACGGTCTCGGTCCCAGGCGCGTGGTCGGGTGCGGCGCGGGTGGCGTGCTCGGCTGCGGGCGCGAGGTCGAGGGCGGAACGGCGGTCGCGGTCTGGGCGGCGGCGCTCGGCGGCGGCGAGGCGACGCCGTTCCACGCGCAGATCGAGCCCGCCGACGGCGGTATGCGCATCGTCGGGCTGCCCGAGCTCGCCGGCGGCGACGCCGCGCTGCTGCTCGCCGACCCCTACACGTTCCCCACCGACGGGCTGCTGCGCGAGCTCGGCCGCCGCGCTCCCGCGGTGCCCGTGCTCGGCGGCCTCGCGAGCGGGCGAACGGACGAGGGCACCGGCGCGCTGTTCCTCGACGAGCGCGTGACCACCGAGGGGGCCGTGGGGCTGCGCATCGACGGGGTCGAGGTGATGCCGTGCGTCTCGCAGGGGGCGGCGCCGCTCGGACCCGAGATGACCGTCACCGACGCCGAGGGGGATCTCGTCCGCGAGCTGGCCGGCCGCCCGGCGCTCGAGCGCCTGCGCCAGGCGATCGACGAGCTGCGTCCCGACGAGCGCGCCCTGGTGGAGGGCGGGCTGCTGATCGGCCTGCTGGCGGACGGCGCGGGCGGCAAGCCGGAATACGGGCCGGGCGACTTCCTGGTGCGCGGGCTCTCGGGCGCCGACCCGGAGACCGGCGCGGTGCACGTGGGCGCCCCGGCGCGGCCCGGCCAGGTCGTGCGCCTGCACGCCCGCGACGCTCGCTCCGCGGATCTCGAGCTGCGCCAGGCGCTGGGCCTGCGCCGCGGCGCGCTCGGAGGCCGTCCCCCGGCCGGCGCGCTGATCTTCTCCTGCAACGGGCGCGGGCGCGGGATGTTCGGATCCGCCGACCACGACGCGGCCCTGCTCGCGACCGAGCTCGGCGGCGCGCACGCGGGCTTCTTCGCGGCCGGGGAGATCGGCCCTGTGGGCCAGGAGAGCTTCCTGCACGGCTTCACCGCGACGCTGGCTATCTTCCCGGGATGAGCGTCGCGGGAGCCGAGCCCAGCGTGAACCCGCATCCGGGCGGCGCGGGCGGTCGCCCGCCGCTACGCGGCCGCGCGCTGCTGACGGGCGCGAGCGGCGGGATCGGACAGGCGATCGCGCGCGCGCTCGCGGCCCGCGGCGCGACCGTGGTGCTCACGGGGCGCCGGGTGGAGGCGCTCGAGCCGCTCGCGCAGGAGATCGGCGGCGAGGTCGTCGCCGCGGACCTCGCCGAGCGCGATGCGGTCGCACGGCTCGCGGAGCGCGCGGGCGAGGTCGACCTGCTGGTCGCGAACGCGGGCCTGCCGGGCAGCGGGGACCTGGACTCCTTCAGCGGCGAGGAGATCGACCGCGCGCTCGACGTCAACCTGCGCGCGCCGATACAGCTCGCGCGCGCACTCGTTCCCGGCATGATCGAGCGCGGCCACGGCCACGTCGTGTTCGTCTCGTCGCTGGCGGGCAAGACCGCGAGCAGCGGGTCCTCGATCTACTCGGCGACGAAGTTCGGGCTGCGCGGCTTCGCGCTCGGGCTGCGCGCCGATCTCGAGGGCACCGGCGTCGGCGTGTCGACGGTCCTGCCCGGCTTCATCCGCGACGCGGGCATGTTCCACGACTCCGGTGCGCGGCTGCCGCCGGGCATCGGTACGCGCACGCCCGGGGACGTGGCCGCCGCCGTGGTGAGCGCGGTGGAGCGCAACCGCGCGGAGGTCGACGTTGCCCCGCTTCCCGTGCGCGCGGTGGCCGCGTTCGCCGTGATCGCCCCGGCGACGGCGCAGCGCATCGGGGGCCGCCGGGGCGGCCGCCTCGCCCGCAACGTGGCCGCCGGGCAGCGCGACAAGCGCTGAGCGCGGGCGTCGCCCGAGGGTCCCCGCGCGCTACGCCGCGGCGTCGTCGCGGCTCGCTCCGGAACCGTCCTGCGCGGAGTCGCCGTCGGGCTGCTCGGCCGCGCCGCGGTCCCGCTCGCCGGCCGCGCGGCCCACGGTCGTCGCGTCGCGCGAGACCTCCTTGATCGCCGCGAGAATCTCGTCCGCGAGGCGCCGGCCGTCCTTGGCGTGCTCGGGGGTCGCCGAGATGCGCACGACGACCTCCTCGCCGTCGAACTCCTCGAGGTCGATGTGCGGGTCCTCGCGGGTGGCCACGGTCACGGTGCTCGCGAGCAGTTCCTGCACGTCGCTCGGCCGGACCTCCGCTCGCAGCCGCGCGCGCAGGTCCACGGAGTCGGGCTCACGCAGCGGCACCACGGCGGATGAGAGCACCACGCTGTTCGGCACCATGATCCGGTCGGCGCCGCGTGCCAGGGTCGTGTAGAGCAGCCCGAGCGACGCGACCACGCCCTCGATCTGGCCGGCGAGCGGCCCTGCCTGGAGCCGGATGCGCTCGCCCACGCGGAAGGGCCGCGCGCTGAGCAGCACGGTCCCCGCGATCACGTTGCCGAGCGTCTGCTGTGCCGCCAGGCCCAGCACGACGGCCGTGAACGCGCCGCCGACGGCGAGCGTCTGCGGCTGGATCCCGGCGATCCGCAGCGCGATCAGCAGCGTCACGCCGATGGTCGCGAGCCGGATCAGGAAGCCGACCGTCCCCGCGGTAGCAGGGTCCATGCGCCGGAAGAGCGCCGGCGCGACGGCGCGGCCGATGTCGCGCGCCAGCGCCCAGCCGAGTGCCATCAGCGCGATCGCGGTGCCGATCCGCACGGCGGTGTCGAGGTCTCGCCCGAAGACCCTCTCCCGCTCGACGTAGAGGACGATGACCCCGGCGAACAGGGGCGCGAGCAGCAGCGCCTGTCGCAGCGCGCGCCGCGCGCTCTCCCGTGCCTCCGGGCTCACCGCCCGAGCCAGGCCGGCCTGCTCCCAGGCGTGGCTGCGGGTCTGGAACATCCTGTCCACCCGGTCGCGGGCAGCGCCGGACCCGTTGCGTAGCGGAACGCGCATCCCTCCTACTACACCGCACTCCGGGCGGCGTTCCGGCGCCCGGCGCCGTGCGATCGCTCACGCCCGCCGATGCGCCGCGGGGTCTACGCGCCGGCCCGCGCCACCAGCGACTCCCGTCCCGAGAGCGTCTGGCTGGTCGCCTCGGTTATCTCGACCTCCACGTACTCCCCCGGGCTCGCGACGCCGTCGAAGTTGACGACCTTGTTGTGGCGGGTGCGGCCGCGCAGCCGCGCGGGATCGGTCCGCGAGGGACCCTCCACCAGGACGTCGAGGACCCGGCCGACGAAGCGCTGGGCGCGCTTCCGCGCGCGGCGCTGCACGACCTCGACGAGCCGCTCCATGCGCTCGACCGCCACCTCGTGCGGCACCCGCCCGCCGAGCTCGGCGGCCTCCGTGCCGCGACGCGGCGAGTAGATGAACGTGAAGGCGCCGTCGTAGCCGACCTGCTCGACCACCTCCAGCGTCTCGCCGAACTCCTCCTCGGTCTCCCCGGGGAACCCCACGATCACGTCGGTCGTCAGGGCGACGTCCGGCACGTGCTCGCGGATCAGCGCGACGCGGTCCAGGTAGCGCTCGCGCGAGTAGGTGCGCCGCATCGCGCGCAGCACGCGCGTGCTGCCCGCCTGGAGCGGCAGGTGGATGTGCTCGCAGAGCGCCGGCAGCTCGGCATGGGCGCGGATCACGTCCTCGCGCATGTCCTTCGGATGCGGGCTCGTGTAACGGATGCGCTCGATTCCCTCGATCGCGTCCACGCCCGCCAGCAGTCCCGCGAACGTCGTGCGCCCGACGCCGCGCAGGTCACGGCCGTAGGAGTTGACGTTCTGGCCGAGCAGCGTGACCTCGCTGACGCCGTCGGCCGCAAGCCCCGCGATCTCCGCGAGCAGCTCGCCGGCGGGCCTGCTGACCTCGCGCCCGCGGGTGGACGGGACGATGCAGTACGCGCACCGGCAGTTGCAGCCGACGCTGATCTGGACCCACGCCTGCGCGTCGCGCTCGCGCCGCGCGGGCAGGCGCCCGGTGAAGCCCTCGAACTCGAAGTAGCCCTGCGCGCTCAGGGCGTCGCTGGTCAGGAACTCCGCCAGGCGGTGCACCTGGCCGGGGCCGAACGCAACGTCGACGAACGGGAAGCGGCGGAAGACCTCGTCCTTGACCGACTGCGCCCAGCAGCCCCCCACGCCGACCACGACCTCGGGGCGCTCGCGCTTGAGGCGGCTCGCCTCGCCGAGGTGCGCGACGAAGCGCGAGTCGGCCTTCTCGCGGATCGAGCAGGTGTTGAACAGGATCAGGTCCGCCTCCGCACGCGCCGGCGCCTCGCCGTAGCCGAGCGCCTCGAGCATCCCCTTCATGCGCTCGGAGTCGTGCTCGTTCATCTGGCAGCCGAACGTGGTGACGTGGTAGCGCGGCATCGCCGGCGTAGCGTAGCCCCAACGGGTGCCCCGGCTATCGTGGTCCGCGGTGGCGGGAGCGGGCTGGAACGGGTCGGTCGTGGTCGGGGTCCCGATCGACTCGCTCGGGCGGCCGGGCGGCACGGAGTCGGCGCCGCGCGCGCTGCGCGAGGCCGGCGTGGTCGACGCGCTCGGGGCGCGCGACGCCGGAGACCTGCCGGTCCGCATCGTCGGCGAGGCCCGCGATCCGGCGAGCGGCATCGTCGGCTACGAGACCGTCGTCGCGGCCTCCGAGGGCATCCGCGACGGGCTCGCGTCCGTCGTTGAGGGCTGCTCTGCCCGGCCGGTGGTGCTGGGGGGATGCTGCACGCTGGTGCCCGCGGCGATCGCCGCGCTTGCGAGGAGCGACCGCTCGCCGATCGGCCTCGCCTACCTCGACGGCCACATGGACACCTACGACCCGCGCACCTCGCCGACGGGCGAGGCCGCCGACCTGCCGGTCGCCACCTGCGTCGGCCTCGGCGACGAGCGCCTCACGAGCCTCGGGCCGGATCGCCCGCTCGTCGCGCCCGGCGCCGTCGCGCTGCTCGCCCACCGGGACCGGGCCGAGGCCGAGGGCCACGGCGCCGCGATGCCGGAGGACCTCGGCATCGCGCACTCGCTCGACGCCGGGCAGGTGCGCGCGGCCGGGCCCGGCCGCGCCGGGGACGCGGCCGCGAAGGCGCTGGCGGACGGTCCCGGCCGCTGGTGGCTGGCGATCGACGTGGACGTCCTCTCGACCGGCTCGTTCCCGGCGACCCCCGCCCAGCAGCCAGGGGGCCTCGACGTGGACGAGCTCGTCGAGCTGGCGCGACCGCTGGCGGCGCACCCGGGCTGCGCCGGCCTGAGCATCCAGTGCTACGACCCCGACCTGGACGACGCGCGGCACTCCGGGGCGGCGACGGTCGCGGAGATCCTCCGGCGCACGACGGCGCCGGACCGAGGACGCGTCACTTCGCGTACTCGACCGCGCGCGACTCCCGGATCACCGTCACCTTGATCTGGCCCGGGTACTCGAGCTCACGCTCGATCTCCCGCGCGATGTCGTGCGAGAGCAGCGCCGCCGCGGCATCGTCGATCGTGCCCGGCGCGACCATCACGCGGATCTCGCGCCCGGCCTGCATCGCGTAGACGCGGTCGACGCCGTCGTGGCGTTCCGCGATCTGCTCGAGATCGCGCAGGCGCCTGACGTAGCGCTCGAGCGACTCCCCCCGGGCTCCCGGGCGCGCTCCCGAGAGCGCGTCGGCCGCCTGCACGATCACGGCCTCGACGGTCTGGGGCTCGACCTCGTTGTGGTGCGCCTCCATCGCGTGCGCGACGGCCTCGGGCTCGCCGTAGCGCCGCGCGAGGTCGCCGCCGACGAGCGCGTGCGGCCCCTCCACTTCGTGGGTGACCGCTTTGCCGATGTCGTGCAGCAGCGCGGCGCGGCGCGCTGTGTCGGCGCCGGCGCCGAGCTCGCCGGCCATCAGGACCGCCAGGCGGGAGCACTCGACCGAGTGGGCGAGCACGTTCTGGCCGTAGCTGGTGCGGAAGCGCAGCCGCCCGAGGATCTTGACCAGCTCGGGATCGAGCCCCTGGACACCGGCCTCCAGCACCGCCTCCTCCCCGGCCCTCGCGATGTGCTCCTCGAGGTCGGACTTCGCCTGGTAGTAGGTCTCCTCGATCCTCGCCGGATGGATGCGCCCGTCGGCCAGCAGCGACTCGAGCGTGAGGCGCGCGATCTCGCGCCGCACCCCGTCGAAGGCCGAGAGCACCACCGCGTTCGGCGTGTCGTCGATGATGAAGTCCACACCGGTGAGGTTCTCCAGGGCGCGGATGTTGCGCCCCTCGCGGCCGATGATCCGCCCCTTCATGTCGTCGCTCGGCAGCTGGACGACGGAGACGGTCGTCTCGGTCGCGTGGCCGGCCGCGAGCCGCTGCGTGCAGACCGCGAGGATGTTGCGCGCGCGGCGGTCCGCCTCGCGGCGCGTCTGCTCGTCGATCTGGCGCACCAGCTTCGCGCCGTCGTGACGCGCCTGGTCCTCCACCTGGCGCAGCAGCAGCTGCTTCGCCTGGGCGGCGCTCAGGCCCGAGAGCTCCTCGAGCTGCGCCTCGTGCTCGCGGCGACGCGCCTCGACGTGCTCGCGGGCCTGCCCGAGCTCGGCTTCCCGGCGGTCGAGGTCGCGCCGCCGTGTGGCCACGTCCTCCTCGGCCGCGACCAGCCGCTCCCGATCCCGCGCGGAGGCGTCGGGCGCCGCCTGCGGTCGGTCCGCGCCCCTTCGCCCGAAGAGCGCGGCGGCGGCGATAATCGCCACAGCCAGCACACCTGCCGCGATCACGATGTCCATGGCGTCCCCTTCCAGCGGGCCGGGGCGGAGCCCGCGGCCTGCTCGGCTGAAGTTGTCCCGTAGCGGCGGACGAGCCGCGAGCGCGGGCCTGCGGGCGGTCTGGCCGCCGACGCTCAGCCCGGGCGCGACCGGGGAGCCGTGATGCTCGGCGGCCTCCGCCGCCAGGTCCCGAGGATGTGGCTGATGGCCGTCAAGCCTGGGTCGTGTTCGATCGGAAAGATGCGGATTTGCTGGAGTTTTCTTCGCGCCCTCGCGGGCTCGTCGTTCGCTGGCGGCATCGTATCCGCGCGCCGCCGGACGCGCAATCGTCCGGGTCGGCGGCCTCAGTCACGCAGGTGCTCACGCACCGCGTCGGCCGCCAGCTCAGGGTCGTAGCCCTTGCGGACCAGCACGCCGTAGGCGCGCTCGCGCTCCCGCCGGGCATCTCCGGGCGGTGACGGAAAGCGGCGCTCGAGCACCGCGAGCGCCGCCGCCAGCTCACCGTCGCGCCCGCCCGCCGGCGCCGCGACCGACTCCGCCAGCTCGCGCTCGATCCCGCGCTCGCGCAGCCGCCGCGCGATCCGCTCGGCGCCCCAGCCGTCGAGCGCGCGGCGGTCCTCGGCGAACCGCGCGGCGAATCCGTCGTCGTCGAGCGCGCCGAGCGCCTCCAGCCGGGCGAGCGCCTCCGCGAGCGCCGGCTCGCGGACCTCGCTCCGCTCCAGACGGGCCCTGACCTCCGCGACGGTGCGGTCGCGGGGTCCGAGGTAGCGCAGCGCGAGGTCCAGCGCGTGCTCGACCCGCGCCTCCCGGGCCGGGCCCTGGGCTGCGCTCAGGCGGCCTGCTCCTCGGGGACCGCGGCGACCGGCGGGGCCTCGCCGCCCCCGTCGCGCTCGATCGGCTTCACGAGCGAGCCGTCCAGATCGAGCGCCTCGTAGACCCGGGAGCGGATCTCGGCCGCCATCTCCGGATGCTCGTCGAGGAACGCCTTCGCGTTCCCGCGGCCCTGGCCGAGACGCTCGTCGCCGAACGAGAAGAACGAGCCCGACTTGGTGACCACGTCGTGCTCGATGCCGAGGTCCAGCAGGCAGCCGGACGTCGAGATCCCCCTGCCGAACTCGATGTCGAACTCCGCCTGGCGGAACGGCGGCGCGACCTTGTTCTTGACCACCTTCACCCGCACGCGGTTCCCGACCGCCTCGGTGCCCTCCTTGAGGGTCTCGATACGGCGGATGTCGAGCCGCTGCGACGAGTAGAACTTCAGCGCGCGGCCGCCCGGCTGGGTCTCCGGCGACCCGAACATGACGCCGACCTTCTCGCGGATCTGGTTCACGAACACGCACAGGGTCTGCGTGCGGTTCAGGTTGGCGGTCAGCTTGCGCATGGCCTGGGACATCATCCGCGCCTGGACGCCGACCGTCTGGTCGCCCATCTGCCCCTCGAGCTCGGCGCGCGGCGTGAGCGCCGCGACCGAGTCGACCGCCACGACGTCGACCGCTCCCGAGCGGACGAGCATGTCGGCGACCTCGAGCGCCTGCTCGCCGTAGTCGGGCTGGGAGACCAGCAGCTCGTCGATGTCCACCCCGATGCGCTGCGCGTAGAGCGGGTCCATCGCGTGCTCGGCGTCGATGAACGCGCACACCCCGCCGAGCTTCTGGGCCTCGGCCAGCACGTGGTAGACGAGCGTCGTCTTGCCGGAGGACTCCGGCCCGAAGATCTCCACGACGCGCCCGCGCGGCACGCCTCCGATGCCGAGCGCCAGATCGAGGGAGAGCGCGCCGGTGGGGATCGCGTCGACCTTCACCTGGGCGCCCTCGTCCCCCATCCGCATCACGGTGCCCTTGCCGAACTGGCGCTCGATCTGCGTGAGGGCTCCCTGCAGGGCCGCCTCACGGGCCTTCGCGGCCTTCTCGTCCTGGCTCATCTCGGTGCTCCTTCGATCATCTAGGACGGGCCAAGATAGGCCGCCCGGCGGACGGAACGGCACGCTAGGACGGGCGCCGGTCACGGCACAACGCGCCGCGGTGACGAAAGGCTCGCGGGAGGGCGCGGTCCGTCCTGCCGGCCGGCTGCGAGCGCCACGCGCGCCAGCGCCTCGTAGCGGGCGGGGCCGGCCCCGATGTGCGAGCGGTAGAGCGCCAGCCACTCGCAGGCGAACGCGCCCGCCGGCGGCGGCGGGTCCTCCGCGCGCGTGCGGCGCGGGCGCTCCCCGCGCCGCACGCGGGCGACCGTGACGTGGGGTCGCAGCGGCCGGCGCTCCGGGCGCTGCCGGCCACCGGCCGCCAGCGCCTCCACGACGCGGCCGTGCAGTGCCGCCAGGGCGCCGTCGCGGTCGCTCATCGCAGCGGCGAGCACGCGCGGGCGGCGCGCCGGCAGCCACTCCGCGGCGCCGGGCGCGAGGCGCGGCGCCGGGCCCGCGCAGCCCGCCAGCGCCGCGCCGATCGGCGCGATCGCCTCCACGGGCCGCGAGCCGAGGAAGCACAGCGTCAGGTGCAGCGACCCGGCGGGCAGGGCGCGCAGCGCGGAATCGGCCGCGGCGCGCTCCTCACCCCAGGCCGCGAGCGCCGCGCGGACGCCGGCCGGCAGCTCCAGCGCGACGAACAGCCGCGCGGTGGCCGCGCTCACGCTGCGGCGCCGGCGGCCCCGTCGCGGTCGCGCTCGCCGAGCGCCAGGCGCCGCAGGACGTGCATCGCCACGGTGACCGCACGGTCGCGGACGTCCGCGCGCCCGCCGGGCAGATGCACGCGCCGGGTCAAGCCGGCGCCGTCCGGGCCCGCCGCGGAGATCCACACCAGGCCGACGGGCTTCTCGTCGCTTCCGCCGCCGGGGCCGGCGATGCCGGTCACCCCCACTCCCGCGTCGGCGCCGAGGCGCGCGCGGGCCCCGTCGGCCAGGGCCCGCGCCACCTCCGCCGAGACCGCGCCGTGCTCGCGCACGAGGCGCTCCTCGACGCCCGCCAGCGACGTCTTGGCCGCGTCCGCGTAGGCGACCGCGCCGCCGAGCACGTACGCGGAGGAGCCCGGGCGGTCGGTCAGCCGCGCCGCCAGCAGGCCGCCGGTGCACGACTCCGCCGTCGCGATCGTCCAGCCGCGCTCGGTCAGCAGGGCAGCGACCTGCTCGTCGATCGTCGAGCCGTCGCGTGAGAAGAGCGTGTCGGCGTGGCGGCGCGCGACGCCCTGCTCGAAGGCCGCGTAGTCGTCCTCGGCGCCGGGCTCGAAGCGCGTCGCGATCTCGATCTCGGCGCGGCGCAGGCAGGTCGTGATCTCGAGCCGGGAGAGGTCCGCCCCGCCGGCCTCGAGCTCCCGGAGGGTGAGCGCGATCTCGGACTCGGGGATCCCGAACAGACGCATGATCCGCAGCCGCACCGGGCGCGCCTCCCCGACCGACTCGCGGAACGGCCCGGTCGCGACCGCCGCGGCCCACATCGGCTGCAGCTCCCGCGGAGGGCCGGGCAGCACCACCACGAGCGGCCCGTCGCGCCCGCCGGCCGGAGGCACGACGACGCCGGGGGCGGTCCCGACCGGCTCCAGGACGACCGCGCCCTCCGGGATGATCGCCTGCTTGCGGTTCCCGGCCGCGATCGCCTCGGGGTCGAGGTGCGGGTAGCGCTCGGCGAGCGGCCTCAGGATCTCGGCGATCCGCCCCTCGAGCGCCTCGTCGAGGACCATCTCGCGTCCCTGGAAGCGGGCGACGACCTCGGTCGTCAGGTCGTCCGCGGTCGGTCCCAGGCCGCCGCTGGTGACCACCACCTCGACCCGCTCGCGCGCCATCAGCTCGAGCGCGGCGATCATGTCCGCCGGCCGGTCTCCGACCACGACGATGTGCGCGAGGTCGATTCCCAGCTCGCCCATCCGCTCCGAGAGCCACGGGCCGTTACGGTCGGCGATGATCCCGGTCAGGACCTCGGTCCCGGTGACGACGATGCCCCCGCGGGGGCTCATGCGCAGCCGGCCGCGTCGCCGGCGGGCAGCCGCTTCGCCCCCGCCGGTGAGAGCGCGAAGTTGATCCCCGTCGAGGACGCCGGGACCGCGACCTGCCGGCCGTTGACGACAAGGCGCAGCTGCGCGTTGCCGAGCGTGAGCCGGAAGCTGCGCGCGCGGTAGGTGGGCGTGGGGCTCGCGGCGGTCAGCGTCGCGCCGTTCAGCGGCTTGCGCCCGCGATCGTCCACGAGGCACACGTAGACGGTGCCGCTCGGTTCGATCTTCACGCTGGTCCTGGTGGCCGCGGGCCGCGGCGGGGGCTTGGGCCGGGCCTCGCGCTTGGTCGGCGTGGCGGTCGTGCCGGCGGGCGCCGGCGAGTTGTCGCCGCCACCGCCGGTGCTGCCGAGCAGGTACAGCGCCGCGATCAGCGCCAGGATCACGACGACCAGCACGACGCGGGGCGAGACGACCTGACCGAGCGAGCGCTCGCGCGGCTGGCGGCGACCGGCCGGCGCGCCGATCGGCGGGAGGTCCAACTCATCGGAACGGTCCTGGCGCCCCTTGTACTCCTCGACGAGAAGCCGGGCGTCGAGCCCCAGGTACTCGGCGTAGGTGCGCAGGAACGCCGAGACGAATGTGGGGCCCGGCAGCAGGTCCCACTCCTCGTTCTCGAGCGCGCGCAGGTACTTCGCGCGGATCTTGGTCGCGGACTCGACCTCGGTGATATCGATCCGCGCGCGCATGCGCGCCTCTCGCAGGGTCGACCCGATCTCGGCCATCTGCGCCGACAGGCTATCTGGCGGCGGGCGCCGGATCCGGGACGCCCCGCGGCCCTGGCCGGCGGCGGCTCAGTCGCCGGGCTCGGCGCTGTGCACGGGCTCGGGCGCGCCGTCGCCGCGACCGTCGCGCAGCGCGCCGAGGACGCGCGGCAGGTCCGCCTCGGTGACCAGCACCTGGCGCGGCTTGGAGCCCTCGTAGCCGGAGATGATGCCGCGCCGCTCGAGCATGTCGATCAGACGCCCGGCGCGCGTGTAGCCGAGCCGCAGCCGCCGCTGGAGCATGCTCGTGGAGGCGGTGCCCATCTGCGCGACGAGCGCGATCGCGTCCTCGAGCAGCGGGTCCTCGTCGGGGTCGAAGCCGTCGTCGTCGCCGCCCTCCGCGCCCTCGTCCTCGACCTCCTCGAGCAGGTCCTCGCGGAATTCCGGCTCGCCCTGCTTGCGCCAGGCCCCGGTGACGGCGGCGATCTGGTCCTCGTCCACGTAGGCGCCCTGGATGCGCTGCAGCTTCGACGAGCCGACTGGGGAGAACAGCAGGTCGCCCTGGCCGAGCAGCGACTCGGCGCCGTTCTGGTCGAGGATCACCCGGGAGTCTGTCTGCGAGGAGACTGCGAACGCGATCCGCGACGGGACGTTCGCCTTGATCATCCCGGTGATGACGTCGACGCGCGGGCTCTGCGTGGCGAGCACGAGGTGGATGCCGACCGCGCGCGCCTTCTGCGCGAGGCGGATCACCGAGTCCTCGACGTCGGCGGGAGCGACCATCATCAGGTCGGCCAGCTCGTCGATCACGCACAGCACGTACGGCAGCGGCGCCTCCTCGCGCGACTCCCGCGCCCGGTTGAGCTCCTGGAGCGAGCGGGTCCGCGCCATCGACATCAGCGCGTAGCGGTCCTCCATCTCCTTGACGAGGTTGGCGAGCGCGTTGGCCGCGCGGCGCGGGCTCGTGATGACGGGCGTGAGGAGGTGCGGGATCTGCTCGTAGTGGTTGAGCTCCACCTGCTTGGGGTCGACCAGCACGAGGCGGACCTCGCGCGGCGTGGCGCGCAGCAGGATCGAGGTCAGCATCGCGTTGATCGCCCCGGACTTCCCGGCGCCCGTGGTGCCAGCGACCAGCAGATGGGGCATCTTCGCCAGGTCTGCGCCGATCGCGCGCCCGGCGACGTCCTTGCCGAGCCAGACGGTGAGCGGCGACCAGTCCTGCGGCGGATCCTGGAAGACGTCCCCGAGGTGCACGACCCGGCGGCGCGCGTTGGGCACCTCGACGCCGACGGCCTGCTTGCCGGGGATCGGCGCGAGGATGCGGATGTCGGTGGCCGCCAGCGCGTAGGCGAGGTCGTCCTTGAGCTGGGCGACCTTCGCGACCTTCGTCCCGGGCGCGAGGCGCAGCTCGTAGCGCGTGATGTGGGGCCCGGCGACGGTTCCGACCACCTTCGCCTCGACGCCGAAGTGGCCGAGCGCCTCCACCAGCGCGGTCGCGGTCTGCTCCTGCCCGCGGGTGTCCGGCTTGGCGGCCTCGGCGGTCGAGCGGCGCAGGATCCGGGCGGCGGGCAGCCGCCAGGGGTAGTCGGGATCGGCGGCGGCGGCGCGCTGCTGCCGGGTGGTCGGGTCGCGCCGCGCGACGGCGCCCTCCTCCTCGTCCTCGCCGCCGGCCCGCTCGTCCGCCTCCTGCCCGGGCTCGCCGGAGCCGGCGCCGGCGTCCGGCCCGGCGGGGTCGACCGCAAGCGTCTCGTCCGCATCCGCGGGATCCGGGTCGCCTGCGTCCTCGCCGTCGGCCCCGTAGAGGTCCGGGTAGCGCGAGGCGCCGTCCAGCGACGGAGCCTCGACGTGGGTGGCCCGCACGACGAGCTCCTGGGTGTCGGGCTCCGGCGGCAGCATCGGCTCGGCCGGGAGCACTCGCTGCGCCGGCCCGGGCGAGCCGGGGTCGCCAGCCACGGTGCGGGCCGGCTCGCCGGTGCCGTCCCGCAGCCGGCGCCCGGCGCCGGCGGCGCCGGCGCGGGTCGCGCGCACCAGGCCCGCGACCGTCGCGCCCGAGAGCAGGATCAGCCCGGCGAGGAACAGGAATACGGCGAGGATGTGGGCGCCCACGGCCGAGACCAGGTGCGACGCGCTCCACCAGATGCCCGCGCCGAGCGCGCCGGAGCGCGCCTCGAACGCGGCCCGGTGCCAGGTCTCCCCCGCGGGCGCGGCGCCGGGGCCGAGGCCGAGCGTCCCTGCGGCCAGCGCGAGCAGGAGCGCGATCGCCAGGCACACCGCGCCGGCGCGCAGCGGCCGCGGCGCGGGGATCGCCTCGCGCGCGACCGTCGCCGCCCCGCCGGCGACGAGCAGTACGGGCACCGCGTACGCGAGCACCCCTACCGTCCAGCGCAGCCCGTCGCGCATTCCCGCCCCCACGCTGCCTCCCGACCAGTCGAGGTAGAGGACGCACGCGAGGAACAGGCCGAGCGCGACGAGACCGAGGCCGATCAGGTCGACGTGGTGGGGCTCGAGCGAGATCTCGGGCAGGCGGGGTCGCGGCGGCGGCGCTGGGCGCCGGCCCGCCTGCCCGCGCCTGCGCGGCGCGGAGCGCTTGGCGGTCCTGCTGCGGCTGGGCATCTGCTCCGGGCCTCTTCGACGCGCGCACGGCCGCCCCTTCCGCCCACGCGCGCCGAGCCTGGCCGCCCCGATCGGCTAAGGCCGCGATAAACCCTGCGGCCGCGGGCCGCGCCGCCCCCTACCATCGTGGGGATGACCGAGTTCACCCGGCCCGTTCGCGTCCTCGTGGTCGAGGACGACGAGGAGATCTCGCAGGTCATCCAGCGCTTCCTGCGCATCGACGGCTACGAGGTGCGCATCGCGGCCGACGGCCGGAGCGCGCTGCAGACGGCGCCCTCGTTCTCGCCGGACCTGGTGCTGCTCGACCTCGGGCTTCCCGGCGGCATCGACGGCATCGAGGTGGCCCGCGATCTACGCGACGGCGACGACGTGCCGATCATCATCCTGACCGCGCGCGACGCGGTCGACGCGCGCGTAGAGGGCCTCGACGTCGGCGCCGACGACTACGTCGTCAAGCCCTTCGACCGCCAGGAGCTGATGGCGCGGATCCGGGCGGCGCTGCGCCGCCGGCCGCCGCGCGGGTCCGCCTCCCTGGTGGTCGGGGATCTGTCGCTGAACCCGGACACGCACGAGGTCAGCCGCGGCGACCGCGCGGTGGACCTGACCCAGCGGGAGTTCGAGTTGCTCGAGTACCTGATGCGCAACGAGCGGATCGTGGTCTCGCGCCAGCGGCTGCTCGACGAGGTCTGGGGCTACGACCCGTTCTCCATGACGAACACGATCGAGGTGTTCGTCTCGAACCTGAGAAGGAAGCTCGAAGCGGATGGAGAGCCGAGGCTCCTTCATACGATCCGCGGCGCGGGCTACGTCCTCCGCGTATAGGTCGCTCCCGGTCCGCTGGCGGCTCGCCGGCGGATCGGCCGTGCTGACCCTGGTGATCCTCTGCGCGTTCGCGGTGATGGTCGGGGTGCTGACGTCCCGCCAGATCCGCTCCGACTTCGATCGCGACACCGCCAACGCGGCCGACACGCTCGCCAAGGGCGCGCTCGTGAAGGCCGACCCGGCGCACGGCCGCTACTCGTATGTGGGCAGCGCCGACCTCGAGGACTTCGCCGCCGCGCAGAACGCGGACGTGCGCATCCTGGACTTCTCGGGCAACCCGATCGCAGAGACCAACGACCAGCTCGACTTCCCGATCAGCCTCCCGCGCTCGGCCGACGCGTCCGGCTACAGGGTCGAGAGCCGCGAGATCAGGGTGCTTCCCGGGCTCGGCAGGGCGATCCTCCAGTACGCGCGCCCGCTCTCCGACCTCCAGCACACGCTCGCCCGCGTGCGTCTTCTTCTTGGCGCAGGGGTGCTCGGCGGCGCGCTGTTCGCGCTGCTGGCGGGCCTCACCCTTGCGCGGCGGGCGATGGCGCCGATCGCCGAGCTCACGGCGACCGCGCGCGAGATCCGGCGCACGCGCGATCCCAGCCTGCGCGTGCCCGAGCCGGAGGCCGACGACGAGGTCGCAGAGCTCGCGCGCACGCTCGACGGGATGCTCTCCGCGCTGGAGGACGCCCAGGCCGAGACCGAGCACGCGCTCGGGCGCCAGCGCGAGTTCGTGGCCGACGCATCGCACGAGCTGCGCACGCCGCTGACCAGCCTGCTGGCGAACCTGGAGCTGCTTCACGAGGAGCTCGAGGGCGAGCCGCGGGAGACCGTCGCCGCGGCGCTGCGCTCCTCCCGGCGGATGAAGCGCCTGGTCGCCGATCTGCTGATGCTCGCGCGAGCCGACACCGGCCAGCACAGCGCGCGGCGGCCGGTCGACCTCGGTGGGATCCTCGTCGAGGCGGCATCGGAGGTGGAGCCGCTCGCTCAGGCCGCCGGCCACAGGCTCAGCGTCGCCGCCGCGCCGGTGACCGTCGACGGCTCCCGCGACGACCTCGTACGCGCGGCGCTCAACCTGCTCGAGAACGCGGTCAGCCACACTCCGGCCGGGACGCGGATCGACGCGGCGGTCGCGCGCGAGGGCGAGGACGCGGTGCTGAGCGTCAGCGACGCCGGTCCGGGCGTGCCGGATGAGCTCGAGCAGCGGATCTTCGAGCGCTTCGTGCGCGGGGCGGGCGACGGCGGCGGCGGGACCGGTCTCGGCCTCGCGATCGTCCAGGCGGTGGCCCAGGGCCACGGCGGGTCGGTGTCCCTCGAGCGCCCCGAGGGCGGCGGCGCGCGCTTCATCGTGCGGCTCCCGGCCGTCCCGGCCGCGACTCTCGCCGCCGACCCGGCTTCCGCGCAGGCGGGCTGACGCCCGGCGTGAGCCGCGCGTTGCCGCCGGCGCTGATCGTCCCCGATCAGCCGCGCTCCGGCGGGCCGTCCTACGCCAGCGCGGCCACCACGTCCCGCCACCACGCGCGCTCCTGCTCGTCGCGCGCGGCCGCGGCCCGGCGGCGGGCATGGTCCTGGACGGCCCCGCGGCCGCCCAGCGCGAGGTGACGGCCGGTGGCGGCGACCCGCCCGTCCACCAGCGCGACGAGGACCCCGGGCTCGTCCCAGCGGCGCGCCAGGCGTGAGGCGACGGGAACTCCCGCGACGGCCTCGGGGTGCGCCGGGTCTCCGTCGGCCTCCGTCCACGGACGCACGGTGAAGACCGGCGGCGACGTGCGCGGTGCCCCGCGGCGCGGCCCCGGCGGGCCGACGGGCCCCTCCCGCCAGGCGCGCCGCAGCGCCCCCAGGGCGGAGGTGGCATCGCGGCGCGCCACGAGGCGCACCACGTCGCCGGCCTCCACCCGGGTCGCGCCGCGCGCGGGGATGGCCTCGCCCGCGCGGACCACGACGGTCGGGCGTGCGTCGGGCGGCACGCCGAGGTCGCGCAGCCGCTGGCCGGCAGCCGCATCCCCGGCGGCGACCGGGATCTCGACCACCTCGGCGCCCACCGCCTCGAGCGGCATGGTGGCGGGCGGCGGGGCGCTCGGCGCGACCAGCCCGAGGGCCCGCGCCAGCGGCTCGAACGTCGGGCCCTGCAGGAGGGTCGAGACGATGACCGCGAAGAACACGACGTTGAACAGCTCACGGGCGTCCGGGACGCCCTCGATCACCGGGAACGTGGCGAGCACGATCGGCACCGCACCGCGCAGCCCGGCCCAGCCGAGCACAAGCCGCTCGCGGGCACGGAGCGGCTCGAACACGGTCGCGAGCGCGACCGCGACCGGGCGGGCGACCACCACGGTGACGAGCGCCAGCGCGATTCCCTTGCCGGCGACCGACGGCAGGCTCGCCGGGAACACCAGCACGCCCAGCGTGAAGAACATCGCGAGCTGGGCGATCCACGCGAGACCGTCGTGGAACGCGGCCACCGCCGGCTTGGCGGGGAAGGCCGCGCTGCCCAGGCAGAGACCCGCCAGGTAGACGGCCAGGAACCCCGAGCCGCCGAGCACGTCGGCCGCGCCGAACGCGAGCGCCGCGACCGACAGCGAGGCGACCGGGTACAGCCCGGGTCCCGCGAGCCGAGCCTCCCGGAAGAGACGGGCGGCGAGTTGCCCGCCCGCCAGGCCCAGCACGGCCCCGATCGCGAGCTGCCGCACGAGCAGCCACAGGGCGTCGAGCGTGCCGAAACCGGGCTCCGTGATCGCGGAGATCAGCGCGATGACCAGCAGCACGGCGACCGGATCGTTCAATCCGGACTCGGCCTCCAGCGTGCGGGTCAGGCGCGGCGCCAGGCTCGAGCGGCGCAGCAGGGCGAAGATGGCGGCGCCGTCGGTGCAGGCGACGATCGAGCCGATCAGGAGGCCCTCGAGGAGCGGGAGGTCGAAGATCGCCTGGGCGGCGAGCCCCCCGATGGCGGCGGTGATCGCGGTTCCGGCGAGCGCGAGCAGGATCGCCGGGCGCAGCACGGGGCGCACCTCGTCCAGGCCGGAGGCGAGCCCGCCCTCGAAGAGGATCAGGCCGAGGGCGATCACCCCGATCGTGCGCGCAAGCGAGTAGTCGCCGAAGTCGATCCAGCCCAGGCCGTCCGAGCCCGCCGCCATCCCGAGCGCCAGCACCGCGATCAGGCCGGGCAGGCGCAGCCGGCCCGCCGCCAGCGACGCGGATAGCCCGGCCGCGAGCAGCGCGCCCGCGACGAGGATCAGGTGGCCGGGATCCAGGCGCTAGACCTCGACGACGACCGGCAGCACCATCGGCCGCCGCCGCAGGCGGTCGTAGACGAAGGCCGCCAGGTCGTCGTGGAGCTGCTGCTGCAGGGCGTCGATCTCGCGGATCCCCTCCCGCGCGCAGCGGTCGAGCGAGTCCTCCGCCGCGCCGCGCAGCTCGCCGACGAGCTCGTCGGCCTGGTCCAGGAACGGGACGCCGCGGAAGATGATCTCCGGGTCGGCGACCGAGCGGCCGTCCTGCTCGCCGACCGTCGCCACCACGATGAAGATCCCGTCCGCCGAGAGCATCCGGCGGTCGCGCAGCGCGACGTCGGCCGGGTCGCCGATGTCGACGCCGTCGACGAAGATCATCCCCGAGCGCTCGTGGTCGCCGAAGCGGGCGCCGCGCTCGTCGATCTCGAGCGGCAGCCCGTTCTCGCCGCGGAAGATCGCGTCGGGCTCGACCCCGACCTGCTCGGCGAGCCGCGCGTGCAGGCGGATGCGCTTGTGGTCCCCGTGGGCGGGCAGCACGTAGCGGGGCCGCACGAGGTTCAGCATCAGCTTGAGCTCCTCGGCGTACCCGTGACCGGACGCGTGGACCGGCGCGTCGCGCGCCGTGATCACGTCGCAGCCGATCTGGAAGAGCCGGTCCACCGTCTCGTTCACCGCGCGCTCGTTGCCGGGCACCGGGGTCGCCGAGAACACGACGGTGTCGCCGTCGTGCAGCCGGATGCGCGGATGGTCGTGGTGGGCCATGCGGCGCAGCGCCGACAGCGGCTCGCCCTGGGACCCGGTCGAGCAGATCACGATGCGGTCGTCGGGGAAGTCCTCGATCTCCCGGGGCTGGACGAGCATCCCCTCGGGCACCTCGATGTGGCCGAGCCGGCGGCCGATGTTCACGTTCTTGCGCATCGAGCGACCGACCAGCGCGACCTTGCGGTCGAGCGCCTGGGCCGCATCGACGACCTGCTGCACGCGGTGGATGTTCGAGGCGAAGCTCGTCACCACGATCCGGCCCTCGCAGCGCGCGAAGGCCTCCTCCAGGTGCGGCCCGACCCCGGACTCGCTGGGCGAGAAGCCCGGCCGGTCGGCGTTCGTCGAGTCGCCGCAGAGCAGCAGCACCCCGTCGCGCCCGAGCTCGGCGAGGCGCGAGACGTCCGCCGGTCGCCCATCGACCGGCGTCTGGTCGAACTTGTAGTCGCCGGTGACGAGCACGGTTCCCAGGTCCGTGCCGATCGCGACCGCGCACGAGTCCGGGATCGAGTGCGTCATGTGCACGAGCTCGACCTCGAACGGTCCCAGCGTGACCGCCTCGCCGGTATCGAGGTCCTCGAGCGGCACGTCGCGCAGACGGTGCTCGTCCAGCTTGGAGCGCGCCATCTCCATCGTCAGCGGACCGCCGTGGATCACCGGCACGGTGTCCTGACCGAGCTCGCGGAGCACCCACGGGAGGGCGCCGAGGTGGTCCTCGTGCCCGTGGGTGACGACGATCGCCTCGATGTCGCCGGCCCGGTCGCGCAGGTAGGAGAAGTCCGGCAGCACGAGGTCGATTCCGAGCATCTCGGCCGTCGGGAAGCGCAGGCCGACGTCGACGACCACGATGCGGTCCTCGTACTCGACGACCGTCATGTTCTTGCCGATCTCGCCGAGCCCTCCCAGCGGGAGGACCCGCAGCGCGCCGCTCACGCGCGCGCCGCGTCCAGGAGGCCGTGCGCCACGAGCGCCGCGCGGACCGTGGCGGCTTCCTCCTCGCTCGCCTCCACCATCGGCAGCCGCAGCCCACCGACCGCGATCCCGAGCATGTTCAGGGCGCACTTGACCGGCGTCGGGTTGGTCGTCACCGCGAGCGCCGCGTACAGCTCCCGCAGACCGGCGTCGATCTCGCGCCTGCGCCCCGGCTCGTCGACCATCGCCCGCATCTCGTCGCCCACCAGGTGGCTCGCCACCAGCACGCCGCCGGCGCCGCCCAGCTCGAGGACGTCGCAGAAGACGTCGTCGTTGCCGGCGTAGAGGTCGAGCCCGTCGATGAGCGCCAGGTTGGCGGAGTTCGCCTGCTTGACGGCCTCGATCCCGTCGATCTGCGCGAGCTCCGCGAGCAGGTCGTTCGGCATGTCCACGGCGGTCCGCGAGGGAATGTTGTAGAGCAGCACAGGTCTGTCCGTGGCCGCGGCCACGGCGGTGAAGTGGGCGACGATCCCCCGGCGGTTGGGGCGGTTGTAGTAGGGGGTCACCGAGAGGACGGCGTCGGCCCCGGCCGCGGTCACGCGCTCGGTCAGCGCGACCGCGTGGCGGGTGTCGTTGGACCCCGCGCCCGCCACCACCGTGGCCCTGCCGCCCACGGTGCGGACCGCGAGCGCCACGAGAGCGGCCTGCTCGTCGTCGCTGAGCGTCGTCGCCTCGCCCGAGGTGCCCGCGATCAGGAGCCCGTCGGAGCCGTGCTCCACCAGATGCTCCATGAGGCGAACCGCAGCCTCCTCGTCGACGCGCCCCTGCGCGTCGAACGGGGTGACCATCGCGGTGATGACGGCGCCCAGCCCGGGCATCCCGGCGAGTATCGCAGGACGCGGAGCCGGGCGCGCGTGAGCCGGGCGCTAGCCGGCGAGCGGATCGCCGCTCGTCATCGGCTTGGGGCCCTCGTCCCCCTTCGGGGGCGCCGGGGCCTCGGCCGGCGGCGTCGGCGGGACCGGCGCCTCGGCCGCCGGCGACGGAGCCGGCGCATCCTCCGGCGCCGGAGGCGACGGCGCCTCCGCGGACGGGGCCGAGGCGTCGGCCGCAGGAGCGGCCGGCGGCGCGGGAGCGCCGGGGGCATCCCCCGCGGGGGGCACCGGGCGCCCGTGCTTGTCGTACTCGGTGGTGGGACCCTGGCCGGCCGTCGCGCCGCCGCCCTGCTGGCCCTGGTTGAAGTTGCCCTGGACCTCGTCGAGCTTGGCCTGCGCCTGCTCGCTCGCCTGCTTGGCCATCTGCTTGGCCTTCTCGACGTCCAGGTCCTTCGCCATCTGCTTCGCCTTGTCCAGGAAGCCCATCGCGCCCTCCGTCTCGTCTGTGCCGACCCGGGGCAGTGAAGCGCGCGCGCCGGACGCTCGCAAGCATGCTGGACCCCTTGCCCTGGCTATCGTTGCGCCGTCAAACGCCCAGGGAGGAGCCGGATGAGCGACGAGGGATTCGAGATCGCGACCCCACGCGGGGCGATCCACGTGCACCGCTGGGAGAACCCGGACGCCCGCTACGTGGCGCTGATCTCCCACGGGTACGGGGAGCACGCGCGGCGCTACGAGCACGTCGCGGAGCGCCTCGTCGCGGGCGGCGCGGACGTGTTCGCTCCCGACCACCGGGGCCACGGGCTCTCCGACGGCGAGCGCGCGGTCGTCGAGAACCTCGACCTCGGCGTCGAGGACCTGCACCTGGTGGCCGAACGCGCGGCGACCGAGCGCCCGGGGCTCCCCGTCGTCCTGCTCGGACATTCCATGGGTGGGCTGATCGCCGCCCGCTACGCGCAGCGGTTCGGCGGCGAGCTGGCCGCGCTGGTGCTCTCTGGACCCGCCGTGGGCGGCAACCCGGACCTGATCGGGCTGCTGGAGCTCGACCCGATCCCCGAGATCCCGATCGACCCGGCCATCTTGTCCCGCGACCCCGCGGTCGGCGAGGCGTACGCCGCCGACCCGCTCGTCTACCACGGTCCGTTCACCCGCACCACGCTCGAGGCGCTCGGCGCCGCCGTCGGGGCCGTCGCCGAGGGCGGGACCCTCGGCGAGCTGCCGACGCTGTGGATCCACGGCGAGGAGGACCGGCTTGTCCCGCTCGCGCACACCCGCCCGGCGATCGAGCGGATCGCGGGCTCGCGCCTCACCGAGCGCATCTACCCCGGCGCGCGCCACGAGGTGCTCAACGAGACCAACCGCGACGAGGTGCTCGACGAGGTCGCGGGCTTCTTCGCCGCGGCCACGTAGGCCGGCGCTCAGGACCGTTTGGACGGCGCGCCGGGCGGGCGGCTCTCCATCCGCGCGGCGACACGGCGGCGCAGCCCCCGCAGCTCGCGCTCCAGGCGCACGATCTCCCGGCGGCGGCGGCCCAGCAGGGTGAGCTGGGCATCGATGTGGCCGGCGGCCTCCTCGAGGATCTCGCGGCGGCGTGCCGAGTCCTCGACGCCGCGATGCCACTCGTCGCGCAGAGCCGCGCGGGCGTCCTCGGCGGCGACCACCTCGCGCAGCTCCTCCAGGGAGATCCCGAGCAGGTCCTTCAGGCGCAGCAGATCGCGCACGCGCTCCACGTCGGCCTGCTCGTAGAGGCGGTGGCTGCCCGCCGCGCGCTCCTCCCCGCCGCGCAGCAGCCCGATCTCCTCGTAGTAGCGGACCGTCCGCGGGGTGGTGCCGGCCAACCGCGCGAGCTCGCCGATGCGCAGCGAGCCGCTCACCGCGCGTGCCCCGCGACCGCGTGCCCGGCGGACGCCTCGTGCGAGATGTGCGCCGGGCGCATCAGCGACACCACTGCGCCCAGCACGGAGGTGGCCGCGAGCACCCAGAGCGCCGTGTGCATGTTGGCGATGAACGGCTCCAGGCGCGCTTCGGAGACGCCCTTGGTGAGGCCCGAGAAGATCGCCAGCAGCACGTCGCGGGGGATCGCGGCGGTGACGACCGCGAGCACGAACGCGATCGAGATCACCGCTCCGGTGTTCTGGAGCATCATCCGCGCGCCGGCCGCGACGCCGCGCCGGAAGGCGGGCACGACGCCCATCATCGCGGCCGTGTTCGGCGAGTTGAACATGCCCGAGCCCACGCCCACCACCGTCAGCCACAGGCCGGTCTCCCAGTAGGGCGTGTGCACGACCAGCGTCGTCATCGCTGCGAGCCCGGCGGCGGTCACGAGCATCCCGAGGCAGGCCAGCACGCGCGAGCCGTGGCGGTCCGCCCAGATCCCCGCCAGCGGCGAGGAGACGAGCATCCCGATCGCCAGCGGCGCGAGCTTGACCCCGGCGGTGATCGGGTCGTCGCCGATCGCGCCCTGGAAGTAGAAGACGAACACGAACATCAGCGCGAACCGCGAGAGGCCGTTGATGAAGGCCGCGCCGCTGGCCGCCGCGAACATGCGGTCGGCGAACAGGGTCAGGTCGAGCATCGGCGCCCGGCTGCGGCTCTCGACCGCCACGAACAGCGGCAGCATCACCGCCGCGACGACGAGCGAGACGACCACTACCGGGTCCTCCCAGCCGGAGATCCCCCCGCGGGAGATCCCGAGCACCAGGCCGGTCAGCCCCGTGACGAACAGCAGCGTTCCCGGGATGTCGTATCCGCGCACCTCGTCGGTGCGCGCCAACTCCCGCAGGACCAGCGCTCCCCAGAGCGCCCCGGCCAGGCCGAACGGCACGTTGAACCAGAAGACCCACTGCCAGGAGGCGGACACCAGCAGTCCGCCCAGCACGGGGCCGACCACCAGCCCGACGGCGGCGACCATCGTGTTCGTGCCCATCGCGAGGCCGAGTTGCTCCGCGGGGAACGCGTCCGTCACGAGCGCCGAGGCGTTTGCGAACAGGAACGCCCCGCCCACCCCCTGCACCACGCGCCAGACGATCAGCTCCGTCCCCCCGTCCGAGAAGCCGGCTCCGAGCGAGGCGAGCGCGAAGACGACGAACCCCGCCACGTACGCCTTCTTGCGCCCGAAGAGGTCGGACAGGCGCCCCGCCGTCAGCACGAGCACGGTCGAGGCGATCATGTAGGCCAGGATCACCCAGACCAGCTCGAGGATCGTGGTGTGCAGCGCCCGCTCGAGATCCGGCAGGGCGATGATCAGCGTCCCCGAGTTGATCGTCGCCAGCAGCATCCCCAGCGAGGTGCACGACAGCGCCCACCAGCGATAGCTCTCGTGGCTCGCCGAAACCCCCGGGCGCTTGGGCCCTCTGCGGCGGTCGGGAGCGGTCATGCTCCCAACCTATCACCACCTCACGTCAACGTCAGATTACTGCGGAGCTCGCTACGAGGCGTGGCGCTCCGACCGCAGGCCCCACGTGAGCACCTCCAGCGGCCCCAGCGGGCTCCTCTCGCCCCTGGCCGGCGGCGCGCCGACGGCGCGCGGCCGCGGCGGGGTCGCCACGACATGGCTCACCGGCGCACCCGTGAGCTTCACGACGCGGCCCGGCAGGTCGGCCCTCATCCAGTGCGACACGTCGGTCGGCAGCGTCGAGATCACGATCTCGTCGTAGTCGCGGGGGCTCCAGGTATCCGACACAGCGACCATCGGGTCGGGATCGCCGAGCCGGCCCTCGACCTCCAGGCCGGCCTCACGCAGGTGCGCCAGCGCGGCGACCAGCGCCTCGGCGGCGGCCTCGTGCTCGCCGGGAGCGGCGGGCATCAGGAGCGTGAAGCGCGCCGGCCCGCGCGCGGCGCGCTCCAGCAGCGCACCCGTGAGCTCCGGCGAGGTGGCCGTGCGGCTGGCAACGACAAGTACCTGCTGCGTCCAAGGCATGTGCGCCTCCTCTCTGCGAAACCGTCCCTTCGGCTCCGACGATAGGCCGCTCTCGCCCGGCCCACAAGACGGCCCCAGCGATCCCAACAGGTTCCCAACGGGATCGCTACAGGAGGTGCTCGAGCCCGACGACGGGCGTGCGCCCGAGCCCGCCCACGCGGCGCACCGCGAGCAGCACTCCCGGCATGAACGAGCGCCGGTCCAGCGAGTCGTGGCGGATCGTCAGGGTCTCCCCCTCCCCGCCGAGGATCACCTCCTGGTGGGCGACGAGCCCGGGCAGCCGCACCGAGTGGATCGGCACGTCGCGCCCGCCCGCCTCGCGCATCAGCGACGCCGTGCGCGCGGCCGTGCCGCTCGGAGCGTCGAGCTTGCCGTCGTGGTGGAGCTCGACGATCTCCGCGGCGCGCATGTGGCGGGCGGCCTCCGTGGCGAAGCGCATCATCAGCACGGCGCCGATCGCGAAGTTCGGCGCGACGAACGCGTTGGCGGACCCGACTCCCTCGAGCGCGGCCGGATCGAAGCCCGTCGTCCCGATCACCACGTGCACGCCGGCCTGCAGGCAGGCGCGCGCATTGTCCAGCGCGGTGTCCGGAGTGGTGAAGTCGACCACCACGTCCGCGTCGCCGAGCACGTCGGCCAGCGCCGAGCCCAGCGCCGGGTCGGCCCGACCCGTCAGCTCCATGTCGCCCGCCGCCTCGACCGCCTCGCAGACGGTCGCGCCCATCCGGCCGGCGGCGCCCGCGACGGCGACCCGGATCACGCCGCCTCGGCTCCGGCCGTCCGCACGAGCGGTCCCAGCGCCGAGCGGAACGCGGCCTCGTCCGGCCCGATCCCCGCCGCGGACAGCGCGCCGGGATCGAGCAGCTCGGCGGCGAGCTCCGCGAGATCGCCCAACGTGACGCGCTCGATCCGCTCGACCACCTCGTCCAGCGAGAGCAGCGGGAGGCCCGCCAGCAGCGACGAGCCGAGGCGGTTCATCCGCGCGCTGGTGGACTCCAGCGACAGCACCACCCGCCCCTTCAGGTTCTCCTTGGCGCGGTCGAGTTCGGCGCGCGTCGCCGGCTCGAGGCGCGCGCGGTCGAGCTCCACGGCGACGATGGACAGCGCCTCGTCGAGGTGCTCTCCGCGCGTGCCTAGGTAGAGCCCCACCTGCCCGGTCCCCGCGTAGTGCGCGGCGAAGGAGTAGACGGCGTAGGCCAGCCCGCGGCGCTCGCGCACCTCCTGAAAGAGGCGCGAGGACGATGTGCCGCCGAAGATGCTGTCGAGCACGCGCAGCGCGAACCGGCGCTCGTCGTCGCGGGCGAGGCCGGGCGCCCCAACGCAGACGTGGTACTGCTCGGTGTCCTTGGTCTCGAAGCGAACCGCGGCCGGGCGCGCCGGGGGGCGCGCCGCGGGCGCGGGCGCGACCGGCGCGGGGCCGGGCGCCCGCTCCCGCACGAGCTCGACCAGGGCGTCGTGGTCCACCGCCCCGGCGGCGGCCAGCACCACGTTGCCGGGCGCGTAGCGCGCGCGGTGGAAGGCCCGGATGTCCGCGACCCCCGTGCCGGCAACCACGTCGGCGCGGCCGATGACCGCCCGTCCCAGCGGGTCGTCGCCGAAGACCGCCTCGCCGAGCACGTCGAAGACCTTGTCCTGCGGGTCGTCCTCGTACATCGCGATCTCCTCGAGGATCACCGCCCGCTCGGAGTCGACGTCCTCGAAGGCCGGGGCGAACACCATGTCGCTCATCACGTCGAGCGCGAGCTCGAGGTGATCGTCGATCACGCGCGCGTGCAGCGACGTCGACTCCTTGCCGGTGCCCGCGTTCAGCTCCGCGCCCATCGCGTCGAAGATCTGGTCGATCTCCAGCGACCCGTAGCGGGCGGTGCCCTTGAACAGCAGGTGCTCCAGGAGATGCGAGAGCCCGGCCTGCGCGTCGCTCTCGCCGCGCGAGCCGGTCCCGATCCAGTAGCCGAGCGCCACGGACCGGACGGAGGGCACGACCTCCGTCACGATCCGCAGGCCCGAGTCGAGCTCGGTGATCCTGTGCTCGGGGTCCACGCCGCGCGCCCGCGGCCGGCTAGACCCGGCCCTCGGGATCGCGGTCGCGCACGCGGCCGCGGTCGCGGCCGCCGCGGTCGCGGCCGTTGCGCCCGCCGCGCCCGCGCTCGCCGCCCCGGTCGCCCCCGGAGCGGACCGACGCGAGCTCCTCGGCGCTCTTGCCGGCCACGTCCGGGTCCTCGGCGAGGCGGAGACCGATGCGGCCACGCTCGCGGTCGACCTCGACCACGCGGACCTTGATCTCGTCGCCCTTGTTGAGGACGTCCTCGACCGTCGCGACCCGCTGGCCGGGAGACACGTTGGAGATGTGCAGCAGGCCGTCCGTGCCCTTGGCGAGCTCGACGAAGGCGCCGAACGTCGTGGTCTTGACGACCTTGCCGTCGAACTCGTCGCCGACCTCGACCTCCTTGGTCATGCTCCGGATCCGCTCCGCGAGCGCGTCGCCGAGCTCTCCGCTCGCCGCGTACACGCGGACGTTGCCCTCGTCGTCGACGTCGATCTGGGCCTCGAACTCGTCCTGGAGCGCGCGGATCGTCTCGCCGCCCTTGCCGATCAGCAGCCCGATCTTCTCGGGATCGATCTTCAGCGCCGAGATGCGCGGCGCGTAGGGCGAGAGCTCGCCCGGACCCTCGATCGCCTCGGCCATCTTCCCGAGGATGTGCTCGCGGCCGACCTTGGCCTGGGCGAGCGCGTCGCTGAGGATCTCGAACGAGACGCCGCCGATCTTGATGTCCATCTGCAGGGCGGTGATCCCCCGCTCGGTGCCGGCGACCTTGAAGTCCATGTCGCCGAGGTGGTCCTCCACGCCCGCGATGTCGGACAGGACGATGTAGTCCTCGTCCTCCTTGATGAGGCCCATCGCGATCCCGGCCACGGGACGCTCGATCGGGACTCCCGCCTGCATCAGCGACAGCGAGCTGCCGCAGACCGAGGCCATCGAGGAGGAGCCGTTGGACTCCAGGATGTCGGAGACCACGCGGATCGTGTACGGGAAGTGCTCCTGGTCGGGCACCATCGGGATCAGCGCCCGCTCCGCGAGCGCGCCGTGGCCGATGTCGCGGCGCTTGGGCCCCCGCATGAAGCCCGCCTCCCCGACCGAGAAGGGCGGGAAGTTGTAGTGGTGCCAGTAGCTCTTGCTGGTCTGCAGCCCGAGCGTGTCCAGGCGCATCTCCTCGCGCGTGGTCCCGAGCGAGACGACCGACAGCGCCTGCGTCTGGCCGCGCGTGAACAGCGCGGAGCCGTGCGTGCGCGGCGCGACCCCGACCTCGATCGAGATCGGGCGGATCTCGTCCGCGGCGCGGCCGTCGGGCCGGCGCTTCTGGACCGCGATCCGGTTGCGGATCATCGAGCGCTCCAGCTTGTCGAACGCGAGCTGCGCCGCGGCGCGCTGCGCCGCGTGGCCCTCAGCCTCGACGTCTCCGGCGTAGGTCTCGATGACCTGCGCCTCGACGGCGGCCGTGGCGTCCTGGCGCTCGAGCTTGTCGACGACCTGGGTCGCCGCCTCGAGCGCGGCGCCGTGGGAGGCCTGGACGCGTGCGTAGAGGCCCTCGTCCACCTGTGGCACCGTGACCTCGGCCTTCGCCTTGCCGGCCTTCTCGCGCAGCTCGCGCTGCGCGGCGCACAGCTTGCGGATCTCGCCGTGCGCGATGTCGAGGGCGTCGAGGATCTCCGCCTCCGGCACCTCGTTGGCGCCGGCCTCGACCATCAGGATCGCGTCATCGGTGCCCGCGACGATCAGGTCGAGATCGCTGCCCTCGCCGAGATGCTCCTCGTCGGGGTTGACGACGAAGTTCCCGTCGATCTTGCCGATCCGGACGGCGCCGACCGCGGTCGGTACCGGGATGTCCGAGATCTGGAGCGCGGCGGACGCCCCGTTCATCGCGAGGATGTCGTACGGGTTGACGTGGTCCACCGAGACAGGGATCGCGACGAGCTGGGTCTCGCGGCGCCAGCCCTTCGGGAAGAGCGGGCGGATCGGGCGGTCGATCAGGCGCGCGGTGAGCGTCGCCTTCTCGCCGGAGCGCCCCTCGCGCTTGAAGAACGAGCCCGGGATCTTGCCCGCGGCGTACATCCGCTCCTCCACGTCGACGGTGAGGGGAAGGAAGTCCACGTCGCGGGGGTTGCCCGCGGTGGCGGTGGCGAGGACCATCGTGTCGCCTGCGGTGACGACGACGGCGCCGGAGGCCTGCTTGGCCATCTTGCCGGTCTCGAAGGAGATCTCGGTACCCGCGATCTCGACGGAAACCCGCGTTACGGCGTCAGACATATTGAGTTGTCCCTTCTTCTCCGCCCTTCGGTCGGCGGAGTCGTTTCGTCTTCTCTTTGGTTCCGAACGCGCTAGAGCGTAGCGGGTGGCCGCGGATCGCCCGCGATCCATGGCGCCCGGGCCGGCGAGGGGCATCGAGGAGGGTCTCGGGGCGACCCCGCCGGCCAAGGGGCCCCGGGTGGGTGTCGCCATGAGCCGCCCGGGCCGGACGCCTCCCGCCGGGCCGACCCGGACATGAGCGCCGGACAGGCCCGCGTCAACCGGCGAGCCCCGCCAGCCACGTCTGGGTCGGAACCTCCTGCCGCAGCGTCCCGTCGGTCAGCGCGACGGTGGGCGCGGTGGCCACGCCGGCGCGGATCCCGCCGCGGAAGTCGGCGTCGATCCGGGCGGCGGCGGCGTCGCCCCGGCGGTCGGTCTCGAAGCGCTCGAGGTCCAGGCCGATGGCCAGGGCGCGCGCCCACAGGTGGGGATCGTCGAGGCGGCCCTGGTCGCCGAAGAGCGCGTCGTGCATCTCCCAGAAGGCGCCCTGCGCGGCGGCGGCCTCGGCGGCGGCGGCTGCGGCGCGGGCGCGCGGATGCTTCGAGGCCAGGGGGAAATGCCGGAAGCAGACCCGCAGACGGCCGGCTGCCAGTCGCTCGGCGGCGAGCGCGCAGCGCGGGCACTCGAAGTCCGCGTAGACGATCACCAGGGGCGCGCCCCCGGGACCTCGCACCCGGTCCGCGGGGCCCACGGGGGGCAGCGGCGCGCTGCCGAGCTGTCCCTCGACGGTCAGGAGGCCGCCGTGAGCCCGTCGAAGATCAGGTTCGCGCCCGGCAGCACGCCCGGGTGCTCGCCCTGCCAGCTCCAGCGCACGACCGCGTCCGGGTCCGTGATCACGAGTGCGCGCTCGGGGAAGCCGCCGGGATTGAGCACTCCAAACGCCTCGCACGCCGCCCCCTTCGGCTCGAAGTCGGAGAGCTGGGGAATCGAGACCCCGAGCTTCTTGCGGAACGCGCGCTGCGAGTACACGGCGTCGCAGGAGACGCCGTAGAGCGTGGCTCCCCGCGCCTGGAACTCGCCCAGCACCTCCTCGTAGAGGTTGAGCTGGTCGGTGCAGACCCGGCTGAAGGCAAACGGGTAGAAGACCAGCACCGTCGTGGCCCCCTCCAGGTCGGCTCGGGTGAACTCCTTCCCGTCCTCCCGGCGCAGCATGAACTCCGGCGCCGGGGTACCCGCCGCCAGCACGCTCACTTCCGCAGCCCCAGCTCCTTCACGAGCGCGCGGTAGGCGTCGAGATCGGACCGCTGGAGGTAGTCCAGGAAGCGGCGGCGGCGGCCGACCAGCATCAGCAGCCCGCGCCGCGAGTGATGGTCCTTGCCGTGGACGCGCAGGTGCTCGGTGAGCTGGTTGATCCTCTCGGTGAGGAGCGCCACCTGCACCTGAGTGCGACCGGTGTCCGCCGGGCCGCGGCCGAACTGCTCTGCGAGCTCCTGCTTGCGTTCCTTGGTGAGCGTCATGCGGCGCCGCAGGGTAGCAGGGCAGCGCCCCTCAGCCGGCGAGCGCCGCGCGCGCGTCGTCGACGTCACGGGCCATCTGCTCGACCAGCGCGCCGGCGCTGGCGAAGCGCCGCTCGCCGCGCAGGCGCCGCAGGAACTCGAGGCTCAGCTCCTGCCCGTAGAGGTCTCCCTCCCAGTCGATCAGGAACGCCTCGACCAGCACCCCGCGCCCGGTCTCGAACGTCGGCCGCACGCCGACGTTGACCGCCGCCGGCCGGCCGGCCGCCAGGCATGCGTAGACGCCATGGCCAGGGCAGACCATCCCGTCGCCGGGAACGACGTTCGCCGTCGGATACCCGAGCCCGCGCCCGCGGCCGTCTCCATGCACGACCTCGCCGCGCAGCTCGAACGGATGCCCGAGGAACGCGGCCGCGTGATCGACCTCGCCGGCCAGGACCAGGCCGCGGATGCGACTCGAGGAGACGATCTCCCCCTCGACCTCGACGAGCGGCACGACCCGGGTCTCGAAGCGGTCGTCGGCCGCGAGCATTGCCGCGTCGCCCCCGGCCCGGTTCCCGAAGCGGAAGTTCTCCCCCACGCTCACGCGCTCCGCACCGAGCGCCCCGACCAGCACCGAGTCCAGGAAGTCCTGCGCGCCGCGCGCCGCGAACGCCGCGTCGAACGGGATCACGACGAGCTCGTCGACGCCGAGGTCCGCGATCAGCCCGGCCTTCTGCTCGAGCGTGGTCAGCAGCGGAGGCGCCCCGTCGGGGCTGACGATCACGCGCGGGTGCGGCTCGAACGTCAGCACGGTGTCGCTGCCCGCGATGACCTCGCGGTGTCCCAGGTGCACGCCGTCGAACTCGCCGACGGCAACGCGGCGCGGCCGGGTCTCGACATCGGGCAGGAGCGTGGTCCGCATGAGCGCGGAAGCGTAGTCAGCCGCGCAGGACGACGACCGGCCTGAGCAGCCCCTCCCCCGCCGGCTCGGCCACCGCGACGAGGCCCGCCGGGTCGGTCAGGCGCACCGGCCCGGATGCCGCGCCCGCGACGGCCTGGCCGTGCCCGGCCCGCTCGCCGTCCCGCGCGTCCAGGCGGACCTCGGGCAGGAACCGCAGCGCGTCCGCCGGCGCCACCACCCGATCGGGGTCGGCGTCGCCGACGTCGAAGGGGCCGATCGCGGTCCGTCGCAGCGCCGTGCAGTAGGCGTCGCCGAGATCCGCGATCAGGGAGCGCACGTAGGTCCCGGACCCGCAGCGGACCCGGAACCGCCGCCGGTCTCCCTCGCGCCCGGTCTCGGCGAACTCGTGCACGAGCACCTCGCGCTCGGGCGGCTCGACGACCTCGCCCCGGCGCGCCCGGCGATAGGCGCGCTCCCCGCCGATCTTCACCGCCGAGTAGGCCGGGGGGCGCTGGCGGACGCTCCCGGTCGGCAGCTCCAGGTCTCCCTCGGGCACCAGGCCGGTCTCCGTGATCTCGCCCTCGGGGTCCCCGGTGCTCGAGCGCGCCCCGAAGCGCGCCTCGACCTCGTAGACCTTGGGCAGCGCCATGAAGTAGCGCTGCGTCCGCGTCGCTCGCCCGGCCAGCACGAGCAGCAGCCCCGTCGCGAAGGGGTCGAGCGTGCCGGCGTGCCCGGCCCTCACGCCCCGGCCCAGGCGCCGCCGCGCCTGCGCCACGACGTCGTGGGAGGTCGCCCCCGCGGGCTTGTCGACGAGGATCACGCCCGCGAGCGGACGCTCCGGCCGGCCGGGGCTCAGGACCCGGGGCCGCCGACCGCGGCCGGCTCGAGCTGCTCCGCGATCTCGGCGCGCAGGAAGCCGACCAGCTCGCTCCACGGCATCGTGGTCGCGAACCCCGCCGCCTGGCGGTGGCCGCCGCCCCCCTGGGCGCGCGCGATACGGGACACGTCGACCCGGTCGTCGCCGGCGCGCAGCGACACCTTGCGCACGCCCTCCCGCCCCTCGCCGAGACGATCGCGCACGACCGCGGCGACGACCGTCCCGCTGACCGCGCGCAGGTGGTCGATCACCCCCTCGGAGTGGCTCTCCTGGGCGCCCGAGGCGTGGTAGTCCTCGGCGGTCAGGTGCGTCAGCGTGAGGCGCCCCTCGTCGTAGCGCTCGACATGGTCGAGCCCCCGCGCCAGCAGGTGCAGCTTGCCCTCCGGGATGCCCTCGTAGATGCGGCGGTACATCCCGTGCACGTCGACCCCGGCGGCGATCAGCTCCGCCGCCATCTGATGGGCGCGGGTGCCGGTGTTCTCGTACATGAACTTGCCGGTGTCGGTGATGAGCCCGACGTACAGCGCCTCCGCCATCTCCTGGGTCGGCTGCACCCGCAGGCCCTTCATCAGGTCCCAGACGATCTCGGCGGTGCACGACGCCTCCGGCACCACGTGGTTGACCGTCCCGAACCGGGTGTTGTCGTGGTGGTGATCGATGTTCAGGATGCGGGCGCCGTCGCGCTTGAGCACGTCGGCCGGGTTGCGGTCGATGTTGCCGCAGTCCAGGAAGACCGCCGTGCGCGAGACGATGTCCTCCGGCGGCACGCTGATCAGGCCCTCGAGCGGGAAGAACCGGTACTCGTACGGGAGCGGCAGCTCGTCGGGGCTCATGAACATCAGCGAGTCCTTGCCGAGCGCGGTGAGCGCCTGCTGCATCGCGACGAGCGAGCCGAGCGCGTCCCCGTCGGGGTTCTCGTGGGTGATGAGGATCAGGCGGTCGGCGACGCGCAGCTCGGCGAGCGTCTGCTCGCGGCTGGAGGAGCTGCCGTTCTCCGTCATCGCGCGGGCCCCTCGCCGCCCTCGCCCAGGATCTCCTCGATCCGCATGCCCCGGTCGACGCTCGGGTCGTAGCGGAACTCCAGCTCTGGGGTGTGCTTGAGCCGCAGCTCCCGGGCGACGCGGCCCTGCAGGAACCCGTGCGCCGAGCGGAGTCCGGCGAGCGTCGATTGCCGCTCGTCCTCGCCGCCCAGGACGCTGACATGGACCCGCGCGTGGCGCAGGTCAGGGCTGGTCTGCACGGCAGTCACGGTCACGAAGCCGATCCGGGGGTCCTTGAGGTCGGTGACGATCGCGTCGCTGAGGACGGCCCGAACCGCCTCGTCGACTCGCCGCATCCGCGGCGTCCCCATCCTAGCCCTCCTCCGGCGCCGCCGCGCCCGGTGCGGACGTCTGCAAGCTGACCTTCATGCGCGCAGGTCCTCGACCGTGAGGACGTGGCGCTCGACGCTGACGCCGTCAGGGTGGCGATCCAGGAGCCAGCGCTCGACCCGGTCGGCGGCCTCGCCGGCCTGGGCGGGTGAGCGCGCGCACAGCGCGGCGCTCAGCGTCGCCCGCTGCCAGAGGTCGTGATGGGCGGTCTCGGCGACCGCCAGGCCGAGCCGGCCCCGGAGCTGGGCCGTCAGCGGGCGCAGCTGCGCCCGCTTGGCCTTGAGGCTCCCCGCATGCGGGAAACGCAGGTCGATCACCAGCACTGCCACCGCCCCGGCGTCGGGCACGGGCGGGCTACTCGAGCTCGCGCTCGACCTTGCGGGTCTGGTAGGCCTCGATCACGTCGCCCTCCTTCACGTCGGCGAAATCCCGCAGGACGATGCCGCACTCGAAACCCTCGGCCACCTCCCTGACGTCGTCCGAGGTGCGCCTCAGGCTCTGGATCTCGCCGTCGTAGACGACGGTGCCGTCGCGCACCAGCCTCGCGCGCGCTCCGCGCGTGACCTTCCCGTCGGTGACGTAGCAGCCGGCGATCGTCCCCACCCGGGAGGAGCGGAAGATCGCCCGGACCTCGACCGACCCGAGCGACTCCTCGACCTCCTCGGGCTCGAGCATGCCCTCCATCGCGGCGCGCAGGTCCTCGAGCGCCTTGTAGATCACCGCATAGGTGCGGATCTCGACGCCCTCGCGCTCGGCCGCGGCCACCGCGTCGCCCACCGGCCGCACGTTGAACCCGAGCACCACGCCGCCGGAAGCGGCGGCCAGCATCACGTCGGACTCGTTGATCCCCCCGACAGCGCGGTGGATCACGTTCACCGAGACCTCGCTCTGCGGCAGGCGGGCGATCTCGTCCTCGATCGCCTCGAGCGATCCGGCGACGTCCGCCTTGAGCACCAGGTTCAGCTCCTGAACGCCGGCCTCGAAGATCTCCTCGAGCGAGATCTTCTTGCCGGAGCGCCGCGCCAGCGCCTCGGTCTTCAGCCGGTTCGCCTTCTCGCCGGCCAGCGATCGGGCCTTGCGGTCGTTCTCCACGACGCGCACGAACTCGCCGGCCTCGGGGACGGTGTCGAAGCCGAGCACCTCCACGGGCTCCCCGGGACCGGCCTCGCGCACCCGCTGCCCGAGGAAGTCGTTCATCGCGCGGACCCGCCCCCAGTGGGCGCCCGCAACGAGCGCGTTGCCGACGTGCAGGGTGCCGCGCTGGATCAGGACCGTGACCACCGCGCCGCGGCCGGGGTCCAGCTTGGACTCGATGACCACGCCCGAGGCCTCGGCCCCGGGGTTCGCCCGCAGCTCCTCGACCTCGGCCATCACGAGGATGGTCTCGAGCAGGTCGTCGAGGCCCTGGCGGGTCTTGGCGGAGACGTCGACGAACTCGGTCTCGCCGCCCCATTCGACCGGCTGGAGGTCGTGCTGGCCCATCTCGCTGCGCACGCGCTCGGGCTGGGCGCCCTCCTTGTCGACCTTGTTGACCGCGATCAGCATCGGCACCTCGGCAGCCTTCGCGTGGTCGATCGCCTCCTCGGTCTGGGGCTTGACGCCGTCGTCGGCCGCGACCACGATCACCGCGATGTCGGTGACCTGCGCGCCGCGCGCGCGCATCGCCGTGAACGCCTGGTGGCCGGGCGTGTCCAGGAACGTGACGGTCCTGCCGTCGTGGTGCACCTGGTAGGCGCCGATGTGCTGGGTGATCCCCCCTGCCTCGCCGGCGGCCACCTCGGTCTCGCGGATCGCGTCGAGCAGCGAGGTCTTGCCGTGGTCGACATGACCCATGATCGTCACGACCGGCGGCCGCGTCGAGAGATCCTCCTCGGCGTCCTCGAACACCGGCTCGGCGTCCACGTCGTCGGCCGCGTGGACGATCTCGATCTCCTTGTCGAACTCGTCCGCCAGCACCTGGATCGCGTCGTCGGAGAGCGTCTGCGTGAGCGTCGCCATCTCGCCGAGGCCCATCAGCTTCTTGATGATCTCCGGGACCGGGACGCCGAGGTACTCCGCGATGTCCTTGACCGTCGAGCCGGAGTTGACCTTGATGACGCCCTGTGCGAGCACCGCCTCGTTGTCGACCGGCGTGGGCTCGGTGTATGTGCCGCGCCGGCGCCGCCCGCGGCGCTGGCGACGCGGCGGCTGCGGCGGCGGCCCGCCCGGGGTGCGGCGGGAGGCCTGCGAGTCGATGACGACGCGACGCCGCCCGCCGCCTCCGCTTGCCGGGGCGCGCTCGCCCTGGAGGCTGTCGCGTGTCGGACGCTGCTGGGAGCGCGGGGCCGCGGGCTCGCCGACCGGGGCCTCGGAGACGATCTTCGGGCCGCGCGGCAGGTCGGGCTTGGGCGCCGGCGGCGGCTTGGCCGGCGACTCCTCGCCGGACGGCGGGGCCGTGGCCGGCGGGGCGCCGCGGCGGCCGGCGGGGGCGCCGCGGCGGCCGGCGGGGGCGCCGCGGCGGCCGGCGGGGACGCCCGCTCGGCCGGCGGCCGTGGGGAGGGCGGCGCCGCGGCGGGTGGCGGCGCCGAGGCGGCAGGCGCCGGCGCGGCGGGGCGCGCCGGCCGGGCCGGGGCGGGCGGCTCCGCCGCGGGGCGGGCGGGCTGCGGGCGGCGCGCGGGAGGTTCGACGCGCGGCGACGGCACGGCACGCGGCGGTGGCGCGGGGCGCGGTGCCGGCCGGGTGGCCGGGGCGGCGACGGGCTCCACGCGGGCGGTCTCCGCCTCCGCCTTGGCCACCTCGGCCTGGCGCGCGGCCTTGGCCTTCGCGGCCTTCTCCGCCGCCACCTTGCGCGCCGCGTTCGGCGGCGCCGGTCCGAGCGCCTTGGTGACGAGCGCCTCCTCGACGGACGACGCGGCGGCCTTGACCTCGATCCCGGCTCCGCGCAGGCGCTCGATGACCTCCTTCGAGGGAAGGTCACGCTCCTTCGCGATCTCGTGAACGCGCTTCTTCGCCATGTCTCAGCCCAAGTCTAGTTTCTCGACGTCTACGACAGCGGGGCGGCGCAAGGCCCGTGCCAGCGCCCGTCCGGCGGTCGCTGTCCGCAGGCAGCCCGGCCCGCAGACGTAGGCGCCGCGCCCGGGCCGCACCCGCAGCGGGTCCGCGACGACCCGGCCGTCGACCTCTGCCAGCCGGATCAGGTCGGCCTGCGGTGCGATGCGCCCGCAGCCGATGCAGCGCCGTCGCGGGACGCCGCCTATGGCGCGGTGCCCTCCTCGGCCGGGACCTCGCCGACCCCGGCCGCGGACTCCTCCGCGGCGGGCTCGGCAGGGGTCTCCGCGGCGGGCTCCGCCTCCGCGGCGGGCTCCGCCTCCGCGGCGGGCTCGGCCTCCGCGGCGGGCTCCTCCCCGCCGGCCCCGGCATCGAGCTCCTCGATCGCCTCGGCCTCGGCATCGGCGGCCTGCTCCTCGGCCGACTCGCTCGGCGGCTCCGGCTCCGGCGTCGCGGCCGTCGCGCGCTCGACGAGCGCGGCGACGTCGGCATCCGGGCGCGCGGGGTCCGCCAGCTCCGCCACCTCCTCGGTCGTCAACGTGGACAGCACGGCCACCGCGTTGGTGCCGAACCGCCGCAACGCCTGATGGGAGGGCACGCCGCAGTAGCGCGAGTCCGGGAGCGACACGTTGGGACACCGGCGCCCGTTGGACAGCACCGCGCCGCAGCGCCCGGTGAGGTCCTCGTCCTCGTAGCCGCCCTCGGGCTCCTCGGCCGCGAACTCCGTCTCGGAGCGGATGTCCACGCGCCAGCCGGTGAGCCGCGCCGCCAGCCGGGCGTTCTGGCCCTCGCGCCCGATGGCGAGCGAGAGCTGGTCGTCGGGGACGATCACCGTCGCCTGCTTGTTGTCGTCGTCGACCAGCACCTCCCGCACGCGCGCGGGCGAGAGCGCCTTGGCGACGAAGCGCGCGGGCTCGTCGTTGTAGGGGATGATGTCGATCTTCTCGCCGCGCAGCTCGGAGACGACCATGCGCACGCGCGAGCCGCGCGGGCCCACGCACGCGCCGACGGGGTCGACGCCGTCCGCGTGCGAGATGACGGCGATCTTCGAGCGGTACCCGGGCTCGCGCGCGACGTCGGTGATCTCCACCAGGCCGTCCGCGATCTCCGGCACCTCGAGCTCGAACAGGGACTTGATCAGCTCCGGGTCCCGCCGCGAGACGATGATGCTGGGCCCCTTCGCCTGCGCGCTCACGTCCTTGATGACCGCCTTGATGCGCTGGGAGTGGTCGTAGCGCTCTCCGTCGACCTGCTCGGACTTGGGGAGCAGAGCCTCAACGCGCTCGCGCAGCTGGACCAGCGTGTAGCGCGAGTCGGACTGCTGCACGATCCCGGTGATCAGCTCGCCGACACGGTCGCGGTACTCCTCGTACATCTGCTCGCGCTCGGCCTCGCGGATGCGCTGCAGGATCACCTGCTTCGCCGTCTGCGCCGCGATCCGGCCGAAGTCGTCGGGAGTGACGTCGTGCTCCTCGATCTGGTCGCGGTAGGGCGCGAGCTTCTCGAGCGTGATCTCCGGCGCCGCCGGCGCGCGCACCTCGCCCGTCTCGGGGTCGATCATCGGCTGCTCGGCGGGCGCCTCGCCGGCCGCGATCGCGGCGGCGGCCTCCTCCTCGACCTCGTCGAGGAGCTGCTCCTCGAGGTCCTCGGACAGGATCATCTCGTAGACCGTGAAGTCACCGAGCTCGCGGTCCATCTCCACGCGCGCGTATTTCGCGGCGTCCGGCGTCTTCTTGTAGGCCGAGAGCAGCGCATCCTCGAGCGCCACCATCAGCGTCTCGGGCGCTATCGCCTTCTCGTTGGCGAGCGCGTGGATCGCGTCCAGGATCTCCTTCGACATCTGGCTACTCCCCCGGGACGAGGTTGGATCGGCTGATCTCGGCGTACGGGATCGACACCACTCCCCCGTCCGCTGCGATCGTGACCTCCGCATCCGTCGCGCCGACGAGCTCGCCCGTGATCGAAGCGCGCGCGCGGGCCTCGCCGCCGACGTGGACGGGACCACGGGTTCGCACCCGGGCACGGCGTCCCAAGAAGCGGCGGAAGTGGGCCGGCTTGCTCAGCGGCCGGTCGCTCCCGGGTGAGGACACCTCGAGCGCGTAGCGCTCGCGCACCTGCGCGAGATGACCGCTGACGCGCTCGCACAACTCCAACGTCACGCCGTCGGGATGGTCGATGAACAGACGTACGGTGTGGCCGCCGGCGACCTCGGCCAGCAGCACCTCGACCGCCGGCTCCGCGGTCGCGAGCCGGGCCTCGATGTCGGATTGGACGGAGCTCATCTGTTCACCCCCATTCAAGAAAAAAAGCGGGCTCCCGCCCACTTTCAGAGAACCGCCGGCGCACCGGCGAGCGAAAGCTGTCGAGGGCGATGCTAGCAGGAGATCCCCTACGCTCAGGGGCGTGGAGCGAGCCCAGGATCCGCGCTCCGTCGTGGCCGCCTACGTCGCCGCGCTGGACGGCGAGACCCGCCAGGTCTCGTTCGCCGAGTGGGGCATCAGCCTCGACGCGGCCGGCTGGCCGCTGCACGTCGGCGTCGCGATCCGCGACGGCATGTTCCGCGCGCAGGCGCAGGTCGCCGCCGCGGGCTCGATCGACCCCGGCGACCTGCTGCGCTGGAACCGGCAGGCGCCCTTCGTGCGCTTCGCTCACACGCGCTCGGGCGAGGCGTGGATCCAGGGCGAGCTCCCGCTCGGCGCGGTCACGCCCACGGAGGTCGACCGGCTGCTGGGGCTCCTGGTGCTCGCGGCCACCCAGGCGCGCGCGCACGCCGCCCGGCCGCCGCGGCCCTCTCGATGAGCCGTCGTCCTGAGTAGCGGTCGTCCTGCGACCACCGGGTAGGACGACGCCTCGCGGGGCGGCGCTGCCCTACGCCGCCAGCGCCCGCGCGGAGTCGCGGTAGCGCCGGTAGTCGGTGCGCTCGGGACGCAGGCAGGCGGCGAGCGCGAGCGGGCGGCGCGCCTCCGCGTGGCGCCCCTGCAGCTGCAGCGCGCGGCCGAGGCAGAAGAGCGCGAAGTCGTTGGTCGGCGCGCGGTCGGCGAGGACCGCGAACTCGTCGCCCGCCTCGCGGTAGCGGCGCGCGTGGAACAGGGCGCGGCCGAGCGCCTCCCGGATCGAGGCCTTGTCGGGCTCGAGGTCGCGGGCGCGCGCGAGCGGCACCACGGCGGCGTGGTGGTCCCCGGCCTCGAGCAGCTCGGTGCCGCGGCGGAAGAGGTCGTAGGCGTCGCTCATGGGAACCCAGTCTAGGCCCGGCCCCAAGCACCCGAGCGCGGCCGCGTTCACCCCGCGTCCGGGCGTCGCACGCGCGGCGGGAGCGCCCACAGGGCGCGCAGGCGGCCCAGCGGCCCCAGGCCGCGGCCGAGCTCGTCGCGCAGCGCCCGTCGCTGCGCTGCCGTCGGCGGGGGCCCGCCGCCCGCGTAGCGCCGGGCGCTCACCGCCGCCACGTAGCCGGCGGCCTGCGGCGCGGCGGCGAGCCGCCGCTCGAGCGCGCGCAGGGTGGTCGAGGTCGCCGGCGGCCGCCCGCTGCGCCGCAGCGCGCGCTCGAGCTCGGCGAGCAGCGGGTCCCGGTCGCCGTCCGGGCGGCGACGGCGGCGCGCCAGCGCCCAGCCGGCCAGCCCGGCCAGCGCGACCACGGCCGCGGCCGGCGCCCACGGGAGCCCCTGCTCGCCGGAGCGTGCCGCGGCCGCGCGCCGGCGGGCGGCGGGGTCGCTGCGCGGATCGCCGCCCTGGACGTCGGCCGCTCCCGTCGGGAGCAGCCGGCCGCGCCCCGCCGGGCCCGAGAGCGCCGGCGCCGCGGACGGCGTCGGGTCGAAGGTCGCCCAGCCGATCCCCGGGAACCACGCCTCCACCCAGGAGTGGGCGTCGAGGTCGGTCACCACCCACTCGCGCCGGGCGCGGTCGTACTCGCCGGGCGCGAAGCCGGCGACCGCACGGGCGGGCACCCCGCCCATGCGCAGCAGCAGCGCCATCGCGCCCGCGAACTGCTGGCAGTAGCCGCGACCGTCCCGCAGGAACGTGGCTAGCGGCACCTGGCTCACGGGCGGGTCCTCGTCGTAGCGGAAGGGCGGCTCGGCGAGGCGGCGCTCGATCCGCCGCACGAGCTCGTACGGCGTCGCCGAGGCCCGCGCGAGGCGCCGGGCGAGGCGGTAGGCCCCGGCGTAGGGCGAGGACTCGAGCAGCCGCACGGCGTCGGTGCCGAACGGCACCGCACCGGCGGCCGACGGGGCGCCGGGGGCGCCGAACGCCGGGAAGACGACCTCGCTGGCGCCATCCGGCATGCCCAGCGTGCGGTACTGCTGGAAGAGGCCGGGGTAGGCGGTTCCCGCGCGCTCGAGCTGCGCCGGGGTCGGCCGCGGCACGTAGACGCGCGCGAGCCACGCGTTCCCGGAGCGCAGCGGCGCGGCCGAGCGCCACGTCCCCGGGCTCCCGCTCGTCACCGCCTCGTGGGGAGCGTGCGAGACGGCGAGCGCCGTGCCGGCCGCAACGAGGTCGCTCGTCTCCATCCCCCGCACGGTCACCCGCAGGGTCTGGACCCACGCGCGCCTGGGCGTGCGGGGGAGCTCCGCCTCGGGGTCCGTGGCGCCGACGCTGCGCAGCCGCCGCCACGCGAAGCCGTCGAAGCGGTCCAGGTTCTCGGCCTTCCAGTAGGCGCCCGGCTCGGCGCGCACGCGCAACACCTCCCGCCCGTCCCGGGGCCAGTCGAGCGGGCCGTAGCGGTGGTCCCACTCAAACGTGGCGGGCGAGCCGCCGGAGAGCGAGTCGGCGATCGCCCGGTAGTCGAGCCAGCCGGCGCCCGCGTGCAGTCGCGGCGCGGCGAGCGCCCCGCCGAGCGCGGCCGCGGCCACCGCCGCCGCGGCGAGCGGCAGCCTGCGCGGCGGCAGCCGGTCGGCGCGCAGGAAGGCGACCAGGAGAAAGAGCAGCGCGGCGCCGCGCAGCGACGCCCCGGGCGAGGCGAGCACGGTCTCCGGCACGGCGGCGACGACCAGCAGGGGGACCGCGGCGAGCAGCCTGCGCCGGTCGCCGCCTCCCGCGCGGCCGGCGGCGAGGCCAGCGCCGAGCAGGGCGACGCCGCAGAGAAGCACGGCGCTCCGGGTCCACGGGTCCACGCCCGCGTACGGCACCTCGGTGGACGGGAGGTCGCGCATGCCCTGCGCGACCCCGGTCATGAGCCCGTCCCACCCCGCCGGCAGCAGCATGCGCGCCGGAACCCCGGCCGCCAGCAGCCCGGCCGCCGCCACGGCGAGCGCCGTGGCGCCCGCCGCCCAGCGCGCCGCGGAGGGCGGGACGCGAGGCGCCGCCGCCCGCGCGAGCGCAGCCCCTCCGGCCGTCGCGGCCAGCGCGGCGGCGACGAACGCGAGCATCGCGCCCGTCGCCGGCGGCTCCACGAGCGCGGCCCAGCGGATCGCGCCGAAGCATCCGAGCGCCGCGAGCGCGGCCAGGCGCAGGGCCGCCGCCGCGCCGCGGGCCTGCCGCCCTTCCGGCTCGCCCCGGGCGGCCGGGCGGTGCGGCGGGCGCCCGCGATCGCGCTCATGCGACCGCCTCCCTCGAGCGCGCGCCGGACCCGCGCCGCCCGCCGGCGGCGTAGCCGCGGCACCCCGCGACCTCGAACGCGGCCGCCCGCCCCGGCAGGCCGCCGGGCACGACGAGCAGCGCCGGACCGCGCGCGAGCGCGACCGCCTCCGGGGGCAGCCGCTCGAGCCGCGACGCCGCGACGTACACGAGGGCGCCGCGCCGCAGCGGCCCTCGCAGCAGCGGGGGGCAGGCCGTACGCGCTACCAGGGCGAGCCGCGCGTGCGCCGCGGGCCAGCCGCCCAGGCCGGTGTCGAGCGTCGCCGCCCGGCGCTCGCCGGGCAGCAGCAGGTCACAGCCGCCGGCCGCCGCGAGCGCGCGGGCGAGCGAGGCCGCCGCGCGGACAGCCGCGTCGAGCGCCTCCTCCCCCGCCTCGCCGCCGGGCCCGCGCGCGTCGAGCACGACCAGCGGCCGATCCTCGGACTCCGCGCGCAGCCGCCGCTCCACGAGGCCGCGTCCGCGGGCGAGCGCGGGCCAGTGGATGCGCGACGCGGGCGTGCCCTCGCGGTAGGGGCGCAGGCCGTCGATCTCGAGCGCCTCCTCGGCGCCGCCGGGACGCCCGAGCCCGGCACGCGAGAGCCCTCCCCCGCCGGCCGCGCTCACCGGCTCGATCCGCGGCAGCACCAGCACGGCGGCGCGACCGGATCCCGCGACCCGGCGCTCGGCGAGCGCCAGGGGGTCGGCGAGCCGCAGCTCCGGCGCGCCGAGCTCGCGCATGCCGCGGCGCGCGAAGCTGATGGTCCCGCGCAGCCCGCGTCGCGCCTGGCCGGTCGGGCGCAGCGGGAGCGGCCGCGAGAGCGCCGGATCGCAGACCTCCCCACCGGGCAGGCCCGCCGCGCCGGCGCGCACCTCGATCCGGAGCTCGAGCGGCTCGCCCTCGACCACCCGCGCGGGGAGTGGCGCCCGCACGATGCGCGCCGACCGGGCGGCGAGGCGTACCCATCCGCCGGCGACCGCGCCGAGCAGCAAAAGGCCCACGCCCGGCACGTACAGCGCCTGCGCCCCGAACGTCGCGGCAGCGAGCGCCAGCGCCACCCCGAGCAGCGCGGTGCCGGCGGCGCGATCCATCGCGCTAGAGCGCGGCCGTGGACGCGATCGCGTCCCGTCCGACCTCGACGGCCGCGCCGTCGGCGGCCTCGGGCGCGGGCACGAGCCGGTGCGCGAGCACCGGCGTCGCGAGCGCCTGGACGTCGTCGGGCAGCGCGTGGTCGCGGCCCTCCACCATCGCGCGGGCCTTCGCCGCGCGCAGCAGCATCAGGCCGGCGCGCGGGCTGGCGCCCAGCTCGACGCGCGGATCCTCCCGCGTGCGCCGCAGCAGCGCCACGACGTAGTCGCGCAGCGCCTGCGAGGCGAGGACGCGGGTGGCCGCGTCCTGGGCGGCCAGCACGTCGGCGGCGGTGACGACCGGGCCGAGGTCGAGCACCCGGTCGCCGGCCGCGTGCTCGGCCAGCATCGCGGACTCGTCCGCCGCGGCCGGGTAGCCGAGGTGGATGCGCACCATGAAGCGGTCCACCTGCGCCTCCGGCAGCGGATAGGTGCCCTCGTACTCGAGCGGGTTCTGCGTCGCCAGCACCAGGAACGGCCGCGCGAGCTCGTGCGTGTGCACGTCAACCGTCACCCGGCGCTCCTGCATGCACTCGAGCAGGCCCGACTGGGTCTTGGGCGAGGCCCGGTTGATCTCGTCGACCAGCACGACGTTCGCGAACACGGGCCCCGGCCGGAACTCGAACGAGCCCTCCTGCTGGTCGAAGACGCTCGTGCCCACGACGTCGGCGGGCAGCAGGTCGGCGGTGCACTGGATGCGCGCGAAGCGGACGTCGAGCGAGCGGGCGAGCGCGCGGGCGAGCGCCGTCTTGCCGACCCCAGGGTGGTCCTCGACCAGCACGTGCCCCTCCGCCAGCAGGGCGAACACGACGTGGTCGAGCGTCTCCTCGCGCACCTGGACGGCGCGCCGGACGTTCGCCGCGACGCGGCGCGCCACGGCGGCCGCGGCCTCACGCTCGCGCGGGTCGATCCTCGGAAGCTGGTCCAGGGGCTCCAACGTTCTCCTCCGCCGCGGCGCGCAGGCGCTCGACCTCGTCGAGCACCGCCTCCGCGATCTCGCCCTTCGGCGCGCGCGCGACGTGGCGCTCACCGTCGCGGGTGACGATCGTCACCTCGTTCTCGGGCGACTCGAACCCGATGCCGGGCGCGCCGACGTCGTTCACCACGACGGCGTCCAGGCGCTTGCGCCCGAGCTTCGCCCGCCCGTGCGCGATCGCGCCCTCCCCGTGCTCAGCCGCGAACCCGACGAGCGTCTGGCCGGGGCGGCGGCGCGCGGCGAGGCCGGCGAGCACGTCGGGCGCCGCCTCCAGGTCCAGCGCGGGGGGGCCGCCGGACTTCTTCAGCTTCCCGGCCGCCGGGCTCGCGGGCCGGAAGTCGGAGACCGCCGCCGCCATCAGCAGCACGTCGCAGCGCTCGAAGGCGCGCGAGCATGCCCGCTCGAGCTCCGCGGCTGTCTCGACCGCGACGACGTCGACGCCCGCGGGCGCGTCGACCCCGAGGTTGGCCGCGACCAGCGTGACCTCCGCGCCGCGCGCCGCCGCGCCGGCGGCGAGCGCGACCCCCATGCGGCCGGAGGAGCGGTTGCCGACGTAGCGCACCGCGTCGATCGGCTCCCGCGTGCCGCCCGCGCTGACCAGCACCCGAAGCCCGTCCCACGGGCGCCCGCGCGCGCCCGCGCCGGCCGCGGACTCGATCGCCGCGAGGATCGCGGCCGGCTCGGCGAGGCGGCCCGGGCCATGCTCGCCGCGTGACGCGAGCGCGCCCTCGCCCGGCTCGATCACGACGACACCGCGCTCGCGCAGCAGCGCCACGTTGGCGACCGTCGCCGGGTGCGCCCACATCCGATCGTTCATCGCGGGCGCGACGAGCACCGGCGTGCGGGCGGCCAGCGCTGCCTCGGTGAGCAGGTTGTCCGCCAGCCCGGCGGCGAGCTTGGCCAGCGTGTTCGCCGAGGCCGGCGCGATCGCGAACACGTCGGCGCGCTCGACGAGCGCCAGGTGGGTGATCGGGTCGTGCCCGGGGAGCGGATCGCCCGGATAGGCGCCGCGCGCCGGGTCCGCCTCCAGCCCGGAGACCAGAACGGGCGCGCCGGTGATCGCGGCGAACGTCTCACGGCCGACGAACCGCAGGCTCGCCTCGGTCTGCACCACGCGCACGGCATGCCCGGCGAGCGTGGCCAGGCGCGCGAGCTCCACCGCCTTGTAGGCGGCGATGCCGCCGGTCACACCTAGGAGGATCCGGGCCATCGCGTCGCCTCCGTGCTCGGGCCGGGAGCGCGGGCCCCCGCGGCCGCGCCTACCGGTAGTCGTACTTGATCTTGCCCCGCGCGACTTCCTCGAGGGCGATCGTGAGGTAGTTCTTGGAGTGGGTCTCGACCATCGGCGGCGGGTACTCGTCGAACGTGCCCTCGCCGAGGTTGTGGTAGTAGCTGTTGATCTGCCGCGCGCGCTTGGCGGCGACGATCACGCTGGCGTAGTTCGAGTCGACGTGCTCGAGCAGCGCGTCGAGGCGGGGGGAGATCACTGGGGGTCGGCCTTTCCGGTCGTGTCGCAGGAGTCTAGCCGCCGCTCGACCATCAGGGCGAGCTCGGCGACGGTCGTCTCGAGCCGGTCGTTGCAGAGCTTCGCCTCGAACTCGTTCTGCGCCTCGAGCTCGGATTCCGCGGTGCGCAGCCGCTCGGCCACCTGATCCGGGTCGTCGGTCCCGCGGCCCACCAGGCGCGCGCGCAGCGCGTCGAGCGACGGCGGGGCGACGAAGATCTGGAACGCGCCCGGGAGCGCCTCGCGCACCTGGCGTGCCCCCTGCACCTCGATCTCGAGCACGACCCCGCGCGCCTCGCGCAGCCTGCGCTCGACCTCCGAGCGCAGCGTCCCGTAGCGCCGGCCGGAGTAGGCGGCGTGCTCGAGGAACTCGCCCGCCGCGACCCGGCGCTGGAAGTCGTCCGGCCCGAGGAAGTGGTAGTCGACGCCGTCCACCTCGCCGGAGCGCGGCGCGCGGGTCGTCGCCGACACCGAGAGCTCGAGCCCCGGCACGCGCTCGAGCAGCCCGCGGATCAGGGTTCCCTTGCCGACGCCCGAGGGGCCGGTGATCACGAAGACGCGGGACACCCGCGGCCGCGCAGGTCCGTGGCTAGCTTCGCAGCATCTGGACGAGCTCCGCGCGCTGGCGCTCGGAGAGCCCGCCGATGGTCTTGCTCGGCGAGATGCGGCACGTCGTGAGGATCTTGTTCGCCTTCACGCGGCCGTACTTCGGCACGGCGAGCAGCATGTCGAAGACCTTCGCGGTCGCGACGTACTCGGGCGGGTCCAGCAGCAGCTCGTGGATCGTCGTCTTCTTGGCCTTGAGATCGCGCTTGAGCTGGGCGCGGCGGCTGCGGATCGCGTTCGCCCGCTGGAGCGCATCCATACGCTGGACGAGGGAGCGCTCGGGTGCCGCCGAGGGCTTCGTCAGGGGCTCGCTCACCGGCGGCATGGGCGGCGATACTAGCGATGTGCCCCGGCCGATCAAGACCGGCGGGAGGCAATTTCGCCAAATCCGTCTCGACCTCGACCTCAGGTGCAGGGACGTGGAGCGTCGCTTCAGCGGGCATGACCCGCTCCGGGCGCGAAACGGACCCCGTCGGCGGCCTCGGCGGCCTCCGCCAGCTCCTCGCGGATGCGCGCCGCGGCACCCGGATCGCGGAAGCTCTCGGTGCCTACGCCGACAAGGGTCGCGCCCGCGCGGATCATGTCAAGCGCGTGGCTCCCGGACTGGACGCCGCCCATCCCGACGATCGGCATTCCGGTGCGCTGCGCGACGTCCCGCACCTGGGCCAGCGCGATCGCGCGCACCGCCGGCCCCGACACCCCGCCGGTCCCGCCGCCAAGCCACGGGGTCCCGGTGCGGGGATGCAGCGCCGTGCCGACGATCGTGTTGATCAGCGACAGCGCGTCGGCGCCCGCGGCCGCCGCCGCCTCGGCGACCGCGCCCGGATCGGTCGCGTTGGGCGTCAGCTTCACGATCAGCGGCTTGGCCGTGAGCGGCCGCACCCGCTCCAGCAGCCCCGCGACCTCGCCGGGGTCGGCGCCCATGATCAGGCCGGTCTCCACGTTGGGACACGAGACGTTGAGCTCCAGCGCGGCGACCTCCTCGCGCGGCGCGAACGCCTCCACCAGCGTCGCCACCTCCTCGCGCCCGAACCCCATCACGTTCACGACCAGCGGCACCGGCAGCCGCGCCGCAAGCCACGGAAGGTCCTCGGCGAGGTAGCGCTCGAGACCCTTGTTCGGCAGGCCGATCGAGTTCATCAGCCCGGCGGGGAGCTCCCACAGCCGCGGCGGCGGGTTGCCCTGGCGCGGTTGCAGCGTGACGGTCTTCGACACGAACGCGGCGAACGGGAACTCGGCCAGCAGCGCGTCGCCGAACGCCCTGTGCGCGGCGATCGCGTCGAACGTGCCCGAGCCGTTGATCACGGGGTGCGCGAGCTCGATGCCGCAGAAGCGCACCGGGCCCCGGCCTGCCGCGCCCGCGCTCAGCGCCCCGCCCCCGCGACGAGCGCCGTCTCGAGCGCCGCGGCGTCCAGCACCGGCCCGTCAACGCACAGGCGCACGTAACCGTCGCGGGTCGGGACCGCGCAGCCGAAGCACGCGCCGTAGCCGCACGCCATCCCCGACTCCAGCGCGAGCTGGGCCGGCACCCCGCGCTCGGCGCACAGGGCGCGCACCGCCTCCAGCATCGCCGGGGGGCCGCAGGCGTAGACGGCGTGCGAGGGCTCGCCGGCGAGACGCCGCTCGAGCAGCTCGGTGACAAGGCCCCCGTGCCCGGCGGAGCCGTCGTCGGTCGCGATCAGGGGCTCGTGCAGGAGCGCCGCGCCCGCGGCGTGGCGGGCGTCCCTGAAGCCGGCGAGCGCGGGCGCGGCCCGGCCGGCGGCGAGCAGCTCGTCCTGCCAGATCGCGAGCGGCGCGATGCCCACGCCGCCGCCGACCAGCAGTGCGCTGCGGTCCGGCCCGGGCGGCGCGAACCCGGCGCCCAGCGGCCCGAGCAGCCACAGCCCGTCGCCGGGGCCGAGCTCGGCGAGGCGCGCGGTGCCGGGGCCGACCACCTCGAGCAGGAACTCGAGCCGTCCCGGAGCGGGGGCGCGCAGGACGCTGAAGGCGCGGGGCAGGAACGGGCGCTCGTCCTCCCCCCCGCCCCAGCGCTCGACCGCGGCGAGCATGTGGAACTGGCCGGCTCGCGGGGCCGGCCCCGCCCCGTCCTCGACCTCGAGCACCGCATAGGGACCGTGCTCGCGGCGCGCGGTGACCGCCGCGCGTCGCCGCCGGGGCGGGGCCGGCGCGCGGGGAGCCGGCGCGGCGCTCACGCTACGGGCTCGGCGGCGGCGCCGGCGCCGTGGAGCTCCTGGAGCGAGGTGACCGGCGCCTCGCCCGCGCGCGCGGCGCGGATCGCGCGCGCGGCCGCCACCCCGCCGGCCATCGTCGTGATGCACGGGATGCCGCGTGCGACCGCGGCCGAGCGGATCTCCCAGCCGTCGCCGCGCGCCCCCGAGCCGGTCGGCGTGTTGATGACCAGGTCCACGTCGCCGGCCTCGATGCGATCCACCACGTGGGGCGAGCCCTCGCCGATCTTGTTCAGGGTCTCCACCGGGATGCCCATCCGGCTCAGCGCCTGGGCGGTGCCGCGGGTCGCGACCACGTGGAACCCGAGGTCGTGGAGCTGGGTCGCGAGCGCGCCCGCCAGCACCTTGTCACCGTCGGTCACGGTGATGAACACCGTGCCCTCGAGCGGAAGTCGCGCGCCGGCGGCGGCCTGCGCCTTGGCGAACGCGGTCGGGAAGTCCGGGGCGATCCCCATCACCTCGCCCGTCGCGCGCATCTCCGGCCCGAGCAGCGCATCGGCCCCCGCGAAACGGTCGAACGGCATGACCGCCTCCTTGACGCTCACGTGACCGCCCGTCGGGTCGGCCGGCAGGTCCAGGTCCGCGATCCGCTCGCCGAGCATCAGCCGGCACGCGAGCCGCGCGAGCGGTTGACCGGTCGCCTTGGAGACGAACGGGACGGTCCGGGACGCGCGCGGGTTGGCCTCGATCACGTAGAGCTCCGGGCCCTGGATCGCGAACTGGACGTTGATCAGGCCGATCACCCCGAGTCGCAGCGCGATCGCGGCCGTCCAGGCGCCCACCCGCTCGCGCATCTCGGCCGACAGCGAGTGCGGCGGCAGCACGCAGGCCGAGTCCCCGGAGTGGATCCCGGCCTCCTCGACGTGCTGCATCACCCCGCCGATCCACACCTCGCGCCCGTCGCAGAGCGCATCGACGTCGACCTCGATCGAGTCCTCGAGGAAGCGGTCCAGGAAGATCTCGCGCCCGCCGCCGGCCGCGCCGGCGTCCACCCGGCGCAGGTAGTCGGCGAGGTCCTCGATCGAGTAGACGATCTCCATCGCGCGCCCGCCGAGCACGTAGCTGGGACGCACGAGCAACGGGAAGCCGACATCCGGCGCCGCGGACAGCGCCTGCTCCGGCGAGTTCGCGGTCGCGTACGGCGGCGCCTGGTGGCCCAGCTCTCCCAGCAGCTCGCCGAAGCGCCCGCGGTCCTCGGCGAGGTCGATCGCCTCCACCGGCGTGCCCAGGATCGGCACGCCCGCCTCCTCGAGCCCGGCCGCCAGCTTCAGCGGCGTCTGGCCGCCGAACTGGCAGATCACGCCCTCCGGGCGCTCGAGCTCGCAGACCGCGAGCACGTCCTCGAGCGTCAGCGGCTCGAAGTAGAGCCGGTCGGAGGTGTCGTAGTCGGTCGAGACCGTCTCCGGGTTGCAGTTGACCATCACGGCGTCGCGCCCGCCGGCGCGCACGGCCTGCGCGGCGTGGACGCAGCAGTAGTCGAACTCGATGCCCTGCCCGATGCGGTTCGGTCCCGAGCCCAGGATGACCACGCTCGGCCGCTCGCCGCGGCGAGCCTCGTGCGCCGGCTCCCCGCCCGACGGCGGCCGCTCCCAGCCGGAGTAGAAGTACGGCGTGGAGGCCTCGAACTCGGCCGCGCAGGTGTCGACGGCGCGGAACGTGCGCTCGCCCTCGAACGGCGCCTGCGGGTCGCGCGCGAGCGACGACAGCTCGCGCAGGAACCACGGGTTGATGCTCGTGCGCGCGTGCACCTCGGAGGCGGGCAGGCCGCGGCGAAGCGCCTCGAGCACGAGGTCGAAGCGGTCGGGTCCGGGCGCCTCGAGCGCGTCGAGGAGCGCCCCGTCGTCCTCGGGAAGCGTGACCCGCTGGTCGAGCTCGCGCGAGCGCATCGCCTTCGCGAAGGACTGGCGGAACGTGCGCCCGATCGCCATCGCCTCGCCGACCGACTTCATGTGCGTCGTCAGCCCCGCGTCGCTGCCGGGGAACTTCTCGAACGCGAAGCGCGGCCACTTGGTGACCACGTAATCCAGCGCCGGCTCGAAGCTCGCGGGCGTGCGCCGCGTGATGTCGTTGGGGATCTCCTGGAGCGTGTAGCCGACGGCCAGGCGGGCGGCGATCTTCGCGATCGGGAAGCCGGTCGCCTTCGAGGCCAGCGCGGAGGAGCGCGACACGCGCGGGTTCATCTCGATCACGACGACCTCGCCGGTCTCGGGACTCACCGCGAACTGCACGTTCGAGCCGCCGGTCTCCACCCCGACCGCGCGGATCACCGCGATCGACTGGTCGCGCAGCCGCTGGTAGGCCGCGTCGGTCAGCGTCTGCTGCGGAGCGACGCAGACCGAGTCGCCGGTGTGCACGCCCATCGGGTCGAGGTTCTCGATCGAGCAGACGATCACGACGTTGTCGGCGCGGTCGCGCATCACCTCCATCTCGAACTCGCCCCAGCCGAGAACCGACTCCTCGATCAGCACCTGCGAGATCGGCGACGCCGCCAGGCCGCGCTCGACGATCCGCTCGAACTCCTCCGGCGTGCGCCCGACGCCGCCCCCGCGGCCACCCAGCGTGAACGCGGGCCGCACGATCGCGGGCAGGCCGACCTCGCCGGCGGCCGCGCGCGCCTCCCCGACGCTCGTCGCGATCGCGCTGCGGGGAACCCGCAGACCCGCGCCCCGCATCGTGTCGCGGAACAGCTCGCGATCCTCGGCGCGGTGGATCGCGTCGTAGTTGGCCCCGATCAGCTCGACCCCGTGGCGCTCCAGCGTCCCGTCCTCGTGGAGCGCCTTGGCGAGGTTGAGCGCGGTCTGGCCGCCGAGCGTCGGCAGCAGAGCGTCGGGCCGCTCCTTGGCGATCACATGCGCGACGGGCCCGGGGAGCAGCGGCTCGACGTAGGTCGCGTGGGCGAACCCGGGGTCGGTCATGATCGTCGCCGGGTTCGAGTTCACCAGGACGATCTCGTAGCCCTCCTCCATCAGGACCTTGCAGGCCTGCGTGCCCGAGTAGTCGAACTCGGCCGCCTGCCCGATCACGATCGGGCCGCTGCCGATCACCAGGATCCGGCGGATGTCGTCGCGGCGCGGCACGGTCAGGCGGCGGCCCGCGCAGCGGAGATCTCGCGCACGAAGCGGTCGAAGAGGTGGACGGAGTCGTGCGGCCCCGGCCCGGCCTCCGGGTGGTACTGGACCGTCGCGCCGCGCGCGTCGCGCAGCTCGAGGCCCTCGACGGTGCGGTCGTAGAGGTTCAGGTGCGTGAGCTCCGCCACGCCGAAGTCGGTCTCCCAGCGCACCGGCTCGTCGCGGTCGATGGTCCGCTCCCCGCCCGGGCCCAGCACCGCGAAGCCGTGGTTCTGCGCGGTGATCTCGATGCGCCCCGTCGTCAGGTCCTTGACGGGATGGTTCGCGCCGCGGTGCCCGAACGGAAGCTTGTAGGTGTCCAGTCCGACGGCGCGGCAGAGGAGCTGGTGGCCGAGGCAGATGCCGTAGACGGGCGCGCGGCCGACCAGCCCGCGCAGGGTCTCCACCACGTAGCCGAGCGCGGCCGGGTCGCCCGGCCCGTTGGCGAGGAAGTACGCGTCGGCGCCGGTCGCCAGCAGCTCGTCGGCGCTCGCGGTGCAGGGGTGCAGCTCCAGGCGCGCGCCGCGCGCGCGCAGGTTGCGCACGATCGAGTCCTTGATCCCGGTGTCGATCACGGTGATCGCGGGGCCGCCCGGCCCGCCGCCCGTGGGCTCGAGCACGACCGGCCGCTCGGGTGTGACCTCCCGGGCGAGGTCGCGCCCGGTCATCGGCGGCTCGGCGTCGATCAGCTCCCGCGCACGATCCGGCGGCGTGGCGGCCGCGAAGAGCCCGCCCCGCATCGCGCCGCGGTCGCGGATGTGGCGCACGAGCGCGCGCGTGTCGACACCCGTGATGCCGGGGATCCCGCAGTCGCGCAGCCAGTCGAGCCAGCCGCCCTCAGCGCCGGCGGCGTGCTCGTCGTTGACCGCCTCGCGCATGATCGCCGCGCGGGCGTGGACGCGGTCGGACTCCATCGCGGAGGCGGCGACGCCGTAGTTGCCCACGTGCGGCACCGTGAACGTGATCAGCTGGCCCGCGTAGGAGGGATCGGTCATCGACTCCTGGTAGCCGGACATCGAGGTGGTGAAGACCACCTCGCCGACCGCCTCGGCCGCGGCGCCGCACGCCTCGCCGTCGAAGCGCGTCCCGTCCTCGAGCAGCAGGTAGGCGCTCACCGCACGAGCGCCTGAACCGACTTGAACTCGGGCGTCCCGGCGCGCTCCAGCCACTCGAAGAGGGCCGTCTCGGTCGAGGAGAGGATCGCCCCGCTCTCGGCCATCTTGCGCAGCCCGACCTCGCGGTTCTCCGGCGCGCGCGAGGCGACGGCGTCGGCCGCGACGTGGACCTCGACGCCCCGCTCCAGCAGGTCGTGAACGGTCTGGCTGACGCAGACGTGCGCCTCGATCCCGCACACGAGCGCCTGCTCGCGCCCGGCGAGGTCGAAGCCGTCCGCGCGCGCCGCGGAGAACACGGTCTTCTCGACCCTGGGGACGCCGCCGAGCGCCTCCGCGAGCTCCGGCACCGTCTCCCCCAGCCCGCGCGGGTACTGCTCGGTGACGATCACCGGCACGCCCACCTCGCGGGCGCCCCGCGCCAGCACCGAGACGTTCGCCACGACCTCGTCGAACCCCGTGACCGCGGGCCGGAACGCCTCCTGGACGTCGACCACGACGAGCGCGCTGCGTGAGCGGTCGAGCAGGCGGGCGGTCACGCGGCGGCCCCGGCCCCGGCGGCGCGGCGCGCGAGGCTCTGCGCCCGGTACGCGACCACCCCGGCCGCGATCGTCGCCAGCACCCGGCCGCGCAGCCGCCGGCCGTCGAAGCAGCAGTTCTCCGAGCGGCTGGCGTAGCCGTCCTCGCCGGCGACCCACTCCTCGTCGAGGTCGGCGAGCACGAGGTTCGCCGGGGCGCCGGCCTCGATCCGCGGCGGCGCCATCTCGAGCAGCGCGGCTCCGGCGGTCATCCGCTCCACCAGCACGCCGAGCGGCAGCGACCCGGGGACCACGAGCTCGGTGTGCAGGATCGCGAAGGCCGTCTCGAGCCCCGTCGTGCCCATCGGCGCGGCCTCGAACGGCACCTCCTTCTCGTGGCGGGCGTGCGGCGCGTGGTCGGTGGCGATCATCTCGATCGTCCCGGAGCGCAGCGCGTCGAGCAGCGCGAGGCGGTCCTCTTCGGAGCGCAGCGGCGGGTTCATCTTGAAGCGGCTGTCGAGCGAGCGGACCGCCTCGTCGGTGAGCGTCAGGTGGTGGGGCGAGACCTCGCCGCTGACCCGGGCGCCGTCCGCGCGCGCCGCGGCGAGCGCCGCGACCGACCCGACGCAGGAGAGGTGCTGGAAGTGCACGCGCCCGTCCTCGTAGGCGGCCAGGGTCGCGTCGCGCGCGACCATCGTCGACTCGGACGCCGGCGGGATGCCCGCCAGTCCGAGCGCGGCCGAGACCGGCCCCTCGTGCATCACCCCGGAGCCCGACAGCGCCGGGTCCTCCTCATGCAGCGCCAGCACGCCGCCGCACAGCCGCTGGTACTGGAGCGCGCGGCGCAGCATCCCGGCGCTGGAGACCGGCATGCCGTCGTCGGTGAAGCCGAGCGCCCCCGCGTCGCGCAGCTCGGCCATCTCGGTCAGCTCCTCGCCGGCCAGCCCGCGCGTGATCGCCGCGAAGAAGCCCGTGGGCACGGCGGCCTCGTGCCCGGCCGCCTGCGCGAGCGCGCGCAGGCCGGTGGCGTCGTCGAGGACCGGGTCGGTGTTGGGCATCGCCGCGATCGCGCAGTAGCCGCCGGCGGCGGCGGCCGCGGTGCCGGTCGCGATGTCCTCCTTGTGCTCCTGCCCCGGCGTGCGCAGGTGGACGTGCGGGTCCACGAACGCGGGCAGCAGGTGAGCGCCCTCGGCGTCGATCGCCTCGGCGCCCGCGGCCGCCTCGAGCGCGCCGGGCGCCCCGATCTCCGCGATCTCGCCGTCGCGCACCAGCACGTCGGCGGGCTCGTCGAGCGCGGTGCGCGGGTCGAGCGCGTGCGCGCCGCGGATCAGCACCGTCGCCGGGGCGGCGGGACGCCTGTGCAGGCGCGCGGTCACACCGCCACCGCCTCGGGCTCCGCGCTCGCTCCGGCCCCGGCCAGCAGCTCGTAGAGCACCGCCATCCGGACGACGACGCCCGCCTCCACCTGGCGCGTGATCAGCGCCTGGGGCGAGTCGATCACCTCCCCCGACATCTCCACGCCGCGGTTCACCGGCCCGGGATGCATGACGATCTGGTCCGGGCGCACGCGGCCCGAGTCGATCCCGTAGCGGGTCGCGTACTCGCGCAGGGAAGGGACGTAGGCGTCGCGCATGCGCTCGCGCTGCAGGCGCAGCGCGTAGACGACGTCGGCCTCGCCGATCCGCTCGAGCGTCGGCTCCACCGCGCAGCCGAACGCCTCCCCGAAGCCGCGCGGCATGAGCGTGGGCGGCCCGGCGACCGTCACCTCCGCCCCCATCCGCCGCAGCGCGAGGACGCCGGAGCGCGCGACGCGGGAGTGCAGCACGTCGCCGACGATCCAGACGCGCACGCCGTCCAGCGCGCCGATCCGCTCGCGCAGCGTGTAGACGTCGAGCAGCGCCTGCGTCGGGTGCTCGTGCTTGCCGTCGCCCGCGTTCACGACCGCCGCGGGAGTCCAGGAGGCGACGAGGTTCGCCGCGCCGGCGTGCGGGGAGCGGATGACGATCGCGGCGGGCTCGTAGGCGGACAGCGTCGCGACGGTGTCCTTGAGCGACTCGCCCTTCTCGACCGACGAGCCGGATGAGCGGACCGAGACCACGTCGGCCGACAGCCGCTTGGCGGCGAGCTCGAACGACGACGAGGTGCGCGTCGACGCCTCGTAGAAGAGGTTGACGATCGTGCGCCCGCGCAGCGCGGGCACCTTCTTGATCTCGCGTCCCGAGACCTCCGCGAAGGACGCCGCGCGATCCAGGATCCGCTCGATCGCGGCGCGGTCGAGGTCCTCGATCGACAGCAGGTGCCTCATGCCGCCTCCGCCTCGCGCACCGCCGGGGCATCCGGCCCGGGGCGGATCGTCACCTCGTCCACCCCGTCGAGCTCCTCGACGCGGACGTTGACGCGGTCCCCGCGACCGGTCGGCAGGTTCTTCCCGATGTAGTCGGGGCGGATCGGGAGCTCGCGGTGGCCGCGGTCGGCGAGCACGGCGAGCTGGACCCGCGCGGGGCGCCCGTAGTCGAAGATCGCGTCGATCGCGGCGCGCGCAGTGCGGCCGGTGTAGAGCACGTCGTCGACCACGATCACGGTGCGGCCGTCCAGCGGGAAGTCCAGGTGCGTGGAGTGGACGACCGGCCCGGTCGCCCCGCGCGTGGCGATGTCGTCGCGGTAGAAGCTGATGTCGAGGTCGCCGAGCGGCAACGGCGCGCCGCGCAGCTCGCCGACCAGCGCGTGGATGCGGCGCGCGAGCAGCGCCCCGCGCCGGTGGATGCCGACGATCGCGAGGTCCCCGGCGGGGTTCTTCTCGACGATCTCGTGGGCGACGCGCACGAGGCTGCGCCGCATGTCGTCACGGTCGAGGACGACCGTCTCGGGCTCCAACCTGCTCCTTCCTGGCCTCTCGGGACCGGGTTAAAGGAACGGACGCCGCGCAGCGTAGCAGCGGGCGCGGCGGGCGCCCGCCGGGGTGTCGCCGGTCCCGGGGCTCACGCTGGCGCGCGCGGGCGCTCGTGCTCCCAGCGCACGAGCCGCGGCGGCCCGTGGTCCGGGAACGGGATCTCGATCGTGTCGAAGTCGCGCGGCACGACCGTGCCGGGGAACGTCTCGCGCGCCTCCTCCCGGATCTCGCGCCCGGTGTGGCGCGTGGAGACGTGGACGAGCGCCAGCATCCCGACGCCGGCCCGCTTCGCGAGCGCCGCCGCCTGGGTCGCGGTGGAGTGGCGGGTCTCGTGCGCGCGCTCGGCCTCCTCGTGGGCGAACGTCGCCTCGTGCACGAGGACGTCGGCGCCCCGCGCCGCCTCCTCGACCGCCTCGCAGGGAGCGGTGTCCCCGCTCAGCACGATCAGCCGGCCGGGTCGGGCCGGGCCGACGACCTGCTCCGGACGCACGTCGCCCACGGGGTGCCCGGAGGCCAGGCGGCCGAAGGCGGGACCCGGCTGCACCCCGAGGCGCGCGGCCGCCTCGGCGTCGAAGCGCCCGGGCCGCTCGGGCTCGCTGATCTCATACCCGACGGCCCCCTCCCGGTGGTCCACCGCGAACGGGGCGATCTCGTAGCCGTCGCGCTCGACGACCTGGCCGGGCTCGAGCTCGTCGACGAACACCTCATAGCGGGTCCGCCCCGCGGCGCGTGCGACGAGGTCCATCAGCCCGCGCAGCCCGCGCGGGCCGTGGACGGTGAGCGGGCGCCGGCGGTCGCGCAGGTCGAAGGTCTTGAGCATCCCCGGCAGGCCCAGCCAGTGGTCGGCGTGGAAGTGGGTGAGGAACACGTCGTCGAGATCGGCCAGCCCCGTCGAGCGCAGGAGCTGGCGCTGGGTGCCCTCGCCGCAGTCGAACAGCAGCCGCTCCCCGCCGCGGCGCACGAGCAGCGCGGGCAGGCCGCGCCGCGCGGTCGGCACCGACCCGCCGGTCCCGGCGAAGAAGAGCGAGAGGTCCATCAGGCGCCGGAAGCTACCCGGCCATCCGTTACGCTGCGCGCGCCATGCGCGGCAGCGTCTCCCGCTTTGCTGCCGTTCCGCGCGATCGCACCGCGAGAGTGGTGGTGGGCGTGTTCATCGTGGGCGCCGCGATCAGGGTCTGGTTCCTCCTGGAAGGCCCCCCGGCCTTCCTCGGCTTCAGCGACGCGTGGCAGTACATCGCCACCGCGCAGGGGCAGTACAGCCAAGACCAGGTGCACCCGGCCGGCTACCCGCTGTTCCTCCGGCTCGCGCATCACCTCAGCTCGGACATCGCGTGGACGGTCTTCCTGCAGCACGCGCTGGGGGTCGCAACCGCGCTGCTGCTCTACCTCGCCGTGGCGCGAATGACGGGATCGCGGCTCGCCGGGCTCTTCCCGGCGGTGTTCGTGCTGCTCGACGGGCTTGCGCTGGTGTTGGAGCACACGCTGATGACCGAGACCCTGTTCGCGTTCGCGCTCGCCGGCTATGGCTACGCCGCCGTCCGCGCCTGGGATGGCGGCCTCGGGTGGTGCGCGGCGGCAGGCGCCTTCGCGGCTCTCGCCACAGTGGTCAAATCGACGGGCCTGCTGCTGGCGGTCATGCTCGTCGTGCTCCTCCTGCTCCGATGGGGAGGCGGGGCGCGCGGGTGGAAGCAGCGCCTGCTCCCAGCCGGCGCCGGGCTGCTCGCCGCCACGGCGGCGCTGGGCCTCTACCTGGTCTGGCTGGGAGGCGAGCCGGGCGCGCCCAAGGTGTCGGTGTCCCCGTCGAGTGGGCGGGTGCTCTACTCGCGGGTGGCCCCGTTCGCCGACTGCCACGACTTCACGCCTCCGGCCGGTACCGAGCGCCTTTGCGAGACGACACCGGCGAGCGCACGGCAGGGCACCAACTACTACCTCTGGTACCCCTCCAACCCCGCGTGGCGGGCGTATGGCGCCCCGCCAGGCGGGGACGGCGCACTGCGATCGTTCGCCCTGGCCGCAATCGCCGGGCAGCCGACGGCGTACCTGTCCGCTGTCGGGCACGACCTCGAGCAGTACGTCCGCAGTCCCGGCGTGCCGAGCTACCTGGATTTCGCCACGCATGTCATGCCCGTGGTCACCGAGCAGACGAAGCCCTACTACCACTACGCGGGCGGTCCCGCCATCGCCGCGGACTCCGCGCTGCTCACGTTCTCCCGGGCCACGATGACCCGCGGCTGGGTCTTGCTGCTCCTCGCGCTCGCGCCGATCGCGAGCCTGGCTCTCACGCGCGGGCGCGAGCGGTGGGGCGTGATCGTCTTCGGGGCCACCGGCTGGCTCATGGTGCTCGGGTCGGTGGCCGGCGCCAACTACGACCCCCGCTACGCCGTCGTGGTGCTGGGGCCGCTCGCCGCCGCGACCGCTCCCGCCGTGCTGCGGCTGGCGCGCCGGCTCCGCGGCGTCACTCCGGCCCTGCGCTAGGCTGCCCCTCCGCCCGCGCCCGTAGCTCAGTGGATAGAGCGCTTGCCTCCGGAGCAAGAGGCCGCAGGTTCGAATCCTGCCGGGCGCGCTGGGGATTCGGGCACGTCTCGAGCGCGAGATGCACATTGATCCCGCTCAGCGGGATCAGCCTCGCGCTCGGCGGGAGAACGGGCCGGGACCTCCCCTACTGCGTCCCCCACCAGACGTAGGTCATCATGATCGCCATCGCGTCGGGCACCGGTGCCGAGTTGTCGTAGCGTCCGACGACGGTGTAGTCCTCGCCGCCGACGATCTTCTCGTGCAGCACGCAGGGATTGATCGCCGCCAGGTGCGTGGGGTTGGTGTGGTAGGTCGCCGTGCCGGTGCAGATGTTGTGGTCGGTCGTCGAGTCGCGCAGCGAGATGTCGATACCGCCCTCGTGGAGGTGACCGCCGCTGTAGACGGCCATGCCGTCCGCGGGCGCCTTCCAGGTGCGCGACTTCTCATAGACGCTGCCGGGGCCGCCGTCGCCCGGCACGTCGAACGTCGAGTTCCCGCACCCGGTCGCGTCCTGGAACAGCGGCTGCACGGGGCGCGAGTTGGTCGCGTTCGCGCCGGGCTGGTAGCCGAGCGTGTACTGGATGTAGACCTTGCGGGTCTGGTCGGTCTCGTTCATCACGTGGTAGATCGAGCCCCACTGGTCGTTGGCGCCGACCAGGTAGGCGTACGGGCCCAGGATGGCGATCTGCGTCCGCTCCATCCCGGAGCCCATGAAGCGCTCGGACCTGGTCGGGCACAGCGCGTCCCGGCGGGCCGGCGTCGTCATCACGATGTGATGCAGGTGCACGTCGTGGACGCTGACCGGAGCTCCGTTCTCGTCGACGACGTCGAACTTCGCGCTCTTCAGTCCGAAGGCGCCCGCGGGACGCGGCATTCCGGACGTCGGCGCGCCCTGCACCTCGCCGTGGGGGCCCAGCGTGAACGGCCCGTAGCGGAACGTCTGGGTGAGCGTCTCACCCCCGCCGGGTGGCGCGTTCAGCAGCGGCTCACAGCCTGCGGCGAGCAGCAGGCAGGCGCCAAGCGCCAAGGCGGTCGCGACTCCGCGACGGTGCGAACGGGCAAGCATCTCGGGGGCCTCCTCCCACGGAGCAACGGAACATCGACCCCGGTCCGGGCGACCAGCCGCCCGGACGGGTCGATCCTCCCCCCGTCCGGGCCCGCTGTCAAGTCCGCGCCTAGCTCAGCCGCTCGACGATCATCGCCTCGCCCTGGCCTCCGGCGACGCACATCGTCTCCAGGCCGATCGTGCCGTCGAGCGTGTCGAGGTCGTTGAGCAGCGTGGTCATGATCCGCACCCCGGTCATCCCGAACGGATGGCCGAGCGCGATCGCGCCGCCGTGCGGGTTGAGCCGCTCGTAGTCGAACCCGACCTCCTCGGCGATCGGCAGCACCTGCGCCGCGAACGCCTCGTTGAGCTCGTAGACGTCGACGTCGCCGATCGTCATGCGGGCGCGCTCGAGCGCCTTCCTGACCGCCCCGATCGGCGCCACCCCCATGTACTCGGGCTCGTTGCCCCAGGTCGCGGCGGTGATGATCCGGGCGCGCGGCTTCAGCTCGAGCTCGGCGGCCTTCTCGTCGCTCATCACGATCGCGGCCGCGGCCCCGTCGTTGAGCGGGCACGAGTTGCCGGCCGTCACGGTCCCGCCGGGCTTGAACGCCGGGTCGAGCGAGGCCAGCTTCTCCAGCGTGGAGGAGGCGCGAGGCCCGTCGTCCTTGGCGACCTCGGTTCCGTCCGCGAGCTTGACCGGGACGATCTCGCGGTCGAAGATGCCCGCCTCCTGCGCGGCGACCGCCCGCTCCTGCGAGCGCTGCGCATACTCGTCCTGAGCCTCGCGCGTGACCCCGTAGCGCTCCGCGACGTTCTCGGCCGTCAGGCCCATCGCGATGTAGGCGTCGGGCTGCCCGGGCTCCTTCCCCTGGAGCTTCTCGTTCTGGTCCTCGGGGTGTCCGGCCTCCTGCGCGGCGTTGTAGCGCGAGACGAACTCGACACCGCCGGCAACGTACGTGTCGCCCTGGCCCGCGACGACGTGGTTCGCGGCGATGCGGATCGCGTCGAGCCCCGATGCGCAGTAGCGCGAGACCGTCGAGCCGTTGGTCCCCTGACCGAGCTTCTCGGATAGGAGCACGGCGATCCGCCCGATGTTGTTGGCCTGAAGGCCCTGCGGGAGCCCGCAGCCGGCGATCACCTCCTCGACGCTCGCGGGATCGACGCCCGGGTTGCGCTCCAGCACCTGGTCGACGGCGAAGGCGAGCGTCTCGTCGGGACGCAGCGTGGCGAGCGAGCCCTTGAAGGCTCGTCCGACCGGAGTCCTGATCGCGTCGACGATCACGGCTTGCGGCATGGTGTTCCTTTCGGTGATGGCGCCCGGCGGTCGCACTCCACGGGCAGGTTTACCCCCGGCGGTCGCACTCCACGGGGCCTTTGCGGGGAAAAGTCTATCCGGCCCGCGGATAGGCTGCGCGCGGCCGATGGCGCCCGCTCGCGCACGCACCGAGGAGCCGCTGGTGACGGTGCCCGGCCGCGAGGCGCGGCGGCGAGCCCTGCGCAAGGGAGCGCGCGTGGCGGTCGCGGCGTCCGTCGCCTTCTACGCCACGCGCTTCGGCCTCGGCAACGCGCAGGTGGCGGTCTTCGCGACGCTCGCGGTGATCGCCCTGCTGAACGTGGCGGACTTCGGCGGGCGCCCGCCCGCCAGGGCGCGCGCATACGCGATCGCGCTCGCCTGCGGCCTCGCGCTGGTCGCGCTCGGTACGCCGGTCTCCGACGACACGCCGGTGGCCACCGCGCTCACGTTCCTCGTGACGCTCGCGATCGGCCTGGTGGCCCGGCTCGGTCGCGGCGCCGCGACCGGCGCGACCGCGCTGATCCTCCTGTTCGTCGTCTCGTGCGGGATCCCGGCGGCGGACTCCGCGCTGCCCGACCGCCTGCTCGGCGTCGCGATCGGCGGCGTGCTGTCGCTGCTGGCGGCCCTGCTCCTGTGGCCCGACCGCCCCGAGCAGGAGCGCCGCACGGCGCTCGCGCGCGCCTACGGCGACCTCGCGCGGGGCGCGCGGCGGCTGTCCGCGAACCGTGACGCCGGCGCGGAGCGGCGCGAGGCCCGTGCCGCCGCGGAGGCGGCGCTGCCCTGGGAGGGAGCGGACGCCGACCGGCCCTCGGGAACCGCTGACCGCGATCGCGCCGTCCGCCGCCTGGCCGAGGTCGCCGACCGCCTGCTCGTGCTGCTGGGACGGATGCGCGAGGCCGCTCCCGCGTCCGGGCCGCCGGCCGCGGACCGGGCGTTGCTCGACCGGCTCGGCGACGCGCTGGACGGCATCGCCGGCGCGCTCGCGCCCGGGGCCGCAGAGCGAGCGACGAACCCCGCGGCGATCCTGGACCTGGCGCAGGACTACCGCGCCCGCACCGAGTCGGAGCTCGGCGGGTCGCTGCTCGCGGGAGAGGCGCCCGGGCGACTCGCGGCCGACGCGCAACGCTCGGTGGCCGGGGTGGGCCTCGCCGCGGGGGTGGCGCTCGCCGCCCGCGAGGCCGTGCCGGCGTCGGGCGGGCCGGCGGCGGAGGCGATCGACGGCCCGTTCGCGGGCCGTGGCCTGGCCGCGCCACCGGGCCGCGGCGCCGCGATGGTCGCGCGGATGCGCTCCCTGCTCGCGCCCGGCTCGGTCGCGCTCCACGACGCGCTGCGCCTCGCGCTGGCGCTCGCGGTCGCGCGCGGCGTCGCGGGCGCCTTCGAGCTCGAGCACGGCTTCTGGGTGGTGTTCGCCACGTTGATCGTCGTGCGCACGAACGCCGTGTCGACCCGCGCGACGGCGGCGCAGGCGCTGGCCGGCACGCTCGCGGGCGCGGCCGCCGGGGTCGGGATCGTCGTCGCGAGCGGCGGCGAAACGGCGTTCCTGGCCGTGATCCTGCCGCTGGTGATCGTGATCGCGGTGACCGGTGGAGCCTTCGGGACCATCGGCTCGCAGGCCGGGTTCACGGTCCTGATCCTCGTCCTGTTCAGCATCGTGCGCCCGTCGGGCTGGGAGCTGGGCCTGCTGCGGGTCGAGGACGTCCTGGTCGGCCTGGCGATCGGCATCGCGATCGGCCTGTTCACCTGGCCGCGCGGTGCGGCCGCGGAGCTGGGCCGCGCGATCGCCGCCCAGGTCGAGGCAGCCGGCGCCTACCTGTCGGCGGCGACGCTCCTGCGTCTCGGGCGCGGCGATCGCGGCGCGCTCGAGGGGCTGCGCCGGGCGGCATCCGACTCGATACGGCGCGCCGACGACGCGCTGACCGTGGCGGTGACCGAGCGCCCGCGCTCGGGCGCGATGGAGCGCTACGCGGACGTGCTGGTCGCCGGCCGCAGGCTCTGGCTCGCCGCCGACCTGATGGCCGCCCGTCCGGTGACCGACGCCGATCTGCCGGCCGGCGGGGACGCGCTGCTCGCCTCGCTCCGGCTGCGCGCCGAGGGGTTCGCCGCGCGCAGCTCGGACATCGCCGCCGCGATCCGCGCCGCCCGCACGCCGGGATCGGCCGGTCCGGCGCCCCCGACGCTCGAGCTCACCGGGCGCTCGGCCTCCCTCGCCGAGCGCGCCGCCGGCCACGATGCCCCGAGCGCTCGCTCGACCGCGCGGCTGCTGCGAACGCGCGCATGGGTGCTGGCCGCCGCTGACGACGTCGAAAGGCTGGCGGGCGCCGCGACCCGCGCCGCCCGGTGAATCCCGCCGCCGCGCCCGGGCGCCTCAGGCCTGGTGGACCGGCGCCGGCTCAGCGGGCGCCGTGGCGGACGCGGCGGCGCGGCCGCGCGCCGCCGCGAACGCCTCCACCACCGCCGGGTCGAACTGCGAGCCGGCGCAGCGGCGAAGCTCCTCGAGCGCCGCCGGCTCGCTGCGCGCGACGGCGTAGGGCCGCTCGGAGGTCATCGCGACGAACGCCGAGCAGACGTGAACGATCCGCGCCGCGAGCGGGATCTCCTCGCCGGTCAGCCCGTCCGGATAGCCGATGCCGTCCCAGCGCTCGTGGCTCGAGCGCACGATCCGCGCGATCGGGCGCAGCGCGGGCGCCGCGGCCAGGATGCGCTCGGCGACGATCGTGTGGCCGCGGATGAACTCCCACTCCTTGTCGTCGAGCGGCGCGGGCTTGGAGAGGATCACGTCGGGCACCGCGACCTTGCCGACGTCGTGCAGCTCCGCCGCCCGCACGGCCTCGTCGACGTCCTCGCCCGAGAGCTCCAGCTCCTGCGCCACGGCCAGGGCGAGCTCGCCGATGCCGTCCGCGTGGAGAGCGAGGCGGGGGTCGGCCTCGCGCAGGGTCTGCAGCAGCACGTCGCGCATCTGCGTCCCGGCCGATCCGCGACGGCTGTTCTTCTGGGCGTACATGCGCTCGTCGGCGAGCAGAAGCGCGCGCTCCGCCTCGCCGGCCTCGTCCGGGACGATCACCGTGCCGTAGCTCGAGGTGATCATGAACCCGTCGCCCTGCTCGCGGAGCGCCGCGGCCGTGGCGGCCACCCCGACCTCGAAGCTGCCCTCGCGCGCGGGCAGCACCACGCAGAACTCGTCGCCGCCGAGCCTGTAGGCGCGCCCGCCCTCGCCGACGGCGAGCCGCAGCCGGGCGCCGAGGCGCGCCAGCAGCTGGTCGCCCGCGAGGTGGCCGAAGGTGTCGTTGTAGGCCTTGAAGCCGTCGAGGTCGAAGATCACGATGGCCTGGCGCCCGATCCCGCCGGGCGCGGCGAACTCGTCTTCCAGCTCGCGCATCAGCCGCCGCCTGTTGCCGAGCGCGGTCAGCGCGTCGGTGACCGCCTCCCGCCGCGTCGCGTCGAGCATCCCAAGGTAGGCGCCGAACGTGAGCACCATCCGCGCGATCACCACGAGCAGCGCGGCGGCCGACAGCAGCAGCGCCAGCACCGAGACCCGCTCGAAGTGGTCGACGACCAGCACCGCGATCGAGACCAGCGCGAAAACGACCGGGAGCGCTATCTCGCGGAACCCGCCGGGCGCGCGCAGGCGCCTCGCGGGCTGCCACGCGGCCCACGCGATGAGCGTCGCCGCCGCCGGCCAGACCGCGTCGAGTGGATCGCCCGAGACGTAGCTGCCGGCAGCCGACCAGTAGCTGAAGAGGCCGTCGGCGACCACCCAGAGGCCGAGGCCGGCCGCCAGGAGCACGAGGGTGCGATCCAAGGTCCAGCCCCCGAGCGCGATGACCGACACCAGCACCGCGAGCAGCGCCAGGTCGCAAACCGGATAGGCGAGGTTCACCGCGACGGCGAGGGCGTCGCCTTCCGAGCCTGCGACCAGGTCGAAGACCAGGGCCGCCGCCAGGCCGGCCACGGCGAGCGCGGCGGCCACCGCGTCCAGCACGAGGGCGGCGCTCACGCCGGACACCCGATGCTTGGCCACCGCCATCAGCCCGACCGCCAGTGCCGCGTAGGACGACAGGTAGAAGACGTCGGCGATCGACGGGACGGGCGGGTCGTCGTTCATCGCGGCCGTGGCGATGTCACCGGCCGCGCTCGCGAGCAGGCCGAGGCCCACCAGCAGCCAGGCTCCGCGCTCCTCGCGCGCGAGCGCCACCCGGGCGAGGCAGAGCAGGGCGGCGCCCGTGGTCAGGGCCGGGTTGAGGCCGTCGGTCATCACGCCGTCCGTCCCGGAACCGCCGAAGTGCGCAAGCGTCCAGACCGCGAACACGGCGGTGCCGAGCAGCAGCGCCGCCAGCGCGAGGCGCGGGGTCGTGGGCCTGTCGGTCGCCGGAGCCATGGAGTACGCGCGACGGACGCGCCGCGCGGCGCGTCCAGACGCTCATCGGCCCCTCCGGCCCCGGGCTTGAGGCCTGCCGCCCCGGCTCAGCCTCCCGCGACGGCCGGGAGGATCGTGACCTCGTCGCCGTCGGCGACCCCGGTGTCGAGGCCGTCGAGGAAGCGGACGTCCTCGCCGCCGACGTAGACGTTGACGAAGCGCCTCAGGTCGCCGTCCTCGGTGATCCGATCGCGCAACTCGCCGAAGCGGCCGTAGAGCGAGTCGAGGACCTCTCCCACGGTGGCGCCCTCGGCGTCGGCCGTCGCGGCACCGCCGGTGGCGTCGCGCAGCTGGGTGGGGATGCGCACGAGCACCGCCATCACGCGACCACCGCCTCGGGCAGCGCCGCCTCGAACGCGTCGAGCGAGGGCTCGATCACGTGGGTCTCGAACGTGCCCCGAGCGACGTCGATCGTCTTGAGCCCGTCCCCGGTGACGTAGGCGACGACCCGCTCGTCCGGGTCGATGCCGCCTCGCTCCGCCAGCTTGGCGAGCGTCGCGATCGTGACACCTCCGGCCGTCTCGGTGAAGATGCCCGTCGTGCGGGCGAGCAACGCGATGCCGTCGCGGATCTCCCCGTCGGTCACGGCGTCGACGCCCCCGCCGGAGCGGCGCGCGAGCTCGATCGCGTACGGGCCGTCGGCCGGGTTGCCGATCGCGAGCGACTTGGCGATCGTGTCGGGCTTCACCGGGCGGCACACGTCGTGCCCCGCGGCGTAGGCCTGCGCGACCGGCGAGCAGCCCGCGGCCTGCGCCCCGTTCATCGCCGGCAGCGGCCCGTCGACCAGGCCCGCCTCGATCCACTCCTCGAAGCCGCGCGCGATCTTGGTGAACAGCGAGCCGGAGGCGATCGGCGCCACCACGCGATCCGGGAGGCGCCATCCGAGCTGCTCGGCGGTCTCGAACGCGAGCGTCTTGGATCCCTCCGCGTAGTAGGGCCGCAGGTTGACGTTCACGAACGCCCACGGGTGCTCCCCGGAGAGCTCGGTGCAGAGCCTGTTGACGTCGTCGTAGCTCCCGCGCACCGCGACGATCGTCGCGCCGTAGATCCCGGTGCCCAGGATCTTCGGCTCCTCGAGGTCGGACGGGATGAGCACCAGCGCGCGCAGGCCTGCCGCGGCGGCGTGCGCGGCGACCGCATTCGCCAGGTTGCCCGTCGAGGCGCACGCGAACGTCTCGAAGCCGAGCTCTCGCGCGCGTGCGAGCGCGACCGAGACGACCCGGTCCTTGAACGAGTGCGTCGGGTTCGCGGTCTCGCTCTTGACCCAGACCTCGCGCAGCCCGAGATGCTCCGCCAGCCGGTCCGCGCGCACGAGCGGCGTGCAGCCGGTCGGCAGGGCCCCGGGCGGCGCGCTGGCCACGGGCAGGAAGTCCGAGTAGCGCCACAGCGTCTGCGGGCCGGCCTGTATGCGCCGGCGAAGGCCCTCGGGGTCAGGCTCGCGGCGCGGCGCGTAGGCGACCTCGAGCGGGCCGAAGCAGCGCTCGCACACGTAGCGCGCCTCGAGCGGATAGGTGGTCCGGCACTCCTTGCAGCTGAGCGACTCTGGCGGCATATGTGAAAAAACCTCCGCCGGGGTCCGTGGGGGCAGAGGTTGGGTCACCGCCGATCCACATCTCCCAGGCATTCGATGGACGCCTGATGGAATTGGCACCGTTCCCTTGCGGGAGGTTGCCGGGGTTTCGTCGGGCCAAGTCCCTCCACCCCTCTGGATGCGCACTGCTATGTGCGCCGCACCGTACCAGAGCGCCCGGCGGGCGTGAAGGGGCATGCAGCCGATCGCCCAGGGCCGCCGGGCGGACGTGCCGATGGATACGATGGCCGCGAGGCGACACGATGACCGACGAGCCGCGAAGTCCCCATGCCGAACCTGCCGAAGCCCCGCCTGCGGCGGTCCGCGCGTGCCCGCGGAGCCGCCGTCGCTCCCGCCCCCGAGCCTGACCGGCTTCGCATCGAGGAGGTCGCGCACGGCGAGTTGCGCTGGATCAACGTCGAGCGCATGGGACCGCGCGAGCGCGCCTGGCTCGAGGAGCGGTTCGACTTCCATCCCCTCGACTACGAGGACGTCGGCTCGCGCAACCAGCGCGCGAAGATCGACGAGTACGACGGCTACCTGTTCGCGATCCTCTTCTTCCCGCGCTTCGACAAGGAGCTGGGGCGCCTGAACGCCGCCGAGCTCGACCTGTTCGTCGGCCCCGACTTCCTGGTCACGATGCCCAACGCGGACATCAAGTCGCTCGCGTTCCTGTTCGAGCGCTGCCGCGGCGACGCCGAGCTCCGCGAGCGGCTGTTCAGCCAGGGCAGCGGCTACCTGCTCTACAAGGTCGTCGACGACTGCGTCGACGCGAGCTTCCCGATGCTGCGCAAGATCGGGAACAAGCTCGAGCGCCTCGAGCAGGCGATCTTCGAGGGGCGCTCCGACGAGGTCGTGCGCGACATCTCCAACGCGAAGCAGGAGATCATCAACTTCCGCAAGATCGTGCGCCCGCAGCGCGTGGTCTTCAGCGACCTGGAGCGGACGAAGAACCGCTTCCTGTCGGGTGACCTCGAGATCTACTTCGACGACATCAACGACGCCTCCGAGCGCATCTGGCAGCTGCTGGAGGGCTACAAGGAGACCGTCGAGGCGCTCGAGAACACCAACGAGTCGGTGCTCAGCCACCGGCTCAACGACGTACTGCGGGTGCTCACGGTGCTGACCGTGATCTTCCTGCCCCCCACGCTTATCTCCGGCATCTTCGGGATGAACAACCACGTCCCCGGAGAGGGCAGCGACACGGCGTTCTGGATCGTGATCGGCGCGATCGTGTTCCTGCTCCTGGGCATGCTGGTCTTCTTCAAGCGGCGGCGCTGGCTGTAGGGCCGCCGGCGGCTCAGGCCGCGATCGCGGCCAGCCACGCGCCCGCGGCGAGCAGGCCGCCCGCGAGCTCGATCAGGATCGAGAGCCCGACGCCCTTGAGCGCGACCACCGTCGCGGCCCGGGCGCCGGCGTGCTCGCCGAGCCGCGCGTGCTCCACCGCGTAGACGCCGGCGACGAAGAACAGCGGCAGGCCGATGACCGGCACGACGAAGAAGCCGACGATCCCGGCGAGGCCGCCGACGGTGAGCGAGCGTCCGGGCAGGCCCGCCTCGAGCATCCGCCGGCCGGGGACCAGGAACTGGGCGACCAGCGCGACCCCGGCGGCAACGCTCGCGACCGCCAGCACCGCCCAGCGCGCAGGATCCTCGCCCGCGATGGCCCAGACGGCGATCGCGGCCCAGACGATCGGCAGGCCGGGCAGGACCGGAACCAGGATACCGGCGAGGCCGACGAGGATCGCGACGGCCGTCACGGCGTCGAGCGTGCTCACGGCGCGAACGATCGCGCATCGTCCGGCACCCCCGCCCGCCGCCCGTCCATGCCGCATGGACGCGGCAGTAACGGGCGGGCGGCTGCGGTGTTGAGCGAGACGTGGCCGCCACCTCAGCCGCCGAGCTGGAGCGCCTCGCCCCCGCGCTGGAAGGAACGACGCCGAGCCGCCGGATGCTCGTCGTCGTCAACCCCTACGCGACCACGGTCAGCGACCGGCTGCGCCACCTGGTCGTCTACGCGCTCCAGGGCCGCTACAGCGTGGAGGCGGTGGACACGCGCCGCCGCGGCCACGCCACCGAGCTCGCGCGCGAGGCTGCCCGGGACGGCGCCGACGTGGTGGTGGCGTTCGGCGGCGACGGGACCGTCAACGAGGCCGCGAACGGGCTCGCCGGCACCGGCGTTCCGCTGAGCTGCCTGCCGGGCGGCTCAGCGAACGTCTTCTGCCGCATGCTGGGCATCCCGACCGACGTCGTCGACGCGACCGAGCACCTGCTGGGCCTGGCCGACGGCTGGCATCCGCGGGCCGTCGATCTCGGCGTCGTCAACGGGCGGCGCTTCTGCTTCGCCTCGGGCGTGGGCCTCGACGCGTCCGTGGTCGAGCGCGTCGACGCCAACCCGCGCGCGAAGGCGCGCTGGCGCGAGTACTACTTCGCCACGACCGCGGTGGGCACGTTCATGCGCCACTACGCGTGGGGAGCTCCGAGGCTCGAGGTGGAGGTCGACGGGCGGCGCCTGGAGGGGGTCACGGCCGTCGTGCAGAACGCCGCCCCGTTCACCTACTTCAAGGGGCGCCCGATCGACCTCGCTCCGGATGCCGCGCTCGACAGCGGGACGCTCGCCGCCGGCGTGCTGCGGCGGGCGACCGCGCTCGACGTCCCGACCGTGGGCTTCAGGGCGCTGTCCAAGCGCGCCGAGGTCGCACGCCACCGGCAGGTCGACACGTTCGCGACCCCGCACGAGTTCACGGTCCGCCCCACCGGCGAGGACCCGCTCCCGATCCAGGTGGACGGCGACTACATCGGCCACGTGGGCGAGGCCGTCTACCGCGTCGAGCCGGGCGCCCTGCGGGTCATCTCCTAGCGGGCCGCCTCCGCAGCGTCGTCCTGCCCTGCGCTCGTCGGGGATGTACAGGGCAGGACGGTGGCGGCGCGACCGGCCGTTCGTCCGCGGCGGCCGCCGGGCGTGCCATCCTCGCCGGCGTGAGCGCACGCCACTCCATGCGACGCGCGACCGGCGCCCTGCTGGCGGGCGCCGCCGCGCTCGCGTCCGCCTCCGTGCTCCCCGCCCGCTCCCCCGCCCTGCCGCTCCCCGGCGCGCCGCGCTGCCCGGTCTTCCCGGCCGACAGCCCGTGGAACCAGCGCGTGGACCGCCTGCCGGTCGCGCGCGACTCCACCACCATGGTGCGCTCGATCGGGCTCGAGGCGCACGCGCACGCGGACTTCGGGTCGGGCACGTGGGACGGCGGGCCGATCGGGATCCCGTTCGCCGTCGTCGGGCGGCGGACTCCTCGCTCCCCCGTGTCATTCGAGTACGCCTCCGAGTCCGACCGTGTCGGCTACCCGATCCCGCGCGGGGTCCCGATCGAGGGCGGCCCGCGCTCGGACGGGGATCGCCACGTGCTGCTCGTCGACCGTGATGCCTGCCGCCTCTACGAGCTGTTCGCCGCCTACCCGCCGCGCAGCGGGAGCCGCCGCTGGCGCGCCGGCTCGGGCGCGGTCTGGAACCTGCGCTCGAACCGGCTGCGCCCCGCCGGCTGGACCTCGGCGGACGCAGCCGGGCTGCCGATCTTCCCCGGCCTGGCGCGCTACGACGAGGCGCGCCGCGGCGTGATCGACCACGCGCTGCGCTTCACCGCCCCGCGCACCCGGCGGGCCTACGTCTACCCGGCCCGGCACCTCGCGTCCTCCGACGGGGATCACTCGCTGCCGCCGATGGGGCTGCGCGTGCGCCTCAAGCGCTCCGTGAACGTGACCCGGCTCCCGCGGCAGGCGCGCATCGTCGCCCGCGCGCTGCAGCGCTACGGGATGATCCTCGCCGACAACGGCTCGCCCTGGTACGTGTCCGGCGCACCCGACCGCGGGTGGCGCAACGACGATCTGCACTCGCTCGGACGCCTGCGCGGCCGGGACTTCGAGGTGGTCGACACCCGGTCGCTCCCGCGCCCGCGCTGAGCCGACGGGCCGCCGGCGGCCCTGGGTGAGCGGCCTGCGGGCTTGCCGAGCGGTTGTGCGCCCGGGTTCGGCTCAGGCGCTGCGGGTTGCCTGTCACGTCGCGAACTGCGGCTAGGAAGGAGGCATTTGGCGGTCGCGGAGGGCGGGCTCTTCGCGAGTGTGCGATTACCTGCGTATATCGGGGTCGATTGCACTCTCGCGATGCCGCCGCGTGCCGGCGGCCGGGGCGGGCTCTTTCGTTGCCGCCGTTCGTCACGACCCACGCCGGCGGTGGGAGCGGAACTCCCCCCGGCGCGGCGCTGGTCGCGCGACCGCCGGCGGGCAGCAGCGTTCACCAACCCGCGGGCGGGGCAGCTAGCGTTGCCGCGGCGATGATCGCCGCCAGGACCGAGACCCGGCCGGGCGTGCGCCGGGCGCGTAGCGGGGCCCGGTCGCGCGCGGCCCCGGCCGCCGCCCTGGAGCGCGCCACGCGGATCGTCCCGCCCGAGCTGCTGTTCGTGGCGGGCGCCGTCTCCCAGTACCTCGGGGCGGCGCTCGCGGTCCTGCTCTTCGCCTCGGTCCCGGCGGCGGGCGTGGCGTGGCTGCGCGTGCTCGCCGCGGCCGTCGCGCTGGCCGCGTGGCGCAGGCCGTGGCGCCGGCGCTGGACGCCCCGGCGGCTGGCGCTCTGCGCCGCGTTCGGCTCGGCGCTCGCGGGAATGAACCTCGCCTTCTACGAGGCGATCGACCGCATCCCGCTCGGGACCGCGGTGGCGATCGAGTTCGCCGGGCCGATCGCGGTCGCCGCGATCGGCTCGCGCACCCGCCGGGACTGGGGCGCGCTGGCGCTCGGCGCAGCCGGTGTGCTGCTGCTCGCGGACGTGCAGATCTCCGGGTCCGCGCTCGGCGTCGGGCTCGCGCTGCTCGCGGGACTGCTGTGGGCGCTCTACATCGTGCTCGGCCACCGCGTCGCGGAGACCGGGGACGGCGTCGACGGCCTGGCCGCGGGCATGTGCTTCGGCGTGCTGGCGATCGCCCCGCTGGCGGCGGCCGACGCGGCGCCGGCGTTCGCCGATCCGCTGCTGCTCGCCGCGTGCATCGGCGTCGGCCTGCTGTCCAGCGTCGTGCCCTACGCGCTGGACCAGGTCGCGCTGCGCCGGCTCGGGCGGGCGCGCTTCGCCCTGCTGCTCGCAGTGTTGCCGGCGACCGCGGTGCTGGTCGGCGCCGCGCTGCTCGGCCAGGTGCCGACGGCGGTGGAGGCGCTGGGGATCGCGGCGGTCATAGCGGCCGTCGCGCTGCGCCCGCGCGACGACGTGCCGGCGGCGTAGCCCCGACGCGACCGGGCGCTCAGGCCGCCGCGCCCGGCGTGATCCGGTAGGCGTCGAACACCGCGTCGATCGAGCGCAGCCGGTTGATCGTCGCGTCGAGCGCGCGCGTGTCGCCAACCTCGACCACGAAGCGGTTGCGGACCATCGGGTCGTGCACCGTGCAGCGCGCCTCGATGATGTTGATGCCGGCCTCGGCGAACGTGCGCGAGAGGTCCTCGAGCATCCGGTGGCGGTCCCAGCCGTCGACCTGGATCTCGACCTTGAAGGCAGTCTCCGAGTCGCCCTCCCAGGAGACCTGGGTGAAGCGGTCGGGGTCCTTGCGCAGCACGCGCACGTTCGGGCAGTCCTCGCGGTGGATCGTGATCCCGCGGCCGAGCGAGATGTAGCCGACGATCGGGTCGCCGGGCACCGGCCGGCAGCACTTCGCCAGGCGCAGCATCACGTCGTCGATGCCCTTGACCGCGATCCCGTATTGCGACGAGGACGCGCTCGGGCGCTCGCGCCGCCGGCGGGTCGTGAGCAGGTCGTCGCCCGCCGTCGGGGTGCCGTCGGCGGCCTCGCCCTGGCGCAGGCGCTGCATGACCTTCGTGACGACGACCTTCGGCGAGATCTTCGCGCCGCCGAGCGCGAGGTAGAACTCGTCCGCCTTGCGGAAGCCCATCTCGCGGATCACGTCCGCGAGCAGCGGCGAGCCGACCACCTTCTGCGCCGGCAGGCCCTGCTTGCGCAGGTGCTCCTGGAGCAGCTCGCGGCCGGCGTGCTCGGCGTCCTTGCGCGACTCGGTGCGGAACCACTGGCGGATCTTGTTGCGCGCGCGCGTGGTCTTGACGAGCGCCAGCCAGTCGCGCGACGGGCCGCGCTCGCGCTTGGACGTCAGCACCTCGACGATGTCGCCCGAGCGCAGCTCGTAGGAGAGCGGCACGATCTTGCCGTTGACCTTCGCCCCGACGCAGCGGTGGCCGACGTCGGTGTGCACCTCGTAGGCGAAGTCCAGCGGCGTCGCGCCCGCGGCCAGCGACTTGACCTCGCCCTTCGGCGTGAACACGAAGACCTCGTCCTCGAAGAGGTCGACCTTCAGGGTCTCGACGAACTCGCGCGGGTCGGAGAGCTCCTGCTGCCAGTCGACCAGCCTCCGCAGCCAGCGCAGCTTCTCGTCGCTCTCCGCGCCGCTCTCCCCCTGCTTGTAGAGCCAGTGCGCGGCGATGCCGAACTCGGCCATGTCGTGCATGTCGCGCGTGCGGATCTGGATCTCGAGCGGCCTGCCCTCCGGCCCGATCACGGTCGTGTGCAGCGACTGGTACATGTTGAACTTGGGCATCGCCACGAAGTCCTTGAAGCGGCCGGGCAGCGGCTTCCACAGCGAGTGGATGACCCCGACCGCCCCGTAGCAGTCCTTCACCGAGTCGACGATCACGCGCATCGCGGTGAGGTCATAGATCTCGTTGAACTCGCGCCCCTTCTTGGTCATCTTCGAGTAGATGGAGTAGAAGTGCTTGGCGCGACCCGAGATCTCGGCCCCGATGCCGAGCGCGTCGAGCTCCTTGGCGAGGTAGGCGCCGGCCTGGCTGACGTAGTGCTCGCGCTCGTCACGCTGCTGCGCGACCAGGCCCTTGATCTCCGAGTACTTGCGCGGGTGCAGCGTCGCGAACGCGAGATCCTCGAGCTCCCACTTGATCGCGTGGATGCCGAGGCGGTGGGCGATCGGCGCGTAGATGTCGATCGTCTCCTTCGCCTTCTCGATCTGCTTCTGCTTCGAGAGCGCCGAGAGCGTGCGCATGTTGTGCAGGCGGTCGGCGAGCTTGATCAGGACGACCCGGATGTCCGAGGCCATCGCGACCATCATCTTGCGGTAGTTCTCGGCCTGCGCCTCGTCGCGGGACTGGAAGGTCAGCCCGGTCAGCTTCGTCACGCCGTCGACCAGGCCCGCAACCTCCTCGCCGAACTGCTCGCGGACCTCCTCCAGCGACGCGGAGGTGTCCTCGACGGTGTCGTGCAGCAGCGCGGCGCACAGCGTCTCGGTGTCGAGACGCATCCCCGCGCAGATCTTGGCCACGCCGACCGGGTGGATGATGAAGTCCTCGCCCGTGCGGCGGCGCTGGTCGGCGTGCTTGCGACACGAGTAGACGAACGCGCGCTCGACGGCGGCGCGGTCGATCGCGATCGCGCGCTCGCCCCCGTGCTCGCCGACGATCGCGAACAGGTCGCCGAGCAGCCGCCGCTCGGCCTCGGTGAGGCTGTCGTGCTCGACGGGCGGGACGGTCGCGGCGGCCGACTGGCGCCCGACCTGGGCCCGTCCGGCCGGGCCCGGGTCGCCGTGCCCGGCGGCGCTGCCGGTGGGGGTCATCCGCTCGGTGGTGTCACTCGGCTCAGGAATGCCAGTCCGTCCTCGCATCTCGCCCGGTAGACCCGGAAGGCCTCCGACCGCTCGAGCGAGGTTCGCGCGGACGGCCGGATGACCAGGGCCGGTCGATCCCGGTCGAGGCTGACGAGCCCCAGCTCCTCGAGGACCCTGACCAGGCGCCCGGCGAGCGCCGCCGGGCGGCCGTGCGGCCCTTCCCCGCGGAGCAGGGCCTCGAGCTCCTCGCCGGCCGCCTCCCGCCGGGCCCGCAGGTCCCGGTAGAGGGCGACGAGCGGCGCCCGCAGGTCGAGCTCCATCTCGTGGATCTTCCGCGAGAAGCCTAGCTCAGTCGCTCCCCAGGCCAGGTGGGAGAAGCCGCCCTGCGCCGGCGCGGGCGCGCCTGCGGCCAGGCGCGCGTGGCGTGGGTCCGCCGGCGGGTCGAGGGCGACGAGATGAACGGCCGCGGACGCCAGGCCCGGGTCCGCGGCGAGCCCGCGCCACGAGCAGAGCGAGAAGCCGCCGAGGCGCTCGCGCAGGCCGGCGAGGCGGCGGTCGACATCGGCGCACACGGCGAGGACAGGCTGGCCGCCGGCTATGAGATCGCCCAGGACGCCGGCGGCTCCCGGGCCGCGACGGTCGACGATCTCGCGGCCACCGGTGATCTGCTCGCCCGCCGAGGCAAGCGGCCCGGCCGCCGGCGCCGCGTCACGCTCCAGCGGCGCCGCGGTCTCCGCGAGCGCGGCCGTCACGTAGTCGGGCGGCTCACCGACGACGCGCACCGGAGCGGGCGGCGCGCTGGGCCAGGCCTCCACCAGCCGCAGCCGCGGCTCGACGGCCCCGTTCCACTCGTCGGCCTGCAGGCGCACCAGCACGTCCGCCGGCTCCCCGGCCGGCACGGGCAGGCGACCGTCGCAGCCGAAGGCGACGAGCTTCGCGCGCGTCCCGGCCGACTCCACCGTCGCGCGGACGTGGCGCCCGTCCGCTCCCATGGTCCTGGGAGCCGCGAAGCGCGCGGCGGGCAGGAGCAGGGCCGGGCCGGGGTTCCCGATGCCGCACGGCTCGAGCGCCTCGAGTTCCTCGGCCAGGTCGAGGCCGAGCGGGTCGCCGGCGACGACGGCGTCGGCGTGGCGGACCGGGACCAGGTCGCCGGGCGCCAGGACGGCTTCGGCGTGCGCCGCGAACGCGGCGGCGAAGGGCTCCACGCGATCCGCCGCGATCGTCAGGCCGGCGGCGGCGCGGTGCCCGCCGTGGCGGACGAGGTGCTCGGCGCACGCGTCCAGGCCGCCCAGCAGGTCGAAGCCGGGGATGCTCCGCCCCGAGCCGGTGCCCCGCTCGCCGTCGAGCGCGATCAGGACGGCGGGGCGGTGATGGCGCTCGGCGATCCGCGAGGCCACGATGCCGATCACACCGGGATGCCAGCCCTCCCCGGCGACGACGTAGGCGGCGGCGTCGCCCGCCTCGCGCACCTGCGCCTCCGCCGCACGGAGGATGTCCGTCTCGGTCGCGCGGCGCTCCGCGTTGGCCGCGTCGAGGTCCTCGGCCAGCTCCGCGGCGCGCTCCTCGTCGTCGGTCAGGAGCAGCTCGAGCGCTGCCCCGGCGTGGCGGACGCGCCCGGCGGCGTTGATCCGCGGCGCGAGGCCGAAGCCCATGGCGCGCGCGTCGAGCGCGCCGGGATCCAGCCGGGCGGCGCGCATGAGCGCGCGCAGGCCGGCGCTCGGCGTGTTGCGCATCGCGCGCAGGCCGTTGCGAACCACGCGGCGGTTGACGCCTCGCAGCGGAACGAGGTCGGCCACCGTGGCGAGGGCCACCAGGTCGAGGTCGCGCCGCACGATCGCGGGGTCGGCGCCGCGCGCGTGGACGAGGGCCGCGAGCAGCGCGTGGGCGACGGCGGTCCCGCAGAGGTCGGGATGCCCGTGGCCTTCGATGCCCGGGTGGACGAGCGGCGCGTCCGGGAGGTGCCCGTCGGCGCGCGGGCGATGGTGGTCGGTGACGACGACGTCGAGCCCGGCGGATCGGGCCGCCGCGACCTCGTCGACGGAGGTGACGCCGCAGTCGGCGGTGATGAGCAGCCGCGTGCCGCGAGCGGCGAGGCGCTCCACCGCGGCGCTCGACAGCCCGTATCCGTCGGTCCGGCGGTCGGGGATGTGCCAGCCGGCCTCGGCGCCGAGCGCGCGCAGGCCGCGAACGAGGACCGCCGTCGCGCAGACCCCGTCGCAGTCGTAGTCGCCGTGGACGGTGATCGCCGTACCCGCGTCGAGGTGCCGGGACACCGTGGCCGCCGCGCCGGCCGCTCCCGGCACGGCCAGCGGGTCGTGCTCCTCCTCGGCGGCCAGGAACGCGCGCGCGCTCCCCGGCTCGGCAAGGCCGCGACGGACCAGGATCTGCGCGAGCGTGTGGCTGATGCCGAGGTCGCGCTCCAGGCGAAGCGCCTCGGCGTACCCGTACGGCGCGACGCTCAGGCGCGGGCGCGGCGGGCCCGGAGGCTTGCGCTGGGCGGCGCGCGCGGCGGTGGCCGGAGCGCCGGCTGTCGCTGAGCCGTCCTGGAGCATGATCCGGCCAGGCTAGGCGCCGGGGGAGACGTCACCGCAACCCATCCCGGTTAGCACGGCTCCTGCGGGGGCAGACCGGGATGGGTTGGGGGCACCGGCCGCGCGCACGGCAGGAGCCTGCCTTCCGCGGCGGCCGAGAGCGTCAGATCAGCGGCTCGTCCTCGAAGGCCGGGCGGTCGTCCGGCCACAGGACCACGGCGCGGTCCGCGGCGGCGAGGATCGCCCCGGCGTCGAGCGCCACGGACCGCTCCTCGGGGCCGAGCGTCGGCCAGGAGACCACCGCCGTCAGCTCGCCGGGAGGCGGAAGCGGCCACAGCCAGTAGTCCTGCTCCCACGAGCGCTCGCTCCCGTGCCCGCCGAGCTTCCACAGGATGGGCGAGTCCGACCCCTCGCCACGCCAGGAGTCCGCCAGCACCTTGCGGCCGTCGGAGAAGCCGAGGCCGAACCTCAACCCGTCCGCCGGATCCTCCTCGAGGGGACCGCCGAGGCGGCGGCCGACGCGCCGCGGGCCGGCGTCGGGAGCGCGCCTCACGACGAGGCTGAACTCGAGTCCCGTCGTGTACGCGGTGAAACGGACGAGCGCGATCGCGACCTCGCCGGTGTTGACCACCACCCGGTCGATCGGGAGCGTTCCGCCGATCTCGTTCTCGGGCGGGCCCGCCCACGGCGGCGAGCGGAAGTCCTCCTCGACGTGCTCGTCCGGCTCCGGCTCGGGCGCGTCGTCGAAGAAGCCCACGGTCTAAGCGACCGCCGCCGCGCGCTCGCGCCGCACGCCCTCGAAGTAGACGAGCGCCATGCCGATCACCGCGCCGGGGATCGCCTCGAGCGCCGTCAGCAGATGGGTGTCGGCCTCGCCCGGGACGCTGAAGCCGCTGATCACGAAGCCGAAGATGATCGAGCCGAACAGCGCGCCGAGGAACGCCCCGACGATCCCACCCCAGAAGTGGTCCGGAAGGAAGATCGTGAAGTGCCAGAGCGCGAGGCCCATCATGATCCAGGCAAGCATCCCCATCAGCGAGACCTCCCGTGGCGGCGGCGGCTGCGGCTCGTCGAGCCGCCCTTCGCCGGACGCGTGTCGGGCGCCATGCCGCCCTCCTCCGCCTCGTCGGGCGCGTGGACGAACTCGCTCGGCGCCTCGTCCGGGTCACCGCTGGCGGCGGGGTCGGGCGCCTGGGGCCCGGCCGCCGGCGCCTGCGGCTCCGCGGCCGCCGTCGCGGCCGGCCCGGCGCCCGCGCGGTCCTGCGGACGGGCCGGGCCGCGGCCCGCGCCGGTGTCCTCGGCGATGTCCGCCTTGAGCTCCTCGAACTCCTCGGCGCTGATCTCCTCGGGCTGGTCGGGAGTGGTGACCCGCCCGGCCCCGCGCCGCAGCCGGCGGCGCTTGGGCGCCTCGGGCTCGACGAGCTCGTCGGAGCCGGCGGCGGGCGTCGGGTAGGCCGGGACCTTGCCGTTGGGCGACTCGCGCTCGATCCGCTTGCGGCGCTGGGCGTAGAGCGGCTCGCGCTCCTTCCAGTGGTCGAGCACCGGCGACGCGATGAAGATCGACGAGTAGGTGCCGGAGGCGACGCCGACGAGCAGCGCGAACGCGAAGTCCTGGAGCGTCTCGCCGCCGAAGAGCAGCAGCGCCAGCACCGGCATCAGCGTCGAGAAGCTGGTCGCCAGCGATCGGACCAGCACCTCGGACATCGAGCGGTTGACGATCTGGGAGAACGCCGCGCGCGGCATGCGCGGCACGTTCTCGCGTATCCGGTCGAACACGATGATCGTGTCGTAGAGCGAGTAGCCGAGGATCGTGAGCAAGGCGGCCACGGTCGACGTGGTGACCTCCCTCCCCAGCAGCGAGTACACGCCGGCCGTTATCAGCAGGTCGTGCAGCACGGCGATCAGCACGGGAACCGCGAACTTCCACTCGAACCGCAGCGCTATGTAGGCGGAGATCACCAGCAGCGAGGCGATGATCGCGATGATCGCGCTGTTCGCGACCGCCCGCCCGAACGTCGGCCCGACCGACTCCGAGGAGAAGTTCGGCGTGCCGCCGAACTTCTTGTCCAGCGAGGCGCGCACCGACTCGACCTTGGTCGGCTGGAGCGTCTCGGTCGAGATCTGGACGACGTTGCGCCCCAGATCGCTCCCGGTGACGCGCTGGATCTTCGCGTCGCCGTAGCCCTCGGCCGTGAGCACGTCGCGCACCTGGTTCTCGCTCGCGGAGCGGACGAGCGCGGTCTGGATCCGCGTGCCCGAAGTGAAGTCGATCCCGAAGTTCAGGCCCTTGCCGCCGATGGCGAGCGCCCCGATGATCAGGATCACGCCCGACATCGAGAAGAACCACTTCGAGGAGCCCATGAAGTCGAACCGCCACACGTGCTGGCGCCCTCCGGCGCCGAGCGCCGAGGGGCTCGAGATCAGCTTCGAGCGGCTCATCGTGCCCAGCGCCGCCTGCGTGGCGACGACCGCGGTGAACAGCGACACGATCGTGCCGACCCCGAGCGTGAACGCGAAGCCCTTCACGCCCGAGGTGGCGAGCATGAACAGGATGAACGCCGTCATCAGCGTCACGACGTTCGCGTCGATGATCGCCGAGAGGCCCTTCTTGTAGCCCTGCGCGATGCCCGCGGCGATCGATCTGCCGGAGCGGATCTCCTCCTTCACGCGCTCGAAGATCACGATGTTGGCGTCGGCCGCCACCCCGATCGTGAGCACCAGGCCGGCTATCCCCGGCAGGGTCAGCGTGATCGGTATGAGCTTGACCAGCGCGAACAGGTAGATCCCGTAGACGATCAGCGCGCCACACGCGATCAGGCCCAGGACCCGGTAGAAGAGCAGCAGGAACAGCATCACGAGCGCGAGCCCCGCCAGCCCGGCGACGAGGCCCTGGTTGAGCGCCTGCTTGCCGAGCGTCGCGGAGACCTGCGACTGGGAGATCAGCTTGAGGCCGATCGGGAGCGCGCCCAGCTCGAGCAGCTTCGCCAGGTCCTGGGCGGACTGGATCGTGAAGCCGCCGGTGATGATCGCGCCGTTCTCGCCGTCGATCCCGTCCGGGAGGTTGCGGTAGTCGATCGAGGCGACCGAGATCAGGTTGCGGTCCAGCGCGACCGCGAAGTGCTGCAGGCTCGCGTTCTGGCTGCCGGGAAGCGCGAGGCTCTGGCCGCGCTGCGCGATGTCGCGCGTGACCGTGTGGAATGCCTTCTTGCCCTTGTCGGTGAACTGGAACTCGACGTCGGGCGGCGATCCGGCCTGGTTCTGGTCGACCCCCTGCTTCGGGTCGGTGATGTCCTTGCCGAACAGCGAGACCTGGTCGCGCAGGACGTACCACTTGGCCCGGTTGGGGTCCTTCGGCACCTCGGACTGCTTGCGGTAGGTCGCCTGCAGCACGACGGTGCCCTGCGGCACCACCACGAGCTCCGAGCCGGGAGGCGCCTTGCCGCCGGGCAGCTCGGAGAGCAGGTCCTTGCGCGAGTCGTCCGGTCCCGCTATCAGCCTGTGCCGCGCGTCGAAGAGCCAGTACTGGGGACCGACGCGCGAGATGTCCTGGCCGCCGCGGACCGGCTGCTTGGAGGCGAGCTTGACAGCCTTGTAGAGCGACATGCCGGCGGACGGATCGCCGGCCGCCTGGCTGATGCGGATCGCCTCCGGGTCCTGGGCGGTGAGCTGTGAGGCCGCCGTCTTCCCGTTCGACGTGAGGACGTTCGCCTCCCAGTCGTAGAAGGCGAGCTGGGCGGGCGTGCCGACCTGCTTCTCCGCCCGCTGGACGTTGGTGACGTTCGGCAGGCCGACCGTGATCTGGTCGTCGCCGGAGCGCTGGATCTCGGGCTCGGCGACGCCGAGCGCGTCCACGCGGTTGCGCATGATCTCGATCGCGCGGTTGATCGAGGCCGAGTCCACCTTCGCCTGCGGCGTCGGCTTGCCCTGGTAGACGAGCTCCACGCCGCCCTGCAGGTCGAGTCCCAGGCGCGTGGTCTTCTGCGCCGGCGATCCGGGCAGGATCACCATCAGCGAGAGGACCAGCAGGCCCGCGACGAAGAGCAGGACCAGGCCGTTGCGCGAGCGCGGCGACATGCGGTGTCCGAGGGTAGCCGCTCGGGCCGCCGGAGGGCCCGGCTCAGCCTCGCCCGCGCGCGAACGTCATCCGCGCGGCGTCAGGACGAGCAGCAGCCCGCCGTCGTCGTCGTAGGCGGGGAACAGGTCGGCGAGCGCGGTGGCCGGGAGGTCGCCCTCCGCGTTGACCGTGACCGGCTTGCCCATCGCGCGCACGCCCCACTCGAGCACGGTCGCGACCGGGTCCGCCTCGCCGTCGAAGTCGAGGCCGAGCACCTCGCCCACCGGGCGGCCGATCACGCGCTCGTCGTCGAGCCCCGTGAGCTCGAAGGACCCCCGGCCGCAGCCGATCACCCGGCCCTCCTGGTCGCAGACGAAGAACGCCGCGTTCGGCGCCGGGTAGTAGTCGTCCAGCAGCTCGAACAGGAACGCGAAGCCGCAGCGCGCGCAACCCTTCGGCTCGCGGCGGAACCCGGCGGTGCGCTCGCTCTCGGTCGTCCGGTGGCCGCAGTTGGGGCAGATGAACAGGTGGGCCATCGTCGGAGCGAGAGGCTAGGAGGGCAACCTTAACGGCGCCATGAAGGCTCGCGGGCGCGCTCAGAACAGCCGCGCGCCGTCGGGCGGGGGTTCGAGGCCCAGGTGCTCGAACGCGGCCGGGGCGGCGAGGCGCCCGCGCGGCGTTCGCTCCAGGAAGCCGCGCTGGAGGAGGTAGGGCTCGTAGACGTCCTCGATCGTGTCCTGCTCCTCGCCGACCGCGACCGCCAGTGTCGAGAGCCCGACCGGTCCGCCGCGGTAGGTCACGCAGAGCGCGCGCAGGATCTCACGGTCGAGCCGGTCCAGGCCCTGGCCGTCGACCTCGAGCGCCTCCAGCCCGTCGCCGGCTACCGCCTCGGTCACCACCCCCTCGTGGCGCACCTCGGCGAAGTCGCGCACGCGCCGCAGCAGCCGGTTCGCGACGCGGGGCGTGCCGCGACTGCGCGCGGCGATCGCCTCCGCGCCCGCGGGCTCGACGTCGATCCCGAGCAGGCCCGCCGAGCGCTCGACGATCCGCGCGAGATCGGCGGGGCCGTAGTGCTCGAGGCGATGCTGGATGCCGAAGCGGTCGCGCAGCGGTGTGGTCAGCAGGCCCGCGCGCGTGGTGGCGCCGACGAGCGTGAACGGCGGGAGGTCGAGCGTCACGACGCGCGCCCCGGCGCCCTGGCCGACGGTGATCGGGAGGCGGCGGTCCTCCATCGCGGGATAGAACGTCTCCTCCAGCGCGCGCGGCAGGCGGTGGATCTCGTCGACGAAGAACACGGTGCGCGGCTCGAGCGCGGTCAGGAACGCCGCCACGTCGCCCTTGCGCTCGAGCGCCGGCCCGGCGGTCTGCACGAACGGGACGTCGAGCTCGTGGGCGACGATCTGGGCCAGCGAGGTCTTGCCGAGGCCGGGCGGTCCGGCCAGCAGGACGTGGTCCAGCGCCTCGCCGCGCGCCGCGGCGGCCGCGATCGAGATCGCGAGCTGCTCGCGCATCGCCTCCTGGCCGACGAAGTCCTCCAGCCTGCGCGGGCGCAGCGAGCGCTCGGCGTCCTCCTCGGCCTCGAGAGCGCCCGGCGTCTGGATGCGGGTCTCGCTCACCGCCGCGCCTCCCGCAGAGCGCTCGAGATCAGCTCCTCGGGGCTCTCGCCCCGCGCTCCGTCGAGCATCGCGTCGGCCTCCGGCACGCTGAAGCCGAGACCCACGAGCCCGTCGCGGGCGAGCATGCGCGGGTCGTCGGCGCGGGCGACACGGATCGGCTGCTCGGGAGCGGAGGCGCCCGCCTTCTCGCGCAGCTCGACGACGATGCGCTCGGCGGTGCGCTTCCCGATCCCGGGAACTGCCTGGAGCCGGTCGGTGTCGCCGGATGCCAGCGCCGCCAGCAGCTCGCGCGGCGGGCCGCCGGAGAGCACGGCCAGCGCGACCTTGGGCCCGACCGACTGGACGCCGAGCAGCAGCAGGAAGAGCTCCCGCTCCTCCTCGGTCGCGAAGCCGTACAGCGCGAGCGCGTCGTCCCGGACGACGAGGTGCGCGTGAAGCGCCACCTCTCCCCCGGCCGCCGGGACGCTGCGCAGCGTCTCGGCCGACACCGCCAGGCGGTAGCCGACGCCCTGGCAGTCGACGACGACGTGGTCCGGCCGCCGTGCCGCGACGGCTCCGCGGACGAGCGCGATCACGCGCGCGCGAGCGCCGCCGCGAGCGGCGCGCGGTTCGCGTGGCAGAGCGCGACGGCGAGCGCGTCGGCGGCGTGGTCCGGGGCCGGCGGGGCCGGCAGCGACAGCAGGCGCTGCACCATCAGCTGGACCTGCGCCTTGCCCGCGCGGCCGCTCCCGCAGACCGCGCCCTTGACCTGCTGGGGCGTGTAGCCGTGGCAGGCGATGCCGCGCTGGCCGGCCGCCAGCAGCACCGCTCCGCGCGCCTGGCCGACGGCGAACGCGCTGCGGACGTTGGCGCCGAAGTAGAGCTCCTCGATCGCCAGCGCGTCCGGCGCGTGGGCGTCGATGAGCTCGCCGACCCGCGCGTGGATCGCGGCCAGGCGGCGCTCGAGCCGCCCGCCGGTGGGAGTCTGGATGACGCCGCCGTCGAGCGCGAGCATGCGCCCGTCGCGTCCCGCGACCACTCCGTAGCCGGTGCTCGCTGTGCCGGGATCGATGCCGAGGACGACCATCCGCTCGCTGATTCTGCGCGCGGCCGCGGACGCCTTCCCGCCGCAACGGTCCGCCCGCGGACAACCGGCGGGTGCGCAAACCGCACCATCGCGGCGCATCCCGCCACAACCCGGCGCAGCCCGGCTACAGCGCCCATCCGGGCCTGCCGATGAGGCTGGGGTATGTTCGGCCGCGACGACCGACGTGAGCTCGAGCTCGAGCTGAGCGCTGCTCAGCGCCGGATCGCGGAGCTGGAGGCCGAGCGCGCGCGCACCGCCTACCGCGACCCGCTCACCGGCCTGGTGGACGTGCGCGCCTTCCGCGAGCGGGTGTCGGAGGAGGTCGGCCGCAGCCGGCGCTACAAGCGGCCGCTGTCGCTCGTGCTCCTGGACCTCGACGAGTTCCGCTCCCTGCAGGCGCAGCACGGCTTCCGCGCCGGGGACGAGGTGCTCGTGTCGGTCGGCCGCCTGGTGACCGAGACGCTCCGCGCCCAGGACGTCGTCTGCCGCACGAGCGCCGACGAGTTCGCGCTGCTGCTGCCCGAGACCGCCGGCGAGCCGTCCCGCGTCGCGGTCGAGCGCCTGCTCGTCGAGCTCGAGACCGTGGTCGCCGGAGAGGTCCGCGGGCTGTCCGCGTCCGCCGGGATCGCCTCGTTCGCGAAGCACACGACCGGCGAGAGCCTGCTGGCGGACGCCGGCCGGGCGCTCGACACGGCGCGCGAGGACGGGGGCGGCAAGGTCGTCCACGCCGATGATCCCCGGGAGAGCGAGGCGCAGATAGCGCCGGCGCACCAGGGCACGATCGAGGCGCTCGCGCACACGCTGCTCGCGCGCGACGAGTACACGGCGGACCACTCGGCCAGCGTCGTCGACATGACCGCGTCGGTCGCCCGCAACCTGGGGCTCGACGGCGGCGAGATCGACCGCGTCCGCGCGGCCGCGCTGCTGCACGACATCGGCAAGGTGGCGATCCCCGACGACATCCTGCAGAAGGAGGGCCCGCTGGACGATCGCGAGTGGGAGATCATGCGCACCCACCCGGTGATCGGCGAGCGGATCCTGCGCGCGGTACCGGGCATGGGAACGATCGCGCGCATCGTGCGCCACGAGCACGAGCGCTGGGACGGCGGCGGCTACCCCGACAAGATCTCCGGCGAGGAGATCCCCGTCGGAAGTCGGATCATCCTCGCCTGCGACGCCTACGACGCGATGACCACCGACCGCCCGTACCGCAAGGCGATGTCGCACGCCGACGCGCTCGAGGAGCTGACCTCCTGCGCGGGCTCGCAGTTCGATCCCGAGGTCGTGGGCGCCCTGGTCGGCGTCCTCTACGGCCGCCGCCAGACCGGCACCGCGGCCGCGGCGTAGCCGCGCGGTAGACCAACTGCGTCAGCGAAGGGGGTCCAGGGCGGCCTGATTCCCCGACCCATCCCGGCCTACACCCGCAGGAGAGGTGTTAGCCGGGATACGTTGCGACGCGAGCGCCGAGCCCGTTCCCTTCGCTGCCGCCGTTGGCCGGGGCGACACCCTCGCGCGGGGCGGCCGCCGCGGCACCGCGCGCCGTCAGCTCGGCAGGCTCGACCCCGCGAACGCGAAGAACCAGATCGCGAAGAGGAGCAGGGCGGTTCCGACGCTGATCACCATGACCACGTCGAGCACGCTGCGCTCGCGCGTGGAGCCCCGCTCGCCGCGCATCGACCGCAGCCAGGTCGCCTGCACGGGCCGCGTTTCGTGGGTCGCGCCCGTCAGGCGCCCGTAGGCGCGGTTCAGCGACGAAAGCCCCTTGCCGACGACGAACATCGAGGCCGGGATCCCGACCAGGATCAGCAGGTAGGGCCCGAACGACGGGCGCGAGGTCTCCACCAGCTTCGAGGCGAGGTAGATCCACAGGAACGGCAGCCCCAGCCAGAGCAGCACGCTGCCCGCGGCCATCAGCGCGATCAGCCCGGCCTGCTTGGCCAGCACCCGCCTACCCCGCGACGCGCTCGAGCACGCTGGCGTCGACGTCGAAGTTCGCGTGCACCTCGCCGACGTCGTCGTTCTCCTCCAGGGCGTCGATCAGGCGCAGCAGGCGCGCGGCCTGATCCTCCTCGAGCGGCACGCGCGTCGTCGGCCGCTGCGTCACCTCGGCGCCCTCGATCGCGATGCCTCCGCTCTCGAGCGCGGCGCGCACCGCGGCCAGGTCCCCGGGCGCGCAGAGCACCTCGAAGACGTCGTCGTCGCGCGCGATGTCCGTCGCGCCCGCGTCGATCGCCGCGATCAGGTCCTCCTCCGAGCGCCCGCCGGCCGCCACCACGACCACGCCGAGCTTCTCGAACAGGTAGGCGACCGAGCCGGGCTCGCCGAGGCTCCCACCGTGCTTGGCGAGGATGTGGCGCACCTCCGCGCCCGTGCGGTTGCGGTTGTCGGTCAGCGCCTCGATCAGCAGGGCCACGCCCCCGGGGCCGTAGCCCTCGTAGTTGACCGACTCGATCGCCTCCGCGTCGGCGCCCTCGCCGGTGCCCTTCGCGATCGCGCGCTCGATGTTGTCCTTGGGCATCGAGGCGTCCCGCGCCTTCTGCACGGCGTTGTAGAGCGCGGCGTTCGCCTCCGGGTCCCCCCCGCCCTCCCGCGCGGCGACGGTGATCGCGCGCGCGAGCTTTGTGAACTGCTGCCCGCGGCGCGCGTCGACGACCGCCTTGCGATGCTTGATCGACGCCCACTTGGAATGCCCGGCCATCGGCGTCAGTCTAGGGAGGCCCCGGGAAGGACCGCGCCCCTCGCGGCGACCCCCGGGACGACGCTCCACCCGGCTGCGGCCGGGCCCACCAGACCCGGAGGTCCCACATGCCACGCCTGCTCACCCCCCTCATCGCAACCGCGGCGCTCGCCCTGCTCGCCGGCTGCGGAGGCAGCGACAACAACAAGAGCTCCGGCTCGACGTCCGGAGGCGGGGCGGCGACCACCAGCCCGGCCAAGACGACCGCCGCGGCGGCCGGAACCGTACAGGTCGCGATGCAGAACACGGCGTTCGACCCGAAGACGACGACCGTCAAGGTCGGCCAGACGATCAAGTGGACCAACGACGACCCGTTCGACCACAACGTCGTGGCCACCAAGGGCGCGACCTTCCGCTCCTCGGACTTCGGGCAGGGCGGGACCTACTCCTACAAGGCGACCAAGGCGGGCACGATCAGCTACGTGTGCACGCTGCACCCGGGGATGGACGCCACGCTCACGGTCGTGAAGTAGGCGCCCGCGGCACGCCTGGCGGGCCGGCGGCGAGCGCTTCCGGGTGGGCGCGGTACCACTCGACCGTTCGCCGCAGGCCCTCCTCCAGGCCGACCTCGGGCTCCCAGCCCGTGAGCTCGCGCAGCCGCGTCGCGTCGACGTACTGGCGGTCGATCTCGCCGCTCGGCGTGCCCGTGCCGCGCACGTCCGGGTCGACCTCCGAGCCCGCGACCCGGCAGATCGCGGAGACCACCTCGAGGACCGAGGTCGGCTTCCCGCTGCCCGCGTTGAGCGCCTCGCCGCGGCCCTCGCCGCGGCCGACCGCGGCCGCGATCGCCAGGTACGCGCGCACCGCGTCCTCGACGTAGAGGTAGTCGCGCTGCGGCGAGCCGTCCGAGCGAATCACCGGCCGGCGGCCCTGCAGCACCGCGGCGACCGCCTCGGGAACCAGGCGCGAGCGGTTGCAGTCGCCCCCGCCGTAGAGGTTCGCGAAGCGCGTGACCGCGACCGGCAGCCCGTAGGTCTCCCAGTAGGAGCGCGCGATCAGGTCCGCGCACGCCTTGCTCACGTCGTAGGGGAAGCGCGGCCGCAGCGCCATGTCCTCGCGGTAGGGAAGCTCCTCCTGCGACCCGTAGGCCTTGTCCGAGGCGGCCACGATCACCGTCCCGACCTCCAGCGCGCGGCATGCCTCCAGCAGCAGCCAGGTGCCGCGCACGTTGGTGTCGAACGTCCCCGACGGCGAGCGGTTGGCGACCGGCACGATCGTCTGGGCCGCGAGATGGAAGACCGTCTCGCAGTCGTACTCGGCGAGCGCCCGCTCGACCAGCCCCGGCTCCGCCACGTCGCCCGCCACCACGTTGCAGCGCGCCTCGTCGCCCAGCAGCGTCAGCGCCGAGCGCGCGGCGGCGTCGCGCTTCAGGACCGTCACCTCGGCGCCGGCGCCCAGCAGCGCGCGCACCAGCGCGGAGCCGAGCAGCCCGTAGGCCCCGGTCACGAACACCGAGCGTCCGGTCAGCTCCACAGCTTCCACGGGGCGGACCCCTCCTCCCAAAGGTCGTTGAGCAGAACCGCATCCTTGTAGGTGTCCATGCAGTCCCAGAAGCCCTCGTGACGGTACGCCCCGAGCCGGCCCTCCCGCGCGAGGCGGGCGAGCGGCTCGCGCTCGAGCACGCTGCCGGGGCCGATCACCCCGAGCGCGTCGGGCTCCAGGCACATGAAGCCGCCGTTGATCCAGTGGTCCGCGCGCGGCTTCTCGACGAAGCCGCGCACGCGCCCCTCGCGGTCGAGCTCCGCCACGCCGAACGGGAGGTCCGGGCGGACGACCGTCACGGTCGCGCTCAACCCCGAGCCGGCGTGGCGCTCGAGCAGCGCGCCGAGGTCGATGTCGGCGACGCCGTCGGCGTAGGTCACGCAGAAGCGCTCCTCCCCCAGCCGCTGTCCGGCGCGATGGACCCGGCCGCCCGTGGGCGTGTCGAGACCGGTGTCCATGCATTCGACCGTCACGCCGTCCGGCCACGGGGTGGCCGCCGCGAACTCCTCGATCAGCTCGCCGCGGTAGCCGGTGAGCAGCAGGAAGCCGCGGAAGCCCTGCGCGGCGTAGATGCGCACGACGTGCCAGACGATCGGCATGCCGCCGATCTCCACCAGCGGCTTGGGGATCGACTGGGTGCGCTCCTGGAGGCGCGCCCCGCGGCCCCCGCAGAGGATCGCCACGGGTGGACGCTCGGCTCGGGCCATCGCGCGGGGATCATGCCAGCCGCCGGGAAGGTGCCGGTATGCGGGCCGTGGGTACGATCCGCCGGCGATGCCGCCCGGAGCCGCCACCCCGAAGGTCCCCGCGGAGATCTTCAAGGCCTACGACGTCCGCGGCCTCTACGGCGAGCAGATCGACGGCGACGTCGCCGAGGCGGTCGGGCGCGCGTTCGCGCGCGTGCTCGCGGCCGACGCGGGGGTCGAGACCTCGGCGCTGCGCGTCGGCCTGGGCCGCGACATGCGCCTCACGGCGCCGGAGCTCGCGGGTCGCTACCGGGACGGCCTGGTCGCGGAGGGCGCCCACGTGCTCGACGCCGGGCAGGTCGGGACCGAGATGCTCTACTACCTCGTCGGCTCGCGGGAGCTGGACGGCGGGCTGATGTGCACTGCGTCGCACAACCCGAAGGCCTACACGGGCGCGAAGCTCGTCGGGCGCGGCGCGCTGGCGCTCTCCGGGGACCGCGGGATCGCCGAGGTGCGCCGCCGCGTGCAGGAGGGCCTCGGCCCGGCGCCGGGGGGCGGGTCGGTGGAGGACGTCGACGTCCACCCGGGCTTCCGCGACGCAGCGCTCGCATTCGTGGATGCCGGGGCGATCCGGCCGCTGCGGGTCGTCGTGGACGGCGGCAACGGCATGGCCGGCCCGATGGTCGGCCCGCTGCTGGAGGGGCTCGGCCTCGACCTGGTGGAGACCTACTGGGTCCCCGACGGCGAGTTTCCCGACCACGAGCCGAACCCCCTGCTCGAGGAGAACCGCCGCTTCATCGTCGAGAAGGTGCGCGCCGAGGGCGCCGATCTCGGGATCGCGTGGGACGGGGATGCCGACCGCTGCTTCTTCATCGACGAGACCGGGCGGTTCGTGGACGGCGACTTCATGACCGCGCTGCTCGCCGACTCGCTGCTTCGCAAGCAGCCGGGCAAGACGATCCTCTACGACGTCCGCGCCTCGCGCGCCGTGCCCGACACGGTGCGGGCGCGCGGCGGCACGGCGCTCGTGAACCGCGTCGGGCACGCGTTCTTCAAGACGCGCATGCGGGCCGAGCCGGACGCGATCTTCGGCGGCGAGGTCTCCGGGCATTACTACTTCCGCGACTTCTGGTGCGCGGACTCCGGCACGCTCCCCGCGCTGCTGATCCTCGAGCTGCTGTCGACCGAGGGCCGCTCCCTCTCGGAGCTGCTCGAGCCGCTGCGCTCGCGCTACTTCATCTCCGGGGAGATCAACTCGACCGTCGCCGACCAGGCCGCGAAGGTCGAGCAGATCGCGGCCGCCTACCCGGACGCGGAGCAGGGCCACCTCGACGGGATCTCGATCGACTACCCGGACTGGCACTTCAACGTCCGCGCCTCGAACACCGAGCCGCTGCTGCGCCTGTGCCTGGAGTCGCTCGTCTCCCCCGAGGACATGGAGCGCCGCCGCGACGAGGTGCTGTCGCTGATCCGCGACGGCGGCTGAGGCCTGCCGGGTGACGGCGGGCAGCGGCGGCGCGGAGGCGGGCGCCGCCCGCGAGCGGGCGGCCGAGGCGGGGATCCACTGCCTCCCGATCCCGACTCCGTTCCTCGTCGGGCGCGTCAACACCTACCTGATCGAGGACGAGCCGCTCACGCTGGTCGACTCCGGGCCCAACTCCGGCAAGGCGCTCGACGAGCTCGAGCGCGCGCTGCGGCGCCTCGGCCGGCGCGTCGAGGACGTCGAGCTTCTGGTGATCACCCACCAGCACATCGACCACACGGGCCTGGTGGACATCGTCGCGCGCCGCTCCGGCGCCCGGGTCGCGGCGCTGGACCGGCTCGCGCCCTACCTGGGCCGCTACGTGGAGGAGGCCGAGGCCGACGACGAGTTCGCCGCCACGCTGATGCGCCGCCACGGCATCGCGGACGACATGGTCCAGGCGCTGCGCTCCGTCTCGCAGGCGTTCCGCGGCTGGGGCGGCCGCGCCGAGGTCTCGACGCCGCTCGCGCCCGGCTCGGCGCTGGAGCTGCGCGACCGGACGCTGGAGGTGCTGCACCGCCCCGGCCACAGCCCCTCGGACACCGTCTTCTGGGACTCCGAGCGCCGGATCCTGATCGGCGGCGACCACCTGATCGCGCACATCTCGTCCAACCCGCTGGTGTCGCGGCCCCTGCCCCCGCCGGGCGAGCCCGCCCCGGGCGGCGCCGAGGCGGCCCGTGAGCGCCCGCGCGCGCTGATGACCTACCTGGAGTCGCTGCGCGCCACGCGCGAGCTGCCGGCCGACGTGGTCCTCGCGGGCCACGGGGAGCCGGTCACGGACCACGTCGCGCTGATCGACGAGCGCCTGGCGCTGCACGAGCGCCGCGCGCGGCGCATCCTGCGGGTCCTGCGCGAGCGGCCCAGCACCGCGCACGAGGTGGCGCAGCGGCTGTGGGGCAACGTGGCCGTCACCCAGGCCTACCTGACCCTCTCCGAGGTGCTCGGGCACGCCGACCTGCTGATCGCCGACGGCCGCGCCGTCGAGCACGAGAGCGACGGCGTCGTGCGCTTCGCGGCGGCGTAGGAGCGCCCGCGACCGCTAACGTCGCGGGCCATGGACCCCGCCGCGCTCGAGCCGGAGGTCCGGCGGATCGGCCGCGAGCTCCACGATCGCTTCCCGGCTCCCGCACGCCACCCGGTGCGGGCGCTCGACGAGCGCGCGATGGACCTCGCGGCGAGCGACGCGGAGCTGCGCGCGGCGCTGTTCCGCTTCGTCGACGTGGTCCCCGCCTGCCGCTCGCTGGACGACCTGGCGCGCCACCTGACGCACTTCGTCGGCGAGGTCGCCGAGCGCCCGCAGCCGCTGGACGCCGCGATGCGGATGGGCGAGCGTCGCGCGGGCCGCGCGGCGCTCGGGGCGGCGGCGGCAGGCGGGGTGCGCCACATGGCGCACCGCTTCATCGTCGGCGCCACGCCGCGGGACGCGCTCGGCACGCTGCGCCGGCTGTGGCGCGCCGGGATCGCCTCGTCCGTCGACCTGCTCGGCGAGGCGACGGTCAGCGCCGCCGAGGCCGACGCCTACGCCGCGCGCTGCCGCGACGCGCTCGAGACGCTGGTCGCGGCGAGCGCCGACTGGCCGGCCAGGCCGGCGCTCGAGCGGGACGGGGCCGGGCCCCTCCCGCGCGCGAACCTCTCGGTGAAGGTCTCGGCGCTCACCCCGCTGCTGCGTCCTGAGGCGCCGGAGCTGGGGCGGCGCGACGCCGCGGCGCGCCTGCGCGAGTTGCTGCGCCTGGCCCGGGAGCGCGGCGCGCACCTGCACGTCGACATGGAGTCGCTGGACTCGCGCGAGGCCGTGCTCGGGCTCGTGCTGGAGCTCCTCTCCGAGCCGGAGTTCGCCTCCGGGCCGTCCGCCGGGCTCGTGCTCCAGGCCTACCTGCGCGACTCTCCCGACCAGGCCGGACAGGTGCTCCGGTGGGCGCGGGCGACCCCGCGCGCGCAGCCGCTCACGGTCCGGCTGGTCAAGGGCGCCTACTGGGACCACGAGATCGTGCTGGCGCGCCGGCACGGCTGGGCGCCGCCGGTGTTCGAGGACAAGGCCGACTGCGACCGCAACTTCGAGGCGCTGACCCGCGAGCTGCTCGCCGCGCGCCCGCTGGTGCGCGTAGCGATCGCCTCGCACAACCTGCGCTCGGTCGCGTACGCGGTCGCCGCGAGCCGCGCGCTCGGCGCCGACGATCGGGAACTGGAGCTCCAGGTGCTGCGCGGCCTCGGCGACGACCTCGGCGAGGCGCTCGCCGCGAGCGGCATGCGGGTGCGCTCCTACTGTCCCGTCGGGGACCTCGTCGCGGGTATGGCCTACCTGGTGCGCCGGCTGCTGGAGAACACCGCGAACGACTCGTTCCTCGGCGCCGAGGCGCGCGGGGTCCCGCTCGACGATCTGCTCGCCGCGCCATGAGGCCGTTCGCGAACGAGCCCGTGCTCGAGCTGCGCCGCGCGAGCGTGCGCGCGGAGCTCGGCGAGGCGCTCGCGGCGCTCGGCGCCGACCTGCCGCTGAGCGCCCCGGTATGGGTCGGCCCGGATCAGGGCGCCGCGCAGGGCATCATCTCGACCGACCCGGGCGAGCCGGAGCGCGTGGTGGCGCTCGCCGGCCGCGGCACGCCGGCCGACGCGGACGCCGCCGTCGAGGCCGCCGCGCGCGGCTTTCGCGCCTGGAGCGCTGTGCCCGCGACGGAGCGGGCGGCGGCGCTCGTCCGCGCGGCGTCCTGGATGCGCGCGCGCCGCACGCGGCTGGCGGCGCTCGCGGTCCGGGAGTGCGCCAAGCCGTGGCCGGAGGCCGACGCGGACGTCTGCGAGGCGATCGACTTCCTCGAGTACTACGCGCGCGCCGCGGTCGCGCTCGACGCCGGCCGCCCGCTCGCCCAGCCGCCCGGCGAGCGCAACGTCCTGCGCTACGCGCCGCGCGGGGTCTGTGCGGTGATCGCGCCCTGGAACTTCCCGCTCGCGATCCCGTGCGGGATGACCGCCGCGGCGCTGGCGACGGGGAACGCGGTCGTGCTCAAGCCGGCGGAGCAGTCGCCGGGGTGCGCGCTGATGCTGGTGCGTGCGCTGCGCGAGTCGGGAGTCCCGCCGGATGCGCTGGCGCTGCTGCCGGGCGAGGGCGACGCCGGCGCGGCGCTCGTGCGCCATCCCGGGGTGCACACCGTCGCGTTCACAGGCTCGCTTCCGGTCGGGTTGGACATCCTGCGCGCCGCGGCCGAGGTCCCGGACGGGCAGGGACACCTCAAGCGCGTGGTGGCCGAGATGGGCGGCAAGAACTGCGTGATCGTGGACTCGGACGCCGACCTGGACGAGGCGGTCCCCGGCCTCGTCTCCTCCGCGTTCGGCTACGCGGGCCAGAAGTGCTCCGCCGCCTCGCGCGCGCTGGTGCACGAGGCGATCGCGGACGTCCTGCTGGAGCGCCTGGCGGGGGCGGTCGAGGCGCTCGTCGTCGGCCAGGCCGGCGAGCCCGGAACCGACGTGCCGCCGCTGATCGAGCGCTCGGCACGGGAGCGCGTGCGCGAGTACGCGGCGCTCGCCGCGAGCGAGGGGGCGGTCGCGGCGACCGGGTCCGGGGGGCCGGCCGGGTCGGGCGGGTGGTTCCATCCCCCGGTCGTGGCGACCGGGCTGCCGCACGGCAGCCGGGTGCTGGGTGAGGAGATCTTCGGGCCGCTGCTGGCGGTGGAGGCGGTCGCCTCGGTCGATGCGGCGTGCGAGATCGTCGACTCGCTCCCGTTCGCGCTGACCGGCGGCCTCTACGCGCGCGACCCGCGAACCGTCGAGCGCGTCGCGGCGCGCACGCCCGTCGGCAACCTCTACGTCAACCGCGCGACGACCGGCGCGATGGTCGATCGCCAGCCGTTCGGGGGGAACCGGCTCTCCGGCACCGGCGCCAAGGCGGGCGGACCCGACTACCTGCTCTCGTTCGTCGAGCCGCGAGCGGTGACCGAGAACACCGTGCGCCACGGGCTCGTGGTCTGAGGCGGGCCACCGCTCCGGCGGGCTTCACCCCCGCGATAGGCTTCGGCCCACGCCATGCCGCTCGCGCTCGAACCTGGATCGCGATCGCGGCGCTCGCCGTCACGATCGCGCTCGCGATGCTCGGCCCCGCGCCGAGACGCCTGCGGCCCGGCCTGGCCGGCGCCCTGATGGGCGCGAGCATGGCGCTCTACCTCACCGGCGCGCTCGCGCTCATGGACGGGCACACCCCCGCCTCGCGCTCGCGAGCTGATGTGCGCCTGGCTCGCCCCTCCCGACGAGGGCGGCACGGCGATCCCCCGCCGCGAAGGTTCGCGTTCCGCCGCTACGACGCGCGACCGCGGACGAGCCTGCCGTGCCGCGCAATCGACCCCGTATGAATCGAACAACACGCTCCGGCGGTTGCGACAGGCGATCCCGCCCCCACTCCGCGCGCCGTAGGCGTGAGCCGCAACACACGAAGGTCGCCGGGCGATCGCGTCCTGCTGTCGCTGGTGGCTCTGTCCGGGTTGCTGTGGACCTGTCGTGTGATCTCAGGGTTGTTGCCGCCGAGTGGCCGTGGTTCTTGATCGAGGTGGTTGGCTCGACCTTTCTGCCTCTATCGACTCTGATGGTCACGCCGCGCATGACCCGCAGATGATGGTGTGGTGCTCTACAACTACGCGGTCGTCCCGCTCGATACGCCTCATGTGGCCGGGTGATCGCTGCCCCCATCTCGCTCCCACGAGCGGGCTCTCTCGGGGCTCGCTGGCGCTTTGCCGAGGCCGGCATGGTGAGCGTCGGCACGGCCGTCCAAGCTCGCCGCCAACGCCTCGATCGGCCCCCGCGGGGCGCTGGGACGACGGCCGAGCTCGCGATCCCAGCGCCGCCCTCGAGCGCCGCGATCCTCCCCCGGCGGATGGCCAAGACCGGCACAGCCCGCCCACCGGGCCTGGCTCAAGGCCAAGGCCTGGCCGAGTACCTCACGACCCCGACCGGCGATCGTGCCACCGCGGCTTGCAGGGCTACAACGTCCAGGCCGCGGTCGATCGGCTGCTCCACGACGCGCACGGCCAGCCCCGACGCTCGAGCAGGCCAAAGCCACCGCGTGCTCGCCGCGGCGCCGATCACGTGCTGGCCGACCGCCCTCCCTGAGGCGAGTTGGTCCCTCCGCAACCGAGCGCATGCACCGGCAGAAGGGCTACGGCGAGGAACGCGACGACAACAGATCGTCGAGCCGGTCTTCGCCCACATCAAGCACCACCGCGGGATCACCCGATTGCGCGGCCGGCCGTGCAGGCGAGATCGACCTGATCGCCACCCCCAACCTGCTCATCACCGCCCCTCCCGCCGCCCGGGCCACTCACCAGCCCGCACCTTTACGACACTGCGACCCATGGCCAGGATCAGTCGGCAGCCCGTCCCGCGCGACCGGAAATGCCTCCTTCCTAGCCGCCGTTCGCTACGCGATAGGCAACCCGCAGCGACGAGAGAAACCCGGGCGCCCGCACGAACCCTCGCGCCCGAGCGTTCGGCAAGCCCGCAGGCAGCTCGGCTAGCGCGCCGCCGCGCGCTCGCGCACCAGCCCGAGCAGCAGCGCGTGCAGCCGGCGCTCGCCCGTGATCTCCGGGTGGAAGGAGATCGCCAGCGCCCGTCCCTCGCGCACGGCCACGGGGCGCCCGTCGACCTCGGCGAGCACCTCGACGCCCTCGCCGCGCTCGGCTATCCAGGGGGCCCGGATGAAGACCGCCCTGACCGGGCCGCCGGCCACGCCCGTGACCTCGACGTCGGCCTCGAACGAGCGCAGCTGGCGCCCGAACGCGTTGCGCTCGGCGCGCGTGTCCATGATCCGGAGGTGGTCGCGGTCGAGCATGATCATCCCCGCGCACGTCCCAAGCACGGGGACGCCCGTGCGCAGCAGGTCGCGCAGCGGATCCCCCAGGCCCTCGCGCTCGATCCCGAGCGTCATCACGGTCGACTCCCCGCCCGGGATGACGAGGCCCTCCAGTCCCAGCAGGTCGGCGGGCACCCGTACCTGCGCCGGATCGGCGCCGAGGTCGCGCAGGATCGCGGCGTGCGCCTCGAAGTCGCCCTGGAGCGCGAGGATCCCCACGCGCGGGCGCATGGCGAGCCGCCTACCAGCCGCGCTGGGCCAGGAGCTGCTCGCCCTCGAGCTTCGAGGACTCCAGCGAGTCCATCGCCCGTCCGAGGCCGTCCGACGCCGCGGCCACCCGCTCCGGGTCCGCGAAGTGCGTGGTCGCCTCGACGATCGCCCGCGCCCGCGTCTGCGGATCCTCGGACTTGAAGATCCCAGAGCCCACGAACACCGACTCCGCGCCCAGCTGCATCATCAGCGACGCGTCGGCCGGGGTCGCGATCCCGCCCGCGGAGAACAGCGGCACCGGCAGGCGGCCGTCGCGCGCGACCCCGCGCACGATGTCCAGCGGCGAGGCGAGCTGCTTGGCGGCCGTGGAGATCTCGGAGTCGTCGAGCGTCCCGAGGCGGCGGATCTCACCGGTGATGGAGCGCATGTGGCGGACCGCCTCGACGATGTCGCCGGTGCCGGCCTCGCCCTTGCTGCGGATCATCGCCGCGCCCTCGCCGATGCGCCGCAGCGCCTCGCCGAGGTTGGTGGCGCCGCACACGAACGGGACCTTGAAGGCCCACTTGTCGATGTGGTTGGCCTCGTCGGCGGGCGTCAGGACCTCCGACTCGTCCACGTAGTCGACCTCGAGCGCCTCCAGCACCTGCGCCTCGGCGAAGTGCCCGATGCGCGCCTTCGCCATCACCGGGATCGAGACCGCCTCCTGGATCCCGCGGATCATCGCGGGGTCGGACATGCGGGCGACGCCGCCGTCGCGGCGGATGTCGGCGGGGACGCGCTCGAGCGCCATCACTGCGGCGGCGCCCGCCTCCTGCGCCACGACCGCCTGGTCGGGCGTGACGACGTCCATGATGACGCCGCCCTTGAGCATCTCCGCCAGGCCGGCCTTGACCCGGAAAGTGGCCTCGTCGCGCATCGGCCCCATGTTAGCCGCGAGGCTCGCGGGGACGCGGACAACGCGAGGCGCGCCCGCGCGCCGCCGCGGCGCAACCGCCCCGCGGCCCTACTTCAGGCGGTAGGCGCGGATCCGGTCGTCGAACGCGCGCTGGTCGCGGGCGTAGACGCCGTGTGCGAGCGACTGGACGATCGCCAGCAGCGCCGTGTGCGAGCGCACGTAGGAGGGCGAGTTGGACGAGTAGTAGAGCTTGATGCGCCCGAGCCGCGCGACCTCGGAGAGCGTCGCGTCGGTGATCGCGATCGTGGGCGCCTTGCGGTGGCGGGCGAGCTTCATCGTGCGGGTGACCAGGGGGTGCGGCCGCCCGGCCGAGATGCCGATGACCAGCGTCTCCTCGTCGATCCGCGCGACGCGCCCGAGCGCCTCCTGGGAGGGGCTGGCGACGAGCTCGGCGCGCAGGTCGAGCAGCATCAGCAGGTGGCGCAGGTAGCTGGCGAAGAACGCCATCTGGTCGGTCCCCGCGATCACGATCTTGTCGGCCGAGGCGATCGCGTCGATGGCCGCCTCGACGCCCGCGCGGTCCGCCTTGCGCGCGGTGTCCTCGACGTTCACGTGGTCGGCGGCGAGAACGGTCTCGTAGGCGGTCTGGTCGAGCGAGAAGAGCGGCGCGGCGGCCTCGGCGGCGCCACCGCCCGCCGGCCGGCGACGGTACTCCTCGCGCGCCGAGGCCTGAAGCTCGGGGAAGCCTTCGAAGCCGAGCGCCTGCGAGAACCGGACCACGGTGCTGCTCGAGGTGTTCGCGCGGCGCGCGAGCTCCTCCGCGGTCTGGAAGGCGGCCTCGTCGAGGTGGTCGACGATGTACTGCGCGACGTCCTTCTGCGAGCGCGAGAACTCGTCGAAGCGCGAGGTGATGTACGCCGAGAGCGTCTGGCGTCCGTGCGGGCGGCTTGCGACGTCGGCGGGATCGGTGGAAGCGCGCTTCATCGGCGGAGGTGGGTTTCGACGCGCCCCGGCGCGGTCCTTCCGCACGCCGTCCCGGGCGCCCGCTCCGCGGCTCCGCTCCGCCCGGGTGTGGCAAGCTGCGCGACCGATGGAGCGCCTGGAGACCCGACTCGACGGCCCGGTGCTGCTCGCACCGGCGCTCCACGGCGACCACCGCGGCTTCTTCATGGAGACGTTCCGGGCGGATGCGTGGGCCGAGGCGGGCGTCGACGTCGCCTTCGTCCAGGACAACCACTCGCGCTCGCGCCGCGGGATCGTGCGCGGCATGCACTTCCAGACCACACCGGGCCAGGCGAAGCTGCTGCGCTGCGCGCGCGGCGCGATCCTCGACGTGCTCGTGGACGTCCGCCGCGGCTCGCCGACGTTCGGCGGCTGGGAGGGCTACCGGCTGGACGACGAGAACGGGCACCAGCTCTTCGTCCCGGTCGGCTTCGCGCACGGCTTCTGCGTGCTGAGCGAGATCGCGGACGTGGTCTACAAGTGCTCGAGCTACTACGACGCGGCGACCGAGGCCGGCATCGCCTACGACGACCCCGAGGTCGGGATCGAGTGGCCCGCGGACCTCGAGCTCGACGTCTCCGAGCGCGACCGCACGGCGCCGCTGCTGGCCGAGGTCGCCGAAGCGCTCCCGTTCGCCTGGGCGCCCGCGTAGCCGGGCGGCTCAGCCGGCCGCGCGGCGGGCGCACGCGGCGGCCCGCCCCGCCCCCGGCACCGCCGACAGCGTCCGGCCGACCGCGCCCCCCGTTCCCCACGCCGACGCGCGCCGCGCCTCCCGGTTGACCGCGTAGACGACCGTCCGGCCGGGCCCCTCGCGGGCGACCCATACGGCGACCTCCCCGCTCCCGCCGGGAACCCCCGCGATGAACACCACCCCCTGGGTCTCGCGCGGCCGGTAGCCGTAGGCGTGGCGCAGCACCGGCGCACCGGTCGTGCGCAGCTTCCCGAGGATCTGCGCCACCAGCGGCTGCGGCGCCGCAACGCAGCGCCCGCGCACCGCGCTTCCCGCGGGCGCCGTCACGGCCGGCCGCGCCGAGGTGCCGGGCGGCGCGGCGCCGGTCGACCCCGGCGCCGCGCGATCGTCGCCGCCGCAGCCGGTCACGGCGAGCGCTGCGGCGACGGCGAGCGCGCGCCACGCGGGTGCGCCGGGTTGGCCGAGCATCCTGCGGGACCCTCGCACACCCGCCCGGCCGGCGGGCGCGTTGCGCGGGACGCGACGATCCTCAGCGCCCGACCCGGGCGGCGCGGAAGCTCTCGGAGTAGCACTTCCGGTTCGAGACCTTGACCACCGACCCGCGCGCGGCGCCGCCCGTGACGTGCCCGGAGATCGTCGCCCTGCCCGGGTGCGGCACGGCGCGCGGGTTCTGGGGGAACGTGAGGCGGACGGTCGCGCGGACGCGGCCGTACCGCCCGATCGCGATGGGCCGGGCGGCCGCCGTGAGCCCCGGTCCGCCGCCCGGCCCGCACCTGCCGTTGTAGCCCAGGAACGCGTGAAACCCGGTGATCGAGTGGTGGCCGGGGGCGATGCGGAACGTCACCAAGCTCCGCTCGGAGGTCGTCCCGGCGTAGCTCCCGGCGCGCGGCGCGGCGGTCGCGCCGGACGCGACCGCCGCCGCTCCGGCGACGAGCCCCGCAACCGCGATCGCGGCCACGAGCTGTCTCCGGGTGCGCGCCATGGGCGCAAGCTACGACCGCGGCTCAAGCACGGGCAAACGACCTGTTGGGATCGTGTTGGAAGCCCGGAGGAGGCCGCGTGCCGGGTGTACGCTCGGCCGAGTTCCTGCGACGAGCGACGAGGGAGACCGCCCCATGACCTCTGCACGCGGATCGAAGCACAGGCTGCGGATCGCTGCGATCCCGCTCGCCGTCCTCGGGGTCGCCGCCCTGGTTGCCGCGCTCGCCCCGGGCGCCGTCGCCTGGCGGCGTCCGCCCCGAGCGCGCGTCCTCACCGTCGGTAGCTGGCGCGGGCGCAGGGGCGACTTCCGCTCGATTCAGGCGGCCGTGGACGCCGCGCGCCCGGGCGACTGGATCCTCGTGGGGCCCGGCGACTACCACGAGCGCGGCGACCGCGACCCGTCGAACTCGGCCTATGCGGACGAGGGCGCCGGGGTGCTCGTCACCAAGCCCGGGATCCACATCCGCGGGATGAGCCGCACGGGCGTGGTGGTCGACGGGACGCTGCCCGGCTCCCCCGAGTGCAGCGCGAAGGGGGCCGACCAGGATCCGGGCCCGCTCGACTCGGCGGGCCATCCGCTCGGGCGCAACGGGATCGAGGCGTTCAAGGCGAGCGGCGTCAGCGTCGAGAACCTCACGGTCTGCAACTTCCTCTCCGGCGCCGGGGACAGCGGCAACGAGATCTGGTTCAACGGCGGCGACGGCAGCGGCCAGATCGGGGCGGGCGCCTACCTCGGCCGCTACCTGTCCGCGACGTCGACCTACTACGGCGACACGAGCACGCCGGCGGCCGCCTACGGCCTGTTCGCCTCGAACTCGCGCGGGCCCGGCCTGTGGGCGCACACCTACGCGAGCAACATGAACGACTCCAGCTACTACATCGGCGCGTGCCCGGACTGCAACGCGACCGTGACCGATGCCCACGCCCAGTACAGCGTGCTCGGCTACTCCGGCACCAACTCGGGCGGCCGGCTGGTGCTCGAGCGCTCCGAGTGGGACCACAACCAGGCCGGCATCGTCACCAACAGCCAGAACAACGACGACGCCCCCTCCCCGCAGCTCGGGCTCTGCCCGGGCTCGCAGACGCGCTCGTGCACGATCTTCCGCGACAACTACGTGCACGACAACAACAACCCGAACGTCCCGTCCGCCGGCACCGCGGCGCTCGGCCCGGTCGGCAGCGGGATCGTGATCGCCGGCGGGCGCTTTGACACGATCGCCCGCAACCGCGTCGTGCGCAACGGGGCCTGGGGCGTGCTGCTGGTGCCGTTCCCGGACACCGGGACTCCGCCGCCGATCTCCCACTGCGAGGGCGGCATCACCAACGGCCCGCTGCCCGGCTGCTACTACGACAACTGGGGCAACCGGGTGCTCGCCAACACGTTCTCCGGGAACGGGTTCTTCGGCAACCCGACCAACGGCGACCTCGCCGAGATCAGCGACACCCACACTCCGGGCAACTGCTACCGCGGCAACCGCGCCCTCGGCGGAGGCGCTGTCACGAGCACCCCGCCCGACGTCCAGACCACGCACGCCGACTGCGCCGCGACCAACCAGGGCGAGGGCCCGTTCTCGGCGCTCGGCATCCAGGTGATCTGCAACACGCAGCTCCTGGGCCCGTGCCCGCCCGCGCCCGGGATGGACTACCCGCGGCCGACCAAGATCGTGATGCCGCCGCTCCCGCGGGGCCTGCGCTCGATGCCCGACCCGTGCGCCGGCGTTCCGCGCAACGCGTTCTGCACGTGGCCGGGGCGGTGGCGGGGCCGCTGGCGCTGAGCCGACAACCCCTCCGATCCCGGCAAGCGGTCGCCCTGCGACCGAAGGTCAGGATCGGATGCGGAAGCGGATGGCCGCGCGGCCGGGCCGCGGCGACTGGCTGCCGGCGTCGACGGCAGTGAACGCGTAGCTGCCCGGCCGCAGGGTCTTGCGCAGGTGCAGGGTCCGCCGCGAGCGTCCCGCCGGGGCGCTCCATCGGACGGACAGCAGCGGGCGGCCGCAGCGCTGGTGCGGCCCTGCGCACCGCCGCAGCTCGATGCGCAGCCGGGCGCGACGCGACAGCGCGAGGCGAACCGTGAGCCGGCTGCCGGCCCGCGCACGCCGTGGCGCGGGCGCGACGCGGACCGCGACCCGCAGCCGCGAGCGGGGTCGCAGGCAGCTCGACGCGCCCGACCGGTCCACTCCTCGCAGGACCCAGATCACGGTGCCCTTCGCGCTCTGGCTCGACACCACCAGGTGTCCCGACGCGCTCATCGCGATCGGACCCGGCTCCAGCGCCTGCGCCGGCGGCACCAGGTCCTGGCGCTGCTCGGGGTCCCCGATCACGCACTCCTTCACGAGCTCGCCGCCGACCGTCTGCTGCCGCACGACACGCCGATCGGGATCCGACAGCCACACCAGTCCCGAGCCGCCGCCCGCGGCGACCTGCCCGAAGTTCGGACCGGAACCGAAGAGGTCACCGGGCGCGGCGAACGTCCCGATCAACCCGCCGCCGGCCCCCATGACCACCACCCGCCCCAGCGCGGGGGCAGGCACGACCAGCGACGACGGCCCAGCATAGGCCAGCGACCCGGCCCCGCCCAGGCCCGGCGCCGATAGCTCGCCGCGCAGGACGCCGCCGTCGCTGAAGCGCTGGACCCGGAACTGATCGGCGACCGCCACCTCGCCGCGCCCGTTGTCCGCGATCGCCACCGGCCGCGTGAGCTCCCCCAGCGCCGACCCCGCCGACCCGTCGCCGCCGTTGCGGCCGAACCGGCGCACGAACGTCCCGTCCGGGCCCAGCACCTGCACGCGATTGGCCCCGGCATCCGTGGCCAGGATCTCCCCGGCCGCATCCACCACGATCCCCCCGACCCCCACGAACCGGCCGTCAGCCGGCCCCGCGGCCCCGGCCGACACATCCACCTGCCGCTCCAAGCGGCCCGAAGCCGAATACCACAGCAGATAGGTCTTCCCGTCGTCGCGGTATCCGACCACCACGATCCCGCCCCGCGGCGTCACGGCAACGCTCGACACGCTCACCCCGAGCCCCGACGCCAAGCGAGCCGGGAAGCGCACGATCCCGCCCGCGCCCGCCGCCCCCGCCGGCGCAAGCACGAACGCCGCGCAGCAGGCTGCCACCACGACGCCGAGCCGGACCAGACGGCGAGCAGGCCTCCCGCTTGTCACACGAGCAACGTACCCATTCGGGAAGCCGGAAGCGCCACCCCGGAGCGGCCCGCGGCCACCTCCTCTACCGGGCGACCAGCGGGATTCTGCGCATGGCCCGGGCAGGACTCGAACCTGCGTCCGACGGATTATGAGTCCGCTGCTCTGACCGCTGAGCTACCGGGCCGCGGGGCATTGTCGCTCACCTGCGCCGGGTCGAGTCGCCTCGCCGGCGACGGCGGCGAGGCGGCCGGGCGACGCGCGCGCGATTCGCCATGAAATGCATGGTCAATCGCGCTCGGGTCGGGGCGCGGGCGGGACCGGCGACCGCGCCGGCGTCCGCCGCCGTGCGATCCTCGGCCGCGTGACCGGGGCTCAGCTGCGCCGCGCCTGCCTCGCCCTTCCCGGCGCCGAGGAGGACTTCCCGTTCGGCCCGGAGACGGCGGTCTACCGGGTCCGCGGGAAGATCTTCGCGCTCATCCTGTCCGGGCCCGGGAAGCCGCGGGTCAACCTCAAGTGCGAGCCCGCCCTGGCCGAGCAGCACCGCGCCGCCTGGCCCGGCGCCGTGACGCCCGGCTACCACATGAACAAGCGCCACTGGAACACGATCGCCTGCGACGGCCGCGTCCCCGCCCGCATCGTCCGGGACATGATCGAGGACTCCTGGGACCTCGTCGTCGACGGCCTTCCGCGTCGCGTGCGGGCGGCGCTCAGGGCGGGTTGAAGCCCGCCGCGGGCACGGCGCGTGGCGCGGCCTCTCGGCCCCACGTCGCCCGCCAGACCACGAGCGCGACCGCGACCGGCACCGTCGCGGGCAGGTCGTCGCGCACCAGGAAGAGCAGGTCCCACAGGCCGGCGCACGCCAGCACTAGCAGCGCGACGCGCGACGGCGACTGGCCGCACGCCGCGACGATCGCACCCAGCACCCCGGCGGCGAAGAGGTCGCCGTAGCCCATCGCCGCGTCCCCGAACGCGGCGACGTGCAGGCGGGGGTAGCCGCCGGCCGCGACGGCCGCGTTGAGCGTCGCGTTCGGCGCCTGCAGCTGCTGCCCGAAGACGAGCGCGCAGTCGAGCAGCGCCATCGCCACGATCCCCGCCTCGAGCCAGCGCAGCGGCGCCGCGGCGGCGAGCAGGCGCCCGAGCGTCACGCAGCTCAGGGCCGTCAGCGCGACCGCGCACGCCTCGCCGAGCAGGGTCCCGTCGCGCCACCATGCGAGCGCCAGCAGCACCACCGCGACAAGCGCGAGCCAGGCCCGCGCACCGCGCATCCCCCAGCCCAGCGCGGCGGCCGCCAGCGGCGGGACCGCCACGGCGGCCAGCAGCGCGAGCGCGTCGGCCACCACCGAGGCGAGGGCGATGGCCGCCACCACCAGGCCGAGCGACAGCGGCAGCACCAGCGCCCACCACCGCCCCGCGAACCGCGCCAGCCGGGGAGGGACGCCGGCGCCCGGCAGCGCGACGACCGCCGCCTGGACGGCGACGAGCACGAGGTCCGATGGCCAGAAGCCGAGCATCGCCGGAGTGATTGGATACCGCACGCCGGACGACCGGCCCGACCCCAGAGCTCCGAGGAGGACCACAAATGGCAGAGCGAGCAGCGATCGTCACCGGCGCGTCGAGCGGCATCGGCCTCGCGATCGCGCGGCTGCTGGGCGAGGAGGGCCACGCGCTCACGATCGCCTCGCGACGCCCCGACAAGCTCGAGGCGGCCGCCGAGGGCCTGCGCGCCGAGGGCCTGGAGGTCAACCACCTCGCCGCGAACATGGCCTCCGAGGAGGACATCAAGGCGGTGGTCGCCTCGCACCGCGAGCGCTACGGGCGCCTCGACGTGCTCGTCAACAACGCCGGGGTGGGGATCGGGGCGGCGATCGAGGACACCGCCACCAAGCGGCTCGACATGCAGCTCGACGTGAACATCCGCTCGATAGTGCTCTTCTACCGCGAGTGCGCGGAGATGCTCAAGGCGGCGGGCGCAGAGCACCAGCGCGCGCAGGTCGTCAACACCGCCTCGGTCGCCGGCAAGAGCGGCCAGGGGTGGCTCTCGATCTACGCCGCGACGAAGTTCGCGGTCGTCGGCTTCACCGAGTCGATGAACAAGGAGCTCAACGGCTTCGGGATCAAGTCGTGCGCGCTGTGCCCCGGGTTCGTCGACACGGCGATGACCGAGTTCGTGAAGGGGTCGGTGCCCGCCGAGGAGATGATCCAGCCGTCCGACATCGCGGAGGCCGTGCGGATGCTGCTGCGCCTCTCCCCCGCGTGCGTGATCCCGGAGCTGATCTTCCTGCGCCCCGGCGACGCGCTGTAGCCGCGCTCAGGTCCGGGCCGAGGCGCGCCGCCCGCGCGCCACGCGCGCGACCGCCGACCCCTCCAGCGCCTCCAGCGCACGCGCCCGCGCGTGGCGCCAGCGCAACGCGCGGTGCTCGGCGACCGCGGCGCCGAGATCCGGCTGCGAGCGCTCCGCCTCCAGCGAGGCGTGCAGATGCGAGACCAGGGTCTCGATCTCGCGCGGGGTCGCGCGCCGGACGCGCCGCCGCGCGCCGGTGAAGCGGTCCCAGGCGCGCGAGAACCCGAGGTTCGAGGTGCGCCCGCCGCTGCGGTGTGCGGCCAGCATCGGGCACACCCCGCCGTGGCGGTCGGTGTAGTCGCCGGCGACGATCGGGCGGGTCAGCACCCCCGCGAGCATCGCCTCCCGGGTGACGAGCGGAAGCCGGTCGATGGCGCGCCGCAGGTCGGCGATCGGCGGTCTTGCGGTGCGTGACATAGGCTGCGCTCCCCGTCGCGAAGGTCGCGCGCGACTGTAGGGAGCGGCCGCGCGCACGGCAACGGATCGCGGGCCACGAAAGGGAACTTGCACGATGAAGCTCGGCGTGAACATCGGCTACTGGGGCCTCGGCCTCACGGCGCAGGAGCAGCTATCGATCGTCCAGGAGGCCGAGCGGCTGGGCTACGACTCGGTCTGGGCGGCCGAGGCCTACGGCTCCGACGCAGCCACAGTGCTCGCGTGGCTCGCCGCCGGCACCGAGCGGATCGGCATCGGATCGGCGATCTTCCAGATGCCGGCGCGCAGCCCCGCGATGACCGCGATGACCGCGGCGACGCTCGACGAGATCTCCGGCGGGCGGATGCGCCTGGGGCTCGGCTCGTCCGGGCCGCAGGTGTCCGAGGGCTGGCACGGCGTGCGCTTCGCGCGCCAGCTCCAGCGCACCCGGGAGTACGTCGCGGTGGTGCGCAAGGCCCTGGCCCGTGAGCGGCTCGAGTTCCACGGCGAGACGATCGAGCTGCCGCTCCCCGACGGCCCGGGCAAGGCGCTCAAGCTGACGATCTCTCCGGTCCAGGAGTCGATCCCGATCTACATCGCGGCGATCGGGCCCAAGAACGTGACGCTGGTCGGCGAGATCGCCGACGGCTGGCTGCCGATCTTCTTCTCGCCGGAGAACGTGAGCGAGTTCCGCCCGCTGCTCGAGGAGGGCGCCGCGAAGGCGGGGCGCTCGCTCGACGGTTTCGACATCGCCCCGAGCGTGAACGTGCTGATCGACGACGACCTCGAGCGCGCCCGGGACGCGATGCGTCCCGTGATCGCCCTCTACGTCGGCGGGATGGGCTCGCGCGAGAAGAACTTCTACAACGCGCTCGTGCGGCGCTACGGCTTCGAGGACGCGGCACAGGAGATCCAGGACCTCTACCTCGGGGGCGACAAGGAGGCCGCCGCCGCCGCGATCCCCGGCGAGCTGATCGACCGGGTCACGCTGGTCGGCCCGCGCGACGGCGTCAAGGAGCGCCTGCGCGTGTACCGCGACGCGGGGGTCGGGACGCTGATCGTCAGCCCGATGGCGTGGACCGCGGAGGAGCGGCTCGCCCAGCTGCGCCAGGTCGCCGAGCTCGTCGAGGCGCTGTAGGCGCCGGCCCGCTCAGGCCGCGACGGGCGCCGGGTCGCCGGCGCCCACCACCCGCAACAGCGCGTCGGCCACCGCCGGGTCGAGCTGGGAGCCGCTCACGGCGGCGATCTCGGCGCGCGCCTCGACGGCGGTGCGCGCCTCCCTCCAGGGGCGGCGCGAGGTGAGCGCGACCCACGTCGAGCAGGCGAGCAGCACGCGCGAGGGCAGCGGGATCGCCTCGCCCCTCAGCCCGTCCGGGTAGCCGCCGCCGTCCGGGCGCTCGTGCTCGTGGCGCACGACCCGCGCCGCCTCGCGCAGCACGGGAAGGTCCGAGAGCACCTCGGCGCCCACCTCCGGGTGGCGGCGCAGCGCGCTGAGCTGCCGCGCCCCGAGCGGCCCGGGAGTGCGCAGGATCCCCAGCGGGACCCCGAGCAGGCCGATGTCGTGGAACAGCGCCGCCAGGTAGAGCGAGCGCATCGCCGAGGGCTCGAGCCGCAGCTCCCGCCCGACCTCCCATGCCAGCTCCGCCGCACGCCAGCGCTCCTCGCCGGGGGAGATCGAGGCCGCGAGCTCGTGCACCGAGCCGAGCTCGGCGCGCGCGAGCCCCGCGAAGGCCGGCGCGCTGCCCAGCGCCCGCGCCATCTCGTCGGCGACCGCCTCCGCGATCGCCCGCTCCCCGCCGCCGAAGCCGTTGGGACCGCCGCGCGCGGCGAGCAGGCAGGCGCGCGCCTCCCCGGCGACCATGACGCGTGCGGCGCGCTGCGCGGACACGGCGCCCGCGGCCGGCACGGTGTCGCCGCGCAGCGCGGAGCGCGCCGCCGCGCGCTCCGCCGGGCAAAGCGGCTCGGGCTCGGTGCCCGCGGCCGCGGCGAGAGTCGCGGGCTCCGCGTCGGCGGACAGCACCAGGACGCGCTGGGCCCCCAGCGCGCCGCGCAGGTGCTCGGCCGCCGCCTTGGCGATCGAGCGCTCGTCGCGGGCGCCCGCGAGCGCGCGGCTGAGGCCGGCGAGTGCCGCGAAGGTGTCGCGCGGGCGCGCGGGCGCGTCCGGATCGGGCAGCGCGCCCGGCTCCACCTGCGCACCGTTGCGCTTGGCGAGGCGCATCGCCTCGTCGGCGCGCGCGATGAGATCGTCCGCGGACGCCGCCGGGCGCCCGAACGTCGCCCACCCGGCGCTCGCGCCCAGCGTCGCGCGCAGCCCCTCGACCCGCACGCGCCCGACCGCGCCCACGAGGCGCTCGGCGACCTCGCGCACCTCCTCGCCCGCGCCGACGGCGATCACCGCGAACTCGTCGCCGCCCTGGCGGCAGCACACGTCCTCCTCGCGCAGCTCGCCGCGCAGCGCCTCGGCGACGGCCTGCAGGGCGCGGTCGCCGACCTGGTGGCCGAGGCCGTCGTTGATCTCCTTGAAGCCGTCGAGGTCGAGGATCACCAGCGAGAAGGCCTCCCCGTGGCGCCGGGCGCGCGCGACCTCGGCCGCCAGCCGGCGCCAGAACATCCGGTAGTTGCCCAGACCGGTGAGCGGGTCGCTCTCGGCCAGCCGCTTGGCCTCGCTCTCGCGGCGCAGCAGGCGCACCCGCTCGCGCTCGAGGTCGCGGATGTGGAAGCGCAGCGGCAGCACCATCAGCGCGACGCCGCCGATCACCAGCAGCGCGCCGAGGATCGCGAACGGCCACGGCGGGTGCTCGACAGGCGGCGAGGCGACCGCGAGCAGAACGCCGCCGCCCACCAGCAGGACCGCGCCCATAGCCACGGCGAAGCGCACGCCGAAGGGCATCCCGGCCGCCCGGGGGCGCGGTTCGCCGGGGGCGTCGAGGACCTCCGCCGGGCCGTATGCTCGCTCGGCCGCGACGGCCTGGGCCGCCGGCTCGGTCGGCTCACTCATCGGTGCGGCATCCGGCCGCTGCTCCACCTTCCTGTTCATTGCCCAAAGCTCCCGATACCTGTATACCCGAATCGCCGCCCCGGGCGCCAGTCCCGCGAGGGAGCTGAGCATCGCATGCGGGCGTTCCTGGGCGCGTTCGGGGACCCCGGCCACGCGTTCCCGATGCTGGCGCTCGGAGGCGAGCTGAAGCGTCGCGGGCACGCCGTCACGATCGAGACCTGGGCCCGGTGGCGCGAGCACGCGGAGCCGCTGGGACTGGCGTTCGCGCCCGCCCCCGAGTACCCGGTGTTCCCTACCCGCGAGCGCCCGCTGCGGCCCTACCAGGCGGTCGCCCGAGCGGTCCTCGAGACGCGGCCGCGGATCGCCGCGGAGCGGCCGGATGTCGTAGTGGCCGACGTCCTCACGCTGGCCCCCGCGCTCGCCGCGGAGCTGGAGGGCGTGCCGGCGGCCACGCTCGTGCCGCACGTCTACCCCGCCGGCGGCGATGGCCTGCCGCCGTACGCGCTCGGCGCGCGGATGCCGCGCACCGCCGGCGGCCGCGCGCTCTGGGGCGTCCTCGGCCGTCCGGCGCAGCGGGGCCTGCGGCTCGGGCGCGACCAGTACGACGAGCTGCGGACGAGAGTGGGACTCCCGCAGTCCGGGCGCCTGCACGGCGGCCTCTCGCCCCGCTTGGTCCTCGTCGGCACGTTCCCCGAGCTCGAGTACCCGCGCCGCTGGCCCGCGCACGTCCACGTCACTGGCCCGCTGCTGTGGGAGCCTCCGTTCGGCGAGGTCGACCCGCCGCCGGGCGACGGGCCGCTGGTGCTCGTCGCCCCGTCCACGTCGCAGGACTCCTCACACCGGTTGCTGCGCGCGGCGCTCGCCGGGCTCGGCGGGCTGCCGGCTCGGGTCCTGGCGACCTGGAACCGCCGGCCGCTACCGGGACCGGCGCGGGTGGCGGCGAACACGCGCCTGGTCGAGTGGGTCTCCTACTCGCGCACGATGCCGCGCTGCGAGGTCGTGGTCTGCCACGCCGGTCACGGCACCGTGGCCCGCGCGCTGCACGCGGGCGCCGCCGTCGTCGCGGTGCCGGCGGGCGGCGACATGGGCGAGAACGCGGCACGCCTGGACTGGGCGGGCCTCGGCGTCCGGCTGCCGTGGCGCCTGACGGGGCCGCGCACGCTGCGCCTGGCCGTCGAGCGGGCGCTGGGCGACCGCGCGATGGCGGCCCGGGCGCGGGCCATCGGGGCGCGCTCGGCCGAGCACGGCGGCGCCGCCCGGGCGGCGGACCTGGTCGAGGCGCGGGCCGCCGAGGGCTAGCGGCGGATCGGCGTTCGGCGACGCCGGCCCGCGAGAGCTCCGGGGGTGGGACTCGAACCCACAACCCACGCCTTAACAGGGCGTCGCTCTGCCATTGAGCTACCCCGGACGGTGCGGCTCCGGTCACGAAGCGCTCGTCCACTCTACCGGGAGCATGGTCGCACCAGCCTCCACCTCGGCGTGGCAGTTGGAGCACAGCAGCACGCACTTCGCGACTTCCGCTCGTGCCCGCGCCAACGACCGCGCCACTCCGCGGCTGGCGAGGCCGAAGCGTTTCGTGGAGGGATCGAGATGGTGGAACTCGAGCGCGGAAGGACAGCGGTCATACCCGCACAGCCTGCAGCGCCCGCCGGCCTCGGCGACCAGCACGGCCTTCACTCGCCGGCGCCAGGCAGCTACGTGCTCGGCCCGGCAGCGCCGGCAACGCAGATAGCCGCGCCCCTCGCGCACGAAGGTCGCGGGACCGTGGACCCGGCAGATCCCCTCGACCACGGGCGCGGTGCTCGCCCGGCGCTCGCCCGGCGATGTCCGAAGACCGTGACGATCTAGCCAGTGGCGAACCGTGGTCGGGCTGCGGCCGACCTCCCGTGCGATCTCCCTGACCGAGAGGCCCCGCGCGACCAGCGCGGCCAGCGTCTCCTCGTCGAGACCGCCGCGCGGAGCGTTGGATGCCGCATCTCCCACGACACGAACACTAGTTCGCATCGCGGACGGACCGGTAGCCCTACCGCGCCTCGTGGTCGATCGCCTCGGTGACCGCGTCGATGCGGCGCAGCAGCTCCTCGCGCTCGGCGGCGAGGCCCGGGACCAGGCCGGGCTCGGACTCGCGGGCGCCTGCAAGCGCGCGGTCGAGGCGCAGCTTCTCGAGCTGAAGCCCCTCGAGCTCGAGGGTCCGCGGCGCCGCCGGCTCGTCGCCGTCGAAGCGGAAGATCAGCGCCGCCACGAGCGCGCCGAGGTCCGGGTCGTCCTCCGGGACGGCCGCGAGCGGGTCGTCGAGGTGGCCTGCCAGCAGGGCGGCCGCGCGCCGGGTCAGCGGGCTCGTGAAGTGCCGCTCGGCGTCCACGGCCTCCAGCGCCTCGCGCCCGCCGTGGTCCGCGAGCGCGATGCAGAGCGCCAGGAACGCCTGCTCGGTCTGCTCGCGGCGATCGAGCGCGACCGCGGGCGGCGCGCCCCCCGGCGCGCCGCGCCCGTTCGCCCGGGGCGGCGCGCCCCGCAGGAGCGCGTCGACCATCTGGCCGGAGAGGTCGAGCCGTCCGGCGACGCGGCGCACGAGGTCCTCGCGCAGCATGCTCGGCGCCATGCCGCCCAGCAGCGGGCGCAGCTCGGTCAGTGCCGCGTCCTTGCCCTCGGCGCTCGTGGTGTTCGCGGCGTCGAGCGCCCGGTCCACCAGGAAGGAGACGAACGGGACCGAGTCGCCGACGCGCTCGCGCATCGCCTCCGGGCCCTCGGCGGCGATCAGGTCGGCGGGGTCGCTGCCGCCCGGCAGCGGCACGACGCGCAGCTCCAGCCCGCGGCCCGCGCAGACGCGCCCCGCGCGGGCCATCGCCTCGCGCCCCGCCGAGTCGGCGTCGAGCGCCAGCGCGACGACGGGAGCGAGCCGCCGCAGCTCGCCGGCCTGCTCCTCGGTGAGCGCGGTCCCCATCAGCCCGACGGCGTTCTCGATCCCCGCCTGGTGCATCGCGAGCACGTCCGTGTAGCCCTCGACGAGGACGACGGAGGCCTCCCGCGCCGCGGGCGCGCGGGCCACGTCGAGCCCGAACAGCTGCGAGCCCTTGTGGTAGATCTCGCCGTCGCTGGTGTTCAGGTACTTCGGCTGCTGTCCCTCCCGCGTCGCGCGCGCGCCGAAGCCCACGACGCGGCCGCGGGCGTCGGCGAGCGGGAACATGATCCGCGCGCGGAAGCGGTCGTAGAGGCGGCCGCGCTCGCGCTGCGAGAGCTGCGCGAGCCCGGCCGCGCGCAGCTCCTCCTCGGTGAAACCCGCGCGGCGCGATGCGAGCAGCATCCGGTCCCAGGCGCTGGGCGCGTAGCCGACCCGGAAGGCCTCGAGCGTCTCCTTGGCCAGCCCCCGCTGCTCGAGGTAGGTGCGGGCGCCGGCCGCCTCGCCGGAGTCGGCGAGCACCCGCTGGTAGTAGGACGCGGCGCGGTCCAGGAGCTCGTGCAGCCGCTCGCGGCGCCGCCGGCGCGCCGCCGCCTGCGGGTCCTCGTCGACGACCTCGAGCTCCACGCCGAAGCGCTGCGCCAGCGACTCCATCGCGGCCGGGAAGTCCAGGCCCTCGGTCGCCATCACGAAGGAGAACGGGTCGCCGGACTCGCCGCAGCCGAAGCAGTGGTAGTGCTTCTCCTGCGGGCGCACGTGGAACGAGGGGGTGCGCTCGTCGTGGAACGGGCAGCGGCCGAAGTACGAGTTGACCCCGGACCGGCGCAGCTCCACCCGCGAGGACACGAGCGCGACCATGTCGACCGCGTCGCGGACGCGCTCGCGCGAGTCGTCGCTGAAGCGCGGCGTCACGGCGCGAAGGACGACGGCACCGCGAGGTCCTCGAACGCCCGGATGCAGAAGCGGTCGGTCATGCCGGCGATCCAGTCGGTGACCCGCTCGGCGTCCGTCGCGCCGGCGACCGACGCGGAGCGCGGGATCAGGTCCGGTCGCTCGCGGTAGTGCTCGAAGAGCGTGCGCACGACCGTCTCGACCCGCGCGTGCTCGCGACGGGCGGCCGGACCCAGGTAGACGTGGTCGAACATGAACGCGCGCAGCTCGTCCATGGCCGCGCCCGCCGCCTCTCCCTGGACGATGTCGCCGGCGCGCTCGGAGTGCTCGACCAGGTCGTGCACGAGCGCGTCGATCCGGTGCGAGCCGTCCTCGCCGAGCACCGCGATCGGCTCGGCCGGCAGGTCCGCCTCCGAGATCACGCCCGCGCGCAGTGCGTCGTCGATGTCGTGGTTGAGGTAGGCGACCCGGTCCACGAGCCGCACGATGCGCCCCTCGAGCGTCTCCGGCCGCGGCGCGCGGCCCGAGTGGCGGGCGATCCCCTCGCGCACCGCGTCGGACAGGTTCAGCCCGGCTCCGTCGCGCTCGAGCACGTCGACCACCCGCAGCGAGTGCTCGTAGTGCCGGAAGCCGCCCCCGAAGGACTCCGCCAGGCAGCGGTCGAGCGAGTCCTCCCCGGTATGGCCGAACGGCGGGTGGCCGAGGTCGTGGCCGAGCCCGATCGCCTCGACGAGGTCCTCGTTCAGCGCGAGCGCGCGCGCGACCGTGCGCGACACCTGGGCGACCTCGAGCGTGTGCGTGAGCCGCGTGCGGTAGTGGTCCCCCTGCGGCGCCACGAACACCTGAGTCTTGTGCTTGAGCCGGCGAAAGGACTTGCAGTGCACGATCCGGTCGCGGTCGCGCTGGAACGGCGTGCGCAGGCCGCAGTCCGGCTCGGGACGGGCGCGCCGCGCGGGGTAGCTCGCGGTCGCCGCCGCCGCCAGCGACCGCTCCTCGCGGTCGCGGACCCGGGCCTCGAAGGCGCGGGCGACGGGTCCGGACGGGTGGCTGCCGACGGCTGCGGGCACGACCCGCGACGATACCGCCACCCCGGGCGCGCGGCGCGCGGGGACGTAGGATTGCGCGGCGCCGTGAGCCCCGCAGCCCAAACCGCCTCTCCCCCGCTGCTGTTGCTCGCCGACAAGCGCGAGGACCCCGGCTACCGGCCGAGCTACGACATCGGCGCGCCGGACCTCGGGCCCGCGCAGCACGCGGCGTGCGCCGCCGTCGCCGACGTTCCGGGCTGGCTGCGTCCGCAGGACGCGCTGAAGCTCTACGAGCTCGCGAGGTTCGCGCCCGGCCCGATCCTCGAGATCGGCGCCTACCACGGCAAGTCCTCCACGCTGATGGCGCTCGCGCTGCGCGACGCCGGCAGCCACGTGCCGCTGCTGTCCGTCGACGTGGACCCGGTCGCGCTGCGCGCCGCGGCGGCGACGGCCGCGCGTCACGGCGTGGCCGACCGCGTGACCTACGTGCGCGGGACCGCCGCGGCGCTCTTCTCGGCCATGCCCGGCTACCGGCCGACGACCGTGTTCGTGGACGGCGACCACGCGCTCGGCGGGACCCGGCGCGACCTCGACGCGCTGCGCGACCGGGTCCCGGCCGGCGCGGTGCTGCTCATGCACGACTACAACGACCCGCGCAACGCGGACCCGGCGGAGCCGGAGTACGGCGTTGTCGAGGCCGTCGCGGGCAGCTGGATGCGGGACGACTGCTCCTTCGGCGGGGTCTTCGGCTGCTGCGCGCTCTTCCGCCGCGAGCGCGGCGGCCCCGACCCGGCCCTCGCGGCCGCGCCGATCCTCGACGTGGTGATCCGCGACTCGCCGCGCCTCCAGCTGCTCCAGCGCGTGCGCTGGCCCCTGGGCCGGCGGCTGCGGGCGCTGGGCCTGCGCGGCGGCGGGCGGCCGGCGCGCTGAGCGCGACCGCGCCTACTCCTCCAGCGACGCCCGGATCGCCGCCTGCGCGGCCGCCACGCGGGCGGTGGGCACCCGGAAAGGCGAGCACGAGACGTAGTCGATCCCGGCTCCGTGGAAGAAGGCGATCGAGTCCGGGTCGCCGCCGTGCTCGCCGCACACGCCGAGCTTCAACCCCGGCTTGACGGTGCGGCCCAGCCAGCCACCCATCTTCACCAGCTCGCCCACGCCCGGCGTGTCGATCGTCTCGAACGGCGAGCGGTCGACGATGCCCTCCGCCGCGTAGCGCTCCAGGAAGCTGGCCTCGATGTCGTCGCGCGAGAAGCCGAGCGTGGTCTGCGTGAGGTCGTTCGTGCCGAACGAGAAGAAGTCCGCGTGCGCCGCGATGCGATCGGCGAGCAGGCATGCGCGCGGCAGCTCGATCATCGTCCCGACCACGAAGTCGCGCCCCTCCTGCAGGCCGGCGTCCGCGACGATCCCGCCCACACGCGCGCGCAGCAGCTCCAGCTCGCGCTCGTAGGCGACCAGCGGGATCATCACCTCCAGGTGCGCAGGGTGCTCGATGCGCCCGCGCACGGCCGCGGCCGCCTCGCCGATCGCCCGCGCCTGCATGTCGTAGATCTCCGGGTAGAGCAGGCCGAGGCGGCAGCCCCGGGTGCCGAGCATCGGGTTGGTCTCCTCGAGCACCCGCACGCGCTCCAGCGTGCTCTCGAGCTCCCCCAGCTCGGGATCGCCGGTGCCCTCCAGCCGGCCCAGCCGGCGCTCGAGGTCGCCGAGCGCCGGGAGGAACTCGTGCAGCGGCGGGTCCAAAAGCCTGATCGTCACGGGACGCCCCGCCATCGCCTCGAACAGGCCCTCGAAGTCCGCGCGCTGGAGCGGCAGGAGCTCGTCGAGCGCCGCCACGCGCTCCGCCGTGTCGGCGGCCATGATCATCGCGCGCACCTTGGGCGTGCGCTCGGCCGCCATGAACATGTGCTCGGTGCGGCACAGGCCGATGCCCTCGGCACCCAGCCCGCGTGCGCGAGCCGCGTCCCGCGGAGTGTCGGCGTTGGCGCGCACGCCCAGCCGGCGCAGCTCGTCGGACCACGCCAGCACCGTCCCGAGCTCCCCGCTCATCGCGGGCTCGACGAGGGGCACCTCGTCGAGCGTTATCTCCCCCGTCGACCCGTTGATCGCGATCGCGTCGCCGGCGGCCCCGTCGCGCGCGGGTCGCAGCACCGAGTCGCCGATCGTCACGGTGCCCGCCGCGAGGTCGACGATCACCTCGGCCGCCCCGCACACGGCCGGGCGCCCCATCCCGCGCGCGACCAGCGCCGCGTGGGAGGCCTTGCCCCCCTCGCTCGTGAGGATCCCCTTGGCGGCGTGGAAGCCCGCCACGTCGTCGGCCTCGGTGAAGGGCCGCACGAGGATGACGTCGGCCCCGTCGCCCGCCCGGCGCTTGGCATCCTCCGCGCTGAGGACGATCTCGCCGCGCGCGGCGCCCGGCGACGCCGCGATCCCGCGCGTCTCGACCTTGTAGCGGAAGCCGGGGTCGAACGTCGGCAGCAGCAGCGAGTCGAGCCTGGAGGCGTCGACCGTCAGCAGCGCCTGCTCGCGGGTCAGCAGGCCCTCGGCCTCGGCGTCCACGGCGAAGCGCACCGCGGCCTGAGCCGGGCGCTTGGCGCTGCGGGTCTGGAGCATGTAGAGGCGGCCGTCCTCGACGGTGAACTCCGTGTCCTGCATGTCCCCGTAGTGGCGCTCGAGCGTGCGCAGGATCTCCAGCAGCTCGCCGTGCGCCCGCGGCATGCGCTCGGCCAGGTCCGCGAGGTCGTGCGGCGTGCGCACGCCCGATACGACGTCCTCGCCCTGCGCGTTCCACAGGAAGTCCCCCGAGGGCTCCGGGGCTCCGCTGATCTCGTCGCGCGTGAACGCCACGCCCGAGCACGAGGTCTCGCCCCGGTTGCCGAAGACCATCTGCTGGACGTTGACCGCGGTGCCCCAGGCGTCGGGTATCCCGTGGATGCGCCGGTAGCTCACGGCGCGCTCGCCCGACCAGGAGTCGAAGACCGCGCGGATCGCGGCGCGCAGCTGGGCGACCGGGTCCTGCGGGAAGTCCTCGCCGGTCTCCTCGCGGAAGATCGCAAGGAAGCGGCCGGCGAGCTCGCGCAGCGCTCCGGCGTCCAGGTCGGTGTCGGCATCCGTGCCCAGCCGCCGCTTCGCCGCCGCGATCTCGTCCTCGAAGCGCTCGCCCGGGATCTGGCGCACGACGTTGCCGAACATCTGCACCAGGCGCCGGTAGGAGTCCCACGCGAAGCGCTCGTTGCCGGTGCTCCGCGCCAGCCCGGCCACGGACTCGCCGCCCAGCCCGAGGTTGAGCACCGTGTCCAGCATCCCCGGCATCGAGTCGCGCGCGCCGGAGCGCACCGAGACGAGCAGCGGGTCGTCCGGGTCGCCCAGCCGGCGCCCGGCGCTCTCCTCCAAGCGCACGAGCGCATCCGCGACCTGCTCGTCCAGCCCGGGCGGGTCGCTCCCGGCGCGCATGTAGGCGACGCACGCCTCGGTCGTGATCGTGAACCCGGCCGGGACGCGATCGGCGCCCAGCACCCGAGTCATCTCGGCTACGTTGGCGCCCTTTCCGCCGAGGAGGTCGCGCATCGCGCGCGAGCCCTCCGTGAAGTCGTAGACGAGCTTGGCGGGGACGTCGGTCTCGCGCGGCGGCACCTTGCGGGGGATCCTACGCCGCCCCCGCAAGGGCGGAGCGGCCCATCAGCGGCCGCAGCCGGACGTGCGCGTGGTGCTCGACGGTCTCGGAGATCGCGCGCTCGCACTGGCGCAGCGCGCGCGCCGAGGCGTCCGGAGCCTCGGCGAGCGGGCTCGACAGCGCGCCCGCGAGGAACGCGTGCGCCTCCTCGTCCAGCGGGAACGCCGACCCCTCGCAGGCGCTGCACACGACGCCGCCGGCGGCGCCCGAGTAGGCGACTATGTGATCGGCCTCGCCGCACGAGGCGCACGAGGACAGGTGCGGGGCGAAGCCCGCGGCGAGCAGCAGCTTGAGCCGGAACGCGAGCGCGTTGGCGGCGCTGGCGCCGGCGGGGTCGGAGTCGAGCAGCGCGAGCTCGTTGGCCAGCAGGTGGTAGACGCCCTCGTGGGCGTCGCCCGCGTCGAACAGCCGCGCGACCGCGTCGCAGGCGCGGGCCGCGGCGTCCAGCCCGGCGGCGCTCTCGCGCAGCCCGGGGTAGGCGGCGACCGTCTCGGCGGCCGTGACGGTCGCGAGATCGCCGCGGCCGGAGTGCAGGACCAGCCGCAGGCGGAAGAACGGCTCCAGGCGCGCCCCGAACCGGCTGCGGGTGCGCCGCGCGCCCTTGGCGATCGCGCCGATCCGGCCGAGCCTCGGCGTGTACAGGTGCAGGATGCGGTCCGCCTCCCCGTAGCGGATCGAGCGGAGCACGATCGCCTCGGTGCGAAAGCTGCCGGGCACCGGGCTAGCTCCGCCGCGGATCGGGGCCCGCAGTCGCTATACTTTGTGAAGCAATGACCGTCATCACCGTCTACACGACCGATCCGTGCGCCCGCTGCATCAAGGCGAAGGCGCTGCTCAGCGCCCGCGGAGCGCGGTTCTCCGAAGTGAATCTGGCAAAGGACCCGGACGGCCGCGCGGAGCTCGCCCGCCGGACCGGGCTGCGGACCTTCCCCCAGATCGTCGTCGGCGACGACACCCTCGGCGGGCTCGACGACCTCGAGGCCGCCGACCGCGACGGGCGCCTCGCCGGCCTGATCGCGGCGTAGCCGGCCGCGCCCCGGGTCGTTCGCCGCGCGGCCGGAACCCGGCGGCCGCCGCCGTCCGCGACGTGGCGAACGGCCGCATCGAAGGGGACGGGAGCAAGTCGCGCCCCGGGCGCCGGCCTGCCCCCGCCCGCTTCCGGTCCAGTCGACGAAACCCCCCATATGGAGGGGAAACGTAGACCGCATCCCGGTCCCGCCCGGGCAGGACCGCCAAGAGCGCCGGCGCTCCCCGCCTTCCTTGCCGCAGTGCGACGAGACCGCCACACCCCCGCGCAACCCCGGACAGATCAACCGATCCCGGGTAATGGCCCTGCGACCACCAGCCAGGATCGGACCCCGGGGCGCCCCGGCAACCGCCCGCCGGCCGGAACCCGGCCCCCTTCCCCGCTGCCGTTCCCGTCGATCAGGCGCCAAACGCCGGCGCGCGCCGACCGGCCGCCGCCTAGCCCCGCCGCCGCCGCGGCCGGGGCTGGCAGCGCTCGCAGGCGTAGGTGCCGCGCCCCGCGACGACCATCTTGCGCACCGGCGTGCCGCAGCGCGGGCAGGGAAGGCCCTCGCGGCGGTGCACGAGGAACTCGTCCTGGAAGGCGCCCCAGGCGCCGTCCGGGTCCCGGAAGTCGTCGATCGTGGCGCCGCCGGCGCGCAGGCCGGCCGCGAGCGTGTCGACGACGGCGTCGCGGAGCGCGGACACCTGCCCGCGCGTCAGGCGGCCCGTCTCGCGCAGCGGGTGGATCCGCGCCCTGAAGAGCGCCTCGTCGGCGTAGATGTTCCCCACTCCCGCGACCCGCCGCTGGTCGAGCAGGAACGCCTTGACGGGCGTGCGCCGGCCGCGCGCGACGGCCCGCAGATGGTCGGCGGTGAACTCCGCGTCGAAGGGCTCGGGGCCGAGCCTGGAGCCGAGGTAGGCGTCGCGCGCGGCGCCGCCGAGCAGCAGGTGCCCGGTGCCGAAGCGCCGCGGGTCCACCCAGCTGACGCCGTGCCCGTCGTCCAGCTCCAGCCGGACGCGCGTGTGCGGCAGCCCGCGATCGGCGTCGTAGAGCAGCGTGCCCGTCATGCGCAGGTGGGCGACGAGGTGGACGTCGTCCTCGAGCTCGAAGAGCAGGTACTTCCCGCGGCGCCCGAGCCGCTCCACCAGGCGGCCGCGGAGCGCCGACTCGACCTCTGTGGGAGCGAGCGGGTCGCACCAGCGCGCGTCGAGCACCTCGACCGCGGCCAGGCGGCGGCCCTCGATCCGGGGCGCGAGCCCGCGGCGGATCGTCTCGACCTCGGGCAGCTCGGGCACCGGGCGAGTATGGCGGGCGGCGCCGGGCGGGATCAGCGCGCCGGGCCGTGGCTGGCGAGCCGCAGCCCGCCCGCGGTCACTTGCCCGGACGACGAGCGGAAGGCGGGCACCATCTCGCTGGTCACCAGCCCGGTCTCGCCGGTGATCCGGTCGACGATCGCGAACCACTCGCGCACCCGCTCGGGCACGTCGACCGCCACGGTCACCACGGGGACCCGGCGCCCCAGGCGCCAGACCGTGTCGCCGTGCGGGGCATGGTCGCCGTGGTAGCCCCAGATGCCGCGCAGCGTGGTCGCGCCGGCGGCCCCCGCCGCGCGCAGCTCGCGGACGATCCGCTCGTGCAGCGGGTGACCCGCGTGGCGGGACTGCTCGCCGGCGTAGACCATCAGCTTCTGCCAGATCCCGAGCCCCGAGGGGTCCTTCCCCGGGAGCGCGTGCGGCTCGGCCAGCGCGACGCCGTCGCGCTTGCATACGCGGACCCGCTCCAGCGTCGCGAGGGGCGCCTGGAGCAACTCGCCGAGCTCCGGCAGCGCCGCGGCGATGCGCTCGCCCGCACCGATCGCGATGATCATCAGCGGCACCCGCTCGTTGGCGCCCACGAACGACGCGCGCCGCCGCTCGCCGTCCGCCACGCCGTCGACTCCGAGCAGGACGGTGGCGCCCGCCACGCCGCGCGCGTGCAGCAGTCCGACCGCCTCCTCGAACGCGGGCCGGCCGCCGGCCCGCTCACGCCGGCCGGGGTAGACCGTGAGCTTCACCTCCTCGCCGAGCCCGGGCGGCAGGACCACGGGCTCGAGGCGCCCGCTCAGCATCCGTGCGCGCTCGAGGGTCACCAGCCCCTCGAAGCCGAGCCCGCCCAGCTCGCCCAGGACCGCCTCGACCCGCGCGCGCTCGTCGACCGCGACCGAGACGATCGGCAGATCCTCCGAGAGCGTCAGCAGCCGGTCGGTGCGCAGGCGCTGGTGGAGCCCGAACCCCTCCACGCCGCGCATCACGAGGCCGATGCGCAGCCCGTGGCGCGCGTAGGCCTCGACGAGCGCGTCGGCCAGGAACCGGCCGCCCGCGCGGTCGCGCTCGCCGAAGTAGGCGGTCAGCTTCAGGCAGTCGTGGGGGTCAGCGCCCGTCACCGTGCCTCACGGTAGGAACGAGCGGCCCGGGAGCGCGGGCGCGTCGCGTCCTGCGAGCCAGCGCAGCGCGCTGGCGCCGACATCGGCCAGCGGGCCGTCGTGGCGGCGGCCGCCGTCGCCGGCGAAGCGCGCCAGCAGCGGCGCGTGCTCGCGGGTGTGGTCGGTGCCCGGCGTGGTCGGGTCACAGCCGTGGTCGGCGGTCAGCACGAGCAGGTCCTCGTCACGCAGCGCCGCCAGCCAGCCGCCGAGCGCGGCGTCGATCTCGGCCAGGGCTCGCGCGAACCCGGCCAGGTCCTTGCGGTGGCCGTAGACCTGGTCGGTCTCGACCAGGTTGGCGAACACGAGGCCGCGGTCGAGGCCCGCGATCAACTCGCCGATCTCCGCCAGCGCCCGGGCGTTGGTGGCGCCCGGATGGGCGACGTCGATGCCGGCGCCCGGGAAGAGCTGGGAGACCTTGCCGACCGCGTGCACCGGGACGCCCGCGTCGCGCAGCTCGTCGAGGTGGCTGCGGCCGGGAGGCGGCAGCGCGAGGTCGCGCCTGCCGTCGGTGCGCTCGAAGGAGCCGGGCTCGCCGCGGAAGGGGCGCGCGATCACGCGCCCGACGGCGTGCTCGCCGGTCATCACAGCGCGCGCCCTCGCGCACATCTCCCAGAGCTCCGGCTCGGGCACCAGGTCCACGTGCGCCGCGATCTGGAGCACCGAGTCCTGCGAGGTGTAGGCGATCAGCCTCCCGCTGCGCAGGTGCTCGGCCCCGAAGCCCTCGATCGCCTCGATCCCGTTGCAGGGCCTGTTGCAGATGAGCCCGCGGCCCATGGCTGTCTCGAGCGCCGCGAGCACGTCCGGCGGGAACCCTTCGGGATAGGCGGGCAGCGGGGCCGGCGGCACGACTCCCATCAGCTCCCAGTGGCCGGTGGCGGAGTCCTTGCCGGGGCCCAGCGGGTGCAGCCGCCCGTGCAGGACGGGCCGGGCGGCGGGCGGGACCCCCGCGAGCGGGAGAATCGACCCGAGGCCCAGCGCGCCCAGGACCGGGAGATCCAGGCCGCCGACCGCCGCCGCGAGATGGCCGAGCGTGTTCGCGCCCTCGTCGCCGTAGGCGGCCGCGTCGGGCAGCGCGCCGGTGCCGCACGCGTCGATCACCACCACGAACGCGCGCCGCGGCTGCGGCCGTGCGGGTCCGGGGCCCGGAGCCCGGCTCACGCCCGTCCGGCGCTCGCGCGCGGATGGGCAGAGAAGTAGACGTCGCGCAGCCGGTCGGCCGACAGGTGGGTGTAGACCTGGGTGGTCGCGATGTCGGCGTGGCCGAGCATCTCCTGGAGCGAGCGCAGGTCGCAGCCGCCGGCGAGCAGGTGCGTCGCGAACGTGTGGCGCAGCGTATGCGGGCTCATGCGGTCCTCGAGCCCGGCCGAGCGGGCGTGGCGGCGGACGATCTTGTAGAGCCCCTGACGGGTCAGGCCCCCGCCGCGCTGGTTGACGAAGACGCGCCGCTCGTCGCGGTCGCCGACGAGCGCGGGCCGGCCGCCGGCGAGCCACGCCGCGAGGGCCTCGCGCGCGCGGCTTCCCACCGGGACCAGGCGCTCCTTCGCGCCCTTCCCGCGCGTTCGCAGCATCCCCGCTTCGAGATCGAGCTCGGCGAGCTCCAGCGAGACCGCCTCCGATGCGCGCAGCCCGCACGCGTACATGGTCTCCAGCAGCGCGCGGTCGCGCAGCGCCGCGGGCTCCTCGCCCGCGGGCTGGGCGAGCAGGCGCGCGACCTCGTCGCGGGTCAGCACCTTCGGCAGGCGCGGCGTGCGGCGCGGCGCGCGCAGATCGGACGTGGGGTCGCGGTCGAGCATCTCCTCGCGACGGAGATGGCGGTAGAAGGAGCGCAGGCACGCGACCTTGCGCTGCAGCGTGGTCGAGGCGGCCGGGGGGCGGCCCCCGGCGCCCGCGGCGAGCTCGTCGATCCAGGCGGTGAGGTCGGCGTGATCCGCCTGCAGCGGCCCCGTGCCGCGGCGCGCCAGGAACTCGCCGAGCTGGAGCAGGTCCGAGCGGTACGCCTCGAGCGTGTTGCGCGAGAGGCCGCGCTCCAGCTCGAGGTAGGCCAGGAAGTCGAGCACCAGCTCGGCGTGGGCGGTCGCGGCGCGGGCCACGCTCTCCCGTTCCGCGCGTCCGGCGGGGCTCCTGCGGGCCGCAAGCCCGCGTTCAGGCTCGCAGCCGGCCGCGGAACCAGAGCAGGCCGATCAGCGACTTCGCGTCCTCGCACGCGTCGATCGCCTCCTCGAGGCTCTCCAGCGGCCAGGGCACGACCTCGATGCGCTCGTTCTCGCCCGAGTCGGCCTGCGCCTCGCGCAGGTCGGTCGCCAGCCACACCCCGATCCGCTCGTCGGTGAAGCCCGGGCTGACCCAGAAGTCGCCCAGGTGCTCCCAGGAGAGCGCTGCCTTGCCGACCTCCTCGGCCAGCTCGCGCCGAGCCGTGTCGAAGCGGTCCTCGCCCGGTTCGATCTTCCCGGCCGGCAGCTCCAGCAGGTCCGGCGAGCCCACGGCCTCGCGCGGCTGGCGGACCAGCCACAGGTGGAGGTCGTCGTGCGCGACGATCGCCACCGCTCCGGGGTGGCGCATGATCTCGCGCTCCACCACCTCGCCGTCGGCGTGCCGGAAGCGCTCGACGCGAACGCTGCCGATCCGCCCCCGCCACGCGGTTTCGCCGTCCAGGTGCTCGTACTCAGCCGCCATCGCCCTCCCCCAGCCGGCGCGCCGCCTTCCCGGCGCCGCTGCCGGCGGCACGATAGCCGTCCGGGTGGCGCGGGCGCTCGCCGCCCCGGCGCGCGGCGGCCCGGCAGGGCCTCAGCACCGGGCGGCCGCCTGCGAGACCAGCTCGAGCGCGACGTCGAGCATCTGCTCGAGCGCCGCGACCGCGACCCGCTCGCCGGGCTCGTGGTTGCGCTCGGTGCCGTTCGCGAGGTTCACGCACGGGAAGCCCTGCGCCACGAGCGCGTTGGCGTCCGAGCCGCCGCCCGTGGAGATCGGCGCGGGCTCGTGGCCGCGAGCGCGCAGCGCGGCCTGCGCGGCGGCGACCGCGTCGTCCGAGGGGCCCTGCCGGTAGGAGCGGAACAGCCGCTCGACGGTGACGTCGAGGTCGCAGCCCTCGGCGTTCGCGCCATCCTGCAGCCGGTCGACCATCTCCGCGACGAGCGCCTCCACCTTGCTCTCGTCGAGCGAGCGCGCCTCGGCGAGGACCCGGCAGCGCTCCGGGACCACGTTCCCCGCGGAGCCCCCGGCCACGAGGCCGACATTCGCCGTGGTCTCCTCGTCGATGCGCCCGAGCCGCATCGCGGCGATCGCGCGGGCCGCCGCGGCGATCGCGCTGCGCCCGTCCTGGGGCCGTATCCCGGCGTGCGCCGCGACCCCACGGAGCTCCGCCTCGATCCGGTGGTAGGTGGGCGAGGCGACGACGATCTCGCCGATCGGCGAGGCGTGGTCGAAGACGAAGCCGAACGCGCTGCGCAGGCTCGCCGCCTCGAACGCCGCGGCCCCCGCCAGCGCCGTCTCCTCGCGCACCGTGAACAGCAGCTCCAGCCCGCAGGGCGGCGGCTCGGCCGCGAAGATCCGCGCGGCGGCGAGGAGCACGGCCACCGCCGCCTTGTTGTCCGCGCCCAGGATCCCCGCGCCCTCGTTGATCCAGTGGCCGTCGTGGATCGCGGGCCGCACCGGGCCGTCGGGCGGGACGGTGTCCAGGTGCGCGCAGAGCAGCAACCCGCGCTCCGGTCCGCCGGGCGCCGGGGCGATGCGGGCGAGCAGGTTGCCGGCGTCCGACGCCACCGCCGGCCCCGCCCCGTCCTCGCTCACCTCGAGCCCGAGCAGGCGCAGCTCCGCGGCCACCCTGTCCGCGCACGCGCGCTCGCTCCCCGACGGGCTGGGGATCCGGCACAGCTCGGCGAACAGCTCGCCCAGGGCGGCGCGCTCCGCCGCCGAGGCGCTCCTCACGCCGCGGGCGTGCGGCTGACCGTCACCTCGCCCGCGGGCTCGCTCTCGCCCGCCCCGGGGCCGCGCTCGCGGGCGCGCTCCACGGCGGCGCCGACGAACTCGCGGAAGAGCGGCGCGGGACGCTCCGGCCGGGACTTGAACTCCGGGTGGTACTGCGACGCGACGAAGAACGGATGGCGCTCGCGCGGCAGCTCGATCACCTCGACGAGGCGCTCGTCGGGCGAGGTGCCGGAGATCACCAGCCCGGCGGCCTCCAGGCGGCGGCGCAGCAGGTTGTTGACCTCGTAGCGATGGCGGTGGCGCTCGTAGACGACCGCCTCGCCGTAGGTCTCGCGGGCGCGGGTCCCGGGATGCAGCTTCACCGGGTCCGCGCCGAGCCGCATCGTCCCGCCCATGTCCGCGACCTCTTTCTGCTCGGGCAGCAGGTCGATCACCGGATGCGGGGTCTCGGGGTCGAACTCGGTCGAGTTGGCGCCGTCCATCGCCGCGGCGTTGCGCGCGAACTCGCAGACCGCGACCTGCATGCCGAGGCAGATCCCCAGGTAGGGAACGCCGTGCTCGCGCGCGACCCTGGCGGCCTCGATCTTGCCCTCGATGCCGCGCCCGCCGAAGCCGCCCGGGATCAGGATGCCGTCGGCGCGCGCGAGCCGCTCGCGCGCGCCTGGCTCCTCGAGGCGCTCGGAGTCCACCCAGTCGACCTCGACGCGCGCGCCGTGCGCGAAGCCGGAGTGGCGCAGCGCCTCCACGACCGACAGGTAGGCGTCCTCGAGCTGCACGTACTTGCCGACGAGCGCGATCCGCACGCTGCGGTCGGCGCCGTCGGCGCGCTCCAGCAGCGCCTCCCAGCCCGAGAGGTCGGGGGGCGGCCCCTCGAGGCCGAAATGCTCGAGCACGAAGTCGTCGACGCCCTCCTCGCGGAACGTGAGCGGCACCTTGTAGATGTTGTCCACGTCGCACGCCGACACGACGGCCTCCGTCGGCAGGCTCGCGAACAGCGCGATCTTGCGCCTGATTTCCATGCCGAGCCGGCTCTCGGAGCGGCAGACGACCATGTCCGGCTGGATGCCGATCCGCCGCAGCTCGTTGACGGAGTGCTGTGTGGGCTTGGTCTTCAGCTCGCCGGCGTGGCCGATGTAGGGCACGAGCGTGAGGTGCACGAACATGCAGCGCCGCCGGCCGACGTCGACCGGGAGCTGGCGGATCGCCTCGAGGAACGGGAGCGACTCGATGTCGCCGACGGTTCCCCCGATCTCGGTGATCACGAAGTCGACGTCGCTCGCCTCGGCCATGAGCCGGACCCGGGACTTGATCTCGTCGGTGATGTGCGGCACGACCTGCACGGTCGCGCCGAGGTAGTCGCCGCGACGCTCGCGCCGGATCACGGTGTTGTAGACCCCGCCCGCGGTGACGTTGGAAGCGCGCGAGGTGTTCGCGTCGGTGAAGCGCTCGTAGTGGCCGAGGTCGAGGTCGGTCTCGGCGCCGTCCTCGGTCACGAAGACCTCGCCGTGCTGGTAGGGCGACATCGTGCCCGGGTCGACGTTGATGTAGGGGTCGAACTTCTGCAGCTGCACCCGGAATCCGCGGGCGACGAGCAGGCGGCCGATCGACGCCGCGGCGATGCCCTTGCCCAGCGAGGAGACGACGCCGCCGGTGACGAAGAGGAAGCGGGTCTCGCCGGCGGGGCGGGGCACAGGATCGGGCATCAGGCGCGCTGCCGAGGCAGTCTAGACGCTCGCCCAGCGGATCCCGCCGCGCCCGTCACGCGGCCCGCAGCAGCTCGCGGGCGTGGTCGCGCGCGGCGCGATCGGCGTCGTCGGCGCCGAGCATGCGCACCAGCTCCCCGACCAGCTCCTCGCCGTCGATCGGCTCGACCGTCGTCAGCGACGCCTCGCCGGCGGGGCTCTTCGCGATCCGGAAGTGGGCGTCCGCCAGCGAGGCGACCTGCGGGAGATGGGTGATGCACAGCACCTGCCGGCCCGCGGCCAGGGCGCGCAGCTGCGCCCCCACGGCGTTCGCGGTGCGGCCGCCCACGCCGGCGTCGACCTCGTCGAACACGAGCAGGCGGCGGTCGGCGTCCGGCTCCTCGCCGTGCGCCACGCCCAGGAGCGCGAGCATGACGCGCGAGAGCTCGCCGCCCGAGGCGATGTCGCGCAGCGGCCCGTCGGGCACCCCGGGGTTGGGCGCGATGCGGAACTCGACCGCGTCCTCGCCGGCCGGGCCGGGCTCCTTGCGCGGCTCGAGAAGGACCTCGAAGCGCGCGTCCGGCATCGCGAGCTCCGCCAGCCGGCCGCGCACGGCCTCCGCCAGCGCGGGGGCCGCCTCCGCCCGCGCCGCGCGCAGCCCGGCGGCGAGCGCGGCGCGCCGTGCGCGGGCCTCCGCGAGCGCGGCCTCGGCGTCGCCGAGCGCCACCTCGACGCCGCGCAGCTCCTCCAGGCGCTCGCGGCAGCTCTCAGCGTGCTCGAGCACCGACTCCACGCTCCCGCCGTGCTTGCGCTCCAGCCGGGAGAGCGCGGCCAGGCGCTCCTCGACCTCCTCGAGCCGCCCGGCCGGGGCCTCGACGCTCTCCTCGTAGCGGCGCAGCTCGCCGGCCAGGTCGCCCGCCTCGATCGCCACGCCCCGCAGGCGCTCGGCGAGCGCGTCCAGGGCCGGGTCCACGCCGGCAACCCCGTCCAGCGCGCGCTCGGCCGCCGCGAGCGCGCCCGCGACACCGGGCTCCTCGCCGGCCTCGGGCGCGATCGCCTCGGCGCCCGCGAGCGCGCCGGCGCGCAGCCCGTCGAGGTGGCGCAGGCGGTCGCGCTCGGCCGGCAGCGCGCCGTCCTCGCCCGGCCGGGGATCGACCGTCTCGATCTCGGTGAGCTCGAACTCCAGCAGGTCGAGCTCGCGCTCCCGCGCGCCCGCGAGCCCGGAGAGCTCCTCGAGCCGGCGCTCGAGCTCGCGCACCTCCGCGTGCGCGGCGGCCGCCGACTCGCGGCGCGCGAGCTGCTCCGGCCCGCAGAAGCCGTCCAGCGCGGCGAGCTGGGCCGAGGCGAGCGCGAGGCGGCGATGCTCGTGCTGGCCGTAGAACGCCAGCAGGCGCTCGCCGAGCTCTCGCAGGTCCCCGATCGTGGCCGAGCGCCCTCCGAGGTAGGCCCGCGTACGCCCGTCCGGCCACACGCGGCGCGCGACCACCAGCTCGTCCTCGCCGGGCGGAAGGCGCTCCTCGATCGCCGCCGGGAGCCCGGGCGGGCGCTCGAACACGCCCTCGACCCACGCTTCCGCGGCGCCCGGGCGGACCATCCCCGCCCCGGCCTTCCCGCCGAGCAGGAGGTCCAGCGCCGTCGCCAGCATCGTCTTGCCCGCCCCGGTCTCGCCGGTGAGCACGTTGAGCCCCGGCGCGAGCCGCAGCGCGGCGCGCTCGATCAGCACGAGGTTCTCGACGCGCAGCTCCAGCAGCATGCGACGGGTGTACCAGCCGGGCAGGACGCCAGCGGCCGGGCGCCGGCTCAGGAGGAGAGCCGGCCGAAGCGCTCGCGCAGGCGGTGGTAGAACGTCGCGCCCGGGATCTGGGCCAGGCGGCCCTGGGCGTCCAGGAAGCGCGCCTCGAACGCGTCGCCCGGGTCGAGCTCCGCGACGGGGCGCCCGTCGATCGTGACCTCGACGGGCTCCTCCCGCGAGCGGTTCGCGACGCGCAGGACGTCGCGCGGCGCCACCACGAGCGCGCGGGCGGTGAGCGAATGCGGCGCGATGAACGAGACCGCGAAGCCCTCCACCCCCCACGCCATCACGGGCCCGCCGTTGGCGAGGTTGTAGCCGGTGGAGCCGGCCGGGGTCGCGACGACCAGCCCGTCGCAGCGCACGCGGCCGACCTCGTCGTCGCCGACCGCGTAGGCGAGGTCCGCGACCCGCCCGCCGGGACGGCGGTGGACCGACACGTCGTTGAACCCGAGCCAGCCCCAGCCGGCGCCGTCGAGGCGGATGGCCGGCAGCTCGAGCGTCTCGAACTCGCCGTCGAGCGCGCGCCGCAGCCCGGAGTCGAGGTCGTCCGGGTCGATCGCCGCGAGGAAGCCGACCTCCCCGAAGTTCACGCCGAACACCGGGACCCCGGTGCCTGCGAAGCAGCGCAGGCCGTGCAGGATCGTCCCGTCGCCCCCGAGGCAGGCGCACAGGCGCGCGTCGGGCGAGGCCGGGGCATCCGTCTCGATCCCGGCGGCGGGCTCCACGGAGTGCTTGGCGGTCTCCTCGCGGTCGAAGCGAAGCGTCAGGTCGCGCTCCGCGGCAAGCTCGCGAAGCGCCGCGAGCGCGGCCGCGGTGTCGGCGGGCCTGCGGTGTGTGAAGACGCTGACCGCGCCGCGGCTCACGGCTCCACCTCGCGCGCCGCCGCCTCCAGGTCCTCGACGGCTCCGTCCCGGCCGGGCTCGGCGAGCCGGACGAACGTCTCGCGATTGCCCTTCGGGCCGGGCAGCCCGGACGGCGCGAAGCCGAGCACGGCCGCGCCCAGCGAGCGGGCGCTCAGCGCCACCGCCACCAGCGCCTCGCGCCGCGTGGCCGCGTCGCGCACCACGCCCCCCTTCCCGACCCGGTCCCGGCCGGCCTCGAACTGGGGCTTGACCAGGGCCAGGACGTCGTGCATCGGCGCGGCCGCCCGCAGCAGCGCGGGCAGAACCTTGGCCAGCGAGATGAACGACAGGTCGGCGACGACCAGGTCGGGCCGGTAGGGAAGGTCGGCGGGCTCCAGCGAGCGCGCGTTGCGGCGCTCCAGCACCGTGACCCGCTCGTCGTTGCGCAGCTCCCACGCGAGCTCGCCGTAGGCGACGTCGACGGCGACGACGTGGCGCGCGCCGCGCTGCAGCAGGCAGTCCGTGAACCCGCCTGTCGACGCGCCGGCGTCGAGCGCGAGCCGGTCGCGGGGATCCAGGGCGAGCGCGTCGAGCGCGTTGGCGAGCTTCACGCCCCCGCGCGAGACGAACCGCGGCGCCGGCGCAACCTCGAGCTCCACGTCGGCCGCGACGATCTGGCCGGGCTTGGCGGCGGTCCGGCGCTCCGCCCCGATCCGGACCTCGCCCGCCAGCACCGAGGCGGCGGCGCGCGAGCGCGAGTCGAACAGGCCGCGCTCGGCGAGCAGTGTGTCGAGCCGCACCTTCGCGCTCACGACCCGAACGCTACCCGGCGCGGGGGCCGCTCGGACCTGGCGCGACTACCATCCGGCCCGTGCCGCGCATCCCGTTCCTCGGAAAGTTCGTGCCGTGGCTGGTGCTGCTCCAGTACTCGCGCCTGGTTCTCTCCCGGGCTCAGAAGGGCTACACGGAACTCTCGGAGCGCGAGCGCAGCGAGCTGGCGAGGATCGTGCGGAAGTCGAAGGGCCTGCGCCGCAACGTCACCGACCGCGAGTTCGCCGAGCTGCGGCGGCTGGTCGGCAAGGCGCTGAAGGCCGCCGCGCTGCCCTCCTGAGAGCGCCCGCGCGTGAGCGTGACGCCGCTCACAGTGACCCTGGCGAAGCCCGACCATCATCGAGGCCGATGACGCTTCGCCGCCTCAGCTTCCCCGCCCAGGCGCCGCTCGAGCTGCTGCTCGGGTTCGCGGCGCTGATCGCCCCGTTCGCGCTCTCGCTCGGCATCGCGGGAGGCGTGGTCAGCGTGGTCGCCGGGCTCCTGCTCGTCGGCCGCGCCCTGGCCGCCACGGACGCCAGGCCGCACACGGCCTGGCTCGGTGCGGTCGATCGCACGCTCGGGACCGGGCTGCTGATCGCCGCGCTGGCGGTCGCGCTCACGGGCGACGGAGCGGCCGTCGCGACGCTCGCCGCGCTCGGAACCGCCCAGCTCCTGCTGGCCTCCTCCACCCGCTACGCGTCGCCCTGACCGACGGCGCGGCCCGGGCCCCACAAGACTTCACCCCCACAGATCACATAACAGAGACACATCTCTCTCCTCCCGGAAGCGGCCCGCCTCGGCGGGCCGCTTCTTTTTGGGCAGAGCGCCGACCGACCCGGCGCAGGGCGCCGGCGCCGGCCGTCCCGGCGCCCGAACGGCGGCATCGAGGGCTGACCCGGCGCCCGGGCGCGACTACCGGGGGGCGTGCGAGCAACCCATCCCGGTCTACACCCGCAGGAGAGGTCTTAGCTGGGATGGGTTGGCCAACCCCCCTCCCGAGCCCGCCGCGCCGCCCGCCGCTGCCCGCCTTCGATGCCGCCGTCCGCCGAGCCCGCCGCGCCGCCCGGCGCGCCGCAGCGCCTACCGCTCCGCGAGGGAGCCCGTGGCGTCCTGCACCGCCGCCTCGATCCGCTCGGCGATGCGCGCGCCCGTGAACCCGACCTCCTCGTGCAGGAGCGCCGGGGCTCCATGGGTCACGTAGCGGTCGGGCAGCCCGACGCGCAGGATCCGCGGCGCCGGGCCCACCTCGTTGAGCGTCTCCCAGACCGCCGAGCCGAACCCGCCCGCCAGGACGCCCTCCTCGACGGTCACGAGCAGGTCGTGCTCGGCGGCGAGCTGGGCGGCGAGCCCGGCGTCGATCGGCTTCGCGAAGCGCGCGTCGGCGACCGTCACCTCCAGCCCTCGCGCGGCGAGCCGCTCCGCGGCCTCGAGGCCCTTGCCGACGCCGGTCCCGTAGCCGAGGATCGCGACGCGCCGGCCCTCGCGCAGGATCTCGCCGGTCCCGATCGGGATCGCGGCCGGCTCGTCGGGCACGGGCACGCCGACCCCGGCGCCACGCGGATAGCGCAGTCCCACCGGGCCGTCGTCGTGCCGTAGCGCGGTGTGCAGCATGTGCGCGAGCATCGCCTCGTCGCGCGGCGCCATCAGGACCATGTGCGGCAGGCAGCGCATGTAGGCGATGTCGAAGGCGCCGTGGTGCGTGGGGCCGTCGTCCCCGACCAGGCCGGCGCGGTCCATCGCAAAGACGACGTTCAGGCGCTGGAGGCAGACGTCGTGGACGATCTGGTCGTAGGCGCGCTGCAGGAACGTCGAGTAGATCGCCGCGACCGGCTTCAGGCCCTCGAGGGCCAGCCCGCTCGCGAACAGGATCGCCTGCTGCTCCGCGATCCCGACGTCGAAGTAGCGGTCCGGGAGCTCGCGCTGGAGGATGTTCAGGCCGGTGCCCGAGTTCATCGCCGCCGTGATCCCGATCACGCGCTGGTCGCGTCGCGCCTCGTCCACCAGGCGCTCGCCGAAGACCTGCGTGTACTGCGGCGGCTCGGCCGTGCCGCCGGCCTTCGCCGCCCGCTTCCGCGTGCCGGCCGGCACGCCGTTGGCGATCGACTTGGGCTTCGCCGCGTGCCAGCGCTCCATGCCCTCCAGGCCGCCCTCCTCGGCGGGCGCGAACCCCTTGCCCTTGACCGTCGCGACATGCACCACGACGGGGCGGTCCGCCGCGAGCGCGTCGCGCACGGCCTTGCGCACCGCGCGCACGTCGTGGCCGTCGATCACCCCCGTGTAGGCCCAGTCCAGCTCCTCCCAGAAGAGGCCGGGCGCCCAGAAGGCCTTGATCGACTCCTTGAACTGCGGCCCGAGGCGCTCGAAGGCCGCGCCGATCCCGACGGGCAGCTTGCTCAGGCGCCCCTCGACCCCCTCGCGGGCGTGCCACAGCGTCGGCTCGAGCCGGACCCTGTTGAAGTAGCGCGACAGCGCGCCCACGTTGGGCGCGATCGACATGCCGTTGTCGTTGAGCACCACCACCATCGGCGTCCCCAGGCCGCCCGCCTGGTGGATCGCCTCGAACGCGACCCCGCCGGTCATGGCGCCGTCCCCGATCACCGCCACCACGCGCCCGCCGGCCGTCGGCAGCCCGTGCCGCGCCGCGTGGCGCATTCCCTCCTTGAGCCCGACCGCGTAGCCGATCGAGGTCGACGCGTGGCCCGCGCCCATGATGTCGTGCTCGGACTCGGCGATCGAGCAGAACGGGGCGAGCCCCTGGTAGCGGCGGATGGTTTCGAGGCGGTCGCGGCGGCCCGTCAGGATCTTGTGCGGGTAGGCCTGGTGGCCGACATCCCAGAGGATCTTGTCCTGCGGCGAGTCGAGCAGCGAGTGCAGCGCGACCGCGATCTCGCACGCGCCCAGGTTCGCCCCGAAGTGACCGCCGATCTCGCCGACCGTGTCGATGATGTGCTCGCGCACCTCCTGCGCGAGGTCCTGCAGCTCCTGGTCGGAGAGACCGCCGAGGTCGGCGGGGCCGTCGATGCGGTCGAGGATCCGGGTCATGAGCTGCGCGTGGCGATGAAGTCGGTGATCTGCTCGAGGTCCGGCGCGCCCGCGGGGCGCGCCCGGGCGAGGGCGGCGCGCGCCTCGCGGTGCGAGGCGCCGGCGAGGACCCGGGCGCGCTCGAGGCCGAACTCGCTCACGTAGGTTCGCTTACCGTGACGCGCGTCAGAGCCCTGCGGCTTGCCCAGGCTCTCCTCGGTGCCGGTCACGTCGAGGATGTCGTCCACGATCTGGAAGAGCACGCCGAGCTCGCTCGCGAAGCGGCGGAACGCCGAGATTGTGCCAGGTTCGCCGATCTCCGCGAGCGGAAGCACGCACTCGACGCAGGCGCGGACGAGCCGCCCCGTCTTGAGCTCGTGCAGGTGCCGCAGCCCGTCGGGTCCCGGCCCGGCGAGCCCGGCGACATCCAGGTACTGCCCGCCGACCATGCCGCCCACGCCCGTGGCGGCGGCGAGCTCGGCGACCGCGTCGAGGACCCGGCGGGGGTCGCCGGCCTGCTCGCGCAGCACCAGGCGGAACGCCTCCGCGTACAGCCCGTCTCCCGCCAGGATGGCGACGTTCTCGCCGAACGCCCGGTGGCAGGTCGGCCGGCCGCGGCGCAGGTCGTCGTCGTCCATCGCGGGCAGGTCGTCGTGGATCAGCGAGTAGGTGTGGATCAGCTCGATCGCCGCGGCCAGCGGCATCAGGGCGTCGGTCCCCAGACCGCAGGCGCGGCCCGTGGCGAGCGTGAGCACCGGCCGGATGCGCTTGCCGCCGGCCAGCAGCGAGTAGCGCATCGCCTCCTCGAGCCCGGCGACGGACGGCTCGGGCGCGAACCGCAGCCCGGCGAGATGACGCTCGACGGCGTCCCGGAGGTCGTCGGGGTACGGCACGCCCGTCCGGCTCAGAGCAGCTCGGCCTGGCCCGGGTGGGTGCGCTCGCCCTCGTCGCCCGCGGCGCGCGCCGCCCGCTCGAGCTCGGCGGCCGCCTCCACGGCGAGCGCCGCGCTCTCGTCGATCACGGCCGCCGCGTCGGGCGACCCGAGCTCCGGGTCCGAGAGCCGCTCGGCGGACTCCCGCAGCCGGCGCGCGAGCTCGGAAAGGCGCTCCTCGGAGCTCATGCGGCCTGGCGCTCGCGCAGCACGGAGCCGAGTATGCCGTTGACGAACCCGGGGGCGTCCGCGCCGCAGTAGGCCTTCGCGGTCTCGACGGCCTCGTCGATCGCGCCCTCGGCGGGAATCGGCCGCTCCCCCGGCACGGCCTCCGGGTGCAGGAGCTCGAGCAGCGCCACGCGCAGGATCGAGCGCTCGAGCGGCGCGATCCGGTCCAGCGCCCAGCCGTGCGAGTGCCGCGCGATCAGCGGATCGAGCTCGTCGCGGCGCGCGAGCGTCGCCGCCGCGAGCGCGCGCGTGAAGGCGCCGGCGTCGCGCGCCAGCAGCTCTTCGAGCGGGCGCCCGGTGAGGTCGTGCTGGTAGAGGGCGAACACCGCCTCCCGGCGCTGGCGGCTCCTACGCACGGGACACGTACTCGCCCGAGCGGGTGTCGACGCGCACGCGGTCGCCGGTGTCGACGAACAGGGGCACCGCGACGACCGCGCCCGTCTCCAGGGTCGCGGGCTTCGTGCCGCCGCCCGAGGCGGTGTCGCCGCGCAGCCCGGGCTCGGTCCGGCTGACCTCGAGGTCGACCGCGGACGGGAGCTGGATGTCGGCGGGCTGCTCGTCGATGTAGAGCACCTCGACCTCGTCGCCGTCGCGCATCCAGCGCAGCTGCTGCGCGAGCGAGCCCTCCGGCACCGTGAACTGCTCGTAGCTGCTCGCGTCCATGAAATGCGCGTCGGCCCCGTCCTTGTAGAGGAACTGCATCCGGCGCACCTCGGTGCGCACCGCCCGGAACTTCTCGCCCGCGCGGAACGTCCGGTCGATCACGTTGCCGTCGCTGGCGCGTCGCAGCTTGGTGCGCACGAACGCGCCGCCCTTGCCGGGCTTGACGTGCTGGAACTCGAGCACCTTGAAGACGGTGCCGTCGACCTCGATGTGGTTGCCGCTCTTGAGCTGGTTGGTGGAGATCACGGCGCGCTAAGGCTAGCCGGACGCGATCGGGAGCTCGCGCGGGACGGGTCGCGGGCGCTCTGGCCGCCACCGCTGCACGGGTGCCGCAGGCGAACGCCCGCCCCGGCGCGCTTCGGGAGGTTTTGGGTATGGATTGACGGCTGCCACGGCGCCGGGGCGGTGGAGATTTAGGCGGGTTTGGCGCTCCCCAGCGGCAGATTTGCGCCCGAGACCTGCGCAATGCCTGGCTTTCCCCGCAATCTGCGGCCGAAATACCCCGATCTGGTGTGTGGGACGGCGGTTACGCTGTTCACGAGGTGGCGGCAAGGAGCGCCCACGGCGCCCGTCCGAGCCGCGACCCGGGGAAGATCGAAGATCCCGTGACAACCGAGCGTCAGGCCCCCGCACCCCCCTTCGCAACCTCGCGCGCGCCGGCCCGCCGCGTGGCCCGCCTGCTCGCGCTGTGCTGGGCCCTGCTGGCGCTCTGGCCGGCGGTCGCCCTGGCCAACGACGGCGGCGCCGCGGCCGACCAGGCCGGCGGTGGCACGCCGGCGGACCAGGCATCGGCCGTCGCGGACCTCGCGCCGCCCGCCGATTCGACGCCGCCCGCGGACCCGGTCTCGACCGACCCCGCGCCGCCTGCCGACCCGGCGCCCCCGGCGGACCCGGTCCCGCCCGCCGACCCCGTCCCGCCCGCCGACCCGGCGCCCCCGGCGTCGACGGACCCCGCGCCGGTCGACCCGATCCCGGTCGCCCAGGACCCCACGCCCGCGACGACGCAGCCCGCCGAGCCGGCCGACGCGGTCGAGACCCCGGCCGGCGACTTCGCGGTCGACAAGCCCGCCCCGGCCGATCCCGCTCATCCCGCTCCGGCTCCCGACGGCCAGCGCACACCCACGACCTCGAGCGCCCCGGCGTCCCTGCCCTTCGACTCCGGCGGGACGCCGGTGCCGGCGAGCGCGCCTCCCGGCGGCTTCCAGCCGGGCCCCGAAGCGGTAGGGCCGACCCCCGCGAGCAGCGCTGGCGCGGCCGCCGACCTCGCGCAGGCCGTTCAGACACTGCGCTCGGGCGCGATCCAGGCCGGCGGCGCCCCGCTCGCCGCGCTCGCGGCACTCGCCGGCGTCACGATCCCGCAGGCGCCCGGCGGCCAGCGGCAGGGCGGCCACCAGCGCAACGAAGGCGCCGCGCCGCCACCGGCCGCCCGCACGCTGCCCACCGCGCCACCGGCCGCTCCCACGGCTCCGGTCGGATCGGCCGCCGCGGCCGGCGCCGGCGGCGGCACCGCCGCGGCGAACGCGATCGCGCTCGCCGCACTCGTCCTTCTCCTCGCCGCCGCGTTCGCCGGCGGCGCCCTCCCGGCCGCTCCGCGCTTCGCGGCGGCCGCCTGCGCCGGCGGCATCTCCGCCCGCGCTCCTCCCGCTCGGCGCTGATCCAGCGAGCCGGTCGCGCGACTGCCTGCGCGCCGCCGGCCTCAGTGCCAACCGATCGGAGAGGAAGGACAGACATGCAGGCCACAGCAACGCAACTTCCCAGCACCGGGGACCTCGCCCGCGAGGTCGAGGCCGGCGGGCTGCCGCGGGGACGCTCGGGGCTCGCCGAGGCCCTGACCCGCGCGCGCGCCGAGCGCGTCCGGCAGCTGCGCCGCCAAGTCGCCCGCGGCGAGTACCGGGTCGACGCCCGGCGCGTCGCGGCCGCCGTGCTCGAGCGGCACCGCCCGTCCATCGTCGCGCGCCGCGGGGCGCGGGTGTCGCCGTGAGCGCGCTCGAGCAGGTCCCGGCCGGCCTGGCGCACGGCGTCGACGGGCAGATCCGCGTGTTCATCTGCGACGACGATCCCGACCTGCGCGCGCTGCTGCGGATCCGCCTCGAGCGGGACCCGGGCATCGCCGTCGTGGGCGAGGCGTCGGACGGCGCCGCGGCGCTCGATGGCATCGTGCGCACGCGGCCGGACGTCGCCGTCGTCGATCTGGTGATGCCCCGCCTCAGCGGCTTCGAGGTGATCGACCGGCTCCGCACGGTCGCGCCGGACACCCGCGCGATCATGCTGTCGGGCTCGGCCACCCGCAGCAGCAGGCGGGCCGTCGAGGGGGCGGGCGGTGTCGCCTGCCTCGAGAAGGCGGCCGGCCTGCGCGCCGTGGTGCCGGCCATCCACGCGGCGGCCGGGCGGTAGCTCCGTGGGTGCAGTCAGACGATCCGGAGCGTGCGGTCGAGGCCGGTGAGGACCTCGGCGCCGTCCTCGCCGACCACGGCGAGGTCCTCGATCCGCACGCCGAAGCGCCCGGGGACGTAGACCCCGGGCTCGATCGTCACGACGTTCCCGGCCGCCAGCGGAGCGTCGCCGGTCCGCCCCAGGCGCGGTCCCTCGTGGACCTCCAGCCCGACCCCGTGCCCGAGGCCGTGCCCGAAGCGCTCGCCGTGCCCGGCCGCCTCGATCAGCTCGCGGGCGACGGCGTCCAGCTCCCTGCCCGTCGGGCCCGGCCGCAGCGCCGCCAGCGCGGCGTCGCGCGCCCGGTCCACGAGCGCGTGGGCCGCGGCCGCCTCCTCGCCGACCTCGCCGGTCGCGTAGGTGCGCGTGCAGTCCGAGCAGTAGCCGTCCAGCCGCGCTCCCCAGTCGATCACGACCAGCTCGTCACGCGGGATCTCGGCATCGCGCGGCTCGGCGTGCGGCAGCGCCCCGTGCGCGCCCGCGGCGACGATCGGCTCGAAGCTCGCGGCCTCGGCCCCCAGCTCGCGCATCGCGACCTCGAGCGCGAGCGCGACCTCGCGCTCGGCGCGGCCCGCCAGGCCACCCTCCAGCACGGCCTCGAGCGCCTCGTCCGCGAGTGCGGCCGCGGCGCGGATCCGCTCGACCTCGCCCGCGTCCTTGACCGCGCGCAGGCGCTTACCCAGGCCGCCGGCGGCGACCAGCTCCACCCGGTCCCCCAGCCGCTCGCGCAGCGCCGCGTGGCGGCGCACGCTCAGCTCGGCGTCGTCGAAGCCGAGCCGGAGCTCCCCGTCCGGCAGCGCGCCGGGCAGCGCGTCGAAGAGCTCGGTCTCGGCACGGCGGCGGTCGAAGCCCATGACCTGGCCGGCCGCCTGCTCGACGTAGCGGAAGTCCGTGACGAACACGCGCAGCTCCGGGCCGACGAGCGCGAGCCCGCTCGTGCCGGTGAAGCCGCACGTCCAGCGCACGTCGAAGAGATCCGTCACCAGGAGCGCGTCGAGGCCCTCGGCCACGACGAGCGCGGACAGCCGGTCCGCCCGCTCACTCACCGGTCGAGCTCCGTCCGCAGCCGCTCGAGCGCCTCGCGGTAGCCGTCCGGGCCGCGCCCGGACACCCTTGCCAGGCAGAGGTCGCCGATCACCGAGACGCGCCGCCACGGCTCGCGCTCGTCCACCGCGGACAGGTGGACCTCGACCGCGGGCAGCTCCGCGAGCTCGAGCGCGTCGCGGATGGCCCAGGCGTAGTGCGTCCAGGCGCCGGGATTCAGGATCACGCCGTCGGCCATCCCGCGCAGCCCGTGCAGGTGCTCGACGAACTCGCCCTCGTGGTTGGTGTGGAAGAAGCACACGCCGATGCCGAGCTCGGCGGCGTCGGTCTCGATGCGGCGCTCGAGCTCGTCGAGCGTCAGGGCGCCGTAGTGCCCGGGGTCGCGCCGGCCGAGCTGGTCGAGGTTGACCCCGTGCATCACCTCGATCCGGTCGGGGGCGCTCACCGGCAGAGCTCCTCGACCGCCGCGCGCAGGTCGGTGTCGGGCACCTCGCGCCCCTCGACGGCCGCGCCCGGCTCGTCGAGCAGCACGAACGGCACCGGCCCCTCGCCGCGACGCTTCTTGTCGCGCGCGACGGCGCCTATGACCGCTGCGGGCTCGACTCCCTCCGCGCGCGTGGGCAGCCCGGCTGCCCGCAGCAGGCCCGCGACCTCGTCGCGCAGCGCATCGGCCCCGGACAGGCGCAGCGCCGCGAGCAGCCCGAGCGCGACCGCCTCGCCGTGCCGGTAGCGGCCGTACCCGGCCGCGGTCTCGATCGCGTGCCCGACCGTGTGGCCGAGGTTCAGGACCTGGCGGCGTCCCGCGTCGCGCTCGTCCGCGGCGACGACCCCCAGCTTGAGCCGGGCACACGCGAGCACGACGCCGGCGTCGGCCCGTGGCCCTCCGGCGTGGCGCACGCGCTCCCACAGCGGGCCGCCGGCGATCAGCGCGGTCTTGACGACCTCGGCCCACCCGGCGGCGAGCTCGGCGGCGGGCAGGGTCTCGAGCGCGGCCTGGTCGGCCACGACCGCCGCGGGAGAGTGGTAGGCGCCGACGTAGTTCTTGGCCTCGGGCAGGTCCACGCCGGTCTTGCCGCCGTAGGCGGAGTCGACCTGCGCGACGAGCGAGGTCGGGATCTGGACCACGGGGATCCCCCGCTGATACGTCGCCGCGCAGAAGCCGGCGAGGTCGCCGACCACGCCCCCGCCGAGCGCCGCGACGTGGTCGTCGCGGGCGACGCCCGCCGCGACCATCGCGCGCCAGATGCGCTCCGCGCCCGCGATCGTCTTGGCCCGCTCCCCCGCCTCCAGCACGATCTCGCCCGCGCACGGCCCCGCCGAGGCCGCGTAGCGCGGGCCGACGTGCTCGTCGGTGACCAGGAAGCGGCGGCCGGGCAGGGCCCCGAGGCCCGCCGCCAGGAGGTCGCGGCCGAACCAGCACGGGTAGCCGCCCTCGCCGCCGGCGGCCCACAGCATCCGCGTGCCGGGCGGCGCCCCGGCGAGCGAGTCGAGCGCGGCGCGGGCCTCGGTGACGCGCCCGAGGCGGTCCGCCGGCACGACGGCGTCCGCGGCCGCCAGGTAGGCCGCCTCGCGCTCGGCGTGCAGCGAGCGGAACCGGGCCTCGTCGCCGGCGAGCGGCCGGCCCGAGCCACGGGCACGCTCCCAAGCCTCGTCGGCGCCGACATCCAGCAGCACGACGACGTGGCGGCGCAGCGCCTCGAGCACGCGCCCGGAGCCCAGCGCGCCGCCCCCGAGCGCGACCACGCCGCCGTCGGCGCGCTCGAGGGCCTCGGTTGCGACCCGCTCCTCGGCCGTGCGGAACGCGGCCTCGCCCTCGGCGGCGAAGACCTCGGCCACCGGGCGCCCGAGCCGCTCCTCGACCAGCGTGTCGGTGTCGAGCGCCCGGGGGTCCAGCGCGCGGGCCGCGCTCGTCTTCCCCGCGCCCATGAAGCCGACCAGGACGATCGCCGGGGCGCGCTCGCCGGCTGCGCGCGTCGCGCCCGGGGTCAGCGCCGCTCCCATCCGATGCGCTCCCGGTAGGCGCGCAGCGCGGCGCGCGTGTCGTCGACGTGGTCGCCGCCGAGCTTGGCGAGCGCCGCGCCGGCGAGCACGAGCGCGACCATCGCCTCGCCGACGACCCCCGCCGCCGGGACCGTGCAGGAGTCGGTTCGCTCGCGCAACGCCGCGGCGGGCTCGAGCGTCGCGATGTCGACCGAGCGCAGCGGCTTGGTGAGCGTCGGCAGCGGCTTCATCGCGGCGCGCACGACGAGCGGCTCGCCGTTGGTCATCCCGCCCTCGAGCCCGCCGGCGCGGTTGGTCTCGCGGTGCCAGCCGCGCTCCGGGGAGTGGAAGATCTCGTCGTGCGCCTCCGAGCCCGGGAGCCCGGCGAGGTCGAAGCCCTCGCCGATCCCGACGCCCTTCACCGCCTGGATCGACATCACCGCTCCCGCCAGGCGCCCGTCGAGACGCTCCTCCCAGGAGACGTGCGAGCCGAGGCCCGGCACGAGCCCGAACGCGCGCACCTCGAAGACCCCGCCGAGCGACTCGTTGCGCTTGCGCAGCACGTTGATCTCCTGCACCATCGCGGCGCTCGCCTCCGGGTCCAGGCAGCGGACCGGCGAGGCGTCGACCTCGTCGAAGTCCTCCGGCGAGAGCGCGCCCCCGGGCGGCGCGGCCACCGAGCCGATCCGCAGCACGTGGGAGCGGATCTCCACGCCGAGCGCGCGCAGCAGCGCCTTGGCGAGCGCGCCCCCGGCCACCCGCGCGGCGGTCTCGCGCGCGCTGGCGCGCTCCAGCACGTTGCGCACGTCGGCGAAGCCGAACTTCTGCACGCCGGCCAGGTCGGCGTGGCCCGGCCGCGGGAGATGCACCTCCGCCACCTCGGCCTCGACCGGCCAGGGACTCATCCGCTCCTCCCAGTTCGCGTAGTCGCGGTTGGCGACGCGCAGCGCGACCGGCCCCCCCAGCGTGCGCCCGTGGCGCACCCCGGCCGTGACCTCCGCGGCGTCGGACTCGATCTTCATCCGCCCGCCGCGGCCGTGGCCCAGCTGGCGGCGGGCGAGGTCGCGGTCGATCGCCTCGCGGTCGAGCTCGAGCCCCGCGGGGAGCCCCTCGACCACGCAGGTGAGGCCCGGGCCGTGCGATTCGCCGGCCGTGACGAGTCTGAGCGCCATGCGGCGCTACAGGTTACGAAGCGGGGCGCGGTCGGGGCGGGCGGGGCGGGCCAACGGCGTCATCGAGGGGTGGGTTTGGAGGGTGTCGTCCTACCTGGTGCTCGCAGGACGAGCACAGGGCAGGACAGCACGGCAGACGCACGCCTCGTTGATGCCGTTCGGGTGGCGCGGGCCTCGCGGCGCCGACGCGCGGAGGCCGCCCGCGCCCGCGCTACCCGAAGTCCAGGTGCTCGGTCATCGGCACGGCGCTCACGGCGCCGGTCACGCCGCGCAGCCTGCCGGCGCCGGATGTGCGGGCGGCGTGCGAGCCCCGGCGAGGCGCGTGCCAGACCAGGCGACCGGTCGCGGCCGACCAGCTGTACCCGGCCGGGAGCGCGAAGTCGCTGCGGTGCGCGCGCAGCGCGCGCCTGCCCGCCCTCGAGGCGCGGCCCGCGGCCGCCGCGGAGCGCGCCGATCCGGAGCCGGTGCGGATCCGGATCAGGTCGAGCTCGTACTGGACGGTCCCGTTCGTGGTCTCGAGGTCGAAGAACTCGGTCTGGCCGGCCTTCAGCTGCACGGTCTGGCAGGTGGAGCGCGACGGCTTGCAGCGGCCGTCACCCTGGGCCTTCGCGTCGGAGCTCACGAGGAACACCGCGGTGCGGCCGTCCTGCAGCACGCCGAGGAAGACGAGGATCGGGTCCAGCGAGGACGGGAGCGGCGTCAGGCGCTGGAGGCCGCGGTAGGTGCGCGGGCGCCCGCCGGCCCTGGTGAGCGTGGCATCGACCGTGGCGGTCGTGTAGACGGGCTTCTTGCCGCCGCCGCCCGTGCCGGAGCCGCCGGTGTTCCCGGAGCCGCCGCTCTCGCCGCCGGACGCGCCGGACTGGCCGCCGCCCGAAGCGCCGCTCTGGCCCGTGGAGGGCTGCCCGGTCGTGCTGGAGGGCTCCGGGGCCGGCGTGGGCAGGAACTTCTGCGCGAACGGGTCCTTCGCATGGCCCGCGAGCGGCGCGCGACCGCGCGGCGCCTCGAGCGCGACCACGCTCGTGCCGGACGGCGGCGGCTCCGCCGCCGGCGTCGCGCTCGCGGCCGTCGCCGAGGTCTTCTCGGCCGGCGCGGAGCTCCCGAGCAGCAGGGGCACGGCGACCAGGGCTACGAGCAGCAGCGCGGCAACCGGCCACAGCCGCTTCTCGACGAGGTCGGTCTTGATGTCGCGCAGGATGCTCATCGCAGTGGTGCGGCGGTCGCGGGCGCGCCCGCGGCGGGCGCCGAGCCCGATGCGGCCTGGCCGGCGGAGGGGCCGCCCGGCGTCGCGCCGTTGGTCAGGCCCTCGTCGGGCGGAAGCAGGTAGGCGGTCGCGGCGACTCCGGCCTTGATCTGCGGGAAGCCGTTGTTCCCGGGCCCGAGGCCGATTCCGTCGATCGTCAGCAGCCGCCCGCTCACCGCGACGCGCCTGTTGGTCGCGACGATGAATCGCTGCAGCCGGGCAAAGAAGTCCGACAGCTTGAAGAAGCTGCCCTGGAAGGTGAAGGAGAACGGCATCGTCGGGAACCCGGCGGCGCCGACCACGGTGCCGGGCGGCGCGGCCGCGGCCGCCGCCTGCGTGGCGTCGACGGTCGTGGTCGAGCCGGACGAGTCCGAGCCCTTGTCACCGTTGCTCCCCTTCTTGTCGCCCGAGGACGAGGAGTCCGACGACGAGGGGCTCGGGGCCGGGGCCGGCGGCGGCGCCTGCGGGCCGCCCGTGCCGCCGGAGAGCTTGAGCGCGCGGAAGTCCACGCCCGTGGAGCGCGCCGCGGCGTTCACCTGCACGACGAGGGACGGCATCTGGTCCTCGACCGGGACGGCCTCGCCCAGGCGCGCGACCGTCGCGTAGTTGCGCGGGTAGGCCTGCTTGGCGGCCTGCCCGGCGGCGACCGTCTGCTCGGCGTCCTGGAGGCGCTTCTGCTCGGTGGAGACCTTGTCCGAGAGCTTGGACGCCTCCTCCCGCTTGGGCCCGAGCACCAGGAACCAGAAGGCTCCGAGCGCCGCGATCGCGACCACGACCGCCAGCACCATGCGATCGCGCTGGGTCACTGGGAGCCTCCCGAGGTCGTCGAGGCGGGCTGGGTGGTCTGGGCCGCGCCGGCGGCCACCGCCGGCGAGCCCGGCGTGCCGGTCCCGGCGGCCGGAGCCGGCTCGGGCGGCGCCTTGAACAGGATCACGATCGAGAACTGCGGGAAGCGGTTGGAGCCGTGGCGGCAGTCGCCGCTGTCGGCGCCCGCGGAGTCCGAGCCGGACGCGGGCGCGCTCGCGGCGGCCGTGTTGCTCGTCGCCTTCTCGGAGCTCGAGAGCACCACGTGATCGACGCCGCCCATCAGCCGCAGCCGCGTCATCAGGCGCGCCACCTCGTCCTGCGAGGTGGTGCAGCCGATCATCTCGATCGCCGGGTTCTGGCTCGCCTGCCGGATGTTGCCGGTGTCGCCGGAGGCCGCGCTGCCGTCAACGGTGACCCCGGGCTTGACGGTCGCCAGGAAGGACGCGAGCCAGACGTTGTCCGGCATGACCTTCGAAAGCTGGCGCAGCGTGCGGTCCCAGTCGAAGCGACTGGAGGCGAGCGACTTGACGGTCGCCACGCGCTGCTGCTCGAGCTTCGCGAACTCGGCGTAGGGCTTGAGCGCGGCGGCCTGCTGCTCGGCGCTGTCGGCCTTCGCGCTCGCCGACGCGAGCTCCGCGGTCTTGTCGTTGACCGAGTTGCCGGTCAGCACGTAGGCCGAGACCGCGAGCACCGCCACGGCGAGCACGCCCAGCAGGACGTAGACCGCTCCGCCGGAGCGCCCGCTGCCGCCGGCGCCGCCGCGGCGCTCGTCGGCCGGGATGAGGTTGACGGCCCTCACGCCGCACGCTCCTCGACGGTCAGCCCGGCGGCGACCGCGAGGCGGCCGGCGTCGATGCCCGCCAGCGCGCCGGGGCGCGCCTCCGCGACGAGGCCGAGTCGCATTGGGAGCGAGACCTGGTGACCGAGGCCGTCCGCGAAGCCCTCGACGGCGGCGGCGGGACCCGTGAGGACCGCGTCGCCGACCGGGATCGCGCCGTCCTGCATGCGGTAGAAGTCGAGCGAGTTGCGGATCTCGTCGCCGATGCGCCGCACCCCCTCGCCCAGCACGGCGCGCGCCTCGCTGACGATCGCCGGGTCGCCCTCGACGTCGTCGACCGGCGTCACGAGGCCGACGTGGACGAGCCACTGGTGCGCGTGCTCATGGGTCAGGCCGCGGCGCTCGGCGAGCTCCTGCGCCATCGTCTCGGTGCCGCCGGCGACCACGCGCGTGAAGACGCAGCGCGAGCGCTCGGCGAGCGCGAGGTTGGTCATGCCGCCGACGCAGACGTAGAGCGTCGCCTGACCCTCGACCGCGGTGGCGCCTGCCTCGGCCTCGCCGGCGGCCTCGCCGGCGGGCTCCTGCAGCGCGCGGACCATCGCGAAGGCCGAGAGGTCGATGCCTGCGGGGCGCAGCCCGGCCTGGCGCGCGGCGGCGAGCAGCCGCTCGATCATGTCGCGCCGCGCCGCGACCAGGACCACGCGCGTGCGCGGGCCCTCGGGCGTATCGACGACGCCCATGGACTGGAAGTCGAGCACCGCCTGCTCGAGCGGCATCGGGATGTGCTCCTGGGCGTGGAAGCTGACCGCGGCGGCGAGCTCCTTGCGGTCCTCGAGCGGCGGGAGGTCGACGGTGCGCACGACGATGCGCTGGTTGGCGACCCCGAGGCGCACCCGGCGCCCGAAGCCGTGCTCGCGGAAGAAGCCGCGCAGCACGCCGGCGAGCGCATCGACGTCGGCGATCTCGCCGTCGCGGACGACGCCGGGCGCGAGCGGCGCGGACGCGGCGCGCTCGACGGCGAGCCCGTCGGGCTGCGCCTCGACCGCGGCGACGTAGCCCGGCTCGATGTCGAGCCCGACGACCGCCTTGCCGCCGCCTGAGCGGCGCGCGGAGAGCGACGGCCTCGCGAGCTTGGGCTTGGGGAGTGAGATCGGCATGCGCTGGAGGGCAGGCGACCGGCCTTGGGGGCCGGGCGTGGGTCCTACATCGGCGTCCCGGGGCGGGCGCTTGAGTCCCGATTTCCGCGATGGCCGCCCGCGCGCGCGCAAGCGCCGCTCATGAGGCGAACGTGTCGAGGTACCACTGCACGATCGGCTCGCCGGCGAGCAGCGCGACGACGCCTCCGAACGCCAGGAACGGCCCGAACGGGATCGCGGTGCGGCGACCCTCGGCGACGCCGCGGCGCGCCATCAGCACGACCCCGACGAGCGTCCCGGCGATCAGGGCGACGAGCAGCGCGACGGCGACCTCGCGCCCGAGGAAGAGCCCCAGGACCGCTGCGAGCTTCACGTCCCCCATCCCCATCCCGCGCGGGTAGGCGAGCGCCGCCGCGAGCAGGAAGGCTCCGGCGCAGGCGCCGGCGATCAGGCGCTCGGCCTCGCCGCCCGGGTCGGTGAGCAGGCCGATCGCGACCGCGGCGATCGCGCCCGCCGCCATCAGCGTGTTGGGGATGATCCGGTGGTCGAGGTCGATCACGGCCGTCGGCACCAGCACGGCGACGAGCGCGAGGCCGAGCCAGACGTCGGGCTCGTCCCAGCGCAGCGCCACGACCGCGACCGCGAGGGCCGCCGTGAGCGCCTCCACGAGCGGGTAGCGCGGCGAGATCCGCTCACCGCAGCTGCGGCAACGACCGCGCAGCAGCAGCCAGGAGAGCACAGGGATGTTGTCCCACGGGCGCACCGGCGCCTCGCACGCCGGGCAGTGCGACCCGGGACGCACGAGCGACTCGCGGCGCGGCAAGCGGTAGGCGACGACGTTCAGGAACGACCCGGCGAGCAGGCCTGCGAACGCAGAGATCGCGAGCGGCATGGTCAGCGGGCTGCCCGGGCGAGAACGGTCACGGGGCGGCTATCGGCCGCCCCGTGAGCTCGCTTTAGGGCTGTCAGCCCGGCTTCGCTACCACTTGCCGCTGGCGGGGCAGCCTCCCTTGCCCGGCACCGTGCAGGTCCGGGTGACGCCGCCCGTCGAGGCCCGGTTGATGGAGAACGAGTTCCCCGTCTGCGGCGACGTCGTGGTCACCGTGTAGCTGTTGATGGTGGCGCCGCTCACGGCCAGGCCGTTCGCGTCGCTCAGCGTCGGCTCGATCGTGACCAGGTTGGCCGGCGTGGCCACGTAGGTGTTGTTGTCGGTGTAGGACGTCTCGATCGCCGTCTGGGCGGTGCGGACGTCCGACTTCGCCTTCGCATCGTTCGCCTTCCCGCGCTGGTTGATGAACGACGGGATCGCGATCGCGGCGAGAATGCCGATGATCAGGATGACGACGAGCAGCTCGATGAGCGTGAAACCTCGCTCGTCCTGGGCACGGCTGCGGAGCTTCTGCAGCATTGGGTGATCCTCCGAGAGGTGAGACGTTGAGCAGGGGCCTGAAGTCCTGATCGGCACGACCCCCTGCCCGCTTGAGCGCCGGAGCCCACCGACCGGCCCGAGAACGAGGACGGGGCGGGCCTTTCGGCCCGCCCCGCTCGCTCACGGCGTTGAGTGTGCAGCTACCACTTGCCGCTGGCGGGGCAGCCGCCCTTGCCCGGCACCGTGCAGGTCCGGGTCACGCCACCGCTCGACGCACGCGTGATGGAGAACGAGTTCCCCGTCTGCGGCGACGTCGTGGTCACCGTGTACGCGTCGACGCTGGCACCGCTCACGGCCAGGCCGTTCGCGTCGCTCAGCGTCGGCTCGATCGTGACCAGGTTGGCCGGCGTGGCCACGTAGGTGTTGTTGTCGGTGTAGGACGTCTCGATCGCCGTCTGGGCGGTGCGGACGTCCGACTTCGCCTTCGCATCGTTCGCCTTCCCGCGCTGGTTGATGAACGACGGGATCGCGATCGCGGCGAGAATGCCGATGATCAGGATGACGACGAGCAGCTCGATGAGCGTGAAACCTCGCTCGTCCTGGGCACGGCTGCGGAGCTTCTGCAGCATTGGGTGATCCTCCTGGGATCGTGTGGTGTTGGGCCTTTGCCGCCAGCCCCGCGCCCGCGCCTCACAGCCGGTTGCCAGACTTGGCGTCACCGTTCCTATCGACCGCCGGGGCGGCGGAACTTGAGCCCCGGAGGCCGCTCGCCGGCCGATCTGGACGGGTGGTCTAGCCGGGGTGCCGGCGCTACCGCGCCGGTACCTGCTCGGTGTAGCGCTGGATGCGCCACGCGGCCTGGACCGGGTCGAGGAAGTGCGGCGGGGCGCGGAAGCGCAGGCGGTCGTCGTAGTTGTAGTCCTTCGTGTACCCGTTGACCTTGCCCGAGCCGCCACCGCGGCCGACCGGGCCGCGGAACTTCTGCCCGATGGTCCCGTTCACGGTCAGCGTTCCCAGCGGCGCGCCGCAGTAGTAGTTGTCGACCGTGAAGGAGTGGTTCAGCGAGAGGATCGCCGCGTCCACCTCGACGTTGTTCATCGTGCCCGGCGCGTTGTTGCACTTCGTCGGGTCGTTCGGGTCGCGCGTCACGGGGTGGTAGATGCGGATGAACTCGTTCGCGATCAGCCCGAGGAGCACGTCTCCGGAGCGGTTCACGTCCCCGCGGACGATGATGTCCTTCTCGGCCGCGATCGTGAGGCTTTCCGAATACGTCCCGGAGATGTTCACGTTGCCGCAGCCCGGCGGGTCGTTGTAGGGGTTCAGCGGCTTGTAGCCGCTGCCGCAGGCCCCGTTCTTGACGTAGACGACGCCGCTGGGGGGCATCGGCATCGGGGAGCCGTTGACGGTCATCGAGGACCCGTTGAGCACGATCGTCGTGTTGCCCGTGAACGTGTAGCCGGGGTCGACCTCGTCCTTCAGCGAGCCGTTGGAGGGCGGCAGCGTCAGCACGGGCGAGTTCGGCACCCAGGTCCCGACGAAGTTCGGCGAGTTCCCGGAGCACGAGCCCGATCCGCGCCAGCCGTTGCCGGAGGCCTCGATGCGGTCGGTAGGGGTGCGCCCGAACGTCGGGCGTCCGCAGACGAGGATGTCGTCGTTGGTGTGCAGCGGCCCGGCGATGACGTCGCCGGGGGCGAACTGGATCTCGGTGCAGGTGTCGTTGAAGCGCGACCAGGTCCCGTTCGGCGCGGGCGTAGTGGCGGTCTGGAGCCAGCCGTTGTAGGAGAGCCCGCCGCGCCCATTGCGCCAGTAGGTCTGGTTGCAGGTGCGCGAGCCCCAGGCGCTGAGCGTCTCGCCGTTGAAGCTCGGCGCCCCCGTGCTGGAGGTGGGCCGGCCGCCGGTGTCGACGTCGTACCAGGTCGAGTCCGCCGTCTCGTAGTCGGTGAAGTAGAGGAAGTCCAGGAAGCCGCGGCGGCGCATCGTCGCGACGATGCTGCGCTTCGCGTTGTTGGCGAAGCCGGTCGAGCGGATGCGGAACGTGCCGGTCTGCGAGTCGATCATCGTGTCGGTCGCGTCGGCCGGGTTGCACGACGGGCGACCGTTGGCCGGGATCAGCTCGACGGCGTACTGCTCGGTGGAGCCCGGGATGTTCACGCGCTGGCGCGGGTCGGGCCCGACGCCGTTCCAGGCCTGGTTGACCTTCATCGGCGGCGGCACGTTGGTGCAGCGCGCCCAGTAGCCGTTGTCCTCGTTGAGCTGGTAGAGGTAGCGCTGGATCCCGGCCTCCGCCGCGGCGTAGGCGCGCTTCTGGTCCTGGTCGTAGCGGCCGAGGCGGATGTCCCCGCCGGCCGCGGCGAACGCCGTGACGGTCAGCGCCATCAGCGCGAGCATCACGCCGAGCACCGCGATCAGCGTGAAGCCCTCCTGGGAGGCGAGCTCCGGGCGGCGGCGGCGGATGCGGTCGGTGCGGCTCATCGGTTTCCTCACACGCAGAGCGGGGAGTGGATCGGGTCGGTCGGGTCGGCGGTGCGCACGTAGACCTGGTTCTGGAAGAGCGGCGAGACGAACGCGTTCTGGTCGCCGCGCATCGGCGTGGGACGGAACGTGAGGACGACCTGGACCACGCGCGCGAGGTCGCCCGAGCTCAGCGGGACCGGCAGCAGGTTGGTCGGCGCGATCGGGTCGGTGGCGGTGAACGAGTAGAACTGGAAGAACGGCGTCGCGCCGCTCAGGGCGAGGTTCGTCGCGAGCACGCGCACCCGGCTGGGGCTCGCGGCGACCTGCCAGCCGGAGCCCGATCCGGTGGGCGTCATGTTCCAGGTCGTCTCGGTGACCTGGCCGCCGTTGCTCGGGTCGTAGGTCAGGCGCATCTGCTTCGGGACGAAGTTCTCGTCCCCGATGTCCATGTAGAACGTCATGCCGTTCGAGTTGCCCGCGGTCATCGCCGGGTACCCGGGGCCGAGGCACACCTGGGAGCGGATGCGCTGGGTGAGCTGCTCCATCACCACGCGCCCGCGCTGGACGGACTCGGCGCGGTCCTGCACCCGCGTCGAGGAGCGCTGCCCGGCGATGAAGAGGTTCATCGCGGCGCCGAGCACGATCGAGCCGATCAGCAGCGCCATCAGCATCTCGACGAGCGTGAAGCCGCCCTGCGCGCGCAGGCGGCGGCGCGCTGCGGCGCCCGGCCCGCTCACGGGCAGGTCCCGGTCGGGCCGGAGGTCGGGACGTCCATCGGCAGCACCGCCGTCCCGCCGCGGGCCGTGTTGGCGATGCCGTTGCGCACCACGCTGCGCGTCCCGTCGTCGGCGCAGACTTTGTAGGTGCCGTAGGGAAGGCCGGGGTCCTGGGAGCCGGCCGGCGAGGACGGTTGGCGCAGGTTGCCCGCGGTGCTGGTGGTCAGCGTGTAGACGCCCGAGCAGCCCGAGGTGATGTTCGACACGCGCACGCGCGCGTTGGGCAGCGGCGTGCCGCCGCGGCGCACGAGCAGGTTCACGGCCGGCAGCCAGACGACCGACGAGGCCGCGCCGCCCGGGGTGACCGAGACCGTGTCGCGCGGCTGGGAGTAGGTCTGGGGATCGGCGCCCGAGCAGTTCCCGGAGTAGGCGCCGTACGGGCTCGAGAACGGGAACAGGCCCGTGGCGTTGTAGGAGGGCTGGAAGTTGCCGCTCCCCCATACGCGGTAGCCGGGCGCAGCGAGGCCCGACTGCGCGAGGCTCGCGTAGGGCGCCTGCGCGGCCTGCACCGGCGCCGAGGCGGGCTGGGTCTGGAACGTGAGCGCGGCGGAGCCGGCCCGGTCGTAGTCGAAGGCGGCGGTGGTCGTCTGCTCCGCGACCACGCCGACGGTCTGGTTGATGTTCGTCTGCCCCTGGCGGTCGACCCAGCCGGGGACGGCGAAGCGAACGTCGTAGTTCCCGGCGACGAGATAGCCGGCGAGGATGCAGCCGTTCTCGTTCGTGACGTCGGTGAAGGTGTCCGGCCCGACGAGCGAGACCGTGATGCCCTGCACCCCG
>JAXLTC010000004.1:0-22015 GCA_046330255.1 Solirubrobacteraceae bacterium
AGGAGTTCGGGGACGAGGAGGACGGCGGCGACGTCGTCGACCTCCAGGAGTCCGCGGACGACGCGCCGATCGTCAAGCTCGTCCACTCGATCATCGCCGAAGCGGCAGAGCGAGGGGCCTCCGACGTGCACTTCGAGCCGGAGGGGCGCGAGATGCGCGTGCGCTTCCGGATCGACGGGGTGCTGGCGACCGGCACGACCGTCCCCGCGCGCATGGTCTCCGGCGTCGTCTCGCGCATCAAGATCATGGCCGAGCTCGACATCGCCGAGCGCCGCGTCCCGCAGGACGGCCGCGTGTCCCTGACCATCGAGGGCCGTCACGTCGACGTGCGCATCGTCACGCTGCCGAGCGTGCACGGCGAGTCGGTCGTGCTGCGGATCCTCGACAAGGAGTCGGTGGTCCTCGACCTCGACAAGCTCGGCATGGGCCCCGAGGACCGCGAGCGCTACGAGCGCGCGTTCTCCCAGTCCTACGGCGCCGTGCTGGTGACCGGCCCGACCGGCTCGGGCAAGTCGACCACGCTGTACGCCTCGCTCGGCGAGCTGAACACGCCCGACAAGAACATCATCACGATCGAGGATCCCGTCGAGTACCAGCTCGAGGGAGTCACCCAGGTGCAGGTCAACCCGAAGGCGGGCCTCACGTTCGCCACGGGCCTGCGCTCGATGATGCGCGCCGACCCCGACATCATCATGGTCGGCGAGATCCGCGACTCGGAGACCGCGCAGATCGCGATCGAGGGCGCGCTGACGGGGCACCTCGTGCTCTCGACGCTGCACACCAACGACGCGCCGACCGCGATCACGCGGCTGATCGAGATGGGGATCGAGCCGTTCCTGGTCGCCTCCGCGATCGATTGCGTGGTCGCCCAGCGCCTCGCGCGAACGCTGTGCTCCACCTGCAAGCGGCGCGTGCTGGTCCCCGCGGAGACGCTCAAGGAGCACGGCTTCAACATCGGCTACGACCTCGAGGCCTACGACGCGACCGGCTGCGGGCGCTGCGGCGGCATGGGCTACAAGGGGCGCCTCGGCCTCTACGAGGTGATGTCGGTCACCGAGGAGATCAGCCAGCTCGTGCTCGAGCGCGCGCCGGCCGACTCGATCCTCGAGCTGGCCCTGGCCCAGGGCATGCGGCGCCTGCGCGACGACGGCCTGGAGAAGGTCCGCGCGGGGCTCACCTCGGTGGCCGAGATATCGCGGGTAACGGGATCGGGATGAGCTGCCGATAGAGGGTGGGAATGAGCGTCGACTTCGCCGAGATCGTCCTGGAGGTCGTCGACCGACGCGCCTCCGACCTCCACCTCACCGCCGGCGTTCCGCCGATGGTGCGCGTCCGCGGGCGCCTCTCCCCGCTGGAGGGCTACCCCGCGCTGACCCCGACGGACACGCGCGAGATCGTCTACTCGATCCTGTCCAACGACCAGCGGCAGCGCTTCGAGACCGAGTGGCAGATCGACTTCGCCTACGCGATCCCGAACACGGCCCGCTTCCGCGTCAACGCGTACTTCCAGCGCGCGGCCGTCGGCGCCGCCTTCCGCCTGATCCCCGCGGAGATCCAGAGCCTCGACACGCTCGGGCTGCCCCCGGCCGTGCACGACTTCGCTACCCGCCCGCGCGGGCTCGTGCTCGTCACCGGGCCGACCGGCTCGGGCAAGTCGACGACGCTCGCCTCGGTGCTCGACCTCGTCAACGAGACGCGCGAAGAGCACATCATGACGATCGAGGACCCGATCGAGTTCCTGCACGGGCACAAGAAGTGCATCGTCAACCAGCGCGAGCTCGGCGCCGACGCGACGACCTTCGGGTCGGCGCTGAAGGCCGCGCTGCGCCAGGACCCCGACGTGATCCTCGTCGGCGAGATGCGCGACCTGGAGACCATCCGCACCGCGATCACCGCGGCGGAGACCGGGCACCTCGTGTTCGCCACGCTGCACACGCAGGACACCCCGCAGACCGTCGACCGCATCATCGACGTGTTCCCGGCCGAGCAGCAGGGTCAGGTGCGAGTGCAGCTCGCGGTCTCGCTGCAGGGCATCCTCACCCAGCAGCTCCTGCCGACCGCGGACGGCTCGGGGCGCTGCGTCGCCGTCGAGGTCCTGATCCCGACTCCCGCGGTGCGCAACCTGATCCGCGAGGGCAAGACCCACCAGATCTACTCCGTGCTGCAGACCGGCGGCGCGCACGGCATGCAGACGATGGACACCGCGCTCGCGGGCCTGGTCCGCGCGGGCAAGATCACGCGCCAGCTCGCCGAGGCGCGCTCGACGACGCCCGAGGAGCTGCGGCGGCTGCTCGGCTCGATGCCGCTCGCCGCCTGACGCGATGGCCACGTTCGTCTTCCGCGCCATCGACGTCGCCGGCGCCGCCTCGAAGGGGGAGGTGGAGGCGACGAGCAAGCAGGCCGTCGCCGACCAGCTCAAGGCGCGCGGCCTGATCGTCGTCGACATCTCCGACAAGCACAGCTCGAAGGAGCTCAACCTCGAGTTCATGCAGCGGGTCAAGGCGAAGGACCTGACCATCATGACCCGCCAGCTGGCGACGATGGTGTCCTCCGGCATGACGCTGCTGCGGGCGCTGTACGTGCTCGAGAACCAGACCGACTCGAAGATGCTGAAGGAGACGCTGGTCGCCGTCCGCAAGGACGTCGAGGCGGGCCTGCTGCTCTCCGACGCGCTCGAGCGCCACCCGAAGGTGTTCACGCCGCTCTACGTCGCGATGGTGCGCGCCGGCGAGACCGGCGGCGTGCTCGAGGAGTCCCTGCTGCGCACGGCCGACCAGCTCGAGAAGGACGACTCGCTGCGCCGGCAGATCCGCGCCGCGATGATGTACCCCGCCGTCATCATCACGTTCGCGATGATCGTGCTGCTGGCGCTCGTCGCGTTCCTGGTCCCGATCTTCGCCAAGGTCTTCGAGCAGTTCGACGCGAAGCTGCCCGCGCTGACCCAGTTCACCGTCGGGCTCTCGCACATCGTCACCCAGCAGTGGTACCTGATGATCGCGGTGGTCGTGATCGTGGTGGTCTCGTTCCGCCAGTGGAAGCGCTCCTCCTGGGGGCGCCCGCAGTGGGACCGCTTCCGCCTGCGCATCCCGTTCAAGATCGGCGACGTCGTGCAGAAGGTCTCGCTCGCGCGCTGGTCGCGGACGCTGTCGACGCTCGTCTCCAGCGGCGTGCCGATCCTCCAGGCGATCGAGATCACCGGCAAGACCGCCGGCAACTCGGTCGTCGAGCGCTCGATGGAAGCCGTGATCGAGTCGGTCAAGGGCGGGGGAACGATCGCCGCGCCGCTCAAGCAGGCGCCCGTGTTCCCGCCGATGGTGGCCTACATGGTCGGCGTCGGCGAGGAGACCGGCGCGCTCGACCACATGCTCGCCAAGGTCGCGGACTTCTACGAGGACGAGGTCGCGGCCGCCGTCAAGGCGCTGACCTCGATCCTCGAGCCGGTGATGATCATCCTCGTCGGCGGCATCGTCGGGTTCATCGTCGTGTCGATGTACCTGCCGCTCTTCAAGGTCTACGACAACATCAAGTAGGCCCGTCTGAAGGCGTAACGCATGCGCAGCATGCGTAGTGATAGCATCGACGGACCGATGCCGAACGTCCAGATCCGCGACGTTCCCGATGACGTCCACAGGCGCCTGAAGTCGCAAGCGGCCCTGGCGGGCCAGTCGCTGAACGAGTTCCTGCTCGCGCGCGTCGCCGAGCTCGCGCGGTTGCCGACGTTGCCCGAGCTGGCCGAGCGCATTCGCGAGCGCGCGCCGTACGAGGGACCGTCCAGCGCGGACCTGGTGCGCACGGCGCGTGATCGGCGCTGATCGTCGTCGATGCCTCAGCGCTGATCGACTTCCTCGTCGGCCGGGAGCCGGCTGTGGACGCGGTGCTGCGCTCGAGCGCGGGCCGGGAGCACGAGCCGCTTCATGCGCCCGAGCTGATCGACCCGGAGACGCTGAACGGCCTGCGGCTCATGACCCTGGGCGCGCGCCTGGACGAGCGCCGGGCGACCGAGGCCGCGGCCGACCTCGAGCGCGTGCCGCTCGTGCGCTATCCGCACGCGCCGCTGCGCCCGCGCATATGGGCCCTGCGGCATCAGCTGACGGCCTACGATGCGAGCTACCTCGCGCTTGCCGAGGCACTGGACGGCGCGACCCTCATGACAGCGGACTCCGGGCTCGCGGCGAGAGCCCGTGGCCCCCTCGGCGCAGGCCGCGTCGAGCTCGTAGGGGCCCGTTAGCGCCCGTAGGTCAGCCGCGCCCGGTCGTGGCGGCGAGCGCACGCTCGAGCACCGGCGCGACCGCCGCCCAGCGCCGTGGCGGCGCGGCGCCGACGTACACCGTCGTCCCGCCCGCGCCGTGAACGATGCAGGCGAGCTCCTCGTAGTGGGCGCGGGTTGTCGTCGAGTAGGTGTCGAGCACGCACGAGCCTGCGCCGGAGCCGATCCTCAGGCCGGAGGCGGCGGCGAGCAGGCGCACGTCGCGGTCGCCCTCGGCCGCGTTGTGCGCGGGCCGGAACCGGCGCCAGTTCCCGATCGACTCGGCGCCCGAGCGCGGGGTCGCGTTGAGGTAGCCGGCGATCGCGCCGCCGCGCGCGCCCAGCGCGGCGGTCGCGCTGCCCGCGTCGCCCGGGATGCGCCGCCAGCCAGGCGGGTAGGGGAGGGTGGCGCCCGTCGCCGTGCGCGCCTGCGACCACCCGCGCGGCGCGACCGCCGGGCGCAGCGAGGCGAAAACCGCCGCATCCCCGCTCACGGCTGACGCCGGCCCGCCCGGGACGCCGATCGCGCTCGAGCCGGCCGCGATCAACGTGACGAGCAGGGCCGCGGCGAGCAGGCCCAGCGCGAGCGGCAGGCCCCAGCCGAGGCGCCGCTCGGCCGCGGTCGGTCCGGCGCCGCCGGCCGGCGCCGCCCGGGCGCCGGCCGGCCGCCGGGCGGAGCGCTCAGATCGCGCCGTCGCCATCGCTGGGCCCGCCGCTGTTGTCCGCGTCGTGGTCCCCGCCGCCGTGCTGCGGGATCGCGCTCGCCGGGGGAGCGGACGCCTTGGCGGACGAGGCTCCCGTCGAGGACGGCGACCCCATCGAGGGCGCCGGCTTCGCGGCGTGGGACGACGACCCGCCGCCGCAGCCCGCCACGGCGATCGCACCGATCACCGCTACCAGCGCGACCGCCTGCAGCGGGCGCGCTCCGCGGGGCAGCGTTCCGCCGCCGCTAGACGAGGCCGTCGCCATCGCTCGGCCCTCCGCGGTTGTCGCTGTCGTGGTCCCCGCCGCCGTGCTGCGGGATGCCGCGGTGGTGGATCGTGCGGTGATGGACGGCGTGATGGGTGTGGTGCCGGCGGTGGTGCCGGCTTCGGTGATGCGCCGAGGCGGCGCTCACCGGCACCGCGGCCGACGCCACGACCAGGACGAGAGCGCCTGCCCGGGTCGTCTTGATGAGCGGAATCGTCATGCTGGTTGGTCTCCTCTCCGCCGTGCGGCCGCGTCTCGCGGTCCGGCGGCGTGCTTGGTGGGGTGGTTGCGGCGGTAGGACACCGCCACGCGCCCGCGCGTTCCCCGCGCTCGCGACCCCAACCTGATCCCAACATCCGCCGTGGCCTGCGCGATAATCGCCGGCGATGGGCGAGCAATCACCCGGGCACGTCGAGCGCAACCGGGCCCAGTGGGACCGCTGGGCCGCCGACTACGAGGAGCCGGGCCGGCGCCACTGGGCGGCGGCGGAGCCGAGCTGGGGGATCTGGGGGGTGCCGGAGTCCGAGCTGCGGATGCTCCCCGGCGACGCGACCGGGCTGGACGCGATCGAGCTCGGCTGCGGGACCGCGTACGTCTCGGCCTGGCTGGCTCGCCGCGGCGCGCGGCCGGTCGGGATCGACAACTCCCCGGCCCAGCTCCAGACCGCCCGCAGCCTGCAGGCGGAGCACGGCCTCGAGTTCCCGCTGCTGCACGGCAACGCGGAGGAGGTCCCGCTCCCGGGCGACAGCTTCGACTTCGCGATCTCGGAGTACGGGGCGAGCATCTGGTGCGACCCGCACCGCTGGATTCCCGAGGCCGCCAGGTTGCTGCGGCCGGGTGGGCGCCTGGTGTTCCTCGTCAACACGCCGCTGCTGATCGCCTGCCAGCCGGACGAGGAGGACGGGGCGGCCGTAGAGCGCCTGCTGCGTCCCCTGTTCGACATGCACCGGATCACGTGGTCCGACGACGACTCGGTCGAGTTCCACCTCCCGCACGGCGAGCTGATCCGGGTCCTGCGCGACAGCGGCTTCGAGATCGAGGAGTTGATCGAGGTGCGTCCGCCCGCCGGCGCGAGCACCCGCTACCCGTGGGTCCCGCTCGAGTGGGCGCGGAACTGGCCGTGCGAGGAGGTCTGGAAGGCGCGGCGCGAGGGGTAGGGGCGGGCCGCGCTTCGGCCCGGCGCGTGTCAGCCGCCCGGGCTCAGGTCGACGACGACATCCAGCGCTCCGGTCCCCCGCTCCCGCGACACCTCGGGGCCGAGGCGGCGCAGGATGCCGAGCATCTCGTCGTTGCCGGCCAGCATCAGGCCGCTCGCGTAGCGGATGCCCTCGGCTCGCGCGCGCTCGGCCAGGCGCTCGCAGAGCAGCGTGCCGATCCCCGCGCCCTGCCAGTCGTCGAGCACCACGGCGGCGATCTCGGCGTGGTCCCGCGCGTCCGGGGAGCGGATGTAGCGGGCCACGGCGACCCCCTCGCCGGTGTCGGCGCGCAGGGCGACCAGCGCCTCGTGGTCGTGGTGGTCGACGTCCACGAAGTAGGCGATCTGCTGCTCGGTGAGGTGCTCGGTGGGCGTCAGGAAGCGCCGGTAACGCGCCTCGTCGCTGAGGTGCGCGAAGCCCGTGCGCAGGGCCTCGGCGTCGCCCGCCGCGATCGGGCGCACCCGGATGGCGCGGCCGTCCGCGAGCTCGACGTCCTCCGGGTACGAGCGGGCCGTCACCGGCCGGCGGGGCTCAGCGGCGGAGGCCGATCTCGGAGATCTCGGCGCTCTGGCGTCCCGGTCCGAGCGCGACGATCCAGACGAGCCAGTGGCGCATCGGCGCCGCGCCGCGCAGCCGGATCGGACGGCCGGAGTGGACGGTGGTGGTCCCGGCGAGCGGGGTCCAGCCCCGGCGCGGCGCCCCGGTGGACGGGCGACCGCCGGGCGCGCCGTAGACCTGCGCGCGGAAGCCGGGGGTCGGGGTGTCGATCACGATCTGCGCGGCGCGGGCGGGCCTGACGCCCGTGACCGCCAGGCCGACGCCCGGCTTGCCGAGCGTGCCCGCGGAGTAGCGCTGCGTGGTCCACGCGGTGCGGGGATTTCCGTCCACGGCCAGGCGGGCCTGGTTCTGGTGCTCGCCGTCGCCGCCGTAGGGGTCGAGCGCGAACGCGCGCGGCAGCAGCGGGATCGGCGCTCGGCCCGCGCCCCCGGCGGGGATCGCGGCCGGCGTGCGGGCCGCGGAGCCCGGGGAGCGGGGCGCGGGCGGGCCACGCCGGTCCGTCGTCCTCGGAGGCGAGCAGCGTCACCGCGGTGCCGGTGCCGAGACCGCCGAGGAACAGCATGGCGGCGGCGAGGTAGGTCGGCCCGCGCGAGCCGGCGGCGGCAGGAGCGTCCAGTCCTCGTCCGGGCCCGCAGGGGCGCGGCGCACGTCCGCGAACGGTGGGACCGGGCGGGCGGCGGACGTCCGCTCGGCGGGGCCGGGCGCGGCGGGCGCCGGCGGCTCCGCGCCGGCGTGGGTCGCGGGTCGGCCTCGAGGGACTCGGCGACCTCGCTCCGGGCTCGGCGGCGGGGTGCGCCCGCGGCCTCCGGGTCCGCGTCCGGAGGCGCCGGTCGCGGCGGCGGGATCGACTCGGGATGGATCCCCAGCTCGGCGGTCAGCGGGCGGATCTCGATCTCGCCGGTGTCCGGCTCGGGCGGCACCAGCGGCTCGGGCGGCGCCTGGGGGACCGTGCGCCCCGTGATGCGCGGAGGGCCCGGCGCATCGAACTCGATCTCCGGCGGCTCGGCCAGCTCGGGCTCCAGGCCGCTGACGATCGCGACACGGGCAGGGGGATCAGGAGCGGGGTTCGGCTCCCGCGCAGGTCGAGCCGGCGGGACCGGGGCGGGCGAGGGCGCGGGCATGCCGTGGTGAGGGCGGTCCCGCGCCGCGGCGTCGCGCGGCGGGCGGCCGCCTCGGAGCACCCTGTCGCGAGCCCGGCGCGCGGCGCGCTGGAACGCCGTCGGCCCGCCCGCGTCGCGGTCCCTCTGAGACACGGACGCTGAAGCTACGCGGCCGGTCGGACAGAGCGGTGGCCGGCCGGCGCTTGCGGGCGACGCCGCGCGGTCAAACGGCGGCAGCGAAGGGGACCCGCCGGCCGAGGGCCTTCCCGGGCGCATCCGTCAAACCCATCCCGGTTGGCTATCGCAGGATGACAATGGACTGGGATGGGTTTCGGCGCCGGCGGCGTGGAGGGGCCGTCGGACGCCAGGCGCGCCTCAGCGCTTCGGCGGGCGGGCGCGGCGGAACTCGCTGCGGCCGACCACCCACGCCGATGCGGGCGCCCCACGCCGCGCCGTCGCCGCCGCGGAGGAGGCCGCGGCGCCGCCCGCGCCGCCGGAGCCGCCCGAGCCGGCCGGGGCCCAGTCGGGCTCTGCTGGGCTGAGCCTCAGCAGCGCGCGCCAGGTCGCGGCGCCCATCGTCCCCGTCGGCGTCAGCCCGCGCGAGAGCTGGAACGTACGGACCGCCGTCGACGTGCGCGCCCCGTAGACGCCGTCCTGGGAGACCGATGCGCCCGCGCGCTCCAGGTGCTGCTGGAGCCACACGACGAAGTCGCCGCGCGAGCCGCGCTCCAACGGCGGCCAACCCGGGTCGCTCGGCTGAGGCGTCGCCGGCAGCGGGGCCGCGAGCGCGCGCCAGCCGGATGCCCCCGTCTCCTGCCAGTCCCACCAGCTCAGGCCGGGCGCGCCGAACGCGCGGGCCAGCGAGCGGAAGCGCACCAGCTCCGAGGTCGAGGGGTTCATCCACGTCTGGCCCAGCGGCACGATCGGCCGCTGGTAGATGCGGTTCCAGCGATAGGTGTGGTCGTAGACGCGGTCGACCGAGACGCCGATCGCCTTCCAGTACATCTGCGGCTGGTTGAACTGCGCCCCGCCGGGCCCGAGGAACACCGAGTACGGGAAGGCGCCGTGGTAGTCCACATACGGCAGTCCGGCGAGCGAGACCGGATAGCGGGCGCCGACGCCCTGCCGCAGCAGCCGGATGTAGGTGCGCGCCGAGCGATAGCGGCCCTCGTACTCACCCTCGGCGTCGATCGCGAGACAGTCGGCTCCGCGCTGGACCGCGCGGACCGAGTTGCGGGCCTCGGCCACCGGGTTCTTCCCGTAGACGTAGGGCCAGGCGCAGACGGCGAGCCCGCGGGCCTTCAGCGCGGCCACGAGTTGCGGCGTGAACTGCTTCCACATGCTCGCGCCGTCCGAGGACTTGATGAACACCGTCTCGACGCCGGCCGCCTTGGCGCGGCGCGCGATCGCGGCGATGCTCCCGCCCTCGCTGCGCCACGTCTGCCAGATCCACATGCCGTCGCCGTCGAACGCCGTGCCGGAGGGGGTGCCGGACGGCGCCTGGACGCGCGCGCCCCCGCGGGCGCGGACCGTGATCGGGCCGGAGTGGTTGGACCAGCGGCCGCCGAGCGTGCGCAGCCGCACCCTGCCGCTGCGCGCCGCGGAGGGAACGCGCACGACGAGGCTCGTCGCCGAGCGCCGGCGGACCGTCTGGGCCACGACCCCGCCGCCGCGGCGCGGGAAGACCACGCGCAGCCGCGGCGGGAACCGCGTCCCGCGCAGCAGCATGCGCCCGCCGGCCGTGACGATCGAGGGCGCGGCACACGACGCGGGCGGGTAGCAGCGGGCCGAGAGGAGGCGAGGAGCGGGCGCCGTTCGCGCGGCCGCGGCGGTCGGCGACAGCGCGGCCGGGGTCGCGAACGCGGCGGCGCCGAGCAGCGCGCCGCACGCGAAGCGGCGGACGGGTACGGACAGCGGCATCACCCCGTCAACAGGATGCTAGGCCGGAAGTTCCGCCGATGCGACGGTTGCACGGCCCTTCCCACGAGCGTGTGCCGGGCGGCGCTCAGCCGTCTCCCGCCGCGCCCCCGTGCTCCTCGGCGCCGCGCGGCACGACCACGACGGGCAGCGCCGCGCGGCGCACCAGCGCGGCGCTCGTCCCACCGAGAAGCACGCGCGCCACCGGGCCGTGCCCGCGCGAGCCCGTGACCAGCAGATCGGCACCCGCCTGCTCGGCGGCCTTCGCGAGCGCCTCCGCCGCCTCGCCCTCCACGACCCGCGTCTCGACCGCGACCCCGGCCGGCAGCGTCCGCTCGCCGCGTTCCAGCTCGCCGCGCGCCCAGCCGTGGATGTACTCGGTGAACGAGGCGTACAGCTCGCGGTGCTCCCGCGGCGCGGTCGGCGCGACGGAGTGCAGCAGCACCACGCGCGCACCCGCGCGCGCCGCGACCGCGCCCGCCCAGCGCAGCGCGCGGGCGGCCTCGGGCGTGCCGTCGTAGGCGACGGCCACGGTCGTGAGCCGCCGCGGCGCCGAGCCGGCCGCGTATCCGGCGGGCGCGACCGCGACCGGGCAGGGCGCGCCGTTCAGCAGGCGCTCGGACGCGCTGCCCGGCAGCACCCTGCCGAGCGCGCCGCGCCGGCTCGAGCCGAGCACGACGCACGCGGCGCCGCAGTCTCCGGCCAGCTTCTCCAGGCCGCGGCCCGCCGAGCTCGCTCCCGTGACGTGCCGCTCGAGCGGCTCTCCCTCGTCGCCGGCCTGGGCCGCCTGCGCCACCACCCGCTCGGCGTCCTCGCGCTGGAGCGCGCGCACCTCGTCCCCGAGCGGCCCCGGGGTGAGCGGCTCGGTCACGTAGACGTTGGCGACCGCCGCCGGGACGCCCAGCGCGCCCGCGAGCACGCGCGCGAGCGCGACCGCGTCGGCCGAGCGCTCCCGCCCGTCGACGGCCGCGATCACCGGCCCGGTGGCGCTCGCGCTCACCTGGCGCACGCTAGCGGCCGGCGCACGCGGGTTTACCCGCCGAGCGCTCAGTAGTCCCCACGCTCCGGGCGAATGGCTCGCGCCGCTAGGCTCGGCGCAGGTGACGAGCCTGATCCTCGCGGACGACCACGCCGTGGTGCGCAGTGGCCTGCGCATGCTGCTCGACGCCGAGGAGGGCCTCGAGGTCGTGGCCGAGGCGGGCGACGTGGACGAGGCCCTGCGAAAGACCCGGGCACACCGGCCGGAGGTGCTGGTGCTCGATCTGAACATGCCCGGTGGCTCCAGCCTGGAGTCGATCCCGGCTCTGCGCGAGGGTTCCCCCGAGACGGGCATCGTCGTCCTGACGATGCAGAACGACCCGGCGTTCGCGCGGGAGGCGCTGCGCGCGGGCGCCTGCGGCTACGTGCTCAAGGAGGCCGCCGACGACGAGCTCGTGCACGCCGTCCGCGCGGTGGCGGCCGGACGCACCTACCTGAACCCGGAGCTGGGCGCCAAGCTGGCCGTCGAGCCGCCTGCCCCCGACGGCCCGCCCGACCGCCTGACTCCGCGGGAGGTCGAGGTGCTGCGGCTGATCGGGCTCGGACACACCAACAGCGAGGTCGCCGAGCAGCTCTACCTGAGCGTGCGCACGGTCGAGTCGCATCGCGCCCACATCCAGCAGAAGCTCCGTCGGACCACCCGTGCCGAGCTCGTGCGCTACGCGCTCGACAAGGGACTCATCGACGCCTGAGGGCGCGTGCGTGAGCGTGCGCTTGCGCTGATCGCGCTGGTCGGCCTGGCGGCCGGCGGCGCGCTGGCGCTCGCGGGCCTGCCGGCGCAGGCGGACATCGTGTGGAGCGCGGTGATCGTCGTGGCGCTGGTGCCGCTCAGCGTCTCGGTGGCGCGCAGCCTCGCCCGCGGCGACATCGGCGTCGACATCATCGCGCTGATCGCGATGGCGGCGGCCCTCGCGCTCGGCGAGCAGCTCGCGGGCGCCGTCGTCGCGCTGATGCTCGCGGGCGGCGAGGCGCTCGAGGCGGCGGCCGGGAGGCGCGCCCGGCGGGAGTTGACGGCGCTGCTCGAGCGGGCACCGCGCGTGGCCCACCGGCGCCGCGGCGAGACCGTCGAGGACGTCGGCGTGGACGAGGTCGGCGCCGGCGACGTCGTCGCCGTGCTCGCGGGCGAGATCGTGCCGGTCGACGGGATCGTTCGCGCCCCGCACGCCGTGCTCGACGAGTCGAGCCTCACGGGGGAGTCGCTGCCGGTCCGCTACTCGGACGGCGAGCCGATTCGCAGCGGCACCGCGAACGCCGGCGAGGCCTTCGACCTGCGGGCCACCCGCCCCGCCGCCGAGAGCGCCTACGCCGCGCTGGTGGCGCTGGTGCGCGAGGCGGCGCGCAGCCGCGCGCCGTTCGTGCGCATGGCGGACCGCTACGCCGCCTTCTTCCTTCCCGTCACGCTCGCCACGGCGGGGCTCGCCTGGGCGCTGAGCGGAGATCCCGTCCGGGCCCTCGCGGTGCTCGTCGTCGCGACGCCCTGCCCGCTGATCCTGGCCGCGCCGATCGCGATCGTCTCGGGCCTCTCGCGGAGCGCGAAGCACGGCGTGATCGTCAAGGGCGGAGGGACGATCGAGCAGCTCGCGCACGCACGGACGGTGCTCTTCGACAAGACGGGGACGCTCACGATCGGGGCCCCTGAGGTCGAGGCGGTCTTCGCGCTGGACGGATACGACCGGGATGAGCTGCTCCGCGCGGCCGCTTCGGTCGACCAGCTCTCGGCCCACGTCCTCGGGGCGGCGCTGGTCGCGGCCGCGCGCCGGCGAGGGCTGGCGCTCGACTATCCGGCCGACGTCCGGGAGTCCCCGGGAGCCGGGATCGCGGGCACGGTCGCCGGGCGCCGGGTCTCGGTCGGGGGTCGCGCCTGGCTGGAGGCAGAGGACGTCGCCGGGCTGGAGGCCGCGGCACGCGCGGTCGAGAGCGCGCAGCCGGGCCGGGCACGGGTCTTCGTGGCGATCGACGGCAGCGCCGCCGGTGCGATCGTGATGGCCGACCGGCTTCGCGACGACGCGGGTGACGTGACCAGGCGGCTCCACGACGCGGGCGTGCGGGAGGTCGCGCTCGTGACGGGCGACCACGCGGACGTGGCCGCGGGGGTGGCGCGCCTGGCGGGGATCGACCGCGTCTACGCGGAACTGGACCCCGAGGGGAAGCTCGAGGTCGTCAGGGCGATGCGCGCCCGACCCGAGCTGCGCTCCGTGGTGATGGTCGGCGACGGGGTCAACGACGCCCCGGCGCTCGCGCTCGCGGACGTGGGGGTCGCGATGGCGGGCGCGGGTGCGACGATCTCGGCGGAGACGGCCGACGCGGTGATCGCCGTCGATCGCGTGGACCGCTTGGTCGACGCGCTGCTGGTGAGCCGCCGGGCGCTGCGCATCGCACGGCAGAGCGTGGTCGCGGGAATGGGCATGAGCCTGGTCGCGATGCTGGTCGCGGCGCTGGGATTTCTCACACCGGTGGCGGGCGCGCTGCTACAAGAGGGCATCGACGTGGCCGTGATACTCAACGCCCTGCGAGCGCTGCGCGGATGACCGGCCTGCGAGCCGTGGTGGTTCCGCCTGCCTCGCCCGAGCGCTTCGCCGAGGTGCTCGGCTCCCGCGACGCGGGGGAGATGTACGCCGCCATGGCGGCCAGCCGCGACGTGCTCGGCGATCGCGTGGTGTGGAGCGTCAACTCCACCGAGCACGGAGGCGGCGTCGCCGAGATGCTGCGCCCGCTGATCGGCTACGCGCGCGGGACGGGGATCGACGCGCGCTGGATGGTGATCGAGGGCGAGCCCGAGTTCTTCGTCGTTACCAAGCGCATCCACAACCTGCTGCACGGCAGTCCCGGCGACGGAGGTCGCCTGGGCGACGCCGAACGCGCCGTCTACGAGCGCACGCTGGACGCTCCCGGCCGCGAGCTCGCCTCGCTGGTCAGCCCGGGCGACCTGGTGCTCCTGCACGACCCGCAGACCGCGGGTCTCGCGCCCGCGCTCGCCGGCAGCGGCGCCCACATCGTTTGGCGGTCGCACATCGGCACGAGCCTCCCGAACGACGTGGGGCACCTCGCGGTGCGCTTCCTGCTGCCCTACATCCGCGAGGCGGAGGCCTACGTGTTCTCGCGCCAGGCCTACGCGTGGCCGGAGCTCGACGCCTCGCGGGTCCATGTGATCGCGCCTTCGATCGACCCGTTCTCGCCCAAGAACGAGCCGCTCGGGCGGGCGACCGTCGCCGCCGTGCTGCGGGCGGCGGGGATCGCCGACGGCACTGCGAAAGGGGTCCCGTCGTTCACGCGCGAGGACGGCTCTCGCGGCCGGGTGGACCGCCGCGCCGAGGTCCGCCGCGAGGCGGTGCCCCCGCTGCGGGCGCCGATGGTGACCCAGGTCTCGCGCTGGGATCGCCTCAAGGACCATGTCGGGGTCCTGCTGGGCTTCGCCGAGCACGTCGCGCCGGACTCGGAGGCGCACCTGGTCCTCGCCGGGCCGGCGCTCGGGTCGGTCAGCGACGACCCCGAGGGGGTGGAGGTGCTGGGGGAGGTGCTGGCGGCGTGGGACGGGCTGCCGGCCGCGATCCGGGCGAGGATCCACGTCGCGTGCCTGCCGATGGACGACCCGGACGAGAACGCCGTGATCGTCAACGCGCTCCAGCGGCACTCGCGGATCGTCGTGCAGAAGAGCCTCGCCGAGGGCTTCGGGCTGACCGTGGCCGAGGCGATGTGGAAGGGGCGTCCGGTGATCGGCAGCCGCGTGGGCGGGATCCAGGACCAGGTGGTCGACGGCCGCACGGGCTTCCTGCTGGACGACCCGGCCGACCTGGGCGAGTTCGGACGCCGCCTCGCGACCCTGCTGTCCGACCCGGCGCTCGCGCGGCGGATGGGGCGGGCGGGGCGCCGGCGCGTGGTGCGCCACTACCTCGGGCCGCGCCACCTCACCCAGTACCTGCAGCTCTTTCAGACCCTGGTGGAGCGGGAAGCGACGCCCGCACGGAAGTCCCGCGCCCGGGCTCGCTGACCACCTCGAGCTCTCCGCCCGCGAGCTCGCAGCGCTCGCGCATCCCGACGAGCCCGAGACCGCCGGACTGCTCCTCCGGGGCAAAGCCCGCGCCATCGTCCTCGACCTCGACCGCGATCCGGCCTCCGCGGTCCGCCACGGCGATCGTCACGCTCCGCGCGCCCGAGTGCTTGGCAGCGTTGGTCAGCGACTCCTGCACGACCCTGTAGACCGTCGTCTCTAGCTCCGGCGCGAGCCGGCGACTGAGACGGACCCGGCGCCGCACCGCGATGCCCTCCGCCGCCCCCACGCGCTCCGCGAGGCTCTCGATCGCGGGCGCCAGGCCCAGCTCGTCCAGGGCGGCCGGGCGCAGATCGGAGATCAGGGCGCGTAGCGCGTCGATCTCGTGGCCGGCCTGCTCGATGCTGTCGCGCACGGCCTCCCGCAGCCCCTCGTGATCGGCCCGCCGCAGCGCGGAGGCGAGCAGCATGCGCAGGCCACCGAGGCCCTGGAGCGTCTCGTCGTGGAGCTCGCGCGCCCAGCGCCGGCGCTCGCGCTCGGCCGCGTCCATGGACTCGCGCAGCCGCTCGCGCTGCACCGACTTCGCCGTCGCCACGGCGGTCGCGGCGCTCGCGGCGAACGCGCCCATCAGCGCCTCCTCCTCGTCGCCGAACGCCGGGTCGGCCGTCAGGCGGTCGAACGCGGCCAGGACGCCGAGGCCGCGGCCCCCGAACGTGAGCGGCACCAGCAGCGCGGTGGCCGCGTCGCGCACCCCGAGCCGCTCGGCCGACAGGCGCAGTCTGGCGGGCACGTCGGGGATCCGCTCGGCGCGGCCCGAGCGGCGCACCTCGCCCCAGGTGGTGCCCTCCTCGCTCAGGCGGCGCCCGAGCGCGTCGCGGTCGAAGCGCCCGGCGCCCGCGGCCAGCACGAGCCCGTCGTCCTCCCCGAGCAGGATCACGAGCGCGCGCGCCTGGACGAGCTCGCGCCCGCGCTTGACGATCAGCTCGAGCACGCGCTCCAGCCGGGTCTCGCCGCCGACCGCGCGAGCGATCGCGGTCGTCGCCTCGAGCCCCGCGACCGCGCGCTCCAGCTCGTCGCGGCGGCGCTCTGTCCGCTGGTAGAGGCGCGCGTTGTCGATCGCGATCGCCGCCCACTCGGCGAGGATCACCACGGTCTCCTCGTCCGCCTCGTCGAACTCGGCCCCGCCCTCCTTCTCGGAGAGGTAGAGGTTGCCCCAGGCCTCGCCGCGCACCACGATCGGGACTCCGAGGAAGCTGCGCATCGGAGGGTGCCCGGCGGGCACTCCGTAGGACCGGGGGTGGGTCCGCAGGTCCGCGAGCCGCAGCGGACGCGGGTCGTCGATCAGCACTCCCAGGATCCCGCGCCCGCGGGGAGGGCTCCCGATCTCGCGGTGCGTGGCCTCGTCCACGCCGCGCGTCGTGAAGCGCTCGAGCCCCCGGCGGCGCTCGTCGAGCACCCCGAGCGCCGCGTAGCGGGCGGAGGTGAGCTCGCGCGCGGTCTCCAGCAGGCGGTCGAGCACGACCTCGATGTCGAGCTGCGCCACCAGCCCGCGCCCGGCGGCGATCAGGCCGAGGAGGCGGTGGTGGTCGAGCGGTGCGCCGGCCATCCCCGGCAGCGTAACCCGCCGGGCGCCGGCCGCCGCGCGGCCGCAGGCGCTACGGTGCCCGGCCCGTGAGCGCGCGATCCAGCCAGGACCCCGCCGGCGCCGACGCACCGGTTCCCTGCCCGCCGTGCCGGGGGACCGGCCGTTTGATCTCCGGTCTCGGCGGCTCGCCGCAGGACGTGACGTGCCCGTGGTGCGAGGGAGACGGGGTGCTTCGCAGCGACCACGACGCGCAGGAGGCCGGGACGCGCCTGCGCGAGGCCGCCTCGGGCTGAGCCCGGCCGCGAGGCGCCGCCGCCGTCCTGCTCAGGACGCGAGCGCGACCGAGGCGATCCGCCACAGGTAGTAGCGGCGCATCGGGTCCAGGCCGTCCGGCGGCGTCGTCAGGAGCTGCTCGGTCGGAGCGCGGTCGAGCACGTCCCAGATCGGGTGCCAGGGCTCGCCGTGCAGGGCCTCGCCGACGAGCGCCTGGAGCCGGGCGAAGCGATCGCCGGGAGCCTCCGCGGCGCCCGCGGGCCGCTGTGCGGACGGGCTGCGGCGCGCCGCCCGGCGGCGCGCCAGCTCCCGGCCCGCGCGATCGCCGAGCCGGCGCGCGCCCGCGGCGGCGCGGGCGACGCCCGAGGGACGCGAGTCCCACCGCTCCCCGTCCTCGAACGGCACCTCGAGCAGCGCCGGCGCGAGGCGCGCCACCAGCTCGCGGTGGAAGCGCTCCCGCCCGCGCTCCTCCGCGGAGGCGCCGAGCAGGTCGGGCAGCAGCGCCCGTGACCAGAGCGGCGAGGTCGCGTCGCGGATCGGCTCCACGCAGCCGTGGCCGGGCGCCGACCAGGTCCCCATGCGGCGCAGCAGGTAGAACGCGTCCGGGACGTCCGCCGGCCGCACGCCGGCGTCGAGCATCCCGGCCACCCATGCGCGCAGGCGGTCACGCACGCCCGCCGACGCCGCCGGGGTGAGCGGCTCGCGCCGGCCGGGCGCGCGGCCGGCGAACACCGCATGCAGCCGCTCGGCGATCGAGTCCGCGTCCTCGCCGCCCGCGACGCCGTAGTAGCGACGGGCGATCTCGCCGCCCTGGCCGGTGTGCCAGATGGGCAGGGGGTCGGGGGCGACGCCGGCCGGGAACCCGGCCGCGTCCGAGAGCGTGATCGTGCCGCCGGAGAGCGCGCTCACGAGAGCCGCGGCGCGCCGCGGTTCGCCGAGGCGGTCGACGTAGCCGTCCACCCGCAGCACCGAGAACGGGCGCCCGAGGCGGTCGCAGAGCATGCGCCCGATCGTGGCGTCGGGGTGGTCGGCCGCCCCGGCGGTGCCGCCAGGCCACGGCAGGGATGCCGCGCGGGTGGCCGCGAGCACGACGCGCGAGTCGCGCCCGCCGGTGACGGGGACGATGCTCGGCCGGCCGGGCCAGTCGCCCAGCGCGCGGGTCAGGGCGGCGACGGTGTGGGCCGCGCGACCGGTGTCAAGGCCGGCCCCGAAAAGCGGCGCCAGGTCCTCGGCGCTGAGCAGCGGGGTGTCGCGCGGCGCCTCGCCCGCCGCGTAGGAGCGCCGTCCCGGCGGGATCCGCCGCACGCCGGCCCATAGCGCATGGCCCGCGAGCGACCAGCCGCCGCTGAGCACCTCCGCGAGCACGCCGAGATCGACCTCCTCCGGCCCCGGCGCCAGGCGTCGCAGCAGCTCGGCGCTGTTGCTGACCCAGCGGACCTCGCCGTCCCGGAGCTCGTAGACCGGATATGCGCCCAGCGGGTCGGTCACGACCGCGACCCCGCCGTTGTCGCCGCGGCAGACGACGCTGACGAAGCGGCCCTCCATCTGCGAGGCGGCGCCCGCCGGCGCGGACAGGAACCAGCGCGCGTCCAGCGGCGCGCGGCCGTCGAACATCGCGCCCTCCTCGTCGCCCGGCGCCACCGGGCGCCCGGAGAACAGCGCGAGATGGCCGTCGGCGGCCGCCCAGTAGCGCACGCCGCCGACCTGGTCCGGGGCGTGCGAGGCCATCGAGGCCATGACCCCGTTCCCGGTCCAGCGCGCGCGGGTGCAGGTGGGGCCGAACGGCAGTCCCGCGACCACCTCCGTCAGGGCCCGCTCGCCCCGGAGGTCGCCAGAGAGCGCACCGACCCCCACGACGAATAAGTTCACCGCGCCCGATCCTGGCAGATGCCCGGTGTGAGCGAGGTTGGTGGCGGGCGGCGATCCATGCTCCTGCCCCGGGGGTCGTATGCGCCCCCTATCCAGGAGCGCGGCCCGTGCGGCCCCCTTCGATGCCCGTCGTTCGCCGCGTCCGTCCCCAACTTGTCGCCGGGGCGGCGGCGCCGCGAAGGCGCCGGCCCCCTACCGCCGCAGCAGCACGACGCGCGAGACCTTGACCTTGCCGCCGCGGCCGTCGCTCAGCGTCCCGGTGATCGTCACCCGGAGCTTGCGGGCGCGGCGCAGGGCGCGCTTCGCCTTCTTGCTCAGGCGCAGGCTGGCCTTCGCCGTCCGCCCGCTGCGCAGCACCACGCGCACCGAGCCGACCTTCACCGGGCGGCGCGCCTTGCGGCCCCTGGCGAGGCGCAGGCGCTTGCCGTCGCGGGCGCCGACCATCAGCGCGAGCGTGCCGCGCGCGCTGCGGTTCGCGCGGGCGCTCACCGCGACGCCGCGCTTCACGACCTTGCGCAGCTTCTGGATCACGGCGCCCGAGAGGAACGCCACGAACCCGTTCCGGCCGCCGGCGCCCTTCCCGGCGCCGCCGTCGCCGTCCGGCCCGCCGCCCAGCGAGCCGTCGGAGTCGAGCACCGTCAGGGTGCGGGTCGCGGTCGCGGTGCCGCCGGAGTCGTCCACGACCTTCAGCGTGACGCGGATGATCCCGGGGTTCGGGTAGCTGCGCACCAGCGACTGCGCTCCGCCGCTGTCGAAGTAGGCGCCGTTGCCGCCGAGGTCCCAGCGGTAGCTGACCACGGAGCCGTCCGGGTCGTAGGACCCGGCGGCCGACATGCTCACCGGCTCGCCGACCTTCACGACGGTGGGGGAGAGCGCGAGCTTCGCGACGGGCCGCACGTTGACGACGGTCACGGTCACGCCGCTGGTGGAGGTCGCGGTCACGCCGAGGTCGTTCGTGACCCGGACGTGCGGGTGGTAGACGCCCTCCTTGGCCCACTTGTGCGTGGCGTTCGCCGGGCCGGGCACGTAGACGCCGTTGCCGTCCCAGTCCCACTCGTAGGTGGAGATCGAGCCGCCGGCGTCCGGCACGCCGGCCGCCGCGAAGCTGACGCCGACGTTGGGCTTGACGGTCGTGCCCGAGGTCGGGCCGAACGTGACCGACGGGCTGCCGGAGACCGTGATCAGCACCGGGTTGGTCGAGTCGGTCTTGACGTTCGAGCCGTCGTACTGGTCCACGCTCGCGGAGAAGCGGCCGCGGTTCGGGTAGGTGTGCGACTGGTTGCCGGTGCCCTGCCCGGGCAGTGAGGCGCCGTCGCCGAAGTTCCAGGTGAACGTGTAGCCGCTCGAGGGCGCGCCGTTGAGCGTGAAGTTGACGGTCCCGCCGGGCGCGACGAGCGTGTTGTCGGCGCTGATCGAGAGGCAGTTCTCGAGCGGGTGGAAGCCGCCGATCGAGGTCGAGCAGGCCGCGCCCGCCGGTGCGGGCGAGGCGAGCGCCGCGAGCGCGGCGAGCGCCGCCACGGCGGCGGCCCCGGTCGCGAGTCGGCGAAGGCGGTGGAGGTGTGCGCAGGCGGCGATCATTGCGGCAGCTATCGGGCCGCATGCCGCCGGGCCTTCAGAACCCGCCGGGCGCGTCGGACAGGCGTCCAGCTTGGGGGGCCGGGCGGCCTGGACGCCCGCCTGGACGCTCGCGCGGGCGCGAGATCGCGCGTTGAGGATCACGGTCGCTGCTCAAGGCCGCGCGTCCCGGGGCCGATGCCGCATGCGATGCCCGCCTGCCCCGACCGCCCCCGCCTGCCTCGGCGCAGCGAGGACGGCTTCGCGCTGATCGAGACGATCGTCTCGGCGATGCTGGTCGTCCTGATCGCGATCGGGGTCTACACCGGGCTCGACGCGGCCTCGGCCACCTCGGGCACCAACAAGGCGCGCTCGACAGCCTCCGACCTCGCCCAGGCCGACCAGGAGCGGATGCGCGCCTACCGCGCGTCGGACCTGTCGAACCTGCGCGGCACGCGCACCCAGGTCATGGCGGGCACCACCTACACGATCGTCTCGCGGGCCGACTGGGTCACCGACAGCTCGGGGACCGCCTCGTGCGCCGGCGCCGGGGCGCTCGCGAACTTCATCAAGATCTCCTCCACGGTCACCTGGCCGAACATGAGGATCAAGCCGGTCGTCCTCGACAGCCTGGTGGCGCCGCCGAACGGCTCCTTCAACACCGACGAGGGCACGCTCGCGGTCCAGATCCGGGACCGCAACGGGAACGGGGTGCAGGGCATCACGGTCTCGCTCGTCGGGCCGGACACCTTCACCGACGTCACCAACGAGAACGGCTGCATCCTCGCCGGCTATCTCGTCGCCGGGAACTACGACGTCCGCTTCGCCGTCCCAGGCTGGGTCGACCGCCAGGGCCAGACGAACATCAACCAGACCGTCGGCGTGGTCGCCGAGCAGACGACCACCGCCGCCTTCGACTACGACCGCGCGGGCTCCGCCGCGCTCACGTTCCAGACCCAGCCCGCCTCGGCGCCGGTGCAGGCCGCGCAGGCGCCCTACGCGAGCCTCGCGCAGTCCGGTCTCGCCGCGCCCGGCTACCGCGTGTGGGGGAGCGGCACCTTCCAGCCCTCCTACAACGCGACGGGCCTGTTCCCGTTCCCGAGCCCGTACGGCGCCTACTCCGGCAACTGCTCGGGCGCCGATCCCCAGACCTACTCCCAGCCGCGCGACACGGTCTCGATCACGCCCGGCGGCGCGGCGTCGTCGGTCGTCTGGTTGCCGGCCGTGAACCTGCTGGTGCGCCGCGGCGGCACGCCGCTGCCCAACGCGCGCGTGCGCGTGTCGAACATCACGTCGGGCTGCTCGGGCGTCTACACGCTGACCACCAGCACCGCGGGGAACCTGCGCCAACCGTCCTCGCCGGTCGGCTCCCAGGATCCCGGCCTGCCCTACGGCACCTACAACGTCTGCGCCGACGACGGGACGCGCAGCGTGGTTCGCAACGGGATCGCCAACACGGCCCGCGGCGGGACGGCGGTGCTGCCGATGGACATCCCGACCTCCGGCCCGACCGGGACCTGCCCGTGAGCGGGCCGGGCGCCGCAGCGCGCCGCCGTCTGCGCGCGCAGGGCGGCTTCACGCTCGTCGAGATGCTGATGGCGCTGCTGATCGGCTCGATCGTGCTCGGCGCCGCGATGAACATCTTCATGGCCGGCCAGCGCTCCTCGACCCGCGTTCAGGACCGCGCCGAGTCCGTCCAGCGCGGTCGCGTCGTGATGGAGCA
>JAXLTC010000005.1:0-1545 GCA_046330255.1 Solirubrobacteraceae bacterium
GGCTGGCGGGTCCCGACGCCGGCGCCCACATCGCAGCTATCCCGCGGGGCCGGGCACCTCCCAGACGCTGATCGCCCTCGCTCGCTTCCATCCCTCGGCGAGTAACCACGAGCGCGGCCGGACGACCGCCGGCGCCTCGAAGCCGTCGGGGATGTGGACCGGCCGCGTGCGCTCGGCGAAGCCGGCGAAGAGGATCGCGCTCGAGTACGGGTCGAGCCTGCCGTCGAACAGCGACGGACCGCGATTGGACCGCGGGTGGTGGCGCCAGTTGTTCAAGACGTACGCCAGCGCGTTGCGGACCTCGCGCACCGAGCGCAGCGCCCGCGCGTGGTAGCGGTCGGCGAAGACCTGGCCCCTGCGCCGGCGGCGCAGCTCGCGGCTGCGCTCGACGTTCAGGTTGCGCGCCGCCGCGATCTCGAAGGCGCGCACGCCGCGCCACAGCGCCTCGCGCGACGCGGCCTCGCAGATCAGGTGGAGGTGATCGCCCTGGACGCTGAAGTGGACGATGCGGAAGTCGTCGCAGGCGGCGTTGGTCGGGCTCGCGGCCGAGGCGGCCAGCGCGGCGCGGATCGCGCGGTACTTGTGCGCGGTGCGCAGGTGGCCGATGTCGCCGACGACGCGCAGCGTGACGTGCTGCGGGTGGCGCGGATCGACCTCGGGCCGGCGCTGATGGCGCGAGCCGGAGCGGCCGGGGATCTTCGGCGGCCGACCCGCGCCCGGGCGCCGGCCGCCGCGCCGCTGCCCGTTCTTGTCGCGCACCAGCGCCAGCTCGCCCTGCCGGGGTCGTCGCACCTGCCGCCGCCGCTTCGCCGCCGCCCGCCTCATGCTCGCACCGTAGCCACGATCGTTGGCCGTGTCAATTGATATCGCCGATAGAATTCACAGACACGGCTCGAGCACCCCGGATCACCGGCGCTCAGGCGGGGGTACAGCCTGATAGACGCTGACACGTCCGGCCTCGGGACATCCCTGACCTTCGTGGGCGCTTGTCCACGGACATCCCTGACCCTCCCTGATCGATCGCTGACACGCCCGCGGACGTGCCCGCGCCATGCGCGCGCTCGGCGCAAGACCTAGCCGTAAGACGTTCCGAGCGGGGACGTCGAGCCGTCGTGGCTGTTGCCGCCGTCGGTGCACGAGCTCGTGCCGCCGGCCCACCCGGCGCACTTCGTCCGCGAGCGGGTGCGCACCGAGCTCGACCCCGGCGCGATCTATGCCGCCTGCGACGAGGAGCGCGGCTACCTGCCGTACCACCCGGCGATGAGGACCGCGCTGCTCCTCTACGCATCCACTCGCCCGGATCATCCATCCTGCCCGCGGCTGGGACCCTAGTCGGCGTCAGCCGACCACCGCGAGCGCTGGGCTGCGCTTGCCCTTGCCGGCGGGCAGCGGCGGGACCGCGGGGCTCGCGGTGAGCGGGATCGGCGCGCCGTCCTGCGAGCGCCAGGCGTCGAGCTTGCTGGCGTGGTGGGCGAACGCGATCGGACAGGTCGCGGCGCACGGCTTGGGCGCGTCGAACGCGCGGCGGAGGTCGGCCACGCCGTA